>NZ_VRTZ01000003.1 GCF_008017545.1 Homoserinibacter sp. GY 40078 | reverse complement strand
CGAACCGCTACCGCGCGGCGATCCACGCGCCCGAGCCCGTCGCGGAGCTCGCTCCCCTGCCCGCCCCTCCGGCGGCCGCACCCGCCGCCCTCTCGCCCTCGACCCCGGGATGGCCGGGCATGCCGCTGCCCCAAGACGGCCTGGCCCCCAACGGCATCACGATGTACGTCCCCGAGGCGACCCACCAGTTCCGCGGATCGAACAAGCCCGCCGCCCTCGCCCTCTCGGCCGGCATCAGCTCGCTCGCGGCGCTCGTGCTCGTCTTCTTCGGAAGCATCCTCATCGTGCCGAGCGTGCTCGGCTTCGTCGCGGTCGTCGTGGGAATCGCGGGACTCGTCATCTCCCGCCGCGCTCACGCCGGATTCGGTGCCGCCCTGGCCGGGCTGCTCTTCGGCCTCGCGAGCAGCACCGCCGTCGTGATCACTCTCGTGCTCTCGCTCGCCGTGGCGATGACCACCTGGGACACGGCCTCCATCGAGCAGACGATCGTCGACAGCGCCGCCGATGAGGGCATCGATATCGCGAGCGTCGCCTGCCCTCAGGGGATCGCGATCACCGGAGCCGAGGTCGACTCGGTCGAGTGCACGGGGCTCAGCTCGGAGGGCGAAGCGATCCCGCTCCAGGTCGACATCCACTCCGACGGAACGGTCGTCTGGGACCTCCGCTGACGCGCCCGGTCGCCGGGCCCGTCGCGCGGCGACGGAATCAGCGGGGCTGCTCCAGGAAGTCGGCGACGACTCGCGGAACGTACGGCGACACATCGCCGCCGAGCGACGCCACCTGCCGCACGAGCGAACTCGACACGTGCGCGTGCGCCGGATCGGGAAGCATGAACACCGTCTCGACCTTCGCGAGGTTGCGGTTCACGATCGCCATGGGCGTCTCGTAGGCCACGTCGACCTGCGAGCGGATGCCCTTCACGAGCACGCTCGCGCCGACATCGGTGCAGTAGTCGACGAGCAGCCCCACGCTCCAGCTCGTGACGAGGATCTCGCCCCCGATCCGCGCCTCCTGGATCGACTCCTGGATGAGCGAGACCCGTTGCGCGATTGGCAGCAGCGCCGATTTGTCGGGATTGTGGACGACGAGCACGTGCAGCTCGTCGAAGAGCCGCGCCGCGCGATCGATCACGTCGAGATGCCCGAGGGTCACGGGGTCGAAGGATCCGGGAACGACGGCGATCCTGGTCATGGGCCGATCCTACAAGGCGCGTGTGACCGTTTCGTTACAGAAAGGGGCGGGCGGAGAGCCGGTCACGCCTTGCCCAGGAAGGCGCGCTCCCCCGCGTCGAAACGACGCCCCACGGCCTCCCGCAGCGTCGCGTGCTCGGCGAGAGCCGGGTCTTCCTCGAGGATGCCGGCGGCCGCATCGCGCGCCTCGGCGATGAGCTCGGCATCCTCCACGACCCGCAGCAGCTTGAGCGTCGAGCGACGCCCCGACTGGGCTCCACCCAGCACGTCGCCCTCGCGACGCAGCTCGAGGTCGGCCTGCGCCAGCTCGAAGCCGTCGAGTGTGCCCGCGACGGCATCCACCCGCTCGCGGGCGAGCGTGGCCTGCTCGGCGCGGGTCACGAACAGCGCGATGCCCGGCACCCCGCCGCGGCCCACGCGGCCCCGCAGCTGGTGCAGCTGGGCCACGCCGAAGCGGTCGGCGTCGAGCACGATCATCGTGGACGCGTTCGGCACGTCGACGCCCACCTCGATGACGGTAGTCGCGACGAGCACGTCGATGCGACCCGCGGCGAACTCGCGCATCGCGCGGTCCTTCTCGTCCGACGGCATCCGTCCGTGCAGCGGCTCGACCGAGCGCCCCGCGAGCGACGGATGCGCGCGCAGGCGACCCAGCACTTCGGTCACGGAGGATGGCGGCGGCGCGTCGGCCTCCGCATCCGCCTCCGCCGGCGCGTCGTCCTCCCCCAGCGAGGTGCCGGAGGTCGAGACCTCGATCGCGGGGCAGACGACGAAGCCCTGGCGTCCGGCGGCGAGCTCCTCCGCGAGCCGCTCCCAGACGCGCGCCTCCCAGCCGGGGTGCTCGGCGAGAGGCACGACGTGCGACTCGATCGACGCACGACCCGCGGGAAGCGTCCGCAGCGTCGACACGTCGAGATCGCCGAAGACCGTCATCGCGACCGTGCGCGGGATGGGCGTGGCCGACAGCACGAGCACGTGCGGGGCGCGTCCCTTCAGCCGGATCGCCTCGCGCTGCTCCACGCCGAAGCGGTGCTGCTCGTCGACCACCACGAGGCCGAGGTCGGCGAAGCTCACATCATCGCCGAGGAGCGCGTGGGTGCCGACGACGATCGCCGCACCACCAGACGCCGCCGCGAGCATCGCCTTGCGGCGCTCGGCGGTCGACATCGCCCCCGTGAGGAGCGTGACCCGCAGCCGCGCCGCGAGATCCGGACCGAGCATCGCAACGATCGAGCGCAGATGCTGGGCGGCGAGCACCTCGGTCGGTGCGAGGAACGCCGACTGCCCGCCGGATTCCGCCACCGCGAGCATCGCGCGCAACGCGACGAGGGTCTTCCCCGACCCCACCTCGCCCTGCACGAGGCGGTTCATCGGGACGCCCCCCGCGAGCTCGGCCTCGATCTCGTCGCCCACCTCGCGCTGATCCGCCGTGAGCTGGAAGGGAAGTGCCGCCTCGAACGCACGCGAGACCTCGCCCGGCACCCGCGGCGGCCCCGTCACCGCCCGGCGCTCGGCCCGCTGCGCGAGGAGGGCGAGCTGCAGCGCGAGCGCCTCCTCGAAACGCAGGTAGTCGCGGGCGCGCTGCCAGTCGGCATCCGACTCGGGTCGGTGCACCTTGACGAGCGCGTCGCGGAATCCCATGAGGCCGCGACTCGAACGCACTCCGACCGGAAGCGGATCGTCGAGCTCCGGAAGCACGTCGAGCAGGGTCTCGATCGACTTCTGGATCTTCCAGCTCGGGAACGTCGCGGTCGCCGGATACAGCGGCACGGGGGTCTCGGCCCACCGGCGGGCCTGGTCGGCGTCCATCGCCGCCGCCTCATCCGGGTCGAACAGCTCGTAGTCGGGGTGCGCCAGCTGGCGCGTGCCGCGATAGGCGCCGATACGGCCCGAGAAGATACCGCGCACCCCGGGACGCAGCTCCGCCTTGCGGAAAGGCTGGTTGAAGAAGGTGAGCGTGAGGATGCCGTGCCCGTCGCTGATCGTCGCCTCGAGGATCGACCCGCGCCGGTTGTGCATCCTGCGCTCCGAGACCGACCGGACCTCGGCGACGATCGTGACCGGCTCGTCGATCCGCAGCTCCGAGAGCGCCGTCAGCTCACCGCGACGGGCGTACCGCCGCGGATAGTGGGCGAGCAGCTCGCCCACAGTGCGCATGCCGAACGCCTTCTCGAGCACCTGCGCCGTGCGGCCGCCGAGCGCCGAGGCGAGCTTCTGATCGAGCGGCGAATCCACGCCTACGAGGGTATCGAGCGCCCCGGGCATCGGCCGTCGCGCCGGGGCCGGATACCGCGGATATCAGCGCCCGCCGAGCACCCGCGCGACGGCCACCATGTCGGCGTCGGCGAACCCGGCATCGGCCGTGCGGCCGTAGAGCTCGGCGACCAGATCGATGATCGGCGTCGTCGCACCCGCCGCCCGCGCCGCCTCGAGCACGAAGCCGCAGTTCTTCACGACATCCGAGATCGCCGCCTGGGGTACCTCGTCGCGAGCGACGAGCTTCGCGCCCTTCACCCGTCCGATCGGGCTGTCCATGGGGCTCGCCTCGAGCACCCGCAGCATCGCGTCGAGGTCGACGCCCGTCGCGCGGGCCGTCGTGACCGCTTCGGCGAGGGCCGCGACCATCGCCATCATGTAGTGGTTCACCGCGATCTTGGTGCGAAGCGCCCCGGGGACCGCGCCGCATGGCACCGCCGCGACCCCGAGCGGTGCCAGCAGCTCGCCGACCTCGCCGAGCACCGCCTCGTCGGCACCCGCGAGCAGCAGCACGAGCTTGCCCTGCTCGGCCGGAACGCGCGAGCCCGAGACCGGAGCCTCCACGTAGTGGCCGCCCGCGGCACGGATGTCGGACTCCAGCGCGAGCGAGTACGCGGGCGTGTGGGTGCCCATCACCACGATCCGGTGCCCGGCGATGCGGCGGGCGAACGCCTCCGTGCCACGGCCGAGCACCTCGTCGGTGGCGACGTCGTCGCGCAGCATGAGGATCACCGTGTCGCACCGCGCGAAGAGCGCATCCGGATCGGAGGCGCGATCCGCACCTCGAGCGACGAGCTCGTCGCACGCCTCGGGGCTCCGACTCCACACCGTGAGCGGCACCCCCGCATCCACCAGTCGACCCGCCATCGGCGCGCCCATGATCCCGATACCCGCGAACCCGACGTTCATGGTGCCTCCCGGTTGCGCATCCTCGCACGGGCGCGCGCGCGTCGTCACGGGCCAATCACGGGCCCGCGGGACGGGCCGCCCTGTTCACTCGGCGCGCGCGACCTGCGGCCGCCTCGCTACCCTGAGCGGATGACACGGATCATCGCCGGCTACGCCGGATCGCTCGCACTGGCGGTGCCGAAGTCGGGGACGCGCCCGACGAGCGACCGCGTGCGCGAGGCGATCTTCTCGGCGCTCGACGCGCGCGGGCTGGTCGCCGGGGCGAACGTGCTCGACCTCTACGCCGGATCCGGCGCGCTCGGTCTCGAGGCGGCCTCCCGCGGAGCGGGCAGCGTGACGCTCGTCGATCACTCCCGCGACGCCGCCACGAGCTCCCGCCGCAACGCCGAGCGCGTGGTGCGGGCCGCTCCGGCCGGTGCGATCCCCACCATCCGCACCGTGGTGCAGCCCGTCCAGGGTTTCCTCGCGGGGGCCGCGGGCGGCTGGGACCTCGTCTTCCTCGACCCCCCGTACGAGCTCACGGGCGGTGAGCTCGTCGACGATCTGCTGCTGCTCGCCACGCGGGTCGCTCCGGATGCCGTGATCGTGGTCGAGCGCTCGGCGCGCGACACCGAGCCGGCGTGGCCCGCAGGTCTCGATCTCGACCGCAGGACCGCCTACGGCGAGACGGCCGTGTTCTGGCTCTCCCCCGCCGAGCCGCACGCGCCCGCCGGCGATCAGCCGACCGCGCCGTCCCAGTCCTCGTAGGGGTCCCAGCCGCCGCGCCCGTCGAACGCGCGGCCGTCGACCCGCAGCTCGGCCACGTCCGTGGCCTCCTGCACGCGTCCGATCTCCCGGAACCCGGACGGCAGAGGTGCGTCGGCAGGGAACGTGGCGAGGAGCGCGTGATCCTCGCCACCCACGAGCGCGTCTCGGGAGCCGACGGCGCGCGACGAGAGGTCGAGCACGACCCCGGATGCCTCGGCCAGGCGCCGGGCGTCGAGCACGAGCCCGTCGCTCACATCCATCATCGCCGTCGCACCGGCCTCCGCCGCCGTCACCCCGGCCGCGATCGGCGGCGACGGGGCCAGCTGCGCGTCGAGCTCCGCGTCGTGCGCGGGGCGCAGTGCCGCCGCTCGCTTGGCGTCCGGCGTTCCTTCGTCGTCGACGCCCTGGGCGAAGAGGAGTGCGAGACCGGCGCCTGCGAGGCCGAGCTCCCCGCACACGGCGACCACGTCGCCGGGACGCGCGCCCGAACGCAGCACGGGGCTGCGCCCACCGAGGTCGCCGAACGCGGTCACCGCCACCATGAGCGTCTCGGACACCGACAGGTCGCCGCCGACCACACCGCAGCCGGGCGCGAGTGCGGCGCACGCCTCGCGGAAGCCGTCGGCCAAGCGCTCGATCCAGCTCGCGGTCGTCGACGACGGCGCGACGAGCGCCACCACGAGGCCCGTCGGCCGGGCACCCATCGCGGCGATATCGGCGAGGTTCACGGCCGCCGACTTCCAGCCGAGCTGGAACGGGCTCGACCACGCGTGCCGGAAATCGGGACCGTGCACGAGCGTGTCGGTCGTCACGACCACGCGACCGTCCGGCGCGGCCAGCACAGCGGCGTCGTCTCCCGGCCCGAGAAGCTCCTCCGGCCCGTGCGGCAGGCGCGGGAAGATGCGCCGCAGGATCGCCGCCTCGCCCAGGGAGCCGAGGGTCTCATCCGGTGCGGGCACCCCGCCAGGCTAGCCTGTACGGGTGCGCACCTCCCGGCCCCTGGGCGCCCTGATCGGCACCCTCCTCGCCGCGATCGCGCTCACCGGGTGCCAGCCCGTCGTCTCGCTCGATCCCGCTGCGGATGCGGCGGATCCCGGCTGCGCCGACGTCGTCGTGCGCCTGCCGGACGCGCTCGACGGGCTCCCGAGGCGCGACACCGACGCGCAGGCGACCGCCGCGTGGGGCAGTCCTCCCGCGGTCCTCGTGCTGTGCGGCGTGGAGGTGCCGAGCGCCTCGAGCTACACCTGCATCGACGTCGATGGGGTGTGGTGGCTCCGCAACGCTGAGCAGGAACCCACGGTCACGTTCCGGCTCTATGGGCGCGAGCCCGCGATCGACGTGGTCGTCGACACCGACGAGGCGAGCGCCGCCTCCGTGCTCACGGCCCTCGCGGATGCGGTGGCCACGACCCAGCCGAACGGCCACCGCTGCGTCGACGCCGAGGACTCTCTCAGCGTCGGGTCGTGAGGCCCAGCTCCAGGAGCTCGGTGATGAGGTCGGGGTAGCTCATCCCGCTCGCCTGCCAGCAGCTCGGGAACATCGAGATCGGGGTGAAGCCCGGCATCGTGTTGATCTCGTTCACCACGAAGCCCTCGTCGCCGAGGAAGAAGTCGACCCGCGCGAGACCCGCACCCTCGATCGCCTCGAACGCGCGCGCGGCGATCCGCTGCATCTCTCGCAGCTCGCCCTCGTGAAGCGACGCGGGGCAGATCAGCTGTGCCGCATCCGGGTCGAGGTACTTCGCTTCGTAGTCGTAGAACGCGCGGCCCGTGACGACGATCTCGCCCGCGACGCTCACGCGCGGAGCGCCGCCATCGCGACCCTCGAGAACCGCGCACTCGACCTCGCGGCCCGGCACCGCCGCCTCGACGAGCACCGTGCCGTCCTCGTCGAACGCGATGTCGATGGCCGGGTCGAGCTCCGCCCAGTCGGTCACCCGTGTGACGCCCACCGATGAGCCTGCACGCGACGGCTTCACGAACACCGGGAGTCCCAGCGAGCGGATGCGGCGCTCAAACAGCTCGCGATCCTCCGCCCAGCGCGTCGGCGTGAGAGCCACCCACGGCGCCACCTCGATCCCTGCCGCCTGCAGCACGAGCTTCGTCATATGCTTGTCCATCGCGAGCGCGGAGGCGAGCACCCCATTGCCCACGTACGGCAGGCCGAGCAGCTCCAGCTGCCCCTGGATCGTGCCGTCTTCGCCGAAGCGGCCGTGCAGGATCGGGAAGAACACGTCGATGTCGCCGAGCGACGAGACCGACCCGTCGGGCGACTGCACGGTCAGCTCGCGCGAACCGGCCGCATCCGGCAGGCGAACCCGTGTGCCGTTGTCGTCGACGGACGGCAGCTCGGCGCGCAGGCCAAAACGCTCCGGATCGTCGGGCTGCAGCGTCCATGCGCCGTCGCGCGTGATCCCGACCGGCACCACCTCGAACCGGTCGCGGTCGATCGCCGAGAGCACGCCCGCCGCCGTGGCGCACGAGATCTCGTGCTCGCTCGAGCGGCCTCCGAACAGCAACGCGACGCGGATCATGCGGCCTCCGGTGTCGGGAACGGGCCGGGTCATTCGCCCTGCGGCACGTCGGTGTCGGTCGTGAGGTGCGGGGCGATGTCCCGCGGCTCCAGCGTACCCGCCAGCACCTCGGCGACCTGGCCGACGATCGGCATCTCCACTCCGCGGCTCGCCGCGAGCTCGAGGATCGGCGCGACCGACGAGATGCCCTCGGCGGTCTGGTTCATCTGCGCGATGACCTCGTGGTAGGCGTAGCCCTGGCCGAGCAGGCGGCCCGCCGTGTTGTTGCGCGAGAGAGGCGACTCGCACGTCGCGATCAGGTCGCCGAGCCCCGCGAGTCCGCTCAGGGTCTCGGGGCGGCCGCCGAACGCGACCGCGAAGTCGGTCATCTCGACGAGCCCGCGCGTGATGATCGAGGCCTTCGTGTTCTCGCCGTACCCGACGCCATCGACGATGCCGATCGCCACCGCGATGAGGTTCTTGAGCACTCCGCCGAACTCGGTACCGATCACATCCGTGTTCACGAACGAGCGGAAGTACGGGTTGCGTGCGGCGAGCGCCACCTCGGACGCCGTCTCGAGCACCGCCGACGACACGACCGCCGCCGTCGGCTGCTCCTTCGCGATCTCGAGCGCGAGGTTGGGGCCCGAGACCACCGCGATGCGCTCGGGACCGACCTCGAGCTCCTGGGCGATGACCTCGCTCATGCGATAGCGGGTGCCCTTCTCGACGCCCTTCATGAGCGACACGATCGGCACGCCGCTCGGGATCAGGTCGCGGACGATCCGCAGGTTCTCGCGCAGCGACTGGCTCGGCACCGACAGGTAGACCTGCTCCGCGCCGTCGAGCACCTCGGGCAGTCGGGCGGATGCCGAGATGCCGCGCGGGAGGTTGATGCCGGGGAGGTAGTCGGAGTTG
Source organism: Homoserinibacter sp. GY 40078 (assembly GCF_008017545.1). Lineage (GTDB taxonomy): Bacteria > Actinomycetota > Actinomycetes > Actinomycetales > Microbacteriaceae > Homoserinibacter. Next base: position 216,782 of record NZ_VRTZ01000003.1, on the reverse strand, counting down.
CGGCGCGACTGCATGATCTCGCGGGCCAGCTCGGGGCGCCTCGCCCAGATCGACACCCGGGATCCGCCGTCGGCGAGGATCTTCGCGAACGTGGTGCCCCACGATCCGGCGCCCAGGACTGCCACGCGGCGCGGCGCGGCGCCCTCGGGGGAACTCATCCGGCCATTCTCCCCCACACACCCTCGGGGAGGATGACACGCCGCTCGGCGGCGCGGGTCAGGACTCGAAGCGGCCGGTCTCGGTCTGGCCGTGAGCGGAGGGATCCCAGCGCACCTCAGGTGCCTGCTCGCCCCGCAGTTCCTCGAGCAACGCCGTGATCGCGGCCATGACGGCCTCCGTGGCCTCCGCGAGCACCTCGCGGTCGATGGGGCGACCACGCCACCGTGAGAGGTCGACCGGCTCGCCGATGATCGCGTCGACGGTCTTCCGCGGGAAGACGCTGAGCTTCTTCGAATACCGCGGAAGGATCTGCTGCACACCCCAGTGCGCCATCGGGATGACCGGCACATCGTGCTCGAGAGCCGTGCGCACGGCCCCCGACTTGCCTCGCATCGGCCACATCTCCGGATCGCGCGTGAGCGTCCCCTCGGGATATACGATCACCGCGAGTCCGTCGTCCACGAGGTTCGCCGCGGCGGCGAGCGGCTGCCGGTTGTGGCCGGAGCCCTGCCGCTCCACGGGGATCTGCCCCGTTGCTCGCAGGATCGCCCCCAGCACGGGAACCTTGAACAGGCTCGCCTTCGCCAGGAACCGCGGCACGCGCCCCAGCCTCCACAGCATGTAGCCGGTCGTCAGGGGGTCGAAGTTGGAGTAGTGGTTCGGCGAGAGCACGAACGCGCCCTCCTGCGGAATCCGCTCCGGATTGCGGATGCGGTACCGGGCGAGCAGCAGCAGGAACGGGATCGCGAGGCCGGCGACCACCCGCCAGCCGAACGTCTTCTCCCGCTTCCGCCGCGGGCGCCCGGCATCCGCGCCCATCAGTCGATCGTGAACTCCGCGCCGAGCTGACCGAGCTTCTCGACGAAGCGCTCGTAGCCGCGGCTGATGATGCCCACGTTCGTGATCGTCGAGCGCCCCTGCGCGGTGAGCGCCGCGATCAGGTAGCTGAAGCCGCCGCGCAGGTCGGGCACGTTCACGTCCGCACCGTGCAGCTTGGAGGGGCCCGTGATCACGGCGACCTGCTCGAGCGGCCGCTTGGGCACCCGCCAGTCCGGCGAGTCGTAGCCGTCCTTGTGCACGACGATGTCGGCACCCATCTCGCCGAGCGCCTTCGTGAAGCCGAAGCGGTTCTCGTACACCGTCTCGCGCACGACCGAGGTGCCCACCGCCTGGGTGAGCGCCACGATGAGCGGCTGCTGCCAGTCGGTCATGAAGCCGGGGTGCACGTCGGTCTCGACGACGACGGGCTTCAGCTCGCCGGCACGGAAGAAGCGGATGCCATCCTCCTGGATGTCGAATCCGCCGCCCGCCTTCCGGAAGACGTTGAGGAAGGTCATCATGTCCTGCTGCTTCGCGCCGCCGACGAACACGTCGCCATCGGTCGCGAGCGCGGCCGAAGCCCAGCTGGCGGCCTCGTTGCGGTCGAAGATGGCGCGGTGCGTGTAGCCCTCGAGCCGGTCGACGCCCTCGATGAAGATCGTGCGGTTCGGCTCGACCGAGATGATCGCGCCCATCTTCTGCAGGATCGCGATGAGGTCCATGATCTCGGGCTCGATCGCCGCGTTCTTGAGCTCCGTGACGCCCTCGGCGCGCACGGCGGTCAGTAGCACCTGCTCGGTCGCGCCCACGCTCGGGTACGGCAGCTCGATCTTCGCGCCCTTGAGGCCGTCGGGGGCGGTGATGCTGATGCCCTCGTAGCTCTTGTCGACGATCGCGCCGAACGCGCGCAGCGCGTCCATGTGGAAGTCGATCGGGCGGTCGCCGATGCGGCATCCGCCGAGGTCGGGGATGAGCGCCTCGCCGAGGCGGTGCAGGAGCGGACCGCAGAACAGGATCGGGATCCGGCTCGATCCCGCGAGAGCGTCGATCTGCGCGAAGTGCGCGCGCTCGACGTTCGCGGGATCGAGCAGGAGCTCCCCCTCGGCCGGGCTCGTCACGGCGACGCCGTAGGCGTCGAGCATGCGGGTCACGACGTGGACGTCGCTGATCTCGGGGACGTTCTGCAGAAGACTCGGACTGTCGCCGAGCAGTGCCGCCACCATGGCCTTCGTGGCGAGGTTCTTGGCCCCGCGCACCTCGATCCGGCCGCGCAGCGGTTTTCCGCCGTCGATCGTGATCCGTTCGGCTGTGAGTCCCACTCGCGCTCCTGCCTTGTGAGCGTCACGCGCGAGGTTCATCGCGACTGAATCCACGTGCTACCTATTGCCTTGCCTATGCCCCGGGGGCTAACGGACGGGAAGTGTCCGAGGTCTCCAGCTCTCCCGGCTGCCCTCGAACTCGGTGATCCGCGCTTCATCGCGCAGTGTGAGGCCGATGTCGTCGAGCCCCTCCAGCAGCCTCCACCGAGTGTAATCGTCGATGTCGAATTCGAAGCTGAGCTCGCCCACGGTCACCGTCTTCTCAACAAGGTCGACCCGTGCGCTCATTCCCGGCTCCGCCTCCAGGCGATCCCAGAGCTCCATCACCTGCTCCTCCGCGATGGTGCCCGTGAGGAGCCCCTGCTTGCCCGAGTTTCCGCGGAAGATGTCGGCGAACCGGGGCGAGATGACCGCGCGGAACCCGAAGTCCCGGAGCGCCCACACCGCGTGCTCACGGCTCGAGCCGGTGCCGAAGTCGGGCCCCGCGATGAGGATGCGGGGCTCTGCGTATTCGGGACGGTTGAGGATGAAATCGGGGTCCTGTCGCCAGCCGTGGAAGAGGGCGTCCTCGAAGCCCGTCTTCGTGACGCGCTTCAGGAACACGGCCGGGATGATCTGGTCGGTGTCGACGTTCGAGCGGCGGAACGGCACCGCGACGCCCTCGATCACGCTGATCTTCTCCATCAGCGGGCCTCCTCTCCGGCGGTCTCCAGATCCCACGGGCTCGAGAGCGTGCCGCGGATCGCGGTCGCCGCCGCGACGAGCGGCGAGACCAGGTGGGTGCGGCCGCCCTTGCCCTGGCGGCCTTCGAAGTTGCGGTTCGAGGTGGAGGCGCAGCGCTCGCCCGGGGCGAGCTGGTCGGGGTTCATGCCGAGGCACATGGAGCATCCGGCGAAGCGCCATTCGGCTCCGAACTCCTCGAACACCTTGTCGAGACCCTCGGCCTCGGCCTCGAGGCGCACGCGCGCCGAGCCGGGCACGACCATGACGCGCACGTGGTCGGCCTTGCGACGCCCCTTCACGATGGAGGCGAAGGCGCGCAGATCCTCGATGCGGGAGTTCGTGCACGAGCCCATGAAGACGGCGTCCACGCGGATGTCCTTCATGGGGGTGCCGGGCTCGAGGTCCATGTAGTCGAGGGCCCGCTGAGCGGCAGCCTGATCGTTCGGGTCGACGTACTGCGCCGGGTCGGGCACCGCTTCCGACAGCGAGACACCCTGCCCGGGGTTCGTGCCCCACGTGACGAAGGGCTCGAGCTCGGCCGCATCGATGAAGACCTCGGCGTCGAAGGCAGCGCCCTCGTCGGTCGCGAGGGTCTTCCAGTACTCCACCGCGGCGTCCCAGTCCTCGCCCTCGGGAGCGTGGGCGCGACCCTTCACGTAGGCGAAGGTGGTCTCGTCGGGACCGACCATGCCCGCGCGGGCGCCGGCCTCGATCGACATGTTGCAGATCGTCATCCGGCCCTCCATGGAGAGCGAGCGGATGGCGCTGCCGCGGTACTCGAGCACATAGCCCTGCCCGCCGCCGGTGCCGATCTTCGCGATGACCGCGAGGATGATGTCCTTCGCCGTGACGCCCGGTCGCAGCTCGCCCTCGACCGTGATCGCCATGGTCTTGAAGGGCTTGAGCGGCAGCGTCTGCGTCGCGAGAACGTGCTCGACCTCTGAGGTGCCGATGCCGAACGCCATCGCGCCGAACGCACCGTGGGTGGAGGTGTGGCTGTCGCCGCACACCACCGTGATGCCCGGCATGGTGAGGCCGAGCTGCGGTCCGACGACGTGCACGATGCCCTGCTCGACATCACCCAGCGGGTGCAGGCGGATGCCGAACTCCTCGGCGTTGCGCCGCAGCGTCTCGATCTGGGTGCGGCTCGTGAGGTCGGCGATGGGGCGGTCGATCGCGAGGGTCGGGGTGTTGTGGTCCTCGGTGGCGATCGTGAGGTCGGGGCGCCGCACGGGGCGGCCTGCCTGGCGCAGGCCGTCGAAGGCCTGCGGGCTCGTCACCTCGTGGACGAGGTGGAGGTCGATGTAGACGAGGTCGGGCTGGCCGTTCTCGCCCTTCGTGACGACGTGCGCATCCCAGACCTTCTCGGCCAGGGTGCGGGGACGGTCGGGGATCTCGGATTCCGCGCTGTGAGGCTCGGTCGAGGTCGCGATGCTCATGGGAATGGGTCCTTCATCGATGTGGTTCGGCCGCGCTGCCTCGGGGACGGGCGGACTCCGCGACGAGGGAGGCCGGGGCTAGGCCTCGTCGCGGCGACGAAGAAGGAGGCGCCGTGCGAGCATCCACGAAGAATAACACCCGGCACGCCGCCGCGCCGTGCCACGAGCGCGACGGGTCAGCTGTCGGCGTCGACGACGTGGTCCACGCCGAGCAGGTACGAGCCGAGCTCGATGACTGCGCCGTCGGGCACAGGCGAGAACTCCGTCGACGTGACCGTGCGCCGTGAGCGGTTCGCCACGACGGCGACGCCGTTGGTCGAATTGAGGTCGAGCACGAAGAGGCCGCCGTCGTAGGGCAGGAGGATCGCGTGGTTCTTCGACACCGTCTTCTCGCGGTCCTCGACCGCGACGAGGCGTGCACCCGGGAACCCCTCGACGTCGTAGGGCTTACGACCCACGACGATGGGGCCGTCGACACTCACGCGCTCGCCGTCGGCGAGGAGGAGCACCCACCCCACCGAGTTGTGACGCGGCGAACCCCCCGGGAAGAACACGGGCTCCGAGGGATCGCGCGGCGGAAGCCCGCGACCCACGAGCTTCGTGCGCGTGTCGATCAGCTCGGAGGGCAGCACACCGTCGCCGTCCTGCAACCACGGCGGACGCAGCACGGGCTCGTCGTTCGGGAAGTACCCCGGCGGCTGATCGTCCATGCGTCGATCATTTCGGCGGCGGCGGACCGCGTCAAGCGTCGTCGTGAGGCGGGGCGATGACTTCTCGGCGCGCCAGCACGCGCATCCGTACGAGGCTCGCGACCACGGCGACCGTCATCGCGGCGACGATCACGGCGAGCGAGGTCCAGGTGCTGATGTCGGGCGCCCATTCGATGTGCTCGCCGCCGTTGATGAACGGGAGCTCGTTCTCGTGCATCGCGTGGAACACGAGCTTCACACCGATGAACAGCAGGATGAACGCGATGCCGAAGCGCAGGTACTCGAGGCGATCCACGAGGTCGCCGAGCAGGAAGTACAGCTGCCGGAGGCCCATGAGCGCGAACACGTTGGCCGTGAAGACGATGAACGCGCTCTGGGTGATGCCGAAGATCGCCGGGATCGAGTCGAGCGCGAAGACGAGGTCGGTCGTGCCGAGGGCGATGAGCACCATGAGCACGGGGGTGAAGACGCGCTTACCGTCGATCGTCGTGCGGATCTTCGCCCCGTCGAACTCGTCGGTGATGTTCACCCGGCGACGCACCCAGGTGAGCATCCGGTTCTCGGTCTGCACCTCGTCCTCGTGGCCGGTGCGCACCTGCTGGATCGCCGTGAACACCAGGAACGCGCCGAAGATGTAGAACACCCAGCTGAAGTTCTCGATGAGCGCCGCCCCGAGAAGGATGAACACCCCGCGGAAGACGAGCGCCAGGATGATGCCGATCATCAGCAGCTCCTGCTGGTAGCGGCGGGGCACCTGGAACCTCGCCATGATCAGCAGGAACACGAACAGGTTGTCGATCGAGAGGCTGTACTCGGTGAGCCAGCCCGCGATGAACTGCCCCGCGTGCTCCGCATCGCCGAGCCACAGCATCAGGCCCGCGAACGCCAGCGCGAGCGCCACATAGAACCCGATCCAGAGGGCCGACTCGCGCGTCGATGGCACATGCGGGCGCTTGAAGGCGAGGGTCAGGTCGAACGCGAGGATCAGGAGCAGCACCACATAGGTGCCGATCTCGAACCACAACGGGAGTGCGAGCTGCATGCGGAAGCCTTTCGAGGGTAGGACGAATCTCGAACGTCTCTCCCGCGCGGCCCGATGTCCGGATGCCGCGGTCGCGACCGGGGCTGCGGCATCGGAGCCCGTGATGACGGCCGCGACGAGGTGGGATACTCCCCTTCGCGTCGCCCAGTCTAGGGCACGAGCGGCTCGATGAGGCCAGGATCCGCGGGGTCGACGGCGCGGGAGTTGTTCACTCGGCGATCCACCTCGAAGCTGGAGATGTGCGCCGCGACCTCGGCCGAGACGGCGTCGAGCATGCCCAGCATCCGGTCGCGATCAGCCTCGGACTCGAGCTTCACCGGCGAGAGCCACTCGTCGTAGGTCTCGCGCGTGAGGAAGGCCGGCATGCGGTCGTGCACCTCGCCGGATGCGTCTCGGGCTTCACGGGTGACGATGGCCGTCGAGACGACCCAGTCTCCATCGACCTTGCGGGCGGTCGCCAGCCCCGCCGCCGCGAGGATCGGCCGCTGCCCATGCAAGAAGTGCGGCTGCTTGTCGCCCTTCTCACCCGTCCACTCGAAGTACCCCCGCATGGGCACGATGCAGCGGGTACCGGCGAACGCGGACTTCCACAGCCCGTTCACGGCGATCGTCTCGATGCGCGCATTGAACTGCGGCCGCGACTTCGCCGTGAGGAACGGCGGATGGAAGTCCCACTCCGCGGGCACGACGGAGCGCACGATCTCGCCGGATGCGGAATCCCGCCGTTCGCGCACGATCGGCACAACCTCGGTCGGGGCGATCGAGAACTGCGGACGCCAGTCGCGGAAGTCGTTGCCCTGGGCGACGAACTCCTCGATCAGCTCGTTGGTCTCGGCGTCGTTTGCGAATCTCCCGCACATGGGATCATCATCCGCCGGACCGCCGACGCTCAGCCGTTCGCGCGCTCGTACGCCTCGACGACCTCGGCCTTGATGCGCCCGCGGTCGCCCACCGTGTACCCCGCTCCCTGTGCCCACGAACGGATCGCGGCGAGCCGCTCGGCATCCGCGCCCTTCGAGCGCGAGCGCGAGGAACTCGCGCGGGTCGAACCGCTCACGCGGCGACCAGCCGCGACATACGGGGCCAGTGCATCCGCGAGGGCACGCGCATTGTCGGGGCCGAGGTCGATCTCGTAGTCCACGCCTTCGAGGGCGAAGCGGGTTGTGCGTGTTCCGAGAGGCAGTTCACCCCCGTCGAGGTCGTCGGTGAGGATGGTAATTGTCTTCTTCGCCATGTGATGAGTTTAGGTCCTCCGCGTACCCCGCCTTGTCACCACGCTCACGCGATAGCGACGGTATGCGCCGCAAGCGTGTCGGTGACGTCGAATCCGATGCTCAACTCGAATACCCCCGCTTCGTAACGCCACTCGCCGTCCCAGTGCGCAAACGCCCGCCGCGGAATATGAATCCTGCAGATTGCGTGCTCGCCGGCACCGGCGCGGACGACGCCCCACCCGACGAGCCACCGAGCCGGGCGATCCACCGCACTCTCGGTACGAGACGCATAGACCTGAACGACCTGCTTTCCCGCACGGTCTCCGGAATTTCGAAGTCGGACCTCGACCACGAACCCGTCGAATTCGTCGCTCGCGGCCTCGACAAATGACCCCACTCGCTGCCAGCTCGTATAGCCCAGGCCGAATCCGAAGGGGAATGCGGGAGTGCGACCTTCACGAATCCACGCCCGATATCCGATATGAATGCCCTCGCGATACTCGACCACCCCGTCTCGCGGCGTGACATCGATGACGGGCACATCGGTCTGCTGATCCGCCCAGGTGGTCGGGAGCCGCCCGCCCGGCTCCGCGCGTCCGGTGAGAACGTCACCCAGCGCATTCCCGAACTCCTGGCCGCCGAACCACCCGAGAAGCACCGCACCGGCGTGCGACCGCCACGGCAGCGCCACCGGAGCTCCGGCGTTCACGATGACGACGCTGCGGGGATTCGCCGCGAGCACCCGCTCGGCGAGGGCATCCTGCCGTCCGGGGAGCGACAGGCTCGTGCGATCGAAGCCCTCGGATTCGACGGCGGAGTTGGTGCCGACGACGAGCACCACGAGATCCGCCTCACGCGCCGCGCTCTCGGCCTCGGCCTCGAGCGCGTCGGCGGATGCGGTCGAGGGCCCGAGACCGAACGCGAACGTCATCGCCCCGGCGAACTGCTCGGTGACCTCGCGCCGGTACTCGATCGCGAGCTCGTAGCTGTGGCCCGCTTCGACCCGCACGGGTGCGGTCACGGTGCCCGGCGACAGCAGCGCCGCGCCGAGATCGTCTCCGACCGGTTGCGAATCCGCGTCGAGCACCGTCGCGCCGTCGAGGGTGATGCGCGCACGACCGACGGCGGCGAAGCCCAGGTCGAGCTCGCCCCCCTCCGCCGGCGTCCACCGTGTCGAGAGCCGAAGCGAAGCCGACTGCTCCACGGGCGCGGCCGAGCCGATCCAGACGAGCGCGGTCGAGCGCCGATCCTCGGCGAAGATCTCAGTGCCGGCGGCATCGAGGAAGCTCACGCGCACACCGCTGTCGCCCGTGATCGGGTTCGTGAGCTCGGCGAGCGGCAGCTCAGCGATGCCCTCCTGCACCACGGCGCCCACACGGTACTCGACCACGGCATCCGGGAACGCGGCGCGGATGCCGTCGAGCGGTGACACGACGGTTTCGGGCACGACGGTCGCGCTTCCGCCGCCCTGGGTGCGCGCGACGGTGGCGTTGTGACCGATGACCGCGATCCGCGCGGGTGCGTCGACGACGGGGAGGACGCCGTCGTTGGCGACCAGCACCATCCCCTCGGCCGCGGCGTGCCGTGCGAAGGCGATGCCGTCCTCGGCGGGTTCGGCCGGCGAGACGGGCGCGCCGAAGCCCTCGAGGGCTCCCACACGTGCCGCGAGCGCGAGAAGCCGCAGCACCTTGCGATCGACCGCGTCGAGCGGAACCCGCCCGTCGCGCACCGCCTCGACAAGAGCGTCGCCCCAGGGACCCGCGGGTCCGGGCATCACGAGATCCTGAGCGTGGCGGGCGCTCTCGATGCTCCGCACGGCCGTCCAGTCGCTCACCACGACGCCATCGAACCCCCACTCGGAGTTGAGCGGCGTCTCGAGCAGATCGTTCTCGGTGGCGGTTGCACCGTTGATGCCGTTGTAGGCGCTCATCACAACCCAGGCGTGGGCCTCGGTCACCGCCTTCTCGAAGGCGAGGAGGTACAGCTCGCGCAGAGCGCGTTCCTCGACCCGCACGTCGACCGTGAAGCGATCGGTCTCGAAGTCGTTGGCCACGTAGTGCTTCGGTGTCGCGGCGACGCCGTTGCTCTGCACCCCGTCGACATAGGCGGCAGCGAGCTCGGCGGTGAGCACCGGATCCTCGCTGAACGCCTCGAAGTGACGCCCGCCGAGGGGTGATCGGTGCAGGTTGATCGTCGGGCCGAGTACGACGTCCACGCCCTTCCGCCGCGCCTCGGCGGCCGCGATCGCCCCGTAGCGGTGGGCCAGCTCCGGATCCCAGCTCGCCCCGAGCGCCGTGCCGGAGGGCAGGTTGAGCGAGGGATCGCGCTCATCCCAGTGCTCGCCACGCACACCCGCGGGCCCGTCGGAGAGCAGCATCCGGCGCAGCCCGATCTTCTCGAGCGGCCAGGTCGTCCAGAAGTCGCGACCCGTGAGCAGAAGCACCTTCTCCTCCAGGTCGAGACGTTCGAGGAGGGCCCGCAGGCGCGGGTCGTCGGATCGGATGGGGTCAGTCACTTCGTGTCCTCTCGGAAGACGGATGGCACCAGGTCGGAGAAGCGCGAGCGCCGGTCGCGCAGTCGACGACCCGGCGGGATGGCGACGACCGACGCGAGCGCGCGGGTGATCGCAGCGGCGACGGCGGCGGGCGCGTCGCCGCCCTCGGGGATGATCTCGTCGACGACGCGGTCGGCGAGCAGGTGGGGGGCCCCGATCCGCTGACGGCGCGCGAGCTCGGGAGCACGGGTGGAGTCACGATGCACGATCGCCGCCGCCCCCTCGGGCGGGAGGGGCGAGAGCCAGCCGTTCTCTGCGACCAGGATCCGGTCGGCGGGGAGCAGCGCGAGCGCCGCTCCCCCGGCGCCCTGCCCGAGGATGACCGACACCGTCGGCACGTCGGCCTCGAGAAGGGCGAGCAGGCATCGCGCGATCTCGCTCGCGAGGCCGCCCTCCTCCGCCTCCCGCGACAGCGCCGCACCGGGCGTGTCGATCACGGTGACAAGCGGCAGGCCGAGCTCGACCGCGAGCCGGATGCCGCGGCCGGCGACGCGCAGCGCGCCCGGTCCGAGGGCGACCTCGGCGTCCTGACTCCGCCGGTCCTGGCCGAGGACGACGACACCCTGGCCTCCGAAACGCGTGATCGCGAGAGTGAGGGTCGGGTCGGATTCTCCCCGCCCGGTTCCGCTGAGAAGCAGCGTGCGCATCGTCGCGTGGCGCAACACGCTGCGCAGGCCGGGGCGCGCCGAGCTGCGCGAGCGTACGACTGCCTGCCAGTCGTCCTCATCGGTCGCGGGAGCCTCGGGCAGCGCGAGAGCCTCGGCGGAATGCGATGACCAGGCGTCGAGCACCCCGGCCGCGAGCGCGCCGAGTTGCTCGGGAGCCAGCACGGCATCCACGAGGCCGTGCGCCTGCAGGTTCTCGGCCGTCTGCACGTTCTCCGGGAAGTCGGCACCGTACATCGCCCGATAGACCCGGGGGCCGAGGAAGCCGATCATCGCGCCTGGCTCGGCCACGGTGACGTGCCCGAGAGATCCCCACGAGGCGAACACGCCTCCGGTCGTGGGATGCCGAAGGTAGACGAGGTAGGGCAACCCCTGCTTGCGATGCTCGGCGATGGTCGCGGTGATGCCCACCATCTGCACGAACGCGACGGTGCCCTCCTGCATCCGTGTTCCTCCGGATGCGGGAGCCGCGAGCACGGGCAGACCCTCACGCGTCGCGCGACGCACCGCGGCCATGATCCGGGCGGCGGCATCGACGCCGATCGACCCGCCGAGGAATCCGAACTCCCCCACCACGACCGCGACTCGGTGCTGGCCCACCCGGCCTTCACCGGTGAGCACCGACTCGTCGACGCCCGTGCGGCGCCGCGCCTCGCGGAGCTCCTCCGCATACGCTTCGTCGGGTCGGCGATCGGGGATGGGCTCGTCCCACGAGAGGAACGACCCCTTCTCGAGCACCAGCTCGATGAGGTCCCGCGCCCCGGGCCGGGCGCGACGGGTGTCAGCGCCGCCCGACACCGAACTCACCGCGCAGTGCCGGCCCGTGCTCGTCGAGGAGCGGCGGAGCCTGATGTTCCCGACGCGTCGTCTCGTGATCGCTCTGGTCGAAGAAACGCAGGGTCGGCCCCGGGAGCGAGATGCGCCCGAGCGAGGTGTGGTCCACGCCCACGAGCAGACCCTGCGACAGCGTCTGATCCCAGGAGTACACCTCGTCGATCGTACGAACCTTGCCGGCGGGTATGCCGAGCTCCCCGAGTCGCGCGAGCAGCTCCTCTGATCCGAACGCTGCGAATCGATCCTCCACGATCGCGATGAGCTCCTCGCGATGGCGCACGCGGTCGGCGTTCAGCGCGAATCGGGGCTCCGCCGGATCGATGCCGAAGCCAGCGCAGAAGCGCGCCCAGAGCGACTCGGAGCCGACCGAGATCTGCACCGCGCCGTCCCCGCACCGGAAGAGTCCGTAGGGCGCGATCGAGGGGTGGTGGTTGCCCGCCGCGCGACCGACCTCCCCCGCGACGGTCCAGCGGGTGCCCTGGAAGGCGTGGACGCCGACGATCGCCGCGAGGAGCGAGGTGCGCACGATGCCTCCCTCGCCGGTCCGCTCGCGCTCAGAGAGCGCCGCCAGCACGCCGAGTGCTCCGTAGATCCCGGCGAGGAGGTCGCCGATCGGCACTCCCACGCGTTGCGGGTCGTCCGGCGACGAACCCGTCACCGACATGAGACCCGCCTCGCCCTGTGCGATCTGGTCGTACCCGGCGCGAGCGCTCTCCGGTCCGTCGTGCCCGAAGCCTGAGATCGACAGCAGCACGAGGCGAGGGTTCAGCTCGCGCAGGCGGTCGGCACCGAAGCCGAGCCGGTCGAGCGTTCCGGGTCGGAAGTTCTCGAGCAGCACATCCGCTTCGCGCAGCATCGATTCGAGCACGCGACGGTCGTCGTCGCCCTTCAAATCGAGCGCGATCGACTCCTTGTTGCGGTTGCAGCTGAGGAAGTACGTGGACTGCGCGGTCTCGTCGGCGCCCGTCACGAACGGCGGACCCCAGCCACGCGTGTCGTCTCCGTGCCCGGGGGCCTCCACCTTGATCACACGCGCACCGAGATCACCCAGCACCATCGCGGCGTGGGGTCCCGCGAGCGCCCGGGTCAGATCGATGACGAGCAACCCGTCGAGCGGCCCGCTCACGCGGTCACCTCCGCGCGCCAGAACCGTCGGAGGGTCTCGCGCGGGTCGCTCAGGACGCGGGGGCGGGGCGAGAGCTCCATGGTGAGTCGCCCCTCGGAGAGGTACTGCGGCCAGTCGGGCAGTGCCGGCGAGTTCGGAGCGCCACGTCGCGCGAACTCGACCCACGCGCCCGACATCCACTCCGAGAGCTCCACGGGCGGGTTCGGGCCAACGAGCGACGCGGACTCCAGGCGGTCGAGCTGGCGGAACACGAAGGGCACATCGAGCGCGTGGCAGGAGCCGAGTGCGCCATCCATGAGCGGACTCGCCCACGTGAAGAGGTAGGCGAACGTGCGACCGGAGGCGGCCTGCCGTGCGTCGAGCAGCCGGGTCGTCGGCTGACGGTAGAGGCGATCCGAAAGGTACGACTCGAGCACCTCGTCGTCGCTGGGCTCGCGCCCGAGCTCCACGGACAGAGCCGCGACGTAGTCCGCCCGCACCGCAGCGGGATCCGCGAAGTCCTCCGCGATCAGCGCACGCAGCTTCTCATCCGAGGTCCGCGTCTCGTCGGCGTCGGCACGCGCGACGATGAAGAAGGACGCCTCATTGAGATTGGTGCCCGCCAACAGATCGACGTCGGACCCGACGCCGTCCGCGATGGCGTCGAGCGGGGACTGCGCGAGCACCCTGCCGTCGATGGTCGGCATGAACGGGAGAGGCAGCCCGATGGTGCGCTCCGCGTGCGCGGCCGCGACCACCGCTTGCGCCGCGAGGAGGTCGGCGGTGCTCATCCGCAGCAGGGTCTCCGCGTCGGACGCGGTCACCCCCGCGGCGTCGAGGAACTCCGCCGTGACCGCCACGGACTCCTCGACCTCCCGTGCGCGCTCGGCAGTACCGCTCTGCATGATGGCGCGGGTGAAGAGACCCTGGGCCAGAGGAGTGCCGAGCAGCGTGCCGACGGCGGCGGCGCCCGCCGACTCGCCGAAGATCGTGACCTTGGAGGGGTCGCCACCGAACGCACGGATGTTGTCTCGCACCCAGTGCAGCGCCGCGATCTGGTCGAGCACGGCGAGGTTGCCCGAGTCGGCGAACTCCGCACCGAGCAGATGCTCGAGGTACAGGAATCCGAACACCCCGAGCCGATAGTTGATCGACACCACCACGACATCCAGCGCAGCGGCGAGCTCGGCCCCGTTGTTGTAGCCGGTGGAGTTGGAACCGCTGACGTACGCGCCGCCGTGGATCCAGACCAGCACCGGGCGCGCCCGGTCATCGGCACTCGGCGTCCACACGTTGAGGTTGAGGCACTCCGCCTCGTCGTGCGGCGGCTGCCAGAATCCGCCGGCCGCGAGGACCGGATCGGGGTTCTGAGGCGCCGCCGGTGCGAAGCGTTTGACCTCGCGCTCGGTGGTCCACGCCTCGGGCGGCTGCGGCGGGCGGAACCGCAGCGCGCCGACGGGAGGTGCCGCAAACGGGATCCCGAGATAGCTCTCGACGTCCGCACGGCGTGTGAGCGTGGTCGTTCCCCGAACCGGGCCGTGGCTCGTCTGTACGACGGTCATCGTCCACCGACCTCCGCGAGGAAGCGCTCACGCTCGCGCCGACGGTCCGCCTGACGTGCGGGGTCCGGCACGGGCGCGGCCATGAGCAGCCGACGCGTATAGGGGTGCTCGGGCGCGTCGGTGACCTGCACGGCGTCGCCCTGCTCGACGATCTCTCCCCGGTACATCACGGCCACGCGGTGGCTGATGTGGCGCACCACGCTCAGGTCGTGCGAGACGAAGAGGTAGGCCACGCCGGTGGACTCCTGGATCGAGATCAGGAGATCGAGGACTCTCGCCTGGGTCGACAGGTCGAGGGCCGAGACGGGCTCGTCGCACACGATCATCCGCGGGCGCAGGGCGAGCGCGCGCGCGATCGCGATCCGCTGGCGCTGACCTCCGGAGAAGTTGCGCGGCATCCGGTCGATCGCGTCGACCGGGAGCTGCACCTGGTCGAGCAGTTCCCGGATGCGGTCCCGCGCTTCGCGGCGCGAGACACCCGCGACCCGCAGCGGCTCTTCGAGGATCGCGCCGATCGTCATCGCCGGGTTCAGCGACGAGTACGGGTCCTGGAAGACCACCTGGATGTCGCGGCTGAGCTCACGGCGACGACTGCGGCGCGCACGCGTGATGTCCTCCCCCGCGAACCGGATGGAGCCGCCGCGCACCGGCGCGAGGCCGAGCACCGCGCGACCGAGGGTCGTCTTGCCGGACCCCGACTCGCCGACGAGTCCAAGCGTCTCGCCGGGTGCGATCTCGATCGAGACGCCGTGGAGCGCGCGGAACGGCTTCGCGACGAGCCCCCGCATCGGGAACTCGACGACCAGGTCGTCGACCTCGAGCAACGGTGTCGTCATCGTCCTGCCTCCGTGGGTGTGAGCGCGGGTCGCACCGAGGCGTCCTCGAGCGTGGAGTCGAGCAGCATGCGGGTATACGGGTGCCGCGCGTCCGAGAAGATCTCGTTCGCCGTGCCGCTCTCGACCACCCGGCCGCGTTGCATGACGGTGACGCGATCGCACAGGTCGGCGACGACGCCGAAGTTGTGGGTCACGAGCATCACCCCCATGGAGCGCTCGGCCTGCAGCGAGCGGAGAAGGTCGAGAACCTCGGCCTGCACCGTCACGTCGAGCGCGGTCGTGGGCTCGTCGGCGATGAGCAGATCCGGATCGCACGACACCGCCCCCGCGATGAGCACCCTCTGCGCCATTCCGCCCGAGACCTCGTGCGGGTGCGCGTCGAACGTGCGCCGGGGGTCGGCGATGCCGACGCGGTCGAGCAGATCGAGCGCCCGCGTCCGCGCCTGCGATCGCGAGAGGCCCAGGTGCCGACGCATCGGCTCCACGAGCTGCCACCCGAGGGTGAAGGCCGGATCCAGATTGCTCATCGGCTCCTGCGGGATGTACCCGATCCGGCTGCCGCGCAGCAGCTCGCGCTCGCGTCCGCGCGAGACGAGATCGACGCCGTCGAAGTGGATGCTGCCTTCGAGCACCTCGCCGCCCACGGGGAGCAGGCCGAGGATCGAGAACGCCGTCTGGCTCTTGCCTGAACCCGACTCGCCGACCACGCCGTGCACCTCACCGCGGGCGATGCGCAGATCGACGCCGTCGACGACGACGGTCGTGCCGCCATCGGCTGCGGGATAGCCGACCCGCAGACCCTCGACGAGGAGCAGCGGCGCGCCCTCCGCAACGGGCCTGATCGACTCGGCGACGACCTCGACCGGCGCCGGAACCGTCTCCTCGCCCTGGGGGCGCCGACGCTTCCCGACCGAGGTGGTGCCCTGCACCGCGTCGCGGAGCGCGGTGCCGAAGAGCGCGAGCGAACCGACGGTGATGCCGATCATCAGACCCGGCCACACGAGCATCGTGGGCGCGACGTAGATGTTGGTGAAGGCGTCGTTGAGCATCTGGCCCCAGCTGGCGGTCGTCGAGTCGCCGACACCCAGGAACTCGAGTCCCGCTTGGAGCACGATCGCGATGCCCGCCATCATCGAGGCCTGGATCACGAGCGGCGCGCGGACGACTCCGAGCACGTGCCTGCCGATGATCCGCACGTCGCTCACGCCCGAGACCTTGGCGGCGTCGATGTATAGCTCCTTGCGGACCGCCATGACGCTGCTGCGTGTCAGCCGGAAGACTCCCGGCGAGAGAAGGATGCCGAACACCGCCATGACGGTGTACATCCGGGGTCCGAGAACCGAGATCACCGCGAGGAGCACGATGAGCCCCGGCATCGACATGAGCAGGTTCGCCGTCCAGGTCGAGAGCGAGTCGAACCATCGCTGGTAGTACCCGGCGATGAGGCCCGTTGGGATGCCGATCGCGAGCGCGACGACGAGAGCGATGAGCGCTCCCAGCAGGCTCGCGCGGCCTCCGTAGAGCAAACGCGCGAGCACGTCTCGGCCGGCGCTGTCGGCGCCGAGGATGTGCTCCCCGAACGGAGGCGCGAGCACGTCCGACAGTTCGGCCCGGTTCGGATCCCAGGGGGTCAGCAGCGGCGCCAGGATCGACGCGAGGACGATGAGTGCGAAGACGATGAGTGCGCCGACGGCCATCGGTTCGCGCAGCAGTCGACGGGTCAACCCGCCGCCACTCGTCACGGGAGCCAGAGCCGGTGCGGACACGGCGGATTCGGTCATGAGACACGCGCCTTCGGGTTGAGCCAGCCGGTGAGCAGATCGATCACGAGGTTGACGACGACGACGAGCACGACCATCACGACCACGAGTCCGAGGATCTGCGGGAGGTCGCCCTGCGTCGTGGCGTTGACGGCCAGACTGCCGATCCCCGGCAGGGCGAAGACCTTCTCGATGATGACCGCCCCGCCGAGCAGTCCGACGAACTGCAGGGAGAGCACGGTGAGTGCGGGCCCGGCCGCATTGCGCAGCACGTGCCGGAAGAGCAATGAGGTGCGCGAGATTCCGCGCGCGCGAAGCGTCCGCACGAAGTCCCGCTCGAGGATGTCGATCGTCGCGCCCCGCACCTGCTGGGCGGTCGAGGCAATCGTGCCGATCACGAGTGCCGTGACCGGAAGGATCAGGCCGAGCGCCCAGCGCCCCGGATCCGTCGTGATCGGCACATAGCCGGTCGCCGGCAGCAGGTGCAGAGTCACGGCGAAGATCGTCACGAGGATGAGCGCCACCCAGAAGTTCGGCAGCGCGAAGCCGATGACCGCGAACACCTGCACGAATCGATCGACCCATCCGCGCCGCACCGCCGCCGTGATGCCGAGAACCGTCGCCAGCACCGCTGTGACGAGCACGGCCACGGTGACCACCGACAGCGAGACCGGGAAACGGTTGGCGAGCGACTCGATCACGGGCTCGCGGCTGAACCACGAGGTGCCGAAGTCGCCGTGCAGCGCGGCGCCGAGCCAGTCGAGGTAGCGCTCGAGGATCGGGCGGTCGAGGCCGAGCTCGGCCGCCTTGGCCGCGACCTGCGCCTCGGTGGCCGTCTCACCCAGGATGTTCCGGGCGGCGTTGCCTCCCGTGAGGCTCATGAGCAGGAAGGTGATGGTCGCAACCGCGAAGACCAGCACCACACCGGATACCACCCGGCGCACGAGGAAGAAGAACATGATCGACTCTCCGACGTCTCGGGGTGGGAGCCGCACTCCCACCCCGAGTGTCTGTCACGCGGCGGGCGCGTAGTTCCAGATGTAGGGCACGACGTTCTGCGGCTGCATGGCCACCGTCACGTCCGGACCCGTCAGGTACACGTTGTTCTGCACGTACCACGGCGCGAACCACGCCTGGTCGACCAGGTAGGCGCTGACCGCCTGGAAGTCGGCGGCCTCTCCACTGGTCTGAGCGGCCGAGATCAGTGCGTCGAGCTCGGGCGTGGACGAGTGCAGCATGTTCCACGGCGCGTCCGGCTTGACGAGCTTCAGGATGTCCTGCCAGGCGTCGGAGGAGCCCCACGAGAACGGGAACGCCGCGTACTTCCCGGCGAGCAGCGCCGAGATGAGCTGGTCGGGGGCCACCGTCTCGGTCTGGACGTCGATGCCGATGTCGCGCAGCTGCTGGTAGGCGACCGTCGTGATGTCGGTGAACCCGGCGAACTCCGGCATGGTGATCGTGAAGCCATCCGCGTACCCGGCCTCGGCGAGCAGCGCACGAGCCTTGTCGGGGTCGTAGCTGTAGGCGCTGTCGAGGTCGGGGTCGTAGGCGAGGCTCGACGGGTTGAAGATCTGGGTCGTGACCTCACCCTGGCCGAGACGAACGGCCTGGAGGAGACCGGCGCCGTCGATGGCGTACTGCATCGCCTGACGCACACGCGCATCTGCGAGGGCCGGCACGATCTCGCCGGCGCGATCCACGATGAACAGGCCCTGCCAGTCACCGAGCATGGTCTGCGCCGTCAGGCCGCTCGACTCCGCCTCGGCCATGCTCTTCGCGTCGGCGAGCGTCGCGTCGATCTCGCCGCTCTTGAGGGCGTTGAGGCGGGCGGTGAGATCGGTCAGAGGCTTGATGACGATCTCGTCGAACGGGAACGCGTCGGTGTTCCAGTAGTCGGCGTTCCGCGTGTAGACGTACTGGCTGCCGGTCGTCGTCTGGTCGGCGTCGAGGACGTACGGGCCGGATCCGACCGGGGTGGTCGCGAGGCTCTCGTCGTCGAGCACGGCCGGGCTCGCCTGCATGCCGGCCACGAGCGCCAGGTTGCGCAGCAGCGCCGGGTCGGGAGCCGAGAGGTGGAGGACGATCTCGTAGTCGCCCGTCACCTCGACGCTCTCGACGGCCGCGAGGGTGATCGAGTTCTGGCCGGTGCCCGACTGGAAGTGCTCGAGGTTCGCCTTCGCGACGTCTGCGTCGAACGCCTCGCCGTCGCTGAACTCGACGTCATCGCGGAGCGTGAGGGTCAGGGCCGTCTTGGCGTCGTCGTAGGTGAACGCCGACGCGAGCCAGGGAGTGATCTCGAGGTTCTCGTCGATGTGCAGGAGCGAGTCGTAGACCGGCTGCATGTACTGCAGGCGGTTGCCGAACTCGGCATCGGCGGGATCCCAGGACGCCGCATCCAGGGCCGCCCCGATCGTGAGGGTGCCGCCGGTGGGGGCGGCCTCCGACTCGGGGCTGCTGCTGCATCCCGTCGCGGTGAGGGCCACGATCGCGGCGAGGGCGATCGCAGCCGCGCTGCGCTTTCTCATGTCAACTCCTTCGTTGCCGTGTGGTGCGGGTGTCCCAGGGCGCCTTGACGATGGTCTCGAACGTGCGTCGACCGATCAACGGTTCTCTCCCTTGAGGGCGCTGGGTTCGATTAAGCTACCGTGTACTCGGTCGGTAAATCAACCCGCATTCTGCGCCACGCGATCCGGACGCCCCCAAACGACAGCGCGCCCCGGAGGAATCCGAGGCGCGAAGGGGGCGAAGCCGAGTCGTGTCAGGCCGGCGTCGACGCCGGGGCGAGGGAATCCCGCAGCACCGTCGCGACGAAGCGGAAGGCCGCACTCATGTCGATGTCGCGGTCGTAGATCCACTGCAGCTGGATGCCATCCATCAGCGCGATGAGCGCCCCCGCCAACTCCTCGAGCGGGGCGTCGGGTCGGATCTCGCCCGACTCGATGCCGACGGCGAGCGCACCCACGAGGCGATTGCGCAGCTTGTCGTAGCGGCGCCTCATGTACTCGTGGCCCGGATGCTCGACCGCCGTGCTCTCGGCCACCAATACCGAGAAGAGCCGCGCACCCACGCGATTGCCCGAGTACTGCACGAGAAGGTCTGCGAGGCCGTCGAGGACGCTCGCGCCTCCCCGGCTCAGTGGGTTCAGGAGCAGAGCGTCATCGACGACCTCATGCTGCTCCAAGACCCCGAGAAGAAGCTCCTCCTTGGTCTTGAAGTGATGCAGGAGCCCGGATTGCGTGACTCCCGCGCGCTCGGCGACCGACGCGAGACTCGATCCGCGATATCCGGCCTCGGCGAACACCTGCTCGGCGGCGACGAGGATGGCGTGCTTCGTCTGCTCACCCTTGACGTTGTTCTGCCCGAGCTTGGCTCCCACGCGACACACCTTAGCGGCGCCTGTGGAGGCAGTGCAATCAGACCGATCAGTAGGTCGGACAATGCCGCGCCGCCGGAGCTCGGCTACCCCTCCTCGAGCACGGCGTCCATCTGGCTCATCGCGCCGCGCAGGCCCTCTTCCACACCCATGTCGAGCACCTGCTGGAGCGCCTCGAGCGAGTCGTAGCGCGAGACCGTCACCATGCGAGTGCCGGTGGCGGTGGGCTCGAAACTGAACTCCATGCGCGTGAGCGGCATCTCGGGCACGGCGACGCCGTCCACGTCGGCGAAGGCGTCCACCACAGAGAAGCGATGCCGCGGTTCGACCTCGAGCACGTCCCACCGGCCGTGGAACTGCTCGCCGTCGGGAGCCGTCATGACATAGTGCACGCTGCCGCCAGGGACGAAGTCGTGCTCGAGCATCGTCGCCGGATGCGTCGGCGGACCCCACCAGCGCTCGAGCTTGCGCGGATCGGCGTACAGCTCCCACACCTTCTCGACCGGGTGGTCGAAGGTGGCAACCACCGTCAGCGTGTGCGCGTCGAGGTCCTTGTCGACCGTCAGCTCCATGTCATCCCTCTCGTTTCGTGCGTGTCTGGTGCTCCGGGGTCGAATCGTCGTCGAGCAGGGCGGCCATGCGCTGCACGCGGCCCTCCCACACCTCGGCCAGCTGGTCGAGGGCGAGGCGGGCGCGCCGCAGCGTCTCGGGTTCGGATCGCACGAGCAGCTCCCGTCCGCGACGGACCTTCGTGACGAGCCCGACCCGCTCGAGCACCGCGACGTGCTTCTGCACGGCGGCGAAGCTCATCGGGTAGTCCTCGGCGAGCCGGCTGACCGAGAGGTCGCCGTCGACGGAGCGCCGCACGATGTCGCGCCGCGTCGCGTCGGCGAGCGCGTGGAACAGACGATCCACATCCGCGTCGCTGAGCTCAATTGATACAACCATTTGGTTGTAGGTTATGGGGTTGCGGGCGCGGCGTCAAGGGCTCGTGCGGCGGGCTATGCGAGCGCCGCCGTGACCAGCTCGGCGATGCGCTTCTCGTCGGCCGCCGTGAGCTCCGTGATCGCCCACGACGTCGGCCACATCCCTCCGTCGTCGAGGTTCGCGGAGTCGGTGAACCCGAGGGTCGAGAAGCGGGACTTGAATTTTCCCGCGGGCTGGAAGAACACCACGACCTTGCCGTCTCGGGCATACGCGGGCATGCCGTAGTAGGTGCGCCAGTCGAGGTCTGGCGCCGCGGCGGTGATGACCGCGTGGAGCTGCTCGGCGAGCGCCTTGTCGTCGCCCTCCAGTTCGGCGAGCGCATCGAGCAGCATCTGGCGCTCAGCCTCCTTCTTCGCACCCTTCTTCTCGGCACGAGCCTCGGCGGCGCGCGCCTTCATGGCCGCCCGCTCGTCCTCGGTGAAGCTGCCGGAGTCCTTCTTCGTGGTGGCCATCGTGGGCACGTCCCTTCCTCGCCCTCAGGCTAGGGCGGGCGCGGACGGCGATGCTTCTCCGGTCCTGATCGGGCGGCGGGGGCGGCGCATGGGCGGCGCTGCGGGCATCCCGGATGCAGAAAACCCCCGGCATGACCGGGGGTTTCGAGGTTGGTGACCCCAGCGGGATTCGAACCCGCGTTACCGCCGTGAGAGGGCGGCGTACTAGGCCGCTATACGATGGGGCCGTTTTGCGACAACTTGACGATTATGCCATAGCGCGACGGGGTGCTCCAAACCGAGGCACGGCCGGGTCTGGATCGAGCTACGCGAGCACACGCAGGACGCCCGGCACGACCTCCAGCTCGACCGGGAGCGGGGCGATCCGCTCGCCGTCGGCGTAGGCGACGAGGGGCGTATCCGCGTCGATCCGGAGCCGGCGGACGCGCCGCATGACGACCCGCGGATCGCTGGTGTGCGTGCCCTGGAACACCCGCGGGAAGATGCGCAGGAACGAGAACCGCGAGAGCGGCTTCACGATCATGACGTCGAGCAGGCCGTCGTCGTAGAGCGCATCGGGCGTGATGCGCATGCCGCCTCCGAGCGAGACGCCGTTGCCTGCCGAGACCATGAGCGCATCCACCTCGAGCGACTCGCCATCGAGCTGCAGGCGGTACCGGCGAGGGTGCAGCCGCACGAGTTCGGCGAGGAGCGCGAGGATGTAGCGGCTCGGGCCGCGCGGGTGCCGCATCCGGTTGGCGCGTTCGTTCACGATCGCGTCGAATCCGGCGGAGAACGCGCAGGCGAACCAGCGCTCGGCGGGGGTGCCGTCGTCGCTCCAGCGGATCCGGACGGCGTCGATCTCGCGCGGCGGCTTCGTGAGCGCGTCGCCGAGGAAGCGGATCGCGGCCTCCGTGTCCTCGTACGGGATGCCGAGGCCGCGGGCCATGTCGTTGCCGGTGCCGGAGGGCACGATGCCGAGCGGCACTCGCGTGCCTGCGACGACGTTCGTGCCGAGGTTCACCATGCCGTCGCCGCCGACCACCACGAGAGCGTCGGGGCGGGAGCGCACGGCACGTTCGGATGCCGCGATGAGCGATTCGAAGTCGGGCTCGGTGAGGGAGGTGACCTCGTGCCCCATCGCGCGAAGGGTCTGCACGACGGCGGGCCCCACGTCGCGGCTGGCCCCGAACGACGCCGACGGGTTGATGGCGACGACCACCCGCGCCGGCCTCGTCGTCATGCGCCCATCATGGCACCGGCCCCGTCCCCTGAGGGGTCGCAAAGTGTTCGAGACGCGCCGTGTCTCGAACACTTTGCGACCCCTCAGGGGCTCCGGGCGTGACAGGGTCCGCGGGGCTAATGTCGGACCATGAACGTCACCAAGTACGAGCACGCCTGCATGGTCGTGACCAAGGCCGGAGCCCGCATCGTCATCGACCCGGGCGTGTTCCTCGCGACGCTCCCCGAGGCATCCGGGGTGGCCGCCATCGTGATCACCCACGAGCACGCCGACCACCTCTCGGCCGACAGGGTGCGCGAGGTGCTCGCGCAAAACCCCGAGGCGCGCGTCTTCGGCCCCCAGGGCGTCGCGGATGCGGCAGCCGCCGAGGACATCGAGGTGGAGGTCGTGCAGGCGGGCGACACGATCGAGGTTGAGCCGTTCACGCTTCAGTTCTTCGGCGAGAAGCACGCTGTGATCCACTCCTCGATCCCCGTGATTGACAACATCGGCGTGCTCATCGACGACACCTTCTATTACGGCGGCGACTCGTACACCGCGCCGGGCGTGCCGGTCGAGCTGCTCGCCGCACCGATCGGCGCCCCGTGGCTGAAGATCGGCGAGGCGATGGACTACGTGCTCGAGGTGGCCCCGAAGCACGCGTTCCCCGTGCACGACATGACCCTCTCGGTTGCCGGAAAGACGATGGCGGGTGACCGTCTCAGCTGGGCGACGGCGCAGGGCGGCGGCGAGTTCCAGGTGCTCGAGCCCGGTCAGTCGATCGACCTGTGACGTCGCCCGTGGAGCTCAGCCCCGTCGAGCTCGCCGCGATGCTCGAACGGGGAGACGACGTCCAGCTGATCGATGTGCGCGAGACGTGGGAGGCCGAGATCGTCGCCCTGCCCGGCGCGATGATCCTCCCCCTCGGTCGGCTGCCCGAGCTGACGGATGCGATCGACCCGGATCGCCCGATCGTCGCGTACTGCCACCACGGCATCCGCTCGGCGCAGGCCGCCGGATACCTGATGCAGCACGGCTTCGACGACGTCCGCCACCTGGCAGGCGGCATCGACGCGTGGACAGACGACGTCGATCCGACGCTCCCCCGCTACTGACGAACGTCGCACCCGGCTAGAAGCGCGTCAGGCCGTCGCCGACGAGCACGACGCCCACCATGAACACCACGACCGACGTGACGATGTAGCTGTTGCCCTCCAGCCATCCGCGCATCCGCTCGAGTACGACGCGTGAGCGCTCGCCCTCCCGCCAGGCGAGGAACACTGGCGCCGCGACCGTCGACAGTCCGATCACGAGGTAGACGACCGTCACGATCACCCACCCGACAGGCGTGATGCTCCCGGCGGTGAGGGCGACGGCAGCGGCCGTCGCGAGCACGAGCGCCTTAGGGCGGAGGTTGAGCGCGAGCCCGATGCCGAACGCCGGCACCGGACGCAGGTTGCCTGCATGACGAAGCAATAGCGACGGCTCGCGCCTCTCACCGGCGCGGATGCTCCGGCGTGCCGCCCGGAACGACAGCACGGCCGTCGCGATGCACACGGCACCGAGCAGCAGCTCGATCACTCCGAACAGCACCGGCGGGATGGGCGAGGCGACCCGCGGAATCGCGCGAAGTCCCGCGGTGAAGCCGACGGTCACGACGGCCAGCCCGATCGCATACCCGAGCAGATAGGCGGGTCCCGACGAGCGACCCCATCGCGACAACAGGATGCCGAGCATCGCCATGATGGGCACGCTGGAGAAGGCCACCGCGAACGCGAGCGGCAGCAGCACGCCGAGCACCTGCATGCTCTACACCCGGAACTCCACCCACAGAGGGTAATGGTCGGAGATCCGCCACGACAGCTTCGTCTTGCTGAGGCCCGCGAAGACGTGGGGCACGAAGTCGATGTAGCCGGCGGCGTCGGTGAACTTCATGCCGCGCAGGTATTGGTGCAGGTCGTCGGCGCCGATCTCCCAGAACCACGCGATCTGGTCGTAGAAGTTCTTGTTCTTGTCGTCGGCGAAGATGGTTCGGGGAACGGCATTCAGCTGGGGCGGCCCCGAGAGCCCTGTTCCGAACAGAGCTCGCGCGAGAGGGCTGTCGTCGCGGTCGACATTGAAGTCGCCGAGGACCAGCAGGTTGCCGTTCCAGTCGTTTGCGCGGTCCGCCCAGCCGCGCATCCAGTCCGCGAACGCGACGAGCTCCGGGATCCGGTCCTGCGGAACATCGCCCCACAGGATGTGCACGGTCGTGAGGATGAACTCGACGTCCTTGCGGGCGAAGCTCGCGGCATACGGCGCGCGGGCGAACTGGTCGACGGGCGAACCCGCCACCGCGGGGAGCACGATCTCGCCGACGAGGCCCGAGGGATCGACGCGGGTCGAGTCGTAGAGGTAGGTGAGACGCTCGTCGTTGCCGGCGTCGCCCTCCGAAGTGTCGGTGGTGATGAACCGCCAGGAGCCACCCAGCTGCTCGACGAGGAAGCGCAGCGCCGTCGTGTCGCGCTTCACCTCCTGCACCGCGACGACGTCGAACCTCCGGATGATCTCGGCGATGAGCGCTACCGCCCGCCATCCGCGCTTCGGCGTGGTGCGTGGCTCGGAGTCCCACGTGGCCGAGATGCCGCCGAAGCCGCGCAGGTTCCAGGTGGCGATGAGCAGATTGTCGTCCGACTTGGCCGGGATCCCGGATGCGTCGAGAGCGACGTTCAGAGCGGTGACGTCGCGGGCGACGTCCGGCGGTGCTGATGTGGGCATGGGACTCGACTCCCAGGGGACTGCGCACGGTTCGGTGCGCTCACTGTGGCACCGGCACCCGGTGAAGTCAACGGGTGCCGGTGCCGCCCCGGTCAGCCGATCACCGTCGTGAACCCGGCCCCATGCGAGTCGGTTACGTCGACCGAGAGCCGGATGGTCGGCGAGGTGCGGCTGACCGTCACCCCGGTATCGGCCGATACCACCGATCCGCCCGACGCATACAACTCGACGTCGATGGTGCCGGTCCGCACTGCCGTGGGATCGGCGACTGTGATCGCGTACCCGCCGCCCGGCAGATCCTCGACGATGATGGACGCCGCCGCAGTCGAGGAGAGTAGCGGCGTCCCCGAGATGGAGAGCGTTCCCGCGCCCCAGAACGTCGCGGCGGTCACGCCGAGCGACGTCTCCCGGACGGCGTGCACCGTGGTCGTATCGGCGAGGATCTGGGCATCGGGTGACGCCGCGTACGCGGAGGTCTCGGCCTCCGTCGCCCCGGGGAGCTCGATGTAGCGGTAGGAGGCGTTGCTCGGGCTGCTGCCATGCTCCAACCACACGCTCATGTAGTCCTCGGTGACGGTCGTGCTCGACCCGACGAGACTGTTGATCTGGCTCCACGAACAGGATCGTGCGTTCTGACGGTAGAAGGTCACCGACTCGGTTCCGGGGAACACGTACCCGAGCTGTCCCACACCTCCAACGCCTTCCAGGTGCGCCCAGTCGGGGTCCGAGACGACATCGGCGGTGAGTGTGGTCGCCGCGCGCACCGTGCCGTCCACGACGAGCTGCTGGGCGGACGATTGCAGCTTCCGGGCCTCGACGATGGTCTGCACAGCGCGAGGCTGCCCGTTCCATCCGGTGCCCGACTGGCCGGGCGCCGAGATGCCCGAGCCGAGCGCGACGATCTCGTCATCGAAGAAGTACCACGACTTCTTCGCGACGAGCGGAGAGTTCCACGCGTCGAGCGAGTACGACGCGACCGCCCACCGCCCGGATGCCGACTCGACTCCCCCGCCGTAGGCAGACGAAGAGGTCGGCAGGTAGCCCGCGCCCGAGGCGCTCGCCCGCGTCATGGTGTCGATCGTGGTACCCGGCACACGGTAGGGATGCGCCGTGGCCCAGTAGTCCTCACTGAACTGCGAGTCGTCGTCCGTGTAGACGGTGAGCGAGCCGTCACCGGTGTAGAACCCACGCAGGTTCTCGCCGTTGATCGACTCATACGGCGCGATCGAGGGGGTCACCATCGACACCACGGCCGCGTAGCCCTCCGCCCGCTGGGAGACGCGGCCCATGTCGGGGAAGACCTTGGCCGACTCCGGCTCGGGGCGGGCGACGATCGCGCTGTCGGCCATCAGCGCCTCGCCGCGTGACAGGACGAAGAGCGGACCACTCGCGAGGGGATCGCGCAGGGTGGCCGAGGCGATCCATTGCTTGAGCATCGGCTTCAGCCACGCCTGCTCGGCGGGGGGCGCGATCTCGGCGAGGGTCACCACGGTCTGAATGAGGCGACGGCCGGCGTCATGCTCGCCGAACGTCTGCCGCGAGATCTCACGCCCCCGTACCGTGTCCATGAGCGCCCCGCGCACGAGGAACGGGTCGTAGGACTCGGCGATCCACTCGTATACGTTGTCGACGGCGGGATCGGTGACCTCCCAGGCACTGCCGGCGAGCAGTGCCAGCAGGTCCACGAGGTTCTGCAGGAACGACAGACCGTAGCCGCCGGTGTATGCGTACTTCGTGTGCTGGATGAACGATCCGTCCGCGTGGAATCCGTCGCCGCTCGCGACCACCTCCAGTGCGGGCACCACGCCGGTGCGCGCGCTCGATAGCTCGGACGAGCTCTTCCCGAGCACGCCGCGGGCGCCCACGACGAGCGCCTTCCAAACCCGGTTCGCACCGGTGAGGGTGACCGCCGGGCTGAAGTGCGCCGTCGCCGCGAGCATGTCGGCACGTTGCGTGGACGTCAGCTGGTCGTAGAGCAGCGCCACTGCGCGGTGGAGCTCGAGCGGGATGCCGATCTGCCAGTGCCACCAGTTGCCGTACGGCGAGGTGGTGGCGCTGTAGCGGTTCGTCTCGAGCCAGTCGAGGGCCGCGACCGCGGCGGAGGCGAGCGTGGTGTCCCCTTCGAGATCGGATCCGTGCGTGCGGAACGCGAGCCCCATCGCCTCGGCGCGCCGATATGCCTCGGTGATGTCCTCGACGGCAGCGGCCGTGTCGAGGTCCGGCCAGATCTCGGGCTGTGTGAGGTCGAGCGCGTCCCAGGCGGCCTCGGCGGCGGAGTCGATCGCGGCGACCTGATCGGCGTACGGGGCGGAGGTCGGGTCGAAGTCGTCGCCACCCGTGAGACGCTCGACCCAGGCGTCTCGCATGTCGTCATACGCGTCGGCGGCGTTCGCCGGTGCCGCGGCGACGGATGCGCCCGCCGCCACTGCTACACCGAGGGCGAGCGCGGTCACTCGTCGGAACATCGTCGTTCCCATGCTGTTCTCCTTCTCAGACGGGGTCGGTGTCTCCGATCCCCCAGGTCCGTGCCCGATCGACGAAGCGTTCGGCGATGCGCCGGAGCCCTTCCGCGTCGGGATGCAGTCGGTCGAAGAGCAGCTCGCCCTCGTCGAGGCGCAGAAGCGTCAGCCCGTCGAGGTAGCTCAGGTGGGTGTCGTCTCTGCGCGCGACGACGCGCTGGAGGATGCCCCGGATGCCCTCGAGGGTCAACGCCCCCGGCTTCTCGGCTCCCACTGCATCGCGCATGCCATCCGGGCGCGTGAGCGTGGGCCCGGGCGTGCGCTCGTGGATCGGACATGCGACGGGCGAGATCACCACGATCGGTGTCGTGCGCTGTGCGCTCCGCACGACGTCGAGGAAAGCGTGGACCGCGGGCTCGAAGGTGCGCTCGGTGAAGGCGGCGTGGTTCACGGGATTGATCCCGACCTTCGCCGTGATGATGTCGGCGGGCGAGGAGGCGATCACCTCCGCGACGCCCCGATCGAGCATCGCCTCGCCCGCGAGTCCGAGGTTGCGGACCTCCCAGCCGAGCGCGGCGGCCGCGCGCACCGGCCACGGCTCACCCGGTTCGACGAGCGACCCGTGGCTGATGGAGCTGCCGTAGTGCGTCCAGCGGATGGCGTGCCTCTCGCCCGGCTCGAGCGGTGCGTCCGCCTCGACCCCGAGGATGCGCACACCGACCGCGGACGGGAAACGCACCCGCACGTGCTTTCCCCCCGACTTCGCGAACGCGAACTCGACACGACCCGGCTCACCCGGGACGCGTCCCTCGTCGGTGTCGATCCAGACCACGTCGCCCGCGTCGAGTTCGTTCCGACCTGCCCAGGCGCCGTCCACCCAGACCGCGAAGGGCGCCGGGCGGAAGTACGACGGGCCCACGGCACGGCGCCAGCGCGTCAGGTGCACGTCGAGCCGGAGCCGCGACGCGCGCGTGCGGATGACGAGCGAGACGCCCGAGAGCTGCTCCGCGGCGCGGCGGAGTCCGGCATCCGGCGCCCGCCCGAAGACCTCGTCGGGCAGACGCGCGATCGAGAGCGCGTCGCCGTCGGCACGCACCTGCGCGGCTCCCGCGATCGAGGCCGCGATCACCGGATCCGAGCCCGCGTAGCGGACGGTCACCGTCCAGATCCTCGCCGGAGCGCGAGGGGGAATGCGTCGCCGAATCGCTCATCGGGCTCCAGATAGCTGCCCTCGGTCCATTCGTTCCAGGCGTTGACGATGACGACCGGCGGGGTGCGGTGGCGTTCCACGTGCTCGCGCGCCCGGCGCACCGACTGCTCGAAGCGATCCGGGTCGGGGTCGACGACGACCGGCAGGTGGGGCCACTCCGTCACCACCATGGGGTCGTCCTGGTGCACGCGGGTCGTCGAATCCCACCCCATGGTGACCGTCGGGACGAACGGAAGCGACTGCCGAGCAGCCTCCGCCTCCCAGCGCGCCTCGTTCTCCTCGGCCCAGGGACCGTAGGCGAGCGTCGGTCCGCGGTCGAGCGGCATCACGTCACCCCAGCCGTAGCTGCCGATGCTGTCGAAACCCACCGCGCGGAGCTCCGCCGGGTCGACGTCGAACCAGTGGTTCAGCACGTTCAGGTGCAGCTCACCGACCCCCGCCGCGCGTGCCATGTCGCGGAAGCGGCGGAGCGCCGCGGCGGCGGCCTCTGCGCCACCGAGTCCCTCCAGGAGGGTCTCGT
Source organism: Homoserinibacter sp. GY 40078 (assembly GCF_008017545.1). Taxonomy (GTDB): domain Bacteria; phylum Actinomycetota; class Actinomycetes; order Actinomycetales; family Microbacteriaceae; genus Homoserinibacter. The sequence continues at coordinate 187,082 of NZ_VRTZ01000003.1, read as the reverse complement.
AGCTGAACACGCTGAACCAGGCGGCACCATCGACTTTCCAGTAGGAGGGCTCCACGAGGTAGCGGTGAACGATCACCTCGCACATCCGGTCGAACTGCTCCGCGTCGACGGCACCGGGCCACCACAGGGCAGGTTCACCCTCGGTGCGTGCTGGGAACACATCTCTCCAGTCGTGGTTGGCCCACATGAGGGCGAACTGCACGGCGGGATCGGGCAACGCGAGGTATGTCTCGTCGAGCGGACGGTTCAGGAAGTCCGCCTCGTCGTACCAGTACCAGTCCCAGAGGAATGCGGAGACCCCTGCGTCCGCGGCTCGCCGCACGATCCCGCTCATGACGGCCGGATCGCTCTCGTCGAGGTGACCGTCGAGGGGCACGATGGGCTGCCGGTGCTCGGGGAACCGCGGTCGGCCGGCGCGCACGAGCTCCCATTCGGTGAACCCGTCACCGAGGTACGCGTCGCGTCGGCGGTCGGCATGCCAACTCGGGAAGTAGATCGCAGCGATCTCCGGCTCGGTCACAGGTCTCGTCTCTCCTTCGTCGGACGGCGTGCGGGTCATCGCACGTACGCGGGGCGCTTGGGGTCGAAGACCCAGTCGGGCACGAGCGTGCGCATGGCTCGCGCGTCGTCGCGCCCGCCGAGTACCTGCTCCTCGTGCAGGCGATGGGCCTCGTCGAGCCGTTCCCTGTCGATCTCGACGCCGAGACCCGGCCCGTCGGGTACCGCGAGGGCGCCGGCCCGGATCGTCGGGGGCGCGGCCGTCAGCCGCTCGCCGTCCTGCCAGATCCAATGCGTGTCGAGGGCGGTGATCGGCCCCGGGGCGGCGGCACCCACGTGGGCGAGCATCGCGAGCGAGATGTCGAAGTGGTTGTTGGAGTGCACACCCCACGTCATCCCGAACGCCGCGCACAGCTCCGCCACGCGGATCGAGCCGGACATCGTCCAGAAGTGGGGGTCGGCGAGCGGGATGTCGATCGCCTGCGCGCGGATCGCATGGGCCAGCTCGCGCCAGTCCGTTGCGATCATGTTGGTGGCGGTGGGAAGCCCTGTGGCCCGGCGGAACTCGGCCATGGTCTCCCGGCCGGAGAATGGGCCCTCGGCACCGCAGGGGTCCTCCGCATAGGCGAGCACCGGACGCAGTCGGTGCCCGATCTCGACCGCCTCCGCGAGCGACCAGCAGCCGTTGGGATCGAGGGTGATGCGCGCGTCCGGGAACTCGGCGGCGAGAGCCTCGACCGCATCGGCTTCGACGCTCGGTGCGAAGACTCCGCCCTTGAGCTTGAAGTCGCGGAAGCCGTACTGCTCACGCGCTGCGTGGGCGAGCTCGACCACCCCCGCGGGGTCGAGCGCGGGCTGACGGCGACGACGGAACCAGCCATCGCCCGACCCGGCCTCGTACCGCAGCTCGCCCGCGGTCCCATCTCCTACGAAGAACAGGTAGCCGAGCACCGGCACGCTCTCGCGCAGCGCTCCTTGCCCGAGCAGGTCGACGACGCGCACGCCCTGCCAGCGTGCGGTGAGGTCGAGCAGCGCGCATTCGAGCGCCGTCACGGCGTGGATCGTGGTGCGCAGATCGAAGGTCTGCAGACCGCGGCCGGCGGCGTCGAGCTCACCGAAGGTTGTGGAGACCGTGCGCAGGAGCTCCTGCATCCGCGCGAGGGAGTGGCCGACGAGGAGCGGCGCAGAGTCGCGCAACACCTCGGCGATCGCGGCCCCGCCGGGCGCTTCGCCGAGGCCCACGCGGCCGTCGCTGTCGGTCACGAGGAGCACGTTGCGCGTGAAGTACGGGGCGTGCGCGCCGCTCAGGTTCAGCAGCATGCTGTCGTGACCGGCGACCGGCACCACCTCGAGCGACTCGATCCGGGGTGCGCTCATGGCAGCTCCATCCGCCCGTCGACGCGGCGCTCCTGGGCCAGCGGGTTCGCATCCCGCAGCTCGGGCGGCAGCAGTCGCTCGGGCACGTTCTGGTACGACACGGGCCGCTGGAAGCGCGCGATCGCAAGCGATCCGACGGATGTCGTATGCGGCGCGGACGTGGCGGGCCACGGACCGCCGTGGACCATCGCGTTCGAGACCTCGACTCCGGTGGGCCAGCCGTTCACGATGATCCGGCCCGCGATCCGCTCGAGGTCGGGGAGCAGCTCGGCGAGAGTCACGTGATCGTCGTCCTCGGCATGCACGGTAGCCGTGAGCTGCCCCTCGAGGGCGCCGATCGCCGCTCGGAGCTCGTCCGTGCCGTCGTAGCGGACGACGAGACCGGCGGGCCCGAACATCTCGTGCTGCAGTCGGGGACGACGGATGAGCTCTCCCGCAGCCGCCTCGAATACACGCGCCGCGGGAGCATCGTCGTCGGTTCCTGCGAGGCCCTCGGCGAGCTCCGTCACGCCGGGCTGCGCTGCGAGCTCATCACGGGCGGACTCGAAGGCGGTGCGGATACCCGAGGAGAGCATGGTCGCGCCGCTCGTCGCACGAACGGTCTCCGAGACGTGCCCGACGAAACGGTCGCCCTCGGCTCCCACCGGAACGAACAGCAGCCCGGGATTCGTGCAGAACTGACCCGCGCCGAGCGTCAGCGAGCTGACGTAGCCGGCGGCCCGCTCGGCATCGAGAGCCGACGGGAGCACGATCACCGGATTCACGCTGCTCATCTCGGCGTAGACGGGGATGGGGGCCGGCCGCGACGCCGCGACACCCACGAGGGCGAGCCCTGCGGCACGCGACCCGGTGAATCCGACAGCCGCGATCGCGGGGTGCGCGACGAGCGATTGACCGATGCCCGCGCCGTCGCCGACGAGGGAGGAGTAGACGCCTCCTGGCATCCCCACGGCTCTCACCGCATCCGCCACGGCGTCGGCGACAAGCGCGGCCGTCCCGAGGTGGGCGTTGTGGGCCTTGACGATGACCGGGCAGCCTGCGGCGAGCGCCGAGGCCGTGTCGCCGCCCGCGTTCGAGAACGCGAGCGGGAAGTTGCTCGAGCCGAACACCGCAACCGGTCCAACGGGCACCATGCGCAAACGCAGATCCGGGCGGGGCGCAGGTCGCCGGTCAGAATCACCGTGCTCGATGCGAGCCCCGGTGCCCCAGCCGTCGCGGAGCATCCGTGCGAAGAACCGCAGTTGGCCCGTCGTGCGGGCACGTTCACCTCGCAGACGCTCGACTCCGAGCGCCGTCTCGGCGTCGGCGCGCTCGATGAGCGCATCGCCGAGGGCTTCGATGGCGTCCGCGATCGACTCGAGAAGCCGCGCCCGATCAGCCGGTGTGCTCGACCGCAGCTGCGCAAATGCCTCGAGGGCGGATCGGGCGGCGCGATCGACCTGTCCCGGATCGACCATGGGGAAGCCCGGCTCGAGCTGCGCGCCGGTCCGCGGCGCGAACGCGTGCACGACCCGCCCGGTGCCGGCGACCCGCTCGCCCGCGATCAGCGACTCCCCCGTCAGCACCTCACACCCCTGCCGTAGCGCGGGCGCGATCAACGAGTCGCGAGAGGTCCGCGAGATCGTCGGGGTCCGCGTCGCGGAGGGGCGGACGCACGCCCCCCGCGTCGATCCCCCGGAGCGCGACACCCGCCTTGACGAGCGCGACGGCGTATCCCGGTGCCCGGTCGCGGATCTCGACGAGCGGCACGAAGAAGTCGCGGAGCAGCAGCGCGATCGTCTCCTCATCGCCCGTAGCGAGCGCGCGATGGAACGCGACCGCGATCTCCGGAGCGAAGCAGAATACGGCCGAGGAGTACGCGCGCACACCCACACCGCGGAACGCACGCGCGTACAGCTCGGCGGTCGGCATCCCGTTGAAGTAGACGAAGTCGGACTCGTCGACCGTGGCGACGATGCGCTCCAGCAGCCCGACGTCGCCGTGCCCGTCCTTGAGGCCCACGACTCGCGGATGCCGCGCCAGCTGCCGCACGGATTCCGGCGAGAGCACGGCGTTGTCGCGGTGGTACACGATCACGTCCGCGTCGACAGCATCGGCGATGCGGGTGAAGTGGTCGACGAGACCGGCCTGGCTTCCCCGGACGAGGTACGGCGGCATCGCGAGGATCGTCGTCGCGCCCTCCTCGATCGCGGCCCGTGCGTCGCGGATCGCGCGGCGGGTGGGCCCGCCGGCACCTGCCGCGACGTCCACGCGCCCCGCGGCCTCCTCGACGGCGATCCGAACGACGGAGCGGTACTCGTCCTCGTCGAGCGAGAAGTACTCCCCGGTGCCGCACGCGGCGAAGACCCCACCGGGCTCGAAGCGAAGACCGTCGGCCAGGTGGGCACGGAACGCGTCGGGGGCGAACTCGCCCTCGCCGTCGAACGGGGTCACCGGGAAGAACAGCACGCCGTCGTCGACCCGGATCATCGCAGTCCTCCCGGGACGAGCTCGTGTGCGAGCCGACGGAAGTCGCGCACCCGATGCAGGGTCACGCGGTTCGCGTCGTGCTGATTCGCGGCGTCGCCGACACCCGTGCGCACCGCATAGAGCATGTCGTCGCCCCGGATGAGCGGCGCCGCGTACTGGAACCCGTACTCGCGGCGCTCGCCGATCACGACGGCACCCGCCTGGAACCAGTTGAGGGCGTCCACGCTGTACACGGCGGTGAGGATGTGACGGTCGAGCTCCGGCTCGCCCGTGTAGCCGTCGCCGTGCGCGCCCGAGTTCCACCCGGTGAGGTCGAGCGGGTCGGGAGCGATGTCGGCCTGCGACCAGAAGAGTCCCGTCTCGGGGTCGCGGATGATGAACATCTTGGCGTGGCCGCCGGGCACCGGATACAGGCAGTCGAAGTCGAGTCGCAGCTCGCCGTCCGCATCGGTGATCGAGCACACGCCCACGAGGTTCTGCTGGCGCGTGACCGCGATGAGCCGCAGTGCACCCGCGAGCTCGACGACGTTCGCTTCGAGCCAGTGGCCCGGCAGGAGGGTTCCGGGCTCCGGTACGTCGACGCCCGGTGCACGGTGGATCAGCTCGCTCGGCGTTCCGGGGTAGACAACGGGATTCGACATCCGCCACGACGCCGGATCGAGCGGATTCGCGAGGTCTCCGGCGATCACGCAGATCGCGTTCCATCCGCCGCCCCACGACAGATCAGTGGGAGTGCCCATACCGCGGTAGAGCACGCCGTCGACGATCACGGTGCCTGCGGGCGTGTTCCAGTAGCCGCCCTCGAAGAGCGTCACCGGATCCGTCCATGTCCGCCCCTCGTCATCCGACGCGCAGATCACCACGTCGCGGCGCCCGAGACGGTTGCCCAACAGGTAGAGCCGCCCCTCGTACACGAACGGGAACCCCATGTTGAGGTCGAGCGCGGCGATCTCGTGCCAGGTGGCGCCGTCGTCGTCGCTGCGAGCGAGCCGAAGCTGGAACGGGTTGCTCCACTGGAAGTCGTGGTTCACACCGTCGCGCGGGTATGAGCGCTCCCGGGAGTCCCTGTTGAAGGTGTATCCGCACAGGAGCGCGCCTGACGGCAGCTCCGTGAGCGTCACGTCGTCGATGATGAGCGGCGTTCCGAGGTCGTCATGCGAGGGAGCCTTCACGACGTCGACCCAGCCATCGGCGAGGGCGGGTCGTGAGGGATGAGGCGTGGGAGGCACGGGGCCCTTTCTGGTCGGTGTGCGGAGGGGCGAGGTTGAGCCGGCGGGGAGGGCAGGCCCCCTCCCCGCCGGTTCGATCACCCGATCGTGTACGGGCAGTACCCCTGCATCTGGGTATTCACCTGCTGGGCGACGCTCGCGAGCGCCTCCTCGGGCGTCGACTCGCCGAGGAGCACCGCCTGCTGGGCCTGATCCATCGCCGAATAGAAGGGCGTCGTCACAGGCAGCGGCGGGAACTCGATGCCGTAGTCCTCGAGCATCGAGCTGAAGAGACCCTGTCGGCCGGTCACCTCGGGGTCGTCGATCAGGTCGGTCCAGGTGGGGATCGTCTGGGTAGCCGTCTCGAAGATGCGCTGCCCCTCCTCACCGGCGAAGAACTTCGCGAGCTCCCAGGACCAGTGCTCCGAGTGGACCCCGCGCGGGATGACCACCGACCAGCCGCCCATGTAGGTGCCGATGGGGTCGCCCTCCTCGGCGACAGGGATGTAGGTCACCCCGTAGTCGAGGTCGGGTGCGTACTTCTCGAGGGCGTCGATGAAGAAGTTGCCGTCGATCGTCATCCCCAGGTTGCCGGTGAAGAACGGCGAGCTGTTCGGGGTCGACGCGTACGTCGCGATGAAGGTCTGCACGTCCTGGTACCCGAGACGCTCGGCGGTCTCCTGCAGGTACTCGAAGGTCTGCACCTGCACGTCCCCCGCCTCGGGGATCGAGCAGGTGTCTTCGTCGAAGAACTGGGCGCCGTGCGAGACGTTCCACGTCATGTGCTTGGCCTGCGAGTACCACGGCACGAAACCGAGGCGGTCGTAGTCGCCCGAGGCGTCGCGGTGGTCGAGCTTCTCTGCGATCTCGGTGATGAGCTCGATCGTGGGCGCGCCGTTCGCCGGGTCCAGGACGGCCGGATCGACCCCGACCTCCTTCAGCAGCGTCTTGTTGAAGTAGAGGCCGCGCGCGGTGGCGAAGAGCGGGAGGCCGTAGTGCTGGCCGTTGAAGCTCGAGGTCTTCACCGGTCCCGGGAGGTAGTTGTCGAGCAGGTCGGCGTCCTCGCCCTGGAGCAGCGGCCCCAGGTCGGTCAACATACCGATGGCACCCTGCCCCGGGAGGCTGTTGCGGTCCATCACATACAGGTCGGGCGGCACACCGGCACCCACGGAAGTCGCGAGCGAGGTGTTGTCGCCCGCGAAGGCCGGGGGCTTCGGAACGATCTCGACCGCGATACCCGTCGCCGCCTCGAACTTCTCGGCGATCTCCTGCTGGGCACCGAAGCCGGGTTCGTTCGCCTGACCGGTCCAGACGACGAGCTTCTCGGGCTTCTCGTCCGACCCCGACCCGCCGTCGGAGCATCCGACGAGCGCGATCGCGGCGGCGGCGGCAAGCATCGTTGCTGTGGCGCGCCGCGCTGTGATTCGTTTCATTGCTTCACCTTTCTTGGTTCCTCGGGTTGACCGAAGGAGTTACTTCGCGGCACCGAGGGTGATGCCGCGGATGAAGTACCGCTGGCAGAGGAAGAACAGGATCACCGGAGGGACGATGACCATCGCAGAGGCGGCCATCATGAGGTCGAACCGGATGTCGGTCTGGAACTCGCTCTTGAACAGCTGCATGCCGATCGCGAGGGTCTGGTTCTCGGCCGAGTGCAGGTAGAGCAGCGGTGTGAGGAACTCGTTCCACGCCTTCGTGGCGGCGAGGATCGCGACCGCGATCACCGCGGGCCGCGCGAGCGGGAAGACGATCTGCCAGACGATCCGCCATTCGCTGGCGCCGTCGAGCCGTGCGGCGTCGAGATACTCCCGCGGCACCTGTAGCAGGAACTGGCGCAGCAGGAAGATGAAGAACGCGCTGCCGAACGCGTGCGGCACGATCAGCGGCAGGAACGTGTCGATCCAGTGCAGCCACGAGAAGAGGTTGAACGTGGGGATGATCGCGAGGGGGAACGGCAGGAAGAGCGTGATGAGCACCGTGTAGAACAGTCCGTCGCGTCCGCGCCAGTCGAGGCACGCGAAGCCGTAGGCGATGAGGAAGTTCGACACCACCGTCACGAGCACCGTGAGCACGGTCACGATGAGCGTGTTGACGAAGAACCGCGCGAACGGGATGTAGCTGAACACCTCGGCGAAGTTGCCCCAGGTCCAGTCGCGCGGCAGCAGCTCCGGGGGCGAGATCGCGAGGTCGGCCGGCGACTTGAGTGCCGTCGTGATCATCCACACGAGGGGGAAGAGGAAGGCGAGCGACGCGACGATCAGGAAGGCACGGACGATGACGTTGTCCCAGAGCTTGCGCGCGGTGCGCGCGGCACGGGTGCCACCGGAGCGTCCGGCTCGTCGAGGGCTGATCCGCTTCGCGGGGGTTGAGATGTCGATCATGGTGTCCTCGGTCAGGCCGCTGCGTCGTAGTTCACGAAGCGCTTGGAGATCTGGTACACGATCGCGGCCAGTACGAGGCCGACGAGGAACAGCACCAGCGCCGCAGCCGACGCGTATCCGAAGCGGTTGTAGCTGAAGGCGTTCTGGTAGATGAACAGCAGGTAGTAGAGGGTCGCGTTGTTCGGCCCGCCGCCCGTCATGACGTAGCCCTGGGTGAAGACCTCGAGGCCGGCGCTGATACCGACGATGAGGTTGAACAGGATCGCCGGCGAGAGCAGCGGCAGGGTCACGTGCATGAACTGCTGGATGGCGTTCGCCCCGTCGAGGCGCGCGGCCTCGTACAGCGACCCGGGGATGTTGTTGAGGCCCGCTAGGAAGATGATCGCCGCGTTACCAGCGGTGAGCGGCGCCATGGCGATGATCACCCAGCGTGCGAGATTCGGGTCGCTCAGCAGGTCGCGGTTGCCGAGCCCGACGGCTCCCAGGAGCGAGCTGATCGGGCCGGTCGAGGGGTTGATCAGCACGATCACGACGAAGGCGAGCGCGAAGAGCGGGATCAGCGTCGGGAGGTAGAGCGCGGTGCGATAGATGGCGACCTCGCGGACCTTCCGGTTCATCGCGAACGCGAGCAGAAGAGCCACGAGGAGGGTGAGCGGCACCGCGGCGCCCGCGTATCCGATCGTGTTGAGCCCTGCGAGGAGGGCGATCGGGTCGCTGAAGAGCGTCTCGAAGTTCTTGAGCCCGACGAATTTGGGGGTGCCGATCCCGTAGTAATCCGTCAGGCTGATGTACACCGAGTACACGATCGGGAAAACCACGAAGGCGAGGAGACCCACGATCCACGGTGAGACGAAGAGCAGTCCCCTCACCTGTGCGCGCCGCTCACGGGTCATGCCGCGACGCGCCGGAGGCGGTGTGAGCACCTCCGGGAGCGCTTCTCGCCGTTCGATCATCGTGTCGATCACCGGACTCCTTCGTCCTCATATGTGAACTGGTTCTGAATGCTGTACCGATAGTAGGACTGCTAACCTCAGTCCGTCAAGCGAGTAAGGAGCCGCGATCGTGGCAGGAGTCGAGGCATCCGCCCCGCAGCCGGTGAAGTCCGCAGACCGCGCGTTGCGCGTGCTCGAGGTCATCGGCCAACGCGGCCCGATGAGCTTCACCGCCCTGCAGCACGCGATGGAGCTGCCGAAGTCGAGCGCTCACAGCCTCGTCAGTACGATGACCGCGCGCGGCTGGCTGGCTGTAGACCGCAGCACGGGCAACCTCAAGCTCGGCTACCGCGTCCGAATGCTCGGGGTCGGTGGTCTCGACGAGACCGAGTTCACCGAGCTCGCCGACGACGTGCTTGCGAGCGTGCGGGACGCCCTCAATGAGACCACCCACCTCGCGGTGCTCGACGGGACCGAGCTTCTCTATCTGTCGTCGAAGTACTCCGACCACGCACTCGGCGTGCGCTTCCATCCGGGTCGGCGGCTGCCGGCGTATGCGTCGAGTCTCGGCAAGGCGATGCTCGCGACGCTCGACCAGACCCAGCTCGACGCGCATCTGCCCGCGCGACTGGAACCTCTCACCTCGCACACCATCACGAGCCGCGCCTCCCTCGATCGCGATCTCCACCTGGCCCGCGACCGCGGCTACGCCGAGGACGACGAGGAGAACACCATCGGCGTGCACTGCTTCTCCGTTGCACTCAGCCACACGGCGATCCCCCTCATGGCGGTGAGCGTCGCGATACCGGTGCCCCGGCTGCGCGACGACAGCGCCCAGCTCGTCGTTCCACTGCTCCAGGACGCACGGGACGAACTCCTGCGGCGGCTCGACACCTGAGGCATCGCGCCCCGAGGCGTCGCGGTCAGTAGCCGTCGGCGACCCTGTTGCGCATCGGCAGCCCCTCGTCGAGGCGGCGCAGCTGATCGAGCACGAGCGCACGCGCCCGGGCCGAGAAGCCCGACACCAGGCCCGCCGTATGGGGCGTGATCAGGACGTTCGGCATCGACCACAACGGATGCCCCGGCGGCAGCGGTTCGGGATCGGTCACGTCGAGCGCCGCCGAGATCCGCCCGCTGCGCAGCTCGCCCACGAGGGCATCGGTGTCGACGACGGGCCCACGGGATGCGTTCACGAGCAAGGCGCCGTCGGGGACCCGGGCGAGGAAGGCCGAGTCGACGAGCCCCCGGGTCTCATCCGTCAGCGGGACGACGAGCACGACGACGTCGACCTCCGGCAAGAGCTCGTGCACCTGCTCGATCGCCGCGACGCCGTCGCGCGCGCGGCGGGCGACGAGCACCGGGAGGGCATCGAAGGCGGTGAGACGGCGCGCGAGGGAGGCGCCCACATCCCCCGCACCGATCACCATGACCCGCTTGCCGGCGAGCTCGTCGGTCTCGAAGGGCCGATCCCACTCGCCGCGGTCCTGCGCCCGGACGAACCGGGGCAGTTCGCGGAGCCAGGCGAGCATCGCGGCCATCGCCCATTCCGAGGTCGACGAGCCGTGCACGCCACGTCCATCGAAGAGCTCGACGCCGGGCGGCATGATGTCGATCCACACGTCGGCACCCGCCGAGAGCAGCTGCACCGCGCGCAGACGTGGGAGACGGCCGAGCGCGGCCTTGCGCTGGGCGTCGGATGCCACGCGCTTGGCGGGCACCCAGAGCGCGACGTCGGCGAGGTCCCCGTCGGGTTCACCCACGCCGTCCCAGATGACCGCCAGGCCGCGGTCCGCCTCGCGAATGCCGTCTGCGAGCGCCGCATCCGGCACGGCCACCAGGATCTTGCCGGGGGATCCTCCGGGGTCGCCCTGGTCGACCAGACCCTCGCGCATCGACGTCAACGTTCCTCCTGGCCTTCATCGGCCACGATCGGACCGTAGCACACACTTATGAACTCGTTCTAACATATGAACTATGACATCGAGGTCAACCCGCTACCAGACAGCCGTGTACTACTTCCCCGGGTACCACCACGACCCGCGGTACCGCGACTGGCACGGCGACGGCTGGACGGAGTGGGAACTCGTGCGGCGAGCCGAGCCACGGTTCCCCGGGCACGAGCAGCCCCGGGTACCTGCCTGGGGGTACGGCGACGAGTCTGACCCCCAGGTCGCCGGTCGCAGCATCCGCGCCGCAGCCGACCACGGGATCACCGCATTCATCTACGACTGGTATTGGTACGGCGACGCCCCCTTCCTCGAGGGGGCGCTCGAACGGGGATACCTCGCATCCCCCGACCGCGAGCGTCTGAAGTTCGCGCTGATGTGGGCGAACCACGACTGGGTCAACATCCACCCCGTCAAACGCGGCACGAACCCCACCGTGCTCGAGGAGGGGGCGGTCTCGCCCGAGGTGTTCGTCCATGCCACCGATTACATGATCGAGACCTATCTCGGACGCCCGGAGTACTGGCGTCCGGACGGGCGCCCCTACGTGTCGTTCTACGACCTCCCCACCCTCATCGCGGGCCTCGGCGGCGTGGATGCGACGGCCGACGCGCTCGCCGACTTCCGGGAGCGCGCGCGGCGCGCGATCGGCACCGACCTGCACCTCAACGCCGTGCTCGTCGGCTCCGGGATCCTCGTCACCGACCGCGCGCTGCCCGACCCGGGCGAGCTCGTCGAACGGCTCGGTTTCGACTCGACCACCGCCTACGTCTCGCTGCATCACGCGCCGCTGCGCGGAACACCCGCCACCGACTACAGTGCCCACCTCGACGACGCCCGCTCGCGGATGCGCGAGCTCGCGGCGACCGTGCCAGTGCCGTTCTTCCCGAACGTGACCGTCGGCTGGGATGCGAGCCCGCGCACCGTGCAGTCCGACGTCTACGAGGACCTCGACCGGTACCCCTTCACCGGCATCCTCACCGGCGCCACCCCGGAGGCGTTCGCCGCCCAGCTGGCCGAGGCGCGCGCCTGGGCGGACGACGTCGAGAACGGCCACGGGATCATCACCGTCAATGCCTGGAACGAGTGGACCGAGGGCAGCTACCTCGAGCCCGACACGCATCACGGCATGGCCTACCTCGAGGCGATCAGGCGCGAGCTCGCCTGATCGCCTCACCACCGCGCGACGAAGGAGTCGACATGCGCACATCCACCCTCTCGAACCCACGACGCATCGCCGTCGCTGCGGTCGCCGCCGCTGCGGTCGCCCTCGCATGCACACTGGCACCGCCGGCGCCACCCGCCGCGCACGCGGCCCACGTCAATCTGATCTCGGACTCGATCGTCGACGACGAGGCGTTGACCTTCACCTCGGGCACGTATGGGGTGTACCCGAACGGGGTCTCGTTCCAGCAGGACGGCCTGGCGACGTTCGGCGATCATCAGTACGCCACCTACTACGACGCCGACCGGCAGGTCTGCGTCGCACGGCGTGAGCTGCCATCCGGATCGTGGGAGCGCGCATGCTTCTCCGACTACGAGGTGACGGGCACCGACACACACGACGATCCGGTGCTCGGCATCAGCCCCGTGGATGGCACCATCCACCTCGCGTTCCACCACCACGTCGATGCGCTCCACTACCGCGTCTCGGTCGCGGGTGTGGCGACCGACCCCGCCTCCCACCCCTGGTCGACATCGCTGTTCAGCAGCGTGCGCAGTCAGCTGGTCACGGGCGTGACGGAGTCGAGCGTGACGTACCCGCGCTTCATCACGAGCTCCGAGGGGAAGCTCATCTTCATCCGCCGCCAGAGCGGTTCGGGCAACGGCGACAGCCTGCTCTACCAGTACGACGGGACGACCCACACGTGGGCGAAGCGCGGCATCTTCATCGCGAAATCCGGCACCTACCCGGGCGGCGACGGCAACCGCAACGCCTACCTCGACTACCCGCAGTACGACGATGACGGCCGACTCCACCTCACCTGGATGTGGCGCGAGACCGCGGACTCCGGGTCCAACCACGACCTCAACTACGCCTACAGCGACGATGACGGCCTCACCTGGCGGGACGGCTCGGGTGCCCTCGCCGGAACGACGGGTTCGAGCCCGATCTCGATCGCGACGACGGGGGTACGCGTGACGGCCATCGGCATGAACCGGGGGCTGCTGAACCAGGAGTCCTCGTACGTCGACGGTGACGGCGTCGTCCACGTGCTCACCCAGCACATGCCGGCGTCTCTGCCGACTCCGGCGACCGGGGCGGACGCCCTCGCCGCGCGGGTCTACCACCACTACTGGCGCGACACCTCGGGCGTCTGGCACGTGTCGGAGCTCGACATCACCGGTTCCCGGCCGAAGATCGTCGTCGATGCCGAGGGCGACGCGTACGCGGTCTACCGCTCGGGCACCGAGCTGCGGATCGCACGAGGCACGGTGTCGAGCGGCTACTCCGACTGGCAGGCGATCGCGACGCTGCCCGGGTCCTACGGGGGCGAACCGCTCGTCGACTGGTACCGCTGGCGCTCGAGCGGCGTGCTCTCCGTCTACCTGCAGGAGGCGCAGCCGTCGGCGGGGGCGCCGTCGGCGCTGCACGTGTTCGACATCGAGCTGCGGTCCGGGGCGCCGATCACGCCTCCGCTCGGCGAGTGGGGCTTCGACGAGCCGACCGGTACGACAGCCGTGGCCTCTTCCCCCGCCGGACTCGACGGCGCCCTGCTCGGAGGCGCGACCCGCGTGGCAGGCGTCCGCGGGACGGCCGTGCAGCTCGACGGGGTCGACGACTACGTCGAGATCCCCGACTCCGCGACCCTCGAAGGGATGGCGCAGTTGACCCTGTCCGTGTGGACGCGGCTCGACGCAATGCCCGCGCAGAGCTGCGTGCCGGTAGGCAAGGACTCGGGCACGAGCGCTCAGGCGTCGTATCGTCTCGCCGTCAACGCGAGCGGGGTGGTGACGTTCGCGGTCAAGACCGCGAGTTCGGGTTGGTACTCGGCAGGCACGACCGCGAAGGGCGGCTCCCTCGGGGTCGGCACGTGGCATCACCTCGTCGGAACCTACGACGGATCGACCGTGCGGCTCTACGTCGACGGATCGCTCGTCGGAACCGGCACCGCGCCGATCTCGGGCGCGATCGCGACGGGCACTTCGCCCCTCCGAGTCGGCTACCCCTCGGCCGCGAACGTCGACCCGATGGCGGGCGCCGTGGACGACGTCGAGATCTTCGACCGCGCGCTGACCGCGGCGGAGGTGGCGCGGTTCTCGACTCTCTGAGCCGCTACCTCCCCGCGCCCACCGACGAGGGTCGCCCGGTACGGCATGCCGACCGGGCGACCCCGCCCTTCCCGACCATCACACCGGGAAGACCGGTGACCCACCGCGGTGCTCCCCACGGGTAGGGGGCGAAATCCGGGAACTCCGTGGCGAACAGCCGCTCGATGGGCTCGAGGATGTCGCGCACGTACGCAGTGCGTGCGAGGAAGATGCGCTCCACCTCGTCGCGGTCGATGTACTGCCCCCGGCTCGTTGATCGGGTTGTAGCGCGCCACCCACGGGTTGCCCCGGTAGTGCTCGGCGATCGCCTCCCGGCTGTGCCAGTGCTGGTTCTGGGCGCCGGGCAGAGCGTGCAGATCGAGGATCGTGTGGATGCCGTGCCGCGCGCACGCGTCGACCACCCGATCGAGCAGCCGGAACCCCTCCTCCTTCAGCTGCATCGGTGCGTCGTCGTCTTCGAAGTGGCGGTAGTTGAACGGCACACGCAGCGAGTTGAGACCGAGGCTCGCGAGGTACGCGGCGTCCTCGTCGGTGAAGAACACCTCGAGGAAGCGCGCGAAGAACCGCTCGTATCCCTCCTCGCCGAGCACCCGCCGCAGCGCCCGGCGCTGCTGCGACTCGGCTCCGGCGTACCCGGTGATGAAGTTCTCCATGTTCATCCAGCCGCCGAGCCCGAAGCCGCGCAGCACCACGGGACCCGCGTCGCCGACGATCCGCGCGCCGTCGACCCGCAGGATGCCTGGGGCATCCGTCATCCGAGAGTCACCGCCGTCCACGAGACGGGCGGCAGCGTGATGTGCAGCTCGCCGTCGGCGAGGCGTGCGGAGTCGTTCGGCCGTAGCCGCACGCGGTCGGGCGCATCCAGGGTGTTGGCCGCGTGCATGTCGTCGTCGTGGAGGCTCTGCGCACTGCCGATCGAGACGTCGCCCAGGATGCTCGTGTCGATCACGAGCTCGACCTCCTCATCGAGGCTGCGGTTCACGAGGAACACCGCCGTGGCGCCCGTCGAGTCGTCATGGGTCGCGACCGCGTCGACGACGGACGCCTCGCCGTGCCGCTCTGTGGTGTAGCTGGGACAGTCGAGCTTGAGTTCGAGCGTCACGCCCCGCGCGAGGCGGGAGGTGAGCGCGAACGGGAAGAACGTCGTCTGCCGCCACGCCGGGCCGCCGGGTTCGGTCATGATCGGGGCGATCACGTTCACGAGCTGGGCGAGGCTCGCTGCGGTCACGCGATCGGCGTGCCGGATGAGCGAGATCAGCAGGTTGCCGAACACCACGGCGTCGACCACCGAGTAGGAGTCCTCGAGAAGCCGGGGGGCCACGGGCCACTCGTTCACGTCGGTGATCCGGTCGACCTCCGCGTAGCGCGAGTGGTACCAGACGTTCCATTCGTCGAAGGAGATGTCGATCGTCTTCTCGCTGCCGCGGATGGCCTTCACGTGGTCGGCTGTAGCGACGACCGACTCGATGAAGCGGTCCATGTTCACCGCGGATGCCAGGAAGCTGCCGTAGTCGCCGCCCACCGGCTCGTAGTAGGCGTGGCACGAGATGTAGTCGACCTCGTCGTAGGTCTCCTCGAGCACGACCCGCTCCCACTCCCCGAAGAGCGGCATCTGGGCGCTCGAGCTGCCGCACACGACGAGTTCGAGCGACGGATCGACCTGCCGCATCGCGCGGGCCGTCTTCACGGCGAGGCGGCCGTACTCGCGCGGCGTGCCGTGCCCCAGCTGCCATGGGCCGTCCATCTCGTTGCCGAGGCACCACATCCGGATGTCGTACGGCTCCTCGACCCCGTTGGCGACCCGCTGATCCGAGAGCTCGGTGCCCGAGCGGATGTTGGCGTACTCGAGCACGTCGAGCGCCTCCTGCACGCCCCGCGTGCCGAGGTTCACGGCGTACATGAGCTCGCTGCCGACCTTGTCGAGCCAGAGCGCGAACTCATCGAGGCCCACCTGGTTGGTCTCCGTCGAATGCCAGGCGAGATCCAGTCGGCGCGGCCGCTCGTCGCGGGGGCCGACGCCGTCCTCCCAGCGATAACCCGAGACGAAGTTGCCGCCCGGATAGCGGATGGTCGACACCCCGAGCTCGCGCACCAGCTCGATCACATCGCGACGGAAGCCGTGCTCGTCGGCATCCGGATGGCCCGGCTCATAGATGCCGTCGTAGACGCAGCGCCCGAGGTGCTCGACAAACGAGCCGAACAGTCGGCGGTTGATGGGACCGACCACGAAATGCGGGTCGATGGTGAGATGTGCAGAGATCACGGTTCCTCGATCGGATATGGGCGGGCCGACACCTGTACGCAAGCACGTGTCGCGGTCGATGCCAAGCAGACTCACTGCGAGGCGGGAATCGAGCATCGGTCAGGCGTCGCGAACCCCGCGGGGACGGAGGCGAGTCGGCACAGCTGGATAGAGTGAGCCCCGTTCAGCGGATGAGGAGTCGAGGATGACGTCGTTGCGCAGTTCCGAGTGGTACGCGGGAGACGACCGCAACGCCTACATCCACCGAGCGTGGATGCGTCGCGGGGTGCCCGACGACTTCGCCGAGCGGCCGCAGATCGCGATCGCGAACACGGCATCCGACCTCACGCCATGCAACCGCCACCTAACCGAGGTGGCGGCCTCGGTGCGCGACGGGATCACCGAAGCGGGCGGCATCCCGCTCGAGCTGCCGGTCGCGTCGATCGGTGAGACGCAGGTGCGCCCGACGGCGATGCTGTGGCGCAACATGGCCGCGATGGCCACGGAGGAGATGCTGCGCGCGAACCCGGTGGACGGCGTCGTGCTGCTCGGCGGATGCGACAAGACGATCCCGTCGCTGCTGATGGCGGCGGCGTCCGTCGACATCCCTGCCGTGGTCGTGCCGGGCGGGCCCATGCTCTCGGGTCACTTTCGGGGGGAGGCGCTCGGATGCGGCACCGACGTGTGGCGGCTCAGCGAGGAGGTGCGCGCCGGCAGCCTCAGCAACGCCGACTTCATGAAGTCGGAGGGCTCGATGATCCGCAGCAAGGGCCACTGCAACACGATGGGCACCGCCTCGACCATGGCGCTCGTCGCGGAGGCGCTCGGCACCGTGCTGCCGGGCCTCGCCGGCACCCCAGCACCGGATGCGCGCCTGCTCGTCGGCGCGCGTGAGACCGGCCGCCTCGCGGTGGAGCTCGTGAACGACGACCGGCGCCCGAGCACCTTCCTCACCCCGGCGAGCTTCCACAACGCGATCGTCGCGCTCGCCGCGATCGGCGGCTCCACGAACGCTGTCGTGCACCTTCTCGCGATCGCCGGCCGCCTCGGCATCGACCTCACGATCGACGACTTCGACCGGATCGGCGCGGACGTGCCGCTGCTCGTGAACCTCCAGCCGGCGGGGCGCTTCCTCATGGACGACCTGTACCGGGCGGGTGGCTTCCAGGCGGTGCTGCGCGAAGTAGGCGACCTGCTCGACCCGACGGCGCTCACGGTGGATGGGCGTCCGCTCGTCGACCACCTGGGCGACGCCACGATCTGGGATCGCGAGGTCATCACCCCGCGCGAGGAGCCCCTGCAGCCCTCCGCCGGGATCGCCGTGCTGCGGGGGTCGCTCGCGCCCGGCGGGGCGCTCATCAAGCCCGCCGCGGCATCCCCGCACCTGCTGGAGCACCGCGGACGCGCGGTGGTGTTCGACTCGATCGAGGACTTCCACGCCCGCATCGACGACCCCGAGCTCGACATCGACGAGACGAGCGTCATGGTGCTCCGCGGCTGCGGTCCGAAGGGATACCCGGGGATGCCCGAGGTGTCGAACATGCCGCTCCCGAAGAAGCTGCTGGAGCAGGGCGTGCGCGACATGGTGCGCATCTGCGACGGACGCATGTCGGGAACGGCATATGGCACGGTGATCCTCCATGTGACTCCGGAGGCGGCGGCGGGCGGCCCGCTCGCCCTCGTGCGCACCGGCGACTGGATCACCCTGAGCGTCGCGGCGCGACGCGTCGATCTGGAGGTGTCGGAGGAGGAGCTCGCCGCGCGCACACCGAACGAGGCGACGCTCGCGGGATTCGCAAGTCCGCGGCGCGGATGGGAGCGACTGTACGTCGACCACGTCACCCAGGCCGACACGGGCGCCGACCTCGATTTCCTGGTCGGCGGCAGCGGATCGACGGTGAGCCGTGAGTCCCACTGAGGCGGGCCTCGCGGGCCGGGCGGGCTGGGCGGGCGACTCCGCGCAGGCACTCCCCCACGACTCCGCGGACGCCGTGCTCGTCGGCCGCATCTGGGTCCCGGGGGTCGGGGGACCTGCGGTCGTGACGGTGCGCGACGGGGTCGCCTATGACATCGGCGAGAGCTTCCCCACGATGCGGGCGCTCACCGAGCATCCGGAGCCTGCCCTGTCCGCGAGGGAGGCATCCGGTCCCGCGGTCGGCGAGGTGGGTGACCTGCTCGCGAACGCGTCCATGGATGGCGACCCGGCGAAGCCTCGCCTGCTCAGCCCTCTCGACCTCCACGTCGTGAAGGCGGCTGGAGTCACCTTCCCGGTCTCGATGATCGAGCGGGTGATCGAGGAGCGCGCGGGCGGCGACGCCGGCTCGGCGGATCGCATCCGCGAGACCGTGCTCGCGGCGCTCGGCGCCGACCTCTCGGAGCTCGTTCCCGGATCCGAGGCGGCGATGCGGCTCAAGCGCACCCTCGTCGCGGAGGGCATGTGGAGCGCCTACCTCGAAGTGGGCATCGGACCGGATGCCGAGGTGTTCACGAAGGCGCCCGTGCTCTCGACCGTCGGCAGTGGTGCCGAGGTGGGCGTGCGGGGCGACTCCGAGTGGAACAACCCCGAGCCCGAGGTGGTGCTCGTGGTCTCGTCCGCGGGGCGGGCCGTGGGCGCGGCTCTCGGCAACGACGTGAACCTGCGCGACATCGAGGGGCGCTCGGCGCTGCTGCTCGGGCAGGCGAAGGACAACAACGGCTCGGCCGCGGTGGGTCCGTTCATCCGGCTGTTCGACGGCGGATTCGGCATCGAGGAGCTGCGCCAGGAGGTCGTGACGCTCCACGTGTCGGGCGACGACGGATTCGAGCTCGAGGCGACGTCGCCGCTCGCCGCGATCAGCCGCGATCCGCTCGACCTCGTCGGCCAGACCATCGGCGCGCGCCACCAGTACCCCGACGGCTTCGCCCTCTACCTCGGCACGATGTTCGCCCCGACGAAGGATCGCGACCAGCCCGGCATGGGCTTCACGCACCACCCGGACGACGTCGTGCGCATCTCGTCGCCCCGGCTCGGTTCGCTCGTGAACTGGGTGCGACGCTCGGAGGATCTGCCGCCGTGGACCTTCGGGGTCGGGGCGCTCATGGCGAACCTCGCCGAGCGCGGCCTGCTCCGCGGGCGATGAGCGATGCAGTGCAGGGCGATCTGCACTTAAGGCAGCCGTCTATGCACTTAAGTGAGCTGCTCGGCTGACCCGTTTGCACTGCAATCGTCCCGTTTCGCGGCTTACGTGTGCCGTCCGCGACCCACGATGGCGAGCATGCACATCACCACGACCGCCGCTCGACGGCGCCGCTCTCTTCCGCTTCTTGCCACCGCCGTTCTGGCTGCCGCGCTGGTAGCGATCACTCCGTCCATCCCCGCGCAGGCCAAGACCGCGTCGACGTGGGGCACGCTGAACTGCTCCGGGTCGACGGTGTTCTACAACGTCTCGCGCTACACCTCGGGTAGCGACAATGTCGAGTACCGGCTGAAGGACTCCGCGGGTAGTCAGTACGGCACGGACATGACCTATCTCGGCATCAAGATCGTGACCACGGGCAAGTACCAGGGGCTGACGAGCATGTCCCTTCCCGTTCGGCCTGATGCAGTGCTGTCGTCGACGTACTGGCTGAAGAACACCGAGTTCACGATGTACGGCAAGATGCCCGCTTCCGACGGGAAGTGCGACAACTACTTCTCGGGGACCCTGTACTACTGATGCGCGGCATGACGATCCCGGGCGCGGCGGCGCTCGCGCTGGTTCTGGCGTTCCTTGCCGGATGCGCCTCGACAACATCGGACACCGCTTCGGACGAGCCGACCGAGGCGACGATTCACGAAGACGGTTTCACCAGTTTCGACGCGGCCATCGAGGAGTACTGGGCGACCGCAGAGAAGTTCCCGCTTCCCGCGGGCGAGGAGTACCCGGAACCCACGTTCGACGACGCCTCGGGCTCCTACCAGGCGGGATACGGCGAGACCGAGGCCGTCGGCGCCTGGAACTGCGCGTGGGGTCGCGAATACCTCGAGGCCTTCGGTACGGACCCGGAACGGGAGGCGACAGCACTCGCGGAGTACTCCCGCCTCGTCGAGACCGACGCGTTCGCGCGCTCCTACGACCCCGAGAGCGCCCAGTCCGCCGTCTATGACAGCATCGAGAAGGCAAAGCTCGGGGACCCTTCGCGCGTGCAGAGCGTGATCGACGGGGGGTGTCCCCAGTGAGGCGGATCCCCCTGATCGGGTGCGCACTGAGTGCGGCGGTCACGCTCGCCGCCTGCGCGGTGGAGGCGCCCGACCCGGTGGAACCGCCGCCGTCCGCCCAGGGCGAGACCACGTTCACCGATTTCGGATCGGCCGTCGACGAGTACTGGGAAACGGCCGACGAGTTCGAGCTGCCCGACGGGTACTCCTACCCCGACCCCTCATTCAATGACGTCTCCGGCTCCTACCAAACCGGATATGGGCGGGGTGAGGCAGTCCGGGTCTGGCGATGCGCGTGGGGCACGACCTATCTCACTGCCTTCGGCGAAGATCCGACCACCGCCACCGAAGCGCTCGAGGTGTTCGCGACGATCGTCGACACCGACGTCTTCGCAAACAGCTACGACCCTGCAAGCATGCAGCCCGTCATCCGAGACGCGATCGAGAGGGCTCGGCTCGGGGACCCGTCTGCCATGCAGTCGATCACGGATGGCGGATGTCCGAAGTGAAGAAAGCAGTTCCGCTCGCTCTGGCCCTCGCCGGCGCGCTCACGCTCTCCGCGTGCACTGCAGAAGCTCTCGTGCCGACACCCGCCGAGAACAGCCCTCCGCCGACGGTCACCGTCGAAACGCGCAGCATCACCTCGGTGATCGTCGTGCCGGGCCGCGTGGTCTCCTCACCGACGTTCGTGCTCGCCGCGCGGGCGTCCGGGGCGATCGACTACGCATCCGAGGCGATCGCAGCCCCCTCGGTGGTGAAGGGGGCGCGCATCGCGACGGTCGCGGGCGAGGAGACCCGCGCCCCGGTGCCCTCGCGCGTGCTGGAGGTGACCTACCCCGAGGGAGCCACGGTCGTCGAGCGGGCGCCGATCGCCACGCTCGCCTACGCCGGCTTCGGAGTGATGGTGGATGTGCCGCCGGAGCTCGCCTTCCGGGTGTACTCGACGCCGACCTCCGCCACGGTAAGCATCGATGCGGGCCCGGCGGGCATCGATTGCCGTCTCATGCCGACGACGTCCGACGCCACGGATCCGGCAGACGACACCGACGCGCCGACCGCGCCGCTCGTGTGCCTGCTCCCCCTCGACGCGACGGTCGTGGCCGGCCTCCCGGCGAAGATCGGCATGCGCACCGCCCAGCGCGATGACGTGCTCGCGCTGCCTGTCTCGGCGGTACTCGGATCGGTCGACACCGGTCGGGTGACGCTGCTGCGCGGTGGGGCGCGCGAGGTCGTCGAGGTGACCCTCGGCGTCAGCGACGGCGCATGGGTCGAGATCGTCGCGGGCCTCGAGGAGGGCGACGAGGTGCTCGCGTTCGCCCCCGGACTCGGATGACCGGGCCCGTGCTCCAGGCGACAGGATTGACGGCGCGCGTGCCGGGTCGCGGCGGCAGCCCCATTCTTCGCGACGTCGATCTCTCGGTCGAGGAGGGGGAATCGGTAGCGATCGTCGGCCGCTCGGGGTCGGGTAAGTCGACCCTCCTGACGATCCTGGGCCTGCTCCAACCGCCCGCCGCGGGCGATGTGCTGATCGCCGGGACGAGCACCCGCCGCCTCGGCGACACCGCCCGCGCACGGAAGCGCAGCCGGGCGATCGGATTCGTGTTCCAGGATTACGCGCTCATCCGCGAGCTCGATGTGCGGGGGAACCTGGAGATGCCCCTCGACTACGCGGGTGTCCGTTCCCGCCGCGACCGACGCGAGCGCGTGGCCGCGGCACTCGATGCCGTCGGCATGGGCGGACGCGAACGGATGCGGCCGGGGCGGCTCTCGGGAGGAGAGCAGCAGCGCGTCGCGATCGCGCGCGCGCTGGTCACCCGGCCACGGATCGTGCTCGCCGACGAACCCACCGGAGCGCTCGACACGGCCACCGGCGATCAGGTGATCCGCCTGCTGGCCGGCGTCACGCGGGTGGCCGGCTCCTGCCTCATCATGGTCACCCACGATCCGGTCGTCGCGGCGTCCGCCGACCGCGTGCTGCGTCTCGACGACGGCGTACTGCATCCGGAGGGCACGCCGTGATCGCCCGCGGAGTGGTGCGCCACGAGTTCTCGACGCAGCTGCGGCGCTACGTGCTGGTGAGCCTCAGCATGCTGCTCGGTGTCGTCGGCACCGTGGCGATCGCCCTCGCGAACTCTGTGGCCGCCGAGATGCTCGTCGCCCAGCAGGAGCAGCTGAACGGACGCGAGGCGACCTTCGAGGCGCCTCTGGCCGAGTATCCGCGGGACGACGCAGGGGCTTCGCTCGTGGCGCTTCTCGACGAACTCGATGCGACGACCGGTCCCTCGGTCGCGGTCCACCTCGAGGCCACCGTGCCGATGTCGCTGTCGAGGGATCCGGACGCGCCTCCCGCGGGCGGTGTGCAGGTCACGTCGAGCTGGACCATCGGTGCCACCGTCGACGAGATCCGCCGGATGCCCGTCATCGAGGGCAGCATGCCGCCCGCCTCGTGCTACCCGGCGGCCGTCGCGCTCAACGAGGAGGCGGCGGCACGGCTCGGGGCGGGCCCCGGAACCCTCATCCACCGGATCGGCGACAACGGCGCGGCGCTCCCGCTGGCGGTCTCGGGGATCGTCGCCGACGGGAACGCCGAAGCTCAGGCCTACGGGGCGTGGGAGTCGCTCGCCTGCGCGGACGAGCCGCTACTGCTCGCCGCGCAGCTCACGGTGCGGGCCCACGCGGACCCAGGAGCTCAGCCGGTGCTCGACGAGGTGCTCCGGCAGGCGGCTCCCCGCCACCGCGTCGCGGAGGCGGGATTCCACCGGCTCGACACGGTCGAGCAGGTGCGCGAACAGGTGGCCACGCTCACCCTGCTGTTCGGCGTGAGCAGCGCCCTGCTGCTCACGGTGGCGACGCTCGGCATCGCGAACGTCGGCATCGCCTCCGTCGCCGAGCGGGCGCGGGAGCTCGTCGTCCGCCGGGCGTTCGGGGCCACACGCCTCGACGTCTTCGCGCAGGTGCTCACCGGCGCGGCGCTCATCGGAACCGTCGTCAGCGCGCTCGCGATCCTGCTGGCGGTGATCGGCACCTACGTGCTCGTTCCGGCGCTCATCCCCGCGGCGAGTTCGATCTCGCCCCCTGTGTTCCCCTGGCTCGCATGCGCCGCGGGAGTCGTCGCGGCGATGGCGACGAGCCTTCTGGGGAGCCTCGTCCCGGCTGTCGCGGCGACCCGGCTGCCCATCGCGCGGGCGCTCCGGGGCTGAACGCGATCCGGATACGATCGCACGATGACGGTGCCGGGCGACGAGACCCCTACGCGGGTGCTGGTCGTCGACGATGACGCCGGAATCCGCCTGCTCCTCGAATCGGTGCTCGCGGCCCCCGGCTACCGTGTCGTCACCACGGGAACCGCGGCGGACGCGCTCGTGGCCGCACGCGCCGAGGATTTCGACGCGATCCTGCTCGACCGGTTCCTGCCGGAGGTCGACGCGGTGCAGTTGGTTCCGGCACTGCGCGCCGCCGCACCGAGTGCCGCGATCGTCATGCTGAGTGCCGTGGACGACGTCGACGGCCGCATCTCGGGGCTCCGCGCGGGGGCGGACGACTTCCTCGGCAAGCCCTTCCACGTGTCGGAGGTGCTCGCTCGGATCGACGCGGTCCGTCGGCGCTCCGCGGGACCCTCCGACGACCCGCAGCTCCTGCGGTACGCCGACCTCGAGATGGACCTCGCGGGCCTGCAGGTCCGCCGGGCGGGAGACCCGATCGCGCTCACGCCGACCGAGTTCCGGCTGCTGCGGTTCCTGCTCGAGAACGCCGAGCGGGTTCTCTCGCGCGGTCAGCTCCTGGAACGGGTGTGGCAGTTCGACTTCGGTGGCAGCGGCGAGGTCGTCGAGAAGGCGGTGTCGACGCTGCGCCGTAAGGTCGACGCCGGACGGGATCCGCTGATCCAGACCGTGCGCGGGTTCGGCTACTGCCTGCGCGTCGAGGGCCCGTGATGAGCATCCACCCGCGCCCCTCGATGGTGCGGACCTTGCGGCGACGCTTGCTCCTCGTCGTGGCGATCGCCGGTGTCGTGCTCGCCGTCGCGAGCGTCTGGGGGCTCCGGATCGTCACCCTCCGGGCCGCCGACCGCCAGGTGCAGGTCACGGCGCAGACGGTCGCCTCGTGGGCGGAGCCGGACGGCGGAGAGCGCGCCATCTCGGGCGAGCGTCTCGCCGCCGCCGATGCGGGTACCACGATCGTGGCGCTCATAGACTCCGACGGCCGGGTCGTCGCGGCATCCGAAGCTCCGGCCCCGATCGGTGTGCTCGAGGACACGGTCGTGCGGCTGCGCGATGCAGACACCGTCCGGGCCGACGTGGGCGGACGCACGATGCTGTTCACGGTGGTGGAGTTGCCGAGCGGCACGGTCTTCGACGACGACGACAGCCGACGCCCGGTGTCGGCGGCGCTCGTGGGGGTCGGGGTCGAGGCCGCGGATGTTCTGATCCAGGCTCTCGCCGTCGCGGCGCTCGTGCTTCTCATGCTCGTGCTGGCGATCACGGGCGTCGTCGTCACGATCGTCGTGTCGCGCACGACGCGTTCGCTCACGACTCTCGCCGAGCGAGTGGATCGCGGGGAGCTCGACGATCTGGCCACCTCCCCCGCCGCCGATTTCGCAGAGACCGAGGGGATCGCGACCGCGATCGAGGGCCTCGATGCCCGGCGGGGAGAGACGGAGCGTCAGCTGCGCGACTTCGTCGCGGACGTCTCGCACGAGCTGCGCACCCCGCTCACGAAGATCCAGGGCTGGTCGCAGCTGCACTTCCAGCGACCCGACGATCCGGCGACCGCCGACGACGCCTTCGCGAGCATCGTGGAGGAGTCGGAGCGCATGCGCACCCTCGTCGACCGTTTGGCGCTGCTCGCGCGGAGCGAGGCTGCGGTGCAGGTGCGGGAGCCCGTCGATCTCGCATCCGTGTGCCGCTCCGCCGCCGGAGACGCGGCGCTGCTCGCGCCCGAGGCATCCGTCACGGTCGACGCGCCCGGCCCGGCGATCGTCGTGGGCGACCCGCTCGCGCTCGACCAGCTCGTGCGCAATCTGCTCGGCAACGCCCTGCGCCACGCGGGACCGGGCGCCTCCATCACGCTCGGTGCCCACCGCGCGGGCGATGCGATCGAACTGGTGGTGCAGGACGACGGCGTCGGGATGTCGCCAGAACTCCGCGAGCGCGCGTTCGAGCGGTTCGTGAGCGGCGACCGCCGAGACGGAAGCGGATTGGGTCTCGCCATCGTGCAAGCGATCGCGGTATCCCACGGCGGATACGCCGCGCTCGATTCCGAACCGGGCGAGGGAACCCGTGTGACGGTCTCGCTTCCCTCGGCGATGCCGTAGCACCGATCGTCAGCCTTCCGTCAGGCGCTCGGGCGGATTCCGAGAGGCCGGGACGATGGGGTTGCGGCATGGTCTCCCGTCGAACACGCACGATTCTGATCGTCGCCGGCATCGCCGTGGTCGGCGTCGGCGCTCTGGCTGTCACCGGCGAAGCGGTCGCGCAGGCCCGCATCGAGGATCGAATGAGCTCTCTCTCCGCCGGATTCCCGGGGATGTCGGTGGAGCCCGCCGGAGGCTCGGCCCTCGGGCAGGTGCTCTCGGGGCACGTACAGGTGCGGCTCACGGCGACCGACGCCGCGCTCGCCGACATCGCCGCGTGCCGCATCGACCAGCAGCTCACGGTGCACGCCATGCCGGACGGTCTCGTGGTCGGCACCGAGCGCACGCTGCGCGGCATGACGGTGCCGGTCGAGGTGCTGCTCGTGCCGCACCGCACCTCCGACGGCTGGACGCTGACGGCGGACTCGGTGAGCGTCGCCGGCATCTCGTTGCCCGCTGAGCGTGTGCTGACTGCGCTGGGCGGCGACGACGGGCTGGGACGCCGGCTTCTGGATGGCATACCGCTCTCGGCGGGATCACTCGCCGTGGAGCAGGTCGACTTCCGTGCGGGAGCCGTCGAGGTGACCGTCTCGGCCCCCACCGACCGGTCCTCCGGATCCGGGTCCGCCCTCGGTCGCGTCCGCGACTGCCTCGACACCGCTTCGGAGGACTGAGATGAAGAACCTCGTCGCCGCGCTCGCGCGCGCCTGCGCCCGTCACCGCCTCCTCGTAGTGCTCGTCTGGGTCGGCGTGGTCGGCGCGCTGTTCGCGACGGCCTTCCTCATCGGGCCCACCCTTCAGGACGACGTGGAGGTGAGCGGCAGCGACAGCCAGACCGCGAATCGGCTGCTCGAGGAGCGCGGCGACTCGGACGACACGGGCACCCCGACGAGCCGGATCGTGGTGGCGGGTGACGACATCGCCACGCACGCCGACGCCATCGACGAGGTGGTCACCGCCCTCGAGGAGGCGACCGGCGAGGAGATCGAGAATCCGCTCGACGATGTACCGACCGCGACGCGCACCGGAGTGATCTCGCCCGATGGCGATGCGCTCACGCTCTCGGTGCCGGGCGATCCGAAGGAAGAAGGGCGCGCGTGGCAGGGCGAGGTCGATGCCGCCCTCGACCCGGCGCGCGATGCCGGGCTCGAGGTCGCGATCGGGTCTCCGCTCGGCACCCAGCTCGACCGCGCCGGGGGCGTCAACAGCGAGCTCGTCGGTGTGATCGCGGCGCTCGTCGTGCTCCTCATCGCACTCGGATCGGCGCTCGCCGCGCTCGTACCTGTCGCCACCGGCATCATCGCGGTCGCGGGTGGAGCGAGCGGCGTGTGGCTGCTGAGCCACGGATTCGGCATCCCCGAGAGCGCCGTGACCCTGGCGGTGATGGTGGGCCTCGGGGTCGGCATCGACTACGCCCTCTTCCTGCTCTCGCGCTTCCGCCAATCGCTGCGTGAGGGTGCGGAGGTCATCGACGCCGTCGCCGCGACAGGGCGCGGCGCGGGCGAGGCAGCGGCGATCGCCGGCATCACGGTCGCGCTCTGCGCCACCGGTCTCGCGATCTCCGGGGTCGAGTTCGTGGCGTGGCTCGGCTTCGCAACGGCGATCGTCGCGCTCGTGGCGGTGGCGGCAACCCTCACGCTGACCCCCGCGGTGCTCGCCCTCATCGGACGTCGCGCACTGCCGCGGCGTGAGCGGCCCGCCTCCGACGCGCCCGCGCCGCCCCGGGGCGGATGGGACCGGATCGCACCGCGGCTCACCCGGCATCCGGTCGTGGCGGGTGCCGCCGCGATCGCGGCCCTCGCGGCCGTGTCACTGCCGGCGCTCTCGCTCGAGCTGGGCCAGTCATCCGCGGGGAACGCCCTCCCCGGTTCGAACCAGCGCGCGACGTTCGACCTCACCGCCGAGCACTGGGGCGCCGGCCAGAATTCACCGCTCTTGATCGTCGCCGAAGGAGACGATGCTGACCTCTGGGGCTCGCTCAACAGCACGATCGCGGCGCGCGACGATGTCGCCTCGGTCTCGCGGGCATCCGCGCAGAACGGGATCATCACGATGCAGGTCATCCCCACGAGCGGTCCCAACGACGCCGCGACCGCGCAACTGGTGGACGACCTGCGCACGGACGTGATCCCTGCGACGGGGATCGAGGCCCATGTCGGCGGCGTGGTCGCCACGCGCCTCGATCTCAGCGACCGGATCGCCGAGAGGCTGCCCTGGCTCATCGGCATCGTGATCGCGGCCGCGATGGCGCTCGTCGCGTTCACGTTCCGCTCCGTACTGCTGCCGCTGAAGGCTGCCGTGTGCAACGTGCTCTCGATCACAGCGGCTTTCGGGGCGATCGTGTGGGTGTTCCAGGAGGGTCACGGCGTCGAGCTCTTCGGGCTCGACGGGCCGATGCCGCTCGACCCGTATGTGCCGATGATGCTCTTCGCGGTGCTCTTCGGGTTGTCCATGGACTACGAGGTGTTCCTGCTGACCGCGGTGCGCCAGGCGTGGCAGCGGGGCGTGAGCCCGCGAGACGCGGTCACGGAGGGCCTGGCCCGCACGGGCGGCGTCATCTCGGCCGCCGCGATCATCATGATCGCCGTGTTCCTGAGCTTCACCTTCAGCGCCAACCCGGTGATCAAGGTCTTCGGGGTGGGCCTCGCAGTGGCGGTGTTCATCGACGCGACCGTCATACGCCTGCTCCTCGTGCCCGCGGTGATGACGCTCATGGGTCGTGCGGCGTGGTGGTGGCCGGGCCGGGGGCGCGAGAGGATTGCTGCCGATGTCTGAGACGGTTCCCGCGACCCCTGCCGCCGAGAGACGGCGCCCCGGCGGCGTCGCGGTCTTCCTCGTAGTCGCCTTCCTCGTGACGTGGGCGATCTGGCTGCCGATCCTCGTCGAGGCGCAGACCGTCGGCCTCGACGAGATGCCGTGGACCTTCTTCCTCGCGTCGATGGGGCCGCTCTGCGGGGCTGTCGCCGCTGCCGCGTGGGAGGGCGGAGGTCGGGGCATCGCGGCGTGGGCGCGGCGGGCGTTCTCGGTCCGGTTCCGCTGGGTCTGGTGGCTCGCCGGGGTCGGCATGCCGCTCGCCTATCTCGCGATCGCGTGGGTGACGGTGTTCGCGGTCGAGGGGAGCTGGCCGGATGCGGGCGGCTTCGGCCTCACCGAGAAGCTTTCCGGGCTGGCATGGCCGCTGGTGGCGCTCGTGTGGGTGCTGACGTTCGGACTGGGTGAGGAGTCCGGATGGCGCGGCTGGCTGCTGCCCGCGCTCTCGCGCCGCATGAGCCCGTTCTGGGCGGCGCTCGTCGTCGGCGGGGTGTGGATCGCGTGGCACGCTCCCGCGTTCTTCTTCAACCCCACCTACATGGAGATGGGTGCCGGGATCGTCGGGTGGATGCTGGCCCTCGTGTGCGGTTCGTTCCTGCTCGCATGGATGACGCTCGGTGCAGGCGGCAGCATCGTGCCCGTACTGCTCTGGCACGCGGGGTTCGACCTGCTGACGGCGGCGGACCAGGCCGCGGGGCTCATCGCCTCGACCATCAGCGCGATCGTCATGGCGCAAGGGGTGCTGAGCGCCTGGCTGCTGTGGCGACACGCTCGGCGCTCGCGTGCTGAGGCCGGGCGTGGCATACTCTCCGAGGCTCCTGCGGCACACCCCGCCGCGCGTGAGAAGGAGCGTGAGTAAGGACATCTCGTGACGGATCTCGGTTCCAGCGTTCCCCGCTGACCGAGCCGCGCCCTCCTTTCCGCGGATCCCGTGTCAGTGCCACCTTCTGACACGTCCTGGAGATCCGCATGTCCGTCACACCTTCCGTCGTGCTGCACGACGTCACCTTCGCCTGGCCGGATGGCCAGACCCCCATCGCGCACGTCTCGGGCGCCTTCGGCAGGGGTCGCACCGGCCTCGTCGGCCTCAACGGGGTCGGCAAGTCGACCCTGCTGCGCCTGATCGCCGGCGAGCTCGCGCCCAGTTCGGGTCGAATCACGACCACCGGATCGGTGGTGCGGCTGAAGCAGCGGCTCGCGGCCGATCCGTCGCTCACTCTCGCCGAGCTGCTCGGCGTTCACGACACGGTCGCCGCGATCCGCGCGGTGGAGTCGGGCCGCACCGAGCCGGAGCTGTTCGACCGGATCGGCACCGACTGGGACATCGAGGAGCGCTCGCTTGCGGCGCTCGCATCCGCGGGGCTCGAGGTAGCGAGCCTCGATCGGACCGTCGGGACGCTCTCGGGCGGCGAGGCGATGCTCGCCGCTGTCGTGGGCGTGACGCTGCGGCGTCCCGATGTGGCGCTGCTCGATGAGCCCACGAACGATCTGGATGCGGATGCGCGCGAGCGCCTCTCCGACGTCGTCCGCTCGTGGCGCGGTGCGCTCGTGGTGGTGAGTCACGACATCGCCCTGCTTGAGCTCATGGACGACACCGCCGAGCTGCGCGCCGGATCCCTCGCGGTGTACGGCGGTTCGTTCAGCGCGTACCGCGCGCAGGTCGACGGGGAGCAGCAGGCGGCCGAGCGGATGCTGCGCGCCGCCGAGAAGACCCTCGCGGTCGAGAAGCGGCAGCGCATCGAGGCGGAGGAGCGCATCGCGCACAGCGAGCGCAAGGGTCGGAAGGACGCCGTGAACCGCCGGTTCGTGAAGGCCGCGATCAACGATCGCCGCAACTCGGCCGAGAAGGCGCAGGGCGCGAAGCGGGGCATGCTCGACGACAAGGTCGCGAGCGCCCGCGAGGCGGTGGCGGATGCCGAGTCGCGCATCCGCGACGACGACCGCATCGTGATCGACCTGCCCGACCCGGGGGTGCCCGCGGGACGGCGGATCGCACGGCTCGTCGGTGGCGACGGCCGGGAGTTCGTCCTGCAGGGCCCGGAGAGGGTGGCGCTCACCGGGCCGAACGGGGTGGGCAAGACGACACTGCTTCGGCAGCTCGTGCCGAACGCGGATCCGGGCCTGACCGACGGGCGCGCGCATGCAGAGGCGTTCGTCGATCATGTGGGAATGCTGACGCAGCGGCTGGACGCGCTCGACGATGAGGCGAGCGTGCTGACGAACATCGAGCGCGCGGCACCCGGCACCCCCACCGCCGAGCTGCGCAACCAGCTCGCACGACTGCTGCTGCGCGGCGCGATGGTCGGCCGGACGGTCGGGTCGCTCTCGGGCGGCGAGCGGTTCCGCGCGGCCCTCGCGCAGCTGCTGCTCGCCACTCCCCCCGCCCAGCTGCTCCTCCTCGACGAGCCGACGAACAACCTCGACCTGCCGAGCATCGACCAGCTCGTCGATGCGCTCGGCGCCTACCGCGGAGCGCTCATCGTCGTGAGCCACGACCGTGCGTTCCTAGACCGGCTCGGCCTCACGGCCGAACTGCGGCTCGATCGCGGAGGCGTGCTGACGGAGGCGAGGTAGGGCTAGGTGGTCCCGGATATGCCACACGCACCAGAACATCCGTTCCGTCAATAGAGTACCGTTATTGGTACGCTATTGACACGGAGGTGCGGTGATGGGATACCGGCGTGACCTGTGGGAGATCGCAGCGTCCCGCAACGGCGTAGTGACCATTGCGGAGGCGGAGGACGTCGGGGTGCCCGCGGTCGAGGTGCGGAAGCTTGCTGGGCGCGGTGCGCTCCGGGCATACGGGCAGGGCGTCTACACACACCGTGACGTGCCGACGACCCCGTTCACCGAGCCGGCCGTCGCGGTCGCGCTTGCCGGCGAGGGCGCCTTCCTGCAACGCGAGTCCGTGCTCGACCTCCTGGGCTTGGGGCAGTTCAACCCGCCCAGGGTGCGGGTCGGCACCCGTCGCCGAGTTCGGCGTGCCCTGCCGGGATGGATGGACCTGAAGTACCGCACCGACATGCCTGCAGAGGACCTCACCGAGTACGAAGGCATCCCGGCGACGACCGTGCGGCGGGCGCTGGAAGACATGCGGCACCGCATGCCACCCGAACGCTGGGAAAAGCTCGTCGATCAGGCGCTACGACGCGACCTCATCGACGTCGGGGAGCTCCCGGCGGAAGCTGCGGCGCCCGCATGAGCGAAGTGGCGCCGCCGCTGAACGTAACCCAGCTCAACGACCGACTCGCCCACGTTGCGAGCGAGCTGAGCATCCCGATCGCCCGCGCCCGCGTGATGCTGTGCACCCTCATCGTGTCGCAGATGCTTCCCGACGCGGTCGCCATCAAGGGCGGCATGGGCGTGAAGTTGCGCCTGGGAGAACGCGGCACACGCGCCACCTCCGACCTCGACCTGTCGACTCACGCCCGCGGCGAGGAGTTCGAGCAGGCGTTCCGTGCTCGGCTCGCCGCGGGGTGGGGGACGGTGCCTCCGTCGAGAGGCGAGCTGCGTCGCGATCCCGAGGCTCCCGATCGGGTCGCCTTCACCGCGACGGCGCGCACCGCGCGGCGGCACGATCCGGGGCTCGCCCGCCCCGAGTACGTAATGCACCCGTACCGGGTGTCGATCGCGTTCCTCGGCAGCGCGTGGGGCGCGTTGGAGGTCGAGGTCTCCGATCCCGAGATCGACACGCATGCCCACACGCCGAGAGAGATCGACGGCGAGCTTGTGGAGTTCGGCGCGCGCTTCGGGTTCGGCGACCTGCAGCCGGTCGAGCTGGTCGATCTGGAGTATCAGCTCGCCCAGAAGATCCATGCCGTCACTGATCCCACCTACGAGCGAGCACACGACCTGGTCGACCTGCAACTGCTCTGGAACACCGGGCCCGACCTCACGACCCTGCGGAACCTGTGCGAGCGGACCTTCGACTGGCGCCGCCAGCAGCCCTGGCCGCCGCTGCCGCTGCGACCGATGGACGACTGGGATCTCGCCTACGCCGATGTGCGGGACGAGACCGAGGTGGACGGTCAAACGCCGGTGCTCCCCGACATCGCCTCCGCTCGCGAGTGGCTCGCGCACATCATCGAGACAGTCGCCAACGCGGCGTAGTGAACGCGGAACCATGAAATCCCCGGTGGTGCCATGACGGCACCCCCGCACATCCGGCCTCGGACCTCGACGCGTGGGTGATCTCCTCGTTGGCGTGCCCGAGCGGCCAGCTGGCGGCGCTCGAAACGCTCGCAGAAACGAGAAAGTCCCGGTGACCGGGACTTTTCAAAGCTGGGGTACCTGGACTCGAACCAAGAACAACTGAACCAGAATCAGCCGTGTTGCCAATTACACCATACCCCAAGGGCTCGGCCAGGGGCCGATCCGCGGTGGCTCGGAAAACCGAACCGACCGCCTACTCTACCGCACGCGCGGGGGTGCTCCGGTCGCTCAGCGATCGAGCTCCAGGGTCTTCTGCCGGGAGGTGTGCCCGCGGCGGATCGTGACGTCGCGGCGGCGCATCCCGAAGTGCGCGGCGACGACCTTCACGACGGCCTCGTTCGCGGCTCCCTCGACCGCGCGCTCCCGCACGTGCACGACGAGCACGCCATCCGGGCCCTCCTCCACGAGCGGGCCCTTCGACGAGCCCGGCTTCACCCGAACCTGCACGAGCTCCGCCACGGCGAGCGCCCTAGGCGAGGCTGCGGCGGAACCGCTCGATGCGGGCGAGGGTCGACTCCTTGCCGAGGATCTCCATCGATTCGAACAGCGGCGGGCTGATCCTGCGACCCGAGATCGCCGTGCGCAGCGGCCCGAAGGCGGTGCGGGGCTTGAGTCCCGGTCCGCCCTCTTCGGCCGGTGTCAACAGGGCCGCACGCAGCGCCGCCTCGATCTCCACTCGACCGAACTCGTCGAGCTGCTCGAGCGCCGCCTCGGCCGCGTCGAGCACGAGGCGCGCCTCGTCGACGTCCTTCGGCAGCGCATCGGCCTCGAACACCAGCTCGTCGTCGGGTGTGAACAGGAACTGCAGCATGCCACGCGTCTCGCCCAGCAGGCCCACGCGCTCCTGCACGAGCGGCGCCGCCTCCCGCAGGATCGCCTGCTCGGCGGCCGTCGGCGGATCGGCGACGAACCCCTCGAGGTAGGGCACGATCCGAGCGGTGAAGTCGTCCACCTGCAGCATGCGGATGTGGTCGCCGTTGATCGACTCCGCCTTCTTCAGATCGAAGCGGGCAGGGTTGGGGTTCACGTTGCGGATGTCGAACGCCGCCACCAGCTCGTCGCGGGTGAAGACATCGCGATCCGGGGCGATCGACCAGCCGAGCAGCGCCAAGTAGTTCAGCAGCCCCTCATGCACGAAGCCGCGGTCGCGGTGGTGGAACAGGTTCGACTCGGGGTCGCGCTTGCTGAGCTTCTTGTTGCCCTCCCCCATCACGTACGGCATGTGGCCGAACTGCGGGATGAAGTCCGTGACCCCCGCCTCGATAAGGGCGAGATATAGCGCGATCTGTCGCGGCGTCGACGGCAGCAGGTCCTCACCGCGGAGCACGTGCGTGATACCCATGAGCGCGTCGTCCACCGGATTCACAAATGTGTACAGCGGGGCGCCGTTCGGGCGCACCACGACGAAGTCGCTGAAGCTGCCCGCGGGGAACGTGATGTCGCCACGCACGAGGTCGTGCCACGAGAGGTCCTCGTCGGGCACACGCAGACGCAGCGCCGGCACTCGGCCCTCCGCGCGGAACGCGGCCCGCTGCTCGTCGCTGAGGTCTCGCTCGAAGTTGTCGTAGCCCTGCTTCGGGTCACGGCCCGCGGCGACGTTGCGCGCCTCCATCTCCTCCGGAGTCACGAACGACTCGTAGAGGTGACCGGATGCCTTCAGTCGCTCGATGAGCTCCAGGTAGATCTCGGTGCGCTGCGACTGGCGGTACGGCCCGTGCTCGCCGCCGACCTCGACGCCCTCATCCCAGTCGAGCTCCAGCCAACGCAGAGCGTCGATCAGCTGCAGGTAGCTCTCCTCCGAGTCGCGTGCCGCATCCGTGTCTTCGATGCGGAACACGAGCTTGCCGCCCGTGTGCCGGGCGTACGCCCAGTTGAAAAGCGCGGTGCGCACCAACCCGACGTGGGGGGTGCCGGTGGGCGAGGGGCAGAACCGCACGCGCACATCGGCGCCGGAGGCCTGCGAGAAGGGGAGCGACATCCCCTCGATCCTACCGAGCCGCGCGCGAGCCTCAGCCGAACACGAGCGCGACGGATGCCCCGAGCGCGAGGGCCACGCCGACGACCTGCACCGTCGTGAGACGCTCACGCAGCACGACGAGCGCGAGCAGCACGGTGCCGAGCGGATACAGCGCGCCGAGCACCCCCATGATCGCGAGCTCGCCCAGGTGCAGACCCCACACGAGCAGCGCGTTCGCGGCCGCGAGCAGGAGGCCCGCGCCTGCCGCGAGAGCGAGCCCCCGGCGATCCGCGCTCAGTACCGGCAGCGCCGCACCCCGTCGCATCCGCAGCACCGCCACGACCACCACGAACACGGCGAGCCCCACGATCAGGTCGACCAGGAGCGGCACGAGCTCCGACTCGGGAGGCGTCGCCTCGATGAGCACGTTGTAGCCGCCGAATCCGATGCCCGCGAGCACGGCGAGCACCACGACACGCACGCCGACCCGTCCGCCGGACTGCTCGCGCGTGACCCCCAGCAGCACCGCCGCCACGACGAGCGCCGCGAGCGCCGCGTACCCCACCGGCGTGAAGCGCTCGCCCCGCAGGATGCCGACCACCGCGGGCAGCAGCGCCGCCACGGCCGCGACCGTCGGCGAGATGACGCTCATCGGGCCGATCGCGAGCGACGCGTAGAACGCCCAGATCGCGAGGGCGCCCGCGACACCGGCGAGGACACCGAGTGTCACTGCCTCGACCGACCAGACCGAGCCCATGAGCGGCGTCACCACCGCGATCGGCACGACGGCGGCCGCGAAGCTCACGAGACTCACGAGCACGGGCGGGATGCGCCGCGCCCCCAGCCCCCCGAAGAAGTCGGAGACGCCGTAGATCACGGCGCTCGCGAGCCCGAGGAGGACGATCATGTGCCCATCCAAGCGGATGCGGACGACACCGTGGGGCGCGCCTTCGACCGGGAGCACCCCCGCGGGTCGAAGGTCCCTGGCGCCGCGAGAGGCATCGCGCGACGATGGACACGGATGACGTGCGAGGTGGCGACATGAGCGATGCGATGAACCCGGTCGAAGAACTCGATGAGCGCGAGTGCTGGGAGCTTCTGGAGCTCGCCCCGTTCGGACGGCTCGCCCTTGCGGCGGGCGGCGAGATCGACATCTTCCCGATCAACTACGCCATCCACGACGGCGCCCTGTATCTGCGCACCGCCCCCGGCACGAAGCTCGTCGAGCTCACCGCCCACCCCGAGGTGGCCCTCGAGATCGACGGCTGGGACGAGGGCGAGGCGTACAGCGTTGTCGTGAAGGGTGTCGCCGAGCGGCTCGAAGCCGCCGCCGACATCGAGCACGCCGAGAGCGCGGTGCCGCTCACGCCGTGGGCGCCGACGCTCAAATACCGCTGGGTGCGCATCCGGCCGCGGCACGTGACCGGCCGCCGCTTCCGCCGCGGGCCGGAGCCCGAGCGGGACTGAGGCCGAAGGCAGCTACTCGGCGGGCTGGAAGCTCGGCGGGTGCACCGCGATCCGCGGCACGGTCGCTCCCGCGTCCGAGAACATCTCGCGCACCCGATCGCGGATCTTGTCGTTCGCGACCGTGATGATGGCGACCGAGGCGAGCGGCACGGGGCCCGGGGCCAGCAACTCCGCGTCCCGGAAGTCGGGATCGAGCGCGTGGATCCGGCGCAGCGCCGCCGTGCCCGCGTCGCGTCCGGCGGCGAACCGGGTCGTGACGCCCGCGGCATCCGCGTCGGCGAGGATCACGTCATCACCGAGGGCGTCGACCGGCACCGCGAGCACGACGAACTCGGTGGCTCGGGAGGCGCGGGCCGCATCCGACCAGTGGGCGCCCTCGGCGCCGGATCGCAGCTCGCGCCAGCGGTTCGCATCCTGGGCCACATAGAACGGGACCAGCTCGGCGACGCTGCGGCCGTCCGGAACGGTCGCCGAGGCGCGCAGCTCGCGGGTCGTCGCGGAGCTGAGGTCGACATCCGGCTCAGCGCCGGCCACGAGCGCACCATCGAGCGCAATCGACTCGAGGGTGCGCACGTGGGTCACGTGGAAGACGCGGCGGCCGGGGAGCTTCAGCGTCGCCGGCGCGGCGGGCGCCGAGGCGGTCCGCACGGTCGTCGCGCGCGGCGCGCGAGTGGCGGTGCTGCTGCGAGCCGCCCGCACCGGCTCGGGCGCCTTCCGCGGGTAGCAGATGTCGCAGAGACCTTCGTCGAACCCGTGGATGCATTCCGGCACCCGACGAGCCTACGTGCCGTGGGCGAACGGCGCGGGGCGGGACGGTATCCGGATGCGGACCGGCCGGGCAGCGGGGGGTGGATGCTGCCCGGCCGGGTGCCGCTCATGTGCGGAGCGTGGTGCGCTCAGCGCTTACCGTCACCTCCGTGGGAGCCGTGGAACCCGCGGCCGTCCCATCCGTGGTTCTTGTTCCACTTCTTCCACGAGCCGTCGTGACCGTGGTGTCCGTGCCAGCCCCAACCCCAGGAGGAGACCGAGCCGAACGTCGCGACCGCGTGGGCCACGGCATCCGCCATCTGACCGAGCACCGCCCCGTCGACGTTGTCCTTGGTGTCACAGGCCTGGTGGTAGCAGGGGTCGTACGGCTCCCCCGCCGTGCCGCCGAAGATCGCGGCCTCCTCCTCGGTCTTGATCCCCTCGGCTCCCGTGAACAGACCGCCCGCCGGGATGCCCGCGTCGATGAACGCGGCGTAGTCGCTCCGACCGTCGAACTCGGTCGGCGCCGTCTCGAGCCCCTTCGATGCGAAGTGCTCCACGAACGTCGCCTCGATCTCGGCCGAGCCCTCGGGGCCCTCGTCTCCGAACTCCGAGCCGTCTCCGTCGTAGACGAAACGCACCGGGTTGGGCGATCCGACCATGTCGAAGTTGAGGTTCAGCGCCGTGTTCGCGACGCCCTCCTCACCGAGCTGCGAGACGTAGTAGTCCGACCCCTGCAGGCCGTCCTCCTCGCCCGACCACCACGCGAACACGAGCTGGTTGGCCGGCTTGGCCTTGAGCTTCGCGAGCTTCAGCGCCACCTCGAGGATCGTCGCCGATCCGGTGCCGTTGTCATTGATGCCGGGTCCCTCCGCAACGGAGTCGAGGTGGGCACCGACCACGACCTGCTCGGTCGGATCGCCCTTCTTCGACCGCGCGAGGAGGTTGAAGGTGTCGACCGTCACGGTCGTCGTCTCGAGCACGATGCTCACCGTCGGATCGGTCGCCGTCGCGAGCGTCTCACCGATCTCGAAGCTCGTGCCGAGCACCGGGATGCCGATGCCCAGCTCGCCGAGCGTTCCGAAGATCACGCCGAAGCGGTCGTCACCCGGCACGTCGTTGCCCTGGTTGAACACGACCACCGCGGATGCCCCCGCCGCCTCCGCGTTCGCGGCCTTCGTGGCGAAGTCGCACGAGCCGCGTTGCACGAGCGCGATGTCGCCGGCCGGGAAGCCGGCGAAGTCCTCGGCCTCACAGCCGGAGGTCGACGCACGATCTCCGTCGAGGTTGATGTCCACGGGAGTGACCGCACCCTCCTCGACGGCACCCTCGCCCGAGTAGTCCATCGGATAGAACTCGTCCTCGAGCACGTAGTCCACCGGATCCGGCGAGACCTGCGAGAACTCCGCCCGGTCGATGTTGACCTTCTCGTAGCTGAACGGCTGGCGTTCGGTGCTGTAGCCGGCGCGCTTCAGGAGCTTCTCGATGTAGGCGGCCGTCTTCTCGTGCCCCTCCGTGCCGGCGGCTCGGTTGCCGTCGTAGCGATCGGCGATCCACTGGAACGTGCGCAGCCGCTTCTCGATCGAGTGCGCGGAGACCGCGCGCTGCAACTGCTGCGACACCGAGGTGTGTCTATCTCCGCCATGACCCGGGCCGGTGCCTGCGATGGCCGGTGCGGCGGATCCCAGAACCAGGATCGCGCCTGTCGCGACGGCGGTGGCCGTCATCATCGACTTCCGTGTTGCTCTCACGTGTTCCCCTTACTCACGTGTGCCGTCCGCTGTTCAGACGACACGGACGCGAGCGACGTTACCCCCCGAACGGGGGTAGACCACATGAGAGTCTGCTCATGTGCGGGGGCGAGCCCGACCCCGCTCCGCGTGGAGCCACTCGGGCGGATCCGCGATGAGCGCCTGGATCTCGGCGGTCGTCATCGAATCCGAGACGCCTGCCCGGGCCAGGCCCGAGTTGGTGATCCCGAGCCGCCGCGAGACCTCCTGCCGCGGATGCGGTCCCTCGGCGCGGAGCGTGCGCAACCACTCGGGCGGATCTGCCTGCAAGGCGGCGAGCTCGTCGCGCGAGTGCTGCACGTCCCGGAACTCGGGCGGCGCTGCCGGCAGGTAGATGCCGAGCTTCTTGGCGGCCGTCTGCGCCGAGAGGTACTGCGGCTTCGGGGGCTTCGGGGGCTTCGGCTGCTGGCGGCGGTCCTCGCGGGGCTCCTCGGTCATCCTCCGAGGGTAGCCTCGTCAGCGTGTCCGTCCCGTTCGTCGTCGCGTTCGTGCCCGGTGTGACGCCCGGCAAGTGGGAGCGGATCTGGCGGGATCGGATGCCGCGCTCGTCGCTCGAGCTGACGCCCCTCCCCCAGCCGGAGGCGCTCGACGCTGTGCTGGGGGCCTCCGCACGGATGGCGTTCCTGCGGGATATCGCGGCCGACGACACGCTTCACGCGATCCCGCTGTACCGTGAGCGGCCCGTCGTGGTGGCACCGAAGGATCACGCGGTCGCCGCGTTCGACGAACTCGCCCTCGCCGACCTCACCGGCGAGACGATCCTCGACGGCCAGGGCGCCGACACGGTCGAGCTCGTCGCCGCCAACGTGGGACTCGCGGTCATGCCGATGTCGGTCGCACGCGCCCACTCACGCCGCGATGTGATCGCCCGGCCCGTCACCGACGCCCCCGACACGGGCATCTCCCTCGTCTGGCGCGCGGATGCCGACGACCCGCGCATCGACACCTTCATCGGCATCGTGCGCGGCCGCACGACAAACTCCTCGCGCTGAGGCTGGTGACGACCCCTTGAGCGGAGCGAGACGGGGTACGGGCCGCGGGCCGCTGGCTCGGGACTGGCGGGAGCGCATCGCCGTCAGGCGATACGCGGGGGACGCGGGCCGCGGCCCGTACCCCGTCTCGCTCCGCTGACCAGTGCTCGCCTGCGCTAGAGCCCCTGCGCGAGCCGGTAGAACGCCGCGTTCGCGCGCACCTGGTCCTCGAACGACCGCACCGTCGTCGCGTCGTCGATGATGAGCAGTTCGACACCCGCGATGCGCGCGAAGTCCTCCCACGCCTCGATGCCCACCTGGTTGGTCATGACCGTGTGGTGCGCAGCACCCGCGATGAGCCACGAGGTGGCACTCGTGCGGAAGTCGGGCGCGGGCTTCCACACCGCACGACCGACGGGCAGCTTCGGCAGCGCCGCGGGCGGTTCGACGTTGGTGACGGCGTTCGCCACGAGGCGGAAGCGCTCGCGCTGGTCGCTCAGGGCGACGACGACGGCCGGGCCCGCATCCGCCGTGAAGACGAGACGCACCGGGTCGTCCTTGCCGCCGATCCCGAGCGGGTGGATCTCGAGGCTCGCCTTCGCCGACGACAGCGCCGGGGACACCTCCAGCATGTGGGCGCCGAGAATCAGCTCGTCGCCCGGGGTCATGTCGTAGGTGTAGTCCTCCATGAGGCTCGCCCCGCCGGGCAGGCCCGCCCCCATGACGGCCGCGATGCGCACGAGCACGGCCGTCTTCCAGTCGCCCTCCGCGCCGAAGCCGTAGCCGTCGGCCATGAGCCGCTGCACCGCGAGGCCCGGAAGCTGGGTCAGCTCACCGAGGTCTTCGAACGAGTCGGTGAACGCGGTCGCGCCGACCTCTTCGAGGATCGACCGCAGCCCGAGCTCGATCGCGGCGCCGGAACGCAGCGACTCGTGCCGCTCGCCCCCCACCAGCAGCTCGGGCACGACGTCGTACTCGGCGAGATACACCTCGACGAGCGCGTCGATGTCGGCATCCGTCTGCGCGTTGACACGCGCGACGAGCTCGTTGACGCCCCAGGTGCTGACGCTCACGCCGAGACGGATCTCGGCCTCCGTCTTGTCGCCCTCGGTCACCGCGACGTTGCGCATGTTGTCGCCGAAGCGGGCGACGCGCATGCCCTGCGACGCCTTCCACCCGGCGGCGGCTCGGCTCCAGGTGCCGATCGCCGCGGTGACCTCCGGGTCGGATGCGTGACCCACGACCGTCTTCCGCGGCACCGACATGCGGCTCAGGATGTAGCCGTGCTCGCGGTCGCCGTGCGCGGCCTGGTTGAGGTTCATGAAATCGAAGTCGATCTCCGACCACGGCAGCGCCACGTTCGCCTGCGTGTGGAAATGCAGCAGCGGCTTCTGGAGCGCGTCGAAGCCGTGGATCCACATCTTCGAGGGGCTGAAGGTGTGCATCCAGGTGATCACGCCGATCACCTGATCGTCGGAGTTGGCGTCGATCATGGCACGGCGGATCGCATCCGAGCTCTTCAGCACCGACTTCCACTCGATCGTCACGGGGATGTCGGATGCCTCCTGCAGCAGCGCCGCCACACCCTGCGACTGCTCGGCGACCTGACGCAGGGTCTCCTCGCCGTAGAGGTCCTGGCTGCCGGTGAGGAACCAGACCGTGTAGGTCTTCAGGTCGGGGATGATGCTGGTCACTGGAGTTCTCCCTGCGGCTTCTGGCCATAGACGTTCTGGTAGCGG
Organism: Homoserinibacter sp. GY 40078; assembly: GCF_008017545.1. GTDB lineage: Bacteria > Actinomycetota > Actinomycetes > Actinomycetales > Microbacteriaceae > Homoserinibacter. The sequence continues at coordinate 145,535 of NZ_VRTZ01000003.1, read as the reverse complement.
TCGAAGAGCGCGTCGATGCTCTCCTGGGGAATCGGCAACGGGTCGCCCAGCTGCCGGGAGATGTGGATGGTGCGGGCGACGTCTTCGCACATGACGGCCGCCTTCACGGCGTCCTTGGCGTCTTTGCCGATCGTGAAGACGCCGTGGTTCTGCATGAGCACCGCGCGCGAGCGGTGACCGTCGAGGGTCTGGACGATGCCGCGTCCGATGGAGTCGTCGCCGATGATCGCGAACGGCCCCACCGGGATCTCGCCGCCGAACTCGTCGGCCATCCCGGTGATGACGCACGGGATCGCCTCGCCCCGCGCCGCCCAGGCGGTGGCGTAGGTGGAGTGGGTGTGCACGACCCCACCGACGTGCGGCATGTTGCGGTAGACGTAGGCGTGCGCGGCGGTGTCGCTCGAGGGGCTCCGCTCAGAGCCCGGGGTTCCGGGGATCACGTTGCCGTCGAGATCGCAGAGGATCATGTTGTCGGGCGCGAGGTCGTCGTAGCTCACCCCGCTCGGCTTGATGACGAAGAGGTCTTCGCCGGGCACGCGCCCCGAGATGTTGCCTCCGGTCCAGATCACGAGGCCGTAGCGGATGAGCTCCGCGTGCAGCCGGGCGACGTCCTCTCGGACGGCCTCGATCGCGGCATCCCGCGCGTTCATTCGCTCTCCTCCTGCGCGGCGACCGCGCGGTCGCCGATCGATCCGATGGCGGCACGCTCGATGGCGAGCCCCGCCTGCCAGTTCTCGAGGTAGGAGGCGTAGGCCTCCACCTCGGATGCGGTGGGCTCAACGGTGCGCATCGGCGCATCCGCGAAGATCTCGTCCGCGAGCCAGGTGCCGAGGTCGCGGCCGGACGCCACCCCGGAGTCCACCGCGCCGCGGTAGGCCGCGAGGAGCGCCATCCCCCACGCGCCGCCCTCGCCGGCGCTCTCACCGACGGCGACGGGGGCATCGAGCGCCGCGGCGAGCGCACGCTGGGCCACCTCGCCTGCGCGGAACAGGCCGCCGTGGCCGACGACCGCGTCGACCGTGACATCTTCGTCGGCGAGGCCGCGCATCCCGACACTCAAGGCGGCGAACACACCGAACAGCTGGGCGCGCGCGAAGGTCGCGAGAGTCAGGCGGGATCCAGGGGTGCGCACAACGAGCGGGCGACCCTCATCGGTGCCGAGCACCGGCTCGCCGGAGAGCAGGTTGTAGGCGAGCACACCGTCATCGCCCGCGTCGAGCGCGCCACCGAGCACGGCCGCGAAGATCTCGTCGGAGCCGGCGGTCGAGCCGAGCGCGGAGGCGAACTCCGCGAACACCCCCACCCAGGCGCCGAGTTCGCTCGATCCGTTGTTGCAGTGCACCATCGCGACCGGCAGGCCCGCCGGTGTGGTGACCACGTCGATCTCGGGTCGCGGCCGCGCGAGCGCGCGCTCGAGCACGACCATCGCGAAGATGCTCGTGCCGGCGCTGACGTTCGCGGTGCGCGGGCTCACGGCGTTCGTCGCGACCATGCCGGTGCCCGCGTCGCCTTCGGGCGGAGAGAACGGGATGCCCGGCCGCAACGCGCCGCTCGGGTCGAGCAGCGCCGCCCCTTCGGCGGTGAGCGCGCCGGCATCCGCTCCCGCGGGGAGCACCTGCGGAAGGAGGTCGGTGAGCTGTGTCGTCGCGCCGGCGGCGGTCGCGAGCTCGTCGTAGCGCGCGACGAGCTCGGCGTCGTAGTCGCCGGTCGACGAGTCGATCGGGAACATGCCCGAGGCGTCGCCCACGCCGAGCACGTGCCGACCGGTGAGCAAGCCGTGCACGTACCCCGCGAGGGTCGTGAGGCGGCGGACTCGAGGGGCATGCGGCTCGGTGTCGAGAATCGCCTGATGCAGGTGCGCGATCGACCAGCGCAACGGGATGTTCACGCCGAGCGCGGCCGAAAGCTGCTCGGCTGCGGGACCGGTGTTGGTGTTCCGCCAGGTGCGGAACGGGACGAGCAGTTCGTCGTCTCCGTCGAAGGCGAGGTAGCCGTGCATCATCGCCGAGACGCCGATGCCCGAGACCGTCGCGAGCGGAGCGTCGAGCGCCCCGACGAGGTCGGCGTACGCGGCCTGCAACCCGTCGCGCACCTCGTCGAGCGGATACGTCCACAGGCCGTCGACGAGACGGTTCTCCCAGGCGTGGGAGCCGGTGGCGAGCGTGGCCCCGGATCCATCGATGAGGCATGCCTTGATGCGGGTGGATCCGAGCTCGATCCCCAGGTACGTCTCGGCGCTCATGTGGGTCACGGCCTCCTCGCCGGTCGGAGCTGATCGTCGATGTTCACGTTAACGAACATCGCGACGATACCCTACCGCGCGCGCCTGAACGACGGTGGAGGCCCCGATCGGCGATCGAGGCCTCCACCTGTCGAGCGTCCTTGGCTAACTGCCCGGGGTGGCCACGAGTTCGTCGGGCCGCGACTCGCCCAGGAACTCGTTGCGACGGTCCCGCGTGCGGAACACGAGCCACGCCACGAGCAGGCCGATGCCGCTCACGATCGCGAGCAGCAGGAACAGCACGCTGGCCCCGGCCTCGACGATCATCGGCGTGACGGCGGCACCCGCGGCGGCGACGAACCGTGCGACCGCGATGACCGTGCCCTGCGCCGTCGTGCGCAGGAGAGTCGGGAACTGCTCCTGCGTCCAGACCTTCATGATGGCCTCGCCTGCGAAGGTTCCGCCGCCGATCAGCAGGATCACCGCCACGAGATAGGTCGCCACCGAGAACCCGAAGACTGCCGGGATCAGGAGGCCGACGACCGAGAGCACCGCGCCGACGGTGAAGTACACGAAGCGTCGCGGCTTGTCGACGATCTTCATGAACCACAGGATTCCGATCAGACCGACCGGAACCGACGCCAGGCTCAGCGCCGACGCCGTCGAGACATCCGTTCCGGCCGCGTTCACGAGCAGGTAGGGGCCGAACTGTCCGAAGGTGTTGTAGCCGAGGTTGACGAGCGCGTAGAAGACCGCAAGCCCGAGGAGTGGGGCAAGGTAGGGCGCGCGGAGGAGTTCGCGAACGGTCGTGCGTTCGGCGCGCACCGATGCCTCGCCCGCCTGGCGGGCGCGCCGCGCCGCGAGCCACACAGCCGATTCTGGGATCGTCAGCCGGAGCAGGAGCACGATGAAGGCGACCCCTCCGACGTGGATGAACAGGATCTGCGCGCCCAGCTCGCCGAGGTTGCCCACGACTGTGCCGATCAGGATCCCGGACACGACGCCCGCGAGCCAGAGAACGTTCGAGAACGCCACGATGCGACCGCGATTCGTGTCGTTCGCGGCCTCCGAGATCGTCGACAGGGAGACGGGCAGGTCGGCACCTGTGCCGAGCCCGACGAGGGCGGCGCCCGCGACGATCAGGCCGAAGGATCCGCCGACGACGAGCAGTGCCGACCCGAGCACGACCACGATCATCGTGATCGTGAAGACGGGGCGACGGCCGAAGCGGTCGCCGAGCTTGCCACCGACGAGGGCGCCGATCGCGATACCGACCGTGAGGATCGCCGACGCGGCGCCCACCTGGGCCGCATCAAGGCCGAGCACCGCCTGGTGGATGACGATCGCGATGCCGAAGCTCATGATCGCTGCGGCGTCGATGTACGACGCCATTCCGGACACCACGCCGACCCACCACGGGCGGGGCTGGCTTCTTTCGCTCATGACATTCTCCCTTGAATGAGTGATCGGCTATTCGCGAGGGCGTGAGGGGCGCCCCGCTGCTGAGCGAGTGAAACGTATCACACATACCAACCAGTTGGTAGGTGAGCATGGAGATGGCTGCGCGCCCGCACCGCAGCCTCCGCTCACTCGGGGGCGAGCGAGCCGAGCATCTCTCTCACGAGCCGCATGCCTGCGACCACATCGACGCTTTCGTCGAGCAGCCACTGCGCCTCAAGCCCCTCCTCGGCGGCGAGCAGCACGGCGGCGAGCAGGATCGGGTCGATATCCGCACGCAGAGATCCCGCACGCTGAGACCGGCGGATCCCCTCGGCCATCAATTCACGGAGCGTGCGTTCACGGGCGGCCGCCCATTCGTGCGCCGGGTGGTCACTCGAGGCGGCTTCGGCCTCGAGGATGTGCCCGAGGCGGATGAGCGGACGGATCTGCAGCACCTCCTCGATCTGCCCCACCATTCGGTCCAGCATCTCCTCGACACCGGAGGAGGTCTCGGCGAGTTGCGTGACACCAAGACGGTCGTCGCGGCGCTCGAGGATCGCGAGGAGAAGCGCCTCCTTGCTCGGGAAGTGGTGCAGCAGTCCGGCCCGCGTGTAGCCGGCCGCCACCGCGACGTCGTTGAGGCTTCCGCCCCGGTAGCCGCTCTCGGCGAAGACGCGCTCGGCGGCATCCAGGATGCGCTCGCGGGGGCTGGCGATCTCGGTCATGGCTCCTAGTCTGGCCCCTGATAGAGTCGGCCTACCTACTAGTTGGTAGGCGCAACGACGCGACAGGAGATCCCATGCTCGTCCCGACCGCTCTCCGCACCTCCGGGCGGATATCCCCCGAGGGCCTCGATGGGACCCCCGAGTTCAGCTGGCAACTCGCCACCGACGCGAAAGGGGTGATTCTCGGGACGGCGCAGGTGGTGGTGCGGGACCTCGCAGGAGAGCCGGTGTGGGACTCCGGTGCGATGCCCGTGACCGTGCCCACGATCCGCTACGCCGGGCCGCAGCTTCCCCCGCGCAGCACCTTCACCTGGCAGGTCGTCGTCTGGGACGCCGACGGCACGGAGTCCGACTGGTCGGAGCCCGCGCAGTTCTCGACGGGCCTTCTCGGCGCAGGCCTCGAGCCGGCGCGATGGATCCGCGTGGGCGACGAGCCCGCCGTCGGCGAGACGGCGCCGGTGCAGTACCTCCGTCACGAGTTCACGCTTCCGAGCGCGCCCGTGCGTGCCCGCTCCTACTCCACCGCACTCGGCTGGTACCGCCTGGGCGTCAACGGGCAGGACGCCCTGGGACCCGGGATCTTCCCCGGATTCACCGCCTTCGAGGCACGCGTTGAGTATCAGGTGCGCGACATCACCTCGCTCCTGCACGAAGGCGACAACGCGGTATCGCTGCTGCTCGCCGACGGCCGTTACCGCGGGCGCATCGGCGCTCTCGGTCAGCCGGCGATCTACGGCAACCGCACGGCGGTGATCGCGCGGCTCGAGATCGAACTCGCCGACGGCAGCATCGTCGAGATCGCGACCGACGACTCGTGGGAGGGCGGCACCGGCGAGATCGGCGCATCCGACCCTCGGGAGGGCGAGACCATCGACGCCCGCCTGCGCGGCGCGTGGGATCGGATCGGCGGATCCATTCCGCATCCCGAGCGCGTCGTCGCGGTCGAGGAGCGGCGCTCGCTCGTGGGCGAGGGGCCTGCTCCGTTCGCCGCTGCAGCGCCGATCGCCGAAGTGTCGCGCACCCGCGCACCCTCCGGAGCGCTCATCGTCGACTTCGGGCAGAACCTGCACGGCGTCGCGCGGATCACCGCCCGCGGACCGGCGGGCACGGAGGTCGTCGTCCACCACAGCGAGGTGCTGACCCCCGAGGGCGAAGTCGATCTCGACTACCTCTTCGCGGGGATGCCGGTCGACATCCACCTCGGCCCGAACCGCCTCATCCTCTCCGGTGAACAGGACGAGTTCGAGCCGACGTTCAGTACCCAGGGCTTTCGCTACATCGCGATCACCGCTCCCGAGGGCGTCGAGATCCTGCAGGCGGCTGCGGTGCCCATCCACGCGGCGATCGACTACGACGGCCGCTTCACCTCGTCGAACCCGCTCGTCGACCGGTTCCACGAGAACGTCACGTGGAGCATGCGCGGCAACTTCCTCGACGTGCCGACCGATTGCCCCACTCGCGAGCGCAGCGGATGGACCGGCGACGCCCAGGTGTTCGCCCGCACGGCCCTGCTCATGGCCGACACCGCACCGTACCTCGCGAACTGGATGGTCGATGCGCGCCTCCAGCAGCACACCGACGGCACCATCCCCGACATCGTGCCGGTCGACGCGAACAACTGGCGCGAGGGTGCCGAGCGCGAGGAGATGGCCCCCGGCATGCCGCTGCCCCCTCCCGGCTCTGCAGGCTGGGGTGACGCGATCGTGCTCATCCCGTGGTCGATCTACCTCGCCACCGGGTCCACCACGGCACTCGAGGAGAACTACACCGCGATGTCGCGATGGATCGAGCGCTATGCGACGCTCGCCGCGAGCAGCGGAGCCGACGACCCCTACTTCGTCAACGCCGGCTACCACTGGGGCGAATGGCTCGAGCCCGCAGGCGAAGGCGACGGCGTCCTCGACATCATGTCGATGACGCAGGATCTGCATGTGCATCCGCGTGCGTGGGTGGCGACCGCCTACTTCGAGCACTCGAGCCGACTCCTCGCACAGATCGCCGAACTGCTCGGGCATGCAGAGGATGCGGCGCACTTCACGGTGTACGCCGAGGGTGCGCGCGATGCCTGGCAGCGGCACTACATGCCCGAGAACGGGCTGCTGCCGGAGGCGCAGGCGACGTACGTGCGCGCTCTCGAATTCGGCCTCGTGCCGGCGGAACGTCGCGCCGCGACGACAGCGCGTCTCGTCGAGCGAATCCGCGAGCGCGGCACACACCTCGGCACGGGCTTTCTCAGCACCGGGTTCCTGCTCGGGCAGCTCTCGGAGAACGGCGCGGATGACGTCGCCCTCGACTTGCTGCTGCAGACCTCGGCTCCGTCGTGGCTCGGGCAGGTCGAGGCAGGCGCCACCACGGTTTGGGAGTCCTGGACGGGACACGACGAGAACGGCCGAGCGATCATGTCGCATAATCACTACTCGCTCGGCGCCTCCGCCCGGTGGCTGTATGAGCGGCTCGCGGGCATCCGGCCCGCGGCGCCCGGGTGGGCGCGCATCACTGTCGACCCGCTGCTCAACCGGCGCATCGACCGGGTGAGCGCCCAGACCGGTACGCCGTTCGGCCCGCTCGGCATCGAGTGGTCGCTCGAAGGCGTGCACGCGGTGGCGACCGTCCGCATTCCGGCGGGGGCGAGCGCGACCATGACGCTGCGGGGAGGGCGAGCCGAGTCGGCGAGCATCGACGGCGAGACCCTCGCCGGATCCGACCGCGTCACCGAGGCAGACGGCGCCCTCGCGGTCCAGCTCGGCTCGGGAACGCACCGTGTGGAGTGGACGGCCGCGGAGTCGGCGATCGTCGCGTGACCGGTCGGGAGGGGGTGAGCGAGCTCACTCCCTCCGGGGCGTCACGCTCCGCGGCACCGCGGTCGACGCGCGCACCACGAGCCGTGGCGCGATGACCGCCTCCACCGGGGGCGCGTCCGGATCCGGAGCGATACGTGCGAGCAGCGCCTCTACGGCGCGGCGCCCGACGAGCTCGAAGTCCTGCTGCACGGTCGTGAGCGCGGGCCGCTGATATTCCGCCTCGGGGATGTCATCGAACCCGACGACGCTCACCTGCGAGGGAACATCCCGCCCGGCATCGGCGAGTCCGGCGATCAGACCGATGGCCATCTGGTCGTTCGCGGCGATCACGGCGGTGGTCGACGCCTCGATCTCGGCTGCGACCGCGAATCCGGATGCCGCGCTCCAGTCGCCGCGGAGCTCCGGCCCCGGCACCACGCTCGCATCGTCGAGAGCCGCGAGCACGCCCTGCCGACGCGCGGTCGCCTCGAGGTACCCCTCGGGCCCGGACAACAGCTGCACGTGCGTGTGGCCGAGCCCGAGCAGATGCTCGGCCGCGAGCCGCGCCCCGGCCGACTGGTCCACCCCGACGCCCGTGGGGCGGTCGGGCGCCTGCAGGGTGACGAGCGGCACGCGGATGTCGAGATCACGGATCGCGGCGAGCACCGTCTCGTGCGGAGCGATCACCACGAGCGCCTCGACCGCCTGATCGAGGAGGAAGCCGAGGGCTGCGACGCTCGCGTCATGCTCGACGGCGGCGGCGGTCACGAGCGGGTGGTAACCGTGCTCGCGCGCGGCGCGCTCGACCGCGAGCACGCTCGACGCGGGACCGTGCTGAGCGACTTCAGGAGAGAGCACGCCGATCGCGCGGGTGCGGCTCGTGACGAGCGCGCGAGCGGCGAGGTTGCGCCGGTAGCCGAGCTCGGCGATGGCCGCGAGCACCCGATCGCGCGTCTCCGGTCGGATCGACGGGTAGTCGTTGAGCACTCGCGAGACGGTGATGTGGCTCACTCCGGCGCGCGCAGCCACGTCGTGCATGTTGGGGGTGTTCCTCGACGCCTGCGCCACCGGCCCAGGCTAGCGGCACGGGTTCAGGCGTCGGAGAGCTTCGCCACCACGGCCGCGACCCGCCGGGCCCGCGTCTCGGCCGCCTTGGCCGACTCGACGGACGTCACGTGCGCCTTGCGGCGGCTGGGGGCGAGGCGCTCCCAGGCAGCGGCGGCAGCCGGATCCGCGGCGAGCGCCTCGGCGAGGTCGGTCGGCGGCTCGACGATCCGAGGGCTCGCATCGAGCTCCAGCTCGACCTCGATCGCCTCACCACCCGAGAGCCCTGTCGCAGCGCGCTTGTCGGACGAGAACGGGATGAGCGACTTCCCTCCCATGACGCCGACCGTCGACTCATAGCGGAATCCGTTGACCGTCACGATCACGGGAGGCCTTTTCCCAGCTCCGAGTCCCTCGATGACCTCCGGGGGCACTTCGATGCCGGTGTTGTTGCCCATCTTCAGCAGGGTCGTCGCGAACCTCATGGCGGACATCATCGCGCATCCACACGGCTGGGCTCGCGATCCGTCGCAGCCGGCAGCGGGAGTGGCCTCGGGATGTCCGATGTGAGCGATCACGCGAGCGCTCCCACAACTCACCGTCGGCAAGGCATCGAACCCCCAACATTTCAGTCACGTTATCAAACCGTTATGGAACTTTCCTTGCCAAGGCGGGAAATGTGAAGGCTAACATTCAGGCGATGTCCACCCCCCTGGTGACATCGCGCCAAGAGACATACCACCATCACCACCGGCAGCGACGCCGGGGCCAAAACGAGGAGGTTTTGGAATGAAGAAGATCCTGGCGGGCGTGGCGATCACGGGAGCGATCGCTCTCGCATTGACCGGCTGCGCAAGCGACGGCACGGGCGACGGCGGAGATGAACTCATCACCGTCGGCTTCGCCCAGACCGGCTCCGAATCCGGATGGCGCTCGGCGAACACCGAGTCGATGAAGGAAGCGTTCTCGAAGGACAACGGCTTCGACCTCATCTTCAACGCCGCCGACAACAAGCAGGAGGCCCAGATCGCGGCCGTCCGCAGCTTCATCAACCAGGGCGTCGACGCGATCGTCATCGCGCCCATCACGGTCGATGGCTGGGACGACGTGCTCACGGAGGCCAAGGACGCCGGCATCCCGGTGATCCTCGAAGACCGCACCGTCTCGGCGAGCGACGACCTCTACGCCAGCTGGGTGGGCCTCGACTTCGAGAAGGAGGGCCACACCGCGGGTGAATGGGCCGCGGCGAACGCCGACGGCTCGAACCTCGTCGTGCTCGAGGGCACCACGGGATCGGCCCCCGCGCTCGATCGGGCCGCGGGATTCAACTCGGCCATCGAGGGCTCGAGCATCAACCTGCTCGACTCGCAGACGGGTGACTTCACCCGCGACGGCGGCAAGAAGGTCATGGAGGGCTTCCTGCAGAAGTACGGCAGCGAGATCAACCTGCTCTTCGCGCACAACGACGACATGGGTCTCGGTGCTCTCGACGCCATCACGGCGGCAGGCCTGACCCCCGGTGAGGACATCAAGATCGTCACCATCGACGCGGTGCACGACGGCATGCAGGCTCTCGCCGACGGGAAGTTCAATTACATCGTCGAGTGCAACCCGCTGCTCGGAGAGAAGGTCGCGGAGCTCGTGAAGGCGGTGCTCGCCGGCGAAGAGGTCGACAAGACCACGATCGTCCCGGACGGGGCCTTCACCCAGGAAGACGCGATCGAGCTGCTGCCGACGCGCCCCTACTGATCCGACGCACCACCACCATCCGTCGGGGACCGGCCCTGCGTCGGTCCCCGACGGTCCACTCACGACACGAGGACGCCTCCATGCCTCCGGCACCCGCACCCGCGCACGCATCCGCGCCGATCGTCGAGATGCGCGGCATCACGATCGAGTTCCCCGGCGTCCGCGCGCTCGACCGCGTCGACTTCACTCTCCGCGGCGGCGAGGTGCACACCCTCATGGGCGAGAACGGCGCCGGCAAGTCGACCCTCATCAAGGCCCTCACGGGGGTCTACGCGATCGACGCCGGCGAGATCACGGTAGGAGGCGTCCGCCGTTCCTTCCGCGGGACGGCGGATGCGCAAGCTGCCGGGATCTCGACCGTCTATCAAGAGGTCAACCTCTGCGCGAACCTCTCGGTCGGCGAGAACGTCATGCTCGGCCACGAGCCCCGCACGGCGCTCGGAGCGATCGACTGGAACGCCACGCATCGCGCGGCCGCCGGACACCTCCGCGCCCTCGGGGTCGAGCTCGACACCCGCTCGGTGCTGTCGAGCCACTCCATCGCCATCCAGCAGCTCGTCGCCATCAGCCGCGCGATGGTGACCGACCAGACCGTGCTCGTGCTCGACGAGCCCACCTCGAGCCTCGACCGCGGCGAGGTGGTGCGCCTGTTCGGCGTGGTGCGCGAGCTCCGCGATCGCGGCGTCGCGATCCTCTTCGTCACGCACTTCCTCGACCAGGTCTACGAGATCTCGGACCGCATCACGGTGCTGCGCAACGGCGCGCTCGTCGGCGAGTACGCGGCAGCCGACCTCCCCCGCGCCGAACTCATCTCGAAGATGATCGGCCGCGAGCTCGACGAGCTCGCCGCGATCTCCACGAGCGCCGATCGGAGCATCGACCGGCAGAACGTGCCCGTCATCCGTGCGACCGGCGTCGGTCGCCGCGGCGTGCTCGAACCGGTCGACATCGACGTCTTCGACGGCGAGGTCGTCGGCATCGCCGGCCTTCTCGGGTCCGGCCGCACCGAGCTCGTGCGCCTGCTGTACGGCGCCGACCGCGCCGATACCGGTCGCATCGAGGTCCGCGGCCGGGCGACGCGCATGAACACGCCCCGGCACGCGATCGATCGCCGCATCGCGCTGTCGTCGGAGGATCGCCGCGCGGAGGGACTCGTGAGCGACCTCACGGTGGCCGAGAACATCGTGCTCGGCATCCAGGCCAAGCGCGGCGCCCTCCGCCGCGTGCGCCGGTCCGAACAGGAGCAGATCGTCTCCGAGTACATCCAGGCCCTCGGCATCCGCCCCGCGAACCCCGACGCTCTCGTGCGCAACCTCTCCGGCGGCAACCAGCAGAAGGTCCTGCTCGCCAGGTGGCTCGCGACGGCGCCGCAGCTGATCATCCTCGACGAGCCGACGCGTGGCATCGACGTGGGTGCGAAGGCCGACATCCAGCGCAAGGTCGCCGAGCTGTCGGAGCAGGGGCTCGCCGTCGTCTTCATCTCCTCGGAGCTCGAGGAGGTCATCCGCCTCGCACAACGCATCGTCGTGATGCGGGATCGGCGTAAGATCGGCGAACTCACCTCGCACGACATCGAAGTCGGCGACCTCGTCGACTTCATCGCCCACGAGCACGACGATCCCGAGGAGCACCCTCCGGGATCCGAGAGCACGACCACGCAGAGCCCGGAGACCGTGGCATGAAGAAGATCGTGAAGCACCGGCTGTTCTGGCCGATCGCCGCACTCCTGACGCTCATCGTCGTCAACACCGTCGCGCGCCCCACGTTCATCAGCGTGACCGTCCAGAACGGGCAGCTCTACGGCGCGCTCATCGACATCCTGCGCAACAGCACGCCCCTCATGCTCGTCGCGCTCGGCATGACGGTCGTGATCGCCACGCGCGGCATCGACCTCTCGGTCGGCGCGATCATGGCGGTCTCGGGGGCCGTCGCGCTCACGATCATCGCCGACTCGCCGACGCCGGACTCGCTCGGCACCGTGCTCGTCGCGATCGGCGCGGGTGTGCTGGTGGCGCTGCTCCTCGGGGTCTGGAACGGGTTCCTCGTCGCCGTCGTGGGAATCCAACCCATCATCGCGACCCTCGTGCTCATGCTCGCGGGGCGCGGCGTCGCGCTGCTCATCACCGGCGGGTTCATCACGACGATCAACTCCGAGCCGTACCGGTTCATGGCGCAGGGATACGTGCTCGGCCTGCCGTTCGCGTTCTTCGTGTCGGTCGCCGCAGTGGCGATCGTGGCGCTCATCGAACGACGCACAGCGCTCGGCGTGCTCACGGAGTCGGTCGGCATCAACCCCGAGGCGAGTCGCCTCGCCGGGGTGCGCGCCCGCGGGATCATCTGGGGCGCGTACGCGGCGAGCGGTCTGCTCGCCGGATTCGCCGGGATCCTCTACAGCTCGAACATCATGGCCGCCGACGCGAACGCCGCCGGCCTCTACATCGAGCTGTATGCGATCCTCGCGGTCGTGCTCGGCGGCACCTCGCTCATGGGCGGCAAGTTCAGCGTCGCGGGCACCGTGATCGGTGTCTTCACGATCGAGACGCTCCGATCGACGATCCTCTTCCTCGGTGTGCCGTCGGCGGTCGCCCCGCTGTTCCTGGCGATCGTCGTGGTGATCGTCGTGCTCGTCCAGTCGCCGCGCCTGCGCGGCCACATCGCCCGGCTCGCGCAGTCGCTGCGCCCCCAGAAGACGGAGACCGCCCGATGACCACCGCGACCACCACCGCCGAGCGCCGCTCCCCCGGGGTCGTCGCACGGTTCATGAGCCGCCGCGCCTCCTGGGTGCCGGTGTTCGCTGCCCTGGCGCTGCTCATCGTGATCTTCGCTCTCGCGCAGGCGCGGTTCGGCAACTTCCTCACCCCTCGGGTGATCTCGTCGCTCCTGCTCGACAACGCCTACCTGTTCATTCTCGCCGTCGGCATGACGTTCGTGATCCTGACCGGCGGCATCGACTTGTCGGTCGGCGCCGTGATGGCGTTCACGGGGATGTTCGGCGCCAGCCTGCTGCGCGACGGGGTGCCGAGCGCCGCGGTCGTGCCGATCATGCTGCTCATCGGAGCCGCGATGGGTCTCGCGATCGGCGTCATGGTGCAGTTCTTCGACGTGCAGCCGTTCATCGCATCCCTCGCCGCGATGTTCGCCGCCCGCGGGCTCGCCTTCATGGTGAGCCTCGACTCGATCAAGGTCGAGGACACCGCCATCCTGTGGTTGCAGTCCACGCGCCTGCAGGTGGCGCCGGGCAGCTGGTACATCACCCCCACGGGCATCATCGCCCTGCTCGTCGTGCTGGTCGGTGCGCTCGTTCTCGCCCTCACCCGCTTCGGTCGCACGATCTACGCCATCGGCGGCAACGAGAGCTCCGCCCGCCTCATGGGCCTCCCGGTGGTGCGCACCAAGCTGCTCGCATACGTCGTGAGCGGAGTCTGCGCTGGGCTCGCCGGAGTCGTCTTCACGGCCTACACGGGCGCGTCGTATCCGCTCAACGGCATGGGCACCGAGCTCGACACGATCGCCGCGGTGGTCGTCGGCGGCACCCTGCTGACCGGCGGCTCGGGCTTCGTCGTCGGATCGATGATCGGCGTGTTCGTGTACGGCACGATCAAGTCGGTGATCTCGTTCCTCGGGGCCGACCAGTCATGGACGCGCATCTCGATCGGCACGCTGCTGCTCGTGTTCGTGGTCGTACAGCGGATCATCGTCGCCCGCTCGAACCGCCGATAGCGCCGTGCACGGGCCGCGGGAGGTCCCGCGCGGGCATGATATGAGGATGGTCGACGAGACTCGGCCGGTCGTGGAGGTGACCGGCGCAACGGTGCGCTTCCCGGCGGAGCTGGCACTCGATCGCGTCGACTTCCGGATGTTCCCGGGCGAAGTGCACTCGCTCATGGGCGAGAACGGGGCCGGCAAGTCGACCCTCATCAAGGCGCTCACGGGTGCGCTGCCGCTCGACGCGGGCACCATCCGTCTCGCCGGCGATCGGGTGCGCTTCGCGAACCCGCGCGAGGCGATCGACGCGGGCATCTCGACCGTGTACCAGGAGATCGACCTGCTGCCGAACCTCTCGGTCGCCGAGAACATCTGGCTGGGACGCGAGCCGCGCAGACTCGGACTCATCGACGGGGCGCGGATGCGCGAAGACGCCCGTACCGTGCTCGCCGACCTCGGGCTCGATGTCGATCCCGCCTCCCTGCTCGGCACGCACTCCCTCGCCGTGCAGCAGCTCGTCGCGATCGCCCGCGCGATCTCGACCGAGGTGCGCGTGCTCGTGCTCGACGAGCCGACCTCGAGCCTCGACCTCGACGAGGTCGCCGAGCTGTTCCGCGTGATCCGCGAACTGAAGAGCCGAGGTGTTGCGATCCTCTTCGTGTCGCACTTCCTCGATCAGGTCTACGAGATCTGCGACCGCGTGACCGTGCTGCGCGGCGGGCGACTCGTCGGCGAGTACCTCACCCGTGAGCTGCTGCGGATCGACCTCGTGCAGAAGATGCTCGGCCGGGAGTCGGGTGAGCTCGTCGCCCGGCAGAGGTCCGACCCGCCGAGCGGCGAGATCGCGACGCCCTACCTGAGCGCCCGCGGCGTCGACGCACCCGGGGTGGGGGGCGCCGACGTCGACCTCGTCGAGGGAGAGGTGCTGGGCGTCGCGGGGCTCCTCGGATCCGGCCGCACGGAGCTCGCGCGTGCCCTCACCGGTGTCGACGCCATCACGTCCGGGGTGATCCGCATCGCGGGCGCGCCGATCCACGCCCGGCATCCGCGGCAGGCGATCTCGCTCGGCGTCGTGTACTCCTCCGAGAACCGCCGCGCCGACGGCATCATCGGCGAGCTGTCGGTGCGCGAGAACATCACCCTCGCACTGCAGGCGCAGCGCGGCGTGCTCCATCGCATCCCCGCGGCGCGCCAGCGCGAACTCGCCGCGAGCTGGATCGACGCGCTCGACATCCGACCCGCGGATCCGGAGCGTCCCGCCCGGACGCTCTCCGGCGGCAACCAGCAGAAGGTGCTGCTCGCGCGCCTGCTCGCGCTCGCGCCGCGGGCGCTCGTGCTCGACGAGCCGACGCGCGGCATCGACGTGGGCGCCAAGGTCGAGATCCAGAACCTCGTGACCGAACTCGCCGACAACGGGCTCTCGGTCGTGTTCATCTCGGCGGAGCTCGAGGAGGTGCTGCGCGTCTCGGACCGCATCCTCGTGATGCGCGACGGCGAGATCGTGGCGAGCAGTGCCGCCGAGTCGCTCACGGTCGACTCCCTGCTCGCGCTCGTCGCCCGCCCGGACGACGAGGGATGATCGGACCACGATGAGCCAGGAGGAGAAGGGCGCCCGCGCCGCCAACATCTTCGACGTCGCCCGGCTCGCGGGTGTTTCGCACCAAACTGTCTCGCGCGTGCTCAACGACCTGCCGAACGTACGGCCCGCCACCCGCGCGCGCGTCGAGCAGGCGATCGCACAACTGCGCTACAGCCCCTCCCCTGCCGCGCGTGCGCTCGTCACCCGACGCACCCGCACGATCGGCCTCGTCTCGCCCGGCGTCTCGGACTACGGTCCGAGCTCCATCGCGATGCACTTCAACTTCGCGGCGCGCGCCGCGCGCTACAGCGTGGAGGCGGTCAGCTCGCTCGATGAGGATCCCGGCGCCGTGCGCTCGGTGGTCGAGTCGCTGCTGCGCCAGCGAGTGGATGCGATCGTGCTGATCGTCGTCGACATCGCCGTGCTCGAGGTGGTAGGCGGGCTCGACCTCGCGATCCCCGTCGTGGCGGTCGCGGCGTCCCCACGGCCCAGTCCCCTCATCGTCTCGATCGACCAGTACCGCGGTGCCCGCGCCGCCGTGCGGCACCTCGCGGAACTCGGTCACACGCGCATCCTGCATCTCGGCGGACCGAGCGAGAACCCGGATGCCATCGAGCGCGAACGCGGATGGCGTGACGAGCTCGTGGGCCGGCGGCTCGACCTCGTGGATGCGCCGCGAGGGGACTGGTCTGCCGAGAGCGGCTACCGGGTCGGGCTCGACCTGCCCGTCGAACCCGGGGAGGCCGTGTTCGTCGGCAACGACCACATGGCGATCGGCCTGCTCTCGGCGTTCCGCGAGCGCGGGCTCCGCGTGCCCGACGACGTGAGCGTCGTCGGATTCGACGACGTGCCCGAGGCCGGCTACCTCTTCCCGCCGCTCACGACCGTGCGGCAGGACTTCGCGGCCCTCGGCGGGCTCATGATGCAGAAGGTGCTTCTCGCGGTGGAGGACCCCGACACCGTCACGGAGGACACTCCGCTGCCGACCCGCCTCGTACTGCGCGCGTCGACTCGCGCCCGCTGAGCCTCAGGCGTCCGCGGCGCGCTGCGCCTCAGGCGATGGCCGCGCGCTGCGCCACGACGACCACCGCGAGCAGCGCGACGAAGGCGATGCCGCTCATCTCAAGCGCGAGAAGCCCGATGCGGAGCCGCCCCGGAGGGGTCGCAAACCGCACGATCACCATGCTCGCCGTGAGCGACACGATCACGAAGACGGCCGTCGCCGCAATGCCGGTCGGCGGCATCCGCATGACCGCCATCGGCACAAGGGCGCCGAGAGACACGACCGAGAGCAGACCGCCCATCACGAGCCAGCCCGTGCCCCTCGACGTCGTGAGCGCCGGCTGATCCCGCACGCGTGCGGGGTCGAGAGGCGGCTCGGACATTCCTCCAGCCTGCCCGCTCCCGCCGGGGAGAGCGCTGGATATCCAGATTTCTCTCAGGAGGTGACGACGAACGCCACACCCCAGCCGAGCACGAGAATCACAGCCCACGACGCCGCAGCCGCGAGCACCGCCCGACCACCGGTGCGCACGAGACGTTCGAGCCGCAACGACGCCCCGATGCCCACGAGTGCCGCCGCGAGCAGCACGTTCCGCACCGTGTCGGCGACATCGAGCGCGAGATCGGGAACCGGCACGAACGTGCGCACCAGCACCAGGAGGACGAACCCCACGATGAACAGCGGCACGATCGGCGGCAGCGCGGCGTCTCCTGTGCCACCCGCGCGGGCCGCCCGGCGAGTGCGCACGGATGCGACGGCCACCATCGGCGCCAGCATGAGCACGCGCGTGAGCTTCACCACGATCGCCGCCGCGAGCGCCGCGGCGCCCGCGGTCTGCGCCGTCGCGACCACCTGCCCAACGTCGTGAACGCTCGCACCCACCCACGCGCCGAAGAACTCGGGACTCATCGGCGCGCCGAGCGCCGCAGCGAACTGGGCGAGAGCCGGGAGCACCGCGATCGCCGCGGTACCGAAGAGCGTGACGAGCGCCGTCGGAGTCGCCGTGTCATCCGACGAACGCCCCCGCGCGGCCGACATCGCCCCGACGGCCGACACTCCGCAGATCGAGAACCCGGCAGCGAGCAGCACGGGCTCGTCACCCGGAAGCCGGAGTGCGCGGGCGATGCCGTAGGTGGCGGCGAACGCGATGACCACGAGCCCGACGATCGCGGCGACCCCCGTGATCCCGAGCGCCGCGACATCGCCGATCGCCAGATCGAGTCCGAGCAACACGATCCCCGCGCGCAGCAGGGTGCGCGCCGAGAACGCGAGCCCGGATCTCAGCACGCCATCGAGCGCAGGACGCACGGGCGGGATAGCCGCCGCCACGAACCCGATGACGAACGCGGCCGTGAGCCACGGCACCGCCGGAAGGGCCAGGTGGATCAGGAAGGCGACGCCCGCCCCTGCGAGCGCCACAGCCACACCGGGAACGCGCAGCCGGATGCCGCCCGTCACGACGTCGCGTCGCGGTCGAGCGCGGGGTTACGCAGGCGCCCGATCCCCTCGATCTCGATCTCCACGGTCTGCCCGTGGACGAACCCGCCGAGCCCGGACGGCGTCCCCGTCATGATGATGTCGCCGGGCAGCAGCGTCCAGATGTCGGAGATGTACTCGATGAGCTCCGGCAGGCCGTGGATCATGTCGCGGGTGTTTCCGTGACGCCGCGGCTCCCCATCGACCCACGTAGTGATCTCGAGGGCGCTCGGGTCGAGCTCCGTCTCGATCCAGGGACCGATAGGCGCGAAGGTGTCGTAACCCTTCGCCCGCGCCCACTGCCCGTCGGCGAACATCTGGTCGCGCGCCGAGACGTCGTTGCCCACCGTGTATCCGAAGACGTAGTCGGACCAGTTCTCGGCACTCACCTGCTTCGCGATGCGGCCGATCACCGCGACCAGCTCGCCCTCGTGCGTGATGCGACCCTCGACCGGCGGGATGCGGATCGGATCGTCCGGCCCGATCACCGCGGTGTTGGGCTTCAGGAAGATGAGGGGGTTGTCGGGGGCGTCGACGTTGGCGAGGTCCTTGCGATGCTCGGCGTAGTTGAGGCCGACGCACACCACCTTCGAGCGCGGGATCACCGGAGCGAGGAGCCGGGCGTCCGCGAGCGGCACCCGCTCGCCGGTCGGATCGAATCCCTGGAACATGGGGTCGCCCGCGAGCACCACGACCTCGTCGTCATCGACGATGCCGTAGCGCGGGTCGCCTCCGGTGCTGAAACGCGCGACTCTCACCCTGCGAGCCTACCGGGGCGGCCGAGAGGCGCTTGTTGTGTTCGAGCACCGCAATACTGGACCGATGACCGAGCTGCTGTGGACCGGGCCCGCCGACGCCTCCCGCATCCTGGTGCTGGCCCACGGAGCCGGGGCACCGATGGACTCGCCCTGGATGGATGACATGGCGGCGCGCCTCGGCGAGCGCGGCATCCGCGTGGCGCGGTTCGAGTTCGCGTACATGGCGGCGCGGCGCGAGGGTGTCCGGCGGCCGAATCCGCGGGCGGAGGCGGTGCTCGACGAGTACCGCGCGGTGATCGAGCAGGTGCGGGCGGAGACCGGCCGCGTTCCGGCGATCGGGGGCAAGTCGTTCGGGGGTCGGGTGGCGAGCATGATCGCCGACGAGCTGCACACGACGGGCGACGTGACCGCGCTCGTGTGCCTCGGCTATCCGTTCCACCCGATGGGTAAGCCCGGGCAGCTGCGCACCGCGCACCTCGCCCAGCTGCGCACCCCTGCGCTCATCTGTCAGGGCGAGCGCGACATCATGGGATCTCGCGAGGAGGTCGCGGGTTACGCCCTCTCGGATGCGATCGATCTGAACTGGCTTCCGGATGGCGACCACGACCTCAAGCCCCGCAAGGCATCCGGCCACACCCTCGCCGACAACCTGGACGCGACGGCCGCGGCTGTCGCCGCACACCTCCCGGAGCCCTCAACCCCGTGAGAGTACGCACTTTTGCGTGCTCTCGGCCGTGAGAGTACGCAAAAGTGCGTACTCTCACGGGAACGAGAGGGGCGCCCGGGTGAGCGACGGGGTCGGAGGTCAGGCGTCGAGGCGGTGGAGCCAGCCGTGGCGGTCCTCGACGCGGCCGTACTGGATGCCGGTGAGCTCCGCCCGCAGCGACATCGCCAGCCGGTCGGAGACCTCCGGCATCACGATCCCGCGACCGTCCGCCGCCTTGATCTCGGCGATCGGCGTGATCACCGCGGCCGTGCCGCATGCGAACGCCTCGACGATGTCGCCCGAGGCCACGCCGTCGCGCCACTCGTCGATCGTCACCGGACGCTGCTCAACGCGGTGCCCGCGATCGCGGGCGAGCGTCAGCACCGAGTCGACGGTGATGCCCTCGAGGATCGAGTCGGAGTCGGGGGTGATGAGCGTGCCGTCCTTCTTCACGAGTACGACGTTCATCCCGCCGAGCTCTTCGAGGTAGCGGCCCTCCTGCGCGTCGAGGAACAGCACCTGGGCGCAATTGTGCGCGTACGCCTCCTGCTGAGCGACGAGCGATGCGGCGTAGTTGCCGCCGGTCTTCGCCTGACCCATCCCCCCGTGGCCGGCACGGGTGTAGGTGGTCGACAGCCAGATCGAGACGGGCGTGACGCCGCCGTGGAAGTAGGCGCCAGCCGGGGATGCGATCACGTAGTAGTTGACCTTCTTCGCCGGGCGCACCCCGAGGAACGCCTCCTTCGCGAACATGAAGGGCCGCAGGTACAGGCTCGTCTCCGCCTGCGACGGCACCCAGTCGCCGTCGACGGCGATCAGCTGGGCGAGGGAGTCGAGGAAGTACTCGGTGGGCAGTTCGGGCAGGGCGAGGCGCTTCGCCGAACGCTGCATCCGCGCCGCGTTCGCCTCCGGACGGAAGGTCCAGATCGACCCGTCGGCGTGACGGTAGGCCTTGAGCCCTTCGAAGACCTCCTGCGCGTAGTGCAGCACCGCCGCGGCCGGGTCCAACTGGATCGGCCCGTACGGCTGCACGCGCGGGCGGTGCCACCCGCCCCGCTCCGACCAGCAGATGTCGACCATGTGGTCGGTGAAGTGCTGCCCGAATCCGGGATTCTCGAGCACCTGGGCGCGCTCCTCGGGCGAGGCGGCGTTCTCGTTGCGGGTCACCTGGAACTGGAGATCCTGGTTCGCCATGGGAAGGAGGTTCAGGGACATGTCTGGCTCGTCTTCTGCTGGGTGTGGAGTCTATTGTGCGCCCGTCGACCGCCTCAGGCGAGGCGGGCCGCGATCGCGGTGCCCACCTCGGAGGTGGTGCGCGGGGTGGTTCCTCGTTCGGCGAGATCCGCCGCCACCGCCCGCTCGACCCGGCGGGCCGCATCCGGGAGCCCGAGGTGATCGAGCAGGAGCACGGTCGACAGGATCGCGGCCGTGGGGTCGGCCTTCTGCTGCCCGGCGATGTCAGGCGCGGATCCGTGAACCGGCTCGAACATGCTGGGGAAGGTGCCATCCGGGTTGATGTTGCCGGAGGCCGCCAGTCCGATGCCGCCGCTGATGGCGCCGGCCAGATCGGTGAGGATGTCGCCGAAGAGATTGTCGGTGACGATGACGTCGAACCTAGCAGGATCGGTGACCAGGAAGATGGTCGCGGCGTCGACATGGAGGTAATCCCACGCCACGTCCGGATGATTGGCCGCCTCGGCCTCGACGGTCCGCGCCCACAGCCCGCCGGCGTGGGTCAGGACGTTCGTCTTGTGGACGAGCGTGAGCTTCTTGCGGCGCTTCTCGGCCTGCGCGAAGGCGAAGCGGACGACCCGCTCGACACCGTAGGCGGTGTTGACGCTCACCTCGTTCGCGATCTCGTGCGGGGTGCCGGTGCGGATGCTGCCGCCGTTGCCGACGTACGGGCCCTCGGTCCCCTCTCGCACCACCACAAAGTCCACCTCGCCCGGCTCGGCCAGCGGGCTCGTGACCGAGGGGAACAGCACGGTCGGCCGGAGGTTCACATAGTGGTCGAACGCGAAACGGAGCTTGAGAAGCAGGCCGCGCTCGATCAGGCCCCCCGCGAGACGCGGGTCGCGCGGATCCCCGCCTACCGCGCCCAGGAGTATCGCGTCGTGCTGCGCGAGCGCCGAAAGGTCGTCCTCATCCAGCACGCGGCCGGTCTCGAGGTAGTGGGCGGCGCTGAAGGGGTACGCGGTCGTGGCGAGCTGCGCCTCACCGGCGACGGCCTGGTCGAGCACCTTCACCGCCTCCGCGATCACTTCGGGTCCGATGCCGTCTCCCGCGATCACGGCGAGGTCGATGGTGCGCGTCATCCCCCCAGATTATCGGGCGCGCGCCGGGGTGGCCGTGCACGCGTATACCGCCCCGTCGACCCCGCCGTCAACGCCCTGTCCGTCTCTCGCCGGTCGCCCTAACGTCTCTGCTGGGCCCCACGAGGGCCCATCATCACGAAGGAGAACCCTCATGAGCATCGGGCTCGGCATCTTTCTGTTCGTCGTCGGCGCGATCCTGACATTCGCGCTCAACGTTCAGGTCGACTGGATCGACCTCGACCTCGTCGGCTACCTGCTGATGGGGGCGGGAGTCATCGTGACCCTGATCGGAATCGTCCTCGTCGTTCGCAAGCGCCAGTCGGTCACGACCGTGCGTTCGGACGTCGACCCGGCGACCGGATCGCGGGTCGAGCAGCGCTCGACCCAGACCGACGTGGAGCCCTGAGCTTCCCGAAACGGACCTGCGAGCGTCCGCCCTCGAGGGGGCGGGCGCTCCTCCGTGTCCGGGGCCGGTCGCGAGAGCGGCCGGGGGCGCGACTGGAAGGCGTTCGGGCGTCAGGCCTCGACGATGTCGATCTCGCGCACCTCGTCGGCATCCGTCGCCACCCGCACGCGCTCGAGCACGTCATCCGGCACCGGAGAGTCGACCGTGATGATGCTGAGCGCCTGGCCGCCGGCGCTCCGACGCGCGATCTGCATCCCCGCGATGTTGATGCCTGCCTCGCCGAACTCCTTGCCGTAGACGGCGACGATGCCGGGGCGGTCGGTGTAGAACATCACGATGTGGTGCTCGCCGATCGGCACCTCGATGTCGTAGCCGTTGAGGCCCACGATCTTCTCGGTCATCTTCGTGCCCGCGAGGGTTCCCGCAACCTCGACGGAGGTGCCGTCGGAGAGCACCCCGCGCAGCGTCGTGGTGTTGCGGTAGTCCTTGCTCTCCTCGGAGACGTTGAGGCTCGAGGCGATGCCGCGCTGCTCGGCGAGCAGGGGGGCGTTCACGTACGACACGTTCTCGGTGACGAGGTTGGTGAAGTAGCCCTTGAGCGCCGCCAGGCGGTAGACACTGACGTCGTAGGCGGCGAGCTCGCCGCGCACATCCACCTCGAGGTCGGTGAGCGCACCGTGGCCGGCGACTGCCGCGAGCACCTGACCGAGCTTCTCGACGAGGGTGATGCCGGGGCGTACGAACGGGTCGATGATGCCGCCCGCGACGTTGACCGCATCCGGAACGAGCTCGCCCTCGAGCGCAAGGCGCACGCTCTTCGCGACCGAGACACCCGCCTTCTCCTGCGCCTCGTGCGTGGAGGCACCGAGGTGCGGGGTGACCACCACGTTCGGCAGCGAGGTAAGGGCGTCGTCTGCGGGAGGCTCGGACGAGAAGACGTCGAGCCCGGCACCCGCGATCACGCCTCGGGCGAGGGCATCGGCGAGCGCGGCCTCGTCGATGAGACCACCACGGGCGACGTTGACGATGAACGCGCTGGACTTCATCCGGGCGAGCTGCTCGGTGCCGATCATTCCGGTGGTCTCCGGCGTCTTCGGCATGTGGATCGTGATGAAGTCGGACTGCTCGAGCAGCTCGTCGAGGGTCGCGAGGCGCACCCCGAGCTGCTGGGCGCGCGCCGGGGTCACGTAGGGGTCGTAGGCGATGACCTCCACCCCGAACGCCTGCAGGCGGGCCGTGATGAGCGCGCCGATGCGGCCGAGGCCGATGATGCCGACCGTCTTCTCGTAGAGCTCGACACCCGTGTACTTCGAGCGCTTCCACTCCCCTGCGGCGAGGCTCGCGTGTGCGGCCGGGATCTGCCGGGCGAGGCTCAGGATGTGGCCGATGGTGAGCTCGGCGGCGCTGATGATGTTGGAGGTCGGCGCGTTGACGACCATGACGCCCGCCTCGGTGGCGGCCTTGATGTCGACGTTGTCGAGGCCGACGCCCGCGCGGGCGACGACCTTCAGCCGCGACGACACGGCAAGCGCCTCCGCGTCGATCTGGGTCGCGGAGCGGATGAGCACCGCATCCGCGTCGGCGAGCGCCGCGAGCAGCGCCGAACGGTCGGTGCCGTCGACGGAGCGGATGTCGAAGTCGGTGCCGAGGGCCTCGACCGTTGCGGGGGACAGTTCTTCGGCGATCAGGACGACCGGCTTGGACACAGCTGTTCCTTCGTGCGAGAGCGGCGGCCCAGGAGACCGCGCGAGATGAGCCGGAACCGACGACGGCGCGGCACAGGAAGCCTACCGGACACCGGATTCCGTGACGTTCCCGTCCACAGGTCGAGCGGATCCGCGGGGCGGACTCGCATCACCCCGCGGTGACGAGATACACCGAGAGCGCGTAGAGGGCGAACGAGGTCGCGGCGGTCGCGCCCAGCGCGGCGGCGAAGATCAGCACCCGAGCCGTGAGCGCGCGGCGCATGCCGAGCAGAGCCGCGGCGGCGAAGAGCAGCGGCGGAAGCGCGACGCCCGCGATCAGCACCGCCCACGGGATGCGATCCCCCAGACCGTAGGCCTTGTACGCGTCGGGCACGTTGATGAGGTTCCCGAACGCCTGGAACAGGAACCATGCCGTCAGCAGTGCGAAGATCACCGCCACGATGATCGCCGAGACCGGCCAGGCGCGAGGCGTCCACTCCGTCGACTGCTCGGCAGCGGGTTGGGGTTCCGTTTCAGGCACGGATCCGGATGCGGCCTCGTCGCTCATCCGAACGCTCCCAACAGGAGGAACGGCCACGGGACGAGCACCCCGAGGCCGAGGGCGAACCACCCCACACGCTTGATGCCGCGGTGCCGCGTGCCCTCCGGGGTGAGGGTGTGCACGGCGAGGAACCAGAGCGCCGGGGCGACCATCGCGAGGAACTCGGCGAACTGCCACATGATCTCGCCCGCGAGGTCGAGGCCCGGGTATCCGAGCTGTTGCACCGAGATGACCCACCCGACGGTCACCGCGAGGTAGAGCCCCGCGAAGATGCCCGTGGCGAGCAGCCCCGCGGTCTCGGCGCGGCTGCGGGTCGGGCGGACAGCGGGAGTGACGGCCGCCGAAACCTCGCCCTGCGCGTCGGGTGCCGTCGCGTCTGCATCCGACGCGGTTGCGAGCCGAGGAGCCGCCTGACCGCGCGCCTCATCCCCGGCCCAGTGGAGGGCCTCGTCATCCGGATCGGCCGGGTCGGTCGTCGCGTCGCGCATCCCGACCATCCTACGGATGCCGCCCGAACGTCAGCCGACGAGTCGGACGTTGCTCAGAATCGCCGCGATACTGTCGCCCTGGATGCGTCCCGTGCTCGTCATGGCGTGGCGGTACGTGAAGCCGTACTTCGCGATCCCCACGAGGCTGGACTGGGAAGCGCCTCCGAACTCGCCTGCACCGACGGCTTGGGAGTACTTGTTCCACCCTGTCCCGATGCGGACGGGGGAGGTGAGGTGAGCGTGACCGTCGCCATGGAACAGATACATGTCGCCGTTCGAGCGGCGAGCGATCAGGTCAGCGTGGCCGTCACCATCCACATCCCCCGGAGCGATCAGCAGCTTGTAGGAGTTCCAACCCGACGACAGGGTCTTAGTGCCGGCCCATCCACCGGCGCCGTCACCGCGGAGCATCACCAAGGCGCCGGAGGCCGTCCGGCCCAGCAGATCCGGCTTTCCGTCGCCACTGATGTCCCCCGGCGCGACCAGAGCGGTGTATTTCTGCATGCCGGAGCCGACCTTCACCCTCGAGCGAAGGCCGCCTGCACCGTTCCCCCGGAAGAGCCAGAGCCCGCCCGACTTGTCGCGAGCGAGGATGTCGGCGCAGGCGTCACCATCGAAATCGCCGGCGAGCATGATCGTCGAATACGACAACCAGCTTCGCCCCGTGCCGATCCGCGCACTCTTGCCAAGCTGGGAGAAGTCACCCATGGGAAATGCCCGGAGTTCGCCGGTCGGGCGCACCAGGAACAGGCGATCGCCATCCCCTGTGAGGTCCCACTTGCTCACCTCGGGTCGGTACACGACATCGAGCGTCTGCCGTCCGCCGGTCAAGGTGACCTCTTTGCTGACGACCGTCTGGAACTTGTCGTCATCGAACGGCTCGACCCGGAAGCGGTAGGTCCCCGGGAACAAGAAGAAGTTCCTTTCCCATGGGGAGCTGGCGGAAAGCCGCTCGAGGCTCGCGGGGCCCAGATCCGCCCACACACCGTCGCGCTTCTCCTGCAGGCGCAGGTTCGCCTCGCGCCTGCTGTCGCCCGAGGTGCTGCAGCGGCCGCAGTTCACGTTCACCGTGAGGGCGGTCTTCTCCTGCCAGACGATCTCGATGCCGTCGATGACCTCCCCCTCGGCCGGCTTGATCGGGATGGATCGCGTGCGGTTGTCCTCCCCATAGAGGATCGGTATCGACCCCTCATGTTCGACGTGCAAGGACCAGTCCCACGGCGCGAGGTCGGTCAGCGTCCACGTTCCGTCCGCGGCCACCACAACGGGTTCGGTGTTCTTGAAGAGGCTCGAGGCCCACACGGTGAACGTCCCCGCCGCAAGTTCGTCCGCGTCAGCGATCACGGTTCCCGACAACGTGGCTCGCGGTGCGGCAGCAGCTGGCTCCGCCGACACAGTGCCGGTGAGGACGAGAACCCACGAGAGGGCCAGGACGGCAAGGGTACGCATCAGAGAACTCCGTCGGGATCGAAGGCCGCGCGAATTCTACGAGGCTGCCTCAACATACATGACAATCGGGGTGTCTACCAGCACCCCGTTGCACACATGCTCAGGACTGAATACGTAGCTCGACGACCTCGATGAGCCCCGCGTGGAGCGGGTGACCCGGCTCGATGCCGCAGATGTCCGCGACGAGGCTCGACGCATCCGCTCCCGACGCGAGCTTCGCCTGCAGCTCGACGGCCTCCGGATCCTCGGAGGTGTCGAAATGCAGCGCCGCACCGATCGCGGTGAGCAGGTTCCAGGCGTCCTGGCCGCGCTCGGCGAGCTGCGCCGCAGGATCGACGAATCGCTCGTGCCGCGAGAGCTTCCGCAGCGGCGCACGCCCCACCCGCACGCAGGTGTCCGGCAGCTCGGGGTTCGTGATGCGCGTGAGCGTCGTGTCGACGTACGCCTGCTGCTCCTGCGCGCTGAAGCCGTGCTTCGCGACGAGCAGACCCGACGTCTCCGCGAGCACCGCGCGCACCTCGGCCATCACCTCCGGGACGGCGAGCGCCTCCGCGATCGTGTCGATGCCACGGTGGTACCCCAGGTACGCGGTCGCCGCGTGCGAGGTGTTGACGGTGAAGAGCTTGCGCTCGATGTAGGGCTCGAGGTCGTCGACCCAGTGCACGCCGGCGATCTGCGGTTCGTCTCCGCCGAAGGGGCTGCGATCGACGGCCCACTCCCAGAAGGCCTCGAGGGTGACGTCGAGGCCGCCGTGCTGCTCGGGGACGATCCGGTCGATGGCGCAATTCGCCCACACCGCACGCTCCATCGCGCCGCCGAGCTCGGCCACCGCGGCGGCGAGAATGTCGGTGCCGCCGATCGCGTTCTCGCACGCGATCACGACCAGCGGGGCGGCGTCGGCCGGACGCTGCGCGAGACCCCCGACGATCAACGGCGCGATGTAGGGCAGGATGCGCGCACCCACCGCCGTCGTGACGATCTCGGCCGCCGCGATCTCGGCGATCACGTCATCCGGATGCTCGCGCGAGTTGACGGCGCGGTAGCCGTCGATCAGGAGGTCGCGACCCCCCTCGCCCACCTCGTGCACGCGGTAGCTCGATTGCGCCTGCAGCGCGCCGATGAGCTCGTCGCTCACGTCCGCGAAGACGACCTCGTATCCGCTCTCCCGAAGGAAGGGGGCCACGAATCCGCGCCCGATGTTGCCTGCTCCGAAATGCACCGCCGTCGCTGTCACGGGCTCCATTCAACCGCGCGCGTGCACGGCCGACCACCCCGGCGCGCTTCCGCTCCCCCGGAATCCGTCGACCCTCTAGTCGTACGCGTTGTACATCTCCGGGAACCGGCGGCCCGAGAGGTTGTAGTACTCCGAGCTCTGCGTCAGCGTGGCTCGGGTGGCCGTGTCACCGTGCTTCAGGATGAACTTCGTCCAGCTCTTCAGGCCTGTGGGGTCGGGCGTGCGGAGCAGGTAGTGGCGGTACATGTCTGCGACACGAGAGCGCGCCACCTCCGGTGCACCCCAGAGCGCCTTCACCACCGACGCGTTTCCCGACTTCAGCGCACGATTGGTCCACGCCGCGAGTCCGGCGCTATCGACCTTGCGCCCCAGAAGATCCCGGTAGAGCGCCATGACGAACGCGGCCTTCGAACTCGTCGCGGACGGGAATGCGAGGCGCGCCCTCGCTTCGTACTCCGCCGACGAGTAGAACTGCCGCTCGATGTCGTCGGTCGTGATGCGACCGCGCTGCATCTGCTTGAGCCAGTTGCTCCGGCCCGGCTTGTCGGCCTTTCGGCCCAGGATGTCCTGATAGGCGGCGTCGATCCGGATCAGCCGA
Organism: Homoserinibacter sp. GY 40078; assembly: GCF_008017545.1. Classification (GTDB taxonomy): domain Bacteria; phylum Actinomycetota; class Actinomycetes; order Actinomycetales; family Microbacteriaceae; genus Homoserinibacter. The sequence goes on along the minus strand of NZ_VRTZ01000003.1, from coordinate 117,612 downwards.
TACTCGTCGCTGTTCGCGAACGTCGGCACGATCTTCGTGTTCGGCGAGACCCAGAGCTTCAGATGCCAGTTGAGGATCTCGGTCCTGCCCGGCTTGCGGCCGAGGAAGTCTGTGTAGAGCGCGGTGAGATAGGTGTTGAGATCGGCGGGAAGCGCGATATCCGGTCCCTTGAGCGTGGCGACCGTGATGTCGCTGCCCTCTGCAATGGCGAACGACTTCCCCTTTCGGGTCTCCGAACGCGAGAGGTACTTCGTGTCGATCCGGTACGTTCCCGGCTGCAGATAGTTGAACGTGAACGCCCCCGCGGAGTCGACCTCGTCGACGCGGACCGCGGTGTACGTCGACGTGCCCGGGCTGCGATACAGCACGTTCACGACCAGCGGACCGTACGCCGCCAGCAGATCTCGATTACCGGTGACCTTTCCCCGCAATGTCGACGCGAGGTATGCGGTGAAATCGAGAGCGACGGCGGTTTGCGGAGCCACCTCGACGACGTCGCTGTGATAGAGGTCGCTCGTCGTCCCCTGTACCTGCGCGTATACGCCCATCGAGGTGAACACCCTATAGCGCCCGGGGGTCGTCGACCGGAAGACGAAAGCGCCGTCGGCATCTGTGTCCACCTGGCGCTCTTCGCCGGTTCCTCCGTTGGGGCGCTCGTTGGCGTACACCGTGATTCCGGAGACGGGGGCACCCGAGCTGTCGCGGACGACACCGCTGATCACGGAACCGTCACCGACGATGGTGTCCAGATCCGTCCGATCGCCCGAGAACTGAAGCCGTACCGCGCTCTTCGAGAAGCGGGACCCGGTGTTTTCCGCGCCGGCGTAGTACCAGACCGGATAGCTCGGATCATCGACCACCTCGAAGTTGAGGTACCCCTGGGTCAGAGACGTGGCCCGATCGAAGAGGTACCTGCCCGAGGCGTCCGTGTAGGTCGTCGCCCTCGGGGTCGAGCCGGCGCTCGATGAAAGGGTGACCCGCACCTGGCCCTCGGTCGCGGGAGTACGATCCAGACCCACCAGCACCGAGCCCCCCAGGCGGTGCGCGACGGGGATCGTGATCTGACGCTCGGTCCCACTCGGCCAGTACGTGGTGGATGGCGCATATGTCCGCATGAACGAGTCGTCGCCGAGGTAGTCAAAGCTCAGGACGTAGACCGTGTCGCCCTCGAGGTCGCCGAACTCGAACCGCCCCTCCTCGTCGGTCAGCACGGAACTCGCGGACTCTGCCGCGTCCCGTTCGCGGATGCTGACCTTCACGTCACCCGCACCGGCGTAGGCGGACGCGACTCCGAGCCCGACGCGTCCCTTGAGGTGCTGCGTGGGATCAGCGTGGGCGGCAGCCGGCTGGAGCAACGTGGCCATGAGCATCGCAGCCAGGGCGATCACTCCTGCGCGCACAGCCGAGCGGGGTGCGCGAATGCGCGCAGACGTCATGGTGGTCCTCCGGGTCGGGTATGAGGAAGTCGATACTTCGTCAGCTCCCGTTGAGGCTAGCACGCGATGTCAGGCGGGATGTTCGGGGCCCACCCACGGACACCCGAAACGACAGATGGACACCCGCGCGCGGGTGTCCATCTGCCCATAGCCATGTCTATGGCGCCAAGAGCGACCGGTTAGCGGGCGGCGGAGCCCTCGGTGTAGTCGGCGTCCGTCTGCTTCCACGAGAACAGGGCGCGCAGCTCCTTGCCGGTCTTCTCGATCGGGTGCTGCGCCTCCTTCTCACGGAGAGCGTGGAACTCGGGGGCGCCGGCGTCCTGGTCGTCGATGAAGCGCTTCGCGAAGGCACCCGACTGGATGTCGGCGAGCACGCCCTTCATGTTCTCCTTGACGCTCGGGTCGATCACGCGGGGGCCGGAGACGTAGTCGCCGTACTCCGCCGTGTCGGAGATCGACCAGCGCTGCTTGGCGATGCCGCCCTCCCACATGAGGTCGACGATGAGCTTCAGCTCGTGCAGCACCTCGAAGTAGGCGATCTCCGGCTGGTAGCCGGCCTCGGTGAGGGTCTCGAAACCGTACTGGACGAGGTGCGACATGCCACCGCAGAGCACCGACTGCTCACCGAACAGGTCGGTCTCGGTCTCCTCGGTGAAGGTCGTCTTGATGACGCCGGCGCGCGTGCCGCCGATCGCCTTCGCGTACGAGAGCGCGGTGTCCCACGCGGAACCCGAGGTGTCCTTCTCGACGGCGATGATGTCCGGGATGCCTCGGCCCGCGACGTACTCGCGGCGCACCGTGTGCCCCGGTGCCTTCGGCGCGACGAGGATCACGTCCACGCCCTCGGGCGCCTCGATGTAGCCGAAGCGGATGTTGAACCCGTGCGCGAACGCGAGGGTCTTGCCGGCGGCCAGGTTCGGCTGGATCTCGTCGCTGTAGATCGAGCGCTGGTGCTGGTCGGGCGCGAGGATCATGATGAGGTCGGCCCACGCGGTGGCGTCGGCGACCGACTTCACCTCGAATCCGTCCTCCTGCGCCTTCGGGGCCGACTTCGAGCCGTCCTTCAGCGCGATGACGACCTCGACGCCCGAGTCGCGCAGGTTCTGCGCGTGAGCGTGGCCCTGCGAGCCGTAGCCCACGATGGCGACCTTCTTGCCCTGGATGATCGAGAGGTCGGCGTCCTGGTCGTAATAGATCTCAGCCAATGTTCGTTTCCTTCGTTGTGTTGGGGTTCTAGTTCTTGTAGACGCGCTCGGTGATGCTCTTGCCGCCGCGGCCGATCGCGAGGAGCCCGGACTGGGCGATCTCGCGGATGCCGTACGGCTCGAGCACGCGCAGCAGCGCCTGCACCTTGCCGGAGTCGCCGGTGACCTCGATGACGAGCGCATCCGGCGCCACGTCCACCACGCGGGCGCGGAACAGGTTCACCGCCTCGAGGATCTGGCTGCGCGTCGTGTTGTCGACCCGCACCTTGATCAGCAGATGCTCACGCTGCACCGACTGGGCCGGATCGAGTTCCACGATCTTGATCACGTTGACGAGCTTGTTCAGCTGCTTCGTCACCTGCTCGAGCGGCAGGTCCTCCACATCGACGACGACCGTGATGCGGCTGAGGCCGTCGATCTCGGTCGGACCCACCGCGAGCGAGTTGATGTTGAAGCCGCGGCGGGCGAACAGTCCCGCCACGCGGGTCAGCAGGCCGGGCTTGTCCTCCACGAGGAGAGAGAGCACATGGTGCGACATCGTCTTACTCCTCTTCCCAGGCGGGCGCGTGGTCGCGGGCGTACTGCACCTGCGAGTTGCCGACACCCTGCGGCACCATCGGCCACACCATCGCGTCGCGGCTGACGACGAAGTCGATCACCACGGGGCGGTCGTTGGTCTCGATCGCGAGCTTGATCGCGGCGTCGATCTCCTCCTTCTTCGTGACGCGGATGCCGAGGGCGCCATACGCCTCGGCGAGCTTCACGAAGTCGGGCACCATGCGGGTGACGTTCTGCCCGTCGAGGTGGCCCGTGTTGAGGTCGGTGAACGAGTGGCGTCCGTCGTAGAAGAGCGTCTGCCACTGGCGGACCATGCCGAGCGAGGAGTTGTTGATGATCGCGACCTTGATCGGGATGTCGTTGATCGTGCAGGTGGCGAGCTCCTGATTGGTCATCTGGAAGCATCCGTCGCCGTCGATCGCCCACACGAGCCGCTCCGGCTGGGCGACCTTCGCACCCATCGCCGCGGGCACCGCATAGCCCATCGTGCCTGCACCGCCCGAGTTCAGCCAGGCATGCGGCCGCTCGTAGCTCACGAACTGCGCCGCCCACATCTGGTGCTGCCCGACGCCCGCGGCGTACACGGCATCCGGACCAGAAAGCTGACCGATGCGCTCGATCACGTGCTGCGGAGAGAGCAGGCCGTCCTCGGGCTCCGTGTAGCCGAGCGGATAGTTCACCCGCAGCTGCTCGAGGCGCGTCCACCACTCGGCGATGTCCGGGGTGAGCGCCTGCTGCTCGAACGCGTCGATGATGTCGGCGATCACGTCGCGCGCGTCGCCCACGATCGGCACGTCGGCGTGACGGATCTTGCCGATCTCAGCGGGGTCGATGTCGACGTGCACGACCTTGGCGTGGGGTGCGAAGTCGGCCACCTTGCCCGTGACGCGGTCGTCGAAGCGCGCACCGAGCGACACGATGAGGTCGGATTCCTGCAGCGCGAGCACCGCGGGAACGGAGCCATGCATGCCCGGCATCCCCAGGTGCTGGCGGTGCGAATCCGGGAACGCGCCGCGCGCCATGAGGGTCGTCACGACGGGAGCGCCGGTGAGCTCCGCGAGCTTCAGCAGCTCGGCAGACGCCTCCGCGCGCACCACGCCGCCACCCACGTAGAGAACGGGGCGCTGGGCGGTTGCGAGCAGTTCGGCCGCCGCCAGGATCTGCTTGCCGTGCGCCTTCGTGACCGGACGGTACCCGGGCAGCTCGACCTTCGGCGGCCAGATGAACGGAGCGGAGTTCTGCTGCGCGTCCTTCGTGATGTCGACGAGCACCGGCCCCGGGCGTCCGGTCGTGGCGATGTGGTACGCCGCCGCGATCGTCGCGGGCACCTGCGCCGGATCCGTGATGAGGAACGAGTGCTTCGTGATCGGCATCGTGATGCCGGTGATGTCGACCTCCTGGAAGGCGTCCGAACCCATGAGGGTCGAGAACACCTGGCCGGTGATCGCGAGGAGCGGCACCGAGTCCATGTAGGCGTCGGCGATGGCCGTGACGAGGTTGGTCGCGCCCGGGCCGGAGGTGGCGATGCAGACGCCGATCTTGCCGGACGCGGAGGCGTACCCCTCGGCCGCATGGCCGGCACCCTGCTCGTGGCGAACGAGGATGTGGCGGATGCTCGTCTGCGCCATCAGCTCGTCGTAGAACGGCATGATGGCGCCACCGGGCAGACCGAACACATCGGTGACGCCCAGCTTCTCGAGGCTGGCGAGCACCTGACCGGAGCCGGTGAGGATGGGAGGGGAGTCGCGTTTCGCCGGCGCGGGGGCCGGAGCGGGTGCGGGTGCGGGATCCGCAGTCATGGATGAGTCCTTCGATGCGTAGATGAGTCCGGTACCGGCGGTGAGCCGGGCCGCGAGATCATCCCGTGACGGCACCCTCTGCAGCGGAGTGCACGAGACGGGAGTACTTCGCGAGTACGCCACGGGTATAGCGCGGAGGAAGCGGCGCCCAGCCTTCGCGGCGGGCTGCCAGCTCGGTCGGATCGACGAGTAGGTCGATCGACCGGGCTGCGATATCGACCCGTATCAGATCACCATCACGAACGAAGGCGATGGGACCTGAGTCCACCGCTTCGGGAGCGATGTGGCCGATGCACAGGCCGGTTGTGCCGCCTGAGAATCGTCCGTCGGTCAATAGTAGGACATCTTTGCCGAGGCCCGCGCCCTTGATCGCCGCGGTGATCGCGAGCATCTCGCGCATCCCCGGTCCACCCTTGGGGCCTTCGTAGCGGATCACGACCACGTCGCCGTGCTTGATCTGGCCCTCGGTGAGCGCGTCCATGGCGGCGCGCTCGCGGTCGAAGACCCGCGCGGGGCCCTCGAACACGGCGGCGTCGAATCCGGCCGTCTTCACCACGGCGCCCTCGGGCGCGAGCGAGCCGTGCAGGATCGTGAGCCCGCCGGTCTCGTGGATCGGGTTGTCGAGCGTGCGCAGCACCTCGCCGTCGAGCGGCGGGATCGGGCCGATGTCGGCGAGGTTCTCGGCGAGGGTCTTGCCGGTGACGGTGAGTGCGTCGCCGTGCATGAGGCCCGCGTCGAGCAGCGCCTTCATGAGCACCGGCAGGCCGCCGCGACGGTCGACGTCGTTCATGACGTAGCGGCCGAAGGGCTTCAGGTCGCCAATGTGCGGCACCTTCGATCCGATGCGGTTGAAGTCGTCGAGGGTGAGCTCGACCTCCGCCTCGTGTGCGATCGCGAGCAGGTGCAGGACGATGTTGGTCGAGCCACCGAGCGCCATGCCTACGGCGATCGCGTTCTCGAACGCCTTCTTCGTGAGGATCTGGCGCGCAGTGATGCCCTTGCGCAGCAGCTCGACGACCGCCTCGCCCGAACGGTGGGCGTAGTAGTCGCGGCGGCGGTCGTAGCTCGGCGGGCTCGCGGATCCGGGGATCGAGAGCCCGAGTGCCTCGGCCACGGATGCCATCGTGTTCGCGGTGTACATGCCTCCGCAGGCACCTTCGCCCGGCGCGAAGGCGCACTCGATCGCGTGCGCATCCGCCTCAGACATGATTCCGGCCTTCACCGCGCCGACCGCCTCGAAGGAATCGATGATGGTGATGTCCTTCTCGGTGCCGTCCGAGAGGCGCACCCACCCGGGCGCGATCGATCCGGCGTAGAGGAACACGGATGCGAGATCGAGTCGGGCCGCGGCCATGAGCATGCCCGGGATCGACTTGTCGCATCCGGCGAGCAGGACCGAGCCGTCGAGGCGCTCGGCCTGCATGACGGTCTCGACGGAGTCGGCGATCACCTCGCGGGAGACGAGGGAGAAGTGCATCCCCTCGTGGCCCATCGAGATGCCGTCGGAGACGGAGACGGTGCCGAACTGGAGCGGGTATCCGCCGCCCGCGTGGACGCCCTCCTTCGCGGCCTGTGCGAGGCGCGCGAGGCTGAGGTTGCAGGGGGTGATCTCGTTCCACGAGCTCGCGATGCCGATCTGCGACTTGTTCCAGTCGGCGTCGCCCATACCGACTGCGCGGAGCATGCCGCGGGACGTCGTCGCCTCGATGCCGTCGGTGACGGTTCGGGAGCGGGGCTTGTGGTCGGCGGGCGCGGTCGTACCCGGGAAGTCGCTATCCGGCATGAGATCGAGGTTACTCCCGCCCGTATGCCCGCGCTGACCTCCCCTGTTCCCCTGAGGGGACGCAAACTGCGCGAGACACGCCGCCGTTCGGGCGGTTTGCGACCCCTCAGGCAGGAGGGGACGCAAAGTGCCCGGGACACGCCGCCATTCGAGCAGTTTGCGACCCCTCAGGAACGGGGAAGGGCGCGCGGAGCGCGCGGCTACTGCTCGTGGACGTCGCCCTCGCGGAAGGTCGCGAGAGTGGAGAGCACGTGGGCGATCTCGGCAGGGCCCGCGACACGGTGGTCGGCGAGGGTCGCGCCGGGGCCGGACTTCACGCCCACGTCGTGCGCGCCGAGCGCATCGAAGGCGTCCTCGTCGGTCACGTCATCGCCGGCGTAGAAGACGGCATCCGCCGAGGTGTAACGCCGCAGATGCTCGACCGCCTCGCCCTTCGTGGTCGAGCGCACCGCGAATTCGAGCACGTTCTTGCCCTGCCGGATGGTGAGGTCATCCACCTCCGCCTGCGCCTCGCTGAGGGCCACGAGGTGCGCGTGTCGGGAGTCCTCCTCGGTCGCAAGCCGCGTGTGCAGGGCGAACCCGGCGGGCTTCGACTCGAGCCAGACGTCGTCGATCGAGTCGGCGACCTGACTCAGCACCTCGTGCAGCACATCCACCCGCTCCAGCTCGGACGAGTCGAGCGCCACGTGCGCATCCGGGTCGTCGAGCCGCAACTCGATCCCATGAGACCCCACGAGCAGCGTGTTGTCGGGCAGGTCGGAGACCTCGATGAGGGATCCGATCGCCCGCCCGCTGACGAGCGCCACGCGCGTGTTGGGGAGCTCCAGCAGGCGGAGCACCGCCTCCCGCGCCTCGGGCAGCGCACGCGCGTGCTCCGGCGAGTCGACCTCGGGTGCGAGGGTTCCGTCGAAGTCCAGGGCGACGAGCAGACGTCGCACTCGGGCAAGTTCACGCAGCGCTCCGACGAGCGCTTCGGGCAGCGGTTCGGTCAAGGGCTTGGTTTCTCGATGGTCCATTCGGTCTCGGGTGCGAGGTCCGATCCACCCCAGGATGCCGACCCCTTCACTTCGCGCAGGGTCGAGAGGAAGGAGTTCGACCAGTGCGTCACGTCGTTCTCGGAGACGCGGCGGCGCAGCATCCGCATGCGCTTGCGCCGTTCCACACGCGGCATCGCGATGGCCCGCAGGATGGTGTCCTTCAGCCCGTCGATGTCGTGCGGGTTGACGAGCAAGGCGGCTCGGAGCTCGTCGGATGCGCCCGCGAACTCGGAGAGGATCAGCACGCCGTCCTCGTCGCCACGCGCCGCGACGTATTCCTTCGCGACCAGGTTCATACCGTCGCGGAGAGCCGTGACCAGCATCACATCGGCGGCGAGGTAGAAGGCGGCCATCTCCTCCCGGGGGAACCCGTGATGCAGATAGCTCACCGCCTGGTGACTGATCGTTCCGTAGTCGCCGTTGATGCGCCCGACGGTCAACTCGATCTCGTCGCGCAGCTGCCGATAGCTTTCGACCCGCTCACGCGACGGCGTGGCGACCTGCACGAGCGTGATGTCTTCCACCGAGAGGCGCCCCTCGGCGAGCAGCTCGCCGAATGCCTTCAGCCGGTGACCGATGCCCTTCGTGTAGTCGAGGCGGTCGACACCCAGCATGATCGTCTTCGGGTTACCGAGATCGGCGCGGATCTGCGCGGCGCGCTCCTGGACCTCGGGACGGGCGGCGAGCTCCTGGAAGCCGGTCACGTCGATCGAGATGGGGAACGCGCGCGCGATCACCCGGCGGGCCGGCTGATCGTCGGTGCCGGGCACGTCGATGTAGGGCGTCTTGGTCGAGTAGCCCCGGAGGCGGCGCACCGCACGCGAGAAGTTGCCGGCGTCGGCCACCCGCTGGAAGCCGACGACATCCGCTCCGAGCAGGCCGTCGATGATCTGCCCGCGCCACGGGAGCTGCGAGAAGATCCCGTAGGCCGGGAACGGGATGTGGTTGAAGAACCCGATCACGAGGTCGGGACGCAGCTCGCGCAGCATCGCTGGGACGAGCTGCAACTGGTAGTCCTGCACCCAGACGGTGGCGCCGGGAGCGCTGGACGCCGCGGTCGCCTCGGCGAACCGGCGATTGACCTGCACGTAGCGCTCCCACCAGATGCGGTGGTAGCTGGGCTGCGCGATGACGTCGTGGTACAGCGGCCAGAGCGTGTCGTTGCTGAAGCCCTCGTAGTACATCTCGAGGTCCGACTCGCTGAGCTTGACCGGAACGATCCGGATGCCGCCCTCGTCGAAGGGTTCCAACTCGAGGTCGGCCTGGCCCGCCCATCCGACCCAGGCGCCGTCGGCGGCGCGCATAACGGGTTCCAGCGCCGTGACGAGGCCCCCCGGCGACTGCTTCCAACTTGCGGTGCCGGATTCGTCGATCACACGATCGACCGGGAGACGATTGGACACGACGACGAAGCTGTATAGCTCGTCAGTCATCCCTCAACGCTACCTGATCCCGCGGACCCGGCCCGCAGCCGACCGTGCTCCAGCTGGCGACCGCATTGGTGTTCGCTGTGACTTCATGCGCTCGACACATCCGGGTGGATACCGTGTGTAGATGATCTCCGTCGGGATGAGCACCACGTGCGTGTATCCGTTCGCGGTGGAGCACGCGTTCCGGATCGCACGGCTGGCCGGGTTCGACTCCATGGAGATCATGGTCACCAACGACCCGGTGACCCAGGACGCCGCGAAGCTGAGTGAGATCAGCGACCGGTACGAGCTGCCGATCACGGCGATCCACGCGCCCGTTCTTCTCTTGACGACCTTCGTGTGGGGGCGCGACCCGAAGGTGAAGCTCGAGAAGTCGGGCGAGCTGGCGGCCGCCGTGGGCTCTGACACCGTCGTGGTGCATCCGCCGTTCCGCTGGCAGTCGGGATACGCGCAGAACTTCGAGCGGATCGTGCGCGAGACGGCCGCGAACACCGGCGTGAAGATCGCGGTGGAGAACATGTTCCCGTGGACGGTGCGCGGCCGCAGCATGAAGGCCTACGCGCCGAGCCCCGACCCGCTCGACCTCGACGTCGACCACATGACGCTCGACTTCTCGCACGCCTCGCTTTCGGGGCGCGACAGCCTCGAGATGGCGATGGCGATGGGCTCGAAGCTCACCCACATCCACCTCTGCGACGGCGCCACCTCTGCGGCGGACGGCGCGATCCTCGACGAGCACCTGCTGCCCGGCGAGGGCACGCAACCGGTCGCCGAGACGCTGCAGTTCCTCGCCCAGAGCGGATGGGACGGCAACATCGTCGCCGAAGTGAACGTGCGGCAGGAGATGGACGAGCAGTACCGGCTCGACAAGCTCGTGCAGACCGTCGCGTTCGCGCGTGAGCACCTGAGCCAGGAGCACGCCACCCGCGAGCCGCTCGCCGTGGGCAGCGACCTGCCGCTCAAGATCCGGCAGGCCCGTCGCCACGAGAAGAAGAGCGCGAAGGGCTAGAGCCCGCCCGCTTCCCCGTGAGAGTACGCACTTCTGCGTGCTCTCGCCCGTGAGAGTACGCAGAGGTGCGTACTCTCACGGGGCAGGGGGCCGCGTCAGGCGGCCGTCGCGGGGAGCAGGAGCCCGAGGGCGTTCGCGCGGCGGGTGCGTCGGATCGCGAGGCGCGCGATCAGCACGCTCGCGAGACCGAAGACGGCCAGCGCGAAGACGGAGCCGATGGCGACTCCCACCTCGCCGCCCGCGACGATCTGCTGGAGGCCGGTCGTCGCCCAGCCGAGCGGCATGAACGATCCGAGCCAGCTGAACGGGCCCGCGAGCGCCTGACTCGGGACGATGGCGCCGACCGTCGCGATCTGCAGCGACAGCAGCAGCAGCGACACCACGAGCCCGACCCGACCGAAGACGATTGTGAGCAGCTGGTGGAATGCGGTGAAGGCGGCAGCGGCCACGAGCGAGAAGCCGAGCGTCGCCGGGAGCAGCGCCCAGTCGACTCCCGCCACGAGGTGGAGCAGAGCGACGAGCAGGATCGCCTGGACCGCGGCCACCAGGCCTGCGCGCAGGAGCGCGGACCCGAGCACACGGCTCGAGCGCGCCGTGGTCGCGAGCACCCGGCGGCTGAGCGCCGGCACGACCAGCATGATCGCGAAGGCGCCGATCCAGAGCCCGAGAGGCACGAGATAGGTACCGAGGATCTGCCCGATCTGCGTGACCGCGTTCGCGGTCGCGACGTCGAGGCCGACCGGGTCGGACGCGACCGCGGCCGACTCGTCGGTGGTCACCTCTTCAGCGCTCGCCAGCTGATCGGATCCCTCGTTGAGACCCGATGCGAGGCTGTCGGCTCCATCGGCGAGCTGCTCGATCCCGGAAGCGAGGCCGGATGCGCCCGTCGCGAGACCTTCGATGCCGTCCGCGAGGCTGTTCGCGCCCGAGGCGAGCTGGCCGACGCCATCGGCGAGGCCATCGGCACCCGTCGCGAGCGAGGATCCGCCCGAGGCGAGCTTCGAGGCACCCGCCGCGCTCTGCGCGATGCCCGACTGCAGCTCGCCGAGACCGGCGGCACCCTCCCCAAGCTTGGTGCCGCGAGCGGCCGTCAGCTCAAGCTGGTCGCCGAGGTTCTGCAGGGTCGCCTCCGCGATGGCGCGGTCCCCCGCGCTTGCGCCCGGGTCCGCGAGCACGTCGAGGTTCTGCTGGATGAGCCCCGCGAGAGTCGAGACGCCCTTGGTGTACGACTCCACGCCCGTACCGAGGTCGCCGAGGTCCTTGGTCTCATTCGCGAGCGTGTTGAGGCCCGCGGCAAGCGACGAGACGCCCGAGGTGTAGTCCCCGACTCCATCCGCGAAGTCCGAGGCGCCCGAGGCCGCCGAGCCGACTCCATCCGCGTAGGTCGCGGCCCCCGATGCAGCCTGTGCCGCGCCGTCGGCGTACTGCTCCGCGCCGTCCGCGGCCGATGCCGCCCCGTCCGCGAGCTGCGAGGCGCCGTCCGCCGCCTGGCTGAACGCGTCGCCGATCTCACCGATCTGCGCGTAGATCCCCGTGAGGTACTGCTTCGTGAGGTCGGCGCCGAAGGCGCGCACCATGCCGTCGCCGAGCGACTGCGCGACCGTGCCCGCGAGGTACGAGTGGGCGTCGTCGGTGTCGAGCGTCAGTTCCGCCTGCGTCGGCGAGTCCGTCGAGAGGGAGACCACCGATTCCGAGAAGTCGGAGGGGATCGTGAGCACCGCATACACCTCGCCGTCGGCGAGCGCGGCGGCGGCACCGTCGGCGTTGTAGAGCTGCCAGTCGAGCCCGGGCGAGTCGTCGCCGGTCAGCTCGGTGACGAGCAGTCGGCCGGCGAGCACCTTGGTCTCGGTGCCGTCGTCGGCGGTCTGGGTGACCATCTCGTCCTCGTTCACGATCGCCGCGGGGATGCGGTCGATGCCGGCCTCGGTGTCGGCGAGCGCGGCCATGCTGAGGCCCGCGAGCGACAGCGGCACCACCGTGGCGGCGATCACCGCGAGGATGCGCACCCACCGGCGGCGCGCGATGGGCACGGCCGGCGTCGTGGGGGTGGCGAGGTTCATCGGGAGACTCCTTCGAGGAAGGCTGCGGGCAGATGACGGGTGACGGGTCGGCTGAGCACGGGCGCTGCCACGTGCTCGGCGTCACCGACGCCGACGACGACGGTCGTGGTGGCGGGGGCGAGGCGATCGATCGCGATGAGGAACGTCGCGCCTCCGTCGGAACCGGGTAGCGGGGCGACGGAGTCGACCACGACCACCGGGGTGCGCTCGCTCAACGCGACGGCGACGGTCGCGATGGCCCGCTCGACGGGAGGCAGCGATGCGAGCGTGGTTCCCCATCCGATCGGAACCGCGGAGCCCGATGCGGCCACCGCGTCGTGGATGCGCGCGAGCCAAGCCCGTGCGCGCCGATCGGCGGAGAACACGCGGTACCAGTGCCCCGTGTAGCGCAGCCGTTCGGTCAGCAGATCGCCGAGCGGCACATCCGCTTCGCGGACCGCGTCGCCGAACTCCGCGAAGGAGACCGCCCCGGCGACCTCTGCGGTCTCACTCGGGAGCGGGCGACCGGCGACCTGCGCTCGCCCCGCGACGGCGGGGAGTCGGCCGGCGACCGTCGCCGCGAGGAGGCGGCGGCGCGCCGGATCTCCCCCGACGAGCGCGATGGCACCCACCGGGATCGAACCGTCGTACGGTCCGACCTGGATCCCGTCGGCACCTCCGACGAGCCCCTGGAGCGTGATCGCGTCGCCCGCCTCGACACGTGAGCGCGCCCACGCGAGGTCGTCGAGGTGAGCACGGAGACCCTCGCCTTCGACGTCGACGTTGGGGAGCAGCCGGTCGAGCCAGCGGGGCAGGTACCACGCTCGGTCTCCGAAGAGCGCCATCACGGCGGGGACGAGTGTCATGCGCACGAGGAAGGCGTCGATCGCGACACCGACGGCGAGGCCCAGCGCGATCACTTTGATCATCGCGGCACCCTCCGGCACGAACGCGGCGAAGACGAAGAACATGATGAGCGCCGCGGCGGTGACGACCCGGGCGGCGCCGGAGAAGCCGCGCGTGATCGCCTGGCGCGCGGTCGCGCCGTGCACGTGCGCCTCACGCATGCCGGAGACGAGGAACACCTCGTAGTCCATCGCGAGACCGAAGAGGATCGCCATGAGCAGGATCGGCATGAAGCTGAGGATCGGCCCGGGCACGGCGTTGAAGAGCTCAGCACCCCAGCCCCACTGGAACACGGCCACGACGATGCCGAACGATGCCAGCACCGACAGCAGGTACCCGAGCGCGGCCTTGATCGGCACGACGATGGAGCGGAACACCATCATGAGCAGCACGATCGAGAGGCCGACGACCACGATCCCGAACGGGATCAGGGCGTTGTTGAGCTGACTCGACACGTCGATCGCGACGGCGGTCGACCCGGTCACGGCGATCGCCGTCCCGTACTTCGCCTCGATCGAGGGGCCGAGATCGCGGATGTGCTGCACGAGCGCGGTCGTCTCGGGATCCGCAGGGCCCGTCTCGGGGATCACCTGGATGATCGCGGTGTCGACGGTGGCGTTGGGCGTCGGCGTTCCGACGGATTCGACGCCGTCGATGTCCGAGAGCTGGTCGGCGATCGCGTCGAGGTCGTCGAGCACGTCGGTGGTCTGGGTGATGTCGACCATGACGACGAGAGGGCCATTGCGTCCGGGGCCGAACGCATCCGCGATGAGGTCGTAGGCGCGACGAGAGGTCTCCTCCTCGGAGAGCGAGCCCCCGTCGGGGAGCGCGAGCGCGAGTTGGGTTGCGGGGACTGCGGCCACGCCGAGGAGCGCCACGACCCCGAGGATGAAGACGATCGGGGCCTTCAGCACGAGGCCGACCCACCGCTCGCCGAGTGTGGGGCGTCGACGCGGCTCGGTCGGGGTGGACTCGGAGCCGGGCTGCTGCGAGGCGGCATCGTGCGACGAGGTGCCGTGCGCCGCGGAGTCGTCGGCGACACGGCGCGCAGCACGCGACCCCGGGCGGGGCGCGAGACGGCGCCCGAGGAGTCCCATGAACGCGGGGAGGAGCGTGAGCGCCGCGAGCATCGCGAGCAGCACGGCGAACGCCGCCGTCACACCCATGAGCCCGAGGAACGGGATGCCGACGATCAGCAGACCGAGCAGCGCGATCATCACCGTCACGGCCGCGAACACCACGGACCCGCCGGCGGTCGCGACGCTCGTCGCCGCCGAATCCTCGGGATCCGCGCCGTTGGCGAGCTGGGTTCTGTGGCGCGACAGGATGAAGAGCGCGTAGTCGATGCCGACCGCAAGGCCGATCATGAGCGCGAGCATCGGCGTGGCGGTCGAGAGGGTCGTGAAGGCCGAGAGGGCGAGCACGCCACCCATCGAGATCCCGAGGGCGATGAGTGCGGACAGGAGCGGCAGCCCGGCCGCGACGAGAGAGCCGAACGTCACGAGCAGGACGACCGCGGCGAAGAGCACCCCGAGCACCTCGATGATCGTGATGCCGAACGTGACGTGCTGGAAGACCTGTCCGCCGAACTCGACCTGCACCGTGTCGGACTCGATCTCGCGCCCGACCTTCTGCACCTCGTCGAGCGTCTCCGTGGTGACCTCCTCGGAGGCGCCCGTGAACTGCAGCTGCACGATCGCGGTCATGCCGTCGTCGCTTACGGCGTCGGTCGCGTACTCCGAGAACGGCGAGACGGCCTGCTCGACCCCGTCGACGTCGGTGAGCGCGTCGACGACGTCCTCGATCTCACTCGTCATCGCGTCGCTGTCGACGCGCTCGTCGGTCGAGTGCACGACCATCTGCGCGCTGGCACCGGCGGCCTGCGGGAACACGGCCGCGAGGCGATCGATGGCCTGCTGCGACTCTGTCCCGGGGATCTTGAAAGAGTCCTGCATCGTGCCGCCGAGTCCCACCCCCACGGCGACCGTGCCGGCTGCGATCAGCAGCCAGGCGATGAGCACGGGGATCGCACGCCGGTAGGCGAAGCGCCCGAGGCGGGAGAGGAGGATGGCCATGGGTCTCCTTCAGACGACGGCAGGGGCGAGGAGTTCGCCGAGGATGCGTACAAGTGAATCCCGCAGGACGCTCTCGTCAGGGGCGAGAGCTCCGGTGCGGGGGGTCTGGGCGAGCAGATAGGCGGCACCGCCGAGTGCGACCGCGGAACGGACGATGTCGTCGATGTCGCGTTCCGGTCGGTCCTCCGCGATGCGCCGGATCATGTCCTGCGCACGCACGACGATCGGCAGATCGGCGAGAGTGCCCGACTGGGTGATGAAGATCTGGGCGGCGAGCCGGTGGCGGATCAGCAGGTCGACGAACTCGACGAGGAACACGCGCTGCTCTTCGGGCGTGCGCGCTCGAGCCAGGGTGCCGGGCAGGAGGGTCGCGATCTCGTCGATGGCGGGACCGAGAGCCGCATCGAGCAGCGTCTCCTTGCTCGCGTAGTGATAGAGCACGCTCGCCTTCGAGACACCCGCGCGATCGGCGATCGCCTGGATCGTGGCGCCCAGGTAGCCGGAGGAGGCGAACTCCTCGAGCGCAGCCTGGCGCACTTCGGATGCGGTGGTCTGCATGCTCTCGAACGTAGCTGACCGATCGGTCAGGAACTGACCATCCGGTCAACCTGCGAGTGAATGCACAGCGAACACCCATCTTCCCGACACGGTTCCGTCATCCGCGGGTAGCGTGGTCGGAGGTCGAAGGAGGAAGTCGCGTGCGCAAATTCATTCTCAACTCGAGCGTCTTGAGCTCGGTGTTCGGCGCCGTGGGCGTGATCCAGGCCTCCCGGAAGGGTCCGCGAGACTGGCGCCTCATCCTGATGTGGGTGTCGTGGGCGTGCTCGGTGGCCATCGCGATCGGCACGGTCGTCCAGGAAACCAAGAACGACGAACTGGAGTGGTGATGATGCACGGTTTCGGATGGGGCTGGGGTTCCGGGTTCTTCCACATCCTCGGGGCGATCGCGACGGTGATCGGCACGATCGTCATCGCTACGGCGCTCGTCGGCGTCCTGGTGCTGCTCGTGCGATTCCTGCTCGTCGCGACCCGCGCGGCGCAGCTGTACATCGACGAGCACGGGGCTGGGCCGGCGACCCCGCCGAGCCGGCCGTTCGTCACTCCGCCCACGCCGCCGAGCCCCGAGACCCCCGCCGCGTCGTCGGACGAGGCGCCCGTGGCATCCGACGACTCGGAGGATGACGCCGCGGTCGACGAGGTTCCGGGCGAAGCGCCTCGCTCAGCCAGATCGCACGCGTCGTCGTCGGCGACGGGCCTCGGACCGGCCACGAAGGCTCGCAGGCCCACGAAGCCGCGTACTCCGAAGACGCCTCCGGCGAGCTGAGCGCATCGCTGCGCGCCCGAGGCTCAGGCCAAGAAGCCGCGTAGCAGAGTCGCCGAGCCGGCGAGGTGCTCGCGCATCGCCTCTTCGGCCCCCGCCGCGTTACCGGCGAGGATCGCGAGCACGACAGCCTCGTGCTGGCGATTGGAGTGCTCGATGTTCCGCGCGAGCAGGGGGAAGCTGTCGAGCAACTCGTTGATCCTCGTGCGGTTGTCGGCGATGAGCGCCACGAGCGATGGGACACCGGCGAGCTCGGCGATCGCGAGATGCAGCCGGGAGTCGAGCCGTCGATAGTCCGCCGTCGATGCGGCCTGAACCTCCGCGAGGCGCGTCCAGAGTTCCGCCCGTTGCGCAGCGCCGAGGTCGCGTTCGGCCGCGCGACGTGCGGCGGCCCCCTCGAGCACCTCACGGAGTCCGACCAGATCGTCGAGTTCCCCGGGCTCCGGCGGCGACGCGTCACCCGAATGGGGAAGCGGATCGACCACGAAGGTGCCGCCGTAGCGTCCCCTCTTGGCGGTCAGATAGCCGGCCTCCGACAGCTCTTTGATGGCCTCCCGCACCGTGTCGCGGCTGACGGAGAAGCGCGTCGCGAGTTCGCGTTCGGAGGGCAGAGCACCGCCCGGCGGAACGACCCCGAGCCGGATCGTCTGCATGAGACGCGAGACGGTGTCTTCGAGGGAGTTGCCCGAGCGCACCGGGCGGAAGACCAGGTCGTGGACGAGGGAACTGTCGCCGCTCGCCGTCGAGTCGCTCACACTCACAAGGGTGTCACGTAGGCGGATGAGATGCCGCCGTCCACGAGGAATGTGGACGCGGTGATGAAGCTCGCGTCGTCGCTCGCGAGGAACGCGACGGCGGCGGCGAGCTCCTCCGGCTCCGCGAAGCGCCCCACCGGCACGTGGATGAGGCGGCGCGCGGCGCGTTCCGGATCCTTCGCGAAGAGCTCCTTCAGCAGCGGCGTGTTGACAGGGCCCGGGCAGAGCGCGTTCACCCGGATGCCCTGGCGAGCGAACTGCACCCCGAGCTCGCGCGTCATGGCGAGTACGCCGCCCTTCGACGCCGTGTACGAGATTTGCGAGGTCGCCGATCCGAGCACCGCGACGAACGAGGCCGTGTTGATGATCGATCCGCGCCCGGCGGGCACCATGTGACGCAGCGCCGCGCGGGAGCAGAGGTAGACGCTCGTGAGGTTGACCCGCTGCACGCGGTCCCAGGCGTCGAGATCTGTCGTCTCGATCGAGTCGTCGTCGGCCGGTGAGATCCCGGCGTTGTTGAAGGCGATATCGACCCCGCCGAAGCGCTCCGCCGCCGTGTCGAACAGGGCGTCGACCTGCTCGCGGTCGGAGACGTCGACCGGCACGAACAGCCCGTCGACCTCCTCCGCCGCGGCACGCCCGGTCTCCGGATCGAGATCGCCGATCACCACGCGCGCGCCCTCCGCCGCGAAACGGCGGGCGGTCGCGAGACCGATGCCGCTCGCCCCTCCCGTGATGACGGCGACGCGGTCGGCGAGACGCCGGGTGAGGTCGACGGGGGCGACGGTCATGAGAGCTCCTGACTGGCGAAGAACACGTTCTTGGTCTCGGTGAAGGCGAGGGGGGCATCCGGGCCGAGCTCGCGTCCGAGTCCCGACTGCTTCATCCCGCCGAACGGGGTCGTGTAGCGCACCGACGAGTGCGAGTTGACGCTCAGCGTCCCCGAGCGCACCCCGCGGGCGACGCGGATGGCGCGGGCGAGATCACGGGTCCAGATCGAACCGGAAAGGCCGTAGACGGAGTCGTTGGCGAGGGTCACCGCATCCGCCTCGTCGTCGAACGGAAGCACCGTCACGACCGGCCCGAAGACCTCCTCGGTCGCGATGCGGTCGTGGCGGTCGGCGCGCACGACCGTCGGCGCGAACCAGAAGCCCGGCCCGTCGGGCGCGGATCCCCGGAAGGCGATCTCAACGCCGTCGTCGAGGAATGAGGCGACCTGATCGCGATGCGCAGCCGAGACGAGCGGGCCCATCTGGGTGTCGTCGGCCGAGGGGTCGCCCACCCGGAACGCGGCGACCGCGGGCTCGAGCAGCTCGAGGAAGCGGTCGAGCACCGAACGCTCGACGAGCAGACGGCTGCGCGCGCAGCAGTCCTGGCCCGCGTTGTCGAACACCGAGCCCGGCACGGATGCGGCGGCCGCCTCGAGGTCCGCGTCGGCGAACACGACGTTCGCGCTCTTGCCCCCGAGCTCGAGGGTGGAGGGCTTGAGCATGGCGGCGCACCCGGCGGCGACCCGCCGGCCGACCTCGGTCGACCCGGTGAAGACGACCTTGCCGATTCCCGGATGGGTCACGAAGCGCTCCCCCACGACCGATCCACGGCCGGGCAGAACCTGGAACAGCCCCTCCGGCAGCCCCGAGGCGAGGGCGAGCTCGCCGAGGCGGATCGCGGTGAGCGGTGTCCAGTCGGCGGGCTTCAGGAGCACGGCGTTGCCTGCCGCGAGCGCCGGCGCGAACCCCCACGAGGCGATCGTCATCGGGAAGTTCCACGGCACGATCACCCCGACTACGCCGATCGGCTCGTGGAAGGTCAGGTCGATGCCACCCGCCACGGGAATCTGCGCCCCGATGAGGCGCTCCGGCGCACCCGAGTAGTAGTGCAGCACGTCGCGGACGTGGCCGGCTTCCCAGCGGGCGGAGGCGATGGGATGCCCCGAGTTACGCACCTCGAGGTGCGCGAGCTCGTCGATGTGCTCCCCCACGACATCCGCGAATCTCCGCAACGCGGCGGCACGGTCGGCGGGCGGGAGCGCCGCCCAGCGGCGCCCCGCGAGCCGCGCCCGTTCGACCGCCTCGTCGACCGCCTCGAGACTCGTGTGCTCGACGGAGCCGATGATCTCCTCGGTCGAGGGGTCGAGGAGCGTCGTGGCGCTCATCGCGCGCCCTCCATCCGCGCGGCCCGGTGGGCACGCGCGGCGTCCACGAGTCCGGCGAACAGTCGCGCATCCTCCTCGGCGTCCTCCTCGGGGTGCCACTGCACCCCCACGCCGAAGGGCACGCCCGGCAGTTCGACTGCCTGCACGGTGCCGTCGTCGGTGCGGGCGGTCGCGACGAGCCCCGCGCCGAGGTCGTCGACGCCCTGGTGGTGGTAGCTCTTGACCGCGATCGAGGTGTCGGGGATCAGCTCGGCGAGCCGGGTGCCCGGGTCGATGCCCACCTCGTTGACGGTGAACACGCCGCCGCCCGCGTTGTAACGGGTCGACCCGATCCGATCGGGCAGGTGCTGCACGAGGGTTCCGCCGAGGTGCACGTTGAGCAGCTGCATGCCCCGGCAGATGCCGAGGAACGGCAGCCCGCGCTCGATCGCGCCGCCGAGCAGTGCGTCCTCCCACGCGTCGCGGTCGCGACGGGGGATGTCGGTCGTCGGATGCGGAACCTGGCCGTAGCGGGCGGGGTCGACGTCCTTGCCGCCCGTGATGATCAGGCCGTCGAGGCCGTCGAGCACCCGATCCGCCGTGCCCGGGCCGAGCGGCTGGGGCGGCAGCAGCACCGCGATGCCGCCCGCTCGCGTGACCGAGCCGATATAGACCTGCGGCAGGAACGACGCCATCACATCCCACACGCCCTGCTGCGCCTGCTCCAGGTAGGTGGTGAGGCCGATGATCGGAGCCTCGTCGTACTCAGAAGCGCTCAAAGCCGCGCACCCTCTCCCAGTCGGTCACGGCGGCGTCGAAGGCGGTGAGCTCGACACGCGCGTTGTTGAGGTAGTGGTCGACGACGTCGTCGCCGAACGCCGTGCGCGCCACCGCCGAGTCGGCGAATAGCTCCGCCGCCTCCCGCAGCGTCGACGGAACCCGCGTCGCATCGGAGGTGTAGGCATTGCCCGCGAGCAGCGGCGGGAGTTCGAGTTCGTTCTCGATCCCGTAGAGCCCGCCCGCGATGATCGCCGCGACCGCGAGGTAGGGGTTCACGTCTCCCCCGGGCACCCGGTTCTCGACGCGCAACGACGCCCCATGGCCCACGACGCGCAGTGCGCAGGTGCGATTGTCGATCCCCCACGCGATCGCCGTCGGCGCGAAGCTGCCCTCGGCGTAGCGCTTGTAGGAGTTGATGTTCGGGGCGAACATGAGCGTGAGCTCGCGCATGGTGTGGAGGATCCCGGCGATCCAGTGCTCCATGAGCGGCGAGAACCCGTGCTCGCCGTCACCCGCCATCACGGCGGCGCCGTCGGCGTCGCGCACCGAGAGGTGGATGTGGCACGAGTTGCCCTCGCGCTCGTTGAACTTCGCCATGAAGGTGAGCGCCTTGCCGTGGGCGTCCGCGATCTCCTTCGCGCCGTTCTTGTAGATGGTGTGGTTGTCGCAGGTGGCGAGCGCCTCGGTGTACCGGAACGCGATCTCCTGCTGGCCGAGATTGCACTCGCCCTTCACGCCCTCGCAGTACATCCCGGCGCCCTCCATGCCGAGGCGGATGTCGCGCAGCAGCGGCTCCATGCGGGTGGAGGCGAGCAGGGCGTAGTCGATGTTGTAGTCGGATGCGGGGGTGAGCTCGCGGTACCCCTTCGCCCACGCCTCGCGGTAGGTGTCGTCGAAGACGATGAACTCCAGCTCGGTTCCGACGAACGCCGTGAGCCCGCGCTCTGCGAGACGCTCCAGCTGCGCCTTCAACACCTCCCGCGGGCTCTGAACGATGGGGGTCGCGTCGAGGTTCTGCAGATCGGCCATCACGAGAGCGGTGCCGGGCAACCACGGAAGGAGACGCAGCGTGTCGAAATCCGGGTGCAGCACCATGTCGCCGTAGCCGGTCTGCCAGTTCGAGAGGCGGTAGCCGTCGACGGTATTCATCTCGACGTCGACCGCGATGAGGTAGTTGCAGGCCTCCGCGCCGTGCTCGGCGACCTCGTCGAGGAAGAGCCGCGCCGATACGCGCTTGCCGACGAGCCTGCCCTGCATGTCGGGGAAGGCGACGATCACGGTGTCGATCGCACCGTCGTGGATGAGGCCCTCGAGGGCCGCGAGCTCGAGGTTGCCGGAGCGCACCGCCATGTCTCTCCCGTCATCGTGTCGGTCGTAGAACCGACCATTACACCCTAGGCATCCTCGCGCACTCATGAGTAGCCGTCATGCATTGTTTACATTCAAAGGTAGACATCAGGTACCAATGAACGCCATTCTTTCCCCCAAGCGTGGACGCCGGAGTCCGGGTGTGTCCACTCCCCCACTGTGGAAGGACCGTCATGGCAGACAAGACTGTGGCCGGCGTCAGCTACACCGCCGCCGGCGCGGATTACTTCGAGAAGCGCAAACTCAAGCGGAGCGCCGGGATCTGGGGCCTATGGGGTCTCGGGATCGCGGCGGTCATCTCAGGCGACTTCTCAGGGTGGAACGTGGGGCTCGGCACCACGGGTTGGGGCGCGATGCTCCTCGGGACGCTCATCATCACGGTGATGTTCTTCACGATGATCTTCTCGATCGGCGAGATGTCGGCCGCGATGCCGCACACCGGTGGCGCCTACTCCTTCTCGCGCGCGGCGATGGGTCCGTGGGGCGGATTCGTGACGGGGCTGGCTGAGACGATCGAGTACGTCGTGACGACCGCGGTGGTCGTCTGGTTCTCGGGCGTCTACGCCGACTCGGCGCTTTCGACGCTCACGGACGTCTCGCTACCGGCGCCCGTCTGGTGGGCGATCCTGTATCTCCTCTTCATCGGACTGAACGCGGCGGGCGCGTCGATCGGCTTCCGCTTCGCGCTGGTCGTCGCGATCATCTCGCTCGGCGTCATCGCGTTCTTCGCGATCTCGGCGATCGCGACGGGGTCGGTGGACTTCTCCCGCCTGCTCGACATCGCACCGACAGAGGGCAACAGCGACTTCCTGCCATTCGGAGGCATCGGCATCCTGTTCGCGTTGCCGTTCGCCATCTGGTTCTTCTTGGGCATCGAGGAGCTGCCGCTCGCGGCGGAGGAATCCCACACGCCCGCGAGGGATATCCCGAAGGCGAGCGTCTGGGGAGTCGTGACGCTCACCGCGACCGCACTGCTCGTGCTCTTCCTGAACCCGGCCGTGACCGGCACGGAGGCGATCACCGTGTCGCCCGGCGACGGCGACGAGCCTCTTCTCGCGGGGTTCCGTGCGTTCCTGCCTGAGAGCCTCGCGGCGGTGCTCGCACTGTTCGCACTGATCGGTCTGCTCGCCTCATTGCAGGGCATCATGTTCGCCTACGGCCGCAACATGTACTCCCTGTCGCGCGCCGGGTACTACCCGAAGTTCCTCTCGCTCACCAGCCAGAAGCAGCAGACGCCGTGGGTGTCGCTCTTGGTCGGAGGGGTCATCGGATATCTGATCCTCACCTTGGTGCTGGTCGTGCTGCCCGCGGTGAACCCGGACGCCGCCGCATCGGCATCCGGGGTGATCCTCTTCATCGCCGTTTTCGGCGCGGTCATCTCGTACATGATGCAGATGGTCTCGTTCGTGATCCTGCGGCGGAAGTTCCCGAACGCGAACCGGCCGTGGAAGTCGCCGACGGGGGTCGCGGGAGCGGTGGTGGCGTTCGTGATCGCGTTCGCGGCGTTCCTCGGGATCCTGCTGAACGGGGTGTTCCAGACGGCGGTGATCACGTTCCTTATCGTGTTTGTCGTCGGCATCCTGCTGTTCGCGCTCGTCGGACGCAATCGACTCGTGCTGTCGCCGGAGGAGGAGTACGCGCTCTCCGGCGGGTTGCACGGCGACCCCCAGGCGGAAGGGTACGACGCCATGGAGGGCGAGGTGTTCGGGTCCGAGCCGAAGCCCTGAACACCTGAACGACGCGGAACCCGCCCCATCCGTACGGGGCGGGTTCCGTGCTGTCAGGCGCCTGACGCGGCGGCCGTAGTGTCGAGTTCCGCGAGTACCTCGGCGCCCCGGGGGATCCACCAGTCCTGGATCTCGCCGATCGCCGAAGCGGGGAGCAGACCGGATGCAGTGTCGACGATCTGCGCCTCGGCGCCGCCGTCGTCGAGGGTGCGGAGAGATTCGATGAGGTACACCGTCTCGTCGACCCGGAACGCGACGCGGTGCGGCTCGTCACCCTCGTACACGGCGGCGCGCGGCACGCCGCGCACCTCCTCGTCGACCGAGTCGACGCATGCGGCGACCATCGCGAGGATCCGGCTCTCGGCGGCGAGGGCCTCGGATTCGTAGCGCCATGCCGACATCCGGTACGTGAACCACTCCCCACCGGACGCGTAGCCGGTGACAAGCTCGGTCACGGTGCCCACACTGCCGCGCGCGAACTCGCTCCTGGTGACCCCGTCGCGAGGGGACCCGAGGAGGATCTCGGCGATCTCGTCGCCGGGGCCCTTCACCACAGGGCACGGCTGCGACCGCACCTGCACCTGCGGCACGTCCACGCATCCCTCACCCCGAGGGATCGCCACCTCCCACTGGGTGTGTTCGATCCCGACGTCGCGCACGGGGAGACTCTCGTTGAGATCCCACACCCGCAGCTCCGGGTAGCTCACCGGGCCGAGGCAGTTCTCGGGCCCGGATCGCGCGGAGTTGCTCGGCTGCTCTGGCTCCGGTGTGGTCGTGGCCGTGCACCCCGCGAGGGCAATGCTCGCGAGCACGGCCGCGGATGCGCTACGCCACAGTCGGTTGCATGCCATGGGGCCTCCCGGTTGCCTCAAACAGCCATTCGGCTACACATCATGATCATAGGGCACACGGATGAATCGCTCGGCTCATCCTCCGGGCACCTCAGACGATGTTGTGGTTCCTCGTCAGCAGGTTCTCGGGATCGAACTCGCGCTTCACGGCGCGAAGCCGCTCGAGCGTCGCCGGTGGGTAGAGCAGCGGCAGCAGTGCAGGGTCCGCCGCCTCGACGAAGTTGCCGTAGGTGGCGGAGATCCGTGTGCGAACCCGTTCCCACGGCGCGGCGGCTGCGGCAGCCAGCTCGTCCGGAGCATCCGCCGGGAGCATCACGAGGCGGAAGATCATGGCCTCCTTGTCGCGAACCGCGAACGCGGTGGCGCCGGCGGGAACCCGTCCGAACGCCCCGCCAAGATAGCGGATCGACGCCACCGTCGGAGCCTCAAAACCCGCCACGGCCGCGACGTAATCGGCGATGAGGTCGTCGTCGAGATCCACGAGCCCGTGCCCGCCGACCATGCGGACGGGAGGCGGCGTCATCGCCGGATTCACCAGGTCGAGATACGGGCGGCGCGCGATGTCGTCGCCCAATACCCCCGGCAGCTCCAGCAGCGGCGCGATCGCTGCTCGTCCCGCCGCCTCGTCGTCGCCCGCGTAGCAGACGATGATCTGCGCGCTCGGCGGGACCCCGGGCCCCATCGCGGGGAGGGACAGGAAGGTAGCCGAGAGCTCGTCAGGCGCCTGGCGCATCGCATCGCGCCAGGCGGTGAGCGCAGCGGCCAGGTCGGACGGGTCGAGCCGGATGGTCCCGCCGACGATCGCCGCCAGTCGGGTGGGCCGGATCGCGAACCGGGTGACGATGCCGAAATTGCCCCCTCCCCCGCGAAGCGCCCAGAAGAGCTCGGGCTCGACGGTGGCCGATGCGCGGATGCTGCGGCCGTCGAGCGTGACGAGCTCCACCGCCTCGAGATTGTCGATCGTGAGCCCGACCGCCCGCACGAGCCAGCCCATCCCCCCGCCGAGCGTGAGGCCCCCGACCCCGACATC
The DNA here is from genome assembly GCF_008017545.1 of Homoserinibacter sp. GY 40078. Classification (GTDB taxonomy): domain Bacteria; phylum Actinomycetota; class Actinomycetes; order Actinomycetales; family Microbacteriaceae; genus Homoserinibacter. Next base: position 92,369 of record NZ_VRTZ01000003.1, on the reverse strand, counting down.
GCGGGTGTCGCCGGAGGTGATGACGAGGCCGTGCGGGGCGAGAGCCTCGGCGACCTCACCCCACGTGGCGGCGGTGCCGATGCGCACGGTGCCGTCGTCCAGCAGCTCAATGTCGTCGAAGGCGGCCATGTCGATCACAAGCCCCCCGGGATTCGGGAACGCACGCGCGCCGTGACCGCCGCTGCGCACCGAGATCGGCAGCCCGCGCTCGCGGGCGAGGGCGAGCGCGGCGACGATCTGAGCGTCGGTCGCGGGTCGGGCGATCACGGCCGGATCGCCGACGCCCGAGTAGCGCGGACGCGCCGCCTCGAACGCCGGATCTCCCGGGTTCAGAAGCTCGAGATCGTCGGATCGGGGGTGAGTCAGGGCGTCGCTCATGGTGGTGGCCTCCCGTCAGATGTGGACAGCGTACACACGGGGTCCGACGCGAAGAAGAGGCGAATTCTCACAGCTCGCAACTCACCGAGAGGCATGGAAAAAGCCCCACGACTGGCGAGAGTCGCGGGGCTTCCGTACACCCCCCGGGACTTGAACCCGGAACCCACTGATTAAGAGTCAGTTGCTCTGCCAATTGAGCTAGAGGTGCATGGTTCGAACAAGCGAACCGAACGACAACGATAGCATGACCGGAGCATGAGCTCATCCGCCCCCGCACCCATCCGACTGTCCGAGGGCGAGACCGCGCCCGACTTCACGCTGCCGGATCAGAATGGCGATCCGGTCACGCTGTCGCAGCTGCGGGGCGGCAAGGTGATCCTCTACTTCTACGGCGAGGCCGGCACCCCCGCCTGCACCGGCCAGGCGTGCGACTTCCGCGACCGGCTCGAGGCGTTCACCGCCGAGGGGTACCGCGTCGTCGGCGTCTCGCGCGACGAGGTCGCGCCGATCGCGAAGATGGCGGCGGAGGAGCATTTGACGTTCCCCCTGCTGTCGGATGCCGACCGTCGTGTGCACGAGCTGTATGGCACGTTCGGCGAGAAGCAGCTCTACGGGCGAACCGTGCAGGGTGTCATCCGCGCCACGTTCGTGATCGACGAGGCGGGCGTGATCGAGCGCGCCTTCTACAACATCAAGGCGACGGGGCACGTCGCGATGCTCCGCAAGCGGCTCGGCCTCACCGCCTGAGCAGACCGTCAGCCTGCCGCTCCCGTCAGTCGCCGGCGGCGCGCGCCTGAGTCGCCCGCACGACGGATGGCGCGAACAGTACGGCGAAGGTCAGCACCGACACGATCACGATCGGCCAACCCCACGCCGGTTGAGCGAAGGTGCCCTGCAGAGCGCCCAGCCCGATCGCGAACTGCAGCACCTGCCAGACGATCGCCGATGCCCTCACCCACGCCTGCCCGCGCAGCAGCCCCACCACGGTGACCGCCATCCAGGCGGCCGCAAGGAGCACGAGCGCGGTCAGCGCGAGAGCTGTCGCGAGGGAGGTCGGTTCGAGCGTGACGAGGTCGATCACGAGCACGATCGTGACGATCGAGACCGCCGCCAGCTCGACCGCGAGGAGGCTCACGAGCAGCCAGAACAAGGGCGGACGAGGCCTGCTTCTCACAGCGATATCCCATTCAGAACTATTGATTAGGCGTAACAAGTATGAAACAGTGAATCTCGGTTGATGTGACGCTCACAGCGCGGTGAGTTCGTCCGAAACGACACTCCCCCCATCCGATTCGGACCCCTCTCAGCCATGCGCTCACGCAGCAATGCGGTGTGCGTACAGCGTCTACAGCAACACGAAACGGAGCACCTCACCATGGACTGGCGCGACAAGTCCGCCTGCCTCACCGTCGACCCGGAGCTCTTCTTCCCGGTCGGGAACACGGGTCCCGCCGTCGACCAGATCGAGAAGGCGAAGACCGTGTGCGGTCGGTGCACCGTGTCTGAGCAGTGCCTCCAGTACGCCCTCGAGACCAACCAGGACTCGGGCGTGTGGGGTGGCCTCAGCGAGGACGAGCGCCGCGCCCTCAAGCGTCGCGCCGCCCGCGCCCGCCGCGCCTCCTGATCCCCGGCGTCACGTCTGAGCCGCCGCAGGGCACCCCGACTCTGCGAACGCCTCACACCCGCTGCGTGAGATAGAGCAGCGGCACCTGGATCGTCACTTCGGTGCCCTCACCCTCGAGGGTGTGCCAGTCGATCGTGCCGCCCAGTTCGCCCTGGATGAGGGTGCGGACGATCTGCGTGCCGAGCCCCGATCCCACCTTCCCTTCGGGAAGGCCACTGCCGTTGTCGCGGACACGCACCGAGAGGGTGTTGTTCTTACGCTTCGCGGAGATCACGACCTCGCCGTCGCGCTCGGCGAGCCCGTGCTCCACGGCGTTCGTCACGAGCTCCGTGAGGGCGAGCGCGAGCGGCGTCGCGTACTCCGAGGGGAGCGTTCCGAACGAGCCGGTCTTGCGGGGGCGCACCGTGGTGTTGTGACTTGAGGCCACCTCGGCGACGAGCAGCAGCACCCGGTCGAAGACGTCGTCGAAGTCGACGTTCTGACTGAGCCCTTCCGAGAGGGTGTCGTGCACGACCGCGATCGCGGCGACCCGGCGCATGGCCTGGGTGAGCGCTTCGCGTGCGACGTCGTTGTGGGTGCGGCGGCTCTGGATGCGCAGCAGTGAGGCGACGGTCTGCAGGTTGTTCTTCACCCGGTGGTGGATCTCGCGGATCGTGGCGTCCTTGGTGATGAGCTCCTGCTCCTGGTGACGCACCTCGGTGACGTCGCGGATGAGCACGATCGCGCCCACCCGTTCACCGCGGTGGCGCAACGGGATCGCACGAAGAGTCACGGTGACGCCGCGTGCCTCGATGTCGGTGCGCCACGGCGCCCGGCCGGTGACCACGAGCGGCAGGGACTCGTCGACGGTGAGCTTGCCCGAGAGCAGGTCGGTCGCGACCTCGGCGAGCGACTCGCTTTCGAGCTCGCCGGCGAACCCCATCCTGTTGAAGGCCGAGAGCGCGTTGGGGCTCGCGAAGGTGACCATGCCGTCGACGTCGAGCCGGATGAGGCCGTCGGATGCGCGGGGCGCGCCACGGCGCGGCAGGGTCGGTGCGCCGAGGTCGGGGAAGTCGCCGTGGGAGATCATGCCGAACAGGTCGTCGGCGCACTGGTTGAAAGTGAGCTCTTGCCGGCTCGGCGTGCGTGCCTCGGAGAGGTTGGAGTGCCGGGTCAGCACGGCGATCGGAGTGGTGGTGGTGCGGGCGTCGCTCGGTGAGAGGCGGCGGAGCACGGGTACGGCCCGCACGCGCGTGGGGGTCTCTTCGTACCAGTCGGGGGCTGAGGTGTCGACGATGCGCACTTCGTCGAATGCGCGGGTCACCTGCGCCCGCCACTCGGGCCGCACCTCCTGGCCGACGAAGTCGCGGTAGAAGATGGTCGCCGCCGACGAGGGGCGCGAGTGCGCCACCGCGACGAAGCTGCCGGAGTCGGTGGGCACCCACAGCACGATGTCGGCGAAGGCGAGGTCGGCGAGGAGCTGGCCGTCGGCCACCAAGAGGTGCAGCCAGTCGACGTCGGCTTCCGTGGCGCGGCCTTGGGCCAGCATGAGCTCGGAGAGCGTGGACACCCACCTAGGCTAACCGCCGCCGACCCCGTCGCCGTCCGCCGGGCGCAGCCTGCGGGTCCGGGGCCAGCTCCGCGGCGATCGCCCGGATCGCCTGGCGCGCCGGTGAGCGTGGTGCCACCTCCGGCAGCGGCAGACCCTCACGGAGGGCGGCGTCGCACGCGGACGGGTCCCACGGGATCAGCTGGCACCTCTCCACTCCCGAGAGCCGCGCGAGGGTGCGTCGCACCTGCGCCCCCGCATCCGATCCGATCACGCTCGCCCTGACCTTGTTGGCGACGACGACCCTCCGCTCTCGGGGCACGATGTCGCTCAGCTCGGCGAGCCCGCGAACGAGACGCGCGATCCCGATCGGGTCCGCGGCGCCGACGACCACCACGCGGTCGGCGAGCGCGAGCACTTCGAGCGCCGTTCCGTCGCGGAGCGGGCCGTCGGGCACCGCCGGATGCGGGTCGTCGTCCCCACGCTCGATGCTCGCCGCGACGTCCACCACGAGCACGTCGCACACCGCGCGGATCGCCTCGACGACGCCGCGCACACGCTCGGGGCCGAGCTCGGGCCATCGTGATGCCCGCGAGATCCCGGTGAGCACGCGGAACGGACGGCGCATGGCCGGGTGCGGGCGACCGAGCCGGTCGAGTTGGGCAGCATCGAGGCTGCCGAGGCCCGCGAGACGGCAGGCTGCGGCGAATCCGGGCGCCTCGTCGAGCAGCCCGAGGGCGGGAGCGAGGGACGCCGCGTGCGTATCCGCATCGGCGAGAATCACCCTCCGACCCCCGGCGGCGAACTCTGCGGCGAGCGCGATCGCGATGGTGGTTCGGCCCGGGGCGCCATGGGTGCCCCAGACGGCAACCATGAGGCACCCGCGCGACGGCGTCGTGAGCGGTTCGGCGGCATCCGGCGGGCGCCGATCTGGCGGGCGTACGTCGCGGTGCACGAGCGCGCGGGCCTCCGGCGCAGCGGCCACACGGCTCGCCGCGAGCAGATCCCACGATGGCGGACCGTCGACCGCATCGATGATCCCCAGCACCTCTGCGAAGCGGCGGGCGTCGGGATCATCGGCGACCACGACGAGTCGGACGCCCAGCAGATCGGTGGCCTCGATGAGCTCGGCAGTGAGGAGTCCGCGCGTCGCCGCGACCAGCGCCACGTCTGCGCCAACCTCGGCGAGACGTACGGCGAGATCCGGGCCGCCGCCTGACGCGACGATCTCGTGCCCGTGATACTCCGCTGTCTCGGTCAGCGCCTGTGCGTCGTGCGCCGCGAGCGCCAGCGCTACGCGCATCTCAGCCGCCGATCGGGATGCCGACGGGTACGAGCGCCAGCAGCTCGCCATCGGCGCGCGCCTGAAGCACGCGCGCGACGCGGTCATGCGGCACCAGAACCTCCACCCAGACCCCCGACGAGGTGGACACGAGACCGGTGCCGTCGCGCACGCGCATGACGACGGCCTCCGGAACGATCACGACGGGCTCACCCACCGAATCGCCGCCGTGACTCGCTCGCGAGGCCCAGACCTCGACGGTGCGCGCTTCACGGATCTGCGACGCGAGCGGATCGGCGACCTCGAGCACGACGGCTGTGGTGTCGATTCCCGACGGGTCGCCGAGCGCCGAACGCGGCACGAACTCACCCGGCTCCACGGGACGCAGTACGACCGCACCACCCTCGGGCAGGCTGCCGGGCGTGAGGTATCGCTCCCCGGCCTGACCGACCGCCACAGGCCGCTCTCGCAGGTCTTCCACGCGCACCCGCTCCCCCGGTACGAGCGCGTGCGCCGCGACGTAGACCGCCTCGCGATCGTCGAGGGAGGTCACCAGGCCGACCACGCCCGCGGTGGACGCCCCGACGAGAAGGAGCCCGAGGATGAGGCGCGGATCGGCGATGCGGCGGCGAGCACGGGTCACGGAGGTTCCTTACGTTCGGGGATCGGCATATCGTGTCGCGGCACAGCGCGGTCTCGCAGTGGTTCTCCACAGGGCCCTGCGACTCTCCCTCGCCATCTGGCAGCAGCGTTCATAATCAGGGCATGTCCACGGCAGCCGACCCCTCCGAGCTGGGCCGGTTCCTCTCCTTGGCTGACGTTGCCGAGCTGCTTGATCTCGAGGTCGCCGAAGTCCACGCGCTCGTGCGCTCCGGTGAACTCGAGGGGATCCGCGTCCGCGGGTCGTGGCGCATCGAGCAGGCCGCCATCGAGCGCTTCGTCGAGTTCAAACACGAGGAGGCACGTCGCATGCGTCTGTGGCGGCAGGCGCAGTTCACGGATCTTCCGGAGCTCTTCACGCGCGCCCCGAGGATCGACTGAGACCGCTCAGCAGCGGATGCAGCGGATCGCGGCAAAGGGCACGAGACGCGAGCGCACCCGCTCGTCTCCGCCTTCCCGCAATTCGAGATGGTCGCGACCCACGCGCACGACCCGCCCTCCCACCGCGCCGCTCGCGAGCATCACCTCGAGACGCTCGCCACGACGCGCCAGATCGCGGAGCACCGCGGTGAGGGACGCGCGGCTCGCCGACGCCCCGAGTCCCGGTCCCGCGGCCGGTCCCGGCGAGTCGGACACGATGACGGAGGCGACGGCGCACAGCGGGATGACGAGAGCGACCCGATCCGCGGCCCCCGCCACCCAGTCCTCACCGGCCGAGGCGAGGCGGAGCTCGAGCGCCTCTCCGCCGTGCAGCACGACCCGCACCTCCCTGTGCGCGCCAGCGAGAGTGGCGAGTCGATCTCGCAATGGTTCCGCCGCTGCGCGGTGGAGTTCCTCCTCCCCCAAGACGGCGCGGTCGTCGGCGGCCTCCGCGTGGGCGAGCTGCCCCTCGAGATCGGCGAACAGCAGGTCCCATCGCATGGGCTGACGCTAATCGGGCCGCTCACCACGGGCGCCGGGTTCTCCACAGTCGACGGGCCCGGTTCGACACCGACGACGAGCGTGTGCGAGTGTGATCAGACGCCCCCCATTCGGGGGTAGACAGAGCGTTTGCACCGCGAGGAGACAGCACTCATGCGAGGACACGATCACCTCGTCATCGACGGAGCCACGGCCCGGCGCCTCCCGGCGCAGATCGCCGACGAGGAGCTGTTCGGTCGCCAGCCGTCCGCCACCTGCGAGCTCCCCGATCCTCGCCCGCTGCTCGAGAACCTCACGCGATGCGTCATCGAGATCATCGCCGGGGCGCGCGATCTGGAGCAGATCGCCCGCTGGCTCGACGACGAGGTCTACACCTCACTCCTCAAGCGCGTCGTGCTCTCCGCGCAGGCGCGCCAGGCCACGGGCCGTGCACCGCGGCGCCCCGCCTTCTCGGTGGGCGAGCCTTTCGTGTGCGAGCCGCGCGACGGTGTGGTCGAGGCGGCGGTCGTCGTGAGCGGGCGCGCACGAGCGCGGGCCGTCGCCATCCGTCTCGAAGGATTCGACCGCCGCTGGCGCGCCACCGCGATCCACGTGCTGTGATCGCGGCGCCGCGAGCGACGAATCGGGGTCAGCGCCCCTTGCGCTCCTGAGCCCGGCGCTGCGCGCGGTTCTGCGGAGCCTGCTGCCCCGCATCACCCTCGACCCGCTGACCGAACGCACCGCGCTGGCCGCCGTCTTGCCCCTGCTGCGGCTGCTGAGCCGCCGGAGCCTGACGTGCGGCCACCTGCTGGGCGCGAGCCGTCGCGGCTCGCTCCACCTGGCCGCGTTGGTTGCGCACCTCGACACCGCCGCTCGCGTCGTCGCTCGGAGCCGAGTACGACAGACCCTGCTGAGGCTGCGTCGACGAGAGCCCCTTCGCTGCGACACGAGCCTGACCGTCGGCGCCCGTCACCTCGACTTCGAGGTTGAACAGGAACCCGACCGACTCCTCGCGGATCGCGCCCATCATGTTCTGGTACAGCGCATAGCCCTCGCGCTGGTACTCGACGAGCGGGTCGCGCTGCGCCATCGCGCGTAGGCCGATGCCGTCCTTCAGGTAATCCATCTCGTAGAGGTGATCGCGCCAGCGGCGGTCGATCACGCTCAGCACCACGCGACGCTCCAGCTCGCGCATCGCCTGCGAGCCAAGCTGCTCCTCCCGGTGCTCATACGCGATCCGCGCATCCGAGAGCACCTCGTCCTTGAGCGACTTCGCCCGAAGGCTGCCGCGCGAGCCCACCTCGCTCAGCACCTCGTCGACCGTGATCGACACGGGGTAGAGGGTCTTGAGCTCGGTCCAGAGTGCGTCGAGATCCCAGTCGTCCGAGGGCCCGTCGGCGGTGTGCTGGTCGACGACGTCCTCCACGACGCCGTCCAGGAACTTCTGCACGCGCTCGCCCAGGTCGTCACCCTCGAGGATGTGACGACGGTCGGAGTAGATCGCCTCGCGCTGACGGTTCAGCACGTCGTCGTACTTGAGCACGTTCTTGCGGATCTCGGCGTTGCGCTGCTCGACCTGCGTCTGAGCGGAACGGATCGCCCGCGACACCGCCTTCGACTCGATGGGAAGGTCATCCGGCGCTCCACGCATGAGCATCTCGGCCGCGCCGGTGTTGAACAGGCGCATGAGGTCGTCCTGCAGCGAGAGGTAGAAGCGGCTCTCGCCGGGATCGCCCTGACGTCCGGAGCGACCGCGCAGCTGGTTGTCGATGCGGCGCGACTCGTGGCGCTCGGTGCCGAGCACGTAGAGGCCGCCGGCCTCCCGCACCTTCTCGGCCTCGACCTCGACCTCGTCCTTGACGCCGGCGAACACCGCGTCCCACTCCTGCTCGTACTCGTCGGGAGTGTCGACTGGGCTGAGACCGCGGTTGTTCATGTTGGCGACGGCGATGAACTCGGCGTTGCCGCCGAGCATGATGTCGGTACCGCGACCGGCCATGTTGGTGGCGACGGTCACAGCGCCGAGGCGCCCGGCCTGCGCGATGATCGCAGCCTCACGCGCGTGGTTCTTCGCGTTCAGCACCTCGTGCTTGACTCCGCGCTTGGCGAGCATCCGCGACAGGTGCTCGCTCTTCTCGACGCTCGTTGTGCCGACGAGCACCGGCTGGCCGATACGGTGCCGCTCGACGATGTCTTCGACGACCTGCTCGAACTTGACCGACTCGTTCTTGTAGATGAGGTCGGACTGGTCTTTGCGGACCATCGGCCGGTTCGTGGGGATCGGAACGACGCCGAGCTTGTAGGTCGACATGAACTCGGCCGCCTCGGTCTCGGCGGTACCGGTCATGCCCGAGAGCTTCTGGTACAGGCGGAAGTAGTTCTGCAGCGTCACGGTCGCGAGCGTCTGGTTCTCGGCCTTGATCTGCACCCCCTCCTTCGCCTCGATCGCCTGGTGGATGCCCTCGTTGTAGCGGCGCCCCACGAGGATGCGGCCCGTGTGCTCATCGACGATGAGCACCTCGCCGTTCATCACGACGTAGTCCTTGTCACGCTTGAAGAGCGCGCGGGCCTTGATCGAGTTGTTGAGGAAGGAGATGAGCGGCGTGTTCGCCGACTCGTAGAGGTTGTCGATGCCGAGGTAGTCCTCGACCTTCGCGATGCCGGGCTCGAGCACGCCGACGGTGCGCTTCTTCTCGTCGACCTCGTAGTCCTCGCCCTCGACGAGACGCCGTGCGATGTTCGCGAACTCGCCGAACCACCGGTTGGCCTCCCCCGACGACGGGCCGGAGATGATGAGCGGAGTACGGGCCTCGTCGATGAGGATCGAGTCGACCTCGTCGACGATCGCGAAGAAGTGGCCGCGCTGCACCATGTCGGATGCTTGCCAGGCCATGTTGTCGCGCAGGTAGTCGAATCCGAACTCGTTGTTCGTGCCGTACGTGATGTCGGCCGCGTATTGCTCCCGGCGCTCGGCGGGCGACTGCCCGGCGAGGATGCAGCCGGTCGTCATGCCGAGGGCCCGGAACACGCGCCCCATGAGCTCGGACTGGTAGCTCGCGAGATAGTCGTTGACCGTGACCACGTGCACCCCGCGGGCGGCGATCGCGTTGAGGTACGCGGCAGTCGTGGCGACGAGGGTCTTACCCTCACCGGTCTTCATCTCGGCGATGTTGCCGAGGTGGAGCGCCGCGCCACCCATGATCTGCACGTCGAAGTGACGCAGGCCGAGCGTGCGCTTCGAGGCCTCGCGGACCGCCGCGAACGCCTCGGGCAGCAGGTCGTCGAGAGTCTCGCCGTTGGCGTACCGCTCGCGGAACTCGACGGTCTCGCCGCGCAGCTCCTCATCGCTCAGCTCGGTGAAGGCGTCCTCGAGGGCGTTGACCGCCTCCGCATACGCCTTCAGCCGCCTGAGGGTACGCCCCTCGCCGACGCGCAGGACCTTCTCGACAACGTTCGCCACGGATGGCCTCCAGTCTGGGCTTCCAGGCGCGCGAAAGCGCCCTTTGACCGGACCAGCCTAGTCGTGACGGCCCTGAGTGCGCGCTGGAGAGGGGCTGAACCCTCTCCTAGCGCGAGGCCGCCAGCGCGAGCTCCTGCTGCTCGAGTCCGATCACGCCGTAGTCCCAGCCCTTCCGTCGATAGACGACGCTCGGACGATCCGTCCGCGCGTCGATGAAGAGGAAGAAGTCGTGCCCGACGAGTTCCATGCGGTCGACCGCCTCCTCGGCGGTCATCAGCTCGGCGGGGAACACCTTCTCGCGGATGACGACGGGGCTCCACTCCTCGTCCTCGGAGGAGGTCACGACGTCGATCGCCCCCGTCGAGACCTTCTCGATCACATCGACGGGTGCGGCGTGCAGTCCGACGGCGCTGAAGCCATCCGCCGTGGCCTCGCGCAGCGAGGTGGGCCGACGCTGGCCGCGGTGCACCTTGCGGCGGTCCTTCGCCTGGCGGATGCGCTCCACCAGCTTGTCGAACGCCACGTCGAACGCCGCGTACTTGTCCGACGCACCCGCCTCCGCGCGCACGATGGGCCCAGGCCCCACGAGGGTCAGCTCCACGCGGTCATCGCCGCTCGATCCCTTGGTCTCGTGGTGCCGGCAGACCTTCACCTCGAGGGCGAGGACGCGGGGCGCGAGGTGCTCGATCTTCTCGGACTTCTCGGTGACGTAATCCTCGAACCGATCCGGGATCCGAACATTCCGTCCGCTGATGGTGACATCCATGGTGACCTCCCTGATCCAGCCGAAGTGCCGCCCATCGGATCAGGCGGTCGTCTCCTTCGCGCCTTTTCGCCCACCGTAGTCGTCGCCACCATGGATGTCACCCGACTTTCGTCCTGCGGATGCTGTGAGTTCAGACAGTTCCTGCCGAGAGCGGCGTGGCGGCGATCACGACCGCTGCCGGCACCACGGCGCCCGCAGCGCGAACGGCCCTTGCGGCCTCGTCGAGGGTCGCACCGGTCGTCACGATGTCATCGACGAGGAGCACCCGACGGCCGGCGAACGAACCGCGCGCCCGATGCGCACCCACCATGTTCTGCGACCTCGCCGCGCGATCGAGGGTCTTCTGCTGAGGCCTGGCGGCAGGTGGGTGAAGCGCCCGAACTCCCTCGAGCCCGGCCCGGGCGAGCACGACCCGCACCGGGTCGAAGCCACGACGACGCCACGCGGATCTCGACGACGGCACCGGGCAGAGTGGGGTGCGCGGGTCAGCATCGATCTCCGCGAGCGCCGAGCGCAGGAGCGGGGCGAGCGCGGAGGCGAGCGGCGTGCGTCCCGCCTTGAGGGCGAGGAGCACGGAGGCGACCACCCCCTCGTAGGCAGCCCCGGCGGTGACGGTGAGCCCGCCCGGAGTCGTGACCAGTACCGGCTCGGGTGCGAGCGCACGCTGGCAGCGGCCGCACAGCTCCCGATCCGGAGCACGGCATCCGGCGCACTCGACAGGCGACACGATCGCCAGCGCGTCGCGCATCGCTTCGCGGAGGCCTGCGACGAGTGCTCGATCCATCCGCCGATCCTGGTGCGACGACCGCATCCTCGCGGCCCCAGGGGGTACGGCTGGGGAGAGTGCCTACTGCTGCGTGCCGAGGAAGGAGGCGACGATCCCCGTCGACTGCCATCCACCGCTCGAGGTGCGACGCCATACGTCGCCATCGGCGTCGCGCACCCGGATGCCGTCCGCGGTGTTGCCTCCCACGATCTGCACGCCGCCGTCGAGGGCGCCGAACGACTCCGCGCGCCCGCCGATGCGGTAGAGCTCGACCTGCGACTCGCCGTCCGACCCCGAGAGCACGGCGATCGTCGACGCATCGACCCAGGCAGCGTCGATGAGAGGCGCGTCGCGGACCACGAGCTGAAGAGGCGTGCCCAGGCCCGTCGGAACCCCGTCGGCATCGCGGACGATGCCGATCATCCACACCGCCGAGGTGTCTCCGACGCGCGTCGCCACGAGCAGCCGGGCACCTTCCCGCGACACATCGAGCGTGCGCGCCGTGCCGTCGAGGAACGGCGCCGACACCGGATGCGGTACGCCGTCCGCCCCGGTGGCGACGATCGCCGAGGGTTCGTCGGCCGGCACGGTCCACACGTAGTCGAGGTCGTCGATTCCCGGATCGATGAGATTCGACCGGCCGTCCACCCGGAGCGGATCGTCGCCCGCCTCGACGAGCCAGGCACCATCATCCGCGCGCACCGCTGCCGACTCGGCATCCCGCGCAAGTGTCGCCCCGTGGGGGTCGAGCCCCTGCACCGGCCGCGACAGCCCCGGCACGGTCTCGACGGCATCGCGCGCGAGGAAGCCGAACGCGTCGCCTGTGCCGCCGAGCGTCTTCTGCGAGACGGCGAGCACCCGGTCGACCGAGGTGCGATCACCCACGGTGACCGCGAAGCCGTCGGCCGTCAGTTGCACCGAACTCGAATCGGTGAGGGTCGCAAGGCTCGCAGCGAGCTGTTGCTGCATCCGCCATCGCGCGAGCTCAGGCTGGGTCGCGATGTCTCCGGAGAGATCCACGGTGGCGACCCCGTTGGCCACCTGAACGCTCTCGACGGCGCTCCCGGCCGGGAAGGCGGTCACGAGCACCCCCTGCCCGTACCAGTCCGACTGGCCGCGCAGCAGCTCCGTCACGATCCGGTCCGCTCGCGAGGGCGTATCCGGGAACCACCTGAGGTCCGGCACGAGGTACTGATAGCTCGGGTCGAAGTAGTACAGCGGAGACGCGCTGAAGGCGACCGTGAATCGCCCGGATGGCAGGAGCGATCCGTCGGGTGCCGAGGAGATGCGCCACTCGCCGTCGGCGTTCTTCGCGAACTCGTACGCGAGCGTCTCGTTCTGCGGCTCCGCCAGATCCGCGTAGTCGCCGTGCGCTCCGACGACCGCATCGACCCGCACCGACACGGTGTAGCTGTCCTCGTCGACGGCGACCGGCACGACCGCGGTGTCGGAGATGAGCACGTTCGAGGTCGGCCGCCACTCGGTGCGGAACTCGTCGGTGAGGTAGTCGCGCGCGACGATGAAGTCGTTCTTGGGCGAGCGCTGCGCCCGGAGGAATCCGAGCAGCAGTTCGTCGGGTGTGGCTCCCGTCTGCGGCCCTTCGGGGAGCGAGATGAGGTCGTCGCCGTCTTGGTCCGCGCCGATCGGTTCGGAGCCGACGGGCCCCGCGTTCGGAATGCCCGCGCACCCGGCGAGCAGCAGTGCGGCGACGAGGGCGACGCCCGCCGACCGCAGCACGGACGTCCGTGCCCAGCCGCTCATGCGGGCACCTCGCCATCCGGCGGGAGTCCGAGCGGCGATGCGCCGTCGAGCACATCGCCGCGCCGACGCGGCAAGGTGAGACGGAAGCAGCTGCCCCCGCCGGGCTCCGACCACACCGCCAGCTCGCCCCCGTGCACCGCGGCGTCTTCGAGCGAGATCGCGAGTCCGAGTCCCGTGCCCCCCGTGGTGCGCTGGCGCGAGGGGTCGGCGCGCCAGAAGCGGTCGAACACACGCTCCACGTCCTGCGGTTCCATCCCGATGCCGTAGTCGCGCACCGCGATCGCCGCGGCGCGTTCGTCGGAATCCACATAGACGACGATCGGCTTCGACTCCCCATGATCGATGGCGTTGCCGAGCAGATTCTGAAGGATGCGGCGGATGCGGCGCACGTCGACATCCGCCTCGAAGTAACCGCCCGGCGCGACGAGGCGAATCTCGGTCCCCCGCTCCCGTGCGAGCGGTTCGACCGCCTGGATGGATTCCTCGACGAGGCGCACGAGGTTCGTCGGATCGGTCTCGAGCTCGACGGCGCCGGCGTCGTAGCGGCTCATCTCGAGAAGATCCGAGAGCATCTCTTCGAACCGTTCCACCTGTGCGTGCAGAAGCTCGGCCGTGCGCGCCGTGGGCGCCGGGAAGCGCTCGCGCTGGTCGTACAGCACGTCGCCGGCAAGACGGATCGTCGTGAGAGGCGTGCGCAGCTCGTGCGAGACGTCGGAGACGAAGCGCTGCTGGACCCGCGAGAGCTCGGCGAGGCGTCGGATCTGGGTCTGCAGGCTGTCGGCCATCCGGTTGAACGAGCGTGCGAGCGTCGCCAGTTCGTCCTCCCCCCGCACGGGCAAGCGCTCTTCGAGGTCGCCCTCCGCGAGCTTCTCGGACACGTCGGCGGCGATGCGCACGGGACCGACCACGAGCCGGACGATGAGGTACGCGACGCCCCCGAAGAGCACGACGAGCGCGATGCCGCCGAGAAGCAGCGTCGACTGCACGAAATCGAGGGTCTGCTGCACGTCGGAGAGGTCGTAGACGAGGAACAGCTGGTAGCGGCCGCCGGAGAAGGTGTCGAGCAGTGATCCCGTCGTGATGCCGGGGTCTGCTCCCCCGCCGTCGACCAGGGCGACCGACTGCCACGAGATCGATTCGACGCCGCCGGACGAGACCTGCGCCCGCAGCTGCGGCGTCGCGTACGCATCGAGGAAGTCGCGGCTCGCACGGTTGTCGACGACCTGTGGGATGTCCTGTCCGGGCTCCCAGAGGAGCGCCGTGTAGGCGGCCGTGGTCGAGAGCTGCACGGCCTGGATCGCGGAACTGACCGTCGCCTCGACGTCGACGCTCTCGCCGAGCCCTTCGGCCGAGGTGAACATCTGCTGTGCCTGCTCCGTGGCGCGCCCGGCCTCCGAGATCACCTGCTCGCGCCTTGAGTCGAAGAGGTTCGACCGTACGGAGGTCGAGATCACGACGCCGATGACCGTGACCGCGATCGCCGAGAGCACCACGGTGATGACGATCGTGCGCGCGCGCAGGGAGCCGCGCCAGACGTGGACCAGGCGGTCCCGCCAGGCGCGCCAGTCCCACCGCACGCCAGGCCCCTAGGTGACGGCGCCCGCGCGGTAGCCGACTCCGCGCACGGTGGTGACGATCCGCGGGTTGTCGGGGTCGTGCTCGACCTTGGCGCGCAGCCGCTGCACGTGCACGTTCACGAGCCGCGTGTCGGCCTTGTAGTGGTAGCCCCACACCTGCTCGAGCAGCATCTCGCGGGTGAAGACCTGCTGCGGCTTCGCCGCGAGCGCGAGCAGCAGCTGGAACTCGAGCGGAGTGAGCCCGATGCGCGCGTCGCCGCGCCGGACCTCGTGGCCGGGCACGTCGATCACGAGGTCGCCGATCTGGATGCGCTCGGTCGTGTCGGGCAGGCTCGGCCGCAGGCGGGCGCGGATGCGCGCGACGAGCTCCTTGGGGTTGAAGGGCTTCACGATGTAGTCGTCCGCACCGGACTCGAGCCCCTGGACGACGTCCATGGGCTCGCCCTTGGCGGTCAGCATGATGATCGGGGCACCGCTCTCGGCGCGCAGCGTGCGGCACACGTCGATGCCGCTCATCCCCGGGAGCATGAGGTCGAGCAGCACGAGGTCGGGCCGCTCCTCGCGGAAGGCGTCGATGGCGGCGCGCCCGTCGGCCGCGACGATCGTCTCGAAGTCCTCGCCGTCGAGGATGATGCCGATCATCTCGGCGATCGCCGGGTCGTCGTCGACCACGAGAATGCGCGCGTTCATTGACCTCGTTCGCTCCGTCTCGTCCCACACGGGCTGTTCGGTTCTGACAACACTAGCCGTGGTGTGGGAGCATATCCCGCAGGCGAGTGAGCGTCCCTCGCGAACGATCGGAGGCCGGGTGACGGAGCCGAGTGGCGGATTCCCGGCCCCCAGCTGGGCTCCCCCGCCACGCGAGCCGTTCCTCCCCCTGCGTCCGCTGACTCTGGGGCAGATCATCGGCGGTGGCATCCGCGCACTTCGACACAACCCGCAGGTGACGATGGGGCCCGCCATCCTGCTCTCGCTCGTGGCGACTCTGGGGTCGTTCGCTCTCTCTGACCTGCTCGCGCCCGCGGTGCTCGACGCACTCGGCTCTCGTCGCACCGGCGCCGAGCTGTACGGCTGGCTCAACGGATTCGGTGCGGGTCTTCTCGTGTGGGTGTCGACGACCGCGCTCGGCGAGGCGACCGCGATCGTTCAGCGCGGCCTGTCGGCCGCGGAGGTCGCGCACGCGGTCGTCGGGCGGCGACTGACCGTTCGCGGTCTGCGTCGCCGCACCCGTGGCGCTCTCGGCCGCACGATCGGGTGGGCGGTGCTGGTCTTCGCGGTGCTCGTCTTGGGCGGGCTGACCGGTGCCTTCGTGCTCGCGAGCGCGGCGTTGGCGAACCCGGTCGCCGCGGTCATCGTCACGGTGGTGCTGTACCCCGGGGCGACGGTGCTTCTCGTCTGGCTCGGCACCCGGCTCGCCTTCGTGCCGCAGGTGCTCGTCGTCGAGCGCCTGGTGCTCGCCCGGGCTCTCCGGCGGGCCTGGGGGCTCACCCGAGGCTCCGGCTGGTTCTGGCGCGTGTTCGGCATCCGGCTGCTCGTCGGCGTGATGATCGCCGTCGCGACGAGCATTGTGACGACGCCCGTCCAACTTCTCGGACAGTGGCTCGGGTTCGTGCTCGCGGGCAACGGCGACGAGGGCGACCTGTTCACGATCTCAGAGATCACGACCGTCGTCGCCGCGATCGTCGTAGCGGTGATCTCCGCCGTCGCGCTCGTGATCGTCACCTCGACCGACGCCGTGCTCTACCTCGACCAGCGGATGCGCCGCGAGGGCCTCGACCTGATGCTCGCCCGGTTCATGGAGACGCGTCGGCCGTCCACGCACTTCGATCCGACCGAGGCAGACCCCTACCGCTCCCCCGACACGGCACCGACGTCTCAGACGCCAGCCGCCCGCGCCGCCACGACTCCGGAGGGCGCGACATGGTCGTGACGATGACCTCGAGCATCCCCCTGGATCCGGACGCCGAAGAGGCGCGCGAACTGCTGCGCGACGAGCTGTCGCAGGCGAGATACGGCACGGGCGGAGAGGACGCCTCGCCCACGTGGCTCGAGGACCTCCTCGACGCCCTCGGCCGCTTCTTCTCCTCGATCGGCGGCGACGGCGGCGGCGCACCCCTCTGGCTGGGCGTGCTGATCGCGGTGGCCGCGGCCGTGCTGGTCATCGCGTTCCTCGTCTTCGGGCTGCCCCGCCTCCGCGCCCGCAGCAAAGTCACCTCCGAGGCCGACGTGTTCGAGGCGGACGACGTTCGGGATGCGGCGGCGATGCGTCGCGCCGCGGATGCCGCCGCCGGTCGCGGACAGTGGGCGGAGGCCATCGCGGAACGGTTCCGAGCGCTCGCACGGTCGCTGCACGAGCGCTCACTCGTCACGAGCCTGCCCGGCAGCACGGCCCACGACGTGGCGCGACGGGCGGGAGCCGCACTCCCCACCCACGCGAGCGCGCTTGCGGCTGCGGCCGACGAGTTCGACGCCGTGCGCTATCTCGGCGACCCGGGAGACGCGGCCCGCTACGAGCGACTGGCCACCCTCGACGCGGCGATCGATCGCGAGCGCCGGGCCGCGACCGAGCCCGAACTCCGACCGGCGGAGGTCGAGGCGTGAGGGGTCGAGCCGGCGCGGCCGCCGGATGGGTCGCGCTCGGCATACTGGTCGTGCTCGTCGTCCTCGCGGTCTGGGCAGGGTCACGGGGTGAGTCGGTGGGACTGCACGAACGCGATCCGGACGACGCGTCGCCGACCGGCGCACGCGCGGTCGCGGAGGTCCTGCGAGATCAGGGGGTGGAGGTCGTCGTCGTCCACTCGATCTCCGAGGCGACCGCACAGACGCGTGGGCACGGCGGCGATACGACGCTCCTACTCGACGACGACTGGTGGATGCTCGGCGCGGACGCGTACGCGCGCGTCGCTGACCTGACCGACTCCGTGCTGCTCGTGCAGCCGCGCGACGCGGCGCTCGAGGCCATCGTGCCGGAGGTGGTGTACGCCGGCTTCCCCGCAAGCGTGGCGGATGCCGACTGCGAGCTGCCGGCCGCCCAACGCGCCGAGACGATCATCGCGACCGGCGACGCGTACGACGCCCCGGACGACGCCATCCGCTGCTTCCCGACGCCCGGCGGTGCGGCATCTCTCGTGCGCCTCGAGCGCTCGGGCACGCAGATCACGGTGCTCGGGAGCGGCGACGTGCTCGCGAACGAGACGATCACCGATCACGGCGCCGCAGCCCTCGCGCTCGGGCTGCTCGGCGAGCGCGGGCGTCTCGTCTGGTACCAGCCGGGACTCGACGATCTCGTGGTCGCCTCGGACACCGGCACCCTCGCCTCCCGCCAGGCCGACTGGTACCTGCCGCTCATGGTGCTCCTGTTGCTCGTCGGCATCGCTGCGATCCTGTGGCGCGGACGCCGGATGGGGCCGGTCGTCGTCGAGGACCTGCCCGTCGAGGTGCGCGCGAGCGAGACGATGGAGGGCCGCGCTCGCCTCTACGAGCGCGGTGCAGCGCGTGGCCACGCCATCGACATCCTGAGACGCTCGACGATCGATCGCCTGGCGCGCACCCTCGGGCTGCCGCGCACCGCCGACGACGACGCGGTCATCGCCGCGACCGCCGCCGCGACCGGACGCGACCCTGCCGACGTCGATGCGCTGCTGCGCACGCTGGAGGCGCGGAACGACCGAGCGGTCGTCCATCTCTCCGACCAGCTCGCGACGCTTGAACGCGACCTCACGCACAGCGTGAGGCCCCGATGACCGCCACGGAAGAATGGACGACATGACCACCACCAATGAGCTCCGAGATGCCCTGTCGCGCGTGCGCGTCGAGGTGGGGAAGGCGGTGGTCGGGCAGGACGGCGCGGTCACCGGGCTGCTGATCGCCCTCCTCGCGAACGGCCACGTGCTGCTCGAGGGCGTGCCGGGCGTCGCGAAGACCCTGCTCGTGCGTGCGCTCTCGCGGTCGCTGTCTCTCGAGACCCGCCGAGTGCAGTTCACGCCCGACCTGATGCCCGGCGACATCACCGGATCGGTCGTCTACGACCCCAAGAGCGGCGTGTTCGAGTTCCGCGAGGGGCCGGTCTTCACGAACATCCTGCTGGCCGACGAGATCAACCGCACCCCTCCGAAGACCCAGTCGGCCCTGCTGGAGGCGATGGAGGAGCGTCAGGTGTCGGCCGACGGTGTGACGCGCCCCCTTCCCTCGCCGTTCCTCGTCGCGGCGACGCAGAACCCGATCGAATACGAGGGCACGTACACGCTTCCCGAGGCGCAGCTCGACCGGTTCCTGCTGAAGCTCGTCCTCGATCTTCCGGTGCGCGACGCCGAGGTCGAGGTGCTCACCCGCCATGCGGGAGGGTTCGACCCGCGCGACCTCGAAGCCGCCGGCGTGACCCCCGTGCTCGATGCCGCGACACTCGCCGCCGCGCGCGCCGACGTCGCACACCTGCCGGTGAGCGCCGACGTTCTCGGCTACGCCGTCGACCTCGCACGCGGCACCCGGCAGAGCCCGTCGGTGCGCCTCGGGGTCAGCCCGCGCGGCGCCACCGCGCTCCTCGCGGCCTCGCGCGCGTGGGCGTGGCTGTCCGGCGCCGCAGGCGTCACCCCCGACCACATCCAGGCGATGGCGCTGCCCGTGCTGCGCCACCGCATCCAGCTGCGCCCGGAGGCCGAGCTCGAAGGGGTCGGCACGGATGCCGTGCTCCGCTCGGTCATCCAGCAGGTGCGCGTCCCCATCTGAGCCGTGGCGATCTCGGGTTGGTTCGTCCTCGCGCTCGCCGTCGGCGCGATCCCTGTCGTCGTGCTCGGCGGATGGGCGGGGCTCGGCGTCTGGGGCGCGTTCCTGCTCGTCGCCGCGAGCGTCGACCTGCTGCTCGCCGGATCCCCTGCGGCGGTGCGGATCACGCGTGACGTCCCGGCGCGCGCGCGGCTGGGTGAGCTGACGCCGACCTCCCTCACGCTCACGAACACCGGGCGGCGCACCGTACGCGGCACGCTGCGCGACGCGTGGCAGCCGTCCGCGGGGGCGACGCCGCGCCGCCGCCGCATCGCGCTCCCCGCATCCGAGCGGCGGGAGGTGACGACGACCCTCACGCCGATCCGTCGGGGCGAGCTGCACGCCGCGGGCGTCACGATCCGCTCGTGGGGTCCGCTGTTCCTCGTCGCCCGGCAGCGCACGCAGACGGTGCCCGGTGTGCTGCGCGTGCTGCCGCCGTTCTCGTCACGCCGCCATCTGCCGTCGCGGATCGCGCGCCTACGCGAGCTCGACGGTCGCACGAGCCTGCTGGTGCGGGGGCAGGGCACCGAGTTCGACAGCCTGCGGGAGTACGTGCGCGGCGACGACGTGCGCTCGATCGACTGGCGCGCGACCGCCCGCCGCCGTGATCCGGCGGGCGGCGGCGCGAAGCTCGTCGTGCGCACCTGGCGCCCCGAACGGGATCGACGGATCGTGCTCATCGTCGACTCGGGACGCACCGCCGCGGCCCGGATCGCCGACGAGGTGCGCCTCGACACCGCGTTCGAGGCGAGTCTGCTGCTCGCGGCGCTCGCGACCCGCGCGGGAGACCGGGTGGATCTCGCGGTCTACGACCGGCGCGTGAGGGGACGCGTGCAGGGCGCCACCGGCGCGCAGCTGCTCGCCCGCATGGTCGACGTGCTCGCCCCGATCGAACCGGAGCTCATCGAGCCGGACTGGTACGGGGTGCCCGGACTCGTGCGTTCGATCACCACGCACCGCGCGCTCGTGGTGATCCTCACCGCGCTCGACGCACCGGGGAGTGCGCGGCCGCTGCTGGCGATGCTGCCCGAGCTGACACGGCATCACACGGTGGTCATCGCGTCGGTGACCGACCCGGAGGTGCTGGCCGCCACCCGCGAGCGCCGCGACACAGCGGAGGTGTACCGCGCGTCCGCCGCTGAGCGCGCGCTGCTTGATCAGGCACGGGTCGCGGCGGCGGTCCGGCGCCTCGGCGGCGATGTCGTCACGGGAGCACCCCAGGACCTGCCCCCGGCGCTCGCCGACCACTACCTCGCGCTCAAGGCAGCGGGGCGGTTATAGCCACCACGGGGGCGAGCGGCTCTCGCCACCCGCCCCCGCGATTCCACGCTGCCGGTCAGTGCGGATCGAATCAGTGCAGGTCGAAGCGGTCGAGCTCCATGACCTTCGTCCAGGCCGCCACGAAGTCGTCCACGAACTTCGCCGCTGCGTCGTCACTCGCGTACACCTCGGCGACCGCGCGCAGCTCCGAGTTCGACGCGAACACCAGGTCGGCGCGGGTGCCGATCCAGCTCGTGCCGTCGGCGGCGCGGCCGCGGAACGCGTGGGATCCCGGATCGAGCGGCGTCCACTCGGTGCCGAGTTCGAGCAGGTTCACGAAGTACGACGCGTCGAGCACACCGGGGGTCGCTGTCAGCACGCCGTGCGTCGAGCCGTCCCAGGTGGCGCCGATCGCCCGGAGGCCGCCGACCAGCACCGTCATCTCGGGGGCGCTGAGGGTCAGCAGGTTCGCCTTGTCGACGAGCAGGTGCTCGGCAGGCAGTTGCGCCGCCGGGCCCGTGTAGTTGCGGAAGCCGTCGGCGACGGGCTCCAGGTAGCCGAACGAGTGGAAGTCGGTCTGCTCCTGCGTCGCGTCGGTGCGTCCCGGGTGGAAGGGCACGACCACGTCGCGCCCCGCGGCGTGCGCCGCCATCTCGACGCCCACACCTCCTGCGAGGACGATCAGGTCGGCGAGCGAAATCCGCACGCCGTCGCTGCGCGAAGCCGCGAAGTCCGCCTGGATCCCCTCGAGGACCGACAGCACCGAGGCGAGCTCCTCCGGGCGGTTGACCGCCCAGCTGCGCTGCGGCTCGAGCCGAATGCGGGCACCGTTCGCGCCGCCGCGCTTGTCGCCGCCACGGAACGTCGAGGCCGACGCCCACGCCGTGCGCACGAGCTGGTCGACAGTCAGCCCCGACTCGCGGATGCGCACCTTGAGGTCGGCGACGTCTGCCGTCTGCACGAGTCCGTGGTCGACCTCGGGGATCGGGTCCTGCCAGATGAGGATCTCGTCCGGCACCTCCGGGCCGAGGTAGCGCGTGAGCGGCCCCATGTCGCGGTGGGTCAGCTTGAACCACGCGCGCGCGAACGCATCCGACAGCGCCTCCTGATCGTCGCGGAAGCGGCGCGAGATCTTCTCGTAGTCGGGGTCGACGCGGAGCGCCAGGTCGGTCGTGAGCATGCGGGGCTCGCGCTTGCCCTCCGAGTGGGCGAGCGGCACCATGTCGGCGCCGGCGCCGTCCTTCGGTCGCCACTGCTGGGCGCCGCCCGGGCTCGTCATGAGCTCCCACTCGTAGGCGAACAGGATGTGGAAGAACTCGTTGTCCCAGCGGGTCGGGTGGTAGGTCCACGTGACCTCGAGACCCGAGGTGACGGTGTCGTCGCCGCGACCCGAGCCGTGCGCTCCCGCCCATCCGAGCCCCTGCGACTCGAGCGACGCCGCCTCGGGGTCGGGCCCCACCGCGTCATCGCCCGCGGCACCGTGGGTCTTGCCGAAGGTGTGACCGCCCGCGATGAGCGCCACGGTCTCCTCGTCGTTCATCCCCATCCGGCCGAAGGTCTCGCGGATGTCGCGGGCCGCGGCCGCCGGGTCGGGAACGCCTTCGGGGCCCTCCGGGTTCACGTAGATGAGACCCATGGTGGTCGCGGCGAGAGGCTTCTCGAGTTCGCGATCGCCCGAGTAGCGCTTGTCGGTACCGAGCCAGGTGGTCTCGGCGCCCCAGTACACGTCGTCGTCGGGCTCCCAGACGTCGGGGCGGCCGCCCGCGAAGCCGAAGGTGCGCAGTCCCATCGACTCGAGCGCCACGTTGCCCGCGAGGATCATGAGGTCGGCCCACGAGATCTTCTGGCCGTACTTCTTCTTCACCGGCCAGAGCAGGCGTCGCGCCTTGTCGAGGTTCACGTTGTCGGGCCAGCTGTTGAGCGGGGCGAAGCGCTGCTGACCGGCGCCCGCGCCACCGCGTCCGTCGCCGGCGCGGTAGGTGCCCGCGCTGTGCCAGGCCATGCGGATCATGAGCGGCCCGTAGTTGCCGAAGTCAGCGGGCCACCAGTCCTGCGAGGTCGTCAGCACCGACTGGATGTCGGCCTTCACCGCGTCGAGGTCGAGCGAGCGGAACGCGGCCGGGTAGTCGAACCCGCCGCCGAGGGGATTCGCGACGTCGGGATTCTTGGCGAGGATCTTGACGTTCAACCGATTCGGCCACCACACGCTGTTGCCGGAGCCCTGGGTGGGTCGCGGCTGCTCGCCGTGTACGACGGGGCACCCCTCGGCGGGGGTCTCGTCGCCTGTGACGATGGGCGATTCGGTGTCAGTCACGGATGCTCCTCCTCGGAGATTCGACGGTGTTGGGTGAAACCACGCCGGTCGCCCGGCACTCGGGGCACATACCCCAGAAGACGACCTCGGCGAGGTCGATCTCGAAGCCGCCGGCGTCCGACGGCTCAAGGCAGGGGGCGTGGCCGGCGACGCACGCGACGTCGGCCACGGCGCCGCATCCACGGCAGACCACGTGGTGGTGGTTGTCGCCGACGCGCGACTCGTAGAGCGCGGCCGAATCGGCAGGCTCGATACGCCGGACGAGGCCATGGTCGGTGAGCGCGCGCAGCACGTTGTGCACCGACTGGACGGAGAGTCGCGGATGGTCGGCGCTGAGAGCCCGAGCAAGTGACTCGGCGTCGGAGTGCGGCTGGGCATCGACCGCTTCAAGAACGGCCGCGCGAGGCGACGTGACCCGGAGTCCGGCCCGCCGGAGGCGGTCGACGGGGCTTGCGGGGTGATGCACAATACGACCATATCGTGAATGACTCAAAACAAGAATTCGTGCCGCGGGGAGGCGCATCGGAGTAGCCTGACGGCGTCCCACCACCACCTCGACAAGGGAATGGACACATGAGCGACGACGCCGCCCCCGCACCCCTCGTCCGACGCCTCATCGCCGAGACGTTCGGTACCTACGTCCTCGTCTTCGCCGTCCTCGGCGCAGCCCTCTTCTTCACCCCCGACAACGGAGGCGCCCTCCCGGTGGCGCTGGGCGTCGGCCTCGGAGTGCTCGCCGCCGCCTACGCCGTGGGGCATATCTCGGGCGGGCACTTCAACCCGGCCATCACGCTCGGCGCCGCGGTGGCGGGTCGCTCGCGCTGGGTGGACGTGCTCCCCTACTGGGTGGCCCAGATCGTCGGCGCCATTTTCGCCGTCCTCACCTTCGGCCTGTGGGGAATCGTGAGCGGCAAGACCATCGACTTCGGTGCCGTCTCGAACGGATTCGATGGGCACTCCCCCGCGGGGTTCACGCTGTGGGCGGTCCTCATCGCCGAGATCGTCGCCACGTTCCTGTTCGTGACGATCGTTCTGGGCGTTACCGCAGCTGGTGCCACGACCGCCGGCTTCGCGCCTCTCGCGATCGGTCTCGGGCTCACGATGCTGCACTTCGTGATGATCCCCATCAGCAACGCCTCGCTGAACCCCGCCCGATCGATCGCGCCCGCTCTGCTCGGTGGGCCGGAGGCACTCGGGCAACTGTGGGTGTTCCTGGTGGCGCCGCTCGTCGGGGGACTCCTCGCGGGGGTGCTGCACCGTCCGCTCTTCGGCGCCACGCGCTGACGGGCGAGGATGATGACAGCTTTCTCACGCTAGGCGCCCGGCCCCCGCAGACCCCGGACGCGATAATCGGGGGATGCCGTCTCGATGGCGCGAATCCCTGCGCTCGGCGCGATTCCGCATCCTCGCCTCGATGCTGGCCGTCGCCGCGCTCGGCATGACCGTGGCGGGGCTCGCCGCCTACCTCATCCAGCGCGAGCGGGTGCTCGCCGAGATCGACGACCGGCTGACCCTGACGGTCGAGGGCCTCCAGTTCCTCGCGGAGGGCGGCGATCCCGCGGCGGACGCCGAGCCGCCGACGACGGTAGAGGAATTCCTCACGCTCGCGATGACGCGCGTGCTTCCCGACCACAACGAGTCGACGCTCGGGATCGTCGACGGAGTGGCGCGCTTCCTGCCCTCGAGCGCGATCCGCTTCCGGCTGACCGACGACCCGGCATTCATCGAGCGGATCGTGGCGGAGTCCGACCCTGATCGCGTCGTACGCGGCACCGCCGACACGGCGGTCGGGACGCTGCGCTACGTGACGATCCCGGTGACGATCCAGGACGACCCCTCGACGGGGCTCTACGTCTCGGCCTACGACCTGGGCGCCGAGCTCGCCGAGATCGACCAGGCGTTCCGCACCTATGCCCTGTTCGCCGCCGTCGCGCTCGTCCTGGTCGGGCTCGTCGGCTGGTTCGTCTCGGGCCGCCTGCTGCGCCCCCTGCGGCTGCTGCGGAAGACCGCCGCAGAGATCGGTGAGAACGACCTGCAGGCGCGCATCCCCGCGAGAGGCACCGACGACGTCTCGGAGCTCTCGCGCGCGTTCAACGCGATGCTCGACCGCCTCCAGCGCTCCTTCGACACGCAGCGGCAGCTCCTCGACGACGTCAGTCACGAACTGCGCACGCCCATCACGATCGTGCGGGGCCACCTCGAGCTCCTCGACCCGGACGCGCCCGGTGAGGTGACGACGACCCGCCACCTCGCGATCGAGGAACTCGATCGGATGAACGGTCTCGTCGACGACATCGCCCTGCTCGTGAAGACGAGTCGCCCCGACTTCCTCCGACGCGAGCCGACCGACGTCGCCGACCTCACCGAACAGGTGCTCCGCAAGGCACGCGCGCTGAGCCCCGCCCACGAGTGGGGACACGCCGGATCCGCGCACGTGAGTGCCGACCTCGACCCCTCGCGGATCACCCAGGCGTGGCTCCAGCTGGCCGAGAACGCCGCCAAGTACGCGCCCGCGGGCACGCTCATCTCGATCGGAAGCGTGCTCGTCAGGGAGCAGGAGGGCACCGCCGTCGAGCTGTGGGTGCGCGACCACGGCCCCGGCATCCCGCAGCACCAGCTCGACTGGATCTTCGACAGGTTCGCGCGCGTCGAGGTCGGCCGCGGGGCCGAGGGCTCCGGTCTCGGGTTGTCGATCGTGTCCGCCATCGCCGCGGCCCACGGCGGACGCGCGTACGCCCGAAACCCCACAGGCGGCGGCGCCCGCGTCGCGATCAGCCTGCCGCTCTCCGCCCACGACGAGGAGGAACCGGATGCCGCGCATCCTGATCGCTGAGGATGAGGCGCGCATCGCCTCGTTCGTGGAGAAGGGCCTGCGCTCCGCAGGATTCGGCGTCGAGACCGTCGCCGACGGCGTCGACGCGCTCACCCGGGCACGGTCCGGCGAGTTCGACCTGGTGCTCCTCGATATCGGTCTTCCCGGGATCGACGGGTTCGAGGTGTTGCGCCGACTGCGTCGGGACGGCGACACGACCCCCGTCATCATCCTCACGGCGCGGGACTCGGCCGCCGACACCGTCGCAGGATTCGAGGGCGGTGCCAACGACTACGTCGCGAAACCGTTCCGTTTCGACGAGCTGCTCGCTCGCGTCCGGGTGCGGCTCCACGAGGCCCGCCAGCACTCGACGGCCGGAGACCAGGTGCTCACCTGCGGCCGGGTGATGCTCGACACCCGCACCCGGCGAGTGACCTCCGAGGCCGGCACCTTCGATCTGTCGGCGCGAGAGTATGGACTCGCCGAGGAGTTCATGCGCCACCCCGAGCAGGTGCTCAGCCGCGAGCAGCTGCTGAGCCGCGTCTGGGGCCTCGACTTCGATCCGGGCTCGAACGTCGTCGACGTCTATGTGCGCTACCTGCGCAAGAAGATCGGTGCCGATCACCTCACGACGGTGCGCGGGATGGGCTACCGCTTCACAGGAGACCCCGGCCGAGCCGGGCGCTGAGGCCCGCCCCGACCGGGGTCACGTGGATTGAATCGCTGGGCTCAGTCGTCGCCGCCGCGGTCGTCGCCGCCCCAGTCGTCTCCGCCGTCGTGATCGTCTCCGCGGTCGTCGCCGCCGCGGTGGTGACGGTCGGTGCCGCCATCCTCACGGCCGTCGTGGTCGCCGTCGTGGTCGCCGTCGTCGTCGCCGCGATCCCCGTCGCAGTCGTCCTTCTTCGAGTCGTCGTCGTTCAGCTTGACCGGGGCAGAGGGGTCGACCTCGTCGACGTCACCCGAACCCTGGTCGGCCGTGCCGTCGTCGTCGCCGGCCTCGGTCGAGTCGTCGGTCGCGTCCTCCGTCGCGTCATCCGTCGGCTCCGCCGCGACATCCGTGGTGTCCTCTGTGTCCTCGACGACCAGTTGCGCCGTGCTCACACCGTCGATGGCGAGCGGCGCACCCACCTGCTCGGCGAGATCGAGAGAGGAGGCGTACGCGACGCCTCCGACGAGAGCCGAGGCGCCGAGGGCGCACGTTCCGGCGATGGCGATGATGCCGGTTCTCTTCATGGGAGGTTCCTTTCGACGACCTCAGCATGACGCGGTCGGATGAGACCACCCGACGCGCGACATGAGAGCTCTGTCATGAGCCGCCCCTCACACCGAGACGATGCGCCGTGCCCCGGTCGAGAACTCGTCGAGGTCGCCCAGCTCGCCGGCCCGGAAGGCACGCCGCCCGACGACCCACTGGTAGACGAGGAACGCCGCCAGTGCGAGCGTGCCGATGCCGATCTTCACGACCCACGGCCAGTCCTGCCGCGTCACGAATCCCTCGATGAGACCCGAGACGAGGAGTGCCACGACGAGACCCACGACGACGGTGAAGAACGCCCGTCCGTCCTGTGCGAGAGCCTGGGCGCGCGTCCGTGCGCCGGGGGCGATCCACGACCAGAAGATCATGAGGCCGGCAGCACCCGCCAGGAAGATCGAGTAGAGCTCGAGCTGGCCGTGCGGCGCGATGTAGAGGAAGAACTGGTCGAGGCGGTCGTGGTGGTTCATGACCGCGGCCGAGATCCCGAGCCCCTGCGCGTTCTGGAAGATCACGAACGGCACCCAGACCCCGAGGATGCCGAACATCACGCATTGCGCAGCGATCCACGCGTTGTTGGTCCATACCTGCGCGGCGAATCCCGCCTCGGAGTAGGTCGAGTAGTAGTCCACGAAGTCGCTCTCGGCGTACCTCTCGAGCTCGGACGGCAACCCGAGCGTCGCGAATGCGCGCGGATCGCTCGAGAGCCAGATGAAGTACGCCGCAGCGATCGCGACCGTGGCTGCGGCGAGCGCAAGCGTGAGCCATCGGATGCGGTAGAGCGCCGCGGGAAGCTGCACCGCGACGAACACCGTCAGCGACCGCAGCGGTTCGGGACGCGCTCCCGTGAAGAGAAGCCGGGCGCGCCACAACGCGAGCGAGAGGTGCTCGCCCTGCGTGGATCCGCCCACCGAGGTGCGGATAGCCGCGAGCTGCGTCGCGCCCGCCTGATACCCGTCGATGAGCTCGTCGGCCTCCGGGCCGCTCGGACGCCGACCGCGAGCGAGGCGCGCGAGACGGTCCCACTCCGGGCCGTGGGCGGAGGCGTACGCGTCGAGGTCCATCTGCTTGAATGATACGCATGGCCAGGCAGCCCGATGCCGATTGGGTGGACACACTCGACGACGGCGACACGCTGCTCACCGGCGAGGCCGTCTCGCTCGATCTGCGGCCCGCGGGATTCGCTCTGCGGGCCGGGTCCGCGGCGATCGACGTCGTCGCATCGATCCTCGTCTTCGTGGCCCTCCTGATCGGCGGGATGACGACCGTCGGGTGGCTGAGGCTCGAGGCCGCCTGGGTGAACGTGGTCGTGATCAGCAGCCTCGTGCTCGCGTTCGTCGTGGTTCCCTGTCTCGTCGAGACGGTCAGTCGCGGCAAGTCGCTCGGTCGTCTCGCGGTCGGCGCACGCATCGTGCGCGACGACGGCGGGGCCGCCGGCTTCCGGCACGCGGCGATCCGATCGCTCGTCGGCGTCATCGAACTCGTGATGACGCTTGGAGGCCTCGCCGCGCTCGTCGGACTGCTCTCGCCTCGCGCCAAGCGGCTCGGTGACCACCTGGCCGGCACCTACGCCCAGTACGAGCGGGCCCCTCGCGTGCCGACTCCGGTCTTCGGGATGCCGCTCGAACTCGTCGGCTGGGCTCCCGTCGCCGACGTGGCCCGCATGCCGGATGCCCTCGCCCGCCGGATCGCCGCCTTCCTCGCATCGGCTCGCGATCTCGACCCGGGTCGCCGCGCCTACCTCGCCCAGCAACTGGCGTTCGAGGCATCGGCCTACGTGTCGCCCCTGCCGGTCGTGGACCCCGAGATCTTCCTTGCCGGGGTTGCCGTCGCGCGCCGCGACCGCGAGACGCGTGCCCTCGGGCTGGAGGCGCAGCGCCTCG
Source organism: Homoserinibacter sp. GY 40078 (assembly GCF_008017545.1). Lineage (GTDB taxonomy): Bacteria > Actinomycetota > Actinomycetes > Actinomycetales > Microbacteriaceae > Homoserinibacter. Next base: position 63,385 of record NZ_VRTZ01000003.1, on the reverse strand, counting down.
CAGCGCTCGAGCCGGTCCTGACCTCCGACGCCCGCCGCTGACGACGGGCCTCACCCGCGCTCAGTAGCGGTAGTGGTCCACCTTGTAGGGGCCGTCGACGCTCACTCCGATGTAGTCGGCCTGCGACGGGGTGAGCGTCGTGAGCTCGACGCCGAGCGATGCGAGGTGCAAGCGCGCGACCTTCTCGTCGAGCACCTTCGGCAGCACGTACACGGCGGTCTCGTAGGCGTCGCGGTTCACCCACAGCTCGAGCTGTGCGAGCACCTGGTTCGAGAACGAGTTGCTCATCACGAAGCTCGGGTGCCCGGTCGCGTTGCCGAGGTTCATGAGGCGCCCCTCGCTCAGCACGAGGATGCTGCGCCCGTTCGGCAGCCGCCACTCGTGCACCTGCGGCTTGATCTCGACCCGCTCGACACCCGGAAGAGCCGCGAGGCCAGCCATGTCGATCTCGTTGTCGAAGTGACCGACGTTCGCCACGACCGCGAGGTGCTTGAGGCCCTGCAGGTGCTCGGCGGTGACGACGTTCTTGTTGCCGGTCGCCGTGATCACGAAGTCTGCCTCGTGGATCACCGACTCGAGACGAGCCACCTGGAATCCGTCCATCGCGGCCTGCAGCGCGTTGATCGGGTCGACCTCCGAGACGATCACCCGCGCACCCTGCCCGCGGAGCGCCTCGGCTGCACCCTTGCCGACATCGCCGTAGCCCGCGACGAAGGCGACCTTGCCGCCGATCAGCATGTCGGTGGCGCGGTTCAGGCCGTCGGGAAGCGAGTGGCGGATGCCGTAGGTGTTGTCGAACTTCGACTTCGTCACCGAGTCGTTCACGTTGATCGCGGGGAACAGCAGTCGCCCCTCGCGGTGCAGCTCGTAGAGACGGTGCACGCCCGTCGTGGTCTCCTCGGTGACGCCCTGGATGCCCTCCGCGACGCGCGTCCAGCGCTGCGGGTCGTCGGCGAGCGAACCGCGCAGCAGCTCGAGCACGACCGCCCACTCCTCGCTCGCATCCGGTGCCGTGGGCGGCACGCCGCCCGCCTGCTCGTAGTCCCGACCGGTGTGCACGAGCAGCGTCGCGTCTCCGCCGTCGTCGAGGATGAGGTTCGGGCCCGTCCATTCGGCCCCCGTTGCGGCGGCCTCGTCGCTCCAGTCGAAGATGCGCGAGGTGGCCCACCAGTACTCCTCGAGGGTCTCGCCCTTCCAGGCGAAGACCGGAACTCCCGCGGGCTGCTCGACGGTGCCGGTCGGGCCGACTACGACGGCCGACGCCGCCTCGTCCTGGGTGGAGAAGATGTTGCAGCTCGCCCAGCGGACCTGCGCCCCGAGGGCGATGAGGGTCTCGATCAGCACCGCGGTCTGCACGGTCATGTGCAGCGATCCGGCGATGCGCGCACCGGCGAGCGGCTGCTGCGCACCGAACTCCTCGCGCAGCGCCATGAGGCCCGGCATCTCGTTCTCGGCGAGACGGATCTGGTGGCGGCCCGCGGCGGCGAGGGCCAGGTCGGCGACCTTGAAGGGGACCGAGGTCGAGGTGGGGATGCTCATGCGCCCCATTCTCGCAGTCGCGCGGAAACTATGCGCGGATGAGTGCGAGCACCTCGTCGCGGATGGCTTCCATGCGACCGGGCTCGTCTGCCTCGACGTTGAGCCGCAGCAGGGGCTCCGTGTTCGAGGGCCGCACGTTGAACCACCAGAAGCCCTCGTCGGGTGCCCCGGTGACGGTGAGGCCGTCGAGCTCGTCGAACTCCCCGCGGCCCGTGAACGCATCGACGATGCGCGTGTACGCGGCGGGGATGTCGGTGACGGTCGAGTTGATCTCGCCCGAGAGCGCATACGGGTCGAACTCGGCGGCGAACTCGGAGAGTGCCGTGCCCTGGCCGCCGAACTCCGCCAGCAGGTGCATGGCCGCGAGCATGCCGTTGTCTGCACCCCAGAAGTCGCGGAAGTAGTAGTGCGCCGAGTGCTCGCCACCGAACACAGCGCCCGTCTCGTGCATGCGGTCCTTGATGAGCGAATGGCCCACCTGGGTCCGCACCGCGACCGCGCCCGCCCGCTCGATCGCCTCAGGGACGAACCGCGACGTGATGAGGTTGTGGATGACCGCGATCTCGCCGGTCTCTCCTGCTGCACGCACCCGAGCGACCTCGCGCTGGGCCACGATCGCCGCGACCGCACTCGGGGTGACGGGCGCGCCCGTCTCATCGACCACGAAGCAGCGGTCGGCGTCGCCGTCGAAGGCGAGGCCCAGATCGGCACCGTGCTCGACGACCGCCTTCTGCAGGTCGACGAGGTTCGCCGGCTCCAGCGGGTTCGCCTCGTGATTCGGGAAGGTGCCGTCGAGCTCGAAGTAGAGCGGGATGATCTCGAGCGGGAGCCCCGGGAGCCCCGCATCGGTGCCGAGGACCGCGGGCACGGTCATGCCCCCCATGCCGTTGCCCGCATCCACGACGACGCGAAGCGGACGGATGCCGCTCAGGTCGACGAGCGAACGCAGGTGCGCCGCGTAGTCCGCGAGGACGTCGCGCGAGCTCACCGAACCCGGCGCGGCTACCGCAGCGACGGCGCCCGCGTCGAGATAGGCCTGGGCGCGGTCGCGGATCGCCGCGAGACCCGTGCTGAGCGAGATGCCCTGCGCTCCGGCGCGGCTGAACTTGATGCCGTTGTAGATCGCGGGGTTGTGGCTCGCGGTGAACATCGCGGCCGGGGCGTCGAGGAAGCCGGACGCGAAGTAGGTCTCGTCGGTCGAGCACAGGCCGATGCTGACGACGTCCGCGCCGCGAGCCGATGCCCCGCGCGAGAACGCCGCCGCGAACTCCGGCGAGGAGTCGCGCATGTCGTGCCCGACGACGACGGTCTGCCCCGCGGCACCCAGTTCGTCGACGAATCCGGCGGCAAGCGCCTCGACCACCTCGGGCGTCAGCTGGGAGCCGACGAGGCCGCGGACATCGTAGGCCTTGACGAAAGCGGAGAGATCAGTGCTGCTCACGGGTCACGACTGTAGTTCATCGACCGTCGCGTGGCGCACCACATTCCACCCCTGGGGGACGGAGAGACGCTCGGCATGCGCCGCGCACAGGTCGTAGCTGTGCGGCTCCCGCCGGATCGCGAGAGGCCCGAGCACGGCCATCGCATCCGCGTAGTCGTAGGTGAGCGTCGCGACGGCATCCCTGCCGCAGGCCACCTTGGTGCACGATCGCGCGCTCATCGCTGCCGAGCCTATCGCCGGGGGCCGACACCTAGACTGGCGACATGCCCCGATCCTCCCGTCGCGAGCTCACCCGCACGGGCTATCGCGACCGTCACGGTCGAGGGATCCGCTCGGCCGTCACGGGGCCCCACCTGCCGATGCTGCACAGCCGGTTCTCGTTCTTCGACGCGTGCGTCGGCTCGGGGATCGAGTACCTGCGCTCGCTCTGGCCGGAGGAACTCGCCTCGGTGCGCGTGGAGATCGGCACGACCCCGCCGGGTGATCCCGGTGCGGCAGGCGTGGAGCGGTGGCGGGTCGACCGGCGTGCCCGTCGGGTGGTGCTCTACCGTGTGCCCATCGAACGGATGGCGCACCTGCACCGCGACGACGACTGGCACCGCCGCTCGTACATCGAGAGCTGCGTCTTCCGGGCCGTCGCCGAACTCCTCGGCCGCGATCCGTGGGAAATCGCGCCGGAACGCTACCGGCACTTCTGACCCGGCGGAGGACCGGCGTTCGTCAGGGGCGGACCACGATCGCCTGGTCGGCTTCACGCTCGGGGCGGATCAGCGAGCCTGCGAGCTGCGCCGCCCCCGCGTAGCCGATCGCGGCGCGCAGGCCGTCGATGTCCCGCAGGGCGTAGCCCGCTCCGGTGGTCAGCGTGAGCTGTGCGGTGCCCGCAGCAGGCACGACGAGTTCGCGAGACGGTCCGCCTCCGAGCTGCTCCACGACGACCGTCCGCTCGGTGTTCTCGGGATTGGCGACGACGAGCACGGGACGCGGGGCGGATGCGACCGCGACGAGAACGTCGTCGCTCAACGTCGGCGCCGAGGCGAACCAGGCGATGTCGGCGGGGCCCGGATCGGGCGACCCGCTGGATCCGGACGCGGGCGCCGGGGTCGTGCCCGCCCGCACCGCGGCCACGACCGGCTGGTCCGAGCGCAATGTGACCGTGTATGAGCCGTCGGGGAGGAGTCCGGAACCGAGCTCGAGGCCGCTTGTCAGCGGGATGTCGACGACATCGCCGGCCGCCACCTCGATCTGGAACGAGCTCGCGACCCCGCCGGTCTCGGTCGGCAAGAGGCTCACCTCGACCGACGCGTCGACGTCGCCGGGGTTGGCGAGACGGGCGACCGCCTCGAGGTCCGCGTAGTCGGCGAGGCCGAGCGCCGTCGAGACCCCGACGTCGTCGAAGATGCGGACGCCGGGGATGACCGTCTCGCGCGACGGACCGGTGCCCGGCTGGACGATCGCGACGCCGCCCGGATCGAGCACACGGATGACGGAGGTCTGCAGAGCGGCCGTCACCTGGCCGCCACGCGCGAGCACCTGCACGACCGGGGATGCGACGCCCGGCGCGAAGCCGCTGAGCGGAAGCACCCGCTGCTCGCCCGGGGCGACCGTGAGCGACATGCCGGGGGCCGTGATCTCGCCGTCCTCGCCCCACATCCTCAAGGTCACCTCGGCCGCGACTTCGGTGGGATTCGCCAGCAGCAGGAGGGTGGTGCGCCCGACGGTCGTGTCGCCCCCGACGAGCCATGCGGAACTCGTGGGCTCGGGGCATCCGGAGACCGCGAGACCCGCGAGGCCGCCCTCGCCGCTCGCGCGCTGAGCCTGGACGGCATCGAGTGCGGCATCGTCGGCGGGGTCCAGCTCGACGAGCCGCGGAGCCTGCGAGGTCCCACCCGTGCCCACGTCGGATGCGGTCAGCGCCGAGCTGCGAACCTCGCCACCGGTCGCCGCGGTCGTGACGGTCGGGGCGCCGATCGCGGTGAGGCGCCCGGCGTCCGCACCCGTGTCGTCTCCCAGCCGCACGAGCGAGCCCGCGCACAGGCGCTGCAGATCGGCTGGCTCGGGGTCGACCGTGACGCCGAGCGGCGAGATTCCGGAGGTCGGCACGGGCACGAGCCCGACGGTCCCGACCACGACCGCCGCCGCCGCGATGCCGACGACGCCGCGGACGATGCGCAGCGAGACGAGCGTCGCCGAGCGCGCCCGAGACGATCGAGCGCGCGGCGTGCGGCGCGGCGTCGCATCCGCCGTGCTCTCATCGGGCGTCGCCTCGTCATGCGTCGCCTGGTCAGGCGTCGGCTCATCGGGCGTCGTCCCGTGAGACGTCGTCTCGTGAGACGTCGTCTCGTGAGACGTCACCTCGTCGTCCGCGGGCGTGTTCGCCGCGTCCTGTCCGACCGGCTCGTCTGGATTGGTCGGGTCAGCCATCGGAATCCTCGAACGTCGTGGCCGGCGGCTCGTCGAGCGACGACCGGGTCTGGACGACACGGCGACGCCGGCGCGTGGGGAGCGCGAGCAGCAGGGCGCTCAGCACGACGACACCTTGCACGATGAGCACGAGCACGCCGTACGCGCCGCGGTCGGGCGTCTCGCTCGAGGTCGCCTCGAGCCCCGGATACGCCCACAGGGTGCCGTAGCCGCTCTCGCTCTCCGCCGCGAGCACCGCCACCCGGTCGAGCGACGCCACCGCCCGATCCCGCACGGCCGCGGCACGCTCGCTGGCATCCGTACCGAGCGGCCGCACCAGGATGAACCCGATCCCGAAGCGCTCGAGCTCGGGCTCGGGGTCGTAACCACCGCGCGAGGCGAGGTTGCCTGCGAGCTCGGCGAGCGCGATCTCATCCTCGTCGAGGCTCGTGCGCCCCGCGTAGAGAGACGACTGGTCGTCGAGCAGCGTTCCCTCGCCACGCTCCAGGCGCACGTCGAGTGAGCCGTCGTCCTCGGCGGTCAGCACGAGGGTGCCGATGCCCGGATCGTTGCGCGCCTCGGCGGCGGCGAGCGCCGGCAGCACCTCGCCGTCGCCGGATCGCACGGGGACGGCGCCGAACACGAGCAGCCCGAGCATCGGCGCGACCGCGATCGTGGCCGCGACGACGGCGGCGGATCCGGCGGCGACCGCCGCGCGGCCGATGCCTTCGAGGGCGACGACCGCCGCCCCGACGAGGCCGAGCCAGTAGATGCTCAGCGGCGCCCCGGACCACGGGCCGGTTGCCTCGGCGCCCGTCGTCACGACCTGGAAGGAGGGAGCGATCCACGCCGTCGCGAGACCCACCGCGGCGAGCGCCAGCGCAGGGATCGACCGGCGCGCCCCCGGCAGGAACAGGGCCACGAGGGCGAGCACCGCGATCGGGGCGAGCAGAACGGCCGGCGCGAGCGTCGCCCACCCGGATGCGTCGACGCCGAGGTAGCCGAGGAGCGCGTGCCACGCCGTGTCGCCGCCCTCGGGCTGCGCGATCAGCAGCTGCCAGCCGGATGCCGGCTGCGTCGGCACGACGGGGCCCGCATCGGCGAGCAGAGCCCATGGAGTATCGCGGCGCAAGGCACCCACGACGAGTGGCGCGAAGAGCACCGCTGCGGGGATCGGCACCCCGATGATGCGCGCGAATCCGCGGGGACGCGCGAAGGCCCACGCGACGATCGCCACGAGCAGCGGAGCGGCCACCACGGGGGCCGCCGCGGTCACGGCGGCGAAGAGCAGCGCGGCGGCTCCCGCTGCGCTCCACGACCTCGCGGCTTCGAGCAGCGCGAGCACGAGCCACGGCAGGAGCAGATGAACGAGGACGGCACCGATTCGTCCCTCGCCGAGGGCGACGAGCAGCACGGGGGCCAGCGCCCAGAGCGCAGCCGCCACGACCGGAGGCCAGGCGCGCTCGGAGAGTCGGGTGGCCGCCCACCACGCGCCGAGCGCAGCCAGGGGCATCGCGGCGATCCACAGCAGCACGAGAGAGAAGGAGGTATCCCACCAGGTGAGGGAGCCGAGCAGCGCCCACAGGATCGTGGCGGGGTCGGCCGCGCCGAAGAACCCGACCCCGATCTCGCGGAAGCCCCATCCGGGTCGACTCCAGAGCGCGTCGAGTCCGGACGACAGCGGCAGCAGGGCACCGCCTTCGAGAGCCGTCGCCCCGAGCAGTCGCCACGAAGCGACGACGCCCGCGACGATCGCGAGCCCGACGACCCAGCTTCCGCCTCCGAGGAACGACGCTCGCACGAGGTCCGGCTCGCGCCCACCTCTCTCGTCGGCACGGTCGCGTTCGTGGGCGCGGTGCTCGCGCAGCTCGGCGCCCCGCATCCGGAGCGGTGCGACGGCCCGCCACCCCACGCGTCGCGCACGGCGCAGCCTCCATCGCGCCCGGGGCACGGTGCCATCGAAGGCGGCGATGAACGCGGCCGCAATCTCGCCGGGCACCGCCCCCGGGCGCTTCGCGAGCAGCTGTCCGAGCGAGCGGATGACCGCGAGCGGAAGCAACGAGATCCAGTGCACGGGGACGAGGAGCGCGGGCGCGTAGACGAAGCGGCGGTGCAGCTGCGCGGCGCGTGCGAGGCGCTGCCGCGTCATGGGACCCGCGGGCTTGCGGCGGCCGATGTCTTCGGGGCGACGGCCTCGGGTCACGCGCGCGTCGGGGACACGCACGACGCGATGCGCGGTGAGGCGCACGCGCACACCGAGGTCGAGACCGGCGTCGGTGGAGGGCAGCCCCGGGTCGAGCCCCTCGACGGCCTGCCAGACCGCGCGACGCACGATGGAGCCCTCGACGGCAACCGCCATGACGTCGACGACCGGGTCGTATTGGGCCTGGTCGAGCTCGTCGTCCACGAGTTCGACCCGCGCACCGCGGCGCGACATCGTGATCCCGTACGACCGGATCCGAGCCGGATCGTCGGGGTCGACGAGCTTGGGTCCCGCGATCGCGAGAGAGGGGGCGAGCTCCACCGCCCGCAGCAACGTGCGCAGCGCCTCCGGATGCGGTGTCGTGTCCGCCCGCAGGAGCCAGAGCAGCTCGTCGGCGCTCTCCGGGGGCGGGGCCGCGTGGATCGCGCGCGCGACCCCGGTGCCGTATCCCCCGCCGGATGCCGTGACCACCTGCGTCACACCCGCGAGCTCCAGCGCCCCGGGATCGAGCACGGTGGAGGGCTCGGCGACGAGGATCGTCGCGTCGGGGCGCCGCGTCTGCGCGGCGAGACCGCCCAGGGCGTCGTCGAGCCAGCGTTCGCCGTCCTGGACGACGAGGATCGCGGTGACTCTGGGCATCCCTCCCACGCTAGGCGTGGTCGAGCCGCTCAGCCACGCGACACGCGCGCCCGCCGGGCGAGCACCCTCAGGCGCTGCGGCTGCGGCGGAGCTTCCGGCGCTCGCGCTCGCTCAGACCGCCCCAGATACCGAAGCGCTCGTCGTTCTCGAGGGCGTACTCGAGGCACTGCCCCCGCACCGCGCACCCCGTGCAGATGCGCTTGGCATCGCGGGTGGATCCGCCCTTCTCGGGGAAGAACGCCTCCGGGTCGGTCTGTGCACAGAGCGCGTCGGTCTGCCACGACAGCTGGTTGTCGTCCTCGTCGATCGCGGGTCGCAGCCCCGGCATCCCCAGGCGAACCGGATCGACGAACCAATCCTCCGGAACGGACGGACGGTAGTCGTTTCTCGTCATCCCGCTCTCCCCTCGCAACGCCGGCCCAATGCGTTGCAGCTAATTACACCCGTGTCATTCCCGGGAGTCAAGTCGCGGGATCGTAGTCGCTGTCGGCTCGGGCGTGTCGCGACGCGCCGAGGACCCCCGTTCGAGGGCCGGAATCAGGACGCCGCCGTGCGCGCTTCCCACGCGCTGCGCACCATGTCGTCGAGGGTGTGCCGCATCTTCCAGCCCAGATCGCGGGCGGCGAGCTCGCCGGAGGCCACGATGCGGGCGGGATCGCCCGGGCGCCGAGCCGCGATCTCGGGCGTGAAGTCGACGCCGGTGACGCGGGCGACCGCATCCATGATCTGACGGACCGAGGCGCCGTCGCCGGAGCCGAGGTTGTATGCCGGCTCGAGCGGCGCGCCGGAAGCGAGCGCCTGCGCGGCGGCGACGTGTGCCGCCGCGAGGTCGGCCACATGCAGGTAGTCGCGCACGTTGGTGCCGTCGGGGGTCGGGTAGTCGTCCCCGAAGATGCGCGGCGTACGACCCTCGACGAGGGCGTCGAAGACGAGCGGGAAGAGGTTGTGGGGGCTCGTGTCGAATAGATCCGGATATCCGGATCCGACGACGTTGAAGTAGCGGAGCGAGGTGTGCGCGAGCCCTGCCGCGACCCCCTGATCGCGCAGCAGCCACTCGCCGATCAGCTTCGACTCGCCGTACGGCGACGTGGGGCTCTTCGGAGTCCCCTCCGTGACGAGGTCCTGATCGGTGTTGCCGTACACCGCGGCAGACGATGAGAAGACGATCTTGCCGACACCGACCTCCTGCATCGCGGCGAGGAGCACGCGCGTGCCCTCGACGTTCTGGCTGTAGGTGTGCAGCGGACGCTCGACGGAGACTCCCGCGTACTTGAACCCGGCGACGTGGATGACCCCCTCCACGGCGTGACGCCGCAGCACGTCGAGCACGAGCTCCCCGTCGAGGATGCTGCCCTGCAGGAAAGGCGTGTCGCCCCGCACGAATTCGCGATGCCCGCTCGAGAGGTCGTCGATGACGACTGCGCCGATGCCGGCCTCGTCGAGTGCGCGCACCACGTGCGCGCCGATGTAGCCGGCTCCGCCGGTCACGAGCCACGTCATGCTGCCAGGCTATCGGCCCGGATCAGGGGCGACGGACCGGCACCCGTCGGTAGCCGTCGCGTGCGACCACCACGATCGTCGCCCCGAGCCCGGTCGCAGCCAGACCGCCGATGAGGAGGGAGAGAATCAACATGGCAGAAACGCTATGTATTGCGTCATCCCGCCACGAGTGGCATAGTCGACACTGTTCGTCGAATATCTGCCAAGGAGTCGCGATGTTGAACAAGGTCGTCTGTCTGGCCATCCCGGGCACCGCCCCGTTCGAGTTCGGTGTCGTCTGCGAGGTGTTCGGAATCGACCGCACCGAGATGGGCGGGCCGAAGTTCGACTTCACCGTGGCCACGGCCGACCCCGGGCCCGTGGAGACGAGCCTCGGGTTCTCTCTCGTGATCGACGACGATCTGTCGGCCGCAGCGGACGCCGACCTCGTGGCCGTGCCGGCCCACCGCATCGGACCGGTCGACGAGCGCTACCTCGAGGTGATCCGCGCGGCGGAGGCACGCGGCGCGTGGGTCATGAGCGTGTGCTCGGGCGCCTTCGTGCTCGCCCAGGCGGGAGTGCTCGACGGACGCCGCTCCACCACGCACTGGATGCACGCCGACCGCCTCGCCCGCGAGTACCCGCTCACCGAGGTCGACCCCGACGTGCTCTTCGTGCAGGACGGCAAGGTGGTCACCGGCGCCGGGACCGCGGCCGGGATCGACGCCGCGCTCCACATCGTCCGGGAAGAGTACGGCGCCGCCGCGACGAACGTCATCGCGCGACGGATGGTCGTTCCCCCGCAGCGCGACGGAGGTCAGTCGCAGTTCATCCCGACCCCGGTGCCCGAGATCCGCGCCGACACCTTCGCGGTCGTCATGGACTGGATGCTCGAGAACCTCCACGAGGACCTCACGATCGACCAGCTCGCCCGGCGCGCCCTCATGTCGAGCCGCACCTTCGCCCGCCGCTTCCGCGCCGAGACGGGCACGACGCCCGCCGCGTGGCTCAACCGTCAGCGGATCCTGCGCGCGCAGCAGGAGCTCGAGCAGACCGATGACGGCCTCGAACAGATCGCGCAGCGCGCCGGATTCGGCACCGCCGCCGTCATGCGGCACCACTTCCTCAAGGTGCTGCAGACCACTCCGACCGCCTACCGTCGCGTCTTCGGAGCCCGCGCGGCGAGCTGAGCCGGATCAGGCGTCGGCGGCGGAGGCGATGAACAGCATCCCGCGCCCCCGCACCCCGAGCCAGTCCTCGCCGTCGACGTAGACCGCACCTCCGCGGGCGATGCTCGGGCCGTTCTCGAGCGCTACCTCACCCGAGGTGCACAGCACGATCGCCGGACCGCCGAGGCGCACCTCGACGCCGCTCTCGGCGGCATCCGGCGAGACGACCGTGAGCTGGAAGTCGGGCACCCCGGGCCGATAGACGCTGACACCCGGCTCCAGTTCCGAAGGCGCGAGGAAGGGCGCCGGGAGCGGCCGGAAGTCGAGCACCGAGAGCAATTCCGGCACATCGACGTGCTTCGGGGTCAACCCCCCGCGCAGCACGTTGTCGGACGAGGCCATGAGCTCGATCCCCAGGCCCTCGAGGTAGGCGTGGATGTTGCCCGCCGGAAGGTACAGCACCTCGCCGGGTCGCAGCTCGACCGTGTGGAGCAGCAGCGAGATCACGATCCCGGGGTCACCCGGGTAGTGCTCCGCAAGGGTGCGGACGGTCTGCCAGCTGATTCCATCGACGGTCGACGCCGCTTCGACGACCGCGGCGACGAGATCGTCGACGCCCTCTCCGCGCTCGATGAGCCACGCGAAGACCTCCTGGAGCGCGGCGTCGCCAGAGAGGCGCTCGACGAGCGGGGCGATCCGGGGATCGTCCGCGACCGGTGCCAGCACGGCGCGCGTCTCAGCGACCGGACGGAAGCCCGAGAGCGCCCGGAACGGATCCGAGAGCGCGTAGATGATCTCCGGCTTGTGGAAGGCATCCTTGTAGTTGCGGTGCGGGGCATCGACGGGGACACCTGCGGCCTCCTCGCGCGCGAAGCCCTCCTCGGCCTGAGCGATCGTCGGGTGCGCCTGCAACGACAGCGGTGCGTCCGCGGCGAGCACCTTCATGAGGAACGGCAACCGACCCTCGACGACATCGAGCAGGGTGCGGTCATCGCCGACGACGCGGCTCGGAGACCCCGGGTGCGCGCCGAGCCAGAGCTCCGCCTCCGGCCCGCCACTCGGCGACGTACCGAGCAGTCCGGCGATCGCCGTCGTCGACCCCCAGGCGTAGTCGCGGGGTGTGTTGGCGATCTCGACGAACATGCGGCTCCCTCCAGCCTCTCCGATTGGATCAAATTACCAAGCGCCTTGGGCGCCCCGGGACGGGCTGCGTAGGCTCTCGGACGGATGCACCGTCACGAGGGAGTACACCGCATGACCTTCTCGCCGCTCGCCAGCGACTTCTACGGATTCGAGGGCCGTCTCACCGAGACCGAGCGCGAGGCGCTCGCCGGGCTCAGGGCCTGGCTCGAGGCCGACGTGAAGCCCATCGTCAACGACTTCTGGGAGCGCGCGGAGTTCCCGCGCGAGATCCTGCCCGCCTTCCACGCCCAGCCGGTGTTCGGCATGCAGTGGGAGGAGACGAAGACGTTCGAGAACTCGGCGCTGTACCGCGGGTGGGTGGCGCTCGAGCTCGCTCGCGTCGACGCCTCGATCGCCACGTATGTGGGCGTGCAGAACGGCCTCGCGATGGGGGCGATCGGTGTCGCCGGCTCGGCCGAGCAGCGCGCCGAGTGGCTGCCGAAGCTCGCCTCGGGCGAGGTAATCGGCGCGTTCGGGCTCACCGAGCCGCTCTCCGGATCCGACTCGGCGCAGGGCCTGCGCACGACCGCGACACGAGACGGCGACGAGTGGGTGATCACGGGCGAGAAGCGCTGGATCGGCAACGCCACCTGGAGCGACATCGTCGTGATCTGGGCGAAGGACACCGCAGACGGACAGGTGAAGGGCTTCATCGTGCCCACCTCCTCCCCCGGCTACACGGCCACCAAGATCGAGCGCAAGCAGGCGCTGCGGATCGTGCAGAACGCCGACATCGTGCTCGACGGCGTCCGCGTGCCCGAGTCGCTCCGGCTGGAGAACGCGAACTCGTTCCGCGACACCGCCGCGGTGCTGCGGCTCACACGCGCCGAGGTCGCGTGGGCGGCCGTCGGCGTCTCGGTCGGAGCGTACGAGGCGGCACTCGCCTACGCGAAGGAGCGCGTGCAGTTCGGCAAGCCCATCGCCTCCCACCAGCTCATCCAAGACCTCCTCGCGAAGATGGTGGGAAACATCACCGCCTCGATCGCGATGTGCACGCGGGTCTCCGAGATGCTCGACGAGGGCACCCAGAAGGATGAGCACGCGGCGCTCGCGAAGGCGTTCGCGACGAGCCGGATGCGCGAGACGGTGGCGTGGGCACGCGAGGTGCAGGGCGGCAACGGGATCGTCCTCGACTACGGCACGGCCCAGTTCATGGCCGACGCGGAGGCGCTCTACTCGTACGAGGGAACGCGCGAGATGAACACCCTGATCGTCGGGCGCTCGCTCACAGGCATCGCCGCGTTCGTCTGACGCGGGGGCGCAGCCAGCTCAGCCGCGCGCGATGATCTCGCCGTGCGGCAAGATCATCCACCCGTCCGGGTCGTCACGCCAGGCGAGCCAGCCCGAGCGGATCGCGTCGAGCGTCTCGCGAGTGCCCCCGGTCTCGAGCACCCCGGTGGCGAACTCGGAGTCGGCGGCTCGATCCGCCCAGAGCCCGCCCCACCAGTCGCGTTCGTCGTCGCTCTCGAAGCACCACACCGAGGCTCCCGACTGAACCGTCGAGAACCCCGCCGCGCGCGCCCATTCCTTGAGGTGTCGCCCCGCGTCGGGGGTGCCGTGGTTGCGTCGCGCGAGGTGCTGGTAGGTGTCCTGCCAGAGGTGCAGCTCGGGTCGCCCCGGCGCGACGACCGCGGCCTCGTAGTCGCAGTCACGCGCCGCCACGATGCCGTCGGGGGCGACGAGCCGGCGCCAGGCGGCGAGCGCCTCCACCGGTCGCCCGAGGTGCTGCAGCACCTGGTGGGCGTGCACCACGTCGAATGCGCCCTCGTCGTAGCCGGGGTCGTAGGCGTCGGCGACACGGAACTCGACGTTCTCGACGCCCTGCTCGCGCGCGAGACGCGCGGCCTCCTCCACGACGTCCTCGGAGGCGTCGATGCCGACCACACGGCCCGGGAAGACGATGCGGGCGATGTCGACCGTGATCGTGCCGGGGCCGGAACCGACGTCGAGGACGTCCATTCCGGGGCGGAGATGAGGAACGAGATAGGCCGCCGAATTCTCGGCGGTGCGCCACCGGTGCGAGCGCAGAACGCTCTCGTGGTGGCCCAGCGTGTAGCGCTCGGGCATGGGATAAAGCCTAAGTGCCGCGCCGAGGTGTTTCCTGCGCCGCTAGCCTGAAGGAATGAGGGCTGCGACGGGCTACCAGCGCGCGCTCGCGGCGGTCGCGTTCTTCACCCTCGCTGCGGGCGACTTCTGGCGCTACCTCATCGGCTGGTGGGGCTGGGGCGCGCTCGCGGCGGTGCTCGTGGTCGCCGCGGTCGTCGAGCTCGTGCGGATGCGCGCGAACCTGCGCCGCCTCCCGATCGGCGTGGCCGCCTTCCTCGTGCTCATCACGCTCTCGATCGCGTGGTCCGCCTACCCCGGGACGACCGCGATCGCGGCGGTGCTGACGGTCGCGCAAGCAGCCGCCGCGACGTTCATCGCGCTCGCGCTCAGCGGCGAGGAGGTGCTCGAGACCCTGAGCGACGCCCTCCGCTGGGTGCTGGGCCTCTCCCTCGTCTTCGAGCTCTTCGTGGCGGTCGCGATCCGGCGCCCGGTGCTGCCCTTCTGGGTCGACTACAGCGATCTCGAGAAGATCCCGGCGGCGTTCTACTGGTCGCGCAACCTGCTCCTCGAGGGCGGCCGCATCCAGGGGATCGTCGGCAACGCGAACCTGCTGGGCATGCTCGCGCTCCTCGCCCTCATCGTGTTCGTGCTGCGGGTGCTCGCGCGGCGCGGATCGCCCCCGTGGGGCTGGTTCTGGATCGCCGCCGCGGTCGCCGTGCTCGCGCTCACCCGCTCGTCGACGGTGCTCGTCGCAGGGGTCGCGGTGGCGCTCGCCGCCGTGCTGTTGCTCGTCGTGCGACGGACCTCCGGGGCGGCTCGCGTGGCGGCGCACCTGGTGGGGCTGGGTGTCGCCGTCGCCGCCGTCGTCACCGCGATCATCGCGCGGGAGCCGCTGCTCGGGCTCCTGGGTAAGAGCTCCGACCTCACCAACCGGCTCGAGATCTGGGACATCGTCGCAGGTCTCGCCGTGCAGCGCCCCGTCGCCGGATGGGGCTGGGTGAGCTACTGGAATCCCTTCGTCGAACCGTTCGACGGGCTCGTCGTGATCCGCGGGGTCACCTACCTGCAGGCACACAACGCCTGGCTCGACGTCTTCCTGCAGCTCGGGGTGATCGGGCTCGTCGTCTTCGGCCTCGTCGTCCTGGGCGCGCTCGTGCGCAGCTGGGGCATGGCCGCCGAGATCGGCCGCATCCGGGTGGCGCCGAGCCTGCTCAGCTGGCCGGAGACGGCCGCGTGGTTCCTGCTGCTCGTCGCCCTGCTCGTCCGGAGCCTCGCCGAGAGTCGTCTACTGATCGAGCTCGACTTCGTGCTGCTCATCGTCATCGCGGTGAAAACGGGCTGGCGCGAGCGCGAGGCGGCCCTCAGATGACCACCCCGCCGCCCGCTCGGGCGGTCGCCGCCGCGTTCGCCGGACTCCTGCGCAGCCCGCGTTTCTCGGCGGCGCTCGCGACGGCTGGCCTCGGCGCCGGCGCGTTCTCGTTCCTTCTCGTGAGGCTCATGGGGTGGGCGGGTCACGTGGCGATCCTGGCGACGATCGTCGCGCTCATGGCGGTCGTCGTCGTGCTGCGCCGCGATGAGCTCGACCTCGGGGTGCCGCCCATCTCGCTCCTCGCGTTCCTCGGCTGGGCGGGGATCTCACTCGTCTGGAGCCAGTACCAGTGGGTGACCTTCGGCGGGTTCGCTTATCTCGCAGCGTTCACCGCGATCGGCGCGTTCATCGCGTGGACTCGCGACACCATCCAGATCGTGCGGATGGCCGGCGACGTCCTGCGCGTCGCGATCGGGGTCTCCCTCGCGATCGAGGTGTTCGCGGGCATCCTCATCGACACCGCGATCCCCTTCCTCAACGTCCAGGCACGGATCGCGGAGCTCGGTCCGATCTCCGGGGTCATGCAGACCCGCAACCAGCTCGGCCTCCTCGCGCTCGTCGGCGCGGTGAGCTTCGCCACCGAGCTGCGCACCAGATCCGTCCGGCCGATCGTGGGGGTGCTCTCGCTCGTCGGCGCGGGACTCGCAATCGTGCTGACCCAGTCGCCCATCATCATCGCGACCGCGGGCATCGTGGCCGTCGCGGCGGCGGTGCTGTATGGGATCCGGCGGGTGCGGCCCGATCGGCGGCACGCGGCGCAGTTCACGATCCTCGCTGCAGCCGTCGTGCTCGTGGGCATCGCCTGGCTCATCCGCGGCCCGCTCGTGCGGGTGTTCAACGCCGAGGGAGCCCTCGACTACCGCCTCGCGCTCTGGAACCAGATCGTGGTGCTGCTGCCCGACAATGCCGTCGAGGGATGGGGATGGGCGGGGCCCTGGCACGGCGACGTGGTGCCCTTCGTCGGGCTGACGGTCTCCGGCGACCGGCCGGCCTCATCCGCGCTCAACGCCTACCTCGATGTGCTCTTCCAGCTCGGCGTCGTGGGCATGCTGCTGTTCATCGTGATGCTCGGACTCGCGTTCACGCGCTCGTGGCTGCTCGCCGGGCGACGCCGGAGCGTCATCTACGCATGGCCTGCGCTCGTGCTCGTGGTTCTGCTGCTCGTCTCGCTCGCCGAGAGTTCGATGCTCGTCGACTTCGGCTGGACGACCTTCGTCGTGTGCTGCATCACGGCATCCCGGGAACTCAGCTGGCGCTCGGCCTTGCGCACACCGCCGCCGCAGCCCTTCGCATCCTGAGGCGCGGCCCGGAGGCGAGGCTCAGTCGGCCGTCTCGCGCGAGATGAATTCGTTGGGGCGGAAGCCGTACTGCATCTCCTTCACGCGCTCCAACTGCTCCTCCATGAGGACGCGGTTGGTGCGCTGCAGGTCGGCGAGCACGCCCAAGGCGAAGGCCAGCAGGGACCCGATGAGCAGCGCCACCCCGAGGATGAGGGACTGCAGGTGGGCGCCCGCGTCCTCGGAGAAGAACCAGATGAGGATCAGGTAGCGCACGAACGGGATGAGCGCACTCGCGAGCATGATCACGCCGATCCACGCGAAGAACACGAACGGCTTGAACATGATGTAGCTGCGCAGGATCGCCTGCGCCGACTTCAGCATGTGCTCGAAGATGTTCGAGAACAGGCGCGATTCGCGGGTCTTCGGGTTGGTGTCGACCGGCACGCTCGCGATCTTCAGGCGCTTGTTACCCGCCTGGATGATCGTCTCCATGCAGTAGCTGAACTGCGTGACGATGTTGAGCCGCAGGAGCGACTCCTTCGAGTACGCGCGGAATCCGCTTGCGGCGTCCGGCAGCTTGGTATCGGCGGCGAGGTTCACGACCCAGCTGCCAAAACGCTGGAGCATCTTCTTGAGGGGCGAGAAGTGCGCGATCTTGTGGGTCTGACGGTCGCCGATCGCGATATCGGCCTCGCCGCTCATGACCGGGGCGATGAGGTCGGGGATGCGGTCCTGCGGGTACTGGTTGTCGCCGTCGGTGTTGACCACGATGTCGGCACCGTGAGCAAGCGCGTAGTGCACGCCGTCGCGGAACGACCGGGCGAGACCCATGTTGCGGGTGTGTCGGACGAAGTGCGTGACGCCGTATGACTCCGCCACCTCGACCGTGCGGTCGCTCGAGCCGTCGTCGATGATGAGGATCTCGAGCTCGTCGACCCCCGGGATCTCCTTGGGGATGCTCTCCAGCACGAGCGGGAGCGTCTGCTCCTCGTTCAGGCAGGGGATCTGGATGAAGACCTTCATGGCTGCTCCTCGGGGGCGGGACCAGGAGGGGGCGTGTGGAAGCTCGCGGCGAGCGCCTCGAGCCCCGGACCGGTCTCGCCATCGAACACGACGTGCCCGTGATTGAGCACGATGACCCGATCGCAGACGTCCGCGATCTGGTCGGACGAGTGGCTGACGATCACGATCGTGCGCCCCTCGCTCTGGAACTGGCGGATCTTGTCCATGCACTTGCGTTGGAACGGTTCGTCGCCGACGGCCAGCACCTCGTCGACCAGCAGGACATCGGGATCGACGTGCACCGCGACCGCGAAGGCGAGGCGCACGTACATTCCCGACGAATAGAACTTCACCTGGGTGTCGATGAATTCCCCGATCTCGGAGAAGTCGACGATCGACTGGAAGAACTCGTCGATCTGGTTGCGGCTGAGGCCGAGCACGGAGCCGTTGAGATAGACGTTCTCGCGACCCGTGAGATCCGGGTGGAAACCGGCTCCGAGCTCGAGGAGCGCAGCGATGCGACCGCGCCGCTCGACGACGCCCGCGTCGGGCGCGATGATCCCCCCGATCACCTTGAGCAGCGTGCTCTTGCCGGACCCGTTGTGCCCGACGAGACCCACCGTCTGACCGACGGGGATCTCGAATCCCACTCCGGTGAGAGCGGTGAAGTCTTCACGGTGCCGCCGCGAACGCCCGAAGTTCACGAGCCGCTCTTTGAGGGACTTCTCGCGACGCACGACGAAATGCTTCGAGACGCCGTCGAGTCGCACGACGAGGGGCGCGTCGACAGCAGGCGACCCGGATGAAGCCATCAGATCTCCTGCGCGAAGTTCCCCTGCAGGCGCAGGAACGTGCGATGCGAGACCCAGAGCAGCAGAAGCCCGACGATCAGCAAGACGAGGATCCGGACATCGAGATCGGCCGGATGCATCGTCGACGGATCGATCCCCATCTCCGTCAGCTGGCTCTGCACCGACGGGCTCGGGAGCCATACCGCCCGCTGGAACGACAGGATCGCGACCGTGATGGGATTGGCCAGGTACACCGCTTCGAGCCAGGTACCGCCGATGACGTCGGCGACCATCCGGTACGAATACACGATCGGCGACGTCCAGAACAGCATGAGCATCACGACCTCGACGAGGTACTGGATGTCACGCAGGTAGACGTTGAGGGCCGACAGCAGGATCGCGAACGCCGTGCCGTAGACCATCACGAGCAGCACGGCTGGGAAGACATACAGCACGTCCCACGTGAACGTCATCTGGCCGAAGACGAGAACGGCCGCGATGAGCACCGCGCACTGGATCAAGAAGTTGACGAACGCGGATCCCGCGGATGCGAGCGGGAAGATCTCGCGCGGCAGGCTCACCTTCTTGATGAGCCCCGCATTGGTGAGGATCGACATCGTGCCCGCGACCAGGATGTCGCTGTAGAGCCCCCAGAGCACGAGCCCCGCGAACACGAAGATGCCGAAGACGGGGATCGAGCGCTGCGCCTGGAGGAAGTAGCCGATCGCGAAGTAGTAGATCAGCAGCAGCATCACGGGCCGGATGAACGACCAGATGAATCCGAGGCTGCTGTCCTTGTAGCGGGCCTTCAGCTCGCGGCGCACCAGCAGGCCCTGCAGCTCGCGATAGCGCCAGAGTTGGCGCAGCGCGTGGCTCGTGCCCTGCGCGATCCCGGCCGTCGGCTCGACCCGCTCAAAGGGGAGCGCCGCGATCCGGTCGGCCCGGAGTCGGGCGATATCCGTCACGTTCGCTCCTGGGTGTCGTGCCGCGGAGTGGGGGCCCACGGCCTTGATATCCTAAGGCATCGTCTTCGGGCACTTCTGAGTGGATGCAGCGTGCACGGCACGTTCCGGACCGAGGTCGCCGCGACCGGAGGAGAACGCCGTGCTCGACACCGCCGCGCACATCGCCGTTCTCGGCATCGTGGCGATCATCGTCGGCGCCCCGGCGGCGGTTCTCGTGAGGCGGCGCGCCGACGGTTGGATCGCCCTTCTGGCCGATGCTCTTCCGCTCGGCCTCGGAATCGTGGCCTCGTCGATCACCGCGGTCGGGTGGCTCGGCATCGGCGGCGGAATCGGCGCCGCCGTCGCCTGGGTCGCCCTCATCGGCTGGGCCATCGCCCGGCGTACGCCTCTTCCGGCGGTCCCCGCGATCCCCCGCGGACGACGCCTCGCCCTCCCGGTCTCCTGGGCCGCCGTGCTCGTCCTCGCGTTCATCCTCCGGGTGCGGCAGGTCGACTTCCTGCCCTGGGTGGGCGATATGGGCGCCTACGTGAACTGGGCCAACGAGTTCGCCCGGACGGGCGAGCTGCACGCCTCGTGGCCCCCGCTGTTCCCCGCCCTTCTCACCTGGGATGCGGCGCTCTGGGGCTCGCCGTCGACAGCCTCGAGCCTCGGCATCACGGGCATCGCGCTTCTCGTCGCGATCGTGCGGCTCGCCGGCCTGCTCGGGGTGCGCGGGTGGACTGCTCTCGCACTCGGCGGTCTCGTGGCGGTGCAGCCGCACCTCGTGTGGTTCTCGACCTTCGCGAGCAGCGAATCCCTCAATGCGCCGCTCTTCGTCGTGTGGGTCAGGCTGCTCGCCGACGGCCTCGGAGCGGCACGCGACAGGCTCGGGCCGCTGCTCGTGCTCCAGGCACTGACTGCGGCGCAGCTCTCGCTCTTGCGCGGGTCGGGAGTGCTGCTCGTGATCCCCGGGGTCGTCATGCTCGCTGCTGCCCTCGTCGTGGGGGTCTGGCGCCCCCTGACGGCGCGCCTGCTGGCTTCTCTGGCCGCCCTCGCGGCGGGTGTCGGGGTGGGCTACTGGTACGGGGTCGCCGAGATCCCGCGGTATTTCGTCTCCATGCAGATCGGGGGGCTCGCCCCGCAGCCCGTGATCGACGCGATGCGCTCACTGGGGCTGCTCGCCGCGACCCCGGCCGCCGCGGCTCTCTGCGTCCTGCCCCCGCTCGCGCTTCTCGGGCTCGCACTGCTCGCCCACCGGCGGATCCAGCCCACGGAGTCGGGCCGCAGGATCGCGCTCGTCGCCGGGCTGCTGCTCGCCGCCGTGCTCGCGGTGGGGGTCATCCTCGTCGTCGCGGTGGGCGCGCAGACCGGCGCGACACTGCTGCGCATGGGGATCTGGTGGACAGCCGCCGCGATCGTCGCGCTCGCGCTGCTCCCCGCGCGGATCCGGCCCGACCGAGCCCTCGTGCTGGGACTCCTCGGCGTCACCTCGGCGATGTTCATCGCATTGCACACGCTTCGCCTCGGGCTCGAGAACACGAGCGCCTACTACCTCTACTGGGATCGGTACCTCGTCTCCGAGACCCTCCCGGCGATCCTCGTCATCGCGGCTGTCGGGCTCGCCGCGCTCCTCTCCAGGGGGATTCCACGTGGTGCGCGAGCCGTGCTCGCAGCGGCGCTCGCGGTGACGATCGTCGTGCCCTCGATCCCGTCGCTCGCGCTGCAGGCACGAGGGCAGCTGATGACGGGGGCGAGCTCCTTCGTGGGAGAGCTGGCAGCAGTCGCCGAGCAAAGCGTGCCGCGGATGTGGACGAGCAGCGATCCGAGCGAGATCGACGACTGGTTCTTCCCGAACACGTGGATGGCGTTCGCCGTTCCGCTCCAGCGCAGCTACGGGATCGACATGGTCGACACCGATCAGGCACGCAACAACTTCGCACCGGACCGCCAGCTCGACGCGGAACGGATCCTCGACTTCATGGCCTGCCGGCCGGATGCCGACGAGTTCGTGATCTACGAGGTGCGCAATGGGGGGCCGGGCCTCGACGAGGTCCTCACCGGGTCGCCGGTGCAGGTCGCCGACCCGCAGACTGTGCGCGGCTCACTCGAGCTGCTCGCCCAACCTCCGGACGCGGGGTGGACGACCGCCCGTTTCGAGGTCGTGGCGTGGCATGCCACGGCCGACCGCGAGGCGCGATCCGCGGGAGTGTGCCCCACCGCCCGATAGGTCACCCGGCGCGGGGACCGCCCCGACCGGGCCTAGGCGTCGACCGTCTCCGCCTCGTCCTCGACCAAGCGCGACCACAGCTCGGCCGCATAGTCGTCCCAGCTGCGCGGTGCGCGCGAACGGGCTTCGGCGACAAGACGCTCCCGGAGCGTCCTGTCGGTCAGCACGCGACGGATGCCATCGGCGATCGACGAGTCGTCGCGTGGATCCACCAGCACACCGCCGCCACCCGCATCGACGATCTCCTTCATGCTCCCGTAGCCGGAGGTCACGACCGGGGTACCGAGCATCAGGGACTCGACGACGGGCAGACCGAATCCCTCGTGCAGCGAGGGGAACACGCTCACCGTCGCGCGCGAGTATGCGGCCGCCAAGAGCCCGTCGGACGCGGCCGTGACCACGACGAGTGGCCGACCTTTGCGCTGGAGCTCGTCGACCTCGTCGTGGAAGCGCTCGCTTCCCCAGCTGGTCGCGCCGATGAAGCACAACCGGAAGTCGACGCCCTGGGCCCACAGCTGCCGGGCGGCCTCCAAGACGGCCAGGTGGTTCTTCCGGGGCTCATGGCTGCCCACGACGAGAACCAGGGGCCGCTTGGGCGAGGCCCCGAGCACGCGGACAGCGTCGGCGAGATCCGCCTCGGACGGGGGTGCGATCTCTGCCGCGAGCGGGACGACACCGATACGGGGTACCCGCTCACGGTACGAGGCGGCCATCCGCCTCCACCCGCGGAACTCGGTTCCCGCCGCCTCGGAGATCGCGATGATCCGATCGGCCGAACCGAGTGCCTGGAGGTACTGGGGGAACTGACGCGCGATCCCCGATGAGGCCGTCTCGGATGACGTCAGCGGGACGCAGTCGTAACCGATCGCGCCGACCCGGATCGCCGGGTTCGCGCCCAGACCCTCGAGACGACGGGCACGCCAGGTCTCTGCCACGAGCTCCGTGGCGACGAACACGCCGCGGGCCGGCACGATCACCCGCTCACCATCGACCGCACCGGCCATGTGCCGAGGCTGATCGATGGCGTCCGACTCATCGGTGGACAGAGTGCGCAACGAACGCCCGTCGGACGTCCAGCGCACGAGGAGCATGTCTCGACCGGTTACCCGCCAACGCCGGACCGTTTCGCGGACCACCCGCTGAATACCGCTCGTGCGTTCCGTGGCGACAGTGTCATGGACATCGACGACGACCCGATCCGCCACGATCTCGATGGTCCGCACCGCGCGTTCCCCGGAAAGTCGGAGCGCCTCACCGTGAAGAGCGAGGGCGGTCGCGCGGCCGCCGTCCACCGCGAGGCCGCGAATGGCGTGGCCGAAGGCTCGGCGAGACGGGATCTCGGCGCCGATCGCGGCGAGGAAGGTCCACATCCGCTCGGGACTCGGATCGCGCTCGAGCGTGTCCGCGAGCGCCGCGGGGTCGTCGGACACCTCCCAGTACGCCGCGAGCGCCGTGACGCGTTGCCCGACCGCTGCCTCGATCTCGTTCATCGCGACACCTCCGTCATCCGAGCCCACACCGCGTCGGCATAGTCATCCCACGTGCGAGACGGGCGCTCGCCGATCTCGGCGACCAGGCGACCGTACTCCGCGTCGTCGGTGAGGACACGTCGCAGCGCCTCGGCGATCTCGCCGACGTCCTCGGGATCGACCGCGATGCAGCCGCCGGCGCGCGCCATCTCACCCATGCTCCCCCGCCGCGAGGTGATCACGGGAGTGCCAGCCGCGAGCGCCTCCACGACGGGCAGACCGAATCCTTCGTGAAGCGACACGAAGACCTGGACGTGAGCGGTGCGATATGCGCGGCGCATCTCCTCGTCACTGATGCTCTGGACGACCGCGACGCTCCGCCCGTCGAGGACGAGCTCGGTGACGCGATCGTCGAGGTCGGTGTACCACTCGGGCCCCGGACCTCCCGCGAAGAGCAGCGAGAAGCGAAGTCCGTCCCGCCAGAGCCGTTCGGCGGCATCGGCGACGGCGATCTGGTTCTTCCGGATCTCGTGACTGCCGACCGCGAGCACGAGCGGCACCTCGATCGGCTTCGGCGCGTCGACGTCGTCGAAGGAGACCTCCTCCGACAGGGGTACGACAGACACGGTCGGTCCGGTCACCCCCTGCGCTGTCAACGCATCGACGAACCCTCGGAACTCTTCGGCGACGGCCTCGCTGATCGCCACGACCTCGTCCACGTGCTTCACGAGAGTGAGGTATCGCGCGAACGACTGCGATTGAGCAGGATCGACGAAGAAGCCGTCGACGGCAGGAATCATGTCGTATCCGATCGCTCGCACCCGGTTGCCCGAGAACCGAGCGAGTGAGATCAGGCTGCGCGAGTACCGCTCTCGCGCCACCTCGGGGAGCACCACGTTGCATCGCCACGGGATGACCGTGCGCATCACCGACTCCGCGTGGCGCATGTCGAAATCGCGCTCGCGAAGCCGATACGCCCCCGACACGCGCGCTTCCTCGTTCGGGGCGAGCACGCGCATCGCGCTTCCCCCACCGTCCCAGGCCAGAAGCGTGACCGAATGACGCTCATGCCACCGCCCCACGGTCTCTCGGACGACCCGCTGCACGCCCGAGGTGAAGCCGACCGTCGCGCAGAAATCGACATCCACGACGGTCTCACCCACACGGAGATCCACCTCGCGATAGTGGGTGTGCGTGCGCGACAGCACCTCAACCGTGTGCGCCAGGAACGCCTTCGGACGCTGGGCCGGCGAGAGCCGCCGGAGGTGGCGGCGCAGCGCGATGAACTCGTCGGCATCGGGATAGGCGCCGACTGCACCCGCGAAGAGGAGCCAGATGCGATCCTCGTCGTCGATCGCGCTGTCGATGAGCGCGCGCAGGAGGTCACGCGTCTTCGTCGAGGGGTCGACCTCCGGCCCGATGAGCGCCGGCGCGACGGCCAGGAGTCGGCTGCGGAGGGCGTCGACACGCGACCCGGATCGGCGACGCAGCTCCGAGGCGAGCGCCTTTCCTCCGCGGAGGGGCGCGGTGACCCGCCAACTGAGGGTGGACTTCAGCTGATCGACAGGATCGTCGGATGACGCGGCCGCAGACGACGGCGACGGCTCCCGCGTGAGCTGTCGCGCCAGGAAGAGGTCGTGGGGAAAGGTCATGGCGCTCCGATCACGCGGTCGCTGGGGCCGAGGGCACGAGGGTCAGAAGGTCGTCGGCATAGTCGTCCCACGAGCGCGAGGGGAGCTGCGTCGCTCCGGCGAGTTCCGCCCGATACTCCGGATCCGACAGCACCGCGTCGAGCGCGTCGGCGATCTGATCGGGCGAGCGGGGATCGACGAGCACCGCGCCGCGGCCGCCGCCGAGATCCGCCATGCTCCCGAAGTCCGAGGTCACGGCCGGCACGCCCGCGGCGAGCGATTCAGCCAGCGGAAGCCCGAAACCCTCGTTGAGCGACACGAACGCCGTGACGCTCGCCGCGCGATACAGCCCCCACACCTCGTCGTCGGTCGCCGTGCTGCGGGTCACGATGGCCCTCCCGGCGGAGCGGAGGCGATCCCGCAATGCGACGAAGCGCTCGGTGCTCCAGGCGTTGCCGCCGACCATCACGAGGGTGAATCGACGGCCGCGACGCCAGACCAGCTCGCACGCCTCGAGCAGGCGCAGGTGGTTCTTGCGGGGCTCGTGGCTGCCGACCACGACGACGAGAGGTTCGTCGGCGGCAAGCGCGAGTTCGCGGCGCACATCGAGGTCGGCAGGCTCTCCCACCGCGAAGGGCAGCGCCACATCGACGATCTCGGGGCCCGCGAGGCCGGCGCCGACCAGCATGCGTCGCCATCCGCGGAACTCGTCACCGGAGACGGTCGAGATCGGCGCGACCGTGTCGAAGTGCGCGAGGGTCGAGAGGTAGTGCGCGAACTCCCCCGGCATGCCGGGTCCGCAGGTCTCCGCCGTGGTCATCGGGATGCAGTCGAAGCCGATCGCCATCGTGCGCGACGCCGAGAACCGGGCGATCGACGCGATCGACCGCGACCTCTCGCGCTCGACGGCGATCTCGGGCAGCACGAAGCGCGAACGGAACGGCAGGACGACCTGGTCGTCCGCGACGGTGCGGAGCACTCCTCGCCCACGGTCGAATCGGACCGGCACGATCTCGGTGCTGCGCTCCCAGCGGGCGATGCTCTCCCGTGCCACGCGCTGGATCCCCGTCGTGTACGGGCTCCGCGACGTATCGGAGACGTCGACCAGGAGCCTGCTCTCGATCCGCGGCAGCGGACCTCGCCGTGCCGCGCGCAGCTCCGGCTTCACCGCCGTCGAGAGTCCGTCGAGAGCCCAACGCCGCCCGAAGGAGACGACATCCGTCGGGGAGGGGATCCGGGCGCGCAGCATTCCGAGGACGAGATACGACGAGGAGAGATCTGCGGGATCGAGGATCCGCTCGAGTCGACCGATCAGCTCGGACCGCGGCGCCGGACCCTGCTCGCCCGAAACGGCTGCGGCGATGGCGGCGAGTGCCGCATCCACGCGGTTCATCGTCGCCTCCCCTCCGACACGCCGTCCCAGAGCAGCCGCGCGTAGTCGTCCCACGTGCGTGGCGCGATCGCGGC
This sequence comes from Homoserinibacter sp. GY 40078, assembly GCF_008017545.1. Taxonomy (GTDB): domain Bacteria; phylum Actinomycetota; class Actinomycetes; order Actinomycetales; family Microbacteriaceae; genus Homoserinibacter. Next base: position 37,107 of record NZ_VRTZ01000003.1, on the reverse strand, counting down.
CGCCTCCGAGGCGAGGCGCTCGTGCAACGCGTCGTCGGTGAGGAGCGCGCGCATGCCGTCGAGGATCGCCTCGTCGTCGCGGGGATCGACCTCCACGCATCCTCCGTGCCCGGCGATCTCGTGCATGCTCCCGTGCGAACTCGTGAGGACCGGGATGCCGAGAGCGAGCGACTCCGCGACCGGTAGCCCGAAACCCTCGTGAAGCGAGACGAAGACGCTGAAGCGGCTCGATCCGATGAGCGCCCACAACTCGTCGTCGCCCATCCGCCGGGCCGACTCCACGTTCATCCCCCGCGAACGCAGCAGCGCGAGCCGACGGTCGAAGCCTGCGTAGGCGCGTCGGCTGCCCCCGCCGACGAAGACCAGGCGGAACCGACGCCCCTCGCGATGCAGCCTCTCGGCGGCGAAGAGTACAGCCTCCTGGTTCTTGCGGGGCTCGTGGCTTCCGAGGCACACCATCGTGGGGAGCTCGGCGGTGCCCACCGATGCGGCGGCCACTGCACGCGCCGCGGCGGGGACGTCCACTGCGAGAGAGACGCCATTCACGACGGGCCCGGGCAAGCCCTGCGCGGAGAGCGCCCCCACGAAGCCCGCGAACTCGTCGCGGACGGTGTCGCTGATGGCGTGGACGGCGCGCGATCGCTTGACGACGTCGAGGTAGATCGCGAATCTCTCCGACTCGGCGGCCATCACCGTGTCGGCGCTCGTGATCGGAATCACGTCGTACCCGATCAGGTCGATGTCGGCCGCGCCCGACGCCGCCACACACGCGAGGAGTCGGCACTGCTCGTACTGGGGCACCTCGGGCAGGAAGATCCGACTGCGCCACGGGACCAGAAGCGCATCGTCGGGGCTGTCTGCCGTGTGGGCCCCGCCGTCCGCGCCCCACGACAGGACGCGCGCCTGCTCCACGCCGTTCGGCTCGCGGTATCCGGCGTCGTCGGCCGTCCACGCCAGCAGCGTGAACGGGTGGCCCGCCGCACTCCATCGGGGCAGCACTGAGCGAACGACGCGCTGAATGCCGGTGTTGTGCACGTGCGTGGCCGAGAACCCGACGTCGACAAGGATCTCGTCCCGCAGGATGCGGATCGTGCGGGTGGAACGGCGGTGGGTGCGATGTGCGATCTCGATCGACGCGAGCGCATCGGTCACGAGATCGCTCTCGCTCGCCAGGTGGATCGCGCGCCGGAATCCGTCGAGCTGAGGCTCGGTGGGGAAGGCCGCCGCGAACGCGACATACGCCAGCCAGTAGCCCGCGAGTTCTCCACCATCCCGAACGGCTGTCAGGACCTCACGCGCGAGCAGAGCGACGTCGCCCACAGCGCTCTGACGCCTCGCATCCGCGACGAGTTCCGGCGCAACCTCATTCAGCCGGTCGAGCAGAGCCCGATGGGAGGCGGATGCGTCCGCACCCGTCATGCGCGGGATCCGATCCGTGTGACGACGGCGTCGACAGCCGTGCGCACCGCGACACCCCACCCCTCGTCGCGGGCGATACGGCCGAAGGCGCCTGCCCTCGACCGGAGAGCGCCCGCGAACGACGGGCGACCACCGCCGCGCGCGGAGACGGACTCACGCTCGCGGAGCCAGTCGTCGATCGCTGCGCGGTCGACGGCCTCCGTCGACACGCCGGATCCCGACATCACACCTCCGGACTCGACGCGCCGACCCACGGCGCGGAAAGAGATTCAGTATATCTGCGCTCCATCGAAGAGAATTGTGCGCCCCGTGGTCTGTTGAACGAGCTGGAGACGCAGCGACGTCGCATCCGATCGGGTTACCTTGAGGCGGACCTTGATCAGCGTCCAGTCGTCTCCGGCAACCCCGTCCGTCGAGGCGCTCACCTCTTCCGCGCCCCCGCGCGCCGTCAGCCGGAGAGAGATATCCGCGGTTCGCCCGACCGTCGCGGAGCGGACCCAGAGCGTCGCGGTGTACGTCTCCCCCGCCCGCAGGACCCGCTCGGCGTCGAGACGCACCGAGCCCCCTTCCGCAGCGACGTTGGTGGCGCCCAGCCTGCGTCCATCGACCGCCACGTACTGCCCTGATCCGGACGCGTAGTCGACGAGGTTGGTGCCGCTCTCCCCGATCTCCCAGGGGAGCACCCCGCTCTCGAGCGACGGGTTCTCTGCGATGTTGGACTGAATCGACGCGTCGTCGACGTAGAGGGTCACACCCGTCGTCCTCAGATAGATCTCGATCTTGAGGCGCGTGTTTCCGTCCTTCTTCACCGGCAGCGTCACGGAGACCGGGGTCCACTCGTTCGAGACCGTGAACGGGGTGGATGCGGATTGGGAGCTCGACCCGAGCGCCCACAGCGCGAGCGATCCGGTGAAAGGCTTCGAAGTCGATGCGCGCACCCAGACCGTTGCCGTGTAGGAGTCGCTCAGCGACACATCGCGCGAAACCGTCTGCGACATCGACCGCCCGAGAACGGTCGTGTTGGTGGCGAGGAACGACGAGCCGGTCACCGCCGCGCCCGCCTTCGTGTAGATGATCCGGTTGATGAAACCGTGGCCCGGCGTCCAGTTTCCGAATCCGCTTTCGAAGGACGGCGACTTCAGCTTCACCGCGTCGCGCAGCGCTACCGGCGCGACGGCGAACAGCCGCGCTTCGTCGAGCTCGAGCAGCACCCCGGGCGTCTCGACGTAGATCTGGAACCGCAGCTGCGTGTGCCTCGACTTCGACACCAGCAGGTTCGCGTTCACCTGGCTCCACTCGGATCCGACATCGATCGTCGTCTTGCCGTTCTCGTTGGAGCCGCCCAGCCCCCAGACGACCACACGCACCTTCGCGCTGGCGCTCGAACCCACCGTGCGGATGGAGATGCTGCCGTCGAAGCTGTCGCCGAGGGCAACGGACGACGCGACGGTCTGGCTGATGGACGCCCCCGACGAGCGCGCCTTGATGCGCATCACGGCGCTTCCCCCGACAGCGCTGGAGGTCGTGATCTTCTGCCGGTCCATCGTCCCGGAATAGCTCCAGGAGACGTCACCTGATTCGAAGGATCCGTTCCGCAGCACGCTCGCCGACGCCCCGAACCAGTCCGTGAAGATCCGCCAGAAATTGCGGTTGCCGTAGGAGGAGCACGAGTCGCCGGTGCCGTAGAGGTTCGAGAGGGCGGCGCGGTTGGGCTGGTACGGCGTGTAGTTGTAGAGCGACGCGGTCGCCTGGTTCTGGATGTAGACCTCGCTCGACCCGCACGCGGTATTCGGGTGGTAGAGGATCCGGTTCTTGCCGATCCGGTAGTTGTACCCCGACGGGTTCGCTGCGTAGCGCTGGAACTGGGAGGCGGCCGAGTAGAGCTGGACCACGAATCCGGCCTTCTCGTCGTTGCAGCCGGAGGTGTCGGGGCAGGCGTACCCGGTCGCGTACTTGTAGGCGTAGGACGTCGGGGTCGTGCGCGTGACGAGCGACTGCTCCTTCTCGATGAGCACCACCAGCACCTGCGGGTTGATGTCGCACGCCTTCGCGACCGCGACGATCGTTTGCCCCGCCGTACGACCGGAGCCTGCGGCGAGCGAACTGCAGAAGGAGGTCGCCGCCCGTGCGGCGTAGTTGATGGAGACGTCCTTCAGGCAGTCGATCGAGCTGGTGGGGCGGCAGGACGCGCCCTTGGTGTCGATGAACGCATCGACCTGACTCGAGGTCATCGAGGTGGAGTCGTACATCACCTGGTCGCTGATGATGAACCCCGGATCGAAGTTCGATGCGACCGCCGCCTCGGCTGTCAGGGCGGGTGTGGCGGTCAGAACACCGGCCGCAAGGACCGCAGCGGCCCCCGCCGCGACGCCCCGTATCCAACGGCGCGACACCGGCTCCCGACGCACTCGTCCCCCGACTCGACTGATTCCACCCACCCCGACAGAGTACGTGGGTCACCCGAGAATGCCAGCCCCCGCGCCGCTGGAGCGCACCGCTCGGGCAGCATCACCCCACCGGAACGACGACGCCATTCGAGTCCGGGACACCGATCCATGTCGAACGCGTGCGCGTGAACGGATAGGAGGGCGGACCCAGCAGATTGTCCTTCCAGTCCGTGTAACGCGTGGTGAGCGTGGGATCGGGCTCCTCGGTCTGCCACACGAGCCGCGTGGGGAACTCCGAGATGACGACGACGTCGAGACCCTGACCGACGAGACGCGCGAGTGCGGCCTGGCGGGCCTCGGGCTCGGGCTCGGTGAACTTGACGACCGGGACGTCGCAGAACACGCGGAACGTCGCCTCGGCGTTGCGTGACACGTGAGCGACGACGAGATCCGCGTCCCGCAACTGCTCACAGATCTGCTGCGTCTCGGCAAGGACGCCGCCTCGGCTCACCGTCATGAACAGGGACGGCCGCCAGACGCTGCCGATCCCCACCACCGTGGCGACGAGGGCCACTCCTGCGCCGATGCGCCGAAGGGTCAGGCGGGGTCCGTCGCGGTCCCAGAGGCGCGCGATCACGTACCCCACGGCGATCAGGAATCCCGGGAAGATCACCGGGAGCATCCTCCGGAAGCCCCACGGCTGATCGGGAGAGATCGCCACGAGGTTGAGGTACAGCAGCGCGACGCCGAAGGTGAGGACGACGAAGGCCAGAGATCCCGGGTCTCGATGCAACAGCGCGCGACGGATCAGCAGCACGAACCCCGCGACGATCAATGCCACAGCCGGCCATCCGATGTACCACGCGAACCACCACAACGAGTACTCGTCGTAGCTGCGGGTCGGGTCGTCCGGGACACCCGCATCCGCCTGCAAACGCGAGATATGCGCCATGTACGGCGTCTTGTGGGTGCGGTTGTACTCGAGCCAGAACGGACGGCTCGCCCAGAACACGAAGATCGCGACGACGGCGATCGTGATGACGGTCGTCCACCTCCGGATCGCACGGTCGGAGATGACGACGCGGCCCGGCGGACGGTGGCGACCGAGGAGGGCCACCAGCACAGCGGTGAGCACGATCACGCCTGCGGCGAGGATCCACAACGGGATCAGGTTGCCTTGCAGCGAGTCGAGATAGGCGCGGTAGTTGACATAGAGGTCGAGCACGCCGAGGCCCGCGAACAGGAGGGCGGGTCCCGCGAACGCGGCGAAGGCTCGGCCCCATCCGGTGCGAGGGGGCGCGGATGCGAACCCGAGGACACCGAAGAGGAAGCATGCGAAGAGCGCGGCGAGCGCCATCGGGGTGTCAACACGGGTCATCCCGCCGATCCCGGCGAGCGCGCCTGCCAGCGCGAACGTGCGACGGCCCCCATGTCTCAGGCCGTCGATGAGCAACGCGGCCGCGGCGGCGAAGAACGTCAGCGTCGCGATCTCGGTGTAGGGGGCGCGGGCGAAGAAGGTCAGCGGGAGCGCGAGACCGAGCAGCGCCGGCGGGAGAAGCGACAACATCGGGGCGCGGATGATGCGCCGCGAGAGCTCGTACACGGCGAGCAGCGCCACACCGGCGAGCACGATGTTGGCGCGCAGCCCGCCATCCACTCCGGCGAGCCATGCACCGAAGGCGTATACCGATGGCGCCGCATCGCCTCCCTGCATGTGCACGTCGAGGTCGAAGTCATGGGCGTGAAAAGCGCCGAGGTCGATGCTGAACGCAGGATCGCCGCCGACCATGCGCGCCGCATCCGAGACATCGATCACGGGCACACCGTGCTCGGAGAGCCACTGCCCCATGACGATGTAGATGCCCTGATCACGGGCCGGCCTCATGTACTCGGTGGGAAAGGCCCACTGGACCGCCACCCAGGCCACGACGGCGACGAGCGCGGCTGCGTTCGCCACGAGCCGCCCGCGCGTCACGACCTCGCCCCTCGGCAGAAGCATGAATCCCAGGGCTGTGAGGACCGCCGCGAGGGGCAGCGTGAGCCAGGGGACGAAGGATCCGGCAGTCGCGGTGACCACACCGGAGGCGATCAACGCGGCGCAGATGATCACCGATCCCATCGGCGCGTGCGCCAGGAGGGCCACGCCGACGGTGCGCACGGACGTTCTCATCGGTCAGCAGCGGGCACGAGCGACCCGTCCGTCGAGACGCCCGCAACCCAGGTGCTCCGCGGAGAGATGCCCGCGCGCTCAGGGGCCCCGAAGAGCACGTTGTCCCACCTGAGGATCGGTTCCACGATGTCAGCCTCCCCCAACTCCTCGCCGCCCACGAGGCGATCCGGGTGCTCCGTGACGACCACGACGTCGACGCCGTCCGCGACGAGCCCCGCGAGCGCCTGCTGAGCTGCCACGGGATCGTCCTCGATCGTCAGGGCCGCGACGTCCGCACCGCAGAACGCGCGGATGCTGAGGCCCACCCCGCCTGAGGCGCCCGTCGTCACCACGAGGTCGTGCCCCTCGACCCGGTCGCAGATCTGCTCCAGCTCGGTCAGCTGTCCCGAGAACTCGATGTCGTTGTAGAGGGGCAGGGTCCACGAGATCCGGACGCCCGCCAGGAGGACGACCACTCCGACCGCCGCCGCGACCTTGCCCCACCATCGGCCGCGCTTCCAGGCCCAGAGGGCCGCGAGGGCCGCGGCGGCGAGGATGAGGAAACCGGGCGTGATCACGGGCATCACGCGGCGGTACGCCCACAGCTGGTCGGGCGCGATGGCGATGCGGGTGATGTAGAGCAGCCCGGTGCCGAGCGTCAGGGTGATGAACATGAGCGCGCCCGAGTCGCGATCGAGGAAGATCCGCCGGGCGAAGAGCACCAGCCCCACGGCGACGCCGATGAGCAGCGGCCAGCCGAAGTACCACGCGAACCACCAGAGCGAGTACTCGTCATAGCTGCGCGTCTCGTCCACCGCGACACCGGCCGCATTCTGGAGGGCGACGACGTGACGCTGGTACCCCTCCTTGACCGTGAGGTGCGAGATCAGCCAGGCCGGTCGGCTGAGCCAGAAGACGAGCAGGCCGACGGCGGCGATCGATGCGCCGATCCACCAGCCGCGGGCGGCACGGGGGCTGAATCGAATACCCCCGCGCCGATCGTGAACGAGCACCAGGACGAGCACGACGACCGTGATGAGCACAGTGACCGCCCACAGCGGGTACACGTTCTTCGACAGGTCGGACACGTAGCGGCGGTAGTTGGTGAGGACGTCGACGACTCCGACGAGCCCCAGCACCCATCCGGGAACGGCGAAGTAGAGGAAGGCGCGGCTCAGTCTGATTCCCGGAGGGGGACTCGCGAACCCGAGCGCCAGGAGACCGAATCCGACGATGAGCATGGCGAAGGGCAGGGCGGTGTCGATGCGCGTCATGCACCCCACGCCGCTGAGCGCGCCCGCGAGGATGAGATCGAGTCGGCGCCCGCTCCGGAGCGCACGGATCAGGACCGCGGCGCCGGCGGCGAAGAACGCGGTCGTGGCGATCTCGGTATACGGAGCGCGCGACAGGTAGATGAACGGCATGGAGGCGCCGAGCAGCACCACCGGCACGAGCGCGAACGCCGGGTTGCGAATGAGGCGCCGGGAGAGCTCGTACACGGCGAGGAGCGCGACCCCTCCGACGATGAGGTTCATGCGGATCGCGACCTCGGTGCCGCCGAGCCACACACCATAGGCGACGATCGACGGCGCGCCGTCTCCGCCCTGGAGGTGGACGGCCTGATCGGGCGACTCGTAGACGAAGCCACCGAGCGCACCCGTGAACCCGTCATGGCCCGAGATCGTCGCGAGCGCCGACGAGACGTCGATCGACGGCCCGCCGTGCTGGGCGAGCCAGGTCCCCGCGATCGTGTAGAGACCGGGATCGCGGGTGGGGCGCACGAACTCGGTCGGGAAGGCGATCTGGGCGAGTACCCAGACCACCGCCACGACGAGGGCCGCGATCGCCCCCAGCACCGGAGCCCACGACGTGGGGCGGTTGCGGGGCAGCGCGAGAAGCCCCAGCACGGCTAGCACGATGGCGACCGGGAGCGTGAGCCACGGCGTGAACACGTTGCCCGCCGCTGTCGCCACGCCGGCCGAGAGGAAGGCCGCGGCGACGACGACGACTCCGAGCGGGGCTGCCACGAGGACGGCGGCGACGCGGGACGTGGGGAACCCCCCTGACGCTGACGGCATGCCGAAAACCCTACCTGGACGCCGACGCATGCCCCAGGGAGCCCCTGTTCGGAGACGCTAGACTGTCCCGGGCTCGCGAGGCCTCGCCCCGACCCGCTTCAACCCTCGACGACATAAGGACTCACATGCCACGCGCTCTCATCACGGGAATCACGGGCCAGGACGGCCTCTACCTGTCGGAGCTGCTGCTGTCCAAGGGCTACGAGGTCTTCGGTCTCGTGCGCGGTCAGAACAACCCCAAGATCGCCCTCGTGCAGGAGACCGTGCCGGACGCCACGATCCTGACCGGCGACCTCACCGACCTGTCGAGCCTGGTGCGCGCGTTCGCCGTCGCGCAGCCGGACGAGGTCTACAACCTCGGTGCGATCTCCTTCGTCGCCTACTCCTGGGAGAACGCGAGCCTCACGAGCGACGTGACGGGCAAGGGTGTGCTCAACATGCTCGAGGCGACCCGCCTCTACGCGGGCGACAACCTCGACAAGGTGCGCTTCTACCAGGCCTCCAGCTCCGAGATGTTCGGCAAGGTGCAGGAAGTGCCGCAGCGCGAGTCGACGCTGCTGTGGCCGCGGTCGCCGTACGGCGTCGCGAAGGTCTTCGGCCACTACATGACGATCAACTATCGCGAGTCCTACGGCATGCATGCCTCGAGCGGCATCCTCTTCAACCACGAGTCTCCGCGCCGCGGACCCGAGTTCGTCACCCGCAAGGTGTCACAGGCGGTCGCGCGCATCAAGCTCGGTCTGCAGGACACCGTGACCCTCGGCAACCTCGACGCGAAGCGCGACTGGGGCTTTGCCGGCGACTACGTCGAGGCGATGTGGCGCATGCTGCAGCAGGACCAGGGCGACGACTACGTCGTCGCCACCGGCGAGACCCACTCCATCGAGCGTCTCCTCGAGGTGGCCTTCGGCGCCGCCGGGATCGAGGACTGGCGTCGCCACGTCGAGCAGGACCCGCGTTTCATGCGTCCCGCCGAGGTCGACCTGCTCATCGGCGACCCGACGAAGGCGAAGACCGTGCTCGGCTGGGAGCCGAAGGTCTCGTTCGAGGAGCTCGTCACCATGATGGTGGAGAGCGACCTGGCCGAGCAGAAGGCCCTCATCCGCTAGGAGCGATCCCGTGACCGTGGCCCTGATGACCGGTGCGACCGGTCAGGATGGCTCCTACCTGGCGGAGCGACTCCTCGCCGAGGGTGCCGAGGTGCACGCCGTCGTGCGCGACGACACGACGGGAGAAGAGCCTCTCGCGGAGGGCGCGGTCGCGCACTCCGGAGACCTGCGCGACGCGGACGGCCTGCGGCACCTCGTGGAGTCGATCCGGCCGGATCTCGTCGTGAACTTGGGCGGCATCAGCTCGGTCGCGACCTCGTGGGCTCAGCCCGAGCTGACGGCTCTCGTCACGGGGGCATCGGTCGCCACCCTGCTCGACGCGTGCTGGCGGCTCCACGACGAGGGAGCAGCGGTGCGGTTCGTACAGGCCTCGAGCTCCGAGATCTTCGGACACGCGGCCGAGAGCCCGCAGACCGAGGACACTCCGCTTCGACCCGTCTCCCCGTACGGTGCAGCGAAGGCGTACGCACATCACCTCGTCGGCGTGTACCGGATGCGCGGCCTCCACGCGTCGAGCGCAATCCTCTACAACCACGAGTCGCTCCGACGCCCCGAGACGTTCGTGACGCGCAAGATCACCCGTGCCGCCGCCCGCATCTCACTCGGCCTGCAGGACACGCTCGAGCTCGGCGCGCTCGACGCCGAACGCGACTGGGGCTGGGCACCCGACTACGTCGACGCGATCGCGCGGATCGCTGGCGCCGATCACCCCGGCGACTACATCGTGGCAACCGGCACGACGCACTCCGTCCGCGATTTCGTGGAGGCCGCGTTCCGCGCTGCCGGCATCGACGATTGGGAGGGTCGCGTGCGCACCGACCCCCGTTTCGTGCGCCCGGTCGAAACACCCCGCATGTGCGGAGACGCCAGCCGCATCCGCCGCGATCTCGGCTGGGAGCCCACCACGGGCTTCGACCAGATGGTCCGCGCGATGGTGGAGCACGACCTGCGGATCGCCGAGCGGGAAATCGCCGCTCGGCGATGAGTTCCGACCACCGTCCGCTGCGCGTCCTCGTCGATGCGACGTCGATGCCCCCGGACCTCGGCGGCGTGGGCCGCTACCTGGAGCACCTGGTCCCGGCGCTCGCGGCACGAGCCGACACGCAGATCGTGGTCGCGGCGCAGGAGCGCGACGCGGCATGGTTCCGGGAGGCCTCCCCCTCGGCGCGTGTGGTGACCCCGGTCAGCAGCGGGTCGCGCCTGAAGCGCCTGCTCTGGGAGCAGACGGGACTGCCGCGCCTCGCCGCGCGGGAGCGCGTCGACGTGATCCACGCACCGCACTACACGATGCCGATCGCCACGAGGATCCCGGTCGTCGTGACCGTCCACGACGCGACGTTCTTCTCGCACCCCGAGCTGCACACACGGGTCAAGCGCACCTTCTTCCGCACGTGGACCCGCATCTCCTCGCGACGCGCACGCGCGATCGTGGTGCCGAGCCACGCCACCGCGGAGGAGCTCGCCCGCTCGACACGTGTCGACGCACCCGTGGTGGTCGCGCACCACGGAGTGGACGGCGGGCGCTTCCGGCCCCCGACCGCCGACGAGGTCGCCCGCGTCGCCACGACGCTCTCCGTGCCGGATGGCTGGATCGCCTTCCTCGGCACCGTCGAACCCCGCAAGAACGTCGCCGCACTCGTGCGCGGGTACGCCGCGCTCGCCGAACGGATGCCGCTGCCGCCGCTCGTCATCGGCGGCGCCCCGGGGTGGGACACGGAGACGGCATCCGTGATCGAGCGCTTGCCGTCCGGGATCGACGTGCGGCTGGGTGGCTACCTGGACGCCGACCTGCTGCCGGGCTTCCTCGGCGGGGCCGAGGTCGTCGCGTATCCGAGCCTCGGCGAGGGATTCGGCCTGCCGGTGCTCGAGGCGATGGCGAGCGGCGCCGCGGTGCTCACCACGCGCGCGCTCGCGCTCCCCGAGGTGGGCGGCGATGCGGTGGCCTACACGGAGCCCGACGCCGACGCGATCTCGTCGGCCCTGGAACGCCTGCTCGGCGATCCGGACGAGCGGAAGGAACTCGCCCGCCGGGCGATCGCGCGAGCCGCCGAGTTCACCTGGTCCGCGTCGGCCGAGGCGCACGCCTCCGGGTATCGGCAGGCAGTGGGAGCCGCATGAGCACCGCCGATCCGCGCCTCGCCATCGTGACCGTCTCGTACTCATCCGGCGATGTACTGCCGGGGCTTCTCCGCTCGCTGGACAGCGCGACGACCCTGTCCGCGACGGTCATCGTCTCCGACAACGGCTCGACGGACGGCAGCGTCGCCGAGATCCGTGAGCGGTTCCCCCGGGTGATCGTGCACGAGAACGGCGCGAATCTCGGCTACGGAGGAGCGGTGAACGCGGCCGTCGCGGCCGTCGCACCGGAGGCGGATTGGATCCTCGTCGTCAACCCGGACTGCGTGCTCGACCCCGGCAGCGTCGACCGACTGATCGCCGCGGCGGCGGAGCTGCCGGAGGTCGGAGCCGCAGGGCCCCTCATCGTCGGTGAGGACGGCACGCCGTACCCGTCGGCACGCGCACTCCCCTCGTTCCGGACGGGAGTCGGGCACGCGCTCTTCGCGAACGTCTGGCGCGGCAATCCCTGGACGGCCCGCTACCGTCAGGACGATGTCGTGGCTCGCGGCGAACAGACCACCGTGGGATGGCTGAGCGGCTCGTGCGTGCTTGTCCGCGGTGAGGCGTTCCGCCAGCTGGACGGATTCGACGAGTCGTATTTCATGTACTTCGAGGATGTCGACCTCGGTCGCCGACTCGGCGAGGCCGGCTGGACCAACCTGTACGTGCCGACGGCGCGCGTCGTTCATGTCGGCGCGACGACCGCTCGTAAGAGCCCGGGGCTGACGCTGCGCGCCCACCACGACAGCGCCTACCGCTACATGGCGCGGAAACACCCCGAGTGGTGGCTCGCGCCCATCCGCGCCGTGATCCGTGCCGGGCTCGCCGTGCGTCTCGCGTGGGAGCTACGGGGACGTCGCCGGAACGACCGCGGACCGCTCTAGCCTGCGGCGAGCCGGCCGCGGACGACATCCGCGATGAGATCGGCCTGCGCGAGCGATCGCGCCTTCACCTCGGGCAGCTTGCTCTGCAGCTGCGCCCGCACCGCGTCGCCCTGCGCGGCGAGTGCCTCGAACCTCTCGAGCAGGTACGCCGTTTCGAGCTTGTCGTGCCCGAAGGCCCACTCGGAAGCGCCGAACATCTCGAGCACCTCTTCGTACTTGTGGCTCCAGCCGATCACGAGGGTCGGCACCGCCATCGCGAGAGACGACACCATCGCGTGGAACCGGCTTGCGACGAAGTAGTCGCAGCGTCCGATCAGGTAGCGGAGAACCTGGGAGTCGAGCTCGCGATCGAGGAACAGCACCTTCTCGGGCTGGGCGGCCCGCGAGAAGATCTCGCGGCACAGCGGCAGGTCATTGTTGTGGGTCTTGTCGGTGCCCGTGCGCACGCTGTGCGGCACGAGGAGCACCTTGCGACCCGACGCGGTCATCGCGTCGATGAACGCGACCATCTGGCCCGCGTAGTCGCCTCCGCGAGCGTCGACCTTCTTCTGGAGCACGACACTCGGCGAGAGCCCCACAACCACCCCGTCATCGAAGAAGCCGAGGTCGAAGGCGGCAGCCGCCGTCTGCTCCTCCGTTCCGTCGAGCTCGAGCGAGAAGGCGTAGTCCGCGCCCGCGTAGAGGTTCGTGAGACCGAGACCCTCGGCGTACTCGTGCGTGATCCGGCCGCGCGTGACGAGGGTCTGAGCCTTCGGCAGGTAGACCTTCGCGGCGGTCCGGTTGATGGGGTTTCGGAACGGGCCGACCGCCTGGGCGCACTTGAAGACCGGTGTCTTGGTGTTGATCGCGGGCAGGATCGAGGCGACGTTGTAGAGCAGGAACTTCTCACGGCCATCGGTGAACGTGATTCCGCCCTGGTCGAGCAGCACCTGGCTCGACGTGAGCGCACGGATCGCGGCCGACCGACGGCGGATGAGTCCGCGCAGCGGCGGCAGGATCCGGTAGAGCAGCGCGAGGGTGTTGATCGTCACGCCGAGCTTGCGCGGTGTGGCCGCGACGATGTCGAGGTTCTCGTACCGGTTCTGACGACGGTCCTCCGTCGGGTACATCGAGAAGAGCGTGAAACGCACCCCCGGAAGGCGTTCGCCGAGCGTCTGGATCGAGCTCTCGAGCATCGCGGACGCGCCCTTGTTGCCCGAGAGGGCGGACCCGATGATGGCGACGTGCGGGGTCGTGGTCATGAGACGGCCTCCTGGGGGGCGCGGGGCAGCGAGAACCGCAGCCCCGCATAGATCAGAGCGACGATCCCGTCGCCGAGGGTGCTCAGCAGGCGGGCGAGAAGCGAGGTGAGGATCGCCGCGCCGAGCGACATGTACTGACTGGCGAACAGCACGATCACCGCCTCGCGCACTCCCAGCCCGCTGGGCACGAAGACCGCAAGCAGGCCCGCCGCACCCGCGAGCATGTACGCCGCGGCGAGCGGCAGCCAGGCCGACGGATCGACATCGACGATCGAGACGACCACGAACACGAAGCCAACGCCGTTCATGAGCCGCGGGACGACGTACCCGAGCTGGTAGGCCAGCGTCGCGGGGCTGGAGAGGAAGTAGCTGTCAGGAAGCTCCTGCTTGAGCACCCGCTTCACGAGCGGCGCGAGCATGAAGCGGAACACCCGGCGATTCGAGATCAGCAGCAGCGGGACGAGCGCGATGAGCGGCAGCGCGAGCGTGCCGAGGTTGTCGCCGAATACCTCAAGCCCGAGGGCGAGGGCGAGGATCACGACGCTCGGGACGGTCGCCGCGATCACGAGGAAGACGTTCTCGTAGACGAACGTGATCGCGATGAGCGTGCGGCTGAGACCCTTGCGCTGACCCCACACCACCTTGTTCACGAGCGATCCGACCTGGCCGGGCACGTACTTCAGCAGCCACGACGCGCAGTGGACCGCGATCGACTCGGCGATCCCCGCACGCGGTCCGTCGCTCAGGCGGTTGACCATGCGGCCCCAGAGGATGCCCGACAGCGGCACTGCGAGCGCGAACAGGAGGGTCGCGACGATCATGCGGGGGTCGAAGCCGAGGTTCGCGGCCTGGACCTCGCCCCAGTTGGCGATCAGGGCCTGCGCGAAGAACACGCCGACGACGACCAGCACGACAGCGGTGATGGAGTAGCGCAGCACCTTGCGGGCACGCGGCGAGAGGCGTTTGAGCACGGGGTTCTTTACCGATCCTGGGAGCGAGAGGCGTCGACCAAGGGTCGATTCTACTGCCCCGCGGCGGCCTGCCCGGTCGGGACTCCCGCACGTCTCATGGCACGGTCGAGCTCCGGCAGCATCAACGGCGCCAGCGAGCGAGCGAAAGCGGGGGTGAGATGGTGCCAGTCCTCGTAGACGAGCAGACCTCCCACGGCCGCATAGCAGCGCTCGGCATCGCACACTCCGTCGCTCAGATCGAGGAGCGTCACGTCGCGGGAGTGCGAGAGCGCCACCGAGAGTGTGAGCGGCTCGAGCTGCATCGCGTCCTGGCGCGGGCGGGAGCACGCCATCGCCGGATCGGGCTCCTCCACGCAGGTCTCGACATCCGTCCGGGTCGTCGGCAGATCGCCGACCACGACCACCTGCTTGCCCGCATCGACCCAGACCTTCCAGGTGTCACTCATCGCCTGGGCGGCGTCTTCGAGGTGTTCGGACGATCCGGCTCCATACCGACGGCCGAAGCTCGAGACGACCACGACGTCGATGCTCGGGTCATCCGCGATCTTCTGCACCACATCCGCTCGCCATGCGCGGCACTCCGGCTGGTTCTCTTTGTACGACACCGCCTTCGGTGCGACCCAGTCGGAGATCACGGCGGGACACGATCGACGGGTGTAGGAGCGCACCTGCCAGTCTCGCTCGGTCGTCGTGAACTCGACCCCCGGCTCGAGCGCCTGCGCATGCGAGTCTCCGACGAGTGCCACGACTCCCGACGGGTCGGAGGGACCGGTCACGCATTCCTCGGACTCGAATGGGCCCACCGTGCAGCGCGACGCGATCCGAGCACCGTCGTCGGCAGTCACCCCGTTCAGGTCGTCGGCGGCGAGGCTCGCGTCGCTGATGCCGATCGCCGGATCGATCGACAGGCGGTACTTGCATCCCTCGGACTCGATCGCGGAGGCCCCGAGACACGCGTCACCGGTCTCCGCCCGCTCGGTGATGTCCTCCTGAACCGCCTGCGCACGCTGGTCGAGCAGGGTCAACGGAACCACCGACCCGGCTACCAGGGCCGCCGTCGCTGCGAGAGCCGCCACGTAGCTGACGCGTCGGGGACGCCATGCCGGCGCCCCGATCACGGGGACCTCGACGAAGCGCCTCGTCGCCCACGAGAGCACCACCATCAGCACGATGATGACGAACTTGTCGACGAAGGTCAGGGGGCGAAGCAACAGCAACGGCCCGAACACGATGAGCGGCCAGTGCCACAGATAGACCGCGTAGGAGATGTCGCCGACGAACTGGACCGGCCGCAGCGACATCACGCGCACCGGGGACCATCGCACCTCGGGAACGCCGGCGGCGATGACCGCGGCCGTTCCGAGCACGGGGATCAGGGCGATCCACCCCGGGAAGATCGTGTCGGCGTCGAAGACGAACACGGGTACGGCGATGAGCACGAGGCCGATGATCTGGACTGCCGCGCGCAGCCCGTGCATGCTGTCCCAGCGCACCGTGCGCAGCGTGGTCATGGCGAACGCGAGCAGGCCACCGAGCGCGAACTCCCATGCGTGCGCGGGAGTGGCGAAGTAGACGAACTCCTGATTCACGGGAGTCGCGACGATGGAATACGTCAGACAGCCGACGAAGATCGCCCCGAACACCCCGAGGAGCACCCAGCGACGAGCACGGGGCCTCTTTCGTGTGAGGGCGACCGCGAGCAGGATCAGCAACGGCCAGACGAGGTAGAACTGCTCCTCGACCGACAGCGACCAATAGTGCTGGATCGGCGAGGCCGCGTTGTCGGTCGCGAAGTAGTCGACCGCGTTCACGGCGATGAACCAGTTGGCGACGTAGAGCGCGCTCGCTACCACCCCGCCGAGGAAGTACGGCCAGTCGCTCTCCGGGGCGAGGAGCAGCACACCCGCGACGACGAACGCGAGCACGAGGAATGCGGCCGGCAGCAGTCGACGGATGCGGCGGGCGTAGAAGCGCGAGAGCGAGATGGTGCCCGACGAGTCCGCTTCGCGCAGCAGGTGGCTCGTGATGAGGAAACCCGAGATCACGAAGAACACGTCGACTCCGACGTAGCCGCCCGTCACACGGTTCGGCCACAGGTGGAAGAGAACGACGGCAGTGACCGCGATAGCGCGGAGCGCCTGAATCTCCGGTCGGAACGTCGTCTGCTGAACCACGAAAAAGCAGAGTACGCAAACTTCCTGGGCAGATGCAGATGACCGCATCGAACTGAATGCGTGTCGCCGTCCGACGCGCCGAGCGGACCCTCCGCACCGCCGACGGATAGGGTCGAGCTGCACCGTTCGCCCCGAGGAGGCCGCCGCATGCCGCAGTTCGACGCGATCGTCGTGGGCTCCGGGCCGAACGGCCTCGCGGCCGCGGTCACCCTCGCTCGGGCGGGGCTGTCCGTGCGCGTGTACGAACGCAATCCGACGATCGGTGGCGGCGCGCGCACGGCCGAGGTCACGCTCCCCGGCTTCCACCACGACATCTGCTCCGCGGTGCATCCCGCGGCCCTCGCCTCGCCGTTCTTCCGGGCCTGGGGCCTGCGCGAGAAGGTCGACTTCGTCATTCCCGAGATCTCGTATGCCCAAGCGATGCACGACGGTCGCGCGGGGGTCGCGTACCACGACCTCGAGCGGACGGTCGAGGGCCTCGGACGCGACGGCGCGGCTTGGCGCTCGCTCATGAAGCCCCTCGTCGACCACATCGACGGGGTCACCGATTTCACCGGATCCCAACTTCTGCGGATCCCCCGCGACCCGGTGACGGCGCTCCGATTCGGCCTGCGCGTGCTGGAACAGGGCACACCCGCCTGGGGGCTGCGCTTCCGCGAGGACGTCGCACCGGCGCTCCTCGCGGGCGTCAACGCCCACTCGATCGGTCGCATGCCGCGGCTCTCAACGGCTGGCGCCGGTCTCATGCTCGCGGCCCATGGGCATGCGCGGGGATGGCCGATTCCGCGTGGGGGCAGCCAGGCGATCATCGATGCGCTGGCGTCCGACCTCGTCGCGCACGGGGGCGAGATCGTGGTGGATCACGAGGTGGACTCGCTCGATTCGCTGCCGACCGCGCGCGCCGTGCTGCTCGATGTGACGCCCCGCGCTCTCGACCGGATCGCGGGCGACCGGCTTCCGGACCGCTACCGTCGCGCGCTGGGCCGCTTCCGCTACGGAGACGCCGTGGCGAAGGTCGACTTCGCCCTATCGGCCCCCGTACCGTGGACGAACCCCGCGCTCGCCGAAGCCGGCTCGATCCATGCCGGGGGAACGCGCGCCGAGATCCAGGCGGCGGAGGGCGCCGTCGCGGATGGGCGGCATCCCGAGAACCCGTACCTCCTCATCTCGCAGCCGTCTCGCGTGGACCCGACGCGTGCGCCCGACGGGCGGCACGTGCTGTGGGCGTACACCCACGTGCCGGCGGGCTCCACCGAGGATCCCGCCGAGGCGGTCATCAACCGCATCGAGCGCTTCGCACCCGGCTTCCGCGAGGTGATCCTCGACCACCGCGCGGTCAGCGCATCCGAACTCGAGGCGTACAACCCGAACTACGTGGGGGGCGACATCTCTGCGGGAGCGGTCACGATCCCCCAGCTGATCCGGCGGCCCGTGCTTTCGACCGACCCCTGGCGCACCCCCGCCCGCGGGATCTACCTCAGCTCGTCGTCGACCCCACCCGGAACCGCCGTGCACGGCATGTGCGGGTGGTACGCCGCACGAAGCGCGCTCCGGCACGAGTTCGGCATCACGCAGATGCCGGAGCTCGGCGACTGACGCCGCGGGCGGTCAGGACAGCACGCGGTCGCCGTGCGGCAGTGCCGGTTCCGGGTCCGTGACTGGGCCGACGAACCATTCGGCGGCGGCACCGCGTTGCGCGGGCAGCGGTCGAGAGCCGTCCACGAGGCGAGCTCGCAGCCAGCCGAATAGCGCCCAGCCGGGCATCCGGAAGTAGGTCTCGGTGACGGCGGCTTGACCCCGCGCCACGCCGTCGTCGGAGACGAAGGCAACCCCATCCGCCGCCGACGCGTCGCCGAGGGCGAGCGTCGATGCCGGCGCGCTACCGAACGAAGCGAACCGCATCCGGCCGTCGAGATCACGCGCGTAGGCACGCCGGACCACCGCCCGAGCGACCGGGTTCTCGGCGTCGTACACCAGCACGCCGTCGGAGTCGTGACCGCGACGCAGTCGGCGCAGGGGCCATGCAAGGTCGAAGAACAGCAGCACGAGCACCATGTTCTCGGGGAACGCGACGTTCATCATGAGGAAGATCGACGCGTGGAAGACCACGAGGCCGATCGCCACGAGCACCTTGATCCAACCCGGCTTGAGGAACAGCAGCGCGACCGAGACGAACTCGAGGACCGTCCCCCCGAGGAACAGCAGGTCGAGCGGCACCGACCAGAACGGCGCAAGGAACCACGTACCGATGTCGAACCCGAAGGGGTTGGGGCGCAGGTTCCTGTTCTCGACCCACTGCTGCAGGGTGCCGTTCATGAACACACCGGGACCGCCGATGAAGGTCCGCGCGGTTCCGATGAAGAGGTACTGCACGATGACGATGAACGACATCGCGACGAGGGAGGCGCCGTAGACGCCCGGGCGACGAGCGGGTCGCGGGCGACGGTGGGCGGCGAAGGCGTCCCAGGCCGGGGTGAGCAGCATGATCGCATGCACGTAGACGAGCGTCAGCTCGCGGTGATCCCAGTGGCCGCCGAAGCCCTTCTTCAGCTGCAGGTACACGAGCCCGACGACGAGCGCGGCGATGCCTGCGACCCGCGCACCGCGGAATCCGATCATCGCCCATGCGAGCACGGTGAGGAACACCAGCTTCATGCCGAGCAGCCCCGTGGGCGTCAGCATGGCCACCCACAGACTGTCGGGCAGGAGCCGGAAAACGCCGTAGGTGTGGAAGAGCTCGACCGGCAGGCGGCTCAGCTGATGGAGCGGATCGACGAGCACGAACACGGTCCAGATGCCGAACACGAGGATGCGCGCGAGAGCGAGCGACTGCGCCGTCGCGCCGCGGTGCAGGCGGACCGTGGTCACCCAGCTGCGGAAGGAGGTCATCGGGTCAGCTCCTCGATGTTCCAGGAGTCGAGCTCCTCGACGTTCTCGTCACCCGGTGTGCCGGTGACCCGCGCGAACGACAGGCTCGACACCTCGACGCCGTCGGCCTCCAAGGATGCGAGGAGTCCCTCGGCGTAGAGCTCGAGCTCACGCTCGGCGTCGGCGCGCTGCTCCGGAGTGCCCTCGTCTTCCATCCACCCGAGAAGCACCCGCATCCTGGTCGAGAGCGGTGGCAGTCCGATCGTGGAGAACTCGTCGGCGATGTTGACCTCGCGTGTACTTCCGTCGGTGAGCTCCGCCTGCCAGGAATAGCTCTCGGACACCGACTCCTTCAGTTGCGCCTGGTACATCGCGAACCGGGTGAAGGGGATGAACGAGACGGCCTGCGGGTAGTCGTATTGCCAGCGATCGATCGCCTGGATCGCGCCCCACGCCCCGAGGAAGATCAGCAGCGTCGCGACGGCGCCCGCACCCAACGGCGCGAGCCGTCGTCGGAAGTCGGTCGCAGCGAGCAGATACCCGATGACGAGAAGCAGGAATCCGATCTCGAGAATGGCCCGGACGATGAGTTCCGGGGTGACCTCCGTGCTCTCCACTCGCGTGAGAGTAGCACGCGGTCAGGCTCGCCCAACGAGGCGACTCAGGCGCGCCGCAGACCCCTCAGGTAGTCGCCGTATCCGCTCTTCGCGAGCGCGTCCGCGTGGCGTTCGAGCTCTGCGTCGTCGATCCAGCCCTGGCGCCAGGCGACCTCTTCGATGCAGCCGATCTTCACACCCGTGCGCTGCTCCATGACACGCACGAACTCCGTGGCCGCGACCATCGAGTCGATCGTCCCGGTGTCGAGCCACACGGTGCCACGATCGAGGGCCCGCACCTGCAGGCGCCCCTCGGCGAGGTAGGCGGCGTTCACCTCGCTGATCTCGAGCTCGCCGCGCGCGCTCGGGCGGATGTCGCGGGCGATCTCGACCACATCCGCGCCATAGAAGTAGAGGCCGGGGATCGCGTAGTCGCTCTTCGGATGCGACGGCTTCTCCTCGATGCTGATCGCACGCCCGTCGGCGTCGAACTCGACGACGCCGTAGGCACGTGAGTCCGCGACCGGATAGGCGAACACGAGCCCGCCGTCGACCGCGGCGCTGCCGCTGAGCGCCTGATCGAATCCTGCTCCGTGGAAGATGTTGTCGCCGAGCGCGAGGGCCGCCCCCTCCCCCGCGAGGAAGTCGGCACCGATGAGGAATGCCTGCGCAAGCCCCTCCGGACGAGGCTGCACGGCGTAGGAGAGCTCGATGCCGAGCTGCGACCCGTCGCCGAGCAGGCGTTCGAAGTTCGGGCTGTCTTCCGGAGTCGAGATCACCAGGATCTCGCGGATGCCCGCTGCCATGAGCGTCGACAGCGGGTAGTAGACCATCGGCTTGTCGTAGACCGGCATGAGCTGCTTCGAGATGCCGCGCGTGATCGGGTGCAGTCGGGTGCCGGATCCTCCGGCGAGGATGATGCCCTTCACGCCGCCGCCCCCGTCGCCGCCTCGGCGTACCTCGCGAGGCACGCCTCCCAGTCGGGGAGAAGCCCGCGCTCGCGCGCCTCGGCGAGCATCGGCGCCTCGGCGTCGCGGGTCGAGAGCACGGCGGATGCGGGATCCGGGATCGCGAGGGCCAACTCGGGGTCGAAGGGGCTCACGGTGTGCTCGCTCTCGGGCTTGTAGACATCGGTCGCGAGATAGCAGACGGTCGCCTCGTCGCTCGTCACCGCGAAGAGATGCCCGACGCCTTCCGGCACGAACAGGGCGCGATGCTCACGCGAGTCGAGCTCCACCGCGACCGAGCGGCCGAACTCCGGCGACCCCACGCGCAGGTCGACGAGGATGTCGACGATCGACCCCGCGACGACGGTCACATACTTCGCCTGGCCGCGGGGCACATCCGCGAAATGCACGCCGCGCACCGTCCCGCGCGACGACACCGAGAGGTTCGCCTGCAGCAGCTCGAACGAGCGGCCGGTCGCCTCGGCGAGCCGGTCGGCCCGGAACCATTCGAGGAACTCGCCCCGGGCATCGCGATGCACGACGGGTTCGATGAGGACCGCGTGCGGGACGTCGAGGGCTGTCGCGCGCATGGGTGTCATCCTAGGGGCGACGCTAGGATCGCAGGGTGCGCGTCCTCGTCACCGGCGGAGCCGGGTTCATCGGCTCCAACTTCGTGCACCACCTCGTCGACAACACGGATCACCGAATCACGGTGCTCGACAAGCTCACCTACGCCGGCAATCTCGCCTCGCTGGACGGGCTGCCCGATGACCGAGTCGCGTTCGTCCGCGGCGACATCGCCGACGCCGCTCTCGTCGACGAGCTCTTCGGATCGCACGACGCCGTCGTGCACTTCGCGGCTGAGAGCCACAACGACAACTCCCTCGCCGACCCGCGCCCGTTCCTCGACACGAACATCGTGGGCACCTACACCTTGCTCGAAGCGGCCCGGCGCCACGAGATCCGCTTCCACCACATCTCGACCGACGAGGTCTACGGCGACCTCGAGCTCGACGACCCGGAGCGTTTCACCGAGTCGACGCCCTACAACCCGTCGAGCCCCTACTCCTCGACGAAGGCGGGTAGCGACCTGCTCGTGCGGGCCTGGGTCCGCTCCTTCGGCGTCCGCGCGACCATCTCGAACTGCTCGAACAACTACGGGCCGTACCAGCACGTGGAGAAGTTCATCCCCCGACAGATCACGAACGTGCTGCGCGGCGAGCGCCCCAAGCTCTACGGCCGGGGCGAGAACGTGCGCGACTGGATCCACGCCGACGATCACTCGGCCGCCGTCCTCGCGATCCTCGACGGGGGTCGAGTGGGCGAGACCTACCTGATCGGCGCGGACGGCGAGAAGAGCAATCGCGAGGTCGTCGAGTTGATCCTCACCGAGCTCGGGCAGCCGAGCGATGCGTACGATCACGTCACCGACCGCGCGGGGCACGACCTCCGCTACGCAATCGACTCCTCGAAGCTCCGCGCCGAGCTCGGCTGGCGTCCGCGGTACTCGGACTTCACCGAGGGTCTCGCCGCGACGATCGACTGGTACCGCGACAACGAGCCGTGGTGGGCCCCGCAGAAAGAAGCGACCGAGGCCAAGTACCGGCGGGCCGGGCACGCATGACGGGGGTCTACCTCGTGACGGGTGCGGACGGCATGCTCGGCCGCGAGCTTCGGCGCGCCTTCGAGGGCCGCGAGGTGCGCGCGCTCGGTCGCCACGAGCTCGACATCACCGACGCGGACGCCGTCCGTGAAGCCATGCGTGGCATCGGCACAGTCGTGAACGCCGCAGCGTTCACCGCGGTGGACGACGCGGAGGAGTACGAGGACGACGCCTACGCCGTCAACGCCACGGGGGCCGAGAACCTCGCGCGTGCCGCTGCCGAGGTCGGTGCTCGATTCGTCCAGGTCTCCACCGACTATGTGTTCGCGGGCGACGCGAGCTCGCCATACGCCGAGGACGCGCCGCTCGCCCCGCTCGGCGCCTACGGCCGCACGAAGGCCGCGGGCGAACGACTCGTCACCGCCGTGCACCCGGGCGCCCACATCGTCCGCACCGCATGGCTGTACGGCCCGGGTGGCGCCAACTTCGTGCGCACGATGCTGCGTCTCGCCGGCGAACGCGACACCGTCGACGTCGTCGACGACCAGCGCGGGCAGCCGACGTCGGCGATCGACCTCGCGCGGCAGATCGCGCTGCTGCTCGACCGCGACCTCCCCGCCGGGGTCTACCACGGCACGAACGCGGGCGAGGCGAGCTGGTTCGACCTGGCACGGGCCGTGTTCGCGGAGGCCGGCCACGACCCCGAGCGCGTGCACCCCACCGACTCCGGCGCGTTCGCGCGGCCCGCACCCCGCCCGTCGTACTCGGTGCTCGGGCACTCCGCCTGGGACCGCGCGGGCGTGCCTGCGCTGCGGCCGTGGCGCGAGGCCCTCCACGAGGCGATGCCGGAGTTCGTCGCATGACCGAGCTGCGCGTCATCCTCGACCAGCTGGTTGCCCCGATACCCGGAGGCATCGGGCGGTACGCCGAAGAGCTCGGGCGACGCATGATCGAGACCGCCCCGCCGGGCGTCGATGTCGTCGGCTTCGTGCCCGCCTCCCCCGAGGAGCGCTACGCCGAATTGCTCGAGCGTCTACCCGGGCTCGCGCGGCTCGAGAAGTCGGCGCTCGATCACCGGACACTCGCGCTCGCCTGGCAGCGCGGCTTCATCGGCGGCACGGCGCGCGGCATGGTGCACGCCATGAGCATCATGGCGCCGCTCACCGCCCATGACCGCGTGCACTCGCCGGGCCGGCAGACCGTGGTGACGATCCACGACGCGATCCCGTGGACGCATCCGGAAACCCTCACCTCCCACGGCGCCGCGTGGCACCGTGCGATGGGCCGTCGTGCGGAGCGCTTCGCCGACGCCGTGGTCGTGCCCACGCACGCGGTGGCGGACGAGCTCGGAGAGGTTCTCGACCTCGGCGAGCGGATCCGCGTGATCGGTGGGGCGGTGGGCTCGAGACTCCACCTTCCCCAGGATGCGGAAGAGCGCGCGGACGCGCTCGACCTCCCCCGCCGCTTCGTGCTGAGCGTCGGCACCCTCGAGCCACGGAAGGGCATCCCCGCTCTCATCCAGGCGATGCGCCACCTGCCGAGCGACGTCGAACTCGCGATCGTCGGCCCCGCGGGCTGGGGCGACGTCGACGTCGCCGGCGTCGCCGAGGAAGCCGGAGTGGCGGGCCGCGTCCACGCGCTCGGCCGACTGAGCGACGAGGATCTCGCCGTGGCTCTCGCGGCCGCCGAGGTCGTCGCCGTCCCGAGCCTCGCCGAGGGGTTCGGACTCCCCATCCTCGAGGCGTTCAGCCTCGAGACACCGGTCGTCCACTCCGACGCCCCCGCTCTCGTGGAGGTCGCCGGCGGCGCCGGGATCACGGTGGAGCGCGACGAGCCCGAGGGATACCCGGAGCGGCTCGCCGAGGGCCTGCGTCGCGTTCTCGACAATCCGGATCTCGCCCGCAGGCTCGGCATCGAGGGCCGCGATCGCACACGTGGCTTCAGCTGGCGCGACTCGGCCGAGAA
This sequence comes from Homoserinibacter sp. GY 40078, assembly GCF_008017545.1. Taxonomy (GTDB): domain Bacteria; phylum Actinomycetota; class Actinomycetes; order Actinomycetales; family Microbacteriaceae; genus Homoserinibacter. The sequence goes on along the minus strand of NZ_VRTZ01000003.1, from coordinate 12,598 downwards.
GGTGTGGCAGCTGCACGCCGACCTCTGAGGCTCGGCGAACCGACAGGACCGGCTATCCCTCGTCCTTCGGGGCGATCAGGTCCTGCACCGTCTGGCGGATGAGCTCGTAGTCGGGATCCTCCGGATCGATCTCCGGAGGCACGAAGTCGTGCGAGACCACCTCGTGGTCCTGCGACTTCTCGCCGAGTTGCACGAAGTACGACAGCATCTGCTTCGGGATATCAGTGCGTACCACCTGCGCGCCGGCGCGCGCGATATCGGTGAAGTGGGTGAGCACGTTCGCGGGGCTCGCCTGGGCGAGGATCGCCTCCTGCACCTGCCGCTGCCGCTCCATGCGGGCGTAGTCGGTGGTCGCGTAGCGGGACCTCGCGTAGGCGAGCGCTCGACGCCCGTCCATGTGCTGTTCGCCGGCCTCGATGTAGCCCACCGGCTCGGCGTGCGTGCCGTCGAGGTTCTCGTTGGCACCGATCGGCACCCGATCCTCGACAGTGATGTCGATCCCCCCCAGCGCATCGATGAGGTCCGCGAAGCCCTGCATGTCGATGAGCACGTAGTACTGCAGGGTGATGCCGAGAACACCTTCGACGGCATCGCGCATCGCCTCGATGCCGGGGTTCGAGTTCTGATCCTCCGCATCCGGATAGAGCTCGGGGTGGAAGACGGTGGCGTAGCTGTAGAGGTAGTCGATGAGGCAGTTGCTGCCGCAGTCGTACCCGTCCGGGAATCGCGTGTAGAGCGGCGAGCCGTCGGAGAACGGCACCTGCTCGAGGTTGCGCGGCACTCCGAGAAGCACCACCTCTCCGGTCTCGGCGTCGACGCTCGCAACCGAGATGGAGTCGGGCCGGAGGCCGTCGCGGTCGGGACCGGCGTCGCCGCCGAGCAGCAGGATGTTGTAGCGGCCGTCGATGGGCGGCTCGGACGCGCGCTCGGCGAAGACGCTGTCGAGCAGGCCGATGCCTGCGGTGACCGACACCGCCCCATAGGCCGCCGTCCCCGAGACGAGAGCAAGCGCGACCACCGAGAGCCCGGCGACGAATCCGCGAGCGGACGGCGCCACCCGGACGAGCCGGATGAGCCGGAGGGTGTCGAGGGTGAGACTCAGCCAGAGCACGGCATAGAACAGCAACGCGACGACGAGCACCGACAGCACGATCGTGTTGGTGAAGATCGAGATGAGCGTGCCCCGGGCGACGATCGCCATCACGATGCCGACGACGACCAGCACCCAGAGCACGAGGGTCGCACCGAGCCCGAACCGCCCGGCGCGTCGACTCCCGGCGAGTACCTGCGCGGATCCCGGAACGAGGATGTTCAACCCCACGAGCCACCAGGCGCGCTTGGTCATGAAAGCCCGATCGCCGCGGTCGGGATGGCGGAGGACCGACGTCATCGAAGTTTCTGCTGCAACGCGGCGTTCTTCTCGGCCACGAGCTGTTCGAGGCTCTCGGCGTAGGCGGCGAGACGCTGCGTGAGGTCCGGGTCGCCGGCGCCGATGATGCGGGCGGCGAGCAACCCGGCATTGCGTGCCCCGCCGATCGAGACCGTGGCGACGGGGATCCCGGCCGGCATCTGCACGATGGAGAGCAGGGAGTCGAGACCGTCGAGGCGCGCGAGCGGTACGGGAACGCCGATCACGGGAAGCGTCGTGACCGAGGCGAGCATTCCGGGCAGATGCGCCGCGCCGCCGGCTCCCGCGATGATGACGCGGAGACCACGACCCGCGGCGGCGGTGCCGTAGTCGATCATCCCGCGCGGGGTTCGGTGTGCGGAGACGACCTCGACCTCGTGCGGAATGCCGAACTCCTCGAGCGCGGCTCGAGCATCCTGCATGACCGGCCAGTCGGAGTCGGATCCCATGACGATGCCGACGAGGGGGTGCTGGGTCACCCCGTCATGCTACGGGTCAGTTCTGGAAGAAAGCCGCCGCGGCACGCGCGCGCGCCACGACGTCGTCGAGCTCGTCGCCGGTCACGGTGACGTGCCCCACCTTGCGGCCGGGCCGGGACTCCTTGCCGTAGGAGTGCAGCTTCGCCTCGGGGCGATCGGCCATCGCAGCACGGTATCGATCGGGCATCCGCTCCCCCGCCGGTCCGCCGAGCACATTGACCATGACGCTCACGGGCGCGAGCATCGACGTGTCGCCCAGCGGCAGGTCGAGCACAGCACGGAGGTGCTGCTCGAACTGGCTGGTGATCGCGCCATCGATGCTCCAGTGACCCGTGTTGTGCGGGCGCATCGCGAGCTCGTTGACGAGCAGTCGGCCGTCTTCGGTCTCGAACAGCTCGACAGCGAGCACGCCGGTCACATCGAGCTCGGTCGCAATGCGCTCGGCGAGCGCCCGCGCCTCCGCGACGAGAGAGCCCGCGCGCGGCGCGGGAGCGAACACCTCGGCGCACACGCCGTCGCGCTGCACCGTCTCGACGAGGGGCCAGGCGGCGATGTCGCCGGAGGGTCGGCGTGCGACGAGCTGCGCGAGCTCTCGGCGGAACGGGACGAACTCCTCGACGAGAAGCCCCTCCTCCCCCGCGGTCTCGAGCCAGTCGTCGGCGGCGTGCTCGTCGCGCACGACACGCACGCCCTTGCCGTCGTATCCGCCGCGCGGCGTCTTGACCACGGCGACGCCGCCGTGGTCGTCGAGGAACGCGGCGAGCTCACGCGAGTCGCGGATGCGCGCGAACCCGGGTACGGGCGCGCCGATGGCAGCGAGTCGTTCGCGCATGACGAGCTTGTCCTGGGCGACCGCGAGGGCGTGGGGCCCCGGATGCACGGCGACTCCCGCGGAGACGAGCGCCTCGAGGACGTGCGGCGGGACGTGCTCGTGGTCGAAGGTGACGACGTCGACGTCGGCGGCGAAGGCGAGCACGGTCGCCTCGTCGCGATAGTCGCCCACAGCGGTCGCGGCGAGGCCTGCCGAGCTGCCGTCCACCTCCGCGAGCACGCGCAGTTCGATGCCGAGCGCCACCGCGGGAGGAATCATCATCCGCGCGAGCTGCCCGCCGCCGATCACACCGACCCTCACAGGGAACCTCACATCGTCGTCTCGTCGTCGGCGGCTAGACTGCCGCCTCTACGACCCTAGATGCCTGACGGGGCGAGGCAGGACGCATGCGGAAGCTCATCACCCAGTTCACGCGTTTCGGTGTCGTCGGGCTCGTCGGACTGGTGATCGACTTCGGTGTCTTCAACCTGCTGCGCTTGACGGTGCTGAGCCCCGAGCAGCTGCACGAGGGTCCCGTCATCGCGAAGGCGATCTCGACAGCGCTCGCGATCATCGCCAACTGGATCGGCAACCGCTACTGGACCTTCCGCGAGCATCGCGGGCGCCAGCTGTGGCGTGAGTTCGCCGAGTTCCTGGTGGTGAGCCTCGGCGGGATGGCGATCGGTCTCGCGTCGCTCTGGGTCTCGCACTACCTGTTGGGGTTCACGAGCATCCTCGCCGACAACATCGCGACCAACGTCGTCGGGCTGGCGCTGGGCACCCTCTTCCGGTTCAGCTTCTACCGGCTGTGGGTGTTCGCGCCGCACCGGGGCGACACCTCGCCGCCGATGTTCCCCGCCGACGGCACGGCCTCGGAGTCCGCGCGGGCAGGTGAACCGGGGTCCGACACGGGAGCGATCCGCGTCTCCGCGGGGTCGCGTTAGCCCCGTCCGAGCGCCCGGTACTCCCAGCCCGCGGCCCGATAGGCGGCACCGTCGAGGACGTTGCGTCCGTCGATGACGCGCGTGCCCGACACGAGCCCCGCCACGGTCTCCGGGTCGAGGTCGCGGTACTCGCGCCACTCGGTCAGGAGGATCACGAGGTCAGCGCCGGCGAGCGCGTCGTCGGTGTCGGGCCGGAAGTCGAGCTCAGGACGCACGCGGCGGGCGGTCTCGATCGCGTGGGGATCGGTCGCGGTCACGAGCGCCCCCGCCTCGCGGAGGCGGCTGGCGATGTCGAGCGCGGGAGAATCGCGCACGTCATCCGAGTCGGGCTTGAACGCGAGGCCGAGCACGGCGATCCGGCGCCCCTCGACCCCACCGAGCATCTCGGAGGCCAGGTCGACGACCCGGTCACGGCGGCGGAGGTTGATGCGGTCGACCTCGCCGAGGAACGCGACTGAGTCGCCGTAACCGAGCTCGGTGGCGCGCGCCTGGAAAGCGCGGATGTCCTTCGGGAGGCAGCCGCCGCCGAAGCCGACCCCGGCGTTGAGGAAGCGGCGGCCGATGCGGGCGTCGTGCCCGATCGCGTCGGCGAGCTGAGTCACGTCCGCCCCGACCCCCTCGGCGATCTCGGCCATCGAGTTGATGAACGAGATCTTGGTGGCGAGGAACGCGTTGGCGGCGACCTTCACGAGTTCGGCCGTCGCGAGGTCGGTGACGATCCGCGGCATCCCGTGCGAGAGCACGTCGGCGTAGAGCTCGTCGAGCTTCGCCGCGGCGGCATCGTCGCCCGCGGCGACGCCATAGACCAGCCGGTCCGGGGTCAGGGTGTCCTGCACGGCGAAGCCCTCGCGCAGGAACTCGGGGTTCCACGCGAGCCGCCCGCCCGCCGCGTCGATCCGCGGCGCGAGCTCGGCCGCCGTGCCGACGGGGACCGTCGACTTGCCGACGATGAGCGCCCCCTCCGCGAGGTGCGGGAGGACGGCATCCACCGCGGCGTTCACGTAGCGCAGGTCGGCGGAGCCGTCGGCGCTCTGCGGCGTGCCGACGGCGATGAAGTGCACCTCGGCGTCGGCCGCGTCAGCGGCGTCGGTGCTGAACGTCAGCCGACCGCTGTCGAGGCCCGCCTGCAGGATCTCGTCGAATCCGGGCTCGAAGAACGGCGGCCTCCCCTCGGAGAGCGAGGCGATCTTGGCGGCATCCACATCGACGCCGACGACGTCGTGGCCGATGCTCGCCATGGAGGCAGCGTGAACGGCGCCCAGGTATCCGCAACCGAAAACGGAGATCTTCACCCCACGACTTTATGCGTTCGCCGCCCTTCGCGACGTCCGCCTGTCGTCCGCTCAGCGACCGCCGATCACGGTCGTCTCGTCCGGGGGACGGGACTGCTCCTGTTGGCGGCGCGCCGCGACCGGATTGATCGAGTGCTCCATGAGGTCGTTGAGGGTCGCCTGCACGAGCGTCGCCCCGGGGACATCGCGGAGAACGACCGGCCGGTCGAGGCCCGTGTTGATCATCACGTCGCCCGAGCCGAAGATCGCCTGCAGCCCGTTCTTGCGCACCGTGATGTCGTATCCGCGGCTGTGGAGGAGCTCCTGCCGGGTGCGAACGAACAACCCGCCCCGGAGCACGATCCGACGCGTGGTGATCGTGTAGTTGCGTCCGAGCCAGGCGACGAGCGGGAAGAGCACCAGCAGGATCGCGATGAGCGCCGCCGCGATCAGCACGCCCCAGTTCTGCCACGGCTCCGCGAAGGACCCGGCGAAGAAGCCCGCCGCACCGGCATCCGCGATGAGCACGACACAGGGCCAGAACAGCACGCGGCCGTGCGACCGGAGCCGCGCGACGACGCTTTCCGGCTGCACCGTCGACGCGCCACCCGTGAGCGCGTCGGTGAAGGCCGGGTCGGACATGCCTACTTTCTAACGCACGTGGGTCACATCTCCGGCCGCGACAGACCGCGCGTTCCCCTCCGCGTCGGCGACCACGAGGCGACCATCCGGGTCCAGGTCGACCGCGGTCGCCCGTAGCTCCTCGCCCCCCGGCAGCTCGATGCGCACCTGCCGCCCGAGAGTCAGGCAGGCGGCACGCGCCTGCGCCCGAAGCCCGGATGCGTCCGCATCGGCGCCGACCTCGAGATAGCGCGCGATCCGCGCCCGCACGCCCTCGAGGTAGGTCGCGATCACGAGATCCTCGAGAGCGTCGTCGACCGATGCGCCCTCGATGGCGAGGGAGGTCGCCGTGGGCACCGGGAGCTCGTCTGTCGTCATGCGGGTGTTGAGGCCTGCACCGATCACGACACCCTTCCCCGACGGCAGCATCTCGCCCAGGACGCCGCAGATCTTGCGCCCGCCGACGAGCACGTCGTTGGGCCACTTGAATCCGACCTCCGCGTCCGGCAAGACGCTGCGGACCGCCTCGGTCATCGCCACACCCGCGAGCACCGGAATCCATCCGAGACGGTCGGGAGTCGTGGTCGTGCCATCGGCGAGTGTCGGCCGCAGCAGCACCGAGACGGCGACGCTCGCGCCGGGGGGCGCGTTCCACGAACGGCCCAGGCGACCGCGTCCGGCGCTCTGGTAGCGGGTCAGCAGGACGGTGAGATCTCCCAATCCCTCCCGATCGGCACGCGCCACGAGCTCACCGTTGGTGGAGCTCGACGACGGCAGCTCGTAGAGGGCGGGGGTCACCTCGCGGCTCCGGTCGAAGGTCATGGCGGTCAGCCTAGGATGAGCTTCATGTCGTCCGCGCGAGCCCGACCGCCCGGGCGCGTCCTCGTGGTGACCCCGACCTACAACGAGGTCGAGAGCCTCGAGACGACGATCGAAGCCCTCCGCCGCAGTGCACCGGAGGCCGACATCCTCGTCGTCGACGACGCGAGCCCGGACGGCACGGGCGAGCTCGCCGACCGCCTCGCAGCCTCCGACGAGGCGGTGCAGGTGCTGCATCGCGGGGCCAAAGACGGCCTCGGGCGCGCCTACCTCGCAGGCTTCGCGTGGGCGCTCGATCACGGATACGACGTGGTCGTCGAGTTCGATGCCGACGGCTCCCACCCGGCCGAGGTGCTGCCGCGCATGCTCGCCGTGCTCGAGGAGCCCGGCGTCGGTCTCGTGATCGGCTCCCGTTGGGTCGAGGGCGGCCGCCTCGTCGACTGGCCCGCCTATCGGCGCCGACTCAGCAAGACGGCGAACGTGTACGCGCGCATCGTGCTCGGGATCCCCGTGCGCGACGTGACCGCCGGCTACCGGGCCTACCGCGCCCCGGTGCTCGACCGCATCGCGCACCAGGTGGTCGATTCCCGCGGCTACTGCTTCCAGATCGACCTCACGCTCCGCACGATCGAATCGGGGTGGGCGGTGCGCGAGGTGCCCATCACCTTCCGGGAGCGCCGCGCCGGCACGTCGAAGATGTCGGGAGGCGTCGTCGCCGAGGCGATCTGGCGCACCACCGTCTGGGGGGTCCGGAGGCGGCTGGGCGGCCGGCGGAACGGAGCAGCCGACCAAGCGCGGGGCCCAGGACTTGTCGACGATCCACAACGCCGCGGGCCGGAGGGTCACGGATAGGCTGAACGGCGTGACTGACGCCACTCCCGACCCCGTGCTCTCGACGACTGCCGGCAAGCTCGCCGATCTGAAGGCGCGCTACCACGAGGCCGTCACCGCGAGCGGCGAGGCCGCCATCGCCAAGCAGCACGCGAAGGGCAAGAAGACCGCGCGCGAGCGCATCGAGCAGCTGCTCGACCAGGGCTCCTTCGTCGAGCTCGACGAGTTCGTGCGGCACCGCACCCACGCCTTCGGCATGGAGAAGAACCGCCCCTATGGCGACGCGGTCGTGACGGGCACGGGAACCATCCATGGTCGGCAGGTCGCCGTGTACGCGCAGGACTTCACGATCTTCGGCGGGTCGCTCGGCGAAGTGGCGGGCGAGAAGATCATCAAGGTCATGGAGCTCGCGCTCAAGACCGGGGTGCCGATCATCGGCATGCTCGACTCGGGCGGTGCGCGCATCCAGGAAGGTGTCGTCGCGCTCGGCAAGTACGGCGAGATCTTCCGCCTCAACACCGCCGCATCCGGCGTGATCCCGCAGATCTCGATCGTGATGGGACCGGCCGCGGGTGGCGCCGTCTACTCCCCGGCCCTCACCGACTTCGTGATCATGGTCGACAAGTCCTCGCACATGTTCGTGACCGGTCCGGATGTCATCAAGACGGTCACCGGCGAGGACGTCGGATTCGAGGAGCTGGGCGGCGCCCTCACGCACAACAAGACGAGCGGTGTGGCGCACTACCTCGCCTCTGATGAGGACGACGCGCTCGACTACGCGCGTGCGCTCGTCTCGTTCCTCCCCGACAACAACCAGGCGGAGCTGCCGGTCTACGAATCCGAGACCGAGCTCGAGGTCAACGACTCCGACCGCCGACTCGACACGATCATCCCGGACTCCCCGAACCAGCCGTACGACGTGCTCGACGTCATCGAGCGCATCGTCGACGCGGGCGACTTCCTCGAGGTGCAACCGCTCTTCGCACCCAATATCGTGATCGGTTTCGCCCGCATCGAGGGCCGGTCGGTCGGCATCATCGCTAACCAGCCGAGCCAGATGGCGGGGACTCTCAACATCGAGGCCGGCGAGAAGGCCGCGCGGTTCGTGCGATTCTGCGACGCGTTCTCGGTCCCGATCATCACGCTCGTCGATGTGCCCGGGTACCTCCCCGGCACCGACCAGGAGTGGACGGGCGTCATCCGCCGCGGCGCGAAGCTGCTCTACGCCTACGCGGAAGCGACCGTGCCTCTCGTGACGGTCATCACGCGCAAGGCCTACGGCGGCGCGTACATCGTCATGGGATCGAAGCAGCTGGGCGCCGACCTCAACTACGCATGGCCGACCGCCGAGATCGCCGTGATGGGCGGGCAAGGGGCGGTCAACATCCTCTACCGCAACGAGTTGAAGGCCGCCGAGGCCGCCGGCGAGGACGTCGCCGCCGTGCGCACTCGCCTCGCCAACGAGTACACCTACAACGTCGCGTCGCCGTTCCTGGCGGCGGAGCGCGGCGAGCTGGATGGAATCATCGAGCCGAGCGCGACGCGTCTCGTGATCGTAAAGGCCCTCCGGGCGCTGCGCACCAAGCGCGCGTCGATGCCGCCCAAGAAGCATGGGAACATCCCGCTGTGAGCGAGGAACGACAGCCCGACCAGACGCTGCGAGTACTGGGCGGCGATCCGACCCCGGAGGAGCTCGCCGCCGCGAGCGCCGTGCTGCAGGCCGCTCTCGACGAGTTCGCGGGCATGCAGCGAATGGCGGGGCGTCGACGCTCGGCGTGGGAACGCAACCGTCGAGGGTTGCGTCAGCCCCTGGAACGGGGCAGCTGGACCACCTGGGCCTCCTGATCACGACGAATTCCGTCGCGGGAGCGCTCACAAACAGCGGATTCCGTAGGAGGTAAGCTGCGTGTACCCCTACCAAGGGCCAAACTTCCCCGGTAATCCCTGGTCGTCACCCGAAATTGTACCCCGAATGTCCCCCTAAATGACGACTGATAGGCGGGGCGCAGATCACCATACTTGTTTCAGCAGGTGTATCTCTTCATCGAGTTACACAGCATCACCGGTCGTCTAGGGTAAGCAGGCCGATGATGTGGGGGCGAGTCAGGGCGATATTCGGGTTGTCGCCCTGACTCGAATAGTTGAGGGGCCGGGCGCCAAGCGTCCGGCCCCTCACTCATATCCGGAGACCTGCATCCAGATCGTGCGCCGGACCGGCGCCATCAGTCCGCCGCCGGCGCCTGCCGCGGGATCTCCAGCCAGAGCTCCACCTCGTCGTCCGGCTCCCCACCGAGCAACGTCACCGACTCATCGTCGACCGTGCGCAGCCCGACCACCGTGACGGCGACATCCGACCCCTCCGGGACGGTCCGGGCGATCACGCGGTCGGCAGTGGTGTCGCGCAAGGCGAGCGCCAGGCGCCCGAGCACCCGCTCGCGGTCCTCCTCGGACAGCTCATCGATGCCCCCCTCATCGAGGAGCGTCACGACGGTGCCGCGACGACGCGCGAGCATCACCTGCTCGCGCACGGCGTCGTCGAGGAGACGCCGCCCGCGGATCTCGTCGCGGATCGCGGCCTCCAGGTGGAGGCACTCGGCGCGTTGGGAGGCCGTGAGCTCACCCCCCGAGGAGCGGATGGTGCGCAGCATCGGCAGCGCCGTGATGCTCGTCTGCCCCAAGCGGTATTGCCGCTCATTGAGGTGCGCCTCCTGCGCCGCCTGCCACTCCGTGGCCTCACGTTCCGCCAGCGCGAACCGCTCGGAGTCGCGCGCAGCCTTGGCCAGGGTGTTGGTGAGGATATGCGCCACACCCACCCACGACGCGGAGCCGATCACGCCGATCGTCGCAAGCGCCTGCGGTCCGGCCCAGAACAGCGTCTGCACGCCGAGGAAGATGACCCCCGCCCACGCGAATCCGGGTCGCAGACGCACGGCCGTGATGGTCATCAGGGTGCCGACCGCGGCGACGTACCACGTGGCGTAGCCGTTCCCACCCTCACGCATGGGGTCGAGTACCGCCGTGACGAGCGGCGGCAGGGCGATCGTGACGCCGAGTGAGAACGCCGCCATCCAGACCGGCATGCGGGTCTCGCGCCCGGGCAGCAGCACCGTGAGAGTCACGACCGCGTAGATGATCATTCCCGCGACGACCGCGCCCGGATCAGACGCGTACGGGAACTGGAGCGAGTACCCCGCGAGGAGCAGGTGGTACCCCGAGAACAGGGCGGCGAGCGCGACGATGAGCGCCCGAGGCACACCGATCTTCATGGTCGCGAGCCGCCCGTCGGAGGCATGGGCCACTGCAGCAGCACGACGGTGCCTTCTCCCACGGCGGTGTCGACGACCGCAGCGCCGCCGACGCTCGCCACACGCTCGAGGATCGACACCCGCACGCCGAGACGCTCGTTCGGCACGAGGGCGGCATCGAATCCGGCTCCGCGATCGCCCACCTCCACGACGACGCCACCGCGTTCGGTACGAACGCGCGCCCACCGCTCCACGTTCTGGCCGGCGTGCTGCAGGCTGTTGACCATCGCCTGCACCGCAGCGGAGTACATCGCCTCGGCGACCGCGACAGGCACATGCCCGCCCACCGCATCCTCGACGTCCATCTCGATCGGCTCCGAGAGCGCGCCCGCCGCATCGACGATCCGGCTCGCGAGCACCTCGATCGAGATGTCGGCCTCGCTCGGAGGCGCCACCGAGACGGCGTCCCGAAGGTATCCGATCGCATTGCCGGCCATGCGTGCCGCGAGCTCCTTCGCCTCCGGCGTCTCGGCCCGGGCCGCCGACAGGAAGGTCGTCAGGACGCTGTCGTGCACGATCGCGTCGACCTGCACACGCTCCGACTCGATCGCGTGCTGCCGGACCGCGTGACCGTAGCGGTCGAGCGCGGTCGCCTGGGCACGGTCCACCGACGAGGCGGCGGTCCGCAGGATCGCCGTGATGATCGTGATCGCCCCGCCGAGGATGACCGCGTAGACCGAGTCGAGCGCCGTCTGGACCGACGTCACGCCACCACCGGCGGGCATGACGCGGATGACCGAGTAGATCGCCGGGGCGAGGAGCAGGTACGCCGTGGCGACACGCAGCGGGAAGCCGACCGTCGCCATCGCCGTCGCGATCGTCAGCAGGTAGTAGAGCCAGTAGCTGTCCTGGGTGGCGCGATCCGGATCGATGACGGCGAACGGCCAGCTCACCAACGCCACGAGATAGATGACCGCGAACATGATGTGGGCCGCGCGCACCTGCTTGCGCACCGCCGAGGCGAGGGCGGTCAGAGCGAGCGACACGACGAGCGCGGTGACGATGACGCTCGACCAGACCGGCTGCAGGTTCGGCAACTGTTCGATCATCGCCGGGATCGACTGCAGGAAGAACGCGATCCCGAAACCCGCGGCCGTGCGGGCGATGGCCGTGTCGACGCGGACGAGGCTCAGCGGATTGCGGACGCTACGCCCGCGAGGCGGCGGCGCGATGAACGCCGCGGGAAGATCAGCCATCGCCGTCGGGGTCGAGGCCCGGCAGGATGCCGTCCTCCACCGCACGACGCAGAAGGTCCACCTTCGTGGGCGCGGGGCGCCCCACCTCGACGTACTTGGCCCGGATGCGATCGAGGTACTCGCGTGCGGTCGAGTACCCGATGCCCAGCTGCTCCGCGGCGAGCTTCAACGGAAGACCCGAGGCGTAGAGGTGCAGGATCTCCCGCTCACGACGACCCAGCTCGGCCTTCGCGAAGTCGCGGTCCGCATCGATCGCGGTCGCCCACTCGAGGTTGTTGAGCACCTCGCCGCGCGCGACGGTCGCGGCAGCGGTGACCACGGTGCGCATCGACGCGGACTTCGGGATGACCCCGGCCGCTCCCGCCGCGAGCGCCTCGCGGACGAGGTCGACGCGGTCGGCGATCGAATGCACGAGGACGGGGGCGCCGATCGCCTGGACGCTCTTCACGTTCCGGGTGACGCTGGATCCGTCGCCGAGCGAGAGGTCGAGCACCACGACGTCGACCTCGCGACCGGCGAGCCCGGCGATGAGTTCGTCGACGTTCGGCGCAGCGAGCATGAAGTCGTGACCCGCCTCCACGAACGCCGCCTGGAGGCCCACCCGCACCGATTCGTGATCGTCGACGACGGCGACGCGCGCGGACTGCGTCTCGCTCGGCGCGTCCGACGACTCAGCGACGGTGCTCATGTTCTCCCCCGATCAGCGGCGGGTTCTCCGCCGGAGCCCATGGTACCGGTCCCACACCGCGACAGGCCTGTCGGACCCGGGGCTGTGCTCAGCGGCGCACGAAGGAGGCGACCGCCTCGACGTGATGCGTGCTCGGGAAGAGATCGAAGGCCCGCAGCCCCGTGAGCTCGTATCCCAGCCCGTCGAGGAGCCCCGCGTCACGTGCCAGCGCGACCGGATCGCACG
>NZ_VRTZ01000002.1:903442-951364 GCF_008017545.1 Homoserinibacter sp. GY 40078 | reverse complement strand
GCACACGAGTCGTTCACCGGCGCGAGTCGCCTGCCGCCAGCAGCCGCGCCCCGACGGTGGCGGCCGCCCTCCGCAGCGGTTCCGGCCCGATGATCGTGAACGGCACGTCGAAGCGCGCGGCGATCGAGAGCACGCCCGTCCACGACCATGCCCCGATCGTGACGCGCGTGTTGCCGTTCTCGAGATCTTCCAGCGACCCGTCGCCGATCCAGGGGGCGACCTCCCGAGAGGGGAGCGGGAGAACGATCTCACCCACGCACGGCCAGCGGTCCTCCGATTCGGATCCCTTCATCCGCGCGTCGAGGAACGTGACCGCGTCGGGCGCGGGCAGCCTGCGTCGCGCGAACGGAACGCCCCCGCTCCGCGGTCTCAGCCGATCGAGCCGGAAGATGCGCCAGTCGGATCGCTCGAGGTCCCACGCGATCAGATACCAGCGCCCGCCCTTCGCGACCACGGCATGCGGCTCCACATGCCGAGGCGGCGGGTCGGCGTCGTCGCCGTAGTCGAAGCGGATCGTCCGCTCCTCTCGCGCAGCGCGGCTGACCGTCTCGAGCACGGCGGGGTCGACAGTGTCGCTCGCCGCCTTCTGTGCGAACGCGATCCCGTCGACACGATGGCGCAGGGGCGACGGCATCACCTGGCGCACGGTGGCGAGCGCACGGGCCGCGGCGTCGTCGAGGTCGACCCCGGACGCCGGCGCCTGCCCGAGCGCCACCGCGATCGCCACCGCTTGCTCGTCGTCGAAGAGAAGCGGCGGGAGCTCGGAACCTGCCGACATGCGGTAGCCGCCGTCCGGACCCCGGGTCGCGTCGATGCAGTAGCCGAGCTCGCGCAGGCGGTCCACATCGCGTCGCACCGTGCGTGAGGTCACGCCGAGCCGATTCGCGAGCACAGCACCCGGCCAGTCGCGCCGACTCTGCAGCAGCGACAGCAGCTCGAGCATGCGTGCAGAGCTTCCTGTCATGGAATCCATTCTCGTGCAGGTAGAGGACATTATCTGTCCGCTATGCCCGGAATCGTGGGGTGTGCGGCAAGCGCCGCGCGCACAACACGAAGGGGCTCCCATGAGCATCACGACCACGACCCACCTCAACTTCCGCGGCAACGCGCGGCAGGCGCTCGAGTTCTACCAGTCCGTCTTCGGCGGGCAGCTGATCGCCGCGACCTACGCCGACCTCGGCATGCCCGCGGACGCGCCCGGGGCCGACAAGATCGTCTTCGCCGAGCTGCGGAGCGACGAGGGCTTCCACATCATGGCCTACGACGTGCCGGGGCAGGACGACTCCGATCCGGCCGCGATCGCGGGCACCACGACCCGTGCGAACGGGGCCACGATCACCGATCGCACCTTCTTCCTGTCGGTCCGCGGCGAGTCCCTCGCCGAGGTCGACGGCTACTGGCAGCTGCTCGCGGTCGATGCCGAGATCGTCGAGCCTCTCGCCGCGTCACCGTGGAGCCCCGGCTTCGGGATGCTGACCGACCGCTTCGGGGTCACCTGGCTGCTCGACGTGCAGGCGAGCGCCGCCTGACGCGCCCTCTCCAACCGAGCGCGTGTCCCCCTCGTGGAGGGGAGGGGGACACTTGCGCTCCCGCAGCTCGGAATTATCACCCGAACGGCGACATCTCGAACGCGGCGATATTCCGCCGAGCCATACGCTCAGCTTCATCACGAGCGGTCTCCGATCCGTGACTTCACCCTGCACATCCGGAGGCCTTCCTCATGCATCTGCGCCGCGCTGTCGCAGCCCTCTTCGTCGTCGTCCTCGCCGCAGCCGGGGTTGCCGTGACGCCTCGTGCGGCGGACGCCGCCAGCTTCTACTTCAGTGGGACGACCTCGCTCAGGGACGTGGTGTTCAGCCCCGACGGTGACACCGCGTATCTGATCGATAGCTCAGCGAACAAGGTCCTCTTCGTCGACGTCTCCACCAAGGAGGTCATGAACTCCGTATCGGTGAATGCGTCGCCCCAAGAGGGAGCTATCTCGGCCGACGGCAGTCGTCTCTATGTGGCGCACTACAACGGTAGCCGCCCATGGACGACGGTGATCAACACGGCAACGGCTGCCGTGGTGACGACGGTCAACGACACCTCGCGTGGCGAGGAGGTGCCGTACACGGTTGAACTCAACCCGGCAGGCACGCAGGCCTGGGTCGGCAACTACAAATACAACGCGGGTTCGATCTCGGTCATCAGCACCGCCAACAACACGGTGGTGAAGCACATCGACATCGGCGCCGCGGTGACGTCTCTCGCCTTCAGTCGCGACGGCGCCTACGCGTATGCGACCGCTGATGGCGTCGGCGTGTACGTGATCTCCACGTCCACCTACACGAAGACGCTGATCTCGTTGACCACCGCACGGAGACTTGCTGCAAGTCCGACGCAGAACAAGGTGTACGTCGCCGCCAGCACGACTCTGCGTGTGCTCGACACGACGACCAACGCCCTGACATCCGATACGTCGATGACTATCACCATTTCGACGAGCAGGATCGCGTTCGCGGCCGACGGTTCGCTCGCCTACGTCATCGGCAACAGCAGCAGCGGCCAGATCGAAGTGTTCGATACCGAGAACGACGAGTCAGCCGGTGTCGAGCCGGTACCCGTGTCGTTCGCTACGGGAATCTCGGTCGATCCGGGCGATTCCCGCCACCTGCTCGTGGTCACGGGCGGCTCGACTCTCACGGAGACGACAATCCCGCGCGCGTTCGAGTCCGCTGCGGTCGTCACCGTCGACGCCGAGGTGATCCGACCCGGCACGGTCCTGACTGCCACGATCGACGAGGAAGCCGAGCCCACCCCGACCTCCTACACGTACCAGTGGTATGTCGGCGAGGTCGCCGCGACCGGGGCGACCTCGTCCACCTTCACCGTCCCGTCGTCGGCCATCGGCAAGAAGATCACGGTGACCGCGACTCCCGTGCTCGACGGGTATGTCTCCGCGACCGGAGCGGGCACATCCTCGCCGACCTCCGAGGTGAAGGCGAACAAGTTCTCGGCGACCCCCACTCCGACGATCACGGGCACGCCCACGGTTGACCAGACGCTCACCGCGGTTCCCGGCACCTGGGACTCGGCCGCGACCCTGAGCTACGCGTGGTACGCAGGCGGGGAGCCGATCGCGAACGCCACCTCGTCGACCTTCACCGTCCCGGCAGCACTCGTCGGTTCCACGATCACCGTGAAAGTCACGGGGAAGGCCACCGGCTACGAGACGACGACCGTCGAGTCGACTGGTGTGGGTCCGGTTGCGACGGCGGCGTTCACGCGAGCACCGGTCGTGACCCTCACGGGGAACGCCCGGGTCGGCGGAACACTCACCGCCGTCGTCTCGACGGCCGCCTCACCGACCCCCACGAGCTACTCGTACCGGTGGTTGCTGGACGACGAGCCGATCACGGGCGCAACGAGCACGAGCCTCGCCCTCACCCCGGGGATGCTCGGCGGCGTCGTGACCGTCGAGGTCACCCCGGTGCGTGCTGGCTACACATCGAGCGATGCGGTCGGCGAGGTCTCGTCGGCCGAGGTCGCGAAGGGCGTCTTCTCTGCGAAGCCCGAGCTCCGGATCGACGGCACGCGAGCCGTGGGAGAGACCCTGAGCGTCGCGGTGACCAGCGGATCGACGCCGTCGGCGACCTCGTACAGCTACCAGTGGTTCACCGGCGACGAGCCGATCGACGGCGCAACCGGCTCGAGCCTCGAGCTCACCGCGACGCACCTGGGGAGCACGATCTCGGTCGCCGTCACACCGGTGCGAGAGGCCTACGACGGCACGACCGGTACCTCGCGCATCAGCACGACGACCACGATCGGTGCGGGCAGCTTCACGGGCGACCTCGCCGTGAGCATCGAGGGAACCGCCGCCGTCGCGCAGACGCTCACCGCGAGCGTTGCGGGAGGCGTGTCGCCCACACCGACCGGCTACACGGTGCAGTGGTACTCCGACGGCATCGCCATCGATGGTGCGACCTCCTCCGAGTTCACTCCGTCGGTGGAGCAGCTCGGCACGGCGATCACGGTCACGGTCAGCCCGGTCCTCGCCGGATACGACGCGGCGAGCGGCGCGGCCACCTCGGACCCGACTTCCACGGTCGAGAAGGGTGCCTACACCGCCGGCGTCGAGGTCGAGGTCGCCGGTGTTGCCCAGGTCGGGCAGACACTCACCGCCACGATCACCTCCTTCGCCGAGCCCGCCCCGACCGCATACGTCTACCAGTGGTACGCCGACGGCGAGCCCATCGAGGGCGCCACGGGCGCGAGCCTCGATCTGACGTCGGAGCTGAGCGGCGCGACGATCACCGTCGTCGTGACGCCCCAGCTGGATGGCTACGACTCGGAGACCGGCAGCGGCGAGTCCGTGCCCACGGCGACCGTGCTGACGCTCACGCTGTCGCTCTCGAGCGCGGTGGCCGGCAAGACGGTGCTCGTGACGGGGACCGGCCTCGAGCCGGGCGCCGTCTACACGGTGGTGCTTCATTCGGATCCGGTCGTGCTCGGCACGGTCACGGCCGACTCCACGGGCGCCTTCTCGCGGACGTTCGCGATCCCGGCGGGCACCCCCGCAGGCCTGCACCACGTGGTACTCGTGGACGAAGGCGGCGTCGATCGCGCCACGATCGCGCTGACGATCTCCGCTGCGCCCGCCGCCGCGGATGCGGGGGAGGACGAGTTGGGTGCCACGGGCGTCGACAACGCGATCCCGACCGCGGCTCTGGCTCTCGCCGTGCTGCTGCTCGGCGTGCTGCTCGTCAGGACTCGCCGCCGGACGGTGCGCGCCGCTCGATGAGGATGGTGTCGCGCCAGACACCCGCCATCGGGCCGTAGCTCATCAGCGCGATCCGCTCGCGGGTGCCGACCGTGCGGAAGCCGTGGCGTGCGTGGAGGCGCAGGCTCGCGAGGTTCTCGGGGAAGATCGACGACTGCACGGTCCAGATCCCTGCAGCGTCCGTCTCCGCCAGGAACGCCCCGAGCAGGATCGCTCCGATGCCGCGCCCGCGAGCCTCGTCGGCGATGTAGATCGAGTGCTCGACCACCCCGCAGTACACGGCTCGCGCTGAGACGGGCGAGGCGGCGACCCACCCCAGAGCCTCGTCGTCGTTGCCGACGGCCACGAGCCGGGGCGCGGGGAGCCTGCCGGCGTCGAACGCATCCCACTCGGGTGGCTGCGCCTCGAACGTCGCGTGGCCGCCCGCGATCCCCTCGGCGTAGATGCGCCGCACCCGAGGCCAGTCGGATGCCGCCATCGGCCGGACCCGGATGCCGCTGTCGCTCGCCACGGCACCATCCTGCCGCCAGCTCACGCGCGGGGGAACGGCACCCCCGTGAGCTCTTGCGAGACCTGCCAGACCCGACGTGCCTCGTCGACGCTGCGCAGCCGCGAGTAGAGCTTCTGCTGAGCGGGTGCGCCTCCGAGGTGCCCGAGCCCGCTCGGACCGTAGAAGGATCCGCCGGCGTCGGGGGAGGTGGCGGCGAGCAGGGCTGGCAGCCCCGCAGACCGGACGGTTCCGAGCAGGAGACCGCGCTCGGAGAGGAAGCCGATCGTGCGGCGCCCGCGGGCCGCCTCGCCGCGCCCCAGCTCCGGGCGAGCAGCGAGCAGGTTCGTGGGGGCGACGCCGGGGTGCGAGAGGTTGCTGGTGATGCCCCATCCGCCCTCCACGCTCCGGCGCTGCAGTTCCAGAGCGAAGAGACCGAACGCGATCTTGGACTGGCTGTAGGCGCGACCGCCGTTGTATGTGCGCTCCCAGTTGAGGTCGTCCCAGTTGATCGAGCCGGAGTTGGCGGCGATGCTCAACTGCGATGTCACTCGCGCCCTGCCCTCGCGCAGGAGCGGCAGCAGCTCGGCGACGAGGGCGACGTGCCCCAGGTGGTTCGTGCCGAACTGCAGCTCGAATCCATCGGCGGTGGTCTGCCGGTCGGGGGGCGTCATGACGCCTGCGTTGTTGATGAGCAGGTGGATCGGCCGCCCCTCGCTGCGGAGCGTCTCGCCGAGGGAGGCGACGGACTCGAGCGAGGAGAGGTCGAGCGCGCGCAAAGTCACGTCGGCACCGGGGTGTATTTCGCGGATCCGCGCGATCGCGGCCTCACCCTTCGTCGGATTGCGGACCGGGATGATCACCTCGGCACCCGCCGCTGCGAGGCGCTCCGCGATGTGGAACCCCATCCCGTCGCTTGCCCCGGTGACGACGGCGCGCACGCCGGTCTGGTCGGGGATGGTGATGTCGATCGGCGTGCCTGCCATGTGGTCCTCCTGAGAGTGCATCGAAAAAACGTCGGGTTCCACGTTCATGTGACCGCCAGCAGATATTCAGGGTCGCTCGATCCCCCGATACGCGATCCGGGTATCGGGCGTCAGGGGAGGACCGGCGAACCGTGGATCACGGCCGCGCCACCGGGTAGGAAGGAGGTGGACAGGAGGACGCATGGAGATCGACCGACCGGGGCTCGCGCAGTTCCTGCGCACCCGACGGGAGGCGCTGCAGCCGGAGGACGTGGGCCTCCCGCACGGATCGCGTCGCCGCACCAGTGGCCTGCGCCGGGAGGAGGTCGCCGCCCTCTCGCACATGTCGACCGACTACTACTCGCGCATCGAGCAGGAGCGCGGCCCCCAACCGTCGGAGCAGATGATCGCTTCGCTCGCACAGGGTCTGCATCTCTCGCTGATCGAGCGCGACCACCTCTTCCGGCTCGCCGGCCACACCCCGCCCGCGCACGGTGCGACGGGCGAGCACGTGAGCCCCGGGCTGCTGCGGATCTTCGACAGACTCGGCGACACTCCGGCCGAGATCGTCACTGAGCTGGGCGAGACCCTCCGGCAAACAGAACTCGGCGCCGCGCTGAACGGCGACCTGACCTCGTACCAGGGGCCGTCGCGCAGCATCATCTACCGCTGGTTCACCGACCCGGATACCCGCGCGCGGTACGCCCCGGAGGACCACGCGCACCTGACGCGCATGTTCGCATCCGGTCTGCGCGAACTCGCCACCTTGCGGGGGCCCCACTCGCGTGCCGCGGAGCTCGCCGCACTGCTCGAGCAGCGCAGCGAGATCTTCCGCCGCGCGTGGGCGACACACGAGGTGGGGGTGCGACCCCATGAGGTGAAGAACTTCATTCACCCGGAGCTCGGCCGGCTCGAACTCAGCTGCCAGAGCCTGCTCGATCCGGTGCAGTCGCATTCGCTTCTCGTCTACACCGCCGTGCCGGGCAGCGAGAGCCACGAGAAGCTGCAGCTGCTGTCGGTGATCGGGACGCAGACGCTCAGCTGAGGACGGCCCCCTGCGTTGCGGGTGCGGAACCCGTGTGCTCCATCTCGCCCCACTCCGCGACTGCGCCCCGGTGCGCCCGCCACATGCCCCGCAGCTGCCACGCGAAGACGAGCGGACGGTAGAAGAAGGGCTCTGCAAACGCCGCGGCGAGCAGGACCAGCAGACGCCGGGCGCCTCCATAGCGTCGGAACCAGGCCGCCTCGACGGCCAGCGCCGTGATCGTGACCAGTGTCGAGAGCCCGAGCCCGGCCGCCGCGACGAGCAGCGCGAACGAGATGGGGATGAGCCCGAGCGCGAGCGCCGCGACCGTCAGCACCGTGCCCACCACGGCCACCACGGGCGCGAGGTATTCGAACGCCATCGTCCAGGGCATCGACAGCATGCCGAGCGCGCCGAAGCGGGGACGCGCGATGACCTTGCGGTAGTCCGCGAGGATCTCGCCGAGGCCATGAGCCCAGCGCGTGCGCTGGCGTCCGAGGACGCGGACGCGGCGCGGAACCTCCGTCCAGCACACCGGTTCCGCCGAAAAGATCACCCGGTAGGGGATGCCCCGGTTCACCGCGTCGACGTGCACCGCCATGAGGAGGTCGGCATCCTCGGCGAGGGAGGTGGTCGCGAGGCCCCCGATACGCAGGATCGCATCCCGGCGGTAGAGGCCGAACGCTCCGGAGATGACGACGAGGCCGTTGACCTGCGCCCACCCCGAGCGGCCGATGAGGAAGGCCCGCAGGTACTCGACGACCTGGAAGCGTTCGATCCAGGTGCGGGGGAGGTCGAAGCGGGTCACCTGGCCCCCGTCGATGGTGACGCCGTTCGAGGGGAGCACCGATCCGCCCGCCGCGATGACCCGTTGGTCGTCGACGAAGGGTGCGGCGAGCCGCAGCAGAGCGTCGGGGGCGAGCACCGAGTCCGCGTCGATCATGCACACGAGCTCGCCGCTGGAGATGCGCAGGCCCGCGTTGACGGCATCGGCGCGGCGGCCGGTGCTCTCCTTGCGGATCACGATGACGGAGCCGTCGTCGCTGCGGTACGTGCCCCGCGTCGCGCCCTCTTGGGGGATCTCGGGCGACACCATGTCGAGCTGCACCGGGCGGAGCGCGTAGCGCTGCTCGAGCAGGGGGAAGGTCGCATCCGTCGATCCGTCGTCGATGACGACGATCTGCACATCCGGGTACCTCAGGTTCCGCAGCGACTCCACGGAGTCGACGATCCCCGCTTCCTCGTTGTGGGCGGGCACGAGCACACTCACCCGGGGCGTCAGCGGGTTCGCGAAGATCTCGGCGTGATCGATCTCGGCCGGCCATGCGAGGTCCGCCGCCATGCGGTGAGCCGCGCTCCCGATGATCACGAGGTATCCGAGGTGGTACACGACGTAGTACACGGTGAGTGCGCTGATCGCGACGATCACGATGGTGGTGGCGTCCATGTCACCCCACCGGCTCGAGTGCCTCGAGCCGACTGATGGTCCGCTCGAATTCACGACGCGTCGGGTCGTCGGCCAGACGATCCCGTTCGCGGCGGAGTGCCGTCAGCGCCTCGGGGTCGTCGATGCGGACGAGCGCGGCAAGCGCCGCCGACACGACGGTGGCATCGGAATCGCCGAGCAGCCTCTCGAGGCGGGGACGCGCGTCGGCGAGCTCCAGACGCCCGGCGATCTCTGCCGCGATCCGGCGCACGCTCGGGTCTCGACTCGAGAATCCGGATTCGAGCTGCCCACCGCTCGTGGGAAAGATGCGCAGCACCGACATCGCCGCGAGCCCTGCCGGAATCCGACCCGCGGCGACCGCGGAGAACAGGGCCGGGATGTCCGAGCCCGCGCCGGTGATGCCGAGCCCCCGTGCGGCTCCCGCCCGCACCCGCCGATGCGGGTCGGCGAGCATCTCGACGAGCGCCCGCCCGGACCGCGGCCCGTTGATCGTCGTGACGAGTGCGACGCCGCGCAGGCGCGAGGCGGGATTCCGGCGGCGCATCCAGGCGCGGGCGCGCCCCGGGAACCCGGAGCGCTGCAGCCAGGCGGACAGCGCCTCGCGGTCGCTGCCCTTGAGACTCGTCGCAAGCCGGACAGCGAGGTCGGCGATCGTCTCGGCGTCGCGTGTGCTCCGCGGTGCCGGGAGGTCCTCCCCGTCACAGATGTCGAGCAGCACCGCCGAGAGACGCTCGCGCCGCGCCGTGCGGATCCGGTCGCGGACCGCGGTGACGACGACCGTCGCGATGAGGCCGAGCACCGAGAGCACGAGCACGGCGGCGAGGCCCTGAAGTATCAGGGATGAGATGTCGGTCACGGCGTCACCGGCGGGCGAGCAGCGACGACACCCGGGCGGCCAGCTCGGTCGAGCTGAACGGCTTCACCAGGTAGTCGTCGGCCCCCGCGGACAACGCCCGCACCACGTCGCTCTCCTGGGAACGGGCCGTGAGGATGAGAATGCGGACCCCTTCGCCCCCGCTGTCCGGATTGTCCCGCAGCAGTTGCGTGACCTCGATGCCGTTCATGCGCGGCATCATCCAGTCGAGCACGACCAGATCCGGCTGGTACTCCCGGATGAGTGCGAGACCTTCGATTCCGTCTGCGGCAGTGACGACGTCGTGGCCTTCGCGAACGAGCCGCCGTTCCAGCAGCCGTCTCAGGTCCTGATCGTCGTCGACGATGACGACACGTGCCATTTCCCGTAACCCCCCCCCGTTTTGGAGCCCTTCTCCATATTGACTCCCGATTCACGTCGAGTACAGTCCCCTAGTTGGGGGCGCATAGCGCATGTACAAGCAAAGTCTCAGTGTCGAGATCCGCAACGCGAGCAGGTGGCGTCACGTCACCCTGATCGCGCTGCTCCTCGCGGCCGCCTTCGCGTGCGGTGTGATCTTCGTCCTGCTGCGGTTCCCGGGCGCTCCGACAGCACCCTGGTGGCCCGCCGCAGGTTTCTCGGTTCTCGCGGCGATCTCGTGGCGGGGTCGACCGGTGACGATCGCTGTGCTCGTCTTCCTCGTGACGGGGGCTGCGAACCTCAGCGTCGGCACGGAGCTGTGGGTGGCATCGGGCTTTGGTCTCGCCAACGCAGCGGAGGCATGGCTGTTCGCGACGGTCCTCGGGCGCGCCGGTCGCGACCAGCAGGACTTCCGCGCGGCGGATATTGGCAGGTTCGTGATCTCGGCGGCCGCGGGTGCGGTCACGGCGGGCCTCATCGCGGGTGGGGTCGTGTACCTCAACGGAGGAGTCTTCATCGAGGGTGCGGTGTCAGTGTCCGCGTCGCACGCGAGCGCCGTGCTCCTCATCGCCGGATTCGCGATCGTACCCCGCAGTTCGTTTGCGCCTCGGCGGCCCCTCGAGCTCGGTCTTCAGGTCGTCGCGCTCATCGCGACCCTGCTGATCGCCTTCTACCCCGGGCAGCAGTTGCCCCTTGCCTTCGTGCCGTTCCCGGCGCTTGCGTGGGCCGCGTTCCGGTTCAGCACCGGCATCGTGATGATCGAGGTGCTTGTCACGAGCGGCGTCGTCGCGGTGCTGAGCTTCGGCGGCGGTGGTCCGTTCTATGCCGTGGGGGCAGAAGATCCGAGGCTGCTCGTCGAGCTGGTGCAGATCTTCACTCTGAGCCTCGGCGTGTCGATGATCCTCCTGGCGGCCTCGCAGGATGAGCGGACGGCGCTGATCGGCCGCATGAGCGCTCGTGAGCAGCTCCTCCGCGGGACCATCGTGAGCGCTCACGCCGGCTTCCTCGTCGTCAGGCGCGAGAGTCACGGCGCGTGGCGGATCCTCGAGTCGAACGCCACGGGAGAGCGTCTGCTCGCGCCGTGGATCGAGAAGGACGGTGACGGTCCGATGGTCCGCTCGCGTGATCTCGCCGACATGCGACCCGAACCGGGAAGCAGGGAGCGACGACTCGAGCTCGACCTCGACGGTCGGGAGATCGATCTGCTCATCGCCCGAGTGGAGGGCGACCGTGACTCGCTGCTGCTGCAGGCGAACGACGTGTCCGAGCAGCGCGAGGCGGAACGCGCGCTCGGGTCGGCGCTCGCCCAGGAACGCGAGGCGAGCGCGCGTCTCACGGACCTCAACAATCAGAAGGACGAGTTCATCTCGTCGGTGAGCCATGAGCTCCGCACTCCCGTGACGAGCATCCTCGGATTCTCGGAGGAATTGGCGGAGCTGGATCTTGACGATGAGGAGCGTGACCTCCTCGAGGTCATCGTGCGCAACTCGACACGACTGGCCGCACTCGTCGAGGACCTCTTGTCACTGTCTCGCATGACCACCCAGCCGACGTATTCTCCGAGCGATATAGATCTCAACGCCGTGGTACGGGAGACCATCGGCGAAGTCCAGTCCTTGGCGACGCAGTCGGAGGTGACGCTCCTGGGGCCCGGCACCGACGAGCCGCCCCTCATCATCCGAGGCGACCGCCTGTGGCTCAGCCGGGTGATCACGAACCTCATCTCGAACGCCATCAAGTTCACGTCGCCGGGGGGAGAGGTTCGCATCCGGACAGCCGAGTCGGACGGCGATGCCGTGATCGAGATCGAGGACACCGGCCGGGGTATTCCGCGCGCGGACCTCGAGCGGGTGTTCGACCGCTTCTACCGGGTCACCTCGGATCAGGACGGCTTCGTGCCCGGTACCGGCCTCGGGCTCCCGATCGTGCGTGAGCTGGTTCAGCGCATGGGAGGCGAGGTGGGTCTCGCCTCGGACGGCCGCACCGGCACGACCGCGAGGGTGCGACTCCCGGTGGGCTGAACACCCGCCGTGGTCGGATCGAGCGGCACACTGCTGCCGAGCGTCAACTCGATCGACACGGGGATGAACGTCGGGATCTCCTCGTGCAGCGCGTCGCGCAGTGCGCCGGTATCGGGTAGCTCGGTGTCGGGGCTACGGATCTCGACGACGAGCCCCGTGCCTTGCAGCTCGACGCCGGTGACCCGGGCCTCGGGCTTCACGGCGAGCCAGTCGCGGCTGATGGCGGTCGCGTCCGCGATCCATCTCTCGGCGATGATCGTGAGGAGGCTGTTGGCGGCGAGCGGGAGCGTCATTCCGACGGTGAGTGCCGCGACGATCAGGTAGGAGCGTCGCCGGCGACGTTCGTCTCCGCCGGGCGAGCGCCGAGCGTAGCCGGCGAGGGTGAACACGAGGCTGCCGGCGACGATCAGCGCGACGACGTTCGAGCCGAACAGGGTGAAGGCACCGAATGCGGCATCGGTGTCGCCGTGGCCGAGAGCGACACCGACGACGCTGAGCGGCGGCACGAGCGAGATGGAGATCGCGACTCCCGGCAGGACGGCGCTCAGGTCCTTTCTCGCCATGGCGAACGCGCCCGCAGTTCCCGTGGCGAACGCGGCGAGCAGGTCGAGGAGCCCGGGGGAGGTTCGCCCCGTCACCTGCGAGTTCGTGGTGAGCAGGCCGGGGTCGGACACCGTCAACGACACGAGCGCACCGATCGTGACGGCGACGGCCGCGCCCCCGATCACCCACAGCACTGAGCGGCCCGCGAGGCCCGCCCGACCGGTGACGATCCCGATCGCGATACCGAGGATGGGCGTCGCAAGCGGGGCGATGATCATCGCGCCGATCACGGTCGCCGTCGAGTCGGAGAGCACGCCCGCGGTGGCGATCAACGACGACAGCAGCAGCATGATCGCGAAGCCGCTGCGTTTGGCGGCGCGGTCGCCCGATCCGAGGTCTACCTGATCGACGACCTCGTCGGCGTCGTTCGCGCGATTCTCGGGGAGCAGCAGCCGATGCAGGCCCGTCACGCTCATATCGTGCACCCGCGGAGGCGTTCCGCCAAGAGTGTGGCCGACAGGACATGACAGCGGCATGACAGCGCCGACGCGGCATCCTCGGACGCATGACCACTTTCGCCATCGAGGCCCACGGCCTCACCAAGTCCTTCGGGTCGACGCACGCGCTCGCGGGCATCGACCTGGAAGTGCCCGAGGGGCGGGTACTGGGCGTGCTCGGGCCGAACGGCGCGGGTAAGACCACCGCCGTGCGGATCCTCGCCACCCTGCTGCGCCCCGACTCGGGCACGGCGCGGGTCGCGGGGCACGATGTGCTCACCGAGCCCGCCGCCGCGCGCCGAGCGATCGGCCTCACCGGGCAGTATGCGAGCGTCGACGAGGATCTGACCGGGGTCGAGAACCTCGTGATGATCGGCCGACTGTTGCACCTCTCGGCGCGCGATGCGCGAGCCCGCGCGGCCGAGCTGCTCGAGCAGTTCGAGCTCACCGACGCCGGGCGCCGCCTCGCGAAGACCTACTCGGGCGGCATGCGCCGCCGGCTCGACCTTGCGGCGAGTCTCGTCGGGCACCCGAGCGTCGTCTATCTCGACGAGCCGACCACCGGTCTCGACCCCGCCAAGCGCGACGATGTCTGGTCGATGGTGCGCCAGCTGGTCGCAGGTGGCACCACGGTGCTGCTCACGACGCAGTATCTGGAGGAGGCCGACGCGCTCGCCCACGAGATCACCGTCATCGACCACGGGCGCGTGATCGCCCACGACACCCCGCTCGGCCTCAAGAGCCAGCTCGGCGGGCAGACGCTCGTCGTGCGCCCCACCGATATCGCCGACCTGCCGACCGTCACCCGGCTCCTCGCCGAGGTCGGCACGCGCGAGCCGGAGCACCCCTCCGAGGATCAGGTCGCCGTGCCGGTCGCCGGGGACGACGCCCTCGTGCGCACCGTCGCCCGCCTCGCGGAGGAGGGTGTCGCCGTCACCGAGCTGTCGCTGCGGCTGCCGAGCCTCGACGAGGTCTTCTACGCACTCACCGGCCGGGCCGAATCCGACCCGGCTCTCGAATCGGAAGGAGCGACCGCCTGATGGACGCCCTCATCCTCGCCCGCCGCACCGTCACGAAGATGGTGCGCAATCCGGAGCAGTTCATCGACGTGACGCTGCAGCCGGTTCTCATGACCGTGATCTTCGTGTTCATCTTCGGCGGCGCGATCGCCGGGGGCACCGAGCAGTACCTGCAGTTCGCGCTGCCCGGCATCATCGTGCAGACGATCATGTTCACCTCCATGACGATCGGTGTGAACCTCAACACCGACCTCAAGAACGGAGTGTTCGACAGGTTCCGGTCGCTGCCGATCTCGCGCTCGGCGCCGCTACTCGGCGCCGTGACCGGCGACATCGTGCGCCACACGATCGCCGTCGGCGTCAGCCTGCTGTTCGGCGTGCTCATCGGTTTCCGCTTCCACACGGCCTGGTACGAGGTGGTGTTCGCGGTCGTCCTGATGATCGTGTTCGCCGTGAGCCTGTGCTGGATCTCGGTGCTCGTGGGCATGCTCGCCCGCAGCTCCGGTGCGGTCCAGGGGCTCTCGTTCCTCGTAGTGTTCCCGTTGACCTTCGGCTCGTCCACGTTCGTCCCCGCAGACACGCTGCCGGACTGGCTGCAGGGCTGGGTCGCGGTCAACCCCGTCACCCACGTGATCGAGTCGATGCGCGGACTCCTCGTCGGAGCCGACTACATGGCTCCCGGCTCGGATCTCGGAACTGAGATCCTCTGGGTGCTCGCCAGCTGCGTCGTGCTGGTGTCGGTGTTCTTCCCGCTTGCGACGTGGGCCTACCGGCGCAAGATCTGACGCATCCGCTCCGCCTCCTCGGCGGCCCGGGCAGCAGCGCCGTCCCGTTCTTCGGAGCGGGGCGGCGCTGCCTGGATCGCCGCCTCGAGATCGCGTTCGAACGGATCGGATAGGTCGGCGCCGCCGCGGAGCGCTCGGGCGAGCGCGAGGCTCTCGAGCGCTCCCGCGGGATCTCCCACCGCAAGCGACAGCTCGCCGATGACGATCGCGATCGACGCCATGATCGGGTTGTCGGAGCTGCTCGCCGCGACGGTCGCCGCCCGGGCGAGCGGTTCGAGCGCCTCGACCACGCGGTGGAACGCCAACTCCACCCGCGCGTGGACGCCTTCGAGGATGGCGGTCATCTGCGGCGGTGGCGTGTCCCAGTCGCCCGCGGCGGCGAGCGCACGGTCGAGATGACCTGCCGCCGCCTCGCGGTTGTGGCGCGCGAGCTCCAGCTGAGCCGAGCACACGAGCGCGAGGACCATCGCGGTCGAGGATCCGGCGGCTTCGGCTTCCGCGATGAGTGAGGCCGCGCGCGATCGAGCCTCGGCCTCTCGCCCGAGCGAGAAGAGGAGCATGACCGCGAGGCCCTGCTGTTGCTGGAGGTCACGACTCGAGGTGATCGCGCGCAACGCTTCGGTGGATCGGTCCGCGAAGTCCAGGGCCTCATCGAGACTCCCGGTGAATGCGAGCCATTGCGAGCGCATCTGCCAGGCGAGCGCGAGTCCCCACTGATCCCCGATGTCGGAGAAGAGCTCGATCGCGAGACGACTCGACGCGTCGAGCTCCGCAAGCTCGCCGGCGTTGTGCGCGAGAGCGGCGCGCATCGCGGAGAGCATGGCACGGGGCCAGGGCCGCAGCTGCCCGGCATCGTCCTTCGGCAGCACCATGCTCATGGGCTCACCGCCGGCGACGATCCATTGGCTGAAGGCCGCCATGAGCGGGGGAAGCACCTGAAGAACGTCGTTACCGCTGACGGCGGCAAGGGCGGCGATGCCTTCCATCTCCTCCTGGATGCTGCTCGCGTCGATGGCGGCGCTCGGCTCGCCGGTCCCGCCGAACGCGCGCAACATCGATCTCGCGGCGCGCACGATCAGACCGGCATCGCCCTCGACGCCGTCGGCGAGTGGACCCACGAGGGCCATCCATCCCAACGCGTCCTCGTTGCGATCACGGATGATCCAGTACCAGACGCTCGAGGCGACGATGCGCACGGCCTGCTCGTTCAGCCCCGATCCGATCGCGAACCGCAGCAGCGCGGCGATGTTGTCGTCTTCGCTGTCGAGCCAGTAGATGGCGGACTGCACCTCGGGGCCACGGAGGCGGGCATCGGCCCGGGTGACCGCGACCGCCAGCCAGTCGGCCTGTTCGCGGCGGCGGCGGCCGAGCTCGCCGCTCTCGCCGAGACGCTCGAGACCGTATTCGCGGATCGTCTCGAGCGTGCGATAGCGGCCGTCCGCACGGTAGAGGAGCGATTTGTCGACGAGGCCGTCGAACGTCGCCCGGGGGATGTCGTGTGCGGCGGCGACCTCCGTCGCGTCGCCGACCGCGACACCCGCCGGGTAGATCGACACCACCTGCAGCAGCTCGCGTTCCGCATCGGTCAGGAGCGACCAGCTCCAGTCGACGAGCGCGCGCAGCGTCTGATGGCGGGGGAGCGCGGTGCGCACGCCACCGGACAGCAGGGCGAAGCGGTCGTCCAGACCGACGGCGAGCTCGTCCAGGGTGAGAGTGCGAGCCTTCGCCGCGGCGAGTTCGAGCGCGAGGGGCAGTCCGTCGAGCCGGTTCCGGATGCGCGCCGCCGCCTCGGACTCCTCGTCCGTCGGGGCGTGGCCGCGAGCCGCACGGACGCGGTCGGCGAAGAGACGCTCCGCATCCGCGTCGCCGAGGGGGCCGAGGGGCACGAACGCCTCGCCGGGAATGCCGAGCGGCTCGCGGCTCGTGGCGAGGATGCGCAGCCGCGGTTCTCCGGCGAGCAGCTCCTGGGCGAGGGCGGCGGCCGTGTCGATCACGTGCTCGCAGTTGTCGAGCACGAGCAGCAGTTCCCTGCCGCCGAGGGCGTCGATGATCCGGTCGGTGACGGTCGCGGTGCTGGCCGAAGGGCTCTCGGGCTGTGTTCCTCGGAGCCCACGACCGATGGCGCCGAGCACAGCTTGGGGCACCTCGTCGGGGCCCGCGGGGGCGAGTTCGACGACGATCGCGGAGCCACGCTTCCGTCCGGCTTCGAGAGCGAGGCGCGTCTTGCCGGCGCCGCCCGGTCCGAGGATCGTCACGAGGCGCGAGAGCCCCAGCTGCTGATCGATCTGCTCGAGCTCGGAAGTGCGGCCCACGATGTCGGTCAGTGGCGACGGCACCGCTGAGGCCGTGCGGGGTCGCTCCGCTCGCTCGCGTGCGTCGCCCAGGTCGCGAGCGAGATCCCGCTCCAACCAGTCGTAGCAGGGGTCCGGCGTCCAGGGGGAACCGCGCCAGAGCTCGAGCGCCTGGGATGCGAGGCGGGCCGAATCCGCCGCATCGCTCGATGCCACCGCCGCCGCGACCAGATCCTGGAACCGCACCGCGTCGACAGCCTCGCGCGGAAGCTCGAGTCGGTATCCCCCCGGCGTCGAGGCGACGACGTCGGTCGGCAGCTGGCTGCGCAGCCGCGACACGAGGGACTGCAGCGATGCGCGCGGGTTCTCGGGCAGATCGTCGGGCCAGAGATCCTCGGCGATCGCCCGGTACGGCACGTGAGTGTGCGGATCGAGCGCCAGCCGGAACAGGAGCGCGCGCTGGCGGTCGCCCACGATCTCGACCGCGCGGCCGTCGTGCTCGACCTCCCAGCCGCCGAGGATTCTGATCCGCACCGCTCCACCCTAGAGCGGGAGGTCCCCGGCGGACGCGGTGACGTTCTCGCCGTTGCGGCCCGCGGGACCGAGGACTAGGAAGGTCACGTGAGCGACGCGGGCGTTGCACGCCGACGGGACGGGGGTCGCCCCGCCCCCTCGCGGCTGCGACCTCCGTTGGCGGGCCTGACGGTGCGTGGGGTAGGCCGCGAGTTGCTCGCGGGTGTGACGCTCCTCGCGCTCGCGGTGCCCCTCAACATCGGGTATGCCCAGATCGCAGGGCTCCCCGCGACCGCGGGCCTCTACGCGCTCGTCGTGCCGACGATCGTCTACGTGCTGTTCGTCTCGTCGCGCCAGCTCGTCGCCTCCCCGGATGCCGCGATCGCGGCGCTCGTCGCGTCGTCGGTCGGCGGCCTCGCGATCGCCGGAGACGATTACGCGACACTCGCGCTCGCTCAGGCCGTGATCGTCGGCGTGCTGTTCGTGCTGCTCGCGGTGTTCCGGCTCGGGTTCCTGGCCAGCTTCCTCTCGGCCCCGATCCTCGTGGGGTTCGTCGCCGGCCTGGCGCTCGACATCCTGGTCGGGCAGATCGCGAAGATGCTCGGGATCTCGCTCCCGTCGGGTGCCGAGTTCTTCGAGCGGGTGGGCCGGATCGTCCTCGAACTGCCGCGCGCCGAGCCGTGGTCGGTCGCGGTCGCCGTCTCCTCGATCCTCGTGATGCTCCTCGGGCGGCGGTTCCTCCCGGTCGTCCCGTGGGCGCTCGTGGTGCTCGTGGCCGCGACGGCCGTCGTCTCGGTCGCGGGGCTCGCGGAGCGCGGGGTGCCCGTGCTCGGCCCCGTCCCTGCGGGCCCCCCGCGATTCACCTGGCCGATGCTCGACGTGCTCTCGTGGGTCTCCCTCGTCCCGTCGGCGATCGCCATCACGCTCGTGACGCTCGCCGAGGGCCTGCTGCTCTCCCGCGCCTACGCCGAGCGGAACCGCTACCGCGTGAACCCGAACCGCGATCTGCTCGCGTTCGGCCTCGCGAACATCGCCGCGGGTGCGCAGGGCGCGTTCGCGATGGGGTCGTCGACGAGCCGGACGGCGGCGATGGATCAGGCGGGTTCGCGCACCCAATTGCCGTCGCTCGTCGTCGCCGCGGGAGCGATCGCGCTCCTCGTGTTCGGCACCGCACTGCTCGCCGACATCCCGTCTCCGGCGATCGGCGCGGTCGTCGCCGTCGCCGTGCTGCCGCTTCTGGCGCCGCGTTCCTTCGCCCGACTGTGGCGTATCGACCGGTTCGAGTTCGCCGTCGCGGGAACCTGTTTCGTGGTGACGCTGCTCGTCGGCGCGATCCCGGGCGTGCTCGTCGCCTTCGTACTCGCTCTCGTGAACCTGGCTCGTCGCGCCGCTCATCCGCCGATCGACGTGCTCGTCGTCGGGTCCGATCGCCGCTCGCTCGTGGATGAGGCGGGCGTGGGGCGCTCGACGGTCCCGGGCGTCGTCGTGGTGCGGATGTCGGCTCCGCTGTTCTTCGCCAACGCCGAGACCTTCGCCGGCGCGGTGAGGCGCGCGGTGCGTGCGCCCGATGAGACGGTGCACGACCTCGTGCTCGACATGGAGGCCGTGACCGACATCGACGTCACCGCCGCCGAGGCGATGGTGGGCCTCCGCGTCTGGCTCGAGGAGCGAGGTACCCGGTTGTCGTTCAGCCGGGTGCGGCCGGCGACGCTCGCGCGGCTCGATGCCCTCGGGCTGCGGGGAGAAGCGACGATCTTCCCCACCAATCGTGCGGCGGTCGACGCGCTCGGCGGCCGACCGTCGGGCACGGGCCGTCGGGCGCGGAAGGCGGGCTCGTGATGTGGGGTGTCATCGGGGGAGTGCTACCCCTCGCGGTGGGTGTCGCGATCAGTCCCATCCCGATCATCGCGGCGATCCTCATGCTGCTCTCGCCACGCGCTCGCGTGACCGCGCCGGCGTTCCTCCTGGGGTGGCTCGCGGGCATCGTGGTCGTGACCAGTGTCTTCGCGCTCGTCTCGACGCTCGTCGAGACCGGTGCGAGCGACCCGCCGCTGATTTTCGCGATCGTGCGCATCGTGCTGGGAATGGTGCTCATCGGGCTCGCGGTGCGCCAGTGGCAGCGGAGGCCGCGGACGGGTCAGGAGGCCGCGCTGCCCGGATGGATGCGGGCTGTCGACGGGATGGGCTTCGGCGCGGGCTTGGGGCTCGGTTTCGTGCTCGCCGCGCTCAATCCGAAGAACCTGCTGCTCTCGGCGAGCGCGGGCGTGGAGATCGGGTCGGGTGGCTTCCCGGTCGGCGAGGCGGCGGTCGTCGTGGCGATCTACGCTGTGCTCGCCGGCGCCACCGTGATCGTGCCCGTGGTCGGCTACCTCGTGGCGGCGGAGCGCCTGCACCCGGCGCTCGGTTCCGTGCGGGTGTGGCTCGTCGACCACAACGCGATCATCATGTCCGTGTTGATGCTCGTGCTCGGCGCTTCCTCGATCGGCAAGGGGATCGCCGCGTTCTAGCGCGAGGCGGCACGCGACGCCGCGAGACCCGCGATCCACCCGGGGGCGCTGCCGTCGTGCGGTGGCGCCAGGTTCTCGGCGTCGATGCCCGCGGCCGTGAGCAGCCACGCGACGAGCGAGTTCGAGTTCCACATGTCGCCCGATCCGTACGCCTCCCGACCCCAGACGAGTAGCGGCGCGTGGGCGGGTCGATCCAGCAGCTCCCGTGCCGCGGCAGGGGTGACGGGGAAGACCTGCGGCGAGTCGACCGCGAACGCGAGATCGGGGATCCGGGTGCCGCGCCCGCAGCGGATCTCGTAGCGGAAGAAGCGTGATGCGCCGAGGAGCCGCATCCCAACCGGGCCCGTCGCGACGACACCCGGCGACCGGGAGCCGCGCCCCCACGCCGGCGCCATCTCGATGTCGTGTTCCCGTTCCCCGTCGTGGACGATGAGCGCCGCATGGAAGAGCGGTCGCGGTGCTCGTCGCTCCTGGTGGGCGCGCCACAGCTCCCACCACCGGCTCGTGTGCACCACGACGTGGCCGCCCGCACCCACCGGGATCCACCACAGCTCGATCCGCGGCCCTCGCCGGGTCCCGTCGGGCGTCATGGTCAGCCGGCGATCGCGTTCTGCACGCGCTCATGCGTCGCCGCGTCGCGTGCCACGATGCGCGCCTCGACGAGCGACGACGTTCTGTCGTCGAGAGCCAAGCGAATCGTGTCCACGGCGGCGCGGATCGCGTCGTCGAGCGGCCAGGCGTAGATACCCGCGCTCACGAGCGGGAAGGCGATGCCCGTCGCGCCGAGCCCCGCGGCGACCTCGATCGACCGGCGGTAGCAGGATACGAGCAGCTCGCGGTCACGCTGCCCGGACCCGTAGTCGGGGCCCACCGTGTGCACGACCCATCGCGCAGGCAGCTCGCCTGCGGTCGTCCATCCCGCGTCACCGGTCGCCAGACCATGCGGGAATCGGGCGATGCAGTCCTCGAGGATCGCCGGACCTCCCGCGCGGTGGATCGCTCCGTCGACTCCGCCGCCTCCGCGCATGGCGTTGTTCGCAGCGTTGACGATCGCATCCACCCGCTGCCGGGTGATGTCGCCGTGAACGGCGAGGAGTTCGGCCACCGATCCAGTGTGCCGCACGGTCGCCGCATACGCCTCTGGTGCTGGGGCGTCGGTCGGCGGAGAATCACAGCATCCCCGTGCGAAGAGGAGACCACCATGTCCATGACGCTCAACCCGTACCTCAACTGGCGAACCGGCGCGCGGGAGGCGATGGAGCGCTACCAGGAGATCTTCGGCGGCGAGCTGACCGTCTCGACCTTCGCCGACGGCGGCATGGAGGTGGAGCCCGCAGAGGCCCATCTGGTGATGCACGCGCAGC
Organism: Homoserinibacter sp. GY 40078; assembly: GCF_008017545.1. GTDB lineage: Bacteria > Actinomycetota > Actinomycetes > Actinomycetales > Microbacteriaceae > Homoserinibacter. The sequence continues at coordinate 929,863 of NZ_VRTZ01000002.1, read as the reverse complement.
TGGAGACGCCCGCGGGCTTCACGCTCATGGGGGCGGACACCCCGAGCCACATGCCCCTGTCGGAGGGCAGCTCCATCTCGGTGTCGATCTCGGGAGACGATGGCGAGGCGCTGCGGTCGTACTGGGACGGCCTCCTCGAGGGCGGCACGCTCACCGTGCCGCTCGAGCAGGCGCCGTGGGGTGACGCGTTCGGCATGCTCGTCGACCGGTTCGGGGTCGCTTGGCTCGTGAACATCACCGCCCCCGAGGCGTGAGCCGTCCGACTTCGTGACACTCGCACTCCGGCCTGTCCGCGTCGTCGTCGCCTGGTTCTCACGCACCGCCTTCTTCCGCCGCTACGGTCCGCGGATGATGCCCCCGCTCGAGCGGGCGGCCGCCTTCGTCACGCGCGGGCGTCGCGGACCGCTGAGCGGCGCCGTCGTGCCCTCGCTCGTCCTCCACACCATCGGCGCGCGCTCCGGCCAACCCCGCGAGTCCGCGCTCATGTGCTGCCCGTTGGCCGACGGCACGATCCTCGTCACCGGCTCCAATTTCGCCCGCCCGGAGCATCCGGCGTGGACCGCGAACCTGCTCGCCCACCCTGACGCCGAGATCGACTTCCGCGGCGACCGGATTCCCGTTCGGGCCGAGCTCGTGCCGGACGACCAGCGGGAGGAGACCTGGCGGCTTCTTGAGGCGCAGTGGCCCGGATACCGCGGCTACGAACGCAGCTCGGGACGCGTACTGCGCATCTTCCGCCTCACACCCCGCTGAGGTGGGGCGAGAGGGTCAGCGCGCCAGGACGCCGGAGCGCTCCGGATGCGCGTCGAACCAGTCGGCCACGTACCAGCAGCTCGGGGTGATCGAGCGCCCGCTGTGCTCGACGTCGTTCACCGCGAACTCCACGAGCTGGGCGGCGTAACCGTGCCCGCGCTGGTTCGGCACGGTGATCGTGTGGTGGAAGACGACGCTCGGACCGTGGTCGAGGTATTCGAGCACGCTCACGATCGCGCCCCCACGCCGGAGCGTGTAGCGGTGAGCGTCGGGCTCGTGGCTGATCTCGATAGGCACGCCTTTCAGCGTACGCCGAGAGACCCGGCGTAGCCTGATCCCGTGAGCATCCGTGAGATTCCCTTGACGACCATCGACGGCGACGCCACAACCCTCGCCGACCTCGGCGATGGCGCGATCATGGTAGTGAACGTGGCCTCCCGCTGCGGTCTCACCCCTCAGTACGAGAAGCTCGAAGAGCTCCAGCGTCAGTACGCCGATCGCGGGTTCACGGTGGTCGGATTCCCGTGCAATCAGTTCCTCGGCCAGGAGCCCGGGTCGGCCGAGGAGATCAAGGAGTTCTGCTCGATCACCTACGGCGTGAGCTTCCCGCTCATGGAGAAGACGCGGGTGAACGGACGTCACAAGCACCCGCTCTACGCGAGTCTCACGCAGGTCCCGGATGCCGACGGCAAGGCCGGGCGGGTCACCTGGAACTTCGAGAAGTTCCTCATCGCTCCCGACGGCACCGTGTCGCGCTTCCGCCCGTCGGTGCAGCCGGACGCCCCCGAGGTGATCGCGGCCATCGAGGGCGCGCTCACGAAGGCGTAGTCGGCGCTCCTGGTGCTCAGTAGCCGCGGAGTCGCTGGATCTCGCGTCGATCGCGCTTGGTCGGGCGCCCGGCTCCACGGTCGCGGACGGCGTAGACGGTGCGCTCCTCGCGCGGCGGCGCGGCGGGGGTGAGGTCGTCGAATGCGGCGGCGGCGAGCGCCGCACTGACGCGCTTCACGAGCAGCTGCCGCACGACGAGCACCCGCGTGCCGTGCGGCGTGACGACCGTCACCTCTGTGCCCGGGTGGACGGTCTGCGCGGGCTTGGCGGTGTCGCCGCCGACCTTCACGTGGCCGGCCTTGCACAGTGACGTCGCGGCCGATCGCGACTTCGTCACGCGTACGGCCCACAGCCAGGAGTCGATGCGCACACCTGCGTCAGCCATGCACGGAGCCTACGCGGTTAGGCTGGCGGCATGACCCGGGCTCCGCACGATCCGCGAGCTCGCCGACCGCATGGCCCGGGGGATGCCTGGGTCGAGGGTCCCGAGGGCCGGTTCTGGGGCCGCTTCGGCGCCGCCGGGCTGCTGCTCGCCCATCCGCGTGACGGTGTGCTGCTTCAGTTGCGTGCGGAGTGGAGCCATCTCGGCGGCACGTGGGGGATTCCCGGTGGCGCCGTCCACGACGAGCAGGAGTCGGCCGTGGCCGCGGCGCTGCGTGAGGCCGAGGAGGAGGCGGGTGTGCCTGCGGAGCACGTGCGCGTGCTCGGTACCTCGGTGCTCGACTTCGGCTTCTGGTCGTACACGACCGTGCTTGCACGCGCGACGCGGGAGGTGGTCCCGGTGATCGGCGACGCCGAGTCGCTGGAGCTGCGCTGGGTCGACTTCGCCGAGGTGGGCACGCTGTCGCTTCATCCGGGGCTCGCCGACGCGTGGCCGATGCTGCGGGTGCGCCTCGCGGAGCTCGATCCCGAGCTCTCGACCGCGGCCTGACCGTCAGCGGCGGATGTCGCGCAGCACCTCGTCGGGTGCGATCCGGGCGAGCCGCAGGACGGGGATCGCGGAGGCGAGCACGAAGACGATGACGGGCGCGAGGGTCAGGACGAGCAGCGTGAGCCATCCGTTGAGGTCGAGGCGCGGGTCGAGGGCGACGCCGAGCACTCTCACCCCCGGTGGCAGCAGGCTGACGACGGCGAGGAGCGACCCGACGGCGGCGACCCCGATCGCCCCGATGAGCGTTCCGAACGCCGCGAACTGTGCGACGAAGCACACCAGGACCTCATGCCGCCGCCATCCGAGCGCGCGCAGCACCCCGACCTCGGCCGCGCGGGCGCTCACCACGGAACTCGCGATGCCCGCCGCGGTCACGACGAGGAAGAGCCCGAGCAGGATCGAGAGCACGACCGCGACGGCATCCATGAGCTGCTGGGCTGCCGGCAGCGACGAGGTGAGGGTCGTGAGGGCGGTGGCGCCGTAGCCCCGTTCGAGCAACACGTCGGCGACGTCCTGGATGTGCTCGAGGTCGTCGACGACCAGGTAGCCCATGGTGAACACGAAGTTGTCGTGCATCCAGTCGAGTGAGTGCCCGCGGGATGCGCCCAGCAGCGTGAGCACGGCGTCGGGCGCGCCGTAGGCGACCCCCGGACCGTCGAGGCCGACCGTGGTGTCGTCGAAGAACCCGTCCACGGGGATCTCGGTCTCGACCCCCACGCCGCCGTTGCCGTCCTCGGAGCGGATGTACTCGATCGTGACCGTGTCGCCCACGTCGAATCCGTGCTCGGTGCGGAGGGATTCGGGCAGGAGGATGCCGTTCCGGGTCGGCTCCGCGCCCCGCGTCGGAGCGGGCTGCACGGCGGAGATGCGCGTGACGAGGCTGAGCGAGATGGCGTCGTCGGGGACCGTCAGCACGATCTCGGTGCTCGCCCAGGCGTGGGCGGACTCGACGTGGGTCAGTGCGGCGAGCTCGTCGAGCGCTCCCGCCGTGACGGGGGAGGGGTCGTCGTCGCGCCCGTAGCTCGTCACGTTGATCGCGCGCAGTGCCTCGGATCCGAGACCGTAGCGGTCGGTCGCCGTGTGGCTGGCGTTCGCGCCCAGCAGGGTCGACGTGGTGCCGAAGACGGCCATGCCGATGATCGCGATCGCCGTGGGCACCCGGTAACGCGAGAGGAGCCCGGGCATCAGCCATCGTGCGAGCGTCAGAGCTCTCATTCGGGCCTCGCAGAGGTCAGGGCGATCATGCGGTCGCAGAACGGGCGCACGCGCGCGTCGTGTGAGGCGACGCACACCGCGCTTCCGCGATCGGCGATGGAGCGGATCACGGCGAAGACGCGGAGTGCGCTCTCGTCGTCCAGGCCCGAGCTCGGCTCGTCCGCTATGAGGACGGAGGGCTGCTCCACGATCGCCCGCGCGAGCGACACGCGCTGCTGCTGACCGCCCGACAGGCGCCGCGCCGCGATGTGCATGGCGTCAGCGAGCCCGACGGCGTAGAGCGCGTCCTCCGCTTTCGCGGTGGATGTGCGTTCATGCGCGAGACGGACGTTGCGCACCGCGCTGAGCTCGCCGAGCAGGTGCGGCGACTGGGGTGCGAAACCGATGCGGATACGCCGCGACCCGACCTCGACGCGCTCCCCGCCGATCCGTACCTCGCCCCCGTCGGGCGCGACCAGCAGCCCGGCGATGCCGAGGAGGGTGCTCTTGCCGGAGCCGGACGCCCCCGCGATCCATACGACCTCACCGGCGGCTGCATCGAGGTCGGTCGGGGGCAGCGCCACGACCGTGCGGCCCTGTGTGCGATACCTCTTGGTCACGCCTCGCAAATCGATCACGGCGTACGGACCGGAAGCGCGCCGGAACCCGCGTGAGCACGGCGTTGGATGAACAGGTCGGTTCCCTTCGGGCGCGCGCATCAATCGAACGTCGCGTGTTGCGAACGTGTGCGCTCGATCGGCCCGGGAACTGACCTCTCCGGATGAATATATCAGTCGTCCGGCGTGAGACGAAGGCGATCCGCTACGCGGTGACCGCCTCGTCCTCGGTGAGCGAGGCCTTCCACGCCACGAGGCCGCGGACCGTGGGGTCGGGGTCGTCCGCGAGTTCGTCCATCACGTCGGCAGGCACGAAGTAGTTGACGGCGACCCACCCGCGGACCGTGGCGGAGTCGTCGTGCGAGAGCTCGCGGAGCAGATCACACGACACCGTTGTGTTGCGAGCGATGCAGGCACGCACCCCTTCATCCGGATCCTGTGCGAGCGTCTCGTAGAGGTCGGTCGGGGCGTGGTACGAACTCGCGACCGATTCGCGGATCTTGGGATTCGCGTCGGCGGCGAGCAACCGCAGCCGACGGAGTTTGGATTCGGTGACCGCGGGGGCCGGATGCAGCCGCGCGACCTCCTCGGGTGTCAGCATGCTCGGCGCGAGGGCGCTCAGTTGCGCCCGCTGGGCGGGGGTGTTGAAGCGGATGCATGACATCCCCCCACGTTAACGCGAGAGCCGGGCGCGGACTCCGTCGTGATGACGGCGAGTCCGCGCCCGGCTGAACGCGTGTGAGCCCGGGGGTCAGGTGCGGCGGCCACCCGAGCCGATGAAGCGCACGAGGAACACGATCCCCGCAATCACGAGCAGCACGATCCCCACCCAGAGCAGGAAGTTCAGCGACTGCACGAATCCGCCGGTGAACAGCAGGATGAGGGCGATGAGGGCGATGATGATACCGAGGATGTTCATGGTGGACTTCTCCTTCTCCACCCCGCGTGTGACGTGGTGGTCGATGTCGGATCCGATTGGGGTTCCGACGAGAGAAGAGTCAACCGTGGTCACGAAGATGGAGAAATCCCCTTGACCTGCGCGACCAAATCGCGCTAATGGGAGGAGCGGTGACGCGCGTTCAGACGGCGGGGCGGAGCACGGGCTCCCGGAAGCGCAGCGCGGCGTCGAACTGGCCGTTCTGGGCCCGACGGATGGCCCGCTCCTGCTCGCGCACCTGCAGGCGCACATCGCTCAGAATCGAGATCGACGGGATGGGGCCGTTGGACGTGTCGACATACCAGGACCGGTACGCGAGCTGCCTCAGCGCGATTCCCCGTGCGCGTCGTGCCTTTCGACGATCCACCGTCCGCCCCCAATCCTCGTGCGGTTGAATCGTCTCCAGGATAGGCACGCGACTCGCACAGAGAGAAGAACGGACGGCAAAGTCCACCCGAACTGGGGGTATGCCGGGGAGGACGCGCCGCCTTGCGTCAGCGCAGCTGTTCGGCCTGCTCGGGTGCGGCGCCGGTCAGTACATCGAGGGCGCGACGGAGCGCAGTGCTCGAGGTCGTCATCGTGTACGGGAAGTAGACGACCTCCACTCCGACCTTCGCGAACTCGCGCTCCAAACGCAGTCCCTTCTCGGTCCCGCGCCAGTCATCGCCCTTGAAGAAGATGTCGAATCGCAGCTTCTTCCAGGTGTCGAGCTTGTCGGGCACCACCTCGGCGACCGCTTCGTCCACGAATCGCACGCTCTGCACGATCTCGAGCCGCTCGGCGAGCGGCACGACCGGTGCGCGCCCCTTCGTCGCGATGAGCATCTCGTCGGACACGACGCCCGCGATGAGGTGATCGCACGCACTCTTAGCGTGTTTGAGGATGTTGAGGTGGCCGATGTGGAACAGGTCGTAGGCGCCTGCGGCGTAGCCGATTCGGGTCATGTGGTCGCTCCTTGCGGGTTCGGGTGGACCGATGCGTATCGCGCGGGGGTTCGCGCGAAGGTGGTGCGGGGGGTGACCGGCGCCGGGGAGCGCCGGGAGTCGGGGTCTGCGGCGATCGCGATCGTCGCGAGCACGAGGAACGTGGTGCTCGCGTCGAGCAACCCGTTCTCGGTGAGCCCGCGGACCGCGAGGAGCACGAGCAGGGGGATCATGAGGAAGCGGCCGGTCGGATGCCGGGCGGCGTCCACGAACGCGAGGCCGATCCAGATCAGCACCACGATGAGCCCCAGGACGCCCGCCTGAGCGAGTACTGAGACCCAGCTCGAGTCGAACACCTGGGTATCGCGGAAGGGGAGATCCACGTCGATCTGCTTGACCGAGAGCCCGAGTCCGATCCAGCGCTCCCAGCTGGTCGCGTTCCAGTCGAGCACGACCTGCCAGGCGTCGGTGCGCGAGCTGAGCGAGGCGATCTCGGCGGCCGTCTGGTCGCGCACCAGGACGTCCTCGATGAGTGACGTGAAGGCGAGCACCGCGTACACGATGGGCACGGATGCGAAGACGGCGACGGCTGCGGTCCAGTGCAGTCGCGGGGTCGTGAGCAGTGCGACGACGACGGCCACCGCGAGCACGACGAGCGCGGTCCGCGACTGGGTCGCCCAGAGGATCCCCGCGAGCACCACGGCCGGGGCCGCGAGCCGCAGCGTGATTCCGTCGCGGAACAGCAGCACGATGAGTGCGAGCAGCGGAAGTGCGGCGAGCCCGGCGAGCTCGTTCTCCTGGATCTCGGGAATACCGCCCGCGAGGCGGCCGGTCGCCGCATAGCTCGAAACGCCGGTGGCGGCGGCGACCACGGCGACGGCACCCATCGCGCCGAGCAGCGAGCCGAGAACGATCGGCCACGGGGTGCACGAGAGCAGCACGATCACGATCGCCGCGAGGATCCCGATGCGCACGCCGACGATGGCGGTGGCGGTCGTGGCTCCTGAGGCAAGGGCGCCGAGCATCGACACCCCGACGGCGAGCGCGAGAAGGATCGGGGAGCGCGGGCCGACGGGCAGCCGGCGGCCGCTCATGATCCGGATCGCGAGGGCGCCGCCGAGCGCCGCGACGGCGAGCACGGCCTTCGCGATCACGACGATGTCGACGGATCCGTCGAAGATGGCGCCGGAGCGCCACGACACGACGCTGACGACGGCGACTGTCGCGACCGCGCCGACTCCGATGCGGTGCGCGAGGCCCGGTCCGGCGTCGGCGCTCATGCCGGCTCGTGCTCGAGTTCGTGAGCTCCGTCGCTGTCCACCTGCTCCGGCTCCACTGTGTCGTCGTCGTCGTCGTCGCCGCCGTCGTCGTGTCCCTCGTCGGTGTGCGGCAGGTCGTCGGCGGCGGAGTCGTGATCTGCGACGTCGTCGGAGTCATCGTGGACGTCGATCTCGAGTCCGTCGAGAATCTCGGACTCGTGCGCCTGATGGGGGTCCGAATCCGAATGCTCCGGCGTCTCCGCTTCGGTCGGACCGACCGCCTCGGCCGCCCCCTGCGGGTCGTCGTCCGCCGAGCTGGCTGCTGCCGGCTTGGCGGCGGGACGGCGGGTGCGCGTGGAGGTTCGGCGGCGCTTCGGGGGAGCGGCGGGCAGGGCGAGGGGAGCCAGTGCGACGCGGTCGGACTCGAGCCACGTGGCGGGCAGGTCGACGCGCGCTCGCGTACCCGTCTCGGTCATGAGCACCGCGACAGGACGGGTGCCCGCGAACTCGAGCGAGGTCGTCGCATCCACGAGCGCCGTGCGGCTCGTGCGGCGCCTGTCGGCGGCCACGAGCACCTCGAGGCCGACGATGTCGGCGAGCGCGAAGATGTCGGTCGGCGAGTCGGCGGTGATCAGCACGACGTCGTGATCCGCGATCGCCTCGGCGACCTTCTCGAGGATCGCGGCGGAGCGCGCGGGGTCTCCATCGCCCGGGATGGTGATCCGCGGCGGATTCGGGTGTTCGGCGGCGCCCCACCCGAGCCATCCGAGTGCGGTGTCGACGGCGCGGTCGAGGGCGGCGGCGACGCCCCGCCGCGGCGCCGAGTCGGACGCGATGATCACCGTGCGGTCGCCCGCGCCCACGAGCGTGCGGGCCAGCGCGGCGACTGCCGAGCCGGCGACGAGCCGTGAGCGCCTTCCGGCGGGCACGACAGCGATGACGCGGGGCCGCCGCTCGCCCGTCAGCAGGCGCTGATTCACGATCGTGGTGCGCAGCGCCTCATCGGCGCGGCGGGAGAGGCGTCCACGGCGGATGGCACCGGTGATCCCCGGCGTCAGTTGACCCACGACCGGTAGCCCGCTGAGGGCGCGTACCTCGGCAACCGTGCGTACCCGGGGGTCGAGCTGGCCCAGGGCGGCGACGAGGATCGCGCCGAGGGCGAGGCCACCCAGGAACCCGAGTCCCATGAGGATCGTGGGCTGCGGTGAGGCAGCCGATACGGGCGCGGTTGCGGGCAGGGTGAGGCGCAGGCTCACGTCGGACTCGAGCGAGTCGACGAGTTGCGACAGGTGACGAGCGGCGGAGTTCGCGGTGTCGGCGGCGAGGTCCGGGCGGGAAGCCGTCGCGGTCACGGTCAGCAGCACGGTGTCGCGCGGGTTGGCCGCCGAGAGTCGCGAACTCAGCTGCTGCGGGGTCGTGTCGGTGCCGAGATCGGCGATCGTCTGTCGTAGCACCTGGGGGCTCGTGACGAGCTCGGGGTAGGACTTGATCCGCGCGAGTGCGAACTGCGACTGCTCGACGAGGCTCGACTCGGGAGAGTCGACGCGCAGGAACAGCGTCGCGGTCGCCTCATAGCTGCGGGGCAGCAGGGCGCTGGCTCCGGCGGCGATGAGCACGCCGATGACACTCGCGAGAGCGATGAGATACCAGCGCTCACGGAACGAATTCGGGTAGTTCGGGGGTTCCACCGGGGGACCTCCAGTGAAATTGCAGGGGGGAGTGTCCATTATCCACACGAGATCGCAGCACCGGAAGTGCCCGAATGGGGGCAGAATGGGTCAACCCGATCCGAGCCCCCGATCCGAGCCCCCGATCCGAGCCCCCCGAACCGGAGCATCCCCGTGCCCGACTCCACACCCGACGAGTTGCCCGCCTCTCCCCAGGCGGCCCCCAGCCCGCGCCGCCGACGAGTTGTCGCTGTGGCAGCGTTGTCTACGGCGGTCGTCATCGCCCTCGCCACGACCGCGGTCGTGCTCGTCGGCGGTCAGGACGCCCCGACGCCTCCCGCGCCGACGACCTCGTCGCCTCCGCGCGACGACCTCGTGCCTCGCATCGAGGCGGGCGCGCCCGCGCTCGGCAGTGACATGTCGGAGCCCGCGCCCGACGCGATCTACGTGGATCCGGAGGCGCCCGACGGAGGCGACGGCAACATCGCGCGCCCCGTGCCCTCCGTGAAGGCGGCGCTCGATCGGGTGAACGCGGGCCCGAGAGAGATCGTGCTGCGTGCCGGCGTGTACCGCGAGGAGGTCTTCATCGGACGCAGCAAGACGGTCACGATCCGTGCCTACCCGGGTGAGGAGGTCTGGTTCGACGGCACCGATCCTCTGGGCGGCTGGTCCGCGGATGGCGAGGTCTGGTCCGCCGCCTGGGACAAGGAGTTCTCGTCGAGCCCCACCTACCAGGGCGGGGAGGACAGCACCGAAGAGAACTGGCAGTTCGTCGATCCGGAGCATCCGTTCGCCGCCTACCCCGAGCAGGTCTGGTTCGATGGGGTCGCGCTCGAGCAGGTGGCGCCGGATGCGGTGAAGCCCGGCACCTTCGCGCTGGCCGCCGACGGATCGCACATCCTCATCGGCGAGGACCCCGACGGGCATGAGGTGCTCGCGAGCACGCGGCAGCGGGCGTTCCAGGTGCGTTCGGACGACTCGGTGCTGCGCGGCTTCGGCGTGCGCCGGTACGCGCCGTCCGTCGCGTTGCTCGGTTCCGTCGTGCTGGAGGGCAACCGGGATGTCGTCGACGGTCTCGTGATCGAGGACTCGTCGACCTCGGGCCTGTTCGTCACCGGGACCGGGTCCACGGTGCGTGACACGACTCTGCGGCGGGGCGGCCTCATCGGTGCGACGGCGAACTTCGCCGACGATCTGACGCTCCAGGGGCTGCTCTTCGAGCAGAACAACGCCGAGCTGTTCAACCAGGCTCCAGTCTCGGGCGGATTCAAGATCTCCCGGTCCCGGCACCTGACGATCCTCGACAGCGTGTTCCTCCAGAACCAGGGGCCCGGCATCTGGCTCGATCAGTCGGTGTTCGACACCACGATCGCCCGCACCGACGTGCTCGGCAACGCGGGGCACGGCGTCTTCGCCGAGATCTCGGATCAGGTCCGTCTCGTCGATCTGCTGATCGCGGGGAACGGCCGCATCGGGCTCAAGATCAACGACACGAGCAACGTGGCGGTGTGGCGCTCGACGATCATCGGGAACGGCCTCGGGGTCTCGATCCTGCAGGACACCCGGCGGGCGAGCGACCCGAGCATCCCGGGGCACGACGAGCGTCGCCCCATTCCGGATCCGGGGATGACGTGGGTGGTCTCGGGGGTGGAGATCGTCGACAGCGTCATCGGCGAGCTGACCGGCTCGGAACGTGACCAGGGGTCGCAGGCGGCCGTCCCGCTCTGGGTGCAGGACTACTCGAGCGAGTTCGATGCGGAGGCGATGGGCGTCGAGCTGCGCGGGAGCGTCCTGTACCAGAACGACCCCGACGCGCCCCTGGCCTACTGGCAGTCGACCCCGACCACGGTGGACTCGTTCTTCGACCTCGAGGACTGGTGGACGGTCACCGACCACGTCGATGTCGCAGCGGTGGACGAGACCCCGATCGGCGCCGACCATCGGCTGACCGACGCGGCGCGCGAGGCGAGCCCCGAGCAGTCGACGCCGCCCGCCGAGATCGCGGCGCTGCTCCCCGCCGACGCGGAGCCGGGACCGGGCGCGATCATCCCCTAGCTGTACTCGGCAGGGACGTTGGTGACACTGCCGTTGTGATTTAGGAGACCTCCTGGCTTAGTGGAGCTGTCTAGTTCTTCACTGCCAGGAGGTCTCGTGTCTCACGCTAATGCGCGGTTGAACGTCCGCGGGAGGTTGTTGCTCATCGAGCGCGTCGTCGGTGATCAGCGGCCGGTGTCGCATGTCGCGGCGGAGCTGGGCGTGTCTCGGCAATGCGCTCATCGTTGGGTGAAGCGGTTCCGCGACGAAGGCGCTGCCGGGTTGGTCGACAGGCCGTCGCGGCCCCATCGGTCTCCTCGGCGAACGCCCGCTGATGTTGAGGTGCGGGTGCTGGAGTTGAGACGTCAGCTGCGAGTTGGGCCGGCGAGGTTGGGAACAGAGTTGGGAGTCCCAACTCGAACCGTCGGGGCGATCCTGCAGCGGAACCGGGTGCCCCGGCTGGCCGAGTGCGACCCGTTGACGGGTGAGGTGATCCGCTCCTCGAAGCAGACCGCGGTCCGCTATGAACGCGACCGACCCGGCGAACTCGTCCATATGGATGTCAAGAAACTCGGCCGCATCCCGGGCGGCGGCGGCTGGCGCGCCAACGGCCGCGGCGGCCCTGGCGACAACCGCGACCGCAAGCACGGGCTCGGGTTCGATTTCGTCCACTCGCTCGTCGATGACCACTCGAGATTTGCCTACTCAGAGATCCACCCGGACGAGAAAGGCGCCACCTGCGCCGCGTTCCTGCTGCGCGCCGCCGCCTACTTCGCCGACCACGGCATTACCCGAATCGAACACGTCATGACCGACAACGCCATGAACTACCGCCGTTCCAACGACATGGCCCGAGCTCTCGCCCAACTCGGCGCCCAACACGTCCTGATCCGACCGCACTGCCCCTGGCAGAACGGCAAAGTCGAACGCCTCAACCGCACCCTGCAAACCGAATGGGCCTACCGGCAGATATTCACCAGCAACACCGAACGAGCAGCAGCACTTGCGCCCTTCATCGAGCACTACAACACTCGACGCAACCACTCAGCCATCGGAGCACCACCGACCAGCCGACTGTCACCAACGTGACTGCCGAGTACAGCTAGCCGGCCGGGGAGGGGGCGCCTGGTTCGTCCTCCGCGCGTCCCGCCGATGCGAGCGGCGCGAGCACGAGCACGCGGATGCCGAGTCCGCCGAGCAACGCGCCGCCGGCCAGGACGACCGGCACGAGCACCGGGTCGCCGCCGAGCACGAGGAGCACGATCACGGCGATGGCCGAGATCACCGTGTCGGTGAGGCGGAGCAGGAAGACCCGCCGTTGGCGTCCGTGTACCGCCGCGAGGGACCCGTACGGCGTGGTGGCGGCGACGGCAGCTGTGAAAGCCAGCCACCCGATCACCGCGCCCGTCGGGGGCTCCACCGCGAAGAGCAGCGGACCCGCCCACGGCAGAAGCGCGAGAGCGATCACGCCGAGGAGCACGGTGCCTCCGACGAGCGCCACGACGGTGAGGTCGGCGCGACGGAGCGTCGCGCGGATCGCCGTTCCCCGGTCGTGGGCGTACCGGACGAAGAGGAACGACGTGAGGCCGCCGACCGCGAGCAGTGCGGGCGCGACGTAGGTACGTGCCGCCTCGAGCAGTCCGACGGCGGCGAGCCCCGCCGCCGCTCCCACGGACAGTCGCACGACGGTGAGGAGTCCAGGCCGCAGCAGTTGTTGCAGGCCCCGCCAGGTGCCGTATCCGACCACCGCGGCGAGCCCTCCGGAGGAGAACCGGGCCAGACGTCGTTCGTCGCGGGGCAGCAGTGCAGCCGCGATGACGATCGCGACCGCCTGACCGAGGGCGATTCCGCCGAGCACGAGGACGAGCGACGGTCCGACCGTCAGCGAAACTGCGACGATGGGTACGAGCCCCGCGAGGAAGCCTCCGACGTCGGCAACCACCACCCGGAGGAACGCGTAGCCGACCATCAGCAGGCGGCGCAGCACCTCCTCCACCGCGAACACGGCGGTCGCGATCGCGAAGACGACCGCTTCCGCGGGATCCGCGACGCCGAGCAGGCCCACGACGATCGCACAGATCAGCCCGCCGCCGATCGCGAGCGTGAGCGTGGTGCCCTGCAGTGCCGATCGGATCGCGGTCGACCCGCGATCCAGCACGACGAGTGTGTCGCCGACGACGCCCGTCACGACCCCCGTCACGACGACGATGAGGCCGTAGAGGATTGCGAACCGGCCGAGCTCCTCGATACCGAGGGTGCGCGCCACGAGCACCTGGAGGGCGAAGCTGATGCCCGCCTGCGCCCCTTGTGCGACGATCGCGAAGGCGGCACGGCTTCTCACGCGCTCACTCCTCCCGACCCTTCAGGGTCTGTTCTGAAGACGGGGCCGCCCCTGCCTCCCGTACCGGGCGGCCCCGCCGTTCAGGGCAGCTCGACGACCACGAAATCGTCGTAGCTGACGACGACCGGGGCGTTGGTCGCGGATGCCGAGACGTAGCTCTCGACTCCGACCGTGCCGGCCGTCTGCAGGGCTGAGGTGCTGTCGGTCGTGGTGAGCAACCACGCCGACGGTTCGGTCTCACCGGCGGCCCAGACCTTCGCTCGCAGAGTCGTCGGGCTGGTGCCCGAGACCTCGAAGCGGATGGTGAGCTTGTCGCCGGGCGTGTAGCTCATCCCGGTGACGGTCGCGTTGGCGAGAACGGTGGAGGTGTTGCCGCGGGTGATCTGCAGGGCGACTGCGCCGCCCGTCAGCAGACGCACCCGCGCCTGGTAGTAGTCGGCGGAGCTGACGCGTCGTGCCACCGCACCCGCCACGATGTGGCCTGCCGTGGTCGGCTTGTCCGCAGCGACCGTCACGGTCATGTCCACATCGGTCGCCGACACGCTCGTGAGGAACGCGCGCCTCAGGGCTCCCGCACCGTGGGTGAGGGCGCCGGCTCCGTCCGCGACCGCGGAGTTCGACGACGAACTGACATCCCACGTGCCGCCGACCGTCGCGTCACCCCATCCGCCCGTGAGGGCACGCTCGAAGTCGTCGCTCGCGAGAGCGTCGGTGTCGGGCGGCGTCACGGGGTCGGTGGTCGTGACCGAGTGCGTGGTCGTCGCGCCGGCGCCGTCGTCGTCGGTCACGGTGAGGGTGACCGTGTAGGTCCCGGCCGCCGCGTAGGAGTGCGCAGCGGTGGCGCCGCTCCCGGCGGGCGATCCGTCGCCCCAGTTCCAGGAGTAGCTCGCGATCGAGCCGTCGGCATCCGAGGAAGCACCCGCGTCGACCGTCACCTGCAGGTCGCTGACGGAGGTCGTGAACGACGCCGTCGGTGCCTGGTTCGGAGCGGGTGCGCCGAGGGTCGATGCGGTGTAGTCGTCGTAGTTGATGACGACCGGTGCATTGGTCGCAGACCCCGAGATGTAGCTCTCGAGCCCGACCGCACCCGCGGTCTGGAGCGCGGCGGTGCTGTCGGTCACGGTCAGCTGCCAGCCGGGCTCAGTCGTGCCCGTCTTCCACAGCTTCGCCTTGAGCGTCGTCGGACTCGTTCCGGAGGCCTCGAGGCGCACCGTGAGCTTGTCGCCCGGCGAGTAGCTGAGACCCGCGATCGTCGCGTTCGCGAGGACCGTCGAGGAGCTGCCCTGCGTGATTTGCAGTGCGACGACACCACCCGTGAGCAGTCGCGCCCGTGCCTGGTAGTACTCGGAGCCGCTCACGCGACGTGCGAGGACACCGGCGACGATGTGCCCGGCCGACGTGGCCTTGTCGGCGCTGAAACTCACGCTGACGTCGACGTCGGTGGCCGACACCTGCTCGAGGACGCCCCGACGCAGCGCGCCCGCGTTGTGCGTCACGGTCGCCTGGGTGCCGGTCACCGCGAAGTAGCTCGACGACGAGACCGACCACGGGCCGCCGGTCGGAGCACTGCCCCATCCGTTGCTGGCGGTCCGGGTGAACGGATCCTGCGCGATCGTCTGTCCGGCCGGGGGCTCGGGGGCGGTCACCGTGACGCTTCGCGTCGTGGTGTCGGTGCCCGAACGGTCGTCCGTGACGGTCAGCGTGATCGTGTAGGTGCCGCTGGCGGCGTAGCTGTGGCTCGCCGTCGCGCCGCTTCCTGCGGGCGATCCGTCGCCCCAGTTCCACGAGTAGCTCGCGATCGTGCCGTCCGGATCGCTCGACGCTCCCGCATCGACCGACACGTCCAGCTCGTCGCTGGTCGCGGTGAACGATGCCGAAGGCGTCTGGTTGGGTGCGAGCGCGTGCACGGTGTGCGAGACGGTGTCGGTCGCGCCGTCGTCATCCGTGACCGTCAGTTCAACGGTGTAGTCGCCGGTCGCGGTGTAGCTGTGGCTGGTCGTCGCGCCGGTGCCGGTGTGCCCGTCGCCGAAGTCCCACGCGTACGACTCGACGGTGCCGTCGGCGTCGGTGGAGCCGGTGGCGTCGAAGTCGACATCGAGTCCGTCGACATCGGTCGTGAACGCGGCGGTCGGGGGCACGATCACGATCGTGATCGTCACGTCGTGGCTGACCACTCCGGGAGCGTCGTCGTCGTCCACCACCGTGAGGGTCACCGTGTAGGTGCCGGATGCGGTGTAGACGTGCGAGGCGGTCTCACCCGTGCCCGAGGTCCCGTCGCCGAAGTCCCAGCTGTAGGACTCGATGGTTCCGTCGGAGTCGGTCGACCCGGAGGCGTCGAACTCCGCCAACTTGCTCGTCGTCTGAGACGTGAACGCGGCGGTCGGCGCCTGGTTGGGCAGCGGGGGAGCGCCGAGCGTGTAGTGCTGCGCGATCGTCGAGTCGGGGAGCGCGATGTCGTACACGGCGAACTCGTCGATCACTCCCGAGAACCAGGAGCTCGAGGCGCCCGCCCACGTCGTGTCGCCGCCCACTCGCCAGTAGCCGGTGTAGTTCTCGGCACTCGTCTGCGGGTTGGTTCCCACCAGCACACCGTCGACGTAGAGCTTCATGCCGCCCGCGCCCTGGCTGGCCGCGACGTGGTGCCACTTTCCGTCGTTGTACGCGAGAGGCGTCGTGATGACGTTCTCCTGCCCGGTGTACACGCCGAAGACGAGCGTGCCGTCGTTACGCATGTACACGTGCCGGTCGTAGCTGGAGGACGTTCCCGTCTGCCGGTTGCCGAAGCCCATGATCTTTCCGCCCGAAGTCGTCGTGGTGGTGAACCACGCCTCCTCGGTGTAGACCGTCGGGTTCGCGAACGAGTTGTTCGAACTGACGAGCGCATTTGTCGATCCGAACCCGACCGCGGTGTTCGAGACGCCGTCGAGCACGCCGTTCGCTCCGAGGGTCGGCGATCCGCGGTAGGTGCCGGGGTTGCCGAGAGCGCCGGAGTCGGCCGCGGTGGTGCCGGCCGACTCGCCGAGCCGCCAGTACAGCAGGGGCTCGGCGCCGTAGACCGCGGCGCCGTACACGTCGGATGGCGCGGGCGGCACCGTCGAGGTGCGGCCCGAGAGGGTGTAGTGCGAGACGATCTGCGACGCACTCAGCACGGTCGGGTAGACGGCCACCTCATCGATCTGTCCGTTGAAGTTCTGCCCGCCGGCCCACGTGCTGTCGCCGCCGATCCGCCAGTAACCCCAGTAGTTCTGTCCGTAGGTCACCGCGGTGTTGCGTGCGACCCGGACGCTGTCCACGTAGAGCGCCATGCCGCCGGAGCCGAGAGTCGCGACTACGTGGTGCCACTGTCCGTCGTTGTACGCCTTGCCGCTCGTGATGATCCGCGACGCGTTCGGGTAGACGCCGAAGTTGATGCGACCGTCGTTCGACATATAGAGGTGGCGGTCGTAGCTGCCGGAGTTCCCCGTGGCCGACGAACCGAATCCGAGGATCTTGCCGCCGGAGGTGGTCGTCGTCTTCACCCACGTCTCGAGGGTGAAGCTGTTGTCGCGCCACTGGAGGGTCGAGGTCGCGGCGCGCCCGTTGTTCGTGCCGTTGAAGCTCGCGGAGGTGTCGGTGTCTCCGATGATCGCACCGCTCGCTCCGTAGCTGACGCCGGTCCCGCTCGTTCCGTTGTCGACCCCGAGGGAGTCGGTGAGCCCGGAGGTCCCGCTCGCATCACCGAGTCGGAAGTACGAGGTCGGGTTGTCGGCCAGCACGCCGCGGGCGTACGAGCTGAGGGTGCCCGCCGTCGCCACGTTGACGCTGATCGTCGAGCTCCAGGCGTTATTGCCCCACGGGTCGATGACTCGCACGCGGTAGGTGTGCGTCGATCCCGGGTCGAGCCCTGTGTCGAGGTAGTTGATCGTCGGCAGGGTCCAGAAGTTGGAGGTCACCTGCGTGGTGTAGATCGGCGACGCGGTCTTGCCGTCGCGGATCAGCTGGTACTCGAGCGTCGGGTCGTCGCGATCCCAGTCCGCGGTCCACGACACACTCACGACTCCCGGCTCGGGGGAGGTGAGTCGGGGGGAGATCGGGTCGCCCGCGAGGCGAGGCCCGTCGAGGTTGGTCGCGAGGTCGCGGACCGCGAAGCGTACGAGGCCCTGCTGGGCCTTGTTGTTGACGGTCGTGAACTCGCCGCCGTAGACCACGTAGTCGCCGTTGGAGCTGACCGACCAGGGGCCCTGACCGATGCCGGTGTAGGTGCCGGCGTTGATCGAGGGGAACCAGTTGAGCAACGTCGGAGCTGCCGTGCCCTGCCAGTTGTAGTAGCCGTACGGATCGGCCGTCGCGGTCTGCGTGCTCTCCTTCGTGAAAGCGACTCCGCGGTTGAACGTCCACGGGTCGTACTGCGGTCGCCCCTCGAGGTTGCCGCAGTAATGGGTGTGCGAAGCGGTGTAGATGACATCGCCCGCGGCGGCCACCGAGTAGGTGTCGCCGTGGCAGTCGGCGACCCACTTCAAGTCTCCGGTCGCCCAATCCGCGCGGAAGGTGCTCTCGAGGTTGCCTCCGGAGCCGAAGACGTAGCCGGTGCCGTAGAACGAGTCGCTGTCGCTGTCGAGGCTGAAGATCGCCGCCTCGGTACCCGCATTCCGCACATAGGTGTTCGTGCCGAGAGGCAGCGAGGCGCCCGTGCTGCTGTCGACCATCACGAGCCCGTATCCGGGGTTGGTCGAGCCGTTGGCGCTCGTGAAGTCGCCGCCGACCACGACCTTGCTCTGGTCGGGCGACACCTCGATCGCGTAGGGGCGGCCACCCACGGTCTCCGGGGCCCAGGCCGTGGTCTGTCCGTCGGAGGCGTTCACGGCGGCGAGGAACGACCGGAGCGTTCCGGACATCTGCCCGAAGATGCCGCCGATATACACAGTGCTGTTGGTCGCGGCGATCGCCGAGACCCAGTTGTTGGCGCTCGCGGCGAAGCTCGTGATCACGTTGCCGGTCGCGGTGCTGAAGGCGACGATGCGGTTGCGCGTCGACCCGTTCACCTGCGTGAAGTCGCCGCCCACGTAGAGCCGCGTGCCGTCAGGGGAGGCCGCCATGCTGCGCACCTGCGCGTTGAGCGTCGGCGCCCACGAGAGCAGGGCGCCCGTCGTCAGGTTGTAGGCGAGCAGGTGCGTGCGGGTGACCTCGTTCTGGCCCGCCGCGGATCCGGCGGGTCGTGCGGTCGTGAACTGGCCGCCGACGTACACGGTGTTGCCGACGATCACCTGGGTCCACACGACACCGTTGATCTGCGGAGTCGGGAGCGGATCGGACGACACCGTCTCCGGTGACTCGGATGCGGGCAGCGGATCGGCGCTTGCGGGAGCCGCGATCACGAGCGGTACCGCGATAAGCGCGGACAGGAACAGGGCGGCGGTGGTAACGAGAGCGAGCGCGCGGGGGCGCGAGCGTCTCGTGGGTTCGGGAGTACCCAATGTAGACCTCTAGGGGGGTAAGCGGCACTGTTCGGGGGGCGTGTGCCGAGTGGGCCCACTCTAGGGGACAGAGCCGCTGAAGAATGTCCCCCAAAGGGGGGACATTCGGGTGGCGATGTGGAATCTCCCGCTCAGCAGGTGGATTCAGGGCACCGTCGTCGCGCGGACATCGTCGAATCTCACCCGCACGGGCGCATTCGTCGCCGACGCCGAGGCGTAGCTCTCGACCCCGACGGAGCCCGCCGCCTGGAGCGCGGCGGTCGCGTCCGTGAGCGAGACCTGCCAGAGCGACGGTTCAGCCTGGGATTCCGGCCACGCCTTCGCGCGGATGGTGGTCGGGCTCTGCCCGGTGACCTCGACGCGCACCACGATCCGCTGCCCGGCTGTGTAGGTGCCGGCGAGGTCTGCCCAGCCGAGCAGTGTCGCGCCGCCATTCATCACCTCCAGCCGCATGGCTCCGCCCACGAGGAACCTCACTCGCGCTTGGTAGAACGCCGATCCGACCTGTCGCCCGACCACCCCGGCGACGGTCGCACCGCCCGCAGGCGCGGTCTCGAGGGCGACCGTCGCCTGCAGGTCGACCCGTGACGCCGAGGTCGAGGCGAGTACCGCACGCCGCGTGCTTCCCGCGTTGTGCGAGAAGATCCCGACCCCTGACGCCACCGACGACGAGGAGGCGGAGTTCGCGGTCCACGTGCCGCCCACCGTGGCTTGCCCCCATCCGCTTGTGACCGTGCGTGCGAAGTCGTCCTGGGCGATGGTGCTCGTCGGGGGTGGAGGCGGTGGCGATCCCGCGACGGTGAGCTGCCGCGTGGTCGATGCCGTGGCGCCGTCGTCGTCGGTCACGGTGAGGGTGATCGTGTAGGTGCCCGCGGCGGCGTAGTTATGCGTCGATGTGGCGCCGGAACCCGTGGACCCGTCGCCGAAGTTCCAGGCGTAGGCGACGATCGTTCCGTCGGAGTCCGAGGATCCGCGCCCGTCGACACTGGCCTGCAGCGCAGAGGCGGTGGCCGAGAACGACGCGGTTGGCGGCTGGTTGCTCGCCCCGCCGCCGACCCCGAGCTGCCGGTGCCGAGCGATCGCCGCCGCCGAGAGCTCGTCGCCGTAGATGGCCACCTCGTCGATGTCGCCGACGAGATCCGAGGCGCCCGCCCAAGCCGTGTCACCGCCGATGTGCCAGTAGCCCCAGTAGCGTCCGCCCTTCACGACGGACGCGCTCTGCGCCACGAGAACGCCGTCGACGTAGAGCTTCTGGCCGGTGGGTGAGAGGGTGCCGGCCACGTGATGCCACGCGCCGTTCGCGTATCCGGTTCCACTGAGGAGCACGCGGCGCGATCCGTCGTCGACGCCCCAGGCGACCCTGCCGCCGTCGAGGTACAGGTGGCGATCCGCGGTGCTGGAGTTCGAGGCCGACGAACTCGTTCCGAACCCGACGATCTTGCCGCTCGATGCCGTGGTGCGGAACCACGCCTCCACCGTGAGCGAGTCATCGACCCACGTGCTGGCGGTCGTGTATGCGCGAGCCCAGGTGCTGCCGAAGCCGGTCGACTTGTCCGAGTCGCCGACGATCGCGCCGGGGCGGCCCCGTGCAGCAGCGGAGCCGACTGCCGCCTGCACGACGGCGTTCGCACCGGACTGGTTCACGTTCGCCACGGGCGCCGCCCAGTTGGTCGCGCTCGTGCCCGTCTCGCCGAGTCGGAAATACCAGGTGGGACCGTCGGCGATCACGGCTCGCGCGTAGGAGCCGAGTGCACCGGTCGTAGGAACGGCCACCGAGACCGTGGCCGAGTCGGCGATGTTGCCGAAGGGATCGACGGCGCGGATGCGGTAGCTCGCTGTAGTGCCCGGGGGAGCGCTCGTGTCGACGTAGCCGAGGCCGCGCCGATCCCACCACGTGGACACGGCGGACAGCTGCGTGAGCGGGTGCGCGGTGTCGCCGTTGCGGATCACCTGGTACGTGAGGCCCGCGTTGTCGCGGTCGTGGTTGGCGGGCCAGGTGATGGCGACGGTTCCTGCGCCCCGGGCGACGGCGCTGATCGGCCAGTTCCCTCCGCTGACCCGTGGGCCGTCGCGGTCGGGTGCGATGGAGGACACCGCGAATCGGGAGAGCCCCTGCTGGCCGCTCCCGTTCACGGTCGTGAACTCTCCGCCGTACAGCACGTAGCGTCCGTCGGTCGTGATCGTCCACGGGCCCTGGAAGATGCCCGTGTAGGTGCCGGCGTTGAAATCGGGGAACCAGTTCGCGACGCTCGGACTCGCGATCCCG
Source organism: Homoserinibacter sp. GY 40078 (assembly GCF_008017545.1). Classification (GTDB taxonomy): domain Bacteria; phylum Actinomycetota; class Actinomycetes; order Actinomycetales; family Microbacteriaceae; genus Homoserinibacter. Next base: position 908,660 of record NZ_VRTZ01000002.1, on the reverse strand, counting down.
GTCCACTTGTAATACCCGTAGATGTCCCGCGTCATCGTTCCGGTCGCCGCCTTCGTGAAGGCGACGGCACGCGTGTTCAGCCAGGGCTCGCGCTGCGGGAAGCCGCCGAGATTTCCGCAGTAGTGCGCGTGCCCGGCGGTGTACACCGTTCCCCCCGTGGCGACGACGTCGTAGCTGTCGCCGTGGCAGTCCTCCACCCAGACGAGCTGCCCATCCCAGGTGGCGCGGAAGGTGCCCTCGAGGTTGCCCCCGGTGCCGAACACGTAGCCCGTTCCGTACACCGAGTCAGCGTCGCCCGAGAGGCTGTAGATCGCCGCGTACGTGCCGGCGTTGCGCACGATGTCATTCACTGGGAACGGCAGCGATGCGCCGGTCGTGCTCGTCACCGCACCCAGGCCGTAGCCCGGCTGGCCGGATCCGTTGATACTCGTGAAGCTGCCGCCGATCACCACGCGGGTGCCGTCGGGCGAGACGAGGAGCTCGTAGGCGCGGCCGGATGCCAGTACCGGTGCCCAGGCCGTCGTCGCCCCGGTCGCGGCGCTCGCCGCCGCCGCGCGGCCCGGTCGCGAGACGCCGTTCGACTGGCTGAAGTTCCCCGCGAAGTACACGGTCGAGGAGGTCGAGTCGATGGCGAAGACCTCGCCGTTCGCCGACCCCGCGAAGCTCGAGATCGCCTGGCCGGTCGCCGTGTCGAAGGCGACGATCCGATTGCGGGTCACACCGTCGACCGTCGTGAACGCGCCTCCGACGTAGACGCGGCTGCCGTCGGGGGAAGCGTCGATCGCATCGACTTGTCCGTTGAGTACCGGCGCCCACGAGGTGAGCACGCCGGTGCTGAGCCGATACGAGAGCAGGAACGCCCGCGGCACGGTGCTCGTGCCGGGAGCCGCGCCAGCCGGCCGAGCGGTGCGGAAGTTGCCTCCGACGTAGACGGTGTCGCCCACGATCTCCTGGTCCCACACGACTCCGTCGATCTGGGGTGTGGGCAGTGAGTCGCTCGAGACGGTCGTCGGGATGCCCGCGGCGGGCGGGGCGGTGTCGGCGGCTGCGGGTGGCGCAGGCAGTGCAGGCAGGGCCGAGAGCAGGCTCAGTGCGAGAACGCCGACGATCGCGACGGCGGTGGCGCGGGCAGGGGTGCGGGAGTGGTGGTTCGCGAGCATGACGGCACGTCCTTGACTGACGGGCTCGCGGAGTGCAGGGGGGAGGCGGCGCGGCCTGATGCCGGAATGGTAGGCCTCTGGCGGCCTGGGCGATAGCCCCCGCGGATCAGGGAACGCGGCCAGCGAACTCGAGCGGCGGGACGTCGACCGAGTAGTCGACCGTGATGTGCACGATGTCGCGCTCGTCCTTGGGGATCGAGAACACGTAGACGCCGGTCGCGTCGTCGCCTGCGAGCACGGTCGTGGGCATCGGGCTGGCGCCCGGCTTGTAGAGCTGGAGGGCGGGTGTGCGATCCGCGCCGTAGTCCACGGTCACGACGGCAGAGCGCAGGTCGACCGTCTCGCCGGTGCCGTTCGAGATCACCACGGAGAAGCGGATCGAAGGTCCCGATACCTCGCCAGGGCCTTGGGCTTCGCCCTCAACGGCCTCGACGTCCTCGATGCGCGCATCGAGCCCCTCGGTGATCACGCCGGGTGAGGAGATCGGCACGGGTTCGGGTGTCGGCTCCTCGTCATCGGGGTCCGGAGACTCGGTGCCGTCGGCGGTCGGACTCGGGCTGGCGGGCGCCGAGCTGTTCGTGCCGGAGGGTGAGGCGGCGGGCTCGAGGGATCCGGACTCCCACGGACGCGCGACGAGGAGCGCGACGAGCGCGATCGCTGCTGCGGCCGACACCGCGATCAGCACGATGCGGCGCGTGCGCTGGGTCTCGGCGACCGGGTCGGTGGGTTCGGGTGAGGCGGTGTCGGGTTCGTCCACGTCGGATCCTGGGGGGCTCGGGAGGGTGATCACTCTACCCCCGGGCGGATCGGGGCCGATGCCCCGCGAAAGTGGGGCCTCGATTACGAATGCGACTCGACTGTATGCTGGCCTTCCCCTGCCCCCCACGGACTACGTCGACCCGAAACCGACGCGGTCCACTCCCGAACGGCTGGTACGCCATGTCCGACCCTGTCCCCGTACCCGATTCGCGCCCCACGGTGCGCATCCTGGGCACCCACGGCGTGCCCGCCGCCTACGGCGGCTTCGAGACCGCTGCTGAGAACGTCGCGCTGTTCCTTGTGGAGCGCGGCTGGCGGGTGGTCGTCTACTGCCAGGTGCCTGGCACCGGGCCGATCTACCGCGACACCTGGCGCGGCATCGAGCGCGTCAACATCCCCGTCGAGCGCGACGGGTGGCTCGGCACGGCGGAGTTCGACCGCCGTTCGATCCGTGACGCCGTCGCGCACCGGGATGTGTGCCTCACCTTCGGCTACAACACGGCCGTCTTCAACCTCGCCCAGTGGTTCCGTCGCATCCCGAACGTCATCAACATGGACGGCATCGAGTGGTCGCGATCGCGGTGGGGTCCGATGAAGCAGGCGATCCTGTACGCGAACGAGCGGATCGGATGTTGGATCGGCGACGCGCTCATCGCGGATCACCCCGAGATCGAGACCTACCTGGCTCGCAAGGCACGCCGCGAGAAGATCACCACGATCACCTACGGCGCGCACGAGGTGGTGAACCCCTCGACCCGTCCGGTGATCGACCGGGGCCTCGAGCCGGGGCGCTACCTGACGCTCATCTGCCGTCCGATTCCCGAGAACTCGATCCTCGAACTCGTGCAGGGCTTCTCGTCGCGCCCGCGGGGCGTGAAGCTCGCGATGCTCGGCACCTACACGCCCGAGACCGACGACTATCACCGCCAGGTGGTGGAGGCGGCGAGCGACGAAGTCGTGTTCCTCGGCTCGGTCTACGAGCCGGATCAGGTCGCGGCGCTCCGTGCCCACGGCATCGCATACCTCCACGGGCATACGGTCGGCGGCACCAACCCGTCGCTCGTCGAGGCCCTCGCGGCGGGCAACCCCGTCGTCGCTCACGACAACCCCTACAACCGGTGGGTGGCGGGGGAGTCGGCTCTCTATTTCGGCGACGCGGCAGATGCGGCGGACCGCCTCGACGCCCTCCTCGGTGACGACGAGCTGCGGGCCCGCCTTGGACGCGCGGCGCGCGCTCGGCATGCCGAGGAGTTCACCTGGGAGCACGTCGCGGGTCAGTACGAACGGCTTCTCGAGGGGTTCCTCGAGCGAGTCGGCCAGAGGAAGGAAGTGCGGGCATGATCCGCGTCGCCGTCGTCGGACTCGGCAAGATGGGGCTCTCCCACCTCGCGATGATCCGCGCCCATCCGGATGTCCGCGTGGATGCCGTCGTCGATGCGACCGGCTATGTGCTCGATGTCCTCGGCAAGTACACGGGTCTCGCGACCTTCCCCGACCTCGATCAGGCGCTCGACGCGGTCGAGGTCGACGCCGTGCTCATCGCGACCCCGACGCGCTTCCACGCGCCTCTCGTGCGCTCGGCGATCGCCCACGGCGTGCACGTGTTCTGCGAGAAGCCGCTGACGCTCCGTGCCGAGGAGTCGGCGGAGCTCGCCGCTCTCGCCTCCGAGGCGGGGCTCGTGACGCAGGTCGGGTACCACAACCGTTTCGTGGGTGCCTTCCAGGAGGTCAAGCGTCTTCTCGACGTGGGCGCCATCGGGCGCGTCACGCATATGCAGGCTGAGGCATACGGTCCCGTGGTACTCAAGCCGAAGGGCTCCACGTGGCGCAGCCGACGCTCCGAGGGTGGTGGCTGCCTCTATGACTACGCAGCCCATCCGCTCGATCTGCTGTCGTGGTACGCCGGCGCGCCGCGTGCCGTCGGCGGCACCGTGCTCGGGTCGGTCTTCTCGGAGGACACCGAGGACGAGGTCTTCGGCACCCTGTTCTACGAGAGCGGCATGCACGCGCAGATCTCGGTGAACTGGTCGGACGAGTCGTTCCGCAAGATGACGACCCGCATCACCGCGGTGGGCACCGCCGGCCGCATCGAGGCCGACCGCCAGGAGGTGCGGGTGTACCTGCGCGATCAGGCCCCGGAGCTTCCCGGCTACGAGCGCGGGTGGAACGTGAAGTACACGACCGAGCTCACGGATCCCGTGTGGTTCTACCTCCGCGGTGAGGAGTACAGCGCCCAGCTCGACCACTTCGTGCGGCGTATCGAGGGCTCCGAATCCGATACCCGCAACGACTTCGCGAGCGCGGCGGTCACCGACCGCGTGCTCGAACTGCTCACGATCGACGCGGCCCGCGGGCCCGTCACGACCGACACCGTCGAGGCGGATCCGCCAGCGGCGGCCGCGAAGCGCGGACGATGGGGGAGGCGCAGCTGATGGACCGGCTGATGTTCGGCGACAACCAGTTCTTCGGCGTGAACCACATGTCGGAGGAGAAGGCCCGTGCGCAGGCGATGCGCTTCCAGCACCTCGACGCGATCATCGAGGTGCTCGACGCCGCCTACGACGAGGGCATCACGACCTTCATGTGCACGACCCACGACCGCATCGCCCAGATCGCGGAACATGTGCGGAAGAACCCGGATCGCTATCCCGGGTTCACCTTCTCGCCCGGCATGCCGTACGCGCACAAGTATGCGGATGCCGTCACCGAGGCGGGCATGCTCGGCGCCCTCAAGCGCTTCATGCCGGAGGAGGGGCTCGTCAACGCGGTCATGCGGGGCGGTCGCTCGCTCGCCACGAAGGACGTCGAGGGCATCATCACGCTCCTCGTCGACGCCGAGATGGCGATGTTCCGCGGCCTGCCGACTCCGATCATCTGGCTGCAGAACGTGGTCGTCGACCTGCTCCTCGGGCTCGGATTCGTCGACGCCTTCTCGATCTTCGAGCGGCATGTCCGCGAGCGCTACGGTGCCGAGGCGGGGTTCATCACCATGAACCTGCCCATGCTCCTCGACACGCTCGACACGGCCGGCATCGAGAACCCCATCGTCTGCTCGAACATCAACAAGATCGGCTTCCGGATGTCGGGCGGCATCGAGGCGTACCAGCGTGCACTCGCCGAGCGGCCGGTCCGCGCGGTGGCGATGTCGGTCTTCGCGTCGGGGGCGATCCCGCCGCGTGAGGCGATCGAGTGGGTCGCGGCCCAGCAGGGCGTGGAGTCGATCGTGTTCGGCGCGTCGAGCCGGGCGAACATCCGCTCCACGCGTCAGCTGGTCGACGAGCTCATGCCGACGCCCGTCT
>NZ_VRTZ01000002.1:0-903400 GCF_008017545.1 Homoserinibacter sp. GY 40078 | reverse complement strand
GCACGCCGGCGACGATCGCGTACGGGGGAACCTCGCCGCGCACTACGGCGCCTGCGGCGACGATCGCGCCGGTGCCGATCCGGGCTCCGGCGAGCACAGTCGAGTTGGCGCCGATCCACACGTCGTCTCCGATCTCGACCGAGCCGGGCGTCTCGCCCTGCTCGATGATCGGCACATCACGCGAGTCGAAGTCGTGGTTCTCGGAGAAGATGCGCACCGAGGGTCCGAGCAGCACGTCGCGCCCGATGACGACGCCGCCTCCGCCGTGGATGAAGCAGTCGACGCCGACGGCGCTGCGGCGACCGATGCGCACGCCCACGCCGATACGGCGGATCGAGCCGGTCGCGCGGATCACGGCGCGCCGGTCCACGGTCACGGCATCGTCGAGGCGCACTCCGTCGCGCGAGAGCGCGTCGATCACGGCGTCGGCGGCGATCGACGTGCCGTGACCCAAGTGCAGACGTCGCCGATTCGCGATGCTGACCCGGGGGCCGAGGTAGCTGTGGGGCATCCCGTGCAAGAGCGCGCGCAGTCGCTGAGCCGCCTTGCGGGCGGCGAACGCGACGATCTCGCCGTCGGTCACCTCGGGGTCGGTGGCCGCGATGCCGCGTTGGGCGCGGTACCGCTCGTCGAAGGCATCACGCAACCGCGACACGGTGGCCTCCGTTCGCGCAGGTGCCCACGAGCGCGGCGCGGGTCGCGTTGACGGTCTCGGCCCAGCTGCCCTGCCACTCGGGGGCGGGCGTCTCGGGGCGGATCCGAGTGGCGGCGAGTGCCCGGACGATGTCGTCGACCGAGGTCGGGTCGAAGTAGTCCTCGGCGATGTCGAGCTCGCGGAAGACGGGGATGTCGCTGACGATCGCGCGCGCTCCGAGTGAGCGGGCCTCGACCAGGGGGAGTCCGAACCCCTCGTCGAGCGAGGGGAACGCGAACACCTCCGCGTGCCGATAGAGCCAGCGCAGCTGGGCGTCGTCGACGTCGTCGAGCACGACGATCCGCTCGTCTCCCTCGGGGATGATCTCGGCGAGCCCGTCCGGTCGGCCCACGATGTAGAGGTGGTGATCCGCGGGAAGGGGATCGCGCAGGAATGCCTCCACGAGACGGCGCAGATTCTTCCGCACGTTGATGCGCCCGACGGCGAGCACGTACGGGTGCCCGTCGGCCGCGGCGGGGCGCACGTCCTTCGCATCGGCGAAGTCGCGCGGAGGGTTGAGCCCGACGGCCAGCACACGCCCGCGGGTCTCCGGCCACACGCGCTGAATCCGGGCGGCTTCGGTGTGCGAGCTCGTCAGCACGACCTGCGCACGGCGGAGGCTCGGGCGCAGCAGCGCGAGGTAGCCGCGTTCGCGTGCGCCGAACCATTCCGGATGCTCCGCGAACATCGCGTCGTGCACGAACACCGCGGAGCAGGCGCGCAGGCTGAGCGCGGCGAAGTTCTGCGTGAACACGGCGTCGAATCCGGTGGATCTGCTGCCGAGCGTGAGGGCGGCGAGCGCGTGCACGCGCGCCCAGGCGGGCGCCCCGCGCACCTCTGCGCCGATGCCCTGGCTCCCGAGGTCGCGGCGTACCTGGTCAACGTGACCCGGGCGTACCTCGAGCACGAGGGTGTCCTCGGGGTGCAGTTCGGTCCAGGTGCGTACGAAGCTGCGCACGACGTTGCGCCCGGAGGGCGGGCCGGCGCTCCACCAGTACGCGTCGACGAGGATCCGCAGGCCGCTACGCACGGGAGGCCTCCGCGTCGAGTGCCCGCAGCTGCCGCCACCACCTCGCGAGCGCCCCGAGCAGCACGACCGTGTGCCCGATGAACAAGAGGGTGTAGGCGACGAGGAACGCGGGCGTCACACCGAAGAGGAAGAACGCGATGCAGAGGATGCCGTAGTCGGCGGGCAGTGCGACGAGCGTCTGCAGAAGCCCCGAGCCCCCGGAGGGCGCGGCTGGAGCGGCACCCTGCGCGGCGGCCTGACGACGAAGCTGGTCGACGAGCATGATGCCGAAGAACAGCACGATCGAGACGGTGAGGTATCCGAGGGGGATGAGCAGGAACGGCTCGCCGGGGATACCGCCGAAGCGGAAGAACGAGATGAGCACCACGGCGTGCAGGGCGCAGGTCTTGGTGACGTCGACCATGTGGTCGAGCCATTCGCCGGCACGGCTGCCTCCGCCGCGCAGGCGGGCGAGCTGTCCGTCGGCGGCGTCGAACGCGTAGCCGAGCACGAGCAGCCCGGCCACCACGAACCCGAGCCACCAAACCGGCTCGACGAGCGCGATCACGACGAGCGCACCGGTGGTGAGCGCGGCACTGGCGGCGGTGACCTGGTTCGGGGTCGCGCCGACGGTGTACGCCGCCGCCGCGATGACGCGGCCCATCCGGCGGTTGATCCAGCGCGAGTACGGGGGAGCCCCGCGACCGGGTTTCTGCGCGGCCGACATCCGCGCGAGCGTCTCGCCGAAGCGAGGTCGCACGTGTGCCTCGGCGGCGGCCTCGACGCGCGTCATCAGTACGCTCCCGTCGGGCGCAGCACGACTCGCACCGTGCGCCACAGGATCAGCAGGTCGCCCGTGAGCGACCAGTTCTCCACGTAGTACAGGTCGAGTCGCACGCTGTCGTCCCAGCTGAGGTCGGAGCGTCCGTTGATCTGCCACATGCCGGTGAGTCCGGGCTTGATGTAGAGGCGACGCAGCACGTGCTGCTCGTAGCGCTCCACCTCGGTCACGAGCGGCGGACGGGGTCCGACGAGGCTCATGTCACCGGTCAGCACGTTCCACAGCTGCGGCAGCTCGTCGAGGGAGTAGCGGCGCAGAATCCGACCGGGCCGGGTGATACGCGGGTCGTCGTGCATCTTGAAGAGCACGCCGGATCCCTCGTTCTGCGCCTGCAGCTTCGCGAGCTGCGCCTCGGCGTCGAGCACCATCGAGCGGAACTTGTACATCGAGAAGGTCTCGCCGTTGCGCCCCACCCGCTCCTGACGGAACAGGACCGGTCCGCCATCGTGTGCTTTCACGGCGATCGCCACGACCGCGAGCACGGGGGCGAGGATGAGCAGCGCGAGCGCGCTCACCGTCACGTCGAAGGCGCGCTTGACGATGTGCTTGCCGCCCTCGTAGCTCGGAAGCTCGACGTGCATGAGCGGCAGGCCGTCGGCGGGACGGAAGTGGATGCGGGGGCCCGCGACGTCGGTCAGGCGCGACGCGATCATGAGCTCGGCGTCGGTGCGCTCGAGCTCCCACCCGACCGTACGGATGAAGTCCCCGCCACCCGCCGGCTGGCCGGCGATGATGACCGTGTCGATGCTGTGCTCGCGGATGGTGTCGCCGACGTCGTCGATCGTGCCGAGCACCGGCACGGGGCGACGCCCGCGCATCGGCAGCTCCACCAGGCCGGCCCGGTCATCCAGCACGACGCCGATCGGGCGGTAGGCGGAGCCGGGGTGCCGGGCGAGTGTGGTGAGCACGCGCTCGACGTCGCTCGCGGAGCCGACGACGACCGTCGCGCTCGTGCACTTTCCGGAGCGCCGCATCCGCAGGAGGCCGCGGCGGGCGAACCAGCGCCCGAGCAGTAGCGCGAGGAGCCCGATGGGGAGTGCGAGCAGGAAGAAGCCGCGAACGATCGGCACGTTGACGAGCAGCAGGAGCATCGCTGCGAGCCCGAACACCGTGATGCTGGCGCTCACGATGCGGCGGTACTCGGAGGGCCCCGATCCGATGATGCGGAGGTCGCGGGTGCGGTAGAGGCCGAGGCCGATGTACCAGGCGATCGCGATGAGCACGGCGATCACGGCGTACACGACGAGCCCGCCGATCTGGGAGGGCTGAAGCGGCGGGGCGCCGAAACGCACGAGCAGCGCGAGTCCTGCGCTCGAGGTGATCACGGTTCCGTCGATCACGGAGAGCGCGGCGCGGTAGCGGCGCATTCCGCGCATGCCGGGCGAGGTGTGCTCGCGGCGCACGGGCGCCGAGACGATCCGGAGCGTGGGGCGTCCGTCGACGCTCGACCAAGGCTGGGCAGCGCTCGTCATCGCACACCTCCCGAGCCGTCGAGGCGGGGGTGCGGGCTCGCGTTTTCGGGTATGCGGGCAGGGGAATACGGGGTGTGGGGGAACACGGGTACCTGCTTGGGGGGAGGAACAGGCAGGCTCGCAGGGAGCTGTCAGTACGGGCGGTATTCGGGGGAGTGATGACTGGGGGCAGTCGCGGGGGGCGTGGTGCTTCGGGTGCAACAGACCTGGGTAGGGTCTGCCGATCCCGTCAACCTAGTCACTGGGGAAGTGAGCCTGCAACAGGACTACCCCTATTTGACCCCCCTTCTGGGGGCAACCGATCGGACGACACGCCCTACGCGGTCATTGTGTTCGCTGTGCGTCGCCTTGGGAACCACGGAACGATCGCTGACACGCGCGCCTGGTAGTCGGCGTACTCGGGGTACTTCTCCCGGCTGATCGACTCGGTGAAGATCGTCGAACCGACGAAGAGCACGGTGAGCAGGGCGGGTCCGGCGACCGTCCACAGCATGACGGTCCCGGCGGCGGAGGCTCCGAGCAGGAACAGCAGCCACCATTGGGTCTGCTCGAAGAAGAAGTTCGGATGCCGCGAGTAGCGCCAGAGCCCGGTCTGCAGGAAGCGGGGGGCGGGTTCGCGGCCGGCGGCGACCTCCGCCTGCTTCCACCGGTGAAAGTTCCACTGCTGCTGGTCGGCGATCGTCTCGCCCGCGAGGGCCGCGAGGAAGGCGATGCCGATCAGGGCGTCGAGCGGGCCGAACGGGGTGGGGTTCTCGAGCGCCGTGAGGGCCGGCAGCGTGATGAGCACGAGCAGGGCCATCTGGTAGAGCACGATGAAGAGGAGGTTGAACACCTGGAACTGCGCGGCGCTCATCCGGGCGCGCAGGATCGCCCAGCGGTAGTCCTCCATGCCGGTGTAGCCGCCCTTGCGGGCGAAGTTGAACGTGAGCCGCGCGCCCCACAGGGTCACGAGCACCGCCATGAGGATGAGGCGCGCGTCGGTGAACCCGGATCCCGCGGCGAAGACCCACACGTAGATCACGGGCACGATCGACCACAGCCGGTCGACCCACGAGGTGTCCCGGGTGATGAGGGAGGAGACCCACACGAACGCGCTTGCTGCGGCGGCGATGACGATGACGACGATCAGCGGGGTCATGGCCGCATCCTACGCGCGGCTAGACTCGCCGCGAGGAGGTCAGATGACCGAGGTCAGCGCGCGGATCGTCACGATCCCCAACCTGCTGAGCCTCGTGCGCCTCGTCCTCATCCCCGTCTTCCTGTGGCTTCTGACGGCCGCGCGGTACGAGTGGGCACTGGCGGTCATCGTCATCTCGAGCGTCACCGACTTCGTGGACGGCTGGATCGCGCGCCGCTTCGACCAGGTGAGCCGCATCGGGCAGCTTCTCGATCCGGCCGTCGACCGGCTCTTCATCTTCTCGACCCTCATCGGACTGGCGTGGCACGAGTTCCTGCCGTGGACGCTCGTGGCGGTGATCGTCGCGCGCGATGTCGCGCTCGCGTGCCTCGGTGTGGTGCTCGCGAACCACGGCTACGGCCCTCTCCCGGTGCACCACCTCGGCAAGGTGGCGACCTTCTCGCTCCTGTTCGCGTTGCCGGTCATCGTGCTCGGTGCGGCCGTTCCCGAGGTCGCCGTCTACAGCGATCCGGTCGGGTGGGCGCTCGCGTTGTGGGGCGCTTTCCTGTATTGGTGGGCGGGCGTCATCTACCTTCGCGAGACCATCCGACTGGTTCGTGAAGCGCGGGTAGCGGACGCGACCGCATCGGATACTCTGGGGAGCTGAAGGAGGGCGCCATGGTCGACGACGCCACAGACGGACCCGACGCGACGGATGTCCCGGCTCAGCCGGATCCCGTGTCGAACGACACGACCGCCCACTTCACGGACGATTTCCGCAGTGAGCTCGCCGCCCTCGAGACGGGCGTCACGTCCGAGGAGCAGGAGGCGATCGCGGCTCTGCCGTCGGGCTCCGCGCTGCTCGTCGTGCGCCGCGGGCCGAATGTGGGCGCGCGTTTCCTGCTCGACGCCGACAGCACGGTCGCGGGTCGTCACCCCGATGCCGACATCTTCCTCGACGACGTCACCGTGTCGCGACGTCACGCGGAGTTCGCACGCACCGGCTCGGTGTTCCAGGTGCGCGACCTCGGGTCGCTGAACGGCACCTATTACGACGGCGTGCGGATCGACTCCGCGCTGCTCTCCGACGGCGCGGAGGTGCAGGTGGGCAAGTTCCGCCTCACCTTCTACGCATCCCGAGCCGATCGCAGTTCGACCCGCTGATGCCTGCGTCGTCCGCCGCCCGGGTTCCGGGCTCGTCTTCACTATTGAGCATCGGGCAGGTGCTCGCCCGTCTGAACCCCGAGTTCCCCGACCTCACGCCGTCGAAGCTGCGCTTCCTCGAGGAGCGCCAGCTGATCACCCCGAGTCGCACCGAGTCGGGGTACCGCAAGTTCTCGTCCGCGGATCTCGAGCGGCTGCGTCTCGTGCTCTCGATGCAGCGCGATTACTACCTGCCGCTCAAGGTGATCCGCGGATACCTGGAAGAGCTCGACGCGGGGCGTGAGCCGGTGCTGCCCGGCGGGGTCACCGTGCAGGCGCCGTCAATGCTGCCGACCGAGCGCCGTCTTTCGCGCGAGGAGCTCATCCGCGAGGCGGGCGCGAACGCGATGCTGCTGCAGGATGCCGTGTCGGCGTCGCTCATCGTTCCGGCCGATCACTACGGCGAGGATTCGCTCTCGGTGCTGAAGGCGCTCGTGGAGCTGCAGCGCACCGGCATCGAGCCGCGCCACCTGCGCGGGTTCCGCGCCGCGGCGGAGCGCGAGCTCGGGCTCATCGAGTCGGCTCTCATCCCGATCGCGCGCCGCAAGGATGCGTCGAGCCGGGCGAAGGCGCAGGAGCTGGCGCGCGAGATCGCGGGGCAGCTCGAGGTGGTCCGATCGAGCCTGATCCGCTCCGCGCTCGGGCGTCTCTGACCGCTTCTCGGAGATTTCCGCGCGACACGCCGCGCGCTCGTGCGGATGTGATTGCCGGTGCCCCTCGCGGTGGGTACCGTGGACAACGACAGCGAGTCTGAACTTCAACTTCAACCTGAAGGTCAGTCTCAGAGCGCTGACCTAGGAGGACGGTCGAAATGAGCGACACGGGCGAGCAGTTCGGCGCCGCGAACGTCCCCTCCCGGGACCGCTACGACCTCGGCCTCCTCTTCACGGACGGACTCCCGGATCTCGACGACACCGCCGGCTACCGCGGCACCGTCGCGGCCCGCGCGGCAGGCATCAGCTACCGCCAGCTCGACTACTGGGCCCGCACCGAGCTCGTGGAGCCCACCATCCGCGGTGCCGCCGGGTCCGGTTCGCAGCGCCTCTATGGCTTCCGCGACATCCTCGTGCTGAAGCTCGTCAAGCGCCTCCTCGACACGGGCATCTCGCTCCAGCAGATCCGCACGGCCATCGGCCAGTTGCGCGAGGCCGGGGTCGACGACCTCGCCCAGACGACGCTCATGTCCGACGGCGCGAGCGTCTACCTCTGCACCTCCGACGACGAGGTCATCGACCTCGTGAGCCGCGGCCAAGGTGTCTTCGGCATCGCCGTGGGCAAGGTGCTGCGCGAGGTCGAGTCGAGCCTCGTCGAGCTCGACAGCGCGGGCGTCGACCCGCAGGACGAGCTCGCCGCTCGCCGCGCGAAGCGCGCCGCCAGCTGACGCGCGGCCGCTCCTTCAGGTGCCGTCGCGCCCTGCATCACGCAGCTGCGGGTCTGAGGTGCGCCGCCGCTCCGGTCCCGGGATAGAGATTGTCGAGTTGGAGTGAGTATCGACTGGGGTGGTTACGAAGCGTATGACCCGGGAGCCTGGGGTCCAGTGAAGGAGCTTCCACGTCGTGAGGCCAGGCAGGTGTTCAAGCGGTGCATGGATACCAAGGCGGCTCGGATCGAGATGCTGGCTAGTCTGCTGTTGACCAGCGGTGTCGAACTCACCACCAGCGACGCGGGGGTGCAGGCGGTGAATGACTGGTTCTTCACGTATGTCGAGGCTGACCCTGAGCGACCCGGCTGGATGCTTCCGATCTGGTATTCGGTTTGTCATGACGTCGCGCTGTTTCTCGGTGACGTGATGATCGAGCGGCACCCGAACCTGCGGTGGGAGTTCCACACCTGGGGCAAGAGAAAGGTCGCCTATCAGAGTCACGTAATCATGGGCTTCAGCACCGAGGACCCTAAGTTTCACACCTGCATCATGGTCGAGGGTGGCGTTGTCACCTACGGCAGCCGCATCATCGCGAGCCGAGGGTCGATCGCGACGTACGGCACCGTCGAGATCCGCGGCCAGAAAATTGACATCGATGCGGTGGTGGCCGGGGCGCATAACCGGGAAGTCGAGACCGACGCGTTTGCGCGATGGATGAAGGATGTGGATCGTCGAGCGTGAGCTCTGCCCCCGATTCAGTCGTTCACCCAGCGGTTGCGCGATACCCTGCCGAGGATTCGACTCGCACGTCAGCGGGACACATACCTGACCAAACGTTGCGAGCCGCCATCGTCCGTAAGGACATCGACTTGAAGTACATTCCATGACGCGCGCGAACAAGAGATCGGGTGGCATCACGGCAGCGGAGCTGATGGCTCAGCTTGCGCAAGATCGCGAGTTCCAAGAGTCCGTTGCCCGACGGGAAGCCGAACTCCAAGCGCGGGCAGCCCAGTGGCGTGAGGCCGGGCGTCCGATCGTGGACGACCTGCGCGGTGTCGGCATCGATGTCGACTCTGTGTGGGACCTCGTGAACACCTCAGATCCGTACCCAGCGGCGCTCCCGATCCTCATCAAGCACCTCGAGCGTGGGGGATACCCCGATCGGGTTCTCGAGGGGGCCGCTCGAGCGTTGGCTGTCAAGCCGGCCGCCGTCTATTGGGATCGCCTTCGTGCCCTGTACCTGGAAGCAGATGGGCCGGACACAACTGAGGGACTGGCTGCGGCGCTGGCTGCGTCGGTGACGTCTGAGCACCTTGAAGATCTCATTGCGTTGCTTGCCGAGACGTCCAGGGGAAGCACGCGCATCCACTTCATCCCCCCGATCCTCCGGATTGGCGGAGAGCGTGGTCGCGAAGTCGTCGAATCACTCCGGGACGATCCGGTATTCGGCAAAGAAGCGACCGCGTTGCTGAAGCGTCGCCGGAAGTAGTTGGCTTCGAAGCCGGCTGAGAGCTCGGCACCCCTGGCGGTCACGCGGCTCGCCGCCAACTAGTGTCAGAGTGTCCAACCCTGAGGTGAGTGTGTGTCGTTTCTGATTGAGTTCCGGCAGGAAGGGCCGGAGGCTTCATTGGGCTGGGAGCATCGTCGCTCGCCGGAGGGCGACACTGACGCCAACCTGACCACCTGCTACTTCTTCGGTCAAGTGCTGATGTCTTTTGACGGTGCGACTGTTGTCGCTCCGACGTGGCAGCTGGCGGCGTTCTTTCTCATGGACCATGTGATGTGGGCGCGCGAAGAGCTGGCCAGCAGCATCGCCTCGTGGGTGGTGATGTATTTTCAGGAGTCCGATCACTGGTTGGCGTTTTGGCGTGTGGCGGGTGGTGTTCGCATCTTGTTCAACTACTCCGGTGTGGTGTTGACCGTGCCGTGGGATGAGTTCTCGGCTGAGGTGGCGCGGTTTACGCGGGATCTGATCCATGAGTTTGGCCGTGACCATCCGGGCCTACTGCGTCATCCGCTCGCGCGCAAGCAGCTCCGCGACGCTGGCGACGTTGACGTATCGATGTGATTGGTGCGCGAATGGCCGGAGTTGGTAGTGCCTACTGCCGCGTATGCGGCTACGAGTCGGAGGAGCCCCCTTGGGGGGAGGACGGTCGCACGCCCTCTTTCGACATTTGCCCATGTTGCGGCGTCGAGTGGGGCTATGAAGATTCACTTCCGGCCGCAGTGGGAGCCTTTCGTTCCGTATGGCTTGAGGCTGGAGGACCGTGGTGGAATCGCAGGAGGCCGCACGATGGGCTCACGGTCGCTGAGCGTCTACAGCGGATCGGCGTGGAACGGGGCTCCGTGATCCGCTCGGATGATTCCGGAAGCGCGACCAGACGGGATGCGCACGGCTGATGCGCCCGTATTCGGCGAGTGACCGCGGTGGCGTGACCGAGATGGTTGTCACCGGCCCGTGGACAAAGGAGGCAGCCGAGGCTGTCTGGGGTGGCCGGGTAGACCGTCTTGTGCTGAACTACGCCCTGGGCTTCGGCGAGACATCTTTGGCGTTTCTGGAAGGCATGCCCCTTCGAGAACTGGTCGTCATCGACCGGCGGCTCACGGACTTAACTCCGATCTACTCGCTGGGATCGACGCTGCGGGGGCTGAGTGTCGTAACGAATCCTGGACTACGGATCGACCTCGATCGGCTTCCCGCACTCCGCCGCCTGAGCGCGGCGTGGACCCAGGTGAGTGCAACGATCGACGCTGCGGTCGGGATTGAAATCGCGCACCTGCGAAGCTACGGGCCGCGGGACTTCCTACCTCTCCGGTCGCTGACCCAGTTAGCCGAGTTGGTGTTGAAGGATCGCCCGAGGCTCACATCACTCGGCGGGCTTTCTGCGTTCCCCGGGCTGCGACTTCTCGGCATCTATCTCGCCAGCGGTCTGACGGACATCGCTGAACTGGAGGGCAGATCTGAGATCGAAGACCTCGCGCTACAGGGTTGCCGCAGGATCACCCGGTTGGACGCTCTCACAGGATGCGTGGGACTTCGCAAGCTCAATGTCAGCGAGTGCGGTGACCTGGCGTCGCTCGACCCGATCCGGAATCTCGACTACCTGGAGCAGGTGTCGATGTTCGGTTCGACGAAGGTCGTCGACGACGATCTCGCGCCTCTTGCGGCATTGCCCCGGCTCGAAGAACTTCGGATGCAGAGCCGCAGGTCGTATCGGCCGAGTGTCGAAGAGATTCAGGCGGCGATAGAGAGGCGCTGAACCGCTCAGACGGAGCATGCTCGCCGTAGGTGGGTCATGTTCAGCTATGAGAAGCTACTGCTGTTGCGGGGCCCAGATTTCAGCGGGAACGCACCCAGTAGCACTCACGATGAACGGCAGGCATGGCGCGAAAAGCGGCGTTTGATGAGGCCTTCGGGCTGCTCACTCAGGCGGGCCTTCGCAAGCGTGCCGGGGCAGGCGGCGGAGTGGTTGCGGTCATGGGGACGCCGCGCTGATGGCCGGAAATCGGAACTCGAGGGAGGCCTTTGAGGCGAACTTCTCGTTGCTTCGAACCGTGGGTTTCCGCAAACGGGCCGGTTCGGTCTTCACTATTGACATCGCAGACGATGTAATAGGATTTCTCGGATATAACACGGCGAGTGAGCACACTCTGCCGGGCAACTTCGCGGTCAATCCCGTGATCGGAATTCGCAACCAGGAATTGGCTCGGGTCGTCAGCGAGCTTCGTGGGGAGCGGTTTCATCCGTACGCGCCACCCACGGTTTCCAGCCCTCTCGGGTATCTGATGCCTGATCCTGAATTCCGTGTGTGGTATCTGGGTCCGGATAGTCCAACCGCGGACGGTCGCGAGATGGTCGATGCGATCGTGAATTATGGAATTCCGTACATGAAATCGGGTGCGACGTTGCCGCGCCTGCTGCCTCTCATCGAGGCAAGTTCAGACTTCTTGACCCGCTACTACCATCCCGTAGCACTGGGTCTACTCGGAGAGGTGACACGAGCCCAACGTGTTCTTCATGGTCTGGACGAAGACCTGGCACACCTCTCGGACCCGGCAAGCACCCGATATCGCGAATTCTCACCGCGGTGCTGGCGCTGGCTCAGTTCCCTGGCGCACGCGCGTGTGGCAACGAGAAGGGGCGATCGTTGAAACGCTTCGTGCAGATTCGTGATCCGGGCGGCGGAGTCGTCGCGGTCATTGAGATTCACGATGACTCGCCGTTGATCGGGTTCCTGGAGCGCGCCTCGCAGGAGGTGCCTGGCGCAGAGGCAGTTCGGATGGGGCGACGTGCGGCGCTGGACTCCGCACAGGTGCAGACGTGGATGGCGGATCTGCCAGCGGCGCTCACGATCCTGCGCGCGACTCGTGCGGAACGTCAAGCGGTGCGCCAGTTCCTCGAGATCCTCGAAGTCAACGGAGGAGATATCGGTTCGGTCGAGTTCCGCCTCGACGTCGCGGCGCAGGGCGCCACGTATTGGGAGTGACCAGCGAGGGGCGACTATGGCGACAACGCGCACGGTTTCGATCGAACTTTCCGAAGACGAAGTGCTTGTGCTCTTCGAGTGGCTTCACCGCATCAACGGGAGTCGCGACACTGCATTTGAGGACCAGGCCGAGCAGCGGGCCGCGTGGGACTTGGAGGCTGCGCTGGAATCCGCCAGTCCTGCCCTCTTCGAGCGATTACGAGGCCAGGCTGCGTGCGGCACGCGAGCGCGTCAGGGACTCCAATGAGTAGGTTCGCGAGTAGAGCGTGAACGACAACTCTGAGTTGGATCTCTCACCCGATAAGCAGGTCATTGGGGAGATTTCGCCGATCCCCTCGGCCTACACGACCGACGCGGTCTTCACTGACCTCGGCGCTACGGTCGAGCTGACCTACACCTACGAGTACATGGGCGGGCTGTACGCGGGAGGTATCGGGTTCGATACCGCCCGCGCATACAGGTTCCGTGCTGAGAGTCATTGCACGAGCTGGCATTTCGAGGCGTACGACACCCTGGTCGAGGTCCTGGACTCCTCGTGGGTTCGTGAGTTGCGGGATGCTGAGCCGAGTGTGACCGGTGGGATCTGGACCATGCGGCACTTCTTGATCTACCTGGATGACTCGGGTGCGTATGAGGTTGTGGCGAAAGACGTGGAGTGGTTGCCGGTGAGGAGGGTGTCCTGATGCCGAACGATGTCGACCTGAGTCGTGCCGTCTCGCATGCTCTGCGCCACGAGCCGTGGGTGTATGAGCTCGAGTTGGATGACGAAGGTTGGGTCTCTGTCGACCAGTTGCTGACGGCGTTTCGTGAGCGGGGCGGCGAGTGGCGCACGGTTGACCGGGCGGCGTTGGAGCGGATGATCGCGACGGCGGCGAAACGTCGTCACGAGCTGGACGGGGATCGGATCCGTGCGCTGTACGGGCACTCTGTGCCGGGCCGGATCCAACGGCGCGCTGAGACACCTCCTCCCGAGCTGTTCCACGGCACCGCTCCGGCGACGTAGGAACTGATCAAGCGCGATGGGCTCCTGCCGATGGGCCGGCAGTTCGTCCACCTGTCCGCGGACCGCCAGACCGCGATCACGGTGGGCGGCCGCAAGAGCCCGACCCCCGTCGTGCTCGTCGTCGACGCAGCGCGGGCGTCCGCTTCGGGAACCCGGTTTTACCGCGGAAACGAACTCGTCTGGCTCGCTGACTCGGTGCCCGCGGAGTTCATCGATCCTGCGAGCTGAGCAGCCCCGCGAGGTGCGTACCGGCGGGCAGGGCCGAGCGGATGGCGATCCCTCGAGGCGGCAGTATCGGCGGCGCTACGCTGTGAGCATGACTCGGATCGCCGCTGCCGCGGACTGCAGCCGGCGTCGATCGCGCCTGTGCGAGGGCGGGCCCACGTGAGCGACTTCGTCTGGTTGGACGCGAAGCGCTTCCGGGGCTGGCCGTGGCCGGAGGATTCCACGGGCAAGGATCCGCTGTATGGCGCTGATGGGTGGTGTCGTGATTGCGGTACGCCGCAGGTGCCGCAGCGGGGCGATCTGGTGCTGCAGAAGTCTGGGTTGCGGCCGGAGGGGGCGTGGACTCCGAATTGGCGCTTCGATCTTGTGTGTGTGTCAGGTGCGGTTGCGGAGCAGATCGTAGCTGCCGGTTTTCGGGTGACGATGCGGCCGGTGGGGTGGCCGCGGCAGCCTGCGGGTGAGGCGTTCCAGTTGGTGATTCCGGTGGTGGGGGATCGGTGGTTCGATCCGGCCGTGTTGTCGGAGCTGACGGTTGCGCGTCATGGCCGTGAGGGTTCGCGGTGTGGGACGTGCGGTGTGTGGCGGTGGATGAGCGTGTCGGATCCCCCGTTGGTGGATGTTCCCGAGCTCGCCGATGTTGATGTTGCGGCCAGCCCGGAGGTGTTCGGGTCGGGGTGGAGCACGTATCGCGAAGTGTTGTTTCGGAGGGCGTTCGCGGAGCTGCTGGTTGCGGTGAGTCCTCGAGATTTCGAGATTCGGGAACCCGAGTGGAGTTGAGTGAGTTGAGGTCGGCCGATGTGGCAGCGTAAGCGAGACAAGAAGGCGTCGGAGCCGTCGCAGGCTCTTTTGGTGTTGGCGGGGCCGTTGGTGTCGTTGTCGGATGACCCTCGGGCGCAGATCGAGTACTTGGAAGGGCGCGCGCAGGAGCCCGACCTGAGCGATCTGGATGTGCTGCAGGAGCTGCTGGAAGAGTTCGATGACGCGGTTGAGTTGAGCGAGGCGGAGCTGGGGCTTGTTCCCGGCTTGGAAGCTCAGCTTGCTTCGGTCGGTGACGCCCTTCGCACGCCTGATCTTTCCGGAGATGTCTCTGCATTGGACGATCCGGCATGGCAGTTGGTGCGCGAGCGCGCCGAGGGAGCGCTGCGGTTGATGCGGTTGAGCGGGGTGCTGAAGGACGAGACTGCATTCCGTCTGTATCCGGTCAAGTTCGCGCAGGTGCTCGAACCGGTAGTCGGGGACCGCGAGGAGTGGCCGGCGATCATTGTGAGCCAGGAGCAGCTGGATGCGTTTCTCGCGCGATGGGAGGCCGCGCTTCCGTCGACGACACCCGCGGCCGAGATCGACGTCGCTCGTCTGCAGAATGCCGCCCGCGCCGTCTACGCTCCCTACCCCGAGCTGATTGAGGCGCTCGGCCTCTGAGCCGGGGCCGTCTGCTGCGATGAGCGACGCCCGTTGGCACTGCCTGCTGGCGGTGCGGTGGTTGTCTCCTGCGGACGGAGGTCGTCGTTCCGGGCCGCCGTCCGGCCCAGATTATGCAGCGACCGCCGTCTTCGTCGGTACCGAACCGCGGGGCCGGACAACGGGCGAGCACTTCAGCGTCGTCCTGGAACTGCTTGGCACTCAAGCTGAGACCATGCAGGCGAGAGGCCGCTTCTTGGCTCCACGCATGGTCGAGCCTCACCTGGTAAAGGGCGCGGAACTGCTGATCATGGAGGGCCCTCGGCCTGTCGCTCGCGCAACGGTTGTCAGCGTGGTCGATGACCCGGCGTCCGGGGTGCTCTGAGCGATCTGCCGCGTGCTGAGGGTCGTCACGTACTCGGGCGGCATGCGGGTACGTCATTTCGCGGGGTCGGGCACTCTGGCAACCTCTCCCGCCCTAAAGTGAGGCAAATGAGGCTATTGCGTCCCGACTCGAGATGGATCGGTGAAGACGAGATAGATGATGCCGAGCTCGTGATCGGAATGACCCGTGATGATCTGCTCCTCTTTGGTGGGGGGCTCCTTGAGACGCTGGAGGCCGTCGAGGATTGGGAGTTTCACACCAGGCTCGGCTTTACCCCTGCCGACGCTCGCGCGCTCCTTTCCAACGTCGCCGAGTTGTTGCGCGAGACGTACCAGCCGGAGACGTGAGCAGGGGCGGTGGGATGACGAACTCGGGCGGCGCACCGGCCGTGCTCTCAGTTGGCGCCATTCTCGGCGACTCGGACGCCGAGAACCGGGCTTGGAAACTGGCTATTCGCTCGGTGATGAACGAGGTGATCGAGGCGCGTGAGGGAGTCGTGAGCCCACTGCGAGTGAACGTCGTGTATCACGTCGATGGCAAGCTGGCGCCTAATGAGTTCGAGGGAGTGCGGACGGGGCGATTCAGCAAGAAGGATTCGCACCTTATGGTGCAGGCGGCGGTTCCGCCGGGCGAGGTCTCGGATCGACATGAGGTGTTGCTGAACCTCTTGCGTGAAGCTATTGATGAGGCCGAGTCCTTCGCCAGGCGCAAGGGAATCGCTGAGAACCTTGCGTCGATTCGCGCCCTGGTCGATTCGTTGGAGCCGTGAGCAGGGGCGGTGGGATGACGAACTCGGATGGCGAACCGGCCGTGCTCTCAGTCGGATTCATCCTTGGCGACTCGGACGCCGAGAACAACGCGTGGGGGTTGGCTATTCGCTCGGTGATGAAACAGGTCATCAAGGCTAGCGAGGGAGTCGTGAGTCCGCTGCGAGTGAACGTCGTGTATCACGTCGATGGCAAGTTGGCGCCTAATGAGTTCGAGGGAGTGCGGACGGGGCGCTTCAGCAGGAGGGATTCGCACCTTATGGTGCAGGCGGCGGTTCCGCCGGGCGAGGTCTCGGATCGATATGAGGTGCTTCTGAACCTCTTGGGTGAAGCTATTGATGAGGCCGAGTCCTTCGCCAGGCGGAAGGGAATCGCTGAGAACCTGGACTCGATTCGCGCCCTGGTCGAGTCGTTGACTCCGAACTGATCGTCAGACCAGCCGGTGGGGCAGTGAGCCGGGAAGGGGAGGCTAGGCAACTGGAACCTGTTTGGCGAGATCGGAGCGACTTCATCATTGCTGCCGACATCTCGTCCCAGGGGGCGGCTTTGGCGCGTGAGCAACTCTGGGCGCGTCAGATCTCGGAAGTTCAGTTCGAGTTGTGCTGCATCCCGTTCTTTGTCTACGACCTCGCGTTGGGGGATGTCGTCGAGACGGCGGCGGAAGGTCCTCGGAAGTACGTGATCAGTCGAGTGGTCGAGCCGTCCGGCCGGTATGTCTTCCGAGTGTGGTTCGGTGAGTCGATCCATCCGCCCAACGAGGTCGCTGGCTCCTTGCACATGTTCGGAGCCCTACTGGAATGGTCATCGCGGCACCTGCTTGCCGTCGATACTCGCGACGCTGCACACGCCCAGGTGATCGCCGACTTCTTGGCCGATCGCCAAACCCGGGGCAACCTGATCTACGAAACCGGAAAGACCGCGTGAGCCTTCTGCGGAATGATGATTGCTAATGATTCGGGGCGGGACGATGACGGGTGAGTGGGCATTATCGGAGGTTCACTCCGACCTCCAGCCGTTCACTTTGGTCGGTGATCCGCAGTCGATCGGGTCGGCGATCATCAGATGGATCGAGGTCGGCCTGAGTACGCGGGTCGTTCGAGGTCGCAAGATGCGTACGCGCGGCGGACTGTTCGATGAGTTTGCGGCGGCGATGCAATTTCCCCTGTACTTCGGCGAGAACTGGGACGCGTTCGACGAGTGCGTCGCCGATCTGGAGTTGCCCGCCGGCCGTGGGCATCTCGTCGTCATCACCGAGCCCGATCAGGTCCTTGCCGATGCGGACGCGACGCAGCTCAGCGTGCTCGCGGGATCGTTGAGGTCGGCGGCAGCGGACTGGGCGCAGCCGATCGAGCAGGGTGCATGGTGGGACCGGCCCGCGGTCCCGTTCCACGTCGTACTCGCGGGAACGCGCGCCGAGGTCGAGAGTGCGGCACGTCTCTGGGCGGCCGCCGGACTGCCGACGGCGCCGTTGGACGATCAGAAGAGCGGTGGCTGAAATGGCATCAACCGGCGACCACGCGCGCGTAGTCAACACCGCGGGATGCCGGATTCGAAGACTGGGAACCGACGCGCAAGGAGGTCGCCGTCCGGACCCACAAGACGGACGTGTCATTCTCGACGCAACGATTGCAATAGACCGACTCGATGACAACGTCGCCGGGGACGCGCTGCCCGCGATCGCGCTCCACTACGACTGCTTCCTCGGCGACATTCGTTTCGAAGTCGGTGATCTGGACTTCAGCACTCACTGCGGCTGGGCGCCGGTCCTGGACTTCGCTATCTGCATGGCCGCGTTGCTAGACGGCCTAGAGGCCGGCGGTGATCAGGTATTCGAATTCACGGAGTCTGACGCCACCATCGACATGAAGCGAAGCGATCGGATTGTGGAGCTGACAGCCAGCTACTCTCCTGGTCGCATCTCCCCGTGAGGCTGGTCGAAGTTGTGGAGGATGTCGGGTTCCTCCAGGTATCCTCATGTTATGAGCGCCGCGTGATGGACGTCCCCAAGCGTCAATATCAAGTGTGGGCCTACTCAGTTACCATGGGTCGGCTGCTCTTGCGTAGCAACAAGTCGGAGGCTTTCGCGACGCGCGTGGACATCCTCTTTCAGAATGTCCACGCGATGAAGTTGCTGACCGCGCTGGATCCGTTGGTCGTCGCTGAGGCAGATTCTCTCGAGTCGGAGCAAATCCTCGCCGAGACTGGTCTATATCCGCCGAAACGTAAGCTCGTATTTCTGCTCCGGGCTGGTTCATTCGAGGGCTACGTCGTCGCCGGCGTGTGTTTCACGAACGAAGACAGCGGTGAGTACTACGACCCCAGCCCCTTATGGATCTGGCGATAGTTGCCGGTTCCTCAGCTGGCCCCGGTCGGGTTAGGGCCTGATTGCGGGAAACCCGCCGGAGCGTGCAGGTGCTGGGGAGCCTCCCGGCACGTGGCCGTCCGCCCGCCCGTCAGGCGCTGGGGGAGGGCTGCACCTCGGTCATGCGCGAGGTGCGCAGCACGCGCTCCAGCAGCTGATCGAAGTTGTGGGCCATCTCCTGGGCCCCTTCGCCCGGCCACACGTGCAGGGGCTTCGCGGCGCCCTGCGCCTGCTGCAGCGAGGTGCGCTCGGGCAGCTGGGGCGAGAGCACGAGCGGCCCGAACATGTCGCGCAACTCCTTGATGCGGAACTGGTGCTCAAGCGACTGCACGCGCGCGCGGTTCACGATGATGCCGAGCGGCTGCAGGCGGGGCGAGATACCGCGGCGGATCTCCTCGATGGCGCGCAGCGCGCGGTCGGCGGCCGCGACCGAGAAGAGGCCCGGCTCCGTCACCACGACCACGCGATCGGATGCGGCCCACGCGGTGCGGGTGAGCGCGTTGAGCGACGGCGCGCAGTCGATGAGCACGAGCTCGTACTCCTTCTCGACGTGCGCGAGCGCCTCCTCGAGCTTCCAGATGTCGCGGATCGACGGATGCGGTCCGTCGAAGTTGATCGCCGACGGCGACCCGATGAGCACGTCGATCCGCCCGGTGCGTCCGCGGGTCCAGCCGGAGGGCGCGATCGCCGAGCGCACGATCTTCTCCTTCGGCGACGCGAGCACGTCAGCGACGTTCAGATGACCGGAGACGTTGATGTCCATTCCGGTCGACACGTCGGACTGCGGATCGAGGTCGACGACGAGTGTGGAGATGCCCCGCGCGAAGGCCGCGGACGCCAGTCCGAGCGTGACCGTCGTCTTGCCGACGCCTCCCTTGAGGGAGCTCACACTGAGGACATGCACGAGAAGGCAGCCTACCTTCACTAGTCTGAAAGAACCCAAAGCCCCCGCGCCCGGTCACCGGGAGGAAGGACCGCATGTTCTCGAAGATCCTGGTGGCAAACCGCGGCGAGATCGCGATCCGCGCGTTCCGCGCCGCCTACGAGCTCGGCGCCCGCACCGTCGCCGTCTACCCGTGGGAAGACCGCAACTCGATGCATCGCCTGAAGGCCGACGAGGCGTACCTCATCGGCGAGAAGGGCCACCCGGTGAGGGCCTACCTCGACGTGTCGGAGATCATCCGCGTCGCGAAGGAGGCGGGTGCGGATGCGATCTACCCCGGCTACGGCTTCCTCTCCGAGAACCCCGAGCTCGCCCAGGCCGCCGCCGAGAACGGCATCACCTTCATCGGGCCCGGCTCGCACGTGCTCGAGATGGCGGGCAACAAGGTCACCGCGAAGGAGCGGGCGATCTCGGCGGGCGTTCCCGTCTTGAAGTCCACCCCCGCCACCACCGACATCCAGGTGCTGCTCGACGGTGCCGACGAGATCGGCTTCCCGGTCTTCGCGAAGGCGGTCGCCGGTGGCGGTGGCCGTGGCATGCGCCGCGTCGACACCCGCGAAGAGCTGCGTCCCGCCCTCGAAGCCGCCATGCGCGAGGCCGACAGCGCCTTCGGCGACCCGACCATGTTCATCGAGCAGGCGGTGCTGCGGCCGCGTCACATCGAGGTGCAGATCCTCGCCGACGCGACCGGCGAGACCGTCCACCTGTTCGAGCGCGACTGCTCGGTGCAGCGTCGCCACCAGAAGGTGGTCGAGATCGCGCCGGCCCCGAACCTCGACGACGAGACCCGCCAGGCGCTCTACCGCGACGCGGTCGCGTTCGCTCGGTCCATCGGATACGTCAACGCCGGCACGGTCGAGTTCCTTCTCGACACCGCAGGGGAGCGCGCTGGCAAGCACGTGTTCATCGAGATGAACCCCCGCATCCAGGTGGAGCACACCGTCACCGAAGAGGTCACGGATGTCGACCTCGTGCAGTCGCAGATGCGCATCGCCGCGGGCCAGACGCTCGCCGACCTCGGCCTCACCCAGGATTCGATCCACCTCCGCGGCGCGGCGCTCCAGTGCCGCATCACCACGGAAGACCCGTCGCAGGGCTTCCGCCCCGACACCGGCAAGATCACCACCTACCGCTCGCCGGGCGGTGCGGGCATCCGCCTCGACGGCGGCACGATCAACCCGGGCGCGCAGATCAGCCCCCACTTCGACTCGATGCTCGCCAAGATGACCGCTCGTGGGCGCGACTTCCCGGCGGCCGTCGCGCGTGCGCGTCGCGGCCTCGCCGAGTTCCGCATCCGCGGCGTCTCCACGAACATCCCGTTCCTGCAGGCCGTGCTCGACGACCCCGCCTTCGTCGCGGGCGACATCGCCACCTCGTTCATCGAGGAGCGCCCCGGTCTGCTGCGGGGCCGCGAGTCCCGCGACCGCGGCACCAAGATCCTCAACTGGCTGGCCGACGTGACCGTCAACCAGCCCTACGGCGACGGCGCGGGCGCGATCGAGCCCTCGCTCAAGCTCCCCGAGGTCGACCTCGCGACCCCGGCGCCCGACGGCTCCCGCCAGCGCCTGCTCGAGCTCGGCCCCGCCGGGTTCGCACACGCCCTGCGCACCCAGACAGCCCTCGCCGTCACCGAGACGACCTTCCGCGACGCCCACCAGTCGCTCCTCGCGACGCGCGTGCGCACGAAGGACCTCGTGGCGGTCATGCCGCACCTCGCGCGCATGACGCCTCAGCTGCTCTCCGTCGAGGCCTGGGGCGGCGCCACCTACGACGTCGCGCTGCGCTTCCTCGGGGAAGACCCGTGGGAGCGCCTGTCGCGGATGCGCGAGGCCCTTCCGAACGTCGCCATCCAGATGCTGCTGCGCGGCCGCAACACGGTCGGCTACACCCCGTACCCGACGGAGGTGACCGAGGCGTTCGTCCGCGAGGCGGCGTCGACCGGCATCGACATCTTCCGCATCTTCGACGCTCTGAACGACGTCGACCAGATGCGTCCCGCGATCGACGCGGTGCTCGAAACGGGCACGACGGTCGCCGAGGTGGCGCTCTGCTACACCGCCGACCTGCTCGACCCGAAGGAAGAGCTGTACACGCTCGACTACTACCTGCGACTCGCCGAGCAGATCGTCGACGCGGGTGCGCACATCATCGCCATCAAGGACATGGCGGGCCTGCTGCGCGCCGGCGCCGCCGAGAAGCTCGTGAGCGCCCTCCGCGAGCGCTTCGATCTGCCCGTGCACGTGCACACCCACGACACCGCAGGCGGCCAGCTCGCCACGCTGCTCGCCGCCTCGCGGGCGGGCGCGGATGCGGTGGATGCGGCATCCGCCCCGATGGCCGGAACCACGAGCCAGCCCTCGCTCTCGGCCCTCATCGCGGCGACCGCGCACACCGACCGCGACACGGGCATCTCGCTCGACGCGGTCTCGGACCTCGAGCCCTACTGGGAGGCGGTGCGCCGCGCCTATAAGCCGTTCGAGTCGGGCCTGCCCGGCCCCACCGGTCGCGTGTACCACCACGAGATCCCCGGCGGTCAGCTGTCGAACCTGCGTCAGCAGGCGATCGCGCTCGGCCTCGGCGACCAGTTCGAGAAGGTGGAGGACTGGTACGCCGCCGCGAACCGGATCCTCGGTCGCCCCACGAAGGTCACGCCGTCGTCGAAGGTCGTCGGCGACCTCGCGCTGCAGCTCGCGGCGACGAACGCCGACCCGGCCGACTTCGAGCAGAACCCCGACAAGTACGACATCCCCGACTCGGTGATCGGCTTCATGGCGGGCGAGCTGGGCGACCTCCCCGGCGGATGGCCGGAGCCGTTCCGCAGCAAGGTGCTGAAGGGCCGCGAGGTGCGGGTCGGCGTCGAGGAGCTGTCGGACGACGACCGCGCGGGCCTCGAAGGAGACACCGAGGCGCGCCGCACCACTCTCAACAAGCTGCTGTTCCCCGCGCCGACGCGCCAATTCGAGCAGGTGCGCGACCAGTACGGCGACCTCTCGACCCTCGACACGGTCGACTACCTCTACGGGCTCAAGCCGGGTGTCGAGCACACCGTGCAGATCGGGCCGGGCGTCAACCTGTTCGTCGGGCTCGAGGCGATCGGCGAGGCCGACGACAAGGGTATGCGCACGGTCATGGCGATCCTGAACGGCCAGCTCCGGCCCGTGTTCGCGCGCGACCGCAGCATCACCGTCAAGGAGGCCGCGGCCGAGAAGGCGGAATCGTCGAAGCCCGGTCAGGTCGCCGCCCCGTTCTCGGGGGTCGTGACGCTGAAGGTCTCCGAGGGCGACACCGTGGAGGCCGGCCAGCCGGTCGCGACGATCGAGGCGATGAAGATGGAAGCGGCGATCACGACGCCGGTCGCCGGCCGCGTCGCGCGTCTTGCGATCCCCACCACCCAGCAGGTCGACGCGGGAGACCTGCTCGTCGTGGTCGAGTAGGGTCGGGGCCATGGTGCGCACCACAACGGGGGAGGACCCCGGGGACGACAACGCCTCGGTTCCCGAACCCCAGAGCTCCGACGCCCCGAGCGTCGCAGCCCTCCCCGACAATCTGACACTCTCGGTCGAGCTTCCGGCACAGCATCACGAGGCTCCGGAAGACGAGGTGCAGGTCGCCCTCGGCGAGGTCGTCACGACGCCTTCGTCGGTCGCACCGGTCGTCGCCGACGGCTCCGGCACCGTTTCGATCGAGGTCGTCTCGGATGTCGTCCACACTGCCGACGACGACGCGGCGCCGTCCTCCGAGATCCCGATCGTCCCGCTGCCCGGCGACGACGAGCTCTATTCGCGCCGCGGTCGGGGTCGCCCGGGAACGTCTCCCGAGCCCGCCGCGATGCTCACCCCCGACCGCCTGCTCGAGCCGAAGCGCAACCGCACGGCGCCCGAGGGTGGCTGGCCCGCATTCGTGTACGCGAGCACCCTGCACCTCGTGAACCTGGGCGATTCGCCGAAGGTCCGTGCCCGCAAGGCGCTCGACGCGCGGATCGCGAAGCGCTTCGAGGGCGGAACCCGCTTCGTGCCGGTCCTCACCCGCAAGGGCGGCGTCGGCAAGACGACGATCACGACCCTCATCGGCATGGCCCTCTCGGATGTGCGGGAAGACCGCATCATCGCGGTCGACGCCAACCCGGATCGCGGCACGCTCTCCGAGCGCGTCGCCCGGCAGACCCGGTCGACGGTCCGCGACATCGTCACCCACGCCGCCGCCATCAAGGACTTCAGCGAGTTCTCGAGCCACGTCTCCCGCGACGAGACGCGCCTGGACGTCCTCGCGTCCGACACCGATCCGCTGCTGTCGGAGGCCTTCGACGAGAACGACTACAACGTCGTCGCCGACCTCGTGTCGCGGTACTACTCGATCGCGCTCACCGACTGCGGCACGGGCATCGTGCACTCCGTGATGCGCGCCACTCTGCAGCGCGCCGACTCGATCGTGATCGTCTCGGGAGGCAGCGTCGACGAGGCGCGGCTCGCCTCCGAAACCCTCACGTGGCTCGAGGCCAACAACTATGGGCACCTCGTCCGGAACGCCGTGGTCGCGATCAACACCGCCACCCACGGCACCAACCTCGTGAAGCTCGACGAGATCGACGCCCACTTCAGCTCGCGCGTGCGGGCCGTCGTGCGGATGCCGTACGACGCCGAGCTCGCCGCGGGATCCGTCATCCGCTGGAGCACTCTCAAGCCCTTCACGCGCGAGTCGGCGCGCGAACTCGCCGCCATCGTCATGGACGGCATCCCGACCACACGAACCTCATGACCGAACGCCAGATCCGCCTCTTCGGCGACCCCGTGCTCCGCTCTGCCACCGATCCGGTCCGCGACCCGGGCGACGCACGCGTGCGGGCGCTCGTCGACGACCTGATCGACACCGTCACCCCGCCCGGACGCGCCGGTCTCGCCGCCAACCAGATCGGCGTGGGGCTGCGCGCGTTCAGCGTCAACATCGACGGCGACATCTCGTACGTGCTGAACCCCGTGCTCGAGGTCGCGGGGGAGCCCGAGCTGGTCGACGAGGGATGCCTCTCGGTGCCCGGCTTCTACTTCCCCCGGATGCGCTACCCGTGGGCGCGCGTCACCGGCATCGATGTCGACGGCGCCGAGGTCGTGCTCGAGGGCGAGGGTCTCATGGCCCAGGCGCTCCAGCACGAGTGCGGGCACCTCGACGGGCAGCTCTACATCGAGGGTCTCGAACCCGAGACGAAGCGCGAGGCGATGCGCGCGATCCGTCAGGCGGACTGGTTCAGCCGGTGACCGAGATGCCCTGGGTCACCGGGGCACCCATGTAGAGGCCCTCGATCTCGCGCGAGAAGTCCTTCACGATCACCGCGCGCTTGATCGACATCTTCGGGGTCAGATGACCGCTCGCCTCGGTGAACTCCGACGGCAGGATCACGAACTTGCGGATCGACTCCGCTCGCGACACCCGCGCGTTGGCGGCGTCGACCGCCCGCTGCACCTCGGCGATGACCTTCGGGTGCTTCGCGGCCTCGTCGAGGCTCATGTCGCCCGCCTCGCCGTTGTTGTTCAGCCACACCGGGAGCATCTCGGGGTCGAGAGTGATGAGCGCCGAGATGAACGGCTTCTGGTCGCCGACGACGACCACCTGACCCACGATCGGGTTCGCGCGGATTGGGTCCTCGAGGGCCGCGGGGGCGACGTTCTTGCCGCCGGCGGTCACGATGATCTCCTTCGTGCGACCCGTGATCGTGAGGTAGCCGTCCTCGTCGAGCGAGCCGATGTCACCCGTGTGGAACCACTCGTCGGTGAACACCGCCGCGGTCTCCGCGGGCTTGTTCCAGTAGCCCTGGAAGACGTCCACGCCCTTCACGAGGATCTCGCCGTCTTCGGCGATCCGGATGCCCACGCCCGGCAGCGGTGTGCCGACGGTGCCGATCTTGAACTTCGAGACGATGTTGACCGTCGCCGGTGCGGTCGTCTCGGTGAGGCCGTAGCCCTCGAGGATCTGCACGTCGAGGCTGCGGAAGAAGTGCCCGAGGCGCGCACCGAGGGGTGCGGATCCCGACACGGCGTAGCGCACGTTGCCGCCCATGGCCGCCTTCAGCTTGCCGTAGACGAGTCGGTTGAACAGGGCGAACTGCACCCGTAGCCCGAACGGCACGTGGCCGGCGTCGAGCGCCTTCGAGTGGGCGATGGCCACATCCGCGGCCTTGTGGAAGATCTTGTCCTTCCCACCCGCGGCTGCCTTCTGCTCCGCCGAGTTGTAGACCTTCTCGAACACGCGCGGGACGGCCAGCAGGAACGTGGGCTTGAAGCTCCCGAGCGCCGGCAGCAGCTGCTTCGTGTCGGCCTGGTGCCCGACCTTGACGCCCGCGTGCACCCCGAGGATCGAGATGAATCTCGCGAACACGTGAGCCGTCGTGATGAAGAGCAGCGTGGACGACCCGGGCGCCACGACCTCCTTCATGGCGACCGCCGCGTTGCGGGCGAGCTCGACGAAGTTGGAGTGCGTGAGGATGCAGCCCTTGGGCGTCCCCGTGGATCCGGAGGTGTAGATGAGCGTCGCGAGGTCCGAGCCCTTCGCGATCGTGCGACGTTCCTCGACCTCGACATCGCTGATCTCGGTGCCTCCGGCGACGATCTTGTCGAGGTCGCCGAGACCCAGCTGCCACACCTTCGTGACCTGCGGGACGTCGGCGGCGATCTCGTCGAATCGCGCGAACTGTTCGGAAGTCTCGATGATGATCGCGGTGGCACCCGAGTCCGAGAGCGTGTACGCGATCTGGGCGGGCGCCGAGGTCTCGTAGATGGGCACGAGCACCGCGCCCGCGAACCACGTCGCGAAGTCGATGAGGGTCCACTCGTACCGCGTGCGGCAGATGAAGCCGATCTTGTCGCCCGGCTGGATACCGGCGGCGATGAGACCCTTCGCGAGCGCGACGACCTGCGTGTGGAACTCCGCGGTCGAGATGTCGCTCCAGCCGCCATCGTCGGTCGGCAACGAGAAGAGCGGAGCGTTCGGGGTGCGAGCGACCCGATCGACCAGAAGGTCGGTGGTGTTGGCCTCCGGGTCGGCGGGGACGGCGGCCGGGACGTAGATCTCGTTCACAGGTAGCTCCTTCGATACCGTGGGCGGGGGTCGATCCTCTACTGTAACCCGCGCGAACCCCTGCGAGGCCTGTATTGGCGGGCGAGGACCCCACCTCGCCACTAGACTCGTGCCCCGTGCATGCCATCGGAATCGACATCGGCGGGACGAAGATCGCGGGCGGTCTCGTCGCCGAAGACGGCACCATCGTCCGCCAGGAGCGCCGCCCCACTCCGGCCGGTGACGGCTCCGCGATCATCGATGCCGTCGTCGAGGTCGTCGAGAGCCTTCGCGCCGATGGCGAGGTGGCGGGTGCCGGCATCGCGGCACCGGGGTTCATCGACGCCGCGCAGTCGACGGTGTACTACACCCCGAACATCCCCTGGCGCAGCGAGCCCCTGCGTGCGGATCTCGCGAAGAGGCTCCCCGGCCTCGACATCACGATCGACAACGACGCGAACGCCGCCGGTTGGGCGGAGTTCCGCTTCGGCGCCGGCCGCGGATACCGCGACATGACGCTCCTCACGATCGGCACCGGCGTGGGTGGCGCGATCGTCACCGAGGGACGGCTCATGCGCGGCGGCTTCGGCACCGCGGCCGAGATCGGTCACATGCGGGTCGTGCCGGGCGGCCTGCCGTGCGGGTGCGGCCAGCGTGGCTGCATCGAGCAGTACGGCTCGGGTCGCGCCCTCATGCGCTACGCCAATGAGATCGCCGACCAGCGAGGAATCGGTAACGCTCTCGCGCTCGTGCGCGAGGAGCGCGGCGAGCTCGACGGCCACGCAGTCTACGAGCTCATCGTCGCGGAGGATCCGGGCGCGCTCTTCGCGCTGCGCGAGCTCGGCGGATGGCTGGGCCAGGCATCCGCGTCGCTGTCGGCCGTACTCGACCCGCAGCTGTTCGTGTTCGGTGGGGGAGTCGCCGCGGCGGGGGATCTGCTGCTCGAGCCGATCCGCGAGGCGTACCTGGCGCACCTGCCCGCCCGTGGCTTCCACCCCGAGCCCGAGTTCGCAACCGCGCAGCTCGTCAACGACGCGGGCAT
Organism: Homoserinibacter sp. GY 40078; assembly: GCF_008017545.1. Taxonomy (GTDB): domain Bacteria; phylum Actinomycetota; class Actinomycetes; order Actinomycetales; family Microbacteriaceae; genus Homoserinibacter. The sequence continues at coordinate 876,045 of NZ_VRTZ01000002.1, read as the reverse complement.
CGTCGGCGCCGCCGACATCGCCCGCATCCATGCCGCCCGAGACTGACGGCCGAGTGCGCGCCTAGAATCGTTCGTCGGAGGTCGCCCACGTGTTCTACCAGTTCCTGAAGAACGTGATCGTCGGCCCGTTCCTGCTGTCGGTCTACCGACCCTGGGTGCGCGGCTCCGAGAACGTGCCCAAGCAGGGCCCGGTGATCTTCGCGAGCAATCACCTGTCGTTCATGGACTCGATCTTCCTGCCGCTCGTCGTCGATCGCCAGATCCGCTTCCTCGCGAAGAGCGAGTACTTCACCGGGCGGGGACTGCGCGGCTGGATCGTGAAGCGGTTCTTCCTCGCGGTCGGCCAGCTGCCGATCGACCGCTCGGGCGGCAAGGCGTCTGAGGCGTCCCTCAACTCGGGTCTCGAACACCTCGCCACGGGTGGCCAGCTCGGCATCTATCCGGAGGGCACCCGCAGCCACGACGGACGCCTCTACCGCGGCCGTACGGGCATCGCGCGCATGGTGCTCGAGTCGGGCGCGCTCGTGGTGCCGGTGGCGATGATCGACACCGAGAAGGTGATGCCCGTCGGCACGAAGATCCCGAAGGTGCGCCGGGTGGGAATCGTCTTCGGCGAACCGCTGGACTTCTCGCGGTTCGCGGGACTCGAGGGCGACCGGTTCGTGCTGCGGTCCATTACCGACGAGATCATGTACGAACTCTCGCGCCTCTCGGGCCAGGAGTACGTCGACGCGTACGCGTCGAGCGTCAAGGGGCGGACCCAGACCGCCAAGGCCCGGGAGGCGGTCGTCGCCGCGCGGACGGCGGCGCCTTCGTCGCTCGGCTAGGCTGGTCGGCTGGGGCGTCCGCGCCCCTTTCCCGCAGCTCCATACGTCGAAGGACCACCCCGTGGAAGACCCCACCGAGCCCGTCGTGCAGGCAGATCCCGCAGTGATCGCCGGTCTCGACTATTGGCGGGAGCTGCCGATCAAGCAGCAGCCGGAGTGGGCCGACGCGGATGCGGTGCATGCGGCATCCGCCGAGATCGCCGCGTTGCCGCCGCTGGTGTTCGCCGGTGAGGTCGACATCCTCCGCGAACGGATCGCGCGCGCGGCCCGTGGCGAAGCGTTCCTGCTGCAGGGCGGCGACTGTGCCGAGACCTTCGCGGGGGCCACGGCGGAGCAGATCCGCAACCGCGTGAAGACCCTCCTGCAGATGGCGGTCGTGCTCACCTACGGCGCGTCGATGCCCGTGGTCAAGATGGGGCGGATGGCGGGGCAGTTCGCCAAGCCCCGCTCGAGCGACTTCGAGACCCGCGGCGACGTGACGCTGCCCGCCTACCGCGGCGACATCGTCAACGGCTACGACTTCACCCCCGAGTCGCGCGCGGCCGACCCGCGACGTCTCGTGGAGGGGTACCACACCGCCGCATCCACGCTGAACCTCATCCGCGCGTTCACGCAGGGTGGCTTCGCCGACCTGCGGCAGGTGCACTCGTGGAACAAGGGCTTCGCGCAGAACCCCGCGAACCAGCGGTACGAGGGCCTCGCGAAGGAGATCGACCGCGCCATCCGGTTCATGGAGGCGGCGGGCGCCGACTTCGACGAGCTGAAGCGCGTCGAGTTCTACACCGCGCACGAGGGTCTGCTCATGGACTACGAGCGCCCCATGACCCGCATCGACTCGCGCAACGGCACCCCCGTCAACACCTCGGCCCACTTCCTGTGGGTGGGGGAGCGCACCCGCGATCTCGACGGCGCACACATCGACTACTTCTCGCGCATCCGGAACCCCATCGGCGTGAAGCTCGGCCCCACGACGTCGATCGACGACATGGAGCGGCTGATCGACAAGCTCGATCCGGAACGCGAGCCCGGCCGGCTCACCTTCATCACGCGGATGGGCGCGGGCAAGATCCGCGACGCCCTGCCGCCGCTGTTGGAGGCCATCAAGGGCTTCGACGCGACGCCGCTGTGGGTCACCGACCCGATGCACGGCAACGGCATCACGACGCCGACCGGTTACAAGACGCGCCGCTTCGACGATGTCGTGGACGAGGTCCGCGGCTTCTTCGAGGCCCACCGCGACGCCGGTACGTTCCCGGGCGGCATCCACGTGGAGCTCACGGGCGACGACGTGACCGAGTGCCTCGGCGGCTCGGAGCACATCGACGAGGAGACCCTCGCGACGCGCTACGAGTCGCTGTGCGACCCGCGCCTCAACCACATGCAGTCGCTGGAGCTGGCGTTCCTCGTGGCGGAGGAGCTCGCGGCTCGCTGAGCCGGTGAAGCGCTCGCTCGGGCTCAGCCCGAGAAGCGGACGGACAGCGTGGAGCCCTTGGGCTGCTCGCTTCCGGGCTCGGGGTCCACACTCGAGACGGTGAAGAAGCTCGGCGCCGCGTCGACGAACGCGTTGTAGTCGAGGGCGAACCCGGCCTCGGTGAGGATCTCCTTGGCGACGGCCCAGGTGTCGCCGACGACGTTGGGCACGACGACGAGCGGCGGCCCGGACGAGACGTTGAGGATTACCGTGTCGTTCGGTCGCAGCGTGCCGTGGTCGGCGAGTCCGATCACGAGGCCCTCGTCGACCGTCTCGCTCCGGCTCTCCTGCGGCTCGGGGTCGACCTTGAGTCCCGCCTCGACGAGCTTCGCGGTCGCCGCTTCGACGGACAGCCCGGCGATGTCGGGAACATCGCCCACCGACACCACGAGCGCGACGCTCTGCCCCTCGTAGATCACGTCACCGTCCGAGAGGGCATCGGTGCCGCCCGAGACGTCGATGTCGCCGACGGATGCGCTCATGACGACGTTCTCGGCGACCTTCGACGAGAAGCGGTAGTCGATCTGATCCTCGGCGAGCTCGAGCCCGGCTGCCTCGATCGCACGCGTCGCGGCGTCGAGGTCGAGTCCGGCGATCTCGCCGATCTCCGCGGGGCGCGGCCCCTTCGACACCTCGAGCGTCACGACGCTTCCGCGCCGAATGCTGGATCCCGGATCCGGGTTGGTTCCCGCGACGAGTCCCGATTCGACGTCGAGGCTGTAGACCTCGGCGTTCTCGGCGGCGACTTCGACTCCGAGATCCTCCAGGAGGCCGCGCGCGGTGTCCGGCTCCATGTTCACGATGCTCGTGGGGATCGTCACGTGTGCGCCGGGTCCGAGGCCGAACCACCATCCGGCGCCGCCCGCGGCCACCGCGAGCACGAGCACGAGGATCGCCGCGACCCATCCGCGTCGGCGCCGCGCGTCGGCCTTGCCGCGCAGCTTCACGGCGTTGGGGCTGATCGGCGCCGTCTCGCGCGCGATGGGTGCGCGCCCGCCGATCACCTGCGTCTCGGCCGTCAGCTGGCGGGCGGCGGGGAGCACCATCGTCTTCTGCGTCGCCACGGATCCGGTCGGCAGAGCCGTGTGCAGCAGGCTCTCGGTTTCGCGCACCTGGTCGAGGAGCATCCGGGCGTCGCGCGGGCGCTCCTCCGGATCGCGGGCGGTGGCCCACAGCACGAGCTCGTCGAGCTCGGCCGGAACCTGGTCGTTCGCATTCGAGGGCGGCGGCACCGAGTCGTTGGCGTGCTGGTAGGCGATCTGCATCGGCTGCTCGCCCTTGAAGGGCTGCTCACCCGTGAGCATCTCGTACATCATGATGCCCACCGCGTAGATGTCGCTGCGGGTGTCGGCGATGCCGCGCGTGACGAGTTCGGGGGAGAGGTAGGCGATCGTGCCGAGCAGCGCGGCGCCGGTCGCGGTATTCGCGGATGCCGCACGCGCGAGCCCGAAGTCGCCGATCTTGATGCGCCCGTCGTCGGCGAGGAGCACGTTCTCGGGCTTGAGGTCGCGGTGGACGATGCCGGCCTTGTGCGCCGCCGCGAGGCCCGAGAGCACTGCTTCGGTGATGTCGATCGTCTGCTCGGGCGTGAGGGCACCGTGGTCTTGCAGGAGGTCACGCAGGGTGATCCCCGGCAGGTACTCCATGACGAGGTAGGCGGAGTCGTCGTCCTGGCCCTGATCGAAGACGTTCACGACATTCGGGTGGGCGAGTCGCGCGGCCGAACGGGCCTCTTGGATGAAGCGCTGCTTGAACTGGCTGTCGTCCGCCAGGTGTCCGTGCATGACCTTGACCGCGACGCGACGCTCGAGGCGCAGATCGGTGGCGAGGTACACCGTCGCCATGCCGCCCCGGGCGATGCGGGATCGCACCTGATACCGACCGTCGATGAGGCGGCCGATCAGGGGGTCGGTCGTGCTGGTGGACACCTTAGGAGTGTACGAGGGCGCGCCCTCGTCGTCTCGCAGCCACACGGACGGGACGGCCGTGGGCTGCGTGCCGACCGGCTCGGTCAGCCCAGCTGAGCCAGCCATGCGGTCGCGCTCGTCTCCCACTTCGCGTAGGCGTTCGGGTACGCGGAGATCTGCACCGCCTGTGCGGCCTGGGTGAGGGTCATCGACTTCCAGCCCGGGATGTCGAGCAGTCCGCGCGTGACGCCCTTGTTGGGGTTGCTCGGGCCGCCGTAGAAGAGGCGCGCCGCGTGCGAGGCGTTGAGGATCTCGGCCTTCGTGCCCCAGCCGGTGCTCGGACGCTGCTGGAACAGGCCGATCGAGTCGCGGTCGCCGTAGTCGATGTTGCGCAGGCTCGACTCCTGCATGGCGGCGGCCAATGCGATCACGATCCCGCGGTCGGGTACCTTCAGCTCGCGCCCGATCTGGATGATGATGCGTGCGTTGGCGGCCATCTCGCTCGTGAGCGGCGTCACGGTGCTGCCGTCCTGAACGACCTTGACTCCCGGGATCGTGAGGCTGCGGCCGGCGTAGATGATGCTCGACCAGCTGAGGCCGTTCGCGTCGAGGAGCTTCTGGATGCTGACGTCGAACTTCTTCGCGATCGACGAGATCGTGTCGCCGGTCTTGATCACATAGGTGGAGTTGATGACCGGAGCCGGAGTCGAGACGACGGGGGTCGACGGCGGGTCGTCAACCTCGTCGATCGGGGTGACGGACGAAACGTTCTCCACGGCGAGCGTGGTTCCGGGGATCGCGATCGTCTGACCGGGGTAGATGATGCTCGACCAGCTGAGACCGTTGGCGGTGAGCACCGCCTGGGTCGTCACGCCGAAGCGCTTGGCGATCCCCGAGATCGTGTCGCCCGTGACGATCGTGTACCGCCCCGCCGAGCTCTTCGAGGTCGAACTGGAGCTGGAGGTCGAGCTCGACGCGGAGCTCGACGTCTTGCTGTTCGAGAGCTTCAGCACCTGCCCCGGGAAGATGAGCGACTTCCAGCCGAGGCCGTTGAGTGCGAGGACGCTCGCCGTCTTGAGGCCGTAGCGCCCAGCGATCCCGGACACGGTGTCACCGGCCTTGACCGTGTAGGTCGACGGCGCGGCGGCGCTCTTCGTCGTGGTGGCGGCCGCCGCGGCGACGACCGTGCGGACGGTCGTGCCGAGCGAGCTCTTCGGCTTCGCGGGCTTCCGCTCGACCTGCGGCGCCGCGTCGACGGGCGAGACCGCGCCGGTGACGGTGAGCGTTCCGGCGAGGACGATCGGCACCGTCGCCATCATGCTCTTCGCGAGGGCGGGCGGAACGGCGCGCTCGCGCGGAGGGGAGGCAACGATCGGGGTCGGCGTCAGCCCCGCGAAGACTTCGCGTGCTCGTGCGCTCATCTGATCCGTGTCGTACATCCCTGGCGTGCCTTCCCCTCCGGCCCGAAGCGGCTATTCCCCGATGACAACGTGTCACAGATGTTTAACAGAGTCAACCAATGTGGCGCGTGTGGCTGGCGTTTACATGTTCGTAACATTTGTCTCGGGGCGACGTGATTCGTGACCCGTGGCACGCTAGGAGAGTGACCGAACCGACCTCGTGGCTCACCATCCCGGACATCGTCGAGGCCCTCGGCGTGACTCCCGGCAAGATCCACCGCCTGCTGGAAGACCACCACCTGCTCGCCGTGCGCGTGGATGGCGTGCTCCAGATGCCGGCAGATTTCATCAAGGACGGCGAGCCGCTCCCCGAGCTTCGCGGCACTCTCGTGCTGCTCGCCGATAGTGGCTACACCGATGACGAGTCGATGCAATGGCTCCTCGCGTCCGAGGAGAGCCTGGGCACGTCTCCGCTCGCCGCGCTGCGCGCAGGTCGCAAGTCGGAGGTGCGCCGGGTCGCGCAGGCGCTCGCGTTCTGACCGCGATCAGGCGTCGCGCCGCGTGACGCGGTCGGCGAGCTCATCGAGCGCGGACAGCGCCGAGGGGCTGAGCGGTGCGCCGGCGAGCGCTTCGCGCGCGGTGCGGACGTTGTGGGCGATGATCCGCTCCACCTGATCCGCTGCTCCGCTGTCGCGGACCGTGTTCTGCAGCATCCGCACCTGGGCGTCGTCGAGGCTCGGATCGCCGAGCAGCTCGTCGAGCACACGTACGGCAGTCGGAGGCATCTTCTGCCGCGCCAATCCGATGAGCACGGTGCGCTTGCCTTCCCGGAGGTCATCTCCCGCGGGCTTCCCGGTGACCTCCGGGTCGCCGAAGACCCCCAGCATGTCGTCGCGCAGCTGGAACGCGACGCCGAGGGGGAGGCCGAAGCTGCGGAGCGCGGACAGCTGCGCGAGCGAGCCGCCTGCAAGAGCGCCTCCGATCGCGAGCGGCGCTTCGATGCTGTACTTCGCGGACTTGTAGACGATGACCCGGTGGGCGCGAGGCAGCAACTCGGATTCCGGTCGGGACCGCCAGGAATCCTCCTCGAGCACGTCGAGGTATTGTCCCGCCGTCACCTCGGTGCGCATGGTCGTGAACTCGGCGCGGGCTGCGATCGCGTGCTCGCGGTCGCGGAGTTCCGCGAGGCCCGCTTCGAACAGCTCGTCACTCCAGACGAGGAGGATGTCGCCGAGCAGGAGCGCGGCGGCCTCGCCGAACCGCTCCGGGTCGCCCTGCCAGCGCTCGTCGCGATGAAGGGCCTCGAACGCGCGATGCGCTGCAGGGCGGCCTCGGCGCAGGTCGGAGCGGTCGATGATGTCGTCATGTACGAGCGCGGCAGCGTGGAAGAGCTCAAGGGCTGCAGCGACGGAGACCACGGCGGGCAACTCGTCGTCGCGACTGGGGGCACCGAGTTCAGGGAGCGGATCGTGATCCGCGATGCCCGAAACGGAGCGCCACCCCCAGTAGCAGAAGAGCGCACGGAAGCGTTTCCCGCCCGCGAGCAGATCGCGTGCCCGGCTGACGAGCGGCTCGAGATCGGGGGAGATCGCCGAGAGCGAGGTCTGGTGCGAATCGAGCGCATCGTCGATCCGAGCGGCGACCTGGTCGACTAACCGCGTACTCCCAGCCACGTACCTAGCCTAGCCAGGCGTCCGCGCCTACAATCATGTTTGCACCGGCGACCGCTTGACGCCGGACGGCTGAAGGAGCACGACATGCCGCTTTCCGAGCAGGAGCAGCGCCTCCTCGACGAGATGGAGCGCAATCTCTATCACAGCGAGGCCGACGACGTCACGACCGTGGGTGTGCGACGAGGTCGTGCCAACGCCACCGCGATCGTCATCGCCTCCATCGGGCTGCTCATCGGATTGACGCTGCTGGTGCTCGGGGTCGTTCTGCGCCAGCCACTGGTCGGGGTCGCGGGGTTCGTCGCGATGTTCGGCGGTGCCGTGCTCGTCGCAGCCCCTCCACTTCGTCTCACGGTCCCGTCGCGTCCCCGCGACAACCGCTGATCCGGGCGGCTTTCGCCGCCCGCTGAGAACGCCGGTCTTCGGACCGGCGTTTTTTTGTGCCCGCTTTCCTCCCCGAGGCGCGCTTTTCCCTCCACCTTCCTCCACGCCCTACTTCCCTTTAGTTTTCGGGCCTCTTCGTACGACACCCCCCGATCTGGGGCGCATTTTGCTTGGTTGGTGGTGGATTGTGGAGTAAAGTGGAGCACACCTGGATCTGGCCGGAGCGAAGGGGGAGGGCATGCTGCTCGGCACGTTCGTCCCCAAGCTCGACGAGAAGGGGCGCATCATCCTTCCGGCGAAGTTCATGGACGACTTCGCCGGCGGTGTCGTGATGACCCGAGGCCAGGAGCGCTGCATCTACGTGTTCAGCCAGCGGGAGTTCGAAGACCTGCACGAGCGCGCCCGGCAGGCGCCCGTCACCGGCAAGAAGGGTCGCGACTTCCTCCGTCTGCTCTTGAGCGGCGCCTCGCAGGAGATCCCCGACAAGCAGCACCGTGTGACGATCCCCGCGATGCTGCGCGAGTACGCGGGCCTGGGGCGCGAGCTCACCGTGATCGGCACGGGCAACCGCGCCGAGATCTGGGACACCGCCGCGTGGGAGGCCTACTACGCCTCCACCGAGGCCGACTTCGCCGACACCGACGAGGAGGTGATCGCGGGCCTGTTCTAGCGCCCCCGGGTGCGACCCTCAGCCGCGCTCCCTGGCACACCTTCCCCGGTGCCAGGTCGCAGCGGATGGGGATCGGACCCGGGGGAGCGGCCCCGCATCATGACCGATCGCCTCCACATCCCCGTCCTGCTCGAGCGTTGTCTCGAGCTGCTCGCTCCGGCGCTCGCCTCGCCCGGGGCGGTCGTCGTCGACGCGACACTCGGGCTCGGAGGGCACGCCGAGGCGATGCTCGATCGCTTCCCCGAGGTGCGCCTCGTCGGCCTGGATCGCGACCGGCACGCCCTCGCGATGAGCGCTGAGCGTCTCGCACGATTCGGCGACCGCGTGGAACTCGTCCACACCGTCTACGACGGCCTGCCGCAGGTGCTGGCAGACCTCGGCATCGAGAGCATCGCGGGCATCCTCTTCGACTTGGGCGTCTCGTCCATGCAGCTCGACCTCCCGGAGCGCGGCTTCGCCTATTCCCGGGACGCTCCGCTCGACATGCGGATGGACGACACGTCCGAACTCACCGCGGCACGGGTGCTCGCGGAATACGACGAATCCGAGCTTCGCCGGATCTTCTACGAGTACGGCGAGGAGAAGCTCGCGCCCCGCTACGCCCGTCGGATCGTCGAGGCGCGACAGGTGGAGCCGATCGAGAGCTCGGCGCGTCTCGTGGCGATCATCGACGAGGCGACCCCTGCTGCCGCGCGTCGAAGCGGGCACCAGGCGAAGCGGGTCTTCCAGGCACTCCGGATCGAGGTCAACCAGGAGCTCGCGGTGCTCGAACGCGCGATCCCCGCCGCTGTCGACGCGCTCGGGCCCGGGGGCCGCATCGTGGTGATGGCGTACCAGTCCCTCGAGGACCGCATCGTGAAGCGCGTCCTGCAGACCCGCTCGACGTCGACGGCTCCCCGGGGGCTTCCGGTCGAGCTGCCCGAGCACCGACCCGAGCTGCGCCTTCTGGTGCGCGGCGCGGAACTCGCCGACGACGACGAACGTGCGCGGAACCCGCGCGCCACCCCCGTCCGCCTCCGTGCGGCCGAGAAGATCACGGAGGCCGCATGAGCGCCGCCACAGCCCGGCTCCTGCCGGCATCCGCTCCTACACAGGAGCCCCGCCGCCACCTCGATGTCGCGCCGAGCCGTGCCCAGAAGCGCGCCCGCCCACGCCTGTATGCCGCGCTCGTCGCGATCGGAGGCATCGGAGTGATCCTGCTCGCGCAGCTGGGAATGAGCATGGTGCTCGCGGACGGCGCGTACCAGATCTCGCATCTCCAAACGGAGCGACGCGATTTGCAGCGTGACCAGAACGCGAGCCAGGAGTCGCTCGAGCGCCTGAGCTCGACCCAGAACCTCATCGCCGGTGCCGATGCGCTGGGCATGGTGGTCGGCGGCAACCCCGTGTTCCTCGACGTCTCGAAGGCGAAGGCTGTCGGGTCCGGGGGGCCCGCGACCGGACAGATCGTGGGGCAGGGCGGCAATCTCATCGGGAACGTCCTCGCGGACGGGTCCGACGTGATCGACCTGAAGGACATCGAGGCGGCGCAGAACGCGGCCATCACGACAGACGCCGGAGACGCCGAGTCATCCGGCTCGGGTGTCGTTCCGTCGACGAGCGGACAGGGCGCGATACCGTCGCCCACGACCCGCTGAGGCAGGAGAGAACGTGATCGAAGCCCGGCGCACGCGCCGCCGATTGACGCTCGCCGTTCTCGCGGTGTTCGCCGTTGTCGTCATCTTCTCGGTGCGGCTCGTGGACATCCAGGTCGTCCGGGCCGACACGTTCAGCAAGATCGCCCGGCAGCAGACGTATCCGGCGACCCTGTGGGGCACGCGAGGCGACATCGTCGACGCGAACGGGACGGTGCTCGCGACGAGCGTCGACCGGTTCAACATCACGGCGGCCCCCGACATGGTCGAGTCGGACTTCGACCGCGTCGAGGAGGTCGACGGCACGAAGACTCGCGTGAAGGTGAGCCTGCAGCAGGCCGTTCAGGAGATCGCCGATCTGACCGGCGCGGATCCCGCGGAACTCACGACGACGCTCACAGAAGATCCCGACGCGCGATTCGTCTACCTCGTGAAGTCGGTCACCCTCGACGTGTTCCGTGCGGTGCGCGACCTCGACATCCCGTGGGTCTACAGCGAGCCCCAACCCGCGCGGAGCTACCCGAACGGTGCCATCGCCGGCAACCTGATCGGCCTCATGGGCACCGACGGCGCCCTTTCGGGCACGGAGCTCAAGTGGGACGAGTGCCTCGCCTCGACCAACGGCGAGGTCCAGTACGCGCTGAGTGCCGATGGCGTGCGACTGCCCGGTTCCGAGGTTGTCGAGAAGCCCGCGAAGGACGGCGGGACCGTCCACCTGACGATCGACTCGGATCTGCAGTGGTTCACCCAGCAGGCCCTCGCCGAGCAGGGCACGGCAATCGGTGCGAAGTGGGGCACCGCGTTCGTCGTCGAGATCAAGACCGGGAAGATTCGAGCCGCGGCCGACTGGCCCACGATCGACCCCAACGATCTGAACTCCGCGAAGGCGGAGGATGCGGGAGCGCGCAGCTTCGTCGCCCCGTACGAGCCGGGATCGGTCATCAAGACGGCGACTGTCGCCGGCATGCTGGATGCTGGCGTGCTGACGCCCACGACGCAGTTCACCGTGCCTTCCGCGTACACGAAGGGGCTGCCCGTCGGTGCCGAGATCCACGACTCGTGGCTGCACGACACGATCCGATTCACGACTGCGGGCGTGCTGGTCAACTCCTCGAACATCGGCATCGGGCAGATGACCGAGCTCATGCCCCTCAAGCAGCGCATCGAGTACCTCAAGGCGTTCGGCTTCGGATCGCCCACCGGCGCGGACTTCCTCGCGGAGGACGACGGCTTCGTGCGCTCGGTCGCTGACACCGACCCGGTCACGGCGGTCACGCAGCAGTTCGGTCAGGGCATGACCGCGACGAGCGCCCAGGTGGCGAGCCTGTATCAGACGATCGGCAACGGAGGCGTGCGCATCCCGTTGACCCTCGTCGAGGGATGCGAGCACGCCGATGGCACGTGGACGGATGTCCCGGAGCCGGAGGGCACCCGTGTCGTCTCGGAGAAGGCCGCGAAGCAGACGATCAACATCCTCGAGAACGTGGTGACCAACTACCACCTCGGCCCGACGCTCGCCGTTCCGGGGTATCGCATCGCCGCGAAGTCCGGCACCGCGGAGGTCGCGAAGAACGGTGTGTACACATCCGACCGCATCGTGTCGGTCGTGGGCATGCTGCCCGCCGACGACCCCCAGTACGCGATCACGGTGACCTTCGCCTATCCGACTACGATTATGTCGTCCCGGGCAGCGGCACCCACGTTCAACGCGATCGCCAAGCAGGTCATCAAGACGTTCCGAGTGCCGCCGTCGACCGAACCGGCGCCCAGCATCCCCCTCACCTGGTGATGGCGCCGCGGTGCGCGCGCGCCGCAACCGAGGAGAGTGCATGATCCCGTTCCGGCTCGAAGAGCTCGCCGAACTGCTGGACGCGGAGCTGCTGCTCCCGGCGGGGATCGCCCCCGACGCCGTGGTCGCGGGCAGCGTCGAGACGGATTCGCGTCTCGTGCAGCCGGGATCGATCTTCGTGGCGCTGCCGGGTGAGGTGACCGATGGGCATCTCTTCGCGCCCGCTGCGGTCGAGGCGGGCGCCGCGGCCGTGATCTGCCGCGGGAGGCTCGACCTGGAGGTGCCGCAGCTCGTCGTCGCCGACGGTCTCGACGCGCTCGGCTCGCTGGCGCGGGAGGTCGTCGCGCGCGTGCGCACGGGTGGCGCCCTGGAGGTAGTCGGGATCACGGGCTCCAACGGCAAGACGACGACCAAGAACATGCTCCGCGAGATCCTCGCCGCCGAAGCTCCCACGGTCGCACCCCGCGATTCCTTCAACAACCAGGTCGGTGCGCCGATCTCGATGCTCCGCATCGATGACGACACGCGATACCTCGTCGTCGAGATGGGCGCGAGCGGACCGGGACGGATCGCTCGACTCGTCTCCATCGCGCGTCCCGACATCGGCGTGGTGCTGAAGGTCGGCCTTGCGCACGCGGGCGGCTTCGGCGGGATCGATGCCACCGAACAGGCGAAGGCCGAGATGGTCGTCGACCTTCCGGCGAGCGCCGTGGCGATCCTCAACGCCGACGACGAGCGCGTCGCGCGGATGGCGGGCCGCACGGCGGCGCGGGTCGTCACCTTCGGTCTCTCGCGGGGCGCCGAGGTGCGCGCGGAGGCTGTCGAGGCGACTGCCGCCGGCACCTCCTTCACCCTCGTGGTCGACGACGTGCGACGCGCGGTGCAGCTGCAGATCCTCGGCGAGCACCACGTCATGAACGCGCTGGCGGCGTTGGCGGTCGCGCGCGAGCTCGGTGTCGACCTCGATCGGGCCGTCGGGGCGCTCGAGCGCCTCGAGCGCGCTGAGCGGTGGCGCATGGAGGTCACTCAGCGGGCGGACGGCGTCACGATCGTCAACGACGCGTACAACGCGAGCCCCGACTCCGTCGCTGCCGCGCTCAAGACCCTCGCGCAGATCGCGCGCGCCGACGATCGACGCACCGTCGCCGTGCTCGGCGAGATGGCGGAGCTGGGCGAGCTCGCCCAAGAGGAGCACGATCGGATCGGGCGGCTGGCGGTGCGTCTCGACATCCGTCAGCTCGTCGTCGTGGGGGAACGCGCCCGCCACATCCATGCGGCCGCCGGCCTCGAGGGCTCGTGGGACGGGGAGTCGGTGTTCGTGGATGACGCCGACGCCGCTTACGATGTGCTCCGTGAGACGCTCCGCCCTGGTGACATCGTGCTCGTGAAGTCGTCCAACTCCGCGGGGCTCCGTCATCTCGGCGATCGCATCGCCGCCGATGGGGCGACCTCGTGATCGCGCTCCTCGTCGCGGGCGCGTTCTCGCTCGTCTTCACGCTCTTCACGACGCCGCTGTGGATCCGCCTCTTCCGCCGGTTGGGCTGGGGTCAGTTCATCCGCGACGACGGTCCGCAGTCGCACCACACGAAGCGCGGAACGCCGACGATGGGCGGCATCGTCTTCATCATCGGCACGGTGCTCGGCTACCTCGTGGGTCATCTCGTGGCCGAGGCGCCGCTCACGATGGTCGCGACGCTCGTGCTCGGCATGATGGTGGGGCTCGGTCTCGTCGGCTTCCTCGACGACTTCCTGAAGACCCGCAAGCAGCGCAGCCTCGGGCTCGGCGGATGGTCGAAGATCGCCGGGCAGGCGATCGTCGCGACCGTGTTCGCGGTGCTCGCGATGAACTTCCCCGATGAGAACGGCGTCACGCCGGCCTCGACGTACATCTCGGGCGTACGCGACATCCACTGGCTCGACCTCTTCGCGTTCGGTCCGGTGATCGGCGTGATCCTGTTCCTCATCTGGGTGAACCTGATCACCGTGTCCGCGTCGAACGGTGTCAACGTCGCCGATGGCCTCGACGGCCTCGCGAGTGGCGCCTCGATCTTCGCGATCTCGGCCTACATCTTCATCGGGTTCTGGCAGTTCAACCAGTCGTGCTTCAACATCAACATCGATGAGGCCGTGAAGTACAAGTGCTACGACGTGCGCGATCCGATGGACCTCGCGGTCGTCGCCGCGGCGATCGCCGGAGCGCTCATCGGCTTCCTCTGGTGGAACACCTCGCCCGCCCAGCTGTTCATGGGTGACACGGGCTCGCTCGCGCTCGGCGGCTCGCTCGCCGCGCTCGCGATCCTCAGCCGCACGGAGTTGCTGCTCATCCTCATCGGTGGGCTGTTCCTCGTGACCACCGGATCGGTCATCATCCAGCGTGCGTACTTCAAGCTCACGAAGTGGAGATACGGCACGGGCAGACGCGTGTTCCTCATGAGTCCGCTGCATCACCACTTCGAGCTGAAGGGGTGGGCCGAGATCACGGTCGTCGTGCGCTTCTGGATCATCGCCGCGCTGTTCGTCGCGGCGGGTGTCGGGGCGTTCTACCTCGAATGGATCAGCCGCTGAGCGCCCGGACGGAGCGCCTGACCAGCTGGCGTGCCGACTGGTCGGGGCTGCGAGTCGCCGTCCTCGGGCTCGGGGTCACGGGCTTCTCGGTCGCGGATACCCTGACCGAGCTCGGCGCCCACGTGCTCGTGCTCGCTGCACGCGGGAGCGAGGAGCACCTGTCTCTTCTCGAGGTGATCGGGGCGCGTTTCCTCGAGCATCCCGACGATCAGGGCGCGCCCGACGAGCTTCTCGAGTTCGCCCCGGAACTCGTGGTCGTGTCGCCCGGATATCACCCGGATCACCCGCTTCTGGAGTGGGCGGCGCAGGCGGGGGTGCCCGTGTGGGGCGACATCGAGCTCGCGTGGCGACTCCGCGACAAGGTCACGCGTGCGGATGGCAGCCCGGCGGAGTGGATCCTCGTCACGGGCACGAACGGCAAGACCACCACCACCCAGCTCACGGCGCACATGCTCGTCGCTGGCGGCCTGCGCGCCGCCCCGGCGGGCAACATCGGTATCCCGGTGCTCGACGCGATCCGTGATCCGGGCGGCTTCGACGTGCTGGTGGTGGAGCTGTCGAGCTACCAGCTGCACTGGGCCCACCGGAATCCGGGAGGTGAGCTCGCTCCGCTCGCGAGCGTCTGCCTCAACATCGCCGACGATCATCTGGACTGGCACGGCTCGCGCGAGGCGTACGTCGCCGCGAAGGGGCGCGTCTACGCGAACACGCGGGCCGCGTGCGTCTACAACACCGGCGATCTCGCGACGAGAGAACTCGTCGAGGACGCCGAGGTTCAGGAGGGCTGCCGCGCCATCGGCTTCGGCCTCGGCATCCCGGGGCCGAGCGATCTCGGGCTCGTCGAGGATGTTCTGGTCGATCGCGCGTTCCTCGAGGAGCGGCGCAGCCATGCCCTCGAACTCGCGACGCTCGACGAGCTGCGCGAAGCGGGACTCGGCGCGCCGCACTCGGTCGCCAACGTGCTCGCCGCGGCAGCACTCGCCCGCGCGGCGGGTGTCGAGCCGGCGCGGATCCGCGACGCGGTGCGCAGCTTCCGGATGGATGCCCACCGCACCGAGCTCGTGGCCGTCGCCTCCGGTGTGAGCTGGATCGACGACTCCAAGGCCACCAATGCGCACGCGGCCGATGCGGCCCTGCGCGCGTCCGAGTCGGTGGTCTGGATCGCAGGCGGCCTGCTGAAGGGCGTCGACCCCGCCCCGCTCGTCGAGCGCCACGCATCCCGGCTGCGTGCGGCGATCTTGATCGGCGCCGATCGCTCGGCCCTGCGCCTCGCGTTCCAGCGACACGCGCCCGGCGTGTCGGTCGTCGAGGTCGAGGGATCGGAGACTGAGGATGTGATGTCCGCCGCCGTGCGCGCGGCCGCATCCGTCGCCCGTGAGGGCGATGTGGTGCTCCTCGCTCCGGCGGCGGCCTCCATGGATCAGTTCACGGACTACGCGGATCGGGGCCGACGCTTCGCCGCAGCGGTCCGCAGGCACCTGGAAGGGGGAGACGGTGACCACGACCCGGCCCTCCCGACCGAACCCGCCCCCGGATCCGGACCCGTCGGCGACAGCTGACGAGACCCGCCGCGGCCCGGCCGCGCGCGTCGTCGTCCGCCGCATCTTCGCCGCCGAGACGCCGGAGTACTTCCTCCTTCTCGGAACCACGCTGTTCCTCGTCGTCTTCGGGCTCGTGATGGTGTTGTCGTCGTCGTCGATCGAGTCGTGGGTGAGTGACGGCGACTTCTTCGCCCGCGCAAGCCGGCAGGCGATCCTCGCGCTCATCGGTGTGCCGCTCATGCTGATCGCCGCGCGGGCGCCGCGATCGTTCTGGCGGAGGTGGGCCTGGCACCTCATCATCGGCGCGCTCGTGCTGCAGGCGGTCGTGGTAGTCGTCGGCGCGGGGCAGAGCCTCTACAACAACAACTGGCTCTACATCGGAGGGTTCAGCCTGCAGCCCTCCGAGCTCATCAAGCTCGGGTTCGTCGTCTGGCTGGCTCTCGTGGTCACGCGCGTCGCGCCCATCATCAACGACTGGCGGCGAGCGGACTGGCGGGAGTACGCGCTGCCGCTCGCTCCCGCGGTGGCGGGCATCATGCTCGTCATGCTCGGAAACGACCTCGGCACCACGGTGATCCTCGCGGCCATGGTGCTCGGCTCGCTCTACTTCGGCGGTGTGCGGCTCAGCATCGTGTCGCTCATCACGATCGTGGGTTCGCTCGGAGCCGCGATCGCCGTGCAGGCGAGCGACTCGCGGAGCGAGCGCTTCGCGGTCTGGTTCGAGGGTTGCACCGACATCGCGAGCCGCTACTGCTACCAGACGCTGCAGGGATGGCAGGCGCTCGGCGACGGCGGGATCTTCGGCGTCGGGCTCGGCAATTCGACCGCCAAGTGGAGTTGGCTCCCGGAGGCCGAGACGGACTTCATCTTCGCCGTCATCGGAGAGGAGCTCGGGCTCATCGGTGCCCTGCTCGTCGTGGCGTTGTTCGTGGTATTGGCGATCTGCTTCGTGCGCATCATCCGTCGCCAGGTCGATCCGTATGCGAAGCTCGCGACCGCGATCGCGATGATCTGGATCATCGGGCAGGCGTTCGTCAACATCGCGGTGGTCCTCGGGCTCCTTCCCGTGCTGGGTGTGCCGCTGCCGTTCATCTCGGCGGGCGGCTCCTCGCTCGTGACCACCCTCCTCGCGGTGGGCATCGTCCTGTCGTTCGCCCGTCACGACCCTCGCGCCCGGGAGCAGCTGCGGTGACCGTCTATCTCATGGCCGGGGGTGGGACCGCCGGCCACGTCAATCCGCTGCTGGCGACAGCCGACCGGCTCCGCGAGCGTGAGCCCGATGCCGAGGTGCTCGTGCTCGGCACCGCCGAGGGCCTCGAGGCGCGCCTCGTGCCGCAGCGCGGCTACGAGCTCGTCACCGTGCCGCGGCTGCCATTCCCGCGTCGACCGAACGGCGACGCCCTGCGCTTCCCCGGGCGGTGGCGGGCGAGCGTCGCCCTGACCCGCAGCATCCTGAGCGAGCGGGGAGTGGACGCGGTGGTGGGCTTCGGCGGCTACGCGGCCGCCCCGGCGTATGCCGCGGCGCGTGCCGAGGGCGTCCCGCTCGTGATCCACGAGGCGAACGCCCGACCGGGGATCGCGAACCGCTACGGCGCGCGGCTCACCCCGTATGTGGGCACCGTCTTCCCGTCGACGCGGATTCGCGGCGGGCGGATCGTCGGCCTTCCCCTTCGTCGCGAGATCGAGACGCTCGACCGCTTCACCGCCCGACCCGAGGCGTTGACCATGTTCGGCCTCGAACCCGGCGTGCCCACGCTGCTCGTAACAGGCGGATCGCTCGGGGCGCGGCGACTCAACCAGGGCGTCTCGAGCGCGATCGATGCGATTCTCACGGCAGGCTGGCAGGTGCTGCACATCACGGGCGACCGCTCGCCGGTTGACGACCCGGGCCTCGCGGGCTATCGCATCCTCACCTACTGCGACCGGATGGACCTCGCCCTCGCCGCGGCCGACCTCGCGGTCTCTCGCGCCGGCTCGGCCACCGTGAGCGAGCTCTCGGCTCTCGGAATCCCGGCCGTGTTCGTGCCGTATGCGGTCGGCAACGGCGAGCAGCGGTTCAATGCTCGCGATGCGGTCGACGCGGGCGGCGCGCTGCTCGTCGACGACGCCGACTTCGACGAGGCGTGGGTGCGCGACACGCTCGTGCGGATGCTCGAGAACCCGGCGCTCATCGCCGACATGGCGGCACGCATCCTCACGACCGGTCGACTGGACGGCGCAGACCGGCTCGTCGACCTCGTGCTCGAGGCTCGGGCGGCGATGCCCGCGAGCGGCTCAGGCGAGAGGTAGCGTTGGCAGGATGATCAAACCCGACCTCGACCAGGAGCTTCCCGACGAGCTCGGGGCGGTGCACTTCGTAGGCATCGGCGGCTCGGGCATGAGCGGCATCGCCCGCCTGCTCCTCGACGCCGGCCACCGCGTGACGGGGTCGGACGTGCGCGACTCGGCGACTGTGGCGGAGCTGCGCGCAGCCGGTGCGACCGTGTCGATCGGACACGACGCGGCGAACGTCGGCGATGCCGACACGCTCGTTGTGACGGGCGCGCTGTGGCAGGACAACCCGGAGTACCAGAGGGCACTCGAAACCGGCATCCCGGTGCTGCACCGCTCGCAGGCGCTCAACTGGCTCATCCGCTCGCACCGGCTCGTCTCGGTCGCGGGTGCTCACGGCAAGACGACCTCGACGGGGATGATCGTCACCGCACTTCGTGAGCTCGGCGCCGACCCCGGCTTCGTCAACGGCGGAGTGATCTCGGGCTACGGCCGCAGCTCGGGCTACGGCTCGGGCGATCTGTTCGTCGTCGAGGCCGACGAGTCCGATGGCTCGTTCCTGCTCTACGACACGGCGGTCGCCCTCATCACGAACGTCGACGCCGATCACCTCGACCACTACGGAAGCCAGGAGGCGTTCGAGGACGCCTTCGTGCGCTTCGCCCAGGAGGCGACGGAGTTCGTCGTGGCCTCGAGCGATGACCCCGGGACTCTCGCGGTGACCGCGCGCCTCGATGGCAAGCGCGTCGTCACCTTCGGGTTCGCGGACACCGCCGACGTGCAGGTGCGTGATGTCGTCGCCGACGGCCCCGTCGCCTTCACGATCCGCGCTGGTGGGCGTGATCTGCCGGTGAGGCTCGCCGTGCCGGGGCCGCACAACGCGGTGAACGCGGCGGGGGCCTTCGCGGTGCTCGCCGAGTTGGGGTTCGAGCCCGAGCGGATCGTCGCGGGACTCGAGGTCTTCGAGGGCACGGGTCGCCGCTTCGAGCTGCACGGCGAGGTGCGCGGTGTTCGGGTCTACGACGACTACGCGCACCATCCGACCGAGGTCGAGGCGGCGCTGCGCACGGCGCGCTCCGTGGTGGGAACGGGTCGCGTCATCGCGATCCATCAGCCGCACCTCTACAGCCGGACCCGGATGATGGCGGGTCAGTTCGCCGAGGTGTACGAGAGGCTCGCCGATCACACAGTCGTGCTCGACGTGTTCGGCGCCCGGGAGGATCCGGAGCCGGGCGTCACGGGCGCCCTCGTCGCCGACCGTTTCGCGGATCCGTCGGGTGTCGACTTCCTGCCCGACTGGCAGGCTGCGGCGGATCGGGTGGCCGAGATCGCGCAGCCCGGTGACCTCGTCATGACGCTCAGCTGCGGCGACGTCTACCGGATCATCCCGCAGGTGCTCGACGCGCTCGGCGCGGAGCAGGTGTGACGGGGCGCCGGTGAGACGGCCCGAGGGTTTCGACCCGCCCGCCGCCGAGAAGGCGGAGGAGCCGCGCACTCGCCGAACCCCGCGCGTCGCGGGCGCCCCCCATCGTTCCGGCGCACCCGCGCCCGCGCGGCCGTCGGCATCGGCGGCCCCCACGCGTACGGCGACCCCCGAGACCCCGCCGAAGGCCCGCCCCGCGCGCGCGCCACGCCCGCCGCGCCCGTCGGCTGACCGCACGGCGGCGGCGGAGCTGCGTGCCGCGCAACGGGCCCGTCGGCGGCAGGAGCGCCGTGAGATGAGCCGCTTCACCCGTCGCGCACGGCGGAGACGCGTCGCGTGGGCGACGGGGCTCGGTCTCGTCGCGATGCTCGTCGGGCTGAGCTTCGGCGCGGTCTACTCGCCGCTGCTGGCACTGCGCGACATTCAGATCGAGGGCACATCGCGGCTCGATCCCGCTCAGCTCGTCGACGCGATCGACGGGCAGATGGGGGTTCCGCTCGCGCTGCTCGACGAGGGGCGGATCCGCGACGAGCTCGGCAAGTTCACGCTCATCCGCAGCTACTCGATCGAGCTGCTGCCCCCGGGCACGCTGCTCGTGGAGGTCACCGAGCGCACCCCGCTCGGCACGATCGCCCGCGCCGACGGGTCGTTCGATCTGGTGGATGCGGCGGGTGTGGTGATCCAGAACACGCCGAAGAAGGCGTCGGGCATGCCGGTCGTCAAGGTTCCCGACGATGACGTCACCTCGGCCGCCTTCGCCTCGGCTGCGCAGGTGATCTTGGCGTTGCCCGACAGTGTGCGCGAGAAGGTCACCCAGGTGACGGCATCGACGCGCGACGACGTCACTCTCACGCTCGCGAAGTCGAAGCAGACGGTGGTCTGGGGTGGCGCGGAGAGCTCTGAGCACAAGGGCCGCGTGCTCGCTGCGCTGATCAAGATCCACGGGGGCAGCGGCCCGGGGGAGTATGACGTCTCCGCACCGGGCACGGCGGTCTTCCGCTCACGCTGAGTGTCGCTTCGTTTCGCGACACGCGGGGTGTCGCGGCCATCGGGACCCTCACGCACGCTTACCGTGAGGCACATCAGAGTACTGAGAAAGACTCTAGACCTCAAGTAGAGGTTGAAGGTTTCGCTCCTGGAGGCCCGACGTGACATCGAACCAGAACTACCTCGCCGTGATCAAGGTGGTCGGCATCGGCGGCGGTGGCGTGAACGCGGTGAACCGCATGATCGAGCTCGGCCTCCGCGGAGTCGAGTTCATCGCCATCAACACCGACGCGCAGGCGCTCCTCATGAGCGACGCGGACGTCAAGCTCGACGTCGGGCGCGAGCTCACCCGCGGACTCGGCGCGGGCGCCGACCCCGAGGTGGGTCGCCGTGCCGCCGAGGACCACGCGGAAGAGATCGAAGAGGCCCTCGCGGGTGCCGACATGGTCTTCGTGACCGCGGGAGAGGGAGGCGGCACCGGCACGGGCGGTGCCCCGGTCGTGGCACGGATCGCCAAGTCGATCGGCGCCCTCACGATCGGTGTCGTGACGAAGCCCTTCGGGTTCGAGGGCAAGCGCCGTCAGGCGCAGGCCGAGCTCGGGGTCTCGACACTCAAGAACGAGGTCGACACGCTCATCGTCGTGCCGAACGACCGCCTCCTCGAGATCAGCGACCGCGGCATCAGCATGCTCGAAGCCTTCTCGACCGCCGACCAGGTGCTCCTCGCCGGTGTCCAGGGCATCACCGACCTCATCACGACCCCCGGGCTCATCAACCTCGACTTCGCCGACGTGAAGTCGGTCATGCAGGGGGCCGGCTCGGCCCTCATGGGTATCGGAGCGAGTCGGGGAGCCGACCGTGCGATCAAGGCTGCGGAGCTCGCCGTCGCGTCGCCGCTGCTCGAGGCATCCATCGACGGAGCGCACGGCGTACTGCTCTCGATCCAGGGTGGCTCGAACCTCGGCATCTTCGAGATCAACGACGCGGCCCGGCTCGTGCAAGAGGCTGTGCACCCGGAGGCGAACATCATCTTCGGCGCCGTCATCGACGACACGCTCGGCGACGAGGTGCGGGTGACCGTGATCGCGGCGGGCTTCGACGGAGGCGAGCCCACGAGCCGTCCCTCGCAGGAGCGGCGCAGCAGCTTCGTCGAGGCGCCGGTCCCCGTGTCGGTGGGTGTTGTCGCGGCCGACGGCGAGACCGAGGCGATCTCCGAGGGATGGGCGCGAGAGCCCGAGGTCCCCGTGGTCTCCGCGCTCGACGACCTCGAAGACGACGCGGATCTCGACATCCCCGACTTCCTGAAGTAAGTGCCGTCCGACCCGGATCTCGCCGCCCGACTCGCCCAGGTCGATGCCGGGATCGCGGATGCCGCGCGCGCCGCGGGCCGCGACCCCGCGGAGGTGACGCGGATCGTCGTCACGAAGTTCCACCCGGCGGCGCTCGTGCGCGACCTTGCTGAGCTCGGAGTGCGCGACGTCGGAGAGAACCGCCACCAGGAGGCTCAGGCGAAGGCCGCAGAGACCTCCGATCTCGACGTTCGCTGGCACTTCGTGGGCCAGCTGCAGAGCAACAAGGCCCGCGCGGTACGCGCCTACGCCCACGCCGTACACTCCCTCGATCGGCCGTCGGTGATCGACGCGATCGCATCGGACGACGGGCGCGAGATCGAGGGCTTCCTGCAGATCGACCTGTCCGGTAGCCCCGGTCGTGGCGGCGCGGATCCGGCGGATGCCGAGCGCCTCGCCGACCGCGTCCTCGCCGCCCCCGGCATCCGCCTCGCCGGGGTCATGGCCGTCGCGCCGCTCGGGGAGGATCCCGCTCCGGCGTTCGCGCGCTTGCGAGAGGTGTCCGAGCGGATTCGCTCGCTCGCTCCGGATGCCGACCGGATCTCGGCGGGCATGTCGGGCGACTACGCGGTCGCGATCCGCGAGGGCGCGACACACCTGCGCATCGGCACGGCAATCACGGGAAAGCGGCCCGACGCCGGTTAATCTCGGGGCAGAACCACGAGATCCGGAGGATGACATGGCGAACCCGCTGCGCAAGACGATGGTCTACCTCGGCCTGGCCGACGAGGAGTACGACGACGTCGCGCCTGAGGCGACCCACGCGCACACTCACACGCCCGCCGCCGCGAGCGCTCCTGCGCCGTCCCGTCCGGCCCCGGTGACGCCGCTGCGTCGTGCGGCCGCCCCGGCCCCCGCGCCGGCAGCGATGAGCGAGATCCTCACGGTCCACCCGCGCCACTACAAGGACGCCCAGACGATCGCCGAGAGCTTCCGCGAGGGAGTGCCCGTGATCATCAACCTGTCGCAGATGAGCGAGCCCGAGGCCCGCCGTCTCATCGATTTCGCGAGCGGCCTGTCGATGGGTCTGTACGGCAAGATCGAGCGCGTGACGAGCAAGGTCTTCCTGCTCTCGCCCGAGCATGTCGCGGTCAGCGGCGAGCAGGCAGAGGCCGAAACCGACGTCGACGCGGGCTTCTTCACGAGCTGAGAGTTACGCGTCTTCGACCCCGGTTTCCGCGCATCCACATCCGGATCGCGGAGGCCGGGGTCGAGTGCGTTCCGCGGATGTAATCTGGTCACCGGCGCACCTTCGACTCGTGGCTGAAGCTTGCTACGGTGGGAGGATTCGCTGAACCGGATGAGCAAAGCAATCGAGGTGCGGTCATGGCCCTGACGCCGGAAGACGTCGTCAACAAGCGTTTCAATCCCACGAAGTTCCGTGAGGGGTACGACCAGGACGAGGTCGATGACTTCCTCGACGAGGTCGTCGTCGAGTTGCGCCGCCTGAATCAGGAGAACGAGGAGCTGCGCCAGCGTCTCGTCGCCTCGGACGCGCGCATCAGCGAGCTGCAGCGCTCGGCGAGCCAGGCTCCCGTCGCGGCGCCTGCGCCGGTTCCGGCCGCCCCGCCCGTCTCGGCCGCTCCCGTTCCCGCGCCTTCTGCGGCTCCGGAGTACGGTGCGCAGGACGCCGGTGCGATCGACCAGACCAACACCAACAACCTCCTGCAGCTCGCGCGTCGTCTCCACGAGGAGCACGTGCGCGAGGGCATGGAGAAGCGCGATCAGCTCATCGCGGAGGGCCACGCGACCGCGGCGCGCATCGTCTCGGATGCCGAGACGCAGCAGCGGACCCGCATCGAGAGCCTCGATCAGGAGCGCCAGGGTCTCGAGCGTCGAGTCGAGGAGCTGCGCATCTTCGAGTCGGAGTACCGCGAGCAGCTTCGCGGCTACATCGAGAGCCAGCTGCACGAGCTCGACGCCTCCGCGCCGATCTCGACTCCGGAGGCGGCCGAGACGCCCGCTGTCGGATCCTCGGCGCCCGTGTACGGCGACCAGCCGGCTCCTGCTGAGGCGGCTCCGGCCTACAGCTCCTCCGGCCCGCAGTACGGCTCGTCGGCACCCGAGTACCCGGCCCCCGACCCCTACGGACAGGCGTCGAGCCCCTCGTCGCCCCCGGCCTACGCTGCGTTCCCGGCTCCGCAGGTGAGCCCCGAGTACCCGGCGCAGCAGAGCGAGCCTCCGCAGTCCGAGTACCCCTCGTACGCGCCCCGCACCGACAACCCGGGCCTTGGCGGCAACTGAGCCGCAGCCCGCGCCGCAGGCAGGAGGGCGCGCACGTGTGAGCGTGCGCGCCCTCCTCTTGCTGGCGGCGGTGGCTGCGGGTGTGTATCTGCTCGATCAGGCGGCGAAGTACCTGGTCGTGACGCGCATGGAGATCGGCGAGGTGATCTCCGTGCTCGGCCCGGTGCTGCAGCTCAACTCGGTGCGCAACTCGGGAGCCGCGTTCTCGCTCGCGAGCGGGTTCACCTGGATCCTGTCGATCGTCGCGCTCGGCGTGATCGTCGTGATCGTGTTGTTCGCGCGCAGAATCCACTCGACTGCCTGGGCCGTGATGCTCGGACTCCTGCTCGGGGGAGCGCTCGGCAATGTGACGGACCGGCTGTTCCGAGAGCCGGGCTTCGGCGTCGGCCACGTGGTCGATTTCATCCAGATCTGGGGCTTCCCGGCCATCTTCAATCTCGCGGATGTCGGCATCGTGAGCGCGATGGGTCTCTTCCTGCTGCTGACGCTGCGCGGTGTCGGTCTCGACGGTCGCCGTCACTCCGACGACGAACCGGCCGTCGCGACTGATGCCTCGGACGGGCCGGGCGAGCGGCCGACGAACCCCTGATGGAGAGCCGCGCCATGCCGGTTCCCGACGGACTCGTCGGAGACCGCGCCGACGCCGCGCTCGCGCGCCTGCTCGGCTTCTCGCGAACCTTCGCCGCGGAGGTGCTGGAGGCGGGGGGCGCGCGACTCGACGGCAGCGTGCTCCAGAAGTCGGATCGGATGCGCCCGGGCTGGCTCGAGGTCGAGTGGGCGCCGCGGCTCGAGCCGACGATCGTGCCGCAGCGCGTCCCGGGATTCGCCGTCGTCCACGACGACGACGACATCATCGTGATCGACAAGCCGGTCGGTGTCGCGGCCCACCCGGCGACCGGATGGGACGGCCCGACCGTGCTGGGCGCCCTCGCCGGCGCGGGCTACCGCGTCGCAACGTCGGGCGCGGCCGAACGCGCGGGCATCGTGCACCGTCTCGATGTCGGCACGAGCGGGCTCATGGTCGTCGCCAAGAGCGAGCGCGCCTACAGCGCGCTCAAGCGCGCCTTCCACGACCGCGAGGTCGACAAGATCTATCACGCGGCCGTCCAAGGGCATCCGGATCCGTTCTCGGGCACGATCGATGCGCCCGTCGGCCGTCATCCCTCCTCGAGCTGGAAGTTCGCCGTCACGGCCGATGGCAAGCACGCGGTGACGCACTACGACACGCTCGAGGCGATGCCGCGTGCAACGTTGCTCGAGATCCACCTGGAGACCGGGCGCACCCACCAGATCCGCGTTCACATGGCCGCCCAGCGGCACCCCTGCGTGGGCGATCTGTTGTACGGCGCTGACCCCGTGCTGGCGCAGCGCGTCGGCCTCGAACGCCAGTGGCTGCACGCCGTGAAGCTCGGATTCCGGCATCCGGCGAGCCTCGAATACGTGCAATTCGAGACACGCTATCCCGACGACCTCCAGCAGGCCCTCGACGTCCTCCGCGGCGATTAGTCTGGAAGCCGGACCCCGACGGAGAAGGCGTGACGAGCAGCGATTCCTTCGTGCACCTGCACGTGCACAGCGAGTACAGCATGCTCGACGGTGCCGCCCGCGTGAGCGACCTCATGAAGGCGGTCTCCGAGCAGGGCATGCCAGCGATCGCGGTGACCGACCACGGCAACAACTTCGGCTCGTTCGACTTCTGGTCGCAGGCCCGCGGTGCGGGCGTCAAGCCCATCATCGGCACGGAGGCCTACCTCACGCCCGGCACCCACCGCACCGACAAGACGCGGGTGCGCTGGGGCAACGGGGGAGAGGACGACGTCTCGGGTGCCGGCGCCTACACCCACATGACGATGTGGGCCGAGAACACGGCGGGCATGCACAACCTGTTCCGCCTCTCGAGCCTCGCGTCGATCGAGGGCTACTACTTCAAGCCGCGCATGGATCGCGAGCTGCTGCAGACCTACGCGAAGGGCATCATCGCGACGACCGGCTGTCCGTCGGGCGAGGTGCAGACGCGTCTGCGCCTCGGACAATACGAGGCCGCGCGCGACGCGGCCGCGGAGTTCCGCGACATCTTCGGCAAGGACAACTTCTTCGTCGAGCTCATGGACCACGGGCTCGGCATCGAGAAGCGCGTCATGAGCGACCTCATCCGTCTTTCGAAAGACCTCGGGCTCCCGCTCGTCGCGACGAACGACCTCCATTACACGCACGCGCACGACGCGTCGGCACACGAGATCCTGCTGTGCGTGCAGTCGGGCTCGACGCTCGAAGACCCGAACCGGTTCAAGTTCGATTCGCAGGACTTCTACCTGAAGACGCCGCAGCAGATGCGCGACCTCTTCCGCGACCACCCCGACGCCTGCGACAACACCCTGCTCATCGCCGAGCGGTGCGAGGTCGAGTTCAACACCGGCGCCAACTACATGCCGCGCTACCCGGTCCCCGCAGGTGAGACGGAAGAGACCTGGTTCATCAAGGAGGTCGAGCGCGGTCTCCACGATCGCTACCCGACGGGCATCCCGGACGAGGTGCGGAAGCAGGCCGAGTACGAGGTCGGCGTCATCACGCAGATGGGCTTCCCTGGATACTTCCTGGTCGTCGCGGACTTCATCAACTGGTCCAAGGACAACGGCATCCGTGTCGGTCCGGGCCGTGGCTCGGGTGCAGGGTCCATGGCCGCCTATGCGATGAAGATCACCGACCTCGATCCGCTGCAGCACGGCCTGATCTTCGAGCGCTTCCTCAACCCCGACCGCGTCTCGATGCCCGACTTCGATGTGGACTTCGACGAACGTCGCCGCGGTGAGGTGATCCGCTACGTCACCGACAAGTACGGTGAGGAGCGGGTCGCCCAGATCGTCACCTACGGCACCATCAAGGCCAAGCAGGCGCTCAAGGACTCGGGCCGCGTGCTCGGATTCCCGTTCTCGATGGGCGAGAAGCTCACGAAGGCGATGCCGCCCGCGATCATGGGCAAGGACATCCCGCTCGGCGGCATCGTCGACTCGTCGCACGACCGCTACAAGGAGGCGGGCGACTTCCGGGCGCTGCTCGAGTCCGACCCGGAAGCGCGAACGGTCTTCGAGACGGCGCGCGGACTCGAGGGGCTCAAGCGGCAGTGGGGCGTCCACGCGGCGGGCGTCATCATGTCGAGCGAGCCGCTCATCGACATCATCCCGATCATGAAGCGGGAGCAGGACGGCCAGATCGTCACGCAGTTCGATTACCCCGCCGCCGAGGCGCTCGGCCTGATCAAGATGGACTTCCTCGGGCTGAGGAACCTGACGATCATCGACGACGCGCTCGACAACATCGAGGCGAACCGCGGATTCCGCCCGGTGCTCGAAGAGCTCGCCCTCGACGATCCGGCCGCCTACGACCTGCTCGCACGAGGCGACACCCTCGGGGTCTTCCAGCTCGACGGCGGGCCCATGCGGTCGCTGCTGAGGCTCATGAAGCCCGACAACTTCGAGGACATCTCGGCCGTCATCGCCCTCTACCGCCCGGGTCCCATGGGCGCGAACTCGCACACGAACTACGCGCTGCGCAAGAACGGCCAGCAGGACATCATCCCGATCCATCCGGAACTCGAGGAACCGCTGCGCGACATCCTCGACACGAGCTACGGCCTCATCATCTACCAGGAGCAGGTGATGGCGATCGCGCAGCGGGTCGCAGGGTTCACCCTCGGCCAGGCCGACATTCTGCGCCGTGCGATGGGTAAGAAGAAGAAGTCCGAGCTCGACAAGCAGTACGAGGGCTTCTCCGCAGGCATGCGGGAGAACGGCTTCTCGGAGACCGCGGTCAAGACCCTCTGGGACATCCTGCTGCCCTTCTCCGACTACGCCTTCAACAAGGCGCACTCGGCCGCATACGGCGTCCTCAGCTACTGGACCGCGTATTTGAAGGCGCACTACCCGGCCGAGTACATGGCGGCGCTCCTCACGAGCGTCGGCGACGCCCGCGACAAGCTCGCGATGTACCTGAACGAGTGCCGTCGCATGGGCATCAAGGTGCTGCCGCCGGATGTCAACGAGTCCATCGGGTTCTTCGCGGCCGTCGGCGACGACATCCGCTTCGGTTTGGGTGCTGTCCGCAATGTCGGGTTCGGCGTCGTCGACCAGATCCGCGCCGCGCGCGAGGAGAAGGGCGCGTTCACGACCTTCCACGACTTCCTGCGCAAGGTGCCGCTCGGCGCGCTCAACAAGCGCACGATCGAGTCGCTCGTGAAGGCGGGTGCGTTCGATGAGATGGGGGCCTCGCGGCGGGCGCTCATCGAGATCCACGAGGAGGCGGTCGAGTCGGCCGTCTCGGTGAAGCGCAACGAGGCGAATGGCCAGGTGGGATTCGACTTCGAGTCGCTGTGGGACGAACCCGAGGCGGTCGATCATGTACCCACACGACCGGAGTGGGCGAAGAAGGACAAGCTCGCGTTCGAGCGCGAGATGCTCGGCCTCTACGTCTCGGATCACCCGCTCGCGGGTCTCGAGGTGCTCCTCGCGAAGCACGCGAGTGTCGGGATCGCCGAGCTGCTGACCTCCGAGACCATCCAGGACGGTGAGACCGTCACGGTCGCCGGGCTCCTCACGAGTGTGCAGCATCGCACCGCCCGTGCCTCCGGCAACCCGTACGGCGTGGTCGCCCTCGAGGACTTCGGGGGCGAGGTGCAGGTGATGTTCCTCGGCAAGACCTACCAGGAGTTCGCTCCCGGTCTGCTTCCCGATCAGGTCGTCGTCGTGCGGGCGCGCGTGAGCCAGCGCGACGACGGTGTGGCTCTGCACGCGGCGAGCATGTTCGTGCCCGACACGGGCACGAGTCTCGGATCGGGTCCGCTCGTGATCCAGGTCGCCGAGAACCGCGCCACGACAGAGGTCGTGGAGGCGCTCGGCGACGTTCTCATCCGCCATCGGGGCGACAACGAGGTGCGCTTGCGCCTCGTCCGAGGCGACACCGCGCGGCTCTTCGAGATCCCGTTCCCGGTGTCGGTGACGGCGGATCTCTACGGCGAGCTCAAGAGCCTTCTCGGGCCGAACTGCGTGGTCTGACCTGCGGAAGGGATCCCGGCTAGGCGGGGTCGCCCGGCCGCAGGAAGGTGCGCTCGTGGTAGAGCAGAGCCTCATCCGTGTCGCCGAGCGAGCCGTCCTCGATCTGCACGACGATCACGGCGTTCTCATGCACCGGATAACGTCCCACGATCCGCCCGAGCATCCACGCGGGCACGTCCTTCAGCACGGGAAGTCCGAGCGGTCCCGGCGCCCAGTGGTCACCGTCGAAGCGATGGTCGTGGTCGCCCGCCATGATCTCGGCGACCCGACGGTTGCGCGAGCCCAGCATGTGGATGATCACGTGATCGGTCTGCTCGATGGCGCGCCACGCACTCGAGACCCGCGCCATGTTGAAGGTGGCGAGTGGCGGCACCGCGGCGAGTGATGCGAGCGAGGTCGCAGTGAACCCGACCGGGCGTCCGTCGGGATCGCGCGCGGTCACCGCCGACACCCCGGCGGCGAGGCGGCGGAACGCGAGCTTGAACGCGGAGAGGTCATCCACGACCTGTTCGGCGTGGTCGGTGCTGTTTTCCATCGACTTCATTCAACTCCCGGTCAGGCCGATGCATTCCGCCGCCGTAGCATGGTCGCGATGATCCAGACTCTCGACCTCCGCGGAACCCGGCCCACGTCCTCCGAGCTTCTCGAACTGGTGCCGCGAGCGGTGGTCGACGTCTCCGTCGCCGCAGAGGCCGCCGCGGCCCTCATCGCCGAGGTGCGCGAGCGGGGCTCCGCGGCCCTGTTCGATCAGGCGGAGCGGCTGGACCGTGTGAGGCCGGAGTCGCTGCGTGTGCGCCCGGAGGAGCTGGCCGCGGCGGTGGACGGCCTCGACGCGCGGGTTCGGGACGCCGTCGAGGAGTCGATCGCGCGCGTGCGTCGTGCGAGCGCCGCGCAGGTTCCGCCCGCGACGACCACCGAGCTCGCGCCCGGTGCCCGAATCGAGCAACGCTGGCAGCCGGTGCGCCGAGCCGGCTTCTACGTGCCGGGCGGCAAGGCCGTGTATCCGTCGAGCGTCATCATGAACGTCGTTCCCGCGCAGGCGGCAGGCGTCGGTTCCCTCGCGCTCGTCTCGCCTCCCCAGGCCGCGTTCGGTGGATCGGTTCACCCGACGGTCCTCGCCGTCGCGGCGTTGCTCGGCGTCGACGAGGTCTACGCGATCGGCGGCGCGGGCGCCATCGGTGCGTTGGCCTACGGAGTCGCCGACCTCGGCCTCGAAGCGGTCGACGTGATCTCGGGGCCCGGAAACGTCTACGTCGCGGCCGCCAAGCGGCTCGTGCGCGGGGTCGTCGGGATCGACGCCGAGGCGGGGCCCACCGACATCCTGGTGCTCGCTGACGAGGGCGCCGATGCGCGCCTCATCGCCGCGGATCTCGTCAGCCAGGCCGAGCACGACGAGCTCTCAGCCGCGGTGCTCGTCACGGACGCACCGCAGCTCGCCGTGCGTGTCGCCGAAGAGCTCGAGACCCGTGTGGCGAGCACCCGTCACGCGGAGCGCGTACGTGCCGCGCTCGGCGGCCGGCAGTCGGCACTCGTGCTCGTGGACGACGCGGAGTCCGCGGCCGCATTCGTCGACGCATTCGCTCCGGAGCACCTCGAGATCCACACCGCCGATCCCGACGAGGCGCTCGCCCGCATCTCGAACGCGGGCGCGATCTTCCTCGGGCCCTCGGCGCCCGTGAGCCTCGGCGACTACCTCGCGGGATCGAACCATGTGCTCCCCACAGCCGGCCAGGCGCGGTTCTCGTCGGCGCTCTCCGCGATGACGTTCCTGCGCCCGCAGCAGGTCGTGCGCTACGAGCGTGAGGGTCTGGCGGCCGTCGCCGATCGGATCCGGGCGTTCAGCGACGCGGAGGATCTGCCCGCGCACGGCGACGCTGTCGCGGCTCGCTTCGACGCTCCCTGAGAAGCGCTTCCTGACAGGCGCCGCGGAGCCGCGGCGAGTATCCTGGGTGCGATGTTCTGCCCGTTCTGCCGCCATCCGGACAGCCGGGTCATCGACTCGCGGACGAGCGATGACGGGCTGTCGATTCGTCGTCGCCGTCAGTGCCCGGAGTGCGGCCGCCGCTTCTCGACCACCGAGACCGCGAGCCTCAACGTGATCAAGCGCTCCGGCATCGTCGAGCCGTTCAGCCGCGAGAAGATCGTCTCGGGGGTGCGCAAGGCCTGCCAGGGGCGACCGGTCAGCGACGCGGACCTCGCCCTCCTCGCCCAGCGCGTGGAGGAGACAATCCGCGCGACCGGTGTCGCGCAGACCGACGCCAACGACATCGGTCTCGCGATCCTGCCTCCGCTGCGTGAGCTCGACGAGGTCGCCTACCTGCGTTTCGCGAGCGTCTACCAGGGCTTCGACTCACTCGACGACTTCGAGTCGGCCATCACGCTGTTGCGGGTGGAGCACGCGAGTCGCGCCGACGGGGCGCCGCAGGCGACGGCCGGCGAATCCTGAGGCGCTAGCCTGAAGGCGGCATGTACCGTCTCCTCTTTCGCCTCGTCCTGGCGCGCTTCGACCCCGAGTTCGCCCATCACCTGGCCTTCATCGTCATCCGCGTGCTCGGGTGGCCCGGGCTGCGCCGGATCGCGCGCGCCGTCACCCGGCCTGCACCGGAGCTCGCGGTCGACGCGCTCGGCATCCGCTTCCCGTCGCCGTTCGGCGTTGCGGCGGGCTTCGACAAGGAGGCGCGGGGCATCTCGGGTCTCGGTGCGCTGGGCTTCGGCCACGTCGAGGTGGGCACGATCACCGCGCTCGAGCAGCCGGGCAATCCGAAGCCGCGCCTGTTCCGCCTGATTCCGGACCGTGCGGTGATCAACCGCATGGGGTTCAACAACGCGGGAGCCGACGCTGTCGCTCCGCGGATCCGGCGAGAGCGATCGGGATCGTCGCGTCCCGTGATCGGCGTGAACATCGGCAAGAGCAAGGTCGTCGATGTCGACGACGCCATCTCGGACTACCTCGTGAGCACGCGGCTCCTTGCGCCTCACGCCGACTACCTCGTGGTGAACGTCTCGTCGCCCAACACCCCGGGCCTTCGGGGGCTCCAAGAGCTCGACCGACTCGAGCCGCTCCTCGTCGCGGTTCGGGATGCCGCCGGGGGAGTGCCGGTGCTGGTCAAGATCGCCCCCGACCTCACCGATGAGCAGGCGATCCGGATCGCCGAGCTCGTCACGCGAATCGGTCTCTCGGGCATCGTTGCCACCAACACGACCCTGTCCCGCGACGGACTCGTCACCGACCCCGAGGTCGTCGCCCGGGCGGGGGATGGCGGCCTCTCGGGCGCGCCGCTCGCCGCGCGCTCTCTCGCGATGCTGCGGATGCTGCGCGCGGCCGTCGGGTCCGATCTCTGCATCGTCTCGGTCGGCGGGATCACGACGGCCGCCGATGTGCGCGAGCGGCTCGATGCCGGTGCGACTCTCGTGCAGGGCTACACGGCGTTCCTCTACGAGGGCCCCTTCTGGGCGCGCGCCGTGAACCGGGGACTCAGGCGGGGAACTGCCCGCGGCTGACCTGGGGCTTCGGCAGGCGAAGCGGACGCAGCTGCACCGCGCGCATCGTCGCGTACCACCGGTACTTCTCGACCTTGCCCTCGCCGAACTTGGCGGTCAGCTTCTTGCCGAGCCGCCGGTTCATCGCGAGCGCGTCAATGACCACGAGGATGAGGAATCCGTACGTGGCGATGAGCGAGTAGGTCGCGATCGCGCTCACCGGGACCAGCATCGCGAGGATCACGAGCACCATGAGCGGCAGCAGCAGCTCGCCGGCGCTCCACCGCGCATCGACGTAGTCGCGCACGTACCGCTTCTGCGGGCCCTTGTCGCGGATCGGCAGGTAGCGCTCCTCGCCGTTCGCCATTCCGACGCGAACACGCTCGCGCTGCTCGGCGATCTGGCGGCGCGAGTCCTTCGAGGCTGCCCGGCGGTCGTTCGGAACGAGGGGTCGCTTGCGCGCCGCCTCCTGCTCCTTGCGGGAGGGGGTCGCATGACCCTTTCCGGTGCTCGGGATCTCCGGCGTCTCGGAGGCGGCGGGCTCGGTGGGGGTGTTCTTGGGCACGGGATTCCTCGTTCGTCGGTCTGCTTAAGATAGCCCACATGTCCGTAGCCGGTTCTGACTCCACTTCGTCCGCCACCCCCCGATCCGAGGAGTTCCGCACGGTCGTCGCCGCGGGCCTGCCTCGTGCGATCGCCGACATCTCCGGTCTCGTGCGCATCCCCTCGGTGTCCTGGGACGGCTTCGACCACAGCCACGTCCAGGCGAGTGCGGATCGCGTCGCGGAACTCGCGCGGGAGCTCGGCGTCTTCGAATCGGTCGAGGTGGTGCAGCTGCCCGTCTCGGATCCCGATTCCGATGCTCTCGGCCTCCCCGCGGTCGTCGCGACTCGCGAGGCGAAGGCCGGGAAGCCGACCATCCTTCTCTACGCGCACCACGACGTGCAGCCGCCCGGGGACGACGCGGCCTGGGACTCGAAGCCGTTCGAGCCGACCGTGCGCGGTGAGCGTCTCTACGGTCGCGGCGCCGCGGACGACAAGGCAGGCGTCGCGCTTCACCTTGCGGCGATCCGTGCCCACCTCGAGGTGCTCGGGGACCCCGAGATCGGACTCGTGCTCTACGCGGAGGGGGAGGAGGAGTTCGGCTCCCGGTCCATCCTGACCTTCCTCGACCACTATCGCGAGACCTTCGACGCCGACGTCATCGTCGTCGCCGACTCCGGCAACTGGACGACCGAGATTCCGGCGATCACCGTCGGTCTCCGCGGGGCGGTCGCCTTCAACCTGCGCATCACGACCCTCGACCACGCCTCCCACTCCGGGATGTTCGGAGGTCCCGTGCCCGATGCGATGCTCGCCGCGATCCGCACGCTCGACACGCTGTGGAACCCCGACGGCTCGGTCGCGGTGGAGGGACTCGACTCGCGTGAGGCGGAGACTCCCGACTACGACGAGGCGCAGCTGAGGCTCGAGACGGGCCTGTTGCCGGAGGTCGCCCCGATCGGCCGAGGCGAGATCGTGTCGCGGATGTGGAACCAGCCCGCCATCACGATCACCGGTATCGACGCACCGAGCGTCCGCGAGGCGTCGAACACCCTCGTACCGAGCGTGCGGGTACGCGTGAGCGCGCGAGTCGCCCCCGGCCAGCGCGCCGAGGACGCGTACGCGGCGATCATGGCGCATCTCGAGCGGAACGCCGCCTACGGCGCCCGGCTCGAGGTCGACGGGCTCGACCTCGGGCAGCCCTTCCTGGTCGATACGAGCGGATGGGCAGTCGCCGACGCCCGGGAGGTGCTCGAGGAGGCGTTCGGCGCCCCCGCCGTCGAGATGGGCGTCGGCGGGTCGATCCCCTTCATCGCCGAGCTGGCGGAGCGCTTCCCCCGGGCCCAGATCCTCGTCACGGGAGTCGAAGACCCCGATTCCCGGGCCCACAGCCCCAACGAGTCGCTCCACATTCCGAGTCTCGAGCGGGCGATTCTCGCGGAGGCGCTTCTGCTGTCGCGCCTCGGCGCGCGAACTCCAGCGTCCTAGCGGGGTCCGTGGTTACAATCTCGTTCATGACGGACACGCTCGAGACCACTCACGGGGTCAGCCTCACCGACACGGCCGCGCTCAAGGTGCGCTCGCTCCTCGAGCAGGAGGGTCGCGACGACCTGCGCCTCCGGGTGGCCGTGCAGCCCGGTGGCTGCTCCGGTCTCATCTACCAGCTCTACTTCGACGAGCGCCTGCTCGATGGCGACGCGACGCGTGACTTCGATGGTGTCGAGGTCGTGGTCGATCAGATGAGCGTGCCCTATCTCGACGGCGCATCGATCGACTTCGAGGATTCGATCCAGAAGCAGGGCTTCACGATCGACAACCCCAATGCGCAGGGGAGCTGCGCATGCGGAGACAGCTTCCACTGATCCGTCTGACATCGGTGGCCCGTCTCTCGGGTCACCGCAGGGCCAACACGGGGCATCCTCCGCAAGGAGGGGGCCCCGTTCGGCTATAGACTGGACGCGATTCACCACGTCGTCGTCCGAGAGGTCACAGGTGCGCTCCACACGCCCCCAGGGTCCGGTTCGCCGTTCCCGACTCGCCCGCTGGGCAGTCGTCCCCATCGGCCTCGCGGCCGCACTCGTTCTCGCAGGATGCACCGAGCAGCAGCTCAACGGTTGGCTTCCCACCACAGCGGGAACCACGAACCACGTCGACCGGGTCATCGGTCTCTGGGTCACCTCGTGGGTCGTGTTGCTCGGCGTGGGTGTCGTGACGTGGGGCCTGATCCTCTGGGCGGCGATCGTCTACCGTCGCCGCAAGGGTCAGACGGGCCTGCCGGTCCAGCTCCGCTACAACATGCCGATCGAGATCTTCTACACGGTCGTGCCGTTCATCCTCATCATCGGCTTCTTCGCCTTCACCGCACGCGACCAGGCGGCGATCGAGGCGGAGTTCGACGACGGCCCCGACGTCCACATCGAGGCCATCGGCAAGCGCTGGGCGTGGGACTTCAACTACCTCGATGCGAACCGGTACTCCGAGGGCGTGCAGGCGCAGCCCGACAGGGAGGGCGAGATCGATGAGGACTCGCTTCCGGTGCTCTATCTGCCGGTCGGCGAGAAGGTGCAGATCGACCTCGAGTCGCGCGACGTCGCGCACTCGTTCTGGATCCTGGACTTCCTCTACAAGAAGGACATGCTGCCCGGGAAGACCAATCACATGTACTTCATCCCTCTGAAGGAGGGCGAGTACCGAGGCAAGTGCGCCGAGCTGTGCGGCGAGTATCACGCCGACATGCTCTTCGAGGTACGGGTGGTTTCGCCGGAGGAGTACGACAGCTACCTGGCGACGCTGCCCGAGGGCCGTAACGGTCTCGACAACAACCCCAACCAGAACCTGCCCGGCAACGGCAGCTCGAGCGAGAACGAGAGCTGAGGCATCTGATGACCACCGCTACCGCACCGGCGCCGTCGTATACGAGTTCTGCAACTCCCGGAGCTCCGCGCCGCACCCGCAAGGGCAACGTCCTGGTCAAGTGGATCACCACGACCGACCACAAGACGATCGGCTACCTGTACCTCATCACCTCGTTCATCTACTTCTGCATCGGAGGTGTGCTGGCGCTCGTCATCCGTGTCGAGCTCTTCACCCCCGGCGTCGACGTCGTGCCGACGAATGAGGCGTACAACCAGATCTTCACGATGCACGGCACGATCATGCTGCTGATGTTCGCGACACCGCTCTTCGCGGGCTTCGCGAACGCCATCATGCCGTTGCAGATCGGCGCTCCGGATGTCGCGTTCCCGCGTCTGAACGCCTTCGCCTACTGGCTGTTCAGCTTCGGATCGCTCATCGCGATCGGTGGGTTCTTCACGCCGCAGGGCGCCGCCGGATTCGGATGGACCGCCTACGCGCCGCTCACGAGCACGACGTTCTCGCCGGGTCTCGGGGGCAACCTGTGGGTGTTCGGCCTCGCGCTGTCCGGTTTCGGAACGATTCTCGGTGCAGTCAACTTCGTCACCACGATCATCACGATGCGCGCTCCCGGTATGACGATGTGGCGCATGCCGATCTTCACCTGGAACATCCTGGTGACCTCGATCCTCGTGCTCCTCGCCTTCCCGGTGCTTGCCGGCGGTCTG
The DNA here is from genome assembly GCF_008017545.1 of Homoserinibacter sp. GY 40078. GTDB lineage: Bacteria > Actinomycetota > Actinomycetes > Actinomycetales > Microbacteriaceae > Homoserinibacter. The sequence goes on along the minus strand of NZ_VRTZ01000002.1, from coordinate 839,261 downwards.
TTCGCGCTGGGCGCCGACCGCGTGTTCGGGGCGCACCTGCTCGACCCGGCCAACGGCGGCACGATCCTGTGGCAGCACCTGTTCTGGTTCTTCGGTCACCCCGAGGTCTACATCATCGCGCTGCCGTTCTTCGGCATCGTCTCCGAGGTCTTCCCGGTGTTCAGCCGCAAGCCGATCTTCGGCTACAAGACGCTCGTGTATGCGACCATCGCGATCGCAGCTCTCTCGGTCACCGTGTGGGCGCACCACATGTACGTGACCGGATCCGTGCTGCTCCCGTGGTTCGCGCTCATGACCATGCTCATCGCGGTTCCCACCGGAGTGAAGATCTTCAACTGGGTCGGCACGATGTGGCGCGGATCGGTCACCTTCGAGACGCCCATGATCTGGGCGATCGGCTTCCTCGTGACCTTCGTGTTCGGTGGACTCACGGGCGTGATCCTCGCGTCCCCGCCGCTCGACTTCCACGTCTCCGATTCCTACTTCGTCGTGGCGCACTTCCACTACGTCGTGTTCGGGACCGTCGTGTTCGCCATGTTCTCGGGCTTCTACTTCTGGTGGCCCAAGTGGACGGGCAAGATGCTCGACGAGCGGCTCGGCAAGATCCACTTCTGGCTGCTCTTCATCGGGTTCCATGCGACATTCCTGATCCAGCACTGGCTGGGCGTCGAGGGCATGCCGCGACGGTACGCGAGCTACCTCGCGAGCGACGGCTTCACCTGGATGAACCAGCTGTCGACGATCGGATCCGCGATCCTGGCCGTCTCGCTGCTGCCCTTCTTCCTCAACGTCTTCATCACGGCCCGCAAGGCGCCGAAGGTCACGGTCGACGACCCGTGGGGCAACTCGCGCTCCCTCGAGTGGGCGACTTCGTGCCCGCCGCCGCGACACAACTTCACGTCGATCCCGCGCATCCGTTCGGAGTCGCCGGCATTCGACCTGCACCACCCGGAGCAGCCGCTGCACGTGGGGGTCGGTCCCGCGAAAGACGCCCCCGAACGCCCCGTTTTGGACCTCGCCGAGGGAGAGGTGAAGTAGCGCCATGCGCACCAATGTGAACCTGATGGTGATCCTCGGGGTCTTCTTCTGGCTGGCAGCTGCCGCCTACACCCTGTGGGTCGTCATCGATCACTCGTGGGACTGGACGAAGATCGAGTGGGTCGGAACCGTCGCGATGGCGCTGTCGGGCATCCTCGCGTTCTTCCTCGCCTTCTACCTGAGCCGTGTGCACAAGGCTCAGGGCGGCGAGCTCCCGCAGGATGTCCTCACCGCCGACATCGATGACGACGACCCGGAGATCGGGCATTTCAGCCCGTGGAGCTGGTGGCCGTTCGTTCTCGGGGCGGCCCTCGCGCTGGTATTCCTCGGGCTCGCGGTCGGTCCGTGGATCTCGTTCATCGGCGGCCCGCTCGCGCTCATCGCGATCGTCGGCTGGAACTACGAGTACTACCGGAACAACTTCGCACGCTGATGTCGGTTCGGGAGTTCCGAGCGGGTGACGAAGACGCGCTCTTCGAGCTCGTCACTCAACTCGGCCACGCCTTCCCGCCTGATCGCGCGGCTTTCGACCGCACCGTTGCCGAGTACCAGGCGGGTGAGCAGCCGAGCGTGCTGCTCCACGTCGTCGAGGACGCCGACGGAATCCGTGGGTACGCATTGACCACGATCGTGCCGCTGCTGTCGACGAACGGTCCTTCGGCCCAGCTGCAGGAGATCGTCGTCGCCACCGACGCCCGTGGTCACGACTACGGCACTGCTCTCGTGAAAGCGGTAGAGGCGGAGTGCGAGCGTCGCGGTGTCACGCAGCTCACCGTCGCCAGCCGCCGTGCCGGCGGCTTCTACGACCGCCTGGGGTTCCACGAGTCGGCCGAGTACATGCGTCGCTTCTTCTAGGCCCGCGCCCTGACCACAGAGCCGCGAATCGCGGGGCGGCAAACCACGGAGTCACCTCAGAGCTGTCGATCTGGGTTCTCGGGCACCGTGCGGATCGTATAGCGGCGTTCGATGCCCGCGGTTGCTCGCCCCCAGTCGCTGGAAGCGGCTCGCTTCTGGTGCGACTCGAAGGTGCTCTGATCCTCGAACTCCTCGTCGACCGACCAGACGAAGGGATCGTCCGTCGGTGCGATCGAGAATGCGAGGCATCCCGACTCGGTTCTGCTCAGTGCGATGTGCTCGGGAAGGTGCGTCGTGACGAGTTCTGCCTCAGTCGCTGTTCTGCAGACAAGATGTCCCGTCAGGTGAACGCCCATCCACCAACGGTAACCGTCGACGGTTCGCTGAGCCCGGAGCCCCGGGGGAGCGGACGATCAGTGGCCGTGGTGTGAGGCTTCGATCTCCGCACGGGTGACCGGCGCGATGCGGTCCTCGAAGAACCACCGCGAGAGTGCGCCGCGGAGCTTCGTCGAGACAGTGATCTTGCCATTCGTGTTCGGGCGAACCATGAGCGGCGCGTACTCCTCGTAGCTGACGAGACGCCACCGGTCGTAGTCGGAGAGCTGCTCGTGCACCTCGATGTACTCGCCGCCGGGCAGGCGAACGATGCGACCCGACTCGAAGCCGTGCAGGGCGATCTCGCGGTCCTTCTTCTGGAGCCCGAGGCAGACCCGCTTGGTCACGAGGTAGGCGATGATCGGCCCGAGGATGAGCAGCGCCTGCAGCGTGTGCGTGACCCACTCGATCGAGAGGCGGAAGTGGGTGGCGATGAGGTCCGAGCTCGCGGCTGCCCACATCACTGCGTAGAACGTCACGCCGGCGGCGCCGATGGCCGTACGGGCCGGGGCGTTGCGGGGGCGGTCGGCGATGTGGTGCTCGCGCTTGTCGCCCGTGACCCAGCCTTCGATGAAGGGATAGAGCGCCACGACCACGAGGAACAGGCCGAGCACCACGATGGGGATCAGGATGTACCAGGTGAAGGTGAAGCCGAAGATCTCTGTCTCGAGGTGCGGCGGGATGAGACGCAGCATGCCGTCGGCGAAGCCGATATACCAGTCGGGCTGGGTTCCGGCAGACACAGGGGAGGGGTCGTACGGTCCGTAGTTCCAGATCGGGTTGATCGTCACCGTGGAGGCGATGACCATGATCACGCCGAACACGATGAAGAAGAACCCGGCCGCCTTCGCCGCGAAGACGGGGAGGATGGGCGCACCCACCACGTTCTCCTGCGTGCGTCCGGGGCCGGCGAACTGGGTGTGCTTGTTGACGATCAGCAGAATCATGTGGACGCCGATCGCCGCGATCACGAGCGCAGGCAGCAGCATGATGTGCAGCATGTACAGGCGTCCGACGATCGCCTCGCCAGGGAACTCTCCGCCGAAGAGCAGGTAGGAGATCCACGTCCCGATGACCGGGACGCCCTTCACCATGCCGTCGATGATGCGGAGGCCGTTACCCGACAGGAGGTCGTCCGGGAGGGAGTAGCCGGTGAAGCCTTCGGCCATCGCGAGAATGAACAGCAGGAACCCGACGACCCAGTTGATCTCACGGGGCTTGCGGAAGGCGCCCGTGAAGAAGACGCGCAGCATGTGCAGACCGATGGATGCGACGAAGAGCAGCGCTGCCCAGTGATGCACCTGGCGCATGAGCAGGCCGCCGCGGACCTCGAAGCTGATGTCGAGTGTGGAGGCCATCGCCGCCGACATCTCGACACCCTTCATGGTGGGGTAGGCGCCTTCATAGATGACCGGGGCCATCGACGCCTGGAAGAAGAACGTGAGGAACGTGCCCGACAGCAGGATCACGACGAAGCTGTAGAGCGCGACCTCGCCGAGCATGAACGACCAGTGATCGGGGAAGATCTTGCGACCGAGCTCCTTGACCATGCCGGAGAGGCTCGTGCGGTCCTCGATGTAGTTGGCGCCCCAGTTGACGAACCGCATACCCGGCCCGGGAGGAGCCTTCTGCTCCGCGGCCGGTGCGGCCGTGGTGGCGGTGGCGGTATCGGTGCTCACAGCGAACGCTCCCAGAAGCTCGGTCCGACGGGCTCGTGGAAGTCGCTGCGCGCGACCAGGTAGCCCTCTTCGTCGACGGTGATGGGCAGTTGCGGCAGCGGGCGCTTGGCCGGGCCGAAGATGACGGCGGCCTCACGCGTGATGTCGAACTGCGACTGGTGGCAGGGGCAGAGGAGGTGGTGGGTCTGCTGCTCGTACAGCGCCACCGGGCAGCCGACGTGCGTGCAGATCTTCGAGTAGGCCACGATTCCGCGGAAGTTCCAGTCTTCGCGTCCCTCGGACACGTTGAGGTCCTCGGGGAGGAGACGCATGAGCAGCACGGCCGCCTTCGCCTTCTCCTCGAGCGGATGCGACGACTCGTGCAGGTTCTCGGGGATCACGTGGAAGACAGACCCCAGGGTCACATCCGAGGCCTTGATCGGTGCGCCGCTCGGGTCGCGGGCCAGACGCACGCCCTCTTCCCAGAGGGTGTGCTTGAGCAGCGTCACCGGGTTGTCGGCCGGTGCGAAGTCGCGGAAGATCACCAGGGCCGAGAGCGGGGCGAGCGCGAGCGCGCCGATCAGGCTGTTGCGGATCAGCTTGCGCCGGGTGAATCCCGACTCCTCGTTGGCGATCGTGAAGATCTCACCGGCGCGCGCGACGGTCTCGGGCTTCCCGCGGGTGAGGTGGCGCTGCTCGACCTCCTCATGACCGTGCATGAGGGACTTCGCCCAGTGCACCGCTCCGAACCCGATTCCGAGGAGGCCGAGGGCGAAGCCGAGGCCCAGGAAGAGGTTGTTCAGGCGGACCGAACCCATGTCGCCTTCATGGATCGGGAACACGATGTAGGCGACCACGGCGAGCACGCTGCCGACCATCGAGGCGAGGAAGAGCCAGAAGATGCGCCGTTCGTTCTGCCGCTCCTTGGCGGGGTCGAGATCGGAGACCCGCGGACGGTACGGCGGGAAACCGGGATTCTCGACGGCATCGTCCGAGATAACGGCGACACCGACGGACACCGGCTTCGGTGCGTGCGTCTCGACTGCGGTGCCGGGCTCGGCGCCGTCGGTCCCTGTCATCGGGTTCCCTTCCTGTGTTCCTGTGCTCACGCGCCTAGTTCGACTTCGCTGTCAGCCAGATGGTGATCGCCACGATCGCGCCGAGGGCGAAGATCCAGACGAACAGGCCCTCCGAAACGGGGCCGAGGTTGCCGAGGTCGAGACCGCCGGGCGATCCGCTCTCCTCCACGTACTTGAGGTACGAGATGATGTTGGCCTTGTCTTCGGGGCTGATGTTCGCGTCGTTGAAGACCGGCATGTTCTGCGGGCCCGTGATCATGGCCTCGTAGATGTGCTTCGCCTCGACACCGGCAAGCGCGGGGGCGAACTTGCCCTCCGTGAGGGCACCACCCGCTCCGGCGACGTTGTGGCACATGGCGCAGTTGATCCGGAAGAGCTCGGCACCCGTCGCGAGGTCATCGCCCTCGAGGTACTGGGCCTCGGGGATCGACGGGCCAGGGCCGAGAGACGCGACCCACGCTGCCAGAGCAGCGATCTGCTCGTCGGTGAACTGCACCGGCTTCTTTTCGGCCTGCGGTCCCTGAGCCGCCATCGGCATGCGACCGGTGCCGACCTGGAAGTCGACGGATGCGGCTCCGACACCGATGAGAGTCGGAGCGTCCTCCGTGCCCTGTGCCTGCAGGCCGTGGCAGCTGGCACAGTTCGCAGCGAACAGCTTCTCGCCGTCGGCGGTGAGCTTCGCGACCTGAGTCTCGCTCGCGGCGTCGGCGCTCGTCGCCGATGTCACGGCGGCGTAGACGCCACCGGTGGCGAGAAGGCCGATCAGAAGGAGCGCGGCCGAGGCCAGCGGCGATCGACGTCCGGTACGTCGAGAAGCTGAAGCTGATGATGTCGACATGGTCGCGGTGCGTATCCGATCTGTCGTTCTACTGGGCGAGCGGAAGGATGTAGACGGCGAGGAAGAGCGCGATCCACACGACGTCAACGAAGTGCCAGTAGTAGGAGACGACGATCGCGCTCGTCGCCTCCTTGTGGGTGAAGTTCTTGACCGCGAAGATGCGCCCGATGACGAGCAGGAACGCGATGAGTCCGCCGGTCACGTGCAGGCCGTGGAAGCCCGTGGCGAAGTAGAAGACCGAGCCGAAGGAATCGGAGGAGAGTCCGACGTGCTCGGACACGAGAACGCCGTACTCGTAGATCTGCCCGACGACGAAGGTGGCGCCGAGGAAGAAGCTCAGGAAGAACCACTCGACCGTGCCCCAACGCGCGAGGTTGAACACGCCGCCGGTCCGGCGCGGCTGCATGGCCTCAGCGGCCCTCACGCCCATCTGCGCCGTGACCGACGAGAGCACGAGGATCGCGGTGTTGATGCCGGAGAAGACGATGTTCAGCTTCGCCGACTGCGACGCGAAGAGCTCCGGAGACGTGGAATGCAGAGTGAAGAACACCGCGAAGAGACCGGCGAAGAACATGACCTCGGAACCGAGCCACACGATCGTGCCCACGGAGACGGGGTTCGGCCGGTTGATGACCGGGGTGCTCGGTGCGCTGACGGCAGACGTAGTGGTCACCTGTCCATTATGGCCGATATCGCCCTCGGCGAATTCACCGGCAGGCCCGTCGTGTCGAAACCGGTGTCCGCCCGTTCGGACCCAGTCGCTAGCATCGTGGCCATGCCCACTGAACTCACCTGGCCCGCCGTGCTCACGGAGCTGCTCGCAGGGGGCGACCTCTCGATCTCCGAAGCCGAGTGGGCGATGGGCAGCATCATGGCCGGGGAGGCCACAGAGGCCCAGCTGGGGGCCTTCCTCGTGGCGTTGCGCGGCAAGGGCGAGACGGTGGACGAGATCGTGGGTTTCCGCGACGCGATCCTCGCGAACGCGCGTCCGCTCCCGGTCGATCCGATGGCTCTCGACATCGTCGGTACGGGTGGGGACCGCTTCGGCACCGTGAACGTCTCGACGATGTCCTCGATCGTCGCGGCGGCCGCCGGCGCGCGAGTCGTGAAGCACGGCAATCGTGCCGCGAGCTCCGCATCGGGATCCTCAGACGTGCTCGCGCGACTCGGCGTCGATCTCGCTCTCGAACCGGAGCGGGTCGCCGAGGTGCTCGACGAGGTCGGGATCACCTTCGTGTTCGCGTCGCTCTTCCATCCGGGGTTCAAGAACGCGGGGCCGGTACGCAGCCAGCTCGGCATCCCGACCGTCTTCAACTTCCTCGGGCCGCTGTGCAACCCCGCGCGCCCGGAGGCATCCGCGGTGGGAGTTGCAAGCCTCGAGAAGGTGCCACTCGTGGTCGGCGTGTTCCAGACGCGCGGGGCAACCGCTCTCGTGTTCCGGGGCGACGACGGGCTCGACGAGCTCTCGACGACCGGCCACAGCCATGTCTGGGAGGTCTCTCGCGGATCGGTCACCGAGCACGATCTCGATCCCGCGGACCTCGGGCTGCCGCGGGCGAGCATCGAGGACCTCCGCGGCGGAGACTCGGCGCACAACGCCGCGGTCGTGCACCGAGTGCTCGAGGGGGAGCGGGGTCCCGTCCGCGACATCGTGCTGCTCAACGCGGCGGCAGGCCTCGTCTCGTGGGATCTCGCGCAGGATCACACCCGCGCCGAGGAGGACATCCGCGACCGCTTCCGCGACAAGATCGCGCTCGCCTCGGCAGCCATCGACTCCGGTGCCGCGCGCGAGAAGCTCGACGCCTGGGTCGCCGCGACGGGCGCCTAGGCCTGACCGTGCGCCGCGCGTGAGCGGCGCGTGAGCGAGTCGATGATGACCGCGAGCAGCAGCACCCCGCCCGTGATCATGTACCGAATCGACGAGTCGAGGCTGAGGAGCGTCAGTCCGTTCGAGATCGACTGGATCACCGCGATCCCGAGCAGAGCGCTCCACGCCGAGCCGCGGCCCCCGAAGAGACTCGTACCACCGATGACGGCTGCGGCGATGGCGTTCAGATTGGTGTCGCCTCCGCCGGAGGAGAGACTCGCTGAGCTGAGGCGCCCTGCCGCCAGCAGTCCGCCTACCGCGGCGAGCGTCGAGCACAGCACGAACACCGAGATGTAGACCCGGTCGACGCGGATCCCGGCGCGTCGGGCGGCCTCGACCGAGCCGCCGACGGCATACACCTGTCGGCCCCAGACGGTGCGCGTCAGCGCGACGTCGACGACGATCACGAGTACGACGAAGAACACGAACATCACACCGACGCCTCGGTCGGTCGCGAGGTAGGCGACGGCGGCGACGCACAGTGCGAGGAGCCCGCCAGCCCGCAGTGCCTGCCATCCGAGCGCCCCGACCGGAAGGCCCGCGCGGATGCGTCGCCGACGTCGCAGCGCGGCCGAGAGGAACACGACACCCGCCCAGACGGCCGACAAGGCATAGGCAAGCCACGGGGGGAGAAACCAGCTCTGGGCGAACAGCACGATCGGCGAGTCGGCGGGGAGGTTAATCGAGCCCGTCGGCCCCAGGACCTTCAGCTGCAGCCCGAGCACGCCGAGCAGCCCGGCGAGCGTGATGATGAAGCTGGGCACCCCGAACCGGGTGTAGAGGGCACCGTAGAGGAGCCCGATAGCGGCTCCCGCCAGAACAGCGACCAGGATCGCAACCCCGAGCGCCCAGCCGAGCTGGGTCAGCCCCACCCCGAGGATCGCGGCGGCGAGCCCCGACACCGACCCGACCGAGAGGTCGATCTGCCCGAGAAGGAGAACCAGGACGATCCCGATGGCGATCGTGCCCACCGCCGCGCACTGCAGCGTGAGGTTCACCAGGTTGTCGGCGGAGAGGAAGCTGGGATTCAGCGCCTGGAACACGCCCCAGATCACGATGAGGCCGACCACGACCGGCAGTGATCCGAGATCGCCTCCCGTGAGTCGCGCCCGTGCGTCCGCGAGGGCCGTCGAGACCCGAGAGGGCGGTGTGGTCGGGATGCCGGCGGTCATCGGGTCGGACGGATCGGGTGGGGCCCCGGAAGAGGGGCGTCGGGCATCGGGCGGGCGTGCTCGGTGGCGCCGGTGATCGCGGCGATGATGTCCTCGTATCCCACGTCGGGAGCGAGGAAGTCGCCGTTGTTGCGCCCGAGGCGCAGCACGACGATGCGGTCGGCGACGGCCTGCACGTCGGCCATGTTGTGGCTGATGAGCACGACGCCGTGTCCGCGTTCGCGGAGCCGTTCGATGAGGTTCAGCACCTCGGCGGTCTGCGCGACGCCGAGCGCGGCCGTCGGCTCGTCGAGGATCACGATGCGCGGGTCGCCGATGAGGGAACGAGCGATCGCGACGGTCTGCCGCTGGCCGCCCGAGAGCGCGGCGATCGGCACCCGGACGGAAGGCATCCGCGCCGAGAGCTGCCGAAGGAGCTCCCACGCGCGCCGCTCCATCTCCTCCTCTTCGAGCGCGGGGGCGGCGATCTCGCGGCCGAGGAACAGATTCGCGACCACGTCGAGGTTGTCGCAGAGGGCGAGATCCTGGAAGACCGTCGCGATTCCGAGTGAGCGCGAGGCGGTCGGATCCGGGATCTGCACGGGTTGGCCGTCGAACTCGATCTCGCCCGCGTCGGCGGGATGCACCCCCGCAAGGATCTTGACGAGGGTCGACTTGCCGGCGCCGTTGTCGCCGACGATCGCCACGACCTCTCCCGGGTAGACCTCGAGGTGGATGTCGGTGAGCGCCTGCACCTTGCCGAAGCTCTTGGAGATGCCGCGCATCGCGAGCGCCGGCATCCGATCCATTCGCGGCAGCGGAGGCGGTGTCGCCGTGCTCATGCCGCCACCAGTCCGGCGGCGCGACATGCTTCTTCGTAGTCGGGTGTGCAGAGCTGCTCGAGGGTGATGAACCCGTCGGCGATGACGACCGGCCCGATGTCGGACGCGGTCACAGCGACAGGATCGAGCAGGTAGGTCGGCACCGTGGAGCCCTGGACGTCGATGCTCGTCTCGCCATCAATCTGGCGATCGTTAACGAGGTCGATCGCGAGTTCGGCGGCGAGCCGGGCCTGGGGTCGCAACGCCTTGTAGACCGTCATGTACTGATCGCCGGTGAGGATGCGCTGGAGCCCCGCGACCTCGGCGTCCTGCCCGGTCACCGGGGGAAGCGGCGAGACGCCCGCCGCCTTGAGGGAGGCGATCGCCCCGCCTGCGGTCGGATCGTTTGCCGCGTAGACGCCCACGATGCGGTCGCCGAACCGCGTGATCTGGCCCGTCACCCAGTCCTGGGCCTTCGCGGGTTCCCATCCCGGCGTGTCGAACTCGGCGAGGACCTCGAAGCCGCTCGCGTCGATCACCTCATGAGCACCGGCCTTGAAGAGCGATGCGTTGTTGTCGGTGGGGGAGCCGTTGACCATGAGGATCCCGCCGTCCGCGGGCGTGAGACCCTCCGCCTCGAGACGAGCGATGAGCGACTGCGCCTGGAGACGCCCGACGAGCTCGTTGTCGAACGAGATGTAGGCGGAGATGTCGGGGCTGTCGATCAGGCGATCGTAGGCGATGACCGGCACTCCGCGCCCACGGGCGAGTGTCACGATCGACGCGGCCGCCTTCCCGTCGTACGGGTCGAGTACGAGCGCCGCGACCCCCTGTGTGAGCATCGCCTCGGCCTGCTGACGCTGCTTGGCGGTGTCGCCGTCGGCATTCCCGTAGAGCACTTCGCATCGGGCGCACAGCTCGGTGATCCGCTCCTCAAAGAACGGACGGTCGGCGCTGTCGTAGCGGGCCGTGACCGAATCCGGAAGCAGCAGACCGATGCGCGCGGTGTCGGGGTCGACGACGGTACCCCCGGTGACCGCGTTGGTGCAGCCCACGAGCAGCACGGCGGCGAGCACCGCCGGCGTGACCGCGCGGATCGACCTCGCGGGTCTCACCCGAGCGCCGCCCGCAGTTCGACGGTTCCCGACATCCCCGCGGGGAAGGCGCTCACCCGATCGGTCGCGAGCCCGATCGCACCCACGAGTGCGGCACGTGGGCCGAGCTGACCGGCGACGATCTCGGGCGGAGGGGCGAGACGCGTCGCGAGGGAGCGATCGACGACCTGGCGGATCGGACCGAGCAGCATCTCGCCGGCGCGCGCCAGGTGGCCCCCGATGACGATCCGTTCCGGGTCGAACATGCTCGCGATGTTGGCGGCCGCGACGCCGATGTGCGTGCCGGCGTCGGCGATGGCCCGGATGCAGGCGTCGTCGCCCGCCATGGCCCGCACGATCACATCGCCGATCTTGAGGCCCGGGTAGTGGGGCTTCAGCCCCTCGACCACAGCCTCTCCGCCTGCGACAGCCTCGAGGCAGCCGAGATTTCCGCAGCGGCAGATCGGGCCGTTCTCGATGATGACCATGTGGCCGAATTCGCCGGCACTGCCGCTCGCGCCCCGGTAGGGGTGGCCGCCCACGAGGATCCCCGCGCCGATCCCTTCGCTCACCTCGACGAACATCGCGTCGCCCTGCCCGCGGAGCGCGCCGAGTCGGTGCTCGGCGAGCGCGGACAGGTTGGACGAATTGTCGACAGCGACCGGGGCCCGCAGGGTTCGCTCCGCCGTCTCGCGAACGGCGATCCCCTCCCAGCCGCGGAGGATCCCGGGACGCGCGATCATGCCGCTCGCCGAGTCCATGGGCGCCGAGATGGCGATGCCGACGGCGAGCAGCTCGTCACGATCGGCAGAGACGGACTCGAGCATGTCGGCGACGAGCATCCCCACCCGCCGGATCTCGTTGTCGGAGCGGTGGTCGCGGGCGAGCGGCATCTCGTGCTCCGAGACGACCGTCATGGAGGCGTCGGCAAGAGCGACGCGGAGGTGGCGTTGGGCGAAGTGGATTCCGCAGACGAGTCCGGCCGTGTGGGCGAGGGTCACGTACTGGGCACGGCGACCGGAGCGCATCGACTTCGAGGTCGACAGAACGCCTGACTCCGACAGCTCCTTGACGATGTTCGAGACCGTCGCGGGGGAGAGGCCCGTGACGCCCGCCAACTCGACCTGGGTGAGGCCACCGTGCTTACGCACCGCATCGACGATCCGACCCCGGTTGGCCTCGCGCAGAGAGGTCTGCGACCCGGGGGTTCGTCGTCGGTCCGCCATGCGCTCAGGATACCGGCCGAGTGCCGATTCGGAGCCTCTCAGGCGTCTCGGCGTCGCCCGTGAGCACCGTAGGCTATCGGGGTGACGAAGGTCCTCAGCTCTCTCCCGGTCGGCGAACGCGTCGGCATCGCATTCTCCGGCGGACTCGACACCTCCTGCGCGGTCGCGTGGATGCGCGACAAGGGCGCCATCCCGTGCACGTACACCGCCGATCTCGGCCAGTACGACGAGCCCGATATCGACGCCGTGCCGAGTCGGGCCTTCGAGTACGGCGCCGAGCTCGCGCGGCTGGTCGACGCGAAGCGCGCGCTCGTCGAAGAGGGGCTCGTCGCGCTGCAGTGCGGCGCCTTCCACATCCGCTCCGGGGGCAAGACCTACTTCAACACGACCCCGCTCGGGCGGGCAGTGACCGGCACGATGCTGGTGCGCGCGATGAAGGACGACGGCGTCGAGATCTGGGGCGATGGATCGACCTACAAGGGCAACGACATCGAGCGCTTCTACCGCTACGGGCTCATGGCGAACCCGCGCCTGCGGATCTACAAGCCCTGGCTCGACGTCGATTTCGTCACCGAGCTGGGCGGGCGCACCGAGATGAGCGAGTGGCTCGTCGCGCACGGCTTCCCGTACCGGGATGCGGCAGAGAAGGCCTACTCGACTGACGCCAACATCTGGGGCGCCACTCACGAGGCGAAGAACCTCGAGGAGCTCTCCAGCGGACTCGACATCGTCGACCCGATCATGGGTGTCGCCTCGTGGCGGGATGACATCGAGATCGCGACCGAGGAGGTGACCGTCCGCTTCGAGGAGGGTCGCCCCGTCGCGATCAACGGTGCCGAGTTCGACGACCCGGTCGCACTCGTGCTCGAGGCGAACGCGATCGGGGGGCGCCACGGGCTCGGCGTCTCGGACCAGATCGAGAACCGCATCATCGAGGCGAAGTCGCGCGGCATCTATGAGGCCCCGGGCATGGCGCTCCTGCACATCGCCTACGAGCGGCTTCTGAACGCGATCCACAACGAGGACACGATTGCGAACTACCACGCGGAAGGTCGCCGGCTCGGGCGCCTCATGTACGAGGGACGCTGGCTCGACCCGCAGTCGCTCATGCTCCGCGAGTCGCTGCAGCGCTGGGTCGGATCCGCCGTCACGGGCGAGGTGCGCCTGCGCCTGCGCCGCGGCGACGACTACACGATCCTCGACACGGTCGGACCGCACCTCAGCTACCAGCCCGAGAAGCTCTCGATGGAGCGCGTCGGCGACGCCGCGTTCGGTCCCGACGACCGGATCGGCCAGCTCACGATGCGCAACCTCGACATCGCCGACTCCCGTTCGCGGCTCGAGCAGTACGCCGCGCAGGGACTGATCGGCGGGGCGACCGGTGAACTCGTCGGTCGTCTGGAGCGTGGCGCCGCGGATCAGATCCTGGGCGCCGGGGTCGATGCGGGCGATGAGGCGCTCGAGAGCCGACTCGACGAGGCCAACGAGGGTTCCGCGTTCGATCTCGGAACCGACTGACCCGGGATCACGCCGAGGCGCGTCGGAACAGGTAGTAGCCGACGATCTCGCCCCGGGTGACGACGCCCTCTCCGGTGGAGAGCACGCGCGCAGAACTCGACGAGCCGGTTTCGACGAACACCGTCGTCGCGTGCTCGAATCGCCATCCGATGCCCTCGATGTGGCCGAGCAACCATCCGACATCCGGGTCATTGACCGTCAAGTTCTCGGACGAACCCCAGGCCGACGACTCGCCCGCGAGGTGCCCGATCTCGAGCGGGACCTGCAGGATCGCGTCGCCGCGGTCGAACGCGGTGCGGGCGTGGGCGAGGGCGGCGTCGACGATCTCCTGCTTCGGCATGGGGGGATGCTATCCGCTCAGATGGCGAGCTTCGCTCGCAGGAAGTCGTTCCGGAGCACACCCCGCGGATCGTGGTGCGCGGCGAGGGCACGGAAGTCGTCGAAGCGCGGGTACAGAGCTGCCAGCGTGTCGGCGTCCGCGTGGAATCGCTTGCCCCAGTGCGGGCGGGCGCCGAGAGGCAGAAGCCGTTCCTCGATGCGGGGGAGGAGTGCGTCGACCGCGTCCTGGAGCGGCTTCCAGGTGAAGTGGATGCCGACGGTGTCCGTCTCGAAGGCGCCCGAGAGCCACAGGGTGTCGGCGGCGATCTCGCGGATCTCGTTCACGAGCAGCAGCTCGCGGATCTGGGGAGCGAGCGAGTGCATCTCGCGCAGTGCGTCTGCTGCGACCGCGCGGGGCACGAGGTACTCGCTCTGCAGCTCGGCACCGTTCGAGGGCGTGAACTCGAGCTGGAAATGAGGCAGGCGGTCGAGCCAGGGGCCGGGTGCGCCGAACTGTTCGGTGCAGTGCACCGGATCCACGTCCGGGAGAGGGTGCATCGCGACCGTCGACGGGCGGGCGCCGAGAATCTCCGATGGTGCGGGACGATCGGTGGCGACCCGCCGCTTGAGCCACAACTGGTCGATCGTGTCGGCGTCGCTCCAGGTGGTGAAGAGGCTGACGCTGTAGCCGAGGCCGACGGTCTCATCGAAGCTCTCGAGGAGGGCGTCGAGGGGCAGGCCACGGTAGACCGTCTGTGCGATGTCGTAGCTCGGCTCGATGTCGAGCTCGATCCGGGTGGTGAATCCGAGCGCGCCGACGGAGACCACGGCGCCGTCGAACTCCGGATCGCCTCGCCGGAGGGTCACGATCTCGCCGGAGCCGTTGACGAACTCGATCGCGCGGACCGCGGTGGCGAGCGAGCCGTTGGCGACCCCGGATCCGTGCGTTCCCGTCGCAATCGCTCCGGCGACGGAGATGTGGGGGAGCGAGGCGAGGTTCGCGAGCGCGAGCCCCTCGGCTTCGAGCGCGCGGGCGAGTTCGCCATAGCGGATACCGCCTGGTACTGACACGCTCGCACGGTCCTCGGAGATCCGGATCTCGTTGGCGTCGGCGAAACCGGAGGATGAGAGCAGCGTGCCCGGGGTGTCGGCGATCGGCGAGAACGAATGCCGGGTCCCGAGCGGGCGGACGGAGCCCGGGGACGCCTCGGCGAACAGCTGCTGAACGTCATCGATCGTGGACGGAGCGACGAGCCGCCCAGCCCCGAAAGCGATGTTTCCGGCCCAATTGGTCTCGGTCATCGAAGCTCACCCATCCTTCGATCGTAGGGGGAGCGGAGCCACCTCGTGTGCTCTGTCGCCGCCTCACCACGGGGGATGCACAAGGTGCTGAACGACCAGTGCGAAGACCACCTGCAGCACGAGGCCGCCGCGCCGCCAGCGTTCGGGGAGCAGCGCCGTGCCGATCAGCAACCAGGGCACGAACGGCAGCCAGATCCGTTCGACTTCCGCCTTGCTCATGCCCGACAGGGTCGCGAGCAGGATCGTGAGCGATGCGGCGAGAACAAGGATGACGACGGCCCGGTCGGGGAAGCGTCCTCGCACCGTCACTCGGATCCGGGCGATTCCCGCTCCGATCGCCGCACCGACAAGGGGGCCGGCGCTGATCGCGAGGGCCGCAAGATCCGCCCACACCCAGTAGGTGTACGGGCGATCGGAGGCGATCCCCGCGTAGTAGCGCTCGACGAGCACGGGGTAGGCGTCCCACCAGGCGAACCCGGCTGCCGCAAACGCGAGCACGACGGCGCTTGCCGCTACGACGGCGGGGATCACGGGCTGCCAGCGGCGTGCGGCGACGAGCACGCCGACCGCGAGCACTCCGAGGAGCGGGAGTCCATAGGAGAGCATCACGCAATAGCCGAGGAGCAGGCCCGCGGCCGCACCCCAGGCGATGAGTGGCAGAATCCGGGAGGCTGTCGCCGCGATCGCGAGGCAGCAGAGTCCCCAAGCCGCAACGGCCCCGAACATGGCGTCGGCCGACACGGCCATCCAGATCGCGGCGGAGCCGAACACGAGGAATGGCGCTGCGCGGCGCGCGGCGTCTTCGGCTCGGAGCCGGCGGAGGGCGATGAGCACGGCTGCGGGAGTGGTGGCGGCGATGGCGATGATCGCAAGCCCCGCCGGCACGCCGGTGTCGAGTCCCAGGTCCACGAGGCCGATGAACACGAGCACGGCCCCCGGAGGGTGACCCGCCAGGTGGATCGGCCAGTGGTCGGCGGAGTCGAGAGGGATGCGCGAGATGTACTCCTGCAACATCGCCGGCACGTCGGTCACCGAACGGGCGGTGCCCAGATATTCGCTCGTCTTCTCGAGGATCGCTCCGAGGCCGTCGATCCCGTCGACGAGGGCGAGGGAGACCATCCAGGCCGCGCTCGCGCCGATCGAGACGACCAGCAGCGCCCACCACGGGAGCCGCACCGCGAGGTCGATCGCGAAGCGCACCGCCAGCACCGCGAGGATCACCGCGGGGATCGTGCCCGGCCCGAGCCTCGGCGACCAGTACGCGTGGAGCGGCGGGAAGTCGACGCGCACCGACCACCCCGCCAGGAAGGGGACGAGCATCGCCGCAGCGATCAGCGCGAGAGCGACGGCGAGCCCCCACCGTGCCGCGGTCGCCGTCCGCCGATCCACCGTCACCCTCGGCTGAGCTCGGTGAATGCGCGGCCTCGTGTCGACCACTCGCGGACGACCGTGAGACCCGCGCGGCGGGCATGGACGCGCAGACGCTCGGCGCCCACCTCGGCCCAGGGGAACGGGAGGCTCTCGTGATCGAGGTCGTCGACCACGATCCCCATGAACACGCGGTCGCGTTCCGGCTCAGGGTGCGCCTCGACGATGACGCGTCCCTCCGGATGCATGAGCTCACCGCAGCGGGCGAGCAGCGTCACCGGGTCGCCTCCGATGCCGATGTTCCCGTCGATGAGCAACACGGTGCCCCATTCGCCCTCACCCGGGAGATCGTGGAACACCGAACGCTGCAGTACGGGTAGGCCGTGGTCCTGGCCGATGCGCACGGCCGTCTCCGAGATGTCGACCCCGAGCGCCAGATGCCCCGCCATGATGGCGGCGTGCACCATGCGGCCCGGCCCGCATCCGACGTCGAGCACCGGTCCGCTCGCGTCGGCCACGATGGCTTCGTCGCCCGCGTCGGCTGCGGCGAGGAAGCGCTCCACCTCGACGCGGACCGAGTCGGTGCGCGTCTCGGTCTGGGCGTCCCGCAGGTACAGCGTCCGTGTGGGGTCTCGCAGTGCTCGCCCGTAGGGCTCGCGCAGGCCGGATCCGAATCCGCTCATCGCGCGTGGCTCCGACCTCGCATGCACCATTTCTCGACTGTATGAATCGGGCCAGACGGGTGGGGCGTCCGAACCTTACGAAATGCGGACGGTCGCGCCGTCGGAGCCGATCGGCCGCCCTCGGCGCGGGGGAGAGGTCTTTACTGTCAGGTATGGAGTACCCCGCCGTCGCACCCGCGCGCCGTGGTGAGCTGAGCGACCGCCGCGTGCTCGTGGTCGAAGACGACCCCACCGTGCTGGAGGTGGCGAGCGCCTACCTCGAGTCGGCCGGGTACCTCGTCGAGGTCGCCACCGACGGATTCGCGGCCCTCGAGGCGGTGGCCGCGAGGCGCCCCGATCTGGTGGTGCTCGACCGGATGCTGCCCGGGATCGATGGAGCGGAGGTGTGCCGCCGAATCCGGGCGAGTTCGACCGTGCCCGTCATCCTCCTGACCGCGATGTCGGCGACCGAAGACCGGATCGACGGCCTTGAGGCGGGAGCGGACGACTACCTGGCGAAGCCGTTCTCGCCGCGCGAGCTCGTGCTGCGCGTGCAGTCGATCCTGCGCCGCAGTGTCACCGAGCTGACGCCGGAGGCGGCGATCGAGCGAGGGCCGTTCGCCCTCGATCCAGCGGCCCGGATCATCCGCCGCGACGGACGGGAACTCGCGCTCTCGGTGCGCGAGTTCGATCTGCTCGCCTTCCTGCTCAAGCATCCGCGACAGGCCTTCAGCCGCGAGCAGCTGCTGCACGCGGTGTGGCACTGGGACTTCGGCGACCTCTCGACCGTGACCGTCACGGTGCGGAGGGTGCGCGAGAAAATCGAAGACGATCCCACCTCCCCGACGACCCTCGTGACCGTGTGGGGCGTCGGCTACCGGCTCGACCTCTAAGGATCCCCATGCTTCCGCTCTCCGATCTGCTCATCGTGGTGGCTATCTCGCTCGTCTGCTCGCTCGTCGTCGGCGGCCTGGGCCTCGTGGTGCTCTGGGTCGCGCGGCGCTCGTCGATGCTCGTGCAGGTGCTCGTGGTCGTCGCGACCTCGATCGTGTCGGTCGTCGCGGGCATCACCGCCGTCGCTCAGGCGATGTACGTCTCCGTGCACGATCTGACCGTCGTCTGGTGGATCGCGGGTGTCTCGGCCGCGGTGTCGATCGTGGTCGCGGCGGTGCTCGGGCACGCGTTCACCCGCAACAGCGCACGCCTGCGGTCGATGGCCCGAGCGCTGGGTGCGGGGGAGCGTCTCGATGCCGCCTCGGCTCCGGCCCGGAGCGCCGAGCTCGCGGGTCTCGCGGACGAGCTCGCGAGCACGAGCCTGCGACTCGCTCAGGCGCGCGACGAGGTGGCGACGCTCGACGCATCGCGTCGCGAGTTGGTGGCGTGGATCGCGCACGACCTGCGCACACCGCTCGCGGGCCTCCGCGCGATGGCGGAGGCGCTCGAGGACGGCCTCGCCGCCGACCCGCCGCGGTTCCATCGGCAGATGAGCGCGCAGGTCGATCACCTCTCGGCGATGGTCGACGATCTCTTCGAGCTGTCGAAGATCCAGTCGGGCACGCTGTCGCTCAGCATGGAGCCCGTCTCGATCTACGACCTGGTGAGTGATGTGGTGGCCGAGCTCGGTGCCGTGGCGGAGGCGCGCTCGATCCGCCTGCGGGAGGCGAGCAGCGGCGAGTTGACGGTCGTGGGTGATCCGCGCGAGCTGTCTCGGGTGATCGGGAACCTGCTGATCAATGCGATCCAGCACTCGCCGGCGGGGAGTGAGATCACCGTCTCGGCCTGTCACGACGGCGACGGTCACGTCGTCCTCACCGTCGAGGACGAGGGAGGGGGGATTCCCGAGAGCGATCTGTCGAAGATCTTCCAGGCGGGGTGGCGCGCGTCGCCGTCGCGCGCACCGGGGGAGCGCGACGGCATCTCTGGTGGTGCGGGTCTCGGACTCGCAATCGTTCATGGCATCGTCGAGGCCCACTTCGGCCAGATCAGTGTGCAGAACGTCCCCGGCGGCTGCCGCTTCGATGTCCGCCTGCCCGCTCACGCATCCGTGGCCGCATAGCGGAGCCGACTCGTGAACCTGACCTGGCGTTTGCAACGACTGCTGCACCAGTTCCGGCACGCACTCCAGACTCCGTCGCGCACGCCGCGCATGGCGGTCGTCGTCGGTCGGCTGCTGGCGGCTGCGTTCCTCGTGTGCTTCGCCACGGGGATCTACAGCCACCTGCTGCAGGACCCGGCGCCCTGGATGGCGTTCCCCACGCGCCCCAGCTGGCTGTATCAGGTGAGTCAGGGAGCGCACATCACGGCTGGGATCATCTGCTTCCCGCTGCTGTTCGCGAAGCTCTACGCGGTGTTCCCGCAGCTGTTCCAGACCCCGCCGGTGCGCTCGTTCGGGCATGTCGTGGAGCGCGCGTCGATCGCCCTCTTCGTTGCCGCGTCGCTCGTGCAGATCACGATCGGCCTGCTCAACACGTACCAGTTCTATTCGCTGTTCCCGTTCTCGTTCCGGCACGTGCACTTCGCGCTGTCGTTCGTGGTGATCGGCTCGCTCGCGATCCACATCGCCGTCAAGCTGCCGATCATCGCCCGCTACTGGCGTGCCCGTGACGCCTACCTGGATGACGGGACGCTGCGCGAGGGGGAGTCGGCGTCCGACCCCGACGTGGCGTTCGGGACGCCGGACGAGTTGCAGCGACGCACGGGCATCCGTCCGGATGCGGGGGTGACAGGGCGCATCTTCGCCTGGATCGACGAGAAGCCGACGCCCGAGCCACCCGACCGGCGTGCGAAGGTGAGCCGCCGCGGCTTCCTCGCAGCGGTGGGTGCCGCGGCCGGGGTCCTCGTGGCGTTCACCGCGGGGCAGTCGTTCCGCATCCTGGATCCGTTGAACCTGCTCGCGCCCCGCAAGAACAACACGGGGCCCCAGTCGGTGCCGGTCAACCGCACCGCCCAGGCTGCCGGAGTCGAGGAAGCCGCTACCGCGCCCGACTGGACGCTCACGGTGTCGAACGGCGAACGATCCCGCAGCTTCAGCTACGACGAGCTCGCGATGCTGCCGCAGTATGACGCGTGGTTGCCCATCGCCTGTGTGGAGGGATGGAGCCAGTACGCGTGGTGGCGCGGTCCGCGGTTGCGCGATCTCGTCGATGCCGTGGGTGCGACGGCCGAAGCGGGTGTGCGCATCACGAGCCTCCAGCAGCACAGCATCTACGCCGTCACCGAGATGCAGCCGGAGTTCGTGCGCGACGAGCTCACGCTCGTGGCTCTCGAGCTGAACGGCGAGACGCTCGATCTCGATCACGGGTATCCGGCGCGGATCATCGCGCCTGCGAGGCCCGGTGTGCTGCAGACGAAGTGGCTCTCGCGCCTGGAGGTGATCTGATGGCGGCGGAGCGTGTGGTCGTGTCGGAGCGGATGGCGATCTGGCGGGCCGTGCTGGTCGGGGTGGGGGTGCTGCTGCTCGCCACGGGGGTCGGGGCGTTCCTTACGGAGGTCAGGCCGGGTGACTATCCGGGCGTGGCCGCCTGGCTGCTCGGGGCGCTCGTGCTGCACGACGGGGTCGCGGCGATGGTGTTGTTCGCCGCGACCGTGATCGTGCGGCGGATCGACGACCGCGTTCCGTTCGTGGTGCTCGCGATCGCGCAGGCGGCGGCCGTCGTCGCGGTGATCGTGACAGTTCTCGTGGTGCCCGAGATCGTCAAGCAGGCGATCGGCACCGCCAATCCGACGATCCTGCCTCTCGACTACCTCGGCAATCTGCTGCTCGTGCTGGCGGGCATTCTCGCGGCGACCGCCGCGGCGATCGTCGTCGCGCTGCTGCTCAGGCGCCGGGGGAGTCGGAGCCGAGGAACGAGCTGAGGAGCGCGGCGAAGCGCGTCGCCGGGGCCTGCCGTGCCACCTCGCGGGCATCCGCGATGGTGTCGACGTCGGTGAGCGTTGCGAGCACGCCGACGCGCAGCCCCGCGTCCGTCAGGCGACGCAGCTGATGCTCTCCCGTGTCGGATCGTGACATCGGCACCCCACGGATGAGGTCTCCGTCCGGCTCCCGCATGCCGAGCGCCCAGAATCCACCGTCGGCGGCGGGACCGAACCAGGCGTCGACGTTCTCAGGCCAGCTCGCGAAGGGTGCGGCGAGGTGGGTGGGGGAGACCTGCGGGGTGTCCATCCCGATCAGCACGGCGGGCTCCGCGAGCGAGTCGAACATCGCGGCGAGCCGGACGTCGAGCTCGCCGTCGGCCTGCGGGATCGTCTCGTAGTCCCGCGCCGAGGGGGGCGTCCGCTCGCCGTCGAACAGCAGGATGCGACGAGTCGCGGGCACCTCGGCGAGGGCGCCGATCGTGTCGTCGATCGCGGCCGCCGCCAGCTCGGCCGCCTGATCGAGAGAGAGGGGTGGATGAAGACGGGTCTTCGCACGACCGGGGAGCGGCTCTTTCGCGATCAGCACGAGTGCGGTCATCCGCGGAGCAATCGGGACATGTCGGTGATCGCCGTGGCGGTTCCTCGTACGGTGCCGATGACCTTCGATCTGCCGATGCGCTGTGAGTAGGGGATGTCGACCTCGGCGATCCGCCACCCCTGCTCGTGCCCGCGAAGCACCATCTCGAGCGGATAGCCGCTTCGGCGATCGCGGAGGTCGAGGTCGAGGAGGGCGTCGCGCCGCGCAGCGCGCATCGGCCCGAGGTCGTGAATGCGCAGTCCCGTGGATCGCCGGATGAGCAGGGCGAGGGCCCGGTTCGCGATCCGTGCGTGGACGGGCCACGCACCTCGGCTGACGGCGCGGCGTCGCCCGAGCACGAGGTCGAGTTCTCCTCCGGCGATACGATCGACGAGCGAGGGCAAGTCGGCAGGGTCCATGGAGGCGTCGGCGTCGCAGAAGGCGACGATCGGGGCCTCCGCTGCGAGGAGCCCCGCGTGGGCGGCCGAGCCGAATCCCCGGCGTGGTTCGTCGACGACGAGCGCTCCGTGCGCGCGTGCCACGTCTCCCGACCCGTCGGTCGATCCGTTGTCGACGATGATCGCGCGATATCCCTCGGGCAGGCGCGAGAGCACCCAGGGGAGCGCGCCCGCTTCGTCGAGGCAGGGGAGCACCACATCGACGTGGGTCATCGCACGGCCGCCCGAAGGGGTGCGGATGCGAACTCGCCGACGCCCTCGTCGAATGAGACGGAGGGGCGCCATCCGAGTTCCCTGCGGATCCGTTCCGAGGATGCGGTGATGTGCCTCACGTCGCCGAGCCGGTACTCGCCCGTGACGACGGGCGCATCGCCACCCGCATGGCGGCTGAGGGACGCGGCGAGCTCGCCGATCGTGTGCACCTCGCCGCTGCCGACGTTGTAGGCGCGAAAGACTCCGCTCTCCATCGACGCTGTGTGGCCGAGTGCGGCCGCATTCGCGGAGGCGACGTCGGCGACATGGACGAAGTCCCGACGTTGCGCGCCGTCCTCGAACACGCGAGGACGCTCGCCTCGCTCGATGGCAGACCGGAACAGGGACGCGACGCCCGCGTAGGGGGTGTTCTGAGGCATGCCGGGCCCGTAGACGTTGTGGTAGCGGAGCGCGACCGCGCTGCCGCCTGTCGCGCGCGCCCACGCCGAGGCGAGGTTCTCTTGGGCGAGTTTCGAGGCGGCGTAGACATTGCGCGGATCGAGGGCGTCGTCCTCGTGGATCATCGCGGGCTGCAGGGGCGTGCCGTCGGCATCGACGGGGTCGAATCGGCCCGCGGCGAGATCGTCGATGCGGCGGGGCGCCGGCCGCGATGGGCGACCGTCGCCCCCTCGATACGCCCCCTCGCCGTAGACGACCATCGAGCTCGCGAGAACGAGTCGGCCGATCTCCCGGCGGGTCATCGCAGCGAGTAGCACCGCCGTCCCGAGATCATTGGACGCGACGTAGTCGGGCGCATCAGCGAAGTCGACGCCGAGCCCGACCTTCGCGGCCTGATGCGAAACGGCATCCACGTCGGCGAGCGCACGCTCGAGCGCGTGCGGGTCGCGCACGTCGCCCTGCACGAAGTCGACGTCGGCCGGAGGAGCGGGGTCGCCGTGCACGTCGGCCCGCAGCGAGTCCAGTACGCGCACCTCCCACCCGGCGGTGCGGGCGGCTCGTACGACGGCGGAGCCGATGAAGCCGGCTCCACCCGTGACGAGGAGCCTCATCGGGTGGGCCTCGCCAGCACGGCAGCGACGGCCTCCGCATCGATGAGCTCGGCCATCGCATAGTCCTCGGGGATCGCCCGGGCGATGCGCTCGATGGCCGCGATGATCCGGGGTCTGGCTGCGGCGAGGCGAGCGAACACGAGCTCGGCGGTCACAGGTTCGGCGCTGGGGGTCGCGTCGTTGTCGGTGGCGAACGCCAGTGCGACGGTGCCGATGCCGAGTTCGGCCGCGAGCGGTACCTCGGGGTACAGGGTCATGTTCACGAGGTGAGCACCGGCCGCGCGGAACCATTCCGACTCGGCGCGGGTGGAGAACCGTGGCCCCTGGATCACCACGACGGTACCGCCGTCGATCACCTCGCCGGTGCGGATATCCGTGGCGAGCGCCTCGGCGGCGATGGTGTGCAGAGTCGTGCAGAACGGATCCGCGGACCCCAGGTGCTGCACGGAGTCCTCGTCGTAGAAGGTGTCGGCGCGTCCGTGCGTGCGATCGATGTACTGGTCGACGAGGCTCAGGGAGCCGACGGGGTGCGAGGTGGCGATCGCCCCGACCGCGGCGGTCGAGATGATCGCGCGGGCGCCGACCGTCGCGAGCGCCCAGATGTTGGCGCGGGCGTTGATGCGGTGCGGCGGGACGGAGTGATCGCGTCCGTGCCGGGGGAGGAACACGACCGGCCTCCCCGAGAGCTCTCCGCGTGTCAGTTCGACGGTGCCGTACGGGGTCGCGACCATTTCGCTGCGCGTGTTCGGACCCTCGAAGAGTGCGTAGAGGCCTGAGCCGCCGATGACGGCGACGGGAGCATGCGATGCGACCACAGGCTCAGTCTCACGGCCCTCGAGGAGGCGGGGGTGCGGAATCCGTCCGCTGTCACCGCTTCGTAAGGTCCGTGTCAGCCCAGGGACGAGGCAGCGCCGATGAACAGCAGCGGCAGGATGAAGACGAGGAAGATGATCCACCAGACGAGGCCCAGATAGCCGAGCACCAGTCCGATGATCGCGAAGACCTTGCCGCCGTCTCCGCGCGTGCGGATCTGGCTGAGTGCGATGTGACCGAGGATCACCGGGATCAGCGCGAAGCCCAGAATACCCAGCACGAACGAGGTGATCGCGAGCCCATTGGTGTGCGGGGCAGGGGAGGGGGCCGCGTAGGGGGCGGGGGAGTCGGACATGGCACGCTCCTTCACGTGGATGGTGTGCCCACTCTACGACGCGGGAACCCCCGCATTGGGGTGAGCCGGCACTCCCGTTCAGCGCCATGCTGGCGGGATGTATCCAGACTTCTCGAGCGTTCTCGGTGCGGGCGTTACGTTCCTCGTCATTTACCTCGTGGTGTGTGCGGGCGTTGTCATCCTCGGCATCTGGCTCACGTACACGATCATCTGGCGCGCCGTGCGGCGCGGCCTGTACGAGTATCACCA
This sequence comes from Homoserinibacter sp. GY 40078, assembly GCF_008017545.1. Lineage (GTDB taxonomy): Bacteria > Actinomycetota > Actinomycetes > Actinomycetales > Microbacteriaceae > Homoserinibacter. Next base: position 814,522 of record NZ_VRTZ01000002.1, on the reverse strand, counting down.
CCCGAGGCCGACGCGCGCGTCGCGAGCGATGGGGGATCGGGTACAGGGTCCGCGCGACTGGTGACCGCAGGGCGGTCGCCGAGCAGCGGTAGCGTCCTTTGACGCTGCCGAGCTCTTGAGTGGAGTGGGGAGCGGGGGAGCCGAGTGGGTTAGGTGCCGGAGAGCTCCGCGACGAGCGGGGCGAAGGAATCCGCGACGTTCGCGCCGAAGGCTACATAGGAGACGCCGGTTTCCTCTCGACGCCGACGCAGCTCGTCGGCGGCCGCGGCGGGGTCTGGCGGCAGGTAGGCGAGCGAGTCGGCGGCGCGCAGAGCCGCGATGTCGGTGTCGGGTGGCGCCATGAACGGCGAGACGGCATTGCCGACGACCGGCACGTGCATCGAGAGCTCAAGATCGCGGGAGTTGCGGAAGCGGCGAATCCTCGTGACGACGTCGGCTCGGGACTCACTCGGGAGCATCGCGAAGGTGACGATGTCCGCGACCTCTGCAGCGAGCTCCTGCGCCCTTGGTCCGATGACGGCCATCGCTACCGGGGTGCGCCGCTCGCCGTCGAGGCGCCGCAGTTCCCCGATCGTGTCGCGGATGTTCCGTCGACGCTCCGACGCCGTCGGCACGGGCAGCCCGCGGTCGCGCAGTTCGTCCTCGATCCCCGGGCGACCCGCGCCGATTCCCATCTCGAAGCGACCCTCGGTGAGCGTCGTCATAGAGTGCGCCTCCCAGGCGGTGAGCCAGGGAGCGCGGAAGGGAGCGGCGTAGACCCAGGTGCCCACCCGTATCCCGGCGCTCTCGGCGGCGATCATGAGCGTCGCGGCGGGCACCGGTTGCAGCTGTGGGAAATCGGGCATCAACAGGGTCGAGTAGCCGTGGTCGGCGATCCGGCGCGCCTGGTCGCGCCAGCTGGAGACGTCGGACAGGAGCGGGGCGACGATCCCGAAGCGGAACGGATGCGGCTGCCGGGGAGACCCGTCGCTCGTCGTCGTCATCGCTCGATGGTATTTCGCCCCACGGAGCCGTGGAAAGTTCCGCGTCGTCCTGACATAATCGCGCTTATCAGCGCAATCCTGACCGCAGGAGAACGACCGTCGCGGCGCCCGAACACTCCGGCGCTGCGCTGGCGCGCTCAGGCGCGGCGCTGGGCCTCGGTGGGCGGCGGAAGCGCGTCGTACGCGTCCGATTCCTGAGGCGGCGTCTGCGGGAACGCCGGCATGGCCACCGCGGGCTGCGTGCTCGCCGCCGGCAGTTCGGTCGCGACGGGCGGCCGGCTCGGAGCAGGAACTCCCGGGTGCGAGCGGTACAGCGCCTCGGCGGCGGCGACAGCCGCAGGAGCCGCCTGAGGTGCGGCGACCGGAGCCGAGAACGGCGAGCCGCCGCTCGCTGCGGACGGCGATGCCCACGCGGCGGGCGGTAGTGCCGCCGCGGATGCGGGTGCGGATGCCGCGGGCAACGCGACACCGGGCAGGGTCGGAGTCGCGCTCACGTCCGCGGGGGCGACCGCGGCATCCGCAGTTGAACCGTCGGCAGGCGCGGCGACCTCGGTCGCGGGCGCCTCCCGGCGGGCAGGCTTGGTGGCGAGCTTCTCCATGCGCTTCGCGTGGGCCCCCAGGGCGCTGAGCACCGCGGATCGCACAACGAGCCACAGCAGGAGCAGCACGAGGATCACGGCGCCGACTGCGGCGCCGAGAAGTGTCAGAAGCTCAGGAGTGAGCTCGGGCAGGCTCATGGCGTCCAGCGTGCTCGGGTGCGTCGCCCATCGGTAGCCCGTGTTCGGGGGCCGCGTAGGGAGCACGTGGGCTGTGGAGCCCGGTCAAACACGCATGGCGCGCAGTCCTTCGACCACGAGAGCGTGGTCCTCGTGGTCAGGAAGACCCGAGACGGTCGCGGTGCCGACGATGGCTCCCCCGACCCGGATCGGTACACATCCGCCCGAGACCGCGAACGTCGCGGGGTCGAGCCAGTCGAAGCCCGCGAGTTCCAAGTCGCGCTCTAGACGGATCGCCAGACTGCTCCGGCCGAATCGCAGGGTCGTGCGCACCTTGCGGGCGATCCAGTCGTCGTTGTCGGCGGTCGAGCCCGGGAGTCCCGAGTGGAACACCTGCTGCTCCCCCAGTCGCACGTCGATGGCGACGGCCAGTTGCCTCTCCCGTGCCAGCCTCCGGATCGTGCGGCCGAGCCGCCACCCCTCGTCGTGCCCGAAGGCGGGAAAGCTCAGCTCCGTCTCCTCGCGGGCGATCTGGGCGAGCAGGCTCTCGAGTTCGCTGCGATCCGGTGCCACGGTCATCTCTTCTCTGTCGGCGATTCTCGGTACACGCTCATGACGATGGCGCGAACCGCCGCACGACGTCGATCAGCTCCGCAGGCTCGAATCGCGGACGCTCGGCAACCAGTTCTGCGATGCTCCACCACCTGTGTCCGAGGACGTCGATCCGCTCGTCGTCGGTCCACTCGTCGTCAACCGGCACGAAGCGGTCGGTGACGAGTCGGAAGAACTCCGCGTGACCACTGTCGTGGTCGGCCGAATCCCACTCCACGTCGTAATCGTGCGCCCAGACCGCCTCACCGAGATCCGCCGAGTCGAGGCCGGTCTCCTCGCGGAGTTCCCGGCGTGCGGCATCCGGATACGACTCGCCCGGATCGACTCCCCCGCCGGGTGTCAGCCACCGAGCGACGCCCGACGAATCGGGGGCGGTGGTGAGGAACAGCAGCACCCGACCGTCACGGTCGAACACGAGCACGCGTGCGACCGGGCGGTGGCGGTGCGTGCTGGTCACGGTGCTGGCTCGTGTCAGTCGCGGCCGGTGAAGTCGGACACGTCGCCGACGTAGCGCGTGTTGTCGGCGGGGATGTCCTCGATGGCAGCCCGGGCAACCTCGGCGGCGAACTCCGCGACGTTGTACAGCCGACCGGCGGCCTCACGGCGGGTCTGGATGGCGCCCGGGTTCACCCGCTCGAGCAGAGTCGCCGTGATGGTGCCCTCGATCATGTCGCCCGAGACGACGACGAACGAGACACCGGCGGCATCGAGCTCCGGGATGCGGGCGCGCAGCGCGTCCTCCCCCGCTCGCTTCGAACGTGCCACGGGCTCGTACTCGGGCATCGTCGGCACGGTCTCGATGAAGTGCGCCTGGTGGCTCGTCACGAACACGACTCGTGAGCCGGCGTGCAGCAGCGGCACGGCAGCATCCAGCACGTTGACCTGCGCGTCGCGGTTCAGGCGCATGGCGTAGTCCTCGCCGAGCCCCGACTCCATGCCGCCCGAGGCGTTCAGCACGAGCACGTCGAGTCCGCCCCATTCCTCGCGGACGCGGGCGAACATCTCGGCGACCGAAGCCGGATCGGTGAGGTCGGCGCCGACGGCGATCGCCTCTCCCCCGGCCTCCTGGATGCCTGCGACGACCTTGAGGGCGCGGGCCTCCTTGTTGCGGTAGTTGATGACCACCTTTGCGCCCGCCGCCGCGAGATACCCGGCGGTGTCGGCCCCGATCCCGCGAGAGGAACCGGTGATGAGTACGCGCATTCCGCGCATCGAGTCGGGAGGAAGCACGTCGTTCACGATCCCCCAGCCTACCGAGGCTCGTGAGGTGGGACGCTCCGTCGGTCGGCGGTGCTAGTTTCGAGCATCATGCCGCGTCGTGAACGAGGTGAGCCGGTCACCTTCCTGTCTCCCCCTCCCCCGCGGGTGCTCGCCCATCGTGGGCTCGCCCTCCATGCTCCTGAGAACACGCTCCTGGCGTTCCTCCATGCAGTGAACCTCGGGGCGACCCATGTCGAGACCGACGTGCACGGGTCGGCGGACGGCGTGGCGATGATCAGCCATGACCCTGACCTGAGCCGCATGGCCGGGCGTGATGTGAAAGTGTCTCAACTGACGAGCGCCGAGTTGCGCCGTGTACCCCTCGGCGAGTCCCAGGGGTATTGCAGCCTCGCGGAGGCGCTCGACGCGTTTCCCGAGACTCGCTTCAACATCGACGTGAAGTCGGCGGATGCGGTCCCGGGCACGATCAGCGCCATCCGTGACGCACGCGCCGAGAACCGCGTGCTGGTCGGATCGTTCTCGGCCTCTCGGCGATTGTCTGTGCTCCGTGAGCTGCCCGGCGTCGCGACCTCGATCTCGGCTGCGGGCGCGCTCGCCGCCGTGCATGCGGCCCGCTGTGGCGCGACGACCGTGCTCCGCCGGATCCTGCGTGACGTCGATGCCGTGCAGCTGCCGCCTCGGGGCGCAGGCGTCTCGACCACGAGCGCACGTGCCATCCGGAGCTTCCATGCTGTCGGCGTCGAGGTCCACATCTGGACGATCAACGAGCCGTCCGAGATGGAGCGACTTCTCGACGCGGGCGTCGACGGCATCGTGACCGACCGTGCCGACCTCGCGCTGCCCCTCGTCGCGGCTCGCCGCGGAGGCGGACGCTGAGCCGTTCTCGCAGTACGCCGTTCGTCTACGAATCCGTGGCGAGCTGGCTGTGAAACCACTGCGAACGGCTCCACGCGGACATGGCATGGTCCACGGTTGGTGTTGAATTCAACGTCGGCGTTTCGAGCCCACCGGACGGCGCCGACACCGGCACCCAACGAGGTGCCCACCACGTGACAATGCGCAGAGGGAGGCCACACGATGGCGGATCGCAGTTTGCGCGGGATGCGACTCGGAGCTCAGAGCATGCAGAGCGATGAGGGAGTCGAGTTCTCGCCGAGGAAGAGGGCCGTGTACCGCACGGAGGACGGGGCGACTTTCGAGGTCGTCTTCGCCGCCGATGCCGAGGTGCCCGAGCTCTGGGAGTCGCCTCGCACAGGCCAGGAGGGACGCCTCGTCGGCGACGACGGTGAGATCGTCCAGTCCGAGGCTCCGGAGTCGAAGGCCCCGCGCACTCACTGGGACATGCTGCTCGAGCGCCGAACGCGCGCGGAGCTGGAGGAGATCCTCCAGGAGCGTCTGGAGTACCTGCGCGCTCGCCGCGGCGAGGCCGCGAAGCGCCCGAAGACCGCCTGACGCCCGTCAGGCGCGGCGCCGCCTCGCGGCTGCGATGCTCGCCCCGATAAGGGCGCCCAGCCCGACGGCGGCGACACCCCGTTCGACCCCCGCACCGATCACGGTCGCGGGGGTCGTGGTCGTCTCCAGAGGCACGTCGGCGACCATGGCGTCCGCTTCGTACCAGGTCAACTGGTCCGAGATCCGTCCATCCGGGAGGATCACGGCGCTCGTCCCGACGGTCGAGATGTTCACGACCGTCCGGCCCAGTTCGATCGCGCGGATGCGGGCGATCGCGAGCTGTTGGACGCTCTCGTCGGTGCGCCCGAAGTCGGCATTGTTCGTCTGAGCGAGGATGAGCTGCGCGCCCTCCCCGACGGCCTCGCGCATCACGGCGTCGTCGACGATGTCGAAGCAGATCGCGATGCCGGCGAGCACGCTGCGCCCGTCCGACCCGATATCGAGCACCATGTCGGTCGTTCCCGGCGTGTACTCGCGCTGGATGAGATCGATGAGGTCGGGCGCGAACTGACGCCAGATGGCGCGATCAGGCACGTACTCCCCGAACGGCACCGGATGCCGCTTGTCGTAGTAGTCGACCGCTCCCTCGCCCGCCCGCCACAGCAGCGAGGTGTTGAAGTACTCGTCACCTCGCGCCGTGATCGTGCCCGCGACGAGCGGCGCATCCGCCTCGGCCGAGATCTGGTCGAATGCGGAGGCCGCGGCGGGAACGCGAAGCGGATCGAGGTCGGATGCGCCCTCCGGCCAGACGATGACGTCGGCGCCGGAGTCGAGCACGGGGATCGTCGCATCGATCTGGCTGCGGAGGTTGTCGCCGGCGTGCTCGGGCGGATCGAAGTACCCCGTCTTCCCATTGCCTTGGACGGCCGCCACCCGGAAGTCGTCCGACGACGAGGTCGGCCATGCGGGCACGGCGACCATGATCGCCGCGAGCGAGGTCACGAGAGCCGCCCGGAGCAGCACGGGCACACGGGATTCGCGCACCGCAGCGATCGCCGTGCTCACGAGGAGCACCATGGCGAAGCTCACCCCCGAGATCCCGAGCCAGGCGAACAGCGGCGAGATCGGGCTGTCGGACTGCGAGAGCGCCACCCGGCCCCACGCGAAGCCGCCATACGGCCAGACGCTCGCCACCGCTTCCCTCGCGGTCCAGAGGCCCGCGATGACGGCCGGGACGAAGAGGAGGCGTCCGAGCGGTCCGCGCACGGCGCTCGGCATCACGCGGGTCGCGATCGAGATGAGCATCGTGCCCAGCGCGCACCACAGGGCCATCAGCGTGCTGAGCGCTGCCCACGGGATCGGCCCGAGGAACACCGTCGCCCAATCGATGTGGATGAGGTAGAAGCTCAGCCCGAAGACCAACCCGACGAGGAACCCGGAGCCCGCGCGTCGTCCGTCGGCCGCCACGAGCACCATCGCGATGCCGATGAAGGCGAGCGGCCACCAGCCGAGATCCGGGAAAGCTGCGTCGAGCACAGGCCCTGCCGCCGCGGCGAGCAGCAGCGCGGCCCAGAGCGGCACGAGCGGGCGTGCGCGAGCGGTCGTCGGTGCGGACATCGGAGCCTCAGCCTACGGCCGCCGAGCTGGGGGCCGCCTGCAGGAGGCGGATGGGGTCATGCGACGCTCGAGTACGCGACGATGCCGCGGCGCACCTCGTCGATGGCCGTTCGCGCGGTGCGTCCCAGCTCGCCATCGGCGACGATCGAGAGCTGATCGAGCAGGTCGATCACCTGCTTCATCCAGCGGACGAAATCTCCCGCGGCGAGATCGGCCTCACGGAGCACCTGATCGAGCCTGTCTCCCTGCGCCCATCGGAAGGTGGCGAGTGCGAGGGCCGCCGACAACGGACCCGTCTCCGGAAGGCGGCGGTCCTCCTCCATGGTCGAGAGCTCGGCCCAACGCTGCTCGGTGGCTTCGAACGCGCGGGCGAAGCGTCCGGGTGGCAGCCCACGAGCGATGCCGCCGTCCTCGCGGCGGGGCTCGAACACGAGGCAGCTCGCGATCGCCGCGAGCGTCGGCGCATCGACGCCCTCCCAGGCGCCCGAGCGCAAGCACTCGGCCACGAGCAGATCGCGTTCGCCGTAGATACGACGCAACTGACGTCCCGGGGCGGCCACCTCGATACGTCCGTGCTGGTCGCGCGTGAGGTACCCCAGGTCGAGCAACAGCTCGGTGATCCGGTCGAACACCTGCGCGACCGCGCCCGTACGCCCACGCACCTGGCCCGTCAGCCGGTCGGTTTCGCGCTTCAGGCGCCACCAGCGCTCCGCCCACCGGGCGTGAGCCTCGCGGTCGTTGCAGGCGTGGCAGGGGTGCTGCTTCATCCGGCCCCGCAGCTGCGCGATCCGCCGTCCCCGCCGGTCGCGTTCGACGCGGGAGCCGTCGCTCGAGCGAGCCTGCTTGCGCTCCAGGTCGTTCACCTCGCGACGCATGCCCGCGTACTCGGCGAAGTCGCCGAGATGGCAGCGCATCGCCTCCGCGTACCCCTCGAGCGAGCGCTCCTGCTCCCGGATCTTGCGGGCCAGATCGACGACCGCGCGGTCCGCCTGGAACTGCGCGAATGAGCTCTCGAGGATCTCGCGGGTGCGTTCGCGCCCAAACTGCTGGATGAGGTTCACGGCCATGTTGTACGTCGGGCGGAAGCTCGAGTGCAGCGGATAGCTGCGGCGCGAGGCGAGGGAAGCGACGGCCTGCGGATCGAGGCCCGTGACCCACTGGATGACGGAATGCCCTTCGACATCGATTCCGCGGCGACCCGCACGCCCGGTGAGTTGCGTGTACTCCCCCGGCGTGATCGGCACGCGTGCCTCGCCATTGAACTTCTCGAGCTTCTCGAGCACGACCGTGCGAGCAGGCATGTTCACCCCGAGCGCGAGCGTCTCGGTGGCGAAGACGACCTTCAGCAGCTTCCGTTGGAAGAGCTCCTCGACGACCTCCTTGAAGGTCGGGATGAGACCCGCGTGGTGAGCCGCGACTCCCCGCTCGAGCCCCTCCAGCCACGAGAAGTAGCCGAGCACGCCGAGGTCTTCGTCGCGCAGGCCCGCGCAGCGCTCCTCGACGATGTGGCGGATCTCGTCGCGTTCCCAGCGCTCGGTGAGGCGCACATCCGATCGCAGGACGTGCTGCACCGCTTGGTCGCATCCGTTGCGGCTGAACACGAAGAAGATCGCCGGCAGAAGGTGCCGATCGCCGAGCAGACGCACGACCTCATGCCGGTCGATCCGGTCGCGCACGACCTCTCCTCGCCGCTGATGGCGGCCCGGATGCGGACCGCGGTAGGTGCCCGCACCTCGGCCCCCGGCGATCGCGAGGCGGGCGAGCTCGGGGTTCACCCGCGGCGGGGCGCCGGGCGACTGCGCCCCGTCGAAGAGCTCGACGAGCTTCCCCCGCACGAGCACGTGCTGTTCGAGCGGCACGGGACGCTGCTCGGAGACGATCACATCGGCGTCGCCACGCACGGCCTGCAGCCAGTCGCCGAACTCCTCGGCGTTCGAGACCGTCGCTGACAGAGACACCATCCGGACCCCGCGCGGTAGGTGGATGATGACCTCCTCCCACACGGCACCGCGGAACCGGTCGGCGAGGTAGTGCACCTCGTCCATCACCACGTAGGCGAGATCCGTGAGCAGGGGCGAGTCGGCGTAGAGCATGTTGCGCAGCACTTCGGTGGTCATGACGACGACCCGTGCGCCCGAGTTGATGTTGGTGTCGCCCGTCAACAGACCGACCTGCGCGGAACCGTGCTCGGCGGCGAGCTCCGCGTACTTCTGGTTGCTGAGCGCCTTCATCGGCGTCGTGTAGAACACCTTCGCGCGCGCATCCGTGAGAGCCAGGTGGACGGCGAACTCGGCGACGATCGTCTTGCCTGCGCCCGTCGGCGCCGCCACGAGCACGCTGCGCCCCTCTTCGAGGGTGCGGCACGCATCGACCTGGAAGTCGTCGAGCTCGACGGTGAGGTGCCTGCGGAACCGTTCGAGCTCAGGAGTCCGGGCGCGGGCGCGGGATGCCGCGTAGCGCTCCGCGGGAGAGAGCGCGACCTCGTCGGCGGTGCTCATGCGCCGGAGACGCCCGCCTGCGGCGCATTCGCCCGTGCCAGGACGATCCGGTCGTGCCACACCGACACACCGACGGCGGCGAAGTAGAGCAGCACCATGGGCAACGCCAGCAGGAACATCGAGATGATGTCACCCGCAGGGGTGGCGATGGCCGTGAACACGGCGATCGCGATGACCGCCCACCGCCACGACTTGAGGATCGTGATCCCCGGCAGCACTCCCGCGAAGTTGAGCAGCACGAGGAACACCGGCAGCACGAAGGCCACGCCCGTGGCGAGTAGGAGCTTCAGGACGAAGTCGAGGTAGACGCGCGCCTCGTACAGGGTCGTCGCGTTGTCGGGCACGAACGAGTACATGATCTCGACGATGCGCGGCAGCACGAACCACCCCGCGGCGCACCCCGCGAAGAACAGTGGCACGGCGGTGAAGAAGAAGCCGAAGATGTAGCCGCGCTCACGACGTGTGAGGCCCGGGACGAAGAACGCGAAGAGCTGGAAGAGCCACACCGGCGACGAGATGATGATGCCCGTCACGAGAGAGACCTGCAGCCGCACGTCGAACGCACCGGTGATGTTGGTGAAGTTGATCGCGATGCGGTCGGGGTCCGCTCCCCCGGCGGTGGCGATATCGAACACGGGGCCGCTGATGGCCGACCAGGTTCCCTTGCCGTCAAGAGCCGCCTGCGCCCCGGGGACGAGAGGCTCAAGCAGCTCCCCGAGCCACGCGAGGTCGTAGAGCAGCCATCCCACGACGGTGCCCGCGGCGATCGCGAGCCCGGCACGAGTGAGGCGCCGGCGCAACTCGATCAGATGCTCGGCGAGCGACATCCTCCGGTCGGGGTTCGCCCGTCGAGCGGAACGCGAATTACCGGCCTGACGAGAGGCCACCGTGCCTACTTGTCGGTCGTGGTGCTGGAGGGCTTCTCCTGCTCGCGAGCCGTCGACTCAGCGGGCTCCGCCGCGTCGTCCGACTTCTCGGGCGCCAGTTCGCGTCGGAAGATCTTGATCGACTGGCCGAGGCTCTTCGACAGGGCGGGCAGACGTGTGGCCCCGAAGAGCACGAGCACGACGAGCAGCACGATCAGCCAGCTCTGCCACTGGTTGACCAGAAGCGGGTGAATCAACATGGATCAGACCTCGTTCCGTGCCGGTGTCGTGTCAGTCTACGCGTAGCGCGCTAGTCCTGCCGACGCCCATTCGGCCACTGCCCGCCGCGCCTGCTCGGGTGCGACGACCTGCACGGTCCCGGGCATCCCCGCAATGAGGCGCTTCAGGCCGTGGTAATGCGAGACGCGAAGAGTCGTGCGGATGCGCTCCCCCACCTGCGTCGTGAGGGCGCCGTCCGGGATGTAGTCGGCGAGCAGACCGATGACCTCCGGCGCCGCCTCGATCGTCACCTCGAGGTCTTCCTCCGACGGCTCGAAGAGCGTGTCGGGCAGCAGGATCTCGGCCGCATCGTGCTCGATCGGCAGCTCGGTGAGCTCGACTCCGCTCATGCGGTCGAATCGGAACGTGCGGAGGGCTTGGCGCAGGTAGCACCAGCCGCGCAGATACCAGTCGGCGTCGATCGACTCGACGCGGAGCGGATCCACGTCGCGTTCCTCGCGCTCTCCACGCGAGTTGAGGTACGCGAAGCGCAGTCGGCGCTTCTCGGCGACGGCACGGCGCACTGTCGTGAGCAGCACGCTCTCGGCATCGCCCGAGACGGCGAGCTGGCTGGGCTGGGCGGAGGCGCCGTGCGAGAGCTTCTCGACGAGCGCCCGCAGGTTCGCACGGTCGGCGTTCTCCGGGAGAGACTGCAGGTACTGCAGACCAGCGATGAGCGCCGCCGCCTCACGCGCCGACAGCCGTGGGGCGTCATCGATCGCAACATGCTGGGTGATCGCGATCTCGTCGTCGTTCTCGAACGCGTCCCAGTCGATGTCGAAGAGATCCTCGTGCTGATAGGTCGACGTGCTGCCGGGAACGCCACTCAGCGCGACGAGGGCGACGGAGGTGCGGATGTCGTCCTCGCTCACCTGGAAGTGCGCGGCAGCCTCCGCGACGCTCACGCGGTCATGATCGAGCAGCCACGGAACGAGCGCCAGCAGGAAGGCGAGCTTGTCGCGTGCCTGCGGCGGCGGCACGGAGCGCGAGGGGGTGCGGTGTCGTCGTTCAGGCATGATCGCCCGTCGTGGTGGTGAGGCGCTCGATGACGGCGTCACGCAGCGCGGGGGGTGAGAGCACAAGCACCTCGGGACCGAATCCGGCGAGCTCGTCGGCGAGGATCGCGAGATCGACGAAGTGGACGCGGACCACGTCGGGCGCGATCTCCTCGGTGCCGCGGCGGTGCGCGAGACGCAGTGCCGCGTCCGAACCCGCTCTCACCTCGAGTTCGGCGATGCCGCGCTGCCAGACCTCTTCGAGCTCGGCGAGGGCCCTCGCGGTGTGGTCGCCGGGTCGTTGCGGTGCCGCACGGCCGGAGGTGACCTTGCCGACGATTCGCCGCAACAGGAAGGTCTTCCCCTTGCCGGTCGCGAGGTCCTCGGCCGACAGGTGCCAGCGGCCGTCGTACTGCACGAGAGCGAGCGGGATGACGACGCGCTCGCGCGCCCGGGTCTCCCCCGGCTTGAGATAGGGGAACCTCACGACCTGCCCGCGATCGATCGCCTGGGTGAGAGGGTCGAACGCCGCATCGCGCAAGCGCAAGCGGGGCGCGTATCCGAGCACGGGTTCGTCGGCCGCGATCCCGAGCGCGCGTAGCTTCGTGAGTGCGCGACGCGACTCGGCACTGAGCGACCCCTCGCGCCACACCATCGCCGCGAGGTTCAACAGGGCCACCTCGTCGGAGGTGAACCGCACGTCGTCCGGCAAATCGTAGGCGCCCTTGGGGATCCGGTACCGCAGGTTGTGGTTGTCTCCCGGTTCGCCGAGGGGCTCGATGGTCTCGAGCGGCACACCGAGTTCGCGGATGTCGTCCTTGTCTCTCTCGAACTGCCGCTCGAGGTTCGCATTGTCTCCGCCCGCGACGAAGCGTTGCGCGTAACCGCGCACGCTCGAAAGGATCTCGGCCTTCGTCAGGCCGCTCTCGGTTGCGACAAGAGCGAGCACGAGGCTGAAGAGCCGGTCCTCGACGGGCACCGGCGCAGGAGCGGCAGCGGCGCTCGTCGTCACTCCTCGTCGGAGACGATGCCGAGCACGTCGATGACGTACACCTGAGCGTCTCCCTCATCGGGGACGGACACCACGAGCAGCTGCGAGCCGACAGTCGATCCGACGAGCACGTCGACGAGATCGCTGCTGAGCGCGGTCGCGCCGCTGTCGTCGGTCACGTCTGGGGCGTCGGTCGAGACGAGCTGCAGACGAGGCGACAAACCCCAGGAGGTGAAGGTCTGGTTCACGTCTCCGGTCGCAGATGCCCACGTCCAGCGCGAGACATGCATCACGACGGCGTCGCCCTCAGCGACCTCGGCGCCTCCGCCAGCCTTGATGACGGAGGAACGACTCTCGGCCGGTGGCGAGACGAGGCCCGCCGCGAGTCCGGGGGTGCCATCGACCGCGGTCACCACGGTCGGCATGCCGTCCTGCGGAAGCTGGTTGGCGCCATCCGCCTTGCCGAGGTAGACGCCTACGATGTCGACCACCATCACAACGGTCTGCGCGAGCTGATCGTCGGTGTACTGGTCGAGCCCACCGAGACCGCTGTCACGGAGCGGTGTGGTGATCGAGAGCCGGTCGCCGACTCGGGCGCACTGCAGCGCCGTATAGAGCGCGCCGTTGCCTCCAGCGGTACCGAAGAGGGATCCATCCGAGGAGAACGTCTCGGTGATCTGCGAACCGGTCGCCCCGTCAAAGAGCACGGCATCGAAGTCGACCGTCATGCCGTCCGACGCGACCGCGCCGTCGCCCTTCACCAGCACCGAGCGCTCCGGCTCGGTCGTGGTCAGCGGCGTGGGCACCGACACCGTGGGAACCGTCGAGCCGCCGACGGCACCCGTTGCGCTCACGAGGACCGACGCATCGCCCGGCGCGATCGCCGGCTGGCATCCGTCGCTGGAGGCCGAGCATCCGACCAGAGCGGTCGCGACGAGTGTCACGAGCACGGCGGAGCTGACAAGCGCGGGCGTACGGCGCACGGGGCCTTCTTTCGTGTCGGGGGCGTCGCGCGTCGACGTGAGACGAGACGTCCCGCTGATGCGCGGAGCGAGTCGAGTCTACTGTTCTCCGGTCGGGGTGCCGGACTCTTCAGTCGCCGATGCCGAGCTCGCTCGTTCGGCGAGCGACTCCGCATCGCGAACCACGCGGCGGATGCGTTTGTCGGTCTTGTCGCGCACCCCGAGCGCTCCCGGCGTCCACAGCTCGACGTCCTCGTCGGAGTAGTCCGACTTCGAGGCGCGCCGTGCGGGCTTCGGGAGGACGGCGCCGGGCGCGAGACGTCGCGCCGCGATGAGAAAGGCCGTGTGGGCGACCATGCGGTGGTCGGGGCGCACGGCCAGTCCCTCGACGTGCCAGCCGCGGACGAGCGTCTCGGTCGAGGTCGGCTCGGTGAACGCCCCCGTGTCGCGGATCGCCTCGGCCACCCGCGACAGCTGGGTCGCGGTGGCGACGTAGCAGACGAGCACCCCGCCCGGCGCGAGCGCATCCGTCACGACGTCGAGGCACTCCCACGGCGCGAGCATGTCGAGCACGACGCGGTCCACGGAGCCGGGTTCGGCCGCCGAGGGCAACTCGTCGGCCAGATCGCCGATGCCGATCGACCAGTTGGCGGGGACCGAACCCTGGAAGGCCGTGACGTTGGCGCGGGCGACCTGCGCGAATTCCTCGCGGCGCTCGAACGACATCAGGCGCCCCTCATCGCCGATCGCCCGCAGCAGCCAGAGCGAGAGGGCACCGGATCCGACACCCGCCTCGACGACGGTCGCGCCGGGGAAGATGTCGCCGATCGCGAGGATCTGCGCCGCATCCTTGGGGTAGATGATCGCCGCGCCGCGCGGCATCGACATGACGAAGTCCGAGAGAAGGGGCCGTAGCGCCAGATAGGCGTCGCCGTTCGACGCCTCGAGCACTGAGCCGTCCGCTCTGCCGATGATCGCGTCGTGGTCGAGCGTGCCGCGGTGCGTGTGGAACTGCTTCCCGGTCTCGAGTGTGATGGTGTGCAGGCGCCCCTTCGGGCCCGTCAGCTGTACGCGGTCCCCCGCGCGGAAGGCGGTCATCGAAGGGCCTCGGCGCGGCGGATCTCGTGGGCTGCGGCGAGATCAGCGAGTCGGACGCCCTCGAGCCCATCCTCGAGGAGGACGTATGCGGGGCTCGCCGGGAGAGGAACGTGGAACGGCACCGCGATCGTCGTGGCGTGCGAGGCGACGGCAGCCGCGACACCCGGCTCGGAATCCTCGATGGCCACGCAGTCGGCAGCGTCGACCCCGAGGAGCTCCGCCGCGCGCAGATACGGAGCCGGATAGGGCTTGGGCTGCTCGACTTCGTCTCCGGCGACGACCACGTCGAACGCGGGCATCCCCAGCTCGGCGTCGAGTTCGGCGGCGACGCGGTCGGCCATCCGGCGGATCGACATCGTCACGAGCGCGGTCGGGATCCCGGCGGCGCGAGCCTCGGCGAGGAGCTCCCGGGCGCCGGGGCGCCACGGTACGTGCACGGCGATCTGCTCGAGCACCCGGTCGGTGAGTCGGTCGATGATCTCGTGCGGCTCGAGTCGCACCCCGCGCGACTGGAACACGAGCGCGGAGCTCTCGAGCCCCTGGCCGACGAGCTGCAGGCCATCCTCGTGAGTCCAGCTGCCGCCCCAGGCGGCCACGAGCTCCTCCTCGGCGGCCAGCCAATACGGCTCCGTGTCGACGAGGGTGCCGTCCATGTCCCAGAGGAGGGCGGCGGGGGCGGCGGCGGGGGTGGTCACGACCGGCAAGTCTACGGCGACAGTCCTATCCTGGGACGAACGCCCGCGTGGGCGGAGAGGCGGAACGGTGACGGACGGACGCGAGGACTGGGCGGGGGACGGCTCGACGCTCGTCGTCGCCTTCGAGGGCTGGAACGACGCCGGGGAATCCGCATCGAGCACCGCCCGCGCCATCCGCGACCAGCTGGGACTCGTGCCTCTCGCCGAGGTCGAGCCCGAGGACTACTTCGACTACCAGTTCAATCGGCCCGTGCTCGCGTTCGACGAACGCGGGGATCGCGTGCTCGCGTGGCCGAGTGTCGTGCTGTCGGGGCCCGAGGATCAGGGTTCAGGCATTCACGTGCTGCTCGGAACCGAGCCGTCGCGCGGGTGGAAGACCTTCTCCGAGGAGGTGCTCGACGCGATCTCGGTGGCGGGGATCGACCGCATCGTTTTCCTTGGCGCAATGCTCGCCGACGTGCCCCATACTCGGCCGATCGCAGTCTTCGCCTCGAGTGAGAACCCGACCGTCCGCGAGCACTTCTCGCTCGAGCGCTCGAGCTACGAGGGCCCGGTCGGGATCATCTCCGTGCTCGCCGACGCGGCCGAGCGGGCGGGCATCCCGACGCTGTCGATCTGGGCATCGGTGCCGCACTACGTGCACAACGCGCCCTCCCCCAAGGCGACCCTCGCCCTCATCGAGCGGCTCGAGGATTTCGTCGACGTGCAGATCGATCGCGGGTCGCTCGTCGACGAGGCGGAGGCGTGGGAGCGCGGCATCGACGCGCTCGCGAGCGACGATGACGACATGTCGGCCTACATCGAGCAGCTCGAGCAGGCGCGCGACACGGTCGACTCCCCCGAGGCGTCCGGCGACGCGATCGCCGAGGAGTTCGAGAAGTACCTGCGCAAGCGCGACGGCGACCCGCCTCCGGCGCCGTAGTTCTACGGCTGGAGCACCCCGGTCGAGAGCAGCACGATGAGCGTTCCGCCGAGCAGGATGCGGTAGATCACGAACGGCAGGAACGACCGCCGCTCGATGTACCGCATGAGGAACGCGATGACCGCGAGACCGACGACGAAGGCGACGACGGTGGCGACGAGCGTCTCGGCCATGCCGTATCCGGTCGTGCATCCGGCGTCGACGCCCGGTTCGCAGGTGAGCGCCGTGTAGAGCTCGTAGAGCCCCGATCCGAAGACGGCGGGGACGGCGAGCAGGAAGGCGAACCGTGCGGCGGCGGGACGTGTGTACCCGAGTGCGAGTCCCGCGCTCACCGACGCACCCGACCGGCTGACTCCGGGGATCAGGGCGAGCATCTGGGCGAAGCCGACGAGGATGCCGTCGCGGTAGCTCAGCTGGTCGAGCTCCTTCGTGCGGCGCCCCAGCAAGTCGGCGACGCCGAGCAGGAGGCCGAAGACGATGAGCACGATCGCGACGATCCAGAGGGAGCGGAAGGCGGTGCGGATGGCGTCCTGCAGGAAGAAGCCCGCCAGCACGATCGGCACCGTGCCGATGATGATGAGCCAGCCCATCCGCACATCGGGGTCGCCCTTGCGGATGCCTGCCGAGTGCTCGCCCCCGCGCGACCCGAACGAGCGGAACCACTTGCCGATGATGCGCGTGATGTCACGCCAGAAGTAGATGAGCACCGCCGTTTCGGTGCCGAGCTGGGTGATCGCGGTGAACGTCGCCCCCGGATCGCCCCATTCGGCGAGATCACCGAAGATGCGCAGGTGCGCGCTCGACGAGATCGGCAGGAACTCGGTCAATCCCTGCAGGATGCCCAGGATGACCGCTTCGAGGAAGTCCACGGGGATCGATTCTGTCAGGCTCCCGCGGCGATCCCGACCACCGCGGGCGCGTCGTCGTCCTGGGGACGATCAGGCGTCGAGCAGCAGGTCGGTCAGCACGGCGCGGCCGAAGGCGAGCGCATCCAGCGGGACCCGCTCGTCGACCCCGTGGAACATCGCCGGGAAGTCCAGATCGGGCCCCAGCCGTAGGGGCGCGAATCCGTAGCCCGTGATGCCAAGCAGGTTGAGCGCCTTGTTGTCGGTGCCGCCCGAGAGCAGATACGGCAGCACCACGGCGTCCGGATCGTGGCGGGCGAGCGCGTCGACCATGTGCGTCACGAGATCTCCCGCGAACGGCGTCTCGAGGCCCACATCGTGATGCACGATCTCGACCTCGACCTCCGGCCCCGCGAGCTCGCGCACGAGCTCGAGCGTCGCCTCCTCCTCGCCGGCGAACGGTCGGATGTCGACGAGCGCCTCGGCGCGATCCGGGATCACATTGTGCTTGTAGCCCGCCTGCAGGAGCGTCGGGTTCGAGGTCGTGCGCACGGTGGAGCGAAGGAACCCCGCGGCGACCCCGGTGCGTTCGATGAGCTCCACCGGGTCCAGGTCGTCGCCCGCTCCGAGTGCACGCCGCACGCCGTCGAGCATCGCGGTCGTCGTGGGCCCGAGCTGGATCGGCCATTCGTGCCGCCCGATCCTCGCGACGGCCTCCGCGAGCTTCGTGATCGCGTTGTCGCGGATCACACGCGAGCCATGAGCCGCGACGCCGCGCGCCACGAGGCGTACCCAGAGCAGCGCTTTCTCGCCCGTCTGCAGCAGGTACGCGCGCTGTCCGGCGAGGTCGACCGAGTATCCGCCCACCTCGCTGATCGCTTCCGTCGCACCGGCGAACAGTTCCGGGTGCTCGCGGACGAGGTGGTGGGATCCGAAGACGCCGCCGTTCTCCTCGTCGGCGAAGAATGTCACGACGAGATCGCGCGCCGGACGGCGACCCGACCGCAGGATGTCGCCGAGGGCGGTCAGGATCATGGCGTCCATGTCCTTCATGTCGACGGCGCCTCGACCCCACAGCATGCCGTCGCGGATCTCGCCCGCGAAGGGATCGACGCTCCAATTCGAGGGGTCGGCGGGCACGACGTCGAGATGACCGTGGACCACGAGTGCGGGGCGGGAGGGATCCGCACCCTCGACGCGTGCCACGACGCTCGTGCGGCCAGGCGCGGCGTCGATCATGCGCGGCGCGAGACCGAGCGACCGCAGCTCCGCCTCGACGTATTCGGCGGCGGGCGCCTCAGGGTTCGCCCTACCGCCACCCCAGTTGGTGGTGTCGAAGCGGATGAGGTCCCGGGCGATGCGGGCGGTGTCCTCGAGCGGGCCGTCCATGGCTCCACGCTATCCGCTCCCGGATCGGGCGGGGGCGTGCTCTGCGGTGCGCGCGAGCGTGCTAATGTCTATCCTCGGTCCTCCTCGCGGAGGAACGACTCGCGCGGGTGGCGGAATTGGCAGACGCGCTAGCTTGAGGTGCTAGTGCCCGTATTAGGGCGTGGGGGTTCAAGTCCCCCCTCGCGCACGAGTCGACAGGCCCCGGGTCCAGGTGATCCGGGGCCTTCGTCGTGTGTGGCCCCGGCGCCGATCGCCGTGCTCCGTCTGGCGTGCCGTTCCCCGCGGCGCGCGCGGCGACGTAGCCTGTGGAAATGAAGCCCGGACCGGCGCGCATGAGGGGCGTGCTGACGAGTTGGAACGACGAGCGTGGCTACGGCTTCGTCGCTCCCGAGGTCGGCGGGACGGACGTGTTCGTGCACATCTCGGCGTTCCCCGTGGGTGCGCCGCGTCCGCAGCCGGGCGATGTGATCGCCTACGAGCTCGCGCTCTCGGCGGAGCGTCGGCCCCGTGCGTCGCACGCAGAGCGGCTCGGAGGCTCCGCTCCCCCGGTCTCGCACGGCGCCGAGGGGAGACGCGCGGTGCGCATGGTCGTCCCGTCGCGACGTGCGGGCCGCCTCGGATACGTGGTGGTGCTGGGATTCCTCGTGATCGCGCTGCTCGTGACGATGTTCGTTCATCCGTTGCCGTTGTGGGTGGGTGTGCTCTACGGCGGGATGTCGGCGGTGACCTTCCTCGCCTACGCGCTCGACAAGCGTGCAGCGGTCGCCGAGGGGTGGCGGATCGCGGAGGGCTCGCTCCTCGCCCTGGGGCTCGCGGGAGGCTGGCCGGGCGCGATCCTCGCGCAGCAGCTCTTCCGCCACAAGACCGTCAAGGCGAGCTTCCAGGCGGTCTTCTGGGTCACCGTGGTCGTGAACGTGCTCGCCTTCGTGGTCTTCGCCTGGTTCGCCTCCCTTGATCTCGGGGTGTGAAAGTCGGTCGCCGGTCGTAGAATCGAATGTATGTTCGATGCGGTTTCCGAGCTCTCGCGCGAAGAGCGCATCCGTGGGCTGCAGGAGCGCATCCAGGGAATGCAGGCGACGCGCCTCGACGAGCGCACCCTGCCCACGTCCGAGGCTCTCTCCGAACTGCTTCCCGGCGGGGCGCTTCAGGCCGGAGGCGGCTACGTCGTAGACGGCTCGACCGCTCTCGCCCTCGAGATGCTTCGGGGTCCCAGTGGGGCCGGGTCGTGGTGCGCGATCGTCGGTCTGCCCGATCTGGGCGTCGAGGCGGCGGCGGCCGCCGGCATCGCGCTCGACCGGCTCGTGCTCGTCCCGCATCCGGGCGAGCACTGGCTCGCCGTCGTGTCGGCTCTCGTGGACGCGGTAGCAGTGATCCTGGTGCGCCCTCCCCAGGGTGCTCGGGTCGGAGATGCGGCGTCGACGCGGCTCGCGGCCCGGCTTCGCCGCCGAGAGGGGGTGCTGATCTCGACGACGTCATGGCCACGTGCGCAAGCCCGGTTGGCAGTCACGGAGAGCGACTGGGCGGGCATCGGGTCCGGATTCGGTCACCTCGCGGCGCGTCAGGTGACGGTGGCCTCCGCCTCGCCTGCATGGCAGGGACGCATCCGTGCGCGGCGGCTCTGGTTGCCCGATCGCGAGGGGCGAGTCGCTCCGGTCCGCTCGCGCCATGACGGAGCCTCCCCTGCCCTTCAGGCTGTGCAACGGGGCGCCTAGGCTGACGTCATGCGGTACCGCTTCCTCGCGAACGTGCAGCGCTGGGAGGCTCGTGTTCGCGACGACTGGTACTTCGTCGACATCCCGGCGGAACCCTCGGCTGAGATCCACGAATGGGCGGATGCGCGCCCGCGGGCGGGATTCGGTGCGGTCAAGGTCCGTGCGCGGCTCGGATCGACCTCGTGGTCCACCTCGGTGTTCCCCTCTGCCTCGGGGGTCTACAGCCTCGTGCTGAATGCCCGGGTCCGTCGGGTCGAAGGGGTCGCGCCGGGTGACACGGTCGAGGTCGAGGTCGAGATCACCGGCTGATCATGGCTTGATTCTTTCGAACATATGTTCGAAGATGGAGCATGACCGGCTCCGCCCCACGACTCCTCGTGCTGCACGCCCCCGACTGGGGGGTTCGTGCGCAGTCGCGGCTGCTGGGCATCCGTGATGAGGCATCTGTGGTGCTCATCGCACGTGGACGTGTGGTCGCTTGCTCCCCCGCGGCTCGTGCCGAGGGGGTGCGTTCAGGTATGCGGCAGCGAGAGGCCCAGGGGCGGTGTCCGGGTCTGCACGTGCTGCGAGAAGATCCGGGGTCCTGGGTGCGGGCGTTCGAGCCCGTCCTCGCGGCTCTCGACGACGCGCTGCCCGGATGGCACCTCCTACGGCCCGGTACCGCTGCGATCCGGGTTCGCGGCCCGGCACGCTATTACGGCAGTGAGAAGGCGGCGGCTCGTACCGTCGTCGCACTCGCCGAACAGCATGGCGCGGCCGATGCCCGGGTGGGGATCGCCGCGGGTCTCTTCGCCGCCGAGCTCGCTGCGCGCGCCCCCGATCCGGATCGCGTGCGCATCGTCACGGGAGGCTCCACCGCCGCGTTTCTCGCCCCCCTGCCCGTCGGGGTGCTCGGCGACGACGAGCTGGGTTCGCTCCTCCCCCGTCTCGGCATCCGCACTCTCGGGGCCTTCGCCGCCCTCGACCCGGATGACGTGGCCGCCCGCTTCGGTCCGGGCGGAGCACGTCTGCATCTGCTTGCCCGCGGGCGGGACCCGCGACCCGCGACACCGCGCATCCCCCCGAAGGACATCGACGCGGTCATCGATTTCGAGCCTGCTGCCGAACGCGTCGACGAGGTTGCGTTCGGGGTCCGCGCCGCCTGCGGTGAGTTCGTGCGTGAGCTGCTCGCCGCACGTCTCGTGTGCACGGCGGTGCGCGTCGAGCTGCACGGCGACCGCGGGGAGGTCGACGAGCGGGTCTGGCTGCATCCGCGGTCCTTCGGGCCGAGCGAGGTGGTCGACCGGGTGCGCTGGCAGCTTCAGGCGGCCGAGGAACTGCGTTCCGGTGTCGTGCGCGTTCGGGTGAGCCCCGAGGCCGTCGACCCCGTCCATGTGCACGAAGCCGGGCTCTGGGGCACCGGTCCAGAGGAGCGTGTGCACTCGGCGCTTTCGCGCGTGCAGGCGATGCTCGGACACCGCGGCGTGCTCACCCCGCAGCTCTCGGGCGGTCGACGCCCGGCCGATCGTCAGCAGCTCGTACCGTGGGGCGATCGCCCGGTGAGCGTGCGGGAGCGCACCCAGCCCTGGCCCGGCGCCCTGCCCGATCCTCCCCCGTCGACGGTCTACGAGGTGCCGCGGCCCGTGCGGGTCGAAGACGCAGCAGGCCAGCCCGTCACGATCGGGGATCGCGGGCTCGTCAGCGCTGCGCCGTCGATCATCGTCTCCCAGACCGGCACGCGTCGTGACCTCACGGCGTGGGCCGGGCCCTGGCCTCTCGACGAGCGCTGGTGGGATCCGGCCTCTGCTCGTTCGGCACACCGTCTGCAGGCGGTCGATACGACCGGATGCGCCTGGCTTCTCGTGCTCGACGACGCCGGCTGGTGGGCGGAAGGGCGGTACGACTGATGGGCTGGAGCAATCCGCCCGTCACCTGGGCCGAGTTCGAAGGGGCGCTCTCGGGTAAGGCGCCTCCCGAGCGGCGTCCCGATTCCGGCGATGGGCCCGCCTTCTCTCACAAGCGCGGGCCGTACCGCCCACCTCCCGGGATCGTCCGGGATCCCGATGCGCTCCCCTACGCCGAGCTCCACGCCCACTCGAGCTTCAGCTTCCTCGACGGCGCCTCCTCGCCTGAAGAGCTTCTCGAAGAGGCCGAACGCCTGGGCCTCAGTGCCTTGGCGCTCGTCGACCACGACACCTTCGCCGGTTTCGTCCGCTTCGCGGAGGCAGCAGAGAAGTCGAGCGTGGCAACGATCTTCGGCGCCGAACTCTCGCTCGGGCTGCGGAGGCCGCAGAACGGCGAACCCGACCCGGAGGGCGACCACCTGGTCGTTCTTGCGCGGGGGCCCGAGGGGTATCACCGTCTGGCCAAGTCGCTCACGGACGCGAACCTGCGCGGCGGCGAAAAAGGGCGGCCCGTGCATGTTCTCGAAGAGCTCGGCGAGGCCGCGGATGGGCGGTGGGCCATCCTCACCGGATGCCGCAAGGGGGCGGTCCGCCGGGCCCTCGAGACAGGCGGGGCCGACGCGGCGGGTCGCGCCCTCGACGAGCTGGTCGCCGTCTTCGGCCGCGACGCCGTGCACGTCGAGCTCATCGACCACGGCGATCCTCTCGACGTCGACCGCAACGACGTGCTCGCGGCCCTTGCTGCCTCTCGTCGCCTTCCCGTGCTCGCGACGGGGAACGTGCACTACTCCTCCCCCGATCGTCGTCACCTCGCCGCCGCGGTCGCCGCTGTGCGTGCACGACGCAGTCTCGACGAGCTCGACGGCTGGCTGCCCGCCACCGGTGCCGCCCATCTGCGTTCGGGGCGCGAGATGCGCGAGCGTTTCTCCCGGTATCCGGGCGCTATCGAGCACGGCCTTGAGCTCGCCACCGAGCTGGCGTTCTCCCTGCGCCGAGCGAAGCCGGCGCTTCCGCGTCAGGAGGTCCCCGCGGGGCACACCCCGATGTCCTATCTGCGCGAGCTCGTCTGGGCAGGCGTCCCCGCCCGCTACCCGACGCTCACCGAGGCGGACCGCGAACGCATCGAGGCAGAGCTCGCCGTCATCGAGGCGAAGGACTTCCCCGGGTACTTCCTGATCGTCCACGACATCGTCGCGTTCGCCCGCAGCCGCGGGATCCTCTGCCAGGGGCGGGGATCGGCCGCCAACTCTGCCGTCTGCTACCTGCTCGGCATCACCGCCGTCGATGCGATCCGCTACCGTCTGCCATTCGAGCGCTTCCTCTCGAGCCTGCGCGACGAGGAACCCGACATCGACGTCGACTTCGACGCCGATCGTCGCGAAGAGGTCATCCAATGGGTGTACGAGCGCTACGGACGACGCAACGCCGCCCAGGTGGCCAACGTCATCCAGTACCGCCCCAAGAACGCCGTGCGTGACATGGCCAAGGCGCTCGGCTACAGCCCCGGACAGCAGGATGCGTGGTCGAAGCGGGTCGACGCTCACGCGTGGAACCTCGAGGAGGCCGCGGTCGTGGACTCCGACATCCCCCGTCCTGTGCTCGATCTCGCCCGAGAACTGCTCGCGGCTCCGCGCCATCTCGGCATCCATTCCGGGGGGATGGTGCTCACCGACCGACCCATCGGCGAGGTCGTGCCGATCGAGCACGCCCGCATGGAGAAGCGGACGGTCATCCAGTGGGACAAGGACGACGCCGCGTGGATGGGGCTCGTCAAGTTCGACCTGCTCGGCCTCGGGATGCTCGCCGCCCTGCAGCACTCGTTCGACCTCATCCGTGAGGCGACCGGCGAGGAGTGGACCCTCGCCACCATCCCCAAGGAAGAGCCCGCGGTGTACGACATGCTCTGCCGCGCCGACTCGATCGGCGTCTTCCAGGTGGAGTCGCGTGCCCAGATGGGGTTGCTGCCTCGCTTGCAGCCGCGCCGCTTCTACGACCTCGTGGTGCAGATCGCCCTCGTGCGGCCGGGACCCATCCAGGGCGGTGCGGTGCATCCCTTCGTGCGACGCAAGCTGGGCCAGGAGCCGGTGAGCTACGCGCACCCGAAGCTCATCCCCCCGCTCGAGCGCACGCTCGGGGTACCCGTCTTCCAAGAGCAGCTGATGCAGATGGCCATGGCCGTCGGCGACTGCAGCGGCGAGGACGCCGATCTGCTGCGCCGCGCCATGGGATCCAAACGGGGTCTCGAACGCATCGAATCACTGCGTGAGAAGCTCTACGCGGGCATGGCGCGCAATGGTCTCACGGGGCAGGTCGCCGACGACATCTACGCGAAGATCCAGGCGTTCGCGAACTTTGGATTCGCCGAGAGCCACTCGCTCAGCTTCGCGCTCCTCGTCTATGCGAGCTCCTGGATCAAGCTGCACTACCCGGGAGCGTTCCTCGCCGGTCTTCTGCGGGCGCAGCCCATGGGCTTCTACTCCCCCGCCTCTCTCTCGGCCGACGCGCGCCGACACGGCGTCGAGGTGCGTCGACCCGACATCCTGCTCTCGGGTTCCGAGGCAGGGCTCGAGTCACTCTCCGCGGACACCGCGAGGAGGCCGACCGGATCCGAGGCGTGCGCCGCGCGCGAGCAACCGGATCCCGGCGACTTCGACCCGACAGCCCCCGATCTCAGTGCTGAGCACCGTCGCGACGGAGGTCTCGCCGTGCGCCTCGGGCTCGCCGCCGTCCGCGGCATCGGGCGCCCGCTCGCGGAGCGCATCGTCGTCGATCGGGCTGCAGCCGGCCCCTTTCGCGACATGGAAGACCTCGTGCGGCGGGTGGGACTCAGCACGGCTCAGCTCGAATCGCTCGCAACCGCGGGGGCGTTCGCCTCCTTCGCACTCAGCCCCCGGGAGGCGCTCTGGCGTGCGGGATCGGCGGCCCAGGATCGCGCCGAGTATCTCGCGGGTACGGTCGCCGCTGTCCAGCCGCCCCTCTTCGCAGACCAGACGTCCTTCGAGCGGCTCTCCGCCGACCTCTGGGCCACCGGGATCTCCCCCGATGACCACCCGGTCCGCCACCTGCGTGCCCACCTCGATGAGCGCGGTGTGCTGAGCTCCCACGCCCTCAGAACGGCCGAGAGCGGTCGACGTATCGAGGTCGCCGGACTCGTCACCCATCGGCAGCGCCCGGCAACCGCATCCGGGATCACCTTCATGAACCTCGAAGACGAGACGGGCCTCGTCAACGTCATCTGCGGTGCCGGATTCTGGGCCCGCTATCGGCGTGTGGCGCGCGACGAACCAGCCGTCATCGTCCGAGGCGTGCTCGAACGCTCACCCGAAGGGGTCGTGAACGTCCTCGCCGACCGGATCGAGCCGCTGCGTGCAGGGGTCGTGCACCGGTCGCGGGATTTCCGCTAGGCCGACTTCTCCGCCTCCGCCAGCAGCACGCACAGCACGAGCGCCTCGAGCGCCGCCTCGAGATCGCTGATGGATGGCATGCTCGGTGCGATGCGGATCACGCTGTCCTGCGGGTCGGTCCCGTACGGGAATGCGGCTCCCGCTGGGGTGAGGGCGACACCCGCCTCCTTCGCAAGCTGGACGGCGCGGCTCGCCGTGCCCTCCGGCGCCCAGAGGGTCACGAAGTACCCACCCTTCGGGGTCGTCCAGGTGGCGTGCCCAGAGAGCCCGTCTGTCAGCATCCGATCGACGAGCGCGAACTTGGGCGCCAACAGGTTCCGGTGTCGGCGCATGTGCGCACGCAGGCCCGACGCATCGCCGAAGAACCGGGCGTGGCGCCACTGGTTCAGCTTGTCGGGACCGATCGTCTGGACCGCGCTGTGTGTGCGGTACCAGGCGATGTTCGCCGGGCTCGAACCGAAGAACGCGACGCCCGCCCCGGCCTGGGTCATCTTCGACGTCGACGCGAACACGAAGAAGCGATCCGGGTGGCCGGCCTCGGCGGCGAGCCCCAGGATGTCGATCGGCTCGAACTCCTCGTCGGTGAGGTGGTGCACCGCGTAGGCGTTGTCCCAGAAGATGCGGAAATCGGCTGCCGCCGCCGTCATGGAGGCGAGCGCACGCGCCGTTTGCTCATCGACGATCGCGCCCGTCGGGTTCGCATACAGCGGCACGAGCCACATGCCTCGAACCGCCGGGTCGGCGAGATGGGTCTCGATCGCCTCGAGGTCGAGGCTTCCGTCTGCGAGCGGGGCGACCGGGATCATGCGGATGCCGAGAGCCTCGGTGATCGCGAAGTGCCTGTCGTACCCGGGCGAAGGGCAGAGGAAGGCGACGTCCTGACCCACCCACGCGCCCGAGGATCCGGGGACGCCGTGCAGCAGAGCGTGGACGACGACGTCGTGCATCGTCGTGAGGCTCGCGTTGCCACCGGCGAGCAGTTGGGGCACGGGGATCCCGAGGAGATCGGAGAAGATCTCGCGCAGCTCCACGACGCCGTCCGTGCCGCCGTAGTTGCGCAGATCGGTACCCGCGCGGTCGGTGTGATCCGAGCCGAGATCGAGGCCGAGCAGCGGGTTCGCGAGGTCGAGCTGATCCTTCGACGGCTTGCCGCGGGTGAGGTCGAGAGAGAGACCGCGAGCGACCAGTGCGTCGTAATCGGCGCGAAGGCTCGCGAGGGTGTCGGACATGGCTCCAACGCTACCCGTTGCGCCCGTGTGCGACGTCCGTCGACAGGGCCTCAGGCCGACCCCAATCGGCGCCGCAGCAGGTCGATGCGCGCCTGCAGCTGACCCACGGTCGCGCGTGCGACCTCCGGCCCTCCGCACATCCGCCGCACCTCCGCGTGCACCTGGGCGTGTGTCTGCCCGGTGCCGCGCGCGTGGATGCCGACGAGGCTGTTGAGCAGTCGCCGCTGCTCGGCGAGCGTGCGGTGAAGCGGCTGCGGTTGCGACTCCGGCTCGCCGCGTTCCCGACGCTCCTCGCCTCGTCGTGCCTGCCGTCGTTGCCGGTGGCGCAGGAGCTCCGACACCTCTTCGGGATCGAGGATGCCCGGGATGCCGATGAAGTCCCACTCCTCGGCCGTACCGGGGGTGGCGAGCGCGCCGAACTCCTCCCCGTCGTAGAGGGCCTTCTCGAAGGTCGCGATCGATCCGAGGGCCTCCCATTCGAACTCGTCCGCGAGCTCGGCCGATGCCTCTTCGACGCGATTGGCGTCATCGACGAGGCCGTCGTCGAGGAGCGTCGGGTCGTCGCCCGGGTCGTGGTCGAGGGCGTGATCGCGCTCGCGCTCCAGCTCCGCGCCGAGTCGCAGCAGCACGGGCACGCTCGGGAGGAAGACGGTCGCGAGTTCGCCGCGGCGTCGGGCCCGTACAAAACGGCCGATCGCCTGGGCGAAGTACAACGGAGTGGATGCGCTGGTCGCGTACACACCGACGCACAGCCGCGGCACATCGACGCCCTCCGACACCATCCGGACCGCGACCATCCAGCGCTGCGTCCCCTCGGCGAACTGCGCGATCCGCTCCCCGGATCCGGCGTCGTCCGAGAGCACGACTGTCGGCGGAGTGCCGGTCAGGTCGGTGAGGATCGTGGCGTACGCGCGGGCGGCCGCCTGGTCGGTTGCGATGACGAGCCCGCCGGCGTCCGGGATGTGCTGGCGCACCTCGCGGAGCCGACGGTCGGCGGCCGAGAGCACGGCGGGCATCCAGTCGCCACCGGGATCGAGTGCGGTGCGCCAAGCCTGCGCCGTGACATCCTGCGTGTCGTCCTGCCCGAGGTTCGCCTCCATCTCGTTCCCCGCCCGGGTGCGCCAGCGCATCGATCCGGCGTAGCTGAGGAACACGACGGGGCGGACGACGCCGTCGCGGAGCGCGTGGCCATAACCGTAGGCGTAGTCGGTCTGCGAGAGACGCACACCGCGTTCGTCGCGGGCGTACCGCACGAACGGGATCGGTGAGGTGTCGCTGCGGAAGGGGGTGCCGGTGAGCGAGAGCCGTCGTTCCGCGCCCTCGAACGCCTCGTGGACGGCGTCACCCCAGCTCAGTGCGTCACCCGCGTGGTGGACCTCGTCGAGGATCACGAGGGATCGCGCGGAGTTCGTGAGCTCCCGGTGCAGGCTCGCGCGCACCGCGATCTGCGCGTAGGTCACCACCACCCCGTGGAACTGGCGCGACTCGCGCCCATGCCGATTGCTGAACCGGGGGTCGAGGTGGATCCCCGCCCGGTGCGCGGCATCCGCCCACTGGACCTTCAGATGCTCGGTGGGAGCGACGACGGTGATGCGATCGACGACGCGCCTCTGGAGGAGCTCGGATGCGAGCCGCAGCGCGAAAGTCGTCTTCCCCGCGCCAGGGGTCGCCGACACGAGGAAGTCGCGTCGTGTGGCGGGATGCGCAGTCGGATCGAAGTAGCGCGTGAGTGCGTCTTCCTGCCAGGCGCGGAGCTTTCCCGCGGTGCCCCAGGCGGCGCGTTCCGGGAAGCTCGGCGAGAGGTGGTCGGCGGCCGCAGTCGCGCGGAACACACGCTCACTGTTCGCCTCGCTCACTCGACAAGATCGTAGTCGGCAGCACCGATATCCGCGGCTCCTGCGTCAGTCATCACCATGGCCGAACCGCCGCCTCGTGGCAGGCCGGAGCAGCGCGGCGGGTCGCACCGTCCCCGGCCCGAAGCGCTCCGCCACTTGGTCGATCGCCTGTTCCGCCTCACGCCAGTCCTCGTCATCGTCCCAAAGCCCGAGACTCGCGACGTCACCCGTCAGCTGCTCGGCGCGCACCCCGATGAGGCGCACCGGCCGGGCGGAGGTATTCGCCTGGTCGTACAGGGCCCGCGCCTCCTCGTAGATCCGGCGCCCGAGATCGGTCGGGTCGGCGAGCGTGCGGGAGCGGGTGATCGTCGTGAAGTCCGAGAACCGAAGCTTGATCGCGACGGTCCGCCCCGAGACCCCTGCCGCGCGCAGCCGTCGACCGACCGCGTCCGAGAGTTCGAGCAGCACCCGGTGGAGATCGGTCGGGTCGGTGCGGTCGGTCTCGAAGGTGGTCTCGTGCCCGATCGACTTCTCGGTGTGCCCCGGGGTGACCTCGCGCGGGTCTCGTGCCCAGGCGAGCGCGTGCAGGCGCTGCGCTCCCGCCTCCCCGAGCGCGTGACGGAGCATGTCGACGCTCGCATGGGCGACATCGCCCACCGTCCGCAGTCCCAGGCGTGTGAGGGTCTCTTCGCTGCGTCCTCCGACACCCCACAGGGCCGTCACGGGCAGAGGATGCAGGAAGTCGAGCGTCGTCGCG
Organism: Homoserinibacter sp. GY 40078; assembly: GCF_008017545.1. Classification (GTDB taxonomy): domain Bacteria; phylum Actinomycetota; class Actinomycetes; order Actinomycetales; family Microbacteriaceae; genus Homoserinibacter. The sequence goes on along the minus strand of NZ_VRTZ01000002.1, from coordinate 785,621 downwards.
GCCGGCACGACGAGGAGGCCGTCGGGTTTCGCGAGGCTCGAGGCGAGCTTGGCGACGAACTTCGTGGATGCCGCGCCGGCGGAACAGCGCAGCCCGGTCTCGGCATGCACCCTCTCGCGGAGCATGCGGCCGATCTCCCACGACGATCCGAGCCGTCGTCGCGCGCCGGCGACATCGAGGAAGGCCTCGTCGACGCTCAGCTGCTCGACGAGGGGCGTGATCTCTCCGAGGATTCCCATGACCTTGCGGGAGTAGTGCGCGTACCGCTCGAAATGCGGCTCGAGCACGACCGCCTGAGGGCAGCGGCGGAGCGCGACGGCCATCGGCATCGCCGAGTTGACGCCGTACTTGCGTGCCTCGTACGTCGCAGCCGTCACGACGGATCGTTGCGACGCGTGACCGACGATCACCGGTCGGCCCACCAGATCGGGTCGTTCGAGCAGCTCGACGGATGCGAAGAACGCATCCATGTCGACGTGCAGGATGTGCGCGGCAGGGTCGTCGACGGGCTGCGACGTGACTTGCCGCGAGGTGCCGTCCTGCTTGCTCACGGCGTCATCCTGTCACGGGCCGCCGACCCCGGTCCGCACATGGCGGAGCCCGCCCCGCATGAGCGGGACGGGCTCCGGAAGGTGTCTGTCAGACGCGTCGTCGGCCGAAGAGAAGGCCGAAGATGATCAGCACGAGCAGCGAGCCGCCGATTGCGAGCAGCCACGTCTGAATGCTGAAGAAGTCCTCGAGCGGTGCATCGAAGAGAAGGCTCCCGAGCCATCCACCGAGAAGCGCTCCGAGGATACCGACGAGGATCGTGACGATCCACCCGCCCGGCTGACGGCCGGGAAGGATGAGCTTCGCGATCGCGCCGGCGATCAGTCCGAGCAGAATCCAGCCGAGGATTCCCATATGCATTCCTCCGAATAGTCGTGGCGACGCGGGGGTCGGTCGCCGTTGACAAAGATTCAATCTCTCGCCCGGATCCCCGACAAGGGCCTTCCACGATGAGGCATTCTGGTGATATGGCGGTGCAGCATCCCTGGTCTCGTTACGTCGCTCTCGGCGATTCCTTCACCGAGGGCATCGGCGATCCGGAACCGCGAAGCCCCGGCGGCAACCGCGGATGGGCGGATCGCGTCGCCGAGGTCTTGAGTCGGACCTCGCCCGATTTCGCCTATGCGAACTTGGCGATCCGCGGCCGCTTGCTTCAGCAGATCCTCGACGAGCAGGTGGAGCCCGCGCTCGAGCTGCAGCCCGACCTCATCACCATTTCGGCGGGCGGGAACGACATCATCCGCCCCGGCACGGATCCCGACGAGGTCGCGGGGCGCCTGGAGGCGGGGGTCGCGCGTCTGCGTACCGATGGCGCGACGGTGGTGCTCTTCAACGGCCCCGACATCGGCCGCACACCCGTGCTCGGAAGGATCCGCGGCAAGGTGGCGATCTACAACGAGAACCTGCACTACATCGCCCGCACCCACGACGCGATCGTCGCCGACATGTGGGCGCTTCGAGAACTCACCGATCCTCGGATGTGGGCGCCCGACCGCCTGCACTTCTCCCCCACGGGACACCACACGATCGCCCGCATGGTGCTCGACGCATTGGGCGTGGAGAACGACCTGGAGCCCTACCGCCCCGAGCCCCTGCCCACGGTGTCGTGGCGGCGCGCCCGACGAGAGGACATCGTCTGGGCGCGTGAGCATCTGGCGCCCTGGATCATCCGTCGCATCCGGCACCGCTCATCCGGGGATGGGATTACCGCGAAGCGCCCCTTCCCTGAGCCGTTCATGCGCGGAGACGGCGAGTCGTAGACCCGCTCAGCCGAGGCCGAAGATGATCTCGGGGTGCCCGAGCCGCCACCAGGGCCCGGGATCCTCCACTGCCTCAGAGAGCTCGAGGTCGACCGTGACCGTGCGGTTCCCGGCCGTGAACTCGAGGGTGCCGACCGAGGTGCCTGCCTCGGTCAGACGGATGTCGTCGACCTCCGCGTCGACCGTCACCGGCGTATCGCCCCACACCACGATCCAGGCGTCGTCGGCGGCGACCGCCTGTGCCTCCTCGCCCCACACCGTCTCGTAGTCGGCGACCGGATCCCCGGCCGCGACCAGCGGGATCTCGTGGAAGCCCGCCTGGGCATCGGCGAGCAGGTCGATCACATCTGAGTCGAGGGTGTCGTGGTCGACCGCCCCCAGCACGACACCGACCAGCTCCACGGTCTCGGATCCGACCTCGAGGTCGGCCGAGAATAGCAGGTTCGCGCCGAAGGCGTTGAGCGTGCCGGTCTTGATGCCGTCCACCCCCGCCATGCCGAGCAGCTTGTTCGAATTGACCACCTCGCCGACGTCGTGGATGTCGATCTTCGCGGTCGCGACGATCTTCGAGATGACCGGATCCGCGTGAGCGAGTTCACCGAGGGCGACGAGGTCGTCCGCGGTCGCCGTGTTGGCTGGGTCGAGGCCCGTCGGTTCGACCACCGTGATCGACGACAGCCCGTTCTCCTCGAGCCACGCCGCTGCTGCCTTCACGAACGCGTCTTGTGAGCCGAACGCCCAGTTCGACACGCTGACCGCGTAGTTGCCGGCGGAGTCGATGAGCATGATCTCCAGCAACTCGCGCTCGGTGTAGACCTCGCCCGCCGCGACGGGGGCGACGGATGCGCCCCTCGCGTCGTACTGCCGGTAGATCGCGGCGTCCTCGCTCGTCATCGTGACTTTGGGGCCGTCGCTCCCGTCGTCGATCGGCTTCGCCGAGAGCACGGTCAAAGCGGTGATGATCTTCGTGATGCTCGCCATCGGGAGCGGCTTCTCGGACCCAGTTCGGGCGAGGAGCCCGTCGAAGCCGACCGCGGCGATCGCCGACGCGCCGTAGGAGGGCAGGCCGATGTCGGCGGCGTCCGCGGTGGCGACCTGCGGCGCCTGCACCTCGGGCACGATGGCCTCGACGGGCGCGAAGAGCGTGAGCGGGAGGTAGGCGATGCCCGCGAGCACCGCGGTGAGACCTCCGAAGAAGACGATCCGGCGTCGGCGATAGATCTGGCGTCGGGTCAGGGGCACCCGTCGATTATTGCGGACGTCCCTCGGCCGCCGTGTCGGGTACCCGGAGCGCCCACAGCGCGACCGCGGATGCCGCGGCGACGTTCAAGGAGTCGACGCCGTGCCCCATGGGGATCGTCACGACGCGGTCGGCGTTTGCGAGAGCGGTACGGCTCAGGCCATCTCCTTCGGTGCCGAACAGCATGGCGACCCGTTCGGGAGCCTCCTGCGCGTAGCGGTCGAGCGACACGGCGTCGTCGGAGAGCGCGAGCGCGGCGATCTCGAACCCAGCCGCTCGGAGTTCGTCGGCACCTTCGGGCCACTCCGGAAGCCGCGTCCATGGGATCTGCAGCACTGCGGCCATGCTGACCCGCACGGACCGGCGGTACAGGGGGTCCGCACAGCGGGGCGTCACGAGGACGGCATCAGCCCCGAGCCCTGCGACCGCCCGGAAGATCGCCCCCACGTTCGTGTGGTCGACGATGTCTTCGAGCACCACGACGCGGCGTGCGTGGCGCAGCACCTCCGCGACCGTCGGCAGCACGGGTCGGTGCATCGAGGCGAGCGCGCCCCGATGCAGCACGAACCCCGTGATCTGCTCGAGCATCGACGCCGGGGCGACGTAGACCGGCACGTCGAGGTCGGCCAGGAGCGGCTCGAGGTCGGGGATCCACTTCTCCTGCAGCAGCACGGATCGCGGGCGGTGCCCCGCGTCGAGGGCACGCTGGATCACCTTCGTCGACTCCGCGATGTACAGACCCCTTTGCGGCTCACTCAAGCGCCGCAGCACGACGTCCGTCAGACTGAAGTAGTCGGAGAGCCGAGGGTCGGCAGGGTCGTCGACCGGCAGGAGCTCCATCCTGCGATTCTGCCAGCACGGCGAAACACGCCGGAAAAGTCTGCGCCGTACGCTGGGCGCACGAGGAGGAGCCATGTCGATCGCCACGCTTCCCACAACGGGCGATGCGTCGGCGCTCGCAGCCGCCCTCGACGCGGCAGAACGACTCCTCGCCGGGCGACGCATCGCGGTTCTCACGGGAGCAGGCGTCTCGACCGACTCCGGCATCCCGGACTACCGCGGCGCCGGGGCACCCGTGCGGCACCCCATGCAGTTCTCCTCGTTCGTGAGCGACGAGCGAGCGCGGAAACGCTACTGGGCCGGCAGTCACCTCGGATGGAACCACTTCTCGGCCGCCGCCCCCAACGCGGGGCACCGTGTTCTCGCAGAGATGGAGCAGCGGGACCGTGTCAGCGGGGTCATCACCCAGAACGTCGATGGTCTCCACGCTCGGGCCGGCTCGCGGCGCGTGGTGGAGCTCCACGGTGCGATGCGACGCGTCATGTGCCTCACGTGCGGGCAGACCTTCGCGCGGGCGGACATCGCCGAGCGCATGACGCGCGAGAATCCGTGGCTCGACTCCCCGGACGGCCTCCACCTGAACCCCGACGGAGACGTCGATGTCGATGAGGTCGAGCACATGGTCGTCCCCGACTGCACGGTGTGCGGTGGCGTGCTGAAGCCCGAGGTGGTCTTCTTCGGCGAATTCGTTCCGACGAGCGTGTTCCAGTCGGCGCGTTCGTTGCTTCGCGGGTCCGATGCCTTGCTCGTAGCGGGTTCTTCGCTCGTCGTGAACTCGGGCGTGAGGCTGCTGGATCAGGCCGTGAAGCGCCGGCTCCCCGTCGTGATCGTGAACCGCGGCGAGACGAGGGGCGATGCCCGTGCCAGTCTCAAGATCGACGCGGGCACGAGCGAGGTGCTCACCGCGCTCGCAGAGCGGCTCGGTTAGTCTCGTCCCCTGGTGCCATGGCACCGGACCGGAGGACACATGACGGAGCTGTATCTCGTGCGCCACGGCGAGACCGACTGGAACGCCGCCCGACGCATCCAGGGGCGAACAGACATCCCCTTGAACGACACCGGTCGCGCTCAAGCCCGTCAGGCGGGTGAGCTTCTCGCGCGGCAGCACTGGGACGCCGTCTATGCGAGCCCGCTCTCGCGTGCTGCGGAGACGGCGCAGATCATCGCGGATCGGATCGGCATCGATGCGGTGCAGCTCGACGACGCGCTCATGGAGCGGGACTACGGTGCGGCCGAGGGACTCGGGTTCGACGAGATCGCCGCGCGGTTCCCCGACGGCGTGCACGCCGACGGCCAGGAGAGCCGCGAGGATGTCGGGCGCCGGGTCGCTGGTGCACTTGTGCGGATCGCCGCATCCCGGCCCGGTGAACGCGTCGTCGTGGTCAGCCACGGCGGTGCGATCCGCGGTGCGCTGAACGTCGCCGATCCGGAGACGCAGCACCCGCGCATCACGAACGCCTCGGTTCACAGTTTCCGGGTGGATGAGGGCGCGTTGCGGCTCGTGGCGTTCGACGACCCGCTCGAGGATGCGTCGCTCCTCCCCGGCTGTGAGGACCTCGACACGCAGAACGCGGTCGAGGCGCAGGACGACGACGGCGAGCTCGTCGCGGGGCGCGCCTGATGGCGGCCGGATCGGCGGCGGACGAATACGCCCGTCGGCTCTCTGCGCTCGGGCTCGAGATCGAGGTGCGCGAGTTCCCCGAGGGCACTCACACGGCAGCCGACGCAGCGGCGGCGCTCGGCTGTCCGGTCGCCGCGATCGTCAAGAGCCTCGTCTTCACGCTCGATGACGCCCCCATCCTCGTCCTGGTGTCGGGTGCGAATCGGGTCGACACGGCTGCGCTCGGACGCGCACTCGGTGGCACTCTCGGCAAGGCGGATGCGCGGCTCGTGAAAGAGGCGACGGGGTTCTCGATCGGGGCCGTCCCGCCGCTCGCTCATGCGACGTCGTTGACGACCGTCGTCGACGAGGACCTCCTCAAGCTCCCCATCGTGTGGGCGGCCGCAGGGAGTTCCTCATCGGTGTTCGCGATCGAACCCAGCCAGCTGGTCGCCCGCAGTGGGGGCACCGTGACTCGCGTCACCGGGTAGCGCGGCCGCGTCCCACTCGCTCGAGCATCTCGAGGAGAGCCACTGCCGACGCATTCCAGTCGAACCGGCGTGCCTCCCTCAGCGACAGCCGGGAGCGCCGCTCCCACTCGCCCTCCGCGTCGAGCGCGCGGATGGCCTCGGCCACCTTTCCCGGATCGTGCGGGTCGGCATAGAGGGCCGCCCCTCCCCCGATCTCGCGGAAGATGGGGATGTCCGAGACGACCACCGGTGTGCCGCGCACCATCGCTTCAACGAGCGGGAGTCCGAACCCCTCGTCGAGCGACATCGTGACGAGCGCCGTGGCACGATCGAGCAGCTCGCCGTACTCCTCGTCGGTGACGCCGTCGTGCACCACGAGCGCTCCGGAGGGTGCGAGGGCTTCAAGGCGCCGCCGATCGGCGTCGCCGATCCGGCTCAGCAGGTGGAGGCGATGGCCGGGCAGTTCGTGGAGGGCGCGTGCCAGAGTCTCGACGTTCTTGTACGGCATGAAGGAGCCCATGTAGACGAGCTCGCGATCCTCCGGACGGGCGCGTTCGACGTCCGGCACGGGGTCGGCGGCATTCGAGACGATCGTGATGGGCCGATCGGTCAGACGGTGCGTGCGCATCAGGTCGCGTGTAGTGGCCGAGACGGTTGCGACCTCGTCGGCGCGGTTCAGCAGCATCCGCTGAGGCCACCAGGCGAGGTGGTACAGGCGCCACAGAATTCGGATGGGCCACGCGAGATCCCGCGGAGGTGTTCGGTTGCGGTAGTAGATGAGGTCGTGGAGCGTGAGCACGAGCCCGTAGCGGCGTCCCCACGATCCGATGGTCTGCATCGGGCTGAACAGCACGTCGGGAGATTCGGCGTTGAGGCGTCGCGCGATGGTGAGCTCGCGTGGGCTCGTCGGGTCGCTCGCGAGCCGCCACGGAAGCTCCGGCAGCATCGGGAGCTGGCGTTCGTCAGAGATGACCATCACCAGTTCGTGACCGCTACGCGCGGCGAGCGGGGCAAGCGCCTCGACGAGATGTGCCGTGTAGCGGCTGATGCCGTCGTGGCGCTCGAAGCGGACGTACCGGCAGTCGACGAGGATCCTCACCTCGCGGGCTCCGCAGGCAGTTCCGCCAAGAAGTCGCGCAGTGCATCGGCGATCGCGTCCGGGGCCTCGTAGTGCGCGAGGTGGCCGACCTTCGGGATCACGACGAGTCTCGCGTCGGGAAAGAGCGCGGCCGTTGCGCGAGCACCGGTCACGGGCGCGATGCGATCCGCCTCGCCGGAGACGAGGAGGGTGCGCACCTCCACCCGCTCGGCGGCCTCGCCCACGTGCGTCGACAGCGACGCGCGGAATCCCTCGCGGACCGTCGTGGCGTCCGAGAAAGCGCTGAAATACCGGTGGTGCTCCTCGTGGATCCACCGTCGCAGGACCCGATCCGGAGTGGTCACGAGCGACATGCTCATGAATTGAACGATCACCGGGCTCCCGAGCCACGCCCGCGCTACGCGCTCCGGCAGGATTCCGCTCACGGCATAGAAGGCGCGCGTCAGCCCTGTGATACCTCGGCCTGCGGCGCTCCGCGGGTCGCTCGTGATCGGATTCACGAGGACGACCGCGCGCGGGCTCACGAGCCCGTCGGCGACAGCGTGCGAGACGATCATCGATCCGAAGGAATGCCCCAGCACGACGGGAGTCGTGGGCAGGTCGAGTGCCTCAAGGAACGCGGCGAGCCAGCGACCGTAGCCGGCGACCGAGTGCGGCGCTTCGGTGAGGGGGGTCGAGTCGCCGAACCCCGGCAGATCAGGGCTGATGATTCGGATGCCGTTGAGGCATGCGACGACCGGGTCCAGTCCGTGGTGGTCGCCCCGGTAGCCGTGGACGAGCACGAGTACGACCTCGGCGTCGCGGGGCCCGTAGTCCTGGTAGCGGGTCGTGGAGCCGAGGACCTGAGCCTCGCCTTCACGGACCGGGACCCGGGCGAGTGCCTCGGCGTGCGGGGTGGGGACGGCCATCTGTGCGATTCTAGGCGGCTCGCCGGCTCCGGGGATGCCAGACTTTCCTTGTGACGTTCACCGCACCCATCACGTTGCCCGGTCTCGCCCTCGACCCGCACTGGTATCGCCGCGCGGTCTTCTACGAGGTGATGGTGAGGGGATTCGTCGACTCGAACGGCGACGGCTCCGGCGATCTCGGCGGGCTGATCTCGAAGCTCGACTACCTGCAGTGGCTCGGCGTCGACGCGCTGTGGATCCCGCCGATCTTCCAGTCGCCCCTTCGTGACGGCGGATACGACGTCTCGGACTACCGGCAGATCCTGCCCGAGTTCGGCACCCTCGAGGAATTCCGCGAGCTCGTCACCAAGGCCCACGAGCGCAACATGCGCATCATTATCGACCTGCCGCTCAACCACACCTCCGACCAGCATGAGTGGTTCCAGCAGTCGCGCACCGATCCGGACGGGCCCTACGGCGACTTCTACGTCTGGCGTGACACCGACGAGGGCTACCCCAACATCCGCATCATCTTCACGGACTACGAGGATTCGAACTGGGCCTTCGACGCCGAGCGTCGCCAGTTCTACTTCCACCGGTTCTTCTCGCACCAGCCCGACCTCAACTACGACAACCCCGCCGTGCACGATGCCGTCTTCGAGGTGATCCGGTTCTGGATGGACCTCGGGGTCGACGGCTTCCGTCTCGACGCGATCCCCTACCTCTACGAGTCGGAGGACGGCAGCGGCGAGGGCGAGCCCGAGACGCACGAGTTCATCGAGGCCGTGCGCCGCATGATGGACGAGGAGTACCCGGGCCGCGTGATGATCGCGGAGGCCAACCAGTGGCCCGCCGAGGTCGTGAACTTCATGGGCACCGAGGAGCGCCCGCAGTGCCACATGGCCTTCGATTTCCCGGTGATGCCCCGCATCTTCTACTCGTTGCGCTCGCAGTCCGCGCAGGAGCTCATGCGCGTGCTCTCCGAGACCACCGACACGCCGCCCGGCGCGGGCTGGGGTGTCTTCCTCCGTAATCACGATGAGCTGACGCTCGAGATGGTCTCGGAGGAGTACCGGCAGGCGATGTACGGCTGGTACGCCTACGACCCGCGGATGCGCGTCAACGTCGGCATCCGTCGACGTCTCGCGCCTCTGCTCGACAACTCGCGCGCGGAGCTCGAGCTCGCGCATGCGCTTCTGTTCTCGCTGCCGGGGTCGCCGTTCCTGTATTACGGCGACGAGATCGGCATGGGCGACAACATCTGGCTTCCGGATCGCGACGCCTCTCGCACGCCGATGCAGTGGACGCCCGACCGCAACGCGGGCTTCTCGACGGCGGATCCCGGCAAGCTCTATCTGCCGGTCGTCCAGTCGCTCGTGTACAACTACACGCTCGTGAACGTCGAGTCGCAGCTCGCCCAGTCCCGCTCCCTGCTGCACTGGATCCGCAACGTGATCCACGTGCGAAAGGCGCATCCGGTGTTCGGGTTGGGCGGCATCAGGGTTCTCCGGACGAACCACGAGTCGGTGCTCGCGTTCGTGCGCGAGTACGAGGGCTCCGGGACCCAGTTCGGCGATGCACCGGAGCGGGTGCTGTGCGTGTTCTCGTTCTCGCACAACCCCGTCTCGGTCTCGATCGATCTCGAGGGAGACGAGGGGGTCGCGCTGTTCGACCTCTTCGGCGGCGGGCAGTTCCCGACGGTCGGCGACGATGGTGTGGTGACCCTCACCCTCGCGACTCAGAACTTCTATTGGCTGCACCTCGGTGAGCCCCGTTCTGCGCTTCCGCGCGCCTTCTGAGCGGCGTCGGCCCTCACCTCTAGGCTGCGGCCATGAGTAGTTGGGCGGACCGTCTTGCGGTCTTCGACCTCGAGACGACGGGCGTCGATGTGGAGGACGCCCGCATCGTCACCGCGTGCATCGCGGTGCTCGACGCCGACGGCGAGGTCGTCCGGCGCTGGGATTGGCTCGCCGATCCCGAGGTGGAGATCCCCGAGGCGGCGTCGGCTGTGCACGGCATCAGCACCGAGCGTGCGCGTGCCGAGGGCCGACCGACCCAGGTCGTGGTGGCGGAGGTGGCCCAGACCCTCCGCGCGCTCCTCGGGCTCGGCGTCCCTGTCGTCGTCTACAACGCCCCGTACGACCTGTCGCTGCTCGACAGGGAGTGCCGCCGCAACGAGCTGGTCCCGCTCGAGGATCCCTCTCCGATCATCGATCCGCTCGTGCTCGACAAGGCTGTCGACCGCTACCGCAAGGGCAAGCGCACGCTCGAGGTGGCAGCCGCCCTGTACGGGGTGCAGCTCGACGACGCGCACGACGCGGGAGCGGACGCGATCGCCGCGGGCCGCGTCGCGCAAGCGCTGCTGCGCGCGTTCCCCGCAGAGCTGGACGTTCCGATCGACGATCTCCACGGTCGGCAGGGGGTCTGGTACGCGGAGCAGGCGGCACGCTTCCAGGACTACATCCGGCGGCAGAAGGGCGACGAGACCTTCACAGCATCCACGGCGTGGCCTGTGAAGTACCCTGCGCACCCGGGCGCGTATCGTGACACGCAGCCCATCCCGCCGCTCGAGCCCCGGCAGGGGCGTGTGCCTGTGATCGACTTCACGAGGCCGCTCGGTCTTCAGCTCGCTGCGCCGCCGGCGCCGCCGCGGCAGCTCGCGTCGGCGGGCGCGCCTCCGCTCGACAGGTTCCCGACGGCGACGTCACCGGCGCCCCTCTGGGACGACGAGCCGCCGCGTCCTGAGCAGGCCGATCAGCATCAGCCCGACACCGCCGACAGCGACGACCTCCTGGAGACTCCCGATGCCGAGGTAGATCTTCCGGCCGCCCGTCCGAGCGTGCTGAGGATCGCGGCAGCGATCGTCATGGACCCCGACGGTCGTTCGCTTCTCGTGCGGAAGGCGGGCACGGTGCATTTCATGCAGCCGGGCGGCAAGATCGAAGAGGGCGAGAGCGCGATCGAGGCGCTCTCCCGCGAGCTCTCCGAAGAGATCGGCGTCGAGCTCGACATCGATCAGGCCGAGTACCTGGGGCTCTTTCGCGCGATCGCGGCCAACGAGGAGGACACCGTCGTCCTCGCCGCCGTCTTCGCTCTCTCCATCGAGGGCGACGTGACTGCGGCGGGCGAGATCGAGGAGCTCCGCTGGATCGACGACCCGGATCTCGATCTGGACGGCGTCGAGGTGGCTCCGCTGACCCGCGACGAACTGCTGCCCCTCTGGGAGCGCCGGCGCGCGCAACTGCTCGGCATCTGATCGAGCGAGCGCGTCACGCGGCTCCGCGCCGACGGCTCACAGAAAAACACGTCGGCCCCGTCCAAAATGGACGAGGCCGACGCAGCAGGTGGAACTCAGGTCTTACTTGCCGAAGTTCTTGTAGCGCGTGTTGAACTTCTCGACGCGACCGGCGCTGTCGAGGATGCGCTGCTTGCCCGTGTAGAACGGGTGCGAGGCGGAGGAGATCTCGACGTCCACGACCGGGTAGGTCTCACCGTCCAGCTCGATGGTCTTGTCGCTCGTGAGAGTCGAACGGGTGAGGAAGGTCTCGCCGCTCGCCAGATCGCGGAAGACGATCGCCTGGTAGTCGGGGTGGATGTCGGTCTTCATGAGGTACCTCAGTCGGATGGTTGGAAAGTTCGCGGGCCGATGGGCCGACTGTCGATTCTAGCAGACGACTCAGGAGTGTCGAGCGCGTGCGGCGAAACGGCCGTCCTCGCTCGTGGACACGACCAGGCCGATCCCGAAGGCCTCCGAGAGACGCTCTCCTGTGATCACCTCGGAGAGGGGACCCGCGGCGTGCACGCGCCCGTCCGCGAGTAGGAGGGCGTGTGTGAAGCCCTGAGGGATCTCCTCCACGTGGTGGGTCACCATGATCATCGCCGGCGCCTCGGCGGTCGCCGCGTACTCGCCGAGCAACTGCACGAGCTCCTCCCGCGATCCGAGGTCGAGGCTCGCGGCCGGCTCGTCGAGGAGCAACAGTTCGGGATCGGTCATCACGGAGCGGCCGATCTGCACGCGCTTCTGCTCGCCGTCCGACAGCGTGCCGAAACGGCGGTCGCGCAGTGCGTCGAGGCGCCACTCGCGCATCACACGATCCGCGCGACGCGCGTCGACATCCTCGTACTCTTCGCGCCAGCGTCCCGTCACCGAGTACGCCGCCGTGAGCACGACGTCGAAGACCGTCTCGTCGCGCGGGATGCGGCGGGCCATCGCGGTCGAGGCGAAACCGATGCGCGGCCGGAGGTCGAACACATCGACCTTCCCGAGTCGCTCCCCCAGCACCGTGGCGACGCCCGAGGTGGGGTGCAGATGTGCGGAGAGGATGTTGAGGAGGGTGGTCTTGCCCGCCCCGTTCGGGCCGAGCACCACCCATCGTTCGTCGGACTCGACCGTCCAGTCGATGTGGTCGAGGATCGTGTTCCCGTCGCGGACGACCGAGACGTCGTCCAGCTGCAGCACCTGCACCATGATGCTGCCAGCCTAGCCGCGAAGGAGGTCGTAGACCGCCCGGGTGCGCTCGGCGATCGACGCCCAGCTGAACTCGGCCTCGGCCCGCAGGCGCCCCGCCTCGCCCATGAGACGTGCCGCCGTCGGATCGGCGAGGACCTCGCCGAGGATGCGCGCCAGGTCCGCGACGAACCGCTCCGGATCCACAGGAGTCCCGGTGCCGTCGTCGACCTGCTCGATGGGCACGAGGCGGCCGGTGAGCCCGTCGGCGACGACCTCCGGGATCCCGCCGGTCGCCGTGCCGACGACGGGGACGGAGCAGGCCATGGCCTCGAGGTTGACGATGCCGAGGGGCTCGTAGACGGAGGGGCACACGAAGACCGTGGCAGAAGTGAGGATCGCCGCGAGGTCGGGCTGCGGAAGCATCTCCTCGATCCAGATGACGCCATCGCGCTCCTGCTGCAGAACGGCGACGCCGCGCTGGACCTCGTTGAGGATCTCGGGCGTGTCGGGTGCCCCGGCGCAGAGCACGAGCTGCACGTCGGGATCCAGGCGGCGGGCCGCCTCCAGCAGGTACGGCAGGCCCTTCTGCCGCGTGATGCGGCCCACGAAGACGACCGAGCGTCGCTCGGGGTCGATGCCGTGCCGGGCGAGCACCTCCGCGTCGTTCACGGGCTTCCAGCGCTCGAGGTCGATGCCGTTGTGCACGACGTGCACGCGATCCGGCTCGATCGCGGGGTAGCTCCGCAGGATGTCCGCGCGCATCCCGGCGCTCACCGCGATGACCGCGTCGGCGGCCTCGAAGGCCGTCTTCTCGATCCAACTCGAGATACGGTATCCGCCGCCCAGCTGCTCCGCCTTCCAGGGGCGCAGCGGCTCGAGCGAGTGCGCGGTCACGACATGCGGGATGCCGTGCAGCAGCTTCGCGAGGTGGCCGGCGCCGTTCGCGTACCAGGTGTGCGAATGCACGATGTCGGCGCCCTCGACGTCCTGCGCCATCTGCAGGTCGACGCCGAGAGTCGCGAGGGCCGGGTTGGCGGAGGTGAGCTGCGGAGGCACGAGGTAGGCGTAGCTGTGCGCCTCGTCGCGAGGAAGGCCGAAGCACCGCACGACGACGTCGACATCGCGCCGGAGTGCCGCGACGAGCTCTGCCACGTGGACTCCCGCTCCCCCATAGACCTCGGGCGGATACTCACGGCTCAGAACATCGACTCGCATGCCTGTCGACGCTAGTACACCCCCCTGTGCTCGCCTACTGTTGATCCATGGCAACAGCGCCCAAGATCTTCGGCATCGTCCTCGCCGGCGGCGAGGGGAAGCGACTGATGCCCCTCACCGCCGACCGCGCCAAGCCCGCGGTCCCCTTCGCCGGGGGCTACCGTCTCATCGATTTCGCACTCTCGAACCTCATCAACTCGGGGCTGCAGCAGATCGTCGTGCTCACGCAGTACAAGTCGCACTCGCTCGACAGACACGTCTCGCAGACATGGCGCCTCCCGGGAATGCTCGGCGCCTACGTGGCGTCCGTCCCCGCTCAACAGCGCCTCGGCAAGCGCTGGTTCTCGGGTTCGGCGGATGCGATCCTGCAGAGCCTGAATCTGCTCCTCGACGAGAAGCCCGACATCGTGGTCGTGGTCGGTGCGGACCACGTCTACCGCATGGACTTCAGCCAGATGATCCAGGCGCACATCGAGTCGGGCGCAGGAGTCACCGTCGCGGCGATCCGGCAGCCGATCGGTCTCGCCGACCAGTTCGGGGTGATCGAGGTCGACGAGTCCGACCCGACCCGCATCGCCGCCTTCCTCGAGAAGCCGAAGGACGCCGTCGGGCTCGCCGACTCCCCCGGCGAGATCCTCGCCTCGATGGGCAACTACGTCTTCGATGCCGACGTGCTGATCGACGCCGTGCAGCGCGACGGGGCGCGCGCCGATTCCAACCACGACATGGGCGGGGACATCGTGCCCGATTTCGTGGCGCGCGGTGAGGCGTCCGTCTACGACCTCAATCGCAACGAGGTGCCCGGTTCCACGGATCGCGACCGCTTCTACTGGCGCGACGTGGGGACGATCGACTCCTTCTTCGAGGCCCACCAGGACCTCATCTCGGCGCTCCCGGTGTTCAACCTCTACAACAGGGACTGGCCGATCTACAGCCAGCAGCTCAACTCGCCCCCCGCCAAGTTCGTGCGCGACGGGCGGGACCAGATCGGCACGGCGATCGATTCGATCGTGTCGCTCGGATGCGTCGTGTCGGGTGGGCACATCGAGCGCGTCGTGCTCGGCCCGTGGGTCAGCATCGACTCGGGCGCGCACGTGACCGATTCGGTCGTGTTCGAGCGGGCGACGATCGGCGCAGACGCGACGGTGCAGCGCGCTATTCTCGACAAGGACGTCGTCGTCGCACCCGGCGCGAGTGTGGGTGTGGACCACGACGCGGATCGCCTCCGCGGCTTCACGGTGACCGAGTCGGGCATCACGGTCGTGGGCAAGGGCGTCCACGTCGACTGACGCGCCTCACCCCCTCACGAGCTCGGAGATCTTCGCCCCCATGGCCCGCTTCCTCGTCGTGCTCGATGTCGACTCCACGCTCATCGAGGACGAGGTGATCGAACTCCTCGCCGACGCCGCCGGATCCCGCGACGCTGTGGCGGAGGTCACCCTGCGTGCCATGAACGGCGAGCTGGACTTCGCCGAGAGCCTGCGCGAACGGGTCGCCACGCTCGCGGGTCTGCCGGAGTCCGTCTTCGCGGAGGTCGGGCGCCGGATCACGGTGACTCGCGGCGTGCCGGAACTGGTCGACGGTGTGCATCGCGCAGGCGGCAAGGTCGCCGTCGTGTCGGGGGGCTTTCACGAGGTGATCGACCCGCTCGCGGCGCATCTGGGGCTCGACCATTGGCGCGCCAATCGTCTCGAGATCGCCGATGGCGTGCTGACGGGTCAGGTCGTCCCGCCCGTGATCGACGCGCCCGCGAAGGCGGATGCGCTCCGCGAGTGGGCGGACGAGCACGGCATCCCGCTCGCTCAGACGCTCGCGGTCGGCGACGGTGCGAACGACCTGCCCATGATGGCGCTTGCTGGTCTCTCAGTGGGGTTCGATGCGAAGGCCCCGGTCCGCGATGTGGCGGACGTGCTGCTCGACGTGCGCGACCTGTCGATGCTGCTGCCCCTGATGGGCCTGCCGCGGAGCTAGTGGCCCATCCCGAGGCCGCCGTCGACGGGGATCACGGCGCCCGAGATGTACCCGGCGTCGTCGGAGGCCAACCACGTGACCACGCGCGCGACCTCCGTCGGTGTGGCGAAGCGGCCGGCGGGAATCTGGGCGAGGTACTGCTTCTGCTGCTCCTCGGGCAGCTCCGCAGTCATGTCGGTCTCGATGAAACCCGGGGCGACGACATTCGCGGTGATGCCGCGCGCGCCGAGCTCGCGGGTGAGCGACCGCGCGATGCCCACGAGGCCGGACTTCGACGCGGCGTAGTTCACCTGGCCCGCGCTTCCGAGCAGCCCCACGACGCTCGAGATGAGCACGACGCGGCCGAAGCGGGCCTTGAGCATCCCCTTCGACGCACGCTTCACCACGCGGAACGCGCCCGAGAGGTTCGTGTCGAGCACCTCGGTGAAGTCCTCGTCGCTCATGCGCATCAGCAGAGTGTCGCGCGTGATCCCGGCGTTGGCGACCACCACCTCCACGGGTCCGAGCTTCTGCTCCACCTCGGTGAACGCGGCATCGACGGACGCGGCGTCGGTGACGTCCGCCCGCACCGTCAGAGCGCCCTCCGGACCCTCGCCGGATCGAGCGGTGACGGCCACCCGGTGGCCCTGGGCGATGAACTCGGCGGCGATCGAATAGCCGATACCGCGGTTGCCGCCGGTGACGAGGACGGTGCGTGAAGTCATGACTCAGGAGCCTACCGGCGGAGACGCGTAGGCTGGATTCATCGCCAGTCGTCGCACCGTCCACACGGTTACCGAGCTACCGCAGTCCCCCGAGGCCGAGCGGCGATTCCGCACGATCACCTACCTCGTGATGATGGGCATCCGCGTGATCTGCCTCGTGCTGTGCATCTTCGTACGGGGCTGGTGGCTCCTCCTGCCCGCCGCGGGAGCGATCTTCCTGCCGTATTTCGCGGTGATCGTGGCGAACACCGCGGGAGGAATGCGCAGGAGTTCCGTCTCACGTCCGGGCGCGGTCGTGCGTCAGGACGGCGAGGAGGCCGGACAGTGATCGGCATCGGCGATCCGGGGATGCGCTGCTCCTCGGCCGGATGCACCGCGGGGGCCGAGTTCCGGGTGAACTGGCGGAACCCTCGCATCCACGGGCCGGAACGCGTGAAGGTGTGGCTGGCGTGCCCGACGCATCGCGAGACACTCGCCGCGTATCTCTCGAGTCGCGGGTTCCCGGTCGCCGTCTCGGCGGTCGATGTCCCGCTCGAGAGTGTGCCGGACCCGGCATGAGCGAGTCCGTCACCGCGCCCGTCGTGGGGTGGCGCCGCTGGGGCGCCTACCTTGCGCTCACGATCGTCTTCGCTCTCGCCTGCGGGTTGCTCTCGTGGTGGCAGTGGTCGAGACGGGCCGAGGCGGTTTCCGAGATCGCTCGCATCGAGGCCAATTACGACGCCGATCCGCGTCCGATCGCAGAGGTTCTCCCGGATGATGTCTGGGACGTCGATGCCGAGTGGACGCCGGTCGTGCTCCAGGGTGAGTATCTCGCCGAGGACCAGGTGCTCGTCCGCAATCGTGTGCGGAATGGCTCACCGGGATTCGAGCAGCTGATTCCTCTTCTGCAGGACGACGGCACAGTGGTGATCGTCGACCGCGGGTGGCTCCCGCTCGGAGACGGCGAAGACGCGCTGCCGGATGCGGTGCCGACGCCGCCATCCGGGCACGTCGAGGTCGTCGCGCGGCTGCGACCCTCGGAGCCCGAGCTGCCGGGTCGCAGCGCCCCCGACGGGCAGATCCCCTCGATCCACGTTCCGACGATGCTCGACGACCTTGACGCAGCGACGTACGAGTCCGCCTACGGCGCGCTCGTGAGCGAGGACCCCGCGCCGGCGGTTGCGCCGCTCGCGGCCGAGCGTCCGGCTGAGGACGAGGGGCCCCACCTCTCCTACGCCCTGCAGTGGATCGCGTTCGGCGTGCTCGCCTTCGTCGGACTGTTCTGGGCGTGGCGGCGGGAGCGGCGGATCGCGGCGCTGCCGGCCGAGGAGCAGGCGGCGGCGCGTGCCCCTCGACGCGAGCACGCCGATGCAGACGTCGAGGACGCGATCCTCGACCGCCTCGAGCGCTGACCCCGCGCTACGAGATCGAGATGAGCTCGGCGTAGCCCGGGTTCCAGTGGTCCTCGACGCCGTCCGGCAGGATCAGGACGCGCTCCGGATTGAGCGCCTCCACCGCGCCTTCGTCGTGCGAGACGAGCACGACGGCCCCGGTGTATCCCGCAAGAGCACCGAGGATCTCGTCCCGCGAAGCGGGGTCGAGGTTGTTCGTCGGCTCGTCGAGCAGCAGCACGTTCGCCCCCGAGACCACGATCATCGCGAGCGCGAGACGCGTCTTCTCGCCGCCGGAGAGCACTCCGGCGAGCTTGTGGCCGTCGTCGCCCGTGAAGAGGAATGAGCCGAGCACCTTCCGCGCCTCGGTCTCGGTGAGGTTGGGAGACGCAGCGACCATGTTCTGCAACACGGTGCGCTTCACGTCGATCGTCTCGTGTTCCTGGGCGTAGTAGCCGATCCGGAGACCGTGACCGGGCTCGACGTGACCCGTGTCGGCGCGGTCGACTCCCGCGAGGATGCGCAGCAGCGTCGTCTTGCCCGCGCCGTTGAGCCCGAGGACGACGACCTTCGAGCCCCGGTCGATCGCGAGATCGACGGCGGTGAAGATCTCGAGCGATCCGTACGACTTCGACAGGTCTTCCGCCTTGAGCGGCGTGCGGCCACAGGGGGCGGGGTCCGGGAACCGGAGCTTCGCCACGCGATCCACCTGGCGTTCGTCCTCGAGGCCCGAGAGCAGCTTCTCCGCGCGGGCCATCATCTGGTGCGCAGCGGCAGCCTTGGTCGCCTTGGCGCCGAACTTCGCCGCCTGTGTCTGAAGTGCGGTCGCCTTCTTCTCGGCGTTGGCGCGCTCCTTCTTGCGGCGTTCCTGGTCGGCCTCGCGCTGGCGCAGGTAGTGCCGCCAGCCCATGTTGTAGATGTCGATGACCTGACGGTTCGCGTCGAGGTAGAAGACTTTGTTGACGACCTCCTCGACGAGATCGACGTCGTGCGAGATCACGATGACTCCGCCCGGGTAGGTCTTCAGGAACTCGCGCAACCACACGACCGAATCGGCGTCGAGGTGGTTGGTCGGCTCATCGAGGATCATCGTGTCCGCGCCCGAGAAGAGGATGCGAGCCAACTCGATCCGGCGTCGCTGCCCGCCCGAGAGCGTCTTCAACTGCTGGTCGAGGATCCGATCAGGCAGAGCGAGGTTCGAGGCGATGGCGGCCGCCTCGGCCTCCGCGGCGTACCCGCCGAGCGAGAGGAAGCGGTCCTCGAGCCGTCCATATCGCGACATCGCGGCCTCGCTGACCGAGGCATCGGTGCTCGCCATGTCGAGAGTCGCCTGCCGCAGCTGGGCGACCACGTGACCGAGCCCGCGCGCGTCGAGGATCCGGGTGCGTGCGGTGTCCTCCGGGTCGCCGGACCGCGGGTCCTGGGGCAGGTATCCGATCTCACCTGTCCGGTCGATCCGCCCTCCGCTCGGCAGGGTCTCCCCCGCGAGCGTCTTGGTGAGCGTCGTCTTGCCGGCACCGTTGCGACCCACAAGGCCGATCTTGTCGCCCGCGTCGACGCGGAAGGCCACGTTCTCCATGAGGAGGCGTGCGCCGACGCGGATCTCGAGATCATGCACGGCGAGCACAGAAGGGGTCCGTTTCTTCGGGAGGATGGGAACAGGTGGGGCGGATACGCCGGCCCGCTAGTCTAACCGGAGGGCGTGCGCGCCCATTCCGCATCGGACCGACCGAAGGACACCATGACCGCGATCTCCCCGTCTTCCCGTCTCGTTCTCGCCGATCGCGTGATCCCGCGCGGCATCGTCACCGACATCGCCCTCGTGGTCGGCGGAGCCCTCTTCACGGCCCTGCTCGCTCAGGTCGAGATTCCGCTGTGGCCCGTGCCGATCACGGGCCAGACTCTCGCGGTGCTCCTCGTCGGCGCGACCCTGGGCGCGGTACGCGGCGGCTCGGCCTTGCTCCTCTACATGATCCTCGGCTTCGCCGGTCTCCCCTTCTACGCACCGAACCCGGACGGCTCGCACCTCACGGGTCTCGCGGCGGTGGCCGCTCCGAGCTTCGGGTACATCATCGGCTTCATCCCCGCCGCTGCTTTCGTGGGGTGGCTCTCGGAGCGCACCTGGGACCGCAAGTTCCTGAAGGCGCTCGCGACCTTCATCGGCGGATCGCTCGTCGTGTTCGCCATCGGGGTGCCGTGGCTGGCGGTCGTGCTCGGGGCGAGCTTCACCGAGGCGCTCGAGTGGGGTGTCTACCCCTTCATCGTCGGCGGCATCATCAAGGCCGTCATCGCCGCCCTCCTGCTTCCCGCCGCGTGGTGGGGTGCGGACAAGCTGGCGGCTCGTCGCTCGGCCGACTGACCCACGTCGCACGCGAAAGGCCCGGGAGAGATCCCGGGCCTTTCGCGTGGAGCTGGTCGTCGTTCGATCAGATCGAGAAGCCGATCGCACGCATCATGTCGCGGCCGTCGTCGGTGATCCGCTCGGGGCCCCACGGCGGCATCCACACCCAGTTGATGCGGAAGCGCTCCACGATGCCATCGAGGGATTGAGCCGTCTGCTCCTCGATCACGTCGGTGAGCGGGCAGCCCGCGGAGGTCAGGGTCATCGAGATGATGAGAGCGTCGTTCTCGTCATCCCAGGCGAGGTCGTAGACGAGCCCGAGGTCCACGATGTTGACACCGAGCTCGGGGTCGATGACATCCTTCAGACCGTCTTCGACGCGATCGAAGAGCGCGGGCTCGAGCGAAGTGGGCATGGGTCCAGGGTACGCGGCTCGGTGCCGTTATGCCTGGGCGACGAGGTAACGGTCGTAGCCCTCGTCCTCGAGCCGCTCGGCGAGCTCCGGGCCGCCCTCCTCCGCGACGCGGCCGTCGACGAACACGTGCACGAAGTCCGGCTTGATGTAGCGCAGGATGCGCGTGTAGTGCGTGATGAGCAGCACACCCAGGCCGGTTTCGTCGTGGGCGCGGTTCACACCCTCCGAGACGATCTTCAGTGCGTCGACGTCGAGGCCGGAGTCGGTCTCGTCGAGCACTGCGAACTTCGGCTTCAGCAGCTCGAGCTGCAGGATCTCGTGGCGCTTCTTCTCTCCGCCCGAGAACCCCTCGTTGACGTTGCGAGCGGCGAACGACGGATCCATGCGCAGCTTGCCCATCGCGTCCTTCACGGTCGCGCCCCAGTGGCGGATCGAGGGCTCCTCGCCCTCGATCGCGGTCTTCGCGGTGCGGAGGAAGTTGGTCACCGTGACGCCCGGGATCTCGACGGGATACTGCATCGCGAGGAAGAGGCCGGCGCGTGCGCGCTCGTCGACGCTCATCGCGAGCACGTCCTGGCCGTCGAAGGAGATCGATCCCCCTTCGACGGTGTACCGGGGGTGGCCGGCGATCGTGTACGCGAGCGTGGACTTGCCGGAGCCGTTGGGGCCCATGACGGCGTGGATCTCGCCCTCGTTGATGGTGAGGTCCACACCCTTGAGGATGTGCTTCGTGCCCTGATCGGTCTCGATGCTGACGCGAAGATCGCGGATTTCCAGGGTGCTCATAGTTATTACCTGTGCCTTCTAGGCGCCGACGACGCGGCGCTCGGGATCGATGTATACGTCGCCGTCGACGATCTCGACGGCGAAGACGGGGACCGGCTCGTAGGCCGGCAGGCTGAGGGGCTTGCCCGTGGTCAGCGAGAAGCGTGACCCGTGCGCCCAGCATTCGAGGGTGTCATCCTCGACGAAACCTTCTGAGAGCGAGATGTCGCCGTGCGTGCAGGTGTCGCCGATGGCGTGCACCTCGCCCGCCGAATCTCGGACGACCGCGATCGGCGTTCCATCGAGCACGACGCGCTTCGCCTCGGACGGCGAGAGCTCGTCGACCGCGCACACCCGCTGGGAGCTCATCGGGTCGCCGCCAGCTCGGTCTCGAGCGCCTCCAGCAGTCGCGCCTCGAGTGCCGGCTCGCCGATGCGCTGCACGATCTCGCCGAGGAAGCCGAGAACCACGAGCCGACGCGCTTCATCCTCCGGGATGCCCCGCGCCTGCAGGTAGAACAGCTGCTCGTCGTCGAAACGTCCCGTCGCGGAAGCGTGTCCTGCGCCCTCGATGTCGCCGGTCTCGATCTCGAGGTTCGGGATCGAGTCGGCCCGGGTGCCGTCGGAAAGCACGAGATTGCGGTTCTGCTCGTACGTGTCGGTACCGGTGGCCGTGCGTCCGATCAGGACGTCGCCCACCCAGACCGTGCGTGCACCGGCCCCGTTCAGCGCGCCCTTGTACGTGACGCGGCTCCGCGTGTGCGGGGCGTCGTGGTTCACGTAGACCCGCTGCTCGAGGTGCTGGCCGGCATCGGCGAAGTACACGCCCAGGAGCTCGGCCTCGGCGCCCTCCTCCGCGAGGTGGGCGGAGGGGTTCACCCGAACGACGGACCCGCCGAGGCTCACCAGGATGTGCGTGAGTGACGCACCGTGGCCGATCCGAGCGAACTGGCTCGCGAGGTGGAGCGACTCGTCGTCCCACTCCTGCAACGACACCACCGTGAGGTTGGCGCCGTCCTCCAGGACGATCTCGAGGTTCTCCGAGAGCCGAGCGCTGCCGCGGCTGTCGAGGACCACGAGGCCGCTCGATCCACTCGCGGCGGTCACGATCGTGTGGGCCGCGCGAGGCGAGTCGCCGAGATCGGCGCGGGACACCGTCAGAACCTCGGCCTCGCCGTCGATCGCGATGTGCAGCGCCTTCTCGAAGCTCGACCACGCGTTCGCGGCGGCCCGCTCCTCCGGGATGCCTGCGGTACCCACGAGCTCCGAAGAGCGGTCGACCCACTCGACGCTCGTGCCCACGGCCTCGGGGTAGAGGACGGGGTAGGGCGCGCCGTCGAGCCGGTCATCGATGAGGGAACGGACGCGGTCGACGGGGGTGAGCTTCCACTCCGCCTCGAGCCCGGTCACAGCGGGGAACTCGTCGGGCGTTGTCGACGTGAAGCGCTCCGAACGGGTCTGGACGGGAACCTGTCCCCATCCTCCGTGCGAATGCTCCGTCAGGCCGTGCTGTTCAGTCTGGACGGGAGTGCTCACTTATCCGACGCTGCCTTCCATGCTCATCTCGATGAGCTTGTTGAGTTCGAGGGCGTACTCCATCGGCAGCTCGCGTGCGATCGGCTCGATGAAGCCACGCACGATCATCGCCATCGCCTCGTCCTCCGGCATGCCGCGTGATTGCAGATAGAACAGCTGCTCCTCGCTCACGCGCGAGACGGTCGCCTCGTGCCCGAGCTGGACGTCGTCGACGCGGATGTCGATCGCCGGATACGTGTCCGACCGCGAGATCGTGTCGACGAGCAGCGCGTCGCAGCGCACGGTGTTCGCGGCGTGATGCGCGTTCTCGGCCACCCGGACCTCGCCGCGGTATCCCGCGCGTCCGCCACCGCGGGCGATCGACTTCGAGACGATCGAGCTCGTCGTGTAAGGCGCCATGTGGATCATCTTCGCGCCGGCGTCCTGGTGCTGACCGGGGCCCGCGAAAGCCACCGAGAGGGTCTCGCCCTTGGCGTGCTCGCCCACGAGGAAGATCGAGGGGTACTTCATGGTGACCTTCGAGCCGATGTTCCCGTCGATCCACTCCATCGTCGCGCCTTCGTGCGCGATCGCACGCTTCGTGACGAGGTTGTAGACGTTGTTCGACCAGTTCTGGATCGTCGTGTATCGCACGCGGGCGTTCTTCTTCACCACGATCTCGACGACCGCCGAGTGCAGCGAGTCGGACTTGTAGATCGGAGCGGTGCAGCCCTCGATGTAGTGCACGTACGAGCCCTCGTCGGCGATGATCAGCGTCCGCTCGAACTGGCCCATGTTCTCGGTGTTGATGCGGAAGTACGCCTGGAGCGGGATCTCGACGTGGACGCCCTTCGGGACGTATACGAACGACCCGCCTGACCACACGGCCGAGTTGAGCGCAGCGAACTTGTTGTCACCCGAGGGGATGACCGTGCCGAAGTACTCCTCGAAGAACTCCGGGTGCTCGCGCAGCGCGGTGTCGGTGTCGAGGAAGATGACGCCCTGCGCCTCCAGATCCTCGCGGATCTGGTGGTACACCACCTCGGACTCGTACTGGGCGGCCACGCCGGCGACCAGTCGCTGACGCTCCGCCTCGGGGATACCGAGCTTCTCGTAGGTGTTCTTGATGTCCTCCGGGAGGTCCTCCCAGGTCGCCGCCTGCTTCTCGGTGGAGCGCACGAAGTACTTGATGTTGTCGAAGTCGATCCCCGAGAGATCGGCGCCCCAGGTGGGCATCGGCTTCATCTGGAAGAGCTTGAGAGCCTTGAGGCGGTTCTTCAGCATCCACTCGGGTTCGCCCTTGAGGAGCGAGATGTCGGTCACGACCTCTTCGTTGAGGCCCCGTCGGGCTGACGCTCCAGCCGCATCCGAGTCGGCCCAGCCGAACTCGTATTGCCCGAGGCTCGCGAGTTCCGGACGGTCGATGAGCACATCTGACATGGGGCTACCTCTCTTCCACCGAAGCGAACCATTCCGCTCGTGTCGGCTAATCGGTGCTGATCGTCCCGAGCCACCGCCTGCGGCGGCCCCATCGTCTCCGCATGCACGATCCCGCGATCAGCGGTCTCGATCCTACAGTGTCGCGTTGCTCAGAGGCTGGGTACGGTCGCGCGTGGATCGCCCACGAGTTGATGCTCGCGCACGGCGAACAGTCGTGGATCCGTATCGAGGAGCACCCGGATCGCACCGACCCAGACGAGGGCCGCGAGGACGACGTGCAACGCGACGAGCAGCTCCGGCAGCCCGATGAGCGATTGCGTCGTGCCGAGCGCGAGCTGCGCCAGCAGCACCACGAGGAACACCCCGACGCGTCCCAGCGCGAGACGGCCGCCGTCCTCGCCTCGCAGGCGGAAGGCGAGGGCGACCGCGAGTGCGAGCACCACGACCGCGACGGTGCCGTGGGCGACGACCACGACCGTCCAGTCGAAACCCATGCGCGGCACCTCGTCGGAGTCGCCCGCATGCGGACCGGATCCGGTGACGAGGGTGCCCGTCGCCACGAGGCCGACCGCCCCGACGGCGATCGACCAGGCGAGAAATCGTGCGGCCGCAGAAGGGCGCGGGCCGTCTCCCCCGGTCCAGCGGGCTCGGTGCCAGGTGAAGGTCGCACACGCGAGCAGGCCCATCGCGAGGACGAAGTGCAGTGCGACCACCCACGGATTGAGGTCGACCCAGACCGTGATGCCGCCCGCTACGGCGTTCGCGATCACGAGCCAGAACATCGACCACGCGAGTCGCGTGAGCGTCCGGTCCCGCGGCCGCTGCAGGCGCGCGGCGACGATCGCCCATCCCACGGCGACGATGAGGAGGACCGTGACCAGGCGGTTGCCGAACTCGATGGCGCCGTGGATCCCGAGCTCAGGGGTCGCGGCGAGCGAGTCCTCCGTGCAGGTCGGCCAGGTCGGGCATCCGAGCCCGGAACCGGTGACCCGCACCGTCACACCGCCGAGGACGATCAGGATGCTCGCGACGAGCGACGCGGTGGTGCCCCAACGGAGTGCGCGGGACCCGAGCGTCCAGCGGTCGGCGGCCCAGGCGAGCGGAGTGCGCAGCGCCATGCTCAGAACGGAAGTGGGACGAACACGAGCGGGTCGATGCCCACCGCGATGAACACCAGCGTCAAATAGGTGATGCTCGCGTGGAAGACGCGCATGGGCTTCACGGCGCCGGGGCGGATCGCCGCGGCGTAGAGGCGGTGGGCCTCCACCAGGAACCATGCTCCCGAGAGAGCTGCGACCGTGGCATAGACCACGCCCATCGGGGCGAGCGGGACGAGGAGCAGTGAGCAGACGACCGTCGCCCACGCGTACAGCACGACCTGGAGGCCGACGGCGGTTCGACCGCGCACGACGGCGAGCATCGGAACCGAGGCCGCTGCGTAGTCCTCGCGGTATCGCATCGACAGCGGCCAGTAATGCGGCGGCGTCCACAGGAACACGATGCCGAAGAGGATCACAGGGGTCCAGCTGAGCGACCCGGTCACCGCTGCCCAGCCGATGAGTACCGGCATACACCCGGCGGCGCCGCCCCAGACGATGTTCTGGGGAGTACGTCGTTTGAGCACGAGCGTGTAGACGAGCACGTAGAACGCGATGGCGGCCAGCGACAGCGCCGCGGCGAGCCAGGTGGTGAACACCCCGAGGATCGCGATCGACACGGCGCCGGCGATCGACGCGAAGGCCAGAGCCTCGCGCGGGCTCAGTTCGCCGGTGACGAGCGGGCGATTGCGCGTGCGCTTCATGAGGCGATCGATGTCGCGATCGATGTAGCAGTTGAATGCGTTGGCGCTCGCAGCCGAGAGTGCGCCGCCCACCAGCGTGGCGAACACCAGACCGAGGAAGCGCAGATCGAGCTGTCCGTGCGCCGCGAGCACCATCACGGGTGCGGTGGTGACGAGCAGAAGCTCGATGACACGCGGCTTCGTGAGCGCGACATAGGCGCGCACCTTGCGGCCGAAGGTCATCGCCACCGGCGCGATCGCGTCCGCCTCTTCCGGGGACGCCGACGCGGAGAGGCTCTGGGCGGATTGCTGCATGGCTCCTCGGTTTGCTCGGCTCCGATCAGTCTACGTCGGGGCCGGACCCGTCCGGTGCTCGGGCGTGTGCCCGCACGCTCACGGGCCACTCGCTATGATCGAAAATGCCCGCCGACCGCGCGGCGATCCCCCATCCTCCACATGTCGATGGTGTTGGCGCGCGGTGCGCCGTCGAAGTCCGAATTCGGTGGGCGGACACAACCTGGGGCGCGTCTCGCTGCCCCGCATTCGAAAGGTCGACATTCAGTGGCAGCACTTTCCTGGGACGAACTCGACGACAAGGCAGTGGACACTGTCCGGATTCTGGCGGCCGATGCCGTTGAGAAGGTGGGGAACGGACACCCGGGAACGGCGATGAGCCTCGCCCCTGCGGCCTACCTCCTCTACCAGAAGGTCATGCGTCAAGACCCGAGCGACCCGAAGTGGGTCGGTCGGGACCGCTTCATCCTGTCGGCTGGTCACAGTTCGCTGACCCAGTACATCCAGCTCTACTACGCCGGCTACGGCCTCGAGCTCGACGACCTGAAGGCTCTGCGCACCTGGGGTTCGAAGACGCCGGGTCACCCCGAGTACGGACACACCGACGGGGTTGAGATCACGACCGGTCCGCTCGGTCAGGGCATCTCCTCGTCCGTCGGATTCGCATACGCCCAGCGCTTCGAGCGTGGGCTGTTCGACCCGGATGCCGCCGACGGCGAGAGCCCGTTCGACCACTACACCTACGTGATCGCGGGCGATGGCGACCTTCAGGAGGGCGTGAGCAGTGAGGCCTCCTCGCTCGCCGGCCACCAGAAGCTCGGCAACCTGATCGCGATCTACGACTCGAACCAGATCTCGATCGAGGACGACACCGACATCGCATTCACCGAGGACGTGGCGGCGCGCTACGCCGCATACGGCTGGCACGTTCAGGTCGTCGATTGGAAGAAGACGGGCCAGTACGTCGAGGACGTCCACGCGCTGCACGACGCGATCGTCGCGGCCCAGGGCGAGCGCGACAAGCCGAGCCTCATCATCCTGAAGACGATCATCGGATGGCCGAGCCCGAAGAAGCAGAACACCGGAAAGATCCACGGATCCGCGCTCGGTGCGGAGGAGCTCGCGGGCCTCAAGGAGGTCCTCGGCTTCGATCCCGAGCAGACGTTCCAGGTGGCCGACGAGGTCATCGAGCACACGCGCGGTGCGGTGGAGCGCGGCGCCGCCGCCCGGGCGGAGTGGCAGAAGGCGTTCGACGCCTGGGCCGCCGCGAACCCGGAGCGCAAGGAGCTCTTCGACCGCATTCAGTCGGGTCGCCTTCCGGAGGGCATCGAGGAGGCGCTCCCCGTGTTCGAGGCGGGCAAGGACGTCTCCACGCGCGCAGCATCGGGCAAGGTGCTGGGTGCGCTCGGCGAGCTCATCCCCGAGCTGTGGGGAGGCTCCGCCGACCTCGCCGAGTCGAACCTCACCACGATCGCCGGTGCGAAGTCGTTCATCCCGACCGAGCACTCGACTCACGAGTGGAGCGGCGACCCCTATGGCCGGGTGCTGCACTTCGGCATCCGCGAGCACGCGATGGGTGCGATCCTCAACGGGATCGTGCTGCACGGCAACACGCGCGCGTTCGGCGGCACCTTCCTGATCTTCAGCGACTACATGCGCCCCGCGGTGCGTCTCGCGGCACTCATGCAGATCCCGTCGATCTTCGTGTGGACCCACGACTCGGTTGCGCTCGGCGAGGACGGCCCGACGCACCAGCCGATCGAGCAGCTCACGGCCCTCCGCGCGATTCCGGGTCTTGACATCGTGCGCCCCGCCGATGCCAACGAGGTCGCGTGGGCATGGAAGACGATCCTCGAGCGTCGCAACGCCCCCGCGGGCATCGCGCTCAGCAGGCAGAACCTGCCGGTGTTCGAGCGCGGTACGGGAGTCGCGGACGGTGACACTCTCGCGTCGGCCTCGCACGTGGCGCGTGGTGCGTACGTGCTCGCCGAGGCGCCCGGTGGTGCGCCCGACGTGATCCTGCTCTCGACCGGATCCGAGGTGCAGATCGCGCTCGACGCGCGCGAGGCGCTCCGGGGCGAAGGCGTGAACGCCCGCGTCGTGTCGGTGCCGAGCCAGGAGTGGTTCGCCGAGCAGGACGCCGAGTACCGCGAGTCGGTGCTTCCGGCCTCCGTCACCGCGCGCGTCTCGGTCGAGGCGGGGCTGGCACTCACGTGGGCGCCGTACCTCGGTTCCCACGGCCGCTCGGTCTCGATCGAGCACTTCGGCGCATCCGCCGACTACAAGACCCTCTACAACGAGTTCGGCATGACGACCGAGGCCGTTGTGGCCGCCGCGAAGGACTCGCTCGCCGCTGCGGCGTCCTGACCCGTACCCCTCAACGGAAGAAGATCCACAACTATGTCCGACACCAGCTCCCCCACTGCCGCGCTCTCCGCGATCGGCGTCAGCATCTGGCTCGATGACCTCTCGCGCGAACGAATCGCATCCGGTGGGCTCGAGAAGCTCATCGCCGACCGCGACGTCGTCGGGGTCACCACCAACCCGACGATCTTCGCGGCGGCGCTCGCCAAGGGCGAGGCCTACGACGCGCAGGTGGCGCAGCTCGCCGCGGCGGGCACCAGCGTCCAGGACGCGGTCTTCGAGATCACGACCGACGATGTCGCCTCCGCCGCGGACATCTTCGCGCCGGTCTACGCCTCGACGGGCGGACTCGACGGTCGCGTGTCGATCGAAGTGGAGCCGGGTCTGGCCCACGACGCAGCCGGAACGATCGCCGAGGCCAAGAAGCTCTGGGCGAAGGTCGACCGCGCGAACGCGATGATCAAGATCCCGGCGACGATCGAGGGCCTGGAGGCGATTACCGAGGTGATCGGCGCGGGCATCAGCGTCAACGTGACCCTGATCTTCAGCCTCGACCGCCACCGCGCCGTCATCGACGCCTATCTCGCGGGCCTCGAGAAGGCGCACGCGGCCGGGATCGACATCTCGACCATCCACTCCGTGGCCTCCTTCTTCGTGTCGCGCGTCGACACCGAGATCGACAAGCGACTCGACGCCGTCGGCACCGATGACGCGCTCGCACTCAAGAGCAAGGCAGGCGTGGCGAACGCGCAGCTCGCGTACCAGCTGTTCGAGGAGGAGTTCGCGACCGATCGTGCGAAGGCGCTCCTGGCCGCGGGCGGCAACGTTCAGCGGCCGCTCTGGGCGTCGACCGGTGTCAAGGACCCGTCGCTCCCCGACACGCTCTACGTCACCGAGCTCGCGGTCGCCGGCGTCGTGAACACGATGCCCGAGAAGACGCTCGAGGCGACGTTCGATCACGCGCCGCTCCACGGCGACGCGGTCACGGGATCGTATGCCGAGGCTCAGGGCATCCTCGACCAGCTCGCGGCGGTGGGAATCGATTACGACGACGTCACCGCGGTGCTCGAGCGCGAGGGCGTCGAGAAGTTCGTCGTCTCGTGGAACGAACTGCTCGACACCGTGACGGCGGCGCTGGAGGCGGCGAAGTGACCGTTTCGATCGCGGCCACGGGGGCCGCCGCGGAGGCGGTCGAGCGGGTGGTTCCGCAGCTCGTCTCGGACGGGGTCGCCGGCGCCATCACCGCTCAGGACCCGACCCTCTGGGGTGCTGAGGCGGAAGCCGAGGCCGCCATCCGGCTCGGCTGGACCGAGGCCGTCGCCGTGTCGCGGGGCCTGGTCGACGACATCCTCGCGCTGCGCGAGGATCTCGCGGCCAAGGGAGTGACCCGGATCGTTCTCGGCGGAATGGGCGGTTCATCGCTCGCGCCCGAGGTGATCACCCGCACCTACGGTGTCGAGCTGGTCGTGCTCGACTCCACCCACCCGGCCCAGGTCGGCGCCGCCCTCGCGGGCGACCTCGCTCGCACCGCGGTCGTCGTGTCGTCGAAGTCGGGCTCGACGGTCGAAACCGACAGCCACAAGCGCGTCTTCGCCGCCGCATTCGAGGCGGCGGGCATCGACCCGACCGAGCGCATCGTCATCGTGACCGACCCCGGCTCGCCTCTCGACTCCTCGGCTCGTGCGGACGGCTACCGCGTCTTCAATGCGGATCCGAACGTCGGCGGCCGCTACTCGGCGCTGACCGCGTTCGGGCTGGTCCCGTCGGGGCTCGCAGGCGTGGACATCGCCGAGCTCCTCGATGAGGCGGAGGCGGTCAGCCTGGAGCTGGCGCTCGACTCCGAGTCGAACCCGGGACTCGTGCTCGGTGCCGCCATTGCCGGCACCAAGCCGCTCAAGGACAAGCTGGGCATCGTCTCCGACGGCACCCACATCGTCGGCTTCGGCGACTGGGTCGAGCAGCTCATCGCGGAGTCGACCGGCAAGTCCGGCAAGGGAATCCTGCCGGTCGTTCTTGAGAAGGACGCCCCCGAGCTCTCGAGCCTGCCGTCCGATCTGCAGATCGTGCGTCTCGTGAAGGACGCCCGAGCGACCGAAGAGGTCGCCGACGGCGAGATCGAGATCGCGGGAACCCTGGGCGCGCAGCTGCTCGTCTGGGAGTACGCGACCGCTGTCGCCGGGCGTCTGCTCGGCATCGACCCCTTCAACCAGCCCGACGTCGAGTCGGCGAAGGCTGCGGCCCGCGCGCTCATCGACGATCTTCAGCCGCCCGCTGCCCCGGCCTTCACGGACCAGGGCATCGGTGTCCGCGCACTCGAACTCGACCTCGACGGCGTCACCACGGTCGAGGCTGCTCTCGACGCGCTGCTCGCGACGCTGCCGGATGACGGTTACCTGTCGGTTCAGGCCTACCTCGACCGTCCGGCGCATCCGGAGCTCGAGAAGCTTCGCGCACTTCTCTCGGCCCGCACCGGTCGCCCGGTGACGTTCGGATGGGGCCCCCGGTTCCTCCACTCCACCGGTCAGTACCACAAGGGCGGACCCGCCAACGGGGTCTACCTGCAGCTCGTGGATGACCCGTCGGCCGATGCTGACCTCGTGATCCCGGACCGCCCGTTCACCTTCGGCCAGCTCATCCAGGCTCAGTCGGCTGGTGACGCGAGCGTGCTGGCCGACCACGGTCGACCCGTGCTGACACTCGTCGTCGGCGACGTCGTCGCGGCCGGATCCGTGCTTCGCGGCCTGCTCGCGCGATGACCGTCGAGATCCGTCCCGGGGCGAACCCGCTGCGGGTGGCGTCGGATCGCCGCCTCAACCGCATTGCAGGTCCGTCGAGCCTCATCATCTTCGGCGTGACCGGCGACCTGTCGCGCAAGAAGCTCATGCCCGCCGTATACGACCTCGCGAACCGCGGGCTGCTCCCCCCGGGCTTCGCCCTCGTGGGCTTCGCCCGGCGCGACTGGGAAGACCAGGACTTCGAGAAGGTCGTCCACGACGCGGTGAAGCAGTATGCGCGTACCCCCTTCGACGAGGACGTCTGGCGGCAGCTCAAGCAGGGCATCCGCTTCGTGCAGGGCGAGTTCGACGACGACGAGGCGTTCGACCGGTTGACCTCGACGCTTGCCGAGCTCGACGAGAACCGGGGAACGATGGGCAACCACGCGTTCTACCTGTCGATCCCGCCGAAGTCCTTCCCCCTGGTCACCGAGCAGCTGCGGCGCTCGGGGCTCGCCCGGCAGACAGACGGCACCTGGCGCCGTGTCGTGATCGAGAAGCCGTTCGGGCACGACCTCGCCTCCGCACGCGAGCTCAACGACGTGGTGGAATCGGTGTTCCCCGCTGACTCCGTGTTCCGGATCGACCACTACCTCGGCAAGGAGACGGTCCAGAACATCTTGGCGCTCCGATTCGCGAACCAGCTGTACGAGCCCATCTGGAACGCGAACTACGTTGACCACGTGCAGATCACGATGGCCGAGGACATCGGCGTCGGAGGCCGTGCCGGCTACTACGACGGCATCGGTGCCGCCCGTGACGTGATCCAGAACCACCTGCTTCAGCTCCTCGCACTCACCGCGATGGAGGAGCCGGTTTCGTTCGATGCATCCGATCTGCGGGCCGAGAAGGAGAAGGTTCTCTCGGCAGTGAAGCTGCCGAAGGACCTCTCCACCGCGACGGCACGAGGCCAGTACGCCGGTGGATGGCAGGGTGGCGAGAAGGTGCCCGGCTTCCTGGACGAAGACGGCATGAACCCGGAGTCCGTCACCGAGACCTACGCCGCGCTCAAGCTCGAGATCAACACGCGCAGGTGGGCCGGAGTGCCGTTCTATCTGCGTGCGGGAAAGCGCCTCGGGCGTCGAGTGACCGAGATCGCCGTCGTCTTCAAGCGTGCTCCTCAATACCTCTTCGCCGAGTCGCAGACGTCCGCTCTCGGTCAGAACGCGCTCGTGATCCGTGTGCAGCCGGATGAGGGCGTCACGATCCGTTTCGGGTCGAAGGTGCCGGGCGCCGGTATGCAGGTGCGCGACGTGACGATGGACTTCGGTTACGGGCACGCCTTCACCGAGGCGAGCCCCGAGGCCTACGAGCGACTGATTCTCGACGTGCTTCTCGGAGACCCGCCGCTGTTCCCTCGCCACGAGGAGGTCGAGCTCAGCTGGAAGATCCTCGACCCGATCGAGGACTACTGGGCGACGCTCGGACAGCCGGAGCAGTACAAGCCGGGTACCTGGGGTCCCGATTCCGCCGACGAGCTGCTGGCACGCGACGGACGCATCTGGCGTCGTCCCTGATCTGGAGAGAATCGTGATCGTCGATCTGCCCGACACCACTACGAGCGCGCTGTCGAAGGCGCTCGTGAAGATCCGCGAAGAGGGCGGCGCTGTTGCCCTCGGTCGTGTGCTGACCCTCATCATCGCGACTCCGTTGGGCGAGGAGGAGGAGGCCATCGAGGCCGCTAACGACGCCTCGCGTGAACATCCGATGCGTGTGATCGTGCTGTCCCGTCGCCCCGAGAAGGACGGATCCGACGAGGCACCCCGCCTCGACGGCCAGATCCGGGTCGGAGGCGACGCCGGCGCAAGCGAGGTCATCGTCCTTCGTGCCTACGGGGACGCCGCGTCCGACGAGGAGGGGCTCGTCACGAGCCTGCTGCTGCCGGACGCTCCCGTGGTCGTCTGGTGGCCGAGCGAGGGGCCCGCGGCTCCGAGCGTCTCGGCTCTCGGGCGCATCGCGCAGCGACGGATCACGGATGCCGCCTCGGCCGAGGATCCGGTGGCGGCGCTTGCGCTCCTGGGGCGCGGGTACCAGCCGGGCGACACCGACTTCGCGTGGACCCGTCTGACCCTCTGGCGCGCTCAGCTCGCTGCCGTGCTCGATCAACCCCCCTACGAGCCGGTCACCGCCGTGACGGTGTCGGGTGCGGCGGACTCCCCCTCGACGGAATTGCTCGCCGCCTGGCTGCGGCTGCAGCTGCAGGTTCCGGTCTCGCTCGAGATCACGAAGCCGGCCCTCGGCTCGAGTGGCATTCACGGGGTTCGTCTGGAGCGTGCAAGCG
Source organism: Homoserinibacter sp. GY 40078 (assembly GCF_008017545.1). Taxonomy (GTDB): domain Bacteria; phylum Actinomycetota; class Actinomycetes; order Actinomycetales; family Microbacteriaceae; genus Homoserinibacter. The sequence continues at coordinate 751,999 of NZ_VRTZ01000002.1, read as the reverse complement.
GAGCTGTCGAGCTCGAGCGCACCATGCCGAACGTCGCGACGCTTGTTCAGCCGAACCAGCCCACGCACGACATCTCGCTCCCCCGGCGCAGCCTCCGCGACTGCCTCGCGGAGGAATTGCGTAGGCTCGATCCCGACGACCTCTTCGGAGAAGTCGTCCAGAAGGGGCTCGCGCTGCTCGAGAACACCGAGACAGCCGCACCCGAAGGGAAGTGACCAGCGTGACCGAACGACGCGTACGGGTCTACGACGACAAGGCCGAACTCGCGGCGGCGGTCGCGATGCGGTTCATCAAGCGCATGCGCGAGACCCTCGACGAGAAGGATCACGCGCACGTCGTTCTGACGGGCGGCTCCATGGGAGAGAACGTGCTCACCGCAGTGCGTGAGGACAAGGACGTCGACAAGGTCGACTGGTCGCGGATCACCTTCTGGTGGGGCGACGAGCGCTACCTTCCGTCCGGAGATCCGGAGCGCAATGAGACCCAGTCGCGCCGTGCGCTGCTCGACGCGTTGGAGCTCTCCCCCGGCCAGGTGAAGGCCTTCCCCGCCGTCGGTGAGCACGCGACGATCGAGGAGGCTGCCGCGTCGTACGCCGCTGATCTCGCGGCCGCGGCGCCGGAGGGCGCCCGCACCCCGGTCTTCGACCTCACGTTCCTCGGGGTCGGGCCCGACGGTCACGTCGCGTCATTGTTCCCGGACCACGACGCCGTGCGCGACACGGAGAGTGTGGTGCTTCCGGAGACCGACTCTCCGAAGCCCCCGCCCGAGCGACTGACGTTGACGCTTCCCGTGATCAACGCATCCGAGCGCGTGTGGCTTGTGATGGCAGGCCCCGACAAGGCGGGAGCTCTGGGGCTCGCCCTGGCCGACGCGAACCCCAACGACGTTCCCGTCGCGGGTGTTCAGGGACGCAAGCGCACGGTCTTCTTCGTAGATCGGGAAGCGGCTGCCGAGGTTCCGGACAACCTGCTCATCCACGAGCGCTTCTGGACCGCCGCGCACGACGTCCAGAGCTGAGGCACTCAGGCCGTCGGCCTGCCGCTCAGCGACCGATTCAGGCGGTGCCGCGACGCGTGCGCAGCTGGTGCAGCGCATCCTCGAGGATTTGCGCCGCCTCCTCATCGCTGCGCCGCTCCTTCACGTACGCGAGGTGCGTCTTGTAGGGCTCGGTCTTCTGAAGCTCCGGCGGATTCGACTTGTCACGACCGGCGGGAAGACCCGTGGTCGGGCTGTCGATGACGTCGGGGATCTCCTCGTCGGGGAGGTTTGCCGCGAAATAGCGGACCGTTTCGTTGCCCTTCGCGTCCCAGTACGAGATCGCAACCCGGTCTGCGTGGTAGCCCCGGTCCTGTTCTCCCATCGGTCCCGATCCGACGCGGGATCCGCGGATGGCGCTGCCGCCCGATGCCATGGTGTCTCCTCGTGGTGGTGGGGTGGTAAGGGTGGTGGTTCTCGCGGGCGTCAGGCGACGCCGACGCCGAACTTGGTGAGAAGGCCGAGGACCACGATCGAGAAGAACCACACCAGGCCGAGAGCGACCGTGATGCGGTTGAGGTTGCGCTCGGCAACTCCCGACGCGCCGAGGTTGCTCGTGACGCCACCGCCGAACATGTCCGACAGCCCGCCGCCCCGCCCGCGGTGCAGGAGGATCAGAAGGGTCAGCAGAAGACTGGTGATGCCGAGCACGATCTGGAATGCGACCTGCACGATCGACCAGAGAACGTCCATGAAAAGCCTTTCGGGTCGGCTGAAGAGCCGAGGATCAGTATAGGCGAGGCCCGCCGGGATGGTGTCAGAGCGTGCCGACGTGGCTCTTGAACCGGACGATGCTCGCGAACTCTTCGAGCTGCAGGCTCGCACCCCCGACGAGCGCGCCGTCGACGTCCGGCTCCTTGAGGAAGCCCGCGATGTTCGCCGCCTTCACGGATCCGCCGTAGAGGATGCGGGTGGCGGCCGCGGCCTCGTCGCCGAGCACCTCGACGAGCAACTCGCGCAGCGCCGCACACACCTGTTGCGCCTGAGCGCTCGTGGCGGCCTGTCCCGATCCGATCGCCCAGACGGGTTCGTAGGCGACGACAATCTCCTGGCCGCGAACCGCGCCTTCGAGAGCGGTGCGCAGCTGCGCGACCGGGACGGCGCTCGGACCGTGCTCTTCAAGATCCTCGGCCGTCTCGCCGACGCAGATCACCGGGACGATCCCGTGGCGATGCGCCGCCGCGACCTTCTCTGAGATGAGCTCGTCGGTCTCACCGTGGTACTGCCGGCGCTCGGAGTGCCCGATGATCACGTACGCCGCATCCAGTGCAGCGAGGAAAGCACCCGAGATCTCTCCCGTGTAGGCACCTGAGTCGTGCGCCGAGAGGTCCTGCCCACCGAAGCGGATCTGCAGGTCGTCCGCCGTGACCAGGGTCTGCACCGAGCGAAGATCCGTGAACGGCGGGAAGACCGCGACCTCGACATCGCCGAAGTCGTGGTTGGCGTCACGGAGCGTCCACGCGAGCTTCTGCACGAACGCGATCGACTGCAAGTGGTCGAGGTTCATCTTCCAGTTGCCGGCGATGAACGGAATGCGGGTATCGCCCGTTGTCACTGCCATCCGAGGACCTCCAGTCCGGGAAGCTTCTTGCCCTCGAGGAACTCGAGGCTCGCGCCCCCGCCCGTCGAGACATGGCCGAATTGGGCGTCAGCGAAGCCCAGCTGCCGGATCGCTGCGGCGGAGTCTCCCCCGCCGACGACGCCGAGGCCGTCGACCTCGGTGAGGGCCTCGGCGACCGCGCGCGTGCCGCCCGCGAAGGACGGGAACTCGAACACACCCATCGGGCCGTTCCAGAAAACGGTCTTCGACCCGCGGACGCGTTCTGCGAACGCTGCCGCGGTGTCGGGACCGATGTCGAGGCCGATGCCGCTCGCTCCGTAGGGAGTGTCCTCGATCGCGTCAGCCGGGGTCACGACGTGGTCAGCGTCGGCCGCGAAGCCGGAAGCGACCACGACGTCCGTCGGGAGCACGAGATCCACACCGCGCTCCTCGGCTTCCGCCAGATAGCCGCGCACGGTCTCGAGCTGATCGGATTCGAGAAGGCTCGATGCGACCCGATGCCCCTGCGCGGCGAGGAAGGTGAACAGCATCCCGCCGCCGATGAGAAGCGCGTCGACTCGCGGCAGCAGGTGACCGATGACGCCCAGCTTGTCGGAGACCTTCGAACCGCCGAGAACCACCGTGTAAGGGTGCTCGGGCGACTCGGTCAGCCGGTCGAGCACGTCCAGCTCGGCGGCAATCAGGTGACCCGCGGCACTCGGCAGCGAGGAGACGAGGTCGTAGACGCTCGCCTGCTTGCGGTGCACGACACCGAATCCGTCCGAGACGACGACATCGCCGAGGGCCGCGAGTTCGGCCGCGAACGCGGCGCGCTCCTCATCGGACTTCGAGGTCTCGCCCGGGTGGAACCGGAGGTTCTCGAGGAGGACCACACCAGGGGTAGGGGCCTGCTCGACCACGCCGGCCGCCGTCTCACCGATGGTCTCGGGCGAAAACGCGACGTCGACGCCCAAGAGCTCCCCCAGGCGCACCGCGACCGGCGCGAGGGAGTACTTGGGATCGGGTGCGCCCTCCGGGCGACCGAGGTGGCTCATCACGACCACTTTGGCGCCGCGCGCGAGCAGATCCTGGATCGTCGGCACCGACGCACGAACACGTCCGTCGTCGGTGATGACGCCGTCCTTGAGCGGGACGTTCAGGTCGCAGCGAAGAAGCACGACCTTTCCCGCGAGACCTTCCTCGCCGAGTGAGTCGGCGAGGCTCTCGATCGTCCGGAGGGTCATCGCGCTCAGAGGCGCTCTGCGACGTACTCGGTGAGGTCCACGAGACGGTTCGAGTACCCCCACTCGTTGTCGTACCAGGACGACAGCTTGACCTGGTCGCCGATGACGCGGAGGAGACCGGCGTCGAAGATCGACGAGTGCGGGTCGGTGACGATGTCGCTCGAGACGATCTCGTCCTCGGTGTACTTGAGGATGCCCTTGAGCTTGCCCTCGGCGGCCTCCTTGTAGACGGCCTTGATCTCGTCGACGCTCGCCGACTTGGAGGCGGTCACGGTGAGGTCGGTGATCGAGCCGGTGGGGACCGGAACGCGCAGGGCGAAGCCGTCGAGCTTGCCGACGAGCTCCGGCAGCACGAGGCCGATCGCCTTGGCGGCACCGGTCGAGGTCGGGACGATGTTGACGGCGGCCGCACGTGCACGACGAAGGTCGCTGTGCGGGCCGTCCTGCAGGTTCTGGTCGGCCGTGTAGGCGTGAACCGTGGTCATGAGACCGCGCTCGATCCCGAAGTTGTCGTTGAAGACCTTCGCCAGCGGGGCGAGGCAGTTCGTCGTGCAGGAGGCGTTCGAGATGATGTGGTGAGCCGCGGGGTCGTAGCTGTCCTCGTTCACACCCATCACGAAGGTCGCGTCTTCGCCGGTCGCGGGCGCGGAGATGAGCACCTTCTTCGCGCCGCCGCCGTCGATGTGCTTGCGCGCGTCGGCCGCCTTCGTGAAGCGACCGGTCGACTCGATGACGATGTCGACGCCGTAGTCGGACCACGGAAGCGCCTCGGGGTCGCGCTCGGCGAACACCCGGATGGACGTGCCGTCGACGACGATGTGCTCGTCGTCGTACTCGACGTCGGCGCCCAGGCGACCCGTGATCGAGTCGTACTTCAGCAGGTGGGCGAGCGTCTTGTTGTCGGTGAGGTCGTTGACCGCGACGATCTCGAGGTCGCTGCCCTGGGCGAGGGCGGCGCGGAAGTAGTTGCGACCGATACGACCGAAGCCGTTGATGCCGATCCGGACGGACACATTGTCTCCTAGCTGCGTGCGCGAAGCGCGATATGCGATGGAAAGGTGGAGGCGGCCGGGATCGATGAGATCCCGGCCGCGATGCCGATTACGACAGTAGCAGGAGGCCCGCAGCGCTCGAACGCGCGGCCTCGAAGCGAGCGGAGGCGTCGGCCCAGTTGGCGATGTTCCAGAACGCCTTCACGTAGTCCGCCTTGACGTTCACGTAGTCGAGGTAGAACGCGTGCTCCCACATGTCGAGCTGCAGGATCGGGGTGATGCCGAGCGGGGTGTTGTTCTGCTGGTCGTAGAGCTGGTGGATGAGCAGGCGCGACCCGATCGGGTCCCAGGCGAGAACCGCCCAACCCGACCCCTGCAGGCTGTTGGCCGCGGCGCTGAAGTGCCCGACGAATGCGTCGAACGAGCCGAAGAACTCGTCGATCGCGGCCGCGAGCTCGCCGGTGGGCTTGTCGCCGCCCTCCGGGGAGAGGTTCTTCCAGAAGATCGAGTGGTTGACGTGCCCGCCGAGGTGGAAGGCGAGGTCCTTTTCGAGCTTCGGCACGTTCGTGAAGTCACCCGACTCGCGCGCTTCGGCGAGCTTCTCGAGCGCGGTGTTCGCGCCCGCGACGTAGGCCGCGTGGTGCTTGGAGTGGTGCAGCTCCATGATCCGGGCGCTGATGTGCGGCTCGAGAGCTGCGTAGTCGTAGGACAGCTCCGGGAGCGTGTAGACGGCCATGGTTCTCCTTCTTTCCTTCTTGGGGTCTGGGGGTCAGTCCTCGAACTCGGGCGGGAGGTTGGCATCGGTGCCTTCCACCCCGAGTTCGACGGCCCGCTTGTCGGCCATCGCGAGCAGTCGACGGATGCGGCCCGCGACGGCGTCCTTCGTCATCGGCGGATCGGCGAAGTGACCGAGCTCGTCGAGGCTCGCGTCGCGATGCCCGAGCCGGAGCTCGCCCGCGTAGCGCAGATGGACGGGGACCTCGTCGCCGAGGATCTCGAGTGCTCGCTCGACGCGTGCACAGGCCGCAACCGCCGCCTGTGCGGAGCGTCGGAGGTTCGCGTCGTCGAAGTTCACGAGCCGGTTCGCCGTCGCGCGGACCTCCTTGCGCTGGCGCAGCTCCTCCCACGCGGTGACGGCCTTGTCGGCGCCCATGAGGCGCAGCATCGCGGCGATCGCCTCGCCCTCGCGGATGACGACACGGTGCACGCCGCGCACCTCGCGCGCCTTCGCGGAGACCTGGAGCCGGCCCGCCGCGCCGACGAGAGCCATCGCGGCCTCATTGCCGGGGCAGGTCACCTCGAGGGCGGCCGAACGGCCGGGGTCGGTGAGGGAGCCGCGGGCGAGGAACGCGCCGCGCCAGATGGCGGCGAGATCGTCGCGGGAGCCCGTGGTGAGTCGGTTCGGCAGACCGCGGACGGGCCGACGGCGGGCATCCAGGAGGCCCGTCTGGCGAGCGAGCGTCTCTCCCCCGTCGACCACGCGGACGACATAGCTGACGCTCTTGTTCGGCCCGCCGGCTCCGATGACCTTGCCCTCGGAGCGGACGCCGTACAGCTCTGCGAGATCGCGGCGGACGCGCTGCGCCACCGCCTGGGTGTCGAGCTCCGCCTCGACCGCGATGCGACCGGAGATGATGTGGAGGCCGCCGGAGAAGCGAAGCAGAGCCGCCAGCTCGGCCGCGCGGATGCTGGTCTTGCCGACCTCGACGACGACGAGTTCTTCCTTGACGTCCGCCGTCAGTGCCACACGCTCATCCCTCGTTCTTGTTCGGTAGCGGGTTGCCCGCTCATTCGCGCCCCAGATCACGGTGCTGCACCGCGACAGAGACCCCGGGGAGTTCGCGGAGCCGGCGCGCCACCTCCTCGGCGACCGCCACCGAGCGGTGCTTGCCGCCCGTGCATCCGATAGCGATCGTAGCGTGGTGCTTGTTCTCGCGCCGATACCCGTCGATCACCGCACCGAGCGCACCCAGGTAGCTCGCGATGAAATCGGATGCGCCTTCTTGGGCGAGCACGTAGTCCCGCACCCGCGGGTCCTGGCCCGTGAGGGGGGCGAGTTCGCCGATCCAGAACGGGTTCGGCAGAAACCGCATGTCCGCCACCATGTCGGCGTCAGCGGGCAGCCCGTACTTGAAGCCGAAGCTCAGGACGGTGAGCTTGACGCTCGGGGCGGACTCCTCACCGAAGAGCTCGGCGACCCGCGTGGCGAGCTGGTGGATGTTGATCTCGGACGTGTCGATCACCACGTCGCTTTGCTCGCGCAGACCCGACATCCGCGAGCGTTCTGCCAGGATGCCGTCGAGCAGGGTTCCGTCACCTTGGAGGGGGTGCGGTCGGCGCACCTGTTCGAACCGTCGCACGAGGGCATCGTCGCTCGCGTCGAGGAAGATCACACGCGCCCGACCGGCGGCACGCAATTCGGTGACGATCTGCTGCGCGTCGGCGAACAGGCGCCCCCCGCGCACGTCGATCACGGCAGCGATCTTGGGGATGGCCTCCCCCGTGTGGGCGCCGAGGTCCGCGAGCGGACGGAGCATCTGGGCCGGGAGGTTGTCGACGACATACCAGCCGAGGTCTTCGAGGGCGTTCGCAACGGTCGAACGCCCCGCGCCGGACATGCCCGTCACGATGAGCATTTCTCGCCCGTCGGTGCCGTCGCTCATACCTCGTCTTCCCGTCGCCCTTCCGCCAGCCTACCGACGATGGACTCCGCGAGCTGCGGGCCGATCCCGCGGACCTCGGCCACCTCGGCGGCGTCGGCGGCCCGCAGGCGCGCCACCGAACCGAAGTGTCGGAGCAGCTCCTTCGAGCGGGCAGGCCCGAGTCCCGGGATCTCCGAGAGTACGGTCCCGATGTCCGAGCGGCGCTTCTGGCGCTGGAAGGTGATGGCGAAGCGGTGCGCCTCGTCGCGGATCCTCTGCAGCAGGAACAACGCCTCGCTTCCGCGCGGAAGGATCACCGGGAAGTCATCGTCGGGGAGCCAGATCTCCTCCAGCCGCTTCGCGATTCCGACGAGGGGGATGTCGTCGATGCCGAGCTCCTCGAGGGTCCGTGCCGCGGCCTGCACCTGGGGCTGGCCGCCGTCGACGATGAGGAGACCCGGACGGTAGGCGAACCGGCGGCGAGTCGGTGTCGTGCCCGCCACGTCGTCGGCCTCGCCCTCGCCGTCGGGGGTGTCGGCGGCGGGGTCATCGTCCAGGTGCGCAAGGCGCCGGCGCAGTACCTGAGCGATCGACTCGGTGTCGTCGGTCGTGCCCTGGACCGCGAACTTCCGGTAGTCGGACTTCTTCGCGAGGCCGTCCTCGAAGACGACCATCGACGCGACGACGTTGGTGCCCGAGAGGTGCGAGACGTCGTAGCACTCCATCCGCAGCGGCGCCTCGGCGAGACCGAGCGCCTCCTGCAGGTCGGTGAGCGCCTGCGTGCGGGCGACGTAGTCGGCCGTTCGACGCGTCTTGTAGAGCGCGAGCGACTGCTTCGCGTTCAGGGTCGCCGTCTGCAGGACGGCCGCCTTGTCGCCTCGCTTGGCGGTCTTGAGGGTCACTCCCCCGCGTTCGCGTCGGGCGCTCAGCCACTCTTCGAGCGCCGACGCGTCGTCGGGAAGCACCGGGACGATGATCTCCCGCGGCGGCGGCTGCGTGTCGTACGCCGACTCCAGCACCGACTCCACGAGCTCACCGGAGGGGATGTCGAGCTCCTTGTCCACTACCCAGCTGCGCACACCCCGGATCCGCCCGCCACGGACGACGAACTGCTGGACCGCGGCCGCCAGCTCGTCTTCCTCGATCCCGAACACGTCGACCTCGACGCCATCCGGCAGCACCACTGCACTCTTGTCGAGCACGTTCTCGAGCGCCTGGATGCGATCGCGGATCTTCGCCGCACGCTCGTACTCGAACTCCGCCGCGGCGTCGCGCATCTCGCGTTGGAGCAGGGTGATCACGCTGCGGTCGTGGCTCGCCATGAATGCGACGAACTGGTCGACGATGGCTCGGTGCTCCTCGATCGTCACCTTCTGGGAGCAGGGACCACCGCAGCGTCCGATCTGGCCGGGGAAGCATGGTCGGCCCGTCTGCATGGCCCGCTTGTAGCTCGAGTCGGAGCAGGTCCGGATCGGGAACGCCCGCACCATGAGATCGATCGTCTCGCGCACGGCCCACACCTTCGGGTAGGGACCGAAGTACCGCGCGCCCGGGATGCGGTGATTGCGGCTGACCATCACCCGCGGCGCCTCGTCGGCCAGGGTCACCACGAGGTAGGGGTAGCTCTTGTCGTCGCGGAACTTGACGTTGTACGGCGGGGAGAACTCCTTGATCCAGGTGTATTCCAGCTGGAGCGCCTCGATGTCGCTCCCGACAACCGTCCACTCCACCTTGGATGCCGCGAGCACCATATGCCGGGTGCGCTCATGGAGGCTCCGGAGCGGCTGGAAGTAGTTGGAGAGTCGTTGGCGAAGGTTCACCGCTTTGCCGACGTAGAGGATGCGGCCGGAGGAATCCGAGAACCGGTACACCCCGGGTGCGGTCGGGATCTCCCCCGCCTTCGGTCGCCACGACAGCACGTCGGCGCGCGACGGGCTCATCAGCCGGCCTTCCGTCGACCCTGACCCGCGGACTCCGCGTCGAGGAGCTCGGCGAGGAAGGCGCCGGTGTGGCTTCCGGCGGTTCGAGCGACCTTCTCCGGGGTCCCGGTGGCGATCACTTCGCCGCCGCCGGAGCCGCCCTCGGGCCCGAGGTCGATGATCCAGTCGGCGCTCTTGATCACGTCGAGATTGTGCTCGATGACGATCACGGTGTTGCCCTTGTCGACGAGGCCGCTCAGCACCTCCAGTAGCTTGCGGACGTCTTCGAAGTGGAGGCCTGTGGTCGGCTCGTCGAGCACGTAGATGCTGCGTCCGTTGGAGCGCTTCTGCAGCTCGGTTGCGAGCTTCACCCGCTGCGCCTCACCGCCGGAGAGCGTCGTGGCGCTCTGGCCGAGACGCACATATCCGAGACCCACGTCGACGAGCGTCTTGAGGTAGCGATGGATCGCCGTGATCGGCTCGAAGAACTCGGCCGCCTCGGAGATCGGCATGTCGAGCACCTCGGCGATGTTCTTGCCCTTGTAGTGCACCTGGAGGGTGTCGCGGTTGTAGCGCGCACCGTGGCACACCTCGCACGTCACGTAGACGTCCGGCAGGAAGTTCATCTCGATTTTGATGGTGCCGTCGCCCGAGCAGTTCTCGCAGCGGCCGCCCTTGACGTTGAAGCTGAAACGCCCCGGCTGGTATCCGCGGGCCTTCGCCTCCACAGTCTCCGAGAACAGGGTGCGGATTCGGTCGAACACGCCCGTGTAGGTGGCCGGGTTCGACCTCGGTGTGCGACCGATGGGTGCTTGGTCGACGTGCACGACCTTGTCGAGATGCTCGAGACCTGTCACCCGCTTGTGCTTGCCCGGCACCTGACGGGCACCGTTCAACTGGTTCGCCAGGACCCTGTAGAGGATGTCGTTCACGAGGCTCGACTTGCCCGAGCCCGAGACGCCGGTCACGGCGACCAGGGTTCCCAGCGGGAAGCTCACGGTGACGTTCTGGAGGTTGTTCGCCCGCGCGCCCTCGACGGTCAGCTGACGATCGCGGTCTATCGGGCGCCGCGTGGCCGGCATCCGGATGGCGCGTCGCCCAGCGAGGTAGTCGCCCGTGACCGATCCGTGGTTCTCGAGAAGTGCCTCGTAGCTGCCCGAGTGAACGACGCGTCCGCCGTGCTCCCCCGCCCCCGGGCCGATGTCCACGATCCAGTCCGCCGTGCGGATGGTGTCTTCGTCGTGCTCGACCACGATGAGGGTGTTGCCCAGGCCCTTGAGCTTCACGAGCGTGTCGATCAGTCGGCGGTTGTCGCGCTGGTGGAGCCCGATGGATGGCTCATCGAGCACGTAGAGGACGCCCGTGAGTCCGGATCCGATCTGGGTCGCGAGTCGGATGCGCTGGGCCTCACCGCCCGAGAGCGACCCGGCCGAGCGCGCCATGGTGAGGTACCCGAGACCCACCTCGAGCAGGAACTCGAGACGCAGCCGGATCTCTCGCAGTACCTGCGCCGCGATCCGAGCCTCGCGTTCGGTGAGCTCGAGCTGCTGCATGAAGGTGTACGAGTCGGTGAGGCTCAGCTCGGCCACCGCCGAGATGCTGTGACCGGCGACCCGCACCGCGAGCACCTCGGGCTTCAACCGCTCGCCGTGGCAGACGGGACACGGGATCTCGCGGAGGTACTCACCGTAGCGCTGCTGCGACCAGTCACTCTCGGCCTCGTGGTACTTGCGTTCGATGTAGGGCATGACACCCTCGAAGCCCGTGGAGTACTTCATCGTGCGGCCGAACCGGTTTCGCCACTGCACGACGACCTCGAAGTCGTTTCCGTGCAGGATCGCGGTCTGAACTTCTGGGGCGAGCTCTGCCCACGGAGTGTCGAGGGAGAAGTCGAGATCGCGTGCGAGGCCCTGCAGCAGGCGCTGGAAGTAGCTGTAGAGGCCCTTGCCACCCTGGTTCCACGGGAGGACGACGCCCTCGTTGAGGCTGAGGTCGGGGTCGCCGATCACGAGCTCGGTGTCGACGGCCATCTTGGTGCCGAGCCCGGAGCACTCCGGGCAGGCACCGAAGGGCGCATTGAACGAGAAGGTGCGCGGCTCGATCTCGGTGAGCTGGATCGGGTGCCCGTTCGGGCAGGCGAGCTTCTCGCTGAAGCTGCGTCGGCGGGTCTTGGCGTCCGTCGGCTCGTCGACGAAGTCGATCTCCAGCACGCCGCCCGCAAGCCCCAAGGCCGTCTCGACGGAATCCGTGAGACGCGTCAGGAGGTCGTCGGCCGACACCAGGCGGTCGACCACGACCGCGATGTCGTGCTTGTACTGCTTCTTGAGGGTCGGCGGCTCCGTGAGCTGGACCACCTCGCCGTCGACGATCGCGCGCGAGTAGCCCGCGGTGGCGAGCTCCTTGAAGAGGTCGACGAACTCGCCCTTCTTCTGCGAGACCACGGGCGCGAGCACCTGGTAGCGGGTTCCGGTGGGCAGCTCCATCAGCTGATCCGCGATCTGCTGCACTGTCTGCCGTTGGATGCGCTCCCCGCAGACCGGGCAGTGCGGCTCGCCGATGCGCGCCCACAACAGCCGCATGTAGTCGTAGATCTCGGTGATCGTTCCGACGGTCGAGCGCGGGTTCCGGTTCGTGGACTTCTGGTCGATCGAGACCGCGGGGCTCAAGCCCTCGATGAAGTCGACGTCGGGACGATCCACCTGACCGAGGAACTGACGGGCGTACGCCGAAAGCGACTCGACGTAGCGACGCTGGCCCTCGGCGAAGATCGTGTCGAACGCGAGGCTCGACTTGCCAGACCCCGAGAGGCCGGTGAACACGACGAGCGAATCGCGGGGAATCTCGAGGTCGACGTCCTGCAGATTGTGGACACGGGCCCCCCGAACGCTCAGTTTCTGGGTACCGGGAACAGGGGTGATCGACACTGAACCGATTCTACGGCTGGCCTCTGACATCGCGCCGGTCCGAGTCGTTCGCAGTCGGCGAGATCCGCCGCTACCTGACGTGCCCCACGGCCTCCATCTGACGCAGCTCCTTCTTGAGCTCGGAGAGCTCATCGCGCAGGCGCGCAGCGAGCTCGAACTTGAGCTCGCCCGCCGCCTGAAGCATCTGGCTGTTCAGGTCGGCGATGACGGCCTCCAGCTCGGCCGCGCCCTGCGCTCCGACGCCCTCGCGGCGGAGGTTGGGTGTGGGGCTCTTCCTGCGCGAGCCGTCTTGTCCCGTGCGCCCCGCGAGGAGCTTCGCGGTGTCGGCTTCTTCGCGGGCGAGCACCTCGGTGATGTCGGCGATGCGCTTGCGCAGAGGCTGGGGGTCGATGCCGTGCTCGACGTTGTAGGCGACCTGCCGCTCGCGGCGGCGATTTGTCTCGTCAATCGCGATGCGCATCGAATCGGTGAGCTCGTCCGCATACATGTGGACTTCACCCGACACGTTTCGCGCCGCGCGCCCGATGGTCTGGATGAGCGAGGTCGACGACCGCAGGAAGCCCTCCTTATCGGCGTCGAGGATCGCAACGAGCGACACCTCCGGCAGGTCGAGGCCCTCGCGCAAGAGGTTGATGCCGACGAGCACGTCGTAGACGCCCGCTCGCAGCTCCGTGAGCAACTCGACGCGGCGAAGTGTGTCGACATCGGAGTGCAGGTATCGCACGCGCACTCCGGCCTCACCGAGATAGTCGGTCAGCTCCTCGGCCATCTTCTTCGTGAGGGTCGTGACGAGCACGCGCTCATCACGCTCGACGCGTAGCCGGATCTCCTCGAGGAGGTCGTCGATCTGACCCTTACTGGGCTTGACCACGATCTGCGGATCGACGAGACCCGTGGGCCGGATGATCTGTTCGACCACCCCATCGGCCATGCCGAGCTCGTATCGTCCGGGCGTCGCCGACAAGTACACCTTCTGCCCCACGCGGGTGAGGAACTCCTCCCAGCGCAGCGGACGGTTGTCGAGGGCGCTCGGCAGTCGGAAGCCGTGCTCGACCAGAGTGCGCTTGCGGCTCGCGTCGCCCTCGTACATCGCGCCGATCTGTGGAACGGTGACGTGGGACTCGTCGATCACCACGAGGAAGTCATCCGGGAAGTAGTCGAGGAGGGTGTTCGGCGGTTGCCCCGGTGAACGCCCGTCGATATGGCGCGAGTAGTTCTCGATGCCGTTGCAGAAACCGATCTGCTCCATCATCTCGAGGTCGAACCCAGTGCGCATCCGCAGCCGTTGCGCCTCGAGGAGCTTGCCCTGCTTCTCGAGTTCTTCGAGGCGCTCAGCCAGCTCCTCCTTGATGGTGCCGATCGCGCGGTGCATCGACTCCGGGCTCGCGGCATAGTGGGTCGCCGGGAAGATGGATACCGCCTCCATCTTCCGGACCACGTCCCCGGTCAGTGGGTGCAGTGCGTAGAGAGCCTCGATCTCGTCGCCGAACATCTCGATCCGGACGGCGAGCTCCTCATAGACCGGGATGATCTCGATCGTGTCGCCGCGCACTCGGAACTTGCCGCGCGAGAAGTCGACGTCATTGCGCTCGTACTGCATGTTGATGAATCCGCGGACCAGCCGGTCGCGCGAGATCCGATCGCCGACCTGCAGCGCCACCATGGCGCCGAGGTACTCCTCGGCGGCGCCCAGACCGTAGATGCACGACACGGTCGAGACGACCACGACGTCGCGACGACTCAGGAGAGAGTTGGTCGTCGAGTGCCGGAGACGCTCGACTTCGGCGTTGATCGAGGAGTCCTTCTCGATGAAGGTGTCGGTCTGCGGGACGTACGCCTCGGGCTGGTAGTAGTCGTAGTAGCTCACGAAGTACTCGACCGCGTTGTTCGGCATGAGTTCACGGAACTCGTTGGCGAGCTGTGCCGCGAGAGTCTTGTTGTGGGCGAGCACGAGTGTCGGCCGCTGGACGGCCTCGACGAGCCAGGCCGTCGTGGCCGATTTGCCGGTTCCCGTCGCCCCGAGCAGCACGATGTCCGACTCGCCCGCGGTGACGCGCTGGGCGAGCTCCGCGATCGCGGCGGGCTGATCACCGCTCGGTCGGTACTCGCTCACCACCTCGAAGGGGCGGACGGAGCGTGTGGGCTGCATGGGATAAGCCTAGGCAGCACCGCCGACAGCCGCCGGGTCAGTCGGGCGTGCTCTCCCGCAGCCGTGACCAGAGGGCATCGACCTGCTCGAGGGTGTAATCGAGTGTGTCCCCGGCGTCGATCACATGATCTGCGATCGCGAGCCGCTGCGCCTCCGTCGCCTGCGACGTGATCCGTCGACGTGCTTCGTCCTCGTCGAGCCCGCGGAGCTCGACCAGCCGATGCAGACGCACGTCGTCGTCAACAGCGACGACCACGACACGGTCGAACTCGTCGGTGCGCCCATTGCCCTGCTGGTCGATGAGCAAGGGAACGTCGTACACGACCACTGCGGAGGGATCCGCCTCCTGTGCCGCCGCGAACAGCGCACGTGAACGCTCGCCGACCGCGGGATGCACGATCCGGTTGAGACGCTCGCGCGCATCGGGGTCGGCGAAAATCAACTCGGCCATTCGCGCACGATCGAGCCGGCCGTCGCTGTCGATGACCGATGGACCGAACTCCTCGGCGATGCGAGCGAGTGCGGGCTCTCCCGGTTCGACGACCTCGCGAGCGACCCGATCCGCATCCACGACGACCGCACCGAGTTCCGAGAATCGCTGCGCAACCGTCGACTTGCCGGATGCGATTCCGCCCGTGAGCGCGATGAGCATGCCCCCATCGTCGCACGCGCGCCTACCATGGCGGCATGCTCGAACTCCTGACGGGTGCAGGTCTCGCGGCGGCGGCGGGCCTCAACGCGTACATTCCGCTGCTCGTGGTTGGACTCGCCGCGCGGTTCGAGTGGATCCACCTGCCGGCGGGTTGGACCTGGCTCGCGAACGAGTGGGTGCTCGTGATCCTCGCCGCTCTTCTCGTGGTGGAGGTGATCGCCGACAAGATCCCCGCCGTCGACTCGGTGAACGACTGGATCCAGACGGTCGTGCGGCCCGCGTCCGGCGGGATCGTCTTTTCTGGCGGCGTCGGAGCGTCCACGGTCGCCGTCGATGATCCGGAGGCGTTCGTCTCGTCGGGCGCGTGGGTGCCCGTGGTGATCGGCATCGTGCTGGCTCTGCTGGTGCATCTTGCCAAGACCTCGGTGAGACCCGCTGCGAACCTCGCGACAGGGGGCCTGGCGGCCCCCGTGCTCAGCACGGCGGAAGACGGCGTGAGCCTCGGTCTCGTGGTTCTCGCCCTCGTCGCCCCGATTCTGGTGATCGTCGTGCTCGCCCTGTTGGTGGTGGGGTTCGTACTACTTCTCCGTCGCCGTCGCCGTCGCCGGGTGCTCGTGACGGCCCCGCCGCTCGAGGCAGACCGGGCTTAACGACGGATGGCCGACCCCGAAGGGCCGGCCATCCGTGAGACGCGATCTCAGGAGTTGCTGCTGAGCTTCTCGCGAAGTGCCGCCAGCGACTCGTCGTCGGCGAGAGTACCGACGCCCGAGCTGTCGGACGAGAACGAGTTGCCCGACGCGGGACGGTCCTCGAAGGAGTCCTCCTGCTCGGCGGCCGTGAGGATCTGCTTCTTGTGAGCCTCCCAGCGGGTCTGAGCGGCCGCGTACTCGGCCTCCCATGCGTCGCGCTGGGCCTCGAAGCCCTCGAGCCACTCGCCCGACGTCGGGTCGAAGCCCTCGGGGTACTTGTAGTTGCCCTGCTCGTCGTACTCCGTGACCATGCCGTAGAGAGCCGCGAGACCGGAGTCGAACTCGGTGCCGTGGGGGTCGATGCCCTCGTTGGCCTGCTTGAGGCTCAGCGAGATGCGACGGCGGTCGAGGTCGATGTCGATGACCTTGACGAAGACCTCGTCACCCACCGACACGACCTGCTCGGCGAGCTCGACGTGCTTGCTCGAGAGCTCGGAGATGTGCACGAGACCCTCGATGCCATCCGCGACGCGCACGAAGGCACCGAACGGGACGAGCTTCGTGACCTTTCCAGGCGCGATCTGGCCGATCGCGTGGGTACGGGCGAAGACCTGCCACGGGTCCTCCTGGGTCGCCTTGAGCGAGAGCGACACGCGCTCACGGTCGAGGTCGACCTCGAGGATCTCGACGGTGACCTCCTGGCCAACCTCGACGACCTCGGAAGCGTGCTCGATGTGCTTCCAGGACAGCTCGGAGACGTGCACGAGGCCGTCCACGCCGCCCAGGTCGACGAACGCGCCGAAGTTGACGATCGAGGACACGACGCCCTTGCGGACCTGGCCCTTCTGGAGGTTGTTGAGGAAGGTCGAACGCGACTCGGACTGCGTCTGCTCAAGAAGGGCGCGACGGCTGAGGACCACGTTGTTGCGGTTCTTGTCGAGCTCGAGGATCTTCGCCTCGAGCTCCTGGCCGAGGTACGGCGTCAGGTCGCGAACACGACGCAGCTCGATGAGCGACGCGGGCAGGAAGCCGCGGAGGCCGATGTCGACGATCAGGCCGCCCTTGACGACCTCGATGACCTGGCCGGTCACGACGCCGTCGGACTCCTTGATCTTCTCGACGTCGCCCCAGGCGCGCTCGTACTGGGCGCGCTTCTTGGAGAGGATCAGCCGACCCTCCTTGTCCTCCTTCTGAAGGACGAGGGCCTCGACGTTGTCGCCGACGGCGACGACCTCGGTGGGGTCGACGTCGTGCTTGATGGAAAGCTCGCGCGAGGGGATGACACCCTCGGTCTTGTAGCCGACGTCGAGGAGGACCTCGTCGCGGTCGATCTTGACGACGGTGCCTTCGATGAGGTCTCCGTCGTTGAAGAACTTGAGGGTCTTCTCGACCGCGGCCAGGAAGTCTTCAGCAGAACCGATGTCGTTGATCGCGACCTGCTTGGTGGCCGAGGCGGTCGTTGCGGTAGTCATGTAGTGGATGCTCCGGATGGGGACATGATCGGGCCCGAGAAGCGGTGAAACGGGGTGCTCCGCGGGCATGCGGATAGAGAAATTGCGAAATGCAACACCCTAGACTACCGCACTCCCCTGGCCAGCGCGACGACGCTGGTCGAGCACGTCGCGGATGGCCTCCGCGATCTCCGGGTGGCGGAAGCGGTATCCGCTCTCGATGAGACGCTGCGGCACGACCCACCTGCTCTTCAGAAGCAGCTCGGTCTCGGTGCGGATCATCCATGCGCCGATCTCGAGAACGGGCCGGGGCGCCGGGATCCCGACGGGCATGCCGATCGCGTGTCGGATCTCTCGCATCGCCTCGGCGCTGGTCACCGGATTCGGAGAGGCGAGGTTGACCGTACCGGAGAGCTCGGGGTGCGTCTCGATGTGGTCGAGCGCCTCGGCGACGTCGTCGAGGTGGACCCAGCTGAACATCTGGCGCCCCCAACGCGACCGGAACTCGTGCTGGGTGCCCGACGCCCTCCGAGCACGCGTGCAGAACCACGGAGTGTCCCACTGCGGCCCGCCGAGTCCGAATCGTGCGAGAGCGATGAGCGGGCTGAGGGCGCTGCCGTCGCCGAGCACGATCGCGGTGCGGATCGCCACCCGGCGCACGTCGTCACCGATCGGGGCTGCAAGAAACGCCTCCTCCCACGCCCGGGCGACGGAGACGGAGAACCCCGAGCCCAGTTCGCCATCCGACTCGGTCATCGGGCGATCATCGGCGTGACGGTAGATCGTCGCGGTCGACGAGTTCACCCACACCTGGGGCGGGGCCGAGGCGCCGGCGACGGCCTCCCCCAACTCCCGGGTGGTGTCGACGCGCGAGCGCAGGATCTCCTCCCGGTTCTTGGCGTCGTACCGGCAGTTGACGCTTCGCCCCGCGAGATTGACGAGCAGAGACGATCCGTCGATCACCCGGCGGATGCCGTCGGGGTCGCCCCAGAGGGCGTCCGCGTCGTGTCGCCCGATGGTGCGGACCTCACGCCCCGCGGCGCGCCAGCGCTCGACGAGGTGGCGCCCCATGAATCCGGATGCGCCGGCGACGACGACCGCCCCCGTGGTCATTCGTCGTCCGCCGCTGCCCGCTCGATGCGGTACACAAAAGATCCGGCGTACTCGTACGCGCGACCCACGAGCGGCAGGGTGAGTGTGAGTTCGACGTGCTGCCGCCCGTCGGGGAGCACCCGCTCGACGACACTGATGCGCGGCGACCATCGTGCGGGGAGCGTGAGGCGCAGGCCGAAGAGCTCGATACCGACGCGTCCGGACGTGATCCTCAGGCCCTCATCGTCCGGAGCGATCTCGAGTTCGGTGACGATGCGCTCCCCCGCGCCGAGCCGCTGCCGGAGGCCCCGCTTCGTCCAGAGGATCCGATCCGTCATCGTGCGGTCGCCCGACGCGAACCGGAACCTGCGCACACCGACGAGCCCGTGGGGGGTCGGCACGTTCACGATGGTGAAGGGAACCGCGTGCTCCCACACGGGCCAGACGATGTTCCAGCGCGCGAGGATCGCGAGAAGCGGCCACAGCCACCGACGCGGGGTTCCGACACGGGTGAAGACTCCGTCACCGATGCCGTGCGCACCGAACGGGGCGCCGCCGAAGTAGTCCTGGAGGGAGGGAGCCAGGCGCTCCACATCGGCTCCCAGCGCAGCCGCCCATGGGGTTCCCGCGGTGGGTGCAGGCCTGCTCACGGAAGAAGCGCAGCGCGCAGGGTGTCGAGCCCCACACCGCCGAGATCGAGCGCGTTCTTGTGGAAGTCGCGGAACGAGAACTTCGCACCTGCTCGGCTCTGGGCATCGTCGCGGATCTGCTCCCAGATCCGCTGCCCGACCTTGTATGAGGGCGCCTGCCCGGGCCAGCCGAGGTAGCGGTTCACCTCGAAGCGCACGAACGCGTCGTCCATGTTGACGTTCGCGCGCATGAAGGCGAGCGCGAAGTCTGCGTCCCAGTCGCCGTCCGCGTCGAGGTCCTCGAGGCCGCGGATGCGCGGCTTCGGCTTGCCGAGATGCACACCGATGTCGAGAACGACGCGTGCCGCACGCATGCGCTGGCCATCGAGCATCCCCAGACGGTCGGCGGGATCGTCGAGATACCCGAGCTCTTCCATCAGGCGCTCCGCATACAGCGCCCACCCCTCCGCGTGACCGCTCGTGCCCGCGAGCTGGCGTCGCCACGTGTTCAGCTCGGCACGGTTGTAGACGGCTTGACCGATCTGGAGGTGGTGACCGGGGACCCCCTCATGGAAGACGGTCGTCTTCTCGCGCCACGTGTCGAACTCGGTGACTCCCTCGGGAACGCTCCACCACATCCGCCCGGGGCGACTGAAGTCGTCCGAAGGCCCGGTGTAGTAGATGCCGCCGTCCTGGGTGGGGGCGATCATGCACTCAAGCGCTCGTACGGGCTCGGGGATCGCGAAGTGCGTGCGGCCGAGCTCGTCGACGACGCGATCTGAGAGCTCCTGCATCCATGCACGCAACGCGTCGGTGCCGTGGAGTTTGCGGCTCGGGTCCTGCTCGAGGTGGGCGACCGCTTCGGCGACCGTGGCACCGGAGAGCACCTCGGACGCGACTCGCGTCTGCTCGTCGATCATCCGCTCGAGCTCGTCGATGCCCCACGCGTAGGTCTCGTCGAGGTCGATCTCGGCCCCGAGGAAGTGCCGTGAACGGAGTGCGTAGTGCTCGCGCCCGACGCCATCCGCCTCGCCCGCGACCGGAAGCAGCTCGGAGTCGAGGAACTCGCCGAGCTGGCGATAGGCCTCGGCGGAGGCGGCGGCTCCCCGTTCGAGATCAGCGCGCAGGGCGCCGGGCAGCTCGCTGCCCTCGACGCTCGCACCGGCGGCGAACTGGTCGAAGAAGCCGTCCGGGCGGCCGTTGCGTCGGGCCTGCTCCGCGACCTCGCGCACCTGACGCCTGGCGGGAACGATTCCGCGCTCGGCGCCCGCGCGAAGTGTCGCGATGTATCCCGCGACGGCGCCCGGGAGATTGCTCATGCGTTCGGCGATCGTCGCCCAGTCGCTCTCGGTGGCCGTGGGCATGAGATCGAAGGACTCGCGGATCTCCTGCGCGGGCGAGGCGATGACGTTCAGGTCGCGCAGGTGCAGTCCTGCATCGTGCGCCTCAAGCGAAAGGCGGGATTCGGCCAGCAGGTCCGTCTTGGTCACCTCGTCGACGGCGTCCGTCGGGGCGGCCGCCTCCAGCTGCGTCACGAGCTCGCGCGTGGCGGAGGCGAGGCGGTCATGACCCTCCGGCGACAGGTCGCCGTACTCCCCGGTGCGCCCCGGAACGCCGATCCAGATGGCCACATCGGGGACGAGATCCACGAGCGTCGAGACCCATCCCTCGGCGATCGCATCGATGGGGGTTGCGGGGCGCTGCTCAGTCATGAGATCAACCCTAGGCGCCTCGTCCGACCTCCGACGAGTGACCTCCGGCCCCGAGGTCACTCCTGGTCGAGATCGCGTTCCAGCATGTCGGCGAGGGCGTCGAGCGCGGCGTCCGCATCATCCCCATCGCTCGTGAGAGTCACGCGCTCCCCGTGGTCGATCCCCAGAGACAGCACCCCGAGGATGCTCGCCGCATTGACGCTGCGCCCGGATGCTGCGGTGAGCGTGACCCGTGCGGGCGCCTGGGCGGCGGCCTGCGAGAACAGTGCGGCAGGGCGTGCGTGCAGACCCACGCGACTCGCGACGACGACAGTGCGTTCCGGCATGCGCCCTCCTCTCGGCTCCATTGCCCGCATCCGCGGACGAATGCATTCCGTCTAGTGTGCGGCAGCGTCCCAGTTCGGGCCAGTCCCGAGCTGCACATCGAGGGGAACAGAGAGCTCGGCTGCCCCCGCCATCCCCGCCGTCACGATCGTCGTGAGCGCGTCCTGTTCGCCCGGCGCGACCTCGAACACGAGCTCGTCGTGCACCTGCAGGAGCATGCGGCTCTCGAGTTGTTGCGCTCGGATCTCGGCGTCGATCGTGAGCATGGCGCGCTTGATGATGTCTGCGGCCGACCCCTGGATGGGCGAATTGAGCGCCTGGCGCTCGGCGTTCTCGCGCAGCACGCGATTCGTCGAGGCGAGGTCGGAGAACGGCCGACGGCGTCCGAAGATCGTCGTCGTGTATCCGTCCACGCGCGCCTGCTCGACGACGCCTCGAAGGTAGTCGCGGACGGCGCCGAACCTCGCGAAGTAGTCGGCCATGAGCTCGCGCGCCTCGGCGACTTCGATGCGCAGCTGCTTCGAGAGTCCGAACGCCGAGAGCCCGTATGCGAGGCCGTAGGACATGGCCTTGACCTTCGTCCGCATGGTGGGCGTGACGTCTGCGGGATCGACACCGAAGATCCGTGCGCCGACGAAGCGGTGCAGGTCTTCGCCCGAACGGAAGGCTTCGATGAGACCCGCGTCTTCGGAGAGGTGCGCCATGATCCGCATCTCGATCTGCGAATAGTCGGCCGTCAGGAGCGACTCGAACCCCTCGCCGGCGAGGAACGCAGACCGCACCTCGCGGCCCACCTCGGTCTTCACGGGGATGTTCTGGAGGTTCGGATCGTTCGACGAGATGCGACCGGTCGCCGAACCCGTCTGCTCGTAGCTCGTGTGGATCCGCTCGTCCGAACCGATCGCCGTCTTCAGGGTCTCGACGATCTGGCGGATCTTCGTCGCGTCGCGATGCTGGAGCAACAGCGCGAGGAACGGATGCGGATGCTGCTCCTGCAGGTCGGCGAGAGCCTGGGCGTCGGTCGAGTAGCCGGTCTTGTTGGCGCGGGTCTTCGGCATGCCCAGTTGATCGAAGAGGACCTCTTGCAGCTGCTTCGGCGAGCCCAGGTTCACCTCGCGGCCGATCTCGGCGTACGCCTGCTGCGCGATCTCGGTGGCGCGCGTTCCGAGCCGGGTGTCGAGCTCTGCCAGCACATCGCGGGAGACCCGGATGCCCTGGAGCTCCATGCGCGCGAGCACCGGGATCAGCGGCGACTCGATGTCGCGCTGGACGCCGAGCGACCCCGGGTCGAGGCGTGCGTCGAGCTCCTGCGAGAGCCGCAGGAGGAACCATGCCTCGGTGGCCGGACTCAGCGGCTCGGTCTCAGGGACGAGCTGGCGCGGATCGGGCTCGGGGAAGGCCTCACCGAGGTAGTAGTAGACGAGCCCGCCGAGGCTGTCGGCCTTGCCGCCCGGACGGAGAAGCCAGGCGGTGAGCGCGGTGTCGGCGGCGATGCCCTCGAGCACGAGCCCGGTTCCCTGAAGCGACTTCAGCTGACGCTTGGCGTCGTGCAGCACCTTCGGTGCGTCGCTCGCGAGCCAGGCCTCGAGGGCCGTGTAATCCGGACGACCGGGAGCCCACGGCACCCAGGCGGTCTCGGTGAGGCTCGCGATGCCGAACCCCTCGATCTGTCCGCCCGTGCTCGCGATGCGGAGCCCGAGAGGGGCGGTCCCGTCGCCGGATTGGGTTCGCAGCCACTTCGCGAGTTCTTCGTCGACCATCGTGCGTACGGCGGGCGCCTGCGCGCCCGGCGCCGCTTCCGCCTCCACGAGGCCGGTATCGGCGGCTGCCCCCTCGATCTTGAACACCCGGTCGAGCAGCGTGCGGAACTGCAACCGGTCGAACACGGCGCGCACGGCGGTCGCATCGATCGGTTTGCGTTCGAGATCCGCGGGCGCGAGAGGGAGCTCCACGTCGCGCACGAGTCGATTGAGGCGGCGATTGCGCACCACGCGATCCTGCTGTGCGCGGAGATTCTGACCGACCACTCCTCCGATGTCGTCGGCATGCGCGAGCAGCTCGTCGACCGTGCCGTACTGCTGGATCCACTTCACGGCGGTCTTCTCGCCGACCTTGTCGACGCCCGGCAGGTTGTCGCTCGTCTCGCCGACGAGCGCCGCGATCTCGGGATACTGCTCGGGGCGGATGCCGTAGCGCTCGATGACGGCCTCGGTGTCGTAGAGCTTCAGCTCCGACACGCCACGGGCATTCGGGTAGAGCAGCGTCACGTTGTCGTCGACGAGCTGGATGGTGTCGCGGTCTCCTGAGACCACGAGGACCCGATATCCGGCTTCCGCACCGCGGGTCGCGAGTGTGGCGAGGATGTCGTCCGCCTCGTAGTCCTCTTTGGAGAGGGTGCGGATGTTCATGGCCGCGAGGGCCTCTTCCAGCAGCGGCACCTGCCCCACGAACTCGGGCGGCGTCTCGCCGCGAGTTCCCTTGTAGTCCTCGTATTCGCGTGTGCGGAAGGAGTACCTCGAGATATCGAACGCGACCCCGAGATGTGTCGGCTTCTGCTGCTGGAGCAGGTTCAGCAGCATCGAGATGAAGCCATGGATGGCGTTCGTGTGCTGCCCGTCGCGGGTGACGAAGCTGTCGACCGGTAGGGCGTAGAACGCACGGAACGCCAGCGAATGGCCGTCGATGAGCAGGAGCGTAGGCTTTTCTTCCGGCACGGGGCCAGCCTATCCGGAGGGCCCGACACCCCACCGATCCCGATGGAGCGCTCATGGTCATCCTCCCGCCCGACCTCGATCCCGAGCTCGTCGCTCGCCTCGGCGAGTCCGGCGGCGGTGAGCTGCCGCTGCGGATGGGCATCGAGTTCCTGGAGCTCTCCGCGGCGCACTCGGTGGCGCGCATGCCCGTCGAGGGCAACCGGCAGGTCGTGGGGCTCCTGCACGGCGGCGCCCACGTGGTGCTCGGCGAGTCGCTCGGATCGATCTCATCCGCGATCCACGCGGGCCCTGGGCGCTACGCGGTGGGCATCGAGATCAACGCGACCCATTCGCGGTCGATCACGGACGGCTGGGTCACCGGAACCTGCACTGCGCTCGTGCTCGGCCGCACCTTGTGCACGCACGAGATCGTCATGACCGACGACGAGGGCCGACGCCTCTCGACGGTGAGAATGACGAACTACCTCCGCGACCGCTGATCCGCGCCGCTCCCCCTCATCCCCACATCCCGCGAGATGTCGAAAAACGCGGGTTTCGGGGCGCGAGATGTGCAGAAATGGACATCTCGCGGGATGGGGCAGCTACTTCTTGGGGGCCAGCTGGTCGATGATCGCCTGGGCCACGTCGTGCATGGTGAGGCGGCGGTCCATGGAAGCCTTCTGGATCCAGCGGAACGCATCCGGCTCGCTGAGGCCCATCTTCTCGTTGAGGAGGCCCTTCGCCCGATCCACGAGCTTGCGGGTCTCGAAGCGCTCGACCATGTCGGCCACCTCGGCCTCGAGGGTCACGATCTGCTGGTAGCGGCTGAGCGCGATCTCGATGGCCGGCAGCAGGTCGTTCGGCGTGAACGGCTTCACAACGTATGCGAGCGCTCCGGCCTCGGACGCACGCTCGACGAGTTCCTTCTGGCTGAACGCCGTGAGGAGCACGACCGGGGCGATGTGGTTCTTCGTGAGCCGCTCGGCCGCGGAGATGCCGTCGAGCTGCGGCATCTTGACATCCATGACGACGAGATCGGGGCGCAGATCGGTCGCGAGAGCCACGGCCGTCTCGCCGTCTCCCGCCTCGCCGACCACGTCGAAGCCGTTGTCGCGCAGGATCTCGACGATGTCGAGACGGATGAGCGACTCGTCTTCCGCGACGACGACACGACGGGGCGCTGCGGGGGATGCTTCCGACTCACTCACCCCTCGATCCTACGGTAACGTCAGGGTGCTGCGACGATCCGGTCGACCGGGTCCGGCAGCATGCCGGTGTGGCGGAATGGCAGACGCGACCGACTCAAAATCGGTTGTCCGTGAGGACGTGTGGGTTCGACCCCCACCACCGGCACCGCGAACGACGAACGGCGCCGACCCCGAAGGGTGGCGCCGTTCGCCGTCTCGTCGAAGGCTCAGTCGGCGTGGTCGCCGGACTCCCAGACGGGCGTGAGCTTGTTGATCGCATCCCCGACGACGTGCACGCGCAGGTCGTTCGTGGAGCCGGGGATTCCAGGAGGGGAACCGGAGATCACGACGACGCGGTCGCCGATCTCGGCCAAGCCCTCGCTCAGCAGGATGTCGTCCACCTGCTTGTACATCGCGTCGGTGTGCTTCACACGCTCGACGGTGAACGACTCGATGCCCCACGTGAGGTTCATCCGGCGGCGGATGCTCTCCTCGGGCGTGAAGGCGATCATCGGGATGTACTCGCGGAGGCGCGACATGCGCCGGGCCGAGTCGCCCGACTCGGTGAAGATGCAGAGGTACTTCGCCTCAACGAAGTCGGCGACTTCTGCTGCGGCGAGAGTGATCGCGCCGCCCTGGGTGCGGGGCTTGGTGCCAAGCGGTGCGATGCGCTCCAACCCGTGCTCCTCGGTCGACTGGATGATCCGCGCCATCGTCTGGACGGTCACGACCGGGTACTCCCCCACGCTCGTCTCGCCCGAGAGCATCACGGCGTCGGCACCGTCGAGGACCGCGTTGGCGACATCCGACGCCTCGGCGCGGGTCGGCACGGGCGCGTGAGTCATCGACTCCAGCATCTGGGTTGCGACGATGACGGGCTTCGCCATCCGGCGGCAGAGCTCCACCGCCCGCTTCTGCACGACCGGGACCGCCTCGAGCGGGAGCTCGACGGCGAGGTCGCCGCGCGCCACCATGATGCCGTCGAAGGCGTCGATGATCTCCTCGAGCGCGTCGACGGCCTGCGGCTTCTCGATCTTGGCGATCACGGGGACCTTGCGTCCCTCCTCGGCCATGATCTCGTGGACGCGGTTGACGTCTTCGGCGTTCCGGACGAACGAGAGCGCAATGTAGTCGGCACCGAGCTTGAGGCCCCAGCGGAGGTCCGCCTCGTCCTTCTCCGAGAGCGCGGGCACGTTGACGGCGACGCCCGGGAGGTTGATCCCCTTGTTGTTCGACACCGGCCCCGCGACGATCACCTCGGTGCGGACGCGGATGCCGTCCGTGTCGAGCACCTTGACCTTGACCTTGCCGTCATCGATCAGGAGGAAATCGCCCGGCGCCACGTCCTGCGGCAAGCCCTTGAAGGTCGTACCCACGAGCTCCTTGGTGCCCGCGACGTCCTCGGTGGTGATGGTGAAGATGTCGCCCACCTCGAGCTCGTGGGGACCGTCGGCGAACTTGCCGAGGCGGATCTTGGGCCCCTGCAGGTCGACGAGGACCGCGACCGGCTCCCCTGCGTCGTCCGCCGCGCGCCGCACGTTGGCGTAGACCTCCTCGTGGACGTCGTAGCTGCCGTGGCTGAGGTTCATCCGGGCGACATTGACGCCCGCCTCGATGATGGCGCGCAGGTTCTCATACGACGACGTGGCAGGGCCGAGCGTCGCGACGATCTTGGCTCGTCTCATGATTCCTTCAGGTTGATGGTGGGTGGTTGCGGACAGGATCAGAGACCGATGCCGCGGTCGGTCGGACGCACGGGAGCGGGCAGCTCGGTGTCGCCTTCGAGGTACCGGTCGACCTCGGATGCGACGGCGCGTCCCTCGGCGATCGCCCAGACGATCAGGGACTGGCCGCGACCGGCGTCGCCCGCGACGAAGACGCCGGCCTCGTCGGTCGAGTAGCGGTCATCGCGCGTCACGTTGCCACGGGCGTCGAACGGCACCCGGAGCTGCGCCTCGAGCGTCTCCGACTCCGGCCCGGTGAAGCCGAGCGCGATGAGCACGAGGTCCGCGGGGATCTCACGCTCCGTGCCGGACTTCGGAACGCGGCGGCCGTCGACGTACTCGGTCTCGGCGACACGCAGAGCGCGCACCTCGCCGGCGTCGTTCGAGAGGAACTCGACCGTGGAGGCGAGGTACACACGCTCACCGCCCTCCTCGTGGGCCGACGAGACCTCGAAGATGGTCGGTGTCATCGGCCACGGCTGGTGCTCGGGGCGCTCGACGGGCGGCTGGTAGCCGATCGCGAGGTTCGTGACGCTCAGCGCCCCCTGACGGTGCGCCGTGCCGATGCAGTCGGCGCCGGTGTCACCGCCGCCGATGACGACGACGTGCTTGCCGTGGGCGGTGAGCTGGTCGGCCACCTTGTCACCCGCGACGACCTTGTTCTGCTGCACGAGGTAGTCCATGGCGAAGTGCACGCCGAGCAGATCACGGCCCGGGATCGGCAGGTCGCGCGGAACGGTGGAGCCCGTCGCGACGACGACCGCGTCGTAGCGCTCGCGCAGCTCGGCCCATGAGATGTCCACGCCGATCTCGACGCCCGCACGGAAGCGGGTGCCCTCGGCCTGCATCTGCGCGAGCCGCTGCTCGATCTGGCGCTTCTCCATCTTGAAGTCGGGGATGCCGTAGCGCAGGAGCCCGCCGATGCGGTCATCGCGCTCGTACACGGCGACCGTGTGTCCTGCACGCGTCAGCTGCTGAGCTGCAGCGAGACCCGCCGGGCCCGAGCCGACGACGGCCACGGTCTTGCCCGTGAGACGCTCCGGCGGGTGCGGCTGCACCCATCCGTTCTGGAACGCCTGATCGATGATCGAGACCTCGACCTGCTTGATGGTGACGGGCGGCTGGTTGATGCCCAGCACGCACGACGCCTCGCACGGAGCCGGGCAGAGACGCCCGGTGAACTCCGGGAAGTTGTTCGTCGCGTGGAGGCGCTCGATGGCCTGGCGTCCCTCGCCGCGCCACGTGAGGTCGTTCCACTCGGGGATCAGGTTGCCCAGCGGGCAGCCGTGGTGGCAGAACGGCACGCCGCAGTCCATGCAGCGGCCCGCCTGACGGCGAAGCTGGGTGCGGTCCTGGTCTTCGTAGACCTCTCGCCAGTCCATGATCCGCACGGCGACCGGCCGCCGCTGCGGCAGCTCACGCTCCTGGACCTTGAGGAATCCCTTCGGATCGGCCATCTCAGCCTCCCGTCACTTCGAGGATCCGGCCCCAGACGACATCGCCGTCGGGGTCGAGTCCTTCATCTTCTGCCTGGCGGCGAGTCTCGAGAACGGCCGCATAGTCGCGCGGCAGCACCTTGACGAATTTGCTCATGGTTTCGTCCGCGTTCTCGAGCATGCTCGTGGCGAGCGCGGAGTCGGTCTCGCGGATGTGCTTCTCGAGCAGGTCGGTGACGATCGCGATGTCGGCCGATTCGAGCGGCAGCAGTGAGAGCTCGCCGGTCGCGAGCGAGTCGCGGTTCACCCGCTCCGCCCGGAGATCGTAGACGTACGCGGTGCCGCCCGACATCCCTGCGCCGAGGTTGCGGCCCGTTCCTCCGAGGATCACGGCGAGTCCGCCGGTCATGTACTCGAGCGCGTGGTCGCCGACGCCCTCGACGACAGCCGTCGCCCCGGAGTTGCGGACGAGGAAGCGCTCCCCCACGACACCCCGGATGAAGATCGATCCGCGAGTCGCGCCGTAACCGATCACGTTCCCCGCGATCACGTTCCGCTCGGCGCGGAACACCGCACCCTGCGGCGGACGGACGACGAGCTGACCGCCCGACAGTCCCTTGCCGACGTAGTCGTTGGCGTCCCCCTCGAGGCGGAGCGTGATGCCGTGCGGCATGAAGGCTCCGAACGACTGGCCGGCTGCCCCGCGAAGGGTCACCTGGATCGTCCCCTCCGGCAGACCGTGCTCGCCGTGGCGCTTGGTCACCTCGTGACCGAGCATCGTGCCGACGGCGCGCTCCGTGTTGCGGATCGGCAGCTCGATCGACACCGGAGCCGCGTGCTCGAGCGCGTCCTGTGCGAGCCGGATCAGCTGCTGGTCGAAGTGCGCCTCCAGCTCGTGGTTCTGGGGCCGGGAGTTGCGCCGCGGCTCGTCCTCCGCGAACTCCGGGCCGACGAGGATCGGCGCGAGGTCGAGGCCGTCGGCCTTCCAGTGCGACACGGCGCGGTCGACATCGAGCAACTCGGAGTGACCGATCGCCTCGTCGAGCGAGCGGAAGCCGAGCTCGGCGAGGTACTCGCGCACCTCCTGGGCGAGGAACTCGAAGAACGTCTCGACGAACTCCGGCTTGCCGCTGAACCGGGCACGGAGCTCCGGGTTCTGGGTGGCGATACCGACCGGGCAGGTGTCGAGGTGGCACACCCGCATGAGGATGCAGCCGGAGACCACGAGAGGAGCGGTGGCGAAGCCGTACTCTTCGGCGCCCAGCAGCGCCGCGATCACGACATCGCGGCCGGTCTTCATCTGTCCGTCGACCTGCACCACGACGCGGTCGCGCATGCCGTTGAGCATGAGCGTCTGCTGGGTCTCGGCGAGGCCGATCTCCCACGGGGTTCCCGCGTGCTTGAGCGAGTTCAGCGGCGACGCGCCCGTGCCCCCGTCATGCCCGGACACGAGCACGACGTCTGCGAGAGCCTTCGTGACGCCCGCGGCGACCGCGCCGATGCCCGACTGGCTCACGAGCTTCACGTGGACACGCGCCTCCGGGTTCGCGCGCTTCACGTCGAAGATCAGCTGCTTGAGGTCCTCGATCGAGTAGATGTCGTGGTGCGGCGGGGGCGAGATGAGCCCCACGCCGGGAGTGCCACCGCGCGTGCGGGCGACCCAGGGGTAGACCTTCTGCGGCGGCAACTGGCCGCCCTCACCGGGCTTCGCTCCCTGCGCCATCTTGATCTGGATGTCGGTCGAGTGCGTCAGGTACATGCTCGTGACACCGAAGCGCCCCGATGCCACCTGCTTGATGCGGCTGCGACGCTCCGGGTCGAGAAGGCGCTCGATGTCCTCGCCGCCCTCGCCGGTGTTCGAACGACCGCCGATGCGGTTCATCGCCACCGCGAGGGTCTCGTGCGCTTCCTTCGAGATCGAGCCGTAGCTCATCGCACCCGTGTTGAAGCGCTCGATGATGCTCGAGACGGGCTCCACCTCGTCGAGCGGCACGGCCGGGCGGACGCCGTTCTTGAGCGCGAAGAGGCCGCGCAGCGTCATGAGGCGCTCGGCCTGCTCGTCGACGGAACGCGTGTACTCGCGGAACACGTCGAACCGCCGCGCGCGGGTCGAGTGCTGCAGCTTGAAGACCGTCTCGGGCGAGAACAGGTGCGGCGGTCCCTCTCGACGCCACTGGTACTCACCGCCGGTGTCGAGCCGCTCGTGCACGCGCTCGCCCGCGTTCTCGGGGTAGGCGCCCCGGTGGCGGCGGAGGTTCTCGGTCGAGATCACGTCGATCCCGACACCCCCGAGGAGCGTCGTCGTCCCCGTGAAGTACTTGTCGACGAATGCTTGGCTGAGGCCGACGGCCTCGAAGGCCTGCGCGCCCGCATAGGAGCCGATGACCGAGATGCCCATCTTGGACATGATCTTCAGCACGCCCTTGCCGAGCGCCTTGATCAGGTTCTTCACGGCCTTCTCGGCCGTCACGCCCTGGATCACGCCGGTCGCCACGAGCTGCTCGGCGGTCTCCATCGCGAGGTACGGGTTGATCGCCGACGCGCCGTACCCGAGAAGAAGCGCGGCGTGGTGCACCTCGCGAGCGTCGCCCGTCTCGACGATGAGGCCGACCCGCATCCGCGTCTCCTGGCGGATCAGGTGGTGGTGGACCGCAGCGAGCATGAGCAGCGACGGGATCGGTGCGAGATCCTTCGTGGAGTCGCGGTCGGAGAGCACGAGGAACTGCGCGCCGGCCTCGATCGCGGCGTCGGCTTCGGCGCACATCTCCTCGATGCGCTTCTCCATCGCGCGCTTGCCCGAGTCGAAGCGGTAGAGACCGCGGATGATGTGGGTGAGGCGCTTGCCGTCATCACTGCCGATGCGGATGATCTTCGCGAGTTCGTCGTTGTCGATGACAGGGAAGTCGAGGACGATCTGCCGGGCATGCTCCGGGGTCGCGTCGAGGAGGTTGCGCTCGGGACCGAGGCCGAGCCGCATCGAGGTCACGACCTCTTCCCGGATCGAGTCGAGCGGAGGGTTCGTCACCTGCGCGAACGCCTGCGTGAAGTAGTCGAAGACGAGGCGGGGGCGCTCCGAGAGCACGGCGACAGGGGTGTCGGATCCCATCGCGCCGAGCGGCTCGGCGCCGTTGATCGCCATCGGGCCGATGAGGATGCGCACCTCCTCCTCGGTGTACCCGAACGTGCGCTGACGGCGCGTCACCGACGATGCGGTGTGCACGACGTGCTCGCGCGGCGGCAGCTCGTCGAGCTCGATGCGGTTCTCGGCCACCCAGTCGGCGTAGGGCTCTGCCGAGGAGAGCTGCGACTTGATCTCGTCGTCCTCGATGATGCGGCCCTCGGCCGTGTCGATGAGGAACATGCGGCCGGGGCGTAGGCGGCCCTTGCGGACCACGCGGTCGGCGGGGAAGTCGAGCACGCCGATCTCGCTCGCGAGGACCACGAGGCCGTCGTCGGTCACGAGGAAGCGGCCGGGACGCAGGCCGTTGCGGTCGAGGGTCGCGCCGACGAGGGTCCCGTCGGTGAACACGAGCGCCGCCGGCCCGTCCCACGGCTCCATGAGCGCCGAGTGGTAGTCGTAGAAGCCGCGGCGCACGGGATCCATGTCGACCTGGTTCTCCCAGGCCTCCGGGACCATCATCATGATCGCGTGCGGCAGGCTGCGGCCGCCGAGCGTGAGGAGCTCCACGACCTCATCGAAGGAGGCGGAGTCGCTGGCGCCCTCGGAGACGATGGGCAAGAGCGGGCGCAGATCGCCTAGGTCCTCGGAGACGAGCTGCGACTGCCGGGCCCGCATCCAGTTGCGGTTGCCCTGCACCGTGTTGATCTCGCCGTTGTGGGCGATCATGCGGAACGGCTGAGCCAGCGGCCACGACGGGAAGGTGTTGGTCGAGTACCGCGAATGCACCAGGGCGAGCTTGGTGGCGAAGCGCTCGTCCGAGAGGTCGGGGTAGAACGGCTCGAGCTGGAGGGTCGTGACCATGCCCTTGTAGACGAGGGTGCGGCTCGAGAGCGAAGGGAAGTACGAGCCGAGCTCGCGCTCCGCGCGCTTGCGCAGGCGGAAGGTCTGGCGGTCGAGGGCGATGCCCGAGAGCGGTCGACCATCGGCGTCGGCGTGGATCGACCGCACGAAGAGCTGCTCGAACGCGGGAGCGGCCTCGCGGGCGAGGTTCCCGAGATGGGCGGGGTCGGTCGGCACCTCACGCCATCCGATGACGTCGAGCCCCTCCTCCTCCGCGATATGCGCGATCGAATCCTTCTCCGCCGCCCGCGCATCGTCGTCGAGGGGTAGGAACGCCATGCCCACCGCGTACTGCCCGACGGGAGGCAGCTCGAATTCGACTACGGCGCGCAGGAAGGCATCGGGGATCTGGGTGATGATGCCAGCGCCATCACCCGTACCTGCATCGGACCCCACCGCTCCGCGGTGCTCCAAGTGGCGCAGTGCGTCGAGGGCGTTGGTGACGATGTCGTGGCCCGCGGTGCCGCGGAGCGTCGCGACCATGGCGAGGCCGCATGCGTCCTTCTCGAATCGCGGGTTGTAGAGGCCCTGGGCCTCAGGTGTCGCAGAGAAGCGCTCGAAAGGAGCCGGGGTCTCAGACCTGCGTGCTGCGGTGGAATGCGCCATGGCAACCGTCCTCACGTTGGAACTCGGTGTGGGACGTCTCTGGCCCAACGACTGATGGAGGTGCCGAACCCGCCTTCGGGGGCGGTCCGGTGCTTCGGCGTGGTGTGCGGAACTAGCTTGATCGGGTTGTGCCGCTTGTGGCGGCCGTCTCGAGGACTTCCGCAGCTCCGTCGCCCGGCTCGTCCGAATCCGTATAGGTGTCTTCGGAGTCTACCTCAGCCGCCGGAGCGGGTCGTCGCCCGGGGCGATAGACGTCGGGCTCTACCCCGGTGTGTCGCCTCGACTGCACGATGATGATCACCAGGCCGAGCACGATGGCCGCGAGGGCGGCCCACACATTGGAGCGCACGCCCAGGAAGGTCTCGCTCGGATCCAGCCGGATCGATTCGAACCAGGTGCGACCGACTCCATACCAGACGAGATACAGGCCGAGCACCTTGCCCCACTGCCAGGATGCACGGCGCTCGAGCACCGGCAGCGTCTTGCCCGGGACACGACGGAACTGCTCCGTGATCACGATGATCAGCACGAATCCGACGAGGTTCCAGATCAGCTCGTAGAGGAAGGTCGGGTGGAACAGGACGTCGTCGCCGAGGCCGTCGGGAATCGCCGCGTTCGGGCGGTCGATTTCGAGGCCCCAGGGCAGGTCAGTCGGCAGACCGAAGAGTTCCTGATTGAACCAGTTGCCGAGGCGGCCCGACGCCTGGGCGACCAGGAGACCCGGGGCGATCGCGTCCGCGACGCTCCAGAATCGAAGTCCGGTGAAGCGGCACCCGATCGCGACGCCGATGGCGCCGCCGATGAGCGAGCCGAAGATCGCGCCGCCACCCTGCCAGATTGCCCAGATGTTGCCCTGGGCTGTCGGGTTCCACCACTGGTCGTGGCCGGGACCGAAGAAGTCGTCCAGGTGTGTGGCGACGTGGTACGCCCGTGCACCCACGATGCCCAGCACGACGGCCCAGATCCCGACATCGACGATGATCCACCGCTCGGCTCCACGGCGAGTCAGGCGCCGGTTCGTGATGAGCACGGCGAGGAAGATTCCGACCATGATCACTACCGCGTACATCGTGACTCGCAGTGCCGCATTCTCGTCGATCAGCGGAATCAGATGGTGCAGCCACGGGAGGGGGATGTCGATCAGGTTCTTCCACTCCGGCGGAGGGCTGGGGATGCTGATGGGGGCGGCGAACACGATTCCGAAGTCTACTTTCCCTGAGACAGCGCGGATGCCACGCGTGCGAGACGGGCCACGCCGCCCTCCGCGAGGGCGGTGACGAGGGCGGATCCGACGATGGCGCCGTCCGCGTATTCAAGCACCTCCGAGACCTGCTCGGGGGTGGAGATGCCGATGCCGACGCACGCCGCGAGCGTGTCGGTGCCGGTGGCCCCTGCGTCGCGGAGACGAGCCATGAGCGCACGAGCCTTCTGGTCGACGTCGGTGCGGGCTCCCGTGATGCCCATCGTGGAGACCGCGTAGACGAAACCACGGCTCGCCCGGACCGTCGCGTTCAGACGTTCGTCGGACGACGACGGTGCGGCCAAGAACACACGGTCGAGCCCTGTGCGCTCGCTCTCGGCGATCCAATCGGCTGCGGAATCCGGGGTGATGTCGGGGGTGATGAGGCCCGCTCCCCCGGCGTCGCGCAACGACTCCGCGAACCGGCTGAGCCCGTACTGCACCACCGGGTTCCAGTAGGTCATCACAAGCACGGGCGCGTCCACTCGGCTGCGCACGCCTTCCACCGCCGCGAACACGTCCCGCACGCGGAAACCTGAAGCCAGGGCCTCCTGAGTGGCCTTCTGGATGGCGAGGCCATCCATGACGGGATCCGAGTACGGGAGCCCGAGTTCGAGGACGTCGACCCCGTTCTCGACTAGGGCGACGGCAGCGTCGATGCTCGTCGCGAGATCGGGGAAGCCGACGGGGAGGTAGCCGACGAGAGCGCCGTTCGCGGCGCGGCGGATGGCGGGAGCGACGCCCGCCGAGGCAGTGACGGTCACGACTGCACGGCTCCATCGTCGAAGAGGTCGAACCAGCGTGCCGCCGTGGCCACGTCCTTGTCCCCCCGCCCGGAGAGGTTCACCAGGATGATCGCCTCGGGGCCGAGCTCGCGGCCGAGCCGCAGCGCGCCGGCAAGCGCGTGCGCCGATTCGATGGCCGGGATGATCCCCTCGGTTCGGCTGAGCAGCCGAAGCGCCTCCATGGCCTCGGCATCCGAAGCGGGGAGGTACTGCGCGCGGCCGATGTCGGCGAGGAAGGCGTGTTCCGGACCGACCCCCGGGTAGTCGAGGCCCGCGGAGATCGAGTGCGACTCGATCGTCTGGCCGTCTTCGTCCTGGAGGAGGTAGCTCCGCGCGCCATGGAGCACGCCCGGGCGGCCGCGCTCGATCGAGGCCGCATGCCGCTCGGTGTCGACGCCGTCGCCTGCCGCCTCGAAGCCGTAGAGCGCCACATCGTGATCGTCGAGGAAGGCATGGAAGATGCCGATCGCATTCGATCCGCCGCCGACGCACGCCGCCACGGCATCCGGAAGACGACCGGTCAGCTCGAGGACCTGCGCGCGAGCCTCCTCGCCGATGATCTTCTGGAAGTCGCGCACCATCGCCGGGAACGGATGCGGACCCGCAGCGGTACCGAAGATGTAGTTGGTCGTCTCGACGCTCGTGACCCACTCGCGATACGCCTCGTTGATGGCGTCCTTGAGGGTGCGCGAACCCGTGGTCACCGGGATGACCTCGGCACCGAGCAGGCGCATGCGGGCGACGTTGAGTGCCTGGCGCTGGGTGTCGACCTCGCCCATGTAGATCGTGCAGTCGAGGCCGAAGAGGGCGGCGGCGGTCGCGGTGGCGACGCCGTGCTGTCCGGCTCCGGTCTCGGCGATGACCCGCGTCTTGCCGATGCGTCGCGTGAGGAGCGCCTGCCCCAGCACGTTGTTGATCTTGTGCGAGCCCGTGTGGTTCAGATCTTCGCGCTTCAGGATGACCCGCGCGCCGCCCGCGTGCTCGGCGAATCGAGGCACCTCGGTGATGATCGAGGGTCGACCCGTGTAGGTGCGATGCAGGCGGGTCAGCTCCGCCTGGAACTCGTCGTCGACGCGTGCCGAGTCATAGGCCGCGGCGAGCTCGTCGATCGCGGCGATGAGCGACTCGGGCATGTAGCGACCGCCGTACTCGCCGAAGAACGGTCCGGGCTGATCACGCAGCGATTCGGCGCTCATCCGGCCGCCAGGAAGGACTCGAGCGTGGTCACCGGGTCATCGCCCGTGACGAGCGCCTCCCCGATCAGGACGACGTCGGCACCCGCCTCGCGATAGTGCGTCACGTCGGCAGGCGAGGCGACCGCGGACTCCGCGACCCGCACCACGCCTGCAGGGATCGAGTCGGCGAGGCTGCCGAAGAGATCGCGGTCGAGATGGAAGGTCGTGAGGTCGCGGGCGTTGATGCCGACGACGGCAGCCCCGATGTCGAGTGCGCGATCCACCTCGTCGCCGGAGTGGGCCTCGACGAGAGCGGTCATGCCGAGTTCGCCGATGAGTTCGTGAAGTTCGCGCATACGCTCCTGCTCCAGCGCCGCGACGATGAGCAGTACGAGGTCGGCCCCCGCCGCGCGTGCCTCGAACACCTGATACGGATCCGCGATGAAGTCCTTGCGGAGCACGGGAAGCTCGACCGCCTGCCGCACATCGCGAAGGTCGTCGAGAGAGCCACCGAAGCGGCGTCGCTCGGTGAGAACGCTGATCGCGCTCGCACCGCCGTTCTGGTACGACACGGCCAGAGCTGCAGGGTCGCGGATCTCGGCCAGCGCACCGCGAGACGGGCTCGCGCGCTTCACCTCCGCGATGATCTTCACGCGCTCGGCGGGAGCGAGCGCCGCCAGCGCATCGCGGGGTGCGGGCGCCGCGAGGGCGTCAGCCTCCACGAGCGCGAGGCTGCGTGCAGCACGACGATCCGAGGCGTCTTCGAGAGCCCCGGCGACGAGTTCGGAGAGCACGCTAGTCGTGGGCCTTCACGACGTACTTGGGCCCGCCGACCCCGTAGCCGAGTCGCGAGAGCACGACGCCGGTGAGGAGGCCGAGGACGAGCAGCACGACGGACGCCCACACGAGCCACACGACCGAGAAGAAGAACGCAGCTGTGCCGATCGCGAAGGCGATCAGCATGATGGTCACCGCGACCCAGGCAGCGGGCGAGTGTCCGTGTCCGGGATCGTGCGTGTCGCTCACGTAGGGGCTCCTTCTCGAGTGCATTCGGGCTGTTCGCCCGGAGGGTCTCCCGCCTGGACGGGCGTGGTCAGTCTAGCGGGCGGGCGTCGTCGGGTCGTCGCCGTCGCTCAGTGCGTCCCACTCGGCGATCGGATCCGGCTCCGCCTCGGGATCGGCGATCACCGTTCGGGTCCGAGAGTAGCGTCGTCCGCCTGTCGGCCAGCGGCGCGCCGTGAGGGCGACGAGCACGCCGAGCACCGAGACGACGACGCCGAACACGACCGCGACGACCGGCCAGGCGGTCGCCTCCGTGCCCGCGACGAGTCCGGCGATCGTGACCTCACCGCTCACCCCCAGTGCGTCCGTGATGGTGGGGGCGGATGCGTCGACCGGGTCGGACACGGTTACGAGGACGGCCGCGACGATCGCGACACCGAGGAGGGCGCCGAGCACACCGAGCAGGATCCGGAAGACCGGACCGGCGAGTGCGAGAGCCGCCACGAGAGCGAGCGTCGTCAGCGCGAGCGGTGCCAGCCCACCCGCGGCAACGTCGCCTCCGACCGTGAGAGGCGCGGTCTCTCCCGACTCCGGGACGAGCATCACCGTGTACCACGTCTGCGACCACGCGAGGAGAAGCGCCGCGGCAGCCAGAACGAGCGCGCCGAGCAGGACTCCGCGGATGCGGGACGCGGTCACGACCGGCCGATCCGCCGCATAGCGTTCGCGATCGCCACCGCACGCAGCGGCGCCGCCGCCTTGTTCTGTGCCTCGACGTGCTCGCTCACCGGGTCGGAGTCGGCGACGAGACCGGCTCCCGCCTGCACGTATGCGGTGTCGCCCACGAGGGTGGCCGTGCGAATCGCGATCGCCAGATCGGCGTCGCCCGCGAGGTCGAAGTAGCCGACGACTCCCCCGTAGACACCGCGCTGCGCCACCTCGAGCTCATCGATGATCTCGAGCGCTCGCGGCTTCGGCGCGCCGGAGAGTGTGCCTGCAGGGAATGTGGCCCGGAAGGCGTCGACCGCCGTCCGGTCGGCGCGGAGATCGCCTTCGACGCTCGAGACGAGATGCATGATGTGGCTGAAGCGTTCGACCTGCATGAACTCGGTGACTTCGACGGTCCCCGCGGCGCAGACACGCGACAGGTCGTTCCTCGCCAAGTCGACCAGCATGAGGTGCTCCGCCTGCTCCTTGGGGTCGGCGAGGAGCTCTTCGGCGAGCTCGAGGTCGCGTTCGGGGCTCTCACCGCGGGGTCGAGAACCCGCGATCGGATGCGTGAACACCCGCCCGCGTTGCACCTTGACGAGCGCCTCGGGCGACGAGCCCACGATCGAATAGGGCTCCCCCGAATCGGATTCGAGGCTCAGCAGATACATGTACGGGCTCGGGTTGAGCGCACGCAGGACGCGGTAGACCTCGAGAGGTGATGCCGTCAGCTCGTGGTCGAAACGCTGCGAGATCACGACCTGGAAGACGTCTCCGTCGCGGATGAAGTCCTTCGAGCGCACGACCGCATCCTGATACGCGGCAGCCTCGACGCGCGCTCGAGGCTCGGCCCGCACCGTGAGATCGACGTCGGCGAGCTCCGCAGGTGTCGGTTGCGCGAGGGCGTCCTGAAGAACGTCGAGGCGCGACTGCGCGTCGCGCCATGCGACGTCGGAGGTCTCCTCGCCGTCGTTGAGCACGGCCGCGATGAGCGTCGCGGTTCCCGTACGGTGGTCGAGCGCGATGAGCTCGGAGACGAAGGCGAGGGCCTGTCCCGGTACGGGTACCTCGGCGATAGGCACCTCAGGCAGGTGCTCGAGCTGCCGAACGGCCTCCCAGCCGATGAACCCGACGAGCCCACCCGTGAGCGGAGGATGCCCCTCCACCGGAGGTGTGCGCCAGCGGGCGTAGAGCTCGGCGACCGCCGCGAGCGGTTCACGGGGCATGGGCGCCCCGAACGCCCGGTCGACCGGGAGCCCGTAGTCGATCCACACCGCGCGATCGCCATCCGTATCGCGCGCTTGGCTCAGCACCCCTCGCGCGCCCGCGCCGACGAAGGACCAGCGCGACCAGATGCCCCCCTGCTCGGCTGATTCCAGAAGGAATGTCCCCGGGCGCCCGGCCGCCACCTTGCGGTAGACGCC
Organism: Homoserinibacter sp. GY 40078; assembly: GCF_008017545.1. Classification (GTDB taxonomy): domain Bacteria; phylum Actinomycetota; class Actinomycetes; order Actinomycetales; family Microbacteriaceae; genus Homoserinibacter. The sequence goes on along the minus strand of NZ_VRTZ01000002.1, from coordinate 713,003 downwards.
CACGGGCGTCTCTCCGTCGGCGAACAGTTCACGGAGCACGGGCACGACACGATGGCCGTCGGCGACGGCGGCATCGAAGTCGGCGCGCGAGGTGGTCGTCACGGGGTGGGAGCCTCCTCGGACTGTCCGACGACGGGGTCGAGCGGGTCGACGTCGAAGCAGCTGTGCGCCCCGGTGTGGCACGCGGGACCCCACTGCTCGACCTGGACGAGCAGCGTATCGCCATCGCAGTCGAGCGCGGCGGACTTCACGTACTGTCGGTTTCCGCTCGTGTCGCCCTTGCGCCAATACTCCTGCCGGCTGCGCGACCAGAAGGTGACGCGGCCCTCGCTCAGCGTGCGGCGAAGGGCCTCGGCGTCCATGTACCCGAGCATGAGCACCTCGAGGGTGTCGTGCTGCTGGATGATGGCGGGCAGCAGGCCGTCGGCCCCGAAGTTCGCCCGCGCCACCTGATCCTCGACGGAAGTCATCGCACCTCGATCCCGGCGCCCTGGAGAGCGCCCTTCACCTCGCCGACCGTCAGTTCGCCGTTGTGGAACACGGATGCGGCGAGCACGGCATCGGCACCCGCGACGACCGCGGGCGCGAAGTGCTCGAGAGCGCCCGCTCCGCCACTCGCGATCACCGGCACGTGCGAGATCTCGCGCATCGCGGTGACGAGCTCGAGGTCGAAGCCCTGCTTCGTGCCGTCAGCGTCGATCGAGTTCACGAGCAGCTCGCCCGCGCCTCGCTCCACGGCCTCCGCCGCCCATTCCAGCGCATCGCGGTCGGTCTCGGTGCGGCCGCCGTGGGTGGTCACCACGAAGCCGGAACGGGTGCGCGGAGAACGCTTCACGTCGAGCGACAACACGCACACCTGTGCGCCGAATCGGTCGGCGATCTCGCCCACGAGATCGGGTCGGGCGATCGCAGCGGAGTTCACCCCGACCTTGTCGGCTCCGTGCCCGAGCAGGCGAGACACATCCTCAGCCGAGCGCACACCGCCGCCGACCGTGAGCGGGATGAAGACCTGCTCTGCCGTAGCGGTAACCGTCTCGTACATAGTCGCGCGGTCCTCGACCGTCGCCGTCACGTCGAGGAAGGTGATCTCGTCGGCGCCCTGCTCGTAGTACCGGCCGGCGAGCTCGACCGGGTCGCCCGCGTCGCGGAGGCCCTGGAAGTTCACGCCCTTGACGACGCGCCCCGCCGCGACATCCAGGCACGGGATGACGCGGACGACGACGTCCATCAGATCCTCGCCGCGTGGATGGCGCTCACGAGGATCGCGCGCGCGCCGATGGCGTACAGCTCGTCCATGACGTGGTTCATGTCGGAGCGCGGCACCATGACACGCACCGCGACCCAGCCCGTGTCGCGCAGCGGCGAGACGGTAGGTGACTCAAGGCCCGGCGTGATGCGCGAGGCGGTGTCGACGAGTTCCGCGGGCAGGTCGTAGTCGATGAGTACGTACTGGTGCGCGACCATGACCCCGTGCAGGCGTCGGCGCAGCGTCTCGAGGCCGGTCACATCATCGCGTGAGGCGATCAGCACCGCCGACGATTCGAGGATCACAGGCCCGAAGATCTCGAGGCCCTGCTTGCGCAGGGTGGTACCGGTCTCGACGACGTCGGCGACCGCATCCGCGACGCCGAGCCGAACCGCCGACTCGACGGCGCCGTCGAGGCGCACGACCGTGGCACGCACACCGGCGGCCTCGAGGAAGTCGCTCACGAGGGCGTCGTAGCTCGTCGCGACGCGAACCCCGTCGAGGTCATGCAGGTCCGTGAAGCGTCCGATCGGACCCGCGAAGCGGAAGGTCGACGCGCCGAAGTCGAGCGCATCGATCTCGACCGCCGCGGAGTGCGAGTCGAGCAGGAGGTCGCGCCCGGTGATGCCGACGTCGAGCGCGCCGGATCCGACATAGGTCGCGATGTCCCGCGGGCGCAGGTAGAAGAACTCGACATCGTTGCGGGGATCCGCGACGATGAGCTCCTTCTGGTCACGGCGCGTGGCGTATCCCGCCTCGCGCAGCATGGCCGTGGCGGTCTCCGACAGCGTGCCCTTGTTGGGCACGGCGATTCTCAGCATGAGGGTGCTTTCTGGTCGTGAACGGATTCGGGACGGGATCCGGTCACAGATGTCGGTTGACGTCGTCGAGCGTGAGGCCCTTCGCGAGCATCAGCACCTGAAGGTGGTAGAGCAGCTGCGAGATCTCCTCGGCCGTCTCGGCGTCGGTCTGATACTCGGCGGCCATCCACACCTCGGCGGCCTCTTCCACGATCTTCTTCCCGATCGCATGCACGCCCGCATCGAGCTCCGCGACCGTGCGCGACCCCTCAGGGCGTGCGACCGCCTTGACGGAGAGCTCCTCGAAGAGGGCGTCGAAGGTCTTCACCCGGCTAGGTTACCGGGCCGCGAGGGGGCCTACCGGACGCCGAGCAGGTCGATCACGAACACGAGGGTGCGCCCGGACAGACGATGACCCGATCCGGCGGGGCCGTAGGCGTACTCCGGCGGGCACACGAGCTGGCGTCGACCGCCGACCTTCATGCCCGGGATGCCCTCCTGCCAGCCGCGGATGAGACCCGCGAGAGGGAACTGGATCGAGGATCCGCGGTCCCAGCTCGCGTCGAACTGCTCGCCGGTCTCGAAGTCGACGCCGACGTAGTGCACGTCGACGGTCGCGCCCGGAGCCGCCTCGACGCTGTCGCCGGCCTCGAGGTCGGTGATGACGAGCTCGGTCGGTGCCGGCCCTTCGATGAAGTCGATCTCGGGCTTGGTCTTGTCGCTCATGGTTCCAGTCAAGCAGACCCCGGCCGGGGCGCGCTCAATGGGCGTGGGAGGCGGCCGTGCGCAGGCCCGCGATCGCGACATCCAGATCGGTGGCGCCGTAGACGCTCGATCCCGCAACGAAGGTGTCGGCTCCGGCCTCTGCGGCGACAGCGATGGTGTCGAGGGCGATCCCGCCGTCGACCTGGAGCCACAGGTCGATCCCGTGGCGTTCCGCGGCGGCACGGAGGGCGCGCAGCTTCGGCATCATGTCGGCCATGAAGCTCTGGCCTCCGAAGCCGGGCTCCACGGTCATCACGAGCACCTGGTCGAACTCGGGCAACAGGTCGAGATAGGGCTCGACGGCGGTGCCTGGCTTGAGGGCGATCGAGGCCCGCGAACCGATCTCGCGGAGACGGCGCGCGAGGGCGACCGGGTCGGAGGTCGCCTCGGCGTGGAAGGTGACCGAGAACACGCCGAGCTCGGCATAGCCGGGCGCCCAGCGATCCGCATCGCTGATCATGAGGTGCACGTCGAGCGGGATGGGCGAGATCCGCTGTACCGCCTCGACCATCTGCGGTCCGAAGGTCAGGTTCGGGACGAAGTGGTTGTCCATGACGTCCACGTGCACCCCGTCGGCGGATGCGATCCGCTCGACCTCCGTCTGGATGTTCGCGAAGTCCGCGGCGAGGATGCTCGGCTGGATGCGTGCAGTGCGGGAACTCACTGTTCGACCTTAACGAGGAGTTGGACGAACATCGCATCCGTGCCGTGTCGGTGCGGCCAGAGCTGAGCCGCGTCACCCGTTGCCAGGCCGAGCGGCTCCCGCGCGATCCGTTCGAGCACGGCCGGGGTGTCGACCGCCCGGAGCGAAGAGTTCCGCGCAAGGAGGGCCTGGACCTGGGCGTGGGTCTCGTCCTGATGCGGCGAGCAGGTCACATAGGCGAGCAGACCGTCCGGCGCGAGGGCCGCGGCCGCCGCGTCGAGAAGTTGGGACTGCAGTGCGAGCAGCTCGGCGAGATCCGCGGCCGTCTTGCGCCACCTCGCCTCCGGACGGCGCCGGAGAGCACCGAGCCCGCTGCAGGGGGCGTCGAGGAGGATCCGATCGAAGCGTTCGGGCGCAGAGCCGAAGCGGCGGCCGTCGCCCTCGACGACCTGCGGTGCATCCGCGGTGTCGTCGAACACCTGGAGCGCGCTCCGGACGAGCCCGGCGCGCGCGGGCACGACCTCGTTCGCCACGAGCCGAGCACCGCCGAGGCGTGCCTCTGCGGCGAGCAGTGCCGCCTTCCCACCTGGCCCGGCGCACATGTCGAGCCAGGTCTCCCCCGGGTGCACCTCGCGGGCGCGGCTGAGCGCGAGAGCGGCCAGCTGAGATCCCTCGTCCTGAACGCGGACGCGTCCGTCCGCGACGGCGGTGATCCGCGAGGGGTCGCCTCCGCCCGCGCGGAGTCCGATCGGCGACACGCGCCCGGCCCCGAACGGATCGTTCTGCGTCGCCAGCGTCTCCGGATCGGCGAGCCCGGGAATTGCGGCGAAGGCGAGCTGCGGGGCCGCGTTGTCGGCGGCCAGCAGAGCGTCGAGCTCGTCGCCGGCTCCATCCGCTGCGAGGGCCGCGCCGAACGCGTCGACAACCCACGCCGGATGCGAGAACTCGGTCGCGCGACCCGCGGTCCCCGAGAGCCCCGCCAGGGCGCGTTCCCGCCAGATCTCCGGGCTGTCCCGGCTGATCGTGCGGAGCACGCCGTTGACGAACCCGGATGCCGAAGCGACGCGCGCGCGCCGTGTGAGCTCCACGGACTCGTCGAGCACGGCATGCGCAGCCGTGCGCATACCGAGAAGCTGATGCACCCCCATGCGCAAGATGTCGAGCACGGGCGGGTCGATGCGCGCCGCTGGCCGCTTCGCGGCGATCTCGATGATGCGGTCGTAATAGCCGCGCATGCGGAGGGTCCCGTAGACGAGTTCGGTTGCGAAACCTGCGTCTGCCGGGTCCAGCCCGGCCTGGCGCGTTCGAGCGGGCAGCAGCAGGTTGGCGTAGGCGTCGTCCTCCCGGACCGCCGTCAGCACATCCCATGCGATCCGACGGCTCGGCTGGATGCGACTCATCCGAACACCGTGGGCGCGTCACTCGGTCGGCCGCGCCACCAGTCGATCGCGGGCATCGGGCGCTTCCCCGCGGGCTGCACGGTGAGAAGTTCGAGGGGCGCGTCGCCGGTGCCGACATGGACACTGCGGCCACGTGAGGCGACGTGTCCGGGAGGGAGAGTCGGTGCGTCATGAGCCATGGCGGCGGCGTGGATCTTGAACCTCTCGCCCTCGAGCTCGGTCGTCGCGCCCGGCTCGGGCGTCACGCCGCGGATGAGCGCGTCGATGCGCGCCCTCGGCGACTGCCAGTCGATCCGTCCGTCCATGAGCGTGAGCTTGGGAGCGAGCGTCGGATCGCCCGTCTGCGGGGTCGCGCGGGCCGAGCCGTCGGCAATGCCGTCGACGACGCTCCGGAGCAGCCGCGCACCCGATTCGCTGAGCGCGTCGAGCAGGTGCCCCGCGGTCTGCACGCGACCGATGGAGGCGCGTTCGATGGCGAATACGGGTCCGGCGTCGAGCTCCTCGACGAGCTGGAACACCGCGGCCCCCGTCTCGTCGTCGCCCGCCATGATGGCGCGTTGCACGGGTGCAGCTCCCCGCCAGCGTGGGAGCAGCGAGAAGTGGAGGTTGATCCAGCCGTGCGTGGGCGCGGAGAGCAGCGGCTCGCGGATCAGTCCGCCGTAGGCGACGATCACTCCCAGATCGGCGCCCAGAGCCATGAGCTCGTCCTGAACCGGCGCGAGTCGATTCGCCTTCAGGACGGGCACTCCGGCCTCCTCCCCGAGCTGCGCGACCGGTGTCGGCGTCAGCACGCGCTTCCTGCCGAGCGGCGCATCCTCTCGAGTGACGACGCCGACCACCTCGTGCGGCGACGCGAGAAGCTCGCGGAGGCTCGGCACGGCGGCGGCGGGACTTCCGGCGAAGAGGATGCGGAGGGGCGTCACCACTCGATTCTGCCGCGTGACTCAGCCCTCCTCGAACGGCTCGGGGTCGTCGAAGCGCGCCCGCAGCGGAAGAGGGGCTCTCCCCGGACGGCCGCTCCCGGGCACCGGCTTGCGGCGGCTGGCCGCCTGCCGGACGATCTCGCTCCGCAGAGTGCGTGCAACCTCGAGGCCGTGCGCGTAATCGAAGCGGATGATCGCACGGGCGCGCCCGTCGACCACGCGCTCACCGACGACGGCCACCTGGGAGCCCAAGGCGTCTCGCGCCGCGGCGACGGCATCGGGGAACCCGTCGATCGTGGCGACGCGAACGGCGGGGGGGAATCCGAGCGCGCGTCGGTCGGTCAGTTCGGCCCGGGCGAAGTCGGCGATGCGGCCCGTCGCCAGCGCCGTCGCAAGGCGGCCACCGACGCCGACCAGCAGCACGGGTGCGCCGTCGGCGGCGAGAGCGGCCGCATCCGCCCACCACCGCATGCAGTCCTCGGCGATGCGCAGCGTCTCACGCGCCACCATCCGTTCGCCATCGAGCAGGAGCACGGCGCGGTAACCCCCGGCGGCGACCGGTTCGGCTCCGCGGGTCGCCACGACGAGGGCTGGGCGCGCGTCGATGTCGAGAACGCGGCGTTCACCATCGGAGACCACGACCCGCGCGCCCGGGAATGCACGGCCGAGCTCCTCTGCGGTGCGGGTCGATCCTGCGCCCACCCGTGTGACGCGCGAGGAGCCGCATTCGCTGCACCGCACGTGGGACTCCGTCCTGCCGCACCACAGACAGCTCGGCGCCTGCCCGGCTCTCTGTTGCCGGAGGGGGCCTCCGCAATGACGGCACCGAGAGGCCGTTCCGCACTCGGCACACCGCAGCGCCGGCGAATATCCGGGGCGAGCGACCTGCACGAGCACAGGACCGTGCCCGAGCGCCTCGGCTGCCTGACGCCACGCGAGGGTCGGGATGCGGGCGTGCGCGGTCGCGTCGTCTCCCGCGGTGAAGGCGGTGGGGACCACCCGCGGATGACGCGGGCGTATCGGCGCTAGCTCGTCGAGCCAGCCGAGCTCGACAAGCCGTTCGACCTCCGTCGTACGCGTGTTTCCCGCGAACACCAGCGCCGTCTGCTGCTGCTCCTGCCGCACGAGCGCGGCGTCTCGCGCGTGGACGTAGGGCGCGAGCGGCTCGGCCAGCAGCGGATCGCCGTCGTTCCATACCGCGATGAGGCCGAGTCTCGCCGCAGGGGCGTAGACGGCGGAGCGGTTGCCGATGATCACGACCGGATCGTCGCCCATCGCGCGCAGCAGGCCGCGGTAGCGCTGCGGATCGGGTTGTCCCGCATCGAAACGGACGATCCGATCCGTCGGCAGAACGCCGAGCAGCGCGGCCTCGAGCTGCCGGAGGTCGCGGTGGTCCGGGGCGACGAGGATCGCGGATGCGCCGGTGTGCACCGTACGCGCGGCGAGCTGGGCGAGTGCGAGCGCCCACCTGCCGACCCAGTCTTCCCCCACGCTCTCGACGCCGGGGGCGACATCGAGTGCGACGCGACCTCCGGCGAGCAGAGCATCGATGCGATCCGCCGCGTAGCCGTCGACGGCGGGGACATCGTCGCCGAGAGGCGCGAGCCGGGTGACGCCATCCTGGTGAGCTGTGATCCACGACTTCTCGACACGCGCCTGCCGCTTCGGGATGGCGAGACGCAGCACGTCGATCGCCGATCCGGCCGCTCGATCCGCGACAGAGCGTGCCAGGCGCCACACCTCGGGCTGCAGGATCTGCACCGGCGACACCACTGCATCGAGGTCGGACAACGGGCCCGGATGCTCCTGCTGCGTCGCGAGCTCCACCACGAAGCCGTGGGTGACGCGTTGAGCCGACCGCAGGGGCGCGGTCACCCGGACACCGGGCACGACATCCGTCATGCCCGGTGGGATCCGGTAGTCGAGCAGGCGATCCAGCTGCGGCAACGGGGTGTCGAGGATCACCCGCGCGATCGTCGGAGGCGCGGCACGCGACTCGTCCGACGGCGCGGCCGCGGACACGGTCAGATCCCGGCAGCTGTGCGCAGGTCGTCGACCCGGTCGAGGCGCTCCCAGGTGAAGTCCGGGAGCTCGCGGCCGAAGTGTCCGTAGGCGGCGGTCTGCGCGTAGATGGGGCGGAGCAGGTCGAGATCGCGGATGATCGCTGCGGGACGCAGGTCGAAGACCTCGCGGATGGCGCGCGTGATCGTCGCGTCGTCGACCGCGCCCGTTCCGAACGTCTCGACGTACAGACCCACGGGGGCTGCCTTGCCGATCGCATAGGCGATCTGCACCTCGAGGCGGTCGGCGAGACCCGCGGCGACGGCGTTCTTGGCGACCCAGCGCATCGCATATGCGGCGGAGCGGTCGACCTTCGACGGATCCTTGCCGGAGAACGCGCCCCCGCCGTGCCGTGCTGCTCCCCCGTAGGTGTCGACGATGATCTTGCGACCCGTGAGGCCGGCGTCTCCCTGCGGGCCGCCGATCTCGAAGCGTCCCGACGGGTTGATGAAGCGCTCGGCGTTCTCCCACGGAAGATCGACCTGCTCGAACACCGGGCGCACCACGAGCTCGAAGAGCTCCGAGCGGAGCTGATCGTTGCCCACGTTCGGTGAGTGCTGCGCCGACATCACGATGGTCTCGATCGTGCGCGGGACGACACCGTCGTATCCGACGGTGACCTGGGTCTTGCCGTCGGGACGGAGGTAGTCGACCTCGCCGCGATGACGAACCTCCGACAGTCGCTCGGCGAGACGGTGGGCGAGCCAGATCGGCATCGGCATGAGCTCCGGCGTCTCTCGTGTGGCGTAGCCGAACATGATGCCCTGATCGCCCGCGCCCTGTCGGTCGAGATCGTCGCTGCTGGACCCTTCCCGGGCCTCGAAGGCCGTGTCGACACCCTGCGCGATGTCGGGCGACTGACCGCCGATCGAGACCGAGACGCCGCAGGATCGGCCGTCGAACCAGACATCGGAGGAGTCGTATCCGATGTCGGTGATCCGCTTGCGCACGATCGCGGGGATCTCGACGTATCCGGTGGTGGAGACCTCTCCCGCAACGTGCACGAGGCCGGTTGTGACGAGCGTCTCGACGGCCACGCGCGCGTTCGGGTCGACCGCGAGGAGCGCGTCGAGGATCGAGTCGCTCACTTGATCGCAGAGCTTGTCGGGGTGCCCTTCCGTCACGGATTCGGAGGTGAAGAGACGCAAGGAGGAGCTCACGGACAGCCTGTTCGGTCGAGTCGGAGGAGTGGGTGCGGCGCTGGCTAGACGAGGAGATCGAGGATCGCGTCCGCGACCTCTCGCTTGCTGCCACTCGCCTCCGTCACTATATCGCCGGCCCTTGAGACGATGACGACGGCGTTGTGCTCCTGTGCGAAGCCTTCGCGCCATCCCACCTTGTTGAGGACCAGATGGTCCGCGCCCTTGCGGGCCGCCTTCGCACGCCCGATCTCGAGGAGCGCGTCGGCATCCGGCTCGGTCTCGGCGGCGAACCCGATCACCCGCTGACCCTCGCGCGCGGACGCTGCCGTCTCGGCCAGGATGTCGGGGTTGCGCACGAGTTCCAGCTGCAGCTTCTCGGGATGTGCGTCCTTCTTGATCTTGGAGTCCTGCACCTGCTCCGGGCGGAAGTCGGCGACCGCAGCGGCCATGACGAGAGCATCCGCCGAAGCGAACTCCTCCTGCACGGCCTCGCGCAGCTCGAGTGCGGTTTCGACGGTCCGGGTGCGCACTCCGGATGGCGCGGGTACTTCCAGATGCGCGGCGAGCAGCACGACCTCCGCTCCACGATCACGGGCGGCCTCGGCCAGCGCCACGCCCTGTCGACCACTGGAACGGTTGCCGAGGAACCGCACCGGGTCGAGGGGCTCTCGGGTCCCTCCTGCGGTGACGACCACGCGGCGCCCGACCAGATCCTGGACGCGGAGCGTCGCCAGTGCGGCGTCGACGATCTCGCTGGGCTCGGCCATGCGCCCCGGTCCGCTATCGGATCCGGTGAGCTGCCCGGATGCGGGCCCCACGACGTGGACTCCGCGATCCCGAAGCGTCGCGACGTTCGCGACGGTCGCCGCGTTCTGCCACATCTCGGTGTGCATGGCGGGTGCCACCACGAGCGGTGCGGTCGACGCGAGGATCGTCGTGCCCAGGAGGTCGTCGGCGATGCCGGCGGCGAGCTTCGCGAGCGTGTTCGCGGTCGCGGGCGCGACGACGATCAGATCCGCCGACTGCCCGAGCGCCACATGACGCACCTCAGCGACTCCGTCGAACAGATCCGTCTCGACCGGATTACGGCTGATCGCCTCGAGCGTCGGGCGACCGACGAAACGCAGGGCGGCCTCTGTGGCCACGACATGCACGTCGTGGCCCAGTAGCACCAGCTCGCGCGCGACGCCGACCGCCTTGTATGCGGCGATGCCGCCGGCCACGCCGACGACGATCCGCAGCGGGGCGCTCACGAACCGGATCCGACGACAGCCGTGATCAGTCGGCGAGCGGGGTGAGGACGAGCTTGTCCTCGTTGACCTCGTGCAGTGCGACTGACAGCGGCTTGTCGTCGATGGTCGAGTCGACGAGCGGTCCGACGTTGTCGAACAGCGAACCCTCGTGCAGGTCGGCGTAGTAGTCGTTGATCTGTCGAGCGCGCTTCGCGGCGAAGATCACCAGCTGGTACTTCGAGTCCACCTTCGACAGCAGCTCGTCGATGGGCGGGTCGATGATCCCCTTGTTGTCGGCCATTCCGGCTCTCCTCACGATCTCGTGCGCGCGGAAGAGGTTCCGGGCACTGCCAGCAATTCTACGACCTCTTGCGCCGCACGGCCGACGTCGTGGTTCACGATCTTCACATCGAACTCGTCCTGGGCGGCGAGTTCGATGCGAGCGGTGTCGAGTCGCCGCGCCTGCTCGGCTGCGCTTTCCGTGCCGCGGCCGGTGAGACGGCGCACCAACTCCTCCCATGTGGGCGGCAACAGGAACACGAGGAGGGCCTCCGGCATCGCCTCCCGCACGGCTCGCGCACCCTGCAGATCGATCTCGAGCAGGACGCTGCGTCCCTCGGCGAGTGCCGCATCGATGGGCGGGCGCGGCGTCCCATACCGCGACGCGTTGTGCACCGTGGCGTACTCCAAGAACTCACCACGCTCGATCATCCGATCGAAGTCCTCATCGGAGACGAAGTAGTAGTGCTTGCCGTCGACCTCGCCGGGGCGGGGCGGCCGGGTCGTCGCGGAGACGCTGAGAAGGACATCCGGATAGTTCTCCCGGATGTGGCTCGATACCGTGCCCTTGCCGACGGCGGTCGGGCCCGCGAGCACCACGAGGCGGCTCGAGGTTCGTGCTGCCGTGCCCTCGCGTCCCACGAGCCACGTCGCGAGACGCTCACGCTGGCGACTGCCCAGCCCCCCAACGCGTTTTGCGTCCGCGATGCCGAGTTCGTCCATGATCCGGGCGACCCGCGCGGGCCCGATCCCCGGAATGCTCGTGAGCAGTTCGCGGACACGAAGGGTGCCCTCGGGGCTGGTCGGGTCGGCCCAGGCGGCCTCGGCGACGTCGATCGCGCTGCGTCGGCGGTGATGCACCGCGTCCTTCACGGCGGCGCGTGCCCGTCGCGCCTGAACCGCGGCCCGCCCGGCGGCTGCGCGGTCGACCTCGGGCATCTTCACCTCGCCCACGAGGACACCTCCGTGCGCGCGGCGTCGATGGCGCGGACGAGGCCGTCCGGCCCCGCTCCGAGAACGGAACGTGCTGCATTGGGGATGACCGAGCCGAGCGCTGTCCCGAAGAGAGCAGGCGCATCCGTCAGCTGCGCGCCCTGCGCGCCGAACCCGGGTGCCAGAACGGGCACGCGGCCGAGCAGCTCGGCGTCGATTCCCGCCGCGTCGAGATCGACCGTCGCCCCGACAACGACCCCCGCCGTCCCTCCGGTCGCGACGGCGTCGCGGACCATCGAGGCGGCGAGCGTCTCCCCCGTCTCTCCGCGGAGGGTCTGTACGCCAGCGCTCTCGGGGTTCGATGTGGCAGCGAGCACGAAGACGCCCTTGTCGTGCGAGGCAGCACGCGCGAGCACGCCGTCGAGCGAGCCGAAGCCCTGGTATGCGACGGCGGTCATCGCATCGGCTTCGAGTGGCGAGCCGGGGGTCAGCCATGCCTCTCCGTACGCGTCCACGGTAGAGCCGACATCGCCGCGCTTCACATCGGCGATCATCAGGATGCCCGCGGCGCGTCCCGCAGCCAGCACCTCCTCGAGGGCGGCGTACCCGGCGGCCCCGTGACGCTCGAAGAAGGCGATCTGGGGCTTCAGGAAGCCGAGACGCCCGGATGCCGCGTCGACGACACGCAAGCCGAACTCGCGCACGCCGGCGGCACCGTCGTCGAGGCCCCAGGCCCGAAGCAGCTCGAAGTGCGGGTCGATCCCGACACAGAGCGGACCGTGGGCTTCGATCGTCGCGAGGACGCGATCGCGGAACCCGGTCATCCGGCGACTCCAGCGCGGGCCGCGCGGTCGAGAGCGTAGTCCTGGAGGCTGCGGACGCGGATCGGCTGGGATCGCGCCTCGAGCGAACCGACCGCCGCACCGACCTGGGCGATCGTCGTGAACAGAGGCTTGTCGGCAGCCACCGTGGCGGTGCGAATCTCGATCCCGTCGGCGCGGGCGCTCCGCCCGCTCGGAGTGTTGATCACGATGTCGATGCGCCCCTGGTTGATGAGGTCGACGATCGTGCCCTCGACGCCTCCCTCCCCCATGGAGTACTTGCGGACGGTGTCGGCGCGGATGCCGTTGCGCGCGAGGACCTCCGCGGTGCCCTCGGTGGCGACGATGTCGAATCCGAGCTGCGCCAGACGCAGGACCGGCAGCACGACGGCCCGCTTGTCTCGGTCGGCGACCGACACGAAGACCGTGCCGCTCTGGGGAAGTCCGCCATAGGCGGCGTCCTGGCTCTTCGAGAAGGCACGCGGGAAGTCCGCGTCGATCCCCATGACCTCGCCCGTGGAGCGCATCTCCGGTCCGAGCACGGAGTCGACCACGTTGCCCTCGCGTGTGCGGAAGCGCTTGAAGGGCAGCACGGCCTCCTTCACGGAGATCGGCGAGTCGAGCGGCACATGCGAGCCGTCCTCGGGGGGAAGCAGGCCGTCGTCGACAAGTCGGTCGATCGATCGGCCCACCATCATGAGAGCCGCGGCCTTCGCAAGCGGGATACCGAGCGCCTTCGAGACGAACGGGACCGTGCGCGACGCGCGGGGGTTGGCCTCGAGGACGTAGAGCACGCCCGCTCCGATCGCGAACTGGACGTTGAGCAGACCCTGCACGCCGATCCCCTCGGCGATCCGGCGCGTGGCCTCGACCACCCGGTCGAGCACGTCGCGGCCCAGCGTGACGGGCGGGAGCGTGCACGCGGAATCGCCCGAGTGGACCCCGGCCTCCTCGATGTGCTCCATGATCCCGCCCACATACAGCCGCTCGCCGTCGAAGAGGGCGTCGATGTCGATCTCGAGCGCGTCATCGAGGAAGCGATCGACGAGGAGCGGCGAGCCGGGGCCGATGATGGCCTGCTCGCGCACGCGATCGAAGTAGTCCTCGAGGCTCGGGGTGTCGTAGACGATCTCCATGCCGCGTCCGCCCAGAACGTAGCTCGGGCGCACGAGCACCGGGTAGCCGATCGCCTCCGCGACGGCGACGGCACTCGGAGCGTCGACCGCCGTGCCGTTGCGGGGCGCGATGAGGCCCGCGCGATCGAGGATGCCGGAGAAGAGGCCGCGCTCTTCGGCGAGGTCGATCGCGGCGGGGCTGGTGCCGAGGATCGGCACTCCCGCCGCCTCCAGGCCCTTCGCCAGCCCGAGCGCGGTCTGGCCGCCGAGCTGCACGATGACGCCGACGAGCTCCCCCGACTGCGACTCGGCGTGAATGACCTCGAGCACGTCCTCGAGGGTGAGCGGCTCGAAGTAGAGCCGGTCGCTCGTGTCGTAGTCGGTCGAGACCGTCTCCGGGTTGCAGTTGATCATGATCGTCTCGAAGCCGGCATCGTGCAGCGCGAAGCTCGCATGCACGCAGGAGTAGTCGAACTCCACACCCTGGCCGATGCGGTTCGGTCCGGAGCCGAGGATCACGACCTTCTGTGCGGAGCTCGGCGCGACCTCGGTCTCGAAGTCGTAGCTCGAGTAGTGGTAGGGCGTCAGCGCCGGGAACTCACCCGCGCAGGTGTCGACGGTCTTGTAGACCGGTCGCACCCCGAGCTGCCACCGGAGGTTGCGCACCTGCTCCTCGTCGAGGCCGCGGAGCTGGGCGATCTGCGCGTCGGAGAAACCGTGATCCTTCGCGAGCCGGAACATCGCCTCGTCGAGCGGCCGAAGGCTTGCGATCTCCGCGGCGACCTCGTTGATGAGCACGATCTGATCGAGGAACCAGGGGTCGATGCCCGTGGCGGCATACAGTTCCTCGACGGTGGCACCGGCGCGCAGCGCCTGCTGGACGGTCACGATCCGGCCATCCGTGGGCGTCTTCGCGATCTCGATGAGCTCCGACTTCGGCGCCACGTTGGTGTCCCAGTGGAAGCTCGAACCGCGCTTCTCGAGCGAGCGGAGGGCCTTCTGGAGGGCCGTCGAGTAGTTGCGCCCGATCGCCATCGCTTCGCCGACCGACTTCATGGTGGTGGTGAGCGTCGCATCCGCCGAGGGGAACTTCTCGAACGCGAATCGCGGCACCTTCACGACGATGTAGTCGAGAGTGGGCTCGAAGCTCGCGGGGGTCACCTTCGTGATGTCGTTGGGGATCTCGTCGAGGCGGTATCCGATGGCGAGCTTCGCCGCGATCTTCGCGATCGGGAAGCCGGTGGCCTTCGACGCGAGCGCCGAGGATCGGGACACACGCGGGTTCATCTCGATGACGATCACCCGACCTGTGGTCGGCTCTACAGCGAACTGGATGTTGCAGCCGCCCGTGTCGACGCCGACGGCGCGGATGATGTCGATGCCGATGTCGCGAAGTCGCTGATACTCGCGGTCGGTCAGGGTGAGCGCGGGGGCCACAGTGATGGAGTCGCCCGTGTGGACCCCCACCGGGTCCACGTTCTCGATCGAGCAGACCACGACCGTGTTGTCGGCCGTGTCGCGCATGAGCTCGAGCTCGTATTCCTTCCAGCCGAGGATCGACTCCTCGAGCAGCACCTCGGTGGTCGGCGACTGGTGGAGACCGTCGGCCACCATGCGGCGCAGCTCTTCCGGGTCGTGGGCGAAGCCCGAACCGAGACCGCCCATCGTGAACGAGGGACGCACGACGAGGGGATAGCCGAGGTCCTCGGCCGCCGCCACGGCATCCGGCACGGTGTGCACGATGTAGGAGCGCGCGACGTCGGCGCCCGCGGCGATGACGAGCTCCTTGAACTGCTGGCGGTCCTCGCCCTTCTGGATCGCCTCGACCTTCGCGCCGATGAGCTCCACGCCGTACTTCTCAAGGATCCCCGCCTCGTCGAGCGCGATCGCGGCGTTGAGCGCGGTCTGGCCGCCGAGCGTCGGCAGAACCGCGTCGGGGCGCTCCTGGGCGATGATCGCCTCGAGGATCTCGGTGGTGATCGGTTCGACGTAGGTCGCGTCGGCGAAGTCGGGGTCGGTCATGATCGTGGCGGGGTTCGGGTTCACGAGGATCACCCGCACCCCCTCCGACCGCAGCACGCGGCACGCCTGAGTGCCGGAGTAGTCGAACTCCGCCGCCTGGCCGATCACGATCGGCCCGGAGCCGATGACGAGGACGCTCTGGATGTCGGGACGCTTGGGCATTACTCGGCTTCCTCGGGGGTGCGGGCGCTGTGCGTGCGCACGAGCTCCGCGAAACGATCGAACAGGTAGTTGGCGTCGTGCGGACCTGCCGCGGCCTCGGGGTGGTACTGCACCGAGAATGCCGGGATGTCGAGGGCGCGCAGACCCTCGACGACGTTGTCGTTGAGGCCGACGTGGCTCACCTCGAGCCGGCCGTAGCCGTTGGGGCTCTCGATGATCCCCTCGAGCGGCGCGTCCACCGCGAAGCCGTGGTTATGGGCGGTGATCTCGACGCGACCGGTGGCCTTGTCGAGCACCGGCTGATTGATGCCGCGGTGTCCGTACGGCAGCTTGTAGGTATCGAGGCCGAGCGCGCGCCCGAGGAGCTGGTTGCCGAAGCAGATGCCGAAGAAGGGCAGCCGCTGATCGAGCACGCCGCGCAGCAGAGCCACGTGGTCTCCGGATGCCGCGGGGTCGCCGGGGCCGTTCGAATAGAAGACGGCGACCGGCTGGATGGCGAGGAGCTCGTCGAGCGTGACGTCCTGAGGCAGCACGTGGACCTCGAAACCGCGATCGGCGAGATTCTCGATCGTCGCCTGCTTGACCCCGAGGTCGAGCACCGCGAGAGCGCCGAGCCGCTCGCCACGAGCAGGGGTGACCGTCGCCGACGCCACAGACACCTCGGCCGAGAGATTCAGCCCCGCCATCCGCGCTCCCGATTTGACGATCCGGACCTGCTCATCCGCGATGAGCGCCGCGTCGTCGCCCGAGAAGATCCCGGCCCGCATCGAGCCGACATCGCGCAGGCGTCGCGTGATCGCGCGCGTGTCGACGCCGCTGATGCCGACGACGCCGTTACGCGTCAGGTCCTCATCGAGGCTGCCGTCGGCGCGGAAATTCGACACCACCCGTGAGGGGTCGCGCACGACGTATCCCGACACCCAGATGCGGCGAGACTCCGGGTCCTCGTCGTTGACGCCGGTGTTGCCGATGTGCGGTGCTGTCATGACGACGATCTGTCCGGCGTAGCTGGGGTCGGTGAGGGTCTCCTGGTAGCCGGTCATTCCGGTCGCGAAGACGGCCTCACCGAGGGTGCGGCCCCGGGCTCCATAGGCCCGGCCGGTGAAGCGCGAGCCGTCCTCCAGGACGAGCACGGCAGGGTCGGTGTCGATCATTCGGGAGCCCCTTCCTGAGGCGGGTCTGTCGGGTCGCTGTTCGGGGCCTCGCTGCGTGCGGCAGCCGCCGCGGCGGGCGAGAGCTCCGAAAGCACGTCGAGGAGTCGTTGCGGGTCGTCCGCGCGCAGGTAGCTGTCGACGCCGGTGCCGCCGAGCTCCCAGCGGATGAAGACGAGGCCGTCCTTCTCGACGCCGCGGTCGATCGCCCATGTGGCGAGCCCCACGCCGCGGATGTCGGAGGTGGGGATGAAGGCGGGAGCTGCCCCTGCGAGGTCGAGTACCACGCCACCCCGGGCGATGCGCACGTCACCCCGCGCCCGGAATCCGAGGCCGCCCACGACGACCCGCTCGAGCGGCTGCTCGGCGAGGGTCGTGGCGACGTGCAGCACCCGGATGCGAGCGAGCTCGTCCCCGATCTCTTCGGGCGGCACCGGCACGACATCGAGCGCGGACTGGCGCGCACGGCGGTTCCGCCAGCCGGCAACCCCGAATCCGAGTGCGATCAGCACCATCGCGCCGACCACGATCACCGGCCACATGGTGTCAGCCACGGGACACCTCCTCTGCGTCTCGGAGCGCCCCGTCGATCACCGTGGGCACGCCGCCGTGGATGGTCGCCACGACTCGGCCCGGAAGCTCGCGCCCGAGGTACGGGGAGTTGACGCCCTTGCCGCGGAGCGAGCCGACGCCGAAGACGGATCGGGAGGCGGGATCGATGAGCGTCAGATGCGCAGGGCTCCCCTGCTCGAAGGGTGCGTCGTATCCGGAGAGCCGGCCGATCTCCGCGGGCACCCGAGAGAGCACGCGGGCGACATCGGTCCAGCCGAAGTGCCCGGTGTCGACCATCGCGGTCTGCACGACGGATAGCGCGCTTTCGAGGCCGACCATCCCGAAGGACGCCTCCTGCCACGCGCACTCCTTGCTCTCGACAGGATGCGGCGCGTGGTCTGTCGCGACGATGTCGATCGTGCCGTCGGCCAACGCCTCTCGCAGGGCCTGGACATCCTCATCCCGCCGCAGTGGCGGATTCACCTTGAAGCGTGCGTCGTACGACGTGTACGGGTCTCCCCCGCCGTCCGCCACCAGCTGCTCGGTGAGCAGCAGGTGGTGCGGAGTGACCTCGGCCGTGACGCGGATGCCGCGGGCCTTCGCCCAGCGGACGATCTCCACGCTTCCCGCCGTCGACAGGTGGCAGACGTGCAACCGGGCGCCGACCGCATCGGCGAGGAGCACGTCGCGCGCGATGATCGCCTCCTCGGCGACGGCGGGCCATCCCGCGAGTCCCAGCTCGGCGCTCACCTCGCCCTCGTTCATCTGCGCGCCCTCGGTCAAGCGCGGCTCCTGAGCGTGCTGCGCGATGACACCGTCGAACGTGGCCACGTATTCGAGCGCGCGTCGCATGAGAAGTGCGTCGTGCACGCACTTCCCGTCGTCGCTGAAGACGCGAACGGCGGCCCGGGATCGTGCCATGGCTCCGATCTCGGAGAGCCGCTCACCGGCGAGGCCGACGGTGACCGCTCCGATGGGCCGGACTGTCGCGTAGCCGTGGTGGGCACCGAGCGAGGCGACCTGCTCCACGACGCCCGCGGTGTCGGCCACGGGCGAGGTGTTCGCCATCGCATGTACGGCGGTGAAGCCGCCCGCCGCTGCCGCCCGGGTTCCCGTGAGCACCGTTTCGCTCGTCTCGAAGCCGGGCTCGCGCAGGTGCGTGTGGAGGTCGACCAGCCCCGGCAACGCCACGAGGCCGTCCGCGTCGATGACGGTCGCCCGCGCCCGGCTGAGTCCCGAGCCGCGTTCGGCGATCACGCCGTCCTCGATGAGCAGGTCGACGGGGTCGCCCGCCAGGGGGCGTGCTCCGCGGATGATGATCGTGGTCATGCCGCGGCCTCCCGCGGATCCGAGCCTGAGAGCACGAGGTAGAGCACCGCCATCCGTATCGACACCCCGTTGGTGACCTGGTCGAGGATGACCGACCGGGGCGAGTCCGCGGCGCGTGCCGAGATCTCCAGCCCACGGTTCATGGGTCCGGGGTGCATCACAATCGTATCCGCCGCGAGGCGCGCGAACCGGTCGTCATCGAGGCTCCAGCCGCTCGCGTACTCGCGCTCGTGCGGGAAGAACGCGGCGTGCATCCGCTCCTGCTGCACGCGCAGCATCATGACGGCGTCGGGGCGCGCCGCGATCGCCGCATCGAGGTCGGTCGTCACGTCTACGGGCCACGCTCCGACACCCATCGGGAGCAGCGTGCGGGGACCGACGAGGGTCACATGGGCACCGAGCGTCGTCAGCAGCCAGACGTTCGAGCGCGCGACCCGCGAGTGGAGGACGTCTCCGACGATCGCGACGCGGACGCCATCGAGGTCACGCCCCCGTGATGCGTCGGCGTGGAGCGTCTTGCGCAGCGTGTAGGCGTCGAGGAGCCCCTGGGTGGGGTGCTGGTGGGTGCCGTCGCCGGCGTTCACCACCGCGGCGTCGATCCAGTCGGACTCGGCGAGCACCTGGGCGGCACCGGAGGCCGAGTGCCGCAGCACGACCGCGTCCACGCCCATGGCGGCGATGGTCTGCGCCGTGTCTTTGAGACTCTCGCCCTTCGACACGCTCGAGCCCTTCGCACTGAAGGTGATCACATCGGCGGACAGGCGCTTGGCCGCTGCTTCGAAGCTGAGGCGGGTGCGGGTCGAGTCCTCGAAGAAGAGATTCGCCACCGTGCGGCCGCGCAGAGTCGGGAGCTTCGGCACCGCGCGGGTCGCGACATCCGCCATGTCCTCGGCGAGGTCGAGGATTCCGACGGCCTCATCACGCGTGAGGTCGGCGGTGGAGAGCAGATGCCTCATGCGATCCCCTCGATCGAGACGGCGTCATCCCCGTCGGTCTCTTCGAGACGCACGAAGATGCGCTCGGCGGCAGCTGTCGGAAGGTTCTTCCCCACGAAGTCGGCCCGGATGGGCAGCTCCCGGTGGCCGCGATCGACCAGAACGGCGAGGCGGACGGCGCGGGGGCGCCCCAGGTCGCCGATGGCGTCGAGCGCGGCGCGGATCGTCCGACCGGAGAAGAGCACGTCGTCCACGAGCACGACCGTCTTGCCGTCGACGCCGCCGGCCGGGAGGCGGGTGGGGCTCGGAGTGCGCGTCGGGTGACGGTGCAGGTCGTCGCGATACATCGTCACGTCGAGCGCACCGACGACGCCGGAGCCCGGCTCGAAGGCCTCGAGGTTCGCGGCGATTCGCTCGGCGAGGACGACGCCGCGAGTGGGAATGCCGAGGAGGATCAGATCCGAGCCGCCACGATTGGACTCGAGGATCTCGTGCGAGATGCGTGTCAGGGCCCGCGCGATATCCGCGCGCTGCAGCACTGTGCGTGCCGGCATCCTGACCTCCTTCCCCGCCTCTCTGGACGGACTTAAAGGTGGTCGACTTCCGCAGGCGACTCTAGCAGGTCGCCCGGCGCCGGAGGGTCAGCCCCAGCGCTTCAGGAGTTGCCTCTCGAGAACGCCGACGAGTGCATCCGTCGCTTTGCCGAGAACCGCGAGCACGAGGATCGCGAGAAAGAGACGATCGATGCGCCCGTTGTTCTGCGACTCGATCAGCAGGAACCCCAGGCCCATCGTCGAGCCCAGCAGCTCCGCAGCGACGAGGAAGAGCCAGGCCTGGGCGAGGGCGAGACGCAGGCCGGAGATGATCGCGGGGATCACGGCGGGCAGCTGCACTGTCGTGAGCAGCCGGACACCGTGCAAGCCGTAAGCGCGCCCGAGCTCCACGAGGTGCGGGTCGACGTGCCGCAGCGCACCCGCCACCGTGGTGTAGACGGGGAACAGCGCGCCGATCGCGACCAGGGTCACCTTCGAGTCCTCGCCGAAGCCGAGGTACAGGATGAGCAGCGGAACCCACGCAAGAGACGGCACGGCGCGGGCGGCACCGATCGTCGGGGCGAGGAAGCCGTCGGCGAGGCGTGAGAGGCCGACGATCGCGCCGAGGGCCAGCCCGACGATCGCCCCGATGGCGAATCCCAGCAGCACGCGCTGCAACGAGATCCCGATGTACTCCCACAGCACGCCACGCTGTGCGAGATCGATGGCCGCTTGGATGACGGCCTCCGGGGAGGGCAGCTTGAAGGCGGCCACCCAGCCGAGATGGGATGCCGCCCACCACAGCACGAGAAGAGCGACCGGGAGGATGGCGCCGATCAGCCAGCGCCAGCTCGAACGGCGGGGCCGGGGACGCTCCACGACGCTCGTCCCCGCCTCGCTCGAGTGGACGGCGGCCTCCCCTGTGACATGCGGGTCCGCAGGTGGTCCGGCGATACCGCCGCGGACCACGCTGTCGCCCGTCACGAAATCAGGAGAGGCCGCCATCGGGTCAGCCCACCCGGCTCGGGTCGGCAGCCTCGGCGAAGGTGGTGTCGAACAGCGACGCGAGGGCGTCATCGGCCGCCTGCTGCGTCGGGATGTCACCGTTCTCCACCTGGATGGGCGCGACGACCTTCAGCACGTCGAGCTGCGCCTGTCCGGGCACGTTGTCGAGGTCGATGACCGTGCGCTCGAGGAGCACCTTGTCGGCGACGGCCTGGTCGATGCCCGCCACCTCGGCGAGCAGCTCGGCGGTCTCCTGCGGGTTCTCGAGGGCCCAGGCACGGGCCTTCTCGTAGGCGTCGACGACGACCTGCGCGAGGTCCGCGTGGTTGGTGATGAAGTCCTCGGTGGCGTTCAGGAAGCCGTACGTGTTGAAGTCGACGTTCCGGTAGAAGAGCTCCACGCCGTCGTTGATCTCGTGCGCAGCGAGCATCGGGTCGAGACCCGACCATGCGTCGACGCTCCCGTTCACGAGTGCGGTGCCGCCGTCGGCGTGCTGCAGGTTCTGGATCTCGACCTCGTCGACCCCGACACCGGCCTCATCGAGCGCCTGGAGCAGGAAGAAGTACGGGTCCGTGCCGACGGTGACGGCGACCGTCTTGCCGCGGAGGTCGGCGACCGACTCGATCCCCGAGCCCGGGAGGGTGGCGAGGGCCGACCACTCGGGCTGGGTGTAGATGTCGATCGTCTTGATCGGAGAGCCGTTGGCACGTGCGAGGAGCGCGGCGGAGCCGGCGGTCGAGCCGACGTCCAGAGCGCCGGCGCGCAGCCCCTCGTTGGCCTTGTTCGATCCGAGGGACTGGGTCCAGGTCACCGAGACGTCGTCACCGAGCGTGTCCTCGATCCACCCCTGCTGCTTGATGATGAGGCTCAGCGGGTTGTAGGTCGCGAAGTCGAGGTTGAGGGTGGACGAGCTCCACTCTCCCCCGTTGCCGGCGTCGGTGGGGGCGTTCTCCCCGGCGCAGCCCGCGAGAGCGAGAGCTGCGACGGCGGCTGCGGCCACGATGGCCGGGAGGCGTCTACGGATCATGGTGTTGGGTTCCTCTGCTGTTTTCAGGTGGGGTGATGCGGCGTTCAGGGGTTCTCGCGCTTGGAGCGCTGAGCCTTGATCGCCTGGGTGATGTAGTCCTCGGGGTGGTGGCTCTCGACTCCGAGCAGGTCGAGCAGTTCGGCGCGGAGCGCGGCGAGGCGCGCGTCGCCGCGGTCGCGGGGGCGGCGATTCCCGACCTCGAGCACCCGCCGAATGGTCGCTCCTGCCGTGTCGCCGTCGGTGCCGAGCAAGACGATGCGGTCAGCGAGCTGCAGCGCTTCGTCCACATCGTGGGTGACGAGCACGATCGTGGCCGGCTCGACGGCGTGCACCTCGAGCAGCAGGTCCTGCATCGTGATGCGGGTCAGTGCGTCGAGGGCGCCGAACGGCTCATCGAGGAGCAGCACCCCGGGGTTGCGGGCGAGAGCACGTGCGAGCGACGCGCGCTGGGCCATTCCTCCGGAGACCTGACGCGGCCGAAGCCCGCTCGCGTGATCCAACTGGACGAGGCGCAGCAGCTCGGAGACGCGATCGCGGCCCGCCGACTTCTCGGTGCCACGGGGCAGTCCGATCTCGACATTGCGCTCGATCGTGCGCCACGGAAGGAGGCGCGGTTCCTGGAAGGCAACCGCACAGCGCTGGTCGACGGCCGCGACGGGGGTGCCGGCGATCGTCAGCTCTCCGCCATCCGCCGTGTCGAGTCCGGAGATCAGGCGCAGAAGGGTCGACTTGCCGCAGCCCGACGGCCCGAGCAGCGCGACGATCTCACCGGCACGGATCGAGAGATCGATCTCGCGCAGCACGACGCGCTCCCCGCCATCCGGCGAGGGGAATCGGCGCGCCACACCGGAGAGGCTCACGGGGAGCGCCGGCGCGGATGTCGTCTCGAGCAAGGTCACCCGACCGACCGTAGGGATCAGGGCACCGGGTCGGCAAAGCGACTCGTCACGGAACGCAATACAACGCCTCTCGGCGTCACACGACGGGTCTAGCGCCCCCGGGCGATGGCCGAGAGCACGCCGTTGACGAACGCTCCGGACTCGTCGGTGGAGAGCTGTGACGCGGCTTCGACCGCCTCGGCGATCGCGACTCCGTCCGGCACCTCGTCGTTGTGCAGGATCTCCCACGCGCCGATGCGGATGAGCGCGCGGTCGACGGGCGGCATCCGGTCGAGGGGCCAGCCGTTCGTGTGCGCCTCGATCACGGCGTCGAGTTCGTCGAGATGCGCGTCGACACCCGCGACGATCTCACGGGCGTACGCCCAGGAGCCCGCCCGTTCCGGATAGCTGGTCGCGCGCAACTCCTCCTCCGCGAGAGCCTCGGTGAGCGAACGCTCGCGAAGATCGGCGCCGTAGATGACGTCGAGTGCCCGCTTGCGGGCCTTGGTACGTGAGCTCACGGATCAGACGCGACCGAGGTAGTCGCCCGAGCGGGTGTCGACCTTGACCTTCGTGCCCGTCTCGACGAAGAGCGGCACCTGGATCTCGTAGCCGGTCTCGACGGTCGCGGGCTTGGTGCCGGCGCTCGAGCGGTCGCCCTGGAGGCCCGGCTCGGTGTAGGTGATCTCGAGCACGACGGAGGCAGGCAGCTCGACATAGAGCGGCTCGCCCTCGTGCACGGCGATCTGCACGGTCTGGTTCTCGAGCATGAAGTTGGCGGCATCGCCGACCGTCGTCGCCGGGACCGTGATCTGGTCGTAGTCGCTCGTGTCCATGAACACGAACCCGTCGCCGTCGCGGTAGAGGTACTGGAAGTCACGACGGTCGACGGTGGCGAAATCGATCTTGGTGCCGGCATTGAAGGTGCGGTCGACCACCTTGCCCGACATCACGTTCTTCATCTTGGTGCGGACGAACGCTCCGCCCTTGCCCGGCTTCACGTGCTGGAACTCGACGATGCTCCACAGCTGTCCGTCGAGGTTGAGGACGCTGCCGTTCTTGATGTCGTTCGTCGTGGCCATACGAGTGAGATGTTCCGTTCCTATCGGGTGGGAGGCAGGAGCGCCCCCCTGAGTGTAACGACGTTCGCCGCCGCCGCTGAGGCGGAGCTCAGGCGGTGCGGCGGATCGCGCCGAGCGCGAGCAGGTACGAGTCGAACCCGAAACCGGCGATGACGCCCGTGGCCACGCCCGAGATGACGCTCGTGTGGCGGAACCTCTCACGCGAATGCGGGTTGCTGATGTGGACTTCGACGAGGGGGATCCCCGCCTTGGTCACGAGGGCCGCGGCGTCGCGCAGTGCGTAGCTGTAGTGGGTGAACGCCGCCGGATTGAGGATCACCGGTGTCGAGGTGTCGACCGCCTCGTAGAGCCAATGGATGAGCTCTGCCTCGTCGTCGGTCTGCCGCAGGTCGATCTCGACGCCGTCGCCCGCCTCGTCGACGAGCTGGACGCGCAAGGCCGACAGGTCCTGCGATCCGTACACGTCGGGCTCACGGCTGCCGAGACGTCCGAGATTCGGGCCGTTGAGCACCAGCACGCGTGTCATGGGGCCACAGCCTACCGTTGCGGGCGAAGCCGCTAGGAGGCGATCTCCTGGTACGCGGCGAAGAGCAGACCCTCGTCGGGGCCCTGCACAGTCGTGGGGCGTCCGATGTCGTCGAGCACGATGAATCGCAGGAGCGCGCCGCGTGCCTTCTTGTCGCGCTTCATCGTGGCCAGCAGAGTCGACCATCGCCCCGCCGGGTACGTCGTCGGGAGGTCGAGCGAGTCGAGGATCCGGCGGTGCCGGTCCACGGCGGCGTCCGACAGGTGACGCGTGAGCCGCGAGAGCTCGGCGGCGAACATCATGCCGATCGCGATCGCGGCACCGTGGCGCCACTGATACCGCTCGGCGTGTTCGATCGCGTGGCCGAGGGTGTGACCGTAGTTGAGGATCTCCCTCAGCCCCTGCTCGGTGAAATCTTCGCCCACGACTCGCGCCTTCATGCCGATCGCGAGCTCGATCGTGCGACGGAACTCGGGCGCGGCGGGATCGGTCGCGCGCTGCGGATCGGCCTCCACGATGTCGAGGATCTCGGGCTCGGCGATGAAGCCCGCCTTCACGACCTCCGCATACCCGGCCAGGATCTCGTTGCGAGGAAGAGTGTCGAGCACGTCCAGGTCGCACAGCACGGCGCGTGGGGCGTAGAAGGCCCCCACGAGGTTCTTTCCCTCCGCGGTGTTGATCCCCGTCTTCCCTCCGACGGCGGCATCGACCATCCCGAGCACGCTCGTGGGGATCTGGATGAGCTCCACCCCGCGCATCCAGGTCGCGGCGACGAAGCCCGCAAGATCTGTCGTCGCGCCGCCCCCGAAGCCGATCACGGCATCACTGCGGGTGAAGTCGGTCTGACCCATGATCTGCCAACAGAAGGCGGCGACCTCGACGCGCTTCGCAGACTCGGCATCCGGTACCTCCGCGAGGATCACCTCGTACCGGTCCGCGAGCCGGGCGCGCAGCTGCTCGGCCCGCGCCCCGAGCGTCGGCGCGTGCACGACGAGGATCTTCGCGACGCGAGATCCGAGGTGCTCGGCCACATCGTCGAGGAGTCCGCGGCCGACATGGACCTCGTAGTCAGCCATGCCGTCCGTGCCGTGCACGGGGATCACCGTCGTGTCGGTCATCGGTCCTCCGTCTCGAGCCACGCGACGATGTCGCGGGCGATGTGGTCGATGGGTCGGCGCGAGGTGTCGAACTCCACGTCGGCGACTTCGGCGTAGAGAGGGCGTCGGCTTTCGGCGATGCGCTGCCATGCCTCGAGACCGCCGTCGCGCACAAGCGGGCGGCCGCTGCCCACGAGACGCGCGGCGACCGCCTCCGGTGTGATCGTCAGCCAGACGACGGGAAGCGGCGCGAGGTCGGCACGAGTCCCGGCGTCGAGCACCGCTCCCCCACCGAGAGAGATGACGCCGGCGGTCTGGAGTGCCTCGGACACCGCCTCGCGCTCCAGGGCGCGGAAACGTTCCTCGCCGTGCGTATCGAAGATCTCGGCGATCGGGCCGTGCTGGGTCACGATCACCCGATCCGTATCGACGAACGGAACGCCGAGGGACGCAGCGACCCGCTTGCCGAGACGGGTCTTGCCCGCCCCCATCGGGCCCACGAAGACTACACGCGGCCCGGTCATGCCGGGGAGATGCCCGTGCGCAGGGCGTCCGGGATGTTGCCGAGGTACCCGTCGAGATTGCGGCGGGTCTCTCCGATCGAGTCGCCGCCGAATTTCTCGAGCACCGAAGCCGCGAGCACGAGGGCGACCATCGCCTCCGCGACGACACCCGCCGCGGGGACGGCGCACACATCCGAACGCTGATGGTGGGCGGCCGCAGCTTCGCCCGTGCTGACGTCCACGGTTCGGAGGGCGTGCGGGACAGTGGCGATCGGCTTCATGCCGGCCCGCACACGGAGGACGGTACCCGTGGACATGCCGCCCTCGGTTCCCCCTGCCTTGTCACTCAGCCGCGTGATGACCCCATCGTCGGAGACGAGTTCGTCGTGCGCCGCCGAACCCGGACGCCGCGTGGTCTCGAAGCCATCGCCGACCTCGACCCCCTTGATCGCCTGGATGCCCATGAGTGCCGCCGCGAGCTGTGCATCGAGCCGCCGGTCCCAGTGCACGTGGCTGCCGAGGCCCGGAGGCAGGCCGTATGCGAGCACCTCGACGATGCCGCCGAGGGTGTCGCCCTCGTCGTGCGCTCGATCGATGCGGGCGACCATGCGCTCGGAGGTGGCCGGGTCGAAGCAGCGAAGCGGATCGGCGTCGAGTCGATCGACGTCGTCGGGAGTCGGGAGCGCGGCGTCGTCGGGCACGTGAACGGTCTCGATCGAGAGCGTGTGCGATACGAGCCGGATGCCGAGCTCACCGAGGAACGCCCGTGCGACGGCGCCCAGCGCGACCCGGGCTGCAGTCTCGCGCGCGCTTGCGCGCTCGAGGACATTGCGTGCCTCAGGGAAGTCGTACTTCTGCATGCCGACGAGATCCGCATGTCCCGGCCGAGGACGGGTGAGCGCGGCGCCGCGTCCCTTCGGAAGCGTCGCAGGGTCGACCGGAGTGGGCGACATCACGTCGACCCAGCGCGGCCACTCGGTGTTACCGATGCGGAGGGCGACGGGGCTGCCCATCGTCTCGCCGAAGCGGATGCCGCCCGAGATCGTGAGCTCGTCTTCCTCGAACTTCATTCGGGCCCCGCGCCCGTATCCGAGCTTGCGGCGCTGGAGGTCGGCCTGGATCTGCTCGGGGAGGATCGGCACACCGGCCGGCACCCCTTCGAGGATGGCCACCAGCTCGGGACCGTGGGACTCACCGGCCGTCAACCAACGCAGCATGCCTTCGATCATTCCACAGCGGCGCGCATCGCCCGGATGACCGCCTCTTCGTCGGGAAGCGGCATGGTGGGGTCGCCCGAGACGAAGATCCGCACCTGATGCACGGCCTGGTGTAGCAGCATCTCGAGGCCGTGCACGATGCCGCCCCCGGCCGCCGCCCAGCGGGACGCGAGAGGGGTGGGCCACGGTGTGTAGGCGACGTCGAGCAGCACACCGGAGATGTTCTCCGCGGGCAAGACGACATGGAACTCCGCCCGCGGCGGGATCGTCGAGACCACGACATCCGCCGCCGCGATCACGTCGTCAGCGGCGTCGAGGGCCACGATGCGCGGTGTCGACGCGAACCCTCGTGACCCCGACACCTTCGCGGTGTCGCGGACGGCGACGGCGATCTCCGCGCCCAGCTGCTCGAGGGCGACCACGGCACTCTCGGCCGTTGCTCCCCCGCCGAGGACGACCGCGGAGCGTGCCGTCTGAACCCCGGCGTCGGCAAGAGCCGCGACGATTCCGTGGACGTCCGTGTTGAACGCCCGCACGGGCGTGCCGTGATCGAGCAGGATCGTGTTTCCCTGGTGGGTGCGTGCGGCGACCGGATCGACCTCCGGTACGAGCTCGGCGACGCGACGCTTGAGAGGCATCGTGAGCGACAGTCCGCGCCACTCGGTGCCCAATCCGCCGAGGAAGTCATCGAGGCCCGCGTCGTCCACCTCGATGCGGTCGTAGCGCCAATCGAGCCCGAGCTCCTCGTAGGCCGCCGCATGCAGCTGCGGGGACAGCGAGTGCGCGATCGGCGACCCCAGTACGGCGAGCCGCAGCGGGGTCGCGTCACTCACAGTAGGCAGCGTTCTCGTCGCTCTCGTGGCACCACGCGTAGAGCTGGTTCGCCGCCGCTTCGTGCTCCGCGAGGGTGTTCGAGAAGACCGTTTCGCCGGTGCGGAGGTTGATGGGCACGAAATACAGCCAGGTGCCGTCGGCAGGCTGGACAGCAGCCTGGATCGCGGCGTCTCCGGGGAGCCCGATGGGCCCGACGGGTAGCCCCGGATTGGCGTACGTGTTGTAGGGATTCGAGGCGTCGGCACGCTCCTCCGGCGTAGTCCACACGGTGTGCGTGTTGCCGGTTCCGTACGCGACGGTCGCGTCCGACTGGAGGTTCATGCCACGCTTCAGACGGTTCTCGAACACCCTCGCGATCTTGGGCATGTCCGACTCGTCGGGACCGGATTCGCGCTGCACGATCGACGCCATGACGAGCGTGCGGAAGCGGTCCGCCTTGGCCACGCCGGCCGCATCCAGATGCTCGAACATGGTGTCGACGAGCGTGGCGATCGCTTCCTTTGCAGTGACGTCCGGGTCGAACGTGTACGTCGCCGGGAACAGGTAGCCCTCGATTCCGCCCGCCTTCTCCGGGATACCGAACGAGGTGTAGTCGTCGGCGGCCGCCCGAAGCTCATCGATCGGGATCTCGGTCGCCGATGCGATGAGCTCGAGCGCTGCGTCGGCAGTGATGCCCTCGGGCACGGTGACCTGATTGATGATCTTGTTCGCCGGATCTTGGAGCGCAGCGAGGGCCGACGCCGCGCTCATCTCCTCCTCGAGGCGGTAGTTCCCGGGCAGGAACTGTACGTCGGGGTTCTCGAGCAGGAGCTCGTAGAAAGCGGTGAAGCTCATCGTGACACCGGCGTCGTGCAGAGTGGTCGCGACATCCGAGCCGATGTCGCCCGGCTCGATCACCACCACGACCTCGGTGCCGTTCCCATCACCCGAGTAGTCGATGGGTGGCGCGATGCCGAGCACCTCGCGGATGCGGTCCTCGAACATGATCCACACCGTCGTACCTGCTCCGGCCACGAGAGCGACTACCACGACGAGTGCGATGATCCATCCGAATCCGCGGCTGCGCCGCTTGCGCTTGCGCGATCCTGGCGTGGCTTCGCGCAGCTGTCGTCGTGACGGCGGCGGGGCCGAATCAGGGGTGTCCGCTGAGTCTGGGCTCGCGGAGCGGGCGTTCCCCGCGTCCTGCGTCACAGGCGGGGCGGTGGTGAATGGTCCGAAGATGTCGTCCCAACTCGGATCAGAGGCCACGTTCAGGGTCTTTCGTGCGGGGGACGACGGCTCCGGGGGGACGACCCGACGTCCTCTCGGAATCGAGGGCGTTCTGCAGGATGATAACAGCGGCAACCTGGTCCACGACGGAGCGCGACGTCTTCGCGCGCCGCCCACCGGCCTGGAGCTGCCGGTGAGCCGTGACCGTCGACAGCCGTTCGTCGACGAGGCGTACCGGTCGGGCGCTGGCGTCCGCGAGCTCCTGTGCGAACTTCCGGGCGTCGGTCGTCGACGGGGTGTCTCCCCCGTTCAGCGACAGCGGGAGTCCGACGACGAACTCGATCGCATCCAGTTCCTCCGCATGCGCGAGCAACGCCTGGATCGTCTCGTCACCGCGAGCGAGTGTCGCGATCGGCGTCGCGATGAGCGCGTCGGGGTCGCATCGTGCGGCACCCACGCGTGCTCGACCGACGTCGACGCCGACGCGCACTCCCCGGCGCATGACCCGGTCAGCCCGCCAAAGCGCCGCGAATGGAATCGAGCGCCGCCGGGATTGCGTTCTCGTCCGTGCCGCCGCCCTGCGCAAGGTCGTCCTTGCCGCCGCCGCCACCACCGAGCACCCCGGCTGCCGTCTTCGCCAGCGCTCCGGCGCGGACACCTGCGTCGCGGGCCCCGGCAGTCGTCGCGACGATGACCGCCGGTTTGCCGCCCGCGCGTGCAGCAAGAGCGACAACCGCCGGCTCGGCGGCGAGACGCTCGCGCACAGAGGTCACGAGGCTCCGCAGCTCGTCGGCGGACGCCAGCACGCCCACGTCCTCGAGCACTGCCAGAACCGGCCCGACGCGCGCAGCGGATGCGGCGATGGCGGGGACCCGCTCGGCGAGTCTGCTGGCCTCGAACGCGGCGATCTTCTTCTCGGCCGCCTTGAGCTGCGACACGAGGTCCGAGATCCGCTCGGGGAGTTGCTCCCGTGGGGTCTTGAGGTTGGCGGTCAACTGCGACACGATCGCACGTTCCGCAGCGAGGTCGCGGAACGCATCCAGCCCGACGAGTGCTTCGACGCGCCGGTTGGCGGACCCCACGCTCGACTCCGAAACGAGATTCACGAGCCCGACCTCGGCTGAGGTGCGCACATGGGTGCCCGCGCACAGCTCCCTGGACCACGGACCGCCGATGTCGACCATCCGCACCGTGTCGCCGTACTTCTCGCCGAACAGCGCCATCGCGCCCGCCTTGCGCGCCTCGTCGAGAGGCAGGATGCGGGTCACCACTTCGAGGTTGTCGCGCACGGCGTTGTTCGCGATCTCCTCGATCTCGGAGCGCGTCTCATGGCTGAGAGCCTGGTTCCACGAGAAATCGAGCCGCATGTAGCCGGCTTTGTTGAACGAACCCGACTGGTGTGCCTCCTGGCCGAGCGTCTGCCGCAGCGCGGCGTGCACGAGGTGGGTCGCCGAGTGAGCCTGCGCGGCAGAATGCCGGTACTCGCGGTCGACGACCGACGTCGCCGCGTCGCCGGCGCCGACCTCGCCCGACCGCACCTGGACGGTGTGGCTGATGAGCCCCTTGACCGGACGCTGAACGTCGAGCACCTCGAGGTCGAACCCGTTGCCGATGATCGAGCCCTTGTCGGCCGCCTGACCACCGGATTCCGCGTAGAGCGCGGACTCCGCGAGGATCACCTCGACGATCTGCCCCGCCGACGCGCTCTGCACCGGGATGCCGTCCACGATCAGCCCGAGAACACGCGAGTCGGTCTGCAGGTAGTCGTAACCGGTGAACACCGTCTCGCCCTGCGCGCGGAACTCCGAATAGACCGAGAGGTCGGCGAGCTTGCCCTTCTTGGCCTTCGCGTCGGCCTTCGCGCGTGCACGCTGATCGGACATCAGAGTGTCGAACGCCGAGCGGTCGACCGAGAGGCCAGCCTCTTCGGCGATTTCGAGCGTCAGGTCGATCGGGAAACCGAAGGTGTCGTGCAGGAGGAACGCCGTGTCGCCCGAGAGGGACGAGCCGCCAGCCTGCTTGGTGTCCTCCACCGCCACGTCGAGGATCGTCGTGCCACTCGCGAGCGTGCGAAGGAAGGCGTCCTCCTCGCCGAGCGCCAGGCGCGATGTGCGCTCGTACTCGGCTTCCACTTCCGGGTAGGCGTCTCGCATGGCGACGCGCGACGCCTCGAAGAGCTCGCTGAAGCTCGGCGCGTCGACCCCGAGGAGGCGCATCGCGCGGACGACCCGACGGAGCAGGCGGCGCAGGATGTACCCGCGCCCCTCGTTCGACGGCGAGACGCCGTCGGTCATGAGCATGAGGCCAGACCGCACGTGGTCGGCGATGACGCGCATGCGCACGTCATCATCGTGATCCGCGCCGTAGCGCCGACCGGACAGCTGAGCCGCCATGTCCAGCACCGGGCGTACCTGGTCGATCTCGTACATGTTGTCGACGCCCTGCTTCAGGAACGCGACGCGCTCCATCCCCATGCCGGTGTCGATGTTCTTCTTGGGGAGTTCGCCCGCGATGTCGAAATCGGTCTTCGAACGCACCTCGGTGAGGAGGTACTGCATGAAGACGAGGTTCCAGATCTCGAGATACCGGTTGTCGTCGGCAGCCGGTCCCCCTTCGGCGCCGTAGGCGGGACCGCGGTCGAAATAGATCTCCGAGCACGGGCCGCCGGGACCCGGCTGCCCGGTGTGCCAGTAGTTGTCGGCCTTGCCGAGCCGCTGGATGCGGCTCTCGGGGAGTCCCGCGACCTTCTTCCAGAGCTCGATCGCCTCGTCGTCGTCTTCGTAGACCGTCACCCAGAGGTCGCGCTCGGCGAAGCCGAGTCCGCCGTCCGACTCGGAGCTCGTGAGGAGCTCCCACGCGTACGAGATCGCCCCCTCTTTGAAGTAGTCGCCGAACGAGAAGTTGCCGTTCATCTGGAAGAAGGTGCCGTGGCGAGTGGTCTTGCCGACCTCTTCGATGTCGAGGGTGCGAATGCACTTCTGCACGCTCGTCGCGCGCGGGAACGGCGCCGGAACGACACCCGTGAAGTACGGGATGAACGGCACCATGCCGGCCACGGTGAACAGCAGTGTCGGGTCGTCGGTGACGAGCGACGCGGAGGGGACGACGGTGTGGCCGCGGTCTCCGAAGAAGGTGAGCCAGCGACGTTGGATCTCAGCGGTCTGCACAGGTGTTCCTTGGACGATGCCCCGACGGGGCGGTGGATGCGGGCCGCCGGCCCGGCGGCGTGGGTCAGGCCTTGGCGCGCTTCGCGAGGTCGTCGATCGCGTCCTGAGCGTTCGCGACCGCCGTACGCAGTTCCGCCTCGCGAGCCTTATAGCCCTGCACGACGGCGTCGCCGAACTCCTTGGCCTTGCCGTCGACCTCGTCGAAGAACTGCTTGCCCTTCTCGGTCTTGGCGACCTCGTGCGCGACCACGAAGCCGATGGCGACTCCGGCGATCAGAAGCAGTGCACCCTTCATCGTGTTCCTCCTTCGTTCGCGGCGTGGGCGGCGAATGCCGTCAACCGTTCTAGCCTATGCGCATTCGAGAACGAGCGAAGGCCCCCGGATCGCTCCGAGGGCCTTCGTCGATATCGCCGATCAGCGAGCGGCGTAATACTCGACGACGAGCTGGACGTCACAGGTGACGGGCACCTCGGCGCGCTTGGGGCGACGCACGAGACGCGCCTGCAGCTTGTCGATCTCCACCTCCAGGTAGCCCGGGGTCTTGGGCAGGACGTCGACGTGGCCACCGGCCGCGGCGACCTGGAACGGCTCGAGCGACTCGGAGCGCTCCTTCACGTGGACAAGCTGGCCCGGCTTCACGCGGAACGAGGGACGGTCGACGATCTTGCCGTCGACGAGGATGTGGCGGTGCACGACGAACTGGCGCGCCTGAGCGGTCGTGCGGGCGAGGCCGGCGCGGACGACGAGCGCGTCGAGACGCATCTCGAGGAGCTCGACGAGGTTCTCACCGGTGAGGCCCTGGGTGCGGCGGGCCTCGTTGAAGACGATGCGCAGCTGCTTCTCGCGGATGCCGTACTGCTCGCGGAGACGCTGCTTCTCGCGCAGACGGACGGCGTAGTCGCTGTCGGCCTTGCGCTTGGTGCGGCCGTGCTCGCCGGGAGCGTAGGGACGCTTCTCGAGGTAGCGGGCAGCCTTCGGCGTCAGCGGGATGCCGAGCGCACGAGACAGACGGACCTTGCGGCGGTCCTGGGACTTGGTGGGCATGGATGACCTTCCAACACATGGCCGCGACTTTCGCGGCTCACAGACGTGCATCCCGCCATCCGCTGCTCCGGGCGCACGTCGACGCGACCGGCGGATCTGAGTGTGGGATGTGCTCGGAAGTCGAGCCGTAGAAGTCTATCAGACGGCCTCAGGAACCCGAGGTGGTGTCGTCCGGCTCGGCCTTCTGCGGCATGGGACGCCCTTCGAGCAGCGCGCGGAGGCGCTCGAGACGGGGGCCGACCTCGCGTTCGTATCCGTTTCCCACCGGCTCGTAATAACGGGTGCCGACGAGCTCGTCGGGAAGGTAGGTCTGCTCCGCCACGCTGTAGGGAGCGTCGTGCGCGTATCGGTATCCCTTGCCGTGTCCGAGACGCTTGGCGCCCGGATAGTGGGCGTCGCGGAGGTGAATGGGCACACGGCCGATGCGGCCAGCGCGCACGTCGGCGATCGCTCGATCCAGCGCGAGGTAGGAGGCGTTCGACTTCGGCGCGGTCGCGAGATACACGACTGCCTCGGCCAGCAGGATGCGACCCTCGGGCATGCCGATCAGTTGAACGCCCTCGGCGGCGGATACGGCCAGCGTGAGCGCCTGCGGGTCTGCCATGCCGATGTCTTCCGCGGCGAGGATCATGATTCGTCGGGCGATGAACCGCGGGTCCTCCCCCGCCTCGATCATCCGTGCCAGGTAGTGCAATGACGCGTCGACGTCGGATCCGCGTACCGACTTGATGAACGCGCTGATCACGTCGTAGTGCTCATCGCCCTGCCGGTCGTACCGCAGGAGCGCGCGATCGACGGCAGAGGCCACGATCTCCGCGGTCACGACGGGCTCTGGCCCGGCGGAGGCGATCACCGCGGCCGCCTCGAGGGCCGTCAAGGCGCGTCTCGCGTCGCCGGATGCGAGGCGAATGATCGCGGAACGCGCCTCGTCCTCGAGCTCGACCGCACCCTTGAGCCCACGAGGGTCGGCTACCGCGCGATCGATCAGAACGCCGAGGTCGTCATCCGAGAGCTGTTCGAGCGTCAGCAGCAGCGACCGCGAGAGAAGCGGCGCGACGACGGAGAACGACGGGTTCTCGGTCGTCGCGGCGACGAGCACCACCCATCCGTTCTCGACCCCCGGGAGCAGCGCGTCTTGCTGGGCCTTGGAGAACCGATGGATCTCGTCGAGGAAGAGCACCGTCGAGACGCCGTAGAGATCGCGGCTGGATCGAGCCTCGTCGATGACCTGCCGGACATCTTTCACGCCCGCCGTGACGGCCGAGAGCTCCACGAAGCGGCGACCGGAACTACGAGCGATCGCCTGGGCGAGCGTGGTCTTGCCGGTTCCAGGAGGCCCCCAGAGGATCACGGAGACGGCTCCCGAGGTGCCGCTCGCATCGCGAGCCAAGGCGACGAGGGGTGAGCCGGGCGTGAGCAGATGACGCTGCCCCGCCACTTCGTCGAGGGAGGCGGGCCGCATCCGCACGGCCAGCGGGGTCGACCCCGAGAAGAGTCCCTGCTGGTCGGCCATGCGGCAATGCTATCCGCGGGCTCCGACCCTCTGCCCCCGACGGTTTGGGTGCTCACAGGCGTGCTGACTAGAGTTCACTGCGGGCTGCGACGGCATCCGCGCCCCATCGGGAAGGATCATCGCGAGTGGCATCGAACCGTCAGCAGCGCGAGCAGCGCGAGGCCCGTGAACGACTGCGCGCCTATCAGGCCCGCCAGGAGGTCCACGAGATCCGGAACCGCCGCCGACGCCGCGACAACGTCATCGGAATCCTCGGAGCTGTCGTGGTGACGGCGCTGGCGATCACGACCCAGATCGTCTACTTCACGGCCGGTCCGGGCGCACCGGAGGCGTCGCCGAGCGCGAGCCCTTCCGCGGCGGCCGGCGACGAGCTGAACGTCGGCGCCCCCGATTCGTCTCTTGCCGAGGGGCGCACCTGGACGGGCGAGCTCGTGTTCAACGACGACGTCACGCTGGGTATCGAGCTCGATGGTGCAGCGGCACCGCAGGCCGTATCGGGATGGGTCGCGGACGTCATGGCGGACTACTACCCCGGCACCACGTGCCACCGTCTCGCTGACGCGGAGTCGTTCGCATTCATCCAGTGCGGCTCGATCGACGGTGCGGGTTCGGGCGACCCCGACTACTCGTACGGGCCCATCGAGAACGCCCCGGCCGACGGCGTCTACCCCGCCGGCACCATCGCGATGGCGCGCAGCGGGAACGACGCCTACAGCAACGGTCACCAGTTCTTCATCATCACCGCGGACACCACCCTGCCCGCAGACGCGGCTGGCGGATATTCCGTGGTCGGCCAGGTGACGAGCGGCTTGGACGACCTGATCTCAGAGATCACGTCGAAGGGCGTCGACCCCGATACGGTCGGTGAGGACGGGACCGGGTCGCCTCTGGTTCCGACCACCATCACGAGCCTCACCCTGCAATAGGCTGTCACGGGTCCGGCGAGAGGCAGCCGGCCGCGACAGAGGTGGGGAGACCAGTGAGCGACGACCAGCCGACCCCGTGGGGTCGCGTCGACGACGACGGCACGGTGTACGTCCGCGAGGAGTCGGGAGAGCGCGCAGTCGGGCAGTACCCGGACGCGACTCCTGCCGAGGCGCTCGCGTATTACGAGCGCAAGTATTCGGAACTCGAGGGTCAGGTGAGCCTTCTCGAGCAGCGTCAGCGGGCGGGAGCGCCTGCACAGGATGTCGCGAAGGCCGTCCGCGCGCTGGCCCCGACGATTCCCGGGGCGAACGCCGTCGGCGATCTGAAGGAGCTGTCGGATCGTCTCGATCGTCTCTCGGGGGCGTTGGGGGTTGCCGCTGAGCGCGAGAGCGAGGAGGCGCGCCAGGCTGTCTCCGAGGCTCTTGCAGAGCGCGAGCGGATCGTCGCGCAGGCGGAGGAGCTTGCGGCCCAGGACCTCGAGAAGGTCCAGTGGAAGCAGGTGAGCTCGCAGCTCGATGAGCTGTTCGCGCAGTGGCAGGCGGGCCAGCACGGTGGCCCCAGGATCCCCAAGAAGGACGCCGACGAGCTCTGGAAGCGATTCCGTGCTGCACGCAGCACGATCGAGACCGCGCGGAGGGCCTTCTTCGCCGACCTGGATCACGCTCATCGTGATGCTCGTGGTCGCAAGCAGGCTCTTGTCGAGCGTGCGGAGGGGCTCGCCCCCAAGGGCGCCGCGGGCATCCCGGACTACCGTCGACTCCTCGATGAGTGGAAGGCAGCCGGACGCGCCGGCAAGAAGGTGGACGACGCCCTCTGGGCTCGATTCAAGGCGGCTGGCGACGTGCTCTACGGAGCGAAGGCGGAGGCAGACGCCGTAGAGAACGAGGAGTTCCAGGCGAACTTGCAGGCGAAGCTCGCCTTGCTCGAGGAGGCCGAGCCTCTTGCGACGTCGACGGATCGAGTCCAGGCGCGCAGCCGTCTGACGGAGATTCAGCGCCGATGGGATGCGGTCGGCAAGGTACCCCGCGATCAGATCCGGGTCGTCGAGGACCGCATGCGACGCATCGAGTCGGCCGTGCGCAAGCTCGAGGACGACCACTGGAACCGGACCGACCCCGAGAAGCAGGCCCGCTCGGAGGGGTTCGCGGCCCAGCTGCATGCCGCGATCACGCGCGCCGAGGACGAACTCACGGCCGCGAAGGCCGCTGGGGACGCAGCCCGGATCTCGCAGGCGGAGGACTCGCTGGCAGCACAGCGCGCCTGGCTCGACGCGATCGGCTGAGCCGGGGTTCTCCACAACCGATGCTCATCCACGGATGAGCTCGGCCGAGTCGCACGCGCAGCCGGGGTGACGCACCCTGGACGCATGCCGCCCTTCCCCTTCGTCGAGCTTCCCTACCCAGAACGCCAAGCCATGAGGCTGGACGGCGAGCTGTATGCGGTCGGCGAGGTGTTGGTCCCGGTCGGCGTGCCCGACACCCCGGAGCTGCGGGCCGGGGTCGCCCTCCGAGGCCGAAGCTCCCGACTGATCGCGGCCCGGCGTACGGCGGCTTGGGTGTGGGGCGCCGTATCGACGCCACCTCGACCCGCGGAGTTCATCGCCGATCTCGATGCGCGCTGGCGGTCGATTGCCGACGGCACGTCGGCCGTCGTGGAGAGCGTTGTGCGGCCCGGCGATGCGGTCCGGCTGGGCGGTGCCCGCGTCACTTCGCCGCTGCGAACGGCGCTGGACCTCGCCCGGTTCCCGGAGGTGTTCGGTCGCGACGACGCTGAGATCGTACGGCGGCTCGCAGAGGTCGGGGGGTTCGACGCGGAGGCCGCGTCCCGCGCACTCGACCGCACACGAAACCTTGCGGGCAAACATCGCGCGCTCGACCGGATCCGCGATGCGCTCAGCCGGAGTTGACCCGGTAGACGTCGTACACCGCGTCGATCCGTCGCACCGCATTCAGCAACCGGTCGAGGTGGACCGTGTCGCCCATCTCGAACACGAACCGGCTGACGGCGAGACGTTCGCTCGATGTCGACACGGTGGCCGACAAGATGTTGACGTGGTGTTCCGAGAGAACGCGTGTCACATCGGAAAGGAGCCCGGCTCGGTCGAGCGCTTCGATCTGGATCTGGACCAGGAAGAGGCTCGACGAAGTAGGTGCCCACTGGACGTCGATCATCCGCTCCGGCTCGCCGAGCAGCGCCGTCACGTTCACGCAGTCCGTCCGGTGCACGGAGACTCCCGAACCGCGGGTCACGAATCCGACGATCTCGTCGCCCGGAACGGGCGTGCAGCACTTCGCGAGCTTGACGAGGATGTCGGGTGCGCCGCGCACGAGCACTCCCGAGTCGCTCGGCCGCAGGGCGCGGCCGCGGGACCGCGGCGTGAACGCGAGGGTCTCTTCTTCGACCTCCGTCTCGCTCTGTACCGATGCGAGCACCTTCTCGATTACCGACTGCGTCGAGACGTGTCCCTCACCGACAGCTGCGTACAGCGCCTCCACGCTGTCGTAGCGCATGAGAGCCGCAACACCGGTGACGACGTCCTGGCTCATGAGCTTCTGCAGCGGAAGGTTCTGCTTGCGCATCGCGCGCGCGATGGAGTCCTTGCCCTGCTCGATCGCCTCTTCGCGGCGCTCCTTGGTGAACCAGCCGCGGATCTTGTTGCGCGCGCGGGCCGACTTCACGAAGTTCAGCCAGTCCTGGCTGGGTCCTGCGTCCGGGTTCTTCGAGGTGAAGATCTCGACGACATCGCCCGATCCGAGGGAACTCTCGAGCGGAACGAGGCGGCCGTTGACCTTCGCCCCCATGGTCCGGTGCCCGATCTCGGTGTGAACCGCATATGCGAAGTCGACCGGTGTGGCGCCTGCGGGGAGTCCGATCACCTTGCCCTGAGGCGTGAAGACGTAGACCTCCTTCGCCCCGATCTCGAAGCGGAGATTGTCGAGGAACTCCCCCGGGTCCGACGTCTCGGCCTGCCAGTCGCTGATGTGAGCGAGCCACGCCATCTCCGTGCCGGCCTGGCCGCGGTCGTCGCTTCGGCCGGAGGCCATCCGCTCCTTGTACTTCCAGTGCGCCGCGACACCGAACTCAGCGCGCTGATGCATCTCGTGGGTGCGGATCTGGATCTCGACCGCACGGCCCTTCGGGCCGATCACGGTCGTGTGCAGCGACTGGTAGAGGTTGAACTTCGGGGTGGCGATGTAGTCCTTGAAACGGCCGGGGATGGGGTTCCAGCGGGCGTGGATCGCACCCAGCACGGCGTAGCAGTCGCGGATCGACCCGACGAGCACTCGGATGCCGACGAGGTCATAGATCTCGTCGAACTCGCGGCCGCGCAGCACCATCTTCTGGTAGATCGAGTAGTACTGCTTGGGGCGGCCGACAACCTGGCCCTTGATCTTGGCAGACCGGAGGTCTTCACCAACCGCGTCGATCACTTGCTGCACGAACTCTTCGCGCTGCGGCGTGCGGTCACGCACGAGGCTTTCGATCTCGACGTAGAGCTTCGGGTAGAGCACCGCGAACGAAAGATCTTCGAGCTCCCATTTGATGGTCTGGATGCCGAGGCGATGCGCGAGCGGCGCGTAGATCTCGAGGGTCTCCTGCGCCTTGCGTGCAGCGGACTCCTGCGGCACGAAGCCCCAGGTGCGGGCGTTGTGGAGTCGATCCGCGAGCTTGATGATGAGCACGCGGATGTCCTTCGACATCGCCACGACCATCTTGCGGACCGTCTCGGCCTGTGCGGAGTCACCGTACTTCAGCTTGTCGAGCTTCGTGACGCCGTCGACGAGCATGGCGATCTCGTCGCCGAAGTCGGCTCGCACCATCTCGAGGGTGTAGTCGGTGTCCTCGACGGTGTCGTGCAGGAGTGCGGCAGCGATCGTCTTCGGACCGATCCCGAGGTCCGCGAGAATCTGGGCCACGGCGACGGGGTGCGTGATGTACGGCTCGCCACTGCGGCGCTTCTGTCCTTCGTGGGCTCGCTCCGCCGCCGAGTACGCACGATCGACGAGAGCGAGATCGGCCTTCGGATGGTGCGATCGCACCGTCTTGATCAGTCGATCGACCGCGCCGGCGGGCTGAGCACGCGAGAAGAGCCTCGGAAGCAGGGCGCGACGGGACGCGATCCCTTGCGTCTCGGTACTCATCGCGCGCGTCCTTCCCCGATGATTCTAGAAGGAACCCGTGCGCGCGGCCTGCATCAGGCGGTGGCCTTCTCTCGCAGCTGAAGCGTGCGCTTGTCGCGCTTGGCGATCTCCGGCTCCCGCTCGCGGAAGAGCGAATACAGCGGCGCTCCGAATGCCGGCGTCGAGTAGGTGCCGGCGACCGTGCCCACGAGGAGTGCGAGCGAGATGTCCCGCAGGGTGTCGGCACCGAGCACGAACGCACCGATCACGAGGATCGCGGCGACCGGCAACGCGGCGACGACACCGGTGTTGATCGACCGGATGAGCGTCTGGTTCACGGCGAGGTTGACCGCCTCGCCGAAGGTCCGCGTGCCTCCGTCGGCGAGTTCGGCGGTGTTCTCGCGCACCTTGTCGAACACCACGACGGTGTCGTAGAGCGAGTATCCGAGGATCGTGAGGAAGCCGATGACCGCCGCGGGAGTGATCTCCCAGCCGGTGGCCGCATAGATGCCGACCGTGAGCACGAGGTCGTGAAGCAGCTTGAGGATCGCGGCGACCGACATCTTCCACGTGCGGAAGTAGAGCGCCATGAAGGCTAGGGCCAGCACGATGAACACGACGAGAGCCCGCAAGGCGCTCTGCGTGATGTCCGCTCCCCAGGTCGCGCCGATGAACGACGACGAAACCGAGTCGGTGCCGTAGGCGTCGGTCAGGTTCTGCGTGACCTCGGCGGTCTGCGGATCGGTGAGCTGATCGGTCTGCACGCGCACGCCGTCGTCGCCGACGACGCTCACGCGGACGACCGCGTCGGGCAGGACCTCGTGCACGGCGTCCTCCGCAGCCGAGGTATCGACCGGGAGCTTGTCGTCCGCCACATCTGCCACGAGGAACTGCGACCCGCCGCGGAACTCGATGCCGAAGTTGAAGCCGGCGAGGAAGTCTCCACCGCCGCGGATGAAGGGCACCGCGACCGAGAGGGCCATGAGCACGGCCGCGATCGTGAACCACACCCGGCGGCGCCCGATGAAGTCGACGCTGCGAGCTCCGGTGTAGAGGTCGTTGCCGAGACGCTGGAACGGACCGGCCATCAGCGGGCCTCCTCCTTCTCGCTGTTCGAGCCGCCGGAGCCTGCTCGTTCGGCTGCCTTCCTCTCGGCGATCGTCTGACGACGCTGAGCCTCTCGACTCGCGCCCGATCGGCGCGCATCCGTCGACAGTCGGAACTCGGCTCGGCCGCGATACACGGCACCGAGCGCTGTGGGGTCGAGGCCGGTGATCGGATGACCGCTCGAGAAGAATCTCGTGGATGCCAGCAGCTGCAGCACCGGATGGGTGAACAAGACGACGATGATGACGTCGATGATCGTGGTCACGCCGAGCGTGAGGGCGAATCCGCGCACGGAAC
This sequence comes from Homoserinibacter sp. GY 40078, assembly GCF_008017545.1. GTDB lineage: Bacteria > Actinomycetota > Actinomycetes > Actinomycetales > Microbacteriaceae > Homoserinibacter. The sequence goes on along the minus strand of NZ_VRTZ01000002.1, from coordinate 671,404 downwards.
CGATGGCGAGGATGAACAGGATGATCGCCGAGAGCAGGTTGACGCTCTTCGCCGCGAGCACGGTGCGCAATGCGCGCTTCCAGCCTGCCTCGACGGCCCCGACGAGGCCGCGCCCGTCGCGCAGCTCATCGCGGATGCGCTCGAAGTACACGATGAACGAGTCTGCGGTGAATCCGATCGCGACGATGAGACCCGCGACGCCGGCGAGCGAGAGGCGGTATCCCTCGCGCCAGGACATGATGTTGACCACGAAGTACGTGATGATGCCTGCCACGATGAGCGACAGGATCGTGACCGTGCCGAGCAATCGGTATTGGAACAGCGAGTACACGAACACCAGCAGGAGGCCGATGAGGCCGGCGATCAGTCCGCTCTGCAGCTGACTGGTTCCCAGCGTCGCCGAGATGGTGTCGCGGCTCTCGACGGTGAAACCGACGGGAAGTGCACCGAACTTGAGCTGGTCGGCCAATGCCTTCGCCGACTCCTGAGTGAAGCCGCCCGAGATCTGCGCGCGGCCGTCGACGATGGCCGCATTCGCGGACGGCGCGATGATGACGCTGCCGTCGAGCACGACCGCGAAGCGGTTGCGATCACCCTCGAGGGCGACCAGACGCGTCGTCACATCGGCGAACTGCTCGGTTCCGGTGGAGTCGAACGTCAGATTGACGACCCACTCCCCAGTGGTCGCGCCCGTGGAGGTCGTACCCATCCCCGCCTGTGCGTCGGAGATCGAGGCGCCCTCGACCTCGACCGGCCCGAGCAGGTACTTCGCGGTTCCGCTCGTGTCACACGTGACGAGCGGCTCGTCGGCAGGGGCGACGTTGTTTCCCGAGTCCTGCACATCGTCGCACGAGAACGCGTCGAACTCCTCTTGCAGTGCCGGGGTCACCCAGTTGAGATCGGAGCCGTCGGTCGGCGCGATCGTCGGGGTGTCCTCGGGCTCTGGAGTCGCCGTCGCGTCATCGGTCGCCGAGTCGGTCGGTTCAGCGGTCGACGTGCTCGGAGTACCCGCGATGAGCACTGCGCGGAACTCCATCTTCGCGGACTGCTGGATGCGGTCGAGAGTCTGCTGATCCGGAGTCGTTCCCGGGATCGACACGACGATCTTGTTGCCGCCCTGGGTGGTGATCTCGGATTCCGAGACCCCGGCCGCGTCGATGCGGTTGCGGATGATCTCGACCGACTGCTGCAGCTGCTCCTCGGTGACGGTCTCATCGTCTTCGAGCGTGGGGCTCAGGATGATCTGCGTGCCACCGTCGAGGTCGAGCGCAAGCTTCGGGGTCCATCCCCAACCCCAGAACAGGGCACCCGCAGTCTGGAGCGCCAAGAGCAGGGCGATGAGAACACCCAGCCAGCTGAGAGAGCGCCAGGCCTTGCGGACCGGCGTGGAGCGTGCCGCCACGGCCTACTCGGTCTCGGAGGGGTCGGACGACTTCTTCTCGCTCGCGCTCGGCTTCTCGACACGCTCACCGAACTCGGGCGCGATGTCGGAATCCAGCTCCGCGGCGTCGTCGTCAGCCTCGTCGGCGGGCTCCGCCTCGATCGGGTCGACGACTCGCGCGATGGTCTGGCGGTGGAGGCGAAGCAGCGTTCCCGGCGTCGTCTCGAGGATCGCCTCGTTCTTCTCCTCATCGAGAGAGATCAGCGTGCCGTAGATGCCGTGCTGGGTCATGACCTCGGCACCGGGGACGAGCTTGGTCTGCATCTCCTCGGCGTCGGCCCGACGCTTGCGGGAGCTGCGCCAAGTGAAGAAGATCATCACCACCAGAAGGCCGGCGAGCAGGATCAGCGTGATGTCGGGCATGAGAGGAACAGAGCCTTCCGAGATGATTGTGGGGAACCTCGCGCAGCCTAGGAGTGCAGGCTGGATGGTTCCCGACGATCATACGTCATCGTCGAACAGCATCCCCGCGACCGATGCTCCCTTCGGCGGACGGGTATGACCGAGGTGTCGCCATGCACTCGCCGTGGCGACGCGGCCACGCGGGGTCCGATGGATCATCCCGATCCGCACGAGGAATGGCTCGACGACCGACTCGATGGTCTCGGCCTCCTCCCCCACGGACACGGCGAGCGTCGAGAGGCCCACGGGGCCGCCGTCGAATCGCGTCAGGATTGCCTCGAGCACCGCACGGTCCAGACGATCGAGGCCCAATGGGTCGACGTCGTACAGCTCGAGAGCTGCGTGGACCGCCGCGTGGTCTGCGGGACGCTCATGGACGAGGGAGTAGTCACGCACTCGCCTCAGGAGGCGGTTCGCGATGCGTGGGGTGCCGCGGCTCCTCGACGCGATCTCCGCTCGTGCATCTGCGTGCAACTCGAGCCCGAGGAGGCGAGCGGCACGCTCGAGCACGAGGTCGAGCTCGGGGTCGTCGTAGAACTCGAGGTGCGCGGTGAAGCCGAATCGGTCTCGGAGCGGATTCGGGAGCAGACCCGAGCGGGTCGTCGCCCCGACGAGGGTGAAAGGCGCGAGGTCGAGCGGGATGCTCGTCGCCCCGGCTCCCTTGCCGACCATGATGTCGATCCGGAAGTCCTCCATGGCGAGGTACAGCATCTCTTCTGCCGATCGCGCCATCCGATGGATCTCGTCGATGAACAGCACCTCGCCCGGCGTGAGACTCGACAAGAGCGCCGCGAGATCGCCTGCGTGCTGGATCGCGGGACCGCTCGACATCCGAAGCGGGCGCGAACCCTCGTGCGCGACGATCATCGCGAGCGTCGTCTTGCCGAGACCCGGAGGCCCTGCGAGCAGGATGTGATCGGGCGCCCGCGCCTGAAGCTCTGCTGCACGAAGCAGGAGCTCGAGCTGACCACGTACCTTCGACTGGCCCACGAACTCGGCGAGCGACCGCGGACGCAGTGCGCCCTCGAAGGCGAGCTCTGCCTCCGACTCGGCTCCGCCCTGGATCACGGGGTCGCTCATCGCGTACCCCCCGTGCGTTGCGGACCGAGCCTCGCGAGGGCGAGACGCAGGAGGGCCTGGGTTCCTTCTTCGGCGCCAGCCGAGTCGGCGATCACCTCGTCGACGACCTGCCCCGCGGTGCGCTCGGGCCACCCGAGGCCGACGAGCGCCTGTACGACATCCGCACCCGGAGCGGCGACACCGGCCGCGCGACGCTGAGGAGACGGGGGCAGGAGCTTGCCGGACAACGACACCGTGATGAGCTTCGCGGTCTTCGGGCCGATGCCCGACACGCGTCGGAACGGTGCGTCGTCTTCATCCGTCACGGCGCGAGCGACCTCGTCGGGGCTCAACTGCGCGAGTACTCCCAGCGCCGACTTGGGTCCCACGCCCGACACGCCTCGCAAGAGGTCGAACAGCTCGAGTTCCTCGCGGGTGGCGAACCCGTAGAGGCTCAACTCGTCCTCGCGGACGATCAGCACCGTGTGGACGAATGCCTCCGAGCCGACCCGGAGACCCAGCGCGTGCTCAGGGGTGAGAGCCACGGCCATCCCCACTCCGCCTACCTCGATGACGACGTGACCAGCGCCCGCGTGAAGAACCGTGCCGCGAACACTCGAAATCATGTTCTAAAGCCTACGGGCGCGCACCGACTTCTCGGCGGCGCGCCACGCCCGTTGCGCCGGGGTGAGACCTCCCGACGCCCCCGCGTCGGCAGCGGTCGCTCCCCCACGCCATCCGTGGCAGATCGCGAGTGCCAGCGCGTCGGCGGCATCCGCCGGCCGCGGCGCTTCCGCGAGGCCGAGGATGCGCGCCACCATCGTGCCCACCTGGGCCTTGTCGGCTCCGCCGTATCCGGTGATCGCGGCCTTCACCTCGCTCGGTGTGTGCAGAGCCACCGGGAGCTGCGCCTCGGCGGCCTTCGCCAAGGCGATGCCGCTTGCCTGCGCTGTACCCATCACCGTGCGGAGATTGTGCTGTGCGAAGACCCTCTCGACGGCGACCGCGTCCGGCTCGAACTCGGCGATGACATCACCGATCCCTATGGAGACGGCGAGCAGACGCACCGAAAGCTCCTGGTCGGCCGGTGTCCTGATCACACCGACGTGCACGAGTGACGCCGTCCGGTCGGCGCGGATGTCGACCACGCCGACGCCGCACCGGGTCAACCCGGGGTCGATACCCAGGACGCGCAGCATGCGCGCCGCTCAGTCCTCGGAGTCGGAGTCGAGCTCGGCCTGGACATCGGCGGAGATGTCCACGTTGCTGAAGACGTTCTGCACATCGTCGCTGTCCTCCAGCGCGTCGATCAGCCGGAAGACCTTGCGCGCGACGTCGGCATCGACCTCGATCCGGAGATTCGGCACGAACTCCGCCTCCGCGGAGTCGTAGTCGAGTCCCGCGTCCTGAAGTGCGGTCCGGGCGGCGACCAGCTCGCTCGGGTCGGTGATGACCTCGAACCCGCCACCCTGATCGACGACGTCTTCGACGCCCGACTCCATGACGGCCTCGAGGATGGCGTCCTCGTTGATGCCGTCGGCCTTCGTGATCGAGATGACGCCCTTGCGGCTGAAGTTGTAGGACACCGAACCGGGGTCGGCGAGCGTGCCGCCGTTGCGGCTGAGTGCGGTGCGCACCTCTGCGGCCGCCCGGTTTCGGTTGTCGGTGAGACATTCGACCAACAGGGCGACGCCGTTCGGACCGTACGCCTCGTACATGATGTTCTGGTACTCGACCGAGTCGCCCGAGATGCCCGCGCCACGCTTGATCGCGCGGTCGATGTTGTCGTTCGGGACGGACGTCTTCTTCGCCTTCTGCACGGCGTCGTACAGGGTCGGGTTACCCGCGAGATCCGCCCCGCCGAGCTTCGCGGCCACCTCGATGTTCTTGATGAGCTTGGCGAACGACTTCGCACGGCGTGCGTCGATGACCGCCTTCTTGTGCTTGGTCGTCGCCCACTTGGAATGCCCGCTCACGGTGCTCCTCTCGAAGAAATCCGTCGGCCAGTCTAACGGGCCCCTGGATTCGAGGGCGTGGAACCGAACCGCGGTCAGCGGCGCGCGCGGACCCGATCGAGGAACCGCTCGTGGAAGCGGTGCTCGCCCGTGACCTCCGGGTGGAACGAGGTTCCCATCAGGTTGCCCTGCTCCACCGCGACGATGCGACCGTCGTCGAGCGCCGCAAGAACCGTCGCTCGCTCTCCGACGCTCTCGACCACGGGAGCACGGATGAACACCGCGTGGACCGACGGCTCGCCGAGTTCGGGAATTGCGATATCGGTTTCGAAGGAGTCGTTCTGATTGCCGAAGGCGTTCCGTCGCACCACGACGTCGAGCCCGCCGAGGCTCTGTTGCCCTGCGATCCCGTCGACCACCGCGTCGGCCAGCATGATGAGGCCCGCGCACGTGCCGTAGACGGGCATACCTTCGGCGATGCGCTCACGGAGCGGCTCGGCCATTCCGAACAGCCGGCTCAGCTTGTCGATGACGCTCGACTCGCCACCCGGGATCACGAGACCGTCGACCTCCGCCAGCTCCGCGGGGCGCCGTATTGCACGCGCGTCCGCACCCAGCGAACCGAGCACGGCGAGGTGCTCGCGCACGTCGCCCTGGAGCGCGAGGACTCCGACCCGAGGGCCGCTACCAGCCACGCTCGGCGAGGCGGTGGGGTGCGGCCAGATCGGCGACGTTGATGCCGACCATCGCCTCACCCAGCCCGCGCGAGGCGTGGGCGATGACGGCCGGGTCGTCGAAGAACGTCGTCGCCTTGACGATCGCGGCGGCGCGCTTCGCGGGTTCGCCCGACTTGAAGATGCCGGATCCGACGAACACCCCGTCGGCGCCCAACTGCATCATGAGGGCCGCGTCGGCGGGCGTCGCGACGCCTCCGGCGGTGAACAACACCACGGGAAGCTTGCCGGTCTCGGCGATCTCAGCCACGAGCTCGTAGGGCGCTTGGAGCTCCTTGGCCGCCACGTAGAGCTCGTCCTTGGTCTTCGAACGGAGCACGTTGATTTCGGACGTGATCGTGCGGATGTGCTTGGTGGCCTCCGACACGTCGCCGGTTCCCGCCTCACCCTTCGAGCGGATCATCGCTGCGCCCTCGGTGATGCGGCGAAGGGCCTCACCCAGGTTCGTCGCGCCGCAGACGAACGGGGTCGTGAAGTCCCACTTGTCGATGTGGTTGACGTAGTCCGCGGGAGAGAGCACCTCGGACTCGTCGATGTAGTCGACGCCGAGGGCCTGAAGCACCTGCGCCTCGACGAAGTGCCCGATCCGCGCCTTCGCCATCACGGGGATCGAGACCGACGCGATGATCTCGTCGATCAGGTCGGGGTCGCTCATGCGGGCCACGCCACCCTGGGCGCGGATGTCGGCGGGCACGCGCTCCAACGCCATCACGGCCACCGCACCGGCGTCTTCCGCGATCCGCGCCTGCTCCGCGGTCACGACGTCCATGATCACCCCGCCCTTGAGCATCTCGGCGAGGCCGCGCTTGACGCGATCGGTGCCGATCGAGGGTGCTGGGGAAGCGGAGGTCGAGGTGTCGCTCATGATCGACCATCTTAGGCCGCAGGGCGTGCCGCGAGCTCCCCGGCGACGCCGCGTGACGCCACGGATCTCGCGGTGGCTCGCTCTCCGATCCGACGGATTCAGACGGCGCTGGGCCACCCGGCGGCGATCTCTTCGCGCACTTCGCCCAGAAGTCTCGGAAGCGCCTTGGTCTGCGCGATGATCGGGAAGAAGTTCGCGTCCGCTGCCCACCGGGGCACGACGTGCTGATGCAGGTGCGCCGCGATGCCTGCTCCTGCGATCGCCCCCTGGTTCATGCCGATGTTGAACCCATCGGAGCGCGAGGTGCGTCGCACGACCCGCATGGCCGTCTGGGTGATCTCACCGATCTCGGCGACCTCGTCGGCGCTCGCCTCGTCGTAGGTCGCGATGTGTCGATACGGCACCACGAGAAGGTGGCCGGAGTTGTAGGGGAACAGATTGAGAAGCGCGTATGCCGAGCGCCCGCGGTGGACGATGAGCGCTTCCTCGTCGCTCAGCGTCGGCGCGGTGCAGAACACGCATCCATCACTCGAAGCGGCACCGCGCTCGATGTACGCGATCCGATGCGGCGTCCAGAGACGGGCGAAACCGTCGGGAACCCCCGCGAACCGGCTCGCGGGCTCTGCATCGGGGTAGACCGTGCCGTCGTAGTCCTGCTCCATCGTTCTCAGGTTACCGGCGTGAGAGGGGCGAGCGATGCGGGCCGCACGCCCCTCTCACGTCACTTCACCCGGATTCGGGTCCGCTCGATCGGAACTGTGTCGAGCGCGTCCGAGCGCAGCGTCGCGACGGTCGAATGCGTCCCTCGGAGCAGGCCCTTGACGGTGTAGTCGAACGTGACGGCTCCCCCCGCCTGGGGCGGGCTCGTGAGCACCGTGTAGGCCTGGTCGGGGTCGACTGGGTCGACGGTCACGCCGCTCGTTCCGGTGCGGTTCTCCGCGCCCGTCAAGGACCCGACGGAGGAGTCGGGCGTCAACGGCCCGCCGTAGGTGAACCACGTGCTCTCGGTCGCACCCAAGAGGATCCAAACCTGGAAGGAGTTGGTACCTCCGTCGCTCCACGACGGCACATCCTGCCACTCGGCGACGAGGTAGTCGTCGACGCCGTCGCTCAGCGTCGCGACACGAAGCGCGCCGCCCGCATCGGGGTTGAGATCCGTCCAGAACGGAGCGAGCACGTTGTTCGGGGTCGCGGGATCAGGGAACGACGCCGGGGGCGTGTACTCGACATCGCCGGACGTGCCGCCTCCGACCACCAGGTATCCGTTCGAGACGATGCCGATGCTGTCGTAGACCTCGCCGCCGAACACGAAGCTCGGCACCGTGAAGTTGACGATGCTCTCATCGCCCACGCCTGCCACAGGGGTGATCCCGAAGTCGGACAGCGGCAGGAACCCGCCGCCCGGAGTCGACGCCGGATCCACAGCGTCGACGGCATCGACGGTCGGTGGGAGCGCCGCGCTCAGCGTGCCGGTCCACGTCGCACCCAGAGGCTTCTTGGTCGCGGGCGCTGTGACCGAGGTGACCTTCAGCAAGGGGCTGGCCACCACGTCGATCTTCGCCTGAACATCAACCGGGAGCCCGCTGGATGCGGTCACCGTGCACGTGCTCGCCGCGCCGCGGGTGATCTCGGTGGGAGCGCACGACTGCGCGAGGCTAATGTCCGCCTCGCCGACGTTCACCGCGACGGGCATCACGACGGGCGTCACTCCCGACCGTGTCGGCCGGAACGTGATCGAGCCTTCGTTCCAGCCCTCGGATGCATCCACGCCGCTCAGCACGATCTTCACCGTCCGCGACTTGCCTGCCGGGATGGTGAACTTCGACGGCGTCACGATGATCTTCACGCCACCCTCCGCGGAGGTGCGGGTGGAGAACGTCTGGGTACGTCCCGAGACGTTGGTCAATGTGCGCGTGACCACCGCGGCACCAGGCAGCGGATCGATGTAGACGCTCGGGATGTTCAGATCATGCCGCCCCAGCGGGTTCGCCGCGCTGGCGGCGAAGTCGGCGGCCGACTCGCTGATGGTCAGGGTCGGCGAGATCGCACGGTTCGCGCGGATGCTGCCGGAACCGCGGTCGAAGACCCCGGCATCGCTTCCGTCGGCGTTGACCACATCCTGCAACGACGAGGTCATGAGGGCCGACTTCACCTGTCCCGGCTTCCACGAGGGGTGAGCCGCGATCACGAGCGTGGACACGCCCGCAGCGTGTGGCGACGACATCGATGTCCCTGCGATCGCCTGGTACAGCTCGCCCTGAGGACCGGTCGCGAGATCCGTGGAGGCGGGAGTGTGGCCGGCGAGGATCTGCACGCCCGGCGCGGTGACGTCGGGCTTCAGGAACTCGCCGATCGGTCCACGCGAGCTGAAGCCCGCCATGACGTCGCCCTGCGCGCGGGTCGGAGCGCCTGCCGCCCAGGTGGCGGAGACGTCGGAGTGGGCGCCGAGGAACGCGAGCATCTCGTCGTTCGGTCCCTCGAGGTGGATTGCCGGCAGGAAGTGGTTGTCGGTCTCGACGTCACTCGCGGTCGGGTTGTACAGCACCATCCCCGCGGCGCCGCCCTGGACCGCGTTGTAGCCCTTCTCGACGCGACCGTTCGTGCCGCGCTGGCAGAGCACCACCAGTCCGGTCAACGAACCCGCGGTGAACGGCGTGAGGCAGGTGGCCCCACCCGTGTATCCGGGAACGTTCTGGGCGAGCACGACCGGGGCGTCGTCGACGCCCTGCGTGAGTGTCGCACCCGACTTGGTGAAGGTCGCGCCGTCGGCCGCGGTGAGAGTGAGCGTCGAGGAGAAGGCGCGGTCGAACGTGGACGCTGCGACTGTCGTGACCCAGGGCCCGGCGTGGTTCGCGGTGGATGCACCTGGGCCGTCGTTTCCAGCGGATGCGTTCACCGTGATCCCGGCCGCGTAGGCGTCGAGGAAGGCGAGTTCCACCGCATCGGTGTACACCGAGCCGCTTCCGCTCACGGAGTAGTTGATGACGTCCACGCCGTCGAGGATCGTCTGCTGCACGGCGGCCAGGAGGTCGGAGGTGTAGCCGCCCTCCGGCCCCAGCGCGCGGTAGGCGATGATCGACGCACCCGGAGCGATGCCACTCACGGGACCGCGGTCGACCCCGAAGATCGGCGCAGATGCGACGTAGCTGCCCGCGGCGGTCGTCGCGGTGTGGGTGCCGTGTCCGTCCGAGTCTCGTGCGGAGCACCCGGCGTCGGAGCAGAAGTCCTCGGTGCCGACCTCGTTCAGTGCGGCGTAGGTGTCGAGGAACGCGTAGGCGCCGACCAGCTTGTCGTTGCAGGTGAACGACGGGTCGCCGCCCTCGCCGAAGTCGCACGCCCAGGGGCCACCCGCGGGGTGCGGGATGCCGTTGTCGACGAGCATGGGGTGCTCCGGCCAGATGCCGCTGTCGATGACACCGACGATGACTCCCTTGCCTGCCTTGTCCCGTCCGCCGAGCGACGGCCACACGGCATCCGCGCCGATGAAGGTGCTGGCGTCATTGTCGAGACCACTGGATCCGTGCGAGCCGGTCGCCGCGGTGGAGACGGACGCACCCCAGCTGCTCGACGAGCCGGTGTCGGAGGTGGGCAGGTGACGCAGCGAGTTCTGCTGGACCGCCGCAACGCCCGGGACCGCGAGCACAGACTTCGCGTCCCGTGCGCGCACCATCATGGCGAGCCCGCCGTATGCGACGGGGAACGTGCTGAGCGTGCTCGCCGACGAGATTCTCGAGGTGATGTCGGCCTGGGTCTTCGCGAGTACCGCCTTCACATGCTCCAGGTACCGGGCGACCGCGGGGTCTTTGAGCGATAGCTGACGTCCCGTGACCTCGGGGCTCGTGGCGGCGAAACCCTCGAGTCCGCCCGCGTAGGAGGCGACCGGGTCCACGTCGACCTTCACCATGATCGGCACGAGCGTCGCGTCGGAACGTGCGAGCAGCTTCGCATCGCTTTCGGCCAGCTGGCCGCTCACCGTGCGTGCGCTGTCCTGCGGCGGATCCGCTGCTACCAGCGGTGCAGCGGTGAAGTCGCGCGGATCGGCGGCGTACGCCGGTGTGACGACGAGTCCTGCCGCGAGTGCAGACGCGGTGAGAACAGTGGCGAGAACGAATCCACGAGAGCGCATGGCCGACCTTCCGGGATGGTGGTGCCGCGAAACGGGCACCCCCCTTTTGGTGGTAGAACAGCTCGTCCACCGGTGCCCGATCGTGAGCGTATCCCGCGTTCCTCGCGCTTCGCTAGAGCTTGCCGCGCAAGATCACTGCGTCATGCGCAGGATCGTTGCTTCAGACCTGCGCGTGGGTCTCGATGGCCTCTCGGATGCGATCGATCGCATCGTCGATCGGAACCCCGTTCTCCTGCGTGCCGTCGCGGAAGCGGAAGCTCACCGTGCCCGCATCGCGGTCGTTGCCACCGGCGATCAGCTGGAACGGCACCTTCATGAGGGTATGGGTGCGGATCTTCTTCTGCATCCGCTCATCGCTCGCGTCGAGCTCGGCACGGACGCCCGCGGCGCGGAGTCGATCGATCACCTCGCCGAGGTAGTCGGCGAACTCCTCTGCCACCGGCACGCCGACCACCTGGACGGGAGCGAGCCACACCGGGAAGGCGCCGGCGTAGTGCTCGAGCAGGATTGCGAAGAACCGCTCGATCGAGCCGAACAGCGCGCGGTGGATCATGATCGGCCGCTTCTTCTGGCCGTCACGGTCGGTGAACTCCAACTCGAAGCGCTCCGGGAGGTTCGGGTCGACCTGGACCGTCGAGAGCTGCCACGTGCGCCCGATGGCGTCGCGGGTCTTCAGGTCGATCTTCGGGCCGTAGAACGCGGCCTCCCCCGGCATCTCCGTGAGCTTCAGCCCACTCGCCTGCGCCACGTTCCGGAGCGCCTGGGTCGAGTACTCCCAGAACTCGTCCGATCCGATCCACTTCGACTTCTCGTCGTCGCGCATCGAGAGCTCGAGCTCGAAGTCGTCGAGGCCGAAGTCGCGCAGCATCGAGATCACGAACTCGAGGACCTTGGTCGCCTCCTCTTCGAGCTGATCGGGGGTGACGAAGAGGTGCGAGTCGTCCTGAGTGAAGCCGCGCACGCGGGTGAGTCCGTGGAGCGCGCCGGAGAGCTCGTTGCGGTACACGGTGCCGTTCTCGGCGAGCCGCATCGGCAGATCGCGGTAGCTGCGCGCGCGCTCCTTGTAGATGAGGATGTGCATCGGGCAGTTCATCGGCTTCAGGTAGTAGTCCTGGCCGGCCTTCGTGATGTTGCCCTCGGCGTCGCGCTCCTCGTCCATCCGGATCGGCGGGAACATGCCGTCCTTGTAGGTGACGAGGTGGTTCGAGGTGATGAAGAGGTCTTCCTTCGTGATGTGGGGCGTATAGACGTAGGTGTAGCCAGCGTCGACGTGGCGCCGACGAGCGTGCTGCTCCATCTCCATCCGGACGATCCCGCCACGCGGGTGCCACACCGAGAGCCCGGATCCGAGCTCGTCCGGGAACGAGAAGAGATCGAGCTCTCGGCCGAGCTTGCGGTGGTCTCGCTTGGCCGCCTCTTCGAGCCGCTCCAGGTAGGCGCGCAGCTCATCCTTACTCGGCCACGCCGTCCCGTAGATGCGCTGCAGCTGCGGGTTCTTCTCGGAGCCGCGCCAGTACGCCGCGGCGACACGCATCAGTCGGTAGTGGCCGAGAGCGCCCGTGTTGGGCACGTGGGGGCCGCGGCAGAGGTCTTTCCACACGACGTTGCCGTCGCGGTCGACGTTGTCGTAGATCGTGAGCTCGCCCGCTCCGACCTCGACGCTCTCGCCGTCGGATCCCGACTCGGCGCCGCCCTTCAGGCCGATCAGCTCGAGCTTGTACGGCTCGCCCGCAAGCTCTGCGCGAGCCTCGTCGTCCGTCACCGCACGACGCACGAAGCGCTGGCCCGAGCGGATGATGCGATCCATCTCCTTGGAGATGGCCGACAGATCGTCGGGAGCGAAGGCCTGCTCGACGTCGAAGTCGTAGTAGAAGCCGTCCTGCACGGGCGGTCCGATGCCGAGCTTGGCCTCGGGGTTGATGCGCTGCACCGCCTGTGCGAGCACGTGCGCGGTCGAGTGGCGCAGGATCGACAACCCATCGGCGGACGAGGCCTCGACAGGCTCCACCGAATCCGTCTCCGTGACCGTGGTCGCCTTGTCCTTCAGCTCGCCGTTCACGCGGATGGCGATGACGGCGCGATCGGGGAAGAGGTCGAATCCGGTCTGTGCGCTCACCAGACGATCCTAGAGCGATCCGAAGGTGCGGCTCAGCCTCCGCCGACGAGCTGGGACGCTCCTTCGACGATCGCCATCAGCCAGTCGCGGCTGATCGGATTCGCGAACGCGGTGATCCAGGCGACCGCATTCAGCACGATCCCGAGGACGCCGAGCAGCACGCCCGTCGTCCGCGTCTTCGCGGTCGGCACGAGCGCGATCATCATGAGGACGAGCAGCAGATAGGTGTTGCCGACCGAGTTCGGTGGAATCAACCCGATGACGAGTCCGACTTCAACCGCCACGAAGATCAGGCTGGAGACGAGGATTCCGCTCGGTCGGCGCAGCACCAACGATGCCGCCCAGGCGAGGATCACGGTCGCGATCAGGAGGTAGCCCTCTGTCGTCCCCGAAATCCCCACGGACGCCGGCACACCCCCCGCGCCGATGATCGCCCGCTCCACCTGCGGGGGCACCGGACTGCCGAGGAAGATCGTGTGGAGCGCTACCACCGACCCGATGGCGGCGGCCGAGGGATACGCCAGGACGACCACGTTCGCCCAGCGTGCTCTGGCGCCGAACCGACGGCTCTCGGACAGGAACGGAGCCGCGATAAGCGCTGAGAGCACGTAGAGGATCGCAGCGCGGTCGCTGAGCACTGCGAGCATGAAGAGGATCCCGGCGGTGAATCCGCCGCGCGTATGCCCCCAGAGCAAGAATCTGGCCGCGTTCGCGATCCCGACCCCGAAGAACGCGATCCCGAGAAACGCTCCCAAGTTCTCCGTCGCGTTGTAGGGGAACAAGGGGTTCAGGCCCACGGCCGCCAGAAGCGGAATTCTGAGGGCGATCCGGAAGCGTCGTTGCACCATGATCTGAGACATCTGCTGCAGCAGGAGTCCCCCGATCGCCGCCCCCACCATGGCGAGACCCAGGGGGCCGGTCCAGCCGATCAGCACGGCGATTCCGGCTGTCAGAGGCGGGAACAGTTCGCCGATCCAGTCGACGCCGCCCTCGCTCCACGAAATGGACGACACGCGATCGAGGAGCTCGTCGTTCGGGGTCTTGCGCGATCTCACCCCGCCGATCTCCGCGAGCACCGCCGCCAACGCGGTCGGAGCAGCGAAGGCGATCCGCATCACCCACCGACCGCCCACGGATCGTGGGTGCGGATCGAGCCGGGTACGACGCGGTCGCGTACGAGGTAGGTCCCGGCGGGAGACGACTGCGGCCGTCACAGCGACACTCCCCCTTCGGTGGCAAGGTGCTCAGCGACGTCTTCGCGGCTCAGACCATGCGCGGTCTTCTCCCAGTAGTGCGGTTTCGTGATGAGCTGCCACAGGGCCTTGTACGCCGCGACGGAGTGGAGGATCCAGTACAGAGGGTTGAGCAGGGCCCACCCGATGAGGGCGAAGGCGCCGCGCTTGTACGGCCCCATCATCGACAGGTAGACCATCATCGCGTTGCCCACGACGAAGTTCACGAGCGTCAACCAGAGCAGCCACGGCGGAAACACCTCTGCCAGCCATGCGGCGGGCAGCGCCACACTCACCACCGCAAGCACGCACAGCGGAAGCATGGCGAGGAAGATGGCGGGGGTACCGGCGATGAGCAGAGCGAACGCCAGCGTGCGTCGAGCACCGATCCGCATGAGGAGTCGAAAGGGCTGCCGCGCGTGCACGAGCGACGTCTGCATGTATCCCTTGATCCAGCGACTGCGCTGCCGGATGAAGTTCGGCACCGACGTGTTCGCCTCCTCGAGCGTCGTGGAGTCGATCACCCCCACCCGGTAGCCGAGGGCGCTCGCGCGGACCCCCAGGTCGGCGTCCTCCGTGACGTTGTAGGGGTCCCACCCGCCGAGCTCGATCAGCGCGCGTGTACGGAAGTGATTGGAGGTACCCCCGAGAGGAATGGGCAGATTCCACGCGTCGAGGCCGGCCAGCATGTAGTCGAACCAGTAGCTGTACTCGAGGGAGAACATCCGGGTGAGGACGTTTTCGCGGGAGTTGAAATAGCTCAGTGCGGCCTGGATGCACACCGTGCGCGGGCCCCCGCGCCGGAACGCGACGAACGCCTTCTTGAGTTGGTCCGGATCGGGGGTGTCCTCGGCGTCGAAGATCACGAGGTACTCCCCCGACGCGAAGAAGAGACCCACGTTGCACGCGCGCGGCTTCGTCTGAGGGGATCCTGCGGGGATCGTGATCACCCGGAAGTTCGGCGGCGGATCCGCCCGGTCGAACGCCTCGCGGGTGAGGGTGTCCTCCTCCTCGATGAGCACGAGCACCTCGAGCTTGTGAGTCGGGTAGTCGATCCGGCCAAGGTTCTCGACCAGCCGCCCCACGATGTTCTCCTCCCGGAAGACGGGAACGAGCACTGTGTACACCGGTAGCTCCGCATCGGTCAGCGCGGCGACCGCGCGGAGGGGGACACGTTCGAGGATGTCGAAGCGTGCTCCCTTCAACGACACGAAGAACTTGAATCCTGTGCCGACGAGGAACAGCGCCGCGAAGACGGTCAGCAAGGTCGTCACCGTTGGCGCCGTCCAGAACACCAGCCCGGCGAGGAGTACCGCGCAGATGAGCACGAGTCCGATGCGCTGGCTGCGCCACAGGACATGACGTGCTGAGAGCAACGGGTTGCGTCGGTAGAGCCCGTCCGCCGCCTCGTCTGCGATCTCGTCGGAGAACATCAGGAGAGCCAGATGCCTGAGGTCGCTCCGCGACGCCGCGATGGGGCGCACGCGGCCCTCGAGCTCACTCTCGAGACGGTAGATCAGCGCGGGGGTGGGAGCGCACGCCGTCGCCACCAGGATGGTGCCGTCGTCTTCGCGGCACAAGGGCATCCAGCCGTCGCGGAGGTACCGCCGGTCGGCGTACTCGCGGAGGACTTCCGGATCCCGGACCACGCGCTCGGGGTCGAACGCGGGCACCTGCCAGGCCTCAGCCATGGCGTGCCGCACGGCGATCTCCGAGGCCATCCCGAGATCCACGAGCACCTCATCGAGAGTGCGTGGCGACGAATCACGCGCCGCTCGAGCCGATTCCAACTGTTGCGGTGTCAGTGCGCCCGTCGTCACGAGAACCTGCGCGAAGGCCTCATCGTCGAGGACGGCATCCCCCCATGCCATGTGTTCATGGTCAATGCAGGAGTGCGAGCGCGCAAGGCCCCCGTACCGGTGCCAGTCAGTTGGTGGTGGGCGATACTGGGATCGAACCAGTGACCTCTTCCGTGTCAGGGAAGCGCGCTACCGCTGCGCCAATCGCCCGCTCCGAGAGCATGCTCTCGGTGCGGTGAGTGAGGTGGCGACGGGATTCGAACCCGTGTGGACGGCTTTGCAGGCCGCTGCCTCGCCTCTCGGCCACGCCACCAGGTGTGCGGCCCAATGGACCGGAAGTCCGGTGGACCGTGAGACTCCACTCGAGCGGATGACGAGACTCGAACTCGCGACCCTCACCTTGGCAAGGTGATGCGCTACCAACTGCGCTACATCCGCATTTCGCTCGCCCGGGGGCGTGCGTCTTCGACTGTAGCCCATGAAGCTCGGAGGTCAAAACCGGCACACGGCGTGTGACACCGCTTCGCGCGGGTGGCGCGGCGGGCCCCGTCGCATGTGGCAAGATGGTCGTCGCGGGCGATTGGCGCAGTTGGTAGCGCGCTTCCTTCACACGGAAGAGGTCATCAGTTCGAGTCTGGTATCGCCCACCGAGAACCCCCGGTCAGCCGGGGGTTTCGTCGTCTGTGGCCACGGTCGTCCGGCGACGGAGCATCCATGCGGGCACACTCGCGACGATGCCGAAGGCGGTGACGGCCGCGAACGCCGCAACCGGCGGCACGACCGCAGCGATCCTCCCCGAGAACACCAGACCGATCGTGTCGCCCGAGACGGCCGGCGCGAGGTATCCGATGGCGGTCGAGGTCAGAACGACGAGGGCCGCGTGAGCCGCTCGCCCCCCCGACGCTGTCCGACGGGAACCGTAGACGAGTGCTGCCGCACCACCGGCGAGGGCGCCGACGGCGAGCGACCACGGGAACGAGATCGTCGCGGCACCCGGGATGATGGCAACGAGGCCCGCGATGACGCCATCCGCCGCCGAACGAAGCGGGTGCCGACCCGACTGACGCAGGAGATCGACGAGCAACCACGCCGCGGCTCCACCCACTGGTGACACGATCGCCGCCAGCAGGATGCGCGGGGTGTACGGGTCTATCGCCGCTTCGAGGCTCGCGAGCCAGCAGGCGGTGGACAACCACAACGTCAGCACACCTCCGAGGAAGCGCGCGCCCTGCTCGGCGGGTTCCGCGAACCTCACTCGCCACGCGAGCAGCACCGACGCGGCGGACGACACCAGAAGGGGTAGAGCGCCACCGAAGTCCTCGATGCGGCACTCGGGCGCCGGACACATCGCGAACAGCTTGAGCGGCACGATCGCGGATGTGGGGAAGATCACTGCCGCCCACAGGGCGATCAACACCCACGCGACCCGCTGCTCGCCTGGGGCCGCTTCCTCACATGCAGCGTCGAGAAGCAGGGCGATCGGCAGTACGGCGGCCGCAGCGCCGAGGAGGAAGACCGGGCTCTCTGCACCGGTCATCGCCGCAGCTCCGGTCGAGACGGCCGCGCCGACGACCGTAGCGAGCAGCAGCCGCGTGACGCGTGCGACCGTCAGCCTCGAGCGCAGCATGAGGACGACGCCGACCGCCATCGCCAGGCAGGCGAGGTAGGAAACGACCACGAGAGCGGGCATGCGGGCTCCGGGATGAGCACGGGACGGGGGCGGGACAACGATACGGGGCGCCGCCTCGGATGAGACGGCGCCCCGCGTCGGATTGCGAAAGCCGATTACTCGGCCAGGACGTAGCCCTCTTCGCCGTGCACGACCTTGTCGATGCCGGCGATCTCGTCCTCGTTCTTGACACGGAAGCCGATCGTCTTCTCGATCACGAATCCGATCAGGAAGGCGAGAACGAACGAGTAGATCATCACCGAGAACGCGGCGATGGTCTGGACGAGCAGCTGCGTGCCGTCACCACCCATGAAGAGGCCGGTTCCGTTCGCGAAGAATCCGAGGTACAGCGTTCCGATGAGGCCGCCGACGAGGTGGACGCCCACCACGTCGAGCGAGTCATCGAATCCGAGCTTGAACTTCAGGTCGACAGCGAGTGCGCAGAGCACGCCAGCGACGAGGCCCAGCACGATCGCCCAGATCGGATCCAGGGATGCACACGCCGGAGTGATCGCCACAAGACCTGCGACAGCACCGGACGCCGCGCCGATCGAGGTCGGCTTGCCGTCCCGGATCTTCTCGACCACGAGCCAGGCGAGCAGCGCCGCAGCCGGGGCGATGATCGTGTTGACGAACGCGAGCGCGGCAGTGCCATCGGCGGCGAGCTCAGAGCCCGCGTTGAAACCGAACCAGCCGAACCACAGGAGGCCCGCACCCAGAAGGACGAAGGGCGGGTTGTGCGGGGCGTGGGCGCCCTTGGCGAATCCCACGCGACGGCCAAGCACGATAGCGAGTGCGAGTGCGGCGGCACCAGCGTTGATGTGGACCGCGGTACCTCCCGCGAAGTCGATCACGCCGAGACCGAAGGCCTCCTGCAGACCATGAGTGATCCATCCGCCGTAGGCGAAGGATCCGTCCTCAGCGAGGCCGAAGTTGAACACCCAGCTCGCGACCGGGAAGTACACGACAGTCGCCCAAATGCCGGCAAAGATCATCCACGAGCCGAACTTCGCACGGTCCGCGATTGCGCCCGAGATCAGTGCGACGGTGATGATGGCGAACGTTGCCTGGAAGGCGACGAAAGCCAGCGGCGGGAAGGCCGCATCCTCAGGAACCTCAAGGAGGCTGTTCAGGCCGATCGCGCTCGAGTCGATCGACCAGGGGAAGATCGTTCCCTCGGCGCCCGGGAACGCAATCGCGTAGCCGTAGATCGCCCAGAGGACCGCGATCAAGCCGATGGCGCCGAAGCTCATCATCATCATGCTGATGACGCTCTTGGCCTTGACGAGTCCTCCGTAGAAGAACGCCAGGCCCGGAGTCATGAGCAGGACGAGTGCGGCGGCGATAAGAAGGAAGGCGGTGTTGCCCTGATCCATTTCTTGCCTCTCTCATTGGTGTGGAACACGTGAACCGTTTGGCGCAGATCGCACACGGACCGTGCTCCTCGGGTACGCGCCCCAGTCTGGGGAGGGGAGGTTTCGTTTCCGCGCGCACCACGTTTCGCCAGTGTTACGGCCCCACCGCGAATGTAAACATCACGTTTCGTCGGCCTCACACTTGACCGAGAATCAGCCCCACTGACCATGCAAGAGTGGTGCCGTGACGATCTTCCGCTCCGAGCGAGCCGCCGCTGTTGTTCTTGCCCTCGCCGCCGTCGCGGGTCTCGTGATCGCCAACTCGCCCATCGGCACCGCCGTCGTGGGTGTGCGCGACGCGCACCCCGACACCGGGGTGTCGATCCTCGACCTCTCCCTCGGCCACTGGATCGCCGACGGCCTGCTCGCCCTCTTCTTCTTCGTGGTCGCGATCGAACTCCGTCACGAACTGACGCACGGCGAGCTCGACAGTCCCCGGAAGGCACTCGCGCCCGCCGTCGCCGCGACGGGCGGCGTGATCGTGCCCGCGCTTCTCTTCCTGGTGCTCGTTCGCGATCCCACCGAACTGGTCGGATGGCCGATCCCGACCGCGACGGACATCGCCTTCGCCCTGGGTGTGCTAGCGCTCCTCGGCCGTGGGCTGCCGCGACGCGTTCGCGCGTTCCTTCTGGCACTCGCGGTACTCGACGACCTGATCGCCATCGCGATCATCGCGGCGTTCTTCACGCGCGAGCTTGCCCCCATCCCCCTTCTCGTCGCCGTCCCACTCATCGCCGCGTTCGGATGGATTTCCGCCCGAAGCACGTGGCCCGCGGGAGTGCGCACCGCTGTCCTGATCGTGCTCGGTGTGGCGACCTGGGTGCTGGTGTTCTCATCCGGTGTGCATGCGACGATCGCCGGCGTCGCGCTGGGCCTCGTCTTCGCGTCGAAGCCGGGCGAGCGCCTCCGGCACGCCCTGGAACCCTGGGTGAATGGTCTCGTCCTGCCCCTGTTCGCGCTGAGCGCCTCAATGGTGGTCGTGCCGGAGATCCGCGACGGCGGTCTCGGCCCGCTCTTCTGGGGGGTCTTCATCGCGCTCCCCGCGGGGAAGCTCATCGGCATCTCCGCCGGCGGCCTGATCGCTCGCCAACTGGTGCCTGCATCCGAGCGCCGCGCGGCGTTGAGACTGCCGGAGATCCTCGTCGTCGCAACCCTCGGAGGGGTCGGCTTCACGATTTCGTTGCTGATGGCCGAACTCGCGTTCCGAGGTGACGAGACACTCGTGGCCTCGGCCACGCTCGCGGTGCTCGCGGGTTCGCTGGTGGCGCTCGTCGTCGGTGGAGTGACCACCGCCACGGTCGCGCGCCGGTCGCGCTTCAGTTCGTGAGCGCGATGAGGCGCGACACCGCCCGCAGATACTTCTTGCGATAGCCGCCTGCGAGCATCTCGTCGCCGAACACCTCATCCAGGGGAGTTCCGGATGCGACCACGCGCACCTGCTCGTCGTACAGCCTGTCGATGAAGGCGACGAACCGAAGTGCGTCGGCCTGATCCGTCAGAGTATGCACTCCGCGCAATCCGACGGCGGCGAGGCCCTCGACGATGCGGATGTATCGCGACGGGTGCACCTTCGCGAGATGGCGCAGCAGTCCGTCGAAGTCGTCGAGGGCCGTCTCGCCCTCGACGATCGACAGCTTCGTCTCGAGGTCCGCGTCGTCTGTGACGACCGCGTGCCCTTCCACGTCGCGGCGGCGGTAGTCGAGCCCATCGATTCGAAGGATCTCGAAGCGATCCGAGAGCGCCTGGATCTCCCGGAGGAAGTCAGCGGCGGCGAAGCGCCCCTCCCCCAGAGCGTTCGGCGGGGTGTTCGAGGTGGCGGCGATCCGGGTACCGGTGGACGCGAGCTCGCCGAGCAGTCGTGTCATCACCATCGTGTCGCCCGGATCGTCGAGCTCGAATTCGTCGATCGCGACGAAGGTCGACCCCCGGAGCAGTTCGACCGCCTGCGCGTAGCCGAGTGCGCCGACGAGAGCCGTGTACTCGATGAACGTGCCGAAGTACGTGCGGCCGGGCGCGAGGTGCCAGAGGGCCGCGAGAAGGTGGGTCTTGCCGACGCCGAAGCCGCCGTCCAGGTAGATGCCGGCCTTCGTCTCCGGCGACTTCCGGCGACCGAAAAGGCCGCGCCCCCCGCCGCCCCCGCCGCGCATGGCCTCTGCGAACGCACGCACACGCTCGACGGCCTCCGTCTGCGAAGGGAAGTCCGGATCGGGTCGATAGCTCTCGAGGGTGGCCCCGGCGAACTGCCGCGGGGGGACGAGCGACGCCGCCATCTCCGCGCCCGTCATCTCCGGAGCACGAGTGAGAAGCGACACGGGGGTCGGATGCGGCATGCGGGTCTTCCGGTCGAGATGAGCGCCTGAATCGGGTGGCGTGTGTCGTTCTCTTACGGATTCGCCTGCGCTTTCCGGCGCCGACTGCCTACCCTTGGACGAGCACCAAGCCTACTCGCAAGGAGATTCAGCACATGTCGGTTGCCCCCGATCCGAACCCCACCTTCAGCGCATTCGCGCATCCGGAGCGACTCGTCAGCTCCGAGTGGCTCGCCGAGCACCTGGGCGAGGAGGGGCTCGTGGTGGTGGAGTCCGACGAGGACGTACTGCTCTACGAGACCGGGCATATCGACGGCGCGGTCAAGATCGACTGGCACACCGAGCTGAACGACCCGGTCGTGCGCGACTACCTGGACGGCGAGGGCTTCGCGGCTCTGCTGTCGGCGAAGGGCATTTCACGGGACGACACGGTCGTCATCTACGGCGACAAGAACAACTGGTGGGCGGCATACGCGCTCTGGGTGTTCACTCTCTTCGGGCACCCCGACGTGCGTCTGCTCGACGGCGGGCGCGCGAAGTGGGAGGCCGAGGGCCGCGCTTACACGACCGATGCGACGAGTCGTCCGGCGACCGAGTACCCGGTCGTGGAGCGCAACGACAGCGCCGTCCGGGCCTTCAAGGAGGACGTGCTCGCACACTTCGGCAACCCGCTGATCGACGTGCGCTCCCCGGAGGAGTACACGGGCGAGCGCACGCACATGCCCGCCTATCCGGAGGAGGGCGCGCTGCGCGGCGGCCACATCCCGTCGGCGCAGAGCGTGCCGTGGGCCAAGGCGGTCGCAGAGGACGGCACCTTCAAGTCGCGCGCTGAGCTCGATGGGATCTACCGCGACGGAGCCGGTCTCCGCGAAGGTGACAGCGTCATCGCCTACTGCCGGATCGGTGAGCGCTCGAGCCACACCTGGTTCGTCCTCACGCATCTTCTCGGCTTCGAGGGCGTCCGCAACTACGACGGCTCGTGGACCGAGTGGGGCAGCGCCGTCCGCGTGCCGATCGCGACGGGAGCGGAGCCCGGCGAAGCGCCCGGGCGCTGAACGCGCAACACTGATCTGATGACGGCCCCGCTTCCCGACTCACTCGCCGCGATCCGAGACGACTTCCTGGCCCTCGGCCAAGCCGACCGGTTGCAACTGCTACTCGAGTTCTCTCAGGAGCTGCCGGAGCTGCCTCCGCGATTCGCGGAGCATCCGGACCTCTTGGAGCGGGTCGAGGAGTGCCAGTCCCCGGTGTACATCTTCGTCGAGGTCGACAGCGAGAACGTTGTGCGGATGTACGCCACCGCTCCTCCTCAGTCGCCCACGACGCGTGGCTTCGCGTCGATCCTCGTGCAGGGGCTGACCGGCCTCGCGGCGGAGGAGGTTCTCGCGGTTCCGGCGGACTTCCCGTTGACCCTCGGACTCACCGAGGCCGTGAGCCCGCTGCGCATCCGCGGGATGTCCGGGATGCTCGGTCGCGTCCAGCGACAGGTGCGGGAACGCACGGCGTGACGCTGCGACCGCTGCTCCCCGAGCCGGGCGCTCCGATCCCGGTGGGAGAGCCGGGAAGCCGGGATCGCCTGCGGGCTCTGTACGGTCGAGATCATGACGCAGCCGGGATCCGGATCAACCTGATCGCGAGCGTCGACGGCAGCGCGCGTGGCGACGACGGGACCTCGGAGTCGCTGTCGAGCCGTCCGGATCGGGCCGTGCTCGGCGCCATCCGGGCCGAGAGCGACGTCGTGCTGATCGGCGCAGCGAGCCTGCGCGCCGAGGGGTACCTCATGCCGAGAACCGCGCGTCTTGCCGTGGTGACGACGTCGGGCGACTTCGCGGGAGCCTCGCCCGCACCATCCGGCGACGCCGAGCCGATCCTCGTGTTCGGCCCGGTGATCGCCCGCGAACGGACAGCCGCGTCCCTCGACGCCCCACATCGATTCATCGAGTTGGAGGCCGACTCTCACGGTCGCCTCGCCCCGGAGTCGATCATCGCGTCGCTGATCGCCGACGGGCTGGGCCGAATCGTCTGCGAGGGCGGCCCGGTGCTCGCGTCTCAGCTGCTCGCGGCAGGCCTGGTCGGCGAGCTGTGCCTCTCGACCAGCCCGCGCCTCGTCGGAGGCGGGCTTCCCGTCCTCGGCTCGGAACCGCATCACGCGATCGATCTACGGCTCCTGGCTCTCATGGCCGACGACGCCGGCGGGCTCTACGCCCGTTGGTCGGTGAACTGAGCGAGCCAGTTGGTGATCGCGTCCTCCCAACGCGTGCGGTCGTAGTTCCACAACTTCGTGTGGCGCGCGATCGTGAACTGCTCGAAGGTGACGATGTCGGGGCGCGCGGCCGCTAGGGCGCTGGATGCCGTCGCGGGTACGAATCCGTCGTCGACGCTGTGCAGGAGCAGCACGGGCCTGTCGAGCTCCGCCGCCCGGGTCACGAAATCCATGCGGTCGAGATCGAGCGGCTCGGCAAGACCCGTCACCACACGACCCCATCTCGATCGGATGAGTTGGAAGACGCCCCAGCGCACGACGGCCGGCAGTCGGCGCATGCGCGCCTGGAACTCGAGAGTCGCGATCCAGTCGACCACCGGGGACTCGAGCACCACACCGGTGACGAGCGGCGAACGTGGCGACCGGGTGAGCGCCTGCAGGACAGTCGCACCACCCATCGACCACCCCATCAGCACGATCTCTCGCGCACCACGTGCGATCGCGTACGCCACAGCGGCATCGACATCGATCCACTCCCGCTCACCGAGCGCATAGCGCCGGTCGGGGCTGGGCGGCGCCTCGCCGTCGTTCCGATAGGACACCAGCAGGCTGTGGTAGCCCGCCGCACGGAAGGGTGCGACACCCCTGAGAGTCTCGGCGCGCCGAACAGCCCGCCCATGGACACCGATCACCCACCGCTCGGACTCTCCCGCAGCCGGGATCAACCAGGCCGGAGCGGGCCCGAGCGGGGTGGAGACCGTCACGTTCTCGTAGGGCACCTCGAGCTGACGAGGCGAGAGCCAGAACCATCCGCTGAACCGGCCCCTCCGCGCCGAGGCGAGGTCGCCGAAGTCGACGGCGAGCAACTCCCTCACGACGCCGAGCCGATCGATCTCGATGATCTCCCCGATCCGCGCATGCCCCGTATCGCCCGAGAACCAGAAGCTGTACTGACCCGGCAGCGTCGAGTCGGCGGTCGGCGAGAGCGTGATGCGGCGCGTCTGCGGGTCGTAGCCGAGAATCCGGATGTCGTCGTCGCGACGCGACGGCGGAACGAGCACTGTTCGGGCGACGACGGCGCTCAGGACGCCGATCGCGGTGGCGGCAGCGACCGCCGCTCCGAGCACGACGCCGGTGGCGATCCGCGCAGCGCGGGACCCTCTGTCAGCGCGTCTCACGTGCTCCTCCGCTCTCCGCATCGGCGTGGCACCTGTGCGGCTCTCATCCCGAATCCTAGGCTTCCGTCGTGACCGCATCTCCGTCAGAGCTGTCTGCCCCCGCGCCCTTCGTGCGTGCGGTGGAGTCGGTTCGCGCCGCGAGCACCCGGGAAGAGATGGAACTCGTGGAGATCACGGCCCCCACGGGCCTCGCGCCCTATGCCATCGCGTTGGCCGCAGATGTACGCCCGACGACGCACGGCATCGACTCGCTGCTCGGGACGGGACGCTTCGTGCTGCTCTACGACCCGGAGGAGCCCGACGCGTGGGGCGGTCCGTTCCGCGTCGTCGCGTACGCGCAGGCTCCTCTCGAGAACGAGATCGGTGTGGATCCGTTCATCGCGCAGGTCGCGTGGTCCTGGCTCGTGGATGCGCTCGACGCCCGAGGTGCCGAGTACTCCTCCCCGTCGGGCACTGCGACGAAGGTGCTCTCGACCGGGTTCGGCGAGCTCGCGGGCCAGGGGGATGCGTCTCAGCTCGAGCTTCGCGCGTCCTGGTCTCCCGCCGGGGCCGACATCGGCCCGCAGGTCGAGGCGTGGTGCGAACTCTTGTGCATGCTCGCGGGTCTCCCCCCGAGTTCGGATGCTGTGGCCTTGCTTCCCCGACGACAGGTCGCACGTGACTGACGAACCAGTGATCACCGCAGATGCCGAGCACCCCGAGGTCGAGGTCATCGATACCCGAGAGGGTTACCTGCTCGCGGTCGACGCGCTCGCACGCGGAACAGGACCCTTCGCCGTCGACGCCGAACGCGCATCCGGCTTCCGGTACTCCCAGCGGGCGTATCTGATCCAGGTCTTCCGTCGCGAATCCGGGGCGTTCCTCTTCGACCCGCCGGCGATCGGCGACTTCTCGGAGCTGGACGCGGTGATGCACGGTGAGGAGTGGGTCCTCCACGCGGCGAGTCAGGATCTTGCGTGTTTGCGTGAGGTCGGGCTCGACCCCGAGACGATCTTCGACACCGAGCTCGGTGCCCGCCTCGCAGGTCTCCCCCGAGTCGGCCTCGCTACCGTCGCGGAAGAGTTGCTCGGCGTGCATCTCGCCAAGGCGCACTCTGCCGCCGACTGGTCGACGCGCCCGCTCCCCCAGGAATGGCTGGTCTACGCCGCACTCGACGTGGAGTTGCTTCCCGACCTCCGCGACAAGATCGCTGCGCTGCTCGAAGACGGCGGCAAGAGCGAGTTCGCGCAGCAGGAGTTCGCCGCGGTACTCGAGAAGACCGTTCCGGTCAGGCAGGAGCCATGGCGCCGCCTCTCGGGGATGCACGCGCTCCGCTCACCGCGCCAGCTCGCCATCGCCCGCGCGCTCTGGAACGCGCGCGACGCGTTCGCCCAGGATCAGGACGTCGCGCCTGGTCGCCTGGTGCCGGATGCGTCGCTCGTCGCGGTGGCGAAGGCGCAACCTCAGAGCAAGCGGGAGCTTGCAGGACTCAAGGAGTTCACGGGTCGCGCGAGCCGACGCGAGCTCGACCGCTGGTGGGCCGCCGTCGAGGCGGGAACCGCCGATCCGACCCCGCCGTCGATGCGGGGTACGGGCGACGGGGTGCCGGCACCACGCATGTGGGCGGACCGCAATCCGGAGGCGGATCGTCGCCTGCGTCTTGCACGCACGGCGGTCATGGCGCGCGCCGAGGAGCTCTCGATCCCGATGGAGAACGTGCTCACCCCCGAGGTGCTGCGACGTGTGGCGTGGACCCCGCCGAGCCGGCTCGACGAGACGACGATCGCCGAGGCTCTGCGCTCTCACGGTGCGCGACAGTGGCAGGTCGATGAGCTGTCCGGATTGATCGCGACAGCCTTTGTCGAGGCGCTCCAACCGCCCGCCGACCCGGCCCCCGACCCTTCGTAGATTCCGTCGAACGATTCGAACCACGGCGACGGTGCCTGCCTAGGATGCTGGAGGACCCGGGATGCCTCATGTGCGCATCCCACCCGTCGATCTTGGAGGCATCGTGGCCCAAGCGCCCTCGGCTCATCGTTCTGACGTCGTCTTCGTGGACGGGGTACGCACCCCGTTCGGACGCGCCGGAGAGAAGGGCCAGTACTGGAACACCCGCGCGGATGACCTCATCGTGAAAGCGATGATCGGTCTCCTCGAGCGCAACCCGAGCCTCCCGAAGGACCGGGTCGACGACGTGGCGATCGCCGCGACGACCCAGCAGGGAGACCAGGGCCTCACGCTCGGTCGCACCTCCGCGATTCTCGCGGGGCTTCCGCTGTCGGTCCCGGGCTACGCGATCGACCGGATGTGCGCGGGCGCGATGACGAGCGTCACGACGATCGCCGGTGCGATCGCGTTCGGCGCCTACGACATCGGGATCGCCGGCGGTGTGGAGCACATGGGCCGTCACCCGATGGGATTCAATGCCGACCCCAACCCCCGGTTCCTCGCAGAGAAGCTCGTCTCACCCGATTCGCTCAACATGGGCAATACGGCGGAGCGACTGCACGACCGCTTCCCCTCGCTCACGAAGGAGCGCAGCGACCGCTTCTCGATGCTCAGCCAGCAGAAGGTCGCGGCCGCCTATGAGGCGGGCAAGATCCAGCCGGATCTGATCCCGGTGGCGATTCGAAGCGAAGAGGGCTGGGGTCTCGCGACGAAGGACGAGGGCATGCGCCCGGAGACCACGATGGAGGGTCTCGCGAACCTCAAGACCCCGTTCCGTCCGCACGGACGGGTGACGGCCGGAAACGCCTCGCCGCTGACCGACGGGGCGACCGTGTCGCTCATCGCCTCGGCCGACGCCGCGGCGGAGCTAGGACTCCCGACCAAGATGCGGATGGTCTCGTTCGGGTTCGCGGGCGTGGAGCCCGAGGTGATGGGCATCGGACCGATCCCCTCGACCGAGAAGGCGCTGCGCAAGGCGGGTCTCACGATCGACGACATCGGCCTCTTCGAGCTCAATGAGGCCTTCGCCGTGCAGGTGCTCTCGTTCCTCGACCACTTCGGTGTCGACGACGAGGATCCGCGCGTCAATCCCTGGGGCGGAGCGATCGCCATCGGTCATCCGCTCGCCTCATCGGGTGTGCGTCTCATGATCCAGCTGGCGCGACAGTTCGAAGAGCGTCCGGATGTGCGGTACGGCCTCACCGCGATGTGCGTCGGCCTCGGGCAGGGTGGCAGCGTCATCTGGGAGAACCCGCACTACCGAGGAGGGAAGTGACGATGACCTCGTTGCCCGACTACAGCTCCAGCGACTTCGCGAAGCTCGCCGCGCTCGACCCGGATGAGATCGTCACGCACTCTTATGTGCGCGATGTCGCTCTGCCGAGCGGACGCACGATCGCCCTGCTGACGCTCGACAACGGCCGTGACCACACGCGTCCCAACACCTTGGGCCCCGCGACGCTGCTCGAACTCGGAGACCGCCTCGATGAGCTGGCGGCGCGTGCTGCAGCGAAGGAGATCGACGGCGTCGCCATCATCGGCAAACAGTTCATCCTGGCCGCCGGTGCCGACCTTTCCAAGGTCGGCGCGATCCCCGATCGGGAGACCGGCTTGCTCATGGCGCAGCTGGGTCACCGCACGCTCGGCAAGCTGGGCGAGCTCGGCGTGCCCTCATTCGTGTTCGTCAACGGTCTCGCACTCGGCGGAGGCGTCGAGATCGCGCTCAACGCCGACTACCGCACAATCGACTCCTCGGTTCCGGCGTTCGCGCTCCCCGAGGTCTTCCTCGGCCTGATCCCCGGATGGGGCGGGGCGTGGCTGCTTCCGAACCTCATCGGCATCGAGAACGCCCTCGAGGTGATCATCTCGAACCCGCTGAAGAACAACCGGATGCTGAAGGGACCCCAGGCATACGACTTGGGGATCGCGGACGCGATGTTCGGTCCGGCGAACTTCCTCGAGGACTCCCTCCGGTGGGCGGACGGCGTGCTCGGCGGCGAGATCAAGGTCAAGCGGAAGAACTCCCCCGGCAAGCTCGAGCGTCTCGCGAAGTGGGACATCGCCATCGGCATCGCCGAGAAGACCCTGAAGAGCCGCATCGGACAGGTGGCGAAGAGTCCGTATCGCGCTGTCGAGCTGCTCAAGGCAGCGAAGAACACCGACAAGAAGACCGGCTTCCTCGCGGAGGACGCGGCCCTCGCCGACCTGATCTCGGGCGATCAGTTCCGTGCGTCCATCTACGCGTTCAACCTCGTCCAGAAGCGTGCGAAGCGGCCGGCCGGTGCGCCCGATGGCGACCTCGCGCAGAAGGTGACGAAGGTCGGCGTGATCGGCGCCGGACTCATGGCCAGCCAATTCGCCCTGCTCTTCGTGCGGCGCCTGCAGGTCCCGGTGGTCATCACCGACCTCGATCAGGGGCGCGTCGACAAGGGCATCGCCTACATCCACGACGAGATCGATCAGCTCCTGTCGAAGGGGCGCATCGTGTCGGATGAGGCGAACCGGCTGAAGGCGCTCGTGAGCGGCACCACCGACAAGGCCGACTTCGCCGATTGCGATTGGGTGATCGAGGCGGTCTTCGAAGAGCTGGGAGTCAAGCAGGAGGTCTTCGCGGATGTCGAGAAGCACATCTCCGCGGAAGCGATCCTCGCGACGAACACCTCGTCGCTGTCGGTCGAGCAGATCGGGGCGAAGCTCGCGCACCCGGAGCGTCTCGTGGGCTTCCACTTCTTCAACCCGGTCGCGGTGATGCCGCTCATCGAGGTGGTGAAGACTCCGCAGACCACAGATGTCGCTCTGGCGACCGCGATGGCGACCGCGGCGAAGCTTCGGAAGAATGCGGTGATCACCACCGACTCCCCCGGATTCGTCGTCAACCGCGTCCTCGCGAAGGTTCTCGGCGAGGCGATGCATGCGGTCGAGCAGGGAGCCTCATTCGAGGATGTCGTCGAGGCGGCGCGGCCGTTCGGCCTGCCGATGGATCCGTTCGTGCTCCTCGACCTCGTGGGCCTCAAAGTCGGCGCCCATGTGCTCGATACTCACCACTCGGCGTTCCCTGAGCGCTTCTTCGACAGCCCAGCGCTCCATGAACTCGCGGAGTACGGAGCGATCTTCGAGAAGGACGCCAAGGGCAAGATCACCGGCTACGACAAGAAGGCCATCGCGATCGTCGCTGCGCACCGGCCCGCGGACGCCGTTCCGCTCTCACTCGAGCAGCTACGTGAAAGGCTGCAGCTCGGTCTGGCAGACGAGATTCATCGCATGCTCGAGGACGGCGTAGTCGCGGGTCCCGAAGACATCGACCTCTGCATGATCCTCGGGGCGGGGTGGCCGTTCCAGATGGGCGGAGCGACGCCGTACCTCGATCGGGTCGGTGCGAGCGAGCGCGCGTTCGGCGACACGTTCCACCATCCGCCTGTCCGCGGCGTGGTGTGACCGTGTGGGCTCGGCAACGTGAGCGCCGGGCCCACACGCGTCAGTGGCCGGCGGCGAGTTCCTCGTCGGTGATCTCCGGCTCAACCGGCTTCCGGACGAAGAAGGCCGCCACGATCGCGAGCGGCGAAAGAATCGCGCCTCCCAGGAATGCGAGGTGCACACCATCGATCAGCTGCTCGGGGCTCGCCGCCTCGGGGCTCGCCGCTCCGGCATTCGCCGTCCCGATGGCGAGCAGCGCGATGAACACCGCGGTGCCTGCTGCACCGGCCACCTGCTGGATCGTCGCGATCGTCGCCGACCCGTGCGAGTAGAGGTGGCGCGGAAGCGCCCCCGTCGCTGCGGTGAACACCGGAGTGAACAGGAAACCGAGCGCCAGGCTCAGCACCACGTGCGTCGCCAACACGAACCACAGCTGCGTTTCGGGACCGAAGAACGTCATGGCCCAGATCGCCGCGCTCATCACGATCGAACCCGGAACCACCAACGGAGCCGGACCGAAGCGGTCGTACAGCCGCCCGACCAGCGGGCCGAGGAGACCCATCGCCAGTCCACCGGGAAGAAGCGTGAGCCCGATCAGCAGGACGTCGACCTGGAGTCCGCGCTCGAGGTAGATCGGCAGCAGGATGACGACGCCGAAGAGAACTCCCATCAGGATCACGAGGAACCCGACCGACACCGCGAACGTGCGGGCGCGGAACGTGCGGAGGTCGAGGAATGCCGCGTCAACACGCTGCAGCACGATCTGGCGCCAGATGAAGAGGGCGAGCGCGACGCCGCCAACCACCAACGGGATCCACGACGGCGTCATCGCGTTGCCCTCGGCCGCCAGACCCAGGTTGCTCAGCCCGAACACGATTCCTGAGAAAGCGAACGCCGAGAGGATCACCGAGAGGACATCGAGCGGCACCTTGCGCGGTTCCGAGACGTTCGGAACGCGCGCGATCCCGATGACCAGCATCGCGGCCGAGATCGGGAGCATCACCCAGAACAGGCCGCGCCAGGCGAGGAACTGCAGGATGAGACCCGAGACCGCCGGTCCGATCGCCGGTGCGACCGACATCACGATGGAGATCCGACCCATCATCCGACCGCGATCCGACATCGGAACGAGGGTCAGGACGGTCGTCATCAGCAGCGGCATCATGATCGCGGTGCCGCTGGCCTGGACGACCCGACCGAGGATCAGCACCCCGAATCCGGGGGCGGTCGCCGCGATGAACGTCCCCACCGTGAAGAGCGACATCGCCGTGATGAACACCGGCCGCGTGTTGAGGCGTTGCAGGAGGAAGCCCGTCACCGGGATCACGACCGCCATGGTCAAAGCGAATCCGGTCGTGAGCCACTGACCCTGACTCGGCGTGATGCCGAGATCGTCCATGATCTTCGGAACCGCCACGCTCATGGTGGTCTCGTTGAGGAACACGACGAAGACCGCTGCCAGCAAGAGCACGATCGCGACGCGGTTGCGACGCGCGATGTCTTCCGACAGAGCCGCCGTGGCGGAATTCTGGACAGCGTTGTTCGTCACGGTGCTCCCTGGGGTGTGGTGGCGGTGCTGGGCTGACGACGCCCGAATGTCCGATGATGTGGACGGCGTTCACATTACAACAAGCCACCGACATCGGTGACGTGTACGGGCGGACTAACGCTCGTTCTCGGAGTCGTATTCCCGCGCCGGCTCATCCGGAAGCGGTCGTGCCACGGGGATGCGGGTCCCGAGGACCTGCGACACGATGTCGCGGGCGATCCGCTGATCTGTGAGCCCCACGAGCTCGAGGATCTCATCCCGCGACGCGTGATCCAGGAACTCGTCCGGCAGACCGAGTTCGTCGACGGCTGTGTCGACACCTGCGGCGCGCAGGTCCTGCCGAATGCGCGTCCCGACGCCGCCGACCCGGATCCCGTCCTCGATGGTCACGACCAGTCGGTGCGACCGGGCGAGCTCCACGATGCTGTCGGGGACAGGGATGACCCATCGGGGATCGACCACCGTCGCACCGATTCCCTGCGCGCTGAGCCGATCCGCGACGCGCATCGCGAGCGCCGCCATCGGACCGACTGCGACGAGCAGGACATCCCGGTGCGGCGCCTCGCGGAGCACATCGACGCCGTCTGCCGTGCGGCGGACGGCATCGAACTCGTTGCCGACCGACCCCTTCGAGAAGCGGAGCACGGTCGGTGCGTCGTCGACGGCCACGGCCTCGGCCAGCTCCTCACGCAGCCGCGTCGCATCCCGCGGGGCCGCGATGCGGATGCCGGGCACCACCTGCAGAATCGCGAGATCCCACATCCCGTGGTGGCTCGGCCCGTCGGGGCCGGTCACGCCCGCCCGGTCGAGGACGAAGGTGACCCCCGCACGGTGCAGGGCCACGTCCATGAGCACCTGGTCGAACGCCCGGTTCATGAAGGTCGCGTAGAGCGCGACGACGGGATGCAGCCCGCCGTACGCGAGCCCAGCGGCACTCGTGACGGCGTGCTGCTCGGCGATGCCGACATCGAAGACCCGATCCGGAAAGCGCTCGGCGAACAGGTGAAGTCCGGTAGGTCGCAGCATCGCCGCGGTGATCCCCACGAGCTTCGGGTCCCGCGCGGCCAGTTCCTGGATCTCGTCGGCGAACACCGACGTCCACGACGGGCGGCTCGACACCTCGCGCGGCTCGCCCGTCTCGGCATCGATCTGCCCGACCGCGTGGAACTGATCGGCGACGTCCGCGAGAGCGGGCTCGTAACCCCGGCCCTTCTGGGTGATGACATGCACGATGACGGGCGCGTCGAAATCCTTCGCCTGACGCAGCGCCTCCTCGAGCGACCCCAGGTCGTGGCCGTCGATCGGCCCCAGGTACTTGATGTCGAGGTTGGAGTAGAGAGCCTCGTTGTTCGAGAAGCGCGACAGGAACCCGTGGATCGCGCCACGCGTTCCTCGGTAGAAAGCTCGCCCGGGAGTGCCGAGCCGGTCGAAGAACCGGCGGCTCGAGCGATACAGCGAACGATAGGCGCGCCGCGTGCGGACGGTGTTGAGGAAGCGCGCCATCCCGCCGATGGTCGGCGCGTAGGAGCGCCCGTTGTCGTTCACGATCATCACGAGACGCCGAGAATTGTCGTCCGAGATGTTGTTGAGCGCCTCCCAGGTCATTCCCCCCGTCAGCGCTCCGTCTCCGACGACGGCGACGACATAGCGGTCCCCTTGGCCCGTCATCGCGAACGATCGCGAGATGCCGTCCGCCCAACTGAGAGAGCTCGATGCGTGGGAGCTCTCGACGATGTCATGCACCGATTCGGACCTCTGCGGGTACCCGGCGAGACCACCGCTGCTCCGCAGCCCGGTGAAGTCCTGCCGACCCGTCAGCAGCTTGTGCACGTAGCTCTGATGCCCGGTGTCGAACACGATCGCGTCGTGCGGCGAGTCGAAGACCCGGTGCATCGCCACGGTCAGCTCGACGACACCGAGGTTGGGCCCCAGGTGCCCCCCGGTCTGCGACACCTCGCGCACGAGGAACTCGCGGATCTCGACGGTGAGCTGCTCGAGTTCCTCGCGGCTGAGTCGATCCAGATCGCGGGGACCACGAATCGTCTCGAGAACCGACATAGAGTGAGCCTACGCCCGTCGTCGTGCGACGACCGTTAGACGAGCGACCGCAGCACGAACTGGAGGATGCCGCCGTTGCGGTAGTACTCCGCCTCCCCGGGGGTGTCGATCCGCACGACCGCGTCGAACGAGACGGCGCTCTTGCCCTCGGGCGAGAACTCGCTCGGCTCCGCGGTCACTCGCACGGTCTTCGGGGTGCGTCCTTCGTTCAGCTCCTCGAGGCCCTCGATCGAGACGATCTCGGTGCCGTCGAGCCCGAGGGACGACCAGCTCTCCCCTGCCGGGAACTGAAGCGGCACGACGCCCATCCCGATGAGGTTCGAGCGGTGGATGCGCTCGAAGCTCTCAGTGATGACCGCGCGAACGCCCAGGAGGCTCGTGCCCTTGGCTGCCCAGTCGCGCGAGGATCCCGAGCCGTACTCCTTGCCGCCGAAGATGACGAGAGGCGTTCCCTGCTCCTGGTAGTTCATGCTCGCGTCGTAGATGTACGACTGGGGTCCGCCCTCGCGCGTGAAGTCACGTGTGTACCCGCCCTCCACGACCTGTCCGTCGTTGACGGCCGCAACGAGCTGGTTCTTCAGGCGGATGTTCGCGAAGGTGCCGCGGATCATCACCTCGTGGTTGCCGCGTCGCGAACCGTAGGAGTTGTAGTCCTTGCGGGCGACTCCGTGCGCCTCGAGGTACTCGGCGGCCGGAGTGCCGGCCTTGATCGAACCAGCCGGGCTGATGTGATCCGTGGTCACGGAGTCGCCGAGGGTGGCCATGACGCGAGCCCCGCGGATGTCGGTGACCGGGGTCAACTCCATGGTCATGCCATCGAAGTACGGGGCCTTGCGGACGTAGGTCGAATCTGCGTCCCACTCGAAGACCGGTCCGGTCGGGGTCGGCAGGTTCTTCCACCGCTCGTCGCCGTCGAAGACGGTCGCGTACTGCTTGATGAACTGCTCACGAGAGATCGAGGAATCGATGATGTCCTGGACCTCGTCCGGCGAAGGCCAGATGTCCTTGAGGAAGACGTCGTCACCCGCCTGGTCGCGACCGAGCGGATCGGTCTCGAAGTCGAAGTTCATCGTTCCGGCGAGAGCGTAGGCGACGACGAGCGGAGGGGACGCGAGGTAGTTCATCTTCACGTCCGGGCTGATCCGCCCCTCGAAGTTGCGGTTGCCGGAGAGCACCGCGGTGACGGCGAGGTCGTTCTCGTTGATCGCTGCGGAGACCTCTTCGATGAGCGGTCCGGAGTTCCCGATGCAGATAGTGCAGCCGTAACCGACGGTGTAGAAGTCGAGACCTTCAAGCGCCTTGTCGAGGCCCGACTTCTCGTAGTAATCGGTCACGACCTTCGAGCCGGGCCCGAGGGTGGTCTTCACCCAGGGCTTACGCGTGAGGCCCTTCTCGAGTGCCTTCTTGGCGAGGAGTCCCGCCGCGATCATCACCGACGGGTTCGAGGTGTTCGTGCACGAGGTGATCGCCGCGAGCGTGACGGCGCCGTTGTCGAGCATGTAGCGGGAGCCGTCCGGAGTCGTCACCGGGACAGGATTCGAGGCGGCGTGCGGCCGGCCGGAGTTGATGTGGACCTCGCGGGTGTCGTGATCCTCGTCACCGGGGGCGGCACCCGGGTCGGACGCCGGGAACGAGTGCTTCGACTCGAGGTCGACGATGTCGTGGGAGATGGACGGCGCGGCGTACCCGAGGATGTCCTTCTCGAACTGGGCCTTCGCCTCCGAGAGCAGAATGCGGTCCTGCGGGCGCTTCGGTCCGGCGATGGAGGGCACGACGGTGCCGAGGTCGAGTTCCATGTACTCGCTGTAGACGGGCTCGCGCGATGCGTCGTGCCAGAGCGACTGCTGCTTCGCGTAAGCCTCGACGAGGGCGACGGCCTGCTCGTCGCGTCCCGTGAGACGCAGGTAGTCGATCGTCACGTCGTCGATCGGGAAGATCGCCGCCGTGGAGCCGAACTCGGGGCTCATGTTGCCGATCGTCGCTCGGTTCGCGAGCGGCACCGACGCGACACCCTCGCCGTAGAACTCGACGAACTTGCCGACCACGCCGTGCTTGCGGAGCATGTCGGTGATGGTGAGCACGACGTCGGTCGCGGTCACGCCCGCGGGGATCTCGCCCGTGAGCTTGAAGCCCACGACTCGCGGGATCAACATCGAGACGGGCTGACCGAGCATCGCGGCCTCCGCCTCGATACCGCCGACACCCCATCCCAGGACACCCAGGCCGTTGACCATCGTCGTGTGCGAATCCGTGCCGACGCAGGTATCGGGGTAAGCGCGGAGCACGCGCCCGCCATCGCCGTCAGCGACCTCCCGGTCGTAGATCACCTTGGCGAGGTGCTCGATGTTGACCTGGTGGACGATCCCCGTGCCGGGCGGGACCACCTTGAAGTCATCGAAGGCCGTCTGGCCCCAGCGCAGGAACTGGTAGCGCTCACCGTTGCGCTCGTACTCGATCTCGACGTTGCGCTCGAGAGCGTTCTCGGTACCGAACAGATCGGCGATGACCGAGTGGTCGATGACCATCTCCGCGGGAGAGAGCGGGTTGATGCGCTTCGGGTCGCCACCGAGCGCGGTCACCGCCTCGCGCATCGTGGCGAGGTCGACGATGCAGGGGACGCCGGTGAAGTCCTGCATGACCACACGAGCCGGCGTGAACTGGATCTCGGTGTCGGGCTCCGCCGTAGGATCCCACGATCCGAGAGCCTCGATCTGGGCGCGCGTGACGTTTGCGCCATCCTCCGTCCGGAGCAGGTTCTCGAGCAGCACCTTGAGCGAGAAGGGGAGCTTCTCGTAGCCCGGGACCGCATCGATGCGGAAGACCTCGTAGTCGGTACCGTCGACGCTCAAGGTGTCACGTGCGGAAAAACTGTTGATCGACACTGTCGTTCCCCTCTGGCTGCGGGCTGATGCCACCCCGGCCATCCTGGCGGCCGACGCGGGCGCGGTTCCAGCAAGGCAAGCCTAAGCCTCTCGGAGTCCGGCAGCCGCGCCGATTTATCTTGACATCAAGATATCTTACGCCTCGTTCTTCGCCTCCGCCGGAGGCTTCGCTGACCACGCACTTCGGATCAGCAGCCAGGTGATCCACAGCAGGATCGCGTAGAGCGGCACACCCATCACGAGCTTCGTCGCCGCGAGCAGGTCGGGCCGCTCGGCGAGGTAGAACGGCACCTGGACCGCGAGGCGGAGAGCCGGAAGCGCGGCCCACAGAATCGTCGCGACCAGCGAGACGCGGACCTTCGCCGGGTCAGCGCGCCACTCCGCGTCGCCCGTGAGAACCCCGACGATGACCCCGACC
Organism: Homoserinibacter sp. GY 40078; assembly: GCF_008017545.1. Taxonomy (GTDB): domain Bacteria; phylum Actinomycetota; class Actinomycetes; order Actinomycetales; family Microbacteriaceae; genus Homoserinibacter. Next base: position 634,654 of record NZ_VRTZ01000002.1, on the reverse strand, counting down.
AACGGCCGGCGCACCAGCACCGACACGAGCATCGCGACCACCGTGACCACATTGATGATGAAGCCCGGGACGAAGTTGTCCTCCGCACGTCCGCTCAAGAGCGCTAGTGCCGCCGAGATGCCGATTCCCAGCGCTCCGGCGACGGCCGAGGTCACCGGCTGCCTCATCACGAGCCGGACGACGATGAACACGATGGCGATCCCGAGAGGCGCGAGCACCGACGGCAGCACGTCTTGGGTGATCGTGTAGACGGTCAGGAAAACGAGGCCCGGGAGGATCGACTCGATGAGCCCACGGACGCCGCCGATCGCCGAGAGCAGCGCGCTGGCCGTCGGAGCCTGCCCCGGCTCGACCCGCCCGAGTCCCGAACGGCGCGCCGCAGCCGCGACCGCATCCGCGAACGACGGTTCCGATGTGCCTTCGCGCTCCGGCCTCGATGGTTCGCTCATTCGGCGGACGAGCCGGAACCGGCCTGCACGTTCGCCGGCACGTGAAGAGGGATGAGGTCACGCGGGGGCATCGGCGTCGTGCCTCGCACCACCACGATGCTTCGGAAGAGGTCTTCGACCTGTGCGGCAGCCTCGGCATCGACAGCGCCCTGACCGCTGATCACGCCGCGCAGGAACCAGCGCGGACCGTCGACCCCGACGAAACGCGCCATTCGCACGCCAGGAGCGGAGCCCTCGGCGACCGGGATCTCGGCCCGAATCTCCGGGCCGAACGGACCGTCAACGGTCTGACTGCGGCCACCCTGCCTCGTCACCTGTTCGATGATCTGCTCACGGATCTCGTGCCAGAGACCCGACGTCCGGGGCGCCGCGAACGGCTGGACCTGCAGGGTCGAGCCCGCATAGTCGAGCGCGACCGCGACCACGCGCTTGCTCCCCTCCTCGATCTCGAGTCGCAGGGCCAGCTCGGGCCGCGGAAGGATCTTCACACCGCCGAGATCGACGTACGGTCGCACAGAGTTCGCCTCGCTCACGTCGAGCGGACCGCTCTCCTCACGATCGGCCGGAGCCGACTTCGGGTGGTCGACGACGGCGTCGCCGTCGGATGCGTCAGTCACGCGGTTCCTCCTCGGGTCGCATATCCCGTCGAGCCGAACCCGCCCTCACCGCGGTCGGAACCGGGGAGTCGCTCGACGGGGATGAATTCGGCCCGGCTGACGGGCATGACGATCAACTGGGCGATCCGGTCGCCCGCACGTACGGTGTAGGGCTCGCTGCGGTCGGTGTTCAGCAACGTCACGCGGATCTCGCCCCGGTACCCGGCGTCCACCGTGCCCGGGCTGTTCACGATCGTGATGCCGTGACGTGCCGCCAGACCGCTGCGGGGAACGACGAAGGCGACATAGCCGTCGGGAAGCGCGATCGCGGTCCCCGTACCCAGGGTGGCGCGCTCCCCCGGCCCGAGCACGACGTCGTCGGTCGACGTGAGGTCGGCGCCGGCGTCGCCCGGGTGCGAGTACGTGGGCACGGTGTCTCCGCGCAACAACACCTCGACGGTCTCGGTCACCCCACGAGGCTAGTCCATGGTCGAATAGCAGTGATGTCGACGAACCAGCCTGTGTACCGAGAGCGCCTGTCGCCGTCGGTATGGATCTTCCTCGCGACGGCGCTCGTGATCCCTGCGGCTCTGCTCGTGTTCCTGCCCATCTCGATCTGGGCCGGTGCAGCGGTCGCCGCCCTGCTGTACGGCGGGATCGTCGCCGTTCTGATCCTGACGACGCCCACCATCGAGGTCGCAAACGGCATGCTCCGTGCGGGACGCGCCCGCCTGCCCCTCGACGTGGTGTCGGAGGTGCGTAGCGTGCATGGGGCGGAGGCGGTCGCCGAGCGCGGCGTGCGCCTGCACGCCGACGCATGGCTGCTCATCCGCGGCTGGATCCCCGACGTCGTCCGTATCGAACTGGACGACCCGCAGGATCCGACGCCCTACTGGATCATCTCCAGCAGATCCGCGGATCGGCTGGCAGCGACGATCGCCGCGCACCTCACCCGAAGGTGAGACGCGAGCTCAGGCCGAGCACTCCGCGCAGATCGGCCCGAGGTCGCTCTGGTGATCGAACTGCGACTGGTGCTTCACCAGGAAGCAGCTCATGCAGGTGAACTCATCCTCCTGCGGCGGAAGCACGACGACGTCGAGGTCCAGGTCCGACAGGTCCTGACCTGCGAGCTCGAATCCCGGGTTGTCGGCGTCATCGACGTCGACCACTCCCGACATCTTGTCGGGGACACGCTCCTGGAGGGCCTGGATCGACTCGGTGTCGTCGTCGGTCTTCCGAGGGGCGTCGTAATCGGTTGCCATTCCCATCCATCCAGGTCGGTTCGTGCTGGTGAAGCGGCGTCAGTCTGCATCATCGGATGCGGAAGCGCAAACCTTCCCAGTCGGCTCCCAGAAACCTCGGGAACCGCGGTCTGTGCAACTCGCGGCACGCCCGGTGTATTCCCCGGTTCCGGTCCTTGCACGTGGCATCCTTGCGCTGGATCCTGACGCCCGGGAGGACGGTTCGGCATGCAAGAGCTCAAGGTGATCGGAGTCGAGAACGGCTCCCTTCTGCTCGCCTCGGATGAGGGAGCCCAGTACCGGGTTGCCGTCGACGACACCCTTCAGTCGCGCCTGCGCGCCTCGACGCCCGACCCCGGAACCGGGCGACGGCTCGCACCACGCGAGATCCAGGCGCAGATCCGCGCGGGAATGACCGCCGAAGACGTCTCGCGGGTGACCGGCGCATCTCTTGATTACGTGAAGCGATTTGAGGGACCGGTTCTCGCGGAGCGTGAATACGTGGTCGAGTCGGCTCTCAACGTGCCCGTCCACACCGCGGTCGAGACCGATCCGCTGGCCTCCGGTGCGACCTTCGGGTCGGTGATCCGTGAGCGCCTCGGCGAGGCGGGCGCGAGCGGTGAGCGCTGGTCCAGCTGGAAGGAGCAGGGCGGCGGGTGGATCGTGAAGCTCACCTTCACGGCACACGATGTCGAGCGCGACGCCCGGTGGGGGTTCGACCCGAAGAAGCAGTCGCTGACCCCCGCGAACCAGGAGGCGGTGACGCTCTCGCAGCAGGGCGAGCTCCCGCAGAGCCTCATCCCCCGTCTTCGTGCCGTTCCGCTCGACGAGCGCGACGATGCACGCTTCGACAGCGGTGCGTTCGAAGTCGACACCGATCAGGACGGCACGGTCATCACGGCAGTGGAGTTCGCGCAGTTCGAGATCGGCGCACGCCCCGCCCCCGCTGAGGAGCCATCGGGCACACACCACACCGCGGATCTACTGGAAGCGCTGCGGCGTCGTCGCGGAGAGCGCGAGCCGCTCGACCTCGATGAGGCCGAGCAAGGCCTGGCGGCGCATCCGTCGACGGGCGTGGTGAAGCTCGTGGACGTGCCGCTCGACGACCTTCCGGAGGTTCCCGAGGCATCGTCGCAGCCCACCGCCAAGGCCTCAGGCTCATCCGGGGCGACGGGCCCGCTGGGCAAGCGTCGCGGGCGCGCGTCGATGCCCAGCTGGGATGAGATCGTCTTCGGAGCCCGCAGCGACGACGACCTCTGACCCGCCCGGGTCAGGCGAAGGCGCCGAAGCGGACGAACGGGATGCCGGTCTCCGACGGCGTCAGCGAGCCGTGCTGCCCGATCATGGCGCGCGCGCGATCGTCCGGGTCGACGTAGTACGCAGACGTGCCTCGAGCCGCGATCAGGACGTCACCGATACGAGGAGCCACCTCAGGGTCGACGGTCCCGAACCATCCGGCCTCGATCGCCTCGTCGCGCGTGGCGACCCAGGCACGTCGTCCCTCCGACGATCGCCAGCGTTCCGCCACGGCGTGCGGATCCGTCCCCTCCTGGAGGTGGAGCTGGAGGCAGCGCGGCTCTCCCGCGACATGGGCGACGTCATCGAGCAGGTTCTGCTCGGGGATGCGGTGCGCCTGCTCAGGGACGTCGACGATTCCATGGTCTGCGGTCACGACGAGGCCGTCCCGCCGTCCCAGCATGCGGATCATCGCCGAGAGCTCGGCATCGAACTCCTCGAGCGCTGCCAGCCAGGCGTCTGATGATGCGCCCCGGGCGTGAGCTGTCATGTCGAGTTCGGGAACGTAGTAGTAGATGAGCGCCGGTCCGGGCGCGGAGAGCGCGTTCCCGAGTAGGTCCAGCCTGCCCGACGGCTGAGCGGCGCCCAGGAACTCCGCACCCCGCAGCACGGCGTGAGTGAATGCGGATTCCCGGTAGCGAGCATGTGCGATCGCTGCGGAGGGGATTCCCTCGGCGGATGCCCGCTCGAAGAGCGTCGGCATCCGCTGCCACGTCGCGGGGTCCAGCCCCTCCCACCCCGAGAGTTGGTTGACGAGCACGTCGCGGGCCGGATCGTATCCGCGATACGCGACCAGCCCGTGCCGACCGCTCGGCTCACCCGTGGTGAGCGTGGCCAGTGCCGCAGCCGTCGTCGAGGGGAATCCGGAGCCGATGGCGGTGTCCGCGCCAGCCCCGGTGGCGAGGGTCCTCGCGTGGCCCCGAGCGGCGACGAGCGCCTCGTGACCGAGCCCGTCCACCAGGACGACGACCGCCTTCTCGACGGACGGAAGTCCCCACGCTCCTCGACGACCCCGAACCGCATCGAGGCAATTCGGGATGACCTCGGCAAGCCGACGCCGATGCGAATTCCCCCCCGGTAGCATGGCGACGATCTTATGACTCCGCCCGACTCCCCTACCGCACTCCCCGCCGGCGAACGCATCGAAGACGTCGATGTGTCGACCGAGATGCAGGGCTCCTTCCTCGAGTATGCCTACTCGGTCATCTATTCCCGTGCGCTTCCCGATGCCCGGGATGGTCTGAAGCCCGTGCAGCGCCGGATCCTCTATCAGATGAACGAGATGGGGCTTCGACCGGACCGTGGCCACGTGAAGTCAGCCCGTGTGGTGGGCGACGTCATGGGACGCCTGCACCCGCACGGCGACGGGGCGATCTACGACGCTCTCGTGCGCCTCGCGCAGGACTTCACGATGCGTGTGCCGCTCGTGGACGGCCACGGCAACTTCGGGTCGCTCGACGACGGTCCGGCCGCCCCGCGCTATACAGAGGCGCGGATGCAGGCTGCGGCGCTCGCGCTGGTCGAGTCACTCGATGAGGACGTCGTCGACTTCGTCCCCAACTACGACAACCAGCTCACGCAGCCCGAAGTGCTCCCCGCGGCCTTCCCGAACCTCCTCGTCAATGGTGCAAGCGGTATCGCGGTGGGCATGGCGACCAACATGGCCCCGCACAACCTGATCGAGGTGGCGGCGGCGGCGCGGCACTTGCTCGAGAATCCGGAGGCCACCCTCGAAGAGCTGATGGCTTACGTGCCCGGGCCCGACCTGCCCACCGGGGGAACCATCGTGGGCCTCGACGGCATCCGCGACGCCTATCGAGCAGGTCGTGGCAGCTTCAAGACACGCGCCAAGGTCTCGATCGAACAGCTCTCGGCTCGGCGGGCGGGGCTCGTGGTCACCGAGCTTCCCTACCTCGTCGGCCCCGAGAAGGTCATCGAGAAGATCAAGGACGGGGTCCAGTCGAAGAAGATCACGGGAATCGCCGACGTCACCGACTTGACCGACCGCAAGAACGGCCTGCGGCTGGTCATCGGCATCAAGACGGGGTTCTCGCCGCAGGCCGTCCTCGAGCAGCTGTATCGTCTGACCCCGCTCGAAGATGGCTTCTCGATCAACAACGTCGCACTCGTCGAGGGTCGGCCGCAGACCCTCGGGCTGCGCGAGATGCTGAGGGTCTACCTCGACCACCGCATCCGGGTGGTCACGCGACGCTCGCAGTACCGCCTGGCCCGTCGGCAGGAGCGCCTGCACCTCGTGGACGGCCTCCTCATCGCGATCCTCGACATCGACGAAGTGATTCAGGTCGTGCGCTCGAGCGATGACACCGCGCAGGCGCGCACGCGCCTCATGGAGGTCTTCGACCTCTCACAACTGCAGGCGGATTACATCCTGGAGCTCCAGCTCCGACGCCTCACGCGCTTCAGCCGGATCGAGCTCGAGACGGAACGCGACCGCCTCCGCGCTGAGATCGCCGAGCTCGAGGCGTTGCTCTCCGATCCCGGCCGGATTCGAACCCAGGTCGGCGACGAGCTCGATGAGGTCGCCGAACGGTTCGGCACCCCGCGCCGAACACTCCTCACCGAGGCCGGCGTGAACGTCGCCGCTTCGGCGTCCTCGCGGAAGTCGTCAGCGCCGTCCCTCGAGATCCCCGACGCGCCGACCCTCGTGCTCTTGTCGACCACGGGCCGAGCCGTACGCGTGGATCTGGCAGACGGGATCGATGGACCGGCCGCCGCGACCCGTCGCTCGAAGCACGATGCAATCCTGTCGACGGTTCGTGGGACGACGCGGGGCGAACTCGGCGCGGTCACCTCCCGTGGGCGGTTGATCCGATTCACGCCTGTCGACCTGCCATCGGTCCCGGCGAACTCCGTCCAGCTCGGTGCCGGCGCGCGGATAGCCGACTATCTGGGCATCACCGACAAGAAGGAGCGCGTGCTCGGGCTCGTCTCGCTCACCTCGGACCTTCCGATCGCTCTCGGCACCCGATCCGGTGTCGTGAAGCGCGTCGCAGCCGGGGGCTACCCGAACCGACCCGACTTCGAGATCATCAGCTTGAAACCCGGCGACGAGCTCGTCGGCGCGGCGCAGGGTACCGATTCCGATGAACTCGTGTTCATCGCGTCCGACAGCCAACTCCTGCACTTCTCCGCATCGCAGGTGCGGCCGCAGGGCGTGGCCGCGGGAGGCATGGCGGGCATCAACCTCGCCACGGGATCCGAGGTGCTCTTCTTCGGTGCGGTCGATCCTGCGGATGCCGTCGTCGTGACCATCTCCACACCCGCGGAGACGCTCGCCGGCACCGATGCGGGACGAGGCAAGGTGTCGCACTTCGCGGAATTCCCGGGCAAGGGACGCGCGACGGGTGGCGTGCGCTCCCACTCGTTCCTCAAGGGTGAGTCGTCGCTCGCGCTCGCCTGGGCCGGTCCGGCACCCGCGCGCGCGATCTCCGCGGACGGAGCCGCTCGTGCGCTCCCGGAACCGGGCGCGAAGCGAGACGCCTCGGGCACCCCTCTCGACGCCGTGATCGGCTCCGTCGGTCGACCGCTCTGAGCGGTGCTCGCGCGACTAGGCCACAGCGGTCCCGCGCGAGGCTTCCAGCTCGGCCAACCGACGACGACGCTGCTCTGCCTGGAGAGCGGGGTCCGGAACCGGCACCGCGGCGACGAGCTCGCGGGTGTACTCCTGCTGCGGATTCGAGAGCACACTCGACCGCTCACCATGCTCGATGAGACGGCCCCGACGCAGCACGGCCACACGATCACACAGCGAGTCGACCACGGCGAGATCGTGACTGATGAACAGACAGGCAAAGCCGAGCGAGGCCTGCAGCTCTCGGAACACATCGAGCACGCGCGCCTGAACGGACACATCGAGCGCGCTGGTGGGCTCGTCCGCGATGAGCAGCACCGGATCGAGCGCGACGGCCCGGGCGATCGACACCCGCTGACGCTGACCGCCGGAGAGCTGATGACCGTAACGGGTGAGCCAATCACCCGAGAAGCCCACCGACTCCAACACGGAGACGGTGCGTTCCCGCAGCTCCCTGCCGCGCAGGCCGAGTACGACCCGCAGCGGCTCCGACACGGTCTGCTCCACGGTGTATCGGGGGTTCAATGACGCTGCCGGATTCTGAAAGACGACCCCGACCTTCCTGCGCATCTCTCGGCGTTCGGCACGACCCGCGTGCACGACGTCGTGACCCGCGACGCGAACGCTCCCCTGGGTAACGGGCGACAGCCCGATCGCCGATCGTCCGATCGTGGTCTTACCGGAACCGGACTCGCCCACCAAGGCGAGGATCTCAGACGGCTGCACGGAGAACGTCACTCCATCGACGGCGCGGAAGACACCGCGACGACGGGAATGGAAGTCGACGACGAGGTCGGACACTTCGAGCACGGCGGGCTTCGCGTGATCCACCTCAGTCGCCTCTCGTCCCCCGATGCGAGGTACCGATGCCAGCAATTCCTGGGTGTAGGGCGCCTCCGGTCGCGAAAACACCGCGACGGCTCCGCCGCTCTCGACCACGCGCCCGTTCCGCATGACGACCACCCGATCGGCGAGGTCGGCAACGACACCCATGTCGTGGGTGATGAGAAGGATTCCGCAGGAGAGCCGCTCACGAAGACCGCGGAGCACATCGAGGATCTCCGCCTGAACGGTGACGTCGAGAGCCGTCGTCGGCTCGTCCGCGATCAGCAGCTCCGGCTCGCTCGCCAGCGCCATGGCGATCACCACTCGCTGGCACTGCCCGCCGCTCAGCTGGTGCGGGTAGTAGCCGAGCCGCTTCTCGGGCTCCGGAATCTCGACGCGCTCCAGCAGCTCGATCGTGCGGGCGCGAAGCTCCCGTCGACTCAGCGATGGGTCCTGGCGGCGGACCGACTCCATGACCTGGAAGCCGATCGAGAAGACCGGGTTCAGCGCACCCTGCGGGTCTTGGAAGACCATCGCCGCGCGCTTGCCGCGCACCTCGCGCAGCACCGCCTCATCCGCGCCGATCAGTTCGTCCTCACCGAGGCGGACGCTGCCCGATACGCGCGCGTTGCTCGGCAGCAGCCCGAGGACGGCCATCGCGGTGGCCGTCTTGCCCGAGCCCGACTCCCCCACCAGAGCGACGACTTCGCCGGCGGCGACTTCCAACGAGACGGCTTCGACCGCGCGGGCCGTGATCCCGTCGACGGTGAAATCGATCGCGAGGTCGTCGATCGTGAGTAGTGGCTGTGTCATGTGGTCTCCTGATTCGCACGAGCGTCGCGTTCGGCTTTCGCCGCTTCCCAGTCGCCGAGCATCTTCCGGTGATACGAGATCACCCACGACATGTAGTCGCGACCGTTCACGAGACGCTCGCGCGCGTGTTGATCGTCGATGCCCAGCTCGAGGCCTCGCGTCATGAGTTCGCGCATCCGCTCGAGGAACTTGCGCTCCCCCGCGAGCCATCCGCCCCAGACGTCGCTCTCCATGCGGAAGTAGTGACTCCGGTCTCCCGGCACCGCGTGCCGACGGACGAACCCCGCCTCCACGAGGCGCCTCGTCGTCATCGACACCGATCCCGCGCTCGCGTTCAGCGCCTCCGCTAGGTCAGCCGAAGAGATGTAGGGGCTCTCCATCACCATCAGGTAGCCCAGAATCCGGCCCTCCATCCGAGGCGACCCGGAGGACTCCCATTGGAGCCCGAAGTCCTCGGCGAAGGCGCGGCGTGCAGCCTCTCTGCGATCGATCTCTGAATCCGTCACGTCTGCGTCCACCTTCGTCGTCACGTCAACTCCGATCGAAATTCACGAAAGTTCGAAGTTTCAGCATAGGAGCAGCTCAGCCGGAGCACGGTCGTGACTCACTCATCATCGATGTCACCGTGCGGCCACATCGTCATGCCACCGCCACCCGACACCGACACCACCCGATCGCCCTCGAACCGGTACCGCAGCAGCTCGCCCGGAGAGCCGAACCCCGTACCGCTCACGATCCGCAGCGAGTCGGGACCTGCCACCTCCATGACCTCGACCGAGGACACCGGAGACGCTGCGCTGGGGTGCACCATCACAATCCGTTCACCCAGCTGCACCACATCGGCCGGACCCCACATGTTCGCGAACCGACCGGTGAACCGCGACGCGTCCGGCGTGCTCGCGGTGGCAGGCTTCTCCGCCGCGTAGTCGAGGAGCGCGAGGATTCCCTGAGAGAGCTCGGCAGCCGGGCCGTCGACCGAGTTCGTGAGGACGCTGACCACCAGGCCCGTGTGAGGATCGAAGACGCTCCGAGTGATGTGCCCGGGGTAGCCTCCGCTGTGCCCGAACACCTCGTGGGAGCCCACCTTCTCGGAGATCATCCCGAGACCGTAGTGCGCAGCTGCCGCATCGTCGGGATCGGAGATCCACTCGTGCCGCTGCTGGAGCCTCTTGCTCGCGTCGGAGAGCATCCGCTCGTCCCCGAAGGAGTGCGCAGAGAAGTAATGCGTGAGATCCTCCGCCGTGGAGAAGAACCCGGTGGCCGCAGCCATGGCACGCGTGTCCACGTGGTCGACCCTCCGGCGCGTGCGTGAGAGATGCAGGCCGGTGTGGGCGGCGGCGAACTCGGACGCGCGCGCGTCGTCCCATTCGGGTCCGGTGTTGCCGAGTCCCAGTCGCGCGCAGATCTCCTGGGCGACGTAGGCGTTGTAGCTGCGACCCGACGCCGCCGCGATGATCAAACCCAGAAGCGAGTACCCGATGTTGGTGTACTTGAACTTCTCGTTGCGATCGAGCACCTTGCCCTCACGGATCAAGATCTCCAGGAGTTCAGCTTCATCGGGGAACGGTCGCGAGTGCTGCCAGTAGTCGCCGTCGAGCCCGTCGCGGATGATTCCGCCCGAGTGCCCGAGGAGCTCTCGAACGGTCACCTCCGCGACCGCACTGCCCGCCAGAGACGGGACGAAGGACACGGCCGTGTCATCCAGGCGGAGTGCACCGGCCTCGGCCAGCTGAAGGATCGCGGTCGCGGTGAAGGTCTTGGAGTGGGACGCGATCCGGAAGAGGTGGTCGGTCGTGAGAACTTCGCCGGTCTCGATGTTCGCGACGCCGGAAGCACCCGAGAGCTGCAGCTCTCCGTCGAATCTGACTGCGTATTGAACTCCCGGGGTCCGCAGGGCCCAGCGGCGATAGTCCACCCACGATCGCAGATAGGGAATCGCAGCACGCATGCTGGTCAGCTGGTCGGCCGTATACGGGGCGGACGTCGTCATTGGTACCTCTCTATGGTGCAGGTCGGTGTCACGCGGTGCGGCGGGGATCGAATGCCGCGCGGAGCGAGTCGCCGAGCACGATGACGCAGAACACCGTGACGGCGAGGAAAAGCGAGGGGAAGATCAACAGGTGCGGGGCCATCTGGAACTTCGACTGGGCGCTCGCAAGCTGCAGGCCCCAGGAGATCGCAGGCGCTTCGAGTCCGATCCCGAGGTACGTCAGCGTGGATTCCGCGACGATCACCGAGCCGATCATGATCGTCGAGACCACGATGACGGCGCCCATCGCGTTCGGAAGGATGTAGCGGCCGATCACCCGCGCGGAGCTGAGGCCCATCGTGCGCGCGGCGAGAACGTACTCCGAGTTCGCCACCCCGCGAACCGAACTTCGCACGAGACGCGCGAGCGTCGGCCAGGAGAACAGCGCGAGCACGATCGAGACTGACCAGACGTTCCGCTCGGCGACGCTGTTCAGCGCGATGATCGCTCCGAGGAGGAACGGGAAGCCGAGGAAGACGTCCGTCAACCGTGAGATGACCATGTCGGCCCAACCGCCCCGGGTACCGGCGATGACTCCGAGGGCGACCGCGACCAACAGTGCCAACCCGGTCGTGAGGACGCCCACGGTGATGGACGACTGGGTTCCGAAGATGACGTTCGCATAGACGTCGCACCCCTGCACGTCGAACCCGAAGGGGTGCCCGGCCTCGGGTCCATCGATGCTCCGTGTCAGGTCGCACACGCGGGGGTCGCCGTTGCCGAACAGCCCCGCGAAGAAAGCGGGGAACGCGGAGATGATGAGCAGTACCAGCAGGATCGCTGCAGGGACCACCACTCCGGGGCGACGCACCGCCCGCCTCCACCGACCTCTGCTCGGTCTCGTCACAGCTGGGGTCTGGAAAAGTGCATCAGTCATGGCGGATCCTCGGGTCGAGGAGGGTGTGCAGGAAGTCGACGAGAGCGCTCGTCAGGAGGAACACCAGGATCAGTGCGGTCGAGATGCCCACCACGGTGGGACCTTCATGAGCTCGGATCGCGCTGAACAGCAGATTGCCGATGCCCGGGAGGTTGAAGATCCCCTCGACCACGACGGCTCCCCCGAGGAGGTACCCGAGGTCCGTCGCCAAGAAGGTCACGGCGGGAATGGCGGAGTTCCGGAGCACATGGACACCGACGATTCGCGAGGGCGCCAGACCCTTCGCCCGAGCCGTTCGGACGTAATCCATGCCGAGGTTGTCGATCATCGAGGTGCGGATGAGCCGAGAGACGACCGCCAACCCGTAGATGGCGATGACGGCGGCCGGGAGGATGAACGCGACGGGCCAGCCCGCTTTGTCTCCCGCGACGGGGAGAATGCCCCACCGCACCCCGAACAGCAGCTGCGCGGACACTCCCACGACGAACACCGGGATCGACGTCGCGAGGATCGTCGTGATCAGGATGCCCCGATCGATCCAGGTATCGCGTCGGAGAGCTGCGATGATCCCCAGTCCGAGCCCGACGATGATCTCGAGCGCCCACGCGCTCAGGCCGAGCACGATCGTGACGGGCAGCGCGCGAAGCATCTGCTCACCCACGGACCGACCCAAGAAGTCGGTGCCGAAGTCTCCCGTCAGAAGTCCGCCGATGTAGCGCAAGTACTGCACGATCAGCGGATCATCGAGGTGGTAGGCCGCGCGGAGAGCCGCCACCGTCGTATCCGAGATCGGACGCTCGCCTCCGAGCGCACGAATCGGGTCGCCGGGAAGCGCGAACACCATCGCGTAGATTATGAAGGTCACACCGAAGAAGACGATGACCAGTCCAAGGAGCCTCTGGCTCAGTGATCGGATCATGATGCGCCCTCCCCGAGGCCGTGGAACGCCGCCGCGAGCACCGCACCGTACTGCACCCCGACGAGGTCGGACACCGGGATGACCGCAGCTGTGCTCGCAGCCGCCGCGGCGTCCTGCCACTCGGAATAGATCGACTCCAGACGCGAACGCAGTCGTCGAAGCGGAGCGGGTGCGACCCCCGCGACGCTCTCCGCGTCGAGCGCCCGAAGCAGCATCCCGCCGTAGCGGAGGCGGAAGCAGTGGACCAGGTCCTCGCATCCGAATCGCTCGGCGACGGTGGCCGCCCGCTGCGAAGCGGGCTCTGATGCTCGCGCCCGGTCGACGCGGCCGATGTCCGCGAGCATGGGGACGAATACCTCCGACGCGCTCAGGAAGGGCGATCGGATGCTCAGATGCTCGGACGCCGACGCCAGCACGTCGCCGAGGACCTCGGACGCCTCGATGAGTTGACCGCTCGTGCGGTTCAGAAGCTCGGCGTACGACTCCCCCGCTGGAGACGGGTCGTTCGCGTCCGGGTGGGACCAGTACGGCAGCTCCGCGACGAGCGAGAGCGTGCCGTACCGAGCCGCGTACTCGCTCGAGCTCGACCCTCCGACCATCGTGGTCGGGTCGAGCCCGAGCGCCTCGAGATAGTCGTAGGCGTCCGTGATCGACCCGGTCCCGAAGATCGCGGGAGCGTAGGTCTCGAGGTAGGGGGCTTCCGGCTCGCCCGTGTCGAGGGGCAGCCCGAGCGATGCGGGGAGCTCGTGCAGGAGTCCGTACAACTCCGGAACGGGTCGAGACAGGTAGTAGTAGACGCCGCCCATCTCACCGTTGTGGAGTGCCACGTAGAGATCCGGTCGCACGCGATCGATCTCGCGGGCGAGCGCCTGAGTCTCGGGCATCATCCGGTCGAAATAGGCGCGCTTGTAGGAGGTCGGGAAGGTCCACTCGACCTGCTGGTCGGGCTCGGGCCGGTAGAAGCGTCGGGCGTAGAAGATGCGGTCCTCCGGCGTCGGATACCACTCCTCGTTCAGTCGCGCTCCGTCCGGGTCGATGCACGGCACGATGTGCCAGGTGGCGTCGCTCGCACGGAGCAGCTCAGGGTCGGCGAGGAGTTCGCCGACGAGGTGGAGCGCAGTGCGGAATCCGATCGGCTCATTGGGATGGACTCCCCCCACGATGAGGAACGAGCGCTGTCCACTCCCGATGGTGTATCCGGGGATCGGCTCGCCACGCCTGCTGGTGCCGATGCGGCGACCCGTCATGAGGGCGGGATGCTCTGATGCGAGGCGATCGAACTCGGCGAGCAACGTGTCGATCTCGGGAAAGCCGTCGGCGCGAGGCACCCGGCCGGCTCGCCGGAGGATGTCCTCCGGCGAGCCGGGCATCGGGTGCTCCGATGCGGTGGAGCTGTGGATCACGATCTCAGTCGGCCAGCACGATCTTCGACAGGACCGGGCTGCCGGACACGGCGGGCAGCTCGACCACGCGATCCGAGGTCACGTAGTTGTACGTGGCGGAGAACGTGGGGACTGTCGGGAACGCGTCGAGCACGAACTCCTGCACCGCGGCGTAGCCCTCGTAGGAGTCGTCGAGAGTCTGCGAGGCGTCCGCCTCGAGAAGCAGCTCGTCGACCTCCGGAGAGGAGTACCCGGTGCAGAGGTAGCAGCCGCCGCCCTCGGTGAACAGCGCACGAAGGGTGCTCTGCTGGCTCGGGTAGAGCGCGCCCCAGTGACCGAAGTGAGGTCCGGCCACCGTGTGGTCGACGAGCGACTGCCAGTACTCGGCCCAGTCGGTCGTCGGCGACGCGACCGCGTCGATCCCGAGGTTCTGACGGATCTGGTTCGCGTACGCCTCGAACAGCTCGTCGAGACCGCTTCCGCCCGGGTACACGATGGTCATCGTGCCCTCGTAGCCGCCCGCCTCCGCGAGCTTCGCCTGCGCCGCGTCCACATCGAACTCGCAGAGCTCCGCGCAGATCCCGGCGGGGTCACCGTTCATGTTGGGTGCGGTCAGCGAGTTGGCCGGGGCGTAGAGGCCTCCGTAGATCGCCTCGTTGATCGCGTCGCGGTCGATCGCCATCGAGATGGCCTCTCGGAGCTCCTTGTTCTGCCACTTCTCATCCCAGAGCGGGAACCCGATGTAGTCGACGCCCGGTGCCTGGAGGGAGTAGACGTGGTCCTCGCCGAAGTCGGCGATCGCACTCGTCATCTTCGCGGTCGGGAGGTATTCGAGATCAGCGTTGCCCGCGAGCACATCGTTATATCCCGTGAGGTTGTCGGTGTACGGACGGAAGGTGATCCCGGCGATGGTCGGCGCAGGGCCGGCGTAGTCCTCGTACGCGGTGACCGTGTACTCCTCGGTGTCCTTCCAGGGCTCCGTCATCTCGAACGGACCGTTGCCGATGGGCTCGCGGTCATAGGCATCCAGGTCGTCGTAGGCGGCCTCGGGCATCGGGTAGAAGCCCGTCTGTGCGCCCGTGAGCTGGAGAGGGAACTGGCTGTCCGGCCCGACGAGCTCGACGGTGAACGTCAGGTCGTCGACGACCGTGAGCCCCGACATGGCGTCGGTCGTCGGGTCGCCCTCGGCGGGGTTCAGGTCGTCGTAGCCGACGATCGACGCGAGCTCCCAGCTGTTCTCCCAGGCGTTGGGTCCGTAGGCCGTGAAATTCCAGGCGTCGACGTAGCTCTGCGCGGTGACCGGCTCACCGTTGTGGAACGTCCAACCGTCCTTCAACGTGATGGTCCACGTCGTCGCGTCATCGCTCTCGACCGACTCGGCCGCGAGCATCGAGGTGTTTCCCTCCGCGTCGAGATCGACCAGCGGCGAGAACACACTCATCACCTGATCGAATGCGACCGTCTGACGCCCGGGCGTCAGGTGGTCCGGCTCGCCGCCGGCGAAGATGAGGATGTCGTCGCTCGTCTCGGGCTCGGAACCGCCTGTGGCACAGGCGGTCAGGCCGATCAGTGCAACGGACGCGATCACGAGAGCGCGCACGGTACGGGGCTTTTGCATAGTGCCTCCCTTGGCCGACGGCACGCCTCGGCCGTCGTCGGATTCGGGATCACCGAAATGGGGATCTCAAGGTGCAGCAACAGATTATGGGAGCGATGTGTGCTGAACCTCGCGAAGATTCAATACGCAATGAACCTTTTACAGAGCCGAAACATCCCACATAGGTTCGCGCTCGTCAGACGTCCACGCGCGACCGGTCGAGCCCCTGACCGGCCACGATGAACTCCTTGCGGGGGGCGACATCGTTGCCCATGAGCAGTTCGAACACCCGGTTCGCCGCGTCGGCATCCTCGATCCGCACCCGCCGCAAGGTCCGATGCGCTCTGCTCATCGTGGTCTCCGCCAGCTGATCGGCATCCATCTCACCGAGGCCCTTGTACCGCTGGATCGGATCCTGGTACCGCTTACCCTGCCGTTTGATGGTCGCGAGGACATTCGTGAGCTCCTGCTCGGAGTAGGTGTAGATCACCTCGTTCGGCTTTGAGCCGGGGTTCGTGACGACCACCCGGTGGAGCGGAGGGACAGCCGCGAAGACCCGACCTTCCTCGATCATCGGACGCATGTAGCGGAAGAAGAGAGTGAGCAGGAGCGTCCGGATGTGGGCACCGTCGACGTCCGCGTCGCTCATGATGATGACCTTGCCGTAGCGTGCGGCGTCGATGTCGAAGCTACGCCCCGATCCCGCTCCGACCACCTGGATGATCGAGGCGCACTCCGCGTTGCCCAGCATGTCGGCCACCGAGGCCTTCTGAACGTTGAGGATCTTCCCCCGGATCGGCAGCAGCGCCTGATGTTCGCTGTCGCGAGCGAGCTTCGCCGTTCCGAGTGCCGAATCACCCTCGACGATGAACAGCTCGGTGTCCGCGACATCCGTCGATCGACAGTCGACGAGCTTCGCCGGCAGCGACGAGCTCTCGAGGGCGTTCTTCCGGCGCTGCGTCTCCTTGTGCGCGCGTGCCGAGATTCGGGACTTCATCTCGGCGACGACCTTGTCGAGCACGAGCGAGGTCTGCGCCTTGTCATCGCGCTTGGTACTCGCGAACCGCTCCTGCAGGCCCTTGACGACGGCGCTCGACACGATCGCTCGCACAGCGGGCGTGCCCAGTACCTCCTTCGTCTGCCCCTCGAACTGAGGCTCGGGCAACCGGACGGTGAGGACCGCCGTGAGGCCCGCGAGGGCGTCATCCTTCTCGAGCTTGTCGTTACCGGCCTTCAACCGGCGAGCATTGCGCTCCACCTCGGCGCGCAGGAACTTCAGAAGGCCCTGCTCGAACCCGGTCTGGTGAGTTCCCCCCTTGGGCGTCGCGATGATGTTCACGAAGCTCTTGAAGACGGTGTCGTATCCGGTCCCCCAGCGCAGGGCGAGATCGACCTCGCACTCGCGTGACAACTCGGTCGGAACCATGTGGCCGTTCTCTTGAAGAACCGGGACCGTCTCGGTGTAAGAACCCGTGCCCTGGATCCGCCAGATGTCGGTGACCCCGGAATCCGGCGCAAGGTGCTCCACGAACTCGCTGATGCCCCCGTCGAAGCGGAAGCTCTCGACCGTCGACTCCTCGCCCCGCTCGTCGCGGATTTCGAGGCCGAGTCCGGGAACGAGGAAGGCCGTCTGCCGGGCGCGACCGATGAGTTCCTCCGCCTGGAAACCCGCACCCTTGGTGAAGATCTGACGGTCGGACCAATAACGGATGCGCGTGCCGGTGACGCCCTTGGCCACCTTGCCGACGACGCGCAGTTCGCTCCCCGAGACGAACGGGCTGAACGGGGCGTCCGGGGTCGGCTCCCCCGCGTCGGCGAAGATGCCCGGCTCGCCTCGGTGGAACGACATGGCCCATGTCTTGCCGTCCCTGTCGACCTCGACGTCGAGCCGCTCCGAGAGAGCATTGACGACGGATGCGCCGACGCCATGAAGACCACCGGACGCTGCATACGATCCGGAGCCGAACTTGCCGCCCGCGTGAAGCTTGGTGAAGACCACCTCGACGCCCGAGAGTCCCGTCTTCGGCTCGATGTCGACCGGGATGCCGCGCGCTCGGTCGCGCACCTCCACCGACGAGTCGGGGTGCAGGATGACCTCGATGTTGTCGCCGTGCCCGGCGAGGGCCTCATCGACCGAGTTGTCGATGATCTCCCAGAGGCAGTGCATCAGACCCCGGGAATCGGTCGACCCGATGTACATCCCCGGTCGTTTCCGGACGGCCTCGAGACCCTCGAGAACGGAGAGATGTCGGGCGTTGTAGTCGGTCACCGACCGAGACTATCCGGCACCACCGCGGCCGGCCGTGCGGCACACCGCGCCACCGCAGTGACGCTCAGCCGCCGAACTGCTGAACCCAGTGAACTGTTCCGTTCGAGGACTTCGCCCAGCACGCCCCCATGCGTGTGTAGCGAGGCTCGAGGATGTTCGCACGGTGCCCGGGCGACTTCATCCAGGCGTTCGTCACCGACGCCGACGTCGAGTAGCCGTACGCGACGTTCTCACCCCAGAGGCGATAGGACGTGACGTTCGTGCTGTGCTTGAGGGTTCGCTTCGCGGCGAGCTTCTGCGCCCAGGCGCACGCGGCGCGTGTGAGCGCCGGGCTGTCCTTCAGCGGCTTCAGCCCCCGCGCGACTCGCTGCGTGTTCGTGATGGACAAGAGCTTGCCCGCCTTCACCACCTTGACCACCGATCCACTGGCCGCTCGAGTCTCTGACGCGGCCACCGCCGGACCTCCGGCCACGACCGTGGAAACGAGAACGGCCGCCATGGCCACG
Organism: Homoserinibacter sp. GY 40078; assembly: GCF_008017545.1. Taxonomy (GTDB): domain Bacteria; phylum Actinomycetota; class Actinomycetes; order Actinomycetales; family Microbacteriaceae; genus Homoserinibacter. Next base: position 616,263 of record NZ_VRTZ01000002.1, on the reverse strand, counting down.
GATGCCAGTGTGCGTCGTTGACGACGATTCGGGCGCACAGATGTAGTCAAGTTGATTTCCCCCATGACGAGCGAGACTACGTATTCCCGCGCCAGCATCCAAGCCTTCCCAGGTTCTGCACGGCGTCAGCACAGCTACGCCACGGGCGAAATACCCCGCCACATCCAGAATCTCCGCACCGCTCGTGCTTACATGGACCAACGCACCGCAACCGCACCCGAGGGAAGGAGCAGGACCCATGTCCCAGATCGCGAGTGATGGCACCGTCGAGCTGGAGCGTCCCGCGCTCAGTGCCCTCGACCGGTGCGACATGTGTGGAGCCCAGGCCTACGTCCGTGTGACCCTGGCCTCGGGCGAGCTGCTGTTCTGCGCGCACCACGGCACGGAGTACAAGCCGAAGCTCATCGAGACCGCCCTCGACTGGCACGACGAGTCCAGCCGGCTCCAGGAGCCTGTCGCTGAGTGAACGACCGTCGGCGGCGCGATCCGGCTTGCTCCGCCTGGCACGCATCGATCTCGATGCTCTGATCCAGAATCTCGACCGGCTCGATCCACCGTTTCTCGACGGCCGTGCCGACGCCTACGGTCACGGCCTCGCGCTCGTCGCGCCCATCGCTCTCGCGCATGGTGTCACGAGCATTGTCGTGAGTGACGAGGCTGCAGCCGCGCGGTCCCGAGAGTGGGGTTTCCGCGAGGTCCTCAGCGACCGCAGTATCGCGGTCGACCCCCAGTGGGGAGAGGCGACCTACGGGCTCCGCGAGGGCTTCAGCCCTCTGATGACACTCGTCGGTGAGGTCATCGCCGTTCGGCGGGTCAACGGCGGCGAGGGTGTCTCCTACGGCTACACGTATCGCACGGCCTCGGAGACGACACTCGCACTCGTCGGTCTCGGATACGCAGACGGCGTGCCCCGCCTCGCGTCCAACCGCGGAGAGGCGTTCATCGGCGGGCACAGACATCCGCTCGTCGGCCGGATCGCGATGGATCAGTTCGTCCTCGACTGTCACGACGCAGAGGTGACGGTCGGCGACGAGGTCACGGTATTCGGCGACACCACCCGTGGAGCGCCCTCCGCGCTCGAATGGGGCGCGTGGACCGAGCGCTCGGCCCCTGCCCTCACCTCGGGTATCGCCGAACGCGTCTCGCGGGAGGCCGCATGACGTCGCGGATCGTCGTACACCTCGACGCCATCCGGGAGAACGTGAGTGCTCTCGCGGCGCTCGCGGCGCCCGCCCGGACGATGTTCGCCGTGAAGGCGGACGCCTACGGTCATGGGCTTCTGCCCGTGGCACGTGCGGGTCTCGATGCGGGAGCCGACTCGCTCGCCGTCCTGGATGTCCCGGCAGCCCTGGCCGTGCGCGACGCAGGAATCGAGGTGCCGCTGTTCGCCTGGCTGCACGGAGCGGACACCGAGTTTCGGCCCGCCATCGATTCCCGCGTCGACCTCGGTGTGTCGTCCCTCCGCGAACTCGAACGGATCGCAACTGCAGGTGCGGAGCGTGCGGCTGAGGTACATCTGAAGATCGACACCGGGCTTCACCGCAACGGCGCCGACCCGAAGGATTGGCCGGCGCTCGTCGGCGCCGCACTGGATCTGGAACGTCACGGGCGCGTGCGCATCGCGGGGATCTGGTCGCACCTCGCGGATGCGTCGCCCGCCGATGACCGAGCCGCTCTCGACCGCTTCCGGGCTGCCGTCGACATCGCTGGGGAGATGGGCGTGCCGCTCGAGGGTGAACGTCGCCCGGTCCTGCATCTCGCGGCGAGTTCCGCGGGCATCCGCTTCCCGGAGGCGCGACTCGACCTCGTTCGCTTCGGGATCGCCGCATATGGTGTCTCGCCGTTCGACGATGTCGATGCGCCAGGCCTCGGCATGCGCGGCACGCTCAGTATGTTCGCCGATGTCATCGGCGTCGACGGCGACGTCGCGGTGCTCGAGGTGGGGTCAGCGGACGGCATCCCCCCGTCCGTGCTGGGTGCGAGTGGGCGTGGCGCGGAGATCTTGCTCGCAGGGTCACGCGCCGCAGTGCTCGAGGTCGGACTCGACACTCTCCGCGTCCGGATCCCCGAAGGCACGACCGTCGCGCTGGGCGACGAGGCCGTCGTGTACGGCCCGCACGCCGGCGCACCGTCCGTGGAGGACTGGGCGCACTGGGCCGCAACGATCGGCGACGAGATCCTCGCCCGATCGTCGCGCCGACTCCCCCGGCACTACACGGGCTGAGTCAGCCGACGCGGCGGATGACGCCGAGCGGCGTGGATTCGTGCCCTTGACCGATCGGATTGTCCTTCAGCACGCGGACCGCGAGCTTCTCGTCGTCGGCACTCACCGTGGATCCGAGGATGTTCCCGCCGAGGTCGTTGATGTCGACGAGCAGCACCTGCACGTCGAGCCCGTGACCGGCGAGAAGCTCGCGAATGCGCTCGCTCACGCGATACGGCTCCGCCGCCGTCAGCACGACCATCTCGTCGTAGGGAGGAATCGTGGGGTAGCCCGGGCCGTCGATTCCCCGGGCCTTCTTTCCCGCCACACGGTAGAAGTCGCCGGTGCGGCCGAACAGCTTCGAGACGACCGAGACCGCGGCAGCGACGAGGATCCGAGGCGTCCCGACTTCGCGGATCGCCATCTCCATCGTCTCCGGGATGCCGAGGCCGACACCCCACGGAGTCTTCACCACGTGCTTCGACAGCCACGTCGCCAACGGACGCGCCGCGACCTCCGAGACGGGGTATGCGCGCCCCTGGGAGGCGGCCACCATCTTCTCGGTCATGAAGAACCAATCGCCGTCGCGCAGGTGCTCGAGCCCGTAGGTCTCGACCACCGGCTCCAGCGGCTCGCCAGGAAGAACGACGTGCGTCTTGATCGGAATGCGCTCGAACGAGACGCCGTCGATCTCGACGACGCGCGGGCGGTTGCGCTCCTGATAGGGGCGGTGGGCCATCCGGTTCTTACTCCAGGTAGTCGCGGAGCGACTGCGACCGCGACGGGTGACGCAGCTTCGCCATCGTCTTCGACTCGATCTGACGGATGCGCTCGCGCGTGACACCGAACGTGTCGCCGATCTGATCGAGCGTCTTCGGCATGCCGTCGCCCAGTCCGAAGCGCATACGGATCACGCCCGCCTCGCGCTCGGACAGCGAGTCCAGGAGCGATTCGAGCTGCTTCTGCAGCATCGTGAACCCGACCGCGTCCGCCGGCACGACCGCCTCGGTGTCCTCGATCAGGTCACCGAACTCGCTGTCGCCGTCCTCTCCGAGAGGCGTGTGCAGCGAGATCGGCTCGCGGCCGTACTTCTGCACCTCGATGACCTTCTCGGGGGTCATGTCGAGCTCGCGCGAGAGCTCTTCCGGAGTGGGCTCGCGGCCCAGATCCTGCAGCATCTGCCGCTGGACGCGCGCGAGCTTGTTGATGACCTCGACCATGTGAACCGGGATACGGATCGTGCGTGCCTGGTCGGCCATGGCTCGCGTGATCGCCTGGCGGATCCACCACGTCGCGTACGTCGAGAACTTGAAGCCCTTGGTGTAGTCGAACTTCTCGACCGCACGGATCAGACCGAGGTTGCCTTCCTGGATCAGGTCGAGGAACTGCATACCGCGACCCGTGTAGCGCTTCGCCAACGAAACCACGAGACGCAGGTTCGCACCGAGCAGGTGGCTCTTGGCGCGCTGGCCGTCCCGAGCGACCCAGGCAAGCTCACGCCCCAGCTGAGAGCGCTTCTCGGTGTCCGACATCTGCGACAGCTTCTCTTCGGCGAACAGGCCGGCCTCGATGCGCATCGCGAGCTCGACCTCCTGCTCAGCGTTGAGCAGCGCGACCTTACCGATCTGCTTCAGGTAGTCCTTGACGGGGTCGGCGGTGGCACCGGTGATCGTCGCGGAGTAGACCGGGACCTCGTCGTCGTCCTCAGCCATCGACAGGCGAAGAGCGCCCGTCGGCAGCGGCTCGGTGATAGTGATCGGACCGGAGTCGTCCTTGTCGTCGTCCTTGTCGTCGTCTTCCTTCTCGTCCGACGGCGACTCGTCGTCTGCGTCCGTGTCGTCCGAATCGCTCTGGTCGTCGCTGTCCTCGTCTTCGGCGATCTCCGCGGGCTCCGCTTCGAGCTCCTCGTCGACCTCCTCATCGTCGGAGGCAGTCGCAGGGCCAGCCTTCGAGGTCGGCTTCTTCGCGGCGGAACGGCTCGACGCCTTCGTCTTCGCAGGCGTCTTGGTCGCGGCGGCCGTCTTCTCTGATGCGGGCTTCTCTGATGCCGACGACTTGGTACCGGCCGACTTGGCGCCGGCCGCAGTCTTCGCACGGGTCTTGGTGGCGCCCTCCGGGGTGGCGCTCGTCGCGGACTTCGAGGCGGTGGCCATGCTGACCCCTTTCTCGGGTGGAAACGTACGTCTGGGCAGTACGTAGACCCGTGTCAAGTCCCCCGCGCTCCTTCCTGCTCACGGGGGTGAGTGGGAATCACTGGCGCGGAGACCCGACCGGGTCTTCGTCCTTCATTGTCGCACATCCGGACGACGTCTCCGGCCGCGCGCACGGAACAGTACAACCCACAGAGGGGCTATCTGTATTCCCTCCTCCTCGAGAAGACGGCGCCGGGTGTGCGTGCGGGTCCAGACCACACCGACGGTCCCCACGACGAAGATGAGGAAGCTCGCGAAGAATGCGACGCGGAAGCCGTCGAGGCTGTAGAGCTGCGAGGGCGCTCCCCCTGCGACGCGCAATTCGTCGACGAGGTCGAGCACGACTCCGACGATCAACATGCCCAGGAACCCGCCGACGAAACCGCCCGAATTCGCAACACCCGTCGCCGAGCCATGGGCATGGTGGGGGTTGAGCGTGCGCGCGACGTCGAGACCGATCAGCGAGGCCGGACTGCAGACTCCCACCGCGACGAACAGCAGCATGACGAGCGGCACCGGCGGCGCCGACGGCCAGAGCAGGACGGCCGTCCAGATCGCGACCATCGTCCACGTGATGCCCAGCACGAGATCGCTGCGCCGCGTCGGCACCCGCGACACCACGAGTCCGACAATCGGACCCGACACGAGCGTTCCGACGACCATCAGCGAGAAGATCACCGAGGCCAGTGCGGGTTCGTATCCGAGCCCTGCTGTCAGGAAGGGGTATCCCCAGAGGATCCCGAGCATCGCGGGCGTCGTGCCACCGAGCAGGTGAGCCCAGAAACCCAGGCGCGTCCCAGCGCGTCCGAGACTTGCACGCAGCCCCATCTCGGCGGGATCGATCACGATCAGTTCTGCGGTCGTCGTGAGCCGCGCGCCATTGCGGATGGCCACCGCCGCCACGAGCGCGGCCACACCCGAGCCGATCGCCGCGACGAGGAACGCGGGCGTCCATCCCACAGAGTGGAGGAGCAGCGCGAACGGCACGGTGGACACGACCTGCCCGAGCTGACCCGTCATCCCGACCCATTGCGATAGCTGCGGGACGATCGGGCCCCTGAACCATCCCGGGAGCAGCCGGATGACGCTCACGAACGTCGCGGCGTCACCCGCGCCGACAAGGATCCGCGCGACGATCGCCCAGCCGACTCCGCCCGCGAACGCGAGCATCACCTGGCCTCCCGCGATGACGATCGCTCCAACGAGGATGAGCAGCGACGGGCCGACCCGGTCCGCGAGCACTCCGACCGGGATCTGCAGGGCCGCGTACACGACGATCTGGACCACAGCGACCATCGAGATCGCTGCGGCGTTGACCGCGAAGCGGTCGGTCGCCTCGACGCTCGCCACCCCGAACGAGGTGCGCTGCACCACCGCCACGAGATAGGCGAGCGAGGCGCCCGCGAAGACGATCCAGGACTTCGCGGAGTTCACGCTCCCAGGCTACGCGCGCGGATCCTCACGCCGTGACGCGAGGAAACGCTCCAGCTCCGCCGCGATCGTCTCGGCGTTGGGCAGCTCCCCGGACTCGTCGACGAGGGGCGACGGAATGGGGTTCTCCTCCATGTAGCTGTCGTGCCGCGCCTCCAGCGTCGCCACGAGGCGCTCGAGCTCGGCGTTGCCTCCGACCTGCTCCTCCACCTTCTGCATGAACTCCCTGCTCTGCTCGCGGAGGTCGTCCGTCGGGAAGATGAGACCCGTGGCCGCGCTGATGCTCTCGAGAGCGGCCACGGCGGCAGCCGGATACTCCGTGTCGGCCAGGTAGTGCGGGATCAGCAGGACGAACCCCGCTGTCAGATGGCCCTTCTGTTGCAGTCGGTACTCCACGAGATGCAGCGCGTTCCCAGGCACCTGGGTGCGAGGGCGCCAGATCGAGTAGGCGTCGGTGAGGTCCGTCCGGTTGCCGCTCACCGTCACGCCGATCGGTCGTGTGTGCGGTGTCGGCATCGGGATGGAGTGGATCCACGTCGTGTCGGCGACCTGGAAGCGGTCGACGAGGTCCACGACCGCCTGAGTGAACGCCTCCCACTGGAAGTCGGGTTCGTAGCCCGTCAACAGCAGGAACGGTCGGTGCAGCTCGTCGTGCGCGAGCTGCAGCACGAGGCGCGCGGGACGGTACTCGGAAAGGTGATCACCATCGAAATACATCGACGGTCGGCGCGCCCGGTAATCGAGCAGCGCGTCGTTCTCGAACACAGCGATGTCGCGTGTCTCGATGGTCTCGCCGAGATAGTCGATCAGCTGCGAGACCGCAGAACCGGAATCCGTGAATCCCGTGAGCCCGGCGACGAGATGCAGGCCCGCGGGCACATCATCGGAATCGCCCACCAGCTCGTACAGGGCACCGGGATCTCGCATGCAGCGAGTCTACGAGCCGCCGCTGGACGCTGCCGGAGACCGGGGGTGTGCCGCATGGCGCTCACAGCGAACAACGCCGCCCGTCGCGGATAGCCTGACCTCATGTCTGCTCCCGCGCTCCGCATCACGACCGACCCTCTCTCCGACATCGATGCCGACGTGCTCGTCCTGGGCGTCGCTCGCGGAGACGATGGGCCGACACTGCTCGCTCCCGCGGGAGCCTTCTCCGAGTTGCAGGGCATGCTCGGTCAACTCGGCGTGACGGGTGCCGCGGACGAGTACCGGCGTCTGCCCGCGGTCGACGGGCTGGCCGTGCCGGTGGCGCTCATCGGAGTCGGCCCCGAGGTGAGGAGGGATTCTCTCCGACGCGCGGCGGGTGCGGCCGCCCGTCAGTCCGCAGGCATCCAGCGCCTGGCGCTCTTCCTCCCTGTCGATGATGCGGAGCAGGCCGAGGCGGTCCTCGAGGCAGCGGGTAGCGGGGCCTACGCGTATCTGGCCTACAAGACGGGCAGTGCCGACACGAAGCGTCCGCCGGAGGAGATCGTGCTGCACGTATCGGGTCCTCTCGAGATCACGGGAATCGCCGAACGAGCGACCGCGACCTGCGAGGCGATGCACGCCGTCCGGAATCTCGTGAACGAGCCCGCGTCCGACCTCTACCCGGCGACCTTCGTCGAGCGCGCACGCTCGCTCGCACGCGAGCTGCCGATCACCTTCGAGGAGCTGGACGAGACGGCTCTCGCCGACGGCGGCTACGGGGGCATCCTCGGAGTGGGTTCCGGGTCCGCGCGACCCCCGCGACTTCTCGTCGCTCGATACACCCCGGGGAACGCACGCCAACACCTCGCACTCGTCGGCAAGGGCATCACCTTCGATTCAGGCGGGCTCTCGCTCAAGCCTCCCGCCTCCATGCCCACCATGAAGTACGACATGACGGGCGCCGCGACGGCTCTGGCCGTGCTGCTCGCCGCGGCGCGACAGCGGCTCGACGTGCAGATCACCGCCTGGCTGTGCCTCGCCGAGAACATGCCGTCCGGCACCGCGATCCGCCCCGGCGACGTCCTGCACATGTGGAACGGCACGACCGTCGAAGTGACGAACACGGATGCCGAGGGTCGGCTCGTGCTCGCCGACGGCCTGGCGTCCGCCGCCGCCGAGCGTCCCGATCTCCTCGTGGACGTCGCGACGTTGACAGGCGCCGCTCGGGTGGCGATGGGCGACCGCACCACCGCCGTCATGGGCGATGACGAGGCCGTGCAGGCGGTGCTCGCCGCTGCATCCCGAGCCGACGAACCGATGTGGCCGATGCCCCTGCCGCCCGAGCTGCGGAGCGTGCTCGACAGCGACGTCGCGGACATCGCGAACGCGAAGCCGGGCCACACCGCCGGCGGCATGCTCGTGGCGGGCCACTTCCTTCGAGGATTCGTCGGCACCGCGGGCGGCGACGGCCCCGGAGCGCGGACAGGATGGGCTCATCTGGACATCGCGGGACCCGCCTTCAATTCAGGCTCGCCCTATGGCGGCGTCGGTCGCGGACCCACCGGTGTCGCGGTCCGGACGCTCGTCGCTCTGGCCGCGGAACTCGCGACCGCGTAGTAGGGTCGTCGGGGCGGCAAAGAACAAATCTTGCCCCATCTTCCCCTCCTCGCGACACCACCGATCTCGCGGGGTTCCGACACGTGAAGCGCAAGGGAGTTTCTCCGGTGTCCGAGCAGAACTTCGACCTCGTCGTCCTGGGAGCGGGAAGCGGCGGATACGCCGCCGCCCTCCGATACGCCCAGCTCGGCAAGTCCGTGGCCCTCATCGAGAAGGACAAGGTCGGAGGCACCTGCCTCCACGTCGGTTGCATCCCGACGAAGGCGCTGCTCCACTCGGCCGAGATCGCCGACGCGACCCGCGACGCCGCGAAGTACGGCGTGACCGCCGAGTTCACCGGCGTCGACATCGCCGCGGTCACGGCGTACCGCGAGGGCATCGTGTCGGGCAAGTACAAGGGCCTTCAGGCGCACCTCAAGGGGCGCGGCATCACCACCATCGAGGGCGCCGGCCGACTGACCTCCCCCACGACCGTCCAGGTCGGCGACCAGACGATCACGGGAACCAACGTCATCCTCGCGACCGGCTCGTACTCGCGGACGCTGCCCGGTCTCGAGATCGGCGGTCGAGTCATCACCTCCGAGCAGGCGCTCTCGCTCGACTTCGTGCCGAAGAAGGTCGCCGTCCTCGGCGGCGGTGTCATCGGCGTCGAGTTCTCCAGTGTCTGGAAGAGCTGGGGTGCGGACGTGACCATCATCGAGGCACTCCCCCACCTGGTTCCCAACGAGGACGAGACGATCTCCAAGCACTTCGAGCGCGCGTTCCGCCGTCGCGGGATCGACTACAAGCTCGGAGTTCGCTTCTCGGGCGTGACGCAGAACGAGTCCGGTGTTGTGGTCACCCTCGAGAACGGTGAGACCGTCGAGGCCGACATCCTGCTCGTCGCGGTGGGCCGCGGCCCGCTGACGGCCAACATCGGATACGAAGAGGTCGGCGTTCAGCTCGACCGCGGCTTCGTCGTCGTCGACGACAAGCTCCAGACCACCGTGCCGGGCGTCTACGCGGTCGGCGACATCGTCCCGGGCCTGCAGCTCGCGCACCGCGGCTTCCAGCAGGGAATCTTCGTCGCCGAGGTCCTCGCGGGGCTCGACCCCATCCGCGTCGAGGACGTCAACATCCCGAAGGTGACCTACTCCGACCCCGAGGTCGCCTCTGTCGGTCTTACCGAAGCGAAGGCCGTAGAGCAGTACGGGGCCGACAACGTGACCGCCTTCGAGTACAACCTCGCGGGCAACGGCAAGAGCCACATCATCGGAACCGCCGGCATCGTGAAGGCCGTCCGAGTGAAGGACGGCCCCGTGGTCGGCGTGCACATGATCGGCGCGCGCGTGGGCGAGCTGATCGGTGAAGCGCAGCTTGTCGTCGATTGGGAGGCCTACCCCGAGGACATCGCGCCCTACATCCACGCGCACCCGACTCAGAACGAGGCCCTCGGCGAGACCTTCCTGGCTCTCGCGGGCAAGTCCCTCCACGTCTGATCGCAGCGGCATAAGCTAGAACGACACGGCTGAATAAGGAGCATCACCGATGAGCGAATCCGTAAGCCTTCCGGCGCTTGGCGAGAGCGTCACGGAAGGTACGGTGACCCGCTGGCTGAAGAAGGTCGGCGACCGCGTGGAGGTCGACGAGCCTCTGCTCGAGGTTTCCACCGACAAGGTCGACACTGAGATCCCGTCGCCCATCGCGGGCGTCGTGGAGGAGATCCTCGTCGCCGAAGACGAGACCGTCGAGGTCGGCGCGCCGCTCGTGCGGATCGGCGACGGCACCGGTGGTGGAGATGCGGCACCCGCCGCGCCCGCCGAGGAGCCAGCCCCCGAAGCACCTGCCGAGCCGGAGGCTCCGGCTCCCGAGCCAGAACCGCAGCCTGAGCCCGCGCCGGCCGCTTCGGAGCCCGAGGCTGAGGTCGCCCCTGCGCCCGAGCCTGAACCAGCTGCTCCCGCCGCCGATACAGCTGCGCCCGAACCTGAGCCTGCTGTTGCGCCTGCGCCGGAGCCCGCTGCTGCGCCGGAGCCCGCTCCCGCAGCGGCGGTCACCGAGGCTGCCGCCCCGTCGTCGCACGCCGGGTACGTCACGCCCATCGTCCGCAAGCTCGCCAACGAAAAGGGCATCGCGCTCGACGAGCTCACCGGCACCGGCGTCGGCGGTCGAATCCGCAAGCAGGACGTGCTGGCCGCCGCCGACGCGGGTTCGTCCGCCGCGCCCGCCGCTGCGGCCCCCGCGGCTCCGGCTCTCGAGGTCTCGCCGCTGCGCGGTACCACTCAGCCGATGACTCGCCTGCGCAAGGTGGTCGCCGAGCGCGCCGTGGTGTCCATGAACTCCACCGCACAGCTCACGACCGTGGTCGAGGCAGACGTCACGCGTATCGCCGCCTTGCGCGACGAGGTGAAGGGCGACTTCCTGGCGAAGACGGGCAACAAGCTCTCGTTCATGCCGTTCTTCGCCCTTGCCGCGGCCGAGGCGCTTCGTGCGTTCCCGATCATCAATTCGACCGTGGACGGCGACAACATCGTCTATCCCGAGACCGAGAACATCTCGATCGCAGTCGACACTGAGCGGGGTCTGCTCACTCCGGTGATCCGCAATGCGGGCGACCTCGACATCGCGGGCCTCGCGGCACAGATCGCCGATCTCGCAGAGCGCACGCGCGACAACCGCCTGAAGCCCGATGAGCTCGCGGGTGGCACGTTCACGCTCACGAACACCGGCTCGCGCGGCGCGCTGTTCGACACGCCTGTCGTGTTCCTGCCTCAGGTCGCGATCCTGGGCACCGGCGTCGTCGCGAAGAAGCCCGTGGTCGTGAGCGACAGCGGTTCCGACGCGATCGCCATCCGCTCGACGGTGTACCTCGCGCTCTCGTACGACCACCGGATCATCGACGGAGCCGACGCGGCTCGCTTCCTCGGCGCCATCAAGGCGCGACTCGAGGCGGGCGACTTCCGCGGCTCGCTCGGCATCTAAGGCTCCGCGACCCAGTCGCGGATCCGCCACCCGGCCTCGCTCCTCATCAGCAGGAGCGAGGCCGGGGCCGTCTCCGGCCCGAAAGCGAGCAGAGCGGCGTCACCGAGCCGCTCCACCACCCGCACCTCACCGGCGGGCCGTGGGATCGCACTCGACTCATCCCCCGCGATCATGCCGCTGATCGCCGCACGATCTGCGCCAAGCGCCGCTGAACCCGCCTGGTCGACCGTCTCCAGACACAGCATCGAGAGCTCGCGGAAGCACTCCTCCCGCTGGTCGAGCAGCGCCACAGCGGCGACGATCGGATCCTCGTCCATCACAGGATCCGGACTCTCCAGATCGCCTTCTGCGACGGCCGCCGGGTGCTCGCCGCCGGGCGTCGCAGGCGGATCGAACCCCGGCTCCACCCGCGACTCCGGATCCGGAAGCACCGACATGAGGAAGGCGGCGACGGCCACTGCCGCCGCACCCCCGACGACGAGGCGACGCCGTCGCGGTGCAATGCGTGGGACGATGTCGCGCAGTCGGTCGATCGCAAGCACCGCCCAGAGGCGCCGAACCAGAGCCCTCGGGCGGTTCAGGGCATCATCCCCCGGCGCCGGACGCGGCGTCGCCGCGTCGGACGTGTCGGTGTCCCGCGAAGGAGCCGGCTCCACGATTCGCATCGGGGCGGCGAGCTCGGAGAGTCCACTTTCCAGAGCAGCGCAGAGCCGCCAGGGATCGACAGCCATCACGGACTCGGCGAGTGCTGAGGCCGCAGCTGCTCGCCCGCCGGAGACCCGCGCCAGCACGTCGAGCGATACGGCTCGAAGGGCATCGCGGTCCGCCCCGACCGACTCCACACGCGCCAGTTCGACTTCGGGCAGGCCCGCAGTGATCAAATCGGCCCGCGCCATGTCCACGATCACGGGTCCTCCATCGCTCAGCAGCACCTCGCTGCCGCGGAGACCTCCGCACGCGACGCCCGCCCTGTGCATCCGGGCGACGGCGCCCGCGAGAGGCCCGAGTACCCCGACCGCCTCTCCCGCGGTCCACCGATCCCGCAACCCCATGAGCGTTCCGAGGCCGACTCCGCGAACGTGCTCGATGAGCAGGGCCGGTCTCGCTCCGTCATCGATGACATCGATGATCTTCACAACACCCGCGCCCGCCGCCCGTTCCAGGGCCGCCATCTCCCCGAGCACTGTCGCCACACCCTCCGTGCTCGTTGCGCGCACGAGCACTGCGGGCATCGAACCCTCCTCTCCACCGACGTGAACGAGGTGCCGATCGACGTGGGCGCCACGGCCGAGCATCCGGACAGGACGGATCCCCGCGGGGAGAGTGTCAGCAAGAGAAGTCACAACGGCATGATCGGCTCCCGCACGGGTCGATCAGCTCCTCTTGAACGCAAGAGAGGAAGCATCGGGCGTCACGCGCCACGGGGAGGAGCCGACTAGGCTGATCGCGTGGTCGACTACGTCGTCACGGGGCTAAGCGCCAACTCCGTGTCGTATTCGACGGCCCTGGAACAGCAGCGTGCGGTGCACGCCGCGGTCGCCAGCGGCCGGGCGCCCGATACCGTGCTCCTTCTGGAGCATCCCTCCGTCTACACCGCAGGCAAGCGCACGGAGCCGCACGAACGGCCCGTCGACGGCACGCCCGTGATCGACGTCGATCGAGGGGGCAAGATCACCTGGCACGGCCCCGGCCAACTCGTGGGATACCCGATCCTGCGCCTCGCCGATCCGATTGATGTCGTGGCGTACGTGCGTCGCCTTGAGAGCATGCTGATCGATGTGCTCTCGGCGGTCGGCGTCCGCGGTGTCCGGATCGAGGGCCGGAGCGGAGTCTGGATCGAGCGCCCCGGTGCTCCTGCCGACAAGATCGCGGCCATCGGCATCCGGGTCGCGGACGGGGTCACCATGCACGGCTTCGCCCTCAACTGCAGCAACGACCTGGAGCCCTATCGCTCGATCATCGCGTGCGGGATCCGTGATGCGGGTGTCACGACGATCTCGCGCGAGCTCGGCCGGGAGGTCACGCCCTCCGACGTCGCGCCGCTCGTGATCGAGAGGTTCGAGAGCTTCCTGGCCGAGAGCCTCGCCCCCGTGGAGGTGCTCGCATGACCGCGGCACCGGAGGGGCGAAAGATGCTCCGCCTCGAGGTCCGCAACGCCGAGACGCCGATCGAGCGCAAGCCCTCGTGGATCCGAACCACTGCGAAGATGGGCCCCGAATACACGGCGCTTCGCTCGCTGGTGTCGTCCGAGAACCTGCACACGGTCTGCCAGGAGGCCGGCTGCCCCAACATCTACGAGTGCTGGGAGGACCGCGAAGCGACCTTCCTCATCGGCGGCTCGCAGTGCACGCGTCGGTGCGACTTCTGCCAGATCGACACGGGTCGCCCCGCCGATTACGACACCGACGAGCCGCGTCGCGTCGCCGAGTCGGTCGTGCAGATGGGGCTGCGGTACGCGACAGTGACGGGAGTCGCCCGCGACGACCTGCCCGACGAGGGGGCGTGGCTGCACGCCGAGACCGTCCGCGCCATCCACGCGGCGAGCCCGGGCACCGGCGTCGAGATTCTCGCCACCGACTTCTCGGGGAATCTCACCCTGCTCGCGGAGGTGTTCGACTCGCGCCCCGAGGTCTTCGCGCACAACGTCGAAACCGTCCCGCGGATCTTCAAGCGGATCCGCCCCGCGTTCCGCTACGACCGCTCGCTCGGCGTCATCACGGCCGCCCGCGACGCGGGACTCATCACGAAGTCGAACCTGATCCTCGGAATGGGCGAAGAGCGCGCGGAGATCAGCCAGGCTCTGAGCGATCTCCGTGCAGCGGGATGCGACATCATCACGGTCACCCAGTACCTGCGGCCGAGCGCCCGTCACCTCCCCGTGGCCCGCTGGGTGCGGCCGGAAGAGTTCGTCGAGATCAAGGAGGAGGCCGAGGCGCTCGGCTTCCTGGGGGTCCTCGCCGGACCGCTCGTGCGGTCCAGTTACCGCGCGGGGCGGCTGTGGGCACGATCGATGGCGGCGCACGGTCGGGAGCTGCCGGAGCAGCTGCGGCATCTCGCGGACAGCGAAATGGGCTTCGCGCAAGCGGTGGGCTGACACACCGTAGGCTGGAAGGCATGGCACGCAGCACCCCCGAGAAGGAGCCCGGCCGCATCCGTCAGATGTGGCAGGTCTTCCAGATGACCCGGCGCTCCGACCCGGGCATCACGTGGTACCTCATCCTGGCGTTCATCCTGCCGATCGCGGTCGCGGTCGTCGTCTCGGTGATCTTCTCGCCGGGCAACGTCATCGGGATCATCCTGTGGGTCGTCTCGGGTGTGCTCGGCGGACTTCTGCTGGCCCTCGTGATCCTCGGCCGCCGTGCGGAGCGGGCCGCCTACACGCAGATCAGCGGTCAGCCCGGCGCGGTCGGTGCCGTGCTCAAGAATGGCCTGCGTCGCAGCTGGATCGGCTCGGAGGAGCCGATCGCCTTCAGCCCGCGCACCAAGGACGCCGTCTACCGTGCGATCGGCCGCCCCGGGGTGGTGCTCATCGGTGAGGGCCCGCGCTCACGCACCCAGCCCATGCTCGACAAGGAGCGGGCCAACGTCGCGCGCCTGCTGCCGAACGTGCCCGTGCACCAGCTGCACGTGGGGCCGGATGCGGAATCGCTCGCCCTGCACCGCATCCCGACGGCGCTGCGCAAGTTCCCCCGCAAGCTCACCAAGGCCGAGGTCATCCAGGTCGACAAGCGCCTCACGTCGGTCGGCAAGACCAAGGGCTTCGGCATCCCGGCTGGGATCGACCCCCAGCGTCTGCGGGCTCCGCGTCCGCGCTGACCTTCCGGTCGCCCCGCGGGCACGTTGCGTTCAGATGCGAACGAGGACCGTTCCCGCAGCCTTGTCGTGAAGGCCGCGCTGATCGCGATCCCAGATCACGGCGGGGATCACGAGGCACAGCAGCACGGTGCGCACGAGCGGACGCCAAAGCCCCAGATACCCACCGCGGATCGGCACGAGCCTGATACCGAGGATGAGGTGCCCGAGTCCCCCGTTCACGACCAGCAGGAACAGGTACTGCAGGAGCGCGAAGATCCCGAGCGTCACGAACGGCGCGGCTCCCTCGGGTGTGGGGAACAACGCCCACGACAAGAAGTAGGCGACAGCCCAGTCGATCACGAGTGCGACGATCCGCCGACCGACTCGGGCGATCGACCGCGGCCCCTGTTCGGGAAGTCCCAGGCGCTCCCCCGGCCACTCGCCGGTGGACGAGGCGCCGGATTCACTGCTCACTCGACCACTCTAGGGAGCCGCTCGTAACATGCCCGAAACAATTCGGTCATGGTCGGGAAATGCCGTCGGCCTAGCCTCGGAGCGGCTGCACCCGCAGCCAACCAACGTTCCACGCCCTTGGAGAAATGCCCTATGTCCAAGCCTCTGTTCAGCGACTCGTCCGAAGTCCTGAAGTTCATCAAGGATACGGACGTCAAGTTCCTCGACATCCGCTTCACTGACCTTCCGGGTATCCAGCAGCACTTCAACATCCCCGCGTCGACCGTCGACGAGGAGTTCTTCACGGTGGGGCAGCTCTTCGACGGGTCGTCCATCCGTGGCTTCCAGTCGATTCACGAGTCCGACCTGCAGCTCATCCCCGACATCTCGACCGCGTTCGTGGACCCGTTCCGCACCGAGCGCACGCTCGTGATCGTGTTCGACATCTACAACCCGCGCAACGGCGAGATCTACACCCGCGACCCGCGTCAGGTGGCCAAGAAGGCCGAGAAGTACCTCGAGTCGACCGGCATCGCCGACACCGCCTACTTCGCACCCGAGGCGGAGTTCTTCATCTTCGACGACGTGCGTTTCGAGGTGAAGCAGAACAAGAGCTTCTACGAGGTCGACTCCTCCGAGGCTGCCTGGAACTCGGGTCGTGTGGAAGAGGGGGGCAACCTCTCCAACAAGACGCCGTACAAGGGCGGATACTTCCCCGTCACTCCCGTCGACCAGATGGCCGACCTGCGTGACGACATCGTCCTGAAGCTCACCGATGTGGGCCTCGAGGTCGAGCGCTCGCACCACGAGGTGGGAACCGCCGGCCAGAACGAGATCAACTACAAGTTCGACACGATGGTCCACGCTGCGGACGACATCCTGAAGTTCAAGTACATCGTCAAGAACACCGCGCTCGAGTGGGGCAAGACGGCGACCTTCATGCCGAAGCCGCTCATGGGCGACAACGGCTCGGGCATGCACGTGCACTCCTCGCTGTGGGAAGGCGGCAAGCCGCTGTTCTACGACGAGCAGGGCTACGGCGGTCTGTCGGACGTTGCGCGTTGGTACATCGGCGGCATCCTCAAGCACGCCGCTGCTGTCGCCGCGTTCACCAACCCGACGGTCAACTCGTACCACCGTCTGATCCCGGGCTTCGAGGCTCCGGTCAACCTGGTCTACTCGGCCGGTAACCGTTCGGCGTCGATCCGCATCCCGATCACGGGCACCAACCCGAAGGCCAAGCGCATCGAGTTCCGGGCCCCCGACTCGTCGGGCAACCCGTACCTCGCGTTCGCGGCCATCCTGATGGCGGGCATCGACGGGATCAAGAACAAGATCGAGCCGCACGAGCCGGTCGACAAGGACCTCTACGAGCTGCCGCCCGAGGAGGCCAAGAACATCCCGCAGCTGCCGGGCTCGCTCGACGAGGCGCTCAAGGCGCTCGAGGCGGACCACGACTTCCTGCTCGAGGGTGGCGTCTTCACCGAGGACCTCGTCGAGACCTGGATCTCGTACAAGCGCGAGAAGGAGCTCCTCCCCTTCGCGCAGCGTCCGCACCCCTTCGAGTACGAGCTGTACTTCGGGGTCTGATCCACGCGGTCTGATCTACGCATACACACAGGCGGGCCGTCTCCTTCGGGAGGCGGCCCGCCTGGCGTTGCGGATCGATGTCGCGGGCTAGGCTCCCGCGAGCTGCAGGAGCGACGTGTCGGCCGACGCCGGCGTCACACCGGTGCCGAGTCCGATGACCGTCCACCCGGCGGCGGACCACAGCTCCGTGTCGAGCTTGTTGCGTGCGTCGATGATGATCCGGGCCCGCACACGGCGGGCCAGATCCACCGGGTCGAGGCCGAGGAACTGCTCCCACTCGGTGAGCAGCAGCACGACGTGCGCACCCGCGACCGCCTCGGTGGCATCCTCGGCGAACGTCAGCGTCGGGAACATGCGGCGTCCGGGTTCCGTCGCCTCCGGGTCGCAGACGGTCACCTGAGCGCCCTGGAGGTGCAGGGCTGCCGCGACGTTGAGCGCCGGAGAGTCGCGCACGTCATCGGTGAGCGGCTTGAACGCAGCGCCGAGCACCCCGATGCGCGCGTTCAGTACCGACCCGCCGCACGCATCGATCGCGAGCTGGATGACGCGCTGGCGCTGGCGCATGTTGATCTCATCCACCTGCTGCATCAGCCCGACCACATCCACTGCGCCCAGCTCACCGGCACGGTGCATGAGAGCCCGGATGTCCTTCGGAAGGCAGCCTCCGCCGAAGCCGAGGCCCGCATCCAGGAACCGCCTGCCGATTCTCGCGTCGACGCCGATCGCGTCCGCGAGCACACCGACGTCGGCGCCCGCCGCCGTGCAGAGTTCCGCGATCGCGTTGATGAACGAGATCTTCGTCGCGAGGAATGCGTTCGCGCTCACCTTCACGAGCTCTGCCGTCGGGAGATCGACCGAGAGGAACGGCGCCCCCTCGGAGATCGGGCGCGCGTAGACCTCGCGCATCACGGCCTCCGCTTCGGCCGACGCTCCGCCGATCACCACCCGGTCGGGATGCAGGGTGTCGTCGACCGCCTTGCCCTCGCGAAGGAACTCCGGATTCCAGATCAACTCCGCGGAGACGCCCTCCGGCGCGAGCGCCCCCAGCAGCTCGCGCAGGCGTGCCGCGGTGCCGACGGGCACGGTCGACTTGCCGACCACGATCCCGTCGTGGCTGAGAGCCCGCGCGATCCCCGCCACCGCGCCCTCCACGAACCGCAGGTCGGCGGCGTGGCTCGTGGACTGCTGCGGCGTGCCGACGCAGACGAAGTGGATGTCGCTCACCGCCACGGCCTCCGCGAGGTCGGTCGTGAACCGGAGGCGCCCCGAGGCGAGATGCGTCTGCACAAGCTCGTCGAGCCCCGGTTCACTGAACGGCAGGCGGCCGGCCTGCAGGAGCGCGACCTTCGCAGGATCCGCGTCCACGCCCACGACGTCGAAGCCGAGCTCCGCCATCGCCGCCGCATGAGTGGCTCCCAGGTATCCGGTGCCGATCACACTGATCCGCGGTCGGATCGGCGGGCGCTCCGACTCGTCGCTGATCCCCTCGATGATCTCGTCCATGGTGTCCCCCTTCTTCCGGACGTCAGCCGACGTCCTGCACCTGCACCCCGTCGCCGAGCGACGCGAGGCCCTCGCGGAACGCGGCGAGCGAATCCGCCCGCGAGTCGATCCGCCAGTCGTTCGTGGCCCGCTCCCCCTGCACGTAGGTCGTGATGGCGAGGCTGAACCAGGCGAAGCCGACGATGTCGTCGTTCGCCGGATCGGCGAGCCCCTCGAAGAAGCTCGTCACCCATTCCGGCTTGTGCCCCTCGATCTCGGAGGCTCCCACCTCCGCGAGGATGATCGGCTTGTCGGCCACCTGACGCAGCTGGCTGAGCGTCGCCCCGAAGGTCGTATCGAAGCCGATGCTGCCCTCGTCGTAGGGCGGTCGCAGGTAACCGGACATGCCGATCCAGTCGACGTAGTCGTCACCCGGGTAGAGACTCTGCATCCGCTCGAGAGAACTGAGCGACGAGGGCAGGCGGTCTATACGGTTCGGAGCCCAGACCCAGATGACCAGGTCGCCCGCGCCCTCGGCTTCGAAGATGTCATGCACGTGCTGCCACATCTTCACGTAGTCCCCCGGCCCGTTGCCGTTGATCGAGGTGCCGTCGCTCCGGGTCTCGGACCACGGATACCAGGTGCCGTTCATCTCGTGATCGAGCCGGATCGCGAGAGACAGTCCGGTGGCGACGATGTCGCGTGCGTACTTGCGCAGATAGCTGTCGAACTCGCCGTCGATGATCTTGGGCAGCGAGTACTCGGGCTCGTCGACCACATCGTTCTGTGCGCCGATCGGCCGCGACTCCCAGGTGAGCATGGGCAGCATCCCGCGCGACCACGCCCGCGTGACCGCGGAGGAACGGAAGTCCTCATCCCATCCGCCGAAGTAGCCGACGAGGGAGGGCAGCCCTCCGGCCTTCAGCGATGTCGCATCGAGCGTCGCCCAGTTGTGGGGCGCCTGCTCGGTGTACATCCCGTAGTACATCGCGTCGGGGTTCAGGAGCGACGCGCGAGAGGGCGCGGTGACAGGAGTCGGCGCCGGGGCCACGGGAGCAGCGGCGCCACCACTTGACACTGGCGTGCTCGAGGACGACTCCTCCGACGATGCAGTGCGCACCTGCTGCAGCACCGCGAGCTCGCGAAGCGCCGCCTGGAGCGCACCGTCTGAGTCCGCGAGGTCGTCATGAGCGGTCGACAACTGCGCCTCGGCAACCGACTGCGCATCGGTCGCGGCATCGACTTCGGCTTCCAGTGCGTCGATGCGCGCCAGAAGCTGCTCGCGCTCTTCCGCCGCTCGCGCGGCCTTGTCGAGGTTCTCGGCTGCACGGATGGTCTGCTCGACCGGCGAGATGTCGGGTGAGGTCCACACGATCACGCTCAGTGCGGCGAGCACGGCGACCAGTCCGCCGGCGGCGACAGCGGTCGCGCGTGATCGCGTTCGGGAGCCGGCCCACCAGGACCCGGTTGCGGTCAGACTAGACAAGGAGCATCGCCTCCAGGACGAACACGGCAGTTCCGATCAGATACGGGATCGCGGCAAGCGGATTGAGCCTGCGCCGTCGCGGTCGAGGCGTCGGGGCGAGCCCGTGGAGCGCCGTCGCGCGAACCGCGGATGGCGCAGGCCGGGTGAGCGTCGCGGTTCCCCCGGCGCCGATCGGCGCTGGCTGGATCTCTCCGGCGGAGGACTCGTGCGGCCCGGGCAGGGCCGAACCCTCGACGGGCGCGTCTCCTCCGGCGTATGCCCCGTCACGAGTTCCCCACCCGCTCGCGTGCGCCAGGCGGAAGAATCCCAAGAGCCGGACGGGCATGAGGAAGAAGGTCGAGACGAGGATGAACGCGGGCAGGCGGAAGAAGTCGCTCGGCTTCTCGGAGAGGTGGCGCAGCTGGCGGATGGCCATGCTGATGACCGACGAGGCGACCATGAGACACGCCACG
This sequence comes from Homoserinibacter sp. GY 40078, assembly GCF_008017545.1. Classification (GTDB taxonomy): domain Bacteria; phylum Actinomycetota; class Actinomycetes; order Actinomycetales; family Microbacteriaceae; genus Homoserinibacter. The sequence continues at coordinate 595,698 of NZ_VRTZ01000002.1, read as the reverse complement.
AAGATGACGCCGGACTGCAGACCGTACTCCTCGAGGAAACCCGCGTAGAAGTTGTAGCCCTGACCCGTGAACGCCCGGTAGGTCCATCCCGCGATGACGCCCCAGAGCAGGAACGGCAGGATGATGTCCATCACGAAGAAGAGCGCGAGTACCGGCGCGTGCCCCAGCATCCACGGGAGCATCCGGAGGGTGTTGTACTGGCTTCCGCGCGCCCACCGAAGCTGCTGCTTGAAGAGCTTCTTCACCTTCAGTGGAGCGTCCGTGTAGACGAGGCTCGTGTATTGGTACACCGTCCGATAGCCGGCTTTCAGGGTCAGGTTCGTCAGCGTGCGGTCGTCGGACACCTCGAGGAACACCCCCAAGAAGCGCTGGGTCATGAAGTCGGGCATCACCCGCATCAGGATGTGGCGGCGGAATGCGATCGTGCGTCCCGGCAAGCACCCCACCTGGCCGAGGACACTCTGCGCCGGCATGGAGTACAGCGCGCGCGAGTTCTCCAGCCAGTCGGCCCACCGGGTGATCCAGCTGCGCTCGGGCTGCAGGATCCGTTGCCGTGTGGTCACGCCCCCGATGCTCGGATCGGCGAACGGCTTCACGAGTTCAGCGAGCGTCCCGTCCGTCCAGACCGTGTCGGAGTCGACGAGCACCGTGATGTCGCCGGTCGACAGTTCCGTTCCGATCCTCACCGCATTCCGCTTACCCGGCACCGGTGTATGCACCCAGCGGACCAGCGGTGCGAACTCTTCGCACACCTCCACGAGTCCCGGGTTCGGGGCTCCGTTGATGACGACGATGATCTCGTCCGGGCGCTGCTCGACCATGCGTCCGATCACGTCACGGAAGAGGTCAAGCGGCTCGTCGACCACCGGAACGACGACGCTGGTCGTGCCCCGGAACCGCCCCGTGAACGGTCGATACCGCCACGAGATCACGACCTTCAGGACCCACAAGCCCCAGATGAGCGCCGAGTAGACGGCGAACAGGTACAGCTCTGGGTGGCCCTCCACCATGTGCCGCAGCTGCAGCAGAAAGATGAACATCCGGGATCCCCCTCCTCGTGTCGCACCAAGTGGTGCATCCGCGACGCTGGGGACTTCCTGACTGATCGGATGGGTCGATTCTGGAGAGCCTTCGGAGGGCCTGCAAGACCCATCGGCACGCGCTGAGCCCATGCGCTCTCATAGACGTAGGATGCTCAGATTTAGGGAAGCGCGGGGTGTCCGCCGAAGCGCCGACACATCAGGTCGGCCGACCGAGGCACGCGGAGGACTCCCGCCGGCGAAAGAAAAATGGCCGGTCCGGAGCCATATCTCGCCGCCTGCAACGGGCATATGCGGCTCCGCCGTCCGGGGGATGCTCGCGGAGTGGACCGAGCTGTCTCCCCCATTCGGGGTACAGGCACAACCGCGCAGAATGTCGCGCGGAAATTAATCTGCCGTCACGCGCGCCATCGGCGTGTCGCGGTCAGACACGAGCGCCGTAGAAGCCCCTCTCGAAGACCTGTCGCGCGATGCGCGTGGTCCGCAGATAGTCCTCTTCGAACTGCGTCGCCGAGTGCGGCGGGTACTCCAGCAGCCGCGCAACACCCTCGAGTGCACGGCGTTCGGTGGGAAGGACGTCGGTCGTCTTGGCCGACCACAGGGTGAGCGCAGAACGCGCACGGGACGCGATGATCCACGCGGCACGCAGTCGGGTTCCGTCCCCTGCGGTGACGAGCTCGGCCTCGACCGCCGCCTCCAGCGCGCTCAAGGTCGACGTGGTCCGCAGCGCGGGTACCCGATGAGCATGCTCGAGCTGAAGGAGCTGAACGAACCACTCCACGTCCGAGAGCGACCCGCGCCCGAGCTTCAGGTGGCGGGCGGGGTCGGCCCCCTGCGGCAACCGCTCCGACTCCACCCGCGCTTTGATGCGCTTCACCTCACGGACGGCATCCGCGGTGATCCGCTCCGGGTAGCGGATAGCGTCGGCCATCGCCTCGAAGTCTGCCAGCAGCTCCGGGTCGCCCACCGCCCCGCGGGCGCGCAACAGGGCCTGCGCCTCCCACGTGAGCGACCATCGGTCGTAGTACGCCCGATAGGAGTCGAGCGAACGCACAACCGCGCCATTCTTGCCCTCGGGGCGCAGCCCCAGGTCGAGGTCGAACGGCAGGCGGAGGTCTTCGGTGAGCCGCTTGACCTCATGGACGATCCGCTCCGCCCGACGCTGAGCATCCTCCGGATGGGCCGTGCCCGCACGATAGACGTACATGATGTCCGCGTCGCTGCCGAATCCGAGCTCGGCACCCCCGTACCGCCCCATGGCGATCACGCCGAACTCGATGTCGCCCGGGTCGTCACCGAGTCGTGCGAGCGTCACCGCGCCGGTGAGGATCGCGGTGGTGACCGCGGTCAGCGCGGGGCCCAGCTGCTCGATCCCGATGACCCCCACGATGCCCGCGAGCGACAGCCGGAGCACCTCCCGCCTGCGCGCGGTACGCAGCGCCTTCGCCGCCTGCTCGATGTCGTCGGCATGTCGCGCGACGGTCGCCGTCGTCTCGGCGAGCAACTCGTCGATGCTGCGAGGGCGAAGATCGGCATCGCTTTCAAGCCAGGCGACCGCCTCCGGCAGAAGCTCGAGCAGACCTCCGACGTAACGCGAGCCCGCGAGCACCTGACTGAGTCGGTACGCGGCGCCCGAGGAGTCGCGCAGCATCCGCAGGAACCAGTAGGCCTCGCCGAGATCGTCGGAGAGTCTGCGGAACGCGAGCAGTCCGTGATCCGGGTCGGCGCCATCGGCGAACCACTGCAGCATGACCGGCACGAGAGTCCGCTGGATCGCCGCCCGACGCGAGACGCCACCCGTGAGCGCCGCGATGTGGTGGAGCGCGCCGCGCGGATCCTGGAACCCGATCGCCGCGAGGCGCACCTCGGCCTGCTCGCTCGTCAGGGCGTAGCCGTCCTCCGGAAGAGCGGCGACCGCCGAGAGCAGCGGCCGGTAGAACAGGCGCTCGTGGAGTCCCCGGACCTTCTGCTGCACCTCGCGCCACGCCGTGACGAGGCCATCCGCGGTCGTCGAGATACGCGTGCTGCGTGCGAGCACCCTCAACTCGGACTCGTCACGCGGCATCAGGTGCGTTCGGCGCAACCGCCCGAGCTGCAGCCGGTGCTCGATCGTCCGCAGGAAGCGGTAGTCGAGCCCGAATTCCGCGGCCTCCACCCGGCCGATGTATCCGCGATCGGCGAGTGCCGCCAGGGCTTCGAGAGTTCCCCGCTGATGGATGCCGTCGTCGGCTTGGCCGTGGACGAGCTGGAGGAGCTGGATCGTGAACTCGACGTCGCGCAGACCCCCGGGGCCGAGCTTCAACTGCACGTCGACCTCGTCGGACGGGATGTGCGCCATCACGCGTTCGCGCATCCGCTGGACGGACTCGACAAATCCCTCCCGGCCGGATGCCGCCCACACCTTCGGGGCCACGCCGGCGACGAATCCCTCCCCCAGCTCTCGATCGCCCGCCATCGCCCGAGCCTTGAGGAGGGCCTGGAACTCCCAGCCCTTCGCCCACCGGTCGTAGTACGCGAGATGCGACTCGAGAGTGCGCACGAGTGCGCCATCCTTACCCTCGGGTCGCAGGTTGGCGTCGACCTCCCACAGCGGCGGCTCGACCGCGAGGTCGTGGATCGCGTGCATCGTATCGATCGCGAGCCGAGTCGCAATCTCGATCGCGCGGCCGTCGGAGAGCTCCCCGCCGTCGCCCGCACCGACGAAGATGACGTCGACATCGCTCACGTAGTTGAGCTCGCGCGCTCCGGCCTTGCCCATCCCGATGATCGCGAGACGCGTCGCGTCGACCTCTGCCGCGGGGAACCGGGATGCGCGTCGCGCCACGATCAGGGCGGCGTCGAGCGCCGCCGCCGCGAGGTCGGCCAGCGCGGCGGCGACCCGGGGCACGATGTCGAGAGGTTGAGGGTGGTCGAGATCCCACGACGCGAGTCGCAGGAGCTCGCGGCGGTACGCGATCCGCAGCCGATTGCGTGCGTGCTCGCCCTCCGCCCCGTCGACCGCCGCTGCGAGTGTCTCGCGGTAGGTGCTCGCGGACTCGGGACCATCCAGCGCGTCGCGCAGGGCACCGACCTCTTCCGGGTGCCGCAGGAGGAACTCGCCGAGGCCCTCCGATGCTCCGAGCACGGCGATGAGGCAGCGCGCGACGTGCGGATCGTCCAGCTCCGATCGGACCTCGGATGAGCGCTCCAGGAGCGCGAGCAGCAGCCGCAGCGCCTGATCCGGATCCGCCGCGCCCGAGAACAACGGGACGAGGTCAGCGGGCACCTCGGGGAGGGCCTCGGCGGCGCCGCCCAGATCCATGAATCCCAGACGGGCGAGTTCCGTCAGGGTGACCGCGCTGCGGGTCAGAGCGCCTCCAGGTTCGCTTCCAGCTCGAACGGCGTCACCTGCGAGCGGTAGCCCGCCCACTCGCGCCGCTTGTTGAGCAGGACGTAGTTGAACACCTGCTCGCCGAGGGTCTCGGCGACGAGCTCGCTCTCCTCCATGATGAGCAGCGCGCGATCGAGGCTCGACGGAAGTGCGCCGTACCCGAGCGCGCGGCGCTCGGCACCCGACATGTCGAACACATCGGCGTCAGCCTCGGCGGGCAGCTCGTAGCCCTCTTCGATGCCCTTGAGGCCGGCGGCGAGGATGAGCGAGAAGCTGAGGTACGGGTTCGCCGCCGAGTCGATGGCGCGGTACTCGACACGCGCGCTCTGCCCCTTGCCGGGCTTGTAGAGCGGCACACGAACGAGCGCGGAACGGTTGTTGTGCCCCCAGGTGACGTAGCTCGGGGCCTCGTCACCGCCCCAGAGCCGCTTGTACGAGTTCACGAACTGGTTCGTCACCGCCGTGATCTCCGGCGCGTGGCGGAGCAGTCCGGCGACGAACTGACGACCGATCTGCGACAGCTGGTACTCGTTGCCCGCGTCGAAGAAGGCGTTGGCGTCGCCCTCGAAGAGCGACACGTGCGTGTGCATGCCCGATCCGGGGTGCTCCGAGAACGGCTTCGGCATGAACGTCGCGTACGAGCCCTGCTCGATCGCGACCTCCTTCACGACGGTGCGGAAGGTCATGATGTTGTCGGCAGTCGTGAGCGCGTCCGCGTAGCGCAGATCGATCTCGTTCTGACCCGGCCCGGCCTCGTGATGGCTGAACTCGACCGAGATGCCGAGGTCCTCCAGCATGCGCACGCTTCGGCGCCGGAAGTCGTGTGCGGTCCCGCCGGGAACGTTGTCGAAGTAGCCCGCGGAGTCGACAGGCACAGGCCGACCGTTCTTCAGCTTGCTCGACTGCAGCAGGTAGAACTCGATCTCCGGATGCGTGTAGAACGTGAACCCGCGATCGGCGGCCTTCGCGAGGGTGCGCTTCAGCACGTTCCTCGGGTCGGCGACCGCCGGCTGACCATCAGGGGTCGTGATGTCGCAGAACATGCGCGCGGTCGGGTCGACCTCGCCCCGCCAGGGCAGAATCTGGAACGTGGTGGGATCGGGATGCGCGAGCACGTCGGCCTCCGACGCGCGCGTCAGTCCCTCGATGGCCGAGCCGTCGATGCCGACGCCTTCGGAGAAGGCACCCTCGACCTCGGCGGGAGCGAGGGCCACGGACTTCAGCGTGCCCACGACGTCCGTGAACCACAGCCGCACGAACTTCACTCCGCGCTCCTCGATGGTGCGAAGAACGAAGTCTCGCTGCTTGTCCATACGGGTCTCCTCCTCGACGCATCCGCGCTCGTCCTAGGCTATCGCCATGCCTCGTCTGCGATTGGCACTGGCCCAGTCCAACCCGGTCGTCGGCGACCTCCCGGGAAACGCCGCCCTCATCGTCGCTGCGGCGCGGGAGGCGCACCTCGCCGGTGCGGACCTGCTCGCCACCGGTGAGATGGCGCTCACGGGCTACCCGATCGAGGATCTCGCCGCGCAGCCCAGCTTCCTGCGCGCATCCGCGGATGCGGTGCCGGAGCTGGCGAGGCAGCTTCAGGAGGAAGGCCTCGGCGAACTCGTCGTGGTCGTCGGACATGCCGACGGCCCGTTCGAACCGCGCCTCCTCGGTACGAGCAACGCGCCCACCGCGATCGCACAGAATTGCGCATCCGTTCTCCATCGTGGCGAAGTGGTCGCGCGGTACGCGAAGCACCACCTGCCGAACTACTCGGTGTTCGACGAGTACCGCGTCTTCATCCCCGGTGACGAGCTGCTCGTGCTGCGCATGCGCGGTGCGGATGTCGCACTCATCATCTGCGAGGACCTGTGGCGTGACGGCGGACCGGTGGGCCGGGTGCTCGACGCGGAGGCCGGCCTGCTGCTCGTGATCAACGCGTCGCCGTTCGAGCGCGACAAGGACGAGGTGCGACTCCCGCTCGTGACGCGGCGCGCCACCGAGACCAGCACGATCGTGGCCTACGTCAACATCGTGGGCGGGCAGGACGACCTCGTGTTCGACGGCGACAGCGTCGTCGTCGACGAAGACGGCCGGATCCTTGCGCGCGCACCCCAATTCCGCGAGCACCTGCTCATCGTCGACGTCGATCCGGACGCCGCGGAGGGCGAGCTCGAGCTGCCCGCGGTCCGCCGGGTCCGCATCGACACCCACGAACCCACAGGTCCCCGTCGGCTCGCTCCGGACATCGTCGAGCTTCCGGACGATCGCCAACAGCTCTGGGATGCGCTCGTGCTGGGCCTTCGCGACTACGTCGAGAAGAACCGGTTCCCGAGCGTCGTACTCGGACTCTCGGGAGGAATCGACTCGTCCGTGTGCGCGGCGCTCGCCGCCGATGCAATCGGCGCAGATCGCGTGCACGGCGTGAGCATGCCGAGCCGGTGGAGTTCCGAGGGGTCGAAGACGGACGCCGACGAGCTCGCCGAGAGGATCGGGCTCCACTACACCGTGGAGCCGATCGCCGGTCTCGTCGCCCCGATCGAAGAGCAGCTCGGGCTCGCGGGGGTCGCCGCGGAGAACCTGCAGGCGCGCATCCGCGGCATCATCCTGATGGCCGCGTCCAACTCACACGGTCACCTGGTGCTCACCACAGGGAACAAGACGGAGCTCGCGGTCGGCTATTCGACGATCTACGGCGACTCCGCTGGCGGCTTCGCACCCATCAAGGACGTTCCGAAGATGCTCGTCTGGGAGCTCGCGCGCTGGCGCAATGAGTACGCCGCCTCACACGGCGAGACTCCCCCGATTCCGGAGAACTCCATCAGCAAGCCGCCGAGTGCCGAGCTGAGACCCGATCAGACCGATCAGGACACGCTTCCGCCGTATCCGCTGCTCGACGCGATCCTCGAGCTCTACATCACCGAGCGTCTCGGCCGCGCCGACATCACCGCCCGCGGCTATGACGCTGAGGTCGTGGACTTCGTCGCCGGGCTGGTCGATCGCTCGGAGTGGAAGCGTCGCCAGGGGGCGATCGGACCGAAGATCTCGGGGATGGCCTTCGGCCGCGACCGCCGCCTCCCCATCACGTCTCGGACGATCGGATGAGCCGCGTCGGCGCACGACCCGCCATCGCCGCCATCGCCTTCCTTCCATTCGTCGCCGTCTCGGTGTTCCATCTCACGGTCAAGCTCATGGGCATCGTGGAGCTGGACCGCTGGACCAAGGGACTCACGATGCCCGCCCTGCTGCTCGGCGTCGTGCTGTGGTTGATCGTGACCCGTCGGCGCATCAGTGGGCCCGTGCTCGCCCTGCTCGTCGCGGCACTCGCGCTCTCCTGGCTGGGAGACGTCATGCTGCCCTTCTTCGTGCTCGGGCTCAGCTTCTTCCTGGCTGCGCATGTCGCCTACATCGTCCTGTTCCACCTCGCTTTCCTCCGTCGTCCGTCGTGGTGGACCGTCGGTCTCATCCCCTGGTTCGCCGGCCTGCTCCTCGCGCTCTGGCCCTACCTCGGCGAGCTCGCACCGATCGTCGGGATCTACGGCGCGGTGCTCGGATATATGGCCACTTCGGCATCTCGCGGCAACGCGCTCACGACGATCGGCGGCGCGCTCTTCGTCGCGAGCGACTCGCTTCTCGCCTTCCGACTCTTCACGCCGCTGTTCCAGACGCCCCCCGAGGACGTCATCATCATGGGTCTCTACCTGGGCGCGCAGTTCTGTATCGCTCTCGGCGTGATGCGCACGAGCGTCCCGCGGGTACCCCGCCGAGCAGCGGTCGGGGCACCGGCCTAGACTGACGCAATGGCAGTCGAGGTCGTCAAGCGAGTCCGCACCCGGCATTTCCAGAACGCCAAGGCCAATGGGATCAAGATCACCGGCCTCACGAGTTACGACCAGCTGACGGCCGCGATCTTCGACCGTGCAGGCATCGACTTCCTCCTCGTCGGCGACTCCGCGGGCAACAACGTGCTGGGCTACGACACGACGATCCCGGTCACGATCGACGAACTCATCCCGCTCACGCGCGCGGTCGCGGGTGCAGTCCAGCGTGCGTTCGTGGTCGCCGACATGCCGTTCGGCTCCTACGAGACAGGCCCCGATGAGGCGCTCCACACCGCATTCCGGTTCATGAAGGAGACAGGAGCCCACGCCGTCAAGCTCGAAGGCGGCGTGCGGTCGGCGGAGCAGATCCGCAGGATCGTATCCGCAGGTATTCCCGTGATGGCACATATCGGCTTCACGCCGCAGAGCGAGCATCAGCTCGGCGGCCACGTCATCCAGGGGCGGGGCGAGCGGGTAGAGCAGCTCCTCGCGGACGCCCGTGCCGTCCAAGATGCGGGTGCCTTCGCGGTGGTCCTCGAGATGGTGCCCGCCGAGGCCGCGAAGCAGGTGACCGAGCAGCTCACGATCCCGACGATCTCGGTCGGTGCCGGCCCCCACACAGACGGGCAGCTGCTCGTCTGGACCGACTGGGCGGGACTCACCACCGGCCGTATCCCCAAGTTCGTCAAGAAGTACGCCGACCTCGCCGGGGTCCTCGACGCCGCAGCGCGCGCCTGGACCGCGGACGTCGCCGCCGGTGCCTATCCCGGCCCCGAGCACTCCTACGACGACTGACGCGCAGGGCCGCGACGCTGCCACGGGAGGACGATCCGATGCCGGAGGCACGCGTGGGGATGTCGGGGTGGACCTACGCCCCGTGGCGCGGCGAGTTCTATCCACGTGGCCTTCGACAGGCCGATGAACTGCGTTACGCGGCCGAGAAGGTGACCTCGATCGAGCTGAACGGATCGTTCTACTCACTACAGAAGCCCAGCAGTTGGACGAAGTGGCGCGACGAGACGCCCGACGGATTCGTCTTCGCGGTCAAGGCGCCCCGGTTCATGACGCACATCCGCCGCCTGCAGGATGTCGAGGAGCCCCTCGCGAACTTCCTGGCATCCGGGATCCTCGCGCTCGGACCCAAGCTCGGGCCGATCCTCTGGCAGCTGCCACCCAGCCTCGAATACGACCCGGAGGTCGTCGGCCGCTTCCTCGACCTGCTGCCACACGACACGGCGACCGCGCTTGAGATCGCGAAGGGCAGGAGCGAGCGCATGTCGGGTCGCGAACATCTCGAGATCGACGCGAATCGGCCGGTCCGGCACGCGCTCGAGCCCCGGGCGTTCAGCTTCGACGACCAGCAGTTCGCCGACCAGGCGGCCGAGGCGCGGGTCGCGGTGGTGCTCGGCGACAATGCCGGCCGCTGGCCACGACTCGACTGGATCACGGCCGACTTCGTCTATGCGCGGCTGCACGGCGACGAAGAGATCTACACCTCCGGCTACGACGAGCCCTCCCTCGCCGAATGGGAGGAGTGGGTGCGCGATAATCTCGACCGCGATCGCGATGTGTACGTCTACTTCGACAACGATCAGAAGGTCCGCGCACCGTACGACGCGATGGCTCTCAACGAAAGGCTCGCACGATGAGCTCCCCACACCCGCCGTCGCCGTTCGCCCTGCCGCCCGCTCCGCAGCAGCTGCGCATCGAGACCGAGCGCCTTGTCCTGCGCCCGCTCATCGACGATGACGTGGACCGGATGGTCGCATACCGCGGGGACCCGGAAGTGTGCCGGTACCTGCCGTTCCCGCCGCAGAGCGCAGACGACATCCGGGCGCGCATCGGCCACATTCTCGGATCGTCGACTCTCCTCGGCGAGAACGGAGGCATCCCGGTGGGGATCTTCCGCGCATCGGACGACCAGCTGATCGGTGACCTGGTGCTCTTCCATCTCGACGAGCAGAACGGCAGCGTCGAGATCGGATGGGTGCTGCATCCCGGCGCCACTGGCCAGGGGTACGCCACCGAGGCGGTGACAGCGCTCGTCGACGCGGCATTCCGGATCTACGGCATCCGTCGCGTCGTCGCGCGCATCGACGCCGAGAACCGCGCGTCCGCCCAGCTCGCCGAGCGCGTGGGCATGCGCCTGGAGGCCCACCTGGTTGAGAACACCTGGTTCGCGGGCCGCTGGGGCGACGAGCTCGACTATGGCCTGCTCGCGCGCGAGTGGCCGGCCGCCGCCGCGGCGTCTTCGATCTCCAAGGCAACCGACAGCACGCGCGCGTCCTGACCCGGCGCGGCCCCGAGCTGCACGCCGACGGGCATGCCATCCGGGCCTCTCCCCCACGGCACGCTGATCGCGGGCCCACCCGTCACGTTGAACATGGCCGCGAACGGCGAGATCCGGAAGATGTCGCGGAACAGCTCGACCGACGGACGGTCCGTGCGGACCTCGCCGATCGCCGGTGCCCCCACGGCGGTCGTCGGGCTGAGCACGAGATCGACGTCGGCGAAGCCGTCCGCCAGCTCTCGTCCCAGGTCGTGGAGTTCGTCGACGGTCTCGATGAACTGCGCCGCCGACATCGACCGCCCGAGCTGGACCACCTCAGCGACCGCCGGTTCCAGCAGCCGATCGCGGCTCGGATCCGGAAGCAGCCGGGCAAGATGCGCCGCCACGACCCGACCGAAGACCGGCCCGATGCGCGTCGCGCAGCCGACCGGCCCCAGCTCAACGATCTCGTGGCCCCGATCGCGCAGCGTCGTCGCGGCGGCCGCAGCCGCGCCTGCCCAGACCGGGTCGACCTCGCCGACCGGTGAGGAAACGACGACGCCGACCCGGGACCTCATGCTCCCGGGAAGCTCCGCGACCGGCGGCTGCCACTCCCCGGGCGCCGGCCCGCGGACCACGCGGAACAGATACGCCGCGTCTGCGACCGTGCGCGTGATCGCGAACTCGTGGCTCATCCCCTGCCAGTCATCCAGCCGATAGGGCCCCGCAGGGATAGCCCCGCGGGACGGCTTGAAGCCGACGACGCCGCACCACGCCGAGGGGATGCGGATCGATCCTCCCGAGTCGGTCGCGTGAGCAAAAGGCACGAGCCCCTCGGCGACGGCGGCCGCGGCGCCTCCGCTCGATCCACCGGCGGATCGCTGCGGATCCACCGGATTGCGGGTCGGCCCCCACTGGAGCGGCTCGGTCGTCAGGTTCAGACCGAACTCGGGGGTGTTGGTGCGCCCCAGGATCGACGCCCCCGCCGATCGCAGTCGGGCGACGAGCGTGGAGTCGCCACGCGGGGTCGCCTCGGCGAACGCACGACTGCCTCGGACGAGCGGGAGATCCGCGGCATCGGCCTGGAGATCCTTCAACAGCGTGGGGATCCCGGCGAGCGGGCCCGACGAGGACACGACGGGCTCGACCAGCCGTCCGACCACGGCTCCGGTCCGGCTGCGTGCGATGCGCTCGCGCGCGACGGATGCCAGCTCGCGCCCATCCGCCTCCCCGGCGCGAACCGCCGCCGCGATCTCGGCGAGCGAGAGCTCGAGGATCCCCGGCTCAGTCACGGCCGGCGGCCACGATACCGACGGCGAGAGCCTCGGGATCCGAGAAGAGCAACTCGTGGGATCCGGGCAGCTGCACCAGCCGGAAGTCCCCCAGACGCTGCGACATGCCGGGGTGCCAGCTGAACTCGTGCGCGGGGAAGACGTTGTCGTCGGTCGCGTAGAGGTAGGAGCGCGGCACGGGCAGCTCGGCGAAGCCCGCGAGGTCGAGCGGCTCGGCCGAGCGCCCGAGAGGCTCGGGCGACATCTGCGCGAAGGCGGCTGTGGCCGTCTCGGCGTCCGCATCGTTGATGAGGTGGTCACGGAAGTACGCATACGGCAGCGACAGCGTGCCGTCGGGCGAGGCGAGGGCGGTGAAGGCTCCCGCGATCGACTCGGGCACATACGAGAACACCGCCTGCCCATCGGCGATGACGTAGGCGTTGTGGAAGACCATGCGGCGGAGGCGATCCGCAACCCGGAGCGCCGCGAGCTGCACGACCGCGCCGCCGAAGCTGTGGCCGACGAGAACAACGTCGCGCAGGTCGAGGTTCTCGAAGAGGTCGACCACCGCCTGCACGGTCTCGCTCATGGTGACGGTCGGATCCCCACCCGCCCCATTGCCCGGAAGTGTGGGCGTGTGGACCTCGTGACCGTCACGTTCGAGAGCGGCGCGCACGCCGTCCCAGCCCGAGCCGTCGTGCCAGGAACCGTGAATCAGAACGAAACGCATGTGAGCCTCCTTGGGGTCGATGGCGACCACCGTAGGAAACCCGGGCGTTCAGGACTGTCGAGGCGACGACAGGTCGATCTCGGATGCGCGCCACGCGGAGGGCGGCGCCCCGAAGCGCGCGCGGAAGGCGGCGCCGAACTGCGACGGCGTCGCGAACCCGAGGAGAGCACCCACCTCCGTCGCGGTGAGATCCGGACGCGACCGCAACAGTTCTGCCGCCCGATCGAGGCGACGCTCGCGGATCCGAGTCGAGATGCTCTCGCCGTACGCCGAGAACGCCCGCTGCAGGGTCCGGGGCGAGACCGCGAGGCGCCTCGCAAGCCACGGCACGCCCAGTCGGGGATTCTCGAGGTCGTCGTCGATCATCCGCTCGATGGCGAGACGCAGGCGGGAGCTCTCATCGACGAGCCCGTCACCCGCGAGAGCATCGAGAGCACCCACGAGGATGCGCCCTAGGGCCTCGTCCGTATGTTCTCCGGCATCGCCCGCGCCCGCGACGACAGAGCGGACGACACTCGCCACTGCGAGCCCCACCGAGGTCAGCGGGCGCGATCGGATCGGACCCCTGAGACCGTCGTAGCGGCCCCCCACGACCCCCGGGGGCAGAACGACGAAGGTGACCTCGGCCGTCCCGGCGTATGCCACCTCGAACGACTCCCCCGCCGGAACCACCACGATCCTGTCGCGCGCGATCCGCTCGCGCCCTCGGCGGTGCTCGATCCAGCCGTCGGCGTGACGGCTGAGCAGCACGAAGACGCTCCCGTCGTCGTCATCTGTCGAGGCTCGCCTCGTCGACCGGACCGCCGACACACGCGCGTCGACGAGCCCCACGCCGGCGACCTCGGATGCCATCAGCCGAGCGCCGAACGATGCGGAATCCCGGATGCCCTCGACACGCTGTGCGACGAGGGTGTCGACGAGCGCGTCATTGAAGGCGAGCAGGCCCTGCTCGCCGGCGAACGAACGGACCGCCGCGGGCGTCACGTCGTCAGAGTACGCCGACGCTCGTGACGATCGCGTTACGTCAGCGGTCGCCCTCCTCCTCGGCGGCCCAGGCGCGAGCACGCTCTCGGGCGATCTCCGGTGCGCGTGCCGCCTCCTCGCGTGTCGCGAAGGGGCCGTCCCGGTCCGATCCAAGAGATTGCGGGCCCTCTTCGACCTCGCCGGTCTTGTGGTTGTACCACCACTCGGACATCTGGCCGCCTTCCGCTCGGTATTCTTGAGCCTATGCCTCGCGACGCTGCCGGTCACCTCGTCGCGGGCCGGATCTCTCCGTTGCGTGCCGTCCCCACATCGATTCCCCGACCCGAGTACGTCGGGCGCCCGGGACCGCGGCCCTTCACCGGCTCTGATGTGTACACCCCGGAGGAGATCGAGCGCATCCGCGTCAGCGGCCGGATCGCGGCTCAGGCGGTCGAGGCGGTCGGCGCGGCGATCCGGCCCGGCATCACGACCGACGAGCTCGATCAGATCGCCCACGAGTTCCTCATCGCGCACGACGCCTATCCGTCGACTCTCGGCTATCGGGGCTTCCCGAAGTCGTCGTGCACCTCGCTCAACGAGGTGATCTGCCACGGCATCCCCGACGACACCACCCTGCGGAACGGCGACATCGTCAACATCGACATCACCGCGTTCCACGACGGCATGCACGGCGATCTCAACCGCACCTTCCTGGTGGGTGACGTCGCACCCGAAGCCCGCGATCTCGTCGAGCGCACCGAGGAGGCGCTCCGGCGGGGCATCCGGGCGGTCGCGCCCGGCCGCGCCGTGAACGTCATCGGGCGCACGATCGAGAGCTACGCGCGCCGCTTCGGCTACGGCGTCGTGCGCGACTACACCGGCCACGGTGTGGGCAGTGCGTTCCACACCGGCCTCATCATCCCGCACTACGACGCGGCCCCCCGCTACGCCACCGAGATGCGGGTGGGCATGGTGTTCACGATTGAGCCGATGCTGACCCTCGGCACCCCCGACACCCCGGGCACCGCCGAGTGGGACGCCTGGGACGACGACTGGACGATCACCACGCGCGACCTCAGCCTCACCGCACAGTTCGAGCACACCCTCGTCGTCACCGAGAACGGTGCCGACATCCTGACCCTGCCGTGACCCGCACCCCGGAGGTAACCCCATGAGCACGCTCGCCGTCGGCATCGACATCGGAGGAACCGGCATCAAGGGGGCACTCGTCGATGTCTCGGCGGGTGAGCTGGCGAGCGAGCGCGTGAAGGTCCCGACGCCAGAGGGCGGGGACCCGGATGCGGTACTCGATGCGGTCGCCGAGATGGTCGACGGACTCGGCGAGGAGGCGAGCGGTCTTCCGGTGGGCGTGTGCTTCCCCGCGATCGTGCGCCACGGCAGGACACTCTCGGCCGCCAACGTCTCGGATCGCTGGATCGGACTCGAGGCCGAAGCGCTGTTCGAGAAGAAGCTCGGCCGGGGCATCCACTTCGTCAACGACGCGGATGCCGCGGGGGTGGCCGAAGTGCGCTTCGGGGCAGCCCGCGACACCGACGGACTCGTGATCATGACGACGCTTGGGACCGGCATCGGGAGCGCATTCCTTCATGACGGGGTGCTCATCCCGAACTCAGAACTCGGTCACCTGGAGATCGACGGCACCGACGCCGAGCATCGTGCCTCCTACGCGGCCAAGGAGCGCGAGGAGCTCGACTGGCCCGACTGGGCGGCGCGGCTCCAGCGCTTCTACGGACACGTGGAATACCTGTTCTCGCCGGAGCTTCTCATCGTCGGCGGCGGGGTTTCGAAGCATCACGAAGAGTTCCTCCCCCTCCTCGACATCCAGACGCCGATCGTCCCCGCGGTGCTGCGGAACAACGCCGGCATCCTCGGCGCGGCGTGGCTTGCGGCACGTCACTGACGCCTGCTGCCCAGGTTGCCGACGGGTTTCGGTTCGATGACATCTGTCGTCAGCCGTTGACCAAACCACGCGGAGGTGCACTACGGTGGGCGAATGCCCCATAAGGGGCATGCAGTTCGACGAAAGCAGTCACATGCCCACTGGAACCGTCAAATGGTTCAATGCCGAAAAGGGTTTCGGCTTCATCACCCCCGACGATGGCCCTCAGGACCTCTTCGCGCACTACTCGGCCATCGACGGCCGGGGTTACAAGACTCTCGAAGAGGGTCAGCGGGTTGAGTTCGAGGTCGCACAGGGCGACAAGGGGCCGCAGGCCGCAAACATCCGCGTCGCCTGACCCCTGTATCGACGCCCCCGGAATCCGTTCCGGGGGCGTCGTCATGTCCGGGGCGAGATGGATGCGAACGGGCCGGCCGATACGCCGGGTTCTGTCGGTCGGATCTCTCCGACCGGACGGCCATCTCTCTCGGGGATGCGTTGCCGCAGCCCTCCAGCGGTCTACCCGACGCCTCGGCGAGCAGCCTCATCGGCGTCTGTCTGACCTTGCTCCAGGCGAGGTTTACCCAGCGGATCCGATCGCTCGGACCCCTGGTGGTCTCTTACACCACCGTTTCACCCTTACCGCCGCCATCCCGAAGGACGACGGAGGCGGTCTACTCTCTGTTGCACTTTCTCGCGGATCACTCCGGGTGGGCGTTACCCACCGCCCTGCTCTGTGGAGCCCGGACGTTCCTCGGCGTACGCCCGAAGGCGCACGACGCGACCGTCTGGCCGACCCGTTCGCGCCCCCAGGATACCGGTCAGCGCTCGAAGCTCTCGCGGCGGTCCATCGCCTCGTTCGCGAGGCGGTCGGCGCGGGCGTTCTCGAGGCGCGGCACCCACTCGAACCGCACCGGCGTCCCCGTCAACAGCTCCCGCGCCTCGGCCGCGAGCTCCGCCATCGCCGGGTGCTTGATCTTCCAGCGGCCGGACATCTGCTCCACAACGAGCTTCGAGTCCATTCGCACTCGGAGAACCGCCTCCGGGTCGAGGGCGATCGCGCGCCCGACGCCCGCGAGCATCCCGCGGTACTCGGCAACGTTGTTGCTCGCCACCCCCACGTAAACGCCGATCTCGGCGAGGATCTCCCCACTCGTCGCATCGATCACGACGGCACCGGATCCCGCCTGACCGGGATTCCCACGAGAGCCCCCGTCGGCCTCGACGATCAGCTCGCGCGGGCTCACAGGCCGGACTCCGCGGTGCGCACGAGGATCGCGCTCGAGTCAGGGCACAGCAGCACGTCGTCTGGGGCCGCTGTCCGTACAGCTCCCAGGTCGGTCGCAGTAAGCGCGACTCCGCTGGCCGCGGACACCCCGCCGCGGAGAAGCGACGCGCCCACGCCGTACCGCGCGCGCTGCTTCTCGTACAGCGCGAGGAGATCCGCGGGGATGCGCGCGGCCAGTGCCTCCCGGCTCTCTTCGACGGCTCGGCGCTCGGTCTCGAGCGCGGTCACGGCGAGGTCGCGGTTCTCCGCGGTCTCGCCCACGCGACTCTCGAGTTCGGTGACCTCGGCGCGCGCGGAGGAAAGGGCGGTCTGGGCCTCCTCGAGGCGCTCCATCACCACGAGCTCGATCTCTTCCAGCTCGTCCTGCCTCTTCGCCAGCGCGGCGAGCTCCTGTTCGAGCGCCTGTACGTCCTTCACCGAGCTCGTGCCCTGCAGACGCCCCCGGTCGCGTTCGATTCGCGCCTCGACGACCTTCACATCCGAGTCGACACGGCCGAGCTCGGCCTGAATGTCCTCTTCGATCCCCAAGCGCTCCGACGCCAGACGCCGCGCCGCCTCGAGCTCGGCCTCCAGTGCCGCCAGGGCTGCCGCCTCGGGCAGGGATCGGGCGACATTGCCGAGACGCTGGAGACGCGTGTCGAACTCCTGCAGGTCGAGAAGGAGCGCCTGGTCGGCGGGGGCGGCCTTGAGGCCCATCAGCAAATCCGTTTCGTTCGAGCGGCGAGGCCGCAGTCAGATGAGGGCGAAATCCCAGGGGTCGGTGCGCAGCTCGCTCACCGTCACCTCGACGCCGGGCAGGGCGTCGCGAAGCGCCGCAGCTGCGGGTTCGAGCCAGAGCCACTCGGCGGCCCAGTGCGAGATGTCGAGCAGCGCCGGACCACCAGCGACGCGGGCGTTCTCGCGCGCCTCGGAGGCAGGGTGATGGCGCAGGTCGCTCGTGATGTAGACGTCGGCTCCCGACACGGCGGGGTTCTCGATCAAGGAGTCGCCCGCACCCGCGCACAGCGCCACCCGCCGGATGGGCGTCGAGAAGTCACCGGCACCGCGGATGCCCTGGGCCGTCGGGGGAAGCACATCCATCAGCTTGCGAGCCAGATCGCCGAGCGCCATCGGAGTCTCCAGCTCTCCGACGCGCCCGAGCCCCCGCGCGGCATTCCAGGACGACGGAACGATCGGTCGCGCATCGAGCATGCCGAGAGCTCGGGCGAGCACCGCCGACGTGCCGTCTTCGACGATGTCCGCGTTGGTGTGCGCGGCGAGCAGGCCGCATCCGCCCCGGATGAGTCGTGCGACCACGCTGCCCTTGTAGCGGTCCTCAGCGACGCTCGTCACGCCCCGCAACAGAAGCGGATGATGCACGAGCAGCAGCTGCGCGCCCACCTCGAGCGCCTCATCGACGGTCTCTGCGACCGCATCGACGGCGAGATGGATCCGCAGCACCTCGGCAGCGGGGTCGCCGACGACCAGCCCGGGCGCGTCCCACGGCTCCGCGCCGTCGAGCGGCCACAGCTCGTGGGCCACGTCGACCACGTGGGACAGGGTGGGGGTCACGTCCTCAGTCTACGAGCGCGTCCACGGTCGGCATCCCGCCGGCGGGAGTCCGCTCGAGAGGACGCTCCTGGCGACGGATGGCCGGGATGCCTGCGACGACCGGAAGCAGCAGCCCCAGGCCGAGTGCCACGAACACGCCGAGGTCGCTCGACATCCAGGGCTCGTTAGCATCGATCGCGCGGAACAGATAGCCCTGCCAGTCGAGTCCCGACACGGTCGCACTCGTGAGGCCGAATCCGACGACCGACACGAGGACGAGCCCCACGACGTTCACCCAGCGCACCGACGCGTAGACGCCACCCGTCGCGAGCAGCGATGGCGTGTGGAACCGACGCTCGCGCAGCATCATCTCAGCGGCGAAGATTCCCGTCCATGCCGCGACGGGCACAGCGAGCGTCGTTGCGAGGTCGCGGAGCACCCCGCCCATCCCCGTGCCGAATCCGACGAAGGTGGCAGCCAGCACACCCGCCGCCAGCGCCCCGACAGCAGCCGCCGCGGGTCGTGGCAGCTTGGCCCCCGTCGAGACCACCGCGAGACCCGCCGAATAGATGGCGAGCGTTGCGGCCGACAGCAGACCGAGTCCGGCTGCCGCGAGGAGCGGCACAGTGAGCCATCCGGGAGCCATACCCAACACCGTCGACACAGGCGCCGCGGCGAATGCCGCCGCGAGCTCCGGATCGGAGGCGGCGAGGAGCCCACCCCAGGCGAGCACCCCCAGCGCCGGGAGCATGGCTCCCACGGCAGCCCAGATCATGTTGGCCCCGCCCGAGCTCGTGGGCCGCTGGTAGCGGGCGACATCGGAACTCGACTGCGCCCACGCCAACCCGACGACGCTGAACACGAGGGCCGCCCCGCCGATCACGAGCACCCACGAGCCGTCATCCTTGGCGATGGCGGTCGCGAGATCGAGGCGTTCCCAGGTCGCGGCGATGGTGACAGCGAGAAGCACGGCGGCCAGGAGGGTGAGGATGCGTTGCAGCCGGTACAGCACCCCATAGCCGACGACCGCGACGAGGCCGGCGACGACCGTCCCCGCCGCGACCACGACGATGACCGTCACCTGTGCGAGAGGTTCGCCGTGATCGAGCGTCCCCGCAACCGCCACAGCCAGCAGCCACAGCATGACCGCGGCCCAGAAGACGCGGCCGAGCACCGCGAGCAGCGCCGGGACGAGGTTGCCCCGCACGCCGAACGTCGCTCGCGAGATCACCATGGTCGGGAGCCCGCTCCAGCGCCCCGCGAGGGTGCCGAGACCAAGGGGCAACGCCGAGAAGCCGACGCCCACGACGATGGCGACCAGCACCTGCCGAAGGCTCATCCCCAGCGTGACGAGCGTCGCACCGACCGCGATCATCACGAACGAGGAGTTCGGGGCGAACCACATCCAGAACATGCGCGCGGCGACGCCTGCACGCTGCTCGATCGGGGTCGGCTCCGCCCCTGCCGTTTCGACGGAGAGGGTGTCGTCCGAATCCTCGACGGTCGACGCGCCACCCGCGCCCGCATCCGAGATCGGCTCGGCAGGCGGTGGCGCGTCATGCGCAACGTCGTCTGCCGTCTCGGCGGCATCCGAGGCATCCGAGGCATCCACGACGGGCGGCGCGAGAGGCATTGCCGGAACCACGGGGGGCGGGGCATCCTGCAGATCCACCGGGCTCGCGGGCGTGTCGAGCGATGTCGGCGGGACCTGGCCGACCGCCGTATCCGGTGACGGCGGCGGCAACGTCGAGACGTCTACCTGTTCACCCGTCCCGATCGGATGATTCGGCGGATCCGCGACGACAGGAGCACCCGTCGGCAGTGCTCCGGTCGCAGCCGCCTCCGGCTCCACAAGCGGCGTGGGTTCGAAGACGGGCGGCGGCGCGCTGCGCCACGGTGCGTCGTCCAGCAGGTCGTCGGCTTCGGTGGGCGCGGCTGGCACGGCCTCGTCGTGGAACTCGTCTCCGGCCACCACGAGCGGTTGGGCGTAGATGTCGGCCGACGGATCGTCACCCGACATCCCCTCGCGCTCCGGATCGGGCGCCGGAGTCCAGCCCGGGATCCGCCCCTCATCCGTGCTCGGCCCGGACTCCTCCGCACTCACAGCCGGCGACGCCGTCACGGGAGGGGCGCTCACGGGAGACCGGAACGCCTCGCTCTGGCTGATCGCCGCGCCCGCGCTCAGAGGAGGCTCATCCGATGGGCTCACGGGGGCCAGCCCCTGCCTCCGCCTCAGCTCGTTCTCGAGAAGCAGGATCGCGTCGAGAGTCGACGATGACGCCGCCTCGTTCTCTACGGTGCGGCTCAACTCGTCGTCGCCGAGACCGACGCCGGTAGCGGGCGCGCCCGGCTCGGGATCAGCGGCGATGTCATCCGGCGCCACGTACTCGGCGGGCGCGGGTGGCGGCGGAACAGGCACGGGAGGAAGCGAGGCGGGCGGGGGCATTCCCACGACGGCGTCGGCGGGATTCGGCCGCATCGCCGGCTCCTCGTTGACCACCGGGAGCGAGATCGGCCCGGTGTACATAGCGGCTTGCGCCGCGAGAGCTGCAGCGAGCTCGTCGTCGCTCGTCCGTGCGTCATTGCCGAACGGAGCGGGATACGAGCCGCGCGCGAATGGGGGGATTCCAGGCCGCGACGTCCCCGCGTCCGGGTCCTCCCCGGGCGGGTGTTCGGCCCCGCTCGATGGCACGTCGGTCATGGCTCGGAGTCTAGGCCCGCACCTTCGCGCATCCGGGGAGGACGGGCCGAGACCAGGAGGACGATGCCGATCAGGATCGACGCGACTCCGATCCACGCGAGTGGCTCCAGCCGCTCCCCCACCACGACGACAGCGAGCACCGTCGCCGTCACGGGCTCGAGGAGGGCGATGGTCGCGACGGCTGACGAGCGAAGGGTCCGCAGCGCGAACCCCACCAGGAGATATGCCACGAACATCGGACCGAGCACCAGATATCCGACGATCGGCCAGGAGCCGGGCGCATCGAGCAACGGCCCGCCCGTGACGATCAGGACAAGGACCAGGCCGACAGCGCCGCATCCGAAAACGGCCCCGACCACACCGCGCGACGCATGCCCGGCGCCGATCGCGCGCGCTGACGCGAACGTGTAAAGCGCGTACGCGATGCCCGCGGTGAGGCCGAGGAGCACGCCTGCGACGACGTCTTCGCCCGCACTCGGATGGCGGGCGGTCGCGAGCAGGATCATCCCCGCGATCGCCAACGCTGTGGCAATCGCCCACGCGCGCGAGAGCGGGTGCCGGTCGATCGCACGCTCGAGCACCGCCGTGACCACCGGTCCCGTCCCCAGAGCGACGACATTGCCGATGGCGACTCCCGCGAGATCCATGCCGGAATAGAAGGCGAGCGGGTAGACGAAGACACCGAGGGCCCCGAGTGCGACCCACCGGCGCGATCCCGGGTCGCGGAGCACCGCCACAGTGGCTCGCGGAGCGGTGAGGGCGAGGAGCAATCCACCGAACCCCATCGTGGCGGCACCGATGGCGAACGGGCTCACCGAGCCATCGACGAAACTCGCCGCCGTCCCGGTGGTTCCCCACAGCAGAGCAGCGACTGCGATCGCACTCGTCGCGCGCGCACGACCTGCCTCCACAGAGATCCTCTCCGTCCGAGTACGCGCCACTGCGCCTGTCGTGGGCCCTGAGGGTTTCGATCCCCCGACCCCCTCGGTGTAAACGAGGTGCTCTTCCAGCTGAGCTAAGGGCCCGGATCTCCGATCGTAGCGCCGAGGGCTAGGCTCCGAGCGTGAGTCACGGCTTCCGCACCCAGCCAGAGCACCGCTGGCCGGTGGCGGCGGCGATGGCTCTCGCTCTCGCCCTCTACCTCACGGGGCCCGGCGTGCTGATCTGGATCCGCGTCGTGGTCGCCGCTCTCGGCCTCGGCATCCTCGCGGCGCTCGTGACCCTCAACCCCCACCGCCTCAATCGAGAGACGCGATGGTCGCGCGTCGCCGGGCTGAGCCTCGCGCTGCTGCTGCTGCTCGCAAATCAGGTCGCGCTCGTCCAGTTGATCATCGACCTCCTCTACTCGGATTCCTCGGATGCGGGCCGCATCCTGCTCGCAGCCGTGCAGGTATGGGTCACCAACGTGATCGCGTACGCATTCGTCTATTGGGAGATCGATCGAGGTGGGCCGGTCGTGCGACGCCGCGAGCCGCGCGACGCGCTGCCCCTCGCGGACTTCCGCTTCCCGCAGGACGAGGACCACGACACCGTGGCCGAGGTCGCGGCCGGGTCGTCCAAGAACAGCGGCTGGACGCCCGCATTCATCGACTACCTGTACTTCTCGAGCACCAACACGATGGCGTTCAGCCCGACCGACACCATGCCCCTCACCACGAGGGCGAAGTCGCTCATGCTCGTGGAGGCGCTGTCGGGATTCGTGATCCTCGCGCTCGTGATCGCGCGGGCGGTCAGCGTGATCGGCTGACCCGCCCCGATCTCAGACCGAGACCGGGCGAACGAGGTCGAGCGCGGCGCGATAGTCCTCGAGCGAGCGCGCTTCGCCGGGGGCCGTGATGAAGGAGGCCCGGATGATGCCCGTCTCGTCGATCACGAAGGTCGCCCGGTTGGCGAAGCCCTTCTCCTCCAGGAACACGCCGTACTCCTTGGCAACCGCACCGTGCGGCCAGAAATCGGCCAGCAGCGTGAAGTCGTAGCCTTCCTCTTCAGCCCAGGCACGCAACGTCGCCTTCGAGTCCACCGAGATGCCGAGCAGCTCGACCCCGTGATCCGCGAAGAGCGCGAGGTTGTCGCGGAGGGCGCACAGCTCACCCGTGCAGGTGCTCGAGAAGGCGAGAGGGAAGAAGACCAGCGCGACCGGCTTCCGTCCGCGGAAGTCGCTCAGCCGCACATGCTCGCCGTATTGGTTGGGCAGGTCGAAGTCGGGTGCCTGCGTGTCGTTCTCCAAAGCCACGAGGAGGGATCATACGCCGGGTTTGCTGCCGCCGCCTGACGGTGCCGTGCAGGCCGTCGCTCGCGCAGCGGAATAGACTCGTCCACGGCCAGACACGATCAGGAAGAGGTCAAGGGTGACGGTGAACGACCAGGACCCGTACTCGGTGAACAACACCGACCAGGATCCGGAAGAGACCGCCGAATGGCAGGAGTCCCTCGACGCACTCGTCGAGGAGAAGGGCAACCAGCGTGGCCGTGAGGTCATGCTCAGCCTGCTGAAGCGATCGAAGGAACTGCACCTGGGTGTTCCCATGGTGCCGACCACCGACTACATCAACACGATCGCGCCGGAGAACGAGCCCGATTTCCCCGGAGATGAGGACCTCGAGCGGCAGTACCGGCGCTGGATCCGCTGGAACGCCGCCATCACGGTGCATCGAGCCCAGCGGCCGGAGATCGCCGTGGGCGGTCACATCTCGACCTACGCCTCCAGTTCGTCGCTCTACGAGGTGGGTCACAACTGGTTCTTCCGGGGACAGGATCACCCCTCCGGCGGTGACCAGATCTTCTACCAGGGCCACGCCTCCCCCGGCATGTACGCGCGCGCGTTCCTCGAGGGGCGTCTCTCGGAAGACGACCTCGACGGCTTCCGACAGGAGAAGTCCAAGGCGCCGCACGGGCTCAGCTCGTACCCGCACCCGCGCCTCATGCCCGAGTTCTGGCAGTTCCCGACCGTGTCGATGGGCCTCGGGCCGATCAACGCCATCTGGCAGGCGCAGAACAACAAGTACCTCACCAACCGCGGCATCGTGGACCGCAGCGACAGCCGCGTGTGGGCGTTCCTCGGTGACGGCGAGATGGACGAGGTCGAGAGCCGCGGTGCGCTCCAGTGGGCCGCGAACGAGAAGCTCGACAACCTGACGTTCGTCGTCAACTGCAACCTGCAGCGGCTCGACGGTCCGGTGCGCGGCAACGGCAAGATCATCCAGGAGCTCGAGAGCTTCTTCCGCGGCGCAGGTTGGAACGTCATCAAGGTCGTCTGGGGTCGTGAGTGGGACGAGCTGCTCTCGCGCGACTCGACGGGCGCTCTCGTGAACCTGATGAACGTCACGCCCGACGGCGACTACCAGACCTACAAGACCGAAGATGGCGCCTACGTGCGTGAGAACTTCTTCGGCCGCGACCCCGAGGCGCTCAAGCTCGTCGAGGGCTACAGCGACGAGCAGATCTGGAACCTCAAGCGCGGTGGGCACGACTACCGCAAGGTCTACGCGGCCTTCAAGGCTGCCGTCGAGCACGAGGGTCAGCCGACCGTCATCCTCGCGAAGACCATCAAGGGCTACGGGCTCGGCAAGAGCTTCGAGGGACGCAACGCGACCCACCAGATGAAGAAGCTCACGCTCGACAACCTCAAGCAGTTCCGCGACGAGCTGCGCATCCCCATCTCGGACGCCCAACTCGAAGAGAACCCCTACCTGCCGCCGTACTACCACCCGGGTCAGGACGACCCGGCGGTTCAGTACCTGCAGGAGCGCCGACGTGAGCTCGGCGGCTACCTCCCCGAGCGGCGCAGCAGCCACGTGGACATCCAGCTGCCGGACGACTCCGCCTACGCCGTCGCCAAGAAGGGGTCGGGCAAGCAGGAGGTCGCCACCACGATGGCGTTCGCGCGCATCCTGAAGGACCTGCTGCGTGCTCCCGGCATCGGCGAGCGCATCGTGCCGATCATCCCGGATGAGGCGCGCACCTTCGGAATGGACGCCTACTTCCCGACGGCCAAGATCTACAACCCCAACGGTCAGCACTACACCTCGGTCGACCGCGAGCTGCTCCTGGCCTACAAGGAGAGCCCGCAGGGGCAGATCGTGCATGTCGGGATCAACGAGGCGGGCGCGTTCTCCGCGTTCACGGCGATCGGCACCTCCTACTCGACGCACGGCCAGCCGCTCATCCCGGTGTACGTGTTCTATTCGATGTTCGGCTTCCAGCGCACCGGTGACGCGATGTGGGCAGCCGGCGACCAGATGGCGCGCGGCTTCATCATCGGGGCGACCGCCGGCCGCACCACGCTCACGGGCGAGGGGCTGCAGCACGCCGACGGACACTCGCCGCTGCTCGCCTCGACGAACCCGGCGGTCGTGAGCTACGACCCCGCATACGGCTACGAGATCGGGCACATCGTCCGCGCCGGCCTCGAGCGCATGTACGGCGGGCAGCACGATCGCCCGAACGTCATGTACTACCTGACGGTCTACAACGAGCCGATCCTCCAGCCGGCCGAGCCCGAGGAGCTCGACGTGGAGGGCCTGCTCAAGGGCATCTACAAGCTCAAGGAAGCCACCGTGCGCGGCCCGAAGGCCCAGCTGCTCGCATCCGGAGTGTCGGTTCCGTGGGCGCTGGAAGCCCAGGAGCTCCTCGCGAAGGACTGGGGCGTTGCTGCCGACGTATGGAGCGTGACCTCGTGGAGCGAACTGCGCCGCGACGGCATCGCTGCAGACGAGCACAACTTCCTGAACCCCACCGAGCAGCCGAAGGTGCCCTACGTGTGGCAGAAGCTGAGCGGCGCGGAGGGTCCGTTCCTCGCGGTGACCGACTACATGCACGCGGTTCCCGACCAGATCCGCGCGTGGGTACCCGGCGAGTACGCGACGCTTGGCGCCGACGACTTCGGCTTCAGCGACACGCGACCCGCCGCTCGCCGGTACTTCAAGATCGACGGCCCGTCGCTCGTGGTGCGCACCCTGCAGTCGCTCGCCCGTCGCGGCCAGATCGACCCGGCGTACGTCCTGCAGGCGATCGACAAGTACAAGCTGCACGACGTCACCGCCGGGACGACCGGATCGGCGGGCGGCGAGAGCTGACCCGGGTCCACGGTGGCGGAGAGGACGAAGGCACAGACGCTCGCCTGGCTGCGAACGCTGTCGGGTGAGTTGTCGACGACGACGCTTCGGCGCCTCGACGAGACCCTTCCGTGGTATCGCGAGATGCCTCCTGGGCGCCGCAGCGCCGTCGGCCTCGTCGCCCAGGCGGGCATCACCTCGTTCATCTCCTGGTACGACGACCCGAGCTCGACCCCGTGGATCGCGGCCGACGTGTTCGGTGCCGCGCCTCGCGAGCTGCTGCGCTCGGTGAGCCTCCAGCAGACGCTGCAACTCATCCGGGTGACGGTCGAAGTCGTCGAGGATCGCGTCCGCGACGCCGGTGACGACCTCCGCGAGGCGATTCTGCTGTACTCGCGCGAGATCGCCTTCGCGGCGGCCGACGTGTACGCCCGGGCTGCCGAGGCCCGCGGGCTGTGGGATGCGCGGCTCGAGGCGCTCGTGGTCGACTCCATCCTCACGGGCGAGTACGACAGCGAGCTCCCGAGCCGCGTCGCGGCTCTCGGCTGGAACGGACACGGCGCCGTCTCGGTGCTCGTGGGCACGGCGCCGCGGATGCTCGACGTCGACCAGCTCCGCCGGACCGCCCGGCACCTCGACGCGGATGTGCTCATCGGAGTGCAGGGATCGCGTCTCGTCCTCGTGATCGGGCGGGTCGATCCGCCCGAGGAGGGCGAGGTCCACGATCCGCTTCCCTTCATCGAGATCGCACGTCAGCTCGAGCCCGGGTTCGGTGCCGGTCATCTCGTGCTCGGGCACGAGGTGGCGTCGCTCGTCGAAGCCGCCCGAAGTGCGAAGGCCGCGCTCGCCGGATTCGCCGTCGCGCGGGCGTGGCGGAACGCGCCTCGACCTGTGCTCGCCGATGACCTCCTTCCGGAACGTGCGCTCGCGGGCGATCCGCTCGCGCGCGTCGCCCTGATCGAGCGGATCTACAGCCCGCTCGAGAACCACTCGCACGAACTCCTGCAGACGTTGTGGGCCTATCTCGACAACGGCCGTTCGCTCGAGGCCACGGCGCGGGAGCTCTTCGTGCACGCGAACACCGTTCGCTATCGCCTCAAGCGCATCAGCGAGATCATCGGCTGGGATGCGACCGGGGCGCGAGAGGCGCTGATCCTTCAGTCGGCCCTGATCATGGGTGCTATCGCGCCGTCGTCGCGCTCTCGGGGGTGAGGATCGTCACCCCGGCCTGTTGAAGGGCCGCGGCGAGATCGGGCTCCGGCATGAGGTCGCTGATCAGATAATCCACGCCGTCGAGCGGAGCGACCTGTGCGAAGAGGCGACGGCCGAACTTGCTCGAGTCGGCGAGGATCGCGGTCCGAGTGGCCCGCTGGATCATCTCCGACATCATCGCCCCGTCTCCGAGGTTGCTCGTAGAGTATCCGGACTCGGCAACGCCTCCGACGGCGATCAGCGCCAGGTCGCACCGGATCTCGACCTCGAGGCCGCCCGGCGTCATGGTGAACGCCACAGGTCCGGTCGTCGCCTGGGTGATCGAGCGTACGGCGCCGCCGAAGATGTAGAGATCACGGAACGCCTTGGGCGACACCTCGGACGGGATCCGCAGATTGTTCGTGGCGATCGTGAGATCCCGGTGATCACGAAGGGCCCGCGCGACCGCGATGGTCGTGGTGCCCCCGTTCAGCATGATCACGGAACCGTTCTCGACGAGACCCGCGGCGACCCGCGCGATCTTCTCCTTCTCGGCGGGGTGCATCCGGAGGCGCACGTCGAGCTCGCGGTCGTTGCGCTCACCCTCCTGCACGCTCACGGCCCCGCCGTGCGTACGGACGAGAACCCCCTCGCGGTCGAGCTGATCGAGGTCACGGCGCACCGTGTCGATGGAGACTCCGAACCGTGCAGCGAGGTCGCCGACGGTGACCTGGCCCGCGGCCGCAACGTACGCGGCGAGGTCCGCTTTGCGCCCGGCGGGCAGTCGCCGACCCTTCTCAGTGGACTCGCTCATGTTGGACATGCCTAGCACATAACCGCAGGAAAGCGACATCACCTCAGCCGAATGACGAGAAATCAGCAGAAAACGGCAAACGGTCACGATTGGGTAACAGCTCGGCATTCACTGGCCCGAATGCCGGGATTTCTCCCCACAGGGTCGTTGACTGACCGCAAAACCCGGCATACGATCACAAGACATTGCAGAAACGCGCATCGAAGCGCGTAAAACAGCATTCTCAAAGAGGAGACATGATGTCCAGATCCACACGGGGGCGTCGCACCGCCCTCACCGCGGTCGGCGCGATGACCGCTGCCGCCGCGGTCCTGATGACCGCTGGCTGCTCGGCCGACTCGGGCGACGCCGACGGCGACGTGACCATCGAATTCGCGCAGTGGTGGGAGCCCGAGCTGCCCGAGGGCGCGCTGCGGTCCATCATGGACGACTTCGAGGCGGCCAACCCCGGCATCACGGTGGAGCTCATCAGCGGCCCGTACGCCTCCACCAAGGAGCAGCTCTTCGCCGGTGCCGCATCCGGCACGATGCCCGATGTCGTCGGTCTCGACGGCGCATGGGTGAGCGACTTCGCCAAGCAGGGCGCCATCGCCGACCTCACCTCGCTCATGAACGAGCAGGGCATGGACGACAGCAAGCTCGCCAGCCAGATTCAGATCGACGGCGCGACCTACATGATCCCCGTCGTCAACTTCGTCTACCCGCTCTTCGTCAACACCGACCTCCTGAGCGAGGCCGGGATCGATCAGGTCCCCAGCACGCGGACCGAGTTCGAGACCGCGGCGAAGGCCATCACCGACCTCGGCAGCGGCGCAAGCGGATGGGTGCTCCCCCTCTCGCTCGAAGCGCCCAACGGGATCCAGAACGACGTCATGTCGTGGAACTGGGCATCCGGCGGATCGATGCTGACCGACAGCGGCCAGCCCGACGTGACCAACGCGGACGTCGCGAGCACAGTCGAATACGTCAAGTCCCTGTGGGACGACGGTGTGATCGCCGCCGGCTCGTTCACGATGAAGGAGCAGGACAAGGTCGAGGAGTTCACCAACGGCCGTGTCGGCATGATGATCGACTCCCTCTCGCACATCAACCTCATCCAGGAGAACAACCCCGACCTCAACTTCGACATCGCCGCGATCCCCGCGGAAGATGGATATGACGGGTCGCGGGGCATCCCCTACGCCTCGTGGGGAATCGGAGTCGCCGACGGCAGCGACCACCAGGCCGAGGCGCTCAAGCTCGTCGAGTACCTCATGAGCGCCGATGTGAACTCGGAGCTCTCGACGATCGCCAACGCCTTCCCCGGCAACGTTGACTCGACTCCCGAGTTCGGCGACGGCAAGGAGCTGTTCGAGAAGGCGTTCGAGATCTACCAGAGCGGCTACCCGGCCAACGAGTTCACGGGACTCCCGGTCTCTGAGGAGCTGATGCGCCAGTTCGACACCGAGTTGCAGAAGTACCTCTCCGGAGATGAATCGGTCGACGAGATGCTCTCGACCGTCCAGGACTCCTGGACCGCGGAGTTCTGACCCACGTCGGGGTCGCGCCGCATCCGCAGGCGGCGCGACCCCGCATTCCCCATCGACTCGGAGGTACCCGGTGAGCGCCACGCTCCCCCGAACGCCCCGCCGCATCGGAGCGGCACGGCGGCTCGAGCCCTACGCCTACGTGGCGCCGACGGCCGCCCTCATGATCGTGCTGATGCTCGTGCCCATCGCGATGGTCATCGGCTACTCGTTCCTCGACAACGTGATCCTCAACAAGGATCCCGAGGTCGTCGGTCTCGACAACTACATCGAGGTGATCACCGATCCGGTCTTCGGGACGGCCATCGCGAACACCCTCGTCTTCGTCACCGCGAGCGTCGCGGCCCACCTGCTCATCGGGCTCGCCTTCGCGATGATGCTCAACTCACGGCTGCTCGGGCCGCGAGTGCTCGCCGCCTTCCGGGGAATCTTCATCCTTCCGTGGCTCTTCACCGCGGCGATCGTCGCCGTTCTGTGGCGCATGCTGCTGTCGCCCAACGGGGTGGTGAACTACCTGCTCGGGGCGCTCGGCTTCGGCGACGGCACGACCGAGTGGCTCTCCGACCCAGGTCTCGCCCTCGGGTCGGTGACCTTCATCAACATCTGGTCGGGCTACCCGTTCTTCATGATCAGCCTGCTCGCCGGCCTGCAAGGGATCCCTGCCGACCTTTACGAGGCCGCGAAGGTCGATGGCGCCGGGCCCATCCAGCGCTTCTGGAACGTCACCATCCCGCAGCTCAAGCCGATCATCATCTCGATGGCGCTCCTCGACTTCATCTGGACGTCGCAGCAGTTCGCGCTCATCTGGATGACCACGGGCGGCGGTCCGATCGTGGCCACCGAGATGCTCAGCACCTACACCTACAAGCTGGCGTTCGCGAAGTACGAGTTCGCGCTCGCCTCGACCAGCGCCGTGCTCATCCTGCTCCTCTCGATGGTGCTCGCGGTGCTCTACGTCCGCCATCAGCGAGCGAGGGACTGACCATGACCATCCAGACCTCCCGTCGTCCAGGCGTCTCTCGCGGAACGCGGACGAACCTCGCGCGCCTCGCCCTGCTCCTGGGTCTCGTCGCCGGCGCGACCTTCGCCTTCGCACCCGTGCTGTGGATGCTGTCGAGCTCGTTCAAGCCGAACACGCAGATCTTCGAGTTCCCGCCGCGCCTCGTGACAGAGGCGTTCTCCTTCGACGCCTACGCGCGTATTCTCACGGATCCGGAGAAGGTGCGCTTCTTCCTCAACAGCTACATCGTCGCCGGAGCGGTGACGCTCCTGACGCTGCTGGTGGCGATCCTCGCCGCCTACGCCTTCAGCCGGTTCGAGTTCCCGTTCAAGCGGCCGCTCAACGTCGTCATCGTCAGCGTGCAGGCGGTACCGCCGATCACGCTGCTCATCCCGTACTTCGGCCTGATGGTCACCCTGGGGCTCTACAACACCTATCCGGGGCTGATCTTGACCTACATGGTGTTCACGCTCCCCTACGCGATCATCATGATGACCGGGTACTTCAACACCCTGCCTCGCGAGCTCGACGAGGCGGTGCGCGTCGACGGCGCCGGCTCCTGGACCGCGCTCTGGCGCGTCCTCGTGCCGATCTCGGTTCCCGGCATCGTGTCGGTCGGCGTCTACACCTTCATGATCGCGTGGAACGAGTACCTCTTCGCGCTCACCCTCACGAAGACCACGGACATGCGGACGGTGCCGATCGGCATCCAACTCCTCATGGGACAGCACTCGTACGAGTGGAACGAGATGATGGCGATGAGCATCCTCGGTTCGATCCCGGTCCTGGTCCTCTTCCTCTTCTTCCAGCGCTTCTTCATCGGAGGCCTCGCCTCCGGCGCTGTCAAGAGCTGACGGGCGTCCTTCCGCGCCCGCCGGACAACCGCACATCGAACAAGGAGAATCACGTGCTCTACACCGGAAAGTCCATCCTCGACGTCGCTCACGAGAACGGCTTCGCGATCCCCGCATTCAACATCAGCGACTGGGCGATGTTCACCGGGATCATGGACATCAGCGAGGAGCTCGACGCCCCCGTGATCATCGCGATCCACCCGGACGAAGTCCGCCACATCACGACGGATCTGATCCCCGCGATGCGTGCGCGCGCCCACCGCTCGAGCGTTCCGGTCGCGATCCACTGGGACCACGGCGGCACCTTCGAGCAGATGATCCAGGCCATCCAGGCAGGGTTCACCTCGGTGATGATCGACGCGTCGATGCAGCCCTTCGCCGAGAACGTGGCCCTCACGCGGAAGGTCGTCGAGGCCGCTCACGCCGTCGGCGTCGTGGTCGAGGGTGAGCTCGGCACGATCGGTGCGAACGACTCGTACGGGGAGTCCGGGGCCGCCGAGATCATCTACACGGATCCGGCCGACGCCGTGCAGTTCGTGCAGGAGACGGGGGTCGACTCCCTCGCCGTTGCAATCGGCACCTCGCACGGCCTCTACCCGTCCGACAAGAACCCCGAGCTCAAGCACGAGCTGCTGAGCGAGATCAAGGGAGCGCTCGGCATCCCGCTCGTCCTGCATGGCGGGTCGGCCAATCCCGACTCGGAGCTGGCCGAGGCCGTGAAGCGCGGCATCAACAAGATCAACATCTCGAGCGACATCAAGGTCGCGTACCACAACAAGATGCGCGAGGTGCTCGGCACCGACATCCGCCTTCGCGAGCCGCTGGCGATCCAGCCGGAGCCGCTCGCCGCGATGAAGGTCGTCGCGGCTCAGAAGATCGAGCTGTTCGGGACGGCCGGCAAGGCACCTCTGTATTGATCGGATCGCAGGAGAGGATCGGCGTCGTGGGCGGAAGCATCGTCCTCGGGCTCGGCGGCACGGTGGACTACGAGATCCACTGGGAGCCGGGCACGATCGATGCGCTCGTCGAGCAGTTCGGGATCACCCCCGACGAACTCGACGTCGCGACGCCGATCCTCGACGAGCGGTCGCTGCTCGTCGTGATCCTGGCCTTCCTGCGGGCGGATGCCGGGGGCGAGCGGCACGTCGGCGACTCGGACCTCATCGAGCGGTTCGCAGCCCGATTCCCGCTCCGTGTCACCCTCGGCGGCACGGGAGTGCGGGCCGGGATCGCACTCGACTCGCTCGGCATCGGGTCGGTTCAGCATCTCGTGAGCATCGACGACACCGTGCGCGACCTCCTGCCCCGCTCGATGCGGTGGATCTCGAGCGCCCACGAAGACTCACGCCATCCGCACCTCATCGTGCAGTACCCGGCCGGCACACGGGTCACCGTCGGCGACACGGTTCTCGTCTCCGGCGGCGCGAATCGCCTCATCTTCGCGGACGACCCGCCCAACAGGACGATGGCTCTCGCGTCCGACCTCGGAGACGAGCTCGCGAACGCCGAGATCTTGCTCGTCTCGGGTTTCAACACGATGCGCGATGAGCAGTTGCTGCGCACGCGCCTCCGGGAGCTGCACTCGGCGATGGAACGCCTGCCATCCGACGCGCTCGTGTACGTGGAGGACGCCGGCTACTACGTCCCGGAGTTCCGTTCGCTCGTACGGCAAGCACTCCTCCCCCGTGCGGATGTGTACGGAATGAACGAGGACGAGCTGCAGGAGGACCTGAGGCGCCGCGTCGACCTGCTCGACCCCGAGGACGTCGTCCGCGCCCTCCAGGAGATCGCGGTGGCGGTGCCGGCTCGAACGCTCGTGGTGCACACGCGCTATTGGGCGATCGGGCACGGACCGGAGGCCGGGAGGCATCAGGCAGCGCTGGCGAGCGCCGTCCAGATGGCGGCGACGCGCTACCGATGCGGTGACGGTCACGATGCCGCCGACTTCGCGGCCACCGCTGCGCTGCCGCACCATCGAGCGGGAGCACATGTGGTCGAGACCGTTCTCGCAACCCTTCCGGACACGTCCGGTGTCCCGGCGTTCTCGATCGCCGCGCCCTTCCCCACGACGATCGGGCTGGGCGACACGTTCGTCGGCGGGTTCCTCGCCTCCTGGGCGCGAGAATAGGGAGCGACGGGATGACCATCCCCCTCGTCTCCAACCGACCGGCGAACCGCTTCTACCGCGGCGGTTCGCGCATCGCGGCCTTCCGTGGCGAGGCCGACGCAGCGCCCTACGAGCCCGAGGACTGGGTCGCGTCGACCACGACCGTCTTCGGGGAACAGCAGACGGGGCTCAGCCGCCTGCCGGGCGGGCGGCTCCTCCGGGATGCCGTTCGCGAGGCGCCCGCGCAATGGTTGGGGGTCGAGCACGCCTTCCGCTGGGGCTCGGACATCCGCCTTCTCGTCAAGCTGCTCGACGCGGGGCAACGCCTGCCGGTGCACGCGCACCCCGATGATCACTTCGCCCTGCAGCAGCTCGGGCACGAGCACGGCAAGGCTGAGGCCTGGTACATCCTCGAGGGCGGGACGGTGCACGTCGGTCTGCGCCGTGCTGTCCTCCGGTCGGAGCTCGACGATCTCGTAGCCCGGCAGGACGCCGACGCCCTTCTGGCCCTCCTCCATCCCATCGTGGTCGTCCCCGGCGACGTCGTGTGGGTACCTCCGGGGGAGCTCCACGCCATCGGTGAAGGCGTGTTCCTGGTCGAAGTCCAACAACCCGAAGACCTGTCGATCCTCCTCGAATGGCGCGATTTCGCGATCGACGGGGCCGCGAGCGGCCATCTGGGGATCGGCTTCGATCGGGCCCTCGCCGCGGTCAATCTCCGGCCACGCACTCCCGTCGAGCTGCGCGAGCTGGTGTTCTCTGCCGCACCCTCGGGCCAGCTACTGCCGCCCGACGCCGAACGCTACTTCCGCCTCGAGCGGATTCCGGTCGACGGGCCGGGATTGATCGACGCGGGCTTCGCCGTCATCGTGGTCACCGACGGCGTCGTCGTGCTCGGAGGCCGTCCCACGCCCCGCGGGGCGACCCACCTCCTCCCTGCTGCGGGCGGCCCGCTCGCCGTCGACGGCCACGGCGAACTCCTCGTCGCGCGGCCGCCCGCGCCGAGCATCCGTCTGTAGACATCCCCCAAGGATCCGGCCGGTATTCCGTGGCTCGTATTCGACCGGACGCATGCGAGCTTGGCAGGATGGGTAGGTGACCGTCGTGATCGTGGCGCCCGGGCAGGGCTCACAGACCCCTGGATTCCTCGAGCCCTGGCTCGCCGAGCCGCAGTTCTCGGATCATCTGGAAGCTCTCGCCGAGGCGGCGGGAGTCGATCTGCGGACGCACGGCACGACCTCGGATGCCGACACGATCCGCGACACCGCGGTTGCCCAGCCGCTCATCGTGGGGGCGTCGCTGCTGTCGATTGCGGGTGTGCTCGACGGCGGACGCCGTGATCGCATCGCCGGGATCGCGGGGCATTCGGTCGGAGAGCTCGCCGCGGCCGCCGGTGCCGGGATCATCGACGAGTCCGACGCGATGCGCCTCGTCGCGATCCGGGGGCGCGCCATGGCCGACGCGGCCGCGCAGGTGGCGACCGGGATGAGCGCCGTGATCGGCGCAGACGCCGACGCGCTGACCGAGCGGCTGAACGCGCTCGGCCTTGCGGCGGCGAATGTCAACGGCGGCGGCCAGATCGTGGTCGCCGGCGAACTCGACGCGCTCGAGCGACTGCGCGAGGAGCCTCCCGCGGGCGCGCGCGTGATCCCGCTGCAGGTTGCCGGAGCGTTCCACACCCGGTTCATGGAGTCGGCGGTGGAGGCCCTGCGCGCCGCCGCCTCCGAGGTGACCGTGTCGGACCCGAGGCTGCGCATCTGGACGAACCGCGACGGCAGCACCGTGGCCTCCGGCCGCGAGTTCCTCGATCTCGTCGTCGGGCAGGTGGCCTCGCCTGTCCGCTGGGACCTGACAATGGAGAACTTCGCCGCGTCCGGCATCACCGGCCTCGTGGAGCTCGCTCCCGCCGGCGCACTCGTGGGACTCGCCAAGCGCGGTCTCAAGGGCATCCCCACCGTCGCGGTGAAGACACCCGACGACCTCTCGGCCGCGCAGGCCCTCATCGATCAGGAGTCCGCCGCGTGACCACGCTCCGTCAGGCCGAAGGGCCCCGGTACACCCGGATCTACAGCTACGGCGCCGCACGCGGAGACCTCGTCGTGCCCAACGACGACCTCGTCGGCCCGATCGACTCGAGCGACGAGTGGATCCGCCAGCGCACGGGGATCGTGACCCGCACCCGTGCCTCGCACGACCTGAGCGCGACTGATCTGGCCACCGCGGCGGCCGAGCAAGCCATCGAGCGTTCCGGCATCGATCCTGCCGAGATCGACCTCGTGATCATCGCCACGATCAGCAATGTCCAGCAGACGCCCTCGATGGCCGCGGTCGTGGCCGATCGGGTGGGCGCCAACCCGGCAGCCGCCTACGACGAGAACGCCGCATGCGCTGGCTTCAGCTACGGCGTCACGCAGGCTGACGCACTCATCCGTGCGGGAGCTGCCCGGAACGCGCTCGTGATCGGCGCCGAGAAGCTCTCCGACATCGTCGACCCGACGGATCGCTCGATCTCGTTCCTGCTGGGCGATGGCGCGGGCGCCGTCGTCATCGGCCCTTCCGATGAGCCCGGCATCGCCGCGCCCGTCTGGGGATCGGACGGCTCCAAGGCGGACGCCGTGGGCATGAACGGAACCCTCGTGGAGTACCGCGACGGCGAGAAGGTCTGGCCGACCCTTCGCCAGGAGGGCCAGACCGTCTTCCGCTGGGCGGTCTGGGAGATGGCCAAGGTGGCGCGCCAGGCACTGGAGGTCGCCGGGGTTCAGCCCGAGGATCTCGCGCTCTTCGTGCCGCACCAGGCCAACATGCGCATCATCGACGAGTTCGCGAAGCAGCTGGCGCTGCCCGATTCGGTCGCGATCGCGCGTGACATCGCAACCACCGGCAACACCTCGGCCGCCTCGATCCCCCTCGCCACCCACCGCGCGCTCGAGGAGCACCCGGAGCTCTCTGGAGGGCTCGCGCTGCAGATCGGATTCGGCGCGGGCCTCGTCTTCGGGGCCCAAGTGGTGCGCCTCCCCTAAACTTGTCCCCGGTCACTCGACACCCCTAGGAGAAATCAACATGGCACTGTCCACCGAAGAAGTCCTCGCCGGCCTCGCGGAGCTCATCAACGACGAGACCGGAATCGCGGCGGACACCGTCGAGCTCGACAAGTCGTTCACCGACGACCTCGACATCGATTCGATCTCGATGATGACCATCGTGGTCAACGCCGAGGAGAAGTTCGACGTGAAGATCCCCGACGAAGAGGTCAAGAACCTCAAGACCGTCGGCGACGCCGTCACGTACATCGTCAACGCCCAGAGCTAGTCGATGACGGGCGGGGGCTGACCTCGTCCCCGCCCGATCCCTTTCGCCCGCAGACCCCGCGGCGCGCGTTCTACCACCCCTCGGAGCACTTCGAATGACCAAGAAGATCGTCGTCACCGGTATCGGCACGTCCTCCCCTCTCGGCGGCACCGCCTCCGACAGCTGGAACGCACTGCTTGCAGGAGAGTCCGGCGCCCGCGCGCTGACCCACGAGTGGGTCGCGGAACTGGGCCTGCCCGTCACCTTCGCGGCAGAGGCGAAGGTGCGCCCCGAGGAGGTCCTCGAGCGCACCGAGATCAAGCGCCTCGACCCGTCGAGCCAGTTCGCGCTCATCGCGTCCCGAGAGGCGTGGGCCGATGCAGGCGCACCCGAGATCGAGCCGGAGCGCCTCGGCGTCGACTACTCCACCGGGATCGGCGGCGTGTGGACGCTCCTGGACGCCTGGGACACGCTGAAGGCCAAGGGCCCGCGACGCGTGCTCCCGATGACGGTCCCCATGCTGATGCCGAACGCGGCCGCCGCCGCGGTCTCGATGAACCTCAACGCGCGAGCCTTCGCGCGGACGGACGTCTCGGCCTGCGCGTCGAGCACCGAAGCGATCGCGAACGCGTACGACCACCTGCAGCAGGGCCTCGCCGACATCGTGATCGCGGGAGGCACGGAGTCGGCTATCCACGGGATCACGATCGGTTCCTTCGCGGCCATGCAGGCGCTCTCGAAGCGCAACGACTCCCCCGAGACCGCGTCGCGACCTTACGACGCCACTCGCGACGGGTTCGTGATGGGCGAGGGTGCTGCCTCGCTCGTGCTCGAGACCGAGGAGCACGCGAAGGCGCGTGGAGCACGCATCTACGCGGAGCTCGCCGGCGGCGGCGTCTCGAGCGACTCGTACCACATCACGGCGCCCGACCCCGAGGGCTGGGGGGCGTCGCGCGCGGTGCGTGCGGCGCTCGAGCAGGCGGGCGCAACTCCCGACGACGTCACGCACATCAATGCGCACGCGACGAGCACCCCCGTGGGCGACATCGCGGAGTACAAGGCACTCCTGGCCGTCTTCGGCGACCGCGTACACGACATCCCCGTGTCGGCGACCAAGGCATCCACCGGTCACCTGCTCGGCGGCACCGGCGCGCTCGAGGCGATCTTCACAATCCTCGCCGTGCAGCACCGTCTCGCCCCGCCGACGATCAACCTCACCGAGCAGGACCCCGAGATCCCCCTCGACGTCGTCACGTCGCCGCGGGGTCTCGGAGACGCGCCTCAACTCGCGATCAGCAACTCGTTCGGTTTCGGCGGCCACAACGCCGTCGTCGCCATCCGCTCTGTCTGATCCACTCAGGCCGAGGGCGCCGCGCGTCGTCAGCGGATGACGCGGCAGCCGTCGTGCAGTGTGCACTCCCCGTCGAAGTCGTCGTCGCTCTCCGACTGCACGACCTCGGTGACTTGGATAAGCGGCTCCTCGAGCTCGTCGAGCAGCCTGCGGATGTCGATCGCGTCCGTCTGAACCATCATCTCGCTCCCCTCCCGCGTCTTCGCGGTCAGCCGACCTTGTGCAGCCAGATCACCGGGCTGTCCTCGCCCGCGTAGCGGAACGGCTCCAGTTCGTCGTCCCACGCCTGGCCCAGTGCGACGCGGAGCTGACGGTGCAGCTCGAAGGCGTCGGATCCCGCCGATTCCATCGCCGCGCGGACGCGATCCTCGGGGATCACCGTGTTGCCTGCCGTGTCGGTCTGAGCGAAGAAGACCCCCAGGTCCGGCGTGTGCATCCAACGGCCGCCGTCGGTGCCGAGACCGGCATCTTCCGTGACCTCGTAGCGCAGGTGCTCCCACCCACGCAGTGCAGACGCCAGGATGGCGCCGGTACCCCGAGGCCCCTCCCAGAAGTACTCCGTGCGCTGGGCGCCGGGCAGCACCGGCTGCGGGCGCCAGTCGAAGCTCACCGGACGCCCGAGGGCTCGACCCGCCGCCCACTCGACATGAGGGCAGAGAGCACGAGGAGCGGAGTGGACGTACACCACTCCGCGCGCGATCGCAGCAGCCACTTTTCTCTCCGTTCGTCAGATGCGACTTCCCCATCGACCTGACGTACGTTCGCTGTTGCTTGGGGCAATTATGCCCGGTGAATCCCCGTAATCACAAGCATGTCGTTCGGCGTGTGCTCTCAGTCGGCATCCGCGTAGGTGTCGACGATCGCGACCGTGAGCGGGAACTCCACGGGTGCTGAGCCGAACATGATGCGCCCCGCCTCCGCTGCCGACGCTCGCAGGGCCTCCGCGACCTCCTCCGCGAATCGTTCCGGCGTATGGACGATGAGCTCGTCGTGGAGGAAGAACACGAGGTGCGGTCGCTCGATGAGCAACGCCCCCTCCTCGCCCAACTCCCAGAGCACGCGGCGAAGACCGCCCATCCAGCACAGAGCCCACTCCGCAGCCGTGCCCTGCACCACGAAGTTGCGCGTGAACCGCCCCCACGCCCGCTGACCGCTCCTCGAGCGGTCGCGGTCCTCCGGTGAGCGCGTCTCGTCGTAGCCCGCGGCGTGCCCGGGCGGCGAGCTGCGCCCGAGCCAGGTGCTCACCACCTCGCCCCGCTCCCCCGCGCGCGCGGCGTCCTCGACGAACGCCATGGCACGCGGGAACGCGCGCTCGATCCGAGGACGCATCCGCCCCGACTCGCCGGCGGTGCCTCCGTAGATCGCGCCGAGCATGCCGTACTTCGCCTGGCTGCGCGTCTCGACAGCGCCCGCGCTCACCATCCCCTCGTACATGTCGTGAGCCTGACCCGCACGCGCCATCGCGGCATCACCGGACATCGCCGCGAGCACCCGCGGTTCCAGCTGGGCGGCATCCGCCACGACGAGTTTCCAGCCGGGATCGGCGACGGCGGCCCCACGGATCTGCTTCGGAAGCTGCAGCGCGCCTCCGCCCTCCGAGGCCCATCGTCCTGTGACGACGCTCGACGGCAGATACACCGGTCGGAACCGCCCGTCGGCGACCCATTCATCCAGCCACGCCCAGCCGTTGGCGCTGTAGAGCCGGGCGAGCTTCTTGTAGGCCAGCAGGGGTTCGATCACCGGGTGCTCGATGCCACGCAACTCCCACCGGCTCGTGCTCGCAACCTGCAGGCCCGCCCGTTGCAGACTCCGCAGCAGCACCGGGGGCGAATCCGGGTTCACCTCGGGATCATCGAGGGCTTCCCGGATCGAGCCGACCAGCTCCTCCATACGGCGGGGCCGTGCTCCGGGAGCACGTGGTCCGAGCAGCTCGGTGAGAATGCCCTCGTGCCGATCGCGATCCCACGGCAATCCCGCGAACCGCATCTCTACGGCGACGAGCGCGCCGAGGCTGTCGGCGGCCGCGAGCAGTGACAGGCGACCCGGGCTCGCGCTC
This sequence comes from Homoserinibacter sp. GY 40078, assembly GCF_008017545.1. Taxonomy (GTDB): domain Bacteria; phylum Actinomycetota; class Actinomycetes; order Actinomycetales; family Microbacteriaceae; genus Homoserinibacter. Next base: position 555,586 of record NZ_VRTZ01000002.1, on the reverse strand, counting down.
TCGGCGATGACCGCGCGTTGCATCCGCAGCTCCTCGACCGGGTCGTCGTCGGGTGCGGGCGCCTCCAGCTCGAACAGGGCGTCGGACGCACCTGTCGACGAGGCCGGGACGTCCCACCGATCGCGCGGAACCGACGCAAGCCGGGTATCGCGCGTGCTGACGGAGTTCCGTAGGAGCAGGCGAACCATCCGCAGATCGACGCACCGTTCGATGCGGGTTCCGGCCGCGAGCAGCGATGGGTACCACCTCGCCGTATCCGCCCAGACCCACCGTGGACGATCGCCTTCGAGCTCGCGGACGAGCTCGGGGAGCCGCCCGCGGTCGATCGTCTCGCGCGTGATCTCGACCGCATCGGCATCGAGCGTCGCAACCTCCACACGCCCCTCGGAGGGGGCGCTCAGCGCGACGAACATGGCACCATCATCGTCGCAGCCGGTGACGCTCAGGTTCACCCTCAACCGATGGATAGCCTGTATCGGTGCGTCTTCTGCTGCTTCGGATCGTGTTCGCGATCTATCTCGTCGCGGTGGGATTCGTGGTGTGGACGCCCGAGCCGGACGCGGAGGCCGTCTCCGGCCTCGTCGGGTTCGCGGCCGGGTGGCTCGTCGATCTCGGCATCCCCTTCGCGACGGTCTACGCGATCCTGGAGTTCGCCGCGAACATCGCGATGTTCGTCCCGTTCGGGATCCTCGCGATGACCGCCTACAGCATGCGGGTGTGGTCGGCGACGCTCGCGGGTCTCGCGACGAGCGCGCTCATCGAAGCAGTCCAGCTCGCATTGCCCGAGCGGTTCGCGACCCTCCAGGACGTGGTCGCCAACACCTCCGGCGCGCTGATCGGCGCCCTCGTGGTCGCGACGTGGCGCTCACGGCGCGCACGCTCACAGCGTCCTCCGAGCTCCGACTGACGAAGCGCCCAGCGACCGCGTCGAGCATCCCCCTGATGCCCGAACGCGAGACCCCACTCAGCCGCAAGCAGCGGCGCAAGCTCTCCAAGCGCGAGCAGATCCAGCGATCGCGGGAAGGCGCGGCGATCAAGCGCGCACGACTTCGACGCCAACGGATTCGGAACCGCATCCTGCTGATCTCCGGCGTGGCCGCCGCCACGGCGCTCATCGCCGTCGCCGGCACCGCGGCCGTGAACGCGAACGCTCGGGAAGCCGCAGCCGGTCCCGAGAACATGGCCAGCGACGGGATCCTGTTCACGGGTGACGGCACGACGGCATCGGTCGTGTCGACGGCTCGCCTCGAGGCGGGTGAGTCCCCGCATCCCACCGCGATCGACGAGACCGACGGCATCCCGGCCCTGACGCTCTACGTCGACTTCGCCGACAAGGACTCGGCGACCCTCATCTCGACGATCTCCGACACCCTCACCCAGTGGCTCGACGCCGGGTACCTCAGCTTCGAGATACATCCCGTCGCCATGATCGACACGGCGCCCGCGGATGACTACTCGATCCGCTCCGCAAACCTCATCGCATGCATGGCGCAGTATCAGCCCGACGGCGTGCTCGATGTCGTGACGGCGTTGGCCTCCGCACGCCTGGAGGATGCCTACCAGCCGCTCACCGACGACGAGCTCGTGATGCTGGTGCGCAACGCCGGGTACGTCGATGACGACCTCGAGAGCTGCATCACCTCGGTGCGCTTCCGACAGTGGGTCGAGAAGGCGACGTCGCGGGTGACGGAAGGCGGAGTCCCGCTGTCGGACGTGGGCACGCTCGAGTCGACACCACTGCTGCTCGGCGATCGCACGGCATACACGGGCGAAGTCGACGACGCAGACGCGTTCAGCTCGTTCGTCGTCGAGGTGTACGAATCCGAGGCGGGGACGACCGACGACGCGGAGTGAGCGAAACCTCGCCGGAACATGCGCGGCGTAGGGTGACGCCATGGTGTTCCAAGTCCCCGTTGTCGACATCTCGCCGTACGTCGTGGGCGGCACGGACAGCGAACGCGCCGCGGTCGCGCGAGCGCTCGACGCCGCGTGCCGCGAGGTCGGATTCATCCAGATCACGGGGCATGGCGTGCCCGAGGAGGTCATCGCGGGGCTCGCATCCGCGCTCGACGACTTCTTCGCGCTGCCGCTGGAGGTGAAGAAGGGCTACGTGACGCCTCCGGAGGTGAACCGCGGGTACACGGCCCCGAAGACCGAGTCACTCTCGCTCTCGCTCGGAGTGGAATCCGCCAACCGCATGAACGACTTCTTCGAGGCCTTCAACATCGGCGACGCGATGAGCGACCATCCGGACGCCGGGTTGCCCGAGGAGCACTACCCCGAGAACGTGTGGCCGGATGCGGACGCCCCCGACTTCGCCGAGCGCGTCACGCGGTACTACCGCGAGGCCAGTCGTGTGGCGCGCACGATGGTGCGGGCGTTCTGCGACGCGCTCGAACTGCCGGAGGGCTTCTTCGACGCGTACACCTCGCACTCGATCGACGTGCTCCGCATGAACAACTACGCCCTCCCGGCGGGGACCGATGTCACGCTCGACGGCGACCTCACCGGCATGGGCGAGCACACCGACTTCGGGATCGTGACGATCCTCTGGGCCGATCAGGTCGCGGGCCTGCAGGTGCTCGGCACCGACGGCGGATGGCACGACGTCATGCCGATCGACGGCGCGCTGCTCATCAACCTGGGCGACCTCACCGGACGCTGGACGAACGACCGGTGGATGTCGACCCTGCACCGGGTGAAGCCGCCGATCGTCGACGGCACGATCGAGCGTCGGCGATCCGCCGCGTTCTTCCACGACGGCAACTGGGACGCGGTCGTCTCGACGCTTCCCGGCTGCGTCGACGCGGAGCACCCCGACCGCTACGACCCGGTCACGATCGACGAGCACATCACGGCGAAGCTCGCCGGGTCGCGCGCCGGTGTGAAGAACACGCGCACGGGATCCGAGACCGCGCGCGTGCTCGCCGCGGTCAGTGAAGCAGCGAGCCGTCCTTCTTGACGGCGTTCTTCTCACCCGCCTCGATGGCGAACGGGAAGCGGTTCTGCTTCGGCGGCAGCGGGCAGTTGAACGCGTAACTGAAGGCGCAGGGCGGCAAGATCGCGCGGTTGAAGTCGAGCGTGATGGTGCCATCCGCGTTGGGGGCGACGAACAGGAAGCGGCCCACGCTGTAGGTGGAGTCGCCGTTCGTGCTGTCAGCGAAGACGAGCTGCAGCGCGCGCCCCGACTTGAACGCGGCGAGGTCGTAGTCGACGCCGTCGCGCGTGAAGGTGATCCGCCCGGGAACGACCTCCTCGCGGGTCTGCCCGTCGGACTTCAGGTGCTCGAAGCCCATGGTCGTGCCCTCGGGGTTGACCGACCAGTCGGCGGTGATGACCCACGACGGGTCGTAGTCGAACGCATCGATCCCGCCGAACTCCTGGATCGCCTCCGACTGGGCGTCCCACACGCGCACCGCGTAGAAGCCGCCCTCCTGGGCGATGACGAATCCGCTCACGGTGTCGCTGAAGCGGATGTTCGACGGCTCGGCCGAGTCGCGACCGCGAACGCTGACCGTGCCGTCGACGAGCTGGCCGTCGACCTGGATGCCGTCGGACGCCTCGGCCGTGAGGCTCACGCCCGACTCGCCCTCGGGAAGCGGAGCCCAGGTGCCGGGAACGCCCCACACCGTCTGCGGCGTGTCGATCACCTGCGTGGTCGTGAGCGCGAGGCTGCCCTGCGGCTGCACCACCGCGAGCTCTCGGCGCGAGTGGAAGTACGCGAGCTGCTCTTCGGGGGTCTGCGAAACGGTTGCGGCAGCGGTGTCGGTCATGCGGTCCATCCTTGTCGACTCCACGGGTTCAACGGCGCCTGACACGGGAGTATTTCCTCGTTCGCTCGATCCATCCCCATCAACCGCGCGGCGGACGAGCGCCGCCTGGCCGCTGGCTAGGCTCCGGACATGACCTGGACCGAGGACGTCGCCCGTTTCCTGCTCGACACGGCCCAGTGCCCCCGCTGCGACACCCGGCTGTGGCACGGAGCCCCGGCCGTGCAGAACGGGGTGTGCGCGAGGTGCCACGTCGATCTTCGCGACGAGCGCGGTGCCGGAGTGTGGAGCGCGTCTCAGGCGGCGGTCGCCGCTCTGCGGGAACGCCAGGCGCTGATCGATGCGCTGCCCACCGCCGATGCGCCGGGGGCCTCGACACACGAGGCCGTCGGTGCGGCTGCCTCACCGGATGTCGGAACGTCGGACCCCAGCGAGTCGTATCCCCGCGAGCCGTATCCCGCTGCCTCCGATGCCTGGGTCCCCACCCCGGATCGACCCCGGTCGGCCGTCAGCCTGCAGTCGGTGCTCGCCGTCGTCGGTGCGGGTCTGCTCGGCGTCGCCGCCATCGTTTTTACCTTCCTGAACCCCGACCTCACCGACTTCGCGACCCGCACGACGATCATCGCGGTGGTGACCGCGGTCTTCCTCGGCGGCGCGTGGTGGCTCCGACGTCGGGGGCTCGCCTTCTCCTCGGAGGCGATCGGCGCGCTCGCGATGGTCTTCCTCGCCTTGGACATCTGGGCGTTCTCCGACGCCGCCCCCGACGACGTGAGCGCCTGGTTCTTCGGCGCGCTGGGTCTCGCGGTGAGCGGCGGTGCGCTGCTCGCCGTGGGTGTGCGCACGGGCATGCGTGTGTGGATCTGGTCCGGCCTCGTCGGCATCGCGATCGTGCCCGCGTTTCTCGGCTACGCGATCGGCGAGCAGTCGACGGCTGGGGGCTCCGCCTGGCCCGCCGCGTGGGGTCACATCGGCGTCGTCGCTCTGGCGTGGGGACTGCTGGAGCTGCTTCCTCGTTTCGTGCGGAAACTGGGGCACTCGTTGTCTGCCGACGCCGCGACGCTCGGGGTGATTCAGGCGGTCGGCGCGATCACGGCGATCCCGTTGGCTGTCAGCGCCGCGCCCAGCGGATTCCGGGGCTCGGAGTCGGTGTGGGGTGCCGTGGTGCTGCTCACGCTGGCCGCGCTCGGGTTCCTCACCACGCGCCGGATCGTGCCCGCCGTGTGGAGCGCCGTCTCGGGGCTGCTCACCTCGGCCGGGCTCGTCGTGCTCGTCACGGCGGTTCCGATCGCGACCGACGATCCTTGGCTGGTTCTGCTCGCGTCGGTCGCGGTGACTATGCCGATTGTGGCGGTGGGCGTGATCCGCCGGACAGGGTCGGTGCACCGCGTGCCGCTGGCGGTCGCCGTGCTCGCCGCCGCCGGTGTCGTCGCGGTGCCGATCGGGGTGCTTCTGACGGGCCGGTCGCTACTGTTGCTCTTCTCGCGCTGGCAAGGATTCGCGGAGGCGATCGAGCCGTCAGCGGCGGGATGGGCGCTTGCGGCGGTTGCCGGGCTCCTCATCATCGCCGGCGGCGTCGCGGTGCTGGGGCGGGGAACCGGACGGACGAGCGCTCGCGCGGTCATCACCGTGCTCGCCCGGTGGCTGGCCGTCTTCGCGGTGCTCGGGCTGCCGCTCGCGGTCGCGGCTCCGCTCACGATCTCGATCGGGCTCGCGCTCGCGCTCGCCGCCGTCTCGTTCATCGCTCTGGCGGTGTTCACGCCGCTTCGGACCGCGAACCTCGGAGCGCGATTGCCGATCCACGCGATCGGGTACGGGGCTCTCGTCTCAGCGGTTGCGTTCTCTTGGCCGGACGAGGCGACCGCGTCGGTCACGGGTGCAGTGGCGGTCGCGGTGCTCGCCCTCGCCGCACGGACCGCTCCCCCGCGGGTTCGCTCGACCCACACCGCCGTCGGGTTCGGGTATGCGCTGGTGGCGGGTGCGGCCGCGTTGAGTCTCACCGTCCTCGAACCGCTGGGGATCCTCGCGCTCGTCACCTCCGCGGCCGCCGTCGTAGTCCTCGCGGTGAGCATCGGCTCCTGGCTCCCCGTGGCGAGTTGGTACGCCGCCCTCGGAGTCGCCGCGGTCCCCTTCATCGCGAGCGTCGCCACCGTGCTGTCGGAGCGCAGCTGGTGGACTGCCCTTTCGGTGGGCGTCGTGCTCGTGCTCGCCGCAACGCTCGTCGGCACGCGTCGCTCGGGATCCGTCGTCGAGTTGCGGGCAGGAGCCGCGGCCATTCTGGTTCCGACGGCGGCGATCGTCGTGGTCTGTCTCACCGCTCAGCTGCCGGGCAGCGGTTCGCCGTACGCGCTGCCCGTCATCGCTGTGCTCGTGGCGTGCGCACTCCCCGGGTCGGCGCTGCTGCGCGCGGTGCTCGCGCGCCGCCCTGACGGCGAGAGGGCCGCCGCTGCGGTGCAACTCGCCATCGAGGTGTCGTCTCTCGTGACCGGCGCGGTCGCGGTGGTGCTGGCGCTCGTGCGCATCGCCGCCGGGCTCGAGATCGCCTTCGTGGTGCTGCTGGTGCTGGGTATCGGTGCAGCGGCATCCGGGCTGTGGCTGCGCCGCACCTACGGATGGTGGACGGCAGCGGCCGCATGGACGGGCGCGCTCTGGTGCGCGTGGGCCATGATCGGCATCGCCGTGGTGGAGCCCTATGTGCTCCCGCCGGCCATCGCCGCGATCGTCGTGGGCGTCGTGTTCCTCGCCCGTGGTGCGGGCGAGCGGCGCGCCCCTGCGGCACTCGTGACCACCGGGCTCGGCGCGGCGATCGCGCCGTCACTCGGGCTGCTCGCGGGCGGGGCCACCTCGGGTGATGTGATGGTCGGGTACTGGCGCGTCGGCGCGTTGCTTGCTGCAGGAGTCGTGTTCGTCGTCGTGGGCGCGCTGCTCACCCGGGCGCCCGGCGTCTCCGCGACGCGATTCGAGAGCATCCGCTTGCCGATCCTCGCGGCTGCGGTCGTGGCAGGTGCGGCGGGCACCGTGCAGGCGATCCGGGTCGGGATCGGACTCGATGCGGGGCCGGTGGATGCAGCGCATCCGCTCATCGCGGCCCTCGGGTTCTCGCTCGTCTCCTCGGCGATCGCATTCGCCGTGGCACGGATCGTGCGCACCGGCGGGGCGAGCTCGCGCTGGCTCACGGCGCCGGGGCTCGCACTGCTCGTCGGGGGCACGATCTGGGCGGTCGATGCGAACCCGCTGGCGATCTGGACGCTCTGGGGCCTCGAGCTGGCACTCCTCGTGGCGATGATCGCGACCGTCTGGCGGGCACGCGAGACGCGGCCGGCTTTCCCGCCCGTGTGGTTCCAGTGGGCGCTCGCCTGGGTGACGGCGGTTGCCGCCTGGAGCCCGCGCGAGGTGCTGCGGGTGGAGGGCTTCTCTCTACCGCTCGGGCTCGCTCTGACCCTGGTGGGAGCGATCGTGCTCGTGCGCGGCACTCTCGCGGACGAGAAGCCGGGCCTCAACTCGTGGCCGCTCGCGTCGACCGGTTCGTGGCGCCTACTCGGGCCCGGCATCGTGGCGACCCTGCTGCCGTCGGTGATGGCGACGTTCACCTCGCCCGACACGTGGCGCGCGATCCTCGTGGTCGCGATGGCGCTGGTCGCGGTACTCATCGGCGCGCGGAAGACGCTGGCCGCGCCGTTCATCCTCGGGATCGCGGCGCTGCCGATCGAGATCCTCGTGGTCTTCCTCGTGCAGCTGGGAGACGAGATCAGCCCCCTGCTGTGGTGGATCACCCTCGCGACGGCAGGACTCGTGCTGCTCGTGATCGCGGTCGGCTGGGAGCGCCGTACCGGAGCGGATGCGTCGCTCGCGGCGCGGATCCGGGACCTGCGGTAGCCGAGTGGTAGCGCGGGCGGGACTCGAACCCGTGACCGACGGCGACTCCCAGGCACCTCACGCCCGATCACACCCGACAAGAGACTCGGCGAGATCTCGACACTTTCGGACCGAATCCGGATTTGACGTCAGCCGAGATTAGCCGAGCTGAGGAAGTCCCTGAAGAAATTCAGACTCTGGCCGAGCCACGAGCGCAGTCGAACCTAGCCCTTGCGCGTCTTCCGCTCGTACTTGTGCGCCGTCCTGTAGGCGCACCACGCTGCCATGCCTCGTAGGACCTCCGGTGGCTTGCTTGCCTCCCTTGCAGTTCGAGTCCAGCGCAGCATCACCCATGCGCGCACCCACGTCAGCACCGGGTGCCTCCACCGGAAGACCACGAGCGCACCTTCGTCGGGCACCAGTTGCGGCAGCGTGACATCTCGGGCATCGGCCTCATGATCGAGATTGGTGTTGACCGCATACAGGTAGAGCGTGCGCCCCTCCCCCGGGTGCAGTGAGTTCTGCCACGGTTCGCCGGTGCCGTGCCGGGCTTCGCCCAGATCGTTGAGACCCTCCCAAACCCAGTCGAGGTTGTACGCCGGGCGAGAGCCTCTGGAGTTGATGATGGAGACCGTCAGCCCTGACTGGTCGACGAACGGATGAATCGTCAGCCTCGGACGAGAGAGCCATGCCGCGAGCACACCTAAAATCGCGATTGCTGCCGCGAGGACTGTGAGGATGTCGGCGGCTCGCGAGAACGCCAGCCAGGCGTCGGCCTCGCTCACGGCTTCGACTCCTTAGCCGTCTTGCGCGCCTCTAGGTCGGCGTAACCGAGGAAGGCATCCGCGAGTAGCAGGAACTCCCGCGCCTGATTCGGTGTCACCTTCTCTCGATCGCGGATCGCGAGGTCTCGCACGATGCCGAGACCCTGCACCGTGTCGAGCAACTGGCGTGGGAGGAAGCCGCGCTCGACGGCGATGGCCGCCATCTCCTGGACGCTCCGCTTCCGGGCGCCTTCGTGCGTGCTCTCGCCGCGCTCGGTGAGTAGCTGGTCGAACCAGACCTCGATTGCGATGAAGCCCTCCAGCAGTGCATTGAGAGGGTTCTCCTGGGCCTTGGCGGCGTAGAGGTCACGGAGCTGCGGACGCGGCCTCACATCGCCGACGTCGGGCTCCTCAGAAGCGTCGGCGTCCGAGTCGGCGATGGCCTCGATCAGGTTGGCGCTCACGTCTGCGGCGGCTCGATCGAACTTTACAGTCGCGTTGCCGAAGCGAAACTCAATCAGGTGCTCCAGGGCATCGCGCAGCGGCTTCCGGAACGCCAGGAGGACCACCATCACGACGAGGGGCCACGCGATCGCGCCGAGGATCGCCGCAGCCGCAAGCATGTAGTCCACCCAGGTCGGGACGCCGGTGATCGGGTTCATGCCGATGACGCTAGCGGCTCACGATGGCCCGGCTAGGGAACCGATGTGGTGGTCTCGAACCTGGGGATCGCGCGCGTGAGGGCCGGCGGGCGTCACGACGGGGCCCGGGCACAGATCGCCGGCTCCGACTAGCGCCAGCTAGTAGCCGGCCAGGCTAGGAGACCGACCCAGCGCATCAAGGGATTGCCGACCGCGTTGGCTGCGCCTACCGGCGTAGCCGTGAAAGTCGTCCACGACTGCTTCATTTGGAAGTCTGGGCCTCGAGTAGGTGGATGCCTACACGCATAATCCGATCGTTTTTGGTATGAGCCGCCGAGGGCTCTATGCCAACCTTTGCTCATGAACCATGAATCGCTGGTCGATGAGTAAGCCGGGTCCTGATGCCCGAAATGCCGCTGTTCTCGTTGGAAACGGCCTGAGTATCGCGTTCAACCCGGAGCTGGGCCTCGGGCGCATCTCAGAAGAAGTACTGAAGCGGATGGCGAGCGGCACCGAGGGGGTAGACGAAGCTGTCGCCGACGCCATGAAGAAGATCGCTGACTCGTACAGCGCCAGCGGACAAGCCGACTACTCAGATTTCGAGAACATCGTCGGCGCCTTTGGTGGTCAGAGTTCGATGCTCGCAGACCTCAAGAAGATGGCTGACCTCGTCGAATCTGAGAACCCCGAACTCCTTGCCGCGATCGAGAAGGCTGCTGAGTTCGCGATGCAGGTTCGCGACGCTGGCGTGAGCCATGTTCTGGAGGTCATCTTCGAGCAGGCCCGGGCCTACTCAGACGACATGGGCGAGATGTACGAGGTAACGCACGCAATCGTTGGTGCCTTTGATGGGGTCGTCACCTTCGGCAATCTGAACTACGACACTCTCTTGCTGAGCGCGCTGCTCGAAACCTGCAAGCCGGAACTTGCAGACCTCGGCCACGGGTGGCGGAAGGGCACAGTCACAACCGGCAAAACGACCAAGCACGAAGTGCCGATGCTGAGGCGCACGCTCGACTTCCCGGAATACGCTCGCGTGCACCTGCTCCAACTACATGGCTCGCTGAACTTCTGGGGCAACGGGAAGAGCTTCTACAAGCTCGACACCACCTTCCTGGGCACCTATCGACCATGGGAGACGGTACGACGAGGACGAACCGCCCTGCGTCCCGCGGTTGTGCTCGCGAACCAACGGGACAAGACGGGAGCGGTAACGCAGTATCCGTTCGCTCTCGCGTACACCGGTCTTGCGAGTGCCCTCGCGGACAGCAGTCACTGGCTTGTTGTCGGCTATTCGTTCCGTGATGTGTGTGTGAATGACCTATTCGAAGCAGAGCTACGAGGCCGCGAGAAACCGCCGGCCATGCTGGTCGTCACGCTGGGTGATCGGCCTTCTCGGCGGGAGGTCGAGGCGGCCGTGGGATGGGACGCTGCTCGAGGCGACTCGAAGGCGTGGCTCCGATTCGATAGGCGAGGGGCGTCAGGATTCGCGGCGCGCGGAGCTTGGAGTGGCTTCATCTCGTAGCGACGAACGAACGCGAAGCTCGGCGACGTCTAGCCGCGCGGATCGGGCGCCCGGATCGAGAGGATCGCGGGCCTCATCGTCTCTTATGCCACGGTTTCGGCACCTCATCGTTCGGCGCCGCGTGCCTTATGAAGGCGAGTCGTAGAGAGCCGCGGCGTGATCATTCAAGCGCGAGGCGGCACGGCCACGCGTTGTGGGAACCGACTTACCTAGGGCGACAGCTCGCTGGCGATCACCAGGCGTCCGTTGTCGGTGGCGGCGATCAGCCGCCGACGTGCGTCGTCTTTGTCGGGCGTGTAAGTGATCAGCCCGAGAGCCGAAAGCGCCTTCAATTGCGTCAGCAGGGGCGGCATTGTGGCGTATCCGAACTCCACGAACTCACTCGGGTAGGCGAGGCCGTTCTTGTCGATCACCAGAACGCGCAGGACCTTGCGCGCGGCTTCGTTGAGCTTCTTGGTTAGTTGAGCCACGACTTTCTTGCCCTCATTGATCTGATAACTCCGAAACGCCGCTGCCCGCTCTTGCGCTGACATCCAGAGGACCTTCTTAGGTGCACTGCGCAACGAATAGCGCTCAGCTAGGCCCAGTGTGAACCGCAGATTCTGGCCCGTGGCGAGATAGGCGGCTTCGAACGCCGCTGGGGAGACGGGCAAGCTGGCGTCATCGCGCTGCTCAACCACCTCCGCGCGACGCTCGATGACCTGTTGCGCATAGGTGTGATCCAGCGGCAAGACTTCAATGGGCTCCGCGAATACTCCGCTCATCTTCTGCGTCCGAAGGCCGGCTCCGACCATTCCTTCGGCTCCGCTGATGATCCAGCGGAGACCGTCACGCTTGAACAGTCGATCCCTCAACGACTCGAAAACGTCGATGAGACCAGCGTGCTTGCCAAGGCTCTCGAGGTTGTCGAGCAGAAGAATGACGCCGCCGGCCTGCGGAGTTGGGAAGACCTCTCTCAGCCAGGCGTCAACGAGATCAATTGCTCCCTCGTCTGTGAAGCCTTGGCTGGTATTCATGGTCTTGCCGCGGCCAAACGATGCGTTGCCACCTGCAACGAAGGGTACGCTCGCGCCAATACCCGCCGACCACGAACTGGCCTGTGGCGAACTCAGCCAGGCGCGAAACTCGGCCATCTGCTGTAAACCAAATCCCGCAGCTCTCAATTGCGCTTCGGCTGATAGGAGGGCGGCTGCGATCTGGTAATAGGCGCGCTTTTCGAGTGTGGCGGCTGTGTCGCTGTCGGTAAGTTCAAGCGGCTTGCTCGTGGCAAGGAATCGAACCGTGTGGCCCCGTATTTGCTTCCAGGAAGTGGCTTGCGCCGTGGCGACGGCGGCGAGGCTCGACTTCCCCACGCCATAGCCGCCCTCAAGCGCGACGAGCTGCACACCGCTCGCGAGGTCACTCAGGATCACGTCGAGTTCGTGATCTCGACCGACCAACAATCGGGCGTCTGCATCTGTTGGCTTCAGCGCCGTGGTCGAGTAAGGCGAACCCGAATAGCCGTACTGAGTCCAGATGCTGAGGACTTCCGCCATGCGGACACCTTAGGGGAGTTCGACCGCCGAACAGACAGCCTGCCCGGCTCATAGCCAGGCCGGAATACCTACAACGACCCGACTCCGCGGTCAGGGTCTCGATTTCGTCGCCATCGAGAACAAGCTCGCGGCCCTCGGAGTTCACGATGCGCACGCGCCCGCCCGTGTGGAGGACGACGTGCCCGCCGCGCCATCGAATGGCCGTCAACGGCTCGACCAGGATTCGGGCTCTGCCGCCGACGAAGACCTCGCGCGCTCGTGGGCTCTCGTCGTCGACCCACCGCCGCGTGCTGTGGTCACGAGCGACGGTTGCGAACACGAGCCCGCGCCCCTTGCGGGAGCCGTCCGCCCAGCCGGGGGCGCTCGCGGCGGGGGATGCGCCTCAACAACTCGAATTGGCGTCGCATCGTCGGTTGGTCGAAGTCGTGCCGGGGTCGCCGCGTTCACGACCTGCGCCACACGGCCGCCACTCTTTGGCTCTCGAACGGCATCGACGTCAAGACGGTGCAGACCTGGCTCGGCCACGAGTCCGCGCAGCTGACGCTGAACCTGTACAGCCATTGAATGGGCAGCCACGCCGATGCCGCCGCTCTCGCACGCCTGAACGCGGTTCTCGGGGGGACACGCAGCCGAACCTAAGAACGGGCCTCGCGGCGCTTCCCTTTGAATCATTCGTAGGGCGGACGGGACTTGAACCCGTGACCGACGGATCATGGGTCGCCCCGGTCACGCCGATCCGACCGGCACCTAGTGCCGTCGAAGCAATAGAGGCATGAGCGTGACCATGCGATCGCCATTCTTCACGCGAACGGGTAGCCCGCGAAATGGGGAGTGAACGTCACCTTAAGCTGGTGCCACAGTCGAGGATGACACAGCAAGTCACGCCCTCTGCACCTTGGGCGAGCCCCATCCGTGGGTACCTCGACCACCTCACCGCCAGTCGGTCCCCGAAGCCGACGATCACTCTCCGGAGCTACTACCTACGTCGCTTCGCCGCTGACATCGGCATAGACCCCTGGGGCGTAACCGCCCGCGATCTCGTCGACTACATCAACAACAGCACCTGGGGACCATCGGCAGTCAAGAGCTTCCGCTCCACGATGCGCGAGTTCTACCGCTGGGCCACCCTCTCCGACCTCACCACCACGAACCCGGCCGAACGACTGCCGCGCGTCCGGGTACCCGTCGGCTCGCCCCGCCCCGCCCCCGAGTCGTCCCTCGAGGACGGCCTGGGCGTCGCAGACCCTCGCACCCGCATGATGATCCGACTCGCTGCCCTGGCAGGACTCCGCTGCCGAGAGATCGCCCTCGTCCAGGGCGATGACGTCGAGCGCGACCTCCTCGGATGGTCTCTACGCGTGCAGGGCAAGGGCGGCCGCATGCGCCGAGTCCCGATCTCCGACGACCTCGCCGCCGAGATCCTCGGCCACGCCGGCTACCTGTTCCCAGGGCAGGTCGAAGGTCACCTCTCCGCCCAGTACGTCTCCAAGCTGATCTCGCGGGCGCTCCCCGGCGCGACCGCCCACCAGCTTCGGCACCGCTACGCCACTCGCGCCTACCAGCACGGGGGGCGAGACATCCGGGCAGTGCAGGAGCTGCTCGGGCACGCGAGCGTCGCGACCACTCAGGTGTACACCGCTGTCGACCCCGACTCGCTGCGGCAAGCTGCGCTCGCGGCCGCATAGACACTCCGGGCCCAGCCTCGACGCAAACTGGATCCCCTCGCGCCTTCTCAATTCGGTGCGAGGGGATCGCACCACGGACCACGGGCGCCCGCGGCGCGGGCTCGCGAGCCCCCTATGATCGTCGCCATGACCGACGCCCCTCTGTATAGCTTCACCTCGCACATCTCAGGCAAGAACGCCAAGGTACAGATCTACCGGGACCGCATCGAATGGGAGCGCCCTCGCGGCGTTTCGGGCGGCAAGATCACGGCGGGCATCATGACCGGCGGGCTCAGTCTTCTCGCGACTGGCGTCAAGAATGGCAAATCCGGAACCGAGATGATCCCGGTGAAGAACATCAGCTCGGTCACGACGAGACGCGATGGCATTATGAACTCGTTCGTCTCGATCATCACGTCCGGCAACACGATCGACTTCCGCGTCTCGCACGGCGAGGCCGCGACCGTGAAGACGGTCGTCACTGACCTCATCCTCGGCAAGTACGACGCCGCGGTCGAGGCCGCAGCCGCACCGGTGCCGGAGCCAGCCCCGACAGCGGCCCCCGGGGTCGATGTGACTGAGCAAATCGCGAAGCTCGCTTCGCTGCGAGACGCCGGCGTGCTCACCGACGAAGAGTTCACCACGAAGAAGGCCGAGCTCCTCGCACGGCTTTGAACAGTCCCGGCGCTGGCTGTCGGTCGTGCAGCGGTAACATCCCTTCACGGTCGCGCGACGCAAGACGGAGAACTCCGAGGTTCGCGCGGCCTCTTCGCTTCGCAGCGGCCGGGCTGCCCGACACTCGGGGAGACGGCGTGCATCACAAGATCCAAGACGCCCACGACGCGTACGAACGCCGCAGCCGGGAACCCACGGCCGAGTGGCACCCAATCCTCGCCGCCGAAGAGCGCGCTCTCTGCGTCTGGGTGATGGTCGCGCAATACGGGCGTGAGTACGGCACCGTCCGCTTGATACGCCGCGGCGATGAGGTCGGCTACCGGGCCGAGGACGCGGCAGGGCAGCTCGTCGGCTACTACCGGACCCTGAAGGCCGGGTGCATGGCCGTTCACCGTCAACATCTACGTGACGGTACCCCCGGCTCGTACACTGCGTACTGGCACGACGATCTCGAGAGTCGCAGCTGACTACTGGTCAGAGCGCGATGACGCTGAGTATCCCGGCGATCGACGCGAGCGCGACGCCCGATCCAACGAGGCCGAACTCCACCTTCGCGTCATATCGGATCGAATCGCCAATCTGGTGAGCGATGGCGTGCATGTCAGCTTCGAAATCGTCGGTGAATTCCGGCGAGGGAGGCGCGGGCGCACTCTTGCGATTCACGAACACGACTCGCAGGAGCGCCACGAACGGCAGCGCAAAGGCCAAGACGTACAACGCGATGATCGCTGCTTGCATGCGCAGATCGTAGCGGCGCCCGTGACGCGCGGTCTATGCCTCTTGACCGCCCCGCGATTGGGCGCACACTGGTCTCACTTTCCTTGTTGCGTAGCAAGGTTAGTGCGGGTAGAATATTACTATCGACAAGGAAAGGAGGGATAGATGGACAAGGAACTGAAGAAGATCGCGAAGGCACTCGAGGCGCAGGGCTTCGAGACTCGGATCTCCAAGCGGGGCCACATGATCGTGAGCCACGACGGGAGGATCGTAGCGACCTTCTCCGGGACCGCGAGCGATTGGCGCTCGATGCGGAACAGCATCGCAGACGCGAGACGCGCGGGGTTCAAGTGGCCGCCTGAACGGTAGCCGCGAAAAGGGGACCGGGCCAAAGGTAGTGGCCCGGTCCCCGGTTCCAACCATCATCCCACCCCACATCAGAAAGGAGAACCCCGTGCCTACGTTCGTCAGCTACATCGAGTTCAGCGGGACCGGACGCACGAGCGATGTCGTGGACCGCCTGATCGACCACCTCGACGGATTCGACCCGTCGATCAGCGAGCCCGCATCGGATCGGATCGGAGTCCGCGTCAACATCGACGGCCCGGACCTCGGCGTCGCCACCCGCACCGTCGTCGCCCTCGCTACCAACGCGCTCGCGACCCTTGTGCCGGACGCGAAGCCCGTGCATGTCGAGACGTCCACCGAGAGGGAGTTCGAGGTACGCGAGGCCCTCACCGACGGACACACCATGCTCACTGTGGCCGACGCGATGCGGTTCCTCGGCGTCAGCCGCCAGGCGGTGCTTCAGCAGATCGAATCCGGACGGCTTGCCGGCGCCCAGAGGTCCCGCGACGGCGACGCTTACCTCATCCCCGCCGACTCGATCCGGGATCGCGCCCGGCAGCGGGTCGTCCTCGGTTGGGCTCCGAGTTGGGATGAGAACGGCATCGAGATCGGCGACGACACGCAGCGCCGCGCGATCCTTGAGCCGATGTATGACGCGCTTTCGATCGTCGGCGCGCTTCCTGCCTATCGGGAAGCGCAGAAGGCTGAGCAGGGTGAGGAGCACAACGGGCTGCTCGCGCGGACCTGGCGCGATGCCGAGCGGGATGCTCTTGATGCGATGGCGATGCTCGGGATGCCCACCACTGGGGTCCGCTTCTTCGCGGAACCCCTCGCGACCCGCGGTACCACGGGCTTCTGACAAACGACGAGAGGCGCCCCCGCGCGACTCCTACGGAGAGGAGCGCACGGGGGCGTCAAAAACGAGTCGGGCGCCATCGGCACGATGGCTCAAGCTATCCAATGGGGTCAATGTCGTCCGGATGCAGCCGGGTCCGGGTTCCGTCGGGACTGAAGATAATACGCTCGCCGTCGACAAGGTAGATCGTGATTGTCAATTGTTGATTCGTAGCGAGAGCTTGCATGTCTGTCAGCTTTTCTTGCGAAATGGGCTTTGGTGGACCACCTAGATACACATCCGCGGTCTCCAGAGATGCGCTTATCTTTGCACCTGCCCCCGAGGTACCCAGGATCCTCCGCAAACGCTCAACGTTCGGAGACTTCGTCGGCGACCAGACTTTCTCGTCGTATCCCATCGAGTCCATCCAACGGCGCACGCGTTCACGCTCGCTCTGGGATGGAGCACCGCGCAGATCCGCCACCTCCCGCTGCAACGCACGAATGGTAGTTAGCACCTCCTCAAGGAGGTCGTCAGGACTACGTTTCGGCGGAGGTGCCGTGTGGAGCAACATTGCACGTTCCACGGCTGCCTCGAACTCGTCCCAATGCACGTCGAACAACGTGCGCACGGTATCGGGGTCCACGCGATCCACGTTCGCATTGTTGACCGACGTGACAAGGGCGAAGACAGCGTCACGGTCGGTGGCCGCTGTGTTCTGGAACTGCTTCAGAGGACCGTCAAGATCGGCGTCTGCCAGGCCGACCAAGAGAGGGGCCACGCGTCCATCGGTGACCGACTTCCCGAGCGCCCCCGCTTCAAAGTTGATCCAAGTTGACCCGACATTCGTCCGCGTCACGACAACGATCCCAAACTGGGACTCTTCGAGTTCGTCCGCGATCTTGTTGAGGCCGCGCGCTCCCCTGTCGATGTCTTCCGACGAGACGAACGCAGTGACCTTCCTCGCGAGCACCTGCGGCAACCAGTCTCGGAGCGCCACGGCGACCGTGTTCGATTGCTTGCCCGACCAACTGATGAAAACCTGCACGCTGTCCTCCCGATCCGCGCAGACTCTATCGGTCCGAGAGGAATTCACGTAGCGCGCGACCCGCCTAAGAGATTGGACGCCACAGATCGTGGGCGAACGTCGATGCGGATGCGTCGACTTCACCAGACCACTCGTAGACGTCGAGCTCTTCGCCTGTGGTCGCGCCGGAGAAGAATGACTGAACCGTGGCTTCCCGCTCGAGGAGGAGCCCGGTGGCGTCCATCACGGTTCCGGGCCCGTTGGTCCCGGACTGGTTCACGAGGTACGCGGCGAATCGCGTCGCCCCCGCCGGCACGGTGAACGTGTTCCCGATCCGCGCCCACCCACCGTCGACCATGCTGACGATCTCGGTAGCGACTCCCCCGGGTCGCCAGTTGATCGTGTCGTCGCCGAATCGGACGCGGAGCCTGCCGACCGGCGCGGGGTCTCCGGTGACACGCAAGAACACCGAGAGCGCGATCCGCTCCCCCGGCGTCACCGGGAATCCGTATTCGGTCCCGAATGTGCCCGTCTCAGGGTTGCCGGTCAGGTGGAAACCATAGGTCGTGACCGTCTCCGACGTCTGCGTGAATCGGACGTAGGTGGTCAGCTCCGGGAGCGGCCCATCCGCCGCGTTGGTCACGAGAGAGTAGCTTCCGTTGTTGCCGTAGCGGCTCTGGTCGAACCTGACATCGTGATTCGACAGAGCAGGTAGAGCCGTCCCCCGCGGATCCACTGCGAGGTTCGTCCGCTGTAGCAACGGGGCCCGCTCGCCGACGAGCACGAGACCTGTGCCATCCGACGCCGCCACATACGCCTTACGCGCCCGAGCGAGTGAGACGCCGTCGACTGCAACGCACAGGTCGCTGATCTGGTCGAGCCGGAGCATCAGATGTCCACGACGATGTAGAGCTTGCTCGTGTCGTAGGGCGGGACGAGCTCGCCGAGCTGTTCCTCGGTCCCCGTCCACCGCTGCCATGCCCCGGATGCGAGCGCGGCCATCGCGGCGAATGCACCGAGTGTGGGCGCGCCGACATCGGCAGCGCCGAGCAGGATGTCGCCGGTCTGGCCGTTGACGGTGCTGACCGGTGCGATCGGGTAGGCGATCGACTGCCACGAGTCAGGGTCGGACGGCTCGTCGTCGGCAATGATCCATGTCGTCTTGGTGTCGCTGCGGATGCACCAGTCCCCGCGCTGTCCGGACAGGGCCAGCATCTCGGCTTCGCTGTCGACCTTGCCGAGGAAGTCTGAGACTGCCAGCGGCGGGAGCTGCGAGGTCGGCACCTTGCCGCTCATCAGGTCGGCCTTCGGGTGCCCCTCCATGTATGCGGCAACCGCATCGACCGAGGCCCCCTGCGCGGCGTCGCGCGCATCTTCCGCTTCGCTCGCTGCTACCGTCGCCGCGGCACTGGCGGACGCCGCCTCGGCCAACACTTCCTGTGCGGACGGCGGCAGGGGCACTAGCGGCTCGAGCGTGTCGGGATCGACCTGATGCAGATCGATCAGCTCGCCGACGGTGATCACTTCGACATCGGGGATCGCGAACCACCAGAGGTGGGTCTCCGCTCCCGGGCGAACCGTCAACCCCGCCGCGTTCCCGGGCGGAGTTGGAGCGAGCTCGTAGACCACCTCGTCGGCAGTGACATGTGCTCCCCGGGCGCCGTCGGAGACGATCGGGTCGCCCGCTTGCAGGTGGTGCATCTGCCACGCGACCCACCACGCGCCTGAGACACCGGACAGCACGTCCGCCTTTCGGAAGATGACAGCTACCACGGGAAGTACCTCCATAAATGCGGATGCAGCGGGTAGGGCTTGGTCGGGCACCGGGCCCTTGGGGGTGTCGGCCTACTGGCAGGACTCGCATTGCAGCTCGTCCATCGGATCGACGGGCACCTCGTACTCGTCGACGGTGTCTCGACTCACTTCGTCACCCCCTCGGGCCACTCGGGTGGCGGCGGAGGCTCCCCGTCGAAGATGTGCCCTCGGAGGTCGTGCGCGTACTGACGGAGCTTGTCGCGTTCCACGGTTCGCTCTGTGAGCTCCTCGGTCAGCTGGTCGTTGCGTCTGTCGACCCGCTCGAGCCTCTCGTCGAGGTTCCCACCACGACGAGTCAGCTCCTGGCTGAGACGACCGACTTCCTCTTGAAGCTGGTCGATCATCTGGTGCTCGTTGGACTTCTTGTTCGCGACGGCCTGCACCTCGGTCGCCCGACGCTGCACCCGTGAAGAGAGGACGTGCCCGAGAGCGACGCCGCCGACAGTCAGCAGCGTCGCTCCCAGACCGATTAGCCCTCCGAGGATCTCCGGGGTCACTGCTTCGTCGGGGTGTTCGCCGAAGCGAGGACCGCAGCGTAGGGGCCGACGTACCCGACGACACCAACGGCGATCGCGAGCACGATCACCCATGCCTCGAGCCACGAGGCCAGGCTCATCGTCGCGAGGGTCGCGGCCGCGCCGACGCCTGCCACGGTGCCCGTAATGAGGGCACCAATGACGAGCGCAGCGATCACGTACCAGGCGTACAGCCGCTTGCGGGTCTTCGCGTCCTCGACGACAGCGCCGAGCGCGCCTGCGTCGAGCTCGGGCGGGTTGATGAGATGCGTGACGGTCATTGCGTCCTCCTCTGTGATCGGTTCTGCCGGCGTCTCCGGCTGGGGCTCGGGCTCCGGCTCCGGCTCCGGTTCCGGGGTCGGCGTCGGTTCCGGGGTCGGCTCGGGTGCCGGGTCGGGCGTCGGCTCCGGCGCGGGTGCCGGGTCGGGCGTCGGCTGCGGGGTGAGGTCTTTGAGGTCGTGCGTGCCCGCGTCGGTGAAGCCGGAGACGTGGGAGTAGTAGCTCCCGATGAGGAGCCAGATGTTGCTCTTCTGGCCCTTGGGCGTCTGGCCGCGGACGTAGCCCTTCGGGGTGACGATCTTGCCGGGCGCGAGGTTCTGCTTCGGGTCGTAGGACGAGCTGGTCGTCGCCGCCTTCCGCCGCCGCGCCTGCGTGGTGGACTTCACCTGCCGCTGCTTCGCAGTCGGCTTGGGCGTCGCCTTGGGTGCGTTCTCATCGGTCAGACCCGTGATCCGCTCGCGCTTCCCGTTCGTGTGCGAGAAGCCCTTGAGGGTGAGGTGCTCCGCGTAGTCGTCGACCTTGTGGACGTAGACGCTCTTCCCGAGGCTCTTCACGGCGTTGGTCGACCATCCGGTCGCGGACGCCATGAGCCCCGAGCCGAGGTAGATCCCGACGTGGTTCTCGACGAACATCACGATGTCGCCCGGGCTCGCCTTGCGCCAGTCCTTCGTGTGGACCGTCGAGGCGGCGTTCGCCGCATTCGCGGTCCCGTAGCTGTTCGGGGTCGGCTTGCCGAAGTGGGTCTCCCAGTAGTTGCCCACGAACTGCTGGCAGTAGCTCGTCAGCACGCCGCTGCCGTTCTTGCGCAGGTAGCTCAGCGTCGCCTTCTTCACTGTGGCCTTCGCCACGGCGAGGGTGCTCGTCATGTGTCCTCCTCGATGATCTGAGGCGCGATCCACGCGCCGCCTTCGTATCGCCAGCCGATCCCGACCGGCATGTCCGTTCCGGGCAACACGAGCTGCCCTTCCGGCCCGTAGGGGGCCTCGCCGTCCCAGATGACGACGTTGACCACCAGGCCCTCGACGACCTGCGCGTACCTCATGCGAACAGCTCGACGATCACGATTCCGGGCGCCCCGTCGCCGCCGATGGCCGCGCCGTCACCGCGACCGCCACCGCCACCGCCCCCGTACCCGCCGCCCGGGTCGCCATCGGTGGTCGTGGACGAGGACTGCAACCCCCGCCCGCCCGTGCCGAGGAACGAGCCCCCGCCCGCGCCTCCGATCGGCGAGCCGGTCGAGCCGCCGCTGCCGCCGCCTCCTCGGATGAGAAGGTCGCCCACGCCGCCCGTGCCGCCCAGCCCGCCCGCCTGTCGGGAGGAGAGCCGGTACCCGCCCACCGCGATGACCAGATCATCGAACGACGATGCCCCACCGTCGCCTGAGCCGACCGTCGAGTCACCGATCCCGCCCGCCCCGACCGTCACCGGCACCAGCACCGGCAACAGAGAGAGGTCCGTGATGAAGCTGCGCGCGTACTCCCCGCCAGCCCCGCCACCGCCGCCCGAACCGCCCGAGCCGTTGCCGCCGCCTGCGCTCCCCGCCCCCTGCACCTGCACATCCAGCGCACGCAGCCACGGGAACGCCGAGCGGTCGAACGTGTCGGACGAGCGGAAGTAGAGCCGCCGAACCAGACGATAGGACCCCATCGGATCAGCCGATGCCGCCGAGCGACCATGAACCACGATCTGCCGCGTCGACAACTCGCACCGCACACGATCGCCGACACTCAGACGCACCGGGTCAACCAGGCTGTCCGGCGTGACCGGCAGCGCTGCATCTTCACCGTCGAGACGCACCCGCAGCGGTGCCACCCCGGTGACCGTCCCCCAGATGAACCGAGTCACAGGTCGATCACCTCCTGAAGATCGACACTCATCAACTCGTCAAACCGCAAGGGGATCTCGACCCTCTGCACCGTGTGCCGCGCGTCCACCCCCGCCGGCGTCGATTCGAACCGCACGGCGTCGAGCAGTTCCAAGGGCAGAGGCAGGCAGCGCACTGACACCGCCGCCTGAACCGATGAAGATGCGATGAGTGACTGGCGGGCGACGCTACTGAGGTGCGCCTCGGTCGCCCCGGCCGGATCCGGCTCCGCCGAGAAGTCAGGCACGTCGACCCCGCTGAGCACTTTCACTCGCCTGAGCGCGCGAACGTACTCCCCCGGGTTGTCGGGGTCCGGAACAAGACGCGAGTACGGGCAAGCCGGATCGTCATTCGACCACGAGCCCGTCAGTGGCTCCGCATCACCATCCCCAGTGGCAACGGCCACGACGATATTCGGCACTCCGAAGCTGTCGCGATCCCGCTTGAAGTCCGGCGAATACACGGACTCCTCACCGTCGGTGAGCTCGCGCACGAGCTGCTGCCCATCGGAATCGTTCAGCATCGCGTACCGGATCGATCGGTCCGCAGGGCGCACGTAGGGTGTCGCCCTGAAGTTGCCGACGCCGTCGACCCAGAGCGCCGTGTAGTCGAGCACCTTCAGGAGGTCGTTGACGATCGTGAGCTTCGTCGTCTCCGGTGCCACAGGGAAGACGAGCGACGAAGCGAGGGTCCGCGTGTCCGATCCGTCGATGACTATGGACTCGCCTGCCGACTTGATGATGTCGCGCACTATCTCGAGCACTGGCAGCCCCGCCTCCGCCACGAAGGTGGTGTCGAATGCGTCCTGATCGAGTGCGGTCGACTTGTCGTGCAGCTCGACGGCGAAGGTGCGCCCGGTTGCAGTCCACGCCTCTGGGGACGCCGTGACGACGTACACGCCGAGCGGCTGCTCCGGGAGGCCCTCGATCACCAGCACCGGCCGTATTCGCACCTGCACGAGGTCGATATCGGCAATCCGGGTCATACCGGATGCAGCAGTGGCGAGATCATGGACCGTGATGGAGCCTGACTTCTTCACCCGCGCCGAGACCGACCACGAGAGCGAGCCACCTGGCTCCACTCCATCGAGCTCCCCGATGAGCGAATCGCGCCCAGTTGCCGGGTTGTGCTTGAGCAGCTCATAGCGGTGCGACGTCGTGCGGGATCCGTAGAGAATCTCGCGCGTCGTCACATCGCGCACTGGCAGCACGCCAGCGGGCAGTCCAATCACGACGCCTCCGTTACCCTGTACCGGAACTCCTGCACCCGACTCGAGGGCGACGAGACCGAACCGGACACAGCGCCGAAGATTCGACGCCCGGAGGGGTCGCGGTAGCAGACGATCTCGGCGTCCAACAGGAACTCGTCAATCTCCTTGGGCGCAGACCCGACACCCGGCGCGAGCGACGCCGACCCCGACACGACGAGCGATCGGTTCTCACCGAACAACGCGATCGGGTTCCGGCGGCCTGCGGTCACCACGAGCGCCACGGCGCGCGATGGGCTCGAGTCGAACTTCAGGTTCCCGTGGAATGAGACGATGCGCGCGAAGCCCTCGCCGGTCGACAGGAACGCGTACCACTCCTCTGTCGTCTCGAGCAGTTCGACTATGTCTGCCACCGCGCCGTCGGCCGAGATGGTGCGGACCCTGTAGCTGTTCGCCCCGTGGATCGTTGGAGTCGTGTCAAGCACGGTCAGTGTGGGGTCGTCGATCGGGTAGTTGGCAATGACCGTCTCTTCGCGGCCGCCGTCGATCGCGCGTGTGACGGTCACGCGCGCGGCCGCCGCCTCCCCCTCGTCCGGGTCAGGGAACGCGAGATCGAGCTGCGCGACACCGGACTCCCGTAGGTAGGTGACGCCCACGCCTGCGGCCACGGGCAGTGTGTAAGCGACATCGAAGTCCGCGACGGCCGCTACAGAGCTGAGGCCGTTCGAGTCCAGTGCGGTCACCCTCAGCATGTACGAACCGCCGTCGAGCACCCGTGTCGCGAGTTTCGTCGATGCGAGTGTGGTCGTGAGGATCTGCTCGAGTACCGCCTCTCCCTGCATCAGGGTGACGACGGCGCGGACGAACGTCGCGCCCTCGGACTGCGTGAATCCGAGGGCGACATCGAGCTCGGCCTCGAGCCACGTCTCGCCATCTGCCGGCCGGTCGATGGTCACTACGGGCCGGGTCTTGAACGTCACCGTTTCCGGGTCCGACCACGGTGACGCCCCCATCTCGTCGGATCCACCCGACGTCGCCTGCCCCCAGGTGCGGACTCGGAGCGTGAGCGCCACCTCGGCGTCGTGTGTGCCTCCGGCGACCGTGTAGGCCGAGGTCGGAGTGGCCGTCTTCTCGCCCGTCGCCCATGTCGCGCCGCCGTCGGTCGACGACTGCATCTGATAGGCGGACTGCGGGGTCGTGTCGACCGGATTGTGCGACCAGGACAGCACGAAGTCGTCGCTCTTCGACTGGTACGCGTCGATGGTGGGGATGGTCGGCTTGTTCGGCGGCGCGAGTAGCTGGACCGTGGCCGATCGCACCCACTCCGACGCCAGACCGCCCGACGTGGCGCGAGCGCGCACCTGATATGTGTGAGTCTCGGCAGGGTCAGGGTCGGCGTGCTTGAAGGTCGATGTACCCGCCGGGACCGTCGCCAGCGGCGCCCAAGTCGAGCCGCCGTCCCCCGACCACTCGATCACGTGCTCGTGTTCGGTGTAGCCGACGTTCGGCGTCCACGCGAGGTTGATGTCGAGCGCCGCATCCTTCGCGACGGTGAATGCCGTCGGCAGAGCCGGAGTGGTGAACACGGGCGCAGAGGCGGCCGACCATGCCGAGGCCCCTGCCCCGTTCGTCGCCCGGACCCGGTACTCGAGTCGCTGGTTGGAGGAGCACGAGAGTGATACCGAGGTAGTCGGCGACACCGTGGATGCATCCGCCCACGCGCCCCCGTTGATGCGGCGCTCGATCCTGTTCGACGTCGGCGTTCCGTGACCGGGATTGGTCTGGGCCCATCCGACGGTGACCTCCGAGTCGGAGACGCGCGTCGCCACGGTCGCTGTCGGCGTATTCGGCGCAACTGTGATGCGCGGGAGCGACACGGAGCCCGAGACGCTCCGGCTGCCGAGGTTCGAGTCGCCGACCCATTGGGCCGAGTAGTTGAGGGTCTTCCTCCCGTCGCTGGCGTGCGGAACGGCGACCCATCCCTCCCACAGCATCTGGACGGTGTCCGTCTCGTTCCGTCCCGATGACGAACGGAAGTCGTAGCTGAGGCCACCGGAGGAGTAGCGAGTGCTCCCGTTCACAACGGCAGACGCCGAGCACACACCATTCGCGTTGTAGCTGCTCGTGCCTGCGGAGCTCGGGCCCCGCTTGATGAGCATCACCTTCGCATAGACGTCCTCTTCGTTCGCCGCCGCGTCGACGCCGGACCCGGAGTTGTCACGCCAGATCGTTGCGCGCAGGGCGACACCCGGATAGTTGTTTCCGGATAGTGCGAGCTCTTGCGATGCGATCTGAACGAGCGTCATCGGCCCTCCCCTTTTCGCAGCAGCACGCGCGTGCGACTCTCGACAGCGCCCGCGACCTTGTTCGCGAGCCGATCGATGCTCTCGTCCGCAATCCGCAGCGGATCGTCACTCCCCTGGGCCTCTGCACCCTCGCGACCGTCCCAGAGCGCCTCTCGAATCCGGTCAAGAACCGGACCGGCGAGAGGCATCACGATCTCGTCGTGACGACCCTCACCGATGTTGGCGAAGATGCCGCCAGGTTGTGCGGGCACCAGAGCACCATCAGCGAGCCGTGCGGCCGAGAAGTCGACACCGGGGATACGCGGGATCTTCGGGATACCCACCGATCCAGTGATGTCGTTCACGCCGTTGATGAGGCCGTTGATGAGAGCGATGACCGCGTTCACGACCCCCTCTGCGATGGAGACGATCGTGTTCCAGACGCCGGAGAAGATGCCAGCGATGCCCTTCCACGCACGCTCCCAGTCACCCGTGAAAACACCGACCAGGAAGTCGATCAGCCCGCCAAGGATCTGCGTAAGCCCGCTGATGATCGGCATGAGCGCGTTCGCGATCACCTCGACCACGTCGATGATCGGTGGCAACAGGTACTCGAGGGCCAGCAGCAGCGGGGTGAGCGCGTGCTCGATGAGGGGCGCGATCACCGGCAGGAGTGGCTCGAGCGCAGTGAAGATCAGATCTAGTAGCGGCTGGATGAGAGCGAGCACCGGCTTCAGCAGGGCGAATACAGCCTCGACTACGGGCATGAGGGCCTCGAACAGCTGCCCGAGAACCGGCATGAGCATCGACAGGACGCCAGCGACGAGCGGGATAGCCGTGGCGAGGGCACCGGAGAGGATCTGAGCGAGCTGCGCCACCAGAGGCATGGCCATCGGAAGCACCTGCGCCGCGAGGCTGCCGACCATCGCGACGAGGTCACCGAGGAACGGTGTGACTGCCACTAGTGCCTGAGCGAGGACTCCTGCCAGCACCATCGCGATCTGCGAGAAGATCGGCAGCATCGAAGAGAGTGCCGGTGCGAGCGCTTCGAGCAAGCCGGACAGGCTGCTGAATACGGTCGAGACCACGCCGCCGAGTGCGGACTGAAGCTGCGGCGATACCGCGACGAGTCCCGCGAAGGCGGAGAGGATGAGGCCAATGGGCCCCGTCAGGAACGCGGCAGGGCCAGCGAGCCCCTTGAACAGCCCGCCCACGATCGGGAGGTTCGCCAAGACACCGGCGAGTCCACCCGCGCCGAGAGCGGCGAATGCCGCGCCCAGCGGCGCGAGAAGAGGCATGAGACTCGGGACTTGCTCAGTGACGTTGGCGAGCCCCTCGCCGAGAGACATGAGGCGTTGCACGATCGACAGCGGGAGGAAGCTGTCGTCCTCCATTAGCTCGCCACTGAATCCGGCCCGAGCGACGGCGATCGCCTCGACGGCAGCATCTACCGCGCTACCGAATGCAGCTCCCCACTCCTTCGCGCGAGCCTCGAGGGGCGCGATGAGCTCGGTGATCCCGACGAAGAACTCCCGGAACATGGGGAACACGCCGGATAGGAAGTTCGCGCCGACTCGGCTGACGGCGGCGAGCATGTTCGCGAACGCGCCGCGAGTGGTATCGCCCGACGCGAGCGCCGCGCCCCCGATGTTCTCCTCGATTACACGGCGGAACGTCTCCGCGTCGACCTTGCCCGCCGACACCATCTCTCGGAGCGCGTCCTGCGAGACGCCGTACTCGGTCGCCAACCACTGCATGATGGGGATGCCCCGGTCCTGTAGCTGGTACAGGTTCTCGGTCATCGCCCGGCCGTTGGCTGTGACCTTGTTGATGATCGAGCCCATCTCGTCCATCGACGTGCCCGCGATGGTCGCGGCGTCGGCGGTCAGTCGTAGGTACTTCTCAAGCTCTCTCCCGGGCTTGATGCCTGCGGCAACCGCCGATGCGGCGACTGTCGCCGCCGTGTCGAGGCCGTACGCGGTGCCACGCACAGCGCCCAGTGCGGAGCCCATGATCTCCGTGACGGATTCGGCATCGTGGCCTAGGCCCTTGAGCTTTGCCTGCGCGTCCTCGATGTTGAGGAGTCGTCCAAGGCCCCCCTTGATCGCCAGACCCGCGAGGGCTGCGGCGGCCCCAGTGACGGCGGTCGCGGCGCCCTTCGCGAAGCCGGTGATGCGGCCGAAGACACTGCTGGCCTGCTTCTCGACGCCGTCGAAGCCGCTGCCGAATTCCTTCTCGACCCGACGCTTGATCCCCTTCGTCGTCGGGACGATCTCCACGTACAGCACAGCGGACAATTCGGCACCTCCGTGCTTCCTCAATAGGTCGCAGGCAGCACAAGGCTCACCGCGCTATGGGTCGTCGCCATCGCCCCCGCGCGACCGGCGGAAGAGTCGCCAGGTTTATCGGAATCGAGCCGGGTTTCGAAACCGATGGAGGATGCGTGGAGTCAGTCTCTAGCGCTGGGGAGCTGGCGGGCCGGTGTCACTGATAGCGCCTACAGTCGATGCCTCAGGCGACGCACAAGACCTGAAAGATAGCGCCTGCCGGGTCGTGCTCCGAGAACCGCGTCCCGCAATATCGCCTTCCGGCTAGCCGCGTAGCTCTGCGTCGCGGCGTGGGACTTTCGCAACCACCAGAGCGAAGCACCAGCCAACGGATACTTGCCGGCCCACCACGGCACGACCCACACGAGCCCCGGAAGGACGAATCCGGGCAAGGTCAAGAAGACGATCAGGGCGTCTTCCCCTGCGATGGCCGCGATCACGCCACTGACCAGATATGCCACGGGAATTACCAGCCAGAAGATGCCGATACCCACGGCGGCCAACCACCGAATCCCTGGCGGAAACGCAATCGTGAATACGAACACCGCTGCTAGACCCGGAAACAGACCCCATATTGCAAAGAAGATCCCGAGTACCCCCAGAAAGGCAACATCTCGCGGGCTCAGGGCACCCGCATATCGCAGGAAAATCACGCCGACGCTTGCGGCCGAGACACACACCCAGAGGGCTGTCGCAATGCCAAGAGCACGACCGATGCCTGAAGGCGCCCATCGCGATCCGACCACCTGCATCCGCTGCGACGTTCTCTCATGGTGCTCTCGAGCAGCAACATAGAGGCCCTCAGGGGTCTCGCCGGAGTAGCGGGCGATGATGGCGCCGAACAGTACGACCACTGGCAACAAGGCGAATAGGGCGGCGGCCCCCCGTGGCAGGCCTACGCTCGGCCACAGGACTCCGAGCAAAGTGGCTAGGCACCAAGCTACGTAGAGGCTAGTGAAGACAGATGAAACGGTGGCCACTACTCGTTGGGTCTCCGCCAGCGAGAGCGCTCTACCACTCTCGGCCAGAATGGGTTCGTCTGCGAATATGCGCCAGCCAGTTACCGTGACTTGCCTTTGCGGAATCGCCAGCCACACAAGAATTGCAACGAGCGTGGCCGGAAACACGGGAACCAGCCACGGCATCACTTCCACCGACGCCTCGTATGCCCAGAGGGCGTACTCCCGCATTTTCGGATACCAGCTGCTCCCGCTCGGGTCCTGGAGTAGAACCATAAGCGACAGCCCCAGCCCGAGCGCAGTCGGCACCATGATGGTCCAAAGCGGAATCAGAAGCCACACTTGGCCCCAGGACAGCAGGTGACTTGACGCTGCGGCAGGTTTCTCGCTCGTACCCGCGGCCTCCGGTGCATCAGCGCCTCGGACTTTCTCACCCCGCATTCGCTGCAATTCAGGCTGCCTCCGCGCCATGCCACCGCCGCCCCTCTTGTGCGCGCCTCCAGAATGCGATTGTCGTCGCAGTGTCGCAGGATTCTCCCGCAACGCGGATTTTGGATGGCTCGATTATGTCGGCGCGCAGGATCACCTGTAAATAACTCACCTGCGAACGCCGGTGGTGAGGTGGCACAACTTCGCAGCATCTCGACCCGACACTAAAACATGGCGGCGAGCTTCGCGCGGCGGGCGAGCCTGTCGGGAGTGACTTCCGTTGCAGACGACTGGCCGTAGTTGGGGCTCTTCCCCGCCCACGGACGCGGGATGCGGATGCGGATCGCACCCCGCTTCTGGCGTGTGTTGATGTCTTGCTCGAACACGGCCCACGCAGCTCGTTCGGCGGGGTGCGGCACGTACTTGTCGCCCGCGAGTGCCGAGAACAGGTGCGACGACGGCTCGCGGAGAATCTCTGAGACGTAGTCCCAGAACTCATTCCATGAGCACCGCTCGCTGGTGAAGTCCTCTACCCGAACACCGAGCGGCGCGAGGTCGTACCTCAGCGCCGCCCGGTGCCAGCGGATTAGAGCGGGGAGGACACGAGAGAAGGGTCGTACTCGTTCGACTTTTCGCCCCACCTCCGGAACACCTGCGCCACCGTGGGACCGTCGAGACGCGCGAGGATCCGCGAGGCCTTCGGGAAGCTGTCCACGAGCGACTGGATGAGGTGGGACCAGGCAGCGAGCTTCTGCGAGTCGTTGTTGCCGTTCTCGGCGTCCTGGAAGATGCCGAATGCGGTCGTGATCCCTAGCGGCACGCCAGGTTGCCCCAGCACTGGGAGCTCAAACTTGCCGTATCCGACGATGTTGAACTCGATCGTCGGCGCGGACTCGGGGCTCGCGCCCGGAGTGATGTCGACTGCGTTGTTCATGGTTGGCGACCTTTCGTGTTGTGGCGACGTCGAGGAATTGCCTGCGAGGCGGGGGTCGCCGTCACCCGCCTCGCAGGGGTCTGAGTCAGACGCGGTCGTAGGTGACGCTGGCCGTGCCGCCCGAGGTGGTGACCTCGATGTCCGCCGTCCCGGCATCGCCGCCCGGCATGAGCACGACGATCTGCGTGGCGGTGTTCGAGACGATGAAGGCGAGATCGCCGCCGATCGTGACCGTGGCGCCCGCCAGGTTCGTGCCGTCGATGACGACATTGCCAGCGGCGGCCTGCTGCTCGGCCGGCGAGACCGTCGTGATGGTCGGAGCCGCCGGGGCGCTGTCGATCCAGAGTGTCGACCACGCGTCGAACTGGTAGCCCAGGACAGGATCGCGGTAGGCGCGAAGGGTCATCCCGTACGAGTTGAGATCGGCGGGCCCGAAGGTGATCGCGTCCCGGTCGGCGACCTTGGCCCGCGGGAAGTGCGCGATCACGACATCGTCATCACCCGAGATCCCGACGAGGACGAGGTCGCGGAAGGTCTTCACGGATGCCTTCGAGACACGCATGTGCCCCGAGCTCCCGTCGATCGCCGCATCGAAGTAGACCTCTGCCTGCTTGCGACCCGACTCGATCGCCGAGAATTGCGTCGCCCAGGTACCCGGCCCGTCCTCGTCGAGAACGACGTCACTGTTGTGCGCCTTGAAGTTGACGTTGTCGCCCGGCTCCGGGGTGAGCGTGAATCCCGAGTCAGAGTAGTAGCCGAGGTCGATGCGCTTACCTGACGCGATATCGGCCGACGGATCCCAGTCGGGACCGGTCGGTGCATCCGGCACCCCGTACGCGCCGATGAGGATCCGACCGTCCTTGATGAGGCGGACGAGATCCGGATTGTTCGCCCGGTCGTTCTCGATGATTGCAGCGGTCATGGTCCGCCTTCCTGGTAGGTGGTGATTTCTGGGGTCCGCTCGGCGACCGGCGGAGTCTGAGAGGCGAGCCGTCGCGGCCGCCGGATGACGCGACGCCTACGCGACCCGCTGGGCAGTGATGGTCGTCGTCGCGTCGAAGTAGTACGTGCCGTCGTCGTCGCGCTGCTCGTTCGGTCCGGAGCTTCCCTCGCTCTTCACGAACGGACCGCGCCTCGGTGAGGACTCGAGCGCGTACAGCGCATCGGCGCAGAGGTCGAACGCGGCGCCTTTCGTGGCCGCCCAGCATTCGACCGTGACGAGGTAGTTGCGCGACACAGCGGTCTCGATCTGTCCCGGCGCTACCTGCACAACGATCTGCACTTCGCGTGACTCGTCGCGCACTGCGAAGGCTTCGATGCCGGGGCTGCTGGCAGCCAACGCTGCCTTGATTCGGTCGATTGACCATCTGCGCATGTCGGGCCATCGGGAGGCGAACTCTGGCACCGGAAAACCTCCCTAGAGCTTCACGCGAGCGAGAGCCTCACGAAGCGCTTTCTCACGCTCGCGCTTGGTGCCCGTGGACGGCGACGACTCCCGGCGATCCACGATCAGAACCGCGAGACGGCCAGCAGGACCGTAGCCGCGGGTGACGAAGACCTCGTGACCCGGGCCGGCAGCGCGCGTCGCCGCGTCAGCGAGAGCGTCCTCGATCCCCTGGCCACGCGAGTCGAGGAGAAGCTGCTCGCGGATCTCCTTGCGGTTGTGGCCGTCAATCGGAAACGTTGCGCCCGCCACTACGCGGCCACCTCGATCCGGAAGTGGGTGCCGGCATGCTCGCCGTCCTCCTCCCACTCGGCAACCGTGCCGTCAATCCGGTAACGGATGCCGTCGACCTCCACCTCATCAGTGGTCAGGATCCCGCTCGGTCGGCTGAGCTCGATATACACCTCGCGGCGGGTGGTGATCGTGCGGCGCGTGGGCTCGGTTGACTCGTCGCCCGTCGCCCATGACGCATCGCCGAAGTAGGTCGCCCAGACCGGCCACGTGCTCGGAGGAGGCGTCTGCGGGTCGCCCCACCGGTCCTTGGTTGCACCGGGCGCCCGGTACACCTTGATCGCGGTCACCGGCCAGCCGCCACATGCGTCCCGCCGAGCCGCGTTCGGAACGAACGAGCCAGCGCAACGTCTTCCGGGGCCAGGCGGGTAGTGCCGCCGATGGCCCACGTCGCGTAGGTCTCCTGCCGCGTGAACGGGCCGCGAACTCGCGTAGACGCGGTGAGGCCGGCCGCAGCGTCCTTTGAGACGGTGAGCACCGTCTTCGCAATCTCAGCGATCGCAAGCCGCACGAGCTCTGGCACGATCTCGTCGCCGTGCGAGTAATCCACGATCACGAACTCGCTTGCCGACAGCGGTGTTGTGAGCACCGACTTGAAACGGGTGAAGGATACCGGTCGACCTCGAGAGTCGAGCAGTTCGTGAACAGCGGTGACGGGTCGCTGCGGGAGGCGGACCTCGCCGCCGTCGACCTTGAGCCGCTGCTGCGAGCGGCCCGGGGTGAATTGCTGACCCGACTCCCGCCGGAACAGCTCCGACGCCTTCGCGAGGACGGCATCCACACGCTGCGTCTCCTCCGGGGTCAGGGCACGACCGACCACGGGGACGACGTCGTCCGCAGTCGCGAGGGGGATGTACTCCTCAGTCATGCCCTGACTCCCTTCGGATTGGTCGACTCGGCGGGTTAGGCCGCGGTCACTTCGACATCGGGCGAGTCGCCGCCGGTGAGCGACGTCGCCGCGGTGAGGGTCACGTACTCGGTGAACTTCACCGTCTTCGTGGCCGACCCGGTGACCTTGACGCCAGCGACCCCCTCGAGCGCGTTGAGCGCCGAGGCAATCGCCGCGTTCGTCGCGTTGTGCGCGATCGGGTCCGTGGTCTCACCGTCGACGGTCAGCGTGAACTCCCCGCCCGTGGGCCCGCCCGTCACCTGCACGGTGTAGGCCTGCACCCCCGCGACTGCGCCGAAGATCACCTTGACTGCGCGGACGAACTGCATCCGCGGCTCGTCGTCGTCGAAGAGGATCGCCCCCTCGTCGTCCCGCTCGGGGTCAGTGACGACGCCCGCACCGAGGAAGGACTCCACGATGGACCGGTCCTTGGCGTGAGTCGAGTCGTAGTCGAAGATCTGCGTGACAGCCATGCCGTTGGCGGTGACCGATGCGCCGGAGACGGCACCGCGCGGCACCACCGGGGCGACGTTCGCCAGTGCGACCGCCGTGGAGTGGACGAAGTACGACTCGTCCTCGCCGAGCGCCTGAACCTCGATGACGATGAACCCGCCGAGCTTGCCGACGACGCCTTCCCGGAGCGCCTCGGGCAACCCCGAGGTGTCAACCGCGAGGAGCTTCTCGTGGCCGGCGATCTGCTCGGAGACGCTCGAACCCACGAGCCAGTAGCGGCCACCGTCCGGCACCCATGCGTCATTGAGCAGCTTGCGCGCGCGCAAGGCGACCTTGCGCGGGTCGCCGCTGTAGTCCGTGGCACCCGGAGTGAACGCCACCTCGAGCACGAACGATGCCGCACGAAGGGTCGCGGTGATGACCTTCTCGAAGAAGGTCACCATCGACTGCACCTGCGGCGCCTGGATGTCGCGCACGAACTCGACCTCGTCGAGCGTGGCCTCCTCCGGCGACAGGTGAACCGCCTGGACGGGGAACTTGTCGAGCTTCACCTGGATCTTCGTCTGGGCGATGCGGTCCACGACGATCGGGTCGTCATTGCGCCAGCCCTTATCGCGCGCGACGAGGATCGGGGGGCGCTTGATCCCGACGACGTCGCCCGCCGCTCCGGTGAAGTCCGCCTTGCCCAGCTTGATGGTGAACAGGGATGGGAGCTTCACGTCGAGCTTGAGCAGCTCAAGCGCGGTAGCGGCGAGCTTCGTCGCCTTCTGGAAGATGTTGTCTGCCACGGGAATACCTGCCTTTCATGCAGTGATTGAGCCCAGGCGTTCGTGGCGAACGACACCGGGGGGAATTGGTTAGTGGCCGCGCGCCGCCTTCACGACGTCGACCGCCGACATGTCGCCATCGCCGATTGGCTCGCCCTCGCCCTGCCCGCCCGTTCCGGGCGCCGCGGGCGTCTTCGGCAGGATCGACGCGAGCTGGTCGGCGTGCACCTCGAGCTCTTCCCGCGTCCCGCCGCGAAGGGCGTCCGCGGGGACACCCTTCGCCTTCGCGACCTCGGCCGCGATGGTGGCGAGCTCGCTCTTCTTGGCCGTCTCGGCGTCCTTGGCCTCGCGTTCCGCGAGAGCTTGCTCCGCCTTGCCGAGTCGCTCGGTGAGCTTGTCGATCTCGGACTTCTTGTCCTCGTCGGCCTGGTCGACCTTTGCCGCCTTCTCGCGAAGCTCGGCGAGCTCCTCCTTGGTGATGTCCGGCTTGGCCTTGGCGCGGGCCTCCCAGGTGCGGGAGTGCGCCTTCCACTTGTCGGCATCGGCGTCGTCGGCGGGCGGCGTCGGATCGTTCGATCCTCCGCCCGTGCCCGTCGGGTCGGTGATGAAGAGCAGACGCGGACGGCACGCGAGCGGGCCATCCACGAATCGGCGAGTGCTGAACATGGTTGTTCCCCGTTTCGGAGTGATGGGTTCGGTTCCCCATTCGGGGCGCCGCTTACCGCGCAGGTCGCGCGGGAAGTCAGATGTCGTCGGGACCGGTGAATCGGTCTCCTCGCCAAGCGAGAGTCGGACCGAGCTCGCCGTGCTGATTGACGACGATGAGGTTGCGGTAGTCCGAGATCGTGGTCGCGGCAGGCACTCCGGACGCGTCTCTTGGACCGAGCTTCTCCTCAACCGCTGCGTAGGTGTTCGCGAGGAGATCCGGGTCGATGGTCTGCCCGGGATCACCTGCCCCCCTCACGCCTTCTTGCCCGCAATCGCATCCGGGATGGATCGGCATGAGTGAATACGCGTTGTATCGCTGGGTCGACGCGATCACGCAAAGCGCACAGTTCTCTCGCCCCGTGAGGGTGCGAATTCTGTACTCGTATCCGGCGCCCGCGTACGAGATCCGCGCCTGACGGTTGCGGGCCTGCTGCATGTCGGTGGTGGCGATCGATAGCAGTCGGTTCAGCCCCTGCTGCTTCGCCGCCTCGAAGGGCGTTCCCTTCGACAGTGCGGTGTAGGTCTGCACAGCCGGCCGCCGGTAGACGACCTCGTCGGGCACGCCGCGGTAGTCGATGATCTTCGGGTCAACCGCCATCGGCGGCCGATCGAAACCATCCACCCGCGCGAGGCCGAGGACGTAGCTCGCGGTCATCTGCGCCATCTGAAGACGGCCTGCCCGGATGACCGGCAGCGACTGCCTTACGATCCGGTCGACATCCGCGTCTCGCAGCGAGCTGGCAGAACCCCACACGCTGGCTATGTACCGGCTCACGCGGGAACGGATCGCGTCTGCTGCGACCTCGTCCGCGCGGGTCAGCGCCTCACGCGTCGCCACCGGGCGCTCCGGTCAGCGCGATCACCTCGAGCTGCTCGCGGGCACGCTCGGTCTGCTCGGCTTCGATCTCGTCGGGCGACATTCCCCAGATGTGCTCGTCGATCCACCGCTGACTCTTGCCCGCAGCGCGCGCCTGGGAGGCGGCAGCCGCCTTCTCGGATAGCGCGATGTGTTCTGGCGGCTCCCAGGTCGACTGGATCGTCTCCTGCACGTCGAACCCGAGAACGCGTGCGGCGAGCAGCAGCGCACCGTCGACCGGGAGCGCCGCTCGCACGAGGCGGTCCTTCGCCTTTTGGATCTCGCCCTTGTGCGCGTTCGCGGCGCCCGTGGCGGACTGGTTCTGGCCGGACGGGATGAACACGTCCAGCGGAACCTGCATCACCGCAGCGAGGTCGCGCAGGTCCGTCTTCTCACCCTCGAGCAGCCCGGCGATCTCGACCGCACCCGACTCCCAGATGTCGATACCCTCGGGCAGGTCGACCATCGCACCGGGCGCGAAGTTGAGTCGTGAAGCCCAGTCGATCGCGTTCCCGTCGTCGTCCGTCTCGGGCAGATTCTTGAACGCACGCGCCTTGAACGCCTGGTAGGCGGTGACGACGAGACGCTGAAGCTTGCCGAGGTTCACCGCGTCGATCGCGTCGAGATGAGGTTCGAACTCGGCGACCCCGCCGAAGTTCTCGAGCACGAACACGGGTGGCGGGCCGTCGAACACTTCGGGCTCCCCGACCGGCGTCCAGTCGCCCGACACCTTGCCTCGGATCGACCCGCCCTGAGTGACGGTCGACCGCTCGAACCGCTGCCGCAGCCCCGGAACGGTTACGAGGGCGAAGTCCTGCTTGAGAATCGTGTCGCGCCACGCCTGAAGCGACGCACGGGCCCGCCACGGCTGCACCGGGTCAGGCTCGACGTAGACACGCTCCGGCCCCTCGGACGTGATGATGGGTTCTCCGTCGCGGATCCCAACGACGAGGTGACCGATCCCGACCGAGAGCATGTCCCAGATGGCGCCGGGGATAACGATCGCGAGACGGTTGTTGCGCCACACGACCTTGAGCGCGTCGAGCAGCTCCCCGCTCGAGCTTGCGCCGACCCGGAGCCCGTTCGGCACGATCCGGCCTGCAAGCGACGAGCACGCGAGCCCAGCGACGTTCTTGCGCGCCTTCTTCTGGAACGCCTCCCACGACTTCCGAGTGTTCCGCCCCATCTCGGGAAGGTCCGCGTCGCCGCGCGAGTAGCGTCGAAGCTTCAAGACGCGCGGCATCCGCTCGTCCATCCGCTGCGCCAGAATCGGCAGCCACTCCTCGGGGGTGGTCGGCATGCGGCCCTCCTCTATGCGAGCTGTCGCGGCATCCGCCGCGTCTGCGTGTTGACTCCCGCACCGATCGCGACGAGCGCAGCAGCGAAGCAGAGCATCAGGCCCCAGCAGGCGTCGACCTTCGAGTAGTCCTGATCGTCGTCTGGCTTCTTCACGACGTAGCCCGACCGCCGCGGGTCACGGCGACCGTTGATCATGTGCGCGATGAGCCGCGGATGCGCTTCGACCGTGACGTCGGCCGCAACGATCTGAGCGTGGAGCTGATCGAATGTCTCGCACGTGCGCGACACGTCCTTCTGCTTCCACTGGATCGGGTTGTCGCGGCTGAGCTTCGCCTTGTACTTCCGGCCGTGCTTCGCTTCCCAGTTCTTCACGTTCCCCGCCCACCCGGCGGACGGATCCGCGAAGAACCCGACCACGTTGTAGCGCTTGTGCGCGTCGTCGACGGTCTTCTCGATCTCGAGCTCCGGAGGTCGCCACCCGCGACCGGCGGGCCCGTCGGGCTGCTCCCACATCCCGAGCACGAAGAAGTGCCTCTGCCGGATCGAGTAGCCGATGAGCACCGTCGAGTCGGCGATCCGGTCGTCCTTGCGGCCTTGCGATCCGTCAAAGCCGAGCACAACGGGTTCCGTGCGAGTGATCGTCTTCGGCTCAGCACGGCCGCCTTCGCCATCGGCCACGATCGCTCTCACCTCAGGCTGCGAGAGCCACGAGTCGAGCGAGTGCGTGATCTGATTCAGGAAGTCCGCACGGAGCACCTGCGGGTCGTTCGACGTGTCAAGGAACGCGAGAGCAGTCCCCTCGATCGGCGCCCACCCGGGAGCACACGGCGGGTCATGAAGAACGCACCCACGCGGGTCGTCCGAGCTATCGCCGTAGGCGTATCTCAGTCCCGCGATGAGCGAATCACGATCGCTCGGGTCCGTGTCAGGGGGCGCTTCGCGGTGGTCGTAGAGCACCTGTCGGGCCTCGGCGAGGTCGGGGTACTTCCCGGACTTGATCTTTTCCCAGTCGAGCGCCGACATCTCGGCGACTGAGCCCTCACCCGGTGTGAAGGCGTTCGGGGACTCGAAGATGACGCCGCCAGCCTTCGTAGCGTTGTTTCGGAGATTCTGCGCGAGGCGATGCCCGCCGTTCCCCTTCACCCACTCCTCGGTCTGATCCAACACTGCGGCAACTTGGTCCGGGAGACCCTTGATCGATCGGCCTGCTGACGTGCGGGCTTCGATCTTTCCGCCGCCTGGCATCGAGATGAACGAGTCCATCGGGTCGATGTCGAACTCATCGACGAGCGACCCTTCGGTCACCATCGCGAGCAGCGGCTGCCACGTGTTCTTGACCTGATCCTCCGACGTCGCCGTGATCGGAACGTTCACGGTGCGCTTGATGCTCAACCAAGGTCGCGCTACTGGCTGACCGTCAGCGTCCCATCCGTCGGGCACGACCTCGAACAGCGCCTCGGCGATGCCGAGTGCTGCGAGGTTCGGCGACTTGCCCCACCCACGGGGCCGTTGCAGGATGCCGCGTCGCTTCACCCGCCGGCAGCTGACCGGGTCGATCTCGTAGAAGTCGACGAGGAACTCGAGCATCTCGAGCGTTGGCACGAACGGCACGAGCTCGCCGCCGACCTCGAATCCGAGGTACTCGGACATCTGATCCGCGACGTGATAGCCGAGGGTCGGGAAGGGCTCATCATCGAGAGGACGCCAGGGCATCGCTACCCCTCCACCTCACTCGCCGGCCTGCGCGCGGCGACCCCAGCACGCCGGGCCCGACTGTCGATCCGTTGCTTCTTCTCGACCGCGCCCAGCTCAGCGTCCGTGGCGATCGCGAACTGCATCCGCAGCCGCAGGCGGTCCTCCGCAGTCGCGCCGAACTTGGCGGTACGAAGGCGCAGCTCACTCGCGACCTTGTAATTGCCCTCCATGAACTCGGCGTGCAGGAACGCAGCGATGAGGAGCTCTGACCAGTCGACCTCGGTGAAGCTCGTCGCCATTGGCGAGCGCCCCCACATCGCCCACCACTCACGCGTGCTGGTGGGCCAGTCGACGGGCTGGTCCCAGTCGTCGCCGTCCTCGTCCTTGCGAACCTTGTAGCGCGTCGGAAGGTCGGGCTGCGTCGACGGGGTCGCCTCGAACACCGTGAGCGCCTGGGGATCCTTGTTGCGGCGAGCCCGCCGTGCCGGATCCTTCGGCGTGGGACCACGCCCCGCCATCAGGCACCCGCCGGCAGCAGCTCCGCTCGGAACCGGAAGGTCCGGACCCACTCTCCGTCGCGGAACTCGATCGCCTCACGCACCAGCTCCGGGACAACGAAGCCCGGACGCAGCTCGTCGGTCGCAATCGTCTTCAGGTGCTCGATCGCCGTGTCAACGGCCTCCTCGAGGTCGGTCGCCACAAGGGCGAATGTCGTCGAGTCGGGCATGAACATCGCTACCCCGTTTCGGGATCGGTAGGTGGCCCTTCGGCCCAGAGCGTCAGCCCCGCTGCGCGGCCCGGACGGCGGATTCCCAGACCCGTACAGAACGCGAGCCACAGCAACTCCCCGCGGGGGAAAGGCCGGGGGGAGGGGGTGGACCGGGGGTCTCGTCGGATTGCGTCGCGAACGGTCGTCGCAGCGTGGATGTCGGTTCAGTGAAGGCCAGGGTGACGCTCTGGCGGGCGCAGTCGCGATCCTCGGCGGGGCCGGGCCCGGGCGGCTTCGCGTTGCGTCTCTCGGTTGTGGTGCCAGTCACAGAGAGCGCGGACCATGTCAACGGTCGTGCGCTCCCCCGGCCGCCACTGTTCGATGTGGGCGGCCGCGAGGTTGGTTGTGGCTGGGCACCGGTCCCCGTTCACCAGCATCTCTACACACCGGTACCCGTCGCGCTTCAGGCAGGCATCCCGCACGTCAGTCGGAACATGCTTCGGCCGTGAGCTCTCCCAGGGCATCTACCCGCCCCAGCCTCGACGAAGCGGGCTCCCGGTGGCATCGAACACACGACCACCTCCGGGCAGAAGATCCCCTCAACACCTCAGCGCAGCAAGCCCTACCGCGGGCGCTCGATCGTTCGTCTGCGGGGGTGAGGGGAAGCGGACATGAGAAACGCCCCGGAGCTGGTGCTCTACGGGGCGTCTACCTGCCGGTAGGCATGGCTCACCGGCACAGTTTCAGATTAACACAGCTTCTCGAGATATCGAAGCAAACCCACGCGGTCGAGCTACGCGTCGTCGATCCCCAGGCGCGCACGGAGCTCTTCGCCATCGAGTACAACGAGATGCGTTACGTCGAACGGTTGCGGATCCTCGATCACTCCGCCCACCAGCGTTCGCGTCACACGACGCCCATAGACGGCCAGCCCACGCTCCAAGAGCCCATCCAGCATCGATTGCAATGTGCGCTGGACCTCGCGGACTGCTGCGAACCCGTCGGCCAGTGTCTCTTCGGCACACACTCCGACGTCCCGTGCGTAGCTGAGAAATTCATCAGCCGCGTCGGAGGCATCCGGATCCCCGTCCCCCTCGACCGACCGCATGTTCCACAGACCGGCTCCGGCTACGAGATCCCACACCTCCGCTCCGCTAACAACCATGTGCATCTTGAGCGCGTCCTCGCCGGGGCCTTTCTGGAGACGAACTGGTTCCAAATGGTCATCTGCGAACCTCTCCTCGGCCCACCGCTCATGAGCTCTCTTGCGCTCCCTAAGTTCGTCAACGGTGAACACATCAGGCTGATCGTCGACTCGCTTGTGGTCGTCAGCGCACAGAAGAATCAAGTTCTCGTAGTCATCAAGCTGATGGCGGCCATCTCCTGACCCTCGAGGGCCAGCCTCTTGGCGGGCGATGATGTGCGCCACTTGGCCAAGGATCAGTCCCGGCAGGGCTGCACTGTCGGCGTCAATCGTCAATGGACGCCGGCAGATCGCGCAACGGTTGTGCGACCTCGCCCACAGCAGCTTCTCACTTCGAGAGATTGCCACGCGTCGACACTAGCGAGTGCGGCGAGAGCTTGGAACGGCCGCGACGATAGCCGGAGGAGAGTCGCGAGGCTCCACGCGCATGGTGAATGCGGGGTCTTCGATCAGGGGTGAGAGTCAGGCGTAATCTTGCCGCATGACCGACTACGACGAAGTGGTTCAATCCCTTCACGACCGCATCACCCGCGACCAGGGGTGGGCCATGCTCAGCCAAGATCCACCGGAGATGCGGGATTGGTATTTCAATTTTCTCGCGCGGCTTGCACTCGCTATTGGGAACGAGCATGTCCTACTCCTCACCTCAAGCTCAGAGGATTCCGGGAACTTTGACTTCGCTGGGAAGATCGCCGTGTTCACCCCCGGCTTGATCGCCGAAGCCAGCATCAATCGCCGTAATCCGAACGTGTCGCAGGTCACGGTCGAGCTTTCGGTGCGGCCGCTCCGCGTCGATCGGCTGACTATCGACACCACCAAGCGCTCGCGCGACGGCTCACCCTGGCCTGGTCGCTTGCGCCTCACACTCAGGACGCAGGAGCGCTCCATCGTCGTCCCCTTCTCGACGATCGCCCCCCAAGAGGAGTACGCGGAAACGTTGGCGCTGCTAGAGCACGTCCGCGGCGCCCTTGGATAAATGCAGGCCCCCGATCTATCCATCGGCCTCGGCCCACATGGCGGGCGGGCAATCAAGCACCACTAATCCGACGCCGCAGGCTCGAAATAGCAGGACATCCCGCTGCCCCCGCTGGCCCTACGACAGTCGGCCCGTGTACGCCTCCATGGCACGCGAACGAGATGCCTCGAGGCACGGATTCGCGGCGCCTCGGATGCCAGCCTCGGCAGCCGCGGTCAGTCCGTCGTGAACGAGCTCAAGACGATCCGCGACAACACCGTGGAGAGCTCCGACGGTGCGTGGCGACGTCACCGCCACGACCGTCCACCCGTCTCGCCGCAACTCTGCCGCGCGCCTCACTGCTAACGGGGCGGTTCGTGCGCCGACAATGATTCGGGTTGCGCGGCGCGCCTGCAACTCGCTGATCTCGGCCGCCGTCTGAGGGTCATCCCTCAGCGGGTCGCCGACGAGCGACTTCACGAGTTTGGACGTATCCGGGATGAGCGTCTCGGTCGTTGTCGGGTATCTCGCTTCACGAAGAGCGCCGGCGATCGCCTCAACGTCGACGCCCCCCTGCCGGGCCATGTGGATAACCTGCGGGTCGCCCTTCCAGATCCCGCCACACTGGTCGCTCGAGTTGCGGCAGCGGGCAACAAGCTCGCCATCCTCGAGGTTCACGACAACCGCGTCGACCTCGGCCTCCTGACCGCTCGCCCACACCACGACGCGCGCGAGGCCGCACACCGGGCAAGCGAATCCACGTAGCGGGGCCTGCCACCTCGGGTCGAAGACCTGCCGAATGCGCTGCACCCACCCCGAAAGCCGTTCCTCCGCCACGGCCACCGCCGTCTCGCCGAGGTCGCCCCGATCCAGCGCGGCATGGAACGAGATCGACCATGCGAGCAGGTCGACGACAGCGGACCCCGTCGGCCGTCGAGCCGACATTCCCCGGTAAAGGTCGGTGATGCCGACGTGCTCATCGTCGCCGACCACGATCTCTCGCCAGAGGTCGACCGCGCCCGGATCGATCGGCATCGCAGCACCCGATGATGCACCCGCCGCGGTTCCGCCGATGTCGCTGTGGCACGCGCGCCGCAACTGCACGAGCAGCGGGCGCGCCTCGCCGTCCTGAACTGCGAGCCGCTCCACCAGATCCGCTACGGACTCGGTACTCATAACGCCTTCCTCCCCGCGGGCCCTCGCCGCTGTTGGTCGTCAAGGGCGAACGCCCCGTGTTCGATGTGTGCACTGCGGCGCGAGATCTCCTTCTCGCCGACCGCGAGCGAACCCTCGTCCCTCGCACGACGCCGATTCGCCGGCAGACCGTACCGACGCCGCCTCGACGAGACAGCGCT
The DNA here is from genome assembly GCF_008017545.1 of Homoserinibacter sp. GY 40078. GTDB lineage: Bacteria > Actinomycetota > Actinomycetes > Actinomycetales > Microbacteriaceae > Homoserinibacter. The sequence goes on along the minus strand of NZ_VRTZ01000002.1, from coordinate 512,994 downwards.
GTTCGTCATGGACAGCCGCGCGGCGATCTGCGCGTCGGTGTAGCGGGCACGCCAGAGCTGCAACACGGGATCGGAGTCGAACGGCACCGACGTCGACGCGGCCACGGCACACAGGTCCGCGACGTACTCGGGTACCTTCATGTCGAACTGCTCAGCCTTGCCCGCGAGCTTCCAGAACTGCTCGTCGGGGATGTCCATCTGGAATCTCATCAGCCGACCGCTCCTCCCCATGCCTTCACGGCGTCGTCGTGGGAGATCTCTCCCCTGATGAATTGGTCGTGCAGCTTTCGCGCACCGGCACATGCCCCGCAAGGGATCAGTCCCGTGTTGATCGGATGGAGCTTGCAGCCCTGCGGGGGAGGCATGTCCGGGTCGGACATCCACGTGGGGCGCTCCCCGTCTCCCGCTTCTCCCCCGCTTTCCCCCTTCCCCTCTGCCGGAGTCGGCCCGGAGGCCGCCCACGCCGCCCGCTGGGCCGCCTCCGGGCCCGGGTCGGGTGACGGGTGTCGCGAGCCGTCGCGGCCATCGATCGACACGAACTCCGCCCACGGGGCAGGATTCACCTGCAAGAACAGGCGACGACCTGACTCGTAGAGAAGCAGCCACCCGCGCCCTTCGAGGGCAAGTAGCATCTCGTCGACGGTTTCCGGAGTCACGTCCTCGTCGAACTCGTACAGCGCCTCCCGCAGCACCCTCGACGACGCGATCTCCCGACCGGCGGCGTCGACGTACATCAGCAGCGCCAGCAGGAACAGCCGCAACGACTGCGGCATCGAGAGGAATCTCTCGCTCCGCAGTAGCGGCTCGGACTTGAGCTTCCTCGTCGGACTGAATGGCATGCTGAACAGCTCTCCTGAACGCGGTAACTGCGGCCCCCAGGTCGCCCGGGGCGACGAGGAAGCACTCGGTGAAGCCCCGGCCGCGCCAGAGCAGATCGGTTGACTCGTGGTGCGTCGCGAACGCGCGCGGGAACCGCGCGGCGAGGTCGACGAGCGCCCGCTTCTCCCACTCGAGGGAGGTGTCTCGCACGAGCACGACGATCTCGGCTCCGGTGGCAAGGAACCCCCGCACACGGGATGCGGCGCGAGCGTGGCCGACCTTGAGCACGCCCCGTTCGCGCCAGTAGACGACGTAGGTCATTACGGAGTCGCTCAAGAGGCCCTCCGGATCCGCACAATCGGGCGCTCGTCATCGGGCGTGCCCGGAGCGTTCTGGTGCCGACCGCACAGGCACTTGCCGAGGCGCATCCGGTGGCAGTCCCACGACTTGCAAGCGCCATTCCCGTCCTGCACATCGCCGCACTCGAGGGTCCGCTCGTCCAGTAGCACGAAGGTCAGGAGCTCGCCGGTCTCCCGGCGAGTCACGGTGATCTCTTCCGGTGGGTCGAACACGTCGCGCAGCCCGCTCGGCGTCAGCGGCAGAAACAGGGACGCCCGCTCAGCCGTGCCGGGGAGTCCGTAGGTGTTTCCTCGGTCCATCAGAACGGCACCTCCTGATCGGTCGGGGCGGCGCGGCCATCGGCCGTCAGCCACACCTCGCCGCCATGGGCGGCATGCAGCACAGGGACGTGGCGGGCATCAGCGTGCAGAGAGATCGCGATCCCTCGCCGCATCGCCTCCGTCTGAAAATTCGCGTCCGAAGTGATGAGCCCGTTGATCGCCGACTCGAGCCACACGAGGTTCTCGATCCGGTGCTTGTCGGGTCGACCTCCCATCCCGCCCTGACGGTGCTGCGGCACGAGCACGTCGGAGTCGGAGCCGCGCACATACTCGCGGCCGGTCCATGACGACACGTGCCCGTCGCGCTCGTCGAGCGCATCGAGCAGAGCCTTCGGCACGTGCCGAGGCGACCGCACGCGCCGTGGCTGCTTCTTCGGGTGCCCGGTCATGCGGTCACCTGCGGGGGCTTCCGGCGAGGAGCCTCGAGCGCTACCGTCTCGGCATGGCTACCGACGACCCGCTCGACGAAGCGATCGAGCTGCTCACCTCGCCCGCGAAGTACATCAAGACCTACGGCGGGATCAACAAGACTGAAGACGAAATGGTCTTCCAGCCGATCATCCGAGCGCTCCGACTCCTCATCGGCGAGGTTCAATCGCTGCGCGGGGAGGTCGACGAGCTCCGCGGTCAAGAGGGATCCATTGCGAGCGGGGGAATTCAGGTCTTCGACCCGAACGACCGCCCCTGGCGGCCGTAGCGTCATCCCGCCATCTCCTCGTAGTGGAGGGCGTCGATCCGCTGGCGCTCGAACTCTTCGAACGTCATCCGTCCGTGCTCGGCGAACCACTCGAGCAACTCCTCCGAGGCGTACGCCTGCACTCGCGCCCAGGGTCCCATGAACAGCGAGTACGGATCGACGTGCGCGGCTCGACCGCGGCGGTTCAGCAGGTGATCCCTGCACGCCTCCGCAGCCCTCTCATATGCCTGCTCTCGGTAGTCCTCGAACTCGGAGCGGAGCTTGCGCCAGTTCCTTGCGGCGTCGGCGAACAACGCGCTCACGACGAGCACCACTTTGAGGGGCAGACCACTCGAGCCGCAGCCGCTACGGTGCCGAGCATGGATCCCACGCCACTGCCGATCCCGCTACCCGTCGACTTCGGCCCGACGCTCACCGATTGGCTGCTCGTGTTGGTGACGGCACTGGGGGTCGCAGCCTCGACGACCGTCGCCATCGCGGCGTGGAAGACGTCACAGCAGGCCGCTCGCATAGCCGAGACCTCCCACAAGGCGGCCGTCGCCAGAGCGCTCGCTGACGACAGACGTGAGTTTGTCCAGGAAGTCGCCGGCTGGATCAACGACAACCGCGCGTCTCTCATAGACGCGGCCGAGCTCACTGTTTCCTCCTCACGCATCCGCGTGCGGGCAGCGAGTCTTGGGGTAGACGGCCTCGGGAGTTGGATCCGTGAAGCAGCGGACCTGATCCGAGCCGTGAAGGGGCGGGCCACAGTACCCCGCGGGAAGAAGCAATCACCCATGGACCATCGAGGCGACGCGGTCAACAAGCTGCGGAGCGATGCGGAGAAGCGGCTCATCGGCTGGATGCTCGGGGGCGAGCTCGACCTCACTCCCTTCGAGATGCCGCCTTGGGGCTGAATGCCGGACGCGTTCACGAGAGCACCTCGAACACCTGCTCGCCGATCCAATGCGCGACGTTCACAGCGACCGCGTTTCCGGCCCCCTTCGTCGCCTCCGACTTGTTCGCGGCCGACACGTCGTATCCCTCCCAAAACCGCTGCGCCCGCAGGTGCTCGGTCGGGTTCAGCATCCGGAAGCGCACGTCGGCGAGGTCGAACGGCAGCTCGCCCTCGTACTGCGAGTCCGGGCGCTTGCGCTCCGGGATCACTAGAGCGTGATTTCCGCCCGCTCCCGTGATGGGGTGCGTCGGCTCCATCACCGAGGTGTTGAGGTGGCTCTGGTCACCGCGCGATCCGTACTGGCGCGAGAGGAACGCGCCGGGCGGGATCGTGAGCCCGTGGTGGTTGCCGCCTGCCGAGACCGCGGCGAGCGCCTCGGCGATGTTGTTGGCAGTGCCGGTGCCGTGGAAGTCGACGAGATAGGGCGGCACGACGAGGTTGTGGTGCGCACCGCCCGCGGTGATCGCACCGAGCGGAGCAGAGTCGGCGTCGTCGTTGCGGCGCTCGGACCCTGCCTGCTCGCCGTAGTGGTGCGAGACGAAGGGGGGGAACACGATCCCGTCTCCGACCTTCGTGGAGCGGGTGGGGAGCGGTGCCCTGTAGAGAGTCTGCGCACGGCGATCGTCGTCGTGGTTGACCGCGGTCATGAACGGCGGCACGCTCAGCGCGTCGCCCGTACCGCCTGCCTGCCGCGTCATCAGCGGAGCGCCGTCCGCTGCCCACGCGCGGTAGTAGGCGGACGGGTCTCCGAATCCGCGGTGGTCGGGCTTCGCTGCATCCCACGTCTGGCCGCCGTGCGCGACGACCGCGGGGCGAGCGAACATGCGCGCGCCGACTTCTACGCGCCGCATCGTCGCCGCAGCAAGGGGGCGCATGCCCAGGCTCTCTCGGTCGCCGATCCGGATGCCCAGGTCCGACCAGTCGATGACGCCCGCTGCGGGCAGTACGTAGGGCTCGACGATGTGGCGTGCGTGGCGGTTCGCGCCACACACGTAGTCGTACTGACGGCGGTACTTGCCGACCTGCGGCGCTCCGGGAGCTGCGGGCTTCCGCCAGTGCTGCCGCGCCTCGACGACCTCGCCGCACTGCTCACACCACGCGGGCGGGCGGGGCTCGATCCGCGGCATGCGGACCCCCTTCGCGGTCAGGACGATGTAGATCCGGTCGCGCCACTGCCCAGCGGGAGCGTTGCCCGGGCCGTAGACGTGCGCGGCCGACACATTGACGATCTGCCACGAGTAGCCCAGCGACTCCCACATGAGCAGCCAGCTCCGGAACAGCGGCCACGAGGCCACCTCGGGCACGTTCTCGATCATCACGGCCTTGAACCCGCGCGCCTCGGCGGCACGGATCGGGTCGAACATCGTCGCTCGCGATCGCTCGCCCGCGTCGTTCGGCACGTACTCGCCGAACAGGTCAAGGTCGGCCGCGCGGGGTCGCTTGCGTCCGCCCGCGGGCGAGTGCCACGTGCACTCCGGGGAGGCCCACAGCACGTCGGCATGCTTCGGGAGACGGCGCATGTCGTAGCCGCTCAGGTCGCCCTGCACATGGTCGGCGGCGCGGTGGTTCGCTGAGTGCACGGCCACGGCCTTGTCCCAATGGTTGTAGGCGGTCGCCAACTCATAGCCAGCCTCGACGAGCCCCGAAGAGCTGCCACCGAACCCGGCGAAGAAGTCGAGGAACACGGGGCCGCTCATGCGGTCGCCTCCTCGGCGCCCGACCATCCAGACGAACGCGCCGCGTCGTCGAGCGGGAGGACAACGCGGTGGCGAAAGTGGCCCCAGAACACGGCTGCGGCGATCGTGTAGGTCTCGGTCGTCGCGTGCGCGACCTTCCGGAGTGTGAACGCGGACAGATCGGGGTCGATTTGCCAGAAGCGGAACCGCAACAGCAGTCCCTCGCGGCCGTCGAACCGCCATACGCCGGGGCGCGACGCGATCACAGGCTCCATCCCGCAGGTGTCGCAGTAGTCGATGCGAGCACTCATCCGCGGGCCTTCTTCCGCGCCTTGAGCTTCGCGACCGTTCCGCTGACACGCAGCTCGCCACGGAGACGGTCACGCTCGGCAACGAGTCTGGCGACCGAGGTTGGCAGGACGCGGCGCTTCGTGGTGTTGATCGCGGCGAGGATCTCGAGCGCAACCAGCAGCAGCACCGGCATAGCCCCCTTGATGAACGGCCCGATCTCGTGCGGGAGGGTGCCCGGGGTGGTAACCGACTGCCAGTAGGTGAAGTTGACGACGGCGGAGAAGCCGACGAGGCCGAGCGTCACGACGACACAGAATGCGACCGCGGCCCAAGCGCGCCGCTCCCGCAATGCGAGGGTTGCGACCGCGGTGCCGACGAGGAACACGTCGAGCGCTGTCGGGAGCACCCATGACAGCGCGGGAGTGAACGCCATCTCGGCGGCGTGCAGCAGTCCGTCGATCGACCCGACGCCGCCCGCGACGACGCCGAGGACAAGGGCGAGGTTCGCGAGGCGGTGCATGGCGATGTTGTCGGCGCTCTTCGCGGCACCCGATCCCGACCGGGCGCCACGGCGCTTCTTCGGTTCGACCTCAGCCTCGACGACCCGGCCGACGCGACGCGTCGCTTTACGCGGCCGCGCGACGCGAAGCACCTCGCGACCTCCGTGGTCGAGCTCGACGAGGGTCGGGGGCAGACCGGAATCGGGGGTGCTCACGCTGCACCTCCGTCGAGGATCGCGTCGGCGAGGGCGATGCCGTCGCGCTCGGTCGACCACACGACGCGCTCGATGCCGCCGGTCGCGACAGCCGACTTGATCCGGGCGCAGGTGCTCTCGAGGATCGCGAGGATCGCTGCACGGCGCTCGGTGTCGGGCTCGAGGCTGAGCAGTTCGATCGCGGCGGCGAGGCGCACGAGCGGCCGCTCGGCCTCGTCGAGTCCGAACGCGGCGACCTTGACGGCCTGCGCGGCGGTCAGCTCGGCGGCGCTCACTTGGCCGCTCCCGCGAGCTTGAGGAGCAGCCAGACGGTTTCGATGTCGAGCACCTCGACGTCGTACAGCGCGGGCTCGGTGCGGGGCGCGTTCACGAGCGCGATCCCGTCGTCGCGGACCTCAGCGAACACGTCAACGTCTGCCGGAAGGTCGCGGTGGCCGACAACACCCTCCGCGTCGTGGCGGGCGATGAGCAAGACGGGGCCGGCATGCTTCCGCAGCGTCTCGATGAGGGTGCGCCACCGCTCGCCGACGGTGAGCCAGTAGCCCGCGCCCGGGGTGACGGTGCGCGCCCAGTCGCGGACGGCGTCGGCGAGCTGCGAGACACCGTCGATGACGAGCATGTGCGGCTTGCCGCCCTTCTCCCGCCCGAGGGTGGTCATCGCGGCGATCGCGTCCTCGAACGCGTCGAGCGTGCCGTCGTGGTCGACGATTTCGAACCGGGCGCCGGGCGTCGCGCCGAGCGCATCCGGGGTGCGCTCCTTCCACGACACCCAGAGGGTGCGGTCGATCAGGTCGGAGGCGGACGCGATCGCGGCGAAGCGGGCGGAGTCGGCCTTCGGGCCCCCTGCGAGCAGCATGATCGGCCAGGGCGAGACGCCGGTCGGCTTGCGGAGCGCGAGGTTCACGGGGCCACGAGCGCGCGGGCCCGTGCGCCCGGCGCGCGAAACGGTGGGGACGGTGGGCAGGTCAGTGGTCGTCATTGTGGGCGTCCTGGAAGTCGTAGACGTGGAACATCGGGGGCTTGAGCAGCACGACCTCGTCGGGGTATCCCGGCCAGGTGTTGCTACGGGCGCACTCGGCGAACAGGCGCCGAGCGTGCGCGGCGTCGGTGACGCCGATCGAGACGAAGTCGGAGTCGAGCGCGGCGACGAGCACGTGGTGTGGGGGCTCGCTTTCCACGGCGACGAACGCGAACTCGAGATCCGGCGCGCCGCTCGGGTCGTACGTGTGCAGGTAGTGCGGCTGCTGCACGTCGTACCGGAACCGCGCCACCGCCCGGGCGAACCCCGCGGGACTGGCGTCGGTGGTGGTCTTGAGGTCGACGGCAATGCGGCGTCGGCCGGTGCGCTTGGGGAGGAAGTCGAACCTGGCGCGCAGGTCGATGCCGGTCTCCGGGTCGGTGTTGAAGATGGTCGCCTCGGGGGTGCCGTCCTGCTCGAGCAGGGCACGGGCTGTTGTCGAGCCGAGCACGGCTTCCGCCATCGCGTTGACCTTGTCGGCGACGTCCCTTTTCACCGGCACCCGGCCTGCCGCGCGCTGCTGCGCGGCCCACTCCTTCGCGGCGGAAGTCGACGCAGCCCCGTTCGTCGCGAGGACATCGCGCGGGTAGACCGCGATCTGCGCTCCGACGCCGAGCACCTTCGCATGCACCGCGTGCCCGAGGTCGAACTCGTCCTTCGGCGGCTGCGGGTGCGTACGCCAGTAGTCGAACGTGCGCGGCGACTTCAGGATCCGCTTCGCCCCCGTCGCCGAGAGCGCCGGGTGCTCGTGGTACTTCCCCTCCGGGTAGTTGGCCCGGACCCGCGCGGCCGTCACGAGCGGCCTCCCCGGTGGTGGGCACCACGACGGTGGCGGATCGGCGCGACGTTGTCGGGCAGCTCCGTGCCATCGGCGCGCACGAGCTCGTCGAACGTGGGGCCGACGGCCGCCAGGCCGACGGCAGCATCGCGCAGGATGGCGGCGTGGTGGCGTGCGATGTGGTCGCCCGAGATCGGGAACTCTTGCCCGAACCGCTCGTGCAGGTACTCGATCGTTGCGACGTCGGCGCGGGCGTCGACGTCCTGGCCGATGTGCCCGGCGACAACCTCGCTGAATCGCGAGTTGATCTGGGGGTCGCGACGCAGGGCCTCGGCGAGCATCCCGAGGGTGCGCTCGTGCGCCTCGGCGATCTGTTGCTGCACGCGGTTCATGCGGTCACCACCTGCACGCCGAGCATGTCGGCGAGGTCGAGCTCGCCGCGCTGCTCGAGGAGGCGCGCGACCGCGGCCTGATGTTCCACCGGCACGGCGGTCGTGGAGTACCAGCCCGACACGTACCCGTCCGAGGTCTTCTTCACGACGGGGCGCTTCGTCTTCCCGAGGCGCTGCATCGACGCGGTCTTCGCCGCGATCCGACCGGCGGTCACGAGAGCTTCCCGAGTGCTGCGCGTCCGGCGTCGGTGATGGCGTACTCCGCCTCGGGGAGGTGATTCGCCGGGTTCACCCGGTCGCGGACGATCTCGAGGAGACCGTCCGCAGCGAGCTCCCCGGCGCGCTTCCGCGGCGAGTCGACGTGGATCTTCCGCCACCCATTGCGGCTGCGGCGCAGGTCGTAGAGGTCGTTGATCTCGGCCCCGATGATCGGCCCCTCCTGAAGGACGATCTGCAACACGCGCAGCTTGGTCTCGTGGATCGACCGTGCGGATGCGTCCGCGGCGACGTGCGAGTTGTCGCGGTCACCGCGCCGCACCCGCGGAGCATCGACACCGAGCGTCGTCCCGACGAGCGGCTTCCCTGCCGCGCGCATCGACTGCGGCAGCGTCAGCGCGGCGCTCACGCATCGACCTCCCCGACGTGATCCCGAACGTCGGTGATCGTTCCGTCGGGGTGCTCGTCGCAGTCGAAGTGCTGCACCTTGAAGTCGCCGAGCAGGCGACAGTGGCCCCCCGACGCTGGGGGTGTTGCCGCCGCCCCCTCGGGCGCTACCGTGTTATTGGAGGGCATCCGCATTGCCTTTCGTTCGGCCCCCGGTGCAACGGGGGCTGTTCTCTTGCTGGGGCAGTTCGCTCCGCCATAGCTGCGGGCGGGTCTAGCTACGAGCCCTCCCCTCTGGAACCGAGGTAGGCGAGACGCATTGCAACCGTGATCGCCGCTCCGAGGAGCACGAGCCCAATCACGACCGCACCGGTTCGCCGAAGAACGCAGAGACCGGTACGCCGAGGCGAGCGCTGAGCCTGGATAGCTCGGACGCGGAGAACTCGACGCGACCCGCGAGGCGCCGGCTGACCTGGGGCTGTGTCAACCCCAACGCCTCAGCCACGTCCACTTGGGATGCACCTCGGCGGGCCATCTCGGCTTTCACGTTCTCGACGACTCCGGGAACGTATGCATCTGGTGCATTGGGCATGCGTACAAGCTATGCATCCGATGCATAGTTGTCAACGCAATGCGTAAGCGCGGCGTGTCGGGTTCAAGCGCTAGGAGGTCCCTCTATGCGCACATCGCATATTCTGATACACTCAGCGCATGTCCTCAGCAACGATCACCGAGCTGCCTGGGCGCGACGCCGCGCGCGAAGTCATCGCCGCGCCCATCCGCGCACACCTCGCCGTGAAGAACATCTCCGGATCGGATCTCGCGCGTCGAATCGGTCTCACCCAGCCGCAGATCAGCCGACGGCTGTCCGGGCGACTGCCGTTCACCTCGGACGACCTCAATGCGATCGCGGCCGAGCTCGATCTCACGGTGGTGGAGCTGATCCAGATGCCGAAGCCCAGCATCACCGGAGGAGGCACGCGCCTTGTCGGCGTCGGCACGACGATCCACCGATTGGTAGGGCGGACGGGACTTGAACCCGTGACCGACGGATTATGAGTCCGCTGCTCTAACCAGCTGAGCTACCGCCCCGTGAGAAGCAAACCTACCGGGTGGCGAGCACCGAGGCCGTTCAGCGTGCCGTGGGCTCCGCGCTGCCGTCGGTGATCGGATCGACGACCTCTTCGCCGCGATAGAGCGCCTCGAAGATGTCGAGGGTGCGCTCGATGTCGTGCGCAGCGACGGTGGCGAGCGATCCGCGGGCCAGGCGCTCGCGCTCCTCGGGGTCCGCTGTGAGCACGGTGCGCAGGTGGGCGGCGAACTCGTCGATGTCGCCCGGCTGGTAGAGGTAGCCGTTCTCCCCCGGACGCACGAGGTGCGGAAGGGCCATCGCGTCGGCCGCGACCACCGGCAGGCCCGATGCGAGGGCCTCCATCGTGGCGATCGACTGCAGCTCGGCTCGGGACGGCATCGCGAACACGCTCGCTGCCGTCAGCGACGCGCGCAGTTCGTCATCCGACACCCGGCCCGTGAAGTGGACCCGATCGGCGATCCCGAGCTCGCGGGCGCGCGCCTCGAGCCTCGGGCGCACCTCCCCGTCGCCGATGATCTCCACGCGCACGTCGAGGTCGCCGAGCTTCGTCGCCGCCTCGAGGATCTCGTGGATGAACTTCTCTTCATCCAGCCGCCCGAGGAACGCGATCACGTTCTCGCTCCGCGGCGACAGATCGGCGGTGTAGACGCTCGTGTCGATGCCGCACGAGATCGCGTGGATGCCGGTGAGCCCGGTGCCCTTCTCGAAGAACTCCGCAGCGCGGCGGGTCGGCGTGGTCGCCGCATCCGCCATCTCGAACCACTTGCGTGCCGACTTCCACTGCACGCGCGCCAGCCAGTCGAGCATGCCCTTCGGCAGGATCTCGACGTGCTGCAGGATGTTCTCGGGCATCGTGTGGTTGGTTCCCACGAGGCGGATGCCGTGCTTCTTCGCCGCGATCGCGAGCCCGCGACCCACGACGATGTGCGACTGGAAGTGGATTGCATCCGGCTTCACCGCGCGCACGATCCGCTCGGCGTTCGCCTTCACACGCCACGGCAGCATGAAGCGCAGCCACGGGTGCGGCAGCCAACGCCACGAGTAGATGCGATGCACCGTCAGCTCGGCGCCCTCGTGCGTCTCGGTGAAGATGCCGACGCGGCCCCGCTGCGCGGGAGCCATCACGTGCACATCGTGACCGCGACGCGCCAGTCCGGCCGCGAGGTTGCGCGAGAAGGTGGCGGCCCCGTTGACGTCTGGGGCGAAGGTGTCGCAGCCGATGAGGATGGTCAGGCGCGGCCCAGATGCCGGGTTCGACGACGTATCGTCGGTCACTCGATCAGGTCCCTCGGTCGGCGGAAAAGGTCTCTCCACGTTACCTCAGGGGCGCGATCTCGCCCGGCTGATCACGCCGGTGCGTCTGCGGATGGTGCTTCGCCAACTGCAGCACACCGAATATCGCCACCGTTCCCGCGACGAGCCAGGCGATCATGACCCACACGGGCGTCTCCGACGCCTCGCCGAGCACGAAGATGCCGATCGCGATCGCGACGAGCGGATCGATAACCGTGAGGCCCGCGATGACGAGATCCGGCGACCCCACCGAGTACGCGGTCTGCACGAAGTAGAAGCCGAGCGCCAGTGCCAGCAGCAGACCGATCGCCCCGACCACGGTGACCCAGTCCGAGTTGTTGTTGAGCACGCGGTTGATGACGACCTTCGCGATCGACGCCACGAAACCGTAGAGCACACCGCCCGCGGCGATGTAGAAGAGCGCGTTGAGCTTGTGGCGGAAGAACACGAACGCCGCAGCCAACGCGAGCAGCACGGCACCGAGGATCGCGAGGATCACGATCAGCTGCGCCTCGCGGATCACATGCTCCTTCGCGAAGAACGCCGCGAGCGTCACGAACACGCCGATACCGATCACGCACATCGAGATCGCCTGGATCGCGTGCCGGTCGAGCTTCACCTTCGACACACGCGCGTTCAGCACGGATGTCAGCACGAGCGCCACGATCCCGATGGGCTGCACCACGATGATCGGCGCGAAACCGAGAGCAGTCAGCTGGAAGACAATGGCAAGCCCCAGCATGATCGTGCCGATCAGCCAGCTCGGGCGCGCCAACAGCCGCAGCAGCTGCCCACCCGACAGCCCGGCCTTCTGACCAGACCCGTGCTGCGCCTCGACCTTCTCGACGCCGCGATGCTGCAACTGCGCCCCCAGCGACAGGAAGACAGCCCCCACCAGAGCGATCAGGATCCCGAGCGGCGCAGAGCCCTGGAACGCCTCGACCACATCTTCAGCGAGGGGGATGACGTCCGGCACCCGACGAATCTACCTGGCCGGGCGCCGATATCCTGTCCGAATGGCCGTCCTCCCCATCAGGATCACCGGTGATCCGGTGCTCCACGCTCGCGCGAACGATGTCGACGAGATCGACGAGAGCCTCTACGCGCTCGTGCACGACATGGAGGACACCATGTCGCAGGCCCCCGGCGTCGGGCTCGCGGCACCGCAGGTCGGCGTGCCCCTGCGGCTCTTCGTCTACAACTGGCGCGACGAAGACGGCGAGCTGCACCGCGGCACCGCGATCAACCCTCAGCTGCTCGTCTCACCGCCGCCGCTCGGCGACGCGGACCCGGAGGAAGACTCCGAAGGGTGCCTTTCGATCCCGGGCGAGCGCTTCCCCCTCCTCCGATCCCACACGGCGCTGCTGCGCGCCGTGGAGCTCGACGGCACGCCCTACGAGGTGCTCGCGACGGGATGGCTCGCTCGGATCTTCCAGCACGAGTTCGACCACCTCGATGGCGTGCTCTACGCCGACCGCCTGCCCGACGCCCACCATCGCGCCGCCCAGCGCGTGGTGCGGCGACGCAAGTGGGGGGTTCCCGGAAACTCGTGGCTGCCGGGGCGCGACCACCTCGACGACTGAGCCGCCGCGTCGACGGCGCGTCGCTCAGCGCTCAGCGCGGCTCAAGCCTCACGCCGTGCACGCCGTTGTGGTAGCGCAGCGACGGGAAGACGGCCTGCACGGTGAACCCGACCCCGGGCACGCGGTGAGCCTCGAACACCCCGCCGAACAGCTCCGTGCGCTCGCGCATCTCGCCGATCCCCCGACCAGCGGGAGCCTGCGTGAGCGCAGCGAGATCGTCCTCGACGGTGTAGCTGTGCTGCTGCGCCTCGACATACGGATCGCGGCCCTCGCGGATCGCCGTGGCCCGCGTGCCGTCGTCCTCGATCAGCAGCTGCAGGCCATCGTCGGTCCAGGTGAGCACGACCTTCGCCCGGGTGCCGTCGCCGCCGTGCGTCAGTGCGTTGCCGAGGGCCTCCTGCAGTATCCGGTAGATCGCGATCTCGGCTCCGTGCCGGAGTTCGTGGGGAGCGCCGTTCTGCTCGAACTCGACCGTGAGCCCCGCGTCGCCCATTGCGGCGAAGAGCTCGGAGACGTTCGCGAGGCCCGGCTGGGCGGCCGCCTCTTCCTCCCCATCACGGACGAGCGTGAGGACGCGACGTAGATCCGCGAGCAGAGCCCGGGCCGTCTCGGCGATCGCCGCGGCCGCGCGGCCCGCCGCCGAGGGATCCTGGGTGGCGGCGAAGCGCGCGCCGTCGGCCTCCGAGATGACTCGCGACGCGGTGTGTACCGCGACCTCGTGCATCTCGCGGATCATGCGCATCCGCGAGCCCTCTTCGGCGAGAGTCAGCTCCAGATCGATGCGGGCACGTTCAGCTGCCGAACGCTCCCGGGCGACGAGCCGCACGACGCGACGGGACCGCAGCCACAGGGCCAGCAGCACGATCACCGCGAGAAGCAGAACGCCCGCGACGGCGGCGACGATCACCAGCAGCGTCATTGCGTTGGCATTCAGCCAGGCGTCCACGAGGTTCCTCCTACGGGCCGCACGGGGTGCGGCCGGTGGTCGACACGATGGTAGCGAACCGGCGGTTCGCACGGCGTCGCGAAGATGCTCCCCGGCTTGGACTCGAACCAAGAACCTATCGGTTAACAGCCGATTGCTCTGCCAATTGAGCTACCGAGGATCGCTGAGAACAGCCTGACTAGCTTAGCAAAGGATCGGCGTCGTCCCGGACGACGCAGGTCGGCGACGCGAATGCGGCCATGCCCTGTTGCGAGAGCTCGCCCTCCGCGTCGATGAGGAATGTCGCCACGGCGTCCGAGAGCTGGTTCGCGACGTGCAGAAGGCCTCCGTCGACCATGAGATGGCGGGGCCAGTGCCCGCCGGACTCCACCCAGCCGAGCGCACGCAGACCGTCGGCCTCGATCGCGATCCGTGCCACCCGATCCGCCCCACGGATGCCGGCGAAGAGCACGCGTCCGTCGTTCGAGATCGCGAGAGCGGCCGCCTGATCCTCCCCCGCGACAGCTCCCGGAAGAGCGAGGATCTGCACGATCTCGAACGACTCGCCTGCGGGCTCGAGGACGAGCACCTCGCAGCTCCACTCGCCGAGCAGGGCGAGCTCCCCGCCCGGAAGCCGGGCGAGGTCGCGCGGCCCGGTTCCGGCGGGGACAGCGATCGAATCGACGCGCTCCAGCTCGCCGGATGCGTCACGGTGGTGGATGTGCAGCCGGTCGGCGCCGAGGTCGAGTGTCAGCACGCGACCGTCCGGCAGCACGTGAACGTGGTGAGCGTGCGGCCCCTCCTGCGCCGATCGGGGTCCCGAACCGGTACCCGGGACCCGCTGCATCGGCACGGACTCCCCTGCGCGCACCACCGCGACCACACCGTCGAGGTAGCAGGCGACGGCGATCGTGTCGTCATCGAGGAACGCCAGATGGCAGGGCGCTTCACCGACATCCGTCGTCACGCCGTCCGCGATCCACCCGCGAGCCCCCCGGCGATACCAGGCGACGGCTCCTGCTCCTTCGAGAGCAGCCGCCATCCGGTCGCCGCGGATCGCGACCCACGATGGCGACGCGATCGGCAGCACCTCCCCCGCGTCGAGTCCCGTATCGGTGGAGTGCGCGAGAGCAATGCCCGCACCCAGGCCGCCCATGTCGGGGCCGTACCCGCCGATGAGGAGCCCGGTCATGCCGAGAGTTCGGCGAGGCGCCGCACGTACGCGTGGAGAGGATCGGCGAGCACCTCGTCGACGGTTCCATAACCCACGACGAGGCCCGCGTGCAGCACTGCGATCCTGTCGACCACCCGCCGCAGTTCGCGCAGGTCGTGACCGACGATGATCGAGCTGAACCCGAGCTCACGCTGCAGCTCGGCGACGACCTCGAGGATCGGCCCACGCACGAGCACATCGACGCCCATCGTGGGGTCGTCGGCGACGAGCAGCTCGGGCTCGAGCACAAGCGCGCGAGCGAGGGCGATCCGCTGCCGCTGGCCGCGGCTCAGCTCATGCGGATAGCGGTCGAGCACCGACAGCGGCAAGCGCACGGCGTCGACGAGCTTGGCGACGGCTCCGCCCGCCTCAAGACGATCGAAACGGCGATCCCGTTGGTAGATCGGAACGGCGACGTTCTCGCCCACCGTGAGCTGCGGGTGCAGCGACGATCCACCATCCTGCGGGAGGTATCCCACCCGCAACGAGAGGGCATCCCGACGTCCCCGTGAGGCGCGGCGCAGCTCCTGCCCGAGCACGACGAGCCGTCCACCGGCGATCACCGGCTCATCCCGCTCGCCGGGAGCGGACTGGGATGCGATGGCACGCGCGAGCGTGGTCTTGCCCGACCCCGCCTCGCCGATCAGCCCGAGCGTCTCGCCGATGCCGAGTCGCAGGGAGACGCCGTTGATCACCGGGGTCTCGTCGCCCGGATAGGCGAGCGTGAGGTCGTCCGCGAGGACAGCCGTCTCGGCGGGGACCGTACTGCGACTCATGCCGTCGATTCTCGCAGGGCCGCGAGCTCCGCGCGCCGCGAAGCCTGCTCGACCGGATCCGGCACGGGCAGCGACGCGAGGAGCCGCTGCGTGTACGGGTCCGACGGCGCACCGAGCACCTGATGGGTCGGGCCCGACTCGACGACCTCGCCGTGGTGCAACACGACCACCCGGTGGGCGACCCGGTCGACCACCGCGAGGTCGTGGGTGATGAACAGCGAGGCGAACCCGAAGCGTTCCTGCAGCTCGTCGAAGAGATCGAGCACACGCGCCTGCACGGAGACATCGAGTGCGCTCGTCGGCTCGTCGGCGATGAGCAGCTCGGGATCGAGCGCGAGCGCGCGGGCGAGGCTCGCACGCTGGCGCTGACCGCCGGAGAGCTCGTGCGGATACCGATCGCCGAACGCGCCCGGCAGCTGGACCGCCTCGAGCAGCTCGTCGACCCTGTCTCGCGCATCGGACCCGGAGTCGGCGACGCCGTGGACGATGAGTGGCTCCGCAACGCACTCGGCGATCGTCAGCAGCGGGTTGAAGCTCGTGGCCGGATCTTGGAACACGAACCCGAGCCGACGTCGCTGCGGGCGGAATTCGCGCTCCCGAACGCCGCGCATCTCCGTGTCGAGAACCCGCAGCGATCCTCCCGTGACCGCCGTGAGCCCCGCGATCGCGCGACCGATCGTCGTCTTTCCCGAACCGGATTCGCCGACGAGACCCACGACCTCGCCCGGGGCGATCCGCAAATCCACCCCCGAGACGGCACGGAAGGCCTTGCGCCCGAGACGCCCCGGGTACTCGATCTCCAGACCGCGGGCCTCGACCACCGCGCCGACCGACTCATCCGGGGCATGCGGCGCGCGCTCGGCGAGCTCGACCCGCGGAACCGCGGCAAGAAGCCTTCGCGTGTAGTCGTGCTGCGGCGCTCGGAAGAGGTCGATCACCGGAGCCGTCTCGACCACCTCGCCGTTGAACATGACCGCTACGCGATCGGCCAGATCCGCGACGACACCCATGTTGTGGGTGATCAGCACGACCGCGGTGCCGAACTCGTCGCGGCACCTGCGCAGCAGGTCGAGGATCTCGGCTTGCACGGTGACATCGAGCGCCGTCGTCGGCTCGTCCGCGATCAACACGGATGCGTCGAGCGCGAGCGCCATCGCGATCACGACGCGCTGCTTCTGCCCGCCCGAGAACTGGTGCGGATAGTCGTCGACCCGTCGCTCGGGATCGGGGATTCCCACGCGCCGCAGCATCTCGACGGCGTGGGCACGTGCCTGCCGCTTGGTGTACTTCCCGTGCGCCCGGAGCCCCTCGGCCAGCTGCCAGCCCACCGTGTAGACGGGGTTGAGCGCCGTGGACGGCTCCTGGAAGATCATCGCCGCCGCGGTACCGCGGAGTTCGCGCAGGCGGCGCCGGTCGAGCTGGACGACGTCCTCGCCGTTCAGCACCACGGCGCCCTCGACGAGCGCCGTCTCGGGAAGCAGGCCCAGGATCGAGCGCGCGGTGACGGTCTTGCCCGAACCGGACTCGCCGACGACGGCGAGAACCTCGCCGGGCGCGACCCGCAGGTCGGCCTCGCGGACCGCCTCGACGCGTCCGCCGTCCGTGTCGAACGTCACCTTCAGGCCGCGAATGTCGACAGCCGGATCGATCGACGCCATCAGAGCACCTCCCCCATCGCGTCGCGGGAGGCGGGCGCCGACTCGGCCACCGCGTCCGCCGGTGTCGCCGCGAGCCGGCGCCGCGCGCGAAGGCGAGGGTCGGCCAGGTCGTTGAGGCTCTCGCCGATCAGGGTGATGCCCAGCACGACGAGCACGATCGCGAGCCCGGGGAACACGGGTGTCCACCAGATGCCGCTCGTGACGTCGGCGATGGCCTTGTTGAGGTCGTATCCCCACTCGGCGGCGGATGTCGGCTGAATGCCGAAACCGAGGAAGCCGAGCGCCGCGAGCGTCAGGATCGCCTCGGACGCGTTCAAGGTGAAGATCAGCGGCAGCGTACGCGTGGAGTTGCGCAGCACGTGACGGAACATGATCCGCGGCGCACGCGCTCCGATGACGCGGGCGGACTCGACGAAGGCCTCCGACTTGACCCGCACCGTCTCGGCGCGGATCACACGGAAGTACTGCGGGATGAACACGACCGTGATCGACACGGCCGCGGCCGCCACGCCGCCCCACAGGCTCGACTGGCCGCCGCTGATGACGATCGCCGCGACGATCGCGAGCAGAAGCGTGGGGAAGGCGAAGACCGCGTCGGCGACGACCACGAGAACGCGGTCGATCCAGCCGCCGATGTATCCCGAGATGAGACCGAGGAAGACCCCGATGAAGATCGACAGGATCACCGCGACCACGATCACGAGGAACGCCGTCTGCGTGCCCCAGATGACGCGCGAGAGGACGTCGTAGCCGCCGACGGTCGTGCCGAGCAGGTGCCCGGCGCTCGGCGGCTGCTGGGCGCCGAACAGGCCGTTCTCATCACGCAGCTGGGCGAAGCCGTACGGCGCGATGAGCGGTGCGAGTGCCGCCGTGAGAAGGAAAACGCCCGTGATCACGAGACCGGCGACGAGCATGCCACGCTGAAGCCCGACGGACTGGCGCAGCTGGTGGACGATCGGGAGCCTCGCGAGCAGGCTGGCGCGACGTGGGCGGGCCATCAGTACCTCACCCTCGGGTCGATGAGCGCCGCGATGATGTCGACGACGAAGTTGCTGAGCGCCACGATCACCGCGAGAAGGGCGACGATCCCTTGGACCGCGACGAAATCACGGGCACTCAGGTAGTGGGTGAGCTGGAAGCCGAGGCCCTGCCACTCGAAGGTCGTCTCGGTGAGCACCGCGCCGCCGAGCAGCAGCGCGATCTGGAGACCGATGACGGTGACGATCGGGATGAGCGCCGGCTTGTAGGCGTGGCGCCGCACGAGGCGGTACTCGCGCACACCGCGGCTCCGTGCGGCATCGACGTAGGGCATCGAGAGGGTGCCGATGACGTTGGTGCGCACGAGGCGCAGGAAGATGCCCGCGGTGAGGAGCCCGAGCGTGATGCCCGGCAGCACCGCGTGCTGGAGAACATCGGAGATGTAGGCGGGATTGCCGGAGCGGATCGCGTCGATCAGATAGATACCGGTCGCGCCGTCCTGCCTTCCGAGACTCAACTCCGTGCGGACTCCTGCGCGCCCCGAGACGGGGAGCCAGCCGAGCCACACCGAGAAGATGAGCTTCAGCACGAGGCCGGCGAAGAACACGGGGGTGGCGTAGCAGAGGATCGCGAAGACGCGCAGCACCGCGTCGCCCCAGCGGTCGCGGATCGCCGCGGCGAGCATGCCGAGAGGGATCCCGACGATGAACGCCACGAGCAGCGCGTAGATCGCGAGCTCGAGGGTCGCGGTCCCGTACCGCAACAGCACGTCGACGACCGGCTGATTGTCGGTGAGCGTCGTGCCGAAGTTGCCCGTGAAGACCTGGCCGATGTACTCGAAGTACTGGACGATGAGCGGCCGGTCGTATCCCGCCTCGTGCCGACGTTCGGCGAGCTCGTCGGCTCCGAGCCGGCCGCCCAGCGCCGCGGTGATCGGATCGCCGATCAACCGCATGAAGACGAAGACCATCGTCACGAGGATGAAGACGGTCGGGAAGATCAGAAGGAATCGGACGAAGATGTATCGCCCGAGAGAGCCGCTCGCGCGGCGCCTGGCTCGGCGCGACGCCTCGGGCGTCACGGGAGGGGGTGTCTCGACGGTCGTCGTCATTCGGGGATCGATCTCCGAGTAGGTGCCGCGTGTGGTGGGGCGATCAGGCGACCGCCCCACCACACGCTCGGTGGTTCCGCTCCGATCAGCGCGTGATCGGTGCGAAGCGGAGCTTGAACGACGCGTCGAGGATGACCCCGTCGACGTCCGCACCCGCGACAGCAACCTGTGCGCCCTGGAGGAGCGGCACCGTCGACAGCTTCTGCGCCACCAGATCCTGGATCTGCTCGATGAGCGCGGTGCGCTCGTCGACGTCCGGGGTCACCGCCTGCTCGAGGATCAGCTTGTCGACCTCGGAGTCGGAGAAGTGGTTCCCGAGGAAGTTCTGCGTGAGGAAGAACGGCGTCAGGTAGTTGTCGGCGTCCGAGTAGTCCGGGAACCAGCCGAGCTGGTACGCCGGGTAGACGTCCGCCGTGCGGTCCTCGGAGTACTGCACCCACTCGGTGGACTGCAGGTCGACCTGGAACAGGCCGCTCGCCTCGAGCTGGTCCTTCACCATGGCGTACTCGTCGCCCGAGGAGGGACCGTAGTGGTCGGGGCTGAACTGCAGGCTCAGCTGGACGGGCGTCTCGACACCGACGGCCTCGAGGATCTCGGCTGCCTTGTCGGCATCCGGGCCACCCTCACCGTCGCCGTAGAGCTCCTTGAGCGACTCGGTCGCGCCCGCGAAGCCCTCCGGGACGTAAGAGTAGAGCGGCGTGTAGGTGCCCTTGTAGACCTGCTCCGAGATCGCCTCACGGTCGATGAGCGACGCGAGCGCCTGACGGACCGCGAGGGCCTTGTCCGGGTCGGCGTCAGCCGTCTTCGCGCCGTACGGCTGAGTGTCGAAGTTGAACAC
Source organism: Homoserinibacter sp. GY 40078 (assembly GCF_008017545.1). Classification (GTDB taxonomy): domain Bacteria; phylum Actinomycetota; class Actinomycetes; order Actinomycetales; family Microbacteriaceae; genus Homoserinibacter. The sequence continues at coordinate 492,920 of NZ_VRTZ01000002.1, read as the reverse complement.
GATGTAGCGGATCTCGCCACCGGGGCCGTCGATCACCTGGACATCGTCGTTGCCGCGCAGGTCGTCGACATCCGTCGCCGAGAGGCTGCGGTAGGCGACGTCGATCGAGCCGTTCTCGACCTCGAGCTTGAGGTTCGACGACTCGGCGTAGTAGTTGAGGATCACGCTCTCGTTCACCGGAGCATCGAGCAGACCCGTGTAGGCGTCGTTGGGCTCGAACTCGACCACGTTGTTGAAGTCGTAGTCGGTGATCACGTAGGGACCACCGAACGCGTTGGCGGCGACGATGTCGGCGTCGGGCGTGAGAGCGTCAGCCGAGAACACTTCTTCGTCGACGATCGCGCCGGGGAAGCTCGTGAGGATGAACGGGAAGACCTGGTCGTTCTCGGTCTTCAGGTGGAAGACGACGGTGGTGTCGTCGGTCGCCTCGACCGAGTCGAGGTTGTAGAGCAGGCTCGACGCGCCGTTCGGATCGGCGATCGCGAGGTTGCGCTCGAACGAGAACACCACGTCGGACGAGGTGAGGTCGTTGCCGTTGGCCCACTTGAGCCCGGCGGGGAGGGTGACCGTGTATTCGGTCGGCGAGGTGAACTCGGCCGACTCGGCGAGGTCGGGAACGACATCGGTGGAGTTGTAGTCGGTGTTCACGAGATACGGGAACACCTGCGTCTGCACGGCGAGGGATCCGTTGTCGTACGAACCGGCCGGGTCGAGGGTCGTGACCTTGTCGGTCGTGCCCACGATGATGACGTTGTCGCCGCTGGCACCGTCGGAGCCGGCGGCGCAGCCCGCGAGTACGAGACCCGCGGTAACCGGAATGCTGACGGCGGCGAGAAGCCGCGACGTTCGAGAAACGGATGCCATATCCGCGTACCCCTGTTCTCTTGATCGGCAAACCGCGCCACGACGGGCGGCGCGAGCTATCAGGTCTAGCACAGGGTCCGCATAGCGTTCCCGCCGGGACGGCGCATATGGGGATTGTTTACGACTCTGCAATCTCGGGCGCAGGAATCGTGCGCGGGAGCGTCACGGATGCACATTCATGAACCCGGACGCAGGATTCACTCGCCCCGCAATTCCCGCCGCTCGCTCTCCAAGGCAGCCGACTCCCGGCTCAGAGCGGCCTCCCTCTCGCGGTCGCCGTCCGCGCGCGCACGCTGCATCGCCCCCAGAATCTCGCCCTTGCGGCGGAGGAGATCGCGGTCCACGAGAGATGTGACGACGCCGACGCAGTAGATCGCCACCTGCTCACGGCGTTCGGGGATGGGCGCGATGCCCAGCTGCGACACGAGGGTCGAGAAGCCGGGCGGAACCTCATCCGCGACCCGCTGCAGCCAGGAGCCGTCGGCCAGATGGTCGAGGTTCGCGCGCACCGCGTCCTTCACGACGGCGAGGGTGGAGTTGGCGAAGCGGGTCTCGGCCGCCTTGGCGACGAGTGCGGGGCCCACCTCGTTCGGGTACTGCAGGATCGCCATCAGCGCGTCGCGCTCCATGCGCGTGACCGGGTCGGTCGGCAGGTCGACGAGCCGCGCCTCCCGCGGGGTCGGCTGCGCGTCGCCCTCCCCCGCGGGGGCCTCACGGTGCTCCGATCGCGGCTCGGAGCGACGTGCGACATTCGCAGCACTCGTGACGGCCCGCCCGACCTCGGCGGGGTCCATCCCGAGCCACCCCGCCAGGCTGCGCACGTAGCCGACGCTGAGTGAGCGATCGCGGATGCCTGCCACGACCGGTGCAGCGGCGCGCAAGGCGGCGACCCGCCCCTCAACCGTCTCGAGGTCGTGCTCCGCGAGTCGGCGGCGGATCATGAACTCGAACATCGGCTTCCGCGACGCGACCAGTTGCCGAACGGCGTCGTCGCCACGGTGGATGCGCAGATCGCAGGGATCGAGACCGTCGGGCGCGACCGCGACGAAGGTCTGCGCGGCGAACCGCTGCTCCTCCGCGAAGGCGCGACTCGCGGCCCGCTGGCCGGCGTCATCCGGGTCGAAGGTGAAGATCACCTCGCCCGTCGATGATGCGTCCGAGTTCTGTACATCGCCGAGCACGCGACGGACCACCTTGATGTGATCCACGCCGAAGGCCGTGCCGCAGGTCGCGACCGCGGTCGTCACACCCGCCAGGTGGCACGCCATGACGTCGGTGTAGCCCTCGACGATCACGACCTGCTTGCCCTTCGCAACGTCGCGCCGGGCGAGGTCGAGCCCGTACAGAACTTGGCTCTTGTGGAAGACGAGCGTCTCGGGGGTGTTGAGGTACTTCGGGCCCTGATCGTCGTCGAAGAGCTTGCGCGCACCGAAGCCGACCGTCTGCCCCGTGACGTCGCGGATGGGCCAGATCACCCGCCCCCGGAAGCGGTCGTAGCTGTTGCCCCGCTCGCCTGTGGAGAGCAGCCCCGCCGCCACGAGCTCCTGCTCCGTGAACCCCTGACGCGAGAGAGCGTTCTTCAAGGCGTCGAACGACTTCGGCGCGTATCCCACGCCGAACCGCTCGGCCGCAGCCTGGTCGAAGCCGCGACCACCCAGGAAGTCTCGCGCCGGCTGCGCGTCGGGCTCACCGAGACGGGTGCGGAAGAACTGCTCGGCCGCGGCGTTGGCCGCGAGCAGGCGCGCACGCTGACCGTGGTCCGCTGCCGGGCCCGAGCCGTCCTCGTAGTGCAGTTCCACGCCCGCGCGGCCCGCCATGCGCTCCACCGCCTCCTGGAAGGACACGTGATCCATGCGCTGCAGGAATGTGAACACGTCGCCGTCTTCACCGCATCCGAAGCAGTGGTACCGGCCGACGCCCGGACGAACATGGAAGCTCGGGCTGCGTTCCTCGTGGAACGGACACAGCCCCTTGAGCGATCCCACACCCGCCGATTTCAGCGTGACGTAGTCGCCCACGATGTCGGCGATGTTGATCCGCGATCTGACCTCGTCGATGTCGCTTCTGCGAATGAGGCCGGGCATGACTCAGAGTCTAGGATCGCGCGGCCACGCGCGTCGGACCGGGCGGACCGTCTGGGGATGCACCGTCACGGGACGAGGCGCTCGTGCCAGGCGTTCGCCGAGGGGTCGGTCAACGAGGCGACCTGGTCGACGACTACCCGCTTACGAGCCGCATCGTCTCCCGCCGCGGCGAAATCTGCGGCGAATCCGGCATCCAGGTGGGACGGATCCGCCCACAGAGCGTCCGCGAGCTCCTTGAGGATGCTGCGCTGCTGCGCATAGATCGGCTTCCGCGCGTTCGTCGACATCACGTTCGCCGCGACGATGCCCTTGAGCACGGCGATCTCGGCCTGTGTCTCGAGCGGCACGACGACGTCCGCCGCGAACCGCGCGAGGGAACCCTCCGGATGCGCCTCGCGCGTCGCCCGCACCGACTCGCCGGCGAAGCGCCCGATGAGCTGCGACGTGAGGTTCTTCAGACGCGCGAGATCGCGCCGAGAGCCGTCCCAGCTGTCGATCCAGTCCGGCAGGCTGTCGAGCCGGTCGAAGGCAGCGATGAGCGTCGCGTGATCGAGCTCTCCGCCGATCCACTCGACCATGCTGTCGACCAGTTCGTCGTGCTCGACCCGCGCCGACAAGGCCCGCACGTCGAGGTACCCCGTGATGATCGCGTCTTCGAAGTCGTGCACCGAGTACGCGATGTCGTCGGATAGGTCCATGACCTGCGCCTCGATGCACCGCACCCGCTCGGGAGCCCCCGCCCGCAGCCAGGCGAAGGCGGGGGTGTCGTCCGCGTAGAAGCCGAATTTGCTGCGACCGGAGGGATCCGGCACGCCCTGCTGCTCGGGCCAGGGGTACTTGCAGCTCGCGTCGAGGCTCGCCCGCGTGAGGTTCAGCCCGTAGGCGCGCCCCTCGGCGTCGAACACCTTGGGCTCCAGGCGGGTGAGCAGCCGCAGCGTCTGCGCGTTCCCCTCGAATCCGCCGATGTCCTGCGCCCAGTCGTTGAGAGCCCGCTCGCCGTTGTGCCCGTAGGGCGGATGGCCGAGGTCATGCGCGAGGCACGCGGTGTCGACGACGTCTGGGTCGAGGCCGAGATTGACGGCGAGCTCACGACCCACCTGCGCCACCTCGAGCGAGTGGGTCAGGCGGTTGCGTGCGAAGTCGAGGCCCGCGGTCGGCGAGAGAACCTGCGTCTTCACGGCGAGGCGGCGCAGGGCGCTCGAGTGGAGGATGCGCGCCCGGTCGCGCGCGAAGTCGCTGCGGCGGGTCGAATGCTCCTCCGGGAGCATGCGCTCGGTATCGGCCTCCGTGTAGCCGGGGGCCAGATCACCCACCGCTGGTGTCCAGTTCCGCCTCCGTGAGCTCGGCGCGATGCGTCTCCTGCAGCTCGCGCGAATCGAGCCACCGATCGGGCAGGGCGGGCTGCTTGGGAGTCCCCGCTCGACCGCGCTGTCCCTCCGCATCGGCGCCCGGGTAGGGCTGGTCGGGGTCGAGGCGGCCGAGCAGCTCGTCGATCTCGGCGAGGCTCGAGGCCTGCGCGAGCGCTGCACGGGTCTCGCCGCCCACCGCGTAACCCTTGAAGTACCAGGCGACGTGCTTGCGGATATCGCGGCACGCGCGGTTCTCGTCGCCGTCGAAGAACTCCACGAGCAGCTCGGCGTGCCGGCGGAATCCTCGTGCCACCTCGCCGAGCGTCGGCTGCGCGGTGCGAGCCGACTCGCCCGACGGCGCGCGGAACGCAGCCGCGAGGTCACCGAAGAGCCACGGGCGACCGAGGCAGCCCCGCCCGACGACCACTCCGTCGCAGCCCGTCTGCTCGACCATTCGCACGGCATCGTCGGCCGACCAGATGTCGCCGTTGCCGAGCACCGGAACACTCGTGACGGCCTCCTTGAGCGCCGAGATCGCGGTCCAGTCGGCGGTGCCCGAATAGAACTCCGCAGCGGTGCGCGCGTGCAACGCCATCGCCGCCACGCCCGCACCCTCCGCGATCCGGCCCGCCTCCAGGTACGTGAGGTGATCGGAGTCGATGCCCTTGCGCATCTTGATGGTCAGCGGGATGTCACCCGCGGCCTTCACTGCGCCCTCGACGATCGCACGGAACAGGTCGGTCTTCCACGGGAGCGCCGCTCCCCCGCCCTTGCGCGTGACCTTCGGCACAGGGCAGCCGAAGTTGAGGTCGATGTGGTCGGCGCGGTCCTCGGCGACGAGCATCGTGACCGCCTCGGCGACCGTCTTCGGGTCCACGCCGTAGAGCTGGATGGAGCGAGGCGTCTCGGACTCGTGATGACGAATGAGACGCATCGACTCCGGGGTGCGCTCCACGAGCGCGCGGCTCGTGATCATCTCGGACACGTACAGTCCCGCGCCGTACTCGCGGCAGAGGCGGCGGAACGCGGTGTTCGTGATCCCGGCCATCGGCGCGAGCACGACGGGCACGTCGAGCTGCAGAGAACCGATCGTCAGCGGAGCAGCCGACGGCGCGAATAGGGTGGACATCCTCTTGATTCTTCCAGATCGTGCCGCGAGGAGGCCGGACATGGGCGCAGGTCGCGACCGGGTCGCACAGGATGCCGCCGAGCGGGGCATCGAGGTGGAGTTCGTCGAACGTCCCGCCGCGTCGTCCCTTGAGGAGGCTGCGGCGCTGCTCGGCATCACCCCCTCCGACGTCGTGAAGTCGCTCGTGGTGAAGCGCAGCGACGGCACCTTCCTCTTCGCCGAGATCCCGGGAGACCGGGTGATCTCGTGGCCGAAGCTCCGCGCGCTCGTGGGCGTCAACAAGCTGCAGATGCCGGAGGCCTCCGTCGCTCTGGACGCGACCGGATACGAGCGCGGCACCATCACGCCGCTCGGATCCACGTCGGCCTGGCCCGTCTACGTGGACGAGCGCATCGTTGGTCGCCGGGTGTCGATGGGTGCGGGCGAGCACGGGGCGAGCCTGTTCGTGATGGCCGACGACCTCATCCGCGGTCTCGGTGCGACCGTCGCGGACATCTCCGAGCCGGCGCCCGAGCGCTGACCCGCGGAGCCTTGCGGGCTACTCGGCCGCGGGGATCTCGCACACGTCGCCCTCGCAGACGACGGCATCCGGATCGCCGAGCGGAACGAGCCCGCTCATGCGACCGCCCCGGCCTTCTCGGTAGCGACCTGACGCAGCACCTCGGCGAACGTCGACGACTCCTGCGCACCCGAGACGCCGTACTTGCGGTCGATCACGAAGAACGGCACACCCTGGATGCCGAACTCGGTCGCCACGGCCTGGTCCTCACGCACGTCGTCGAGGTACTCATCGGCCTCGAGCGAGCGGATGACGTCGTCGCGGTCGAATCCGAGCTCGGCCGCGAGATCGGCGAGATCCGCGACACGGCCGACGTGTCGCCCCTCCTCGAAGTACGCCTTCAGGAGGCGCTCCTTCATCTCCAACTGCCGCCCGCGCAGCTTCGCGTAGTGCAGCAGCTGATGCGCCTTGACCGTGTTCGTGTGCTGGAGCGCGTCGTAGTCGTAGTGAAGGCCGACCGACTCGGCGATCCCCGTGACGCGCGCGATCATCTGCTTGGCCGTGTCCTCGGGCACCCCCTTGTGCTGGGAGAAGAACTCGAGCTCGCTGCCCTCGAAGTCGACCGGCGTGTCGGGAGACAGCTCGAACGAGTGGTACTCGATCTCGACGGGAACGCCCGCCTCCGCCGCACCCGCTTCGAACCGCCGCTTGCCGATGAAGCACCACGGACAGGCGATGTCGGACCAGATGTCGATCTTGATGGGTTCAGCCATGTGACGTGTCAACGACGGCACGCGCCGAGGCATTCCCGGTTCAGGCGGTCAGCCGAGCGATGCCGCGTCGTGCCGCGAGCCGATCGACCCACAGCACGTATCCGGTGGTGAAGACCACCTGCAGGATCGGGGCGAGGGGGCCGCTGCCCTCCGAGCTCATCTGAGTGGTTCCCGTGATACCGCTCGCGAGAAGCAGCAGCGCCACAAGGTTGTTCACCACGTGCAGGACGATCGCCGCCTCGAGTCCGCCCGTGCGGATGGTCACGATCGCGAAACCCGCGCCCATGACCGCGACACTCAGCGCGCCCCAGAGCTCGTACTGCGTGTGGCCGACCGTGAAGATCAGGGTCGACACGACGACGCCGATCCACGACCAGCGCAGCCATGCTCCCATCACCTGCAGGATGAGTCCTCGGAACACATACTCTTCGGCGGCCGCCTGCAACGGCACGAGCACGATGATCATGACCGCGAGCAGCGCGAAGAGCCCGCCATCGACGGGAACCGGCTCGACCGTCTCCCCCGCGATGAGCACGAAGAGGTACGGCAGACCCGTCGCCACGGCGGTGACGACCACCGCGGGCACGAGACAGCGCGCCATCCAACCCCAGCGCAGCCGGCCGGCGACCGAGTGCCGGACCCGCACGGGACGCAGGCCCGCGCACCACATGGCCGCCGGTACGAGCGGGAGGAGCACCACCAGGCTCAGCATGAGCAGCGCGAGCGAGAGCGGGTTCGCCACATCCGTCGTCTGAGCGACGAGGTCCGACTCGAGCGACCCGAGGTCGCCCGTGAGGTCGAGAGCACCGGTGAGGATCGCCACGACGAGCCACAGCACCGACACGATCGTGAGCGCGACGCCCGCGAAGACTGCGAACAGCACGACCGCCACGAGCGGCCGCCATGCCGCGTACCCGCGAACCGTGCGGAACATCCGGTGGTACGGAGTCGGCGGGATCGGCTCGGGCGCGACGGGAACGATCGGTGCCGCGAAGCCCGGAGGAGGCGGGTAGCTCATCAGGCGCCGCGGAGCTGCTCTGCGAGATAACCGTGCAAGCGGTCGAGCGACACGCGCTCCTGGGCCATGCTGTCGCGCTCACGCACCGTGACGGCCTTGTCGTCGAGGGTGTCGAAGTCGACCGTGACCGCGAACGGGGTTCCGATCTCGTCCTGCCGGCGGTAGCGGCGCCCGATGGCGCCCGCGTCGTCGAACTCGATCATCCAGTCCTCGCGAAGCGATGCGGCGAGCTCGCGCGCCACCGGCGAGAGCTGCTCGTTCCGCGACAACGGCAGCACCGCGACCTTCACCGGGGCGAGCCGGCGGTCGAGTCGCAGCACAGTACGCGTCTCCACTCCGCCCTTCGCGTTGGGGGCCTCGTCCTCGTGGTACGCGTCGATGAGGAACGCCATGAGAGCGCGGGTCAGACCGAACGCGGGTTCGATCACATACGGGACCCAGCGCTCGTTCGTCGTCTGGTCGAAGTACGAGAGGTCCTTGCCCGAGTGCTCGGAGTGCGTCTTCAGGTCGAAGTCGGTGCGGTTGGCGATGCCCATGAGCTCGCCCCACTCCCCCGAGGTGAAGCCGAAGCGGTACTCAACGTCGACGGTGCGCTTGGAGTAGTGGCTGAGCTTCTCCTGCGGGTGCTCGTAGAGGCGCAGGTTGTCTTCGCCGATGCCGAGGTCGCGATACCAGCCGTACGACGCGTCGATCCAGTACTGGTGCCACTCCTCGTCCGTCCCGGGCTGAACGAAGAACTCCATCTCCATCTGCTCGAACTCGCGGGTGCGGAAGATGAAGTTGCCCGGCGTGATCTCGTTGCGGAAGCTCTTGCCGATCTGGGCGATGCCGAACGGCGGCTTCATGCGCGAGCTCGACGCGACGTTCGCGAAGTTCACGAAGATGCCCTGCGCCGTCTCGGGACGGAGGTAGTGCATGCCCTCTTCGTCGTCCACCGGGCCGAGGAAGGTCTTGAGGAGCCCCGAGAAGGCACGCGGCTCCGTCCACTTGCCCCGGGTGCCACAGTTCTCGCACACGATGTCGGCGAGGCCGTTCTCGGGCGCACGGCCCTTCTTCTCTTCGTAGGCCTCGAGGAGGTGGTCTTCGCGGTAGCGCTTGTGGCAGTTGAGGCACTCGATGAGCGGGTCGGAGAAGACCTCGACGTGCCCGGACGCCTCCCACACCTGCCGGGGAAGGATCACCGAGGAGTCGATGCCCACGATGTCGTCACGGCGCTGGACCATGAACTTCCACCACTCGCGCTTGATGTTCTCCTTGAGAGAGGTGCCGAGCGGGCCGTAATCCCATGCGGAGCGCGAGCCCCCGTAGATCTCACCCGCCTGGTAGACGAATCCTCGCCGCTTCGCGAGAGAGATGACCTTGTCGAGAGGGTTGGGCGTCGCCACGGATGACTCCAGGGGTCGGGCCGCGCCGGCTTGCGCGGTCACGGGGGTGCGGAACCCCCAGCCTACCGACCGAGGCCGCTCTCGCCGCGCACCGCCCGGACGACCATCTCGACGTCGTCCTCGGTGTTCCAGAGGTGGAATGACACCCGGGCGCGTCCGGCGCGCCCGGAGGCGCGTACTCCGGCCGCTGCCATCGCCGCGAGCTGCGCCCCGTCGGCATCCGGCCAGGCGACGATGGCCTGGCGCTGAACCGGGATGCCGAGCGCATCGCACAGCTGAGCGCCGAGGCCTGAGGTGTGACGCCAGACCTCGTCGATGTCGAGGTCGGCGAACAGCCCGATCGACTGCTCGGCGCCCACCCACGCCTGCCAGGCAGGCGATACGTCGAACCGGCGGGCATCGCGGGCCAGCGAGATGCCCGGGCCGTAGCAGCTCTGCCAGACGTCGCCACCGGCGTACCAGCCCGCCTGCACCGGGCGAAGCAGCGCATCCGCCGCGGTGCCGACGGTGAGGAAGCTCACTCCCCGTGGCGCGCACAGCCACTTGTAGCTGTGACACACGGTCAGGTCGTACGCCGACGCATCCACCGGCATGACGCCGGCAGCCTGCGTCGTGTCGCAGAAGGTCAAGGCGCCGTGGCGAGACGCGGCCTCGCGGATCGCCTCCACGTCGGCGATCTCGCCCGTCGCCGACTGCACGAGCGAGAAGACGACGAGGAAGGTGTCGTCGTGGATGGCATCGGCGAGCGCGTCGAGGGGCACGGTCCGCACCCGAAGGTCGTCGCGGGCCTCGAAGGGAGCGATGATCGACGAGAAGTCGCCGGCCACCGCGAGGACCTCGGCCCCTTCGGGCAGGGCGCTCGCCACGAGGGACGCCTGCACCGAGGTCTGCGAACCGATCGCGACGCGATCCGATGCGACGCCGACAAGCCTGGCGTAGGAGGCGCGCGTGCGATCGATGATCGCGTCGTATCCCTGCGGGTCGCGATCGGCGCGGGCCCAGGCGGCCAGATCGGCCTGGAGGGCCTCGACCGCCCTCCGAGGCGGGAGGCCGATCGATGCGGCCGCGAGATAACCGCGCGGGTCGCCGAACTCGGCGATGGCAGCGGCGAGTCCGGACGAGATGCTCACCGGACAAGCGTGCGGGAGACCCCGCCATCCCACAAGCACCAACGCCGTCCTCGCGGCCTTCCCCCGAAGGTGCGAGCGGCGTATCGTGCGCGGTGTCACCGGCGATGCAGGAGGCCGAGATGTCCACCACAACCGAACCGACATCCGCGGGAGATCGCTGGGCGTCCCCCGAGCTCGAGTGCGACCTCGTCATGAAGGGCGGAATCGCCTCGGCCGTCGTGTACCCGCGGGCCATCGCCGAGTTCGCCACCCGCTACCGGCTGCGAAGCGTCGGCGGCACCTCCGCGGGAGCGATCGGGGCCGCGTTCGCCGCGGCGGCGGAGTACGGTCGCAGCTCGGCCGTGGGCGGGTTCGGGGCCCTCAGCGGCCTCCCCGACGAGCTCGGCGACGGGCGACTCGCCGAACTCTTCCGGCCGCAGAAGACGACGGCGGTGCTTCTGCCCTTCATGCTCATCGCGACGGGACACGACCGCCCCGGCCCGGCCCGGTCGGGGGCGAGTCGCGTCGGCGCGATCGCCGCCCACCTCATCCGGGGGCTTCCTCTCGGCCTTCTCGGCGGGCTGCCCGGAGCGCTGCTCGTGGCGCTCGGGATCATCGCCGCGACGACGACGCCGGGCTGGGGCATCGCAGCGGGGATCGCGCTCATCGTGGTCGGGCTCTTCCTCGGCGTGCTCGGCTGGCTCGTCGCCTCAGGTGCTCTCGTGATGCGCGTGCTCACGGGGGCTCTCCCCGAAAACGGGTTCGGCATCTGCACCGGGCTCGGAACCGACTCCTCCCCCGCCTTCACGGACTGGTTGTCGTCGCGCATCGACCACGTCGCGGGACTTGAGCCCGGCGTCGCACCGCTCACCTTCGGTCAGCTGCGGAGCGGACCCGCGGGAGGGTCCGCGAACGCCTGGGCGCCGATCGACCTCCGGATGGTCACGACGTGCCTCACCCGCGCGCGGCCCTACGAGATGCCGTGGGAAGCGAACACGTTCTCCTACGACCCCGACGAGTGGGCGCGCATCTTCCCCGCATACGTCATGCGCGCGCTCGCGGATCACGTGCCCGTCGGGGCGACGGAGGAAGCGCGGTGGATCGATCGGTTCGGAGCATCCGGCCGAGCAGGACGACGGCTGCTGCGCCTCCCCGCGCAAGAGGACCTTCCGGTGATCGTGGCGACCCGCCTCTCATTGAGCTATCCGCTGCTGATCTCTGCCGTGCCGCTCTGGGCGGTCGACTACCGCTCGACGGCGACCCGAGCAGCGATCGACGCGCTTCGCGTCGGCGACGAAGGCGCGGCGGATGCCGCGGGCATCGCATTCGAGCGTCTCTGGTTCACCGACGGTGGGCTGTGCAACAACTTCCCCCTCCAGTTCTTCGACCGCGCCCTGCCGACCCGACCGACGTTCGCGATCGATCTCGGCGACGCGCGGAAGCACCCGGGGATTGACGACGAGCTCTACCGTTACGCCCGCGACAACCGGGAGGGCATGGAACCGCCGCACGTGCCGATCCCCGAGAACGGGTTCGGTGCGCTCGCGTCGTTCGCCCGCGCCATCTTCACGACGCCGCAGGGCTGGGCCGACAACGCCCACCTCGACGTTCCGGGATATCGAGACAGGGTGATCAAGATCCTCCAGACCCCCGAGGAAGGCGGACTCAACCTGCATATGAAGGGCGAGACGATCGCCGCACTCGCCGACCGCAGCGAGAACGCCGCCCGTGCCCTCATGGAGCAGTTCGCGCGTCCGCGGTACCGCGTCGGCCGCACGCAGAGCCCCACCGGGTGGGACAACCACCGGTGGGTGCGCTTCCGGGCCCTGCTCGCGGTGCTGCCGGACTTCCTCGACGGGTTCCGCACCGGCCGGGAGGCGCTCGACATCGACCCCGCGAATCCGCCCAGCTACTCGTTCGAGACCGCACAGCAACTCGTCGGCGGGATGGCCATCGCCGATGGGATGCGCGACGCGGCATCGGCTCGCTCGGCGGTGCCCGAGGAGGTCATCCGCGAGTTGAAGCGGACTCCGCCCCGCGCGGGTGTGCTCCGGCGCTCGCCGCAGCTCTGAGTCAGCGCATCAGGAGGCGAGGGCCCGCACAGCGCCGATCCCCGCCGCGACGCGCTCCACGATCTCCGGCACCCACGCGGGGGTAGCGTCGAGCGGGAGCGTGATCCGCACGGCGGTCTGCGCGACCTCCGGGGGGATCCCGAGCGCGAGGAGGACGGCCGACGGTTCGTCACGGCCCGCCGCGCACGCGGAGCCCGACGAGCACACGATGCCCCGCTGTTCGAGTTCGAGGAGCACCGCCTCGCCCGAAGTGCCCGGGAAGCAGAACGAGACGTGTCCCGGTAGGCGGTGGCTGCGGGAGCCGGTCACGAGCGCGTCCGGCACTCTCTCCCGCACCCCCGCGATGATCGCGTCGCGGACCGCCACGAGCTGGTTATGGCGGGGGCGTTCGAGAGCCGCGAGTGCGAACGCCGTCGCGAGCGCCACGATCCCCGGTACGTTCTCGGTGCCGCTGCGCCGCTCGCGCTCCTGGCCACCGCCGTTGAGCACCGGCTCGAGCGGAACGCCGCCGCGCACGATGAGCGCGCCGATGCCCTTGGGCGCGCCCAGCTTGTGGCCGGCGATGCTGATCGCGTCGACGCCGAGCTCGTCGAGGCCGAGCTTCAGGTCTGCCGCGGACTGCACCGCATCCGTGTGGAAGCGGGCCCCGACCTCATGGGCGAGGTCGGCCAGACGCCTGATCGGCTGGATCGTGCCGATCTCGTTGCTCGCGTGCTGAATGCTGACGAGGGTCGTCTCGGGTCGCAGCGATTGCGCGAGGTCGACCGGATCGATCAGGCCGTCCGCATCGACCGGCAGGATGCTCACGTCGAAGCCGTGCAGGCGACGCAGGTGGTCGACGGACTCGTGCACCGCCTCGTGCTCGATTGCGCTCGTCACGACGTGACGCCCGCGAGGCTCGGCCAGTGCGATGCCCTTCACCGCGAGGTTGTCGGCCTCGGTGCCGCCCGAGGTGAAGACGACCTCGCTCGCGCGCGCACCCACCTGGTGCGCGACCGTCTCGCGGGCGGCCTGGACGGCGTGCGCGGCGCGCCGACCGAGTTCGTGGGTGCTCGACGGGTTGCCGAAGTCTCCCGTGAGGTAGGGCCACATCGCCTCGATCGCCTCGCGGCGTACGGGAGTTGTGGCAGCGGTGTCGAGATAGAGCAGCTCGTCCATGGATCAGTCCACCGCGATGTCGAGCCCGAGATCGAGGGAGCGCACCGAATGCGTCAGCGCGCCGACCGAGATGATGTCGACGCCCGCTTCCGCGATGGCTCGCACGGTGTCGATCCGCACCCCACCGGATGCCTCGACGAGCGCCCGGCCCGCGACGATCCGCACGCCCTCTCGCAACTGATCGGGGGTGAAGTTGTCGAGCATGATCGTGTCGACGCCCGCACCGACGACCTCCTCGATCTGGTCGAGACGATCGACCTCCACCTCGAGGTGCGTCGTGTGTCCAAGGCGGGCGCGCGCGTCGCGAATCGCCTCGCCGAGCGGGACACCCGCACGCGTGAGGACGGCGAGGTGGTTGTCCTTGGCCATCACCGCGTCCGAGAGCGAGAAGCGGTGGTTGTGCGCACCGCCGTCACGCACCGCCTGGCGCTCGAGGATCCGCAGCCCCGGCGTGGTCTTCCTCGTGTCGACGATGCGCGCGCGCGTACCCGCCACGGCATCCACGAACTCGGCGGTGAGCGTCGCGATGCCGCTCATGCGCTGCGCGAGGTTGAGGGCGACCCGCTCGGCCCGCAGGATCGCGCGAGCGGAGCCCGACACGCGCGCCAGCACGTCTCCCGCGGCGAACGACTCGCCGTCGGTACGCGTGAGCCCCGTCTCCGCCGACGGATCGACGAGTTCGAACACGCGCGCGAACACCTCCAACCCGGATGCGACGCCCGTCTCTCGCGCCACGAGCGAGGCGCTGGCCCGGGCCTCCTCGGGGATGAACACCTCGCTCGTCACGTCGCCCCAGGGCGCGTCCTCGGCGAGAGCTCGGCGGATGATGTCGTCGACGGCGTCGCTCACCGGCGGGCCTCCTCGGCGCGGGGTGCGACGGCGAGCCGCCACGCGATCGGGTGGGCGAGCTCCGGGCGCGCGTCGGCGGCGTCATCGCGCGCGTGGGCGCCCCGTGACTCCTCTCGGGCCAGAGCGGCGCGCGTGACGACGCGTGCCAGGTCGAGCAGGTTGCGGTCTTCGAGCCCAGCGACGGAGTCCGTGGACGCCTCCCAGCTCTCGAGGACGGCCAGCGCCCCGATCAGGCCACCGGCGTCGCGCCGGAGGCCCACGGAGTCCTGCATGAGGTGCCGCAGGTGGTCGCGGTCCGCCGGGATCGCGTGCGCCGCACGCAGCCGCGTGGCGGGCGGCACGCGCACGACGGTCGCGTCCCCGCCGACGCCCTCACCCGGGATCGGCCACGCCGTCTCCAGCGCGTCGGCCGCACGCCACGCGAACACGAGAGCCTCCAGAAGGGAGTTCGATGCGAGGCGGTTTGCCCCGTGCACCCCGGTACGCGCGGCCTCGCCGACGGCGAACAGGCCGGGCACGCTCGATCGACCGTGGAGATCCGTGCGGATGCCGCCCATCCAGTAGTGGGCGGCGGGCGCGACCGGAATGGGCTCTGTGGTCCAGTCGAAGCCGTGCGCCAGGGTCGCCGACGTGATCCCCGGGAAGCGCGCGGCGAGGAAGCCGTGCCCTCGATCCCGCTCGAGCGCTGTTGCGTCGAGCAGCACGGGTGCACCCGCCTGCCGCGCGACCGCATCCGCGATGCCTCGCGCGACCACATCGCGGGGTGCGAGCTCGGCGTCCGGGTGCACCTCGCGCAGGAATCGGCGGCCCGCCGCGTCGAGCAGCACCGCGCCTTCGCCCCGCACCGCCTCCGAGATCAGTACGCCGCCGGGAACAGCCAGCGCGGTCGGGTGGAACTGGACGAACTCGACGTCGGCGAGGACCGCGCCCGCGCGCCAGGCAGCCGCCACGCCATCACCGGTGGCACCCTCGGGATTCGTGGTGCGGGCGTACAACATCCCGGCTCCACCCGTGGCGAGGATCACCGCGTCCGCGTCGAGGCGTTCGGTCGTGCCCGCCGGGGTCACGACCTCGACGCCGACGACGGGGGCGCCGGAGGCCTCGCGACTGCGCAGCACGTCGCGCAGGAAGGTGTGCTCGCGGATCACGAGAGAGCGCCGCCGCAGCTCCGCCACGAGGGCGAGCTCGATCGCGAGGCCCGTACCGTCGCCGCCCGCGTGCAGCACGCGACGCGCCGAGTGGGCGGCCTCGTGCCCTCGCGCGAGGCGACCGTCGGCGTCGAGGTCGAATTCCACCCCCCACCGCAGAAGGTCGCGGATGCGCGCCGGCCCCTCGGAGCAGAGCACCTGAACCGCCGCCGGATCGCTGAGCCCGGCTCCCGCTCGGAGAGTGTCCGCGACATGCGACTCGACCGAGTCGTCGGGGAACATGGCCGCGGCGATCCCGCCCTGGGCATACCGGGTGTTCGAGTCGGTGAGAGCGCCCTTCGTGACGAGCACCACCTCGTGCCGCTCGCTCGCCCGCAGTGCGGCGACGAGGCCCGCGATGCCCGAGCCGACGACGACGACGCGCATCGTCAGCTCCGCGGCTTCGCGTCGAGCATCCGCTCGAGCGCGACCCGTGCATCCGCGGCGACGTCGTCCGGTACCTGGATGCGGTTGAGTGTGCGCCCCTCGACGAGACCCTCGAGCACCCATGCCAGGTAGCCGGGGTGGATGCGGTACATCGTGGAGCAGGGGCACACGACGGGATCGAGGCAGAAGATCGTGTGCTGCGGATACTCGGCCGCGAGCCGATTGACCATGTTGATCTCGGTGCCGATCGCGAAGGTCGTGGGCTCGGTCGCGGCCGCGACCAACTGGCGGATGCGGTCGGTCGACCCCGAGGCATCCGCGGCGTCCACCACATCCATCGGGCACTCGGGGTGCACGATCACCTGCACGCTCGGGTACTCCGCGCGCGCCTTCTCGATCTGCCCGACCGTGAAGCGCTTGTGCACCGAGCAGAACCCGTGCCAGAGGATCACGCGGGCATCGAAGAGCTCGTCGGGCGCGTTTCCGCCGAGGGGCTTGCGCGGGTTCCACATCGGCATGCGATCGAGCGGCACGCCCATGCGCTTGGCCGTGTTGCGCCCGAGGTGCTGGTCGGGGAAGAAGAGCACCCGCTGGCCGCGCTCGAACGCCCACTCGAGCACCGTCTCGGCGTTCGAGCTCGTGCAGACGATGCCTCCGTGGCGCCCGCAGAACGCCTTGAGCGCCGCCGAGGAGTTCATGTAGGTCACCGGGATGACGGGAACGCGCCCGTCGGCATCCGGCTCGCTCCCGTAGAGCGCTTCGAGGCGCTCCCAGCACTCCTCGACCGAGTCGATGTCGGCCATGTCGGCCATCGAGCAGCCCGCCGCGAGGTTCGGGAGGATCACTTCCTGATGCGACTGCGCGAGCACGTCGGCGGTCTCGGCCATGAAGTGCACGCCGCAGAACACGATCGCCTCAGCATCCGGCACGGTCTGCGCCGCCCGCGCGAGTTGGAAGGAGTCGCCGAGGAAGTCGGCGTGCGCGACGATCTCGTCGCGCTGGTAGAAGTGGCCGAGCACCACGACCCGGTCGCCGAGCACCGCCTTCGCGGCACGGATACGTTCGGCGAGCTCGACATCGTCGGCCTCGCGGTACTCAGCCGGCAGCTCGCCCTGGCGCGGCGAACCGACAGGGATGACGTCGCTCATCGACGAGCCAGGACCGTATTGCACGGCACGGTCGAACTCCCACGGGCTCTGCGCAAGCGCGGGGCTGCACGCCTCCGCGGGGCGGCCTGCCGCGTCGCGGCCGGTCGCGCGGATGAGCTGGATCGTCTGGTCGACGGAGGGCATTTCTCTCCCGGTTCAGCGGATCCCCGCCGCGGACAGCGGCGAGGGGTCGACGGGGTCGACCGTGGTGTCGTAGCGGTACAGGCGTGGCGGACGGTGACGCCCGCCGGTCACGTGCTCCCCCGTCGCGACGACCGTGCCGGAGGCCTCGATCTGGCGACGGAAGTTCGCGGGGTCGAGGGGCCGCTGCAGCACGATCTCGTGCACCTGCCGGAGCTCGGCGAGCGTGAAGGTCGGGCCGAGGAACGCGTGCGCGATGCGGGCGTAGCCGAGCTTGGTGCGGAGCCGCCAGAGCGCGTAGTCGACGATGAGGTTGTGATCGAAGGCGAGCTGCGGGAGCTCGTCGGCAGCACGCCACGTGACGTTCTCGCCTTCGAGAGCCCGGTCGGCCTCATCCCCGCGCACGAGCGCCCAGTAGACGACCGAGACCACACGTCCGGTGGGTGAGCGGTTCGGCTCCCCGAAGGCGTAGAGCTGCTCGAGATACGAGGGCTCGAGCCCGGTCGTCTCGGCGAGTTTGCGTGCTGCGGTGTCGGCGAGGCTCTCGACGGGGTCAGCAGCTCCCCCGGGAAGCGACCAACGATTTTCGAACGGCGGTCGGATGCGACGCACGAGCGGCAACGACAGAACGAGCCGCCCGTCGCCATCCGGTCGAAGGGCAAAGATCACGGTCGAGACCGCGAGGTCGATCCCGCTCATCCCACCTCGCTCGACTAAAGGTCACTGTGACCAGAACACAGTTTAGCAGGTGAGACCGACCCGTCGCCGCGAGCCTCAGCCCTCGTCGGGCGCGATGCCGCCGACCGCGGCGACCACGTCGCACGCGACGACCATGCCCGCGAACGCGGCGAGCATGAGGCGGAGCCTGGGAGAGAACGCGGTGCTCAGCCGATCGCGGAGCCCGTCAGGGATGGACGCCGGATCGACGCCGATGAGGCCGCCCCAGTCGAGCAGCAACCGCTCCGACTCGGTCACCTGCGGTGCGTCGGGATCGTCGCCCGCATCGAGGATCGCGCGCCTGTAGCGTTCCGACATCACCGAGCCGTGCTGCGCGGTCGCGATCGCATGTGCGAACAGCAGGACGGCACGCTCACCGATGTACGGCACCAACTCGTCGGAGAGCGTCGCGAGTTGCGTGTACGCGCGGAAGCTCGGCACATGACCGAGCAGGGTGCGCTCGAAGGGACCGAGCGGCGCGCCGTGGTCGCGCACGTACTGCTCGCCCGCGGCGACCGCCTCGGCCGAGAGCTCGGCATCCGACGACAGGGGCAGGAACGTCATGCGTCCCAGATTAGGGTGCCGCGCGGCGCGCGACGCTACGCCGCGACGCGGGGGGCCGCCCCCGCGATCGGTGCCACGTCGTCGAAGACGCCCTGGCGGATCGCCTGGAACACCTCGACCGCCGCCTCGGCCAGCCGGCCGTGGCCCGCGAGCACGCTGCGCCGAACGCGCGTGTCGTCCTGGATCGCGAGGTCCGCCGCCGAGTCGACGATGCGCGCACCGAGCGAGCGGGCCCACGCGGCCGTCATCTCGGTCACGAGCGAATCGGCCGAGTCGACGCGCACGTCGTCACCGCGGCCGAAGGGCCGTGTGCGGACGAGCGCACGGGCGATGAGCCCCGGGCCTAGGTAGCTGACCACCTGCTCGTCGGAGATCCACCGCGGAACACCGAGCACGTCGCGCTGCTCACGGAGCACGAGATCACCGAACTCTTCGCCCGAATCCCGCCACGCGACACGGTCGCGAGGGGCGAAGCCGTTGGTGTCAGGGCCCGCGGCGTCGACCAGGCCGACGACGAAGCCACGACCACGGAGGGTGGGGCGCAGACGCAGGACGCCCGTCGTGGGGCGCGGCACGGAACGGATAGCAGTCATAACGATTGGTCCAACGCGGAGGCCCCCCTCCGCATTCCCGACAAGACGTCAGAAGATCTTGCCGGGATTGAGGATTCCCCCGGGATCGAAGACGGCCTTCACCCGTCGCTGGAGCTCGAAGGAGTCATCCCCGAGCTCCTCCCGCAGCCACCGGCGCTTCAACAGCCCGACCCCGTGCTCGCCCGTGAGTGTGCCGCCAAGACGCAGGCACTCCTGGAACATCTCGTCCGCGGCGGCCCACACATGCTCGGGCACCTCGGGATGCCCGCCGGTCGCGTCGGGCTCGAAGACGAAATTCGGGTGCAGGTTGCCGTCTCCCGCGTGCGCGACGGTCGGAATCGACATGCCGTAGCGCCGCTCGATCCGGCCGATCGCCGCGAACATGGCGGGCAGCGCGCTGCGCGGCACGGCCACATCCTCGATGAGCACCACGCCCTGCCGCTCCATCGCCGGGTGGAAGGACCGGCGGACCTCGAACAGGCGCTCCCCCTCCGCAGCATCCGCCGCGAGCTGGGGCTCGCCCCCCAGCGACCGGATGATGGCGACGACGTCCGCCGCCTCGGCCTCCGCCCCGATTCCGTCCGTCCGCACGAGAAGCTGCGCGCCGCGATCCCCCAGTTCGAGCCCGAGATAGGCGCCGATCGCCGTCAGCGCGCTCTCGTCGAGCAACTCCATGATCGCGGGCTTCACCCCGCTCGCGGAGATGACCGCGCTCGCGCGGGCCGCCTGCTCGACGTCGGCGAACGACGCACTCACCGTCACGACGGTCCCGGGGGTCACGGGGCGGAGCTTGAGCGTCGCCTCGACGATGATCCCGAGGGTGCCCTCCGAGCCGATGAAGAGGGCCGTGAGGTCGTAGCCGGTGACCCCCTTGACCGTCCGATGGCCCAATTCGAGGAGGGTGCCGTCGGCGAGGACCACCTTGAGACCCAGTACCGCCTCGCGGGTGACCCCGTACTTGATGCACATGAGCCCACCCGCGTTGGTGGCGATGTTCCCGCCGATGGTCGAGATCGACCGGCTCGCGGGGTCGGGCGCGAACCAGAGCCCCCGCTCGGCGAGCAGGGCGTTGAGGTCGCCGTTGATGACGCCCGCCTCGACGACAGCCAGTTCGTCGTCCTCCGAGATCTCGAGTACGCGGGTCATGCCGCGGGTCGAGATCACGAGCTCTCCGGATGCGGCGATGGCCCCTCCCGCGAGGCCGGTGCCGGCGCCGCGGGGCACCACGGGGACGCCGTGGGTGCTCGCCCAGCGCATCGCCGCCTGCACATGCGCGATCTCGGTCGCCTCGACGATCGCGAGCGGGCGTGTCGACGACAACTGCCCGGATTTGTCGGCACGGGCGGCCTCGAGGGCGCTCGGATCCGTGACCACGACGTCGCCGAGCTCTGCGCGCAGTGCATCCAGCATGAGTCGAGAGTATCCGGTGGGGTCATGTCCGATTCCCGCTGGTGGGGGTCGGTGGCGCATGCGAAGGTGAGCACGTGACACCCGATGACGCGGAGGCGTTCGCGACCCGTTACCGGGCGCTCGCATCCCGTGACGCCCGGTTCGACGGCCAGTTCATCGTCGGTGTGCACAGCACCGGCATCTACTGCCGACCGAGCTGTCCCGCGATGACCCCGAAGCCCGGGAACGTCAGCTTCTACCGCACGGCGGCCGCGGCTCACGAGGCGGGCCTGCGGGCCTGCAAGCGCTGCCAGCCGGACGCCGTCCCGGGCTCACCCGACTGGAACCTGCGGGACGATCTCGCGGCCCGTGCGATGCGGCTCATCCACGATGGCGTCGTCGACCGCAACGGTGTCGCAGGACTCGCCCACCGCCTCGGCTACTCCGCCCGCCACCTGACACGCGTGCTCACCGCCGAACTCGGCGCGGGTCCTCTCTCGCTCGCGCGCGCTCACCGGGCGCAGACGGCACGGACACTCCTCGCCGTCACCGAGCTGCCGATCGCCGACATCGCCTTCGCCGCGGGCTTCGGCAGCCTTCGACAGTTCAACGAGACGATCGCCGAGATCTACCGCGCCACCCCTGGCGAGCTGCGCGCCCTCAGCAGGAGGGGCACCCGCTCTCCGGCCGCTCCGGATGCGGGCGAGCTGCGGCTGCGACTCCCCGCCCGCGGACCGATCGACCGCGAGGGTCTGCTGCGCTTCTTCGTCGACCATGCGATCCCGGGTCTCGAAGACGCGGACGGCGCCCACTTCGCGCGCACGATCGGACTTCCGGGTGGACCGGCGCACATCCGGATCGAGGCGGATCCCGAGGGCACGGGCTTCCTCTGCCGCATCCGCCTCGCGCGTCTGGCAGACGTGGGAACCGCGGTCGCGCGCATCCGACGCGCCCTCGACCTCGACGCGGATGCCGACGCGATCGATGCCTCGCTCTCGCGCGATCCGGCGCTCGCCCCCCTCGTCGCGGCTGTTCCCGGCATCCGCATCGCGGGATCGTTCGACACCGCCGAGGCGCTCTTCCGCACCCTCATCGGACAGCAGATCTCGGTCGCCTCCGCACGCACCGTGCTCGGCCGGCTCGTGGCGAACCTCGGCGACGGCGGCTTTCCCGACGCGGCGACGATCGCCGAACGTGGCCGCGAGGTGCTGCGCGGACCCACGGCCCGCATCGACGCGATCGTCCAGGCCGCGGAGGCCCTCGCCGACGGTCGTCTGCGTCTCGACATCGGCATGCCGGTCGCCGAGTTCCGCGCGGGGCTTCTGGCACAGCCGGGGATCGGGCCGTGGACGGCCGACTACCTCGCGATGCGGGCACTCGGTTCTCCCGACGTGCTCCCGGTCGACGACCTCGTGATCCGGCAGTCGGCCGCCGCACGGGGGCTGCCCGCCTCGCGCGGCGGACTCGCCGCCTCTGCGCGCGAGTGGTCTCCCTGGCGCAGCTACGCCGCACTGCACCTGTGGCGGGCGCGTCCCGCGCGCGAGGTCGCCCCGCGCGTACGCTGATCCTCGTGACGACGGTCTCGGTGGTCATCCCGGCGCGGGACGACGCGGTGATGCTCGCCGCGTGCCTCGCCGCGCTCGCCCACCAGACCCGCCCGGCCGACGAGATCATCGTGGTCGACAACGGCAGCCACGACGACACGGCCCGGATCGCCGCCGAAGCGGGCGCGCGCGTCGTCACCGAGGAGATCGTCGGCATCCCCCGAGCGTCCGCCCGGGGATACGACGCCGCGACGGGAGAGCTGATCGCCCGTCTCGACGCGGACAGCGTGCCTCCCGTCGACTGGATCGCCTACGCGGTTGACCGATTCGACCGTGACCTGAGGCTGTCGGTGCTCACCGGGATCGGCGACTTCTACGGTGCGACCCCCCTCGTGCACACCCTCGGGCGCGTCGTCTACCTCGGCGGCATGCTGGCGTCCATGACCCCGTACCTCGGTCATCCGCCGATCTTCGGGTCGAACTTCGTCATGCGTGCCGAGATCTGGCACGAGCTCTCAGGCGAGGTGCACCGCACCGAGCGCGGGATCCACGACGATCTCGACCTCAGCCTCCACATCAAGCCGTGGATGCGCGTGACCTACGACCCGGCCTTCCGAGTCGGTATCTCCGCGCGCCCCTTCGAAACCCTCTCGGGCCTCTCGCGCCGGGTCGGATGGGTGGTCCCGACCCTTCGCAACCATTGGCCGGACGACGCCCCGTGGCGTCGTCGCGCCGCGCGGAGGCGTTGGCGCAGCAGCACTCGCGACGATCGGCGCTCCGCCTGATTCAGGCGCTCGAGCCGTCGGCGCCGGACATCAGCTCGAGCATGTCGCGCACCAGTTGATGCGGGGTGGTCTCGCACGGGCTGTGGCCGGTCTCGTACACCGCGAGACGCGCACCGAGTCGATCCGCGTGCAGCGAGTACCGCTCGACGGGCCACAGGTCGTGTCGACTCGTCGCGACGAGCACCGGGATACCCGCCGCGCGGACGCTCGCCGCGACGTCGGGCGCCCGCATCATGAGCCCCACGATGTCGTCCACACACTCACGACGCGTGAGAGCGAACCGGGACTGCACGAACGCGAGACGCGACGGCCCTACCCGGTTCTTGTTCGTCCGGATGCCCCAGATCATGAGCCCGGCGCCCACGTGAGGCGTGAGCACCCACGAGAGCGGACCGATCAGCTTCACGTGGCGGTATGAGTTCCCGGCGTCGGGGGGCGTCGTGAGAAGCGTGAGGCTGCGCACGAGCTCCGGGTGCTCCGCCACGACCAGCTGGGCGATGATTCCGGCGAAGGAATATCCGAGCAGATGCGCAGGCGCACCGGATGCGAGCACCGCAGTCAGATCGTCGACGAAGAGCGAGTAGTCGTACCGCCCATCAGCTGGCGGACCGGCGAGGTGCGACTCGTAGTTGCCCGCGAGGTCATACGCCTCTACGCGATAACCCGCCTCGGCGAGCAGCGGCAGCATGAGCGCGAAATCCTCCTTCGAGCCGGTCGCCCCCGGGATCAGAACCACGCGGGGCGCCGCGGGATCCCCCATTGACACGACCGCGAGCCGCCCACTCGGAGCCTCGAACACGCCGCGCACGGACCCGGGAACGGGTGCCGCCCAATCGATCTCGCCGATCGCTGCATCCCGCACGACAGCCGGGTCGTCGCGGCTGGTGCTCTGCTTGGGCGCGGTCACGGGGACACGATAGCCGTAGCATGCCCGCATGGCCCCAGACGACGACCCGCTCCCCGGGGTTATGTGATGGACGAGCGCACGCGCCACGCGATCGACCAGGACGAGCTGCGGAAAGCGGGACCGCTCCCTCCGCGGAGCTGGCGGCTGGCCGCGCGCCGAGCCTGGCACGGCTTCGTGCGCCACCGGGGCCTCGACGCTGCAGCAGCGCTGACGTTCTTCACGACGCTCGCCGCGTTCCCCGCGGCCCTCGCCTTCACGAGCGCCTTCGCGCTCACGAGCGACCGGCAGCGGGCTGTAGACGACATCGTCGCGATCGCGGGCACTCTCCTGCCCGACGACGTGGCCGAACAACTGGCGACCCCGATCGATCAGCTGCTGCGCCTCGACAACCCCGGGATCGCGCTCACGATCGCCTTGGTGCTGCTGCTGTGGACCACATCCGGATACGCGACGGCGTTCGGCCGTGCCATCAACGCCGTCTACGGCGTGCAGGAGGGGCGGCTGTTCTGGATGTTCCGGGCCAAGATGCTGCTCGTCGCTGCCGTACTCGTGCTGGTCGCGAGCGCCATCGTCGCGTCGCTGCTGGCGACGCCGGACACGGTGCAGCAGGTCCTCGGCGACCGCGGGCTGGGACCCATCGCGACGCTCGTCTGGAGCATCGTCCGTTGGCCGCTGCTCGTGGCTCTCGCCTTCGTGTTCATCGCTGTGCTCTACACGACGACACCGAACGTGCGGCATCCGAAGGCCGTGTGGGCGAGCGTCGGCTCCGGGTTCGCCGTGGCCGTGTGGGCCATCGGAACGGCCGGATATGCGGGCTACGTACTGCTCGTCGGTGCCTACGGCGCCATCTACGGCTCGATCGGCACCCTGCTCGTGGCTCTGCTGTGGGGCTACCTCACCAACATCGCACTCGTCGCAGGTGTCGAGCTCGACGCGGAGTTCGTGCGCCTGCGGCAGTTGGCTCGCGGCATCGAGGCGGAGGAGATCGTGCGCATGCCGGTACGCGATGTGCGTCGCGACCACTGGATCGCCCGGCAGCACGACGACGACGTCGCGAGATCGCGGCGGATCCGCGAGGAGTCGGGCGGGTAGCACGCGCGTGCATCCGAGGGAAGCCCCTTGAGGCGTCGTCGACACCGGCGTGGTCTGGGGCGATGGACGACACAGATCGCAACCCCGTCACCCGCTACCGGACCGAGGGCTTCCCGCGGCAGGAGCAGGAGCAGCCCGGCCTCACCTCGAAGACCGATCCGACCCCGGATCACGGCGAGGAGAGCTATGTGGGGTCCGGGCGCCTCGCCGGCATGCGCGCCCTCATCACGGGTGGCGACTCCGGCATCGGCCGAGCCGTCGCGATCGCCTACGCCCGCGAGGGCGCCGATGTCGCCATCTCGTACCTCGAGGAGGAGCAGGGCGACGCCGAGGACACCGCCGAATGGATCGAGAAGGCAGGGAGCCGCGCGCTCCTCATCCCCCGGGACGTCCGCAACGAAGAGGAGTGCACGCGTCTCGTCGAGTCGGTGGTCGATGAGCTGGGCGGCCTCGACATCCTCGTGCTGAACGCGGCGTATCAGGAGAATCGCGACGGCCTCGAAACCATCCCGACCGAGGAGATCCAGCGCGTCTTCGACACGAACCTCTTCGCGCCGATGTGGACGGCGCGAGCCGCGATCCCTCGCCTCTCCCCCGGCTCGTCGATCATCACGACCTCCTCGATCCAGGCGTTCCATCCCGCGCCGAAGCTCATCGACTACGCCATGACGAAGGCGGCGCAGGTGGCGTTCACCCGCGCCCTCGCGCAAGAGCTCGGCCCCCGCGGGATCCGCGTGAACGCCGTCGCGCCGGGCCCCATCTGGACGCCCCTGATCCCCGCGACGAGCTGGCCCGACTCGCTCGCCGACTTCGGTCAGGACACGCCTCTTGGCCGGGCGGGGCAACCCGCGGAGGTCGCGCCCGCGTACGTCTTCCTCGCGTCGCCGGAGGCCTCCTACATCTCGGGCGCCGTCGTCCCGGTCACCGGAGGAAAGGCGCTCTGACGAGGCGCCTGACGGCGCTCAGTAGACGAAGATCGGGATCCAGTCCGGATTGTGCGCGTGGACGATCGCGAGGAAGACGATCGCGTCGAAGAGCAGGTGCACGGCGAGCACGTATCCGAGCGACTTGGTGCGCGCGAACAGGTACCCCTGCAGGAGCGCGAACGGCGCCGTGAGGAACGGCCCCCAGGATCGGTATCCCAGTTCCCACAGGAATGACACGAAGATCGTCGCCTGCACGAAGTTCGCGGGCCAGAGTGGCAGATGGCGCCGGAGCAGCGCGAAGCACGTGCAGATGAAGAACAGCTCGTCCCACGTGCCGACCGCGTTCACGCCGATGAAGAAGCGGACGAGCTCGTCGGTCTCGGTGATGTGCGGCCAATTCGCGTAGGTGCCCGAGCGGATGAAGTAGAACGGGAGGATCAGCCATCCGAGGACCGGCACGGCGACGAGGTAAGCGATCTCAAGCCGCGTCTTCCTGGTGCGACTTCGCCACGGGAAGGTGATCGCCTTTCGCCGCAGGAGGAGGCGGTCGAGGAGGAACGGGGTCGCGACCGCGAGGCCGAGCACCGCTCCGATTCGGATGAAGCTCGGCCACGAGACGTCGGCTTCCACGGAGGTCGACGAGACGATCGCGATGCCGATCCCGATGAGCGTCAGGTCGGCGCCGAGCTCGCGATCCATCGCCCACGCGAGACCCACGGCTGCGACGAGCAGCAGATGGCCCCAGCCCGGCAGCTGGAAGCCGAACAGGACGAGCGCGGACGCCGCGACTCCGATCGCGGGGATGAGAGGACGGTGCGACGGGGTCTCGGCGAGGGTCTGCACGCCTCCAGCCTCGCAGACGAGTCGCGGCCCGTCTCAGCTCGCCGCCGTCTTCGGCTTCTTCTTGGTGCCGCCGCCGCGACGCTTCTCGACGCTGCGCTTCAGCGCCTCCATGAGATCGAGCACCTCTCCACCGCCGTCCGTCGCGCGTCCGAACGTCGCCTCGGTGTCAAGGGCGTCGCCCTGTTCGAGCTTCGCCTCGACGAGCGTCCGCAGCTGCTCCTGGTACTCGTCGGTGAACTTCTCGGGAGCGAAGTCCGAGGCGAAGCTCTCGACCAGCTGCTTCGACATATCGAGTTCGGCCTTCGTGATGTTCGGGCTCTCGTCGAGTTCGGGGAAGCGCGCCTCACGCACTTCGTCATCCCAGAGGAGGGTCTGCAGCACGAGCACTCCGTCGCGCACGCGCAGAGCCGCGAGGCGGGTCTTCTGCCGGAGCGCGAACTTCACGATCGCGGTGCGATCGGCGTCCTCCAGGGTGCGCATCAGCAGCACGTACGCCTTCGTCGACTTCGAATCGGGCGCGAGGAAGTACGACTTCTCGAACATCAGCGGGTCGATCTGCGCCGTGGGCACGAACTCGACGACATCGATGTCCTTGCTGCGCTCGACGGGGAGTGCCGCGAAGTCGTCGTCCGTGAGCACGACCGTCTGGTCGCCGTCGACGTACGCCTTCACGATGTGCTCGTAGTCGACGGTCTCGCCATCGATCTCGCACACGCGCTTGTAGCGGATGCGACCTCCGTCGGCGTCGTGCACCATGTGCAGCGGCACGTCGTGATCCTCGGTCGCCGAGTAGAGCTTCACCGGCACGTTCACGAGACCGAAGCTCAACGAGCCCTTCCAGATCGAGCGCATTCCGACATTCTCGCCTCGGATGTGGACGCTGTATACCCCATGGACGGGCGGCGGAGGCCGCGAGTAGGGTGCCCAGGTGGCACGCGTCCAAGACCCGAGCGCCGAGCAGTACGTGG
Source organism: Homoserinibacter sp. GY 40078 (assembly GCF_008017545.1). Classification (GTDB taxonomy): domain Bacteria; phylum Actinomycetota; class Actinomycetes; order Actinomycetales; family Microbacteriaceae; genus Homoserinibacter. The sequence continues at coordinate 465,440 of NZ_VRTZ01000002.1, read as the reverse complement.
GCGTCGGCGGCCACCGCATCCGCCTCACGCATCTCGACAAGGTCATGTATCCGGAGACGGGCACCACCAAAGCCGAGATCATCGACTACTACACGCGGGTCGCGGACGCGCTCATCCCGCACGCGACGGGACGCCCCGCCACCCGCAAGCGCTGGGTCTCGGGTGTCGGCACCGCGGCCAAGCCCGGGCAGGTGTTCTTCGAGAAGAACCTCCCGGACTCCGCGCCCTCGTGGATCCGGCGGCGCGACATCCAGCACAGCGATCACGTCAACACGTATCCCCTCGTCGACGACCTCGCCACCCTTGTGTGGATCGCGCAACAGAACGCGCTCGAGATCCACGTGCCGCAGTGGCGCTTCGGGCGCGGCGGAACGCGCCGCAACCCCGACCGGATGGTGCTCGACCTCGATCCGGGTGAGGGCGCCGGGCTCGCGGAATGCGTCGAGGTCGCGAAGCTCGTGCGTGCGATCCTCGGCGACATGGGGCTCGATCCGATGCCCGTGACGAGTGGCAGCAAGGGCATCCACCTGTACGCCGCCCTCGACGGGAAGCAGTCGAGCGACCAAGTGTCCGCGGTCGCGCACGAACTCGCCCGCGCACTCGAGGCCGATCACCCCGATCTCGTCGTGAGCGATCAGCGGAAGACCGATCGCGTGGGCAAGGTCCTCCTCGACTGGAGTCAGAACAACGGCAGCAAGACGACGATCGTCCCCTATTCGCTGCGCGGACGTGCCCGCCCCACCGTCGCCGCTCCGCGCACCTGGCGCGAGCTGCTCTCGCCGTCGCTGCGCCAGCTGGAGTTCGACGAGGTGCTCACGCGCCTCGCGAAGAAGGGAGATCCGCTCGCCGAACTCTCGGCGAGCCATCCACCTGGGCGCTGAGGTCGACGAGCGCCTCGCGGAGTACCGGTCGATGCGGGACGCTGCCCGCACACCGGAGCCGATGGGCGGTGGAGGCGGCGCGGACTCCCCGGACCGGCCGTCGTTCGTCATCCAGGAGCACCACGCGACGCGTCTGCACCACGACTTCCGACTCGAACGGGACGGCGTGCTCGTGTCGTGGGCGCTCCCCAAGGGTCTCCCCGCCGATCCGGGGGTCAATCACCTCGCGGTCCAGACCGAGGACCACCCGCTCGACTACGGACGTTTCGAAGGCACCATTCCGAAGGGGGAATACGGGGCCGGGACCGTGACCATCTGGGATTCGGGCCACTACGACCTCGAGAAGTGGCGCGACGACGAAGTGATCGTCACGATCCACGGCGCGCGACACGGCTCGCACCGGCTGGCGCTCATCCGCACCTCCGGCGAGGGGGCGAAGTCGAGCTGGCTCATCCACCTCATGAAGGATCAGACCCCGCACCCCGAGCACGACGGAACGGAGCCCTACCGACGCCCACCGTCGACCTCGCCCGGCCGTGGCCTCCGCCGGGGCAAGACCGTCGTCGGGTCACGGGCCCGGAACACGGAAGGGGTGCATCCGATGCTCGCGACGGCAGCGGACGAGCGCGAGCTGCGCGGCGAGACCGGGTGGCGCTTCGAGATGAAGTGGGACGGCATCCGGGCGATCGCCCGCGTCTCGGGAGACGAGGTCACGCTCACCTCCCGCAACGGACTCGATCTGACCGCCGGTTACCCCGAACTCGCCGTGCTCGCGGAAGCGGTCGACGGCGACGCGGTCCTGGACGGCGAGATCGTCGCGCCCGACGAGGACGGCGTGCCGAGGTTCGCCCTGCTGCAACGACGCATGGGCCTCACGTCGCCACGCGACGTGGATCGCGCGCGACGGGCGGTGCCGGTGAGGCTGCTGCTGTTCGATCTGCTGGAAGAGGCCGGCCGCTCGATCACGGCGCTCCCTTACGAGCAACGGCGCATCCGCCTCGATGCGATCGTCACCCCGAATGCGGTCATCCAGGTGCCGCCCGACGTCGGCGACGACGTCGCCACGGCGATCGCCACGAGCCGCGAGCTCGGCCTCGAAGGCGTCGTGGCGAAGCGGGCGGACTCGCCCTACCGGGAGGGTCGGCGCAGTCGCGATTGGCGCAAGCTCAAGCACAGCCTCGTGCAAGAGGTGGTGGTCGGAGGCTGGCGCACCGGGAAGGGCATGCGAACCGACACGATCGGCTCGCTCCTCGTCGGTGTACCCGAGAACGGCCGTCTTCGCTATGTGGGTCGCGTGGGAACGGGATTCGACGACCGCACCCTGGAGCGCACCCGCGCCCGCCTCGATGCCCTGGACATCGCCGAGCCAGCACTCGACGGCGTTCCCGCAGAAGATGCTCGGGATGCGCATTGGGTGCGCCCCGAGCTCGTCGGCGAGGTCGAGTACGGCGAACGCACCCCCGACGGCCGCCTGCGCCACCCGGTCTGGCGGGGATGGCGACCCGACAAGGATCCCGCCGAGGTGAGCTGGGAGCGCTAGACGGGACCAGGCCGGCCTACTCCACCACCTTGCCGACGACGATCGGGATGGCGCTCGTCGGCGGGACGATCCCCGACAGCCGGTCGGGTGCGAGCACGCGGTCGACCGCCTCGCGGGTCATGAGGCCGCGCCCCACGACGAGGTCGGCGATCGACGCGTTCGTCGTGAGCGCCGTGTGCGCGAGAGCCGCTGCCTCCGCGTAGCCGATGTAGGGGGTGAGCGCCGTCACGACCCCGACGCTCGTGGCGACCTGGCCCGCGAGCCGCGCCTCGTTGGCGGTGATGCCGTCGACGCAGTTCACTCGCAGGGTGCGGCAGGCGTTGGTCATCCAGGCGAGCGATTGCAGCAGCGAATGCGCGATGACCGGCTCGAAGGCGTTGAGCTGCAGCTGCCCGCCCTCGGCTGCCGCGGTGACCGTCGCATCCGCTCCGATCACGGCGAACGCCACCTGGTTCACGACCTCCGGGATGACGGGGTTCACCTTGCCCGGCATGATCGACGATCCCGCCTGACGCGGAGGCAGCTGGATCTCGTTGAGACCGGCCTGCGGGCCGGACGAAAGCAGTCGCAGGTCGTTGCAGATCTTCGAGAGCTTCACGGCTGCGCGCTTGAGCGTGCCGGATAGGGTCATGAAGATGCCCGCGTCCGAGGTCGCCTCGATGAGGTCGGGGGCCGTCTCCTGCGGGATCCCCGTGACGGCCTCGAGGTGGCGCCGTACGGCCTCCGCGTATCGGGGATCGGCCGTGATGCCCGTTCCGATCGCCGTGGCGCCGAGGTTGATCTCGTTGAGCCACGGAATGACCTCGGTGAGCCGGTCGTAGTCCTCGGCGAGAGTCGTCGCGAAGCCGGCGAACTCCTGACCGAGCGTCATCGGCACCGCGTCCTGAAGCTGGGTGCGCCCGACCTTCAGCACGTGCGCGAACTCCCGCCCCTTGGCTCGGAAGCTCGCCGTCAGGCGCGCGTGCTCGGCGAGAAGGCGTTGCACACCGAACACCATCGCCAGCTTGATCGCGGTCGGGTAGACATCGTTCGTCGACTGGCTGCGATTGACGTCGTCGATCGGGTGCAGGTGCGTGTAGTCGCCCTTCTCGTATCCGCTCGCCTCGAGCGCGGCGTTCGCGATCACCTCGTTCGTGTTCATGTTGGTGCTCGTGCCTGCACCACCCTGGATCACCCCGACGACGAACTGATCGTGCAGCTCACCCGCGACGATCCGCTCGCAGACCGCGTCGATCGCGTCGGCCTTCGCGGGATCGAGCACCCCGAGCTCGCGGTTGGCGCGCGCTGCCGCCTGCTTGACTCGCGCGAGGGCGCGGATCAGGTCGGGATAGTTCGAGATCGCGCGCCTCGTGATCGGGAAGTTCACGAGCGCACGCGCTGTATGCACTCCCCAGTAGACGTCGGCAGGGATCTCGAGGCTCCCGAGGGAGTCGCTTTCGGTACGGGTGGGGCCGGTGCCGGAGAGCAGATCGCGTGAGCCGTCGGGGCCCGTCGTGACGAGGTTCTCGTCGCCGATGATCTGCTGCTCGGAGGCGTTCAGGCCGGTCGTGTCGGTCATCTCGCATCTCCTTCGATGGATGCCCCGATTCTAGGCCGCCGGGTCTCGCTCAGCGGGCGAACAGGACCATGAGATGGTCGCCCACGATGATGTAGATCCCGAGCAACACGGCCGCCGCGCACAGCACGAACATCATGACGCTCACCGGTCGCCGCCACGCGGCCTCGCCATCGCCGAAGCGCAGCCCGAGCGAGAAGAGGGTCACCGCGATGCAGGCCGAGACGAGGGCCGCGACGAACACGGAGACGAAAGCCAGCCAGTCGATCATCGCCGCGCCTTCCGCTTCTTGGGCCGCACGAAGACGCCGGGCTCGGGCTGGTGCAGATTGCGGTGGTCGACCCGGTTGCGCCGGGCCCACAGGAAGATGGCGGTGATCGCGGCGAGCGCGAGAACGACCACCGCGACGATGCCCGCCGTGCCGGTGCCGGCGAGGAGAGCCGCGAGCGCTCCGATGACGCCCGCAGCCGGGATCGTGATGAGCCAGCCGAGCGCGATGCGCCCCGCGGTGCGCCATCTGACCGAGGCGCCCTTTCGGCCGATTCCCGTTCCGATGACGGATCCCGAGGCCACCTGGGTCGTCGAAAGGGCGAAACCGAGGTGGCTCGATGCGAGGATCGTCGCCGTGGTCGCCGACTCGGCGGCGAACCCCTGGGCAGGTTCGACCTCGGTGATCCCCCGGCCCATCGTGCGGATGATCCGCCAGCCGCCCGAATACGTGCCGAGGGCGATCGCGAGGGCGCACGCGGAGATCACCCACAGGGCCGGGCCGGACCCCACGTCCTGAAACCCCGCCGCGATGAGGGTGAGCGTGATCACGCCCATGGTCTTCTGGGCGTCGTTCGTGCCGTGCGCGAGCGACACGAGGCTCGAGGTGAACACCTGACCCCGTTTGAAACCGTCGCGCTCACGCTTGCGGGTCAGGCGGTAGGCGAGCTTCGTCGCGAGGTACGAGACGACACCCGCCGTGATCGGGGCGAGTACTGCCGGGATGAGGATCTTCGAGATGAGCACTCCGCCGTCGATTGCGGCGAAGCCCGCCCCGACGACGGCTGCCCCGATGAGGCCGCCGAAGAGCGCGTGGCTGGAGGACGACGGAAGACCGAGCAACCACGTGACCAGATTCCACACGATGGCGCCGATGAGCCCCGCGAGGATCAGCACCGGGGTGATCTGCACGCCCCCGTCACCTTCCCGGATCAGACCACCCGAGATCGTCTTCGCGACCTCGGTGCTGAGGAACGCGCCGACGAGATTCAGCACGGCGGCGATCGCGACGGCGACCTTGGGTCGGAGCGCACCGGTCGCGATGGGTGTCGCCATCGCGTTGGCTGTGTCATGGAAGCCGTTGGTGAAATCGAAGAACAGGGCCAGCGCGATGACGAGCGCGACCAGAATCAGGGGATCCACTGCGGGCAATCCTCACACGCCGTTCACCCACCGGCAACTCGCGCACCCCCGGTCGGGGAGTAAGCTCCCGCGCCCGCACGGGAGTGGACAGCTCGTCCAACCCCCGGACGGGGGAATGGGCCACGCCGCCGTCGAGAACTAGCCTCGAAGTCCGGGCGAGTGCCCGACGAGAAGGAGCAGCGCGTGCGCTCGAGGAAGGTGCTGGGCGCGATCGCGCTCAGCGCAGTCGTCGTCGCGGCGATCAGTTTCGCGGTCGTGGATGTGACCACGAGCGAGGCGTGCTCCGGCATGCCCGACGCGTGCGGATCAGCTCCGGTCCCGGCTGCCGCCATCGGCTTCGCCGCGATCGGCGCGATCGCCCTGCTCGTCGCGATCGTGCCGACGGTGATCTGGATCATCCGCTCGGTGCACGATCACCGCGGAGCCCACCACACCTCTGTCGACTACCGGCGTGGCCCGAGCGCGCCCGTCCGCGACGACGAGTTCACAGACGGCTGAGCCCCGCCACCCGCACGACCGCCTCGCCCTCGGTGCGGGACGCCGCGAGGTCGACCACGGCGTCGATGCCCCAGTCGTGGTGCCCCGCGGGATCCTCCACGATCTGCCGCACCTCCCACGCGTCCTGGGTTTCGCGGATGACGAGGCGGGCGGCACTGCGCGCATCCGGACCGGTTCCGATCGTGTCGTGCTCGGCGTAGTAGGCGTCGAGCGCCTCGGGCCACCCCGCATCCGGGTCCAGGGCGACGAGCGCATCGTCGTGCTGGAGCGCCGCGGCTTGCACGCGCCTCCAGAGCTGATTGCGCACCAGCACGAGGAACGCGCGGCGGTTCGCCACGACATCGCTCGGCGCAGGCGGCACCACCTCGGCACTCACCGCGTCCGTCTCCGCGTCCGTGGGATTGCGGAGGGCATCCCACTCGTCGAGGAGGCTCGAGTCGACCTGGCGCACGAGCTCGCCGAGCCATTCCACGAGGTCGCGCAGTTCATCGGTCTTCGCCTCGTCCGGGATGGTCTGACGTGCCGCGCGGTAGGCATCGCTCAGATACCGCAGCACGAGACCCTCGCTGCGGCCGAGCTGGTAGAACGCCACGAAGTCCGAGAAGCTCATGGCGCGCTCGAACATGTCGCGAACGACGGATTTCGGCTTCAGCTCGTAGTCGCGGATCCACGGCTGGCTCGACGCGAACGTCTCATACGCCTCATCGAGCAGCTCCGCGAGCGGACGCGGCCACGTGACGTCCTCGAGCAACTCCATGCGCTCCTCGTATTCGACTCCGTCGGCCTTCATCGCGGCGACCGCCTCACCGCGGGCGCGGAACTGCTGTTGGGAGAGCACCGGCCGCGGATCGTCGAGGGTCGACTCGATGACGCTGAGGGCGTCGAGTGCATAGCCGGGAGTCGCGGGATCCAGCAACTCGAGAGCAGCCAGCGCGAACGGGGAGAGGGGCTGATTGAGGGCGAAGTCGGCCTGCAGCTCGACCGTGAGACGCACTCGGGCGCTGCCGGAGAACCCGCCTCCGATCTGTTCGAGGACCCCGGCGGTTCGGAGGGTCCGATAGATCGCGATGGCTCGTCGAGCCAGTGCTGCACGGCGTGCGGCGGGTTCGTGATTGTCCGTCACGAGAGAACGGACGAGCTGGAACGCGCTTCCGGGTTCGCTCGCCGGAGCCTCAGCCCCCTCCCGCGACAGGATCTGGAGCAGCATGGCCGCCGTCACACGCATCGAGCTCTGCAGCGGCTCGGGCTCCGCCGCGATGAGGCGCTCGAAGCTTTCCGGTCCCCAGCTCACGAAGCCCTCGGGCGCGCGCTTCTTCACGATCTTCCGCTTGGCCTTCGCATCGTCGCCCGCCTTCGCGGTCGCCTTCGCGTTCTCGACCTCGTGCTCGGGCGCGAGCGCGACGACCTCTCCGGCGACATCGAACCCGGCACGCCCGGCGCGGCCCACCACCTGGTGGAACTCCCGCGCGCTCAGCTGCCGCATCCGGGTGCCATCGAACTTCGTGAGCCCGGTGAGCAGCACGGTGCGGATCGGCACGTTGATCCCCACGCCGAGGGTGTCCGTGCCGCACACGACGCGCAGGAGCCCCTGCTGCGCGAGCTGTTCCACGAGGCGCCGGTACCGGGGCAGCATCCCGGCGTGATGGACCCCGATGCCCGCTCTGATGAGCCGACCGAGGGTCTGACCGAAACCGGCAGAGAACCGGAACCCTCCGATGGCGGCGGCGATCGCATCCCGCTGCTCGCGCGACGCCACACGGACGCTCGCGAGCGCGGCTGCTCGTTCCACGGCCGCGGCCTGCGAGAAGTGCACGATGTAGACGGGGGCGAGCTGCTCGGCGAGCAGGTCCTCCACCGTCTCCTGCACTGCGGCGACCTCGTACCGGTAGTGCAGGGGCACCGGACGCTCGACGCCCGTGACCCGTGCAACCTCGCGACCGGACCGACGTTCGAGGTCGTCCGCGATCGCGCCCACATCGCCGAGAGTCGCGGACATGAGGACGAAACGCGCACGCGAGAGGAGCAGCAGGGGTGTCTGCCAGGCCCATCCCCGTTCCGGATCCGCGTAGAAGTGGAACTCGTCCATCACGACTGACGCAATCCCCGCCGCGTCGCCACGGCGGAGGGCGATGTTCGCGAGGATCTCGGCCGTGCAGCAGATGATCGGGGCGTTCGGATTCACGCTCGAGTCGCCCGTGACCATGCCCACGTTCTCGGCGCCGAACAGATGCACGAGGTCGAAGAACTTCTCGCTCACGAGTGCCTTGATCGGCGCCGTGTAGTACGAGCGCTCGCCCCGCGCGAGCGCCATCGCGTGCGCCGCGACCGCGACGAGCGACTTGCCCGTGCCGGTCGGGGTGCTGAGAACGAGGTGACGATCGAGCGCCAGCTCGAGCACCGCCTCCTCCTGCGCCGGATACAGCGGTGTACCCCGCGACCGCGCCCAACCGTCGAACGCGAGAAGGAACGAATCCGCGTCCCAGGGACGCGGCAACTCGGTGACGAGGTCGACGGGAGGCACCCTGCGAGTCTGCCCCACCCGTGCCCCGCACACGCGTGCCCCCTGGCTTGGGGGCATCCCGGTGTCTTCCCCGGGCTCCGCGCTCACCCCTATCATGCTCACGGACGAGGCGTGCTCATGTGCCCCGGTGCACGGCGCCGGATCGTGGGCCGCCGCGAAGGAGAGGGCCACATGGCGGAAGAGGACGTCCAGGTGCCGGCGGGGTGGTACCCCGATCCGCTCGGGCTTCCCCAGCTGCGCTGGTGGGACAACCATGCGTGGACCGAGCACACCTCGGATGCACGCGCGCCCATGGTGGCGCAGGAGACGATCACCGCGAAGCTCGCGTATGCGGACGACGAGCCGGAGGCGGTCGTCCGCGAGCAGTTGCACGCGGACGCCGACGGCGGCTCGCCCGCTCAGGAGAGCCCGTTCGCGCCGGCCGATCCGGTGCTCTCGCTCGAGGCTCCGGCGGCGCGCACTCGCGACGAGGACGAGCTCTCGCCCGGACTGCGCTTCGCTCAGGAGCACGAGATCGACGACGCACCGCAGAGTGCGCCCTACCTCCTCGACACCCGCTACGACGACCTGCTCGGGGTGCCCATCGATCCCGCGGCGGCGCAGCCCGCGTACACCGCGCCCGCGCCGAGTGGGTTCGAGTCCCCGTTCTCGTTCGGTCTCGACGACTCGCAGCTCTCGTTCGGAAGCACGTTCACCGCGTCGACCTTCGACCCGGCGGCCTTCGGGAGCTTCACGGAGACCGCGTCGGCCGAACCGACCCCCCTCACCCGTCGTGCCGCGCTCGCCGAGAACGCGCTCCCGGTGAGCACGGGACCGGTGTGGATCATCGCGATGTTGCCGCTCATCCTGCTCGTGCTGGCGATGCTCTTCCTGCTCGCGGGCGACGCGGGACGCGACTCGGCGCTCTTCGCCGGCGTCATCGTCTTCGGCTCCTACGTCGCGACGGTGATCCTCGCGGCGATCGACCGCACCCTGCTCCGACGCCTCGGCCACACCCGCACGGCCAACTGGGACTGGGCGCTCCTCGGCGCCCCCGTCTACCTCATCGCCCGCATGGCGAAGATGGTGCGGGAGACCGGACGTGGACTGCGCCCCTTCTTGACCTGGACGGCGCTTTCGCTCGTCTTGGTGGGCGCGGCGATCGCCGTACCGGGGATCGTGATGGCGCTCGCCCCGGGCGTTTTCTCGTCCGAGGCCGAGCAGTCGGTGGCCGAGGATGCGCGCATCCTCGGTGCCGAGATGACTGTCAGCTGCCCGCAGGTGCCGCCGATGCTCATCGGCGAGACCATGTCGTGCCGCGCCGTCACGACCTCGAAGGTCGCACAGGTCGAGGTCAGCCTGGTCCGCCAGAACGGGTGGATCGACTGGCGCGTCGATGACTGGGGAGTCTTCACCACCAGATAGCTCTACCGAACCGCTCCACCCGAGCACCACCCGGCCCCCGAAGGCCGGCGACCCGAACTCATCGCACAGGAGGTGGTCCGCATGACCGATCAGGCAACCCGCGTCGTCCCCGCAGGCTGGTACGAGGACCCGTCCGACGGATCGCGCGTGCGCTGGTGGAACGGCATTGCGTGGACCGACCACACGCAGCAGAAGCCCGAGCTGCACGCCGCCGCCGAGACGCTCGCGCTCGAGGCGAGCTACGCCGCTTCGACGGATGCGCCCCTTGTGCGACCCCGGGAACGCGCCGTGATCGCCGCGACCGCCTCCAGTTGGATGCTGGGCTTCAGCCCTCTGTTGTTCGCCCTCGCGTTCGTCGCTGCTGTGGCGCTCGGCGCGTACGTGACCTCCTCGCCGCTCGTCTACGCCACCCTCGCGGTTCCTTACCTCGCGGGCATCCTGTGGGCGATGCTCGACCGTCGGCGCCTCCGGACGCTGGGGCTGCGCGGCCCGAGCGTCGTCTGGTCGCTGCTCGGACCGCTCGTCTACCTGATCGCGCGACGCGCGCGGGTCGCCGGTTGGGGACAGCTCGTGACCCACCTCCTGCTGCTCGCGGCCGCAGGCGCGGTCGCCGCCGTGGGGCTCATGACCGATGCGGCGAAACCGCTGGCATTCGGACTCCAGGTCCAGACCGAGTTGCGCGAGGAGTTCGTCGACTCCGGCGACGCCACCTCGCTCACCTGCCCGGCGATCACCGAGTCGCTCGCGATCGGCACGCTGTACACGTGCCAAGTGACCATGGCGGACGGCACGGAGCGGGTGCTCTGGGTGAGCATCGACTCGGCCGACCTCGACTACAGCTACGCGCTCGCTCTGTGATAACTCCTCACCCCGAATGGGGGGCTGAGGTTCTCGATTGCGCAGCTTAGGCTCAGAGCACACGGACACAGTGGGGGCTCTGAGCGTGGATTTCAGTGGGGGGCTGCCTCGGGCAGCGTGGTATCCCGATCCCGCGAGCGCAGGAATGCTGCGCTGGTGGGACGGACGGGCATGGACGGCGTTCACGACGCCTCTGCCCCCTCCCCCGCCTGACCTGTCGTCGATGCCCGCACCCAGGACGCCCGCGGTCGCCATGGACCGACCTGCGGTGCAGTCGGCACCGCGCGTTGAGCCGGTCGCTCAGCCGCAGTTCGTCGCGCAGCAGCAGCCCGTCCAGGCCCAGCCCGCCGTCCAGCAGCCGGTCGTCCAGCAGCAGCCCGTCCAGGCCCAGCCCGCCGTCCAGGCGCACCCCGTTCAGCCCCAGGCATCCGCTGCTCCGGCACCTCTGACGCGGCGCGAGGCGCGGCATGCGAACACGGGTCCGGTGGCGGCTCAGCCCCAGCCTGAGCTCGAGCCGCAGAGGCCGGCCCAGGTCGACCCGCCGGTGCTCACCAACCCCCCGCGCGTCGCCCCGCCGGGAACCCCGCAGGTGTCGGCTCCGACCGGCGCGGCTCCTGCGCCTTCGGTCTATGCCTCCGCGCCCGCGCCTGCGGCCCCGGCGCGCGCCATCGAGGCATCGCCCACGACGAGCGTCCCCGGGCTCACCCCGGCACCCACGGTGCTGCGGCTCCCGAACCAGTTCAGCGCCTCCGACGCATCCACGCAGGACGCCAACGCCGCCTATCTGGCGTCGCTCGGCATCACGGCGCCCCGTCCGCACACGGATCGCAGCGCCGAGGTCGCCTCACCCACGACGGGACCGCAGCCGGTTCCCCTCACCACAGACGGTGGTCCCCACGCACCCGCGCCGGGCCGCGCGATGCCGTTCCCGGGCAGCAGTGGCCAGCAGAACGGCGGCCAGCAGACCGGTACGCCCGGCTACTACCTCCCCGGCCCGCAGTCGCGCTGAGTCAGAACCAGACGCTCAACCACGGAGCGCGGGGCACCGACAGCAGCGCATCGAGAACGGCGACCGCCGACGGCTCGGACGCCGAGACACGGCCCGCCTGAGCGAGTACCGAGGCCGAGACGCCCCCGAGGGACAGCGACGCGAGCTCGGACGCGCCGAGCGACACCCGCGGAAGCGCCGCATCCGCCTCGCTCGCGGGCTCCGCGCGCAGCCGCTCCGCGCCGCCGTCGATGCGCCACGCGCCCGCGGCGAACCCCATGGGATCGTCCACCTCGACGACCACGGTCCCTTCCGCACCGGGCACACGCGATCCCAGCGCCGCGGGAACGTCGAGAACGCGCACCCACAAGTGATCCCAGCTCGTCGTCGACACGGCACGCCAGTCGCGTAGCATCCACCGCACGGGCTCGTCGACGCTTCTCAGCGTCGCCACGACGGTTCGGACGAGAGGAAGCTCCAACACGAACCTCCACAGCGCCGCATAGGCGTCGACCCCGTCCGCGAGCAGGTACCTCAGGGTCGCCTCATGCGAGGTGAAGTCGTCGTCGCCTCCGGTGACCTCGTACACCGCATAACCGCGGGGCGTTCCGGACGCATCGTCGTAGCGCACCGCCCGCACGCGTCGGGCGGCCGCCGCGTCATCGCCGGTCTGTCCTGCGACCTGCGCCCAGCGCCGCGGCCAGACGTCGATCTGACCCGCATGGTCGCGGCGGGTGCGCTCATAGAGCTGCGGCGCCTTCTCGAGGTACTCGTCGATGCTCACGAACTGCACACGGCCGTCCGGGCGAGGTCCCGACCAGCTCACCCTGCGTGTGTCGAAGCGATAGTCGGCCGCGAATGCCGCTGGACCGAAGCCGTACCGGCCGTAGAGAGTGGATTCCGAGACCGTCAGGGCGGCGAACGGGAGCCCGAGACGAGACGCCGTCCGCAGCTCGCCCTCCAGCAGCGCGCGGGCGATCCCACGCCCACGATGCGTCGGCGCCACCGTCACCGAGCTGATCCCCCACGACTCCGGGCACGCACCGCCCGGCACGCTCATCTCGACCGGCCAGGAGTTGACCGTGCCGACCGGGATCGAGGGCTCGGCGGCCGTCGCGTCGTACACGCCCGTCGTCCGACGGTGACCGAACTCGCCCCGCATCTTCGTCAGCTGATCGGCGGACGCCTCGGAGTGGAATCCGCGGACGTCCGCCGAGAGCCAGGAGGTGAACGCGGCGTCGTCGGAGGTGTCGACCAGTTCGATGCGAAGACCCGTCGCTGCGATGCGCGCGGCGGAATCGGCGTCCACGGGGATGCTGCGGTAGTCCATTCCTCCAGGCTACGCGGCGCCCTGAACGCGGGTCATCCGGCCGCTGACGGATCGCTCAGACGAAGCGCACGGCCGACTGCACGCGCGTCCGCAACTCGAAAAGGTCCGTCCCGCCCGTACCCACGCCCGGGACGCCCGTGCGGATCACGTGGGCGAGCTGCGGCCTGGGGATCAGCACGCAGCGGGATCCGCGAAGGCTGCCGAGGTCGGCGAACCCCGGCGCGTCCGCGTCGGGCACGACCACGCCGAGCGCCGAGAACTTCACCCGCGCAGCCCGCCCGAACGCCCTGGCCCGGATCGACAGATCGTGCATGGGGCGCTCTCCTGCGACAGCGGGGCCCACGAGCTCGGTGCCCTTGCTGCGCACATCGCCACCCCAGTCGGCGCTCAGCAGCGCCCAGAGCCCGGATGCCCCCAGCACGATGTGGTCGAGTTTGCCCGCCGGGGTCGCCACGTCGTGCCAGACCGTGTAGCCGATCCCCAGCGTCGCAAGCTCACGCGCGGACTCCTCCTCCGCGATCGCCGAGGCGAGCAGGTGCCGCACCGCACGGGGTGCGCCACGCACGAGCGCGGCGTCGTAGGGATCCGGCACCTCGACGCCTCGTCCTGCGAACTCGCGGATCTCGGCGAGGTATCGCTCGCGATGCCAGCCGCCCGGGTGGCCGCTCGACCTCGCCTGGGGCCGCGAGTCGCGACGCTGTCGCGGCGGAGGCGGGGCGAACCCCTCCTGCCTCACGTCACTGCGTCCGTGGGCGTCATAGGCTGCGCGCGCCTCCGCAGAGCCCACGAGCTCCCAGGCGAGCTGTACCGCGTGGAACTCGGCGGCTACGCCACCGTGATCCGGATGGGTCTCGCGCACCCGCATCCGATACGCGCGCCGGAGCTCCGCCTCCGAGGCGTCGGCGGACACCCGGAGGATCTCGTACGGGGACGAGGCGAGAGGTCCGTCGGGCACCCCTCGATCGTAAAGCGCGTCGCAGGGCCCTCGCCGCATCGCGACGTAGGCTCGAACGGTGACGAGAGACGACCAGACGCGCGGCGTCCGGCGGCGTGCGAGCGTGGAGGTACTGCGCGCCGAGGCGAACGATGAACGCGCCACTCTGGTCATGGAGCGCCTTCGTGCGGGCGAGGATCCGTGGGAGTTCATGCAGGAGCTCCCCACGGTCGATGAGATCGTCGTGCTCACCCTTCGGGCCGAGCTCATCCGGGCCGACAACGGGCGGCGCCCCACGGTCGAAGTGGATTACCGCATGATGCGCCAGATCGCCCTTGCCTACCCCGCGCTCAGCACGACGGTGTGGTCGATGCTCGACGACGATCACATCCGACGGAGGACAGCATGAGCGCCGTGCTCGCCATGATCGACTTCTCTCCCGAGACGGGAGAGGCGACAGGCTTCCACCTCGTCGACGCGACGTCTCCCCAGCTGCGGGTCGACGACCTCGCGGCGACGCGGGGCGACGGCGTCTTCGAGACCATCAGCGTCTCCTACGGACGCCTCCAGGCGCTCGACGCGCACCTCGAGCGCCTCGCGGTGTCGGCTCGCATGCTCGACCTTCCCGCGCCCCAGCTCGGGGTGTGGCGGGAGGCGATCATCGCCGTCGGCGACGCGCTCAGCGCGACCGGCCTCGACGAGGGGTCGGTGAAGGTCGTTCTCACCCGCGGCGTCGAGGGTGGGACCGCACCGACCGGATGGGCGCTCGGGCTGCCCTCGCCCGACTTCACGCGAGAGCGCACGGAGGGCATCAGCGTCGTACTGCTCGACCGCGGGTACCGGCACGATGTGGCGTCGACCTCGCCGTGGCTTCTCGCGGGAGCCAAGACCCTGAGCTACGCGGTCAATCGTGCCGCTCGACGTGAGGCGGAACGGCGCGGGGCAGATGACGTGCTCTTCGTGTCGAGTGACGGCTACCTGCTCGAGGGAGCTGTGTCGAGCCTCCTGCTGCTGCACGGCGACCGGCTGGTGACCCCGCGGGTCGACATCGGCATCCTCGCCGGCACGACCCAGGCCGACGTGTTCGCCTGGGCCGAGAGCGAGGGCCTGCAGACCGGGTACGAGCTGCTGCGCCCCGCCGACCTCGCGTCCGCGGATGCGGCGTGGTTCGTCTCGAGCGTTCGGCATGCGACGCCGTTGCGCGAGGTGGACGGCGTCGCCCGCCCGATCGACGCGGGGCTGACTGCCCGGCTCAACGAGGCGTTGCTGGCGCGAATCGACTGACGGCGCCGAGGCCGCCGATCACGAAGGGCCCCCGGACGCTGTCCAGGGGCCCTTCTGTGGCGGTGAGGCCGTCGTGCCCGAAGGCCCGACTTTCGCCGGTGGAGACGGAAGCTCGGATCGCCGTGGCAGGCCACCACGACCGAGGCGGCGACCGGCAGGAGGTCGCCCTCCGTCTCGGCACCGTCCCGCGCATGGAACTCACGCTCCACGGGTTCGCGGGACCGCTCCCCGGCTACCCACGAGTCGCCTCGTGTGGGCCTGGGAGACACCGTCCCCGGTGCGGCTGCGCCCCGCTCGCCTTCCGGATCGCTCCTCGTGCGTCGGGTTCGCGCCTCATCGGTTGCCCACGAGAGTACTCGCGCCCCACGCGGGCACAAGCGGTGAAGTCTCGCTAGATGGTTGAAGGTTGCGACGCATAGCGAGCCGCACAGATAAAGGCGGCGGTGATGCTGTCCGCGATTCCCGTATACCCCCCGTATCGGAATCGCCAACGGGACAGGATCACCGCCGCCGACTGGTCCCCCAACCAGTTCACCTCACACGATAGGGAGCGCACACTGGCCCCGCTCCCCCCATTTCAGGGGACTCCGGAGACAACGAAAGGCCCCCGGTTGCCGCGTTCCACCGGCGCCGAAACGCCGGGGTTCGTCGAGCCCCGAGGGCCTTTCTGTTACCTTCCGGCCGACCCCCGAGGGGATCCGCGCCTTCCGGTGAATGAGAGATTACTCGGATGTGAACGCCGCACAACCCGTGAAGTCTCGCTAGATAGTTGAAGGTTCGAGATCGAGGTCCGCGACGGCGTCCGTGAGCAGCGTCACGAGGGCCTCCAGCTGCACCGAGCCCTCGGCCGCCTCCACGATCTCGCCGTCGAGAGCTCGAGCCGCGAGCCCCGCCTTCGAGTCGATCAGCTCGGCGATGCGTCCGTCGATCGTCTGCGCCGCGATAATGCGCCACGCGGTCACCGGCAGCTCCTGGCCGATACGGTGCACACGGTCGATCGCCTGCGTCTGCTCGGCGTTCGTCCAGCTGAGCTCCGCGAGCACGACGTTCGAGGCGGCCTGGAGGTTCACCCCGACACCCGCTGCAGTCAGCGAGCACACCGCGACCACGACATCCGGGTCGTTCTGGAACGCATCAATCTCGGCCTGACGCGCCCGAGCCGTCTGATCGCCGCGGATCGACACGGTGCGCAGGCCCGCGCGAGCGAAGTGCTGCTCGGCGGCATCCATCACATCGATGTGCTTCGCGAAGAACACGACCTTGCCGACGTTGCGCGCGAGGTTCACCGTGTAGTCGGCGGCCGGCGTGGCCTTCGCCTGGCCGATCCGGCGGACCATCGTGAACACGTTGTCGCCCTGCGATCCGGCCTGCTTCGACTCCTCGAGCTCCGCAGCCGCCACGAGACGCACGAGCTCCGCCGTCTCGGAGTCCGGGCGCGTCGCCCGCAGTCGCCGGTACCGCTCCACGAGGCGCGCGATGAGCGCCGCCTCGGCCGCACGGATCGAGCGCCCGGCCTCGCCGTCGAGCTCGACGGGGATGTCGGCGATGCGGCGAGCCGGAATATCGGCCGCGACATCGACCTTCTTGCGCCGCACGATGCCCATCCCGACGACCGCACGGCGTGCGGCGGCGAAGAACCCCGGATCCACGGGTGTGAGGTCGGTCTCTTCGAGCGCCTCCATGAGACGCGGGAGCGGCTTCTTCTCGTCGATCCACCCGAGGAACTGCCAGATCATCCGGAAGTCCTCGATCTGGTTGATGAGCGGCGTTCCCGTGAGCGCGATGAGCAGCGGATCAGGCATCCGACGCCGAAGGGACGCCGAGAGCAGCTGCACGTTCTTCGACCGCTGCGAGTCGCGGTTCTTGATGAAGTGCGCCTCGTCGACGATCATCCCGCGGAAGCCGCGCTGCGACAGCCACGCCACGTGCCGGTCGAGCACCTCGTAGTTGACGATCACGATGTCGGCGAAGGCATCGATGTCATCGCCGTCGCCGTGAACCACCGTCGCCGTGCGCTGCGGTGTCCAGCGGTCGACCTCGCGCGCCCAGTTGACCTTGACGACGTTCGGGACCACGACGAGCAGCGGATACGCGTTCGCGACGTTCGCGGCGAGCAGCGCCTGCGCGGTCTTGCCGAGGCCCGGCTCATCCGCGAGCAGGTAGCTGCGGTGCCCCTCGCGAGCCGACTCGACGAAGCGTGCCTGGTGCCGCATGAGCTCCATACCGCCGGGGGTTGCGAGAGACGCCGCCTCGGGCAGCTCCATGCTCGCGGCTCCACCGCCGGCCCCCACCTCGAACGAGCGGAACAGCGGATCGATGAGCTCCCAGCTGTCGAGCTGACCGCTGCGACGCGGCTGCTGCGCCTGCGCGGCACCGAAGTCCGGAGCCAGGAAGGGATTCGACATCTGGTACTGACGCACCGACTGCGGGACGACCTGGCGCTCCTCCGCGGGAGCGGGCGCCTTCACCTCGGTGACGACGACGAGATCCTCCGGGGCGAGCTCGGCACCACCCTCGAGCAGAAGGGTGCGGCGCACCTCCTGGGCGGCGGGCGTGAGCGGGGCGGTGTCGGTCAGCAGCTGGATGAGGCTCGAGTCGCGCGCGGCGGTCTTCGCCATGATCGTCGCGATGCCGTCGAGACGCGTCAGCTCTTTCGTGCGCTCGGCGTCGGTGAGCGAGGTGTCCGCCTTGATGCGCGAGCGCTCCTCGCGCGCGAGAACCGCCACGACGCGGTACCGCACCCGATTGGCGGGGTTGACCTTCCCCCGCTCGGCAGCGTTCTCGATCCCGCGCACGACGCGCGCGAGCACGGGGATGATGCCGGTCTCGTCCTGGTGCGCGCGACGACGACTGGATGTGCGATTGCCCGCCGACTTGGAGCCGGAGCGGGACTTCTGGCCGGATGTGGCCATCGTTCTCCTCAGGAGGTCTTGACCCCCGTGCGACGGTTGTCCGTCGCCCTTCGGCGTTCCAGCGCGTACGCCGGAACGGGATTCTCGGTGCAGATCGTCCCCGGGACCCCCTGATGCGGCTTTTGCCGGCGGGGAGGTGGACCCCTCGATTCTAGCGCACGAGGGGCGCCTTCTGGCTAGCGGCGCCCCGCGTCGTCGACGGGGACCTTCACGAGCACCCCCGCGGTGATGAACGCCGCGATCGCCAGGTACTGCGCGCCCAGCCACAGCGGGCCGTCGAATCCGAACGGCACGACAGGGTTCCAGAGCACCGCGATCGCCGCGAAGACGGGAAGCCACCACCAGTGCCGGGCGCGGACGACGAACACCATGATGATCAGGGCGAGCACCGCAACACCCCAGCTCACGTAGAGGAAGCCGTCCTCGCCGATCAGCGCGATCCCCACGAAGAGCACGACGGCTCCGATGAGCCCGGGAGCGAGCGCCATGCGGCGCCATCCCGGATCGCCGTAGCGGGATGCGGGACGCGTGCTGCTCACCCGTCCAGCGTATCCGTCGCGCACGGCCCGGTGAGCCGCCCGCGGGCTCCCTAGGATCGACCCATGGATGACGCCCCGATCGAGCGCCTCCGCGCGCTCGTGCGCCACGCGACCTTCTCGCACGAGGGTGCGAGCCGATCAGCCGAGGCTCTCGCGGCGTTCCACGACGAGCTGCGTGCGCTCTTCCCACTCGTGCACGAGAAGCTGGATCGCGAGGTCGTCGGCAGCGGGAGTCTGCTGTACCGCTGGCGCGGCTTCGACAAGCGCTCCCCCGCGGTGCTCATGGCACACCAGGACGTGGTCGCTGTCGACGACGACACGCGCTGGACGCATCCGCCGTTCGCCGCCGAGCTCGCGGGCGACGGTGACGAGGCGGCCGTATGGGGGCGAGGCACGCTCGACGACAAGGGCGCCCTCGGCGCGATTCTCGAAGCGGTGGAAGCACGGCTCCACGCGGGGTTCACGCCGGCGTCGGACATCTACCTCATGTTCGGTCACGACGAGGAGTCGGGAGGCTCCGGTGCCGCAGCCATGGTCGCGCTCCTCGCCTCCCGCGGCATCTCCCCCGGACTCGTCGTCGACGAGGGCGGCGCGGTGATGTCGGGCCTCCTTCCGGGACTGGGTCCGACCGCGGTCGTCGGTCTCACCGAGAAGGGCCTCATGAACGTGGAGCTCGCTGTCGAGCAGCCGGGCGGGCATGCCGCCATCCCGATCCCCGGCGGATCGGCGGCCGTGCTGGCCCGCGCGATCCTGCGGCTCGAGCACCAGCCGGAGGCGCCGCGGCTGATCGACCCGATCGTGGGGCTCCTCGAAGCGCTCGGATCGCGGATCCCCGGTCCACGCGGCTGGATGCTCCGCCACGCGCGTACCTTCCGCGGGCCGCTCGCACGCATCGTCGCCGGCCAGAGCCCGCTGCTCGCGGCGATGACCCGAACCACGCGTGCGGTGACCCAGCTGCGCGGGTCGTCGAGTCGCAACGTGGTCCCGGAGCTGGCCACGGCGACCGTGAACGTGCGGATCCTGCCGGGCTCGACCGTGGAGACCGCCCGCGCCGACATCGTCCGGCTGATCGACGACCCCGCCGTTCGGGTGCGCGTGCTCGAGGGCAACGACCCGCCCCCGGTCTCGCGAGCGGAGGGACCCGAGTGGGAGGCCCTCGTTGCGAGCATCCTCGAGGTGTTTCCGGATGCCGCCGTCGCCCCCTATGTCATGCTGCAGGCGAGTGACGCGCGGCATGCCTCACGAATCTCGGAGAACGTGTACCGCTTCCTGCCCTTCGACCTTCGACAGGACGAACTCGACACGATCCACGGCATCGACGAGCACATCCGGGTGAGCACCTACCGGAAGGCGATCGCGTTCTTCGACGCGCTCATCGGGCGCCTCTGACTCGGATCAGGTGATCACGTGCCGGGCGCTGTCCGGGCGATCCAGCCGTCGAGCGACGAGGGCGTGTCCGTGACGATCCCGTCGACCCCGAAGTCGAGCGCCGCGCTCCAGCGCTTCTCGCTGTTGAGCGTGTAGACGAGAACTCCGATCCCGGCCTCGTGCATGCGCTCGACCGCATCCGGGTCCGCCGAGAGCGACGTGGGCGTCGTGAGGATCGCAATCGCGTCGTAATACTCCGCAAGAGCCACGGGGTCCTTCGGGAGGTCGCGCTTGATGATCACGCGCGGGATCGCGGGCGCGACCTGCGCGAGGTGCGTGACGGTCGTCAGGTGGAAGCTCGCGAACACGACGCGGTTCTGCACGCCGTGCCGATAGATCTGGTCGACCACCACGCGGATGTCATCCGGCTCCCAGTAGCCCTTGAGCTCGAGCAGCGCCTTCTTGCGGGCGTCGGCCAGCGCCGACAGGAACTCGTCGAGCAGCGGCACCTGGACACCCGCGAAGTCGCCCGAGTACCACGAGCCGGCATCGAGGGCGCGGATCTCGTCGACCGTGAGGTCGGCGACGGCTCCCCGGCCGTCGGTGGTGCGATCGACGGTGTCGTCGTGCATGAGCACGGGCACACCGTCCGCCGTCAACTGCACGTCCGTCTCGACGAACTCGAGACCGGAAGCGAACGCCGCCTCGAACGCCGGCATGGTGTTCTCGGGTGCGGTGGCCCGATCGCCGCGGTGCCCGGCGACGAAGGCCGCCTCGCCCGGAGCCCGCAGTGCACCCATCATGTGGGTGGCATACACGCGTACGCCATCCGGCACGAGCAGCATGACGGCGACGAGAGCGACCGTGACCACCGCGGACGCCACCATCCGCCGTGCGGGATGCGTCACCATCGACACGCCTGCTCCGAATCGGGTCGCCCCGCCGGGATGCGGGGTGCCCCGACTGTAACACGTCCGTTATCGAACCGTTATCGCCTCGTGATGAGGCGTGTCGAGTTCTAGAGCAACGACTTCGTGTGCCACACCGTCTTCGTCTCGGTGAACGCGAGGATCCGATCGAGCGATCGCTCGGGAACCCCCGGCTCCGGACGCAGCACGCGCGTGAGCGTCTCGGCGGCGGCGATCTCGAGGTCCACCCAGTCGAGCTTCCCCGCTCCCGCGAGGTCGAGCGCATTGACATCGGAATGCGCCGCGAGCCAGGGGGCGATCTCGGCCGGCGAGCCCGTCAGCACGTTCACCACGCCACCCGGCACGTCGCTCGTCGCGAGAACCTCGGCGAGGCTCACGGCAGAGAGCGGATGCGCCTCGTCGGCCACGACGACGACCGCGTTTCCCGCGACGAGCGCGGGCGCCACGACAGCCACGAGCCCCGCGAGGCTCGCGCCACCCTGAGGCGCGACGATCGCGACGACTCCCGTGGGCTCCGGCACGGAGATGTTGAAGAACGGACCCGCGACCGGGTTGCCGGCACCCGCCACCTGGGCGAATTTGTCCGCCCATCCGGCATACCAGACCCAGGCGTCGACCGCCTCGTCCACCTGACGCCCCGCGACGGCTGCCGTGACGCCCTCGGCCGCCGCGATCTCGTCGACAAACTGAGCCCGACGCCCGTCGAGCACCTCGGCCACCCGGTACAGCACCTGGCCGCGGTTGTAGGCGGTCGCGCCCGCCCATCCGGCCACGGCCGCGCGTGCGGCGACGACCGCGTCGCGAGCGTCCTTCCGGCTCGCCTGCGCGGCGTTCGCCAAGAAGCGGCCGTCTGCGGTCGCGACCTCGTAGGTGCGGCCGGACTCACTGCGCGGAAACTTCCCGCCGATGAAGAGCTTGTAGGTCTTCGGGACCGTCAGGCGGCTCATCGCTTCCCTCCCTCGGTGCTGGCTCCCGAACGCAGGTATGCGCCGAGACCGTGCCTGCCGCCCTCGCGGCCGTATCCCGACTCCTTGTAGCCGCCGAAGGGGCTCGCGGGGTCGAAGCGATTGAAGGTGTTGGCCCACACCACGCCCGCCCGCAGCCGGTCGGCCACCGCGAGGATCTTCGAGCCCTTGTCGCTCCAGATCCCGGCCGAGAGCCCGTACGGGGTGTTGTTCGCCTTCGCGATCGCCTCGGCGGGTGTGCGGAAGGTGAGCACGGAGAGCACGGGGCCGAAGATCTCTTCGCGCGCGATGGTCGACGACGTCGAGACTCCCGTGAAGATCGTCGGGGCGAACCAGAACCCGTCCTGAGGGATGTCGCAGGGCGCACTCCAGCGCTCCCCGCCCTCCGCCTCGCCGATGTCGGAGAGCCGACGGATCCGCTCCAGCTGCTCCCGGGAGTTGATGGCCCCGATATCGGTGTTCTTATCGAGCGGGTCGCCCATCCGCAGAGTGGAGAGACGCGCCTTCAGCCGGTCGACGACCTCGTCGTGGACGTTCTCCTGCACGAGCAGCCGGCTACCCGCGCAGCACACGTGGCCCTGATTGAAGAAGATGCCGTTGACGATTCCCTCGACGGCCTGGTCGATCGGGGCGTCGTCGAAGACGATGTTCGCCGCCTTGCCGCCGAGCTCGAGCGTCAGGCGCTTCGTCGTGCCGGCGACCGTGCGGGCGATCTCACGCCCGACCGAGGTGGATCCCGTGAACGCCACCTTGTCGACATCCGGATGGCGCACGAGCGCCGCGCCCGTCTCCCCTGCCCCGGTCACGATGTTGACCACGCCCGGGGGAAGGTCGGCCTGCTGCAGGATCTCGGCGAACAGCAGCGCGGAGAGCGGTGTGGTCTCCGCGGGCTTCAGCACGACCGTGTTCCCCGCCGCGAGGGCCGGCGCGATCTTCCACGCGAGCATGAGCAACGGGAAGTTCCAGGGGATCACCTGCGCTGCCACGCCGAGCGGACGGGGAGCGGATCCGAGACCCGCGTAGTCGAGCTTGTCCGCCCAACCCGCGTAGTAGAAGAACCACGCGGCCACGAGCGGGATGTCGGTGTCGCGGCTCTCGGTGATGGGCTTGCCGTTGTCGAGGCTCTCGGCGACCGCGAGCTCACGCGCGCGCTCCTGGACGAGGCGCGCGATCCGGAACAGGTACTTGCCGCGGTCGGCGCCCGGCATCCGCGACCAGGTCTTGCGGTACGCGTTGCGCGCCGCCTGGACGGCCGCGTCGACGTCGGCTTCGGAGGCGATCGCGATCTCGGCGATCGGCTTCTCGGTCGCGGGCGAGATCGTCGTGAACGCGCCGCCGCTCCCCTCGCGGAACTCCCCGTCGATGAAGAGGCCGTAGCTGTCCTTGAGGTTCAGGATCGACGTCGACTCGGGCGCGGGCGCGTAGTCGAGGAAGCCGCGTCCGGTGATCTCGATGTCCTTCATTTCTCTCCCATCCGACGAGACACAGCTCGTCGGTTCAGTCGATCGTCACGTAGTCGGGGCCCGAATAGTGGCCCGAGCGAAGCTTCTGGCGCTGCATGAGCACGTCGTTGAGCAGGCTCGACGCGCCGAAGCGGAAGAGGTGCGGCTGCAGCCACTGCTCCCCCACGGTCTCGGCGACGGTGACCAGGTAGCGAACCGCGTCCTTCGAGCTGCGGATGCCACCCGCAGGCTTCACCCCGACGTGCTCGCCCGTGAGCCGGTGCCAGTCGCGCACGGCTTCGAGCATGAGGAGCGTCACGGGCAGGGTCGCCGCCGGCGAGACCTTGCCCGTCGAGGTCTTGATGAAGTCGCCCCCCGCGAGGATCGCGAGCCAGGACGCACGGCGGATGTTGTCGTAGCTCGCGAGCTCGCCGGTCTCGAGGATCACCTTGAGGCTCGCCGAGGTGCCGTCCTCGCGCCTGCAGGCCTCCTTCACGGCGGCGATCTCCTCGAACACCTTGCCGAGGCGACCCGAGAGGAACGCACCGCGGTCGATGACCATGTCGATCTCGTCCGCACCCGCCGCGACGGCGTCGCGCGTATCGGCGAGCTTCACGGCGAGCGAGGCACGGCCCGAGGGGAACGCGGTCGCGACCGCGGCGACCGAGACGAGGCCGTCATCCGGATCGCCGTGCGCGCCGCCCAGCGCGTCGACCGCGACGGGCACCATGTCGCCGTACACGCAGACAGCAGCCACCCGAGGAGTCGACGGGTCCGTGGCGTCCGGCACGAGCGCCTTCGCGACGAGGGAGCGCACCTTGCCCGGGGTGTCGGCCCCCTCGAGCGTCGTCAGGTCGATGAGCTCGATGATGCGATCGAGCGCCCACGCCTTCGAGCTCGTCTTGATCGAGCGGGTGGCGAGCGACGCGGCGCGCTGCTCGAGTCCGACGGCGTCGACACCGCTCAGCCCCTCGAGGTGCTGGCGGAGTCCGCGTTCGGTGAGGTCGCCGCCCAAGACGCGCACGGCGCGTTCGACGGGGGCCAGTGCGGGAGTGTCGATGGTCATATCTCCTCCAGAAGTGCGCGCGCGGTGGACTCGTCGGTGATGAGCACCGTGCAGAGCCCGCTCATCACGACCGCGCGTGCGATGTCGTGCTTCGTCTCGCCCGCGACCACGAAGATCGCCGTCGCCGCCTCGCGCAGGCGTTCGAGCCCCAGCCCCACCGTACGCTCGTCGAGCGCGGGATCGACGATGTTGCCATTGGCGTCGATGTAGCGCCCGACGACGTCGCCGATCGCGCCCTTTCGAGCCAGCTCCTGCACCTCCTCGGCCTGCAGGTACCCGCTCTCGACGAGCGCGGACTGCTCGTCGCCCACGCCGGCACTGAACAGGTAGGCGTTCGCCGATGCGGCTCGAGCCAGCACCTCGGCGACGGTTCGGTCGGCCTCGATGGCTTGCTTGGTCGAGAGCCTCTCCAGGATCGCGGGGCTCGGAAGCAGGGTGACGTGACCGCGACCGCGCTGGGCGATCGTGGAGGCGAGCGTCGCTGCGGTGCCGGGGCGGCGATTGAGGCTCACCCCGCCGTTGATCTGGACGACGCTCACGCCGGTGGCCCAGCCGTCGGGCAGCCGCTCGGCCACCTCGGTGAGCGTGCGACCCCAGCTGACCCCCAGCATCCGCGGGACGGGCCGCAGGCTCGTGAGGTAGTCGGCCGCCGCCTGGGCGACACGACCGAGCACGCCGTCCGAGTTCTCGGGGTTCGGCACGACGACCGCGTCCGCGAGACCGAAACGCTCGCGCAGCTCGCGTTCGGCCGTCAGCCTCCGAGCGCGCGGGTGCACGATCTCGATGCGCACGATCCCGTTCTCCCGCGCCTGCGAGAGCAGCCGTCCCGCCTTCCAGCGCGAGATGCCGAGCAGCGCCCCGATCTCGTCCTGCGTCTTGTTCTCGTCGTAGTAGAGCTCGGCGACGCGGACCGACAGCAGTTCGTCGTCCATCGTCCCTCCCCCGACGACGGTACTCGGGGCATCCCCGATCCGCAGCATCCGCGTGCTCTGATGCTCATATGAGCAGTGCCGCGCGGCGCGGGCGCTCAGCCGACGGACCAGTCCACCGGGTGGCCGCGGAGCAGGGCCTGCAAGCGGTCCATGCGGACGTTCCACGTACTCGCGTCAGCATCACCGCCGAGCCCCGGCCCATCGATCCGCAGAACGGTCGAGGTGCCGCGAGTACCGCCCGGGACGGCGACGAGCACGATGCGCAGCTCCCCGAACTGCGATCCCCGGACATGCAGCACCGCCTCTCGATCCGCGGGGCCCGGAGGCACGCGCTCGACGACCTCGTCCGCCGCGAGGAGAGTCAGGGAGGGATGCAGCCAGCCCGTCACGAGGATGGGGTCGACGAAGGCCTCCCACACGATCGCGCGCGGGAGGTCGATGGCGCGTTCGAGCTGCATCCGAATCCCCGGACCCACGGTACGCGCACGGCATCCGGCGCGGCATCGTTCAGAGCTCGTCGTCTACGCTGTGGCGCCTGCCGAGGATCGCGGCGGCGGGGAAGATCAGGATCACCACGGCCAGCTGGAACAGCAGCGGCAGCGTCCATCCGCCGGTCACATCGTGGAGCAGCCCCACCACGAAGGGGCCGGTGGCTCCCACGAGATAGCCGAAGGTCTGCACGAAGCCCGAGAGCGCGATCGTCGTGGCGGCGCGGCGGGAACGCAGGTTGATGAGCACGAGAGCGAGCGGGAACAGCAGCGGCCCGAGACCGGCGCTCGCCACCCACAATGCGGGCGCCGCGGCCGGCGCGAGCAGGAGCCCGACGTATCCGAAGACGAAGAACACGGCCCCCGCGAGCGAGAGCCAGACCGCACCGCGAGCGAAGCGTGCCGCGATCACGGGAACCAACAGTCCTGCGGGGAACCCCATGATCGCGTAGAGCGAGAGCAGGGCGCCTGCACCGGCGGGCGCGACCCCCGCCTCCTCGACGAGGAGCTTCGGCAACCACGCGAAGCTCGCGTACGCCGAGAGACTCGACACACCGAAGATCGCGGCGATCGCCCACGCGGTCGGAGAACGCATGAGATGCGGACCGATGCGCTCCGCTGCGGCGGAACCCGCGCGCCCCTCGACGGCCGCCTCCGTCGCCACCGCCTGCGAGTCCTCGACCTCGATCACGCCGATCTCGATCGGTCCGGTGATGACCTCTTCGCGGGTGACGGGCGGCAGCGGCGCGTCACGGCGCCGCATGAGGACCGCGATCCACGGAGGCGCGGCCAGCGCGGCGACGACGCACCATACGGCGAGCGACACGCGCCACCCCACAGCATCGGCGATCGGCACCGCGATGAGCGGTGGGATCGCGGTCGACACCGAGAGCAGCGTGGCGTAGATCGAGGTGACGAGACCCACGCGGTCCGGGAAGTACCTCCGCACCGCCGGGGGCAGCAGCACGTTCCCGAGCCCGATGCCGAGCAGGCTCACGCCCGTGGCGACGGTGAGCGTCACCTGATCCGGCGCAAGGGAGCGCCCGAGATGCCCGAGGACCATCGCCCCGACCGCACCGAGAAGTGCCCACTCCAGGCCGAGGACCCGTGCCAGCAGCGGTGCGAGCAGGGCTCCCGCGGCGAACGCGACCGGCGGCGCGGCGCCGATCAGCGCGAGGACGAACGCGCTCGGCGCGAGGTCTGCGCCGACGTAGTCGAGGATCGGCGAGAGCGCCGCCACGGCGGTACGCAGATTGAATGCGATGAGCAGGATCCCGGCGAAGGCGAGGCCGCGGCCCGCCCACACGGCGCGCGGACTCACTCGTCGATTCCCAGGATCCGCCGTGCCTGCAGGGCATCGTCGTCGATCGCCGCGACGAGTTCGTCGAGGGAGTCGAACTTCCGCATGCCGCGCACGAAGTCGACGAACGCGAGCTCGAGGGTGCGCCCGTAGAGATCGATGTCGACATCGAGCAGGTGGGCCTCGGCCTGATGCTGCGGAACGCCCTCGAAGGTCGGGTTGTTGCCGATCGACACCGCCGCGGGGTAGCGGATGCCGTCCACGTCGGCCCACGCGGCGTACACGCCGTCTGCCGGAAGGAACCCCTCGAGTCGATCGGGGTCGAGATTCGCCGTGGGATAGCCGAGCTCGCGGCCACGGCGCTCCCCCTCAATCACGACCGAGCGCACCTGCGGAAGCCTGCCGAGCACACGCGCGGCCTCCGCAACGCGCCCGGATTCGAGGGCTTCACGCACCCACGTGGACGACGCGCGGCGTTCGGCGGCATCCGGACGATCCTCTCCGGCTCGTACATCGTCGATCGGCACGACCTCGAAGCCGAGCTCGGCGCCGAGCGCGGTCAGCAATGCGACATCGCCCGCACCCTTGCGCCCGAATCGGAAATCTCCGCCCGCGAGGATGACCCGCGCCCCGAGCGCGTCGACCAGCACACGACGGACGAAGTCGGCGGGGTCGAGATCGGCGAGACTCTGGTCGAAGGTCAGCATGAGCGTCGCATCGACCCCGGCGTCGGCGAGGAGCTCCCGCTTCTGGGCGTTGCTCACGAGCGGCTCGGGGCAGAACGCCGGCGCGAGAAGCGAGAGGGGATGGCGGTCGAAGGTCACGACGACTGACGCGAGGCCCCGCTCCGCCGCGACCGAGCGAAGGCGCCCGATCACCGCACGATGACCGGTGTGCAGGCCGTCGAACTTGCCGATCGTGACCGCGCTCGGGCCGAATTCCGCCGGGACGGCGTCGAGACCCTCGAAGAACAGCATCAGGCGACGACCCCGGCGCGGGCGCGATGACGTAGCCAGAAGATGCCGAGGACGGGGAGGGCGAGCGGGATGAAGAGGTACCCCGCGCCGAATGCGCTCCACACGGTCGCCTCGCGGCCGAACGGATTCGCATCGTCGAGGCCGAGCAGCGCAGGAGCGAGAAGCGAGATCCCGCCGACGAGCAGCACGCCCGCAAGTTCGAAGCTCACGGTGATCCACGCGATCCGGTCCCACCCGAGACCGAGAGCGAGCGTCGCGACCACATATACGAGCGCCGCGACGGCCGAGAGGCTGAAGGCGATCGGCGCCTCGTCGAACCGGTCGACGATCTGGAACACCGAGCGGCCGAGAGCGGCGATCGCGAGGATCGCGTAGACCGCGACGAGTACGCGACCGACGCCCGAGGGGCGCTGGCGAGAAGAGGCGGACATCGTCGTCCAGACTAACGCTCCGGAGCCGCTGACTCAGGCCAGCTGCACGCTCCAGATCTGCTCCATGCGCCAGACCATCACGGCGACCGCGAAGGCCGCCGCTCCGAGCACCACGTTTGACCAGCGGGTGCGCTCGACGAGCGCCCACACGATCGCGAGGGGAGGGATCAACAGGGCGCACACGAGGTAGATCCAGAACTCCACCGGGTTGCCCGTGGGAGCATTGCCGACCGCCGGCGCCGCGATCGCGACGACCACCTGCGCCACGAGCAGCACCTCGACTCCGAGCAGCGCCAGTACGGTCAGGTCGTTGGGTTTACGGCCGGCGAGACCGAGCACGACGCACAGCACTCCGACCGCGCAGGCGACGATCGTCTGGGCGATCGTGAATCCGATGATCACGCGAGAACCTCCTGGGTGGGGAGCCCCAGCAACACCCGAGTACGTCCGCGGCGGACCTCGACGAGCGCGACGAGGCGCCCGTCGGGCGAGAGCGCCGCGGCGACCTCGGCATCCGGCGCGTCGATCTCGAGACGCTTGCCGTGAGCGATGTCGCGGGTGGATTCGAGGTCGAGCGGGAGGGTGGGGAACAGCGACGTCGCCACCGCGGCCGGTGTGCGCAGCGTCGCGCCGAGGTCGACGGCGGAGGCCGCATCCGGATCGGCGCGCGGGTCGGGGAGCTCGATCGCGTCCGCGACCGAGAAGGGCCCCACCCGCATGCGCCGCAGGGCGGTGAGGTGGCCGCCCACGCCGAGTCCCGCCCCGAGGTCGCGCGCGAGGGCACGGATGTAGGTGCCGGACGAGCAGACCACGCGCACGTCGAGATCGACCACCGGGCCATCACGGCGCGTGGAGAGCAGGGCGAACTCCTCGATCGTCACGGACCGTGCGGCAAGCTGCACGTCTTCTCCGGATCGGACGCGGTCGTACGCGCGACGGCCGTCGACCTTGATCGCGCTCACGGAGCTCGGAACCTGCTCGATCGGTCCGGTCAGCGCGGCGATGCCCGACGCGATCGCCGAATCCGCGACACCCCCGGCGTCGATACGCGCGGTCGTCGTGCCTTCGGCGTCGTCCGTGTCGGTCGACTCCCCCAACCGGATGGTGGCGGTGTACTCCTTGTCGAGCCCGACGAGGTAGGTGAGCAGCCGGGTGGTGCTGTCGATCCCGACGAGGAGCAGACCCGTCGCCATCGGATCGAGGGTTCCCGCGTGGCCCACCTTGCGCGTGCCGGCGATGCGGCGGGTGCGTGCCACAACGTCGTGGCTCGTGATGCCTGCGGGCTTGTCGACGAGCAGCAGCCCGCTCGTCACGAGGCGGAGCTCCGGTCGGTCATCAGGAGTTCGAGCTTCGTGGGGAGGATCTCGTCGAGCATCTCCCGGGCCGAGCTGTCGTTCTCGTAGTCGTCTACCATCCGCACGCCGACGATCGTGTTGAGGAACATCCCGTACGCCAGGAAGTCGTTCGCGGCGGTCGCGTCGAGCCCCACGACCTCGCGCAGGTACCGGTAGACCCGGAGGAATCCGGCACGCGCGTGAGGACCGACGACCGGGTCGGCGCCGAGCATGAAGGCCTGCATGAGGCTGAGCAGGAGCCCCCGGTCGGAGAGCAGATCCGCATAATTGCGCCCGATGCAGTGAGCGAGCGCCTCTTCTCCTTCAGCGCCGGACGCACGGTTCTCTTCGACCGCCGCATCGAACGACGCGATGATCCGCTGGAGCGTGCGGTCGAGCACCTCGAGGAACATGGCTTCCTTGCCCCCGAACATCCGCACGACGTAGGGCTGACTGACGCCCGCCGCTCGGGCGATCTGGTCGGTCGTCGCGCCGTGGTAACCGTGCTCCCCGAATACCGCCGTCGCCGCCTCGAGGATGAGCGCTCGCCGATCTTCGGACCTCATGCGAGTGGGGCTCGCGGACGCCTCAGACTTCATGCTTGACATGTTATCAACCGATTACTAATCTCGCGTTTGTAATCATCCGATTACCACTTTCTTGGTTCCCCTCACCCTCGGAGCAATCATGACCGCACCTCTGGACACCCGAACCCCGACCCGCCTACCGAGGCGGATTCCCGTCGGGCTCGTGATCCTGGCCGCTGCCCTCCCGATGTTCATGGCAACCCTCGACAACCTGGTGATGACCAACGCGCTGCCCGCGATACGCCTCGACCTCGATGCGAGCATCGAGGAGCTGCAGTGGTTCATGAACGCCTACACACTCGCGTTCGCGAGCTTCATCCTGATGTCCGTCGCGCTCGGCGACCGCTACGGTCGACGCACGGTCTTCGCGGTCGGCATCGGACTGTTCACGCTCGCATCGGCCGCGGCCGCACTCGCGACCGACCCGACTCAGCTGATCGTCGCGCGCGTTGTACAGGGACTCGGCGGCGCGGCGGTCATGCCGCTCTCGCTCTCGCTGCTCGCCGGCGCCGTGCCCGATGCGCGTCGCCCCCTCGCGATCGGCATCTGGGGCGGCACCGCCGGCCTCGGCGTCGCTCTCGGCCCGCTCATCGGCGGGGCGGTCGTCGAAGGTTGGGACTGGAACGCGATCTTCTGGATCAACGTCCCGATCGGCATCATCGCGATCCCCCTTGTGCTCGCCCTGCTCCCCAACCCGTTCGGGCGCCGTCAGCGTCCGGACGTGCTCGGGCTGATCCTCGCGGGCCTCGGTGTGCTCGGCCTGGTCTGGGGCATCGTCCGCGGAAACGACGCGGGATGGGACAGCGCCGAGGTGCTCACCGGCCTCGTCGGCGGCGGGCTGCTGCTCGTGCTCTTCGTGCTCTGGCAGCGTCGTGCCGCCGCGCCTCTCCTGCCTCTCGGGCTCTTCCGCGACCGGTCGTTCACCGTCGCTAACGTCGTCGGCCTCGGATTCAGCTTCGGGATGTTCGGCGCCGTGTTCATCCTGATCCAGTACCTCCAGATCGTGCGCGGCTACTCGCCACTGGGAGCGGGTCTCGCGACGGCACCGTGGACGATGGCGCCGATGATCATCGCCCCCCTCGCAGGCCTCGTCGCGCCCCGTGTCGGCACGCGGCTGCTGATCCTCGCGGGACTCCTGTTCCAGGCGGGTGCTCTCACCTGGCTCGGCCTGACGATGGCCGTCGACACCCCGTACTCCGAGATGGTCGGACCGTTCATCATGGCCGGGGTCGGGATGGGACTCGTGTTCGCGCCGTCGTCGACGGCGGTCCTCGCGAACATCGCTCCAGCCGACACGGCGAAGGCTTCGGGCACCAACTCCACCATCCGCGAGGTCGGGGTCGCTCTCGGCATCGCCGTGCTCACGGCGGTGTTCACGGGCGCCGGCGGCGAGCTCACGCCCACGGGATACATTGACGCCGCGATTCCCGCGGTGCTGACCGGCGCCGGAGTCGTCGCGGCCACGGCGGTCGCCTCGCTCCTGCTTCCCGCCGGACGTTCGGTGGCGACGCGCGCCGTCGAGGAGATCGCTCGCGAGTCGGACGCGCCCGCGGAGGTCGCCGCCTAGGCTCGATCGCATGCGGATCGGCGTGATCGGGGCGGGAGCGGTCGGCGGGGTCTTCGCCGCGCTGCTCAGCGCTCAGGGCCACGAGGTGGAGGTCGTCGCGCGCGGACGGCAACTGGATGCCATCCGCGCCGATGGCCTCCACCTCGACGGCGGATGGGGCGACCATCTCGTCTACGTGCAGGCCGGCGAAGCGCTCACCTCGGTGCCCGAGCTGGCGATCCTCGCGACCAAAGCGCAGGATGCCGCGACGGCTCTGGCCGCGAACGCAGCACGGCTCGACGGCGTGCCCGTGCTCGTGGTCCAGAACGGACTGGGCGGGCTCCGCGTCGCCCACCAGGAGCTTCCCCGCTCTCCCCTGCTCGGCGGCCTCGCCCTCTTCGCCGCGTCGTATCTCGAGCCGGGACATGTGACCGTGACCGGGGCGAATCCGACGGTCATCGGCGCGGGACCGGGAGCTGACGACGCACTCCTGCGGACCGTCGCGGATGTCGTCGGCGCAGCGCTGCCGGTCGAGGTGACCCGCGACATCGTCGGCGCGCAGTGGACGAAGCTCCTGATCAACCATGTGAACGCACTGCCTGCCATCACCGGGATGTCGGTGCAGGAGGTCATCGCGGATGCGCCGCTCCGCCGGATCATGACCGCCAGCATGCGCGAGACGGCGCGCGTGGCGCGTCGCACGGGGGTGCGGTTCGGGCGCGTCCAGGGGATCTCCGGCGCGGTCATCGGTCTCGTGGGAGCCCTCCCCCTCGCGCTCGGCAGTCTGCTCCCCCGGCTCCTCGCCCGCCGCATGGGTGACGTGCCGAACCCGGGATCAACGCTCCAGAGCATCCGACGCGGTCAGCCGACCGAGATCGACTTCCTGAACGGCGCGGTCGTCGAGCATGCACGAGCGGCCGGCCTCGATTCGCCCGTCAACGATCGCATCGTCGAACTCGTACACGAGGTCGAGCGCACGGGCGAGTTCATCGCCCGCGACGACGTGATCAGGCGGATCCCGCTCTAGCGTCGACGCCGGGGCACGACGCACCAGTCGGAGAAGCGCCGCACCGCCTCCTCCGGATCGGAGATGTCGACCACGGCGTCCGCACGACGCGGCGGGTCGGCATCGATGAGATAGCGGCGCGCCGCCGGGTCACGCGGGTCGGGCTCCGGATCGGAACTCACCCACACGGAGAGGTTCCAGATGTCGACGATGCCGTCGGCGTGCAGGCCCGTGCCGTCGACCACGAGGATGCCGTCGCCCTCCTCGGCGCGGAACCCGGCGATCCCTGCCGAGCGGAACGCGGCGATCGCGGCCTCGTCGCCCAGCGTGAGGCGGGTCGCCCAGGCGCCCCGCCCGCGGAGCTCGTCAGCGAGGGCATCGGCCAGCGGCGCGGTCGGATCCCCCGGCAGCGCATCGATCGCGGCGGTGACCCGCCCGTGCGGATAGTTGTGCAGCAGTTCGTCCGCGAGGCCGACCGCGACCCCGTGGTACTCGTCCGTCATGCGCCCAGGGTAGGCGCTGTCGCCGTAACGTGGTGGGGTGTCGGAGATGGGCGAGCGGATCGCGAGCTGGTTCGCTGCCGGACACCGCCCGCTCCCATGGCGCGCACCGGACTTCCCCGCGTGGGGGGTGCTCGTGTCGGAGTTCATGCTGCAGCAGACGCCGGTCGCGCGCGTGATCCCGCGGCTCGAGGAATGGCTCGCACGCTGGCCGACGCCCGCGGATCTCGCCGCCGTGCCTCCCGGTGAGGCCGTGCGCGCGTGGGACCGGCTCGGCTACCCTCGGCGCGCGCTCAATCTGCATGCCGCGTCGGTCGCCATCACCGAGCGCCACGGCGGAATCGTGCCGTCGGATGTCGACGAGCTGCTCGCACTCCCCGGCGTCGGGCCGTACACCGCGCGAGCGGTCGCGGCGTTCGCGTACGGGTCGCGGGTTCCTGTGGTCGATGTCAACGTGCGTCGCGTCCTCGCACGTGCGGTGCGAGGCGTGGGTGAACCGGGACCCGCACGCACGAACGAGGAGCACGCACTCACGGAGGCGCTGCTGCCGGCCGATCCCGCCCGGGCGCGCCTCACGAACGCGGGCACCATGGAACTCGGGCAGACCGTCTGTACCGCCCGCGCGCCCCGATGCGACAGCTGCCCCATCGCCGACGCGTGTGCGTGGCGGGCCGCCGGATACCCCGCCTACACCGGCCCGGCTGCACCGCGGCAGAAGCCGTATGCGGGGTCGGACCGCGAGGTGCGCGGGCGGATCCTGCGCGAGCTGCGGGCGAACGAGCTGCCGGTGCCGCGCGACCGGATCGCCCAGCTGTGGACCGACGCGGATCAGCTCGAGCGGGCGCTCCGGGGACTCGTCGCGGACGGGCTCGTCGAGATCGGCGACGGCGGGTTCCGCCTTCCGATGCACTGACGCGATGCGGCGCGGCGCACGCTGAGGCACACTTTTCGCATGCCGGAACTACCGGAAGTGCACGCGCTCGCATCCGACCTGGATGCGCGCCTGCGCGGCCGCGTCATCGGCCGCCTCCAGGTGACGGCTTTCCCGGCGCTCAAGACCTACGACCCGCCGATCGAGGCGCTCTCCGGCGAACGGATCACAGGGGTCTCACGTCAGGGAAAGTTCCTCGACCTCGCCACCGACGGGGGCCTGCACCTCGTGATGCACCTCGCGCGCGCCGGGTGGATCCGCTGGCGCGCGGGCCAGCCGAAGACCTCCGGTCGCCCGGGGTCCGGCCCCCTCGCGGCGCGGCTCGCGCTCGACGACGGCAGCGGGTTCGACGTGACCGAGGCCGGCACGAAGAAGAGCCTTGCGCTGTATCTGGTGCGGGATCTGGGCGACGTTCCCGGCGTCGCTCGTCTCGGCCCCGATCCGCTCGCCGATGACTTCTCGCTCGAGCAGTTCCGTGGCATCCTCGCGGCGCAGGGTCGCGCCCAGCTCAAGGGCGTGCTGCGCGACCAGTCCGTCATCGCGGGGATCGGCAACGCCTACTCCGACGAGATCCTGCACGTCGCGCGCATGTCGCCCTACAAGCCGGCCGCGATGGACGACGCCGACTCGGCCGCCCTCTACTCCGCGATGCGCGAGACCCTCTCCGACGCCGTCGCGCGCGCCGACGGGGTCGCCGCCTCGGAGCTCAAGGCCGAGAAGAAGTCGAATCTGCGCGTGCACGGGCGGTTCGGCGAACCGTGCCCGGTGTGCGGGACGCGCATCGAGCAGGTGATCTTCGCCGACCGGACGTTCCAGTACTGCCCCGGCTGCCAGACCGGCGGCCGCAAGTTGAGCGACCGGGTGCTTGACCGACTTCTCAAGTAGCGGGTCAGGTCGAACGGCTTACTCCGTGAGGAGCGACTCCGCGAGCAGCTCGAGCGAGCGTTCGCGCCCGACGGCACGATCCATCAGCTCCCCGTCGCGCGCGCCCGCGCTCGGGGAGACCATCACCTCGTCCACCCCGAAGCGGTCCGCGAGGCGGCGGATGCTCTCGGCCGCATCCTGCGCCGCCCCGATGACCCACGTCGCACGCATCGCCTCGATGACCTGCGCCGCGGCGCTCGACAGCTCCTCGCGCTCGGCGGCCTCCACCGAATCGAGAGGTCGCAACGGCGAACCCGTGCGCAGACGCGCCATGTTCTGCAGAGCGGGAAGAGCGCGCGCATCCGCCTCCTCGGCGGTCTCTGCGACGACGACGTTGAGCGTCAGGAAGGTGCGGGGAGCCGCGAGGCATTCGCGCGGCCGGAACTCACCGCGATAGATGTCGAGTGCGCGCTGGGTGCCCTCGCCCGAGAAGTGGTGCGCGAAGACGTACGGCAGACCGAGCTTCGCCGCGAGATGCGCGGAGTAGTCGCTCGACCCGAGAAGCCAGAGCTCGGGCACTCCGCGGGCTGCGGGAGTTGCGCGCACCTCGTAGTCGCGGAGCCCGTCGCGGGTGTTCACCGTGATCGTGGCCCCGTCTCCGGCCAACGCGCGGATGTCACCGAGATGCTCCTCGAACCTGTCGACCTCGCTCGTCGGACCACTCGCGCGCAGCAGCGCCGTGATCACCGGATCGGATCCGGGGGCGCGGCCGATTCCCAAATCGATGCGCCCCGGGGCGATCGCCTCGAGCGCTGCGAACTGCTCCGCGACGACGAGCGGCGCGTGGTTGGGCAGCATCACGCCGCCCGATCCGAGCCGGATGCGGCGAGTACGTGTCGCGGCCGCGGCAATCAGCACAGGCGGCGTGGTGGACGCCACCGCGGGCATGTTGTGATGCTCCGCGAACCAGTACCGCGAGTATCCGAGCTCGTCGGCCCTCGAAGCCAAAGCGAGGGATGCCGAGATCGCGTCGGAGGAGGTCTGGCCGATTCGCACCGGCACGAGGTCGAGGACGGAGAGAGCGGGAGTCACCTCGGGCTCAACGCCCGCGGACGCCGGACGATTCCTGCCGGAGTCAGTCTTCGGAGTCAGTCTTCGTCGTCGTCGAGCTCGCGCGGCTTCACGTACGGGTCAGCCTCGCCCGCGTACTGCGCCTCCGACGCCAGCGCGGCCGCCTCGCGGTCGCGCTCCGATGCCTCCCGCAGCAGCTCCTCGATGTGGGCCGCGTTCTCGGGGATCCCGTCGGGGATGAACTCGAGGCTCGGAGTGAGGCGCACGTTGAGGTTGCGCCCCACCTCGGTACGGAGCATCCCGGTCGCGGCGGTGAGCGCGGCGGCGGAGTTCACCCGCTCCTCGTCGGTGCCGTAGACCGTGTAGAAGACGCTCGCGTGCTGCAGGTCGCCCGTCACGCGCACATCCGTGATCGTCACGAACCCGAGGCGCGGATCGCGGATGCCGCGCTCCAAACGTCGGGCCACGATCTCCTTGATGCGGTCGGCGAGCTTCGCCGCCCGAGGGTTCTCACCCATGGATCTCTCCTCTCCGAGAGCCGACGACGGTGCCGGAGCCTCGCCCCGGCACCGTCGTTATCACTCAGCCGCGCGGCTTCTCGACCAGCTCGATCGTCTCGATCTCGTCGCCGACACGGATGTCGTTGAACTTGCCGAGACCGATACCGGCCTCGTAGCCCTCACGGACCTCGGTGACGTCGTCCTTGAACCGGCGGAGCGACTCGATCGCCAGGCCATCGGCCAGCACGACACCCTCGCGGATGACGCGCGCCTTGGCGTTGCGGGTGATCGTGCCGCCCTGCACCAGGACACCGGCGATGTTGCCGAACTTCGACGAGCGGAACACCTCGCGGATCTCGGCGAGACCCGACTGGACCTCCTCGTACTCGGGCTTGAGCATTCCCTTGAGGGACTGCTCGATGTCCTCGAGCGCGGCGTAGATGACCGAGTAGAAGCGGATGTCGATGCCCTCGCGCGCGGCACGCTCGCGGGCCTTGACGTCGGGGCGCACGTTGAATCCGATGACGATCGCGTTGTCGATCGTCGCGAGATCCACGTCCGACTCGGTGATCGCACCGACACCGCGGTGCAGGATGCGCAGCTGGACCGAGTCGTCGACCTCGATCTTGAGCAGCGCCTCCTCGAGTGCCTCGACGGCACCGGAGACATCACCCTTGATGATGAGGTTGAGCGAGTCGACCTTGCCCTCTTCGAGAGCGCGGGTGAAGTCCTCGAGGCTGATGCGCTTGCGGGCCTTCGCCAGCTGGGCGTTGCGCTCGACGGCTTCGCGCTTCTCGGCGATCTGACGCGCCGTGCGGTCCTCCTCGGTGACGAGGAAGGTGTCGCCGGCTCGGGGCACGGTCGAGAGACCCTGCACCTGCACCGGGCGGGAAGGCCAGGCCTCCTCGACCGCTTCGCCGTTCTCGTCGTGCATCGCTCGGACGCGTCCGTACGCGGTTCCCGCGACGATCGCATCTCCGACGCGCAGGGTTCCGGACTGGATGAGCACCGTCGCGACCGCACCGCGGCCCTTGTCGAGCTTCGCCTCGATCGCAACACCGCGGGCGTCCTTGTTCGGGTTCGCGCGCAGGTCGAGACCGGCGTCGGCGGTGAGCAGCACCGCGTCGAGCAGGTCGTTGATACCGATGGCGTTGAGCGCCGAGACGTCGACGAACATCGTGTCGCCGCCGTACTCTTCCGCGATGAGACCGAACTCGGTGAGCTGCTGACGAACCTTCGCCGGGTTCGCGCCCTCCTTGTCGATCTTGTTCACCGCGACGACGATCGGCACGCCGGCCGCCTGCGCGTGGTTCAGCGCCTCGACCGTCTGCGGCATGATGCCGTCGTCGGCCGCGACCACCAGGATCGCGATGTCGGTCACCTGCGCACCACGGGCACGCATGGCGGTGAACGCCTCGTGACCCGGGGTGTCGATGAAGGTGATCGCGCGCTCGATGCCCTCGTGCTCGGTCCACACCTGGTAGGCGCCGATGTGCTGGGTGATGCCGCCGGCCTCACCCGCCACGACGTTCGCCTGGCGGATGGCGTCGAGCAGCTTGGTCTTTCCGTGGTCGACGTGACCCATGACCGTGACGACGGGCGGGCGGATCTCGAGGTCCTCGTCGTCCTCGTCCTCGAGCTCCTGCTCGAGATCGAGACCGAAGCCCTCCAGGAGCTCCTTGTCCTCATCCTCGGGGCTCACGATCTGGATCTTGTACCCGAGCTCTTCACCGAGGATCGAGAACGTCGCCTCGTCGAGCGACTCGGTCGCCGTCGCCATCTCTCCTAGGTGGAAGAGGGCCGTCACGAGGGCGCCGGGCTGGACGGTGAAGCCCGTCAGACTCTCCAGCTTGTCGGCGAGGTCCGAGATGGACGCACCCCGACGCAGGCGGATCGCACGCGATCCGTCGCCACGAGGGATGCTGACGCCGCCGAGCTGCGGGGCATCCCGCATCTCGAATTCGGCGCGCTTCGTCCGCTTCGACTTCCGTGCACGCGACTTGCCGCCGCCCTTACCGAAGGCACCCGCGGTGCCGCCACCGGGGCCACGACCGCGGCCACCACCACCACCCGGGCGGCCGGCGTACCCGCCACCGGGGCGCTGGAATCCGCCACCGCCTGCGCCACCACCCGGACGACCGGCGCCACCGCCACCGCCCGGACGCTGCTGGAACGGGGCGCCCGGACGCGGAGCACCCGGACGGGGAGCACCGGGGCGCGGGGCACCCGGGCGCGGAGCACCGGGACGCGGAGCGGCCGGACGCGGGATCGCGCCACCGCCGCCACCCGGACGCGGCATGCCCTGGGAGGACGAGTACGGATTGTTGCCGGGGCGCGGGGCGCCCGGACGGGCCATGCCCTGGCTGGGTGCGTAGGGGTTGTTGCCCGGACGCGGGGCGCCGGGACGCGGGCCTGCGGTTCCGCCGGATGCCGCGGGGCGCTCCTCGGCCGCGGGGGCTGCGGGCGCCGCGGGAGCGGCGGGGGTCGCCGAAGCCGGCGGGGCGGCCGGAGCCTCGGGCTCAGGCGTCGTCTCTGCAGCGGGCGCGGGGGCGGGCTTGGGCGCCGCTGCCGGCTTCGGGCCGGGCTTGGGTGCCGGCTTCGCCTGCGTCTTGGGCGCGGTCGCGACGCCGTCCGCCTCGAGCGCCGCCTTCAGACGACGCGCGACCGGCGGAGCGATCGACGAGGACGCGCTCTTGACGTACTCGCCCATCTCCTTGAGCTTGTCGAGCGCGATGTTGGATTCGATGCCGAGTTCGCTTGCGATCTCGTGCACGCGGGGGTTGGCCACAATTCTCCTGTCTGGAACCGCTCCAGGCAGGAGCGGACGTTATCGGTGGAGGGGTCTCATTTCGAGCCGCTCATTAGTTGTCCATGTGCCGTTCAGCCTGTTCTTCAGGGACTGGATAGAGGTTTGTCAGTTCCGTGGCGTCGAGCGAACCGGTCACGCGCAGTGCACGCCCGAAAGCGTTCCTGCGGATGGCGGTCCGCACGCACCCGGGATCCGGGTGGACCCAGGCGCCACGGCCCGGGAGTCGCGCCGCGGCATCCACCGCGACTCGTCCGTCACGCGCCACCACCCTCACGAGTGAGAGGCGGGGAGCACGCTGCCGGCAACCCAGGCAGGTTCTGACGGCTTCCATCCTACCCCCTCCCCTGCTCTGTTTTCCCGCGCTAGACATGGCTCCGACCGGATGGACACCGCCGCGCGGGTGTCTATCCGGTCACAGACATGTCTATGACTCGATGACAGAGTCGGGTTGGATGTCGATTCGGGCTCCGGTGAGCTTCGCGGCCAGACGGGCGTTCTGCCCCTCCTTGCCGATCGCGAGCGAGAGCTGGTAGTCGGGAACGAGCGCGCGGACCGCCTTGAGGGCCGGATCCACCACCACCGTGCTCGTGACCTTCGCAGG
Organism: Homoserinibacter sp. GY 40078; assembly: GCF_008017545.1. Lineage (GTDB taxonomy): Bacteria > Actinomycetota > Actinomycetes > Actinomycetales > Microbacteriaceae > Homoserinibacter. The sequence continues at coordinate 425,139 of NZ_VRTZ01000002.1, read as the reverse complement.
ACTCAACGCGTTGCCGACGAATGTGCCGAGGTCCTCCGACCAGTCGACGATGTCGATCTTCTCGTCGTTGAGCTCCGAAGTCACCGCGCGCACACGGGCGCCCAGCTCGCCGATGCACGCGCCCTTGGCGTTGATGCCCGGCTGGGTTGCGCGAACCGCGATCTTCGTGCGGTGCCCCGCCTCACGGGCGAGCGACGCGATCTCGACCGCGCCGGAGGCGATCTCGGGCACCTCGAGCGCGAACAGCTTGCGCACGAGCCCCGGATGAGTGCGGCTGACCGTGATCGACGGACCCTTCAGACCCTTCGCGACGCTCGTGACGTAGACGCGGATGCGCGAGCCGTGCGCGTACTCCTCGCCCGGCACCTGCTCCTCGGGCGGCAGGATCGCCTCGACGGTGCCGAGGTCGATGTGCACCATCCGCGGATTCGGCCCCTGCTGGATGATGCCCGCGACGATGTCGCCCTCGCGCCCGCGGAACTCTCCCAGCACCTTGTCGTCGCCGATGTCGCGGAGGCGTTGGTTGATCACCTGCTTCGCGGCGAAGGCTGCGATCCGCCCGAAGTCGTCGGGGCTGTCGACCGCCTCGCCGATGACCTCGCCCTCGTCGTCGAGCTCCGGAAGGTAGATCGCGACATGCCCCGACTTGCGGTCGAGCTCGGCCCGGGCGCCCGACTCCGGGCCCTTGCCCGTGTGCTTCAGGTATGCCGTGAGAATGGCCTGCTCGATGATCTGAACCAGTTCGTCGAAGGGGATCTCCCGCTCGCGCTCCATCAGCCGTAGTACGGCGAGGTCGATGTCCACGTCAGCCTCCGATATTCAGATCTCTGCACCCGTCCGCAATGGGTGCGACCGTCAACTCTACCGGAGCCGACGTGGATCTTCAGCACCCCTTCCGTTCAGCCGGTCGGCCATCAATACTGGCCGCATGGATGTCGTCGATGCCGTCGTGGTCGCCTCGGGCGACGCACTCTGGACATGGATCGTGCTGCCGCTCGTCGCCGTGCTGGGTCTCTACTTCACGATCCGCAGCGGGGTCGTGCAGTTCCGCCTGATCCCGGAGATGTTCCGCACGCTCACGAACCGCACCCCGCTCACCCCCGACGGCAAGCCGCAGTCGGTCTCCGCGTTCGGTGCATTCACCATCTCGGCGGCCTCGCGCGTGGGCGTCGGCAATATCGCCGGAGTCGGCACCGCGATCGCGATCGGAGGGCCAGGCGCGGTGTTCTGGATGTGGACGATGGCGTTCATCGGCGGCGCATCGAGCTTCGTCGAGTCGACCCTCGGCCAGCTCTACAAGGTGCGCGACGCCGACGGATTCCGAGGCGGCCCGGCCTACTACATGCAGTACGGCCTGCGAGCGCGCTGGATGGGCGTCCTGTTCGCCGTGATCCTCATCCTCTGCTTCCCGTTCGCCTTCAGCTCGCTGCAGGCCAACACCATCAGCGCGACGGTCGCCGCGACGATCGCGCCCGACGGCGGCGCGGATACGATCCCGTGGATCGTCGGCGTCGTGCTCGCCGTCCTCACGGCGCTCGTCGTGTTCGGCGGGGTGCGGCGCATCGCCTCCGTCACGCAGGCGGTCGTGCCGCTCATGGCGCTCGGGTACCTGCTCATCGGGCTCGTCATCGTCGCCCTGCACGCCGATCAGGTGCCGGTCGTGTTCGCGTCGATCTACCAGCAGGCCTTCGGCGTCAACGAGGTCGTGGGCGCGACGCTCGGCACGATCATCATGACGGGCGTCAAGCGCGGGATGTTCTCCAACGAAGCGGGTCTCGGCTCGGCCCCGAACGCGGGTGCGAGCGCCGCTGTCACACACCCGGTGAAGCAGGGGCTCGTGCAGACGCTCGGCGTCTACTTCGACACGTTCCTCATCTGCTCGATCACGGCGTTCATCATCCTCGTCTCCCAGCCCGATCTCGCCAGCGCGGAGCGGGGCATCTCGCTCACCCAGACCGCGATCACGAGCACCCTCGGCGACTGGTCGAGCGTTCTCCTGAGCGTCATCGTGTTCCTCCTGGCGTTCAGTTCGATCCTCGGCAACTACTACTACGGCGAGTCGAACATCGAGTTCGTGACGCCGCGTCGCGGTGTGCTCGTGGTGTACCGCGTGCTCGTGGTCGTGGCGATCTTCGCGGGCTCGATCGCCTCCGCGGGCCTCGTGTGGGATGCGGCCGACGGCATCATGGGCCTCATGGCGGTCGTCAACCTCGTCGCGATCGCCCTGCTCTCCGGCGTCGCATTCCGACTGCTGCGCGACTACAGCGCCCAACGTCGTGCCGGGCGAGATCCCGTGTTCACCCGAGACCGCCTCCCGGAGCTCTCGGGGGTGCAGTGCTGGGACGACGAGCTGAGCGTCACCGGCCCGCTCCCCGTCGTCGACCACCATCGCTGAACAGGTCGACGCGCGCCGCGCGCGAAACGTTGGGCTTGTCGTCGTCATCGACTGCCGGAGACTGGAATCATGCCCGACGCGCGCGCCGAGTTCGATTCCGTCTACCGACGGCATCTTCCGGCGGTGAGCGCATACCTCGCCCGGCGCGTCGCGAGTGACGAGGTCGAGGATCTAGCCGCAGACGTCTTCGCGATCGCGTGGCGGAAGCGGGACGCCGTGACGCCCGGTGAGGAACTCCCCTGGCTCTACCGCATCGCCTCCTACCAGGTGGCGAACCTCCGCCGACGTGCGGCTGTCCGAGCGAGTGCACTCGCGCTGTTCGCCGCACCGGATTCCGCACCGCCCGCGGACACGTTCATCGATCGCGACCCGGAGCTCGCGGCGGCGTGGCGGCAGCTCAGTACGACCCATCGCGAGGTGCTCGCGCTCGTCGTCCTCGACGGCGCGACGGTTGCGGAAGCGGCGATCGCGCTCGGCGTGAGCGCCAACGCCCTCAGCATCCGCCTCCATCGCGCCAAGCGCGCCCTCGCCGAACAGCTCGGAGGCCCGCGCCGAGAACAGGCCGGGGATGCGGCAGATGCGCCCGATGAAAGATCTGCCGGCACCGCGACATAGACAGGGTATGGATCACCACACCGACCCGACCGAGCGGCTCCGAGCCGCCGCGGGCGCCCCTGCAGCTCCCGCCCTCGACTCGGCCCTCATCGCCGAGGCTCCCGACCGCCCCGCGCCCCGCCTCGTGCGTCACGGTCGCCTGGCTCGCGGCGCCGGAATCGGCGTGACCGCACTCGCCGCTGTGACTGTCGGCGCGCTCGTGATCACGAACCCATTCGCCGCCCCCAAGCCGCTGTTCGCCGCCGCGGCGGCTGGAGGAGACGGAGGCGCGGAGGCCTCCGCCTCGGCGGATGCTTCCCGGATCGCGATGTGGGTCGATTATGACTACGTCGCGGGAGACGGGCTCTCATCCAACGGAGGTCGCGGCACCGTCTACGAGCTCCGGCGCAGCGGCGACCCCGCCGTCGTGGCCGAACGGATCGCCTCCCAGTTCGCACTCGACGGGTCCGCCGAGCTGTCGCAGTACTCCACTCCGGACTATCCGAGCTACGTCGTCGGTCCGGAGGACGGCAGCGGCGCGTCGCTGACCCTCTCATGGGCCGGATCGGGCGACTGGTGGTACAACGATCCCGCCGCGTCCCCCGCCCCGGTGTGCATCGATGTGCCCGTCGACTCCGAGGATGAGGAGGCCGGCAGCTATCAGGAATGCACGACCCCCGAGGTCGCGGAGTCGGCCGCACCCGGTGAAGCGGAGGCGCGGGAGCTGGCTGCACGCCTGTTCTCGGCGACCGGGCTGGCCGTCGAGGCCTCCGACGTGATGGTCACCGCCGACGAGACCCAGACCTACGCGTCGGCGACGCTGACGATCGACGGCACCTCCACGGCCCTCGAGTGGACGGTCGCCTGGTCGCCGCTCGGCTCGATCTGGTGGGCAAGCGGGCATGCGGTGGAGGCAGTCGCGAAGGGCGAGTACGACACCGTGTCGCCCGTCGACGCCGTCGGCCGCCTCGAGGACGGCCGCTGGTTCGGCGCCGCGAGCCCCGAGTACGGCGGGGGCGTCATGTACGCGGCCGACTCACTCGTGCGCGGCGCGGGGACGGAGGACTCGGGCGACTCGGATGCGCTGACGACACCCGCTCCCGCGGAGCCCGACGAGCAGCCGACGGTTCTTCCCGAGCCGGAGCCCGGGCTGGAGCCCGAGCCGGAGCCCGGTGTCGAGGAGCCGCTTCCGACGCCGGAGTCCGTGGTGGTGACGCTCGACCACGCCGAGTCGACGCTCCTGCTCCTGTGGGATGTGGACGGCAATGCCTGGCTCGTCCCCGGCCACGCCTTCGAGGATCCGGACCAAGGCTTCTGGACCTCGGTCGTCTCGCTCGTCGAGGGCGTCATCGCACTTCCCGACCCCGCGCAGGTGGAGCCCATGCCCGCCGAGGTGCAGTAGCTCGCCTCTCAGGCGGAGGTGATGCTGCGAATCCGGTCGACGAGCTCGGTCGCCGGAACCTCGACACGCTCTCCAGAACGGCGGTCCCACAGCTCGACGACGCCGTCGGCGGCCCCCCGACCGGCGATCACTATCGTCGGCACGCCGAGCAGTTCCGCGTCGCCGAATTTGACCCCGGGCGAGACCTTCGGACGGTCGTCGTAGAGCACGTCGAAACCGGCACCCTCGAGTTCCGAGGAGAGACCGGATGCGAGCGAGAATGCGGCGTCGTCCTTCCCGGTAGCGACGACGTGCACATCGAAGGGCGCGATACCTCGGGGCCAGAGGAGCCCCCGGTCGTCGGCGGTGGTCTCGGCGATCGCGGCGAGGATGCGGGTGACCCCGATGCCGTACGAGCCCATCGTGACGGTCACGAGCTTGCCGTTCTCGTCGAGGACTTTGAGGCCGAGAGCCTCCGCGTACTTGCGCCCGAGCTGGAACACGTGCCCGATCTCCATGCCACGCGCGAGTTCCACGGGACCCGACCCGTCGGGTGCCGGGTCGCCCGCGCGCACCTCCGCGATCTCGGCGCTGCCGTCGAACGTGAAGTCGCGTCCTGCCACGAGGTCGAACACGTGCCGCCCCTCGACGTTCGCGCCGGTGATCCAGGCCGTGCCGTCGACGACCCGCGGGTCGCCGAGGTATCGGATCGCGGATGCCGACTCCTCGCCGAGCACGGGCCCCGTGGGCGACCACGGACCGATGTAGCCCTTCACGAGCACCGGGTTGGCATCGAAGTCCGCCTCGGTCGCGGGCTCCACTTCCGCGGGCGCGAAGGCGACCTCGGCGCGCTTCAGGTCGACCTCGCGATCACCCGGGACAGCGACGATCACGAGCTCTCGGCGGCCATCCAGATGGGTGAGAGCGAGCACCACGTTCTTGAGGGTGTCGGCCGCCGTCCAGGGGCCGGCATCGCGCGGGATCTGCGCGTTCGCCACGTCGACGAGCGTCGCGATGGTCGGGGTGTTCGGGGTGTCGTGGATGACAGCCGCGGGCAGGTCGTCGAACGGCCTCGCCTCGGGAGCTGTCGTGGTGAACGCCTCGACGTTCGCCGCGTATCCTCCGGCAGAGCGCACGAAGGTGTCCTCCCCGATGGGCGTCGGGTGCAGGAACTCCTCCGAGCGCGACCCGCCCATCGCACCCGCATCCGCCTGAACGATCACGTAGTCGAGTCCGAGACGGGCGAAGATGCGCTCGTAGGCATCGCGCTGGGCCTGATACGAGACGTCGAGTCCTGCGTCGGTGTAGTCGAAGGAGTAGGCGTCCTTCATCGAGAACTCGCGCCCCCGCAGGAGCCCCGCACGCGGACGCGCTTCGTCGCGGTACTTGTCCTGGATCTGGAAGATCATGAGCGGGAGGTCTTTGTACGACGAGTAGAGGTCCTTCACGAGCAGGGTGAACGCCTCCTCGTGGGTCGGCGCCAGGAGGTAGTCGGCGCCCTTGCGGTCCTTGAGGCGGAAGATGTTGTCGCCGTACTCCTCCCAGCGGCCGGTCGCCTCGTAGGGCTCCCTCGGGAGCAGCGCGGGGAACAGCACCTCCTGCGCACCGGCCGCCGCCATCTCCTCGCGGATGACCTTCTCGATCTTGGCGCGCACCCGCAGCCCGAGCGGCAGCCAGGCGAAGATCCCCGGAGCCTGGCGGCGGATGTATCCGGCGCGGACGAGCAGCTTGTGGCTCGTCGCCTCGGCGTCGGCCGGGTCTTCCTTCAGGGTGCGGACGAAGAGCTGGGACAGGAGCGTGGGCACCCGATCACTGTAGCCGCGTCGACCAGGGCCGACGGTTCACTCGGAGGCGGGCAGGACTCCCGCGTGAGGCGTCAGAGTGCTCCACGCATCCACCTTCTCCAGATCGCCGGGCGCGGGCGAGCCCTTCGCCGGGTTCAGGAAGAGCACCACGCGCTCACCGACAGGGATCGGGTCCTCGCTCGGCTGGGGCGCATCGGCTACGCAGTAGTCGCGCGGCGCTGCCGCCCAAAGCTCGTCGGCGTCGAAGTCCCCCTGCCGAACCTCCTCGATGCTCACCCGGTGCAGTTCCGCCTGCCCCGACAGCAACTCGATCGTCCGCGTCGCGGGCTCCGCGACTCCTACCACCACCAGGGTCGCGCTCGCCGCCATGTCGTCGGCGTCGGCGAAGTCGACCCACGATACGCACGTCTGCGGCGTGCCGACGCATCCGGAGAGCGCGGGTGCTGCGAGGAGCAGCGCGAGAGAGGCGATGGCGAGTCGTCGAGGGCTCATATCCGTCACGGTAGCGAGCCGGATCCTCGCCCACGACCCAACGTTTCGCAGCGTCCCCGATGCGACGCTCAGCGGAGGGTCTGGGGTCCCACCGCCGACGATGCCGCCCACAGACCCAAGAGGCTCGTCGGCCCGTTGACGGCACCGACGTGCAGCGCACTCACCATGTATCGGCCGGAGAGCGCCGTGATCGGCGGGCCCACGGATCCGGTCTGATCAGGCTGCGCGTTGAGCGTGACCTTCACGAGGAGCGCAAGCTGATCCAGGACCGGTTCGAGCGCCGTGATGAAGGCCGGAATAGTCGACCCGGTGAGGGTCGCGAGCGCCGCGGTGGTGCTCGCCGAGAGGCTTGTGAGGATGGGCGTCACCACGATCCCGCCGATCGCGGGACGGACCGTGTTCTGCACCGCGTTGATGATCGGCGTCGTGACCGTCGAGAGCAGCGTGTTGAGGGCGGTGAGCAGGGCGCCGGTCTGACCCGGCACCAGGGTCACGCTCGTCGACACCGTCGGCGCCGGGTACCCGGAGGCGCCCGTGAAGCCCCCGATCGTGCCACTGAAGAGGGAGTCCACGCGGAGGACCTGCGGAACGGTCACAGGCACGATCACTGTGACGGTGGCATCGAGGAGAGCGACGACTCGCACCGTGATCGCGGTGTTGAGGATCGCGGTCGCGACCGCCGGTTGCAGGGTGTTCGTGACGAAGTTCCCGAGCACCGTGCTGAGACGGGCCATCAGGGCGTTCAGCACCGCGGGGGTCAGCACCGAGGTGTTCGGTGCCCGCCCGTTGAGGCCGTCGCTGTCGGCGTAGGCCTCGCCGACGAGCGCCGCGAGGTCGGCCGTGATGCGTCCCGTCGACAGGTTGATCGTGACGACGCCGTCGCTGATGTCGTTCGTGATGAGCGCGCGGACAGAGGTCAGATCGATCGTGCCCGCGACAGTGACGGTGACGGCGTCGGGATCGACGGTGACACCCGCGATCCCGGCGAAGGCAGTCGTCAGCAGGGAGGCCACACTCGAGACGACGGATGCGCTCACGCTCGCGTTGAGGGTCGAGTTCAGGGTGGTCTGGAGCCCGGCGAGCGTCGCATCGGTCGAGGTCCCGAGCCCGGATGCGAGATCGCTGGTGAGGCCGAGGTCGAGCGCCGACGCGAGATAGTCGCGATCGAGGTGGGTCGAGAGGCTGGCCTCGTTCCACGCGACCTCGCATCCGTCGAGCTCGGCGACCGAGCCGACCGCCCCGATCTCGAGGTCGACGTCCGACAGGCGCGACACCGGAGTGCCGAGACCCGGCAGGACGGCGTCGAGCACCTCCGAGAGCCGGAGCGTTCCGAGGCGCGGGGTCGACGCGGTCGGGGTGTCGAGCGAGACGAGGCCTCCCGCCTGGCTCGTGACCGCTCCGGACGCCCCGATCGCGATCCCGTTGCTCGTCGCGCGACCGTACTGGGTGTACGAGCCGGTGCCGGCGTCGAGGGGGAGCACGACGCCGGCACCGAGGTCGAGTGAGGAGAGGGCGGACAGCCCGAGCGCGGCCGACCACGCGTCCGAGCCGAGCGACGTGACGGGAGCCGCCTGGCTCGTGCCGGTGCTCGTGGTCGCGGGGGCGACATTCGTGACGGTGATGCCGTCGGTCGAGGCGATCGGGTCGAGCGACGCCCCCGAGACGGCACCGGTGAGCACACGCCCCCAGGCCACGGAGTCCATCGTCGCGGACGCCGAGCAGTCGAGCGCGGCGACGTCGGCGGTGTCCCACTCCTCGTCGACCCACGCCGCCGCACTCGCGTTCACCGTGGTGCCGACCAGCAGCACCGCGAACACGGCCGACGAGGTGACCGCGATACCGGTCCGCGCCCGTCGGTCGCCCCGAGCCATCAGACTCGCCTCCCCCGAATCCGCATTGCGATCCCGATGACGCCCATCAGGACCGCCACTGCAAGTGGCGCGGTCGCCGCGGCGCCCGTCGCTCCGAGCGCCGCTGTGCCGCTGCCGCCCGCGCTGGGGTCGACCCCAATCGTCTCCAAGTCGCCCACGGCCGAGAACGTGAGCTGGAACTCCGCCTCTCCCCCTTGCAGTTCCGCGGGAGTGGCATCGGGGAGTGCGAGGGTCACGAGCAGATAGCGATCGGAATAGTTGACCAGCTCGCCCATGTCGAGCGTCTCGGGCGAACGGAGCAGCGCGAACGGCGTCTCGACCAAGTGGGTGCGCTCGCCGGCCGGGCATGTAGCAGTCGCACCGAGCAGCCATGGCGCTGCACACTCATCGATGTCGACCGTCAGACCGCCCGGATGCTCGGCAAGGCTTCCCGCGCTCTCGATCGTCAGATCAAGATCGCCGTCCGTCTCCGCTTCGAGCGACGTCGTCACGAGCCAGTACACGCTGTCCCCGGGCTGAAGAATGACGTCGTCTGGAAGGTTCTCCTCTTGGAGAGTCAGCAGACCCGGCTCACCGTCATCGACGTGGTCCATACGGGTCGCGGACGCCGGGCCCGCGGAAACGGTCGCGAGACCCAGGCCCACCATGAGCGCTGCGGCGATGGTCAGAGCACGCATCAGGCCACCTCCGTCCGACGCCGCGCATGCGCCGGATTCCGCCCCTGGGGCCACCACGCCCACAGCACGAGCAGACTGACGAACCCCGCAAGCAGCGGGATGGCGCCCTCCGACCGCGCGAGGACGACGAGATCGCCGCCCCATGGGATGCCGCCGAGGACGATACCGACCCGGTTGGCGAGGTACGGCTTCGGGTCGACCTGGTCATTCGCATCACCCTTGAGGGTGAGCGAGACGCCGTCTCCCGCCGCGGATGTCGAGACCACCCGGTGCGTGACCGACGCGCCGTCGGCGCGCCGCACGGTGACGATGTCACCGGCAACCGCCTCCGACGCGTCGGCGTCGCGCACGAGCAGAACCGATCCCGTGGGGAAACCCGGGGACATGGATCCGGTCTCGAGTCGTACGAGCCGCATGCCGAGGAACGGCGCAAGAGCGGCAAGAAGCACGACCAGTCCGATGAGGGCAGCCGCCGTGACGGCGCCCGTGCGCGCCCGCCGCGCGAGCCGATGCCATCGCATCGGTTCACGTGGACGCGCGACGTGTGCGGCCGTCGCGGGCCCGACGTGGGACGTCATGATCTCAGGCGGTGACGGACACCGCGTCGAAGTGCCACACCGTCGATGCCGTCGCGCCCTGGAGCGTGTCGTCACCGGCGAATGAGGCCGGGAAGGTCAGCGCGAAGCAGACCACCTGCTCGACGCCGGGCGTCGACTCGTCGGCCGCCGCGGCGAGCGAGAACGTCCCACCCGCGGAGGCGTCGAGTGCAGACCCGAGTGCCTGGAGCTCTGTTCCCGTCGAGGCGTACGAGCCGGCGGTGCAGCCCGTCGTGTCGTTCATCACGCGGGCGCCGTAGGTGAGGGCGTCCTCGAGCGAATCGGCGACCACCGAGGTGTCGGCTCCGAGTGTCAGGTCTCCCCCGAGCGACCCCGCGACCGTGCGGAGCCTCACGTATCCGTAGACCGTGTCGCCCGGAGTCAGCTGGACTGCCTGGGCGCTGAAGTCGATGACGTTCGCCTCGGGCTGGGTCTCGTAGTCGTCCCACACGGTGTCCCCCGCGGCGAACTGCTGTACTTCGAAAGTGGATGCACCGACGCCGGCGTCATTGCCCACGCCTCCCGTGATCCACTCGGTGTCAGTCCACGCCGCAAGCGACGGGACAGTGATTCCGGCCACGAGTACGACGCTGGCGGCGCTGATCGCGAGAACGCGATCACGCGTGCGCCCACGGCGCTCGGCGACTCGAGTTCCGGGCATGATTTCCCCCTTGATCTCGTTCGGGAGATCGGGAGCTGGCGGCGTCCGGTCGGACGTCGTCGTCCTGATCCTTGCGCCGATGCTAAGCGGGGTGTAGAGGAAGGTGGTGATCGCATTTTGGGGCTGGACATGCCCCTGCATAAGTGCTAATTAGTGATGACCTGGGGCGCGCCGACGGGTGCGTCGGCACCCATCTCGTCCGCGATCCGGTTCGCTTCCGCGATCAACGTCTCGACGATCTCCGACTCGGGGACGGTCTTGATGACCTCGCCCTTCACGAAGATCTGACCCTTGCCGTTACCGGATGCGACTCCGAGGTCCGCCTCGCGCGCCTCGCCCGGGCCGTTGACGACGCATCCCATGACGGCGACGCGCAGCGGCACCGTCATGCCCTGGAGCCCCTCGGTGACCGAGTCGGCGAGCGTGTAGACGTCGACCTGGGCGCGGCCGCAGGACGGGCAGGAGACGATCTCGAGCTTGCGTTCGCGGAGGTTGAGCGACTGCAGAATCTGCAGGCCCACCTTGACCTCCTCCGCGGGAGGCGCGGAGAGGGAGACCCGGATCGTGTCGCCGATGCCCTCCGAGAGCAGGATGCCGAACGCCGTCGCCGACTTGATGGTGCCCTGGAACGCGGGGCCCGCCTCCGTGACTCCCAGGTGCAGGGGCCAGTCGCCGCGCTCGGCGAGCATCCGGTACGCCTTGACCATCACGATCGGGTCGTTGTGCTTCACGGAGATCTTGAAGTCGTGGAAGTCGTGCTCCTCGAAGAGGCTCGCCTCCCATACAGCGCTCTCCACGAGGGCCTCGGGCGTCGCCTTGCCATACTTCTCGAGGAGGCGCTTGTCGAGGGAACCGGCGTTCACCCCGATGCGAAGCGACACGCCCGCGGCTTTCGCCGCTGCGGCGATCTCGCCGACCTTGTCGTCGAACTGACGGATGTTGCCGGGGTTCACGCGGACCGCCGCGCACCCCGCATCGATCGCCTGGAACACGTATTTCGGCTGGAAGTGGATGTCGGCGATGACCGGGATCTGACTTTTCTTGGCGATGATGTGCAGCACGTCCGCGTCGTCCTGGCTCGGCACGGCGACACGAACGATGTCGCATCCGGAGGCCGTCAGTTCGGCGATCTGCTGCAGGGTCGCGTTGATGTTGGTCGTCGGCGTCGTGGTCATCGACTGCACGCTCACCGGGGCGTCACCGCCCACGAGCACCTTGCCGACACGGATCTGCCGCGACTTCCGTCGCGGGGCGAGGGTCTCCGGTGCGGGCTTGGGCATCCCGATGTTCACTGCGGGCACCCCTCCAGCTTAGGACCGACTCCGCGACGACGCCGGACCCGCTGCTACTCTCGCGCCGTGACGATGCCGACCCTCCAGCACGGACTGCGCCGCGCGATCGGCCGCGATCCCTCGGAGCCGCACCGCACCGCGACCCCGCTCGAGCTGCTGTACGACCTCACCTTCGTCATCGCGTTCGGCGCGACCTCGACCCAGTTGGCTCACGCGATCGCATTCGGGCACACCGTCGACGGGCTCCTCGCCTTCGCCTTCACCACGTTCGCGGTCAGCTGGGCGTGGATCAACTTCTCCTGGTGGGCGTCGGCGTTCGATACCGACGACTGGTTCGTCCGCATCTGCACCCTCGTGCAAATGGTCGGCGTGATCCTGCTCGCTCTCGGCATCCCTGAGGTGTTCCAGAGCGTGGAGCACGGCGACTTCCATAACGAGGTCATGGTCACGGGGTACGTCATCATGCGCCTCGGCCTGCTCCCGCTGTGGATCCGTGTGGCCGTGCAGGATGCAGCGCGCCGATCCGCCGCGACCGTCTACGCCGTGACGCTCGTGACCGCTCAACTCGGCTGGATCGTCGTCGCGGTCTCCAACCTCAGCATCGGCTGGACGTTGCTTGCCACCGTGCCCCTCTACGTCGTGGAGACCGCGGGGCCGGTGATCGCCGAGCGCCGCTTCGGAGGCACGCCGTGGCACCCGCATCACATCGCGGAGCGGTACGGGCTGCTCGTGATCATCACCCTCGGTGAGGTCGTGTTGGGCACAGCGACCACCATCGGGGCCGTGGTCCAGAAGACGGGGTGGTCGATCGATGCCGGCCTTGTGGCTGTCGCGGGTATCGCCCTCGCATTCGCCCTCTGGTGGGTCTACTTCAGCATGCCGTCCGGATACGTGCTCGAGAGATTCCGCGATCTGGGATTCGTGTGGGGATACGGCCAGATCGTGCTCCTCGGGACGCTGGTCGCGACCGGTGCGGGGCTCGAGGTGGCAGCGCTCGCCACCCAGGGAGAGACTCCGCTGCCGCCGGTGGCAGCGGCAGCAGCCGTCGTGATCCCCGTGGCTGCGCTGCTGCTGACCCTCTTCGCGCTGTACTCGATCCTGCTCTCGACCGTGGACCCGTTCCATGTGATGCTCTTCGCGGCCGCGATCGTGATCCTCGGCGCCGGCGTGCTCGCCGCTTGGGCCGGTGCATCGATCTGGGCGTGGCTCGGGATCGTCGTCCTCGCACCGGTCCTCGTGGTCGTCGGCTACGAGACGATCGGGCATCGCCACCAGGCGCAGCAGCTCGAGCGGCTCACCGGCTGATCAGGCGAAGTCGCGCCGCATCACGAGCCGCCGAAGCGTCGGACGGGAGACGACCCGCATTCCTGCGGCCTCGAACATCGGAGGCGTGCCCACGAAGAGCTCCCCCCAGATCTCCTGCTTGCCGGGCGCGAGCTCTTTCGGGTACCCCTCGACCGCGGCGGCTCCGTTGCGCTCCGCATGCCCGACGGCGGCGACGGCGAGGGCCGTGCTGACCCCGCGCCGCCGGAAGCCCACGCGAACGGCGAAGCAGACGATCGCCCAGACCGTGTCGTCGGCGGGATCCTCGTCGCGACCGCTCCAGGGGATCCGCGTGCGGGCGAGTCGCACGTAGTGCGAGCGGGGCTCGACCGCACACCAGCCCACCGGTTCCTCCCCCAGGAACGCGACAAGACCGCTCGTGGGCGCACCGGGATGACCACACGAGGTCTGCTCGCGCAACCGCGCCTCACGCTCCTCGCGCGGCATCGACGAGAACTCGCGATCGCGGGCATGGAACCACTGGCACTGACAACGTGCCGCCTCACCCCGGCTGCCGAGTGCCGTCTGCAACTGCTCCCACGACACCTGGTCTGCCGTCACCACGCGGATCTCGTCCATGGCGACATCCTCGCCCGCACCACCGACGGGCGGAAGGGGTCAGCCGAGAGTGATCGGGTTCACGATGTCCGCGTAGATCAGCAGCACGCTCGAGAGCCCGAGCACGATGACGATCGCCATCGTGAGGGGAATGAGACGCGCGATGTCGACGGGTCCGGGGTCGGGGCGGCCCCGGATCTTCGCGATGCGTCGGCGGATCGCCTCCCACAGCGCGCCTGCGACGTGCCCTCCGTCGAGCGGCAGCAGCGGGATGAGGTTGAACACGAACAGAGCCACGTTGAGCGCAGCGAGCACCTGCAGCAGTGCGGAGGCGCGATCTGCGACAGGCGCGGAGTCGAGCGAGGTGATCTCGCCCGCAAGGCGCCCGACCCCCACGACGCTGATCGGTCCGTTGGGGTCGCGCTCGTCGCCTCCGAAGGCCGCCTGGGCCACCTGCACGAGCCGCTGGGGAAGGGTGACGATGATCTTGCCGACCGACACCGAGTTGTCCCACACCGCGGGCAGCACGGCCGTCACCGGCTGCCGTACCGTCTCGGTGGCGAAACCCACACCGATGAATCCGACGGCTTCCGTGACAGTCCCCCCGGACGAGTCCACCACCGCATTGCCGTCGGCGTCGGTGACGGGGCGCTCGGTGAGGAGCGGCGTGACCTCGAGGGTCAGCTGCTCGCCGTCACGGTCGACCACGAACGGGATCGTCGTTCCGGGATGATCGCGAATGAGCTCGCTCGCCTGCTCCGCACTCGTCACCGGGGTGCCGTCGATCGACATGAGACGGTCGCCGGGCAGCAGGTCCGCCGCGGCCGCGGGCGCCACCGGGTCCGCATCCGTGCACTCGGTCTGCGAGCTGTCGGTGGCGATGCAGGCGCTCACGCTGCCGAGCGTCGTCGAATCCTGCGGAATGCCGAACCCGCAGAGCACCACGCCGTAGAGCACGATCGCGATCACGAGGTTCATGAACGGGCCGCCGAGCATGATGACGATCCGCTTGTGGACCGGGAGCCGGTAGAAGACGCGATCCTCCTCACCGACGGTGATCGACTCCGCGGACTGCTCTCGCGCATCCTGAACGAGCGTGTCGAGGAATCCGGTGCTGGCGGTGCGGGCTCCACCGCCGTCACGCGCAGGCGGATACATGCCCGCCATCGAGATGTAGCCGCCGAGCGGGATCGCCTTGACCCCGTATTCGGTCTCGCCCTTGCGTCGCGACCACAGCGTCGGACCGAAGCCGATCATGTACTGGCCGACCTTCACACCGAAGAGCTTCGCGGGCACCAGGTGCCCCAACTCGTGTAGGCCGATCGAGATCGCGAGCCCGAGCGCCACGACGACGATGCCGAGCACGTAGAGCAGCACGGTTTCCACGGCGCCAGGCTAGGGCACGCGCGCTGGGAGCGGGCCGAGGCCTGACAGTGCTCCGGCTGAACGCCTACCAGACGCGACGGCGGCGCTTCTCCGCGCGGCGATGGATGATGCCGCCGATCACCACGATCAACAGCATGAACCCGAACACGGAAGCGACACCCACAATCGCCACGCCAACGGGGAGCCCGGCGATCTGCACATATTTGGTGCGGATCTCGGTCGAGGTGTAGTCCTCTCGCACTCCCGTCGACGTGATCGTGAGGTCGCCCGTGATCTGGCTGGCCGGATCGGGGAAGTACGCCTCGATCTCGGTCAGGTAGGCGCCGAGCGGCTCGAGCGTCGAGTCGGTCACCGGGCCCGCCCAGACGACGCTTCCGACCGCCGTCTCATCGGGGAACGCCGCCTGCATGCGATCCTCGCCGAAAAGGTACAGCCGCACGGTCTGCGGGGTGGTCGCGGCCTGCGAGAGCAGAAGCGGATACACGATGTGCCGCGATCGGAAGTCGAGACGGATCGGGTCGAGAGCCCCGTCGAGCGGGTCCTCACCGGTGAGTTTGAACGCGGCGAACGACCAGCCGCGGTCGATGTAGTCGGCGAACAGGTCGCTCACGGAGGCGTCGATCCCGTACCCGTTCTCGGTGAGCCACGCATCCAGCCCCTCGGCATCGGATGCGGCGAGCGTCACCGCGGTGATGGGGCCGAGATCCACCTCGGAGAGCACCTCCGGTGCTGCGCCGCCGCCACCGTCGCCGGTGGCTCCCCACCAGTCCTCGACGACCTCGACGTCCCGGGCCGTCAACTCGTCGATCGCCTCGAACAGGCTCGCGGAACCCACCGAGACCTTCGCGGGGTTCGGGGTGGGCACGATGAGACCCGTTTCTGCCCCGTCGGCGAGCATGTCGAGCACCATCTCGATGCGTTCCGTCGTACCGTCGTGGCTGATCAGAGCGTGCTCCTCGCCGACCGAGACCACGGTCCCGGCGGGCGGTGCGGGTGCACCGCAGGCGCAAGCCGAGGCGGGCTGAGCGAGGCCTCCTGCGGTCAGCGCGACGGCGAGCAGCGCCACGGCGGTCGATCCGGCGAGAACGCGTCGCGTCATCCGTTCACCCCTCCTGCGAGCAGCCTGTCTGCCTCATCGCGCGCCCACGTCTCAGCGGCGAGCACACCAGCGAGACTCGCATCCCCCGGCTCATGTGCATCGACGACCCGCCGGATGGTCTCGACGATGCCGAGGAACGGCACGCGTCGCGCGTGGAACGCCTCGACAGCCTGCTCGTTCGCGGCGTTGTAGACAGCCGGATAGGTGCCCCCGAGTTCACCAACTCGGCGGGCGAGGGCGACCGCCGGGAAGGTGCCGTCGTCGAGAGGCTCGAAACTCCAATGCTGCGACGCAGTCCAATCGATCGGCGCACCGACCCCGGCGAGCCGATGCGGCCAGTCGAGGCCGAGCGAGATCGGGAGCCGCATGTCCGGCGGAGAGGCCTGCGCGATCGTGGACCCGTCGACGAACTCGACCATCGAGTGCACGATCGACTGGGGATGCACGACGACGTCGATGCGGTCGTACGGGATGCCGAACAGCAGATGGGCCTCGATGACCTCGAGTCCCTTGTTGACGAGGGTGGCCGAGTTCGTGGTGATCACCCTCCCCATGTCCCACGTGGGGTGCGCCAGCGCATCCTCGGGACGGACCGCGGCGAGCTCATCCCGAGTGCGACCGCGGAACGGGCCGCCCGAGGCGGTGACGACGAGCCGCCGCACCTCCCCGTGCTCTCCCGAGCGGAGTGCCTGGGCGATCGCGGAGTGCTCGGAGTCGACCGGCACGATCTGCCCCGGCGCAGCGGCGGCGAGCACGAGCTCGCCTCCGACGATGAGGCTCTCCTTGTTGGCAAGGGCGAGCGTGGCTCCCGTCTCGAGCACGGCGAGCGTCGCGGCGAGGCCGACCGAGCCGGTGATTCCGTTGAGCACGACATCGGCCGGCACCTCGTGCACGAGCTGCACGGCCTCGTCGATGCCGAGCGCTGTCCGGGTGACGCCCGTCTCGGATGCCTGCCGCGACAGGCCCGCCTCGTCACGACCGGCCGCGAGTCCCACGAGCTCGAAGCGATCGGCGTTCGCCGCGATCACCTCGAGCGCCTGGACTCCGATCGATCCGGTGGATCCAAGGACGATGACACGACGGCGGCCCATGCGCCCGAGCCTAACGTCGCGTGGAGGTCATCAGACCGTCGGCACGGCCCCCAGCAGATCCACGACGAAGACGAGCGTCTTGCCCGCGAGCTCGTTGGTGTTGTCGTCGGACGCCTCGCCGTAGCCCTCCGCGGGCGGAATCACGACGATGAACTGCGAGCCGACCTTCTGACCGACCAGCGCGTCGGTGAAGCCCGTGATGAAGCCGCTCGCGGATCCCGAGTAGGGGTTGCCGTCGTCCCAGGTCTCGTCGAAGATCTCGCCGGTAGCCGCGTCGAGGCCCTGGTACTGGATGTAGACCTGATCGGTCTCCTCCACCGCACGGCCGTCGCCCTGGATCAGGACGGCAGATTCACTCGTCTTCGGCGTCTCGAATCCGTCCGGCATGGTCACCGTCGGGCGTCCGTCGTCGTCGAGCTCCACCGTGGGGAAGCCGTCGGGCGCGTCCTGGGGCTCGCCCCACGCGCGAGTCTCGGCGGCGAGCAGGTCGACCACGAACACGAGCGGGTCCCCTGCCTCGATGCCGTAGTCCGAGAGCCCTTCGTCTCCGAACGCATCCGCCGCGGGTGCGACGCCGATCACGCGTGACCCGACCGGCGTGCACTCGATCGTCTTGCGCAGGCCGGCGAGCAACTGGTCACCGAGAACGAACACCGCCTGCTGGCCATCCGTGTAATCGGTCGACTCGATCACCTCGCCGCTGCGGCCGTTGTAGAAGCTGTAGTCGATGGTGGCGACCGCGCCGTGAGGCGCCGGGTCGCCGTCTCCCTGGGTCACGAGCGTGCGCTCCGTGACCTCCGGCTCGAGCGGCGCGTCGAACGAGACCGTCGGGAGCGTCCCGAAGTCGCTCGAGGCGGTCACCGCCTCCGAGGAGGAGCCCGAAACGGCGCACTCGTCTGCGTTCGCAGTCGATGTCGCATCCGGCTCGGCTGTGCCGGCGCACCCGGCGAGCGTGACCGCCAGGGCGGCCACGGTGAGGACGGGCAGGATTCGGCGCACGACGATCTCCTCGGTGCAAAGGACGGGAACACCCCATCCTGCCCCACGGATGCTCTGTGTTCGGTGAACGCGACGCATCCGGCCGAGTTCACCCTCCCGCCTAGACTCGAAGAATGCCGTTCAGCGTGCCCCAGGAGCGCAAGCTCGTCACCGAACTCCCCGGCCCCAAGTCTCGGGCTCTGCAGGAGCGTCGCGTCGCGAGCGTGTCGCGAGGTGCCGGGACTCTGGCCAACATCTACATGGAGCGCGGCTCGGGCGCGATCCTCGTCGACGTCGACGGCAACCAGCTGATCGACCTCGGATGCGGAATCGGCGTGACCACGATCGGGCACGCGCACCCCGAGGTCGCCGAGGCGGTGGCGACCCAGGCCGCACAGCTCACGCACACGTTGTTCACGGTGACGCCCTACGAGAACTACGTCCGCGTGGCGGAGAAGCTCGCCGAGATCACCCCGGGCGACTTCGAGAAGCACTCGATCCTCGTGAACTCGGGCGCCGAGGCGGTCGAGAACGCCGTGAAGATCGCCCGGCGCTACACCGGCCGCCGCGCGATCGTGAGCCTCGACCACGCGTTCCACGGGCGCACGAACCTGACGATGGCGATGACGTACCGCCCGTGGCCCGAGCGTGCCGGGATGGGGCCGTTCCCCGGCGAGCTCTACTCGGTGCCGGTCTCGTATCCCTTCCGCGACGGTCTGACGGGCGAAGAAGCCGCCGCCCGCACGATCGACTACATCACGACCCATATCGGCCCCGAGGAGGTGGCGGCGTTCTTCGTCGAGCCGATCCAGGGCGACGGCGGAGTCGTGATCCCTGCCCCGGGCTACTTCGCGGCGATCAAGCGCTTCTGCGAGGAGCACGGCATCGTGTTCGTCGCGGACGAGATCCAGGCCGGCATCGCACGCACCGGCACGTGGTTCTCCATCGAACACCACGACGTCGTTCCGGATCTGGTGACGAGTGCGAAGGGGATCGCGGGCGGGTTGCCGCTCGCGGCGGTCACCGGGCGCGCCGAGATCATGGATGCCGTGCAGCCCGGCGGCATCGGCGGCACCTTCGGCGGCAATCCCGTCTCGACGGCCGCAGCGCTGAAGGTGCTCGAGATCATCGAGCGAGACGACCTCCTCGGCGAGGCGCGCCGCGTGGAACGCTCGCTCATGGCACGCATCGGCGACTGGCCCGAACGCTTCGGCGTGGTAGGCGAGGTTCGCGGCAAGGGGGCGATGTTCGGCATCGAGCTGGTCGAGCCGGGCACGACGAACCCGCATCCTGCCGCCCTCACCGCCGTGTTGCGCCACGCGACCGCCAACGGTGTGATCCCGCTCGACGCGGGATCGTGGGACTCCGTCCTGCGTCTCCTCCCGAGCGTCGTCATCGGTGACGACCTCATCGACGACGCCGCGGGCGTCCTGGAAGAGGCCCTCGCGGCGCTCTGACCGAACGATGTCAGACGGAATCGACGCGCTGCTCCCGCCGCATCCGGTGCGGGAGCGACCGAGGCGGCGACGTCGCGCACGCGGGTGGATCGCCCTCACCGCCGTGACCGCAGTGCTCGCGACCGTCGGGATCGTCGCCGCTCCGTGGGACGCGCAGCGGCGTCAGGTCTATGCGGACCAGTGGGTCGTCTGGACGGAACCGCCCGCGTCCGACATCGAGCAGCTTGCGGACGACCTGACGCTCACCGAGGACGGACGTCGGGTGTTCTTCGCCTCGAGACCGCAGGTCGACGAGGCACGTACGTTCGAGGAGCACTGCGACTTCGAGGGTGAGGTGGTGCTCGGCTGCTACGACGGCACGATCTACGTCTTCAATGTGAGCGACGAGCGACTGTCCGGGACCGTCGAGGCGACTGCCGCGCACGAGCTGCTGCACGCCGTGTACGAGCGCATGCCCCGCACGGAGGCGCGTCGCATCGACGAGCTGGTCGCGGAGTACGTCGCCACCCTCCCCGACGACGACGAGAACGTGCGGATCGTCAGCGGGTATCCCGAGGCCCAACAAGCCGACGAGTGGCACTCGCGTCTCGGCACCTCGTACACGGACCTCCCCGCCGCGCTCGAGACGCACTACGCCGGCGTCTTCGCCGACCGGAGCGTCGTGCTCGCGTACGACGACGCGTCGACCGCTGCGCTCGATGAGGTCACCGCGCGCATCGAGGAGCTGAGCGACGAGCTCGACGCCGCGAATTCCGACCTCGAGAAGCGCTCCGCCGCGTACGACGCCGCGCGCGCGCAACTCGATGCCGACATCATCGACTTCAATGCGCGCGCCGACGCCGGAGCGTTCGCGTCGCAGCAGCAGTTCTTCGCCGAACGGGCGGAGCTGCTGGCACGAGGCGACGACCTGGAGGCGGAACGTCTCGCGCTCAACGCGGACGTCGACGCCTACAACGAGAAGGTTGCGGAGCTCCAGGCACTCGACGCGGACCGCGCCGACCTCTATGCCCAGCTCGACAGTCGGAAGGCCCCGTGACGCTCAGCTGAGCGGGTCGTCCGCGAGCAGAAGCGTCGCCTCGTGACGCACGGGGAACGCGACGGAAGAGGCGATGAAGCACAGGCGGGCCGCTTCCGCATGTGCGTCATCCGCGTCGGCGGGCGAGCCCGCCGCGATCGTCACGACGGGCCGCAGGGTGGCGCCCGTGATCCGGCCGCTGCCGTCGGCGTCACGCTCAAGGTGAGCCACGGCGTCGTCCCGATAGGCGACCACGACGACGCCCCGCTGGACCGCCACGTAGAGGTAGCTCAGCATGTGGCACTGGGCCAGCGCGGACAGCAGCATCTCCTCGGGATTCCAGCGCTCGGCGTCGCCGAAGAACGCGGGGTCTGCCGACCCGTGGATCTCGTGCACCTTGCCCGCCGCACGTACCACGTGATCGCGCGAGTGCGCGCGGCGCCCGCCGCTCGTGCCCGTGCCGAGATTTCCCGTCCATTCGACGGAAACCGCATACTCGTGGGTCAGATCCATCAGATTCCTCACTTCGAGAGGGCCAGAACGTCGGAATCAGCACCTGCTGGGTCGGCGTCCGCGCGAGTTAGGATCGCTCCATGACCGACACCCTGACCACCCCCACGGTAGCGCCGCTCCCCCAGGAGCGCCGAGTCGTGACCGCGATCCCCGGACCGCGGTCGGTGGAGCTCCAGGAGCGCCGACGCGCGGTCGTGTCGGGCGGCGTGTCGAGCGCACTGCCCGTGTTCGTGGAGCGGGCGCACGGCGCGATCCTCCTCGACGTCGACGGCAACCAGTTCATCGATCTGGGTGCGGGGATCGGCGTCACGACGATCGGCCACACCGACGACGCGGTGGTCGCCGCCGCGCAGACCCAGTTGGCGGATGTGGTCCACACCCTCTTCACGATCACCCCGTACGAGGAATACGTCCGGGTCGCCGAGCTGCTCGCGGCCCACACGCCGGGCGACTTCGCGAAGAAGACCGTGCTCGTGAACTCCGGCGCGGAGGCCGTGGAGAACGGAGTGAAGATCGCCCGCAAGTACACGGGCCGCTCGGGGGTGGCTGTGCTCGAGCACGCCTACCACGGGCGCACGAACCTCACCATGGCCATGAACTTCAAGGCGATGCCCTATTCGCTGGGATTCGGACCGTTCGCGGGCGATGTCTACCGCGCCCCGAACTCCTACCCGCTGCGCGACGGTCTCGACGGGCCGGCCGCCGCGGCTCGGACCATCGCCTACCTCGAGAAGACGGTCGGAGCGGCGGATCTCGCCTGCCTCGTCGTCGAGCCGATCCAGGGCGAGGGCGGATTCATCGTCCCCGCCGAGGGGTACCTTCCGGCGCTCCAGGAGTGGTGCACGGCGAACGGCATCGTGTTCATCGCCGACGAGATCCAGTCGGGTATGGCCCGCACCGGCGCCTACTTCGCCAGCTCCCACTTCGGGCTCGTGCCCGACATCGTGCTCTCGGCGAAGGGCATCGCGGGCGGCCTTCCGCTCGCCGGGGTCACGGGGCGCGCCGAGATCATGGACGCCTCCCAGCCCGGCGGGCTCGGTGGCACCTTCGGCGGCAACCCGGTGGCGTGCGCCGCGGCGGTCGCCGTCTTCGAGCGCATCGAGAAGGACGACCTCCTCGCCCAAGGGCGTCGCATCGAGGCGGGTCTGCGCACGGCGCTCGAGAGCTTGCGCGAGCGGTACCCCGTCATCGCGGAGGTCCGCGGGATCGGCGCGATGATCGCGATCGAACTGCTCGACCCTGAGACCGGAGCGGAACGCGCCGACCTGGTGAACGCGATCGCGGCAGAGGCCGCCCAGCGGGGCGTGCTGGTGCTGACGGCCGGCACGTACGGCAACGTGCTGCGTTTCCTGCCGAGCCTCGCCCTCAGCGACGAGCTGCTCACCGACGCGATGGACGTGCTCGCGGAGTGCTTCGCGGCCGTAGGCGCGTGACGGCGCTGCTCGACCCGGCGAGCTCGGTCGAGCTCTGTGCCGTGTGGCGGAGCGAGGTCCCGGAGTCGCGCCATCTCGGTGCGGCGGCCGTCGTGGATCCGGACGGCACGCTCCTCGCCTCGCTCGGCTCCCCTGACGCGCTCATCTATCCCCGCTCGACCCTCAAGCTCGTGCAGGCGACGGCGGTCGAACTCGCGGGGGTCGTACTCGATCAGGTCGCAACGGCCCTCACCGCCGCGAGTCATGCCGGAACGCCTCGGCACGTCGAGGTTGTGCGCCGCATCCTCGACCACGCGGGGCTCGACGAGAGCTCGCTGCGATGCCCCGCGGACTGGCCCGCCGATCCGGTCGCCCGCCGAGCGGCCGACGCTCCGCGTCCGATCACGATGAACTGCTCGGGCAAGCACGCCGGATTCCTTGCTGCGTGCGTCGCGAACGGATGGGACACGGAGGGCTACCTGGACCCGGCGCATCCGATGCAACGGCACGTGCTGGAGCTGACGTCCTCTCTCGCAGGCGAGACGCTCAGCACCCTCGGAATCGACGGATGCGGCGCACCCGTCCCGCTCATGAGCCTCGTCGGGCTCGCGCGTGCCGCGTCGCGCACGGCCCGCAGCGGCACGGCTCTCGGCGACGCGATCCGTTCGCATCCCTGGGCCATCGATGGCCCCGGGCGCGCCAATACGGTGACGATCGAGAAGACCGGCCTCGTCGCGAAGCTCGGGGCGGAGGGAGTGCTCGTGCTCGTCACACCGGATGGCGCCTCCGTCGCCGTGAAGGCGCTCGACGGGTCGCACCGTGCGACGACACCGGCGGGCCTCGAGCTGCTCGTTCGGGAAGGGCTGCTCGCCCGCTCGACGGCGGACGCGGTGCTCGCCGAGATCGGAACCCCGGGGCTCCGCGTCTCGTTCTGATCGGCGGTTCAGCCGTAGAGAGCCTCGACGGCGTCGTGGAACGCCTCGGTGTGCCGCTCGACATCTGCGCTCGTGGTCGCCGGGCTCATGAGCGCCATGTTGTGGAACGGCGTCATGAGGATGCCGCGGTTGAGGGCGTGCAGGTGAAGGTACTGCTGCAGCGCGAAGTCGTCGGCATCGGCGGCCTCCTGCCCGTTGCGGGGCGGCGTGGGGCGGAAACTGTATTCCGCCCGGCACCCGAGCTGGGTCACCTGCCACGGCGCGCCCAACCGGTCGATCGCGGCCTGAACGCCCTGGGTCCACTCGGTCGCGCGCGCGATCATCCCGGGATACACCTCCGGCGTGAGCACCTCGGAGAGGGTCGCCCGGATGCCCGCCATCGAGAGCGCGTTCCCGGCGAGCGTGCCGCCCACCCCGCCGACGTCGAGGTCTTCGCGCCCCTCGCCATCCCAGTCGAGGCTCGCGCGCACACGATCGGCGAGCTCGCGGGTCATCCCCCACGCCCCGGCAGGTACGCCTCCCCCGATCGTTTTTCCGACGACGACCACATCCGGTCGCAGGCCGTCGCGGGCGGTCATGCCGCCGGGCCCCGCGGACAGGGTGTGCGTCTCGTCGATCACGAGCACCGTTCCGGTACGGTCGCACGCCGCGCGCACGGCGTCGTGCCAGCCGGGTGACGGCAGCACGATGCCGATGTTGGTCATCGCGGGTTCGATGAGCACGGCGGCCACCTCGCGCGTCGCCAGCGCCGCCTCGAGACCCGGCAGGTCGTCGAACTCGACCACGACCGTGGTCTCATCCAGTGGCACGGGCGGTCCGATGTTGCGCCGCCGTGAGACGACTCTGCCGTCGCCGTCGAGGGTGGCGTACGCCTCGTCGACGGTGCCGTGATAGCAGTAGTCGATCACGAGAACCTTGCGCCGCCCGGTGGCCTGACGCGCGTAGCGGAGCACGTGCCGATTCGCATCGGTCGCGGAGAGGGTGAACTGCCACTCCGGCAGTCCGAAGCGCTCCGAGAGCGTCTCCGCAGCGATCGCCGCATCCTCCGTGGGGAGCATGAAGGTCGAGCCGGCCGTGAGCCGGGCGGTCAGCGCCCGCACCGCCGCCTCCGGCGCATGACCGACCATCGCCCCTGTGTCGCCGAGGCACAGGTCGACGTAATCGATACCGTCCGCGCAGCGGAAGTGCGCGCCGGACGCCTCCTCGACGTAGACCGGCCAGTCGCCCGGCCACTTCGACATCCAGAGCATCGGAACGCCGCCCGGCAGGTGCGCGGACGCACGGCTCCACAGTTCGCCCGACGCGGGATGGGTCGCCCGGAAGAGCTCCCGCTCGGCGTCCCACAGCGTCGTGAGGCGCGCTCGATCGCCGTACACGCTCACCCCGACTTCGCGAGCCGCCTGCGCCGGAATCCGGCCGAGAGCTGGGCGATGAGCACGATGAGGATCGCGAGCACGAAGACCGCGGAGGCGATCACGTTCGCCTGCGGCGGTATGCCGCGCGAGGCGGCGACGTAGACGAACTTCGGGAAGGTCTCGGCGTTGCCCGAGACGAAGTTGGTGATGATGAAGTCGTCGAAGCTGAGCGCGAAGCACAGCAAGGCGGCGGCGAGGATCCCGGGCATGAGCAGCGGCAGAGTGACGCGCCAGAACACCTGCGCGGGACTCGCGTAGAGATCGCGACCCGCCTCCTCGAGCGAGGGGTCGAGGCTCGCCACCCGCGCACGGACGGTGACGACGACGAAGCTGATGCAGAACATGATGTGCGCGACGATCACGGTCCAGAGTCCGCGCTCGACGCCGAGGTTCACGAACTGGGAGCCGAGCCCCGAGCCGAGCACGACCTCCGGCGTGGCCATCGGCAGGAACAGCAGCACCGTCACGAGCGTGCGGAACCGGAAGGTGTATCGCACGATCGCGATCGCGATCATCGTTCCGAGGATCGTGGCGACGAGTGTCGCCGTGACTCCGACGAGGATGCTGTTGCCGAACGCTTCGCACACGCGTGCGTCATCGCAGATGCCGAGCCAGTTGTCGAGCGTGAAACCGCGCCAGACGATGTTCGTGCGGCGCGCGTCGTTGAACGAGAACACGATCGTGTAGACGATCGGGATGAGCATGAGCCCGAGCGCCAGGAGCGAGTACGCCCCCACCACCCAGGTGCCCGCGCCTCCTCGGCCCGAGCGCGGGCGACGCTCGCGCGGTGCGCGCTCCGCCTCGGCGAGAGCGGCCGCCTCCTGAGTGCTCACAGCAGGTCCTCCGATCCGCTTCGGGCGACGTATGCCGTCACGGGGATGAGGATCGCGATCATCAGGAGGATCGATACCGCCGCGGACACCGGATAGAAGCTCTGGAAGAACAGGTCGTTGATCACATTGCCCGCCATCACGGTGTTCGTCGATCCCAGGAAGTCCTTGCTCGCGTTGACGTAGTCGCCCGATGCGGGGATGAAGGTCAGGAGCGTCCCGGACACGACACCCGGAATCGAGAGCGGGAGGATGATCCGCCAGAAGCGTTGGGCGGGTCCCGCGTACAGGTCTCCCCCGGCTTCGACGTAGCGCAGATCGAGTCGCTCGAGCGAGGCGTAGATCGGCAGGGTCATGAACGGGATGTAGTTGTACGTGAGACCGAGCACCACGGTGAACGCGGTGCCGTTGAGGTACTGATCGGAGCTGAGGATGCCGATGCTCTGCAGCGCCGGGACGACCGGCCCCTCGTCGGCGAAGATCGCCTTGAGCGCGAGCGTCCGCAGCAGGAAGCTGATGAAGAACGGCGCGATCACGAGGATCAGCGTGAGGCTCTGCCACAGCGGGAACCTTCGCAGCGAGACCCCGATGAAGTAGGCGAGCGGATAGCTGATCAGGAGGGCGAGGATCGTCGCGAGCGCCGAGTAGCCGAAGGTGCGCAGGAAGATCTCGCCGAAGCGACCGATCGCCTCCGTGTAGTTCTCCCACCGGAACGCGTAGACGTACTCGCCGACCTCGAAGTCGCCGCCCGGTTCCTTGAAGCTCGTGAGAACGAGCGAGACGAGCGGCGCGACGAAGGTCGCGACGAGATACAGGACACCCGGCAGCAGGAGGATGAGGGCGACGTAGCTGCGCCGACGCGGGGCTGCGGCGGAGAGATCCGGGCCCGTGTTCGCGAACGCGCCGAAGGCCATCTCAGGCCTCGTCCAGCTCGTCCTCGAGCCGCTGACGTCGCTGGACGGCGATCGTGCGGGTGTCGTCGTCGTCCGCGAAGCGCGGCTCGGCGGAGGGCTCGTCGGCGAGGCCGAAGCCGTGCTCGACACGCCAGGAGACCCAGACCTCGGCGCCCGGCTCGACGACCGGTCCGAACGACATGTTCTGGGCGAACACCGTGATGACCGGCAGTCCGGGGACCTGCACGAGGTACTGCGTGGAGACACCCGTGAACGACACGTCGGTCACGGTTCCCGGGCCGAGGACGTTGGTCTCACTCGCCGGAGCGGGCTTCGTCGTGTGGAGGGTGAGCTTCTCGGGGCGGACGCCGATCGTGACCTCCCCCGCGTGACGCTGTGCGCGCTCGCGCGGCACGGTGATCCCGACGCCCGCGATGTCGACGGTGATCGAGTCCTGCGACGACTGCACGACGTCCCCGGTGAAGAGATTCGACTGCCCGAGGAAGTTCGCGACGAACGCGGTGCGGGGCAGCTCGTACAGCTCCTCGGGCGCGCCCATCTGCTCGATGCGGCCCTTGTTCATCACCGCGACCGTGTCGGCCATCGTCATGGCCTCCTCCTGGTCGTGGGTGACGTGGAGGAACGTGAGCCCCACTTCACCTTGGATGGACTTGAGCTCGAGCTGCATCTGGCGACGCAACTTGAGGTCGAGCGCACCGAGCGGCTCGTCGAGGAGCAGCAGCGCAGGGCGGTTCACGATCGCGCGCGCGAGGGCGACGCGCTGTTGCTGACCGCCGGAGAGCTGTGTGGGACGCCGGGCCGCGAGGTGGTCGAGCTCGACGAGGCGGAGCGCCTCGTGCGCACGCTCGTCGGCGTTGGGGATGCCACGCCTGCGGAGCCCGAATGCGACGTTGCCGAGCACGCTCATGTGCGGGAACAGTGCGTAGCTCTGGAACACCGTGTTCACGGGGCGCTGGTGCGGCTTCGTGGCGGTGACGTCCTTGCCGCCGATGAGGATGCGTCCGGCGCTCGGCTCTTCGAGCCCGGCGACGAGCCGCAAGGTGGTCGTCTTCCCGCATCCGGACGGGCCGAGGAGCGCGAAGAACGAGCCCGCGGGGATCGTGAGGTTGAGATTCTCGATCGCGGTGAAGCCGGGGAAGCGCTTCGTGACTCCGACCAGTTCCAGGTCGGCTCCCGACTCGTCGAACGAACCGGCCATCAGGCGCCGATCAGCACCGACTGGAACTCGGCGCCGTAGCTCTGCTCCTGGGCGGCGGAGAGCGTGCGGAACACCTTGACCTTCGAGAGCGTCTCTTCGTTGGGGAAGATCAGCTGGTTGTCGACGAGCTCCGGGTCGATCGCCTCGGCCGCCTCCTTCGCGCCCACGACCGGGGTGATGTAGTTCACCCATGCCGCAACCTCGGCTGCGATCTCGGGGTCGTAGTAGAAGTTGATGAGCTTCTCGGCGTTCGTCTTGCGCGGCGATCCGACGGGGATCATGAAGTTGTCGTTCCAGAGCGTGCCGCCCGCATCCGGGATCGCGAACTCCCAGCGGTCGCCGTTCTCGTAGTTGAGCGTCGTCACGTCGCCCGACCACACGATCGCGGCGAGGGTGTCTTCTTTCGCGAGGTCGTCGATGTAGGAGTTGCCCTTGATGTAGCGGACCTGTCCGCTCTCGACCTGCTCACGGAAGACGTCGATCGCGGCGCCGAACTGGTCGTCGGTGAAGTCGCCCGAGATATCGACGCCCTGCTCGAGCATGATGAGCCCGATAGTGTCGCGCATCTCGCTCAGCACGCCGACGCGGCCCTTGAGCGAGGGATCCCACAGATCGCTCACCGAGCGCAGTCCGCCCGGGACCTTCTCCTTGTTCCAGCAGATGCCGGCGAATCCGCCCTGCCACGGGAGCGACTGGGTGCGACCCGGGTCGAAGTCGACGTTGAGCAGGTTCGGCTCGAGGTTGGCCTTGTTGGGAATGTTCGCCTCGGTGAAGGTCTGGGTGTATCCGAGACGGATCCAGCGGCTCACCATCCAGTCGGTGAGGCAGACGAGGTCGGCGCCGATGTCCTGGCCGAGCTTGAGCTGGTCCTTGACCTTCGCGTAGTACGAGTTGTTGTCGTCGACATCGACGCGG
This sequence comes from Homoserinibacter sp. GY 40078, assembly GCF_008017545.1. Classification (GTDB taxonomy): domain Bacteria; phylum Actinomycetota; class Actinomycetes; order Actinomycetales; family Microbacteriaceae; genus Homoserinibacter. The sequence goes on along the minus strand of NZ_VRTZ01000002.1, from coordinate 396,336 downwards.
TAGTCGACGGTGATCCCCGTCTCGTCCATGAACCGCTCGAGGGTCGGGTGGTTGCCGTCGTCGTCCTCGTCGAGGTATAGCGACCAGTTCGCCCAGGTGAGGGTCGGGTCGTTGGCGGAGTCGTCGGCCGCGGGGGTCGGCTTCGAGTCGCCCCCTGTGGAGCACGCGGCAAGTGTGAGGGCCGCGGCGCCGAGGCCCGCACCCCCGAGCACGGTGCGGCGACTCACCTGCGCGCGACGCGCTTCGACGACGAGTCGACGGATCAGAGGATCTTCGGGAAGAGACCGGGCCATCGGTAGGACTCCTTCAGCTAGCTGAACGCGGGCGGCGACGCCGTGCGTTGATACTTGCACATGGTCGGGGTCCCGGCGAAGGGAAACGGGCAAAAGCGTCCATCCGGAAACATAGATTTCACGAAATCAGCATCCTGAACCGAATTTTGCTTCGGATTCACGCGTCACGGCGCGTATGGTGTGCGCATGAAGGTGGGCGTGCCCAGCGAACTCAAGAACAACGAGTTCCGTGTTGCGATCACTCCGTCCGGCGTGCACGATCTCGCCGTCCACGGTCACGAGGTGCTCGTGCAGGCCGGCGCGGGCAACGGCTCGTCGATCGCCGACGACGACTACCGCGCGGCGGGCGCCCGCATCGTTCCGGATGCCGACACCGCCTGGGGCGAAGCGGATCTCGTCCTCAAGGTCAAGGAGCCGATCCCGTCGGAGTTCGCACGCTTCCGGGACGGACTCGTGCTGTTCACGTACCTGCATCTCGCGGCAGAGCCGGAACTCACGCGTGAGCTCGTCGGGCGCGGGGTGACGGCGATCGCGTACGAGACGGTCCAGCTCGCCTCCGGGGCTCTGCCGCTTCTCGCTCCGATGAGCGAGGTGGCCGGGAGGCTCGCTCCCATCGTGGGCGCGAACGTGATGATGCGGCCGCAGGGAGGGCCGGGGCTGCTCGTGCCCGGTGTGCCCGGGACTCGGCCCGCGCACGTCGTGGTTCTCGGAGGCGGAGTTGCGGGAACCAACGCCGTCGCGGTCGCGGTGGGTCTCGGGGCGCAGGTGACGGTACTCGACACCAACATCCCGCGCCTGCGCGAGATCGACGCCCATTACGCCGGACGGGTGCGCACGATCGCTTCGAACAGCCTCGAGATCGAACGGGCGGTGCTCGATGCGGATCTCGTGATCGGGTCGGTGCTCGTGCCGGGCGCCAAGGCCCCGAAACTCGTCACGAACGCTCTCGTCGCGCGGATGCGCCCGGGCAGCGTGCTGGTCGACATCGCGATCGATCAGGGTGGGTGCTTCGAGGACTCGCGACCGACGACGCACGCCGACCCCACGTTCTCGGTGCACGACTCGCTCTTCTATTGCGTGGCGAACATGCCGGGGGCGGTCGCCAACACTTCGACGTACGCCCTGACGAATGCGACCTTGCCCTATGTACGCGCGATCGCGAACGCGGGATGGCGCGAAGCACTCCGCACCGATCCTGCTCTCGCGCGAGGGCTCAACGTGCATGCGGGTCACGTGGTGAATCCGGCGGTTGCCGCCGCGCACGGGCTCGTCGCGGAGGAGCCGCAGCTCGGTCTCGCCTGAGTACCCGCGGTTCACGCGCGACGCACCCGGACACGGAGGGTGCGGCCCTCGGTGACGAGCCATCCCTCGTCGATGCCGCCGAGCGGCGGGAGGGGCGCGCGCGATCGCGTGAGGGCCCGATGATCGGACGAAGCGCAGCCGAGCATCAGCATCCGCCCGCTTCGCCGGATCGCGCCGAGAGCGCCGAACGCGCCGAGCCACTGATCCGGGTCGCCGAGCAGGACCCCGAGCCCTGAGCTGCCCAGCTCCCCTGGCGGGTGTGCCTCGACACTGCAGACGCCGATGCCCAGTGTGCGCAGGGCATCGGCGACCTCCGCCGGATGAGAGGCGACGATGCCCCATCGCCCGGATGCGAGTTCGCGAAGGTGCAGCTCGGGCAGATCGAACCTCCAGGGCGTCGGCGGAGGGCCGTCGGGTATCGCGAGCTGCGACTCGGCACCGCTCCACACGGTCGATCCCGGCCTCCGATCCGGGCGATGATCGAGGTGCCCTCCACCCGCGAGCAGATGCTCGTCACGGCTCGGCATCCGCAAGAGGATCCGTGCCTCGAACGCGGAATGCACGCCCGAAAGAACCGTTCCCACACCCCGCGCGCTCGCAGCGATCGCGAGACCGCTGCGTCGGGAGTCGCGTGCCGCTGCCCGGATCAGATCGATGAGGTCATCACGGGTGTCGGTTTCGGCGAGCGCGAGTGTGCGATCCACGTCGTCCGCAACGACGAGCACACGCCCAGATTGCGGGCTCGAGAGCGCGTGCCAGAGCTCGGCAGGATCGCCCGGCACCCATCGGATCTCGGCGTTCGCGGCTTCCGCCGCCTCCGCAACGGTGCAGAGCGCCGCCGTGCGCCCCGAAGCGGCACCTCCGAGTACGAGCAGGCCACCCGACCAGGGATCGAGCTCGAGCGGTGCTCGCCGTTGCTCGTGAGGAAGGTCGCTCATCCCCACGACGATTCCCCCGGGTTGCTCTGGTCCGGGAAGGGAACTGCGAGGGAGCACTGCGGGAAGAGGATCGAGCCACGGTCGCGCCTCGGGTCTCGGGTGGTCGGACCATCGCCGGATCACCGCGGCAACGTCGTCCTGATCCGCGAGGGCCACCTGGAATCGGCGTGCATCGCCGCCCTGACCGAGCACCGCCCGCCCGCGGGAATCGGCGGGCAGCTCCGCCGCGAGAGCGGTGCCGATGACCGCCCGACTGTCCGCTGGATCGAGCACGCGCAGGCAGATCCGCACGGTGACGTTCGCGAGCACCGCATCCCGGACGACACCCGCCGGCCGCTGCGTGCAGAGAACGAGATGCATGCCGAGGGAGCGTCCCCGCGCGGCGAGATCGGCGAGCACGGGCTCGGCACCCGGGTCGAGCGACATGAGTGCTGCGAACTCGTCGATCACCACCACGAGCCGGGGCAGAGCCTCGGAGGGAAGTTCCGCGATCGAGCGCGCACCGCGCTCGGCGAGTACGCGTTCCCGACGCCGCATTTCGGCCCTCAGACTGGCGACGGCGCGAGCGGCCGCCCTCTCATCGAGATCGTCCACGACCCCCACGACGTGCGGCAGAGCGGCGAGCGGCGCGAATGTCGCGCCCCCTTTGAAGTCGATGAGGAGGATCGAAAGCTCCGCCGGTGAGGACGCCGCCGCGAGGGCCAGCACCCAGGTGACCAGCAGTTCGCTCTTGCCGGAACCCGTCGTCCCGGCGACCAGCGCGTGGGGCCCCTCGGTGGTCAGATCGACGAATTGGGCGCCGTCCGGGTCCATACCCAACGCGACCCGCGGCCCGACCCCCATCTCGACGACACTCGAGAACGAGACCCGCCCGGGAAGCGCGGCGTCGGATCGCCACCCGGCCTGATGAGCCCGATGTGCGAGTCGGCGCGCGAGGTGCAGCGCTGTGGCGGACCCGAGCAAGGCGGGACGATCCAGAGGCAGCTCTTCAGGAACGTGTGCGAGCACGGGGATCGGTGCGTCCGTGTCGATCCGCACCCGAAGGCGGAGAGCGTCGTCCGCCGCGACCCGCACGAGGCGCCGCGCGTCTGTCGTCACAGCCCAGTGGTCCCCGGTCTGAACCCGATGTGGCAGTTCGAGTGCCCAGTCCTCTCCCGGCGGAACCGTCACCACCGCGGTTCCCGGCGCGCATGCGGCCGCCGCTTGGATTACCAATGACCTGGCGAGCGCAGCCCGGATCGACGGCGATTCGACCCCGACCTCGGACCCCACGGGCACGACAACGGGCGCCCCGGAGACGGTCGCAGCCGCCTGCCGAACTGCCGACACCCCGGCACCGAGCTGCGGAATGTCGACGGCGCCCTCCGAGACCAACTCGATCCCCGAGGGCAGCCGCCCCCAGCCGAGCAGCCAGCCATCCACGACCTCGCGGATCTCCCCGGCAACGAGCGTATGTGCGTCGGGAACACGCGACACGAGCTCCTGACGCAGCCGGTTCTCGCGACCCAGAATCCGTTCTCGCAGTTCGTCGAGCCTCGTCGCCGTCTCCGTGATCTGGCGCTGACGTTCCCGCCGTGCCGAGCGTCGCCCGTCGACGAGCGACGCGAGCGCGACGACCGGGCCGAGAACGGCGAACATCAGCGCGAACGGAGATGAGGTCAACACCCACATGACCAGGGCCATCACCACGGGTGCTCCGGTCGCGACCAACGGGATCCCCGGTCGCCGTGGCGGGTCGGGCAAGACCGGCAGCGTCAGTCGTTCCGTTGGTGGTCGCATCCTCCGATCGAAGCGGTCCCCGAATCGTGATCCGGTCACGGGACACGGACCCGTGGACAACGTGGACGATGAGCGCCCCCTGAGGGATCAGCTCACGATGAAGAACTGCTCCCCGATCTCGACCCGGGTACCGCGGCCGATCATGTATCGACGGCCGGGTTGGCAACGCACAGGAGCCTCGCCAGGGCTGCGCACGACCGTGCCGTTCGTCGAGTACCGATCGGCGATCCAGAACCTGCCCGACTCCTGGCCGAATTCCGCGTGGGTCTTCGAAACCGACTTGCCCACATCGAAGATCGGGATCAACTCGTCGACGTACTCGCCGGGTTCGGCGGAGGGGTTGCGCCCGACCAAACCGCTCCCGGTGACGACGATGCTCTCGCCCGTGCTGAACTGCAGCACGTAGCGCTCTCCCGCAGGTGCGCGAGCGACCATCCTGGTCGCCTCCACGTCCTCCATCGCGGGTGCGGATGGGATCGGGGACGATACCCGGTCGACCACCGGCTCGGGATTCGGCTCCGGTTCGGGTTCCGGTTCCGGCTCCGGTTCCGGTTCCGGCTCCGGCTCGGGCTCGGGCTCGGGCTCGGACATCTCGAACTCTCGCCCCGTCTCCGGCGCCGTCTCAGGGCTCGCTTCCGGAACGTCGATCGACGAGGCCCCCACAATCCCCGTGATCGGGCGCAGCACGAAGCCGCACTCGCCGCAGAAGATCTCGTCCGAGCCGACGAGCGCGCCGCACTGGGCGCAGTGGATCGACCCTCCGTGCGGGTCAGGCGGCGCCGGGACCGGTGGGACGGACGGCGCAGACGGAACCGGAGGAACAGACGGGATCGCCGCGGGAGCCTCCGCGATGGAGCGGCCGCACTCGACGCAGAACAGGGCCCCCACGGGCAGGCTCGTGCCGCAGTATCGACAGTTCACGATCGCCTCCCCGGCCGACGGAGCAACTGCCGCACCCCGCCTCCGAGCGAGCGCAGCGAGATCCGCGCACGCAGACGTTCGCGACGCGTGCGGGGAGCGTCGAGCGATCCGCGCAGCTCCCCTACCGCCAGCCAGACGCGATCGGCGTCGGCCTCCGCAGGGGCGCCCGGGGCGAACACGGCCCGGTCGACTACGGCTGCGAGCACGCGCGATGGGAGGGTGCCGACCACCGCCGCGACCTCCGTGCGCGTTGCGGCGATCGGGACCTGCAGCCCGTGATCCAATACGAGGTCCGCGAACTCGTCCCATCCGCCGCGGATGCGCCCGAGCGCGGTCGGTGCCGTGCGCCTCAGGTAGCGGCGTCGAGCCTTCGCCGCGACGACGAGGAGGAAGGGCGACAGCGCGATGGCGACCGCGAGCAGCGAGATGCCCGCGATGCGCAGCGCCTGCAGCAGCACCTCGAGCGTCTGATCGGGGGCCACCGGATCCTCGGCCGTCGTGTCGGGATCGGTCTGGTCCTCACGCGGATCGGGCCGATCGGCCGGGGGCGGGACGATCGACTCAGGACGAGATACGGGCGTCGGGTCCTCCGGCTCCTCCTCCGGGATGGGGCGCGTCTCGGGAACGGGATTGATCGCAACCCACCCGTACTGGGCGGTGTCGACCTCGATCCATGCCGAGATGTCCGATCCGAGCACCTCGACCGCACCGGACTCGGTGGTCTGCGGTACGAATCCCATCACCACACGAGCGGGGAAGCCCAACTGATCGGCCATGAGCGCCGCGGCGACCGCGTACTGCTCGGCGTCGCCGATCATGAGCGGTGTGCTGAACAGTTCGCCGATACGGTCGAGCGAGTGACCGGATCGGCTCGCGGGCTCGTCTTCGCCGATTCCGTGGCTGATGTACCCCTCGGCGCGCATCCCATCGATGGCGGCGACGAGCTGCCCACCCGCCCCGTCGACCCCGGTCGTGTAGCGCTCGAGAGCGGAGGTGAGGTCGTCGGGCACCTCCGCGATGCGCGGAACCACCGCCGACCCGGGCACCGCGTCGATGAGGTCGCCGCTCGACGGCTGCTGAGGGATCACGGCGTCGAGGCGGTAAACGTCGCCAGCGTGGAGGCCCGCCAGATCTGCGGCCGTCCCGCTGGTCTCGTTGAAGGCGAAGCCATCCTCCAGGCTCGCGGCGTCGTCGCCGCGGAAGTCGATCTGTTCGAGGAGGCCGACCGTCGGCACCCACACGCCCGAATACCCGTCGACCGAGATCGTCAGCTGCACACGACGCCCCGAGACGGAGCTGCGGTCGATCGCCGAAGGCAGCCGCACGAAGGTGCCCGACGCAGAGTCGACGGTGGCGGATCCGACGGAATAGACGACGCCGTCGTAGGTATCGAGCGTGGCGATCCGGAGGAGGGCGCCCTCGGGGAGTCCCTCGACGGTCAGCATCGTGCGGTCGGCCTCCCCCTCGCGCAGGTAGCTGCGGAACGAGGAGAGCGGGCTCGCGTAGTCGCGGGGGTCGAACGGCTGCGGCACGGCGTTGCGGAGAACGTCGCGCTCGCCCGTGGGGGCGGCGGCGATCGCGGCGGAGGCGGCGCCCGCTCCAGCGACCGCAACGATCAGGAGAGCCCCGAGAACGGTGCGCAGTTGACCTCGCCCGCGGCGCTCGCGGGTGCCGGTCGCGCGGGCGAATCGGCGCGACGCTGCCCGGCGCCGCCGCCAACGCCACGATGCGACCCACACGAGGCAGGCGACGAGCATCCCGAGGCCGAGCGGGATCGGCCAGAATGCCTCGGACGGACCGAAGACGATGCCGGTGAGGAACACCACGACCGGGGGGATCACTGCCAGCTCGCCCCGGCTCGAGCGGAACGCGATGGAGCCCGCCACGACCGTGCCGCCGAGCAGCAGCACGAGCGCGGGCACGAGGAGAGCCTGGTAGTCGCCCACCGGCAAGGTGATCGTGAGCAGCTGCTTCCAGCCGAGGGCGACCGAGCTGAACAGGTCGACCAGCCCGTCGACGCTGGGGAGCAGCCCGGCAACCGCCTCACCGGGGACGGCGAGGGGGACCCCGACGAGCGCGAACGCGGCAACGGTGACGAGGAAGACGATCCAGCCCGGCCAGCGGAATGCCGCTCCCGCGAGTGCGATCAGCGTCCCGAGGGCGATCGCGATCGCGGCGAGCACGACGAAGCTGTCGGAGCGGTAGATCGGCCACAGCATGACGGCCGCGATGCCCATCGCGATCCAGAGCTGGAGGACGTCGACGAGCACCCCGAGGCTCACGCTGCGCTTCATGCCACCGCCGCCGATCGAGCGAGGGCGAGCCTCAGCTCGTCGAGGTAGCCGATCGTGAGCACGCGGAGGCCCGCGATCCGCCGGAGCCCGGGCTCGGCCTCCGGATCGCACACGACCGCGACAACCTCGACGTCCGGGGGGAAGCGCGCCGCGCACGCACGCAACTCCTGAGCGCTCGTGCGCGATCCGCACACGAGGAAGGCGATCGAGACGCCGGGGGTGTCGTCGGCGACGACTCGGGCGACGTCCCTCAGCGGCAGCCCGTTGACGTCGGCCTCGACGACCGCGAGGTCGTCGAGCAGCCGCTCGGGCGAGTGCACGGCAAGAGGGCGAACGGCCACCACACGGCGCTTGGCGAACTCCGGCGTCAGTGCCGACACGACGACGGAGACCGTCCGTCCGTCGCGCACCGCCTGCACGCCCAGCGATCCGGCCACACTCACCGCGAGCTCGAACTCGTCGGCATCGGTGAAGTCGTGGGTCGCGAGGCTCAGCGCCACGACGAGATGGCTGCGTCGGGTCTGTTCGAACTGGCGCACCATGTAGGTGCCCGTCTTCGCGGTCGACCGCCAGTGGATGTGCCGACGGTCGTCGCCCGCCTGATACTCCCGGAGGGCGTGGAAGGCGACATCGCTCGAGGTGAGGTCGCGGGTCGGAGATCCCTCGAGGTCGCGAATGAGTCCGGTGCTCGTCGACGGCATGCCGATCGTTCGCGGATGCACCACGAGCTCGCGCGACGGCGTCCACACGATCTCACGACGCACGATGCCGAGCGGATCGCCGCGCACGGTGCGCACCGGCCCGACCTGCACCACGCCGCGTCGCTGGGTCGGGATCTGAAACTCCTGCACCTGGGAGCGTCCGCGCCGCAGACCGGGGATGGCGACCTCGACGACCCCGTCGCCAACGGGAATCTCGAGCACGGCGCCGAGTGTGCGCCGCGAGCTGGGGTTACGCACCTCGACGGAGCCGCGCGCCGGCTCCCCCACCACCGCACGGCGGTGCGGGAGGTCGAGAGCCATGCGGAACGGTGCACGGCCCACCAGTACAGCCCCCGCGATCAGCGAGAGCGCCAGCGACGCCCACCCGACGGCGACGAGTTCGAGCCAGCCGAGGCTGTAGCCGGCCACGAGCGCCACCGGGATGAGCGCGAGCACGACCCACCCCACCGGCGTGACCACCCCGCCGAGACGCCGCCCGATTCGGCCGAACGCCTCCGACACGGCGCGCGCGAGCCGGACGATCTCGACGACCGTGTCGGCGAGCACACCGGTGCGCGCGCCGACGATCCGGGCACGCGTGTTGGTGAGCCCGGAGATCTCGGCCGTCGGCGTCGTCTCGCGCGACGGGGTGCGGCTGCGAGAGGTCACACAGCCTGCCGATCGCTGGGCGGAGGCGTCTCGAGCAGAAGCTGCGACATGATGCTCGAGGCCGTCACGCCGTCGAACTCCGCCTCGGGGTCGAGCAGCAGCCGGTGCCCGAGGACGGGCTCGGCGAGCGACTTGATGTCGTCCGGCACGACATAGTGGCGGCCACTCGCCGCGGCGAGCGTCTTGGCGGCCCGGATGAGCGCGAGGGCGCCGCGTACGCTCGCCCCGAGCCGCACTTCGGTCGCGGAGCGGGTGGCCTCGGTGAGCCGCGAAACGTAGTCGTTGATCGACGGGTCGACGTGCACGGTCCGCACGAGCGCCGCGAGCTCGACGACCTCCCGGGCCGAGATGACGGCCGGGACGATGGTGTCGTGCGCACGCACGCCCGCGCCCTCGAGGATCCGCACGGTCGATGCGTGATCGGGATAACCGATCGATGCCTTCAGCAGGAAGCGGTCGAGCTGCGCCTCGGGGAGCCGGTAGGTGCCGGCCTGTTCGATCGGGTTCTGGGTGGCGATCACCATGAAGGGTGCGCCGACGGGGTGGGTGGCTCCGTCGACGGTGACCCGCCCTTCCTCCATCACTTCGAGGAGCGCGGCCTGAGTCTTCGGGCTCGCCCGGTTGATCTCGTCCGCGAGCACGATGTTCGCAAACACCGGACCGCGATGGAAGTCGAATTCGCCCGTGCGCTGGTCGTAGATGCTGACACCCGTGATGTCTCCGGGCAGCAGGTCAGGCGTGAACTGGACGCGGTTGCTCGTGCCATCGACGCTCTGAGCGATCGCGCGGGCGAGCGACGTCTTTCCCGTACCGGGGAAGTCCTCGAGCAGCAGATGACCCTCGCTGAAGAGGGCGATGAACCCCAGGCGTACGACGAAGGTCTTGCCGAGCAGCACCTGTTCGACCCCCGAGACGAGACGTCCGAACGTCTCGTGGAAGCTGCTCGCCTGTTCGGGCGTCATCGTCATGTGGGTAGTCCTCTCACGGGTGCGCAGTCGTTCGGATTCACTGGGGGGTGTCGTTCCACGAGTATGTTCGCGTATACACGGCGCCGTTCGCCTCGACCGACACCACCAGGTCGGGATAACTCGTACCGAGCGGTCCGGATCCGACGACCTCGCAGATCTTGTCGCTGTCGGAGGTGTCGGCGTCGCCGCAGGTGAAGCTCACCGAGTCGTAGCCGCGTCCGTCGCCGGTGGCTTCCGCGGGTCCGCTCGTCCAGCTCCAGTAGCCCTGGCCCGGGTCGCCCGCGGGGACGGGGTCGGAGGTGACGATCGCCTGCAGGCCGGTGACCTGGATGCTCACCGGCCGCCCGAGATGCTGCGCGGGAGACCAGTTCGGGCTGCAGAGCGTCAGTTCCCCGCCGTCATAACTCTTGCAGGCCTTCACCTGCACGCTGATGTCGTTGCCGTAGTGGGTCGTCCCAGCGGTCAGGTAGTCGCCGAGATCGATGATGTCCGAGGTCGAGGTGTCGGTGCTGCCACCGCTCAGTCGGTAGATGTAGCCGTCGACGTCGGCGGATCCGCTCGGGATCGAGGCCGAGACGAGCCGGAAGTCCCACAGGTAACCATCGCGGAAGCTCGGCGGCGAGGTCGTGACCGACGCCACGTTCCCCGGCGCGGCGCGCGGAGTGGCGGTGACCGGGCTCGATCCGGTGCATCCCTGCCCGTTGTACGCGAACACCGTGAAGGTGTAGGTCGTGTCGGGCGAGAGCCCCGTGAACGTGGCCGTGCGGGCGCTGCCGGCAAGCTTCTGGACGTTGGATCCGGTGGGCTCGTCGAGCTGGGGGTTGCCGTCGTCGACACCGGTCACGGTGCAGCTGGGGGTCGATCCTGCGTGACGCACGACGTAGAACGCGGCGAAGGCCTTGCCGTTGTCGTCGAACGCGCCCGACCACGAGACGCTGGCGGTCGTTCCGTCTGTCGTTGAAGCGGTGGCCGTGGGGCTCGCGGTCGAGATCGGCGCTCCCGCGGGTGTGCCCGATCCGCCCGCCTGGTTCCAGGTCGCAAGGGAGTTCGGCGCCTTGTTCCGAGCGCTCACGGTGTACGCCACGGCGCTGCCGTTCGCGATACCCGGGCTCGTGATCGTTCGTGCGTAGCTCGTCCCGACCGGGTCACCCTCCGAGACGGGGAGGGTCACTGACTGCCCGCCGACGGTGATCACGTAGTTGTCGATGGGACTGCCCGACCCCGAGGAGGGCTTGCGCCACGTCACGCGCAACCCGTGGGAGACGGGCGTCGCCGCGACCGAGTCGGGCGGGGGCGGGATCACGTCCGACCAGATGGAGCCGACGAGCGCGGTCGGCTCCGACTCGCCGATCGCGTTGACGGCGACCACCGAGATCCGCACCGCGTTCGAGGGCCCGTTGCCCGGCGTGGAGACCGTGCATGCGACCGTCACCGCACAGCTCGTGGTCGAGATGGGCGAGCCGGACGCGGGATCGGCGAGAGTCACCCGGAACTCGCTGATCGGCGAATTGTTGAACAGACCCGCCGACCAGGAGAGCCGGAGGAACCGATCGCCGAACTCGACCACGCGGAGCCCGGTGACCGGATCGGGCACGTCCTGCACGGAGATCGTCACGAGGCCCCACACCATCCGGTCCGGATCGCCCGTGGCATCGGCGAGCTTGTACTGGAGGGTCGTGTCGATCGGCTCCGCCGAGTCGGAGACGGTGACGGTCAGACGCGAGCGATCGGCGCTCGGCGTGACACGGACACCCGGCGGCAGGCCGTCGCCGCTCAACCCGCGGATGTCGACGACCCGAAGCGGGACGTCGGGGAACGGATTGGTGGACGCGTCGTTGGCGAGCACGTCGATGGAGGTCGTCTCGCCCCGCTGGGCGACCGCGCGGTCGGCGATCGGCTGGGCGAGCGGCCGAGTCGAGGGAACGACGCGCAGCTGGATCCGCCCGCTCTGGCCTTCGTTGAGTGCGTCGCGCACACCGAGCGTGATGGTTGTCGTCGACCCCTTCACCGCCGAGGGATCCGCCGTCAGCAGCAGTCGCTGCCCGTTGAGGCGGTAGCTGAAGCCCGACGGCAGAGGATCGAGCACCGTGTAGGTGAGCTCGTCGATGTCGTCGTCGTAGGGGTACTTCGTGAGCTTGACGAGGTCGAGCTCCTTGTCCTGCCCGGGCTCGAACTCGACGACGCCTCCCGTGAACACCGGAGGCTGGTTCTCACGGGGGGTCACGTCGATCGGAAGCGACAGGGTCGTCACGTGCCCGTCGGGATCGCTCGCCGATGTGCCGTCCGTGACTTCGAAGCTGATCGACGCGGGACCCCAATATCGGTCCGCGGACGTGAACTGGAGGGTGCTCTCGTCGACGACGAGACTGCCCCCATCGGAGTGCGTCGCGCGTACGGTGCTCGAGTCGGTGAGACGAACCGTCTGCCCGCCGAGTGCGACGACGTAGCGGGTCAGGTCGATCCTCAGTGTGGACTCCGACTCGACCTTCAGCAGAGGCGCCTTCGGGTTGACCTGCGGAAGGGCATCGTCGTAGCCGGGAACCCGGATGAAGGCGTACGCGCGGATGCTCGGGTCATCCGGGCGGACGACCGCGAACGGGATGATCTGGCTGCGATCGCCGATCGTCACACGCACCCGCTTGTCCGAGAGCACCTCGGCCGACTCGCTGTACCCGGGCACCAGCTCGACCCTCAGGTCCTGAACGTCGCCGTCGGCGAAGAAGACCCGATCGAGCACTGAGACGTCGACCGTCGTCCGCTCGAGGACGTCTGCGACGCTCAACACGGTGTCGCTCACAGTGGGACGAGCGAGCGGGGCGTCGGGCGAGACGGTGACCCGGATGAAGTTCGAGCTCGTGCCGCCCGTCTCGTTCTCGATCGTGTACACGACGCTGTAGTCGCCGGACGCCGTCGGGGGTGTGATGCGCACTACGTCGTCGCCGACGATCTCGGCCACGATGCCTTCGCCGTTCGGCTCGACCTGCCGGATCCGCAGCGGGCTGCCGTCCGGGTCGGAGTCGTTCAGCAGCGCCTGCACCGACACGGTGCCGCCCGGCCGGACGGTCACGGCGTCGAAATTGGCGACCGGGTTCCTCGCCCCGTCGAGGGCGGGCGAGATACCGATGCGCACGGTGCCCGTGGCACGCGCGCCGAGGCCGTCGACGACCGCGTACTGGAACACGTCGGTCCCGGAGGAGTAGTCCCCCGCCTGATACTCGATCGTCGAGCCCTCGACACCCACGACGTTGCCCTTCTCCGGGTTTGTCGTCTGACCGATCAGCTGCACCGCATCGCCGTCGGGATCGATTCCGCTCGTCGGGATGTCGATGCGCACCGACTGCCCGGCGAGCACGCGCGCCGTGACGGTGAGCGGCAACGGCGGGTTGTTCGTGGCCGCGTTGCGCTCGCGCACCGAGATGAGCACCTGAGCTTGGGCGATCTGGCCGTCCGGTCCTTCGATGGCGTAGACGGCCGAGTAGTTTCCTGCCGTCTGGGGCGCGAGATAGCGAAGCCGATCGCCGGATACGAAGAGCAGACCGGCGTCCTCGGGGACATCCTGCGCGAGGTCGGGCAGCAGCGCGATCTCCTCGCCGTCGGGCTGCTCGTCGTTGTCGAGAACGGGGATGTCGATGGCGTCTCCGACCCGCACGGTGACCTGATCGTCGGTGGCGATCGGAGGCTGCAATCGCGCCGGGTGCGGGATCTGCACGACCGTGATCGTGCCTTCCGCCTCCGCGAGCCCGTTGCTGATGCGGTAGGTGATCGGCACGGGATCGTCGAGCGGCGCCGCGAGGGTGACACGCACGCGCCGCTGGTCGAGGACTTCGGCGCGGATACCGGACCCCGCCGGAATGTTGGTGACTCCCGTCACGACGAGCACCCCACCGGCCGGATCGATGTCGGTCGAGGTCGGATCGACGGTCTGGGTCGAGTCGACCGTCATGAAGATCGTCTTCGGAACCGTGACGGGGCGAGTCGACGCGTCGGCGGGCGCCGTGACGTCGATCCGGACGAAGCCCGTCGCCGTCTGGGTGCCGTCCGTGACCGTGAACTCGATGTAGTGGGTACGGATCTCGTCCGAGAGGAACGTGAAGGTGCCCGCCTCGAAGCTCGGCGTGATCGTCGTGCCCGACTTGGGCGGGACGCCCCCGAGGCGGATCGTCGCATTGCCGCCGCGGACGTGCAGCAGGGGCCGGACGGTGATCTCCTCCCCCGCCGTCGCGAGCGCGACCCACGGCTCGACGGTGATGTCGACCTGACCGCGCTCGCGCACCGTGACCTGGAGAGAACCTCCGGTCTGGGCGCGACCATCGGACACCGTGAGCGCGACCGTCTTCGTTCCGAGCTCGGCGCCCGAGTCGGTGAAGACCACCACGCCGTCGGGCTTGTAGCCCACCTGGTCGGGGGCGGCGACTGCGGCGCCCGTGAGGTAGATCGCGTCGCCATCCGGGTCGTACCAGTCGCCCAGCACCTGGGTCGAGACCCGCCCTGCGGCGGCTACCGTCGCCGTGGACGTGCGCACCGCCCTCGGAGGGGAGTTCTCATCGTCCCCGCGCACGGTGACCTCGACGGAGGCGCTCGCCGTGCCACCACGCCCATCGCTGATCGTGTAGCCGAAGCGGATCACGCCGCTCGCGTCGTCGGCGAGGGTGATCTGCAGCTGCTGATTGCGGCTCACGAGGTCGAGCCGACCGACCGTCTCGTCGATCGGGTCGAAGCCCGTGATCACCAGAACGTCGCCGTTCGGGTCGTAGTCGTTCAGCAGCACCGGGAGCACGCTCGCGCGGCCGGGCCTCGCGCCGAGCTCGTCGTCGACCGCCACGGGGGGCTGCTGCACCTCCTCCAACTCGGGAGGCGTGTCATCGTCGGCCTGCGGGCGGTCCTCCTGGCGATCCTCGTCACGGATCAGCTCATCCCAGTTGTCGATGAGCTCGCCGGAGGACTGCACCGCCCAGCTGGCGCCTCCGTCGGCGTCATTGAGCAGTACACGCGCACCGTTCACCGCGAAACCGAGCCGAGGATTGCCCGGCATGTCGGCGAGCTCGAATCGCTCCGGATCGTCCGAACCGCAGCCGCGCCATCCGAGCCCTCCGCTCCATGCCGCGTAACGGCAGCCGTCGACGACGACAGGGTCGACCGCGACACCCGCGGCATCATCCACGAGAGTCCGCGGATCCCCACCCTCGAGCGGAACGGTGATGAGGGACGTCGCATCGGCGATGAGGACCCGCGCGTTCGGCGGACCCGGCTCCTGCATGCGCGCGCCCGTGCCGAGAGCGTCGCCGAGGTCCCTGACCCCGGATGCGGTGGCGAACTCGGACGTCACGGTGTCGAGCACCGCCCAGTTCTCGCCCGCGGCGGTCACCTGCACCGCGTCGGTCGACAGCGCGGCCGCTCCCCACTCGATCGGGGTGCGCTCGTCGACTTCGATCGACCCGGGATCGACCCGCCAGAGCTCCTGTTCTGCAGGAAGGTACGCGACGATGGCTCCCGACTCCGTGACAGCGACGACCGCGCCACCACCGAGGCTGAGCGTGGGCGGCACGGATGCGTCGAAGCTCTCGAGCTCGCCGATCGGGACGAACCAGAGCTCGCCGGTTCCCCGCGCCAGGATCACCGCCCGGTCTCCCGTGAGGAACACCCGGGGCTGCTGCGGCGGGAGCGCCACATCCTCCCCGAGCTGCGCCGTCGCCGGGTCGACGACGCGCATCGTCGCGCTCGCGCTGTCGACGAGCAGCACGGTGTCGGCGTCCTGGACGAGTTCCGGACTGTCCGCATCCGTCTCCACGACGCTGTCGAGCTCGCGCACGAGTGTGTTCGCCCGTCCGATCGCTTGGCGTTCGCCACCGGCGACCCATACGGACGGATCACTCAGATCCATCCGCTGTGCGGTATATCCCGTCGAGACGACCGCGAGCGCCGCCACGAGCGCCGCCACGACGGTGCCGCTCGTAGCAGTCGCCACGAGCGAATGGTGGGCGGAGAGCCATGAGGCCATATCAGCCCTCGGCCGCTTCCACGCACTTCTCGGAGCTCGAGGCGCCGGTCGCCCCCTCCCGGTTCACGGCCACCGTCACACAGACGGTGTCGCCCGGGTCGGCGTCGACCACGAAGACCGCCGACTCCTGCAGGGTCGGGGTCGCGGCGACGCCCTCGTCGACGACCTGCACCTGGTACCGATCGCCTTCCGAGAGGCCGGGATCCCGCCAGCTGAACTCGATACGCCCGCCGGAGTCGAGTCGGGCATCGATGTCACTCACGACGGGGACGTCGCTGCCCAACGTGCGCAGCAGCACGACGAGTGCGGTCGCACCGAGTCCTGTCACGAGGAGTGCGGCCGCGGCGAGCACCCATGCCACTCCCCGCGCGCGCGGCCCCGCCTCCGCGGGTCGCGACTTCGAGAACGGCCCGGATGCCGGCGCACTCGGCTCGCGGACGGTGCCGACCGGTGCATACGCCGCTTGGGCCCGCGCCGGAGTACGTCGGCGACGGCCGCCCGATCGCGGGGGTGCCGAGCCGGTGGCGACCGGACGCAAACGAGTGCGGTCCTCATCGTCGGCCACGGTGCCGAGCGCCCACTCCTCCATGACGATCTCGGCCGAGGTCTGCGGGATGCCGAGCTCTGCCTCCACGAGCTGCAGCTCCCGCACGAACTCGAGCGCGCTTCCGGGTCGCTGATCGGCGCGCCGAGCCATCGAGCGCCGCAGCAGCGCCTCGAGGCTCGCGGGCACATCCGGGCGCCCGATCGACTGCGGCCGCGCCTTCCCGATCCGTGCCATGAGATCGGACGAGGAGTTCGATCCGCCCGGGATCTCGAACGGCGAGCGCCCAGCCAGCAGCGAGTACACCGTCGCCCCGAGCGACCAGACCTCCGAGGCGATGGTGCCGGGCGTCTCGTCGAGCAGCACCTCGGGTGCCGACCACGGAATCGACAGGCCCACGGAATCCTGCTCGCGCTGCGCCGTGAGGGTCGACGCGATGCCGAAGTCCGAGAGCACGGGATGCCCATATGCCGTCAGGAGGATGTTCGAAGGCTTGATGTCGCGGTGCAGCACACCGGCACGGTGCGCGGTCTCGATGGCCGAGCCGATCTTGACCGCGATCCGGAGGACCTCCGCGACGGGCAGCGGCTCGCGTCGGTAACGCTCAGAGAGCGCGGCCGAGCAGAGCTCCATGACGAGATAGGGGCGGCCATCGCTCGAGACGCTCGCTTGATACACCGTAAGGATCGACGGGTGTGCGCTCAGCTGGGCCATGAGGTTGGCCTCTGCCTGGAACATCTGCCGAACCTGGTCGTTGACGACCTCGCTCAGCATGACCTTCACCGCCACCTGGCGACGCGGCATGTTCTGCTCGTACAGGAAGACGTCGGCGAAGCCGCCGGAACCGAGCACGTGGACGTAGGAGAACCCGGGCAGGACGGGCGGCTGGGAGGGAAGTCGTCGCGCCATGGTCACCCCCTCGCCCCGGCGGCGTCGTCGGCATGCGGTGCCGACACGTGTGCGGGTGCGTCGAGCACGTCCAGGACGATGACCGTGACGTTGTCGCGCCCCCCTGCGGCAAGAGCTGCGTCGACGAGCGCTCCGGCCGTCTCGGCCGGCGAGAGACGCGCCGCGAGGTGCAGGTGGATGCGTGAAGCCGACAGCTCCTTGGTGAGCCCGTCGGAGCACAGAAGCAGGCGCATGCCGGCGCGAAGCGGGATCTCCCAGAAATCGGGCTGCGGATCCTCACGGAACCCGAGAGCGCGAGTGACGACGTTCGACTCCGGATGCGCCTCGGCATCCTGCGCGTCGATCAGCCCCGCATCGACGAGCTCCTGCACCACCGAATGATCGTGAGTGATCTGGATGAGCTCGTTACCCTCGAACCCGTACACACGGCTGTCGCCGACGTTGAAGACCAGGAACCTCGGGGGTCCTCCGGCGAGCTCCAGTACCGCACCCGTGACCGTCGTGCCCGCACCGAGGGGCAGCAGCTCGGCGAGCTCGTCGATGTCGTGCGCCGCTTGGCGCAACGCACCGATCACGACCTCGGAATCGATGTCGTCGCGATCCCCGAGAGCAGACAGCCGCTCCGCTGCGGCGGCGCTCGCCCGGTCGCCCGCGGTGTGCCCGCCCATGCCGTCGGCAACTGCGAAGACGGGAGGCACCACGACGAGGCTGTCTTCGTTGGTCTGGCGTCGCCGTCCGACATCGGTCGCGGCCGCCCAGCCGAGCGCGACGACCTCGCCGGGCCGCCCTGGCACGGGGAACGACTGGCGTGCGGCATCGACTCCGTGTCGCGTCATCGCGCACCTCCCGGTCGCCCCGGTGTGAGCACTTCGATGACGACACCCTCACCGAGATCGATCCGCGTGCCGGGGGTGACGACCACCGACTCGCCGCGTCCGAGTGCGCGCACCGGCGAACCGGGGACGCGGACCTCGCTGCCGTTCAAGGTGCGCATGTCGGTCGCGACGACCGTTCCGCCCAGTTCGCGCAGTTCGAGGTGCGTCGCAGAGATGCCACCCGCCGGACTCTCGACCTCGAGGAGGCGCGGAGGCACAGGCTGTGGCACACGCGCGCCGGTGGGGCGGCGCCCGATGTGGATCGGACGGTCGAGCTCGACGGGCGCGCCGTCGCCGATGCGGATCCGGTGATGCGGGAGCAGCGCCGCGGGAACGGGAGGCGGCTCCACCGATACCGGTGACGAGGGTCGACTGCCCGGACGCGCAACGGTGTCGCCCAGGACGACGTCAACGTCCTCGGCGTCAACCGTCGTGCGCGCGATGCGCTCACGCACGGCTTGAGGAACCGTGTCGTCCATGTCATCGTGCACGCGCGGCTCACCCCCCTCCCGATCCTCCCATTCTCGCCTGTCGTTGCGGGGAGCCCCATCCCCCGAGGGGGTGGGTTGTGGAGGAACCGTCCGTCACGCTCCGATGTAGCTCATGACGTGCTTCACGCGCGTGTAGTCCTCGAAGCCGTACATCGAGAGATCCTTGCCGTACCCGGAGTGCTTGAAGCCTCCGTGGGGCATCTCGGCCACGAGCGGGATGTGCGTGTTGATCCACACGCACCCGAAGTCGAGGCGCTTCGCGAACCGCATGGCCCGCCCGTGATCCGACGTCCACACGCTCGATGACAGGCCGTATTGCACCCCGTTCGCCCACGCGAGCGCTTCGGCCTCGTCGGCGAAGGTCTGCACGGTGATCACGGGACCGAAGATCTCCGTCTGGATCGCGTCGTCGTCCTGGCGGAGCGCGTCGACGATCGTCGGCTCGATGTAGTAGCCGTTCCCCTCCTTGCGTCCACCGCCCGCGACCACCTCGGCGTGGGAGGGAAGAGCACCGAGCATGCCCAGCACGCGATCGAGCTGGTTCTGGTTGTTGACCGGCCCGTAGAAGGTGTCCGGGTCGTGGGGGTCGCCCGTCGACACGTTCTCGCGAACCCATGCGGACAGCGCGGCGAGGAAGTCGTCGTGCGCGTCACGATGCACGAGAACGCGGGTCGCCGCCGTGCAGTCCTGCCCGGCGTTGAAATAGCCGGCCGTCGCGATGCCCTCCGCAGCCGCCGCCATGTCGGCATCCGGGAAGACGATGACGGGCGCCTTGCCGCCGAGCTCCAGGTGGACGCGCTTGAGGTCGGACGACGCGGCGCGCGCGACCTCCATGCCTGCCCGCACGGATCCGGTGATGGACACCATCTGCGGGGTTCGGTGCTCGATCATCTTCGCGCCGGTCGTCCGGTCGCCGGTGATGACGTTGAGCACGCCCGCCGGGAGGAACTCCGCAGCGATCTCGGCGAGCAGCAGGGTCGACTGGGGCGTCGTGTCGGAGGGCTTCAGCACGCTCGTGTTGCCCGCAGCGATGGCCGGGGCGAACTTCCACACGGCCATGTTGAGGGGGTAGTTCCAGGGGGTCACCTGCCCGACGACGCCGATCGGCTCGCGACGGATGGAGCTCGTGTGGTCCTTCATGTACTCCGCAGTGGCGCGCCCCTCGAGGTTCCGAGCAGCTCCGGCGAAGAAGCGGATCTGGTCGACCGAGAGCATGATCTCGTCGTCGACGAGGCTCGCACGGGGCTTGCCGGTGTCCTGCGACTCGAGGTCGGCGAACTCCTCGGCGCGCTCCTCCATGCGGTCCGCGATCCGGAAGAGAGCGAGCTGCCTCTCGGCGGGGGTCGACTCCCCCCAGGTCTCGAAGGCCGTCGCCGCGGCCGCGAACGCGGCGTCGACGTCCGCCTGACCCGACACCGGCGAGCTCGCATAGCTCTGCTCGGTCGCGGGGTCGATGACCGCGAAACTGTCGTCGCCGCGGGCATCGACATATTCGCCATTGATGAAGTTGCGCAGGATCCGATCGGCCATGCCCACACCCTAATCGCAGTTCCAGCACCACGGAACTGCTGATTCCGTCGCAAGTGACGCCTGATGTTGCGGATTCGCTTGTCGGAGTGGGTGTCGGATGAGAGAATCGGGCGCATGACCCCGCGCAGCCGCCCGCCCGTGCTCGACGACGTGTCGAAGGCGATCATCGAGCAGCTGCAGGCGGACGGTCGACGGTCGTACGCCGAGATCGGCAAGGCCGTGGGCCTCTCGGAGGCCGCTGTGCGCCAGCGTGTGCAGAAGCTCACCGAGGCCGGGGTCATGCAGGTCGTCGCGGTGACGGATCCGATGCAGCTCGGATTCTTCCGGCAGGCCATGGTGGGCGTGCGCGTGACCGGCGACAGCCGAGCGGTCGCCGAGCGATTGGGCGAGATCCCCGAGGTCGACTACGTGGTGCTCACCGCCGGCAGCTTCGACCTGCTCGCCGAAGTCGTCTGCGAGAACGACGACGACCTGATCGAGCTGCTCAACGAGCGCGTCCGCACCATCGAGGGCGTGCAGTCCACCGAGACCTTCGTCTATCTCAAGCTGCACAAGCAGCTCTACAACTGGGGAACCAGGTGATCGCACCATGACCATGACCGACAACGCCCTGAGCGCGCAGACCGACGCCGAGCTGCAGCAGAAGGCCAAGGACCACCTCTGGATGCACTTCGCACGCCAGTCGGTGCTCGAGGAGCACGGTGCTCCGATCATCGTCAAGGGCGAGGGTCACCACATCTGGGACTCCCACGGCAAGCGCTACTTCGACGGCCTCTCGGGGCTGTTCGTCGTGAACGCGGGGCACGGACGTCGTCGTCTCGCCGAGACGGCCGCGAAGCAGGCCGAGGAGCTCGCCTTCTTCCCCCTGTGGTCCTACGCCCACCCCGCAGCCATCGAGCTCGCCGACCGACTCGCCGATTACGCGCCGGGCGACCTCAACCGCGTGTTCTTCACGACGGGCGGAGGGGAGGCTGTCGAGACGGCCTTCAAGCTCGCGAAGTACTACTGGAAGCTCCAGGGGCGCCCCACGAAGCACAAGGTGATCTCGCGCTACGTCGCGTACCACGGCACTCCGCAGGGCGCACTCGCCATCACCGGCATCCCGGCGATGAAGGAGATGTTCGAGCCGATCACGCCGGGCGGATTCCGCGTCCCCAACACCAACTTCTACCGTGCCGCCGAGGCCGGATACGAGGGCGAGTCGCTCGAGGGATTCGGGCGCTGGGCAGCCAACCGCATCGAGGAGATGATCCTCTTCGAAGGCCCCGAGACGGTGGCGGCCGTGTTCCTCGAGCCTGTTCAGAACTCCGGCGGATGCTTCCCTCCGCCCCCCGGATACTTCCAGCGGGTCCGTGAGATCTGCGACAAGTACGACGTGCTTCTCGTCGCCGACGAGGTGATCACCGGGTTCGGACGCATCGGCGACATGTTCGCCTCGACGACCTACGACATCCGCCCCGACATGATCACGTGCGCCAAGGGCATGACGAGCGGATACTCGCCGATCGGCGCCTGCATCGTGAGCGATCGCCTCTACGAGCCCTTCCGCCACGGCACGACCGCCTTCTACCACGGGTACACCTTCGGCGGGCATCCCGTCTCGTCGGCCGTGGCGCTCGAGAACCTCGCCATCTTCGAAGAGGAGGGGCTCGTCGATCACGTCAAGCAGAACTCCCCCGTGTTCCGCGCGGCGCTCGAGCGTCTGCTCGACCTTCCGATCGTCGGTGATGTGCGCGGCGACGGGTACTTCTTCGGCATCGAGCTCGTGAAAGACAAGGTCACGCGCGAAACCTTCGACGACGACGAGTCGGAGCGGCTGCTGCGCGGGTTCCTCTCGAGGGCGCTGTTCGACGCGGGGCTCTACTGCCGCGCCGACGACCGCGGCGATCCGGTGGTGCAGCTCGCGCCGCCGCTCACGATCGGGCCTGCCGAGTTCGACGAGATCGAGGGGATCCTCCGCGGCGTTCTGACCGAGGCGTGGACACGACTCTGAACACCCCGGCAGGCGGCGGCTACCGCGAGATCTCGTACTGGCACGACTCGGTCGCCGCCGACGGCGACGACCTGGCGCAGCGTCCAAGCCTCGACGGTCCGACGGATGCCGACGTCGTCATCGTGGGCGGGGGCCTCACCGGCCTGTGGACGGCCTGGTATCTCGCCCAACGGGAACCCACCGCCCGCATCTTGGTGATCGAGAAAGAGATCGCGGGGTTCGGCGCCTCCGGGCGCAACGGCGGCTGGTGCAGCGCGCTGTTCCCGCGGTCCGCCTCCTCGCTCGCCCGCACGCACGGCCGCGAGGGTGCCGTCGCGATGCGACGCGCCATGATCGGCACCGTCGATGAAGTCGGACGCGCCGCCGCCGAGGCCGGTGTGGACTGCGACTATGTGCGTGGCGGCACGGTGCTCTACACCCGCTCGGTCGTGCAAGAGCGGGCGGGACGGGCGGATGTCGACGAGGCCGCCGATTTCGGGGTCGATCCGCTCGAGTGGTGGGATGCTGACGCGGTCCGCGCGGCCGGCGCGACCGGGGCGGTTTTCGATCCGAGCTGCGCCCGGGTACACCCCGCCAAGCTGGTGCGCGGGATCGCCCGCGCCGTCGAGGCGCGCGGCGTGCGGATCGCGGAGGGCACGACGGTGACCCGCGTCGATCCGGGCCGGGTGGAGACCGATCGTGGCGTCGTCAGCTGCGATCGCATCGTGCTCGCCGTGGAGGGGTACGGCGCGGGGCTCGCGCAGACGCACCGCCGGATCCTCCCGCTCTATTCGCTCATGATCGCGACCGAACCCCTGCCCGCCGCTGTGTGGGACGAGATCGATGTGCCGCACGGACGCACCTTCAGCGACTACCGGCACCTGCTGGTCTACGGACAGCGCACCGCCGACGACCGGTTCGCCTTCGGGGGGCGAGGCGCGCGCTACCACTTCGGCAGTGCGATCCGTCCGGGCTACGACCGGGTCGAGCGCGTATTCAGCCATCTGCGCCGCACCCTCGGGGAACTGTTCCCCGCGATCGGCGACGTCGAGGTCACCCACCGGTGGGGTGGTCCGCTCGGAGTGCCGCGCGACTGGCACGCCGGGGTGCGCTTCGATCCCCGCACCCGGATCGCGTGGGCCGGAGGCTATGTCGGCGACGGTCTGTCGACTACGAACCTCGCCGGGCGCACTCTCGCCGATCTTCTCTCCGGCACCGACAGCGAGCTCGTGCGCCTGCCCTGGGTGGGCCACCGATCCCCCGACTGGGAGGTCGAGCCCTTCCGCTTCCTCGGAGCGAACGCCGGGCTCGCTGCGATGGGCGTCGCGGATGCCGAGGAGGGCCTCACCGGCCGCCCATCGCTCGTCGCGCGCGCACTCGGGCCCCTCATCGGGCACTGACCAGGCCCGGCCGCTGCCACGCCCCGGTCGACGCGTCAACCCCCGCGTGGGGACACCCGCGTCCGGATACCGTGAGATTCGGGGGTGGTGGCGTATGACCGAGGCGAGCGAGCCGCTGGGCGCGCACATCCGCAGCGCCGCACATCCGGGGGTGTCGACCTTCGCCCTGCTCGGATCGATCGTTCTCGCGGTGGGGGTCGGCTCGATCAGCGCGCTCGCGACCGTGTCGCACGTGACGGGGTGGTACGCGACCGCGGAGAAGCCCCAGTGGACCCCGCCCGACATCGTCTTCGCGCCGGTGTGGACCGTGCTGTACCTGCTCATGGCGGTCGCCGCGTGGCTCGTCTGGCGGCAGCGCACCCAGGAGCGGGTCGGCGGGGCGCTCCTCGCGTACGGCGTCCAGCTCGCCATAAACGCCGCCTGGGCACCCGTTTTCTTCGCCCTCTACCCGGCGATGGGTGTCGCAGCGCTCTGGCTTGCCTTCGCGATCCTCATCGCGATGCTGCTCGCCGTGCTGTACACGATTCTGCGCTTCTGGCCGATCAGTCGACTCGCCGGCCTGCTGCTGTGTCCGTACGCCGCGTGGCTGCTGTTCGCGGGCAGCCTCAATGTGACGATCGCCGCGTACGCGAGCTGAGGCTCACGGGCCGCTGGGCCTCAGGATGCGGGGAACAGCGCCTCGATCGCGGCGACCTCGTCGGCGTCCGGCCGCCATCCCGATCCCGCCTCGGCATTCTGGCGGATCTGCTCGGGGCGCGTCGCACCCGCGATGACGCTCGAGAGCTCGGGTCGCGCGAGCAGCCATCCCAGGGTGGCTTCCAGGATGCCGATCCCGCGGTCTGCAGCGAATCGCTCGAAGGCCTCGATCGCGTCCCACGGCGCGTCGTCGGCGATGTGCGGCCGCTGCCGAGCGATGCGGGAGTCGGCGGGTCGTTCGCTGCGGCTGAACTTGCCGGTGAAGAGGCCGTTGGCAAGCGGGAAGAACGGCAGGAAGCCCAGTCCGTGCTCGCGCACGGCCGGAAGGACATCCGTCTCGACGCTGCGCGCCAGCAGGCTGTACTCGTTCTGCGCCGAAGCGAACGGGGTGAGGCCCGCTGCGTGGGCGGCTGCGGCGGCCGCGCGGATCTGGGTCCCATCGAAGTTCGAGTGGCCGATCGCCAGGACCTTTCCCTCGCGCACCAGCTCATCGAGTGCCGAGAGGGTCTCCTCGATCGGGGTGACCGGATCGGGTGTGTGCAACTGATAGAGGTCGATGCGATCCGTGCCGAGCCGAGCGAGCGAGCCCTCGACGGCAGCACGGATGTAGGCACGCCCGCCGCGAGGTCCGACCGAGGCGAGAGGGGCCGCGAACTGCTGGTGGCCGAATTTCGTCGCGATGACTGCCTCGTCTCGGCGCCCGCGGAGGGCCGCCCCCAGAAGCGTTTCGGAGAGACCGTACTCGGCTCCGTAGATGTCCGCGGTATCGAAGAAGGTCACACCGGCATCGAGGGCCGCGAGGACGACGTCGGTTGCACCCTCCTGTGTCTCGGTGAACGTGCCGATGCGTCCGAGGTTGTTGCAGCCGAGGCCGACGACGCTGACGGAGAGGGATGACGTTCCGAGAGTGCGGGTCTGCATACACCGAGCCTAGACATCGCCTCCTCCCCAGCAGGCCTCGAGAACACCCGTTCCGCGACGTCCGATTTCCGCCAGTCGACGTCGGAGGCCGCAGCTACGCTCGCATCATGACCAGCACGCCCTCCCCCGCCGCACTTCGTCGCCTCGACACCCCGATCGGTCGGATCGAGGTGGTCGGCAACGGTCGGGCGATCGTGTCGCTCGCGATCGAGCGCGACGGCATGCTGCCCCACGACGACCTGCCGGAGAAGCCTGACGCAGTCACCGATCGAGCTGTGGCCCAACTTGCGGAGTACTTCGCGGGCAATCGCCGCGAATTCGACGTGCCCGTCTCGCTCGCAGGCACGGCGTTCCAGCTCGCGGTCTGGGAGCAGCTCGTCGAGCTCGAGTGGGGCGAGGTCGTCTCCTACGGGGAACTCGGGCAGGCGACCGGGCGGGCGACCGCCGGTCGCGCGGTCGGCGGCGCTGTGGGCGCGAACCCTGTGCCGATCCTCGTCCCCTGCCACCGCGTGCTCGGCTCATCCGGACTTATCACGGGCTACTCGGGCGGCGAGGGCATCCCCACGAAGTCGTGGCTGCTCGCGCACGAGGGCATCGCACACACCGTCCCGGCGGCCGCAGCGACGACGGCGAGCGACGCAGCGACGACGCTTCCCGGATTCGACGAGAGCGACGCCGCGTGATCCGAGAGAACGTCCTCGTCGGAGAGGACGGTCGGGCACGCTGCGGGTGGGCCGGTGATGACGCCGAGTATCGGCGGTATCACGACGAAGAGTGGGGGTACCCGCTGCACGGAGATCGACCGTTGTTCGAGAAGCTCAGCCTCGAGGGCTTCCAGGCGGGCCTCTCGTGGATCACGATCCTCCGGCGACGGCCGACCTTCCGGGAGGCGTTCCGTGACTTCGAGATCGATGCGGTCGCCGACTTCGACACGGCCGACGTGCAGCGGCTGCTCGCGGATCCGGGGATCATCCGCAACCGCGCGAAGGTTGAGGCGACGATCTCGAACGCGCAGGTGACCCGTCTGCTCATCGCGGACGACCCGGGCGCACTCGATCGCCTGATCTGGTCGTACGCTCCCCCGCCTGCCGCGAGCCGCCCGGGATCGCTCGCCGAGATACCCGCCGTGACGGCCGAAGCGGCCGCGCTGAGCAAGGCGCTCAAGAAGGTCGGCTATCGTTTCGTCGGCCCCACCACGATGTACGCGCTCATGCAGTCCGCCGGGCTCGTCGACGACCACGTCCGCGGCTGCTGGCGCGCGGCGTAAGGAGTAGTCACCGCGCGCCTGCCGCGGTCACTCCACCGGTACGCCGAGCAGGCCGGCGAGTTCCGCGGCGAGAGCCGCAGCATCCGCCTGGCGGACCTTGTCGTACATGCCGGTGATCGGAGGCAGGGCGATGGTGGCCGTCTCGTCACCGCGACGGACAGACACCCGAACCGCGGGGAACTTTCTGGGGCCGATGACACCCTTCGGGCGAAGCGCCTCGATGCCCGAGTCGATCGAGACGATCGACGACGCGGGGATGGTCAGGAACGCCCGGTGCTTCGTGGAGATCACCAGGGACGAGGGATCAGCCACGACCACCGGTCGCGTGTAGCGCGTGATTCGCGGCATAGGGGTCGGATCGGCGAGGACCGCCCGAAGCCGCTCGACAGACTCACTGAGAGGCGGTGCCGGTGCGATCACGAATGTCCTATGCGGCACAGCCGGGCCCTGTGCAACCGCCCACGGCCCCCACGGAGCTACGCCCCGTGCCACAGCGGCATCCTCTGTTCTGGCACGGTTGCGACGGTTTGCGGCGAGCCGCATCACCCCCATCAGACCAGCGATGATCGCGGCGAGGATCAGGTAGTACTGGATCGAGTTCAGCCCCTTATCCGAGGCTTCCGCCGCCGCCTCTATGAGTGGCATGTGAAGGCGCTATCCCTTGCCCACCGTCGATCGCCGCCAACGCACGCGACGTATCCAGCCCGCGATCAGCGCTGCGGAGCCCGCAGCACAAACTCCCACGAGCACCCACGAGGTGATTACAACGCTCGGAGTAATGAGCATTCCATCGGAATCGAGCTGGCCGACACTCCCGGTCAGTTCGCTTCCTACGGCGACGCCCACGAGGCCGAAGAGCCCGAGCCAAGAACCGACCACGAGCGCCCACACGCCGAGTCCGCGTCTGCGAGGCGCGACCGGATCGACCGGCGGCTGCGGAATGTCCCAGGGCGACCGCGGAGGACGCGCGATCATGACCGCCGTGACCGCCGCATCGATCGCGTCGCGTCTCTCGCGGTCGAGGAGCGGCACGAGCGTCGGCTCGATCTCCACCACGAATGCGTCAGCTCCGATGAGGATCCGGCGACCGTCCGGCCAGGCGAGGCAGGCGACACAGTCCTCGAAGAGGACAGTCGACGGGCCCTCGGGAGTGGACGACGATACCCCCGCCTCCCCCACGACGAGATGGGCAGACGAGCCCGAGACCGCGAACCACGAGCCCTCGACAACACTCGAGGACCAGCGCGGAGCCGGCGCGATACCAGCCCAGCTCACGCCTCCGGAGGGGATCCGCCACAGCGCCGCCTCCCAGTAGGCATCGACCTGCTCCCGCAACTGGTCGAGCGTGACCTCCTCGATCAGTCGTCGTCGGTCATCAGCATCAACGACCGACCGACCACTCAGAAAGGCGTGCGCAACGGTCGCCAGCAACGACGGCGACGGGATGCGGTCATCCATCGTGTCGAGCATCGTCGCGCGCGCCACATCGAGGTCGTGGTCATCGATTCGACCCACCCGGAGGGCGGCCAGAGTATCGACGATCTCCCCCACGACCGCTGCCTGCTGTTCGGGCAAGGCATCGGCGACGATCGTCACGCGAATCTCATCCGGACCGCATTGCTCGATCTGGACGTCGATCGAGTAGCTCAGACCGCCCTCGACACGAAGGACACGGAACAAGGTCGCTCGCAGGAGATACGCGAACAGCACCGATCTTGGCGAATGGGGAACGACCACGTCGATGCCGATCAGACCGTCGCCGCCCTTGATCCACGCAGGCAGAGCCAACACCTCGTTCTCCGGCAGGATGGGGCGCCAGGATCCGCTGGGGAGGCGCAGATCGAGCCCCTCCGGGATGCTGTCCCCCGTGATCCAGAGCACGGCGTTGTCGCGCGTGAAGCGCTCGCTGGCCCACGCCTGCAGGTCGTGCGGCGTGATGGTCTCGATGCCCAGCTCGGAATAGGACATGACAGCCGCCCCGCTCGCCCCGTGCCGCTCCCGGCGCAGCGCGGCTGTCACGCCGTTCGCCCTTCCCTGCTCCTCGGTCCTGAGGATCTTGCGTTCCGTCTCAAGACGCTCGAGCGGCAGCTCTCGCAGCGCGGCACAGACCCGGTTGAGGTGCTGGACGATCTCCGCCTCCGAACCCGAGGTCACGAAGTGGGTGACGTAATCGGCCGTCATGCCGTTGCGGTGAAGACCCGCCACCTCGTCCCCATGCAGCACGAGGTGCTCGATCAGGTGCGAGATTCCGGAGAGACGAAGTGGCTCGTCGGCCATGCCGACCCTGAACATCAGACCCGCCGCGGCCGGACCGGGCGAAGGCGCGTAGAACACAGGCACGCCGTCGACCTCTCCCGCCGACACGATTCCCTCTGCCTGTGCGTACTCGGTCACATCGGCACGTGTGCTCACCCCGCTCATGCGGCGCTCCCCTGACGCGCAGCGCCGATCTCTTTCCACGCTCGTTTCAAGTCGACCTGCTCCGTCGACCAATACGTCCAAATCCCTGCCGAGGCTCGAGTTCCGATGAATGGGAGGTGCCCGGCGGCGTCTCGGTGGTGCCCGCCGAGCCAGAAGGCGAACATGAAGATGTTGTGGGCGTGCACCCCGAGAGGGCTCATGACGTGCGCGGGATGCAGCACCGAGCGCGCCGCCGCCCATCTCAGCTCCGCGAGCACGTCGTCCCGGGCCATGTAGCGCACCGAGTCGTCGCCGCCGATCTCCGACCAGCGTTCGACGTGGTGCATCGCGATCAGAGCGCCGGAGTTGGAGCCGTCCGCGGACTCCTCGGTGGCCTGCCGAGCGAAAGTCGTTGCTTCGTCCAGGTTCCCACCCCACTTGGGTTGCAAAGCCTGCTGGAGGGTGAGTTGCGCGGAGAACAGAGGACGCTCGGCGACCGCGCGGTCGTAACGTCGCCGAACTTCTGAACGTCCCAGCTCGAGACCCAACGCCGTGGTCTCTCGCGCGACCCAGGCGGGCGCATAGCGCGGATGCCGCGCGCAGAGCTCGATCAGGGTCGGCTCGACGCGATCGAGCATCCGCCAGAACTCCTCGAACTGCGCCCGAGTGACCTGCTGGCCGGGGGCGTTGCTACGTGCCCGCCAGGCGCGCTGGATCCCGTGATACGCAACCGCCGAGATGAGAGCGGTGGAATGCGGGATGACCAGCAGCGCGGCCTCCAGATCAGGACCGATGCTGTCCGCGCCCCCCATCAGGAGCATCGCGTGCCCGACCTCGTCCGGGTCCCAACGGGTGAGCTCGTCGTCCAGCTGTACCCAGTCTCGATTGGCGATCGCCGAACGAAGCTCCTCGTATTCCGGGACGTTCTCGAACGCGTCGAGGCGGATTCCCGGGTCGCCGGATGCGCCCGGCGCGATGTCGCGCGCAGCCATCGCCTCACCCTCCTGTTCTCGTAGTGGTTCTGAGAACAGGCATCGTCGTCGCGACCGGTCGCACCTTCGGGGGGATGCAGCGCGCCGCTGTACTCGGTCGCGAGCCTAGTGGATCGCCGACGATTCCTCGACCACGAGTTCGAGCTCGCCGGGAGCGCCGCGTTCGAGGCGGATCCCGGTCGATTGAGACCACGCGAGCAGCGACGCCAGGTCCGGGTGGTCGATGCCGGCGAGCAGCAGCGAACGCACCAGGCGTCCCTTGCCCGCCTTGTTGAAGTGGTTGAGCGCCCGGCGGCGCCCGCCCTCGTCCGTCACGACGCGCGCATACACCGACCCCTCGCGTCGGGGAGCCGGGCCGAGGGCAGCATAGGCCTCGGACCGCAGGTCGAGGATCACCCCGCTCACCGAGGCGAGCTCGGCCGAGACGAGGTGCGACCAGGCGTGCTTCGGTCGGATTCCCGGCACGCGGGAGTCGGCGGACATCCGGTACGCGGGTATCGGATCGAGCGCCCGCGTGAGCCCGAAGAGCGCCGATGAGATCGCGAGATGCGCGTGGGCGAACGCGCGCGCATCGGGTGGCAGCGTCCCCGCGCCGAGCGCATCGAAGAGGACTCCGTCGTAGCGATCGATCGAAGGCATCACCGGTGCCGTCCAGAGCGTGCGGTTGCGCTCGGATTCCGGTGCTTGCCGGGCGCTCAGCTTGAGCGCAGCACGGGCGGCGTCGGGATCACTCGACACCGCGACGAGCGCATCGAGCGCCTCCACGCGAGCGGTGTTCAGCGCCGGGAACGCGAGAGCATCCAGCTCAAGACGCGAACCGTTCGCCCCACCCGTCCGCTTCGTCTCGGAGGGCGGAAGCAGGATCAGCACGTCAGCGGTCGAGGAACGCGAGCGCGCGTTCCACATTCACGCCGAGGGCGTCGATCGAGTCGAGAGTGATCCGTGCGATCGCTCCACTCGGGCCGCTCCAGTCCTCCCACTCGTCGAGGCTCTGCTCGACCGCGAACGCACCAGGAAGGGCGGTCTCCGCGAGCCGCGCAGCGCGCGCCTCGATACGCTCCCGATGCAGTTGTTGATCGGAGCACACCACCTCGATGAACCGGATGTCGGCTGAGCGACGCTCGGCCAGCTTCAACCACTGCTCCCGAGCGGGGCTCACCGCATTCACCGCGTCGACGATGATGCTCCCGCCACCGCCGAGAACGGCATCGGCGAACGCATCGGCGACGAGGTATGCGGCCAGGCCGGTCGGCTGATCGGCGTCTATCCCTGCCGAGAGGATCGCCGTCTCAATCGGGTCGACGGAGATCACCGGGATGCCACAACGGTTGCCGACGACCTCGGCGATCGTCGACTTGCCCGCTGCGGGGAGCCCCGCCATCACGATCAGCATGGACACACCCTAATCAGCCCGGCCCGCCGCTCGGCGGACGAACCCGAGTCAGACCAGCTCAGCGGTGCCCGCCACGATCGTCACGGTGTCGCCCTGAACCGACAGGAAGCCGTCTTCCACGCGTGCCGTCACGACGCTGCCGTCGAGCGCGGTGACCCGCGACTCCCCCGGCGCGAGGACGGCGAGGATCGGCTCGTGCCCGCTGAGCACACCGATCTCGCCCTCGGTGGTGCGGGCGACCACCTGGGTGGCCTCACCCGACCACAACTCGCGCTCAGCCGAGACGACGGCGACGTTGAGCGCCATGATCAGCCGTTCTCCTTCTGAAGCTGCGCCCAGCGCTCCTCGACGTCCGAGATCGGGCCGACGTTGAAGAACGCCTGCTCGGCCACGTGGTCGAAGTCACCGCGGACGATCGCGTCGAACGACTCGATCGTGTCGCGCAGCGGGACGGTCGAGCCCTCGACACCGGTGAACTTCTTCGCCATGTAGGTGTTCTGCGAGAGGAACTGCTGGATCCGGCGCGCACGCGACACGGTGATCTTGTCTTCCTCGGAGAGCTCGTCCACACCGAGGATCGCGATGATCTCCTGCAGTTCCTTGTTCTTCTGCAGGATCGCCTTCACGGCAGTCGCCACACGGTAGTGGTCCTCGCCGAGGTAGCGGGGGTCCATGATCCGGCTCGTCGACGAGAGCGGGTCGACCGCAGGGTAAAGACCCTTCGACGCGATCTCACGCGAGAGCTCGGTGGTCGCGTCGAGGTGCGCGAAGGTCGTCGCCGGCGCGGGGTCCGTGTAGTCGTCCGCCGGCACGTAGATCGCCTGCAGCGAGGTGATCGAGTGTCCGCGGGTCGAGGTGATGCGCTCCTGCAGAACACCCATCTCGTCCGCGAGGTTGGGCTGGTATCCCACCGCGGACGGCATGCGGCCGAGCAGCGTCGACACCTCGGAACCGGCCTGGGTGAAGCGGAAGATGTTGTCGATGAAGAGCAGCACGTCCTGCTTCTGAACGTCGCGGAAGTACTCCGCCATCGTCAGCGCCGACAGGGCCACGCGGAGACGCGTCCCCGGGGGCTCGTCCATCTGGCCGAAGACCAGAGCGGTCTTGTCGAAGACGCCGGCGTCTTCCATCTCGTGAATGAGGTCGTTGCCCTCACGAGTGCGCTCGCCGACACCGGCGAACACCGACACACCGCCGTGGTCCTGGGCGACGCGCTGGATCATCTCCTGGATGAGGACCGTCTTGCCCACGCCCGCGCCACCGAAGAGGCCGATCTTTCCACCCTGCACGTACGGGGTGAGAAGGTCGATGACCTTGATGCCCGTCTCGAAGAGCTGCGTCTTCGACTCGAGCTGGTCGAATGCCGGAGGCTTGCGGTGAATCGGCCAACGCTCGGTGATCTCGAGCTTCTCGCCCTCGCCGAGGTTGAGGACGTCGCCGGTGACGTTGAAGACCTTGCCCTTGGTGACGTCGCCAACCGGGACGGAGATCGGTGCACCGGTGTCGCGCACCTCCTGGCCGCGGACGAGACCGTCGGTGGGCTTGAGGGCGATCGCGCGCACGAGGTCATCCCCGAGGTGCTGGGCGACCTCGAGGGTGAGCGTGGTCGTCTCGCCGCCGAGCGTGATCTCGGTCTGCAGCGCGCTGTAAATGTCCGGGATCGCGTCGTGCGGGAACTCGATGTCGACGACGGGACCCGTGACGCGCGCGATACGTCCGACGCTCGCTGCGGCAGCCTCTGACGCCTTCGCCTTCTGGGTAGCGGTAGCCATGGTCTCTCTTCCTGATCGTTACTTCGCCGAGCCGAGGGCGTCTGCGCCGCCCACGATCTCGGAAATCTGCTGGGTGATCTCCGCCTGGCGCGCATTGTTCGCGAGACGGGTGTAGTCGCGGATGAGCTTGTCGGCGTTGTCGCTCGCCGCCTTCATCGCCTTCTGGGTCGCAGCCTGCTTCGACGCGGCCGACTGCAGCAGCGCGTTGAAGATCCGGCTCTGTATGTACACGGGAAGCAGAGCGTCGAGCACCTGCTCCGGCTCCGGTTCGAACTCGTAGAGCGGGAAGATCTCGGCACCGGGCTCGTCGACGCCCTCGACGACCTCAAGCGGGAGCAGACGGACGACTTCCGGCTCCTGCGTGAGCATCGACACGAACCGGTTGTAGACGACGTGGATCTCGTCGACACCGCCTTCGTCGGTCGACTGCACGAAACGCGCAACGACCTCGTCGCCGATCTCACGAGCGGTCTCGAAGCCGGGGGTGTCGGTGTCGCCGGTCCAGGTTCGCTCGGGCGTGCGCTTGCGGAAGTTGAAGTAGCTGATCCCGCGACGGCCGACCACGTAGTGGACGACCTCCTTGCCCTGGCTGGTGAGCAGGGCGGTCAGCTCTTCGCTCGCGCGAAGCACGTTGGCATTGAACGCACCGGCCAGGCCGCGATCCGACGTGAAGACGACGACCGCTGCGCGACGCAGGTTCTCCGGCTCGGTCGTGAGCACGTGGCTCACGTTCGAGTGGGTCGCGACCGCCGAGACAGCGCGGGTCACAGCGCGCGCGTACGGCGCCGAGGCCGCGACCCGCTGAAGCGCCTTCTGGATGCGGCTGGCCGCGATGAGCTCCATGGCACGGGTGATCTTCTTGGTCGTCTGGGCAGAGCGAATCTTCTGCCGGTAGACCCGAAGCTGGGCTCCCATGTCGTTCTCTTCCTGTCGGTGTGATCGTTGAGGGCGTGGTCCGCGTCAGCGGATCAGCGCTTGCCCTTCACGATGCGCTCCTGGTTCACGTCTTCCGCCTCCGACGCCTCGAACTCCTCGTGGCCGGGGGCGTCGAGGTCGACTCCCCCACCGGGCTGGAATTCGAGTACGAACGCGTCGACGGCCTTCTCGAGTTCCGCCTCGGTGGCGTCGTCGAGCACGTTGGTCTCGCGCAGCGTGTCGAGCACCTTGGTGTTGCGGCCGAGGTGGTCGAGCAGCTCACGCTCGAAGCGGAGAACATCCTCAACGGGGATGGTGTCGAGCTTGCCCTTGGTGCCCGCCCAGATCGAGACGACCTGCTCCTCCACGGGGAACGGCGAGTACTGCGGCTGACGCAGCAGCTCGGTGAGGCGCGCACCGCGCTCGAGCTGACGACGGCTCGTCGCGTCCAGATCGGATGCGAACAGCGCGAACGCCTCGAGCGCGCGGTACTGGGCGAGCTCGAGCTTGAGCGTTCCCGAGACCTTCTTGATCGACTTCACCTGGGCGTCACCACCGACACGGGAAACCGAGATTCCGACGTCGACCGCGGGGCGCTGGTTCGCGTTGAAGAGGTCGGACTGGAGGAAGATCTGACCGTCGGTGATGGAGATGACGTTCGTCGGGATGTAGGCCGACACGTCGTTCGCCTTCGTTTCGATGATCGGGAGTCCCGTCATGGATCCGGCACCGAGCTCGTCCGAGAGCTTCGCGCAGCGCTCGAGCAGGCGCGAGTGCAGGTAGAAGACGTCGCCCGGGTACGCCTCGCGACCCGGCGGGCGACGCAGCAGGAGCGACACGGCACGGTAGGCCTCGGCCTGCTTCGAGAGGTCGTCGAAGATGATCAGGACGTGCTTGCCGCCGTACATCCAGTGCTGCCCGATCGCGGATCCCGTGTAGGGCGCGAGGTACTTGAACCCGGCCGGGTCGGAGGCGGGCGCGGCGACGATCGTCGTGTACTCCATCGCGCCGGCGTCCTCGAGGGCGCCCTTCACGGCGGCGATCGTCGAACCCTTCTGGCCGATCGCGACGTAGATGCAGCGCACCTGCTTCGAGACGTCGCCCGAGTCCCAGTTCGCCTTCTGGTTGATGATCGTGTCGATCGCGATGGCCGTCTTGCCGGTCTGGCGGTCGCCGATGATCAGCTGACGCTGTCCGCGGCCGACGGGGATCATCGCATCGATCGCCTTGATGCCGGTCTGAAGCGGCTCGTGCACCGACTTGCGCTGCATGACACCGGGCGCCTGGAGCTCAAGGGCACGGCGACCCTCCGCGGCGATCTCGCCGAGGCCGTCGATCGGGTTGCCGAGCGGGTCGACGACGCGTCCCAGGAAGCCGTCGCCGACGGGGGCGGAGAGCACCTCGCCCGTGCGGGTGACCGCCTGTCCCTCTTCGATGCCGGTGAACTCACCGAGGACGATGACACCGATGGAGTCCTCGTCGAGGTTGAGGGCGAGGCCCAGCGTTCCGTCCTCGAAGCGCAGGAGCTCGTTGGCCATCGCGCCGGGGAGGCCCTCCACGTGGGCGATGCCGTCCGCCGCATCGGTGACCGTTCCGACCTCGGTCGTGCTCGCCTTGCTCGGCTCGTAGCCGGCGACGAAGTCCTTGAGCGCGGAGCGGATCTCGTCCGGGCTGATCGTGATGTCTGCCATGTCTCTTCCTTGGAGTGGGCGCCGGGTCAGCCGGCCAGTCGGATGCGGAGGTCGGCGAGGCGCGAGGCGACGGTGCCGTCGATGACGTCGTCTCCGATCTGCACGCGCAGGCCGCCCACGATGGTGGGGTCGATGATGAGGTTGATGCGAAGTGTGCTGTTGTAGCGGGCGCCGAGCGCCGACTCGAGGGTGCTCAGCTGCGCCGCGTTCAACGGCACCGCAGAGGTGACGGTCGCAACCGTCGCGCCATGCGCGTCCGCCACGACACCCGCGGCTGCCGCGAGCATCTGCCCGATACGACGGCCGCGCGCACTCTGCACCAGATGACGGATGATCACCAGGGTCGACGGCGACGACTTGCCCGCCAAGAGCGCGTCGACCAGAGCGGCCTTGTCTTCGGCCGCGCCGAGCTTGCTCCCGACAGCGAGTTCGAGCTCGTGATCCGAGGTGACCGCACGGCCAAAGGCGAAGATCTCATCTTCGATGCCGGCCTTCGCGCCCGATGCCGTCGCGACGGCCCGGATGCCGATCTCTTCGATGCCCGCGACGAGCTCGTCGGCGCTCGACCACCGGGCTCCGGCCATCGAGTCGAGCAGTGCCGCGGCGGCAGAGTCGAGCCCCACGAAGATGCTCGCGAGAAGCCCTGCCTTGCGGTCGGCGGGGACGGACGAGTCGACGAGCACGGAACGCAACTGGATCGAGGAGTCGATCGCACGACTCGCAGCCAGAAGCTGCTCACCCGTCGCCAGGGTCACACCCTGCGCAGCGGCGAGCCTCCGCTTCGCCGCCTCGAGGGCCTCGCGTGACGCCGAACCCATCTACTTGCCCGCCTTCGCCTTCTCGTCGGCCTCGAGGTCGGCGAGGAAACGGTCGACGAGCGACTTCGCCTTCTTGTCGTCCGAGAGAGTCTCTCCGATGACGCCCGACGCGAGGTCGAGCGCGAGGGAGCCGACCTCGGCACGCAGGGAGACCAGCGCAGCCGCGCGCTCGGCCTCGATCTGCGCCTGAGCGCTCGCCGTGACGCGAGCGGCCTCGATCTGCGCCTGCTCCTTGAGTTCGGCGAGGATCGCCTGCCCGTCGGAGCGCGCCTGCTCGCGAATACGCGCGGCTTCCGCACGTGCCTCTGCGAGCTGCGCGTTGTACTCGTCGCGAGCGGCGGCAGCGGCGGCCTGGGCCTCCTCGGCCTTCTTCAGGCCGCCCTCGATGGCCGCCGACCGTGCGTCGAGCGCCTTGTTCAGGCGAGGAACGACGTACACGGCGACGACGATGAGCAGAGCGACGAAGATAACCGCCGACCAGAGGATGTCATAGGGCGCTGGAATCAGCGGGTTGACATCTTCCGTACGTACGTCGAGGGCTGCGGGCAGCATCCCGACCTCCTTCAGTGGGTGGGGACGCGGATCAGGCGGGGGCGGTGAACGGGATGAAGCCCACGGCGATCGCGATGAAGGCGAGAGCCTCAGTGAACGCGATGCCGAGGAACATCAGACCGGTCAGGCGGCCCTGGAGCTCCGGCTGACGCGCGACGGACTCGATCGTCTTGCCGACGACCATGCCCACGCCGATGGCGGAGCCGATCGACGCGAGACCGAACGCGATAGGGGCGAGGTATCCAACAATCACGGGGATTTCCTTTTCTCTGTGAGTGGTCTTTTGGGGATGTGTGCCGGCAGGCGCCGGAGGTCAGTGCTCGTCCGCCAGCGCGAGCTGGATGTAGACGGCGGCGAGGAATGTGAAGACGTAGGCCTGCAGCACGGCGACCAGGAGCTCGAAGAGCGTGAAGACCGCGCCGAAGGCGAACGAGCCGATGCCGAGCAGCCCGATGAGGTTGCCGTCGGCGAGGACTGTGAAGAAGAAGAACTGAGTGGCCGAGAAACACAGCACGAGCAGCATGTGGCCCGCGACCATGTTCATGAGGAGTCGGAGCGTCAGAGTGACGGGCCGGAGCACGAAGGTCGAGATGAGCTCGATCGGCGTGACGATGATGTACAGGAACCACGGCACGCCGCTCGGGAAGAGCGAGTTCTTGAAGAAGCGTCCGCCGTTCTTCTTGATGCCGGCGTAGATGAACATCACGTAGGAAACGATGGCGAGTACCAACGGCGTGCCGATGACGGACGTGCCCGCGATGTTCAGGAACGGGATCACACCTGTGAGGTTGAGACCGAGGATGAGGAAGAACATCGTCATGAGCGGCGCCATGAACCGCTTGCCGTCCTTCTCGCCCAACGTCTCGACGACGATGTTGTTACGCACGAATCCGAGCAGGAACTCGTTCGCCGCCTGGAAGCGCGTGGGCACGATCCGCATGCGGCGCGTGGCGATGACAAGCCACACGATGAGGAGGATCGTGACGAGGATGCGGATCAGCATGATCCGGTTCAACTCGAAGGGCGTGCCTTCGAAGAAGATCGCAGGCGGGAAGAACTCTTCGAGCGACGGGCCGTGGAATCCGCCGTCGGTGTCGTCAGTGAACCGAACCACGGGGGCGAGGGCGGAAGCTAGCAGCGCTGACTCCAAACTCGGGGCGTGCGTGCACGCGGCGATGGAATGGGGTTGACCTCAACCTTAGCAGGGCAGAAGGGGCGGTCAGGACGACCTTACTTGTCTGGAGGCCGTTCGTCCGGCAGTTCGACATCCACATAGGGCATCCGCGACCTCTGGAAGGCCAGAACGTCGATGGCGAGCGAGCCGAGAACGGCCGCGATCACCGCGAGGAAGAACGCCCACGGGTCGAGCCACGGCTGGCCCCGGAGCCAGAGCAGCACGACGAAGAACACGACGAGCTTCACGAGCCAGGCGCCGAGCACCACCCCGAAGAACAGGGGGCTCGCGGGGTCGTCGACCGTCAGACGCTGCCCGAGGATGATGCTTCCCGCGGTCAGGCCGAGGAAGATCGCCGCGAGGGCGGCGCCGAGCAGCCCGCCCCAGAGCCCCGGGAGGCCGGCGAAGAGGTACCCCAGGCCGGATGCGACGACGAGAAGGGCCAGAGCGAACGCCCCGCCCCATTTCAGAGACGTCGCGAGGATCGGATTCGCGGGTGCGCTCATGCGGGGGTCTCCTTCTCGGGGGCGTGGCGCAGATCGGCGCGCGAGTCCTCATCCGCGAACTCGACGCGCTCCGAGGCGATGTCGAGCGGATCGAAGCGCGACGAGCCGTCACCGTGCTCGGGCGCGCTCTGTGCAGCCGCCTCGACCGCCTTGCGTCGGCTGAGAGGCGCGAGCGTGAGGATCGTGCACGCGATCAAGCCGACTCCCGTCGCGATAGCCGCCCACCAGGTGTCGATGAACAGGAAGAGCAGCCCACCGATCGAGGCGACCGCCGTCCATGCGTAAAGGATCAGAACGGCATGCAGCTGCGAATGCCCCATGTCGAGCAGCCGGTGGTGGAGGTGCTTGCGGTCGGCGCTGAACGGCGACTTCCCCGCACGCAGACGCCGGATCACGGCGAGCCCGAAGTCGAGCAGCGGCACGATGAGGATCGCGAAGGGCAGCAGCAGCGGAATGAAGGCCGGCAGGAACTGACGGGGGCTGCCGACCGTCTCGCTCAGCGCCTCCGGATCGATCTGCCCCGTCACCGCGATCGTCGAAGCCGCCATGAGGAGCCCGACGAGCAACGCGCCCGCGTCCCCCATGAAGAGCCGCGCCGGATGCCAGTTGAGCGGGAGGAAGCCGAGACACGCGCCGATGAGGGCGGCGGAGATCAGCTGGGCGAAGCTGAAGTAGTCGCTCTGCCCGGTCGGCCCGTAGGAGATCAGGTACACGTAGACCGAGAAGGCGCCGTTCGCGATGATGGCCACTCCCGCGACGAGTCCGTTCAGTCCGTCGATGAAGTTGATCGCGTTCATCACGATCACGATCACGATCACCGTGATGACGAGCGATTGCCACGGAGCGAGAGAGACCACGACGCCCGGCATGGGGAACGAGACGAACTGGATCCCCGACCACGCGAGCAGGGCGGCTGCGAGCATCTGGCCGGCGAGCTTGGTGAGCCAGTCCAGATCCCAGATGTCATCGGCCACGCCGATCGCGACGATCATGAGCGCCGCCCCGAGCAGTCCCCAGAGATGCACGGGCTGCGAGTATGCGATCGCCAGGGCCGGAAGCAGAGCCCCCACGCCGAAGGCCGCGACCACGCCCAGGAACATCGCGATCCCACCGAGCCGCGGCGTCGGGCGCGTGTGGACGTCGCGATCCCGGATCTTCGGGTAGAGCCGGAATCTCGTGGAGAGCTTCCAGATGACCATCGAGAGCGCGAACGAGACGAGGGCCGCGACACCTGCCGTCGCGAGGTAGGC
The DNA here is from genome assembly GCF_008017545.1 of Homoserinibacter sp. GY 40078. Lineage (GTDB taxonomy): Bacteria > Actinomycetota > Actinomycetes > Actinomycetales > Microbacteriaceae > Homoserinibacter. The sequence goes on along the minus strand of NZ_VRTZ01000002.1, from coordinate 356,405 downwards.
GATCAGGCGCATCGCTCGGCTCCGACGACCCTCACGATCTCGTCGTCGGGGATCACCCCGTGCCGCACGATGCGCAGCTTGCCGTCGGGATGCTCGAGGTTCGTGGCGTCGACGATCGTGGACCCGGCATGGGCGGCGGCATCGGGGTAACCCTCCCCCGCGGGACCCGCCTCGAGGTAGACCGTGACCGCATCGCCCAGCATCGCCTCGGCATCTGCGGCGGACATCGCGGCCGGCTCGCCGGTGCGGTTGGCGCTCGACACCGCGAGCGGGCCGGTCTCGGCGAGGAGCTCGAGCGCGATGGGGTGCGAGGGCATGCGGAGTGCCACGGTGCCGCGCGTCTCGCCGAGATCCCACTCGAGCATCGAGCGGGCGCGGAGGATGACGGTGAGCCCGCCCGGCCAGAACTCGTCGACGAGCGCGCGCACCTCATCTGGGATCGGATCGGCGAGCGCGTCGAGGGTCGCGAGGCTCGGGACGAGCACGGGAGGCGGAGCCGTGCGGTCGCGACCCTTGGCGTCGAGCAGGCTCTGCACCGCGGTCGCCGAGAACGCGTCGGCCGCGACGCCGTAGACCGTGTCTGTGGGGATGACGACGAGTTCGCCGCGCGCGATCGCGCCGCGGGCGAGGCGCATCCCCGTGAGCAGCTCGTCGGGGACGCCGGTGTCGTAGATCGCCATGGCCCATCCATCCTAGAAGCGCCAGGTGAGCGATCCCGTCACTCCCGCCATCCACCGGCCAAGATGAGAGACGTGTGCGTCTTACGTGAGCCGCGTGAACGCATCCCGGGCGTCTGCGAAGTCCCGACGGGCACGCCGACGCAACTCGGTCGCACGCTCCGCGAGTCGCACTGATTCGGCGTCCCTCCGCGCGATCAGGTCGACGAGCCCGTCCTCAACGACCGCGGCGTCGAAGGGTTCGTTGATGTCGACTGCCGAGGACTCGAGACCCAGCAGGTTCGCCAGTTCGGCGACCTTGACGTCGTAGGAGAGCACGAAGCACGGAACGCCGAGGATCGAGGCCATCACGATCGCATGGAACCTCTCGCTCACGACGATGTCGCAGTCGACGATCACCCCGGCGACCTCGGACGGCGATGCCAGTGCGTGGTCGACGAACGGGATGCTCGGAACGCGCGCAGCGAACTCGACGATGATCTCGGCGTCGTGGTGCTCCTTGAACCCCGCCTGCATCGGCAATGCATGGAGTTCGAGGGGGTGGCGCCGGTGCACCCTCTCGAGAGCGACCGCCAACCGCGAGAGGAAGAACTCCCAGTTCGACGGGTTCGCGATGTCGAAGTTGAGGTTCAACGCGATCCGGGTCGGCGACGATGCATGCTCGGGTTCGCCCGAGCGCGACCCGGCCGCGCGATCACGGGGCGCACCGAGCAGGTCGCCGCGGTCTGCCGAGAAGACCGCGTCCGTGGCGGTGCGAGCGGCCACGCCGAACGATCGGCACAGCTCGGCAGATCGCTCATCACGCACCGTCAGCTCGTCGACCTGCGACAGGATCCTCCGGGCGAGCCTGCGGCCGCGCGGACTGGGAAGCGGCCCGACTCCCACATTGAGCATCGCGATGGGTCGGCGGGCGATCCGATGTGCGAAGGTGACGATGCCCAGAATCATCAGCAGCGTCGAGTACCGGTTCCGCCCGGTCGAGGCGTACAGCTCCTTGATGATCGACCCTCCCCCGAAAACCAGCACGTCGCAGCGGAGGAGCTCGCGCAGCAGGCGCAGTCGCCCGCTGGCGGTGTCGATCACCTCCAGGGAGAAGCGGTCCCCCAGCTGTGCGCGCGTGAAGTCGGGGTCGTAACTGTTCACGACATAGTGATGCTCGCTGCCAAGGCGCGTCAGAAACGTCTCCAGGAGCAGTTCGTCCCCGATGTTGTACTGCCCGTGCGTCCCGAGGAACACAATGCGTCGCGGATGCGGGCTCATGATGTCGGCTCCTTGTCGTCGTCGTCGTCGTCAGAGGGTGGGTCGTCGGGTGCGGGGTCGTCGGGTGCCGGATCATCAGGACGGGAACGCGAGCGCCAGCGCACGATGAGGCCACTCATCAGGAGGATGAGGACCGTCACCCCCACCCCGATCCAGCTGGAGCCGACCACACCGCCCGCCGGGGGCTCGAGATCGCCGACATCGGCGGCAGCGAGATTGAGCAGCTCGTCCTGGGTCAGGTTCGCGTGTTCCGGGTTGGCTGCCGCGTCGACGTAGCCGTCGTCCGGTCCCGAACTCTCGGTCCGCTCCGAGCAGTCGAGTTCGTTCGGGTCGGTGATCGGGACGACATCGGTCGGCAGTTCGAGCGTCTGGTAGACGTCGTCTGGCACGAGCATCATCCCCTCGAAGAGCATCGGATTCTGGTCCGTCTTCTGCAGGGAGAAGGTATGCGTTCCGGCGTCCGCGTCGACGACCCCGAGGTCCTGGTAGCTGTAACCGAAGTTGACGGCGACGAGTTCTTCGGGAACGGCATCCTCGATTTCGGATACCGACATTCCGGACGCATCGACAGCGACCCTGTCCGTGTCGTACACGTCATCGACCGGGTAGAACTTCACGTTCTCCGGGGGCGAGCGAAGTTCGAACGTCTCATCGAAGCCGAGCGACGGCGCGGTCACCTGGACGGTGTTCGCCGTATTCGCTGTCCGCATGAGCACGCGGTATCGCCCCGACTCGGCGATGTCGACCGGGATGGCGATCTCGGTGTCACGCGGGAGGCCCACGAAAGAACCGCGCAGGGTGCCGAACACGCCCGGGGTGATCATGCCCATCCGATTCCACTTGGTGTTCGAGAACAGCAGGAACGACCGGAACATCGGCGAGAGGTAGTAGTTGGACGCGACCACGTCGGGGTTGAAGGCGAACATCCGCGTATCCGGCCCGGAGATCGCCTCCGGATGCTCGAGCAGGTAGAGATCGAGCGCCGACGTCGGCTCGTCGTCGGTGAGGAGCTTGATCGGCGGCCCTGCACGCGCCGCGGCGAGGTCGACGTACGGAGTGAATTCGAACGTGTAGCAGCGGCTGAGATTGCGCCTCGAGAAAACGAGATCGAGATAGCTCTGCCAGCTGGAGTCGACCAGGATCGTGTCACGCGGGCCGCTCGGGAGGTCCGTGATCTCGTAGAGCGCATAGCTGTCGTTCTCGAACCGCAGCGCGATGTCGTCCGAGAGTCGCGCGAGGCCCGGCTCGACGAAGCTCTCGACGTTCGGGAGGTACTCCGCTCCGATGCCTCCGTTGGAGTGGATGCGCCGGTTCACCACGATGTACTTCACGTTGATGTCCCGTGCCACGTTGATCCACCAGTCCTGCCGGTAGTACAAGCCCCGCAGGATGAGGAAGAAGTCAAACTTGTTCTGCACGTCGCCGGTGAGGCCGTAGTAGTAGCTCGGCTTGTCGAGGTAGTAGATGAAGAACTTGTCGATGAACTTGTGGTCGACTCCGTTGCTGTCACCTACGAGCTTGGCCGTCTCCGTCGGCGGGATGACGACCGTCTTGCCTTCCGGCAGCTCCTTGATGGCCCGCTTCAGGTCCTTGAGATCCTGCAAGGGAAACGGCGAGAGGAATCCGGCCATGTTCCCCGAAGCGAAGACGGTGCGGTAAGGATCGTTGGACCAGAACGGGGTGAAGAACACCGCGCCGACGCTCACTGTCGCGAGCAGCTTGATGAGGACCTCGCCCGTGGATCGGTGCGCCGAGCGGCGCAGCCACCTTCCGCTCACGACGTCGATGAGGTACGCCAGCGTCAGCGACATGACGAGGGGCGCCAGCATGAAGAGGATGAGCTGGAAGCGGTGGGGGAACCGCAGGATCTGGACGACTGTTCCTGCCGCGGTCACGAGCAGGTCGCCGATCGCCGAATTGCTCTCGTTCGCCGTGGTTGCGAGCGCGGCGAGTGTGCGGTGGAAGGTGGGGAACCACAGCGGCTCGCCGTAGCCGATGGTGGCCCAGAGGGCGAACACGATCGCCACGGCGATCACGCCGAGAAGCTGGCGGTGCGGCCTCGTGCGAAACAGGCGCCGTCGTACCGCGGGCACCAGCAGCGGGACGACCAGTAGCAGCGTGTAGGCGGCGTCCGGATACCGCGGCACTTTGGCCAGATAGTCGCCGAAGAGGATCTTGTCGGTGATGCCCGCGAGATCCCACGAGAACATGTGCAGCCACGAGACCGATGCATCCTGGATGAAATAGAAGTCCCCGGGCACGGTGTCGGTCAGGTTCGATACCCCCGCCAGCGCCACGTACTTCACGAACAGCGCGTACGGCACGAGGGTGATCGCGACGTACATCGCGAACGCGAGCACGACGCGTCCCGAGGTCGTCGCCGACCATCTCGCGAACGCGCGGCGCAACCTCGGCCAGCGCCCGCCGTCGGTCATGAACCCGCGCACCCGCGCGGGCAGCGTGCGCAGGCGCGCCGGGCCACCGCGCCGGATCCAGTTGGCGAGCTCGCCGACGAGAAGCGTGACGATCGTGAGCCCGAAGAACAGGCTGAACAGAATCAGGTAGTGGATCGCCGGATTCAGCAGAGTGGCTAGGCAGGCGATCACCATGTATCGCTTCCACGCGCGCCCCGCGAACAGCAGCGCATAGAGCATCCACAGCGCCGACATCGTCATCATGACGAGCCCCAGGATCAGCGTGTAGAAGTGCGTGATCTTGGAGTAGACCATGATCAGGTAGATCAGCGCGACGGGAAAGAACGTCGCCAGATAGATCGCCTGCGGCGACAACGCGGTGAAGACGCGTTCGATGAACCGCGCGACCGTCAGGTACGTCACCCAGAACAGCGTCGGGATCACGAGGAGGATCGCGAACGGGAGCACGGGGTAGAACCGCAGCCAGGTCGTCAGGAAGGCGTAGCGAACCCGGAACTCGTAGCCGTGGACGAGGTCGTTGAACTGACCCGCGGCCTGATCGAGCAGCTGGGTATGCCAGTTGAAGAAGGGCACCAGTTCGTCGCCGACGATGACGGTCTCGCCTCGCAAGACCGAGGGGATCGCGAACAGGACGTCCCGGAAGATCACGAGAGCAGCGACGTAGTAGAACGCCCCCGCGACAAGAGCGATCGAGCGAACGGAAAGCCCTCGTGACGGCCGACTACGGGGCGGGATGGGCACGGAGCTCCGCCTCGATGCGACGGACGACGCCTTCGACCGCATCCCGGACTGCGGTGACGCGAGCCGGATCGGTGGGCTGATCCGCCGGACCGTCTTCGATGGCGAGACACTCCTCGGCGAGGTCCGTAGCTCCGACCGTCAGGCTGCCGCCGCGCAGGCGGTGCGCAACGAACTTCACGTCGCTCTCGTCGCCCAGCGCGAGCGCGCGCTCCATGTCGCGCAGATCGAGGCGGCTGCGGGTGAGGAACGAACTCAGCAGCTCTTCCCGTTCCTCCGGCTCCAGTTCGTCCAGGATCACCGAGCTCAACCTCGGCTGCGAGGCGTCGGCTGACCGCTGGGCTGCCGGCTCGGGTGCGGGCTGGGGTTCGGCCGTGGGTTCCGGTTCCTGTTCCGGCGAATGTGCGATCTCGACGGCCAAAAGGGCACGCCGAAGGTCGTCACTGCTGAAGGGCTTCGAGACGTGGGTGTCGGCACCGGCCGCGAGACAGTCCTCCTTATCCTGGGCGGTCGTCGCGGCGGTGAGGGCCACGATGTACGGCTGAAACACATCGGGTCCGGCCGATCGGATGCGCCGCATGGCCTCCAAGCCGTCCATGACGGGCATGAACATGTCCATCAGAATCACGTCGAAACGCTCCCGGCGGGACGCTTCGACGGCAGCTGCACCGTTCTCGACCATCGACACGCGATGCCCGAGCTTGGCGACGAGTCGCGTCGACAGGAGTTGGAGGGTCGGGTTGTCCTCGGCGACCAGAACCTTCAGTTCACGCACCGTATGAGGGGAATGCGACCGAGTATCGGGGTCGCTCGGTGACGTCACGGGGTCGGCGCCGGTGTCGGCGGCCGGGAGCGCGACCTCGAACCAGAATCGCGAGCCCACACCCGGAACGCTTGCAACCTCGATCCTTCCGCCCATCATCTCGACGAGTGATTGGCAGATCGACAGCCCGAGTCCGGTGCCCCCGTACACCCGGGTCGTCGACTCGTCGGCCTGCGTGAACGGTTCGAAGAGCCGCGCCACCTGCTCCGGATCGATGCCGATTCCGGAATCCGACACCTCGAAACGGATCGAATCCGGCTCTCCCCCACGCGCAACCCTCAGCCGCACCTCCCCGTGATCCGTGAACTTGACCGCGTTGGTGAGGAGGTTCACGAGCACCTGACGCACGCGCGTCGCATCTCCCAGGACGCTGACGGGCAGCCCCGGTCCGTAGTCGACCTGGAGCGGAAGGTTCTTGCTCTCGGCGGCGAAAGAGAGAATCGTGACGCTCCCCTCGACCAGCCGAACCAGATCGAAGCGCTGGTGTTCCAGCTGGATGGCGCCGGCGTCGATCTTCGTGAAATCGAGGATGTCGGTGATGAGTTCACGCAGAAGCGACCCGCTCAAGAGCGCTTTTTCGACGTACTCGCGTTGCTCGACATCGAGCTCCGTATCCAAGAGAAGCTCGTTCATGCCCAGAACGGCATTTAACGGCGACCGGATCTCATGGCTCATGGTCGCGAGGAACGCCGCCTTCGCCGATGCCGCAGCGAGCGCCTCGTCTCGCGCACGTTCGAGGTCGCGATTGAGCGTCTGCTCTCGCCGACGAAGCCGCTCGGCCTCCGCGACGGAGATCAGCAGGCGCACCATCGCCGCAGCGAGAGCAGCGAAGGCGAAGTACTCGGGGATGTCGGCGCCCTCACCCATCTCATTGATCACGAGCACCACGAGAGCGGCGACCGAGAAGACCGCCGGCGCGAACACGGTGGCGCGGAAGCTCGCCTCTCGCGGCGTTGCCCGAGGAGGAGCGCACCACGCGGCAAGAGCCATGAGAACGGTGGCGAGGGGCCAAAGAACGTCGACAGGGTTCCCGACCGCATACACCCCCGAGGCCAGCGCTGGTCCGAGAACGATGTTCGCGGCGATCATCAGCACAGAGGCGACCGACTGAAGCCACCACCCCGCGCTCGGTCGGCTGTCGAGCGCTGTCAACGACGCGACGAGCATCGCCGCGAAGAGCAGGGGCGCGAATGGGTACAGCAGCTCGGCCACCTCGACGCCGTTGAATTCCTCATCGGGGCTGAACGTGAAGAACGAGACGACCGTCAGCAGTCCGAGCGCTGCGATCAATCCGTCGAGCCAGACCGAGAACGGAAGGCGTGCTGAGCGCTGTCGAATCAACACCCCCAGGGCGACGAGCACCGCGAGGGCGAAGATCGTGTACGACACATTCGACGCGGCGCTGTGCGACTGGAACTGTCCCGGTGCGACCGAAAACGACTCGATGGCATCGGCGACTGCCAATGCCAGGAGCCCCACCCCCATGAGGCTCCATGCGAGCCGTTCACGGCGCACGGATACGACGCGCACACCAACGAGCGCCGCCGACGCCGCGAGGACGACCAGGTGCCCGATCGCGAACCAGAGCGACGTCGACTCCCCCGGCGGAAGCAGCCACAGCGAGGACCCGTAGAAGATGACGACCGCGAACAACACGGCGAAGGCGGCGACCACCTGCCGCGGCCCCTCCTCGAAGATGCGCCCTACATCCTCCGGCATGACAACCCCCTTGTGTCATCTCCGCCACCGCGCACAGCACGTCGCGCAGATGTGGTGTCAAGAGTGCAATACACGAAACCGCCGGTCAACCGCATGAACGTCACCCAGACGGGGACCTCGGCCTGCGACAAGGGCGGCGGTAGACTCGCCCCACCCCAACTGGGGGCAGCAATGCGAGTGCGGTGCGGACCGCATTCACGGGGGGCGCAATGATGCGTGGTGTTCGAGTCGGGGTGGTTTCTGCGTTCCCGCCCGGCCGCAACAGTCTGAGCGAGTACGGCTACCACCTGGTGCGTCACCTCGCGAACCTCGACGAGGTCGACGAGGTCATCGTCTACTGCGACATCACCGACGCGGGTGCGCCCGACCCCATGGACAAAGTCGAGGTCCACCCTTGCTGGCGACTCAACTCGATGGGGAATGCCCGCAGCATCCCGAGAGAGATCGCACGCACCGCACCGGACGCCGTCGTGCTCAATCTGCAGTTCGCGTCCTTCGGCGACAAACGCGCACCGGGCGCGCTGGGGCTTCTGGTCCCGGCCCTGTTGCGGCTCCGCAAAGTACCGACGGTGCTCATCCTCCACAATCTCGCCGACAACGTCGACATGAAGGACGCCGGTTTCGCCGATTCAGCCGTGACGGCTCGGCTGATGACCTTCGCCGGGCGGGTGCTCACCCGGATCCTGCTGCGCGCCGACCTCGTGGCACTCACGATCCCGCGATACGTCGAGTTCCTCCGCTCCAGCTACCGAGCCGACAACGCGATCCTCGTGCCGCACGGGAGCTTCGACGACGTCGCCATCCCCTCATTCGCCCCTCCCCCGGGCCCGCGCACGATCATGGCGTTCGGCAAGTGGGGCACCTACAAGACCGTGGACATGCTGGTCGACGCCTACCAGGAGCTGCTGCGCCGCGGATACGACGACCTCCGCCTGGTGCTCGCCGGCACCGACAGCCCCAATTCGAAGGGCTACATGGCCGCCGCCGCCGAACGATACGCCGAGGTTCCGAACATCGAATTCCCCGGCTACGTCGCCGAGAAGGATGTCGCCGGACTGTTCCTCTCGGCATCCGTCGTCGCCTTCCCCTACACCTCGACGACGGGTAGTTCCGGGGTCCTGCACCAGGCGGGTGAGTACGGGCGGGCTGCGGTCCTGCCGAGGATCGGCGACCTCGTGGACATTCTCGAAGAGGAGGGATTCCGGGGCGTCTACTTTCAGCCCGGGGATCCGCACAGCCTCGCCGATGCGCTCGCGGAGGTGCTCGACGACCCCGCGGCACGGGAATCGCTCGGCCGCAGGAACTTCGCCGCCGCAACGGGAATCCCCATGTCGGAGATCGCGCAGTGGCACGTCGCCCACATCGGACGTCTCCTCGATCGGCAGGCGTCACGATGACTGCGCCGCCGACGATCGCCCGTGCCTCGACACGCGGACTGCTGGGGGGCGGATCGCTCCTCGGGGTCGCGATGCTCGTGGCGAACGCGGGGAATTACGTTCTGAACCTGTACCTCGGGCGCGTGCTCACTCCGGCGGAGTTCTCGGACGCCAACCTGATGGTGACGTTCCTGTTCACCCTGACCTCGATCGCACTGTGCCTCCAGCTCGTCGCCGCGCGATTCATCGCCCGCAGCGACGAGCTCGGCTTCCCGGGCGACTCCGACCGACTCGCCCGGCGTCTGCGGCGGACTGCGCTGATCGCGGGGCTCGCCGCCGGACTGATTCTCGCGGGCGCCGCCCCCGTCTGGTCCGCCGTGTTCCAGACCGCATCCCCGTGGCCCTTCGTGATCCTCGCGGTGGGAATCCCGTTCTGGCTCGTGCAGGCGGTCGGCCGCGGGATCATGCAGGCGAGACTGTTGCTCCCGACTCTCGCCCTCTCATTCGTGATCGAGATGCTCACCCGGGTGGGGCTCGGCATCCTCCTGGTCGCGTCCGGATTCGGGGTGATCGGCGCGACAACGGCCCTGAGCGTCTCGTTCGTCGTCACCTGCATCGCCGTGAGCATCTCGAGCCGCTCTGTCGGCGGCCCCGAGGGCGAAGGCATCGCCGGCCGCGAGGTCCGACAGTACGCCGCGCTCGTCTCGGTGCTCCTCCTCGGTCAGATCATCGCGAACAACAGCGACATCTTCGTGGCCAAGGCCGCCTTCACTCCCACCGAAGCAGGCATCTACGCTGCGATCGCGCTCGTCGGACGCGCGGTGTTCTTCCTGTCGTGGTCGGTCGCCACGGTCGTGTTCCCCGTGGTGGCGCGGCGGCACGCCGCGGGCGACTCATCGACCTCGGTGTTGCGGGGAGGCATCCTCGCCGTGATCGCCATCGGTGCGGCCTGCTCGCTCGGCGCTCTGTGGATGGGTGGACCGGTACTCGAGATCGTGCTCGGGCCGGCCTATGGGGGGCTGAGCGTTCCCCTCGCCGCTTACGCCGGAGCGACCACGCTGTTCGCCGTCGGCAACCTCGTCGCCAGCTCCCGTCTCTCCCAGTCGCGGATGACGGAATCGTGGATCCTTCTCGGGGCCTCGGTCGTGCAGCTCGTGCTCCTCCTCATCTGGCACGACGACATCGCCGAGCTCATCACCGTGCAGTACATCGCGATGGGCTCGCTGCTCATCGCGCTCAGTGGCCGGGCGGTCGCGCAGCGCGTCCGATCGTCCGACCGATCTCTCAGAAGGGCAGAACCGTGAGCGAGAGTTCGACCGCCTACCGCGCCTACCGATCCTGGGTCACGGAGCCGCTCAGCGCGCCGCCCGTCGTCTCGGTCATCATCCCCGCCTACAACGAGGAGTGGCGCATTCTGCCGACGATCGGGGCGATCGCGACGCACATGAGCGCCCGGGGCGAGCCGTGGGAGCTCATCATCTCCGACGACGGTTCGAGGGACACGACGGTCGAACTCGTGCGCGACCTCCGTTTCGCGAACCTGACGCTCCTCGTCGCGGAGGAGAACGCCGGAAAGGGCAGCGCCGTCCGGCGCGGGGTCCGCGCCGCGCGCGGCGACATCGTGCTCGTCGCGGACGCCGATCAGTCGACGCCAATCGAGCAGTACGACCGACTCGCCGCTTCGCTGGAAACGGGCTCGGCCCTCGTCATCGGATCGCGCGCGGCCGACGGGGCAGCAGTCCGCGGGAAGAGCATCGGGCGGCGAATCGTGAGCCGCGGCCTGCACCTCCTCGTCGCGTATGGCTTCGGCGTCCGTGTTGCCGACACGCAATGCGGTTTCAAGATCCTCCGCGCCGACGCCGCCAAGCGTCTCTTCGACCTGCAGCAACTCGACGGGTTCTCGTTCGATCTCGAGGTCCTCTATCTCGCCCACAAGCTCGGCTACGAGGTAACGGAAGTGCCGGTGGAGTGGATCGATGCTCCGGGCTCGACGGTGGACGTGGCGAAGGTGAGCATGCAGTTCCTTCGTGACCTGGTCCGCATCCGAATGTACGATCTACGCGGCCGTTACGCGCGCTCGCGCCCGGAATCCGAACCCAGGGTCCCGACGCCGGCGCACGACGCCGTGGATGAGGGGACGCGCGTGTGATCATCCGAACCGAGATCGAGCCCACCCGCCGCCTCGTGCACCTGGTCGGCCGCTTCGACGCACACGAGTGCCCCGGATTCCGCAGCGCCGTGACGCCGCTCGTCACCGCCGAAGCGAATGTGATCCACATCGACCTCTCGCAGGTGGCATTCGTCGACTCGACGGCTCTCGCCGAGCTCGTGCGGCTCCAGAAGGCGGCGCGAGCGCTGGACGGTGAGGTGATCCTGGCCGATCCCTCCGATCCGGTGCGGGTGATCCTCGAGATCACCGCACTCGCCGAGATGTTCACGATCATCGACACGACGGGGGCGCCATGACCGCGACCCGCACACGTCTGGACCGGCGCGGCAGTGAGATCACCGAGGAGATCCGAGCCGACGCAGCGATCGACCTGCTCCTCTCGCTCGCCGCGCATGGACCGCTCCCCGACCCACCCGCCGAGGCGACCCACGCCGCCCAGGTAATCCGCGAGGCGCTCGACGAACTGACGTCCACTCAGGGCGCCCTGACCGAGGCCCTCGTCGCCAGCCAGGATCGCCTGCTCGCCGTCGAGGCACTCGCCCGAATCAACGTCCAAGGGGTCGCGAGTGCCGAGACCTTGGGGCTGCTGCTGGACAAGTCGCTCGCGCTCACGGGCGCATCCCAGGTGCTCTTCCTGGAGGACATGGCGGTCACCATGACGCGCGGTGCGACCGACCAACTCGATGAGCACGCACGAATCGCCGTGAGCACCATCGCCGCGCAGCCCGACAAGCTGCTGCGCATCGTCGAATCGAGCTGTGCGGTGGTCGGCACCCTCGACCCTGACGGCGACGCGGAGCGGCACGTGGCGTTCTTCCGTCCGAGCGACAGTCCGTTCTCGACCGCCGACATACCCCTGATCCAGGCCATCGACTCTGCGCTCGGTGTGCTGCTCGCGTTCAACGATCTGCATGATCGCGAGTTGGCGCAGGCAGCCGTGGAGCGCGAGCACCAGCTCGCCTCCGTACTCGCCCAGTCGGCGATCGCCGACGAGGCACCGCGATCATCCGCGGTCGACATCTTCGCCCGCACCGTCCCGGCGTCGCTCACCGGCGGCGACTTCTACACGTTCGGCAGGGCGGACGGAGCCATCTGGTTCGCGGTCGGGGATGTCGCGGGGAAAGGTCTCCCCGCCGCGATGCTCATGACCCGGGCCGTGGCCGCCTGCCGTGTCGCGTTCCTCGCGAATCGCGGCGGCGGGCTCGTGGAGGTCTTCGCAGGGATCGAAGACGAGCTCTTCCCCCACCTCGACGACGCGGGCGTCTTCATCACGCTCACCGTCGGAGTAATCGACGAGTCGACGCGGCGGCTCTCGCTGGTCAACGCCGGTCACTCGCCGGTACTCCTCGTGCATGACGACAGCGCCGAGCCGATCCCGGCGAGCGTGCCACCGATCGGAGTCGTCCGTCACCGTGTCCCCCGCGTCAGCTCGTTCGCCCTCGACGGGCGCGACTACCTCCTCGTGGGGTCCGACGGTCTTACCGAGCAATGCGACCGCGGCGACCACCAGTTCGGGTACGAGAGGCTCGCCGAGCTGTGCAGGGAGTCCGCGGGTCGCACCTCCCGACACATCGGCGAGACCATCTTCGACCACGTAGACGGCTTCGCCGCCGGCCACCCGGCATCCGACGACAGGACGCTCGTCGTGATCGCGAGCACGAAGGGCGGATCGTGACGCTGATCGCCCGATCTCAACTACTCCTCGAGCCGAACGCGCTCGCCGCCCGGGCAATCGGCTCGTGGCTGAGGACGGCGACCGACAAGCTCGACTCCGCTGCCGGGGAGGCGCTGCTCTCTCGTGCTGAGCTCGCTGTGCACGAGGCGTGCATGAACGTCATCGACCACGCCCACCTCCCCGAGGGGTCACAGGTCGAGCTGAATCTGCGGCTGACCACCGAATGGCTGACCGTGCAGATCTTCGACGACGGCGACGTGTTCGACCCCGCCACGATCCCGACACCCGCGCCGCGCGTGCTGCAGGAGCGCGGATACGGGATGAAGATCATCCGCTCGCTGGTGAACCACGTCAGCTATCGGCGGATCGGATCGAGGAACACTCTGGAGTTGCGCATCTATGTAGGGAGTACCGATGACCGACGATGATCGCCACGCCCCCACCCAGGGTCAACTGACCTTCACGGTGGCTTCGACCGGACCCGACAGCGCCGCTCTCACCCTCGCGGGGCGCTTCGACGCCGTGGAGGCGGTCGCTGTGCGCGAGCGGTTGGCCCAGCCCGACCTGACGGATGCACGGCACCTCGTGATCGATCTGCGGGCGGTCGCGTTCATCGACAGCGCCGGACTCGCCGCGCTCGCACGGGCACGGCGCGACCGGACGCTGACCGGCGGATCCGTCACACTCGTCCGGCCGGCGTCCGAGGACGCGATGCGCGTGTTCCGACTGACGCAGTTCGACGAGATCTTCACGATGATCGATTCCCCGCCTGCAGGGACGACGTCGTGAGCCCGCACGCGCTCGTCGTCGACGACGATCCGGTGACCCGGCTGGTGCTCTGCCACCTCCTGGCACGACTCGACTGGACGACCGACCAAGCCGGCGACCGCCTTGAAGCGGTCACTCGGATCGACGCGGTTTCCTACGACCTCGTGATCTCCGACTTCCGCTTGCCTACCGGTACCGGTCTCGACGTGCTCGACGCTGTGGAACGGGTCGACGATCCCCCACCGTTCATGCTGGTGACGGGGGTCATCGAGCACTCGTCCGTGGCCCCCGAGGTCACCGAGCGAATCGCAGCGCAATTGACGAAACCGGTCAGTTCCGAAGCCCTGCGGACCGCGATCGCTCGACTCTTCCCCGCCGAACCATGACCCGCAGGGCGCGTGCGGTCTCTTCTGCGGGTGTCGCGCTCGGATGGATCGCCGCAGGAGGGTTGTGTACCGTCGCCCTCGCCCGCGTGTGGCGTTCGGAGTCCGTGCCGGTGCTGATCGGCGTGCAGGGCGTCGCCCACTGGGCGCTTCTCGCCGCGTACCCGCTCGTGGCGTTCGCCGTGTGGAAGCGCCGGATCGCGCTCACGGTCGTCGCCGCAGGACTCGCCGCGACCCAGTTGCTCGTGATGGCTGGCGCCGTCGGATGGCACGGTCCGCAGGAGCTGCCTGCGGGACACGTCCCGATCCGGGTGGTGACGTCGAACCTGCTCGTCAGCAATCCGCACATCCGCCAGCTCGGTGATGAGCTCGCCGCGGAGGATGCGGACATCGTTCTTCTCCAGGAGGTGACGCCGGAGGCACTGGCAGAGCTCGAGGGCTCGGCGCTGTGGACGGACTATCCGTATCGCGCCTCGGATCCGCAACCCGAGTTCCACGGCTCCGCGACCTTCTCGCGATTCCCTATCGTCCAGAGCGGACCGATCGATGTCGGCGGCTCACCGATGCTGCTCACCGACCTGCAGACGCCCGCCGGACCACTGCGTGTCGTCAACGTCCACACGGTGGCTCCCCTGGGTACCGCGGAGGCCGCCACCTGGGCCGGGCAGTTCCCTCAGCTCTCGCGGCTCGTGGAGCGCAGCCCGTCTCCCATCGTGCTCGGGGGCGACTTCAACGCGACGCGCGACCATGCCCCGCTCGACCGGCTCCTCGATGCCGACGTGCGCGACGCATTCGACGTGGCGGGATCGGGTCTCGGCTCGACCTGGCCGGAGGGCCTCGGGCCGATCCCCCCGCTCATGCGCCTGGATCACGTGATCGTCGGAGCTGGCGTGGACGTGGCTCGCGTCGCGGATCGAGCGAGCACGGGCAGCGATCACCGTCGCCTGGTGGTGGACCTCGGCCTGCCGGCCTCCGACGATGCGGCGCCCGACTGAGTCCGTTCGGCCTGCTCGCCGTCGTCACCCCTTCGCATCGGGGAGGATGGTACCGATGACCCTCCTCTTCCTCTTCGATATGGACGACGTCCTCTACGACTACGACTGGCGCGCCCGGATGCACGGGCTGACGGCCCTCACGGGGATCGACTTCGCGGAGCTCCGACGCCGGTGGTGGCACGAGGAGGGCGAGACGGCCGCAGAGGCCGGGCGCTTCGCCGATGGGGCCGCGTACCTCGCCGCGCTCGAGGCGGCTCTCGGCGTCCCGATCGCCGCCGATGACTGGATCGCCAACCGGCGCTCGGCGATGCGTCCGCGCCCCGACGCGATCGCCGGCGTCGCGCGCGCCGCGGAGCTCGGCCAGGTGAGCCTCCTGACCAACAACGGCCCCTTGCTCGACGAGAACCTCGCCGCCATCGCACCCGAGATCGCGCCGCTCTTCGGCGATCACCTGCGCACGACGAGCCGCTACGGGGCGCGCAAGCCCGACCCCGCGGTGTTCGAGCGCGTACTCGCCACGTACGAGACGGCCGCCGAGGACGTGCTCTTCGTCGACGATCTGCCGGAGAACGTGGCCGCCGCCGCGTCCCTCGGGATCACGACGTACCTCTACGGAACCGCCGACGGGCTCCGCGCCGCGATCGACGACTTCGCGCGAACGCGGAGCGCAGCCGCCTAGCGAACGGCTGTCGTCGCCCGATCGCGCCCCAGCAGGTCGCGATGCGTTGCAGTCGAACGCCACCCGTCGGCCGCGAGCAGCTCGCGCAGCTGGGCGCCCTGAAGTTCCCCGTGCTCGATGACGAGCGCACCCCCCGGGCGCAGGAGCGCGCGGGCCCGCACCGACAGGGCGCGGACCACGACGAGCCCGTCGGGCCCGCCGTAGAGCGCGGCCGAGGGGTCGTGGAGGCGCACCTCCGGGTCGCGCGGGATCGCATCGTCGGGGATGTACGGAGGGTTCGAGACGACGACGTCGACTCCACCGTCGAGCTCGAGCAGCGCATCCGCGAGGTCGGCGAACACGAGGCGCAGGTTGTCCGCACCGATGCGGCGCACGTTCTGCTTCGCCCAGATGAACGCCTGAGGTGAGTTCTCGACGGCCACGACGGACGCGTGCGGCACCTCCGTGGCGAGCGCGAGCGCGAGCGCGCCCGAACCGGTGCCGAGATCGATCGCCGTCGGTTGAGGCGAAGGCACAGCCTGCAGGGCGTCGATCGCGAGCTGCGCCACGAACTCCGTCTCGGGCCTCGGAACGAACACGCCCGGTCCGACCTGCAACTCGAGCGATCGGAACGGTGCGACTCCCGTGATGTGCTGCAGCGGCTCGCGCGCGGCACGTCGCTCCACCGCCTCCAGGTAGGCGAGCAGGTCGGCCTGCGGCACTCCCGCGCCGGTCACCGCGCGCGCCTGCACCTGCCCACGGCTGATCCCGAGGATGTGCGCGAGCAGCAACTCGGCGTCGGCCTCAGGCGTCGGGACATGCGCGAGTGCGAGCACACGCACCGCATGGGCGCGCAGCTCGCCGACCGTGCGCGGCGTCGCCAGCTCGGTCATCATCATCACACGCTCACCGGTCGCCGCCGAGAGCAGCGAGCCGTGCCTCCTCGTCCATGCGGATGCAGGACTCGACGACGGGGCCGAGCGCCCCGTTCATCACCTGGTCGAGGTTGTAGGCCTTGTATCCCGTGCGGTGATCGGCGATGCGATTCTCGGGGAAGTTGTAGGTGCGGATCCGCTCGGAACGGTCCATGGAGCGGATCTGGCTGCGCCGGGCGTCGGATGCCGCGGCATCGAGCTCCTCCTGCTGCTTCGCGAGCAGCCGAGCGCGGAGCACGCGCATTCCCGCCTCGCGGTTCTGCAGCTGCGACTTCTCGTTCTGCATCGACACCACGATCCCGCTCGGGATGTGCGTGATGCGCACCGCCGAATCGGTCGTGTTGACCGACTGACCCCCGGGACCCGAGGAGCGGAAGACGTCGATCTTCAGCTCGTTCGGATCGATGTGGATCTCCTCGGGCTCATCGACCTCGGGGAAGACCAGCACGCCCGTGGTGGAGGTGTGGATGCGCCCCTGCGACTCCGTCGCCGGCACGCGCTGCACGCGGTGGACTCCGCCCTCGTACTTGAGGCTCGCCCACACCCCGTCGGCCGGATCGCTCGACGTCGACTTGATGGCGACCTGGACGTCCTTGTATCCGCCGAGGTCGGACTCGGTGCGCTCCAGCAGTTCGGTCTTCCACCCGCGCGACTCGGCGTAGTGCAGGTACATGCGCAGCAGGTCGGCCGCGAAGAGCGCCGACTCCTCGCCGCCCTCGCCGCCCTTGATCTCCATGATGACGTCGCGTCCGTCATCCGGATCCCGCGGGATGAGAAGGCGCCGCAGGCGTTCCTGGGCGGTCTCGAGGGTCTCCTCGATGACGGGGACCTCGTCGGCGAACGCGTCGTCCTCGCGGGCGAGCTCGCGAGCCGCCGCCAAGTCGGACTGGGCCTGCTGCCACGCCTCGTGGGCATGGACGATCTGGCTCAGCTCGGCGTAGCGCCGATTGACCTTCTTGGCGCGCGCGGCATCCGCGTGAATCGCGGGATCCGCGAGCTGCTGCTGGAGCTGCTCGTGCTCGGCCAGCAGCGACTGGACCGACTCGAACACCGGTTACTCCTTGTGGGCGTGCCCGTTGCCGTTCCCGTTGCCGCCCGCCGGGAGCGACTTCTGGATCTGCACCAGGAACTCCACGTTCGAGGTCGTCTCCTTGAGCTTCGAGAGCACCACCTCGAGCTGCTGCTGCAGCTCGAGACCCGCGAGGGCACGGCGCAGGCGCCAGGTGATCTTGACCTCGTCGGACGAGAGCAGCTCCTCCTCGCGGCGGGTGCTCGAGGCGTAGATGTCGACCGCCGGGAAAATGCGCTTGTCGGCGAGGGCACGCGAGAGCCGCAGCTCCATGTTGCCGGTGCCCTTGAACTCCTCGAAGATCACCTCGTCCATCTTCGAGCCGGTCTCGACGAGCGCCGTCGCGAGGATCGTGAGCGAGCCGCCGCCCTCGATGTTGCGCGCCGCGCCGAAGAAACGCTTCGGCGGGTAGAGCGCGGACGCGTCGACGCCACCGGAGAGGATGCGACCGGATGCCGGGGACGCCAGGTTGTATGCGCGCCCGAGGCGGGTGATCGAGTCGAGGAGCACCACGACGTCGTTGCCGAGCTCGACGAGGCGCTTCGCGCGCTCGATGGCGAGCTCCGCCACCGTGGTGTGGTCCTCGGCGGGGCGGTCGAAGGTCGAGGCGATGACCTCGCCCTTCACCGAACGCTGCATGTCGGTGACCTCTTCGGGCCGCTCGTCCACGAGCACCACCATGATGTGGACCTCGGGGTTGTTCACCGCGATGGCCTTGGCGATCGCCTGCAGGATGAGCGTCTTGCCCGCCTTGGGCGGCGCGACGATGAGGCCGCGCTGGCCCTTGCCGATCGGCGAGATGAGGTCGATGATTCGCGTCGACAGCTTCTCGGGAGTGGTCTCGAGGCGCAGGCGCTCGTTCGGGTAGATCGGGGTGAGCTTGCCGAAGTCGACGCGCGCCGCCGACTCCTCGACGGTCTGGCCGTTCACGGAGTCGATCTTCACGAGCGCGTTGTACTTCTGGCGGCCGCCCTGCTGCTCGCCATCACGCGGCTGACGGATCGCACCGACGACCGCGTCGCCCTTGCGGAGGTTGTACTTCTTGACCTGACCGAGGGAGACGTACACGTCGCTCGGACCCGCCAGGTAGCCGGTCGTGCGCACGAACGCGTAGTTGTCGAGCACGTCGAGGATTCCCGCGATCGGGATCAGGACGTCGTCGTCGGAGATCTCGGGCTCGATCTCGTCGACGTTGCCGCCCCGGCCGCGCTTGCGGTCGCGGTGCCGACGACGGCCCTCGCCGTCCTGCTGCTGCTGTCCGTTGCCCGCCGAGCGCTCGGTACGGTCCTGCTGCTCGGTCTGCGAGGAGCCCTCGTCGCCGTCGCTCTGCCGGTTCGAGCCCTGGTTGGTCTGGCCGTTCTGGCCGTTCTGGGCGCCCTGGCCACGGCCTCCGCGGCGGTTGCGGCTGCGGCGGCTCGGCTGCTGCTCGCCCTCACCCTCCGAGCCGGCCTGGTCCTGGTCGGCCGACGGGATCAGCTTGTCGAGCTCGAGACCGAGCTCCGCCTGCGCAGCGTGCTGGGCGGCGCTGCGTCGCGCCTGCTGCGGCTGCTCGGGAACCTCGATGGGCAGGGCCGCGGCGATGGCTGCGGCATCCGCGGATGCGGCGCTGGCCCGGCGGGACCCGCGGCGGCGCGGCGCCTGGTCTGCGGGCGCCTCCTCGCTCGTGGCGTCGGTCGCGGCCTGCTGCTCGGCCGGAGCAGCGGGGGCCTCTGCGGGTGCGGAGTCGGTCGGCGCGTCCGTCGACGGCGCTTCGGCAGACGGCGCCGCGCTCTCGGGCACGTCGGCCGCGGGCGCGTCGGCCGCGGGCGCGTCGGCCGCGGGCGCGTCGGCCGCGGGCGCGTCGGCCGCGGGCACGTCGACTGCCGGAGCGTCGGCGACCGTATCGCCCTGCTCGGCCGGGGTTTCGCCTCCGGGAAGTTCGGAGAGAGTGGTCACGAGATCTCCTTTACGCATAGAAGACACGCCAGCGATGCCGTGCTGGGCGGCCAGAGCCTGGAGCTCCGGAAGCCGCAGACGGCTCAGTGCGGCGCGGTTCCCCACGACATCGGTAGGGATAGTGGCGTCGGTCACGACTGGATCGTCCTTTCGGCCCGGGCACAGAACAGCCCGGGTACGGGGCTTCGCCGGTTGCGGTCGGGTTGCATGGATATGCAGAACTACGGTTGGCGATTGCCGGTGAGATGCACTCTCACGCCGGGTTACGCCGCGGCGTCGTCCGAGTGCAGCACCACTGTAGCACCCCGGAAGTCGACGGCCAGCATCAGGCACTCCCACGGCGACTCGGCGCGCGCGTCGATCAGCTCGGCGGCGCGCAACCGCTCCCCCGGGTCGCTTCCGAGCACGAGGATCGAGGGCCCGGCTCCGGAAACCACAGCGGCGAGGCCGTCGGCGCGGAGCAGCTGGATGAGCGCATCCGTCTGGGGCATGGCGCTCGCCCGGTAGCTCTGGTGGAGCTTGTCCTCAGTCGCGGCGAACAGCAGCTCGGGGCTCTGAATGAGAGCGGCGATGAGCAGTGCCGACCGCGAGACATTGAAGATCGCGTCTTCATGCGGCACGGATGCGGGCTGCAAGCTGCGCGCGAGGGCCGTGGACATCGTGAGCTCGACCGGGACGGCCACGAGGGGGCTCACCCCGCGATGCACCGAGAGCTTCTTGAACCGCGGCCCCTCGGGGGTCACCCAGGTGATCGTGAGGCCGCCGAACAAGGCCGGGGCGACGTTGTCGGGGTGGCCCTCGAGGTCGGTCGCGAGCTTCAGCAGCAGCTCCTCGTCGAAGTCGACGACTCCCTCGAGGAGTCCCTTGGCCGCCATGACCCCCGAAACGATCGCAGCGCCGGACGAGCCCATGCCCCGTCCGTGCGGGATCGTGTTGTGCGCGACGAGCCGGAGACCGGGCACAGGCTGACCGACCGCTTCGAAGGCATGCACGATGGAACGCGCCACCAGGTTCGTCTCGTCGACGGGCACCTCGCCCTCGCCCACTCCGTGGACCTCGACAGCGACGCCGGGCTCGGCGACCGCCGAGACCTGCAGCTCGTCGTAGACCGCGAGCGCCATTCCCAGGGTGTCGAATCCCGGCCCGAGGTTGGCGGTCGTCGCGGGCACCCGCACCGTGACGGTGCGGCCGACGACGCTCATGCAGAGGCTCCGGCGGCGTCGCGCGCGAGCCCCAGAACACCGGCGATCTCGTCCGTATCGACCGCGACGCTCGTGGGCTGGATGTCGGAGCCGTCTGCGCCGCGGAGCGCCCACTGCGGGTCCTTCAGGCCGTGACCGGTCACGGTGAGGACGACCCGTGACCCGGCGGGGATCTCGCCCGCCTCGGCGCGGTCGAGAAGTCCCGCGACGCTCGCGGCGGAGGCGGGCTCGACGAAGATGCCGACCTCGCTCGACAGGATCCGGTGCGCGTCGAGGATCTTCGCGTCGCTGATCGCGCCGAAGTAGCCGTCGGTCTCATCCCTGGCGGTCAGTGCGAGCTCCCAGGAGGCGGGGTTGCCGATGCGGATCGCGCTTGCAATGGTGTCGGGATCGCGCACCACTTCGCCGCGCACGATGGGCGCCGAACCCTCGGCCTGGAACCCGAACATCCGCGGACGCCGGGTCGCGGCTCCGCGCTCGGCCTCCTCGCGATACCCACGCGTGTAGGCCGTGTAGTTCCCCGCGTTGCCGACCGGGATGAAGTGGAAGTCGGGAGCATCGCCGAGCACCTCGACGACCTCGAATGCGGCCGTCTTCTGCCCCTCGATGCGGTCGTTGTTGACCGAGTTGACGAGGTGCACCGGGTAGTTCGCCGCCAGGTCGCGGGCGATGTCGAGACAGTCGTCGAAGTTGCCGCGCACCTGCAGCAGCTCCGCCCCGTGCGCGATCGCCTGGGCGAGCTTGCCCATCGCGATCTTGCCCTCCGGCACGAGCACCGCCGCGGTGATGCCGGCGTGGGTCGCGTAGGCGGCGGCCGACGCGGAGGTGTTACCCGTCGAGGCGCAGATGATCGCCTTGGCGCCGTGCTCGACCGCCTTCGAGACCGCCATCGTCATGCCGCGGTCCTTGAAGGATCCGGTCGGGTTCATGCCCTCGAACTTGACCCAGACATCGGCGCCCGTGCGCGCCGACAGCGCTGCAGCCGGGATGAGCGGTGTGCCGCCCTCGCCGAGGGTGATGATCGGTGTCGCCTCGGTCACGTCGAGACGGTCCGCGTACTCACGCAGGACCCCGCGCCACTGATGTGCCATGAAGTTCAGTCCCTACAATCCTTCGACCCGGAGCACGCTCTCCACGCGCTCGACGACGGGGCTGTCGGCAAGCGCGGCGACCGTCGCGGCAAGCGAGGCCTCGGTCGCCCGGTGCGTGCCGATGACCAGCGTAGCGCCGGAGCTCTCCCCCGCCTGCACGCCCGGCTCAGCCGTTCGCACGCTCTGCGAGACCGCCTCAACCGAGACGCCGTGATCGCTGAACATGGTCGCGATCTGCGCGAGGACTCCCGGGCGGTCGAACACCTGGAGGGTGATCTGGTACCGCGTCACCACCGAGCTGATGGGGAGGATCGGCACATTCGCGTGCGTCGACTCCGCAACGCCCGGCCCGCCCACGACGTGACGCCGAGCGGCGGAGACGAGATCGCCCATCACGGCTGACGCGGTCTGGAGGCCGCCGGCTCCCGCTCCGTAGAACATGAGGCTCCCCGCGGCGTGCGCCTCGACGAACACGGCGTTGTTCGCGCCGTGCACGGCGGCGAGCGGATGCGACGTGGGCACCAGCGCGGGGTGGACGCGCGCGCTCACACCCTCTGCTCCGGTGTCCGGGTCGGTCAGCCGCTCGCAGACGGCGAGGAGCTTGACCACGAATCCGTTTCGCTGGGCCGCGAGCACCTGGTCGCGCGTGACGGCGGTGATGCCCTCGCGATGCACCGCATCGACCGGGACGGTCGTGTGGAATGCGAGGCTCGCGAGGATCGCCGCCTTCTGTGCGGCGTCGTAGCCCTCGATGTCGGCGGTGGGGTCGGCCTCGGCGTACCCGAGTTCGGTGGCGACCGCGAGCGCGCCCTCCAGGGTGTCGCCCTCGCGATCCATCCGGTCGAGGATGTAGTTGGTCGTCCCGTTCACGATCCCGAGGATCCGGTCGACGCGGTCGCCCGCGAGGCTGTCGCGCAGCGGCCGGATGATCGGGATCGCACCACCGACGGCCGCCTCGTAGTAGAGCTGGGCCCCCACCTGCTCGGCGATGGCGAACAGCTCCGGACCGTGGGTGGCGAGCAGCGCCTTGTTGGCGGTGACGACGTCGGCCCCGGAGGTGAGCGCGAGCTTCAGGTACTCACGGGCGGGATCGATGCCGCCCATCAGCTCGACGACGATGTCGGCACCGAGGATGAGCGAATGCGCGTCCGTCGTGAGCAGTTCGCGCGGGATCTCGGTCGTCCGCGGTGCGTCGACGTCGCGTACCGCGACCCCTACGAGCTCGAGCCCGGCTCCGACGCGAGCGGCGAGCTCGTCCCGGTGCTCGAGCAGGAGGGCGGCGACCTGGGCTCCCACGGAACCCGCCCCGAGGAGGGCGACGCGCAGGTTTCGGTATTCGATCATGTTCCGTCCGGCTGATGATGGATGCGGAGCTCTGCCTCTTCGGCTCCGCTCGAGTAGCCCGCGTCTCGACGGAGCAGGTCGTGCTCCGTCTCGCGGCGGATGAGCACCCGGCTGCGTCCGTCGCGCACGGCGACGACCGCGGGGCGCCCGACGTAGTTGTAGTTGCTCGCGAGCGACCAGCAATAGGCCCCCGTCGCGGGCACGGCGAGCAGGTCACCGGGCTGCACGTCACCCGGCAGGTAGTCGTCGCGCACGACGATGTCGCCCGACTCGCAGTGCTTGCCTGCCACGCGCACGAGCGCGGGGTCCGTGTCGGAGCGCCGGTTGGCGATCCGCACCGTGTAGTCGGCTCCGTAGAGGGCGGTGCGCAGGTTGTCGCTCATGCCGCCATCGACGCTCACGTAGCGACGGACCGCGGTCTCTTCGCCCGAGACGACGACGTCCTTGACGGTGCCCACCTCGTAGAGGGTGACACCGGCGGGACCCACGATGTACCGACCGGGCTCGATGGCGATGCGCGGCACGGGGATGCCGAGCTCGGCGCACCCGGCGACGACCGCATCCGCGAGCTCGCGAGCGATCCGCTCGATCGGAGTCACCCGGTCGACGCTCGTGTAGGCGATGCCGAATCCGCCGCCGAGGTTCAGCTCGGGAACGTCGCCGCCCTCGAGGAGCTCCGCGTGCAGTGCCAGCAGGCGACGCGCGGCCTCTCCGAATCCTGCGGACTCGAAGATCTGCGACCCGATGTGCGAATGCAGCCCGAGGAAGCGCAGCTGCGCGTGGGAACGGATGCGGGCGACCGCCTCGGCGGCATCCGCGATCGGGATACCGAACTTCTGATCCTCCCGCGCGGTGGCGAGGTACTCGTGCGTCGAGGCGTGCACACCGGAGTTGATCCGCAGCCTCACCGGCTGGGTGCGCCCGTGCCGCTCGGCGGCCGCGGCGACCCGCTCGATCTCCACGAGACTGTCGATGACGATCGCGCCGACGCGCTCTTCGACGGCCCGATCGATCTCGTCGAGGCTCTTGTTGTTCCCGTGGAATCCGATGCGTGCGGGGTCGACGCCCGCAGTGAGCACCACAGCGAGCTCCCCGCCGGTGCAGACATCGATCCGCAGGCCCGCGTCGGCCATCCAGCGCGCGACCTCGACCGAGAGGAACGCCTTGCCCGCGTAGTAGACGGCGACCTCCGCCCCCGCCGAGGCGAACGCAGCGGTGAAGGCGTCACGGATCCCGGCGGCACGATCGAGGACCGCCTGCTCGTCGAAGACGTAGAGAGGCGTGCCGTATGCCGCGTGGAGCGCCGTCGCCGGGACTCCTGCGATCTCGATCGCTCCTGACGCCGCACGATCGGCCTGCGCCGGCCATATGCCTGCGTCGAGCGCGTTCGCGTCGACCGGCTGGGCGAGCCAGCCGGGTGCGAGCGGATTGACGGACACGGGAACCCCACAGGGACATCGTCGGGACGAGGAAAGTGAGGCGAGCGGACCCGGATTGGCCCCTGAAGCCTCGGCCAGTCTAGCCGTGCGGCCTACTGGTGTTACTCGCGCCGGCCTGCCGCCCGCCACACCGCGCGGACGAGCAGCGCGGCGACGACGCTCAGCACGAGCGCGATCCCCACCGCGACCGCGACGGCGATAGCGGGAAGAACCGGGTAGAAGAATGTCGGCGACGCGAACGACCCGATCACGACCCCCACCACCACGGCGATCGTCTCCCGTCGCGGCGACCTCGGCGGACGGATGGCGAACGACAGCGCGAGAAGGCCGATCAGTGCGGGCGGAATGCCCATCCCGATCCCGATGATCAGCACCGCGGGGATCAGCGAGACGAACAGCTCGGGGCCGTCGCCCGTGGTCGAGACGCCCGCGAGAGCGAGCACGATCGCCGCCGCGATTCCCACGCCGACGGCCGCGACGGCGAAGCGCCAGGCGAAGGCGCGGAGCCGCGGCGGGGCAGCCGTCACGTGCAGCTTCCGCGTGTGCTGAAGCGATCCGAACCGACAGCCTCCCCCGACGCGTCGAACTCGAGCACCACGCGGTCGCCGACGACATCCGCACCGCTCAGCTCGAGCGCGGCGGGAAGCTGATCGGCGACGCACACGCTCTGCTGCTGCAGCAGGGCCTCGGCGAGTGACCCGAAGACCGGGTCGCCGACGGCATCTTCGACGGGAAGGGTCTGATTCGCGATCCGGAGGCTCGTGACGCGGAACGCGAGCGCGCCGTCGAGGGCATCCGGCTCGATCCCGAGCCCGAACGGGATCGATGCGGCGAGCACGGTGACGCTGCCGCTCACCACGATCTCGGGCTCGTCGAGCGCGATCGAGGCGAGCGGGACGCCCGTGAGCTGCGACGAGACGTTCTCGAGCGCCGCCTCGGGGATCAGATACCTCGCGGTGATGCTGGTGGTCGCTGCGTCGAGATCGAGCGGCACGCCCTCGGCCACGACATCGAGCTCACCCGTGAACGGCCCCACCTCGAGGTCGTCGACGGCGAGCTCGACCTGCGCGAGGCGCCCCGTGGCGAGCTGCAGCAGCAGCGGTCCACCTCCGATCTCCACCTCGACCTGCGCGTCCGACGCGTCGAGGGCGTCGGCGACGCGGTCGGCGATCGCCGCTTCCGCCCACTGACGGCCGAGGAGATCGAGGGCCACGAGCGCGCCGACGACAACGAGGAGAGCGACGAGCACCCACGGCCAGCGCCGCCGTCGGGGGGCGGCAAGCGGGTCGGGGGTCGCCTGGGTCATGGTCACATCCTGTCGGGTGCCGAGACCCCGAGGAGCGTCAGCCCGTTGCGGAGTACTTGGCCGGTGGCGTCGTTGAGGGCGAGCCGGGTGCGGTGAAGGTCCTCGACGGGGGCATCGCCGAGCGGGATCACGCGGCACGCGTCGTACCAGCGGTGGTAGGCCCCGGCGAGCTCCTCGAGGTAGCGCGCGATCCGGTGCGGCTCGCGGTACTCGGCTGCCTGCAGCACGATCCGCGGGAGTTCCGCGAGCGAGCCGAGCAGCACGCTCTCCGTCTCGTGCGAGAGGAGTGCAGGATCGAACACACTGCGATCCACCCCCGCGGCCTCGGCGTTGCGTGCCACGGCGCGGGTGCGGGCGTGGGCGTACTGCACGTAGAACACCGGGTTGTCGTTCGTGCGCTTGGCGAGCAGGTCGAGGTCGACGTCGACCTGCGAGTCGATCGAGCTGCGCACGAGCGCGTAGCGGGCGGCGTCGACACCCACGGCATCGACGAGGTCCTCCATCGTGACGACGGTGCCGGCGCGCTTCGACATCCGCAGCGGCTCGCCGTCGCGGACGAGGTTCACGAGCTGCCCGATGAGGATCTCGAGATTGACGTAGGGGACGTCGCCGAACGCTGCCGTCATCGCCATGAGGCGCTTGACGTAGCCGTGGTGGTCGGCGCCCAGCATGATGATGCACCGCTCGAAGCCGCGTTCGCGCTTGTCGAGGTAGTACGCGAGGTCGCCGGAGATGTACGCCGGCTCACCATCCGACTTGATGACGACCCGGTCCTTGTCGTCGCCGAACTCGGACGTGCGCAGCCACGTGGCGCCGTCGGCCTCGTAGATATGGCCGAGCTCGCGCAGGCGGGCCACCGCGCGCTCCACGGCACCCGACTCGTGAAGCGAGTTCTCATGGAAATAGACGTCGAAGTCGACCCCGAAGTCGTGCAGGCTCGACTTGATCTCGCCGAACATCTGCGAGACGCCGAGCTCGCGGAAGACCTCCTGCTGCTCTGCACGCGGCAACGCCCCGAGGTCGCCGGGGTAGTCCGACTCGACGCGTGCGGCGATGTCGAGGATGTAGCTGCCGCCGTACCCGTCCTCGGGCGCGGGCTCACCGAGGTGGGCGGCGAGGAGGCTCCGGGCGAAGCGATCGATCTGCGCGCCGTGATCGTTGAAGTAGTACTCACGCGAGACGTCGCCGCCCTGCGCCTCGAAGATGCGCGCGAGGCTGTCGCCGACGGCAGCCCAGCGGGTGCCGCCGATGTGGATGGGCCCCGTGGGGTTGGCCGAGACGAACTCCAGGTTGATGCGCTCGCCGGCGTAGAGCCCGCCCCGCCCATAGGCGTCGCCCGCGTCGAGGATCGCCTGGGCGAGGGCGCCTGCCGCTGCCGCGTCCAGGCGGATGTTGATGAAGCCGGGCCCGGCGACCTCGGCACCGGCGATCCCCGGCACCTCCGCGAGCGCCGCCGCGAGCTCGTCCGCGAGCTCACGCGGAGCGACTCCGAGGCGCTTGCCGAGCTTGAGAGCCGCGTTCGAGGCCCAGTCGCCGTGGTCGCGGTTGCGGGGGCGTTCGAGCGTGACGTCGTCCGGTGCGATCGAATCGGGGTCGGTGCCTCGCGTCGCGGCCGCCCGGCGTGCGAGATCGAGCAGGACGGCGGCGAGTTCGGCGGGATTCACGAGGTCCGATCCTAACCGAGGCGCTTCCAGCTCTTCGGCAGGGTCGGGGTGACAATAGAGGAATGCGACGCCTCCCCTCCGCCGTCCTCCTCGCCTCCATCCTCGCGGGTGCGGGTCTCGTCCTGACCGGCTGCTACGCACCGACGCCGGAGCCGACGGACTCGCCGAGCGCGACGACAACACCCACGCCGTCGACATCGCCCACCCCGAGCGGCACGCCCTCGGCGGAGCCCGCGACCTATCCGGTCGACATCGCCTGCAGCTCGCTCATCACACTGCAGCAGATGTACGACTTCAACCCGAACTTCAGCCTGCTCGCCTCGTGGGAGCCGGAGGCGGGGTCGGCGGCAGCGACCGCGCTCGAATCGGAGGGCGTCGCCTGCCGGTGGCGCAACAACTCCAGCGGCGAGACGATCGACATCTCGGTGGCGTCCTTCGATGCCGGCACCCTCGAGCGGCTCGCCAACGAGGCGTACGAGTCGAGCACGATGGTGCCGACCTACGGGGACGAGGCCTACTTCGAGGTGCAGGGCGACGAGGGCGAGGCGATCGTGTTCGACGGGGCCTACTGGCTCGTCGCGCGGTCCGTCTACTTCCAGGAGCCGGGCGACGCGGAACCGCTCGTCAACGACGCGCTCTCGGCGCTGCCCTGATCGAGCGGCTCGATCCGCTCAGCTGAGTTCGACCGGTTCGTCCGGGTCGTCGCTGAGAGGGGCATCGGCCTGCGCGTCGATCTCCATCGAGAGCAACGTGACGTCCGCGAGCGTGTTCGTCTCGAAGGCGGTATCGGCGGCGTCGCGGCCCGTCGCGATGCGCACGAGGCCCGATCGCGGCGCCAGGCGCGTGGAGTCGACGACCACCCAACGACCTTCCACGAGCGCCTCGACGACCGCATGCAGGTCCATCGGCTCGAGCTCGGGCGCGTAGACGGCGACCACTCGAGCCGGCACGTCGAGAGCACGGAGCATCGCAGCCGTGAGGTGGGCGAAGTCGCGGCACACGCCGGCACCCGCGTCGAGCGTCTCGACCGCTCCCCCGGTCGGTGAGCTGGCCTCCGGGCGATAGTCGAGCTGGTCGTACACCCAGTCGCCGACCGCCCGGACGAGCGGCCATCCGGCGAGACCCGGGAAGGTGCTGCGCGCAACCCCGGTCAGTGCATCCGACTGCACATACCTGCTGGGTCGCAGGTAGACGACCTCGTCGAGCGGGTCGACGGGAGCCGGTTCCGCCCGCCCGATAACGGTCGCGGCGTAATCCACCTGGAGGATGCCGGGCGTCGCTTCGAAGAGCGCCAGCCGCGTGCCGTGATCCTCGCGCGTGGGGCGCGTCTCGATCGTGGCGCCATCGAGGCGCACCCGAAGGGACTCGACGGCCGCCGGAACCCCCTCGGCGACTTCGAGTGCGAGGACGAACGCGGTCGGGTCATCCACCTGGAAGGTGAGGCTTGTGCGCACCTCCCGCCGCAGGCTCATGACCGATGGTGGAGCGGCAGGTGGCGGGATCGCATGCTGCTAGCCTAGGTCTCGCGCGCCCTCGTAGCTCAGTGGATAGAGCGCTTCCCTCCGGAGGAAGAAGTCGCACGTTCGAATCGTGTCGAGGGCACCGATAATTTACTGGCCTCGCGGGCCGTCCACCCCCAACCTTTTCCGTCGGGCCCTCGTCTGATCGGATAGAGGGGAGGAAACCGTGGCACGCACCGAGAGCTGGGAACAGGTCGTCGCCGAGCTCGTGGCCGAGCGCGGCGATGCGCTGCTGCGGTACGCCCGTCTGCTGACCGGCAGCCCCGACGATGCCGCGGACCTCGTGCAGGAGGCCCTCGTACGCACCTTCGGCCGGCTCCGCAACGGATTCGGCGTGGAACGCGCCGAGGCGTATGTTCGCCGGGCGATCCTCAACGCATCGCTCGATCAGGGACGGCGCGTGAGTCTGTGGCGGCGGATCGCACCGACCCAGTTCGTGCGAGATGCGCTCCCGCCTGCCGATGACGATGTCGAGCTGCGTCTCGACCTGCACGAAGAGCTCGCCAAGCTCAGCCCTCGTGAACGGGCGTGCCTCGTGCTGCGCTACTACGACGACCTGAAGGTGGACGACATCGCCGCGACCCTCGGCATCAGCTCGGGAGCGGTGAAGCGCTACCTGAGCGACGGTCTCGCGAAGATGGCGATCGCCTTGGCCGACGACGGTACGATCGCCGACCGGCTGGGACCGGATGGCGCCCGGCCCGGCACCGGGCTCACCCCGCTGCGCAGCCACCGAACGGTCGCACGCACGGACGACAGGACGGGAGGCGATCATGCCCACCGAAGCTGAGCTGCGCGCGCTGCTGCGTGACGAGGATCCGGAGCCGGGTGCGCTCGACGCTGACCGGATCGTGCGTCTGGCACGCCGCCGCCGACGCCCCCGCCAGCTCGCCGCGGGGATCGCCGGAGGCGCCCTCGTCGTCGCGGCCGTCGGATTCGTCGTGCCTCCCCTTGCGAATCTCGCGGCGAGCACGTCGATGAGCGCCGCGGACGAGGCCGTGGGGACGATGGAGGGCGCCGAGTCCGCTCCGGATGGCGACGCGGGTGCGGCTCAGAGCGGGGACCAGGGGCTTCGCTGCGCGGCGGACGGGTCGCCCGTGGTCTCGGCGGATGCGCTCGAGGCATCACTTTCGCCGCTCGGATGGCGCTCCCCCGGAGCACCTTTCACCGTGACCGCGCGCCTGACGAACCTCGGCGGCGAGCCTGTGTCGCTCCTGCTCTCGCGCGTCGAGGTGTCCGCGGACGACGGGAGCATCCTCGCCGTGGCGGTACCCGACGACGCGAGGAGGGTCGATCTCGACGCGGGTGCGACGTCCATCGAGACCTGGGCTGTCGCCTCACTCGACTGCACCTCCGCACTCGCACCCGACGGCGACGAGGTGTCGGTGCGACTCGAGTTCACCGACGCCGCCGGCGATGGGGTCGCTGCCATCGGGCGCACGACCTTCACCCGACTCCCCTAGACGCTGCCCCGCAGACTCGGCGGAATGTCGGCGTCGCCGGAATAAGATTCCGACATCGCGCGCAGCAGGCCGCGCCGAACCCGGGAGAAGCATGACCGCGTTCCTCGTCGTCCCGCAGTGGCAGGGATCGCCCTCCAGTCGCGCCATGCGTCTCGTCGACGGTGCCCAGGCGATCCGCTCCGACCTCCCCGCGTCCGCCACTCGCGAGATCGACGTACCGCTCGAGGCGGGTGACGAGCAGGGCAGCGGAATCGCACGTTACGGTTCGCTCGAGATCGTGCGGGAACGCCTGCGCACCGCGCTCGCCTCACTGGACGAGCCCGCCATCGTGATCGGCGGCGACTGCGGAGTCTCGGTCGGGGCAGTCGAGCACGTCGCGAGCGAGGACGTCGCCCTGGTCTGGTTCGACGCGCACCCCGACCTCAACACCCCGAGCACCTCGACCTCCGGTGCCTTCGGAGGGATGGTTCTGGCCTCGCTCATCGACTCGGGAGCCATCGACGCGAGCCGAGTCGTGCTCGCGGGCGTGCGCCAATGGGATTCCGCGGAAGAGGACTACGCGGCCGAGCACGGCGTCACGAGCCTCGACGTCGAGGCCGCCAGCCGAGCCGACGGGCTCGCCGAGGTGGTCGCGGCAACCGGGGCGAGCCGCGTCTACGTGCACATCGACCTCGACGTGCTCGATCCGCCGGAGTTCGGCGGGCTGCTCGAGCCGATCCCGTTCGGGATGTCTCCGGCGGCTCTCGTATCGGCCATTCGCGCTCTGGTCGAGCGCCTACCGCTCGCGGGCGCGTCGATCTGCTCGTTCGCACCGGAGACCGCCGAACGCGCCGTCGACGACGCGCCGACGATTCTGCGGCTCATCGGCGCACTGCGGGGCTGAGCCTCGACCCCTCGGCCGCACCCGCCTACGCTCGAAGCATGGATGCGCGCGAGGTCGATGTCGTGGTGATCGGCGCGGGCGCGGTGGGCGAGAACGTCGCCGACCGCACCGCGCAGGGCGGGCTCTCGACCCTCATCGTGGAGGCCGAGCTCGTCGGCGGCGAGTGCTCCTACTGGGCGTGCATGCCCTCGAAGGCGCTGCTACGGCCCGCTGCAGCCCTGCGCGCCGCTCGTGCGGTGGCGGGAGCGGCAGAGGCGGTGACCGGCGAACTCGACCCACGGGCGGTGCTGCGTCGCCGGGATCGCATCACCCACGATCACACCGACGACTCTCAGGTGGCGTGGCTGGAGGGCGCGGGGATCGAGCTCGTGCGCGGTCACGCACGGTTCGTCGGACCGCGCCGCATCGTCGTGACCGCCAGCGACGGCACGACCGTCGAAATCGAGGCGCGCCACGCGATCGCCGTCTGCACCGGTTCGGTGCCGGTGCTTCCTGACATCCCCGGGCTCGCCGAGATCGATCCGTGGACGAGTCGTGACGCCACCTCCGCGTCCGAGATCCCGTCGTCACTCGCCGTGCTGGGCGGCGGGGTCGTCGGCTGCGAACTCGCTACTGCCTACGCCTCGCTCGGCAGCCGCGTGACCCTGCTGGCCAGGAGCGGGCTGCTGCGGGGTCAGGAGCCGTTCGCCCGCGAGGCGGTCGAGCAGGGGCTCGCCGCGGCGGGCGTCGATGTCCGCATCGGCACCGAACCGGTGTCGGCGCATCAGGCGGAGAAGAACGCCGTGCTGACCCTCGACGACGGGGGTCGCGTGCTCGCCGAGCGGGTGCTGGTCGCCACGGGACGCACCGGTCGCACCGGCGACCTCGGGCTCGAGGCGCTCGGCATCGCGGCGGAGCGCCGGATCGAGGTCGACGACACGATGCAGGTGCCGGGCTTCTCGTGGCTCTACGCCGTGGGCGACGTGAACGGGCGCGTGCTGCTCACCCATCAGGGCAAGTACCAGGCGCGGGCTGCGGGCGACGCGATCGTCGCGCGCGCGGCGGGGCGCCCCGTCGACGACGCTCCGTGGGGCACCCACGTGGCGACCGCGGATCACCGCACGGTGCCGCAGGTGACCTTCACGGATCCCGAGGTGGCATCCGTCGGCCTGACGGCAGAGGCCGCCGAGTCGGAGGGACTGCGGACCCGCGTGCTCGACTACGACCTGTCGTGGGTGGCGGGTGCGAGCGTCTACTCCGACGACTACCGCGGTCAGGCCCGCGCGGTCGTCGACCTGGACCGCGAGGTGCTGGTCGGCGCGACCTTCGTCGGACCCGATGTCGGCGAGATGCTGCAGGCGGCGACGATCGCGATCGCCGGCGAGGTACCGCTCGCCCGTCTCTGGCACGCGGTGCCCGCGTATCCGACCGTAAGCGAGGTCTGGTTGCGATGGCTCGAGGAGTTCGGACGCCCCGCGACGGAGGGATGACCTCCGGAGGGGCTTCGTCGACCGCCCAACGTTGGGCGGCCGGGGCGGTGCGCGGTGTCACGCGCATTCCCGGATGCCGCCGCCTTCTGCTCTCGCGCCCGGTCGCGGCGACGGGCTTCGGCATCGCCACCGCGCTCGCGTTCCTGTGGGGCACGGTCCTGTTCGGGCGCCACCGCCGTGCGCCGGGGGTGCATGTGATCGCGGGACTCCCCCGATGGTCGTTCGGGCGAGGCGGCACCACCATCGGTGCCGTGTATCTGACGCGCGACGTCACGTCGGATCGTGTGCTGACGCATGAGGCCGTTCACGTGACGCAGTGGCGGCACTACGGCCTGTCGTTGCCGATCCTGTACCTCGCGGCTGGGTCCGAGGCACGCACCAACCGATTCGAGATCGAGGCGGGGCTCGTCGACGGCGGGTACCTGCCCGGCTGAATGTCGAGCGCGGGCGCGACTAGTTCGAGCTGAGGGCGTGAGCGGCGCGGTCGCCGGAGACCCACGCGTAGACCTGGTGCTCCCGCTCCGCCTCGACGGGGAGCATCTCGGCCAGCCAGGCGTCGACCGCGGCACGCAGGCTCTGACCGCGGTCGCGGAACAGCCAGGTGACACACACACGCCCCGGTGCGGAGAAAGGCCGCACGCTCGATGCGTCGGCGACCTCGAGGAAGATCCGGCCGCGGGCCTTCTCCGGAAGGCCGGCAGCGACGGTCTCGGCGATGGCGATGTCGGAGTCGATCGCACCGAGCAGCACCGAGTCACCCTCGCCCGGGTTCCAGGCGATGGTGGCGGGGAGCACATCCGAGATCAACATCGATCCCAGTATAGGTCAGCCTTACCTAAGCAGTGGCTGTCAATTCACCCATGCAGGCGGGTGTCGCCGGTGCCAGCGGAGGCGGCGCTCCAACTGGGCGCCCAGCGCCAGGAGGGTCCGCTCCCCTCCGGGCCTTCCGACAAGCTGAACACCCATCGGGAGACCGTCGGGAGTCGTGTGCACGGGGAGGGTGATGGCCGGAAGGCCCGCGACGTTCGCGAAGCTCGTGAAGGGGGTGTACTCCACCTGCTGAGCGAAGTTGCGCTCGCCATCCTCCGAGTCATACCAGCCGATCGGCCGCGGCGTGAGGGCGAGCGACGGCATGAGCACGGCGTCGAACGGCGCCAGGAGCGCGACGATGCGGCGTTCGTACCCGGCAAGCCAGGCGAGCGCCTCGCCGAGCGTCCGCGCGTCGAGTTCCCGTCCTTGCTCCACCAGCCACCGGGTGAGCGGCTCGACGAGCGCGAGCTGGGCGTCATCGAGCGGAAGGGTCGCGGCACCCGCCTGCCACACGGCACGGAATGCCGGGGAGTAGCCGGGCTCCTCGGGCAGCGCGAGCTCGTCGACGCCGTGGCCCAGGGCGACGAACTCCCGGACGGCCAGATCCAGGGCGGCGCGCGCCTCCGGGTCGAGGCGGATGTCGTAGGCGCTCGCCCAGGGACTGTCGACGCTGACGGCGAGCTGGAAGCGGCCTTCGCCGCGGGTCGCGGACGAGAGGAAGGGTCCGTCGTCGTCGCGATCGGCAGGCGGTTCGGTTGCCCACTGCGACCGGGATCCGGAGGGCGCGACGAACGCGTCCAGCAGGAGTCCGGCATCTGCAACCGTGCGGGCGAGCGGCCCGGCGACGACGAGCCCACCGAGGGATCCGAAGCCGGATGCCGCCGCGATCCTCCCTCGCGACGGCTTCAGCCCTACGAGACCGGTCGCGGCCGCGGGGATGCGGATCGAGCCACCGCCGTCGGAGCCCGGCGCGACCGGCAGCAGCCCCGCGGCGACCGCGACTGCGGCTCCCCCGCTGGATCCACCCGCGCCGAGCGACACGTCGTAGGGATTGCTCGCGGGCCGGCCCGCGAGCGGCTCGGTGTAGCTCGGGAAGCCGAACTCGGGCGCGGCGGTGGATCCGAGACTCACCGCCCCGGTCGCATCGAGGACGATCGCGAGCTCGTCGCTCTCGTCAGCGACGCGCCCCGCGAACGCGCGGGAGCCGAACGCGCTCACACGTCCTGCCCGCGCGACGAGGTCCTTGTCGGCAGTCGGCAGACCCCAGAGCGGGAGGGCTCGTGAGAGCGACTCGGTTGCCTCTGCTCGGAGGAGCCCCGCGTCGCTGTCGACGACCGTGAAGGCGCCGAGTTCCGGATCGAGCCGCTCGATCCGCGCGAGGTAGTGCTCCGTCAGCTCACGAGAGGTGATCTCGCCCCGCCGCAGCCAGTCGAGTTGTTCGACGGCGGTGAGGTGGTGGAGTTCGAACACTCTCTCGAGGTTAGCCACCGTGCGGGGTTGACACTCACAGGAATACCTGCTTGGTTAGTTACTCAACTAACTAACCAATTATCCCCAGGAGCCACCGTGGACGACAGCCGCCCGATCTTCCTTCAGATCGCCGAGCAGCTTGAGAACGACATCGTCTCCGGCGCCCTCCCCGAGGAGAGCCAGGTTCCCTCCACCAACGAACTCGCGGCATACCTGCGCATCAACCCGGCCACCGCCGGCAAGGGCGTCAACCTGCTCGTCGAGGCGGGGATCCTGTACAAGAAGAGAGGCATCGGAATGTTCGTCGCCGACGGCGCGCGCGAGCGCCTCGTGGCCCAGCGCCGCGATCGATTCCGGGAGCAGTACATCGCTCCCCTGCTGGCAGAGGCACGCGGGCTCGGCATCACGCCGACCCAGCTCGCGGCCATGATCGGTGAGGAGGATGCGCGATGAGCACGATCGTCCGCGCTACGGGCCTCACCAAGACCTACGGAATCGGAGGCGGCGCCGTGCATGCAGTCTCCGATGCGAGCTTCGCACTCGAAGAGAACCGCATCCACGGCCTCCTCGGCCGCAACGGTGCAGGCAAGACCACGCTCATGCAGCTGCTCACCGGCCAGGAGTTCGCCACGCGAGGCACGATCGAGGTGTTCGGCGAGCGCCCCGTGGAGAACGCCCGGGTGCTCGATCGGGTGTGCTTCATCAAGGAGAGCCAGCGCTACCCGGACGACTTCCGGGTTCGGCACGTGCTCCGCAGCGCACCCGGGTTCTTCCCGGAGTGGGATGCGGACTTCGCCGACGAACTCGTCGAGCGCTTCCGGGTGCCGCTGGGGCGACGGATGAAGAAGCTCTCCCGCGGGCAGCTCTCGGCCGTCGGCGTGATCGTCGGACTCGCGAGTCGAGCTCCACTGACGTTCTTCGACGAGCCGTACCTCGGCCTCGACGCGGTCGCCCGCCAGCTGTTCTACGACGTGCTGCTCGCCGACTACGCCGAGCATCCGCGCACCGTGATCCTCTCGACCCACCTGATCGACGAGGTCTCGAACCTCCTCGAGCATGTGCTCGTGATCGACGACGGCCGCATCGTGATCGACGCGGACGCCGACGATCTGCGCGGCGCGGCGATCGACGTCGTGGGCGCGCGGTCCGCCGTCGACGCATTCACCGCGGATCGCGAGGTGCTCCACCGGGCCGGTCTCGGCGGCCTCGCGACGGCCACCGTCGCGAACCTCGACGATGCGGGGCGAAAGGCGGCACGCGACGCCGGACTCGAACTCGCCCCCGTCTCCCTGCAGCAACTCGTGATCCGCACCACCGTCGGCGCGAACGCCGGCCACACGAACGGAGAGAACGAATGACCACCACCGCTCTCGCGGCACGCCCGGCGCCGATCCCCGGTCCCGGTGCCCGCGTCTGGCGCATCGTGCGCCTGCTCACGGCGAACCCCTGGACCACCGTCTGGTGGCCCGTCCTGATCCTCACCGCGATCTTCCTGATGACCCTGTCGATCTGGGGTCTGATCCGGCTCAACGTGCCCGACGTCGGCGCCGAAGGGCTCCCCGGAACGCAGTACAACGGCGGGATCAGCTGGATCTTCGTCTACATGCTGGTTGTCGCGGTGCAGGCCATCAATCTGAGCTTCCCGCTCGCACTCGGCTACGGATCGACCCGCCGGGCGTTCCTGCTGGGCACGGGCCTGACGTTCACGATTCTCGCGGCGGCGTACGCGCTTCTGCTGACCGTCGGCTCGACCCTCGAAGAGGCCACCCGCGGTTGGGGCTCCGGAGGCGCCTTCTTCCGGCCGTTCTACTTCGCCACGGACGCCGGCCCGCTCGCGCAGTGGTGGATCTACTTCTGCTGGCTTGCGTTCTTCCTCTTCACGGGCGTCTACTTCGCGGCGGTCTTCGTCCGCTGGCGCGCGGTCGGGCTGACCCTCGCGCTCCTCCTGTTCGCCGCCGTCGTGATCGGAGCAGTCGCGCTGCTGACGTTCACGGGAGGGTGGGGTCTGGTCGGAGACGCGATCGGCACGCTCGGCACCGTGGGCAGTGCGAGCGTCATGCTCGTGCCCGGCTTGGTCGCGGCAGCGATCGGATACGGGGTGCTGCGACGGGCGACGCCGCGCGCCTGACCCTCACGGCTCGGCATCGTGCCGAAGGAGCTACTTCAGGCTCTTCTGCATCAGCACGGTGCCGAGCCATCGGCCGAACTTGAAGCCGACCTTGCCCATGTGGCCGATCCGCGTGAAGCCGAACGACTCATGCATGCGGATGGAGGCGTCCGCGCCCTTGTCGGCGATCACCGCGATGACCTCCTTGATGCCAGCGGCCTTCGAGCGCGAGAGCAGCTCGGCCATCAACGCGGTGCCGAGTCCCTTGCCGGTCGCTGCGGCACGCAGGTAGATCGAGTTCTCGACTGTGTAGCGGTAGGCGGCCTTCTGCTTCCACGGCGACACGTTCGCGTAGCCGAGGATCTGACCTGACGGTGAGACCGCGACGATCCACGGGTAGCCGAGCTTCTGCGCGTGACGGAACTTCGACCGCACCTCCGCGAGCGTCTGCGGGTCCTCATCGAAGGTGACCGTGGAGTTCGCGACGTAGTGGTTGTAGATCTCCCGGATGTGCGGCAGATCTGCAGCCTCGGCATCCCGGATGCTGAACGCGAACTCGGGCTCGGGCTCGGGAACCGCGCGCAGATGGGGCGGGAGTCGACGTCGAGGGTTGTACTCCTCTTCGAGCATCAGGTCACGTCCCGGCGCCACGTGGTGAGCGCGCCGGAGACGATGAACACGACAGCGTAACCGGCCAGCACCAGTCCACCTTGCCACCATTCGAGCAGATTCGCGCCTCCGCCCGCACTCAGCGAGGTGAAGAAGCTGGAACCGACAAGAGCGTCGCTCGCGGCGCCCGGCAGGAACCGCCCGACCTCGGCGCTCCACTCCCAGAAGGCTGCGGCGATACGAAGCGTCGGCTCCACGAACTGGGTGAACGCGAGCACGATGACGATCGACGCGACCTGGTTCGGCACCAGCACGCCGAGTCCGACGCCGATGACCCCCCACAGCGCCATGGCGAGCACCATCCGCCCGAGCAGCGCCCAGGTGTCGGTGGAGTCGAGCAGAGGGTCGACCCCCACGAGCGCCAGGATCAGACCGCCGACGCCGACGGTCGCGACGATCCCCACGACACCGAAGATCGCACCCCACGCCGCACCCACGATGACCTTGCTGCCGAGCACCTCTCCGCGCCTCGGCGTGGCGAGGAACGTGGGGGTGAGGGTCTGGTGGCGGAACTCCGTCGTCGTCGCCAGGGCGCCGAAGAGCAGCGGGAAGACGTACCCGACCGAGGTCGCGAAGCTGTAGACGAGCGGCGGGATGGACGAGCCAGGTCCCAGCGCATCCGCCTGGTCCGAGATGGTGCCGAAGAGCGCGGCCATCCCGCCGGCGAACAAGGCGATGTACCCGAAGAGAACGATCGCGAGGATCCACCATGCGCGGGTCGTGACGACCTTGAGAGCCTCGGATCGAATCGAGCGCAGCATCAGCGGATCCCCCCTTCGCCCACGAGCTCCAGGAAGACGTCCTCGAGTCCCTCCTTCTCGGGAACGAGGAGGCTGAGCACGACACCCGCCGCGAGCGCCGCACGCCCGACCGCCTCGGCATCGAGACCCGAGACATGCAGCCCGTCGTGTGCGAGTTCGATCGATCCGCCCGCCGCGGTGACGGCGTCGGCGAGTGCGGCGCGGTCAGCGGCATCCACCCGCACCCGGCCGGGACCGGATTCGAGGCCGTCGAGTGTGCCCTGGTACACGAGGCGCCCGCGCGAGATGATGACGACCCGGTCGACGGTCTGCTGCACCTCGCTCAGAAGGTGCGAGGAGACGAGCACCGTGCGCCCTTCCGCGGCGAGCGAGCGCAGGAAGCCGCGGATCCAGCGGATGCCCTCGGGGTCGAGTCCGTTGATCGGCTCGTCGAGCACGAGGACGCCCGGATCCCCCAGGAGCGCGAAGGCGAGCCCCAGCCGCTGACGCATGCCGAGCGAGTATCCGCCGACCCGGCGGCGCGCAGCGGAGCCGAGGCCCACCCACTCGATCACCTCGTCGGCGCGACCGGTGGGGATGCCTGCGGCGGCTGCGGCGACCCTCAGGTGGTCACGCCCGCTGCGGCCGGGGTGGAAGCTCGCGGCCTCGAGGGCTGTTCCCACGGTGCGGAGGGGGTCGCCGAGCTCGGTGTAGCTGCGCCCGTCGAAGCTGGCTGTGCCGCTCGTGGCCCGCACGAGGCCGAGGAGGGCACGGAGAGTGGTGGTCTTCCCCGCGCCGTTCGGCCCGAGGAAGCCGGTCACCACCCCCGGTTCCACCCGGAAGGTGAGGTCGTCGACGGCCGTCGTGCGGCCGAAGCGCTTGGTGAGTCCCTGTATCTCGATCACGGCGCCGGTCATGGCGTCCACGCTAACGGCGGATGCCCGTCCGACGCCTCCCCCGAAGGTCGGAGATGGGTCAGGATCGGGCGTCGATCGCCCGCAGATCCCAGTCGACGGGAGCCGCCCCCGCCTGCTCGAGCAGGGCGTTCGCCCGGCTGAACGGATGCGAGCCGAAGAACCCGTTGCGGGCCGAGAGCGGGCTCGGATGCGCGGAGGAGATCACCGGGGTCGTCCCGAGCAGCGGCCGGAGCGTCCCAGCGTCCCGCCCCCACAGGATCGCGACGAGCGGCGAATCCCGTGCCACGAGAGCGCGGATCGCATGCTCGGTGATCGCCTCCCATCCGAGGCCGCGATGCGAGCCCGGCGAACCGCGACGCACCGTGAGCACCCGGTTGAGAAGCATGACGCCCTGGGTCGACCATCCGGAGAGGTCGCCGTGCTCGGGAGGAACGATGCCG
Organism: Homoserinibacter sp. GY 40078; assembly: GCF_008017545.1. Classification (GTDB taxonomy): domain Bacteria; phylum Actinomycetota; class Actinomycetes; order Actinomycetales; family Microbacteriaceae; genus Homoserinibacter. The sequence goes on along the minus strand of NZ_VRTZ01000002.1, from coordinate 316,255 downwards.
AGATCGTCGCGGAGCTCGGTGTAGATGTTCTGCAGGCTGCGCGGCAGGGGCCGCACGTGGCGGTCGACCGCGAACGACAGACCGATCGGATGCCCCGGGGTCGGATACGGATCCTGCCCGACGATGAGCACGCGCACCGCATCGAACGGCGCGGTGAAGGCGCGCAGCACGTTCGCGCCTGCCGGGAGATAGGGGCGCCCCTCGGCGACTTCGGCGCGCAGAACCTCGCCCATGCGCGCGATCTGGGGCGCGACCGGCTCGAGCGCCCGCGCCCATCCGGCGTCGACGAGTTCCGAGAGCGGGCGCGGTCCGCTCATGCTCCGAGGATCCCGACGATCACGCCGGCCGGCTCGTCGAGCACCTGCCAGACGCTGCCGGCACCGTGCACCGCGAATCCCTCGTCGGCGACGATCAGGACCGTTCCCTCGTCGATCGCGACCCCGCCGTCGACCATCCCGGCCTCCGTGGCGGCGACGAGCCGGCCGAGCGTGCCCCACTGCGCCGCGTGGACGTCCACGGCGAGATCGACGAGTCCCAAGCCTTCGGCGATCGTGACCTCGTCGAGGCCCTCCGCGGTGGCCTCCGGGCAGACAGGCACGCCGTTGATGCGCCATCCGCCGATCACGGCACGATCGGCCGCGATCATCGCACCCGCGGAGAACCCGAGGTACGGCAGGCCGTCGGCCACGAGCAGACGGATCTCCTCGACGATGTCGTCCACCGCGGCAAGATACGCCGGGGTGAGGCCGCCGCCGATGACCAGCCCATCGATATCGGTGAGCACCGCCGGTGCGAACCGCTCCCCCGCCACGAGCACCGTCACGACCGGCTCGCACGCTGCGACGGCCCGCAATGAAGCCGGGTACTCGGCGCGGAATCCCTCGGACGGCACATCATCGGCGACCACCAGCAGCACCCCGATCCGCGGGACGATCCGCCCGCTGCCCGCTGCCCGTGCCGCCGCCTCGGCGAGGAAGACACCCGTCACCTCGGGGTCGCCCGTCGGTGTGAATCCACCTCCCACGAGATGCACGCTCACGCGGCATCCCCGGTGAGATCGTCGGGGAACGACACCGGGCCTTCTGAGCTCCACGGGAACATGATCCAGCGGTCGGTGCGCCGCCAGGTGTACGTGGGTTCGTGCACGGTGGTGGGCTTCGTGTAGAGGCAGACCGTGCGCACCTCGCTGCCCCCTGCGGCGAGCAACTGCACCACGAGTGCGAGGGTGCGCCCGGAGTCGGCCACGTCATCGGCGAGCAGAATGCGCTTGCCCGCGAGCGAATCGCGATCGAGGGTCGGGGGCAGCACGACGGGTTCGTCGCCGCGCGCGCCGATCCCCGTGTAGAACTCCACGTTGAGACTGCCGAGCATCTTGACGTCGAGCGCGTACGCGAGAGACCCCGCGAGAGCCAGACCGCCGCGCGCGATCGCCACGATGGCATCGGGACGGAAGCGGTCCGCGGCGATCGTCTCGGCGAGCTCGCGGGCGGCTCGTCCGTAGGTGCTCCAGTCCAAGATCTCGCGCGACTCGTCGGTCATGTCTCAACGCTACCGACCCGCGCGGGCCACTAACATCCGTGCATGGCCTCCCGCACCCGAGACGCGACGGCGATCACCTTCTCGCTCGTCGGGTTCCTGTTCCTCGTCGAGCTCACGAGCGGCATCATCCAGGGCTTCTACGTGCCCCTGATCCCCAAAATCGTCCTGCGTCTCGACATCCATGACGGTGACTTCAACTGGTTCGAGGCGGCCCAGCTGCTGCTGTCGGCGATCGTGGTCCCGATTTTCGCGAAGCTCGGCGACATGTACGGCCACAAGCGGATGCTGCTGATCACGACCGCGCTGACGGCGGGAGCGACGTGGTGGCTCGCCACCGCGACGACCTTCACGACCTTCCTCATCGCGTGGTCGTTGCAGGCCTTCTACGTCGTGTGGCTCCCGCTCGAGATCGCGCTCATCTTCGACCGCGGACGCCGAACCGGGACGGCCGCCTCGCAGACGAGGCGCTCGGCCGGATTCCTCGTGGTCGCGCTCGAGCTCGGGGCGATCCTGGGGGCGCTCGGGGCGAGCAGGGTGTTCGGCGCACTCGGCGAGGACGTCATGCTGACCCTCTTCGCTCCCGCGATCGTCGTGACGCTCGTCTTCTTCGCGGTGCTGTTCGGTGTGCCCGAGTCGGAGCCGATCCGCGGGCGCCGACTCGACGGCATCGGGTTCCTGCTGCTGACGGTCGGCCTCCTCGCCATCACCGCCGGACTCGGCTGGCTGCGCATCGACAGCTCGCCGACGGGCATCGCGGTGACCGCGGGAGCGATCGTCGTCGGTCTCGTGGTGCTCGTAGGCTTCGGGCGCTGGGAGCTGCAGCATCCCGACCCGGCGATCGACCTCCGCGTCATGCGGCGGCCGAGCATGTGGCCCGTCATCGTCACGGCGGGGCTCTTCGGCATCAGCGTCCTCGGAGCGCAGGCGCCGCTCGCGACCTACGCCGGCACCGATCCGGAGCTCGTCGGATACGGTCTGGGTCTCGACACCGACGCGTTGTCCAACCTCATCGGCGTGTACCTCGTCTCGATGATCGTCGGTGCGCTGCTCTTCGCCGCGGGCTCCCGTCGGATTTCGCCGCGGCTCTCGCTCATCCTCGCCACGGGCCTCGTCGCTCTCGGCTATCTGCTGTTCCTGCCGTTCCACCTCAAGGTGGCGCAGGTGATGACGAATATGGCGATCGCGGGTCTCGGCTCGGGCGCGCTCGTCGCCGCCCTACCCGCGGCCGCAGCTGCAGCGGCACCCCGCGGCCAGACAGGCGTCGCGTCGGGAATGACCAACACGACGAAGACCATCGTCGGATCGTTCGCGTCGGCGATCTTCGGCGTGGCGCTCGTCGCGGGCGCCGAGAGCGCTGCAAGCTCGATCGCCCCGCTCGCCGGCTACCTCACGGTGTGGGCGATCTCCGGCGGTGGGGCCGTGGTCGCAATGGTGTTCCTGTTCTTCGTGCCGAAGCTCGCGTTCGCGGATGTGGAGCCCGAGCTGCTGCCCGATCTCACACCCGCGGAGTGAGCGGCCCCCGGATGACCTTGTGGGGTGCAGCCTGCGCGACGGGCTTGATCGTCACGAGATCGAGGTCGACGTGCACGGGCAGCTGGACCGCGTGGACGATCGCTTCGGCGATGTCGTCGGCGACGAGCGGTGCCTCGACACCGGCGTAGACGGCGTCGGCGGCGTCCCTGTCACCCTTGAACCTCACGAGCGAGAAGTCGGTCTTGACCATCCCGGGCGCGATCTCGATCACGCGGATCGGTTCGCCCGCGAGCTCGAGTCGGAGCACGGCCATGAGCGCATGCTGGGCGAACTTGGCCGCGTTGTAGCCTGCCCCACCTTCGTAGACGACGTGAGCAGCGATCGAGGTGACCGCGAGGATGTCGGCGCCGCCGCGCTCCGCCGCACCCGCACGCAACGACGGCAGCAGGGCTTCGATCATGCGCTTGGTGCCGAGCACGTTCGTCTCGTACATGACGCGCCAGTCGTCGACCTGGCCGTGTTCGACGCTGTCGAGCCCCAACGCACCTCCGGCGTTGTTGACGAGCGCATGGATCGGCCCGCTCGCCTCGACCTCCTCCCGGATGCGCGCGACATCGGCGCCGTCGGTCACGTCACCGACGATCGCGGTGAGCACCCCCTCGTCCGCGAGCGCCGCCAGGCGATCCGCGCGACGCGCGACACCCAGCACCTCCCATCCTTCGGAGGCGAAGCGACGTGCCGTCGCCTCACCGATGCCCGAACTGGCTCCTGTCACGACCACCCGATACGCCATGCCTCCACGCTAGGGCCTCGGCAGGACGTCCCCGGACACACCGACGGGCGCCCCGCAACGCCCCGTACTGTTGTCCAGTGAGCGACACCGCGTCGACCCCGGTCAAGAACCGGACACGCGTGCCCTACTGGGACAACGCGCGATTCGCGTGCATCGTGCTCGTGGTCATCGGACACGCGATCCAGCGCCAGACAGCCGATTCGGACAACGCGCTCGCCCTGTACCTGTTCATCTACGCGTTCCACATGCCGGCGTTCGCGATCGTGTCCGGGTACTTCTCCAAAGCAGATGCGCCCGGGGGCCGTCAGATGCGACGGCTCATCACGGACTTCGTGCTGCCGTACGTGATCATGCAGTCGATCTGGTCGATCGTGCAGTGGGCCGTCGAAGGCAAGGACATCTTCAACCCGACCGAGCCGCACTGGACGCTGTGGTTCCTGCTGGCGCTCGCGATCTTCCGCATCGTGCTCCCCTACCTCGCGCTGCTGCGTTGGCCGCTCGTCTGGGCCGTTCTCTTCTCGGTGACGGTCGGATACTTCGCCAATGTCGACTCGACGTTCTCCTTGTCGCGAGCGATCGGCATCCTTCCGTTCTTCGTGCTCGGCTGGAAGCTGCGGCAATGGGATGTGTGGGGACGCTGGCTCGACCTCGGGCGCGGCGTCTGGGCGGCACGTGTCGCCGCGCTCGCGGTGCTCGGCGCATGGCTCGCCGTAGTCATCGTCAACGTGCAGTCCTTCCGCGCGTTCGACCTGCGCCTCTGGTTCTTCTACGACGACTCGTATCAGGCGCTCGGGGAGCCCACCTGGTGGGCGGGTCTTCTCCGGTTCGCGCTCATCCTTCTCGCGGTGCTGCTGACCGCTGCCTTCCTCGCGCTCGTGCCGCGTCGCGCCACCTTCTTCACGACTTTCGGTCAGGCGACGATGTACGTCTACCTGCTGCACTCGTTCGTGCTGTATCCGATCCGCGAGTCGGGCATCCTGCGCGACGACCACTCGTCGGCGATCTGGCTGCTCACGATGGTGTTCGCGTCTCTCGCGATCTCGATCGTCCTGTCGAGCCCGTGGGTGCGACGTGTGTTCCGGCCCGTGATCGAGCCGAAGCCCGACTGGCTCTTCCGCGACGCGGACTCGCGCCCGCGAACGCAGTCGCGGACCGACCCGACGGGTTCCCGCCGCGGCTGAGTCACTCCGTCGGCACGGCCGCGGGAACTGCCGAGACCCGGCGGGGCAGCACGAACACGAGACCGAACGCGGCCACGGCGAAGATCGCGCTCACGAGCATCGCGTGCCCGGCCGACACCGCGAAGCCCGCTGCCACGGCGTCGGGACCCGTGATCTCGAGCGTTCCGAACAGCACCGATCCGATCACGGCGATTCCGACCGCGGATCCCACACGCTGCATCGTGCCGATCACCCCGGAGGCCGCACCCGCCTCGGCACGGTCGACCGTCGCCACGATGAACTGCGCGTTCGGGGCGATGAACAGGCCCGAGCCGATCCCCGCGATCGCGAGTGGCGCGAGGAGCTCCCAGTTGGTGAGGTCGGCAGCCGGAACCGTGGCGAGCACGATCCAGACGACGATGAGACCCGCCGCGACCATCCCGGTACCCAGCACGAGCGCTCCGCGACCCAGTCGGTGAGCGACCCGGTCGCTCTGGGATGCGCCGATGATCGACCCGAGGGCGAACGGCACCGAGACGAGGCCCGACTCGAGCGCCGAGTGGCCGAGACCCGACTGCCAGAGGATCGAGATGGTGAAGAAGATGCTCGTGAAGGCCGCGAAGTAGACCATCGCGAGGATCACGCCACCCGTGAAGGCCGGGTGCGTGAACAGGTGCGGCGGCACGAGCGGCGTCGTTCGGCGTCTCCGGTCGAGCAGCACCTCCCACAGGGCGAACACCACGACCAGCAGCGCCCCGCCGACGAGCGAGAGCCACGTCCACAGCGGCCAGTCGAGATCCTGGCCCTCGATGAGCGGCACGAGGATCGCGACGAGCGCCCCCGCGAGCAGCAGAGTGCCCACGATGTCGACGCCCTGGGCATCCCGCCCCTCCGCGCCCCCGGGAAGGACGATCCAGGAGGCCACGACCGCGATCACGCCGATGGGCAGATTCACGAAGAAGATCGAGCGCCAGCCCTCCGCGTCGCCGAGCCACTCGATGAGGAGGCCTCCGATGATCGGCCCGAGAGCGGTGGAGACCCCGATCGCGGCCCCCATCACGGCGAACGCACGCCCGCGGTCGCGCCCCGTGAACATGAGCTGGATCAGCGCCGTCACGGCGGGGAAGAAGAAGCCCCCGGCGAGTCCCTGCGCGACGCGGGCGATGACGAGCGCCGTGCCGTCCTGGGCGAGACCACACGCGAGGCTCGCGATCGTGAACCCGGAGACGCCGATCAGGAACACCCACTTGTGCCCGATGCGATCACCGATCCGCCCGGCGGGGATGAGGACGAGGCCGTAGGCGAGCGCGTATCCGGCGATGATCCACGAGAGAGTCGCCTCGGAGGCCTCGATGCTTGTGCTGAGCGTGGGGAGCGCGACGTTCACGATCGTGGTGTCGAGCATTCCCATGGCGACGCCCAGGATGAGCACGGCGAGGGCGAGCCAGCGCCCTCGGGTCGACGAGAGCGATGAGGGGGCGGTGCGGGTCATGGGGTTTCCTCTCTGCGCGCACGTTCGTCGCGGATGATGTCGGGGAGTGCGGCGAGCAGTTCGTCGTGCCAGGCGATCTCGCCCCGCAAGCGGTGAGTGCCGTGGGCCATCGCGACCCACTCGGCCTCGGTGAGGTACTGACGGATCCGCGCGCGGCGGGCGTCGAGCTCGGCGAGGGAGGCCGTGAGCCGGGCGTGACGGGACCGCACGACGGCCTCGAGTCGGTCGAGCGCTTCGGGATCGAGTCGCGCGATGCCCAGGTCGACGGGGTCGTGCCGGAGGTCGAGCGTCTCGAGGGTCTCGGCCTGGATGCTGCGGAGCGCCTCACGACCGGAGTCGGTGATGGCGTAGACCTGCCGCTCGGGATAGTTGCCGACGCGCTCGACCCGGACGGCTGCGATGAGACCCTCGCGGTCGAGCCGCCGGATGGCCCCGTACAGGCCGCCGACCGAGATGTCCGTCCATTCGGTGACGTGCTCCTCCTCGGCGAGGGCGACGAGCGCATGGCCATGCATCGGGCCCCGCTCGGCGAGCGATCCGAGGACGAAGAGACGGATGGATGACACGCGACTACTTTCACGAAAGTACCCGCGCGTGTCAAGTCGGATGTGACGCTCCGTTTCACGCACATTGCCGCGGTCAAGCGCTGCATCTACCGTGATCCGACAAGCGGGCACCTGCCCGCTCCCCGAAGCCGATCAGGAGCAGACCATGTCGGACTGGAAGTTCGAGACCCAGCAGATCCACGCGGGCGCGGCGCCCGACCCCGTGACGAACGCCCGTGCGACGCCGATCTACAAGACCACGTCGTACGTCTTCAACAATGCCGATCACGCGAAGAACCTCTTCGCGCTCGCCGAGTTCGGCAACATCTACACCCGCATCCAGAACCCCACCCAGGCGGTCGTCGAGGAGCGCGTCGCCGCGCTCGAGGGAGGCACGGCAGCGCTGCTCGTGTCGTCCGGTCAGGCGGCCGAGACCTACGCGGTGCTGAACATCGCGGGCGCGGGCGACCACATCGTCTCGTCGAGCTCGATCTACGGCGGCACCTACAACCTGTTCAAGTACTCGCTCGCGAAGCTCGGCATCGAGGTCACCTTCGTCGAGAACCAGGACGACCCGGACGAGTGGCGCGCAGCGGTGCGCCCGAACACCAAGCTCTTCTTCGCCGAGACGATCGGCAACCCGAAGATCAACGTGCTCGACATCCGCACCGTGGCCGACATCGCACACGAGGCAGGCGTGCCGCTCATCGTGGACAACACGATCGCGACGCCGTACCTCATCCGGCCTTTCGAGCACGGCGCCGACATCGTGGTGCACTCGGCCACGAAGTTCCTCGGCGGGCACGGCACGGTCATCGGCGGCGTGATCGTCGACGGCGGACGCTTCCCCTGGTCGCAGAACGTCGAGAAGTTCCCCGGCCTCACGGAGCCCGACCCGTCGTACCACGGGGCGAGCTACACCGGCGTGCTCGGCGACGGCATCGCGTACGTCATCAAGGCGCGCGTGCAGCTGCTGCGCGACCTGGGTGCGGCGATCTCGCCCGACAGCGCCTTCCAGCTCATCCAGGGCATCGAGACCCTCTCGCTCCGCATCGAGCGTCACGTGCAGAACGCGCAGCACGTCGCCGAGTGGCTCGACTCGCACCCGGACGTCGCATCGGTCAACTACTCCGGCCTCCCCTCGAGCCCGTGGTACGCGCGCGCCAACACCTACGCCCCCCACGGCGTCGGAGCGGTGCTCTCGTTCGAGCTCAAGGGCGGTGTCGACGCGGGTCGCGCACTCGTGGACAACGTGAAGCTGTTCAGCCACCTCGCCAACATCGGCGACGTGCGGAGCCTCATCATCCACCCGGCCTCGACGACGCACTCGCAGCTGACCCCCGAGCAGCAGCTCACGACGGGTGTCACGCCCGGCCTCGTGCGCCTCTCGGTCGGGCTCGAGCACGTCGACGACCTCATCGCCGACCTGCAGGCGGGCTTCGACGCCGCCCGCAAGGTGAGCGCGGCGAGCGCCAACGCCTGATCCCACGCGTCACCGCAGGGGCTCCGCCGTCATCGGCGGGGCCCCTGTCGCGTAACAGTCCCGCAGACACGCCAGAATGGGCGGAATGGACTGGCAGACACCCGAGGACGCGGTGCAGGCCGCGTTCGTCACCGAGTCCAATCGGCGGGCGCTCTCGGCGCTGCCGCCCGCATCCGGCGCCTGGCGCATCGGCGACGACCCCGGCGACCGCCTCTTCGCGCAACTCGGTGCGCTCGAGCTCGAGCGTGGCGGCTCGCTGCCGGCGGTCACTCTGGCCTATGAGACCTGGGGCGAGCTCTCGCCCTCCGGCGACAACGCGGTTCTCGTGTTGCACGCGCTCACGGGCGACAGCCACGTGACGGGCACCGCCGGGCCCGGACACCCCACCGCCGGCTGGTGGGGCGGTCTCGTCGGCCCGGGCAAGGTGCTCGACCCCGCCCGCTACTTCATCGTGGCGCCCAACATGCTGGGCGGATGCCAGGGCTCCACGGGCCCGGCGTCGATCGCCCCCGACGGCGCGGAATGGGGCGCGCGGTTCCCGTTCCTCACCATCCGCGATCAGGTGGAGGCGCAGCGCGTCCTCGCGGATCAGCTCGGCATCGACCGCTGGGCCGCGGTCGTGGGCGGCTCGATGGGCGGCATGCACGTGCTCGAATGGGCTGTCACCTATCCGGAGCGGGTCGACAGATTCGCCGTGCTCGCCGCTCCGCCGTTGTCGTCGGCCGATCAGATCGCCCTCAACTCGGTGCAGACCGAGGCGATCCGCATGGACCCGGCGTTCGAAGGCGGCGACTACTACAACGCGCGAGACGGCGAAGGGCCGTTCCGCGGCCTCGCCCTCGCGCGCAGGATGGCGCTGCTCAACTACCGCTCCCCCGACGAACTCGACGATCGATTCGCGCGAAGCTGGCAGAGCGGGCTGAACCCGATGGGCGGCGGCGGCCGATTCGCCGTCGAGAGCTACCTCGACTTCCACGGCAACAAGTTCACGCGCCGATTCGACGCCAACAGCTACCTCGTGCTCGTGGAGGCGATGAACTCGCACGACCTCGGCCGCGACCGCGGCGGCATCGCCGCTGCGCTCGCTCGCGCCACGAGCCTCGGCCTCGTACTCGGGATCGACTCCGACCGCCTCTTCCCCGTGCCCGGGCAGCGCACCATCGCCAGGCACCTCCCCCACAGCCTGAGCGGCTCCGAGCCTGTCGTCATCTCCTCTCCTTTCGGCCACGATGCATTTCTCATCGAAGACGCCCTCGTGGGCGCTGAGCTCGCGCGGCTGCTGGACGCCTGATGACGATGAGGCGACGAGTTCTCCGCACGATCGCGGCATGCCTGCTCGCCGCCGCGGGCCTCAGCGGGTGCTCGGCACCCGCCGCCACGGTTCCCGAGGGCGTCACCGCCGACATCCTGCAGCGACGGACGGACATCGCCGACGGGCTGCTCGCGATCTCGATCACGAACGGATCGGACGCACCGGTCACCTTCACGCGCGCCTCCTACACCTCGCCGCGATTCACGGATCCGATGGTGTGGGACGAGGGCTCGCGCACGCTCGGCGTCGGCAGGACTCTCGACCTGCGCATCGTTCCGACGGAACTCAGCTGCGACGGCGCCGAGGGACCGGGCAGCGTCACCATCGACCTCGTGGACGACGAGGGGCGCACGGGCAGCCTCGATGTCACTCCCGGCGATCCGTTCGACCTCTTCCCGCGCTTCGCCGACGAGGGATGCGCGAGCGATGCCCTTGCCCGCATCGCCACAGTCCACCTCGCCACCGTGGACGGTGACGGCCAGCCAGGCCACCCGGCGGATGTCGTCATCGAGGTCACGCCCACCGGCGCGGCCGGAACCGCATCTCTCGACGGGATCCGCGCGACGCCGCTCATCGCCATGTCCGACGACGGTGAGGCGGCAGAATCCGCGGCGATCGGGGTGGAGATCAGCGGGACGGACGCACCGAGCACGGTATGGGTGCCGATCGTTCCCGTGCGGTGCGACGCTCATGGCCTCGCCGACGACAAGGTCGGAGCGAACCTGCCGCTCGACGTGACCGTCGACGGCACCTCGATTCGGCTGGTTCCCACGGTCGACGATGCGTTCCGTTCGGCGATCCACACCTTCGTCACCGATTACTGCGGAACGTGATGGCGTGTCACCCCCCGTTCGGGTGGCAGCGTCTGCCACCATGTCACCCGAGGAGGCCCCGGTCCCGGCGGGGTTGAGTGCGCGATGGAACTGATCGCCAAGGAACGCGACCGCGTCCTGCAGCGGACGGCGCGCGCCTACGGACTGGGCTTCACCATCGTGGCGGCCGCGTGCTACGCGCTCCCTGGAGCGGTCGACGACGTCATGTCGGCCGTCCTGGGTTTGCTCGGACTCGCGGTGGTCGCGATCGCGCAATACGTCATCGGCATCAGCCGCAACCCGCTCTGGGTGCTGATCGCGCTGGGTGCCGGGGTCGGCGTCCTCGCCGCCGCGACGGGGCTCGGCGAGACGGCGCTCGGCGACGGCGGTGTGACTGCACTTCAGCTTCTCCTCTCGGGATCACTCGCCTCGACCGCGATCGTCCTCGCGGGCACCGCGTGGCGCCTGCTCGGCACGACGAGCGCCCTCATCGTGGTGGCCGCGGCGTCCCTCTGGATGCTCGACGCGAGCCAGCCGCCGCTCCGCACCGGAGGGCTGCTGCTCCTCGGCTGGCTGCTCGCCGCGGGTATCGGCGCCTGGATCTCGGCGGGTATCCCCCAGATCGCCAAGCGCATCGGAAGCATCGGCCGAGCTCATCGGGCGGAGAGACAGGCGAGCGAGTTGGAGGCCCAGCGGCGTCAGTCGGCGCGTCTGCTGCACGACACCGTGCTCGCCACGCTGACCCTGCTCGCGCATTCGGGTGTGGGCGTGACTCCCGAAGCGCTCCGGCAGCAGGCCTCGGAGGATGCGCGTCTGCTGCGTCAGCTGCGTCTCGGCTCGACTCCGACTCCCGAGGCCTCCGGCAGCTACCGGTTGGGTGCCGCGACCGCCCCCGGCGAGGAGCCGGTGCTCGGGCGCACCCTCGAGTCGGTCAAGCAGCGCTTCGGACGCATGGGTCTCACGGTCAGCTGGCACGGGACGGGACAGGTCCTGCTGCCGAGCGACGTGCTCGACGCATTCCTGCTCGCACTCGCCGAGTGCCTCGAGAACGTGCGGCGGCACTCGGGCGTCACCGAGGCGCACGTCACGATCACCGAAGACGACACCACGGTGCGTGCCATGGTCACCGATGCGGGTGTGGGGTTCGACATCGCGGACATCGACGAGGCGAAACTCGGCTTCGCGGAGTCCGTGGTCGCGCGCCTGCGTGACATCGGGGGCAACGCCCGCCTGTTCTCCTCCCCCGGCTCCGGCACGACCGTCGTCCTGGAGGTGCCCCGATGACCGCGGGAATCCCCGAAGAGAACACCCTCGGTATCGTCGTCGGCAATGCAGCGCGCGCCGTCTCCAAGACCGCCAAGCGGCTCGGTCAGGCGACTCGCCCGAGCCTCGGCAGCTCGTTCCTCGGGCTCGGTGCCGACATCCTCGTCTCGCTCCGAGCCCTCTACGGGCTCACCTTCTTCGTCGTCTCCTGGAGTAGCCACCCCGATCCGATCCTCGGGGCGTCGGCGTGGGCCGTCCTGTTGGCCGTCATCATCGGCACCATCGTCGGGACGCGGCTCGGCGGAGATCGGATGCCCATCTGGGCTTTCGTGCTGGTGGTCGCCGGGCTGGTCGCGAGCGCGGGGCTCGACATCGCCTCCGTGTGGGAGCTCCACGACCTGGGGCGCTCGCTCACCGCAGCCACGACCGCCGGAATGGCACTGCTGCTCGTCGTCACCCACCGCGGTGCCACCGAGGTGCTGGTCTCCGCCGGCGCGCTCGGTCTCGGGATCGGCGTGGCGATGTTCCTCAATACGCCGCCGGGGACGCCGATCGACGCGGATCACCTGGCGCCCGCGCTCGCGGCACTCGCGTTCACGGTGCTCCCCGCGGTGATCGGGGTGATCGTCGTGCGGGGGTACCGCACGATGGTGCAGCTCGAGCTCGACCGCGTGCTCGTGCAGAGCAACATCCAAGCCCCCCGGTATGCGGTCGGAATGCTGGCATCCGAGGAGCTCGCGCGACTGGACCTCGCTGCCGAGCGCCTGCTCGACTCCATTGCGACGAAGAAGACCGCACTCCCCCTCACTCCGAAGAGCGCGTCGCTGGCCGCCTCGCTCGCCACGGAGCTGCGCCTGCACCTCATCGAAGGGCGGCGTGAGACCTGGCTCTACCACGCCGTGTCCGAGTCCGAGATGCTCGGCAAGTCCGTCACTCTCGTCGACAAGTCCGCCCTTGCCGGCCTCCTCGACCCGACGCAGCGCGACGGGCTGCTCTCAGCGGCATGGCTGCTCGTGAGCGACACACGCAAGAAGTCCAACCCGCACCGAACGGTGACCCTGCAGATCGGTCCGCTCGCTCCCGGAGCGTCCGATCGAGAGGACCACAAGATCATGGTCCCGATCACGATCACGAGCACCGGGATCAGCCGGAATCGTGTCGACCCGGCGATCTGGGCCGCCCTCGGTCGGGTCGGACGCTACTCTGACACAACGCAGGACAGCAGCCTTCGCGTCGACATCGAGACTCTCGTCGACAATCCGGCCGACGTCTGACCACCCCCCGCGAGAATCAAGGAGGCGCGCCCATGGCAGCTCCCATCCGTGTCGCCGTCGTGGACGACCACCGCATGATCCTCAGCGGTCTGGCCAACTGGATCCGTACGGCGAGCGACGAGATCGATGTCGTCGCGGAGCTGGCGACCTGGCCGGAACTGCTGACCCACCCTGAGTTCCCCGTCGATGTCGTGCTGCTCGACCTCGACCTCAAGGACAACATCCCCGTCGCGGTGAAGATCGCGGCGCTCAAGGCCACGGGCGTGCGCGTCGTCCTGATGAGCACCTACTCGGAACCGAACGTCGTGCGCGAGGCGCTCGCCGCGGGCGCGCTCGGATACCTCGTCAAGAGCGAGGACGCCGAGATGATCGTCGAGGCGATTCGCGCCGCCGCCCAGGGTGAGAGCTTCGTCTCGGCGGAACTCGACCTGGCCATCAACGCCGCCGACATCGGCGGAGCTCCCAAGCTCTCCGCGCAGGAGCGCCGCGTGATGGCCCTCTACGGAGGCGGCGAGCCGGTCAAGTCGGTGGCCTTCCAACTCGGTATCTCCGAGGAGACCGCGAAGAGCTACCTGAAGCGCATCCGGGAGAAGTACCGGGTTGCGGGCATCGACGTCGGGACGAAGGTCGCTCTGCGCCGCCGGGCGATCCAGGACGGCATCCTCATCCAGGACTCGCCGAACGGCAACTTCTAGCGCCGACGCGTGATCCTCGCGCCCGCGAGCGCGAGGAGCACGCCGGGAACGCAGAGCACGAGCCCCACCCAGGTGGGCGCTACGAAGCCGAAGCCGGCCGTGATCACGATGCCGCCGAGGAACGCACCGAGGGCGTTCCCGATGTTGAGAGCGGAGTGGTTGACCGCCGCCGCGAGCGTCTGACTGTCGCCCGCCACATCCATGAGGCGCGTCTGAATCGCCGGCGACAGTGCGGCGGCAGCGGCGCCGACCGCGAAGAGGAATGCGAAGAGTCCGACGGGCTGCGCCGCGGTGAGCGCGAGACCGAGGAGCGCCAGCGCGAACGCACCGAAGCACACGAACATGGCACGCAGCACGCCGCGGTCGGCAGCCCACCCGCCGAGTGCGTTACCGAGCGTCATCCCGAGGCCCAGAGTCACGAGCGCCCACGGCACCGCCGCCTCCGGAACGCCCGCCACCTCGGTGGCCAGCGGCGCCACGTAGCTGTAGACGGCGAAGAATCCCGCGAAGCCGACGGACCCGGTGAGGAGCGCGAACCACACGGCCGGACGCGCGAAGGCGCCCAGCTCGCGCCGCGGCGTCGCCTCGGGGTCGCCGGGCTGCGCGGGAACCGTGAGCCTGATCGCGACCACGGAGGCGGCGAAAATCCCCGCGACAACGAGATACGCGACCCGCCACCCCGCGGACTGCCCGAGCGCGGTGATGAGCGGGACTCCCACCACGTTCGCCACGGTGAGCCCCGACAGCACGAACGCGACTCCCTGCCCGCGCTTGCCGGGACCCATCAAGCGCGCCGCGACGAGCGAGGCGATGCCGAAGTACGCGCCGTGCGGCAGCGCCGCGAGGAACCGGAAGAGCAGGACCGTGCCGAAGGTCGGCGCAAGCGCAGACCCGACTGTGCCGATCGTGAACGCGATCGCGAGGGCGAGGAGGATCGCGCGCCGAGGAACACGTGCCGCGATCACCGCGATCGTGGGGGCGCCGACCACGACGCCGAGTGCGTATGCCGAGATGATCGCACCCGACTGGGCGATCGCGTCATCCGGCGACTGCGCCCACACCTGCGGCAGAAGATCATGGGCGATCTGCGGAAGGAGCCCCATCGCGACGAACTCGGTCGCCCCGATGCCGAAGCCTCCGAGAGCGAGCGAGAGAAGAGCGAGCCGCGTGCGGACGATGCCGGTCGCAGGCTGTGCGGTGGTGGTCACGAGAGTTCGGGATCCGATCGGACGGCGTCGATGAGGGCCTTGACGGCCCATGCGACGAGGACGGCGGTGAGGATGTTGCGCGCTGTGAGCGTGATGAGCAGAACAGTGTCGAGTGCGAGAAGCTTCCCGTAGAGGTACGGATAGACGACCTGCGTGAACGCCGCGATCACGACGGCGATCACGGCGGGCGTACGGAACGACCGGCCTCCGCCGATGCGCGCCATCACGAGCCCGAAGATCACCGGGACCGCCAGCCACCCCGTGAACTGCGGCGAACCCACCTTGTTGAACAGGATCAGCGCACCCGTGAAGGCGAGCATGAGCGGCGGGAGCAGGATGGCCGGATCACGGCGGCGGACCGCCCCGACGATGCCGAGGGCGCTGATCGCCGCGACGGCGAGGGCGAGCAACGGGGTCGAGAGCGCGGCCGCCTCGGCGACCCCCTGCCCCTGCAACTGGTAGGTGAGGATCTCGCGGTCGTAGTAGATCACCGTGCCGTCGTGAGCCCAGGCCGCCCACATCGCCGGGATCGCGAGCGGCGACTCGATCTGCAGACCCCGGCCGTCCTGCTGAGTGATGAAGCTCACGAGACCCGGCCCCCCGCCGAGGAGCACACCCACCCCGAGGACGATGACGCTCACCGCGAGGGCTGTGGCGACCACAGTCAGCCGACGACGGAGGGCGATCACCGCCGCGGCGACGAGTGCCGCCGGCCAGACCTTGATCCAGGCGGCGGTCGCGAGCAACGCGGAGCCGATCACAGGGCGCCCGACGACGAGCAGCGCGCCGACGATCGCGAGCGCTGTCGCGAAGCTGTCGATCCGGCCGAGGGCAACCGGTCCGAGCGCGAGGAGGAACCCCAGCCACCACCAGGCCACGGGGGCCGTCGCGCGATCCGGGCGCCCGCGACGCAACAGCACCGCGAAGGCGATGGCGTCGACCGCCATCACGAGGGTGAGCCAGGTGCTCGCGTAGAAGGTCCAGCCCGCGATGAGCGAGGCCAGCATCGGAACGAGCGCCACGATCGGATAGACCCACGCGGTGTCGATGCCGACCCAGATATCCGCCTCGACGCCCTGCCGCACCCAGAAGGCGTAGGCGATCGTGACGTCGCCCATCGGCAGGCTCGGTGCCGTGAGACAGATGAGCCCGAGGATGAGGTGTACAAGAACGAACGCCGACCACAGCACCGCGGGGTGGGTGAGGAAGGCGCCCGCGAAGGCGCGGGCGCCGGAGGCCGGCGCCGCTTCCGTCATGCCTGCCAGCGTACGTGACGCTCGAAGACGCGACGATCTGCGCGCATCGCCCGGTTCGCGGGAAGATGGAGGGTCCCGACACAGCATCTGGAGGTCCCATGCCCCGCATCCGCACCCGTCTGGCCGCCGTCGCCGTCGCATCCGTCATCGCGCTGAGCCTCGCGGCGTGCGCGACCTCGGAGACTCCGGCGGCCGACGACGACACCGACGCCGCCTACATCACGCCCGGCAAGCTCACGATCGCCACGGGCGAGCCGGCGTACTACCCCTACGTCATCGACAACGCGCCCGAGTCGGGCGAGGGCTTCGAGGCGGCGATCGCCTACGCCGTCGCCGATGAGCTCGGATTCTCGAAGGACGACGTCGTGTGGGTCCGCACGACGTTCGAAGAGGCCATCGCACCGGGGCCGAAGACCTTCGACATCAACATCCAGCAGTACTCGATCACCGACGAGCGCAAGCAGAACGTCGACTTCTCCTCGCCCTACTACCAGGCGAGCCAGGCCGTCGTGACGATCGCCGGGTCGGCAGCAGACGGTGTGACCACGATCGCCGAGTTGAAGAAGCTCCAGTTGGGCGCCATGGTCGGCACCACGAGCGCGCAGACCATCGACGAGGTCATCCAGCCGGACGCCGGCGCCGTGCTCTTCAACACGAATGAGGATGCGAAGTTCGCGCTCGAGTCGGGCCAGATCGACGGCCTCGTGCTCGACCTGCCGACTGCCTTCTACACGACGGGGGTCGAGATCGAGAACAGCGTCATCGTCGGTGAGCTGCCGTCGGCCGGAATCCCGGACGAGTGGGGCTTCGTGCTCGCGAAGGATTCGCCCCTGACCGCCGACGTCACGGCGGCCGTCGATGCCCTCCGCGACAGCGGCAAGCTGCAGGAGATCGCCGACGAGTGGCTCGGCGCGAACGCGGGCGTCGCGAAGCTCTCGTGACGCGTCGGCGACCGGCGGCTCCTGGGCTAGCGTCGTCACCGTGACCGACTCCGCACCCCGGCGGCCGAGCGACCTCGAGCTCGGCCGCCGGGAGTTCCGCCGCCGCCAGTCCCTCCGTTCGGTGCTGATCGCGGTCGGGTCGACGATCGCCTTCGCGATCATCGTCTGGGCGACGATCATCAACACCCCCGGATGGGCTGCGGTCCAGCAGGCGTTCTTCAACCCGACGACCTTCGTAGCCGCGCTCCCCCGCGTGGCGGAGGGCTTCCTGCTGAACCTGCAGGTGCTGCTGTACTCCGTCGTCACGGTCGCGATCCTTGCTACGGTGCTCGCCACCCTGCGTACGCTTCGCGGTCCGGTGTTCTTCCCGCTTCGCGCCCTCGCGGCGGGCTACACCGACGTCTTCCGCGGGCTGCCGCTCATCATCGTGCTGTATCTCGTGGGCTTCGGCGTTCCCGCACTCCTCAACACGCGCATCCCGGTCGTCGTGCTCGGCACCGCCGCGATCACGCTCACCTACTCCGCGTACGTGAGCGAGGTGATCCGTGCGGGGATCGAGGCCGTGCATCCGTCTCAGCGGCTCGCCTCTCGCGCGCTCGGGCTCGGATACGCGCAGACCCTGCGGCTCATCGTCATGCCGCAGGCGATCCGGAAGATGACGCCCGCCCTCATGAACGACTTCGTCGCCATGCAGAAGGATGTGGGCCTGATCTCGGTGCTCGGCGCGGTCGACGCCGTGCGCGGCGCGCAGATCGAGACCGCGCTCGCCTACGACTTCACGCCCTACATCGTTGCGGGGGTTCTGTTCGTGCTGCTCGCGATCCCGACCATCCGGCTGTCCGACTGGTACACGGCGCGCCTGCGCAACCGGGAGCAGATGGGATCGATCGTATGAGCGCGCTGCTGCAGGCCTCCGGGCTCTGGAAGTCGTTCGGCGACCGCGAGGTGCTGCGCGGCGTCTCGCTCGACCTCGCCGCGCACGAGGTGGTCGCGCTCATCGGCGCGAGCGGATCCGGAAAGTCGACCCTGCTGCGCTGCCTGAACCTGCTCGAGCCGATCGACGACGGGCAGATCCTGCTGGGCGGCGACGACATCTCCGACCCGCGTGTGAAGGTCGACGCCGTGCGCGCGCGGTTCGGCGTCGTGTTCCAGCACTACAACCTCTTCCCGCATCTCTCGGTGCTCGACAACGTGACTCTCGCCGCGCGACGGGTGCATCGCGTGCCGCGAGCGGCCGCGGAAGAGCGCGGCATGCACCTGCTCGAGCGGATCGGTCTCGCCGACAAGGCGGCCGACCATCCGGATCGGCTCTCCGGCGGGCAGCAGCAGCGCGCCGCGATCGTTCGCGCGATCGCCACGGAACCTGAGGTGCTGCTCCTCGACGAGATCACGAGCGCCCTCGACCCCGAGCTCGTGGGTGAGGTTCTCGACCTCGTCCGCGAGTTGGCGACGGACGGCCAGGCCATCCTCATGGCGACGCACGAGATGGCGTTCGCCCGGGACGTCGCCGACCGCGTGCTGTTCCTCGACGGAGGGGTCGTGATCGAGGAAGGTCCCGCGGCGGAGGTCTTCGGCTCACCCCGCGAGGCACGGACGCGCGAGTTCCTCTCGCGGATGTCGGGCGGCTGAGGCCCGAGCCCTCGTCAGGCCCCGGCGAGCTCGCGCACGACCTCGGGGAGCTGCGCGCAGAGCCCGAGCACCGTGAACGGGCCGCCGCGGCTCGCGCGTGCGGCGGCACGGCCGTGCAGCACAGCCGCCGTCGCGGCGATCGGCACCGCGGCGCCGGGATCGGCCTCGAGCTCGAGCGCGTGGGTTGCCAGCAGCGCACCGAGCACGCCGGCAAGGGCATCTCCGGCACCCGCTGTGGCCGTCCAGTTCGGCGCCTCGGACACCTCGAGGACGCTCCCCGCCGGGTCGGCGACGCGTGTCGTGTGGCCCTTCAACAGCACTACGGCGCCGAGCTGCACCGCCGCCTCGCGGACCGCACCCGCAGGGTCGGCGTTCACGTCGTCGCGTTCACGCCCGAGGAGCCGGGCCAACTCACCCGTATGCGGAACCAGCACTCGGGTGCCGACGGCGCGATCCGCGAGCGAGAGCGCGCCCGCGTCGATCACGATCGGCACCGGATCGGCGAGAGCGCGGTCGCGGATGGCGGCGCTGCGCGCATCCAGCTCGTCGGGATCCTGACCCGACCCGACGACCCACGCCTGTACACGCCCTGGTTCCGTGACCGCCTCCGGTCGCCGCTGCAGCACAAGACGAGTCGGCCGTCCGACGCCGAGGTAGCGGATCATTCCGACGCCGGTATGCATCGCGGCCTCGACACCGAGAACGGCCGCACCCGGGTAACGGGCGGACCCCGTGGCCAGCCCGAGCACTCCGCGGCTGTACTTGTCGTCCTCGGGACCGGGGACCGCGATCCAGGCGGCAGCCTCGCGGGGCCCAAAGGTGGCATCCATGTCGCCACGATAGTTTGGGGAAGTGAGTATCAGCATCCCCGGCCGTGTCGTCGTCTTCGACTACGGGGAGGTGATCTCCCGGTCACCCAGCGATGAGGACCGCGCCGCCATCCTCCGCGCTGCCGGGCAGCCGGGCGAGGCGTTCTGGCCCGTGTACTGGCGCCACCGCGACGCGCTCGACGCGGGCCGGCTGCGCGTGACCGACTACTGGCGGCGAGTCGCGACCGACCTGGGAGCCGAGTGGGATCTCGCCACCATCCAGCGGATCTGGGCAGCGGACTTCCGCAGCTGGATCAGCGTCGATGAGGCCACCGCACAGCTGCTCGACGAGCTCCACGCGGGTGGCACGCGTCTGGCCCTGCTCTCGAACGCCGGCTTCGACTTCGGCGACCCGTTCCGCAGCGCGCCGACCGCAGTCGTGTTCGAGAAGGTCTTCGTGAGCGCCGAACTCGGGATGCTGAAGCCCGACGCCTCGATCTACCGCCACGTGATCGACGAGCTCGACATCCGTCCCGAGCAGCTCGTCTTCATCGACAACAAGGAAGTCAATGTCGACGGTGCGGTGGCCCTCGGTGCGACCGGCCACGTGTTCCGCGACGCGAGTGGACTGCGCCACTTCCTCGAGAACCTCGCCGAGGCCGCCTGATGCCCGCGCTCTTCGACACGATCGACATCCGCGGCATCCCGATCCGCAACAGACTCTGGGTGGCACCGATGTGTCAGTACTCGGCGCTCGACCGCGACGGCGTCCCGACCGACTGGCACCTCGTGCATCTCGGCTCGTTCGCGCGCGGCGGCGCGGGTCTCGTGATCGCCGAAGCCACGGCCGTGACGGCGGACGGCCGCATCTCACCGGAGGACGTCGGCATCTGGAACGACGCGCAGGAGCACGCCTGGTCGCGGATCGCCGCGTTCGTGCGCGGGCAGGGCGCCGTGCCGGGGATCCAGCTCGCTCACGCAGGCCGCAAGGCGTCGACGTTCTCACCGTGGGGCGATGAACGCCGCGGTTCGGTCCCGCTCGACGAGGGCGGCTGGTCGACGGTGGCACCGTCGGCGATCGCCTACGAGGGCTTCGCGACCCCGCGGGCGCTGGATGCCGATGAGCTGCCACAGGTGGTCGCCGCGTTCGCCGATGCCGCCACGCGCGCGGTGCGGGCCGGGTTCGGGCTCGTGGAGGTCCATGCGGCGCACGGGTACCTCCTCCACCAGTTCCTTTCACCCCTGTCGAACGAGCGCGACGACGAGTACGGCGGTTCGCTCGAGAACCGGGCTCGCCTGCTGCTCGAGGTGGTGCGCGCGGTGCGCGCCGCGATCGGCGACAACGTGCCGATGCTCGTCCGCTTCTCGGCGACGGACTGGGCGGACGGCGGATGGGACGCCGCCCAGACGGCGACGGTCGCCGCGTGGGCGCGCGACGCGGGAGCCGACCTCTTCGACGTCTCGACCGGAGGCCTCGTGGCCGGCGTGCAGATCCCCGTCGCGCCCGGCTACCAGGTGCCGTTCGCCGAGGAGGTCGCGCGCACTGCGGACGTCGAGGTCGCAGCGGTGGGACTCGTCACGACCCCCGAGCAGGCCGATGCGATCGTCCGCGAGGGGCGCGCCGACGCGGTGCTCATGGGCCGCGAGATGCTGCGCGACCCGCACTTTCCCCTACGGGCGGCATCCGCTCTCGGCGTCGACCTCGACTACTGGCCGCCGCAGTACCTCCGCGCGCGTCTCTGACGCTTCGCGCCTACGGCCGGCGACGTGTGGCGTCCTGCACCTCGCCGACGAGCTCCTCGATGATGTCCTCGAGGAACAGCACACCCCGCGTCGCGCCGTTCTGGTCGAAGACCCGCGCCACGTGGCTCCCGGCACGACGCAGGGTCGTCAGCGCGTCCTCGAGCTCCATCTCGCGGTAGAGCGAGATGAGCTGACGGATGCGCTTCGGGGGCACCGGCTCGGTGTACTCGTCGTCGTCGAGGTCGATGACGTCCTTCAGATGCACGTAGCCGGTCGGCTCGCCGTCGTCATCGACCAAGACGTAGCGGCTGAATCCGTGACGGGCGACGGCGTGGTCCACATCGGCGGGCGTCGCGTCCTCCGGCAGCGTGATGAGGCCGTCCATCGTGACCGCGACCTCCTTCACCCGCTTCGTCGTGAACTCGAACGCGTTGCTGAGCGTTCCGGTGGTGTCGGTGAGCACACCCTCGCGGGTCGAGGTCCTGACGATCAGCTCGACCTCCTCGACCGTGAACGCACTCGTCGCCTCGTTCTTCGGCTGCACCCGGAACAACAGCAGCACGCCGTTGGCGGTCGCGTTGAGGGCGCGGATGATGGGGCGCAGCACCGTCGCCATCGCCACGAGCGGCGTCGCCAGCAGCAGTACCGAGCGATCCGGAACCGAGAACGAGATGTTCTTCGGCACCATCTCGCCGAACACCACGTGGAGGAACGAGACCACCACGAGCGCGATGATGAACGCGACGGTCGCGATGACATCCTCCGACCATCCGAAGCCGCCGAGCGGCACCTCGAGGAGGTGCTTGATGGCAGGCTCCGAGACGTTCAGGATCAGCAGCGAGCAGACCGTAATGCCGAGCTGGCTCGTCGCGAGCATGAGCGTCGCGTGCTCCATCGCCCAAAGAGCGGTCTTCGCGGCACGGGATCCGGCTTCCGCCCGAGGCTCGATCTGCGAGCGCCGGGCCGAGATGACAGCGAACTCGGCGCCGACGAAGAACGCGTTCGCGGCGAGCAGGATGACGAGCCAGCCGATGCCCCACCAATCAGCGGAGGTCATGCCTTCGCCTCCTCGCCCGTGACCTCGCGGCGCGGCGTGAAACGCACCCGATCCACGCGTCGACCGTCCATCCGCTCGACCCGGAAGATCCCGGCCTCGATCTCGACCGTGTCGCCCGCCTCGGGGATCCGGCCGAGCTCGCTCATGAGGAAACCGCCGACCGTTTCATAGGGGCCGTCCTCGGGAACCCGCACCCCGGCCCGCTCCACGAGCTCATCGGGGCGGAGTGCTCCGGGGAAGGTCAGCCAGTCGCGGCTGCGAACCACGTCGGCACGCGAGCGGTCGTGCTCGTCGGCGACCTCACCGACCAGCTCCTCCACCAGATCCTCGAGTGTGGCAACCCCCGCGGTGCCGCCGTACTCGTCGACGACGACGGCGAGCTGGAAGCTGCGCGCGCGCAGTTCGCCCAAGAGCATGTCGAGCTTCATCGTCTCCGGCACCCGCAGCGCGTCGGTCTGCAGCGCCTGCACGGGAACGGATGCGCGACGCTCGCGCGGCACGGCGACCGCCTGCTTGACGTGCACGATCCCGACGATGTCGTCGATGCCGTCCTCCACGACCGGGAAGCGCGAATACCCGGTGCGCCGGGCGAGCTCGATGACGCTCTCCGCGGAGTCGGTGCGCTCGAGCATCGCGAGGCGCGGCCGAGGCGTCATGACATCGGATGCGGTGTGCTCCGAGAAGGCAAGAGTGCGCGCGAGGAGCGTGGCGGTGTCGCGGTCGAGCGCGCCTTCACTCGCGGAGCGCCGGACGAGGCTCTTCAGCTCGTCGGCCGTGCGCGCCGAACTGAGCTCCTCCTTGGGTTCGATGCCGATGCGTCTCAGCACGGCGTTCGCGGTGCCGTTGAGGAGGGCGACGGCGGGGCGGAACACCGTGGTGAAGACGATCTGGAACGGGATGACGAGCTTGGCGGTCTGCCGCGGGAGCGCGAGCGCGAAGTTCTTCGGCACGAGTTCGCCCACGATCATCGAGAGCAAGGTGGCAACAGCGACCGCGACGATCGTGGCGACGATGCCCGCGGTCGCGTCGGTGAGTCCCCATCCCGAGAACAGGGGCTCGAGCCAGACGCTGAAGGCGGGTTCGAGCGTGAAACCGGCGAGCAGTGTCGTGAGCGTGATGCCGAGCTGAGCCGCCGAGAGATGAGTCGATGTGACCTTGAGGGCCGAGATGGTCGGCCCGAGCATGGTCTCGCCCTTGGACTGGCGGTCCTCGAGGTCATGCCGATCGAGATTGACGAGCGCGAATTCGCTGGCGACGAAGAAGCCGGTGCCGACCGTGAGGATGATTCCCGCGATGAGCATCCACCATTCGGCGCTCATCGGAGGCGACCCGTCTCGGACCCCACCGGCGTGGGACTGTGGTCTGGCTCTGACGTCGAAGACGGAGGGTCATCCATGATCGGAAAAGCTTAGCGGCACGCCCCAGGAATCCGCAGGGCGCCGGTCACCACGAAACCGGGAGCGCCTTGCCCTCCTCGTAGCCGGCCGCGGACTGGAAACCGACGACCGCGCGCTCGTGGAACTCGGCGAGCGTTCCCGCTCCCGCATACGTGAACGAGCTGCGCACGCCCGAGGTGATCATGTCGAGCAGGTCCTCGATCGAGGGGCGGTTCGGGTCGAGGTAGATTCGCGAGCTCGAGATCCCCTCGGCGAACAGCTCCTTGCGGGCGAGCTCGTACGGGTCGAGCCGCCCGAAGCGCTCCTGCACCGCCTTCGTCGACGCCATGCCCCAGCTCTCCTTGTAGAGCCGGCCGTCGGCGTCCGTCTCCAGACGCCCCGGCGCCTCGATCGTGCCGGCGAACCACGATCCGATCATCACGGACGCCGCTCCCGCCGCCAGCGCGAGCGCGACGTCGCGCGGGTAGCGCACGCCACCGTCCGCCCACACGTGGGCGCCGAGCTCGCGGGCCGCCTCGACCGTCTC
Organism: Homoserinibacter sp. GY 40078; assembly: GCF_008017545.1. Taxonomy (GTDB): domain Bacteria; phylum Actinomycetota; class Actinomycetes; order Actinomycetales; family Microbacteriaceae; genus Homoserinibacter. Next base: position 291,848 of record NZ_VRTZ01000002.1, on the reverse strand, counting down.
GAGCACCGCGGAGAACTGCGGGCGACCCACGGCGGTCATCATGCGGGTCGTGCACATGGCGCCGGGACCCACGCCGACCTTGACGATCGATGCCCCCGCTTCCACCAGATCCCGCACGCCCTCAGCCGTGACGACATTGCCGGCGACGATCGGAATGCCGAGACCAAGACCGGCGACGGTGCGGAGCGCACGCAGCATGCCCTCCTGGTGGCCGTGAGCGGTATCGACGACGAGAACGTCAACACCCGCGTCGGCGAGCGCGCGCGCCTTGGCGGCGACGTCGCCGTTGATGCCGACCGCCGCCGCAACCCGGAGGCGACCGTCACGATCGACCGCGGGCCGATAGAGGGTCGAGCGCAATGCACTTCTGCGGGTGACCTCGCCCACGAGGTGCCCGTGATGTCGCACGAGCGCGGCGTCGAGATCCGCCTCGACGAGGAGATCGAAGGCCGCACGCGCTCCCGTGAGGTCGTCGACATCGAGGGAGGCGACCGTCCCGTGCACGAGATCGCCCAGCCGGGCATCCGGAAGTGCCGTCGCGAGTCGCGATGCAGGAACACACCCCGCCTCGGATCCGTCGGGGGCGCGCAGCACGATGAGCCCAGCGGCGATCGCGGGGATGACGCGCAACGCGTCCTGCACGGTCGCATGAGCGGGCAGTTCGATGGGGGCATCCCAGCCGACCGGCTGATCCTTCACCCACCGGATCGCCGCGTCGAGCTCCTGCAGCGGAAGGTCTTGCGGCAATACGCCCAGACCCCCGCGGCGGGCGAGTGTCGCGGCCAGTCGCGGGCCGGTCACCGAGTTCATGTTCGCGGCGACGATCGGGAGGGTCGCGCCCGTGCCGTCTGTGGTCGCCAGATCGACCGAGAGACGACTGGCGACATCCGATCGACTCGGCACCAGGAACACGTCGGAATAGGTGAGGTCGTGGGCCGGAATCTGTCCCGTGAAGCGCATGCTCACAGGCTACGCGCGCGCGATGCTGTGCTTTCGCGCAATGTCCGCGATGAGAGCCGCAACGCGCCTCGAGACCGGACTAGGCTTGGACCCGGTGTGGCCAGTGGGGATCAGCCGGATCCCGGGCATCGACGAGTAGTGAGAGTGGGCGGTCGGCAGTGTCCAACCCCGTCGCGGGTGTGACGCCCGAGGATAGTGCCTCGGGCGAGTTCGGAGCCAATGAATGGCTCGTCGACGAGATGTACGAGCGGTACCTCGTCGACAAGGATTCGGTCGACAGGAGCTGGTGGCCGATTCTCGAGTCCTACCGGCCGGTAGACGACCCGACTCCGACCTCCGCGATCCCCGTGGTCGCGGATTCCGAGTCGGCCGCAGAGCCCGCCGCGGCTGAGCCGACAGAGCAGGCCGCCGAGCCCGCCGCACAGGAGCAGCCCGCGGCACCGCAGCCGCCCGCCGCACAGGAGCAGCCCGCCGCCTCCCAGCCCGCGCCCCAGCAGCCGGCGCCGACCGCCACGGAGCCCGCTCCCCCGACCACACCGATCGCGCGCACCACCTCCGCACCCGCCAAGCCGCAGCCGATCCCCGCCCAGGCCCCGACGACGGCGTCCACTCCCGTCGCATCCGCCGAGCCGCAGGAGTCGGTGACGGTGCTCAAGGGAATGGCGAAGACCCTCTCGACCAACATGGATCAGAGCGTCACGGTCCCGACCGCGACGAGCGTGCGCACCGTGCCCGCGAAGCTCATGATCGACAACCGCATCGTCATCAACAACCACCTGCGCCGCGCTCGCGGCGGCAAGGTCTCGTTCACGCACCTCATCGCGTGGGCGATGGTGCAGACGCTCAAGGACTTCCCGAGCCAGAACGTCTTCTATCGCGAAGAGGACGGCAAGCCCGCCGTCGTCTCCCCCGCGCACGTGACGCTCGGCATCGCGATCGACCTTCCGAAGCCGGACGGCACGCGCTCGCTGCTCGTTCCGGGCATCAAGCGCGCCGACACGATGAACTTCGCCGAGTTCCTCGCCGCGTATGAGGACGTCGTCGCGCGCGCACGCGGCAACAAGCTCACCGCCGCCGACTTCCAGGGCGTGACGATCTCGCTCACCAACCCGGGCGGCATCGGCACCGAGCACTCCGTGCCCCGCCTGATGCGCGGCCAGGGCTGCATCGTCGGAGCCGGAGCGCTGGAGTACCCGGCAGCCTTCCAGGGCGCCTCGCCGAAGACGCTCGTGGAGCTCGGCATCGGCAAGACCATCACGCTGACGAGCACGTACGACCACCGTGTGATCCAGGGCGCGGGCTCGGGCGAGTTCCTCAAGAAGGTGCACGAACTGCTCATCGGGGAGCGGCACTTCTACGAGGAGATCTTCGCCGCGCTGCGGATCCCCTACGACCCGATCCACTGGGCCGAGGACATCAACGTCGATCTCTCCGAGCGCATCTCTAAGACCTCGCGCGTACAGGAGCTCATCAACTCCTTCCGGGTGCGCGGCCACCTCATGGCCGATGTCGACCCGCTCGAATACCGCCAGCGCTCGCACCCCGACCTCGACATCGCGAGCCACGGCCTCACCTTCTGGGACCTCGATCGCGAATTCGTGACGGGTGGGTTCGGGGGCAAGCGCAGTGCTCTGCTGCGCGAGATCCTCGGCGTGCTGCGCGACTCCTACTGCCGCACGGTGGGGCTCGAGTACATGCACATCCAGGATCCGGCGCAGCGCGCGTGGTTCCAGGATCGCCTCGAGAAGCCGTACGTGAAGCCCACCCACGACGAGCAGTTGCGCATCCTCGGCAAGCTCAACGAGGCGGAGGCGTTCGAGACCTTCCTCCAGACCAAGTACGTCGGACAGAAGCGCTTCAGCCTCGAGGGCGGCGAGTCGACGATTCCGCTCCTCGACGAGATCCTGCAGGGCGCGGCCGAGGCAGGTCTCGACGAGGTCGCGATCGGGATGGCGCACCGCGGGCGCCTCAACGTGCTCGCGAACATCGCGGGGAAGACCTACGGTCAGATCTTCCGCGAGTTCGAGGGCACGCAGGACCCGCGCACCGTCCAGGGATCCGGAGACGTGAAGTACCACCTCGGCACCGAGGGCAGCTACACCTCGATGTCGGGTAAGGAGGTGCCGGTCTACCTCGCCGCGAACCCCTCGCACCTCGAGGCGGTGAACGGAGTCCTCGAAGGCATCGTGCGCGCGAAGCAGGACCGCTCCGGCGGCGGGCAGTTCGCCACACTCCCGATCCTGGTGCACGGGGACGCCTCGATGGCCGGGCAGGGAGTCGTCGTCGAGACGCTACAGATGTCGCAGCTGCGGGCGTATCGCACCGGTGGCACGATCCATGTCGTCATCAACAACCAGGTCGGCTTCACCACGACGCCGCACGATGCACGCAGCTCGGTCTACTCGACCGATGTCGCCAAGACGATCCAGGCGCCGATCTTCCACGTGAACGGCGACGACCCGGAGGCCGTGGTGCGCGTCGCGGAGCACGCCTTCGCGTATCGCCAGGAGTTCAAGCGCGACGTCATCATCGACCTCGTCTGCTACCGCCGCCGCGGGCACAACGAGGGCGACGACCCGTCGATGACCCAGCCGCTCATGACGAACCTCATCGAGGCGAAGCGCAGCGTCCGAACTCTCTACACCGAGGCACTCGTCGGTCGCGGTGACATCACGCAGGAGGAGTTCGAGCAGTCGCAGCGCGACTTCCAGGACCGCCTGGAGCGCGCGTTCGCCGAGACGCACGCCGCGCAGACCGGATCGCTCCCCGTCGTCGCGCAGGACCGCAAGCCGGTCGCCGACCTCGAGCGTCCAGGATCCCAGCAGGCCGACGACAGCGCCGTCGGGGAACCGGCGTCGACGGCCGTCGACCTCTCGGTGGTCGAGCTCGTCGGCGACGCGCACGCCAACCCGCCAGCTGGCTTCACCGTGCACACCAAGCTCCAGCAGCTGCTCAAGAAGCGGCACGACATGAGCCGCAACGGATCGGTCGACTGGGGCTTCGGCGAATTGATCGCTCTCGGCTCGCTGCTGCTCGAGGGAACCCCCGTGCGGCTCGTCGGCCAGGATGCGCGGCGCGGCACGTTCGTCTCGCGTCACGCCGTCTTCCACGACCGTGAGAACGGCCAGGAGTGGCTGCCCCTCGGGAACCTCTCCGAGTCGCAGGCGCGGCTCGCGATCTACGACTCGCTGCTCTCGGAGTACGCCGCACTCGCGTTCGAGTACGGCTACTCGGTCGAGCGACCCGATGCCCTCGTGTTGTGGGAGGCCCAGTTCGGCGACTTCGCCAACGGAGCCCAGACCGTCATCGACGAGTTCATCTCGAGCGCAGAGCAGAAGTGGGGCCAGCGCTCGAGTGTGGTCATGCTGCTCCCCCACGGCTACGAGGGGCAGGGTCCCGACCACTCGTCGGCCCGCATCGAGCGCTACCTGCAGCTCGCGGCCGAGAACAACATGACGATCGCCCGGCCGTCGACTCCCGCGTCGTACTTCCACCTGCTGCGCCGACAGGCCTACGCGCGCCCGCGGCGACCGCTCATCGTCTTCACCCCGAAGTCGATGCTGCGCCTGCGTGGAGCGACGAGCGATGTCGCCGACTTCACAAACGGCAAGTTCGAGCCTGTCATCGACGATGCACGCATCCAGGATCCGAGCACCGTGAAGCGCGTGCTGCTGCACTCCGGGAAGATCCACTACGACCTGCTGGCTGAGGTCGAGAAGCGCGGCGACTCGGGTGCCTTCGCACTCGTGCGACTCGAGCAGTTCTACCCGCTCCCGAGCGAGCAGCTGCTCGCCATCGCCGAGCGCTACCCGGAGGCCTCGCTCATGTGGGTCCAGGAGGAGCCGGCGAACCAGGGCGCCTGGCCGTTCCTGTCGTTCGAGTTCGCGCCGCTGCTCGGTGACCGAGAGCTGCTCGTCTCCTCGCGTGCGGCATCCGCGTCGCCCGCGACCGGGTCGTCGAAGCGCAGCTCGGGGGAGCAGTCGACTCTGATCGCCGACGCGCTCAACATCTAGCCGACGGCGGACTCCCGGGGCCTCATCGCCCTCGGAGTCCGCCGATCAGGCGTCGGGAATCAGCTGTCGAGGCTCGCGAGGATCTGCGCGCGAAGCTCGTCGGGGGCCTTCTCCTGGCAGGCGCGCTGCACCTTCTGGGTGAGCGTCAACCCCACGAGGTGCTCGGTGGAGCAGTCCTCGCATGCGTCCAGGTGGTCCTGGATGTCCTCCAGGTCCTTATCGGAGAGCTCCCGATGCAGGAACTCTTCGAGCTCGGCCTTGGCTTTGTCGCAGCCACAATCGGTCATGTCGTGCTCCGGGGTGTCGGGTCCGCGGCAACATAGCCGCGCTCGCGGGCGTAGTCGGCGAGCCGCTCGCGCAGCAGTCGACGCCCGCGGTGGAGTCGGCTCATCACGGTGCCGACGGGGGTCTTCATGATGTCCGCGATCTCCTGATAGGAGAACCCCTCCACGTCGGCGAGGTACACGGCGAGACGGAAGTCCTCGGGGATCGACTGCAGGGCCTCCTTGACATCGCTGTCAGGGAGGTGATCGATCGCCTCCGCCTCCGCGGATCGCGCGGAGCGCCCCTGGGTGAGGGACTCGGCGGACCCGAGCTGCCAGTCCTCGAGGTCGTCGAGGGTGCCCTGGTAGGGGCTGCGCTGATTCTTGCGGTAGCTGTTGATGTAGGTGTTCGTGAGGATGCGGTACAGCCACGCCTTGAGGTTGGTGCCCTGCTCGAACGACGCGAACGCGGCGAACGCTTTCGCGTACGTCTCTTGTACGAGATCCCCGGCATCCGAGGGGTTGCGGGTCATCCGCATGGCAGCCGCGTACAGCTGATCCATGAACGGGATCGCCTGTTCGGAGAAGGCTCCCCGAAGCTCGTCGGGGGTCGGTGCGGGTCGGTCGGTGTCGGCCATCGGGGTCGAGTCTATGTCGCGTCGGGCGACCTCACGTGGGGCGCTCGACGCGGGAGGTGCTTCCAACAGCAGCACGGGCGCTCCATCCCTCTCTCGCGGGCACTACCCTGAATAACCGATGGGCGTGTTGCGGTATTCCGGTCGGGACGAACTGATCCTGGGCCTCGGTGCCCGGCCGGAGGAGACGGATCCGGTGACGGGCGACATTCTGGCGCCTCCGAGCGAGTCGGGGCCGTGGTCGGCGCCCACCGCCGAGGCACCGCTCGCGGCCCGCCTCACCCTCCCGGGATCGAAGAGCCTCACCAACCGCGAGCTGGTCCTCGCCGCGCTCGCCGACGGTCCGTCCACGATCCGGCGGCCTCTCCACTCACGCGACACCTCGCTCATGGTCGACGGTCTCCGCGCGCTGGGCATCGACATCGCCGAGGTGCCCGGCGACGGCGACTTCGGGCCGGACCTGCGAGTGACACCGGGCGAACTGCTCGGGGGCACGATCGATGGAGGGCTCGCGGGCACCGTGATGCGGTTCCTGCCGATCGTCGCGGCGCTCGCGCTCGGCCCCACGAACGTCGACGGCGATCCCTACGCGCGGAAGCGCCCCATGCGCACCACGATCGACGCGCTCCGCGGGATCGGTGTCGAGGTGAACGATGACGGGCGCGGCACGATGCCCTTCACCGTCCACGGCACGGGAGAAGTCATCGGCGGCGACCTGGCGATCGACGCATCCGCCTCGAGCCAGTTCGTCTCCGGGTTGCTGCTCGCCGCCCCGCGGTTCCGCGACGGGCTGACCCTTCGCCACACGGGCGAACGCCTGCCGAGCATGCCGCACATCCGGATGACGATCGCATGCCTCGCCGCCCACGGCGTCCAGGTCGACGAGCCCGAGGAGGGCGTCTGGCACGTCGCACCTCAGCCCATCCGTGCGCGCGACGTCGACATCGAGCCCGACCTCTCGAACGCCGGCCCGTTCCTCGCCGCCGCGCTCCTCGCGGGCGGGACGGTGACGATCGACGGTTGGCCCGAGCAGACCACCCAGGTGGGCGACGAATTCCTGCGCATCCTGCCGCGGCTCGGCGCGACGGTGACGAGGACGGGCGACGCCGTCACGGTGGATGGCGGCGCCGGAGTCCGCGGAGGTGGCGTTGTGCGGGCCGCCGACCTCGACCTCACGATCGGCGGCGAGCTCGCACCGACCTTCGCGATCCTGCTCGCCTTTGCGGACGGTCCCAGCCGCTTGACTGGGATCGGCCACCTGCGCGGACACGAGACCGACCGGCTCGCGGCGCTCGTCGCCGAGATCCGACGGCTCGGCGGCGACGCGGATGAGCTCGAGGACGGCCTCGAGGTCCGCCCCGCGCCCCTCCACGGCGGAGCGTGGGAGGCGTATGCCGATCACCGCATAGCGACCGCCGGGGCGCTGGCGGGTCTCATCGTGCCGGGCGTGACGGTCGACGACATCGGGACGACCGCGAAGACCCTGCCCGAGTTCCCGGAGCTCTGGAACGCGATGCTGGGACGCGGCGCGCACGCGACCCGGTGGGAGCAGTTGCCTCTGTGAGCTGGCTCAGCGACGACGACGACGATCCGGAGGGCTTCGACGCCTGGGACGAGTCGGATGTGCGAGTGCGCCCGAACCCCAAGGGCAACCGCCCCCGCTCGAAGATCCGCCCGAGCCACGTCGACGCCGTCGAGGCGCGCGTGCTCTCGGTCGATCGGGGCCGGTACACCGTGCTGGTCGAGGCGGATTCGCCGGACGAGCGAACCGTTCTCGCGACGCGGGCCCGCGAGCTCCGCGATCAGGCGATCGTCACGGGTGACCGCGTGGATCTCGTCGGCGACGCATCCGGAGAGGTCGGCACGCTCGCCCGCATCGTCCGAATCCGTCCGCGGACGACGCTGCTGCGCCGGAGCGCCGACGACACGGACGCCGTCGAGCGCGTGATCGTCGCCAACGCCGATCAGTTGATGATCGTGGTCGCAGCCGCCAACCCCGAGCCACGACCGCGCCTCGTCGACCGGTACCTCGTCGCCGCCTACGACGCGGGTATCCAGCCGCTCATGGTGATCACGAAGACGGATCTCGCCGACCCCGGGCCATTCCTCGCGAACTTCACCGCGCTCGATATCCCGGTGATCCGCAGCGCGCAAGGGCGCTGGCCCCTCGACGAGCTCGCGCCGCTCCTCGACGGCCGCACGACCGTCGCGGTCGGTCACTCCGGGGTGGGCAAGTCGACGCTCGTCAACGCGCTCGTGCCGGGCACCGACCGTGCGACCGGTGTGGTGAACGCCGTGACCGGGCGTGGTCGGCACACCTCGTCGTCCACCGTCTCGCTGCGCGTGCCGACGGGCGGCTGGATCATCGACACCCCGGGGGTGCGGTCCTTCGGCCTCGGGCACGTGGATCCGGCGAACATCCTGCGCGGATTTCCGGACCTCGCCGCGGTCGCGGAGGATTGCCCGCGCGGTTGCACGCACCTGCCGGATGCACCCGACTGCGCCCTCGCTGAGGCGGTCGAGCGCGGGGAGCTCGACGCCGCCCGGGTCGACTCCCTGCAGCGCCTGCTGGCCTCGCTCGGTCCGGACGCCTCCCGGTAGGCTCGGCGGGTGAGCGCACCTTCGGAGCCCGGTATCGCCGACGACCTCGCCGTCGCCCTGACTCTCGCGGCCGAGGCGGACCTCATCGCCATGGATCGCTACCGATCGCAGGACCTCGGCATCCAGTTGAAGCCCGACACCTCGATCGTCACGGACGCCGACACGCGGGTCGAGCGCATGATCCGCCATCATCTCGCCGAGGCGCGACCTCACGATGCGATCCTCGGAGAGGAGTTCGGCTCGGAGGGCCAGGGTGCGAGGCGCTGGATCGTGGATCCGATCGACGGCACCAGCAACTTCGCGCGGGGAGTTCCGATCTGGGGCACGCTCCTCTCGCTCGCGGTGGACGACGTCCCTGTGGTGGGCGTCGTGAGCGCTCCCGCGCTCAAGCGGCGCTGGTGGGGCGCGACCGGACTCGGCGCGTGGGTCCAGGAGGACGGCGAGGAGCCGCGGCGCATCCGGGTCAGCGGCGTCGATCGCCTCGAGGACGCCACACTCAGCTACAACAATCTGCAGACCTGGGATCAGTACGGCTATCTCGACCGGCTGGTGGGCCTGTCTCGCGAGGTCGGGCGCACACGTGCGTTCGGCGATCTGTGGTCGTACATGCTCGTGGCGGAGGGCGCCATCGACATCGCGGGCGAGTTCGACCTGAAGCCGTGGGACGTCGCAGCTCTCGCGCCCGTGCTGCGCGAGGCGGGCGGACGCCTCACCTCCGTGGACGGCGAGGAGACGGTCTTCGCGAGCGGGATCATCGCCACGAACGGCGTCGTGCACGACGCTGTTCTCTCGCGTCTCGCCAGCTAAAACGTTCACGTCGTGAAGTGAACTCACTGCGCCCTGCAGGCGCTTCTCTCCCATCGCCTCCGGCGAATACACTCGTCGTTACCGAATAGTTACCGACTTTCGGCGCGGGGTGGTTCCTTCAAGACTTGAATGCAGTGCACAATCGCACTGCCGTCGTTCACCGATGAACGCGCGGTACTCCGAGGAAGTCCCCCCTCAACGATGAGAAAGGGAGCGACGTGAAGAAGTCATCGTTGATTTCGATCGCTGCACTCGCCGGTGCTTCGGCACTGGTCCTGACCGGATGTTCCAGCCCCAGTGACGGAGGGGACGGTGGAGACGGCGGCACGGCCTCCACACGCGCCTGCGTCATCCTGCCCGACACCGAGTCGTCCGACCGCTGGGAGAACGGCGACCGCCCGGCTCTTGAGAAGGCGTTCACCGACGCTGGCTTCGAGGCCGACATCCAGAACGCACAAGGCAGCACCGACAAGATGGCGACCATCGCCGACCAGCAGCTCTCCAAGGGCTGCGGCGTGATGCTCGTCGTCGACTACCAGGGCGCCGGCACCGCCGTCACCGAGAAGGCGAAGGCCGAAGGCATCCCCGTGATCGCCTACGACCGTCCGATCTCGGGCGCCGACTACTACGTCTCGTTCGACAACTTCAAGGTCGGCGAGCTCGAGGGCCAGTCGGTCGTCGATGGCCTCGAGGCCGCCGGCAAGGACCCGGCGAGCGCTGTTGTCGTCTACATGGGCGGCGACCCGTCCGACGGCAACGCCGCGATGTTCCACGACGGCGCCGTCTCGGTCATGGAGGCCGCAGGCATCAAGCCGGCCGCCGAGCCCACCGGTGTCTGGGACACCGAGAAGTCGGCGACCAACTTCGAGCAGGCACTCACCTCGCTCGGCGGCAAGGTCGACGCGGTCTGGTCGGCGAACGACGCCAACGCAGCCGGAGTCATCTCGATCCTCGACAAGAACGGCCTCACCGTTCCGGTCTCGGGTCAGGACGCCTCGGTCGCGGGTCTGCAGAACGTGCTCCTCGGCAAGCAGACCGCCACGGTGTACAAGCCCTTCCAGCTCGAGGCCGAGGCGGCATCCGACCTCGCCATCCAGCTGCTGAACGGCGAGACGCCCTCCGTCGACAAGACGCTCGACGACGGCACGCCGTACATCGCGGTCACCCCGGTCCTCGTGGGACCGGAGGACGTCCAGACGGTCATCGACGACGGCAACGCGAGCGCGTCGGAGATCTGCACCGGCGACGTCGCAGCCAAGTGCGAGGAGTACGGCGTCAGCTGACCCTTGGCGACGAGGGGCCTCGCGTCGGGAACTCTCCACGACGCGGGGCCCCTTTGGGCTGGACCAAGACACGACGGGGCGACGACGCCCCAGAAAGGGGTGGACTCGATGGACGAGCCCCTCATCGAACTCAGCGGCATCCTGAAGAGCTTCGGACCCGTCAACGTGCTGAAGGGGGTGAACCTCAAGGCGTACTCCGGGAAGGTCACCGCCCTCGTCGGCGACAACGGAGCAGGCAAGTCGACTCTCATCAAGGGTCTCGCGGGGGTGCAGCCCTATGACGGGGGCACGGTGCGATTCGAAGGCCGGGAGGTGCACCTCCACACCCCGCGAGAGGCTTCACACCTCGGCATCGAGGTCGTGTACCAAGACCTCGCGCTCTGCGACAACCTCGACATCGTTCAGAACATGTTCCTCGGCCGTGAGGAGAGCGCCGGCGTCATCTTCGACGAAGGGCGGATGGAGCGCGAGGCGAGCGAGACCCTCCGATCGCTGTCGGTGCGCACCGTGAAGTCGGTGCGCCAGAAGGTGTCCTCCCTCTCCGGCGGACAACGGCAGACCGTGGCCATCGCCCGATCGGTGCTCAAGAAGGCCAAGCTCGTCATCCTCGACGAGCCGACGGCCGCCCTCGGCGTCGCCCAGACCGAGCAGGTGCTCAACCTCGTGCGGCGCCTCGCCGACCAGGGCGTCGCGGTCATCATCATCAGCCACAACCTGCAGGACGTCTTCAAGGTGGCCGACTACATCAACGTGCTCTACCTCGGCACGATGGTCGCCTCGATCGCCACCGCCGACACGACGAGCGATGACGTCGTCGGCTACATCACCGGCAGCAAGACCTACGACGGAGCGAGCGCATGAGCACCACACCACAGGCCCCGAGCACTCCCCCGTCGACGGACACGACGAGCCTGCCCGCCGAGGGCGGGTTCATCGGCAGCGGGCAAGAGGGAGGTGTGCTCGATCAGGCTCGCGCATACGTGCAGCGGGTGCGGTCCGGCGAGATGGGCGCACTCCCCGCCATCGGCGGACTGGTCGTGCTCGTGCTCCTGTTCACCCTGCTCAGCGAGGTCCTCCTCGGCCAGCAGTACTTCCTCACCGAGCGGAACTTCGCGAACCTGCTGACCCAGGCGGCTTCGCTCGTGATGCTCGCCATGGCGCTGGTCTTCGTGATCCTGCTCGGCGAGATCGATCTGTCGGCCGGTGTCACCTCGGGTGTCGCGCTCTCGGCGTTCGTCGTGCTGACGAAACCCGACGGCGTGAACATGAACTGGATCCCCGCGCTCATCATCGCGCTGCTGACCGGCCTCCTGATCGGTACCTTCATCGGGTTCTTCGTGGCGCGCGTCGGCATTCCATCGTTCGTGGTCACGCTGGGGCTCTTCATCGGGCTGCAGGGCGTGACGCTCATCCTGCTCGGCGCGGGTGGCGTGTTCCGCATCCAGATCCCCGAGATCCTCGCGATCCAGAACTCGAACCTGCCGGTCTGGGGCGGATGGGTCATGCTCGCGGTCATCCTCCTCGTCTCGTTCGGGATGTCGATGTGGGATCGCACGCTGCGCACCCGCGCCGGCGTACCGAACCGCACGATCGCGCTCGTGTGGCTGAAGCTCGGCGTGATCGCCGCCGTCGGCGGGTTCGTCGTCGGTGTGCTGAGCGTCAACCGCTCGTCGAGCATCAAGGTGATCGAGGGCGTGCCGATCGTCGTTCCGATCGTGCTGTTGATCCTCTGGGTCGGCACATTCGTGCTCGACCGGACAAAGTTCGGGCGATACATCTACGCGATCGGCGGCAACGCCGAGGCGGCCCGCCGCTCGGGCGTGAAGGTCATCACCATCCGGTGGGCGGCGTTCATCGTGTGCTCCGTGCTCGCGGTCGTCTCGGGTGTGTTCAGCGCCAGCAAGGTCGGCTCGGTCAACGCCGGTTTCGGTGTCGACATCGTGCTGAGCGGTGTGGCGGCGGCGGTCGTCGGAGGCGTGAGCCTCTTCGGCGGACGCGGCCGGCTCATGCACGCCGCGATCGGCGCACTCGTCATCGCGGTCATCGCGAACGGGCTCGGCCTGCTGAATCTTCCGGCGGGCGTGAACTACATCGTGACCGGTGGAGTGCTCGTCCTCGCGGCTACCGTCGACGCCGTGTCGCGGGTGCGGGCCGGAGGCTCGCTGTTCCGAACCTGATCGGGCACCTCACACGACTGGCCGCTCGGAAGGATCCGGGCGGCCAGTCGTGGTTCGAGGAAGGTCAGGCGGGCGGATTCACGTGACGCTCGTCGGGACCCACGTACTCCGAGAGCGGGCGGATCAGCGCGTTCGACGCGGCCTGCTCCCGGATGTGCGCAGTCCATCCGGTGACGCGGCTCGCGACGAAAAGCGGCGTGAAGAGCTCGGTGTCGAATCCGATGAGGTGATAGGCCGGGCCGGACGGGTAGTCGAGGTTCGGCTTGATGCCCTTGCGAGCGTCCATCGCGGCTTCGAGCTTCTCGTACAGCTCGCCGAGATCGGGACGGTCGTACTCGGCGAGCAACGTGTCGAGGGCCGCTTTCATGGTCGGCACGCGCGAGTCGCCGTTCTTGTAGACCCGATGCCCGAAGCCCATGATCTTGCGCTTCTCGGCGAGAGCGGTGTCGAGCCACTCCTCGGCACGGTCGGCGAAGATGATCTCGTCGAACATGTGCATGACCGCCTCGTTCGCGCCGCCGTGGAGCGGACCCTTCAGGGTTCCGATCGCCGCCGTCACCGCCGAGTAGAGGTCCGACAGCGTCGAGGTCACCACGCGGGCGGTGAACGTCGAGGCGTTGAAGGAGTGCTCGGCGTACAGGATCATCGACACGTCGAAGGCGCTCACGACCACGAGATCGGGGACCTCACCGAACGTCATGTGGAGGAAGTTCGCGGAGTATCCGAGGTCGTCGCGGGGCTCCACGATCTCCTCGTCGCGGAGACGGCGCTGGGTGTACGCGACGATCGCCGGCAGCTGCGCGAAGAGGCGCATCGCCTGGTCGAGCTGGGTCTCGGCCGCCGGGTCGCCGACGGTCGGATCGGCCGCACCATACGCCGAGACGGCGGTGCGGACGACGTCCATCGGATGCGCGTCGAGCGGCAGGAGGTCGATCGCGTGCTTCGCCACGTGCGACAGCTCGCGGTGCGCGCGCTCGAACGCCTGGAACTCCTCGAGCTGGACGGGCGTGGGCAGTTCGCCGTTCCACAGCAGGTAGGCGACCTCCTCGAACGTGCAGTTCGCGGCGAGCTCCTGGACGGGGTAGCCCCGGTAGAGCAGGGAGTTGGTCTCGGGGTTGACCTTCGAGATCGCGGTCTCGTCGACGACGACGCCCGCGAGCCCCTTCTTGATGTCGCTCATATGGGTCCTCTCAATGCTCCCGGTTCCCGCGAGATGTCCGTTTTGGCACATCTCGCGCGCGAGATGTGCCAAAACGGACATCTCGCGGGGTCGTCAGGATCGGTTGTTGCGGAGATCGAAGGTGTAGACGCCGGCGTCGAAGTCCGAGTACCCGGCGTAGTCGACCAGCTCGTACAGCCTCGCACGTGTCTGCATTTCGGGCACGCGCGAGGTGAGACTCCCCTCCTCGACGAGCGTGTCGAGACCCCGCTCGGCGGCCCCCATGGCGAGCCGCAGCAACGACACGGGGAAGATCACGATGTTCACGCCCACGTCGGCCAGCTGCTGAGTGCTGAACAGCTCCGACTTGCCGAACTCGGTCATGTTGGCGAGCACCGGCACGTCGACAGCTGCGCGAATGGCCGCGAACTCCTCCAGGCTCGCCATCGCCTCCGGGAAGATGGCGTCCGCGCCCGCGTCCACGAGCGCCTTCGCGCGGTCCACCGCTGCGCTCATCCCGTCGATCCCGCGGATGTCGGTGCGCGCCATGACGAGGAAGTCGGGGTCCCGGCGCGCGTCGACCGCCGCCCGGATCCGCTTCAGCGCCGTCGCCTCGTCGACGACGGCCTTACCGTCGAGATGCCCGCACCTCTTCGGGTTCACCTGGTCTTCGAGGTGGAGTCCTGCGACTCCCGCGTCCTCGAGCACCTGGACGGTGCGCGCGACGTTCATCGGCTCGCCGAACCCGGTGTCCGCATCGACGAGGGCCGGAAGATCGGTGACGCGCGCGATCTGACTCGAGCGCTGCGCGACCTCGGTGAGGGTGGTGAGTCCGATGTCGGGCAGGCCCAGATCGGCCGAGAGCACGGCACCCGAGATGTAGACGCCCTCGAAGCCCTTCTCTTCGATGAGCTTCGCAGACAGCGGGTTGAACGCGCCCGGCATGCGGACGAGCTCGCCCGACGCGAGCCGGTCACGCAGCGCGCGACGCTTGCTCTGGGAGGTGAGGCGGGAGTGAAGCATCAGAAGAGTCCTTCCGGGGCGGCCGGGATTCCAGCGGCGGTGACGGTGAGTTCGGCGACCTCGTCGGCCCGCAGCTCGGGCAGGCGGGTGGCGAGCGCGAGGAAGCGCTCGATCTCCTCCGCCTCGAGGATCCCATCGGCGAGGGTCCGGAACTTGTGCACGTATTCGGCGCGTGCGAACGGGCGGGCACCGAGGGGGTGCGCATCGGCGACGGCGATCTCGTCGACGATCCGTGAGCCGTCGGCCAGCTCGATCTCGACCCGACCGCCGAACGCCTTCTCGTCGGGGTCGATCGAGTGGTAGCGGCGGGTCCACTCCGGGTCCTCCGCGGTCGTGACGAGACGCCAGAGCGCGACCGTGTCGGGGCGGGCCGCACGCTCCGGGGCGTAGGAACCGACGTGATCCCACGCGCCGTCCTGGAGGGCGACGGTGAAGATGTACGGGATCGAGTGATCGAGCGTCTCGCGGCTGGCCGTCGGATCGTACTTCTGGGGATCGCCCGATCCGGATCCGATCACGAAGTGCGTGTGGTGGCTCGTGTGCAGCACGATCGAGCGGACTGCGGCCGGATCACGCAACTCGGGATGCTGCTGCCCCAGGCGGCGGGCGAGGTCGATCCACGCCTGCGCCTGGTATTCCGCCGAATGCTCCTTCGTGTAGCTGTCGAGAATCGCCCGCTTCGACTCGCCGGGCTCGGGAAGCGGCACCTCGTAGCGCGCGTCGGGGCCGTCGAGCAGCCACGCGATGACGCCGTCCTCGCCCTCCCAGATGGGAGCGGGCGAGGTCTGACCGCGCATCGCGCGATCGATCGCTTCGACGGCCATCTTTCCGGCGAATGCGGGTGCGTGCGCCTTCCACGTCGAGATCTGTCCCTTGCGCGACTGCCGCGTCGCGGTCGTCGTGTGGAGCGCCTGCCCGATCGCCTGGTAGATCACCTCGGGCGCGAGGCCCAGCAGGGTGCCGATGCCGGCCGCCGCAGAGGGGCCGAGATGGGCCACATGGTCGATCTTGTGCCGGTGGAGGCTGATGGCGCGGACGAGATCCATCTGGATCTCGTACCCCGTGGCGATGCCCCGCACGAGCGCGGCGCCGTCCGCTCCGGTGTGCTGCGCCACCGCGAGGATCGGGGGGATGTTGTCGCCGGGGTGCGAGTACTCGGCGGCGAGGAACGTGTCGTGATAGTCGAGCTCGCGAACCGCGACCCCGTTCGCCCATGCCGCCCACTCGGGCAAATAGTCGCCGTCGATGCCGAAGACGCGCGACCCGGCACGACCCGGGCGCGGGTCGGACTGGGGGCGGGACTCCGCCTGCCCGCGGGCGGCTACGACCGGGGCGCGCGTCAGGGAGGCGGCTGCGACAGCCGCATTGTCGATGACGCGGTTGACGATCATCTCGGCGACCTCGGAATCGACAGCCACCGGGTCGGCGGCGACCTGGGCGATCTTCCAGGCAAGCTCGTCTTCGCGCGGCAGCTGCTCATCGCTGCGATAGGTACGGACGCTGTGGAGCTTCATTCGGTGCCCTTCTGGTGCAGGTGGGGGTCGGTCGAGATGCGGCGCAGGCTCGCCCGCAGGTGAACGTGCGTGGCGTGGCGCGCGAGGTCGGCGTCACGGTCGCGGATCGCCTCCGCGATCAGACGGTGTTCCGCAGCTGCGCGCACGAGGCGCGCCGGGTCGTCCTGTGCGAGACGGCGGAGGCGCTGCAGATGGGTGCGCACCCCCCGGAGTGCGGTCACGAGGTACGGGTTGTCGATACTCTCGTCGATCGCATCGTCGAAGCGCGCCACGAGCGCGTAGTAGTCGTCGATTCGATGCTCGGCGACGAGCGACTCGGCGTCGGCGAACTCGTCGACGAGACGAGCGAACAGCTCTCGGTCTCCACGCGCAGCGGCGAGGGCGACGGCCGTGGTCTCGAGTGCTTCACGCAGTTCGAACAGGGCGCGAATGGCATCCGGCGAAACGGATGCGACCACGAGCCCGCGACCACTCAGCTGCTCGACGAGCCCGTCCGCCGCGAGACGTGCGAGGGCCTCCCGCAGCGGCGTGCGTGAGATTCCCAGACGCGACGACTGCTCGACCTCCGCGAGCACCGCGCCCGGCGCGAGGCTGCCGTGGAGGATCTCCTCCCGGAGCGTCGCATAGGCACGATCACTCGCGCGGGGATTTGTGGCCACCACTCCTTCAATGTATACACTGAGCAACAATTCCGCCAGCCTAGGCCGAAGAAAGGGCCCCGATGTATACACCGGGGCCCTTGGGGGGACGAGGGAAGCTACTTGGAGAGCGCGAGCCCGCCGCTCCATCCGATCTTCTCGGTGACGGCGAGCGTCATCTGCAGGAATCCGATTCCTTCGAGCTCACGCGCGCGCTTCAGCGAGCCGGTGTCCTCCGCGGAGAGGCCCCCGGCGCGCACGAATCCGATCACCGCGTCTTTCGCCGCCTGGTCGTCACCCGCGACCAGGACGGTCGTCGGCGCCTGACCCATCGATCCGGTCGCGAGCGCGGCCGCGAAAGTGGTGTTGAAGGCCTTCACGACGCGAGCCGCAGGCACCCTCTCCGCGATGACCGCCGCTGCGGACGAGTCCGACGGGACGACGAGCCCATCGAAGGTCGAGAAGTCGACCGGGTTGGTGATGTCGACGACGACCTTGCCCGCGAGCTGGTCACCGTAGCTCTCGAGGACCTCATCGAGTGCCGCGAAGGGAACCGCGAGCACGACGATCTCGCCCGTCAACGGCTCACCGAGCGCCGCGACAGCGGCTCCGGACCCGGCCGCGAGCTGCTCCGCCTTGGCGACATCGCGCGCGACCACCTGCACGTCCGCTCCGCTGGCCGACGCGATGCCGGCGATGGCGCCACCCATTTTGCCGATTCCGATGATGCTGATCGAGGTCACGACAGATCCTTCCAGTTGGTTGTATCAACAACCATAGGTCATTAAAGTTGTTATGACAACCATTCCGATAGGATGCCTGCATGACCGCCCGATTGGTTCCACGACTGGACGCCGAGGAATCGGCCGCCTGGCTCTCGCTCATCACGCTGCTCGAACTGCTGCCGAGCGCGCTCGACTCTCAGCTCCAGAGAGACTCCGACATGACGCATTTCGAGTTCGGAGTGCTGTCGTTCCTGCGGTTCTCGCCCGACCAGACCGTCCGAATGACGGAGCTCGCAGCGGGTGTCGCGGCGACACTCCCCCGGCTCTCGCACGTGATCACCCGCCTCGAGAGGCGCGGGATCGTCGAGCGCCTCCCGTGCATGGAGGACCGCCGTGCCACCAACGTGCGACTCACGACCATCGGAAGGCGCGAGCTCGTCCGCGCGATACCTGGCCATATCGCGCTCGTCCGGCGTGTGGTCATCGACAGCCTGAGCCGCGAGCAGCTCGATCAGCTCGCCACGATCGCATCCAGCATCAACCGCGCCCTCGATCCGGACGAGCGGTACGCATCCATGTTCACCGAGCAGAGCACGGACTGACCCGCGGAGAGGTCCATCGGTAGACCACGCGGTTCTCCCCTCGCAGCGTCGTCGCACCCTAGGCTCGTCGCCATGACCGCACCCGACGACGTGGTCGAGACCGCGGATGCGGCCGAGCCCGATACGGCGCACGCGCCGACGACGACGCGACGCCGCCGCAGTCGGCTCATCGCCGTCGTCGCCTCGCTGCTCGTCGTGCTGCTGGTGGGCGGCACACTGACAGGGGTGCTCGTCAGCGCTCAACTCGCGCATGACGCCGCAGCAGAGCGGCTCGATGCGGCCCAGCGCATCCAGAAGATGGCCGCGGACGCCGACCGACGGATCGAGAACGACGCCCAAGCGGCATCGCAGGAACTCGTCGCTCTGATCACGCAACTCCGTGCGGCACTCGACGTGAGCGGAGCCGGGATCGACGACGAGGATCGCGCGGCGCTCCGCGACGCGATCGACACCGCCGCCGCGACCTCCGGCGACTCCGTGGTCTCTCCCCCGGTCGCCGCGGCGGTGAAACCGATCGACGCCGATGCGGCGACCGTCGAGCAACTGGACGCTCAGCGCGACCGCGTCACCGCCCGCACCACAGCGCTCGGCGAACGTACGGCTCTCGTTGTCGCCGCCACGACCTTTCTGCGCGACGCTTTCGCGGACCTCACCCTCGCGTCGTCCTCGTACGCCCAGGCGACGGCGGATCGGGGCGACGAGGTGCTCGACGATCGCTCGGATGCAGACGACGACGATCTCGCCCAGCTGACATCCGCGGTCGACGCCCTTCGCGTCGCGGCGCCGGACGAGCTGGCCTCACTGCTCGCCGCCTACCGCCGCAGCGTCGACGCCGTCGTGACGTCATCCGATGCCGCCCGCGCGACCTCGACGGGCGGCGGCAACATCACGACCGACGGCGAGGGCGGCGGCGGATACCGGATCCCGGACCCCGCCTCGCTCACCGCCGTCGTGAACAAGCAACGCAGCCTCTCGGCGAACTACGTGCCCCCGGGCCTCCGGCGACCGGTCGGCATCGGAGGGGCGCTGCCCCTGCGCGCCGAGGCCGCGACGGCCGCCGAGAAGATGGCCGCCGCCATGGCGAAGGAAGGCATCTCGCTGCGGATGTCGAGCGGATACCGCAGCTACAGCCGCCAGGCGACGATCTACAACGGGTTCGTCGCGCGAGAGGGAGTTGCGGGAGCCGACGAGCATTCGGCGCGCCCGGGCCACTCGGAACACCAACTGGGTCTCGCGGCGGACTTCGACGACGGCACCGGCTGCAACCTCAACGTCTGCTTCGCAGATCGGCCCGGCGGCCGGTGGCTCGCCGAGAACTCCTGGAAGTACGGATTCGTGCTGCGCTACGGCAACGGGTGGCAGCCCATCGTGGGGTATCGCTACGAGCCGTGGCACTTCCGCTATGTGGGCACGACCGTCGCCGCCGAGATGCACGCGAGCGGGACGAAGACCCTGGAGGAGTACTTCGGGCTGCCCGCCGCACCCGACTACGACTGAGCGCGTGGCCTGCGGGCAAGCCGACGGCCCCGGTGGAGCGCCGGGGCCGTCGGTCGTTCTCGGTCAGCTCGCTGGGACGAGCACCGAGTCGATGAGGTAGACCGTTGCGTTGGCCGTGTGAACGCCACCGCAGATCACGTTGGCGTCACCGACCATCAGCATGTCGGGCGTACCGGTCACCTCGACCGTGCCCCCCTGCACGGTCGTCTGGGTTCCCACGATGTCGGCCGGCAGGATCTGCCCGGGCACCACGTGGTACGTGAGGATCGAGATGAGCATGTCGGCGTTCTCCGGCTGGGAGAGCGCGTCCACCGTCTCGGCGTCGAGCTTCGCGAACGCGTCGTCGACCGGCGCGAACACCGTGAACTCGCCGCCGTTCAGAGTGTCGACGAGGTCGACCTCAGGGTTGAGACCTCCGGAGACCGCGGCGACGAGCGTGGTGAGCAGCGGGTTGTTCGACGCGGCAACCGCGACCGGGTCCTGCGACATCCCGACGATCGAGCCGGCGCCGTCCGGAACCTGCTCGGCGTAGGCCTCGCATCCGGGGCCGACGAGGTCGTCGTAGGCCGCTTCCGTCTGCATCGACGGAGTGGTCTCCTCAGGAGCGGCGGTGTCGGCATCGGTGTCGTCGGTGCTGGCCATACAACCCGTGAGGGCGAGACCGGCGGTCGCGAGGAGCGCAACGGCCGCGAGTGTGTGACGTGTGTTTCGCATGATGTCCCTTTCGCAGTGGGCCGCCTGGCGGCGACGCTCACGAGGGGTTCGGAACACCCCCGGGATCGGATGGGTACGGATCTGATCTCGGTCGATGACCGATCCCAGCGGGCGTCGTCTCCGAACACCCGGCATGGACATCTCGCTCGTTCTCATCGGACTGCTCGGCGGTCTCGTCACCGGAATCTCGCCGTGCATCCTCCCGGTGCTGCCCGTGATCTTCCTCTCGGGCGGCGCGCAGAGTGCGCGCGGAGACGGCGGCAGCGCCTCACCCAGCCGCTGGCGCCCATTCCTCGTGATCGCCGGTCTCGTGTTGAGCTTCACCCTCGTGACCCTGCTGGGCTCGGTGCTGCTCTCGCTCCTCGGACTGCCCCAGGATGTGCTGCGCTGGGCCGGGATCATCGTGCTCGCGGTGATCGGCGTGGGCCTCATCGTGCCGGGCGTGCAGCATCTGCTCGAGAAGCCGTTCTCGCGGATCCCGCAGAAGGCGGTCGGCGTCGAGCGCAACGGCTTCGTCCTCGGGTTCGCATTGGGCGCCGTGTATGTGCCGTGCGCGGGACCGGTCCTCGCGGCGATCACGGTCGCGGGAGCGACAGGTCGCGTAGGGATCGACACCGTGGTGCTCACCGTGTCGTTCGCGCTCGGCGCCGCGGCCCCGCTGCTCGTGTTCGCTCTCGCCGGGCGCGCGGTGGCCGAGCGGGTCAAGTCGTTCCGCCGGCGGCAGCGGGGCATCCGCATCGCGGGAGGAGTCGCAATGCTGGCTCTCGCCGTCGGCCTCGTCTTCGACGTGCCCGCGGCGTTGCAGCGGCTCGTGCCCGATTACACGAGCACCCTGCAGGAGCAGCTCGCCGAATCCGACCAGGTGCGCGACGCCCTCGACCTCGGCGGACTCGTCAACGAGCAGAACAAGGACCTCGACAAGTGCTCGAACGGCGCGACCGAGCTCGAGAGTTGCGGGACAGCCCCCGATATCCGCGGCATCGACACCTGGCTCAACACCCCGGGAGGCTCCGGCATCGACCTCGCCGAGCTGCGGGGTCAGGTCGTGCTCGTGGATTTCTGGGCCTACTCCTGCATCAACTGCCAGCGGTCGCTGCCGCACGTGGTCGCGTGGGATGAGGCCTATCGCGACCTGGGGCTTCAGGTCGTCGGCATCCACTCCCCCGAGTACGCCTTCGAGAAGGGGACCCGCAACGTCGCCCAGGGTGCAGCGAAGTTCGGGATCGAGTATCCGGTCGGACTCGACAACTCGCTCTCCACCTGGACGAACTACCGCAACCGCTATTGGCCCGCGCACTACCTGATCGACGCCGAGGGTGTCGTGCGGCATGTGAAGTTCGGCGAGGGCGGATACGCGACGACCGAGAAGCTCATCCGCGAGCTGCTGACCGATGCCGATCCGGACGTTCAGCTTCCGGAGGCTACCGATGTAGCCGACGACACCCCCGAAGTTGGCGCGACGACACCGGAGAGCTACCTGGGGCTCGGCAAAGAGGTGAACTTCGGCGGAGCCGAGGAGTACCGCTCGGGAACGTCGAGCTACCGCTTCCCGGATGACCTTGCGCGCGACACCTTCGCGCTCGACGGCGCCTGGACACTCGACTTCCAGGGCGCCACCCCCTCGGGCCGCGACGCGTCCATCCGGCTCGCGTTCACGGCGACACAGGAGGTACGGGTGGTGGCCGGAGGCACCGGCACGATCCGAGTCAGAGTCGACGGATCGGATGCGGGGAGCATCGAGGTGGCGGGCGCTCCGGACTCGTCGCAGATCCTCGCCGTCGACGGTCCCACGGTGGGCGAGATCGAGCTGACCGTGCCCCGGGGTGTGACCGTGTACTCCTTCACTTTCGGGTGAACGGAATCGGTCCCATCCGATCGACCGACGGCTCCGAATTACCGTCGACACAACCGACCACGACCCGACGACAGGAGGAGAAGCGCATGAGCTCCGTCATCGCCTTTCCGCTCCATCGTGCGGGTCGCACGGATCCGAGGGGGAGACCGGATGTCATGCTGGGCCACGTGAGCGCGGCCGACGACGACGCCGATTCGGGTCACGACGCGCGCGGGGAAACGCTGGAGGTGCTCCTCGCGCGCGTCGCCCACCGGGATCGCGACGCCTTCGCCGAGCTCTACGACCGGATGGCGTCTCGGGTTTTCGGCCTCGTGAAGCGGCTCCTGCGCGACGGGGCGCAGTCGGAGGAGGTCACCCAGGAGGTCTTCCTCGAGATCTGGCAGCAGGCCTCGTCGTTCCGCACCGCGCGCGGTGCCGCCGTGTCGTGGATGCTCACCATTGCTCACCGACGCGCCGTCGACCGCGTGCGGTCCGCCCAGTCGAGTCGAGACCGGGACGAGCGGATCGGGGTTCGTGATCTCGACGCCCCCTACGATCACGTCGCCGAGACCGTCGAGGTTCGCCTGGAGCATGAACGCGTGAAGCGCGCCATGTCGCGGCTCACCGAACTGCAGCGGGAGGCCCTGATCCTCGCGTACTACGGCGGCTACACTCACAGCGAAATGGCCGAGATCCTGCGGATTCCACTCGGCACCGTGAAGACCCGACTGCGCGACGCGATGATCCGCCTGCGCGATGACCTGGGGGTGACGTCATGACCGAACGCGACGACCTCACCGCGCAGGCCGCGGCGTACGCCCTCGACGCGCTGAGCGACGTCGAACGCGCCGAGTTCGAGCGCCGTCGAGCCACCGATCCGGAACTCGCCGCCGAGACGGCGGAGTTCGCCGAGACCGCGGCGATCCTCGGTCTCGCGGTGCAGCCGGAACAGCCTCCGGCGTCGTTGCGAGCCTCGGTGCTCGCGGCGGTCGACGCCGACCTCGTACGTCGCCCGCCCACCCCCGAGCCCTCGGGTGGGCGGGTGACGTCGATCCGCGACTGGATGCGGCGACCCGTGACGGGACTCGTGGCCGTGGCCGCCGCGCTCGGCCTGATCGTGGGCGGCACCGCGACGGCAGTCACGCTGCTGAACCGGCCCGCGCCGGTCATCTCCGCCCTCGATGAGGTGCTGGACGCCCCGGATGCCGAACACATCGACACCGCGATGCCCGATGGTGGGACGGTGAGCTGGGTATGGTCGCCCTCGCTCGCGCGGTCCGCGGTGATCGTGGACGACATGCCCACCCTGACCGACGACGAGACGTATCAGCTCTGGTACATCGATGACGCCGGGGCGATGCCGGCAGGTCTGCTCGCCGGGGGCGACGAGACGGTTCTCGTCGACGGACGGATGCCTGCGGGCGCGAGCCTCGGGATCACCGTCGAGCCTGCGGGCGGCTCGAGCGCGCCGACGAGCGAGCCGATCCTGGTGCTCAGCAGCACCTGAGCCGGATGCTCAGGCTGCGACCCGCTGGAACGCACGCGGCAGCAACTCGGACGGCGGGATGCCGAACACCTTCGCGATCAGATAGAGCTCCTGCACCGAGAACTCGCCCTGCCCATCGAGCTTGCGCAGCAGCGTGGAGTACGTGATCCCGCTCGATGTCGCGAGCGCGCGACGGGTGAGACCCGTCTCCCCGAGCAACGCGATCACCAGTTGAGCAATCGCCTGCGATATCCAGCTGGAGTATGTAGCCATGCAGATACACTACCTGGCCGCGCCCCGACAGGGATATCGATCCGGCTTTGTTGTGTAGCCGCGATGCGCATATCGTTGCCCACATGGTCATCCCCTCCGATGCAGAGCGGTTCGCCCAGACGGTGGCTGCGCAGGTCCGTGCCGAGATCGCGGCGGCGAACACGACGGTCGCGGGCGTCGCGCGCGCCACAGGTATCAACCGAGAGACCCTCGACCGCTGGGTGAAGGGAGAGCGTGCACTGAGCATCACGACGCTCTACCGGATCGCCAGCGCCGTCGACGTGCCCCCGCACGTGATCGTGCAGCGGGCCGAGGAGCGCTTCGCCGCACAATCCGGCTCCGATGTCGGACGCGGCGCCCACTATGAAGTCACCCCCGACGGCCCCGCATCCGATCTCGGACTGGCCGCCGAACACGGGGAACGCAAGACCGACAGCTGAGGCGAGGAGGGACGATGCTCGAGCTACTCCGACTCGCCTCTGAACGCGGTGTCACGGTCCACGCCTGCCACCTGCCCGGCGACATGCTCGGATGCTACGAGCCGGGCGCGGAGCGCATCTGGTTCGACCTGCGACTCACCCCGCACGAGCGTCGATCGGTCATCGCCCACGAGCTGGGTCATCACCACTACGGCCATCGCGAGAGCACCCCGCGCAACGAGCGCCTGGCCAACCGCTACGCCGCCCGCCTCCTCATCGACCCCGAGGAATACGCGCAAGCCGAGCGCCTCTACTCGGAGGCCGAGGCGATCGCCGACGAGCTCCGCGTGACGGTCAAGATCATCGAGTCCTACCGCACCCTGTGCCTCGGGCCGGAGTCGATGCTCCGCAGCGCGTGAGCGTCACCGCACATATGCGAGAGCGGCTGGGCGCGTACGCACCCAGCCGCTCTCGATGATGGCGGAAGCCCGCCAGACGATCAGCGCGTCGCGCGACGCTGACGCGTGCGGCTCACGACGATCGCGGCGGAACCGAGAAGCGCGAGCAGAGCGGCAGCTCCGAGGCCGAGCGCGACATCGTCCACACCCGTGTCGGCGAGCTCCGGGTCCTCCGACTCTGCGGCCGGCGCGGCCGCAGGCTCCTCTTCCTCTTCCTCGTCCGCGACGACGCTCCAGTTCACGACGTTGCTGAGGCCCGTCGCCAGGCGACCCGAGAAGGTGTCGAACTCCGACATCGACGGGACGAGGGCGTCAGCGGCTGTCTCCTGCACCTCGCTTGGGTCGTTCGTGTAGCCGAGGTCGATCAGCAGCTGCGGGTTCCAGAGAGCGAAGTATGCGACGGTGCGCGACGCGCCCGCCGGCACCGTGAATCCGCTGACCACGGCGAGGTACTCGTCACCGTCCAGATAGTCGAGCGACGCCGGGGCCGACGCGCCCGCGCTCCCCCATGCAAGCCCGCCAGGCGCGTCATAGTCGTTGTAGTGAACTGCCCACCGCGCGCCGGCCGCCGCGAGTGCCTCACCCGACTCTTCGGTCTCGTCCGCAGGAACGGGAAGGACCGCGTCATCTTGACCCTGATAACCCCACAGCGATCCCGAGGTGCCGAAGTCGGTGTAGAAACCCACGCCGTCGATGTCGACGGGCTCGGCAGTCGTGTTCTCGATCGTGGTCGACACACGCACGAGGTCGCTGTCTGCATAGATGCGCACCTCGAGCTTCACCGTCAGGCCCGCGTCCTCAAACACTCCCGCCTCCGAGGTGCAGGTCAAGAGAAAGTCGCCCGTGACATCGTCGATCGAGACGTCGGTGGCCTCGTCAGACGGGCAGTCGACCAGCTCATCGTCGATCCCCGCGTCGGCCGCTGCGATGAAGACCTGTCCCATTCCATCCCAGATGTCGGTGTACTCGGGCTCGCCGCTCGTCTTCAGATAGACGTCCTCGATGCGACCGTCGTAGAAACCCCAGATTCCGAGTCCGTAGTCGATGTCGTCACCGTCCCACGGGTCCGCCTGAGCCGGGGCAGCAACCGCCATCGTGAGGATCCCGGCAGTGGCGGCGGCAATGCCGACTTTCAGGGCGCGCTTCATGCGTGGAGTTCTCCTTCAGAGAATTCGGGCTCATGCCCGGCGAGTGAGAGTGGTGGGCGCTCTGACTCGGATGAGTCGACGTCCCATTCCTTGGTATCAGTCCCTCGGGCTCACCCGGATGGACCACAGACAGAGCAGTCGTTCCACGGTTGACATCCCCGACCATTTGCACCCCGCCCGAGCAATCGGGGGACACGCGCGAGCGCAATGCACTCCGAGCGGTTCCCGGACCGAGCCTCGCAGCGCGCGATCGATTCGCGTTGGCCTGACCGCAGCGCGTGATGACGGCCGATGGTGGAGATGGGGGGAATTGAACCCCCGTCCATCGCTGTGATTCTGCGCCTTCTCCGGGCGCAGTCCGTGGATTCGTTCTGCTCGGCTCCGACCTTTGTCACGAACACCTAGGTCGACGAGCCCAGCCCCAGTGAAAGTCCCGCGCGGCCCTGGAACCCAACCGCGCAGCAAGTCCCCTAGATGACGCCAGGATCCGGATCGGGGACGAGTCCGGACTGACGGACCTATCTACTCCGCTTAGGCAGCGAGAGCGAGGTCGGTGCGCTTAACGTTGGCACCTATGGTTTGCAGAGATCGTTAACGAGATAACCCTGCATCCTCGGCCCGCTTCTCGCAGTTTCGCAGGCGATGTCGAAACCGATCATCCCCATGGTCACCTCCGGATCCGCGGATCCGTGAGAGGTGGGCCGTCATCACGCGCTGTGGAGTTTCAAAGAGCGCCCGAAGGCGTGATCCACCATCCTAGCCGAGACCGGCGAGCGCTGGCAGGATGGGGCCGGTGAGCACCGAGATCACCGTCCAGGGTCACTTCACCGCGTGGATCCCCGCCGAGCGTGCCACAGTCAGCATCGTGGTCGGGTTCGACGGGCCGGAGCGATCGAGCGTGTTGAGCTCGGTGACGGCCGCCGTGCAGACCGTCACGTCGTCCATCGCACCGCTCCACGACCCGCAGGACGGTCCCGTCACCTGGTGGTCATCGGATCGCATCCGGGTGTGGGCGCAACGCCCGTGGAACACCGAGGGCAAGCAGCTCGCGCCCGTGCACCATGCCTCCATCGCCGTGTCGGTGAAGTTCAAGGATTTCGATGCCCTCGCAGAATGGCTGACGGAGGCGGCGACAGTCCCGGGCGTGCAGGTGAGCGGCATCGAGTGGGCGCTCACCCAGGCGCGGCGCACGTCCGTCACCACCGAGGTACGCTCCCGCGCCGTGAAGGGCGCCGCCGACAAGGCGCGTGTGTTCGCGCAGGCGATCGGCGCGAGCGACGTACGGGCGGTCGCGATCTCCGACCCCGGCATGCTGGGCGTGCGGAGCACCGCGGACACCACCTCGCCGGCGACGATGCGCGCCGCGGCCAGCACGGGCAGCGGCGGCGGCGACCGCGTCCTCGACTTCACACCGGAGGACATCGAGGTCTCCGTCAGCGTCGACGCCCGCTTCGAGGCGAGCTGAGCTACTCCCCCAGGTGGCGGCGAGTGGACATCGCGCGCTCGGCCTCGCGCTTGTCCTGACGTTCACGCAGCGCCTGACGCTTGTCGTAGTCGCGCTTGCCCTTCGCGACCGCGAGCTCGACCTTCGCCTTGCCGTCCTTGAAGTAGATCGACAGCGGCACGAGCGTGTACCCGCCGTCCTTCGTGCGGTGGCTGATCTTGATGATCTGCGCCTTGTGCAGCAGCAGCTTCCGCTTGCGTCGAGGAGCGTGATTGGTCCACGTGCCCTCGGTGTACTCCGGGATGTGCACCGCGTCGAGCCACATCTCGCCGCCATCGATGAAGGCGTAGCCGTCGACGAGCGACGCCCGCCCCTGCCGCAGCGACTTCACCTCGGTGCCCGACAGCACGATGCCGGCCTCGTAGGTGTCCTCGATCGTGTAGTCGTGGCGCGCCTTGCGGTTCGTCGCGACGACCTTCTCGCCCTTCTCGCGGGGCATGGCGCACCTCCCTGCACGCTCGATGAAACGGCCCGCGGATCACGGGCAGCCGTTCAGTCTATGCGACGAACGCGGTGCAGGGCGTTACGCCTTGAGGTATCGCCGGATCGCGACACTCGCCGACAACGCTGCGAGAAGCGCACCCACCCCGATCAGAATCGGAGCCACGAGAAGCGCATCCTGCAATCCGATGAACGAATACGTCGTGAACATCTCAGTCAGATATCCCTGCACGAAGAAGTGCACGATCACGATGACGGCACCGGACGCCAGAAGCGACCCGATGAACGAGGCGACGATCCCCTCGAGGATGAACGGCGTCTCGATGAAGCGGTTCGACGCACCGACCAGACGCATGATGGCGAGCTCCCGTCGGCGCGAGAACGCCGAAAGGCGGATGGTGGTCGAGATGAGCAGCACAGCCGCCACGAGCATGAGCGCAGCGATGCCGACCGCCGTGTAGCTCGCGGCATTCATGACATCGAAGATCGGCTGGAGCAACGCCCGCTGGTCGCGCACTTCGTCGACGCCGGGCATCCCGCTCACGCTGTCGATGATGACGCCCGACTCCTCGGGGTTCACGAGCCTCACCTGGAAGTCGGGGCCGAACGAGTCGATCGTGGCGAGCTCGGCCACTGTGGTGCCCTCGAACTCCTCTTGGAACCGCGCGAAGGCGTCCTCCGCGGTCTCGTAGTTGACCGCGTCGACGAAGTCGGCGAGGGTGTCACCCTCGAGCTGCGCCTTCACGGCGTCGATCTGCTCCTCGGTGGCATCCGCGCCGTCGCAGGTGGGCACGATCGCCGAGCACATGTAGACCGTGACCTCGGCCCGGTCGTACCAGTAGCCCTTCATCTGGCCGATCTGCAGCTGGAGCAGCACCGCGGCACCGAAGAACGTGAGCGAGATGAACGTCACGAGGATGACGGAGACGACCATCGAGAGATTGCGGCGGAAGCCCTGACCGACCTCCGACAGGATGAGTCCGAGGCGCATCATCGGCTCCCGGGTTCGACGAGCGGCGGAGGCGCCGACGGAGACGACGAGGTCGTCGGGGGCACGGACGCAGGGGACGGCGGGGACATGGGGCTCACGGGCGTCGCGGGCGCGGAGCTCTGCCGCCGTTCGGGCGCGGCTGCAGGCTGCGGCGCGGGCGAGGCCTGCGAAGGAGCGGGAGCCGCCGAAGGCTGGGGCGCGAACCTCGAACCGGGCGGCGGCACCTGCGTGCGCAAGGAGTCCGGAGCGGGCGGACCGGAGAACGCGAGCTGCTCCCGCTCCATCGCCGCCGACATGTCCTGAATGGGAAGCGCCTGGGTCTGGTATCCGCCGGCGCGCTCGTCGCGCACGATCTGGCCCGAGACGAGCTCGATGACGCGCCGCTTCATCGTGTCGACGATGCCCGAGTCGTGGGTCGCCATGAGCACGGTCGTGCCGTTGGCGTTGATCGTGGAGAGCAGGGTCATGATCCCGGCGCTCGTCGCGGGGTCGAGGTTTCCGGTCGGCTCGTCGGCGAGAAGGATGGCCGGCTTGTTGACGATCGCACGGGCGATCGCCACGCGCTGCTGCTCACCGCCGGAGAGCTCGTGCGGCAGGCGCTGCGCCTTGCCTGCGAGACCCACCATCTTCAGGACGTCGGGCACCGCCTCCTGGATGAACCCCTTCGACTTTCCGATCACCTGCAGGGTGAAGGCGACGTTGTCGAAGACGTTCTTGCCGGGAAGCAGTCGGAAGTCCTGGAACACCACGCCGAGGCTGCGCCGGAAGTACGGCACCTTGCGGTTGGCCAAGGTGGTGAGGTCGTGCCCGAGCACATGGATGCGTCCCTTCGAGGGGCGCTCCTCCTTGAGGATCAGCCGCAGGAAGCTCGACTTGCCTGAGCCCGAGGCTCCGACGAGGAAGACGAACTCGCCCTTCAGTACCTCGAGGCTCACGCCGTCGAGGGCGGGGCGCGTCGTGCCGGAATAGGTCTTGGTGACCTGGTCGAATCGGATCATGGCCATTCGAGCCTAAGCACCCCGCGACGAGAGCCCGGTTACGACACTCCCCCGGTTGACACCCGTCGGAGGAGGCGCGGTTCAGTCGACGGGAGAAGACTTGCGCCAGCGGATGCCCGCGGCGATCAGGCCGTCGAGGTCGCCGTCGAACACTGCATCCGGCTGCGACATCTCGTAGCCCGTCCGGAGGTCCTTCACAAGCTGCTGACCGTAGAGGAAGTAGGAGCGGATCTGGTCGCCCCAGCTCGCCGTGATGACGCCTGCCAGCTCCTTCTTCTTCGCCGCCTCCTCCTCGCGCTTGAGCAGCAGCAGACGCGTCTGAAGCACCCGCAGCGCCGCGGCACGGTTCTGGATCTGGCTCTTCTCGTTCTGCATCGACACGACGATGCCGGTGGGGAGGTGCGTGATCCGCACGGCCGAGTCGGTCGTGTTGACGGACTGCCCACCGGGACCCGACGAGCGGAAGACGTCGACCCGGATGTCGCCCTCGGGGATGTCGACCTCGGTCGCCTCCTCCATGAGCGGGATCACTTCGACCGCCGCGAACGAGGTCTGCCGCTTGTCGGCCGAACCGAACGGGCTGATCCGCGCGAGGCGGTGGGTGCCGGCTTCGACCGAGAGCGTGCCGTAGGCGTACGGTGCATCGACCTCGAAGGTGGCCGACTTGATGCCGGCGCCCTCCGCGTACGAGGTGTCCATCACCTTGACCGGGTAGCCGTGCCGTTCCGCCCAGCGCAAGTACATGCGCAGCAGCATCTCGGCGAAGTCGGTGGCGTCGTCACCGCCCGCACCGGAACGGATCGTGACCACGGCGGCGCGGGAGTCGTACTCGCCATCGAGGAGGGTCTGCACCTCGAGGTCGCCGACCGCCGATTGCAGCGAGCCGAACTCCTGCTCGGCCTCCGCCGCGGCATCCGCGTCATCGGCTTCGCGGGCCAGGTCGATCAGCACCTCGAGGTCGTCGATGCGACGCTCGAGCGCCGTGATGCGAGCGAGCTCGGACTGCCGGTGGCTGAGAGTGCTGGTGACCTTCTGGGCCGACTCGGGGTCGTCCCACAGATCGGGAGCGCCCGCCTTCTCGGAGAGATCGGCGATCTCGTCCTGGAGCCGCTCCACCCCCACGACGGCGCGGATGTCGGAGAAGGTGCTGCGGAGGGCCGCAACCTGGGCGGGGAGTTCATCGAGCATGGCCTGTACAGCCTAACGATCGGACGGTCGATAGCGTGGCGCCCGTCGCGGATCTGCTGCTCTACGTTCCGCGGACCAGAGGGCGCAACTCAGAAGGCATCGGCCAGGGCAGCTCGTAGCTGTACCGCGGACCGCCGATCGCGCCGAAATCGTCGAGCTTGAGCACGATGCGCTGCGTCGAGACCTCCACGATCCGCACCCGGAGAGGCTCCTCGCCTTCGCGGTCGAGCAGGTACGGGTCCGCGAGGTAGCCGATCCCGAGGGCATCGAGCGTCTCTTCGGCCTCGAGCCAACTCAGCTCACCGCTCACGTCGCGCCCGAGGAGGTCGACCACGACGTATCCATCGCCGCTCGGCCGGAACCACCCGACGAGTTCGCCGTCGCCACGGCGATGCTCGATCCACGTGCTGCGATCCATTGGGCCACCCTAGGCGGCTGAAGTCGATCATGACGACAACTCATGGAGTAACCTGTGGCGACCCGGCGCAGAGAGGACCCGAAGAATGCGCACCACCATACGGGTCGCGGGGGCGATGCTCGCCCTCACGACTATGTCACTGTTGTCGGCATGCGGCGTGCTGCCGTCCCCCGGCGATCTGCTCAATCCGCCGCCCATCGAAACCGTCGATCCGGAGGGCGAGCTGAAGGTCGGTGACTGCCTGGACGACGTGATGGGTGCGGTCGCCGACTCCTCCCAGCTCGTGACCTGCGCCACGCGCCACCACGCCGACCTGGTCGGCCTCGTCGAGTGGTCGAATATGGATGCCCTGATCGCGGAGTCCGACGAGGAGGGCGCATGGAAGAAGCTCTCGAACGCCCGCGTGACCTACACCGAGGTTCTGGACTTCGACCACTGGGGCGAGCGTGCGTGCGGTCAGTCGTTCCGCGAAGTGATCGGCTGGACCGACATCGAGGCGGGAGGGAAGAGCGCAGAAGAACTCGATCTTCTGCCCGGCGGCGCCTACGAGCTCCGGGCCGCCCTCGCTCCGCGCGAGGCGTTCGTGGTTGGCGACCACCGCATCCGGTGCCTGGTCCGCTGGTACGACCCGATCGCCTACACCTCGGGCCAGCAGCTCTCCGACCTGCTCGACCCCGCATTCCCCAACCGTGCCCGCGACTGCTACCAGGTCGACGACGACTACAACCTCTTCGCCGTGGAGTGCAGCCAGCCGCACACGGATCAGAGCATGTTGATGTTCTCGGCGCTCGCCCTCGGCGAGGACTTCATTCGGGATCCGGACACGTACGATGCCGAGACCCTTTCCGGATCCGACTCCCTGTGCGATGCGATGATCCGAACGGTGTACGGAGATTGGAACGAGGATCTGTACTACGCGTGGTCCGGCTGGTTCGTGGGAGGCGACTGGGACACCGCAGAGAGCGGAGCGGTGGACGAAGGCCTGTATCCCTTCGGCTGCTTCCTCTCCACCTGGGACGGCACGACGGCGCGGTCGGACCTCATGTCGATGTCCTGACTCGCGCCGCCGCCCGCAGCGCCTAGTCGACGGCGAGCGCCGTGACCGGGGTCACTCGCGTCGCCCGGCGCGAGGGTGCGACCGTGGCGATCAAGGTGAGCGCGGCGGCCGCCACGAGGATCGCTCCGAGCAGCGCCCATGGAATGCCCGGAAGCACGATCCCCGGCACCCCGTTCGCCGATCCGAGCAACGACTGCGCGCCGACCCAGCCGTAGAACGAGCCGAGCACGAGTCCGACGACGACTGATGTGACCGTCAACTGCGTCGCCTCGGCGAGGATCATGCGCCTCAGCTGCGCCCGCGAGAACCCCAGCGCACGAAGCAACCCGAGCTCGCGGGTGCGCTGCAGCACGTTCAAAGAGAGCGAGTTGACGAGGCCCACCGCGGCGATCACCGCACTCACTCCGATGAGCGTGGAGAACACCGCCGTGACCGCGTCGAGTATCTGGTCGGCGGCCTGGGAGACCTCGGGCTGCCCGCGTTGAGCCTCCGCGATGATCTGGCGGAAGCTCGCGACGGCGACACCGAACATCGTGATGAGGGTCACCCCGATCACGACCCCGATCGTGGTCCGCGTCGCGCGCTCGGGGTACCGAACGGCGTTCGCCGCCGCCAGGCGCGCCGTGGGGGTGCGTCCGAGCGCCCTCCCGACGAGCCGCAGTGCAGCGGGCATGAAGAGGTGCGCACCGAGGATCACGCCCGTGAACGAGACGACCCCGCCGGCCACCCCGATGAGCACCGCGATCGGGCTCACGAGACCCACGAACACGGCGAGCACCAGCAGCCCCAGACCGCCGACGGAGAGGACGATCGCCATCGCGGTGCGGGCGGGACGCGCGCGCAGTTCCTCGGTCGACGACGGCTGCGATCCGCCGATGGCTTCGAGGGGCGTGACGGTCAGCACGCGGCGCGACCCCACCCAGGAGGCCAGCCACGTCGTCAGGACGATGCCGAGGATCGGAGCGAGCAGGATCGGAGCGAACCAGGCGTGCGGGATGTCCGGCAGCCACCCGATCGCGACCGCGATCCGTTCGAGCCCGAGGGCGAGTGCCGTCCCGACGATCGCCCCGGCCGCCGAGCCGATGAGGCCCACGACGAGCCCTTCGCGGGCGACCGCGCGACGCTGAGCGCGGGCGCTCGACCCGATGAGACGCAGGAGCGCGATGAGTCGCGACCGCCCGGAGACGATCGTCGCGAACGTGTTCGCCGTGACGATCGAGCCGACGTAGACCGCGATCACGATGAAGACGAGGGCGATGATCTGCAACACGAAGAGCACCGTGTCGCTCGAGGACGCGAGCGGATCGTTGCGGAGAGCATCCGCCAACACGTTGGTGACCTGCAGCAGGCTCACACCGAAAGCCGACGAGAGCCCCGCGACGAGAATCGACGAGGCGTGCTCGCGCAGGCCCGTCGAGGTCGAGACGGCCATCAGGCGACCCCCTCCATCGCGAGCATGTACTGGGCGATCTCGGCGGCATCCATACGCGCCCGATCGTCGACGAGACGACCGTCCGCGAGGAAGAGCACACGGTCCGCGTGGCTCGCCGCGACCGGATCGTGCGTCACCATCGCGATCGACTGGCCGTAGTCGCGGGTCGCCGCCTGCAACACTCGCAGCACCTCGCGACCCGAGCGGGAGTCGAGGTTGCCGGTCGGCTCGTCGGCGAACACCAGCTCGGGGCGAGTCACGAGCGCCCGCGCGATCGCGACGCGCTGCTGCTGGCCTCCAGAGAGCTCGTGGGGCCGATGAGTAAGACGCTGATCGAGGCCGAGCGTCGACTCGAGCTCGTCGATCCACTCGAGCTCGCGCGCGCTCGGGGAACGCCCGTCGAGCTCGAAGGGCAACAGAAGGTTGCCCTCGATGTCGAGTGTGGGCACGAGGTTGAACGACTGGAACACGAAGCCGACGCGGCGACGACGCAGCAGCGTGAGCTTCTCGTCGTCGAGCCCGCTGATCTCGGTGTCGCCCAACCAGACCCGGCCGGAGGTGGGCGAGTCGAGCCCGGCCATGATGTGCATGAGTGTCGATTTGCCGGAGCCCGACGGCCCCATGACTGCGGTGAACTCGCCCCGCCGGATGCCGAGGGTCACCTCCCGCAGGGCGTCGACCCGCGCGCCGTGTGCGCCGTAGCTCTTGGTGAGCGCCTCGACACGGGCGACGAGGCTCGGAGCGGGAGCACCGGAGGTCGGGATGCTGGTGGTGAGGTCCATGCTCACGACGCTAGGGATCGGGTCGAGGAGCCCGCATCGGGCGGGCGGGGCATCCGCATCCACCCTGAGGATGACGCTCAGTCGACCAGCCGGTGCTCGAACGCGTAGACGACGAGCTGCACCCTGTCGCGCAGGCCCAGCTTGGCGAGGATCCGGGAGATGTGCGTCTTCACGGTGGCCTCGCTGACGTACTCACTGCGTGCGATCTCGGAGTTCGAGAGACCCCGACCGGCGAGCAGGAAGATGTCACGCTCGCGCGCGGTGAGCGCCTGGAACTCCTCCGGCTCGATGCCTGTCGCTCCCCGGGAGTCGAAGTGCTCGAACAGTTCCCGGGTCGCCGAGGGCGCGAGCACCGCCGTGCCGGCGTGCACCGTGCGGATCGCCGCGAGGAGGAACTCGGGGTCGGAGTCCTTGAGCAGGAAACCGCTCGCCCCCGCGCGGATCGCGCGAGTCGCCGCCTCGTCGAGGTCGAAGGTCGTGAGCACGATCACCCGCGGAGTCGAGCGGCCGCCCGCATCGGCGGTGCGGAGGATCCGCTCGGTGGCCTCGATGCCGTCCATCACGGGCATCCGGATGTCCATGAGCACGACATCCGGCTGCGAGCTCTCCACGAGGGCGACCCCTTCGGCGCCGTCGCCCGCCTCCCCCACGAATTCGAGGTCCGGCTGGGAGCTCACGAGCATCCGGATGCCGGTTCGGAAGAGGGCCTGGTCGTCGACGAGTGCGACGCGAATCGTCATGCGGGGTCCTTCGGGGCGACGGGAACCGTGATGGGCGGATGGGAGGCCGTCGGCGCGTAGGGAAGCCACGCGGTGACGATGAAGCGATCGCCCTGCGGGGCCGCGCGCAGCCATCCCCCGGAGAGCGCGGCGCGCTCGGTCATGCCTGCGATGCCGTGACCCGCGCTGCCGGGAACCTGGATGAGTCCCGTTCGAGGTCGCGCATCGCGCAACGCGCTCGAGACCTGCAGCTCGAGACCGTGCGAGCTCCAGGCGAAACGCAGGCCCACGTCGCGCGACGCGTCCGCGTGACGGAGAACGTTGGTGAGCGACTCCTGAACGATGCGATACACGGCCAGCTGCATCGTCGCGCCGAGAGGCAGCGGCGCACCGGAGTCCTCGCGCACGATCCGGAGTCCGGACGAGCGCAGCTGATCGAGGAGGCGGTCGAGATCGCCGAGAGTAGGCTGCGGGCCGTCGTCCTGCTGGTAGCGCAGTTGTGCGAGCAGCACCCGAACGTCGGCGAGCGCCTCGCGGGCCGTGGCGGCGATCGTCCGGAGCGCCTCGTTGGCGGTCTCGGGATCGGACGCGGCTGCGTAGCGCGCGCCATCCGCCTGGGCCACCACGACCGCGAGGGAGTGCGCGACCACATCATGCATGTCGCGGGCGATGCGGGTGCGCTCCTGCTCGGCCACGATCTCCGTCTCGGCGGCGAGCGCGGCGGCGCGGCTCGCCCGGGCGCGCACGCGTGTGCGCACGAGCTGCCCGATCGTCCAGGCCAGGAGGAATGCGAACGTGAAGGCGACGAACCAGCCGACGGCACGTCCGGCGAGGCCGGGGACGTAGCTGGCGCAAGAGCTGTACTGGAACTGCAGGCACATGCTGAGCGAGTCCCAGCCCTGGGTGATGATGATGTACCCGGTGATCGTGGCGGGGGCGACGATCGACGAGGCGAGCGCGAGCCAGCGGACGAGCGACGTGCCGTAGGCGGCCGCCGTGTAGACGATCGGGAACACGGCGACATCGAGCGGGCCGGGATCGATGCGGAGCACCATCTGAAGGATCGCCGCGCACCACGCGATGCCGAGAGCGAAGCCCGGCGCCTTCCGCCGGAGGGCGAGGGAGGCCGCGAACCCAGCGATCACGATGAGGTCGACGACATAGCCGCGGTAGGCGAGCAGGCCGAAGAAGACGAAATAGCCGGAGGCGATGAGGATGTCGACGACGAGCTGGAACGTCGCGATCGGCCTCCACATACCCGCCACGCTACGCGCCCGCCTCCCCGGCCACATCCACCCCCCGATGTATCCCTCCCCCGCCCCATCCCCCATCCCGCGAGATGTCCAAATATGCACATCTCGCGGGCCGAATCGTGCAGTTATCGACGTCTCGCGCGGCGGATGCGAGCGATGAGCGCAGGGATGTCTCGCATGTGCTCGGCGGTGACGCGTACGAAAGTCCAGTCATCGCGCAGCTGCTCGAACCTCGCAATGTCGGACACATAGGTGGCGCGGTCGCTCTGATGATGCTCGCCTTCGTATTCCACGACGACGCCCCAGGACGCGAATACGAGGTCTCCCCGGCGCTCGGGCGCGCCCGGCCGCGAGATCACCGCGTTCACGGCCGGCTCCGGCAATCCGGCCAACACCATTCGGCGGCGCAGGCGCGTCTCGCGCGGCGAGTCGACCCCGAGTCGACTCAACTCATATGCCGCACGCAGCATCCGGATGCCTCGCCTGCCTCGGTGCTTGGCAAGCATGTGGAGGAGGCTGCGCTCACCGACAAGCGGGTCGGTGCGGCGGCGAACACCGTCGAGGACGACGATGAGCGCCTCCAAGCTGAGCGACGGAGAGATCATCCGGATGGTGTCGATCGGCGTCGATACCGGCAGACCGCGGACGAAGGTGGCGTGAGCGGCATCCGGCTCGATGTGATGTCCGATGACACCCTGGATGCGGGGTGCGCGCGCCGAGCCGGTCACGGTCACGTGCAACGGCTCGGCGGGCTGAACGCGCGTCGGGAGCCACAGATCCCAGAGGCGCGCGGCGGTCAGGTGGCTGAAGTACTCATCCGCCCCGAGCCTCGGAAGGTAGTGCCTGCAGCGCTCGTCGATGTCGTCCTCTGGCGGTGCTTGCGATGACCGGACGCCGGGGTACGGCCGCGCCCACCGCATCCGTCGGAGTTGACCCGGCGTCATTCCGCGGGCGAGAGCCTCCTGAACGCTGAAGGGACGGCGGGCGAGATCGTGAGGGATGTCGTGCATCCGCCCACCCTGCCCGCGCGCCTCTCCGCAACCGCCTCCGCATCCCTCCCCCCGTGCACATCCCGCGAGATGTCGAGAAGTGCAGGATTCGACACGCGAGATGTGCAGATATGGACATCTCGCGGGATGGGGGCGGGGTCAGAAGCCCAGGCGGGTCAGGTGCTTGGGGTCGCGCTGCCAGTTGGGCGCGACCTTCACGCGCAGCGAGAGGTAGACGCGCGATCCCACGAGAGGTTCGATGCCGGCTCTGGCGCGCGTTCCCACCTCCTGCAGGCGTGCGCCGCCCTTGCCGATGATGATGCCCTTCTGACTGTCGCGCTCCACCCAGACGTTCGCGTAGACCTCCACGAGCTCCTGGTCGTCGCGTTCCACGATGTCGTCGATCGTCACCGCGAGCGAATGCGGAAGCTCATCCGACACGCCCTCGAGCGCCGCCTCGCGAATGAGCTCCGCGATCCGGTGCTCGAGCGACTCGTCGGTGCGCGCGTCCTCCGGATACAGCGGCGGAGACTCCGGTAGCAGACCGATCAGCTCACGCATCAAGGTGTCGAGTTGGATGCGGCTCTGCGCCGAGACGGGGATGATCGCCTCCCATTCGCGCAGGCGGCTCACCTCGAGCAGCTGTTCCGCAACCCGCGGGCGCGGCACCGCGTCGATCTTCGTGACGATCGCGACCTTCTTCGCGCGAGGGAAGCGTTCCAGCTGCTCGTCGATGAAGCGGTCGCCGGGGCCGATCTTCTCATCGGCGGGCACGCAGAATCCGATGACGTCCACATCGCCCAGGATCGACGTGACCACCGCGTTGAGACGCTCGCCGAGAAGCGTGCGCGGCCGGTGGATCCCCGGGGTGTCGACGATCACGAGCTGACCGGATTCGGTGTGCACGATCCCGCGGATCGCGTTGCGCGTGGTCTGCGGCTTCGACGACGTGATCGCGACCTTCTCGCCGACGAGCGCGTTGGTGAGCGTCGACTTGCCGACGTTCGGGCGCCCGACGAAGGTCACGAAACCCGCGCGGAACCCTGCACTCGGCATCGACTCCTCGCTCATGACTCCCCCTCCGCGCGCGCGAGCGCCTCCTCGACTTCGGCGAGCGCTTGGTCACGCTCGACCACCACTGTCGACAGTCGCTTGCGGCGCCCCTCGGTACGCTCGGCGGTCAGGATGAGCCCCGACACCGTCACCACCGCACCGGGACCGGGCAAGCGCCCAAGCGCCTTGGTGAGCAGGCCGCCCACCGAGTCGACGTCGTCGTCTTCCAGCTCGATTCCGAACAGATCACCGAGCTCGTCGGTCGGCAGACGCGCGCTCACGCGATACACGCCCTCGCCGATCGCCTGCACTTCCTGCACATCGCGGTCGTATTCGTCGGAGATGTCGCCCACGAGCTCCTCGATGAGGTCTTCGAGGGTGACGAGACCCGCGATTCCGCCGTACTCGTCGACGACCATCACAAGGTGGGCGCGGTCGCGCTGCATGAGGCGAAGGGTGTCGTCGGCCTTCTTCGACTCCGGGACGAACGTCGCCGGCCGCGCGAGATCCCGAGCGACGATCGAGGCGACGTCGAGCGGCTGCTCGTGACTGATCCGCGCGACATCGCGCAGGTAGAGCACCCCGACGACCTCGTCGGCATCCTT
This sequence comes from Homoserinibacter sp. GY 40078, assembly GCF_008017545.1. GTDB lineage: Bacteria > Actinomycetota > Actinomycetes > Actinomycetales > Microbacteriaceae > Homoserinibacter. The sequence continues at coordinate 252,189 of NZ_VRTZ01000002.1, read as the reverse complement.
GCCGACCACCGGGATCCGCGAGACGCCGGTGCGGAAGAACTGCCCGAGAGCGGCGCCCACGCTCTCGTCCTGCTCGATCGTGATCATGTCGGTTCGAGGGATCATGATCTCGCGCACGAGCGTGTCGCCCCACTCGAAGATCGAGTGGATCAGCTCGCGGTCCGATTCCCCGAGCACCTCCAGCTCGGCCGCTTCGTCGACCATCGACAGCAGCTGCTCCTCGCTCGAGAAGGAGGCCGACGACTTCGGGCGACCCGGCGTGACGCGATTGCCGAGAGCCACGAGGCCGTCCGCCACGGGCCCGAGGATCACCCGCACCGCGCGGATCAGCACCGCCGAGAACGCAATGATCCCCTTGGCGTGCGCGCGCCCCACGGAGCGGGGGCTGGAGCCGACGAGCACGAACGAGATGCCGGTCACCACGAAGAAGCTCGCGAGAAGCCCCCACCACCAGTCCTCGAAGAGTTCGACGAAGCTCAACGTCACGAGCACCGCGGCGATCGATTCCGACATGACGCGGACGAAGTTCACCGCGTTGACGTGCGCGCCGATATCGGACGAGATCGCCACGAGCGACCGCTTCGCGCGGCTGTGCCCGGCGAGCTCGACGAGGTCCGTGCGCGAGAGTACCGAGAGGGCCGCATCGACCGCCGCGAGCAGCCCGCCCACCGCCACGGCGAGCGCCGCCACCGCGACGAAGAGTGTGATCATCGGCTGCGGCGCTGGCTGTGCGCGTACCCGACGAGGATGTCGCGCTGCAGGCCGAACATCTCCTTCTCCTCGTCGGGCTCGGCGTGGTCGAATCCGAGCAGGTGCAGGATGCCGTGCGCGGTCAGCAGCTGCAGCTCATCTTGCGTCGAGTGGCCGGCGGTCTTCGCCTGCTCGATCGCGACCTGCGGGCACAGCACGATGTCGCCGAGCAACCCGGCCGGGGTGAGCTCCTCTTCGCTTCCGGGGCGCAGCTCGTCCATCGGGAAGCTCAGCACGTCGGTGGGGCCGGGCTCATCCATCCACTGCACGTGCAACTGCTCCATGGCGGCCTCGTCGACAAGCACGATCGCCAGGTCGGCGTCCGGGTGCACATGGAGGAAGTCGAGGGCGAAGGCGGACAGCCGCACGAGCGCCTCTTCGTCGACGGCGATGCCCGACTCGTTGTTGATCTCGATCGACATCGCTATCTCTTCCCCATGCCCCGGCGCCGCTCGGCGCGGTTCGCGAATTCGGCGGCCTCGCGGCGCTCGTGCGCCCGCGCCTGCTTCTCGGCGTCGAACTTCGTGTAGGCGTCGACGATCCGCCCGACGAGCGAGTGGCGCACGACATCGTCGCTCGTGAGCCGCGCGAAGTGAATGTCGTCGATGCCGTCGAGCACGCGCGTGACGAGCTGCAGGCCCGACGCCGCCGTGGGCAGGTCGATCTGCGTGATGTCGCCGGTCACGACCATCTTGGTACCGAATCCGAGCCGGGTGAGGAACATCTTCATCTGCTCGGGCGTGGTGTTCTGCGCCTCATCGAGAACCACGAAAGCGTTGTTGAGCGTGCGGCCGCGCATGTAGGCGAGCGGCGCGACCTCGACGGTGCCCGCCGCGAGGAGCTTCGGCACGAGCTCCGGATCCATCATCTCGTTGAGCGCGTCGTACAGCGGCCGCAGGTACGGGTCGATCTTGTCGGTGAGGGTTCCCGGCAGGAATCCGAGCCGCTCCCCCGCCTCGATCGCAGGGCGGCTGAGGATGATGCGGTCGACCTCTTTGCGCTGAAGCGCCTGCACGGCCTTCGCCATGGCGAGGTAGGTCTTTCCAGTACCGGCGGGGCCGATCCCGAAGGTGATCGTGTTCTCGTCGATCGCGTCGACGTAGGCCTTCTGCCCGAGTGTCTTGGGGCGGATCGCCTTGCCGCGCGCCGTGAGGATCGCCTGGCTGAGTACCTCGGTGGGCGCACCGCCGCTATCGAGGATGCGGCGCGAGGTCGTGACCTCGCCGGGCGAGAGGTCGACCCCCTGACGGACGAGCTCGACGAGCTCGGACACCAGACGACGGGCGGCCTCGACCTGGTCGGCGGGCCCGTCGAGGTTCACCTGGTTGCCGCGCACGAGAACCTGCACGCGCGGGTACTGGTGCTCGAGCGTGGTGAGGAGGCGGTCCTGCGGGCCGAGCAGACGCACCATGGCGACGCCGTCGACCTCGAGTTCCGCGTGAGCGAACTCCTGAGAGCCGGTGGTGAGCTCAGCCAAGGGAGCCTTCCGTCAGTCCGCCGCCGAGCACGTGCGCGTGCACGTGGAATACCGTCTGCCCGGCACCGACACCGCTGTTGAACACGAGGCGGTAGTCGCCGTCGGCGTGCTCGCCCGCGAGCTGCTTCGCGACGGCGACGACGTGCGCGAGCAGGGCCGGGTCGGCATCGGCGAGCGACGCGACATCCGGATACGCGGCCGTCTTGGGCACGACCAGCAGGTGCACGGGTGCCTTGGGCGCGATGTCGCGGAACGCGATCACCCGGTCGTCTTCGAAGACGATGTCCGCGGGGATCTCGCGCGCGATGATCCGCTCGAAGATCGTGGGGGCATCCGTCATTGCTTCATTCTACGGAAACCGGCTCGCCGCCCGCTCGGGCGAGAAGCCGCCGCGGTCACAGGAGAGAGGCGAGCCAGACGAGTACCACCGCGATGAGCGCCAGGTTGACCACCACGATGAGGGAGACCGTCGCAAGAGGTGCCGATGGATCCGCCATCAGGCGCCGTCCGTTCCGAACGATGTTCACGCACGCCAGCGCGGCCACGACGACGAACCAGAGCGGCGACAGGACGACGGCGATCACCAGACTCAACAGCGCGACCGAGATCGCCACCGGCGCGGTGTAGATGCGGGAGATCATCGAAGCCCTCCGAAGATATGTCGTTCTCATCGCGAGGCTTCGGGAACCGATGAGGTCCTCGACCATATCAGGTGGCGTTCCACAGGGCCCGGTAGAAGCGGATGTGATCCGCATCGGGCGCGATCCCGTACGCGGCGAAGAACTCCGGCTCCCATCCGGGGCCGTAGTTCCAGTCGAGGCTCACGCTCGCCACCGCGAGATCGGCCCAGCGGTCCGCGCTTCCGACCGCCGCGACGTCGACATGACCGACCCAGCGCCCATCGGCGCCGATGATCGTGTTCGGTGCGCAGGCATCGCCGTGACAGACGACGAGCAGATCGATCTCGGGCGTGGTGCCGAGGTCGGGCACGTCCTTTCCGCGCATCCGTGATTCCACGCCCCAGTCGTACGGGCACGTCGAGACCGGGAGGCCCTCGTGCATGGCGCGCAGCCCCTCGCCGATCGCGCGTACTGCGGTGCGCGGCTCGGCGAGCCAACGCTCGTGCACGGCGCCCTCGCCGGGCAGGGCGCGGGTGACGAGCAGCTCGCCGTCCTGGGCCGCCACGTAATCCAGCACCTCGGGCACCGGGTGGAGCGGCGCCATCCACGCGAGGCGCTCCCGCTCGGCGGCCAGAGACTCCCCCGTGCCCGCCGGATTCCACTTGAGGTAGCGCCCGTCGGCGCGGAAGGTGAGCCCGCCCGCCTGGTTCTGCCACACGGCAATCGCGTCCGGTGCACGCACGCGCACGACATCCGGTATCTCGACCGGACCCCGGGGAGCCGAGGCGAGGGGCATCACCATCGGCCGAGACGGGCGTTCAGCACCGCGAGCGCCGCGGGCCCCGCGGTCGAGGTGCGCAGCACCTCTGACCCGAGCCGAGCGAGCACCGCTCCTGCCTCGGCGAAGCGTTCAAGCTCACGGGGCGCGATCCCGCCCTCGGGGCCGACGATCAGCGTGACGCGCTCCGCGTCGCCGAGCTCCACCGAGCTGAGGGGCGTCGCTGCGCTCGGCTCCAGCACCACGAGCAGCCCGCCGAGTGCCGCGAGCTCACCCGTCGATGCCAACCCCGACACCTGGGGCACCCGGGCACGGATCGCCTGCTTGCTCGCCTCGCGCACGATCGAGCGCCAACGCTCCTCACCCCGGGCGACCTTCGCACCTTGCCAGCGCGACACCGAGCGTTCGGCCGCCCACGGAATCACGCCCGCGACGCCGAGCTCGGTGGCGGCCTGCACCGCGAGCTCATCACGGTCGCCCTTCGCGAGCGCCTGCGCGAGCCACAGCTCGGGAAGTGCCGCCGCTTCTCGGACGACCTCCTCCACCGCGAGTGCGAGCGCGGCGGGCGACGCATCCGTCACCACGCCCCGCGCGATCGTGCCCCGTCCGTCGCCGAACGCGAGCCGCTCGCCCGCCTGTACGCGGGCAACCTGGACCGCATGGCGCGCCTCGTCTCCCGTGATCTCGATGACCGCCCCGACCTCGACGCCCGCGAGATCCGGATGCAGGTAGAGGCTCGCCACGGGCTCAGCCGAGGAAGCGGTCGCGGAGCTTCGCGAAGAGCCCCTGCTGGAACTTCGAGAACTGCGGCTTCGCTGCGGGTCGCTTGGAAGCGAACTGGCGGATCAGATCGAGCTCGCCCGAGTTCAGGCGCACGGGCGTTTGCACGTGGATGCCGACACGCAGATCGCCGCGACCCCCGCCGCGCAGGCGGCTGACGCCGCGGTCCTTCACTGTGACGATGTCGGCGGACTGCGCGCCGGGCTTGATCTCGATCTCGACCGGTCCGTCGAGCGAGTCGAGGGTCACCGTCGACCCGAGAATCGCGTCGGTCATCTGCACCTCGAGCGTCGCGAGCAGGTCGTCGCCCGACCGGCTGAAGACGTCGTGGTGGCGCACCTTGACCTCGAGGTACAGGTCGCCATTGGGGCCGCCCGCGGGGCCCGCCTCGCCCTCGCCGGGAAGGTGCAGCCGCATGCCCGTGTCGACACCCGCCGGGACGTCGACCGCGACCGTCCGCTTCGCGCGTACCCGGCCCTGTGCGGCGCACGTCGGGCACGGGTTCGGGATGATGGTGCCGTAGCCGCGGCAGGTGCCGCAGGGGCTCGAGGTGACCACGTTGCCGAGCAGAGAGCGCACCTGGCGCTGGATCTGCCCCGTCCCGCGGCAGATGTCGCACGTCGTCTCGCTCGTGCCGGGAGCGCAGCAGGATCCCTGGCAGGTCTCGCAGAGCACCGCGGTGTCGATCTCGATCTCGTGCTTGGTGCCGAAGATCACCTCGTCGAGGTCGATCTCGACGCGGAGCAGGGCATCCTGGCCGCGCTCGGTGCGGGACCGCGGGCGACCGCGACCTCCCTGCGCCGCTCCGAAGAAGCTGTCGAAGATGTCGCCGAAGCCGAAGGTGCCCCCCGCCCCACCGAACGGGTTCGAGCCGCCGAGGTCATAGCGTTCCCGCTGCTCCGGATCGCTCAGCACGTCGTAGGCGTGCGTCACGAGCTTGAAGCGCTCGGCCGCATCCTCGCTCGGGTTCACGTCCGGGTGGAGCTCGCGCGCGAGTCGCCGGTAAGCCTTCTTGATCTCCTCGGGGGTCGCGGTGCGCTCCACCCCGAGGACGTCGTAATGATCGGTCAACGTTCCTCTATCTGATCTCGTCTTCGCCCAGCAGGCGCGAGAGGTAGCGCGCGACGGCGCGTACCGCAGCCATGTTGGTCGAGTAGTCCATGCGTGTGGGCCCGAGAACCCCGAGCCGCGCAAGCGCACCACCGGGGGCCGCGTATCCGCTCGCGACGACGCTCGCCTCGCCGAGCCCGTAGTCCGCGTTCTCGGCGCCGATGCGTGCCGCGACATCCGCCTCGTCGAGGTCCATCTCCCCGAACAGGCGAAGCACCGTCACCTGCTCCTCGATCGCCTCGAGCACGGGGTAGATCGAGCCGCGGAAATCGCGCTCGGTGCGTGCGAGGTTCGCCGCCCCGGAGATGACCAACCGGTCGTGTCGCGTGGCCGCGACCTGAGCCAGCAGGCTCGCGACGATCGGCATCGCGGCGTCCCGATCTCCCGGCTCGAGCGCGTCACCGATGGTGCCGAGCAGCGCCGCGGCATCGGAAAGCGGTTTGCTGTCGAGCACCGCGTTGATCCGCTCGCGCAACCGCCCGAGTTGATCCACGTCTCCGCCGGCGGTGCTCTCGACGGTTCCCTGATCGACCCGACCGGTGTCGGTGATGAGCACAACCATCACCCGGGAGGGGCCGAGCGCGACGAGCTCGACGTGCCGGATCCGCGCGGTGCCGAACGAGGGGTACTGCGCGAGCGCCACCTGGCTCGTGAGCTGCGACAGCAGCCGGACCGTACGGCCGAGCACCTCGTCGAGGTCGCCGGTCTCGCCGAGGAACGACTCGATGGCGTTGCGCTGCGCGGTGCTCAGTGGACGGACCTCGGTGAGCTGGTCGACGAAGACGCGGTAGCCCTTGTCGGTCGGGACGCGACCCGAGGAGGTGTGCGGGGCGGCGATGAGGCCGTCTTCCTCGAGCTGCGCCATGTCATTGCGGATGGTGGCCGACGAGACGCCGAAGGAGTGACGCTCGACGATCGACTTCGACCCGACCGGCTCGCTCGTGGAGACGTAGTCCTGCACGATCACGCGAAGAACCTTGAGGCTGCGCTCGGACGTCATGTGCACCACCTTTCCGCACGAGAATCGGATCGGGCCCCGGACACGCTCTGGCACTCCGAGTACGAGACTGCCAATACTACCGCGAGGTCGTCGCTCATATCCGTTGCACGCACGGAACCCCGGACGCTACCGTGTGGGTGCTCCACCCCGGCTCTCCCCCCGGAGAGCGCCACGTAGAGAAAGGTTCCCGCATGACCGATCCCGCGCAGCCCGCCCCCCAGCCGGCCGCTCCGCTGACCGAGGCCGAAGACAAGCAGTGGGCGTCGTTCGCCCACCTCGGCGGCATCCTGAGCTTCCTGCCGGCACTCATCATCTGGCTCATCTTCAAGGATCGAGGACCGAAGACGAACGTCGAGGGCAAGGAGGCCCTCAACTTCCAGATCACGCTCGTGATCGCTCAGGTCGCGAACTTCATCCTGGGGCTCATCCTGTCGATCGTGACCTTCGGCCTGTGGGGCATCATCCAGACGCTCATCTGGCTGGCCCTCTGGGCAGTGGGGATCATCTTCTCGATCGTCGCGTTCACGAAGGTCAACGCGGGCGGAAGCTACCGCTACCCCTTCGCGATCCGCCTGATCAAGTAGCAAAATCTGCGGTGCGCCGGGTGCTCTCACCCGGCGCACTTGCTTTAATGGGCCCATGACTGCCACACCTCCGCCGCCTCCGCCCGCCGCGTCGCCCGCTGCGCAGGAGATGAGCCCTGCCGACCAGCGACTCTGGTCCACGCTGACCCACGTCGGCGGCATCCTGTTCAGCTGGCTCGCCCCGCTGATCGCCTACCTCGTCCTCAAGGACCGCGGAGCGTTCGTACGCGCCCACACCGCGACGGCGCTCAACTTCCAGTTGACGCTGCTGATCGCCTACGTCGTGGGCTTCATCCTGACCTTCGTGGTGATCGGTTTCGTCGTGTGGTTCGCCGCGTGGGTGCTCGCGATCATCTTCGGCATCATGGCCGCGATCGCCGCCAACAAGGGCGAGTTCTACACCTACCCGCTGTCGATCAAATTCGTCAGCTGAGATCGATGGTCACGGCAAAAGCCGTCTGACCACCGCATCCGCCAATAGCCGGCCGCGTCGTGTGAGCACGAGGCGGCCGGCTATCGCGTTCCTGCCCTCGATGAGGCCGTCGGCAATGAGCCCCGCGACCGCCTCACGACCGAACGTGTCGAGCGCGTCAACCGGAAGACCGTCGATGATCCGGATGCGCAGCAGCACGTCTTCGACCCGGCGGGTCTCGGCGTCGAGCGTCTCGCGCCCTGCAGCCGGCGACACCCCCTCGGCGAGCCTCGCCGCGTACGCGGCCGGGTGCTTCACGTTCCACCAGCGGACACCGCCGACGTGGCTGTGCGCCCCGGGGCCGACGCCCCACCAGTCCTGGCCGGTCCAGTAGGCCAGGTTGTGGCGCGATCGGCGGCTGTCGTCCCGCGCCCAGTTGCTGACCTCGTACCAGTCGAACCCCGCGGCGGAGAGCAGCTCGTCGGCCAGCTCGTATTGATCCGCCTGCACCTCGTCGTCGGGCTCGGCGACCTCACCACGAGCGATCTGCCGCGCGAGCTTCGTTCCCGGCTCGACGATCAGGGCATAAGCCGACAGGTGGTCGGGTTCCTGTGCGAGGGCGAGCTCGAGGGAGCGATGCCAGTCGTCGAGACTCTCCCCGGGGGTGCCGTAGATGAGGTCGAGACTGACCTGGAGCCCAGCCGACCGGGCCCACCGCACGACATCCGGGATGCGGGCCGGATCGTGGGTGCGCTCCAGGGTCCGCAACACGTGCGGCACCGCCGACTGCATCCCAAAGCTCACTCGCGTGAATCCTGCCTCCGCGAGTTCCGCGAGCCCCGCCTCGGTCACCGAGTCCGGGTTGGCCTCCGTCGTGACCTCTGCGCCGGGCGCGAGACCCCAGGTGTCGCGGACCGCGCTGAGCATCCGCGCCAGATCGGAGGTGGGCAGCAGCGTGGGCGTGCCTCCCCCCACGAACACCGTGGAGACAAGGCGCGCAGCGGCACCGGAGTCGCGCAGCACACGAGCGGCGAGGTCGATCTCGGCGATCGCTTCGTCGGCGTAGTCGCTCTGCCGAACTCCGCGGATCTCGGAGGCCGTGTAGGTGTTGAAGTCGCAGTACCCACACCGAACGCGGCAGAACGGCACGTGCAGGTACACCCCTAGGTCGCGCGTGGCGGATCCCTCGGCGGCGGATGCCGGAAGCGCCCCGTCCGCGGGCGCGGGATCGGCGATGGGGAGTGCGCTCGGCATCCGCCCATTCTCCCCCGCGGTCTCCATTGCGCGCGTTCATACCCGCTGCCCAACAGCATTCACGCGAAACCGGCATTTGTTGCAGATGGAGTACTTGATCAGATACAGTACTCGACATGGTTCAAGACTCCGATGCGTTCGCGGCCGATCTGCTGCGCGGACACACCGACACGATCGTGCTCGGCGTGCTGCGGCGCGGCGAGAGCTACGGCTTCGAGATCTACAAGACGATCCGCGACGCGACCGGAGGCGCCCACGAGATCAAGGAGGCGACGCTCTACGCCGCCTACCGCCGACTCGAGAAGGACGGCCTCGTCGAGTCGTTCTGGGGCGACGAGACCCAGGGCGGCCGCCGCAAGTACTACCGCATCACGGATGCCGGCCGCGCCGTCTACCAGCGCAACGTCGCCGCGTGGATCGCCACCCGCGACACCATCGACTCGCTCCTCATCGAAAGGCACTGACCATGACCACGATCCACCGCCTGCTCGACGAGGCGTTCACCGGCGTCGACCCGACCCCCGACGTTCTCGACCTGAAGGACGAGATCCGAGCCAACCTCGAGGCGCGCGTCGCCGAGCTGGAGTCGAGTGGCACCGACTCGGACGCCGCGGCACGTCGGGCGATCGAGGAACTCGGTGATGTGCGCGCGCTGGTCGCCGAACTGCCGGCGGCTTCGCCGTGGAACGCGCACCGGGTGCGGCCTCGGCCGGCCTTCGTCGTGCGCACCGTGGTGCTGAGCGTCGTCGCGGCGGCGGCGCTCGCGGTGCTCGTGACGGACGGCGTCGGCCTGCTCGCGCTGCCGACGCTCGCGGCGGCGCTCGCGGTCACGGCCGTCGCGCTGTCTCTCGGTGTCGTGGTCGGCGACGCGCTGCGACAGGAGACTTCCACGAACTACCCTATGTCGCCCCGACGCGCCTCCGGCTACGGCGTCGCGACGGCGGCGGTGCTCGCCGCACTCGGCACCGGGTGGCTGGTGTTGCGCGGTCTCGAGTTCCCCTGGCTCATCCTGGTGGGGGCACTGTTCCTCGGCGGCGTGGCACTCTTCGCCGGACTCGGCGCAAGCCAGACCAACCGGCATAAGGCGTGGGCGCTGCAGCAGAGCGAGCACTACGCCGAGCAGGGCGACCGCTTCACCCAGGATCCCGCCGCGGCCGCGCGCTTCGGCATCTACACGCTCGTCATCATGGTGGTCGCGGTGGTCGCGTTCATCGTGCTGACCATCGCCCTCGGCTGGGCGTGGTCGTGGCTCGCCCTCGTCGCCGGCTTCCTCGTGATGATGATCGTGCTCGCCCGGATGCTGTTTCCGCCCACACGCTGACGCATCCGCTCGTTCCTCGTCTCCTTCCCCACCGCACACCTCAGGACGGTTCACCATGCCCATTTCTCCCCATGCCATCGAGGCCGAGGCGCTCGTCAAGCGCTACCGCACCGGCCACCGCACCCCGCCCGTCGAGGCCCTCCGCGGACTCAGCTTCGCGGTCGCCACCGGATCGGTGTTCGGACTGCTCGGCCCGAACGGTGCCGGAAAGTCGACCACCACCAAGATCCTGACGACCCTCGCGCTGCCCACCTCGGGCGCCGCGCGCGTGGCGGGTGCCGACGTCGTGCGCGAGGCCGCGGCGGTGCGCACCCGCATCGGCTACGTGTCGCAGGGCACTAGCACCGACCCCCTGCTCACCGTCCGCGAGAACCTCGCGCTGGCGGCGCGGCTGCGCGGCGTCGGGCGAGCGGATGCCATAAGCCGAGCCCTGCGGCTGATCGAGGAGTTCGCGCTGACAGAGCACCGCGAACGCCTCGCGGGAAAGCTGTCCGGCGGCACCCGGCGGCGCCTCGACGTCGCGGCGGCCCTCGTGCACGCGCCGAGGGTGCTGTTCCTCGACGAACCCACCACCGGCCTCGACCCCGAATCGCGCGCCGCGATGTGGGGCGAGATCCGGCGCCTCGCCGGGCAGGAGTCGCTCACAGTCGTGCTCACCACCCACTATCTCGAGGAGGCCGACCGACTCGCCGATCGCGTCATGATCGTCGACCACGGCGCGATGGTCGTCGAAGGCACCCCGCAGGCGCTCAAGGCCGACCTTGCCGGCGACGGTGTGCGGGTGGAGCTCTTCGAACCGGATGCCGACCGCGTGCGTCGCGCCGCCGCGTCCCTGCCGCTGCTGCGCGACGTCGTCGTCGAGGTGTCCGGGCCCACCGGCTCGCTGATCGCCCGCGCCGCCGACGGCTCGGCGGCTCTCGGTCCGCTACTCCAGGCGCTCGACGCGGCGGGCATCGCGTTCGGTGCCGCATCCGTCTCGGGCCCGACGCTCGACGACGTCTACCTGCATCACGTGGGCCACAGCTTCGGCGAGGTCCGCCCGAGCGAAGGAGCCGCAGCATGACCGCACTCGCCCCCGCATCCCCCCGCCTCGTCCGCGCCTCCTGGGCATCTCAGACGGGGCAGGTGTTCCGCCGCTGGATCATCGGCACCTGGCGACAGGTGTGGGGTCCCGCGATGTCGTTGCTGCAGCCGGTGATCTGGATCGTGCTGTTCGGCCAGGTCTACAGCGCCCTCGGCGCACTGCCGGTGTTCGGCGACGGCGGCTACATCGGCTACCTGGTGCCCGGCATCCTGATGATGACCGTGCTCTACTCGGGCGCGTGGGCCGGCACCGGCTACATCGACGACATCGGTTCGGGCGTCATGGACCAGCTGCTGAGCGCTCCGCTGTCACGCAGCGCGATCGTCACGGGCCAGCTGCTGCAGCAGCTCGTGATCAACGTGCTGCAGTCGGCGGTGGTGCTCGGAATCGGCGCGCTGGCCGGCGCGAGCTACCCCGGCGGCGTGGGCGGCATCCTGCTCGCGCTCGTCGCCGCCTCCCTGCTCGCGACCGTGTTCTGCTGCGCATCGAGCGCGGTCGCGCTGATCACCCGCAATCAGGTGGCGCTCATCGGGCTGTCGCAGCTGATCGTGCTTCCGGCGACGTTCCTCTCGACCACGATGATGCCCGCGACCCTGCTGCCCGAGTGGGTGCAGGCGGTCGCGCGGTGGAACCCCATGACGTGGGCCGTCGAGCTCGGCCGCGCCGGACTCGACGGCACGCTGTTCGACGACTCGGCGGATGCGGGACGCCTGCTGCTCGAGGGCGCGGGGCTGGTACTGCTCGCCGCACTCGCCTTCGCATGGACGGTGCGATCGATCCGCGCCTACCAGCGCTCTCTCTGAGTCAGGCGCCGGGCAATGGTCCGGTGAGTTCGTGCAGGTACCGGCGCACGAGGAACGCCTGCACGAGACGCAGAGCGGGCAGAACAGCCAGCCAGTATCCGTTCGCAGGGCGGGAGAAGATCCGCACGGTGAACCACACCGAGTCGTCCTCCCCCCGCTCGACGAGGAACAGCTCCTCGCCCGAGAGCGGATGTCCGGGAAGGGTGCCGAAGGCGGCACCGCGGCGCGCGGGCTCGTCGACCACATACACGACCCGCACCGGCATCGGCCTCGGCCAGAACCACGGTTTCAGGAACCCCGTGTCGCCAGGGCGGACCAGCGCATCACCCTCTGGGGTGTAGAGCACTTCGCCGTCACTCCCGATCGCGGCGGGCTGGACGGGATTCCCGGCCTCATCGAACGAAACGGGCACGTAGGTCTCAGCCGTGGCCTCCGCGGGAGCAGACACGGGAACGACCTCCAGGCCCGCGCCGCGCTGGATGCCCCAGCTGAGAACCCGCATCCACGCGTACTCCCACCGCTCGGGCCCGTGGCCGACGCGGATGCGCTTTTCGAGCGCGCGAAACCCACGCGGCGGGTACGCGAGCAGGTCATCGGCCTGCGTCGCGCCGACTGCGCCGTAGTCCACGGGCGCGCGCCACAACTCGTCGGGAGAGACGGGGGTCACCGTCCTATTCTCCCAGAATCACGAGAGTCGGGCGTCGGACCCCGGTTCGCGGGCGTCTCCGTCGCCCCGCAGCTCCCACGGAAGCTCGGCCGCATCGAGCTCGACGGGCTCGTCGGGTGGAGCGTCGAAGGGGCCCCGCGACGGCTGCATCCCGTAGCCGAGACGGGCGATCCCGTCGACCTGCGAGGTCCCCTCGCCCACCATCCGTCGCCGCATGCCGCGCATCCCCTGGAGGGGATTCTCGCCCGCGGTCGCAAGCCCCACCGCCGCACGTGCGTACCAGCGCTGGAAGTACGGCTGCATGATCCGGATGCCGGGCCAGAGGAGCAACCAGCGGCCGCCCGAGATCCGCGAGACGGTGCGCACGACGAGCCAGACCATGCCCTCGGCGTCCCGCTCCGCGAGAAAGCACTCCTCGCCCGTGATCGGGTGGCCGGTGCGCGTGCCGTACCCGAAGCCTCGCAGGTCCGGCTCCTCGGCGATCCAGACGATCCGCACCGGTTCGAGGAGGCGCAACCACCCGATGCCGAACCGGGTGTCGTAGTCACGCCCGAGCGCCACCCGGGCGTCGTCGGGGTCGACGCGGAACCGCACCGCCTTCTTGATCGCCCAGCCGGAGACCGCATCGACGGCACGACGCCAGATCTCGTCGCTCGAGCCGAGCGGGACACGCTGGGTACGCACCCGCATGCCTTCCGGCGCCTCAGACCCCGGTCGCGCGATACCGATGGGTCCATAGTTGAGCCCCTCGGACACGACGTCGGTCATGCGTCGATCATGACAGGGCCCACGGGACCTCTGGCACATGCGGCGCCGCACCACGGCGGGTACGCCTGAACCATGACCTCAGGTTCGACGACCGGGTTCCACGCGCCGCGGTGGATGCGGGTGACGCTGCTCGCGATCACCTGGTTCAACCTCGTGTCGGCCGCGGGCGGGTCGATCGCCGTCGCCACCGGGTCGCTCGAATCGCTCGGGTTGTCGCGATCGCTCTTGGAAGGCTCGATCTTCCCGGACTACCTCTGGCCGGGCGTGATCCTCGGGGTCGTCGTGGGCGGCACCCAGCTGCTGCCGATCCTGGCCATCCGTGCACGGCTGGATGTCGCGTGGGGACTCTTCGCCACCGCGGGCTTCGGCATGATGATCTGGATCTTCGTCGAGACGGGCGTGATCCGCGGGCTCTCGGCCCTGCAGTTCATCTACTTCGGCACGGGCCTCGCCCAGTGCGTGCTCGTGATGCTCGTGCTCGGGATCTGGCCGAGGCCGCTGCTGCGGCGCGAGGGTCGGGGTTGAGCTGCTTCACCGCGCAGCCAACCCATCCCGCCGGCATCAATCTTCCGAAGAACGCCCCGCTTCATCATTGTCTCGAAGCTCCCACGGCAATTCGGCGGGGTCGAGCGCCGCGGCCTCGGGCGGCGGATCGTCGAAGGGACCCCGCCGCGGCCCGATGACGCCGTAGCCCAGGGGGTGGGCGTACCTCATCGCCGACATCGCGCGCCGCGACGCGGGATCGTCGCCTGCGAAGATCCGCCGGATGCGACGCGTGAGCGAGCTCTTCTCCGGGTCATACAGGTCCGAGATTTCACCCCCGTCATCTGTCATCGCAGGGATCCCGTCGCAGGCGCATCCGGGCCTCGCGATTCCCAGGGCAGATCGGCACCGTCGAGTTCGACCGCCGCCTGCGGCAGACCATCGACCGGAGCACCCACGACCCTACTTCTTGTCCTTCTTCGCCTCGACGTCGCCCGAGAGCGCGGCGATGAACGCCTCCTGAGGGACCTCGACGCGACCGACCATCTTCATCCGCTTCTTGCCCTCCTTCTGCTTCTCGAGCAGCTTGCGCTTGCGGGTGATGTCGCCGCCGTAGCACTTGGCGAGAACGTCCTTGCGCATCGCGCGGATGTTCTCGCGCGCGATGATACGGGCGCCGATCGCCGCCTGGATGGGCACCTCGAACTGCTGGCGCGGGATCAGCTCGCGCAGGCGCGTCGCCATCATCGTTCCGTAGGCGTAGGCCTTGTCCTTGTGGACGATCGCACTGAACGCGTCGACCGTCTCACCCTGCAGCAGGATGTCGACCTTCACGAGATCACCCGGGGCCTCACCTGCGGGCTCGTAGTCGAGCGAGGCGTAGCCCTGCGTCTTCGACTTCAGCTGATCGAAGAAGTCGAACACGATCTCGCCGAGCGGCAGTGTGTACTTCAGCTCGACGCGATCCTCGCCGAGATAATCCATCGACTTCATAGTGCCGCGCCGCGACTGGCAGAGCTCCATGATGGCTCCTACGTAGTCCTTCGGCGCGAGGATCGAGGCCGAGACGATCGGCTCGAGCACCTCGACGATCTTCGCTCCCGACGGGTACTCCGACGGGTTCGTCACCGTGACCGTCTTCTTGTCTTCCGTCGTCACCTCGTAGGGCACGCTCGGTGCAGTCGTGATGAGGTCGAGGTCGAACTCGCGGCGCAGACGCTCGGTGATGATCTCGAGGTGCAGGAGTCCGAGGAACCCGCACCGGAAGCCAAAGCCGAGCGCGACCGAGGTCTCCGGCTCGTACTGGAGGGCCGCATCCGAGAGCTTCAGCTTGTCGAGCGCCTCGCGCAGGTCGGGGTAGTCGCTGCCGTCGATCGGGTAGATGCCCGAGAAGACCATCGGAAGGGGGTCGGTGTAGCCGGGGAGCGCATCCGTCGCAGGCTTCGCGGCGCTCGTGACGGTGTCGCCGACCTTCGACTGGCGCACGTCCTTCACGCCCGTGATCAGGTAGCCGACCTCCCCGACACCGAGTCCCTTCGAGGGCGACGGCTCCGGCGAGCTCACACCGATCTCGAGGATCTCGTGGGTCGCGCGCGTCGACATCATCTGGATGCGCTCGCGCGGGTTGAGCTGCCCGTCGACCATGCGCACATAGGTGACGACCCCGCGGTAGGAGTCGTAGACGGAGTCGAAGATCATGGCTCGGGCGGGTGCGTCCTTGACACCCACCGGAGCCGGGATGCGGTCGACGACACGGTCGAGCAGATCCTCGACGCCCATGCCGGTCTTGCCGGAGACCCGCAGCACGTCGTCGGGGTCACCGCCGATCAGCTGGGCGAGCTCGCGTGCGTACTTGTCGGGGTCGGCCGCGGGCAGGTCGATCTTGTTGAGTACCGGGATGATCTCGAGATCGTTCTCGAGCGCGAGGTACAGGTTCGCGAGCGTCTGCGCCTCGATGCCCTGCGCGGCATCCACGAGCAGGATCGCGCCCTCGCACGCGGCGAGCGAACGGCTCACCTCGTAGGTGAAGTCGACGTGCCCGGGGGTGTCGATCATGTTGAGCGCGAAGGTGTCTCCGCCCACCTGCCACGGCATCCGCACGGCCTGGCTCTTGATGGTGATGCCGCGCTCGCGCTCGATGTCCATGCGGTCGAGGTACTGGGCGCGCATGTCGCGGTCCGATACGACGCCCGTGATCTGCAGCATGCGGTCGGCGAGGGTCGACTTGCCGTGATCGATGTGCGCGATGATGCAGAAGTTCCGGATGCGCGCGGGGTCGGTCGCAGCAGGCGGCAGGGGCTTCACGGCGCGGGGTGACATATCCGGACGATTCTCCCATGCGCGGGCCGCCGGGGTGCACACGCGCCGAGGGCCCTCCGTAGGATCGCGGGGTGGCGATCCCCGACTTCATCCTCGAACTGCGCGCATCGATCGGCACGGCGCCTCTGTGGCTGAGCGGCACAACCGCCGTCGTGGTCGACGGCGACCGGGTGCTGCTCATCAGGCGCTCGGACACGGGCGAGTGGGCACCGATCACGGGGATCATCGACCCGGGCGAGGAGCCCGCGGTCGCGGCAGCCCGAGAGGCCGCCGAGGAAGCGGGGGTGCGGATCGAGGTGGAGCGACTCGCGTCGATCGCGGTGACCGATCCGGTCGTCTACGCGAACGGGGATCGGGCGCAGTATCTCGACATCGCGTTCCGCTGCCGCTACCTCGAAGGCGAGCCGCGGCCGGTCGACGGTGAGGCGCTCGAGGTCGCGTGGTTCCCCGTCGACGCGCTGCCGCCGATGCGCGAGGAGTTCCTCGGGCGGATCGCGCACGCACTCGAGCCCGCCGGCCCGGCCGTGTTCCGGCGCGAGCAGACGGGCTCGTGAGGGAGGGCGGATAAGCCGCCTGAGCCCTCAGAACCCGTGGAAGAAGCCCGGTCCGAAGCCGTCCCATCCGACGTGCATGCCCCAGAACGCGAACGGGGCGGCGAACAGGATGCCCAGGATGGCGATGAGGACCCAGCCGAAGACGCTGACGAAACCGAGGACGATGCCCCAGGTCGACATGGTTCGCGACTGCGGCTCACGGGACCGGGCGAGGAATCCAAGCACGATGCCGACGACACCCGCAACGGCGATGCCGGTGGGGATCGAGGCGATGCCGAGCACGAGGCTCGCGATGCTGAGCCCGCCGGGGCCCGTGGTGGGTGCGGCAGGCTTCGCCGGGGCGGCGTAGGGGTTCGTCGGGGTGTCGGGGAGCTCGGCGTCGGCGGTCGACGTGGCGCCGTCGGCGGCGGGAGCGGTGGTGTTGTCGGTCATGGTGTCTATGGTCGTGAGCGGGCGGCATGCGCAACATCCGGCCAACCCCCGACCGGGGCGCGGTTCGCCTCCCTGATGGACCGGGTGACGCCCCGCCCGCGTTGCTCGACGACCGCCCTACCTGGTAACGTTGACCCTTGGTTTGCGCGTGAATTCCTCCACGCGAGTCGCCGGAAGCGCCCCTCTACCGTTCCCCGGCAGATCCCTTCCGAACGAAACGAAAGACATTCATGGCGAACATCAAGTCGCAGATCAAGCGCATCGGTACCAACAAGAAGGCCCAGGAGCGCAACAAGGCTGTCAAGAGCGAGCTCAAGACCGCCGTCCGCTCCGCTCGCGAGGCAGTCGCCTCGGGCGACAAGGCGAAGGCCGAGGCGTCGCTCGCCGTGGCCACGAAGAAGCTCGACAAGGCCGTGAGCAAGGGCGTGATCCACAAGAACCAGGCCGCGAACCGCAAGTCGGCCATCGCGAAGCAGGTTTCCGCGCTCTGATCGCATCAGACATCGAACGGGCCTCGCACCTCCGGGTGCGGGGCCCGTTTCTTGTCTGGGCGGGATGAGGTGCGGCTTCGCTGGGTCAGGCCGTGACCTGCGTGCGCATCCACCACGCCTTCGCGGAAGCGGGCATCCACCGCACAGGCCAGACGAGTAGCGAGAGCGAGAACGCGAGAATCCACCAGCCAGCGAACAGCGTCCACGGCTCGGGAGCGAACGCGGGACCGCCGACGGCGGTGGTGATCGGCTGCCCGCGGGTGATCGAGATGATGAGGAGCGCGATGCCGACGAGCACTCCGGCGATCGTCCACTCACCGTTGCGCAACCATGCGCGTCTCCATCGGGGAATGAGTCGCACCGGCAAGCCGAGCACGGCGACGACGACCCCGGTGAGGATGAACAGGAGCACCGCGGTGACGGCCGCAATGGCCGTCTGGGCCGCGAGAAGACCCGCCATCGCGAACACGTTGAAGACGGCGACGACGTCGAGCGGGTGGTAACCGAAGGCGAACACCACGACCACGCTCAGCATGCCCATGACGGTGGCGGTCACGATGCCCTGACCGACGAACATTGCCCAGGGCACCCACCGGGCGCGACGCTCCATGTCAGACTCCAGATCCGCGAGAGGCGATGACGCCGACCATGCGCTCCAGCGCGTAGACCGGATCGCGGCCCGCACCCTTCACCTGAGCATCCGCGGTGGCGAGCGCTTCGATCGCCCGGGCGAGGCCTTCGTCGGTCCAGCCCTGGAGGTCGCGGCGCGCGCGGTCCACCTGCCAGCTCTGCAGGCCGAACCGCTTGGCGAGGTCGTTGGACGACCCTCGCGCTCCCGCGAGCTTCGCCATGGTGCGCACCTTCATCGCGAACGCGGCGACCATGGGGACCGGATCCGACCCGGACGCGAGCGCGTGGCGCATGAGACCGAGCGATTCGCCGAGCCTGCCCGCGATCGCCGCGTCCGCAACCGCGAAGGCAGTGACCTCGGCTCGCCCCTCGTAGTAGCGGTCGACGACGGCCTCGGTGATGTCGCCGTCGGTGTCGGAGACGAGCTGGCGGCAGGCCGCTGCGAGCTCGGCGAGGTCGTCGGAGAACGCTGAGACGAGCGCGCGCACGGCGCCGGGGGTGGCCTTCCGACCGGCGGCACGGAATTCGGCAGCGGCGAAGTCGACCTTGTCGCTCTCGCGCTTGAGCTCGGCGCACACGACCTCGACGCCGGATCCGAGGCCGCCACGGATGGCGTCGAGCAGCTTCTTGCCCCGCACTCCCCCGCCGTGTCGCAGGACGAGCACGGTGTCGTCCGCAGGCTCCGCGAGGTAGGCAAGGGTCTCTTCGAGGAACGCGTCCGTGCACTTCTCGACCTGGTCCACGCGGATGAGGCGGGGCTCTGCGAAGAGCGACGGGCTCGCGAGGGTGAGGAGCTCGCCGGGCGCGTACTGGCCTGCGTCGATATCGGAGACCTCGAGGCTCGGGTCGGCGGAACGCATCTGCTCGCGGATCGACCGGATGGCGCGCTCAGCGAGAAGGCTCTCGGGACCCGAGACGAGCACCACGGGTGCGGGGGTGACGCTGTGCCACGCGGGCTGCGGGATCGCCGGCTTCTTCGCTGCTCCCCCGCTCCTGGCCGCCATGCGTCCAGCCTAGTGAGGGCGTCGGACGCCGACGCTCCCTGGTCACCTGCGGCAGGAGCCCGCGAGGACCAGACCCGTGGCGGCTGACCCGCCTCGCCCGGGGAGACGAGCACGAGACCGTCGAGGTCGGTGCGGAACACCGTGGACCCGGCCGCGATGAGCGCGTCGAGGGCAGCCCGGGTGGGGTGTCCGTATCCGTTGTCGGCGCCCACGCCGACGAGGGCGACGGGAGCGGCCGCCTCGGCAGTGAGTCGTGCGTCGAAGTCGGCCGATCCGTGATGGGCGACCTTCAGCGCATCCACCGGACCGACGGATGTCGCGGCGCGCATCCGCGCCTGCTCCTCTGCGCCCAGATCCCCGAGCAGCAGCACTCGCAGGCACGTCTCGCAGACGGGCCCCGGCTCCAGCAGCAGCACCACGCTCGCGGGGTTTCCGGGCTCCACTCCCCTCGGAGGTGGCCAAAGGACGCGCCAATCCCACTCGCCGAGAGTGCCGCGTGTGTCGCGCCGAGCGTCTACCACCCGCGCGCCGCTCGCGAGCAGATCCTCCCGCATCCGCTCGTCGGACTCGTCGGCTGCCGGGCCGACCAGCACCGTGCCGATGCGACCGGCGACCGCATCTCGGCCGCCCACGTGATCGAGGTCGCCATGGGTGAGAACCAGCAGATCGATCCACCCGATCGCGAGGTCGTCGAGGCACGCCGCGAGCGCCGCGGGATCCGGCCCCGTGTCAACGAGCGCGACGCGATCACCGGAGCGCAGGAGGACGGCGTCTCCCTGACCGACATCGCACATCGCCACCTGCCAGCCGGCCGGCCGGGTCGAGAGCTCGACGACCCGCACCCCCGCCACGGCACCTCCGTAGCCCACCACGGAAGCGAGCGCGACGATCGCCGTCACGCGCCTCCACCGACTGCCGCGGGGAGCGAGAACTGCCGCGAGGCAAACCGCCGTGGCGGCAGCGATCGCGACGACACCCGGCACACCCTCGATCCACGGCATCCGCGCACCGGGCCAGGCGGAGGTGGACTCGGCGACGGCGGCGATCCACGCAGAAGGCAACCATGCGACGGTCACCAGCCCGTGCGCGACATCCGGAGCGAATGGCGCCAGGAGACAGGCGACCAGGCCGATCACGGTGGCGATCGGCGCTGCGGGACCCGCGAGAAGGTTCGCCACCACTCCCCAGAGGGGCAGGGTCGGGCTGAGCAGCACGAGCACCGGCTGACACGCGAGTTGAGCCGCGAGCGGCACGGCGACGATGAGCGCGAGCGGCATCGGCATCCACCGCGACAGTGCCGACGCGAGCGGACGGGCGAGCAGCAGCAGACCACCCGTAGCGAATGCGGACAGCGCGAATCCGAAGGATCGAGAGAGCCACGGATCGATGATGAGCAGCAAGACGACCGCCAGACAGAGCGCGGGAACCCCGCGGCTCGGGCGCCCGGATGCGACGGCCAGCAGCACGATCGCCGCCATCACCGCAGCCCGCAGCACACTCGGCTCGGGGGTGACAAGCACCACGAACCCGACGAGCGACGCCAGCGCGAGGCCGACCCGCAGCCCGCGGGAGGCACCGCAGGCCGCAGCGACGGCGAACACGGCGCCGACCACGATGGCGCAGTTGGCTCCGGAGACGGCGGTGAGGTGCGAGAGCGAGCTCGCCACCATCGCCTCATCGAGGGGAGCGTCGACGCGCGACGTGTCACCGACTGCGAGACCGGGCAGCAGTCGGCCTCCTGACCCGGGGAGGTCCGCGGTGAGCGCGACGAGGCCTTCACGCAGCGAAGCCGCGGCCGCGAGCACGGGAGGCGGGGGTGCGACCTGCTCGACGGGCTGATCGAGGAACAGTAGGAATCCGATCTGGTCGCCCGGCTCCGCCGCCCGCAAGGTTCCGGCGCTTCGCCAACGGTCGCCGATGCGCAGCCGGTCGGCGTCCGCGGGCTCTTTCAGGAACGCGAGCACCGTCACCTCCCCTGCCCCCGGCTCGTCGACGATCCGTGCACGGGCATGCACTCGCCCCTCGACCGCCCGTCCCGTCGTCACGAGCTCGAGCGCCACATGTGCTCGGGTCTCGGCGGCGTCTCGGAACGTCGGCGGTGCGACGAGCGGACCCCGGACGGCTACGACGGTCGAGACTGCGGCCGCCGCGATCAACCCAAGGACGACCACGCCCGCCACGCGCAGGCGGCGAACGGCCAGCGCGGCACCCAGCGCCAGAGCCCACAGCACCACGGCCGCGAGCGCCGGGAACTCTCCCGGCGAGACCCCCACGAGCACGCCACCCGCCACCCACGCACCGACCACGGCGGGAATCAGGCGCAGTTCGGCACGAGACGGACGTCCGCCCGCGCGCACCGCATCCGAAGCCCGAGCCACGAGCGCCTCCCCGCTCACGGGACGACGAGAGGTCGCAGCGCCTCGACGGTCTTCTCGCCGATGCCGCTGATTGCCAAGAGGTCGTCGACCGACGAGAACGGTCCGTTCTGCTCGCGCCAATCGATGATGCGCTGCGCGATCGCGGGACCGACGCGCGGGAGCGTGTCGAGCGCCGCGACGTCCGCTGTGTTGAGGTCGACCCGGCCATCGGATGCGGCACCCTCGCCGCCCGCGGAACCGGGGGCGGGCGACTCCCCCACCGCCGGAACCGCCAACTGCTCGCCGTCGGACACGGGACGCGCCAGGTTCACCGCACCCGGATCGGCGTCGTCGGTCAGTCCGCCGGCCGCAGCGATCGCATCGACCACTCGGTCACCCGGGCTCAGCTCATAGAGACCCGGATGCGCGACCTCGCCGAGGACGTGCACATACAGCACCGATCCGTCGGCCGCACCGACCTCGATCATGGGCGCACCCGACGACCCTGGATCGGGCGGAGCCACCTCGCGCGCCGCACCACCTGGCGTGACGGCCACCGCCACTACCGTGATCGCCGCGGCCGCCAGGAGCACGATGAGCGCCGCCCCGACCCCTCGACGCACCCGGGCGCGGAAGGTGCCGGGGTCGGGGCGGTCGCTCACCTGGGAAGGCTAGGTCGGCCGCGAGGGCCGCCTCCGACGCAGGCCGACCGGCTGTGGAGAGATCAGCCCTTGGTGGCGATGTTGACGACGCGAGGCGCCCGCACGATGACGTTCACGATCTCGCGCTCGCCGATCGCGCGCACCACTGCGGCGGATGCCCGCGCCAGCGCCTCGAGCTCGCCCGCGTCGACCTGCGGAGAGACCTCCAGTCGGTCGCGCACCTTGCCGTCGACCTGCACGATCGCCGTCACCGACTCCTCGATGAGGAGCCGCCCATCGGGCTTCGGGAGCGTCTGCATCGCGACGCCCGGCTGATAGCCGAGCTTCGCCCACATGTCCTCCGCGGCGTACGGCGCGAACATCGAGAGGAGGATCGCGACGGCCTCGGTCGCCTCCCGCACCGCAGGATCGGCGGCACCGGCGCCCTGGTCGATCGTCTTGCGGACCGCGTTCACGAGCTCCATCAGACGCGCGACGAGCACGTTGAACTTGAACGACTCGACGAGGCCCGGCGCGTCCGCGAGCAGGCGGTGGGTCTGACGACGCAGCGCCAGCTCCCCCTCGCCCGAGGCGGTCTCGCCCGCGAGCTGCACGTCGTTCGCCAGCCGCCACGCACGGGCGAGGAACTTCGCCGACCCGGCGGGCGACACATCCGCCCAGTCGATGTCGTCCTCCGGAGGCCCCGCGAACGCCATCGTCAGGCGCACCGCGTCGACGCCGAACTCGTCCAGCTGGTCGGAGAGGCGCACGAGGTTGCCGCGGCTCTTCGACATCGCCGAGCCGTCCATGAGCACCATGCCCTGATTCAGCAGCGCCGTGAAGGGCTCCGTGAACGTGACGTACCCGAGGTCGAACAGCACCTTCGTGATGAAGCGCGCGTACAGCAGGTGCAGGATCGCGTGGGTCACGCCGCCGACGTACTGGTCGACGGGCGCCCACTTCTCGGCCTCCTTCACGTCGAACGCCTTCGTGTCGTCGTTCGGCGAGAGGAACCGCAGGAAGTACCACGAGCTGTCGACGAAGGTGTCCATCGTGTCGGGGTCGCGGCGCGCGGGCGTGCCGTCCGGTGCGGTCGTATTGACCCACTCGTCGGCCGCACCGAGCGGCGAGGTGCCCTTGGGCTGCAGGTCGAGACCCCGCGAGTCGGGTAGCCGCACCGGCAGCTCGGACTCCGCGATCGGGATCTCGCGCCCGTCCTCCGTGTGCAGGATCGGGATGGGCGTGCCCCAGTAGCGCTGTCGCGAAATGAGCCAGTCGCGCAGCCGGTAGGTCTTGGCAGCGCGCCCCGTGCCGGCACCTTCGAGCAGCTCGATGACGCGTCGGATCGCGTTCTGCTTGCTCAGGCCGTCGAGCGGACCCGAGTTGATCATCCGCCCGTCGCCGGTGAGCGCCTCACCCGTGACCGCGGGGTCGAGGGACGACAGATCGCGGACGGCATCCGCGTTCTCGAGCATCTCGGGAGTGATCACCGGAATCGCACCCGTGATCGACGCCGTGACGTCGACCACGACCTTGATCGGGAGATCGAATGCGCGCGCGAAGTCGAGGTCGCGCTGGTCGTGAGCGGGCACCGCCATGACCGCGCCGTGCCCGTAGTCGGCGAGCACGTAGTCCGCGGCCCACACCGGGAGTCGCTCGCCGTTGACCGGGTTGATCGCGTAGCGGCCGAGCGGCACGCCCGTCTTGGGGCGCGTGGTGTCCTGCCGTTCGATCTCGGTCGACTTCTGCACCTGGGCGAGGTACTCGGCGAACGCCGCCTGCACCTCGGGCGTCGACTCGGCCGCGAGCTGCGAGGCGAGATCGGAGTCGGGTGCCACGACCATGAAGGTCGCACCGAACAACGTGTCGGGGCGGGTGGTGAACACCGTCACCTTCTCGTCGTGGCCCTCGATCACGAAGTCGACGTCGGCGCCGGTGGATCGACCGATCCAGTTGCGCTGCATCGCGATGACCTTGCTCGGCCACTTGCCCTCGAGCTGGTTCAGGTCGTCCAGCAGCCGGTCGGCGTAGTCGGTGATCTTGAAGTACCACTGCGTGAGCTTCTTCTTGACGACGATGTTGTCGCATCGCTCACACCGGCCATCGATGACCTGCTCGTTCGCGAGGACCGTCTGGTCGAAGGGACACCAGTTGACCCAGCTGGCCTTGCGGTAGGCGAGGCCCTTCTCATAGAGCTTCAGGAACAGCCACTGGTTCCAGCGGTAGTACTCGGGGTCGGAGGTGTGGATGACCCGATCCCAGTCGAAGCTCGTCGCGTAGCGGCGCATCGACGAGCGCTGCTGGGCGATGTTGTCGTACGTCCACTCCCGCGGGTCGATGCCGCGCTTGATCGCGGCGCCCTCGGCCGGCAGGCCGAACGAATCCCAGCCGATCGGGTGCAGCACGTTGAAGCCCTGCAGCCGCCAGTAGCGGGCGATGATGTCGCCGAGCGCATACGCCTCCGCGTGCCCCATGTGCAGGTCGCCCGAGGGGTAGGGGAACATGTCGAGCACGTACTTGCGCGGACGCTTGTCGTCGCTGTCGGACGTGGCGAACGGCTGCAGCTCGTCCCACACAGGGAGCCAACGCTCCTGGAGGCGCCGGAAGTCGTATTCCTCGGCGTCGGAGGCGATCGGGCCGTGCTCGTGGTGCGCCACTGCTCTCTCTATCTCTCGGGTGACAACCTGTCCAGAGTAGTCAACGTTGAGGGACGCCATCTTGTGCCCGCGGTCCGACGAGCGCTGAGATGAGGGCATCCGCCTTCAGATGCGCCTCCGCGAGCTCATCCTCGGGCGCGGAGAGGGCGGTGATCCCTCCGCCCGCACCGACGCTCGCGCCGACATCGTCGATCACGATCGTGCGAATCGTCATGGCCAGATCCGCCGAGCCGTCGGCCGCAAGATATCCGAACGCACCGGCGTACGGACCGCGCGGGCGCCCCTCGAGGTCGTCGAGGATCTCGATCGCCCGCAGCTTCGGTGCGCCCGTCATCGACCCGGCCGGGAAACAGGCCTCGATCGCATCGACAGCACCGAGGCCCGACAGAAGCCGCCCCTCGATCGTCGAGACGAGCTGGTGGACCTGACGGTACGACTCGACCTCGAGCAGGGAGGTCACCGCGACGGATCCGAGTTCGGACACCCGCGAAAGGTCGTTGCGCATGAGGTCGACGATCATCAGGTTCTCGGCGCGCTCCTTCTCGCTCGCGACGAGTTCGCCCCGCAGTCGTGCGTCCTCGTCGGGGCGGGCGTCCCGTGGCCGGGTGCCCTTGATCGGGCGCGTGCGCACGAGGCCCGTGGGATCGACCTCGAGGAAGCGCTCCGGCGACGCGGATACGAGGGCGGCCCCGCCGATCCGCACGAGCCCGGCGTGATGCGTGGGGCTTGCCTCACGGACGCGCGCGAAGACCTCGAGAGGATCGAAGCGCCCCGCAACACGGGCCTCGGTCGTGAGGCACAGCTGGTAGGCGTCGCCCTCGCGGATCGCCTGCTGACATGCACGGATGCGGGCGAGGTAGTCGTCGTCGGAGTCGCGCCAGCGAACGGACACGGCATCCGGCGCCTCGACCGGGCGCGGGCGCTCGTGATCGCTTCGGCGGGCTGCCTGTTCGGTCAGTGCGTGCTCGATGCGGTCCCGCCAGCGGGCGAGATCGGGAGTCCACCCCTCACCCAGCGCCAGCAGCTCGGCCGAGCCGTCGGGATCGACCCGAACGAGACGATCCACCCGGAGGAACGCGGCGTCGGGCAATGCCCCGCGACGCGACACCGGCATCCCGGTGGTCTCGCCCCGCAGCTCGTAGCCCAGCCACCCCACGAGGCCGAGCGGAACGTGGCCGAGCTCCTCGGCGCTGCGCATCGACGCGAGGGCATCACGGAGCGCCGGCAGGACAGCTCCAGAGGACAGTTCCACCCGGCTCCCCGTGCCGAGGAATGCGGGTCCACCTGCGCCCGAATCCAGCCAGAACGCGTCGTCATCCGGGAGTATCACCCGCGCCACCTGGTCGGCGCGGAATCCGCCGCCGAGCGGATGCCGCAAGAGCCGGAGACGCATAGCCTGATCCTATGAGCGCGCCGTCGACCGTCCCCACGGCGTCCGTGTGGACCGGGAGTGAGCTCATGCCGCGAGAGGACTGCGACGTCGCGCCTGCGACGATCATCGCGGCCGACTCCTGGCTCGTCGAGAACGGATCGACCCGGGGCCTCGACCTGCACCGGGATCGGTTCCTGCGCGCGGTGCCGCGCGAGACGGGCGAACGCCTCGACGTCGAACGTTTCTGGGACGCGGCGATCGCCGCGATCCCGCGCGAGGGCTCGTGGTTCCCCCGGGTGGAGCTGCGCGATCAACTCGGCGCACCGCAGCTGCTCGCCCGCATGCGCGAGGCTCCTACTCGACACCGTTCGCTCATCCTGACGACCCACACGGGATCCGATCCCCGCACCGCACCCGAGGTCAAGGGGCCCGACCTCGCGGCCATGACGCGCCTGCGCACCGAAGCGCAGACCCGAGGCGCCGACGAAGCTGTGATCGTCACCCCGGAGGGGTGGGTCGTCGAGGGCACCACAACCTGCCTCGTCTGGTGGGCGGGCGAGACTCTCTGCATTCCCGACCGCTCGCTCGCCCGTATCCACTCGGTGACCGAACGGACCGTGGTGACCCTCGCGACAGCGCTCGGGATCGAGATCGCTGAGCTGCGGGTGCGTCCGGAAGAGCTCGACGGATGCGAGGTGTGGGCCCTCAACGCTCTGCACGGCATCCGGATCGCCACGGCGTGGCAGGGCGGGCCGCTCTCGACCGCCGAGGAGCCCGGGCGGCTCTCGCGCTGGAGCCTGCGCCTGGACGCCCTGCGTCGACCGCTGCCGGACACTGTGGAGGCGACGGAGGCGACGGAGTGACCTGGTTCGACGACGTCCTCACCGCGATCCTCGATGGAGTGCAGGCGGTCGATCCGGTGCTGCGCACGCTCCTCGCCGGTCTCGGCATCCTCCTCGAGACCTCGGTGCTCATCGGGCTGATCGTGCCCGGCGACACGGTCGTGATCGTCGCGGCGACAGCCGTGGACGGCCCGATCGAGTACTTCGCGCTCGTCGTCGCGGTGGTGCTCGGCGCACTCGGAGGTGAGAGCCTCGGGTTCGCGCTCGGCCGGTTCTTCGGCCCTCGCATCCGGCATTCCCGCCTCGGGCGCCGGATCGGCGAGCAGAACTGGGTGCGCGCCGAGAACTATGTGGCACGACGGGGCGGGCCGGCGGTGTTCATCTCACGGTTCCTGCCCGTGCTGCACTCGCTCGTACCGCTCACGGTGGGCATGAGCTCGATGAGCTACCGCCGCTTCATAGCGTGGACCGCACCGGCATCCGTGATCTGGGCGTTCGCGTACGTCTCGGTGGGATCAGCGGCGGCCGGCTCGTACCGGCAGCTCTCCCAACAGCTGCACTTCGCCGGGTACATCTTCGTGGCGATCATCGTCGTCTTCCTCGTCGCCGTCATGCTCGGGAAGAAGCTCCTGGAGCGCTCGGAATCACGTCACTGGCGCCACCGCCACACGGAAGAGACCACGACGACCGGCACGACCGAGACTGACCCAGAATGACGCTGCGGGCGCCGCGCCGAAGATCCGACGCGGCGCCCGCAGGCGTTGGGTGCTGCCGAGGTCAGGCGAGTCCCTGGTCGGACAGCCACTTCGACGCGATGTCGGCAGACGACATCTCGTCGACCGTCGACTGCACGTTGAGCGCCACCAGCCCCTGAGGCGTGAGCGCCGCGCTCACCGCGTTGATGACATCCGCGACCTCGTCGGCGATGTCCGCGTTGACGAGCGGCACCACGTTCGAGGCGAGGAACAGCCCCTCGGGATCGGCGAGGGTGACAAGGCCCTCGGTCTGGATCCGCGGGTCGGCGCTGTAGACGTTGCCCATGTCGATCGTGCCCGCGACCAGGTCTTCGACCGTGGTGTCACCGGTGGCCTCGAACGAGACCGTCAGACCGTACTTGCTCTCGAGCCCGGACGGACCGTACGGGCGCTCCTCGAGCTCCGGCGGCCCGCCGATCGTGAGCGGGATGTCGAGAGCCGCCAGGTCGGCGAGCGAGTTCACCTCGTACTCATCGGCGAATGCCGACGTCACGTTGTAGGAGTCCTGGTCGGTCGCGGGCGACTGGTCGAGCACGGTCAAGCCGTCCGGAAGCGCGTCCTTCAGCGCCGCGTAGACGTCGTCCGAGGTGGTCGCCTCGGTCTCGGGGTCGTAGAACTGCAGGAGGTTGCCGGTGTACTCCGGGAAGAGATCGACCTCACCCGACTCGAGCGCCGGAAGGTAGGCGTCACGCTGCCCGATGTTGAAGTTCCGCTCCACGTCGAACCCAGCGCCCTCGAGGGCCTGTGCGTAGATCTCGGCGATGATCTCGTTCGAGTAGTACGCCTGCGAGCCGACCACGATGGTGCCGGCGTCGTTCGAGCCATCGCCCGAGTCGAGCGGGTCGCCCGTCGAGCAACCTGCCAGGACAAGCGCCGCGGAGGCGGCGATCGCGCCGATGGCCGCGAGGCGACCAGTGCGTGCTGTGCTCATTTCTCTATCTCTCCTCAGTGGGAATGGGTGCGACCGCCGGACGCCGCCTCGTGGGCGCCGTCAGGGAGTCATCGATGCGCGTCGCGGTCACGCCGCGCGGCACGACGAGGTGCTGCAGAAGTGCGAACATCCCGTCGAGAATGAGGGCGAGCGCGATGATGACCAACGCTCCACCCAGGATCTGGTCGAAGGCGCGCAGCTGCACGCCCTGGATGATGTAGAAGCCGAGGCCGCCGAGGTTGACGTAGGCGGCGATCGCGACCGTCGCGACCACCTGCAGCGTCGCCGAACGGAGCCCTCCGATGAGGAGGGGAAGCCCGAGCGGCACCTCGATGCGCCACAGGATCTGCCATTCGGTCATGCCCATGGCGCGCCCCGCGTCGATGACGCGGCGATCGATGGCCTCGATGCCCGAGTACGCACCCGCGAGAATCGAGGGGATCGCGAGCAATACGAACGCGATCGTGGCCGCCTCGGGCTTGTGGAGCACCCCGATCAGCAGCACGAGCAACACGAGCAGTCCGAATGAGGGGATCGCGCGCGCCGCTCCCGATACGGCGACGGCGACCTCGCGACCACGACCCGTGTGCCCGATCGCCCACCCGAGGGGCACGGCGATCGCGGCCGCGATGAGCACCGAGACGAAGGTGTAGCCGAGATGCTGGGCGATCGCCTCGGGGAGCGGGAGCGACGAGTCGAGGCTCTCGGTGAAGAGCCACGCGATCGCATCGGCGAAGAGGTTCATGCGGTCGCCTCCGCCCGGACCGCCATCCGCGCCTCGGTGCGACGACTGCGGCGGCGGGGCGCCCAGGGCATGAGCATGCGCCCGGCGAGCACGAGGAGTCCGTCGACGATGAGCGCGATCACCGTGACCGCGACGACGCCCGCGAGCACCTCGGGCACGATCCGCCGCTGAAGGCCGTTCGTGAAGAGATAGCCGAGATTGTCGACCCCGATGAGGATGCCGACCGTCGCGAGGGCGATCGTCGAGACCGCGGTAACGCGCAGGCCCGCGAGCATGACGGGCCCCGCGAGGGGGAACTCCACCGACCAGAACCGGCGCCATCCGCCGTATCCGATCGCCGTGGCCGCTTGCTTGACGTCGGCGTCGACCGAACCGAGCGCGTCGGACATCGTGCGGGTCATGATGGCGACCGCGTAGATCGTCAAGGCGATCACGAGGTTGGTCTCAGAGAGATAGCCGACACCCAGCACGCTCGGGATGACGACGAGGAGCGCGAGCGACGGGATCGTGTAGAGCAGCCCGATGACCGTGAGAAGCAGGCCGCGCGTGAGGCGGTACCTGTGGGCGACCCACCCGAGCGGGATCGCGATGGCGAAGCCGAGCAGAATCGGCAGAATGCACTGCCGCAGATGCTCCAGTGCGAGCCCGGCGATGAGATCGAGGTTCCCCAGAACCCAGGTCATGTGTCCTCGTCCACCAGGACACCCTGGGCCCGACCGGAGGAATCGACCAGCACGGTGCCATTTGCTGTGCGCTTGCGGCGCAGCGCCCGCGTGCCCCGGTCGATCCCCACGAAAGACGCGACGAAGTCGTTCGCCGGGGCTTCGAGGATCTCGGACGGCGATCCCACCTGAGCCACACGCGCGCCCTTCTCGAGGATCACCACCTGATCCCCGAGCAAGAAGGCCTCGTCGATGTCATGGGTGACGAAGACGATCGTCTTGTGCAGATCGTGCTGCAGCCGCATGGTCTCTTGCTGCAGCTCTGCCCGCACGATCGGATCGACGGCACCGAAAGGCTCATCCATCAACAGGATGTTGGGATCGGCCGCAAGGCCGCGAGCAACGCCCACACGCTGCTGCTGACCCCCCGAGAGCTGATTCGGATACCGCTCGGCCAGGCCGCGATCGAGCCCGACGATGTCGAGGAGCTCAGCGGCCCGCTCACGAGCGACTCGGCGCGACACCCCGTTCAGCACGGGAACGGTCGCGACGTTGTCGATGACCTTCAGGTGCGGAAGCAGGCCGCCGTTCTGCATGACGTAGCCGATGCTCCGCCGTAGCTTCACCGGATCGCGGTCGCGGATGCTCTCGCCGTCGATCTCGATGTCGCCCGCAGTCGGCTCGACCATCCGATTGATCATGCGCAGAAGCGTCGTCTTGCCGCAGCCGGAGGATCCGACGAAAACCGTCGTCGTGCGGGCCGGGATCACGAGACTGAAATCGTCGACCGCGAGCGTCCCCTCGGGGAACCGCTTCGTCACACCTCGGAACTCGATCATCGCCACCCCTCGCCGATCCGAAACCTGTCAGGTCCGTAACCACTCAACCGTAAAACGGGCCACCGACGCTGGAGTCGGATGAGATCGTCAGGGTAATGGGCGCTCGATGCGCCGCGATCAGCGGGGCGGAAGCTCCACGTACTCGCGGAAGATGGCGCCGACAGCCCGGCGCGCAAGGTCCAGACGCTCGGGATCGCCCTGCGGATCGCGGGCGAAGGCGCGCGCGACGAGCGCATCGGTCGCCTCGATCGCCAGCTCGAACGCTCCGCGCGTGTCGAGCGCCGGGCCACCGAAGCGGGCGTAGATCGCCTCGTGGATCGTCGCGGCCATCACCGAGTTGCGCGGCGTGCCCTCCGACGGACGCAGGTCGAGCACGTCGCCGAGCCGCAGCGAGGCGAAGCCCGGCTCCGAGCGGAAGCACTCCACGAACGCATCGAATGTCGAGGTCAGCGCATCGAGCCAGTCGCCGTGCGACGGGTCGGACACTCCCTCGAGAACGCGCGCGGTCGCTCGCTCCTCGTTGCGCGCCGCAAGACTCTGCAGCACCGCGATGCGGTCGGGGAAGTACCGGTAGACGGTGCCGATCGACGCGCCAGCGCCATCGGCGACCATCGCCGTGGTCAAGCGCTCGTAGCCGATCTCGGCGACTACCTTGGCGGCCGCGTCGAGCAGAGCCGCCAGCCGCGCGGTGCTCCGCGCCTGCACCGGTTCGTTGCGAATGAGCAT
Source organism: Homoserinibacter sp. GY 40078 (assembly GCF_008017545.1). Taxonomy (GTDB): domain Bacteria; phylum Actinomycetota; class Actinomycetes; order Actinomycetales; family Microbacteriaceae; genus Homoserinibacter. The sequence continues at coordinate 220,341 of NZ_VRTZ01000002.1, read as the reverse complement.
CGCGGGGTGCTCGTTTGTTTCCATGAGGGTTTCGGGCACGGGGGTCTCCTCGTCTCGCCGGAGATTCTAGACCTGGAATCCCTGAATGCTGCTGAACGACACCATGACACACTTGAGCAGTGGATTCCGCCGACCCCGATGCCGAGCGCGCGCCGCTCCACCTGGCGGCCCGGATCGAGGATGCGCTCCACCGGTTCCGCGAGCGACGCGGACGGCGACGCGGCCTCGTACCGACCATCGTCCCCTACCCCGGATACGGCGGAGACGGCTGGATCCGCGTGCTCGGTCGCGTCGTGCTCGTGCGCCCGGGGCGCCGGATGCCCGACCGCTACACGAGCATCCGCGGCTGGCGCAGCTTCACGAGCATCCCCGTGCGTGACGCCGAGATCCGCGTGCGGGTGGGCAACGAGGAGCACACGATCCGCGCCGACCGCGGAGGCGTCATCGACGCGCGCGTCGAGGCGCCGGTCGAGCCCGGCTGGACTTCAGCGCTCCTCACACTCGACGGTTCGGACGCGATCGAGACTCCCTTGTTCATCGTGGATGAGAAGGTCGACTTCGGCATCATCTCCGACATCGACGACACCGTCATGGTCACGGCGCTGCCTCACCCGTTTCTCGCGGCCTGGAACACGTTCGTGGTGAACGAGCACGCCCGGCGTCCGGTGCCGGGCATGGCGGTGCTGTACGACCGGCTCGTCACCGCGCATCCGGGTTCCCCCGTCGTCTACCTGTCGACGGGCGCCTGGAACACGGTTCTGAGCTTCGACCGCTTCCTGTCGCGCAACCTCTACCCGCGCGGCACTTTCCTCCTCACCGACTGGGGCCCGACGCCCGAGCGCTGGTTCCGCAGTGGGCAGGAGCACAAGAAGGCGAGCCTGCTTCGCCTGGCCGTCGAGTTCCCCAGCATGCGTTGGCTGCTCTTCGGTGACGACGGGCAGCATGACGAGACGCGGTACGCGGAGTTCGCGAGGGCGCATCCCACGTCGGTCGCCGCCGTCGCGATTCGTCAGCTGACGGCGGGCGAGGCGGTGTTCGCTGGCGGACGCGCTCCGAAGTACCCGCACGGCGGAGACGTGCCGTGGGTCTACGGCGCAGACGGCGCGGAACTCGCGGAGCAGCTCGCGGGGCTCGGCCTCGTCACGGCGCCGCGCTCGTAACCGTTGTGGCGTGGCGGGTCGGCTGCTAGCGTGAGCGAACCCCTGCTGCCGACTCCCCGGTCGGCTCCCCCCACCCGAAAGACATCGGCATGTCATCCCTGTTGTCGGCTGTGATCGTCGCGCTCGCCGCGGCAGCCGTCGTCGGCGTCGCACTCGCCGTGGCGAGCCTCGCCCGCACGAGGCGACTCGACGTGCGCCGCGGCATCGCCTCCATCGCGCTCGTCGCGGGTGCGGGAGTCGCCTCCATCACCGGCGTTGCGGTGCTTCAGCCGTCCACCGGGCTCGGGATCGCGCCCGCGTCGGCCGTGACCACCGACGACGCAGGCACAGAGGTCGACGTTCAGCTGGAGACGCTTCCGCTCGACTGACCCGGCCCGACCGGTCAGCTCGCGGCGAGGGCGCACACGTCGCGACACCGCACGTAGGGCGCGTCCGATGCCGATTCCGCACGCCGCAGCTCGAGCACCCTCAGTGCGGCGTCGTCGAGCCGCGACAGGGGAAGCGACCCGCGCTCGACCTCCTGGGCGACCCGCGCCGCGAAGGCGCCCGTGTCGATCGGTCCCACATAGAGCAAGAGGTCCGCGCCCGCCTCCAGCGCCGTCACGCCGTTGCTCACCGGATCGACGAGATCCGACTCTCCGGATGCCTGAAGCATCGACAGGTCGTCGGTCACCGCGACGCCCTCGAACTCGAGCTCATCGCGCAAGATGCCGTACCAGGCCGGCGACAGGCTCGCGGGCGCGTCGTCGACAGCCGTGTAGCGCAGGTGCCCCATCATCACGAGCTCGGCCCCCGCCGCGATGCCGGCTTCGAACGGGGGCGCCTCGTCCGTTCGCCACTTCGCAAGACTCATCGCACTCTGCGGGATGAGGCGGTGGGAGTCGCCCGGGGCGCCACCGTGTCCCGGGAAGTGCTTGAGCGTCGAAAGCACGATGCCCTGCTCCCCCTCCACCGCGGCGGCGACGCGGGCGGACACGGCATCCGTGTCTCCCCCGAACACGCGGGGGGCGAGGAACGACGTCGGATCACCCGTCACGTCGGCGACGATCCCGAAGTTGATGTCGACCCCGGCGTCCGCGACGAGACGCGCCCGATCCGCGAAGGCGGTCCGGGTGTCGTCCACCGGGAGCCCGGCGAGCGCACGCGCGGATGGCCCCGGGTCGGGCAGCCGGGCGACGATTCCACCCTCCTGGTCGATCGCACTCAGAGGAGGAAGGCCGGAGTCGGTTGCAAGTCCGGCGGTGAGCGCGCGCGTCGTGGCGACCGAGTCCGCGGTGTTGTCGCCCATGAGGATCACCCCGGCCACGCCGCTCGAGGCGACGCGATCTCGGAGCGTGGCGGGATCCGTGCCCGGTACATGGATCAGGAGGACGCTCGCCGCCCGCTCTCGCACGCTCATGTCGGCGAGCCGCGCCTCGGCGTACTCGACGACCGGGTCAACGGGTTCCGCGGGTGCGGCGGCCGCCCACCCGTGCGGGGGCTCGGTGGAGACTTCCGCCGGCTGCGCGCAGGCCGCGAGCGCCAGTGCAAGGGCGCCCGTGACGAGCAAGCCGATGGTGCGCCGGGGCATCCCCCGAGGGTAGTCCCGTCGTGCGTCGCCGGTCCGCTGCCCAATGAAGCGGGGGTGAACCCCCAGGTTCGGATGCTGTCCGCCCGCTACTCTGAACGGGACACCCGCCGATCGCCCTGCGACCGACGCACAGGAGAATCCCGCGTGCCTTTCACCACCTCCCTGATGGCCCTCATCGCAGCCGCTCCGACGGCGCTCGTTCCGTGGCTCGATCCTCACGCGATCATCGTGTCGGCGGGACCGTGGGCTCTCCTCGTGGTGTGCCTCATCGTGTTCGCGGAGACCGGCCTGCTCGTCGGCTTCATCCTCCCCGGCGACACCCTGCTCGTCATCACGGGGCTCCTGACGTTCACGGGCACGATGACGGCGGAGGGCACCGGCATCCAGATCCCGATCTGGGTGGTGTGCCTCGCGATCGCCTTCGCGGCATTCCTCGGTGGCGAAGTCGGCTATCTGATCGGCCACAAGGCGGGCCCGCGGATCTTCGAGCGGAAGGAGAGCGGCCTCTTCTCGAAGGAGAACGTCGTTCGCACGAACGCCTTCCTCACGAAGTGGGGCCCGCTCGCCATCGTGCTCGCGCGATTCGTTCCGATCGTACGCACCTTCGCGCCGGTCGCAGCGGGCGTCGGCCACATGAACTACAAGCGATACTCCCTGTACAACGCGGTCGGCGCTTTCATCTGGGGCGCGGGGCTCACGTTCGCCGGGTTCATCCTCGGCTACATCCCGCCGCTCGCCGACTTCGTCGTCGACTACATCGACATCATCCTGCTGCTGGCGATCGCCCTCGCGGTGATCCCCACGGTGTTCCACTACGTCCAGTCGCTCGTGAAGGCCCGCCGGGCCCGCGCCGCGGGCGTCGAGCCGCTCACCGACGAGCAGGCCGCGATCGACCCCCAGGTGCTCGACGACTGATCGAGCGTCCGCCTGATCAGGCGTCCGTCTGATCGAGCGTCCGTCTGATCAGGCGCCGGTCGCGACGAGCACGAGCAACGTGGCGTTGAGTCCGATCAGCAGCACCGCCGCGACGACGGCGAGCGCCGTAGTGACGCGACCGTTGACCGCGTCGCCCATGAGTTCGCGACGCGTCGTGAGCCGCACGAGGGGCACGAGCGCGAACGGGATGCCGAACGACAGCACCACCTGGCTGAGCACCAGCGCGAAGGTCGGCGGCGCGCCGACCGCGAGGAGCACGAGCGCCGGCACGAGGGTGACGAGGCGGCGCACGATGAGCGGCAGGCGCACCCGGAGGAGCCCCGACATGATCTCCGCGCCCGCGTAGGCGCCTACGGATGCCGAGGCGAGTCCCGACGCCAGCAAGCCCACCGCGAAGAGTGTCGCGATTCCCCCGCCGAGAGCCGCCGCGAGTGCCGCATGCGCGCCCTCGAGCGTGTCGGTGCCCGCCACGCCGGGGAGGGTCGCCGCGGCGAGCAGCAGGATGCCGAGGTTCACGGATCCCGCGATCGCGAGAGCGATGGTCACGTCGATCCTGGTCGCGCGAAGGATGCGACGTCGCTCCGGACCCTCGTCGACGCGCCCGAAGCGGTCGCGGGTGAGTGCGGAATGGGCGTAGATCGCGTGCGGCATGACGGTCGCGCCGAGGATGGAGGCCGCGAGCAGCACCGAACCCGCGTCCGCGAACCGTGGAACGAGACCGCCGATCGCCGCGCCCGGATCGACGGGTGCGACGAGAAGACCCGCGCAGAATCCGATCGCGATGATCGTGACCATTCCGATGACGACCCGTTCGAAGATCCCCGGCCCCCGGCGACTGTGGAGGGCGAGCAGGACGATCGAGACGACCCCCGTGATCGCGCCGCCGAGAGGCAGCGGCAGCCCGAAGAGAAGGTTGAGCGCGATCGCGCCGCCGATCACCTCGGCGATGTCGGTGGCCATCGCCACGAGCTCGGCCTGAATCCAGTAGGCGTAGCGGGCGCCCCGCGAGCGGAAGCGCTCCCCCAGGAGCGCGGGCAGGCTGCGGCCCGTGACGATGCCGAGCTTCGCGGAGAGGTATTGCACGAGCCACGCCATCACGTTGGCGAGCACGACCACCCACACCAGCAGGTAGCCGTAGGCGGCACCGGCACTGGCGTTGCTCGCGACGTTGCCGGGGTCGAGGTAGGCGACTCCGGCCACCATCGCGGGACCGAGCGCGCCGCCGATTCCTGCACGGGCGCGAGCGCGCGTTCGGTCGGTCGTGTCGACGGGAGGGGTCACAGATTGCCTCGCAGGGATGGTGCCCTTGAGATCCTACGAGATTTTTCGGTATACCGAAATCAACCGACCGGGACGACCCAGACGGCTTCCGCCGCGCCCTGCGGGAGCTCCCCCACGACGACGACCGTGTCGAGCCCGATGCCGTCGGCGTCGATCCGGCGCAATACCTCCGGATCACGGTCGCTGATGCGCGCCACGCGGCCCGCAGCATCGGCGGCGAGCTGCGACGCGAGCACAGCATCCGGCTGGACGACCCGGCCGCTCGAGTCGGGGATCGGGTCGCCGTGCGGGTCGCGCAGCGGATGACCGAGCTGCGCGTCGATCGCCTCGAGCAGGCGATCGCTCAGCGCGTGCTCGAGAACCTCGGCTTCGTCGTGCACCTCGTCCCAGGTGTAGCCGAAACCCTCCACGAGCCAGGTCTCCACGAGGCGATGCCGCCGCACCATCCGCAGGGCCTGAGAGAGCCCCTCGTCGGTGAGGGTGATGGCGCCGTACGGCGCATGTCGCACGAGCCCCAGCGCCGCGAGCTTCTTCACCATCTCGGTGACGGTCGACGGGACCACACCGAGTCGCGCCGCGAGCTGCGTACCGGTGATCGGGGCGTCCTGCCACTCGGTGTGGCCATAGATCGACTTCAGGTAGTCCTCGACGGCGGTCGAGGCGTGTCTAGCGATGTGCGTGCTCCTCGCGCTCGGCGTGCCCGTGGGGCTCGATCTGGAAGGTCGAGTGCGCCACGTCGAAGTGGCCGGCGAGGCAGCCTCCGAGACGATCGAGCACCTCGCCCACCTCGCCTCGCACGAGCACGTCCGGCTCCACTACGACGTGCGCGGTGAACACCGGCGAGCCGGAGGTGATGGTCCAGATGTGCACGTCGTGCACCGCGACCACCGCCGGATCCGCCTCGATGTGGCGGCGGATCTGCTGAACGTCGGTCTCGCGGGGCGCCGACTCGGTGAGCACTCGCATCACGTCGCGCAGCAGCAGCACCGCGCGCGGCGCGATGAGCAACGCGATCGCAAGGGACGCAAGGGCGTCAGCGCCCGCGAATCCGGTTGCGAGGATCACGATGGCGGCTGCGATCGCCGCAACCGAGCCGAGAAGATCGCCGACCACCTCGAGGATCGCGCCGCGCATGTTGAGCGAGCTGCGGTCGCCTCCGCGCAGTACGAGCAGGGCGACGAGATTCGCGACAAGTCCCAGGATCGCGACGGCGAGCATCGGAGCCGCGTCGACCTGCGCCTCCTCCGCGGGGAGAAGCCGCCGAATGGCCTCGATGCCGATCGTGACCGCCAGCACGGTCAGCAGCACGCCGTTCACGAGTGCGGCCAGCACCTCTACCCGGCGGAAGCCGTAGGTGTGCCGATCGGTCGCCGGACGAGCCGCGATGCCGCTCGCGACGAGCGCGACGATCAGGCCGATCGCGTCGGATGCCATATGGCCGGCATCGGCCAGGAGGGCGAGCGAGCCGGTGAGGGCTGCCCCGACGACCTCCGCGACGAGCACGACAACGACGATGCAGAGCGCCACCCGCAGGCGCACGCGGTCGCCCGCACGTCGCGCGTCGAGCGCGCTGCCGTGATCGTGTCCTGCTCCCACCGTTCCAGGCTAAGGCCGCGTGGGGCGGCGAGCACCGCGCGTGTCGTTCTCGGGAATGCTGCTCACGATCGTTCTCAGCACGACGGCCATGAGCGGCCGCGCGTCAGCCGTAGAGCTCGCGGATGTGGACCACGAGCTCCCCGAAGGCCCGCGCCCGGTGGCTCGTGGCGTTCTTCTGGTCTGCGGTGAGCTCGGCCGACGAGATCTCGAGCCCCGCGGGGCGGAAGACGGGGTCGTAGCCGAATCCGTGGTCGCCTCGTGGCGCGTCGAGCACGTCGCCCGGCCAGCTGCCCCGCACCGTGAGCTCGCGCTCGCCGTCGACGAGGGCCGCGGCGCAGACGAACTCGGCGGCACGGTCGGTCGCGCCCTGCAGGTTCGCGAGCAGCAGGCGGTAGTTGTCGGCGTCATCCCGGGTTCCCGCGTACCGCGCGGAGTGGATGCCCGGTGCCCCGCCGAGCGCTCGCACGGCGATCCCCGAGTCGTCGGCGATCGCAGGCAGGCCCGTATGCGCGAAGGCGGCGCGGGCCTTGATGAGGGCGTTCGCCTCGAAGGTGTCGCCGTCCTCGACGGGCTCGGGTCCGTCGTACGCGACGAGCTCGTGCGGGCCGAGACGCTCACCGAGAATGCGTCGCAGCTCTTCGACCTTGTGCGCGTTGTGGGTGGCGAGCACGAACACCGTCACGAGCCGAGCGCCTCCGTCTGGATACGGGCCAGCTCGACGTTGCCTGCGAGGGCGAGGTCGAGCAGCGAGTCGAGCTCGCGGCGATCGAAGGGGGCGCCCTCGGCGGTGCCCTGCACCTCGACGAAGAGCCCGCGACCGGTGACGACGACGTTCATGTCGGTCTCGGCGCGCACGTCCTCCACGTAGGCGAGGTCGAGCATCGGGGTGCCGTCGATGATGCCGACACTCACGGCCGAGACCGTGTCGATGAGCGCCTTCGCGTTCTTGCCGATGAAGCCCTTCTCGCGCCCCCACGCGACCGCATCCGCGAGGGCCACGTATGCGCCGGTGATGGCGGCCGTGCGGGTGCCGCCGTCGGCCTGCAGCACGTCGCAGTCGATGACGATCGTGTTCTCGCCGAGCGCCTTGGTGTCGATCACGGCGCGGAGGCTGCGGCCGATGAGGCGCGAGATCTCGTGGGTACGGCCGCCGATGCGCCCCTTCACCGACTCGCGGTCCATACGCTCGTTCGTGGACCGCGGCAGCATCGCGTACTCGGCGGTCACCCAGCCCTTGCCCTTGCCCATTAGCCAGCGCGGGACGCCGTTCGTGAAGCTCGCCGTGCACAGCACCTTCGTGTTCCCGAAGGAGACGAGCGCCGAGCCCTCGGCCTGCGCACTCCAGCCGCGTTCGATGGTGACGGGGCGGAGCTGGTCGGGTGTGCGTCCGTCGGTGCGGGTGTCGGTCATGCGGGCTCCTCCTGCGGATGCGGTCGGGGTGAGGTCAGATACCGGGGACGCGGATCGTCCCGGTCGGAAAGCTCTCGACGTGGCGCACCTCGGGCCCGAGGAACCGGGCGGCGAGCGTGCGGAAGGCGCCTTCGTCGTCGCCGGTCGACTCGAAGCGGTGCACGGGGCGGCGGTCGGGACCGCTTTCAATGCCGTGACTCACGAGCGTGCGGTACACGTCGGCCGCGGTCTCCTCGGCGCTCGACACGAGCCGCACCCCGGGCCCCATCACGTACTGGATCGCGGCGGACATGAGCGGATAGTGGGTGCAGCCGAGCACGAGCGTGTCGACGTCCGCTTCGATGAGCGGGCTCAGGTACTCCTGCGCCACCGCGAAGAGCTCCGGACCGCTCGTGACGCCCGCCTCGACGAACTCGACGAAGCGCGGGCAGGCCCGACTCACGAGCTCGAGCCCCTGAGCAGCGGCGAAGGCGTCGTCGTAGGCGCGCGACTGGATGGTGCCCTCGGTGCCGATCACGCCGACGCGACCGTTGCGCGTGGCGCGCACCGCGGCGCGCACTGCCGGCTGGATGACCTCCACCACCGGGATGCCCGCGCCAACGGTGTAGCGCTCACGGGCATCGCGAAGAACTGCCGCCGACGCGGTGTTGCACGCGATCACGAGCGCCTTCACACCCTGTGCCACGAGGTCGTCCATCACGGCGAGGGCATATGCGCGCACGTCGGCGATCGGCTTCGGGCCGTAGGGCGAATTAGCCGTGTCGCCCACGTAGAGGATCGCCTCGTGCGGCAGCTGGTCGATGATGGCGCGTGCCACCGTGAGCCCCCCGACCCCCGAGTCGAAGACGCCGAGCGGCGCATCGGTGGGGACGGGAACGGTCACGAGCAACCAGCGTACCCGCGCCGCGCGGGCACCCGGCCGCCCTGTGGACAAGCAGCCTCGACGGGTTTCGCCCTTCCCTAGGGTGACCGGATGCACCACCCCACCACCACACGGAACACCGTCGTGCCTCTCGCCGCCGTCCTCCTTCTCGCCCTCGTCGCCTGCACCGAGCCACCAGTCGAACCTCCGAGCAGCAGTCCCCCACCCGCGTTCGCGACGGATGCCGACGCTCTCGCCGCCGCGGAGAAGGCGTATGGGAAGTACCTCGCGACGGCTGACGCGATCTTTGCGGACGGCGGCAGAGATGCGGAGAGACTGCGGGAGCTTGTAAGCGCAGAAGTCTTTGAACGAGAGCTCGAGGGCTTCCAGCGAGTCGCCGCACGACGACTCACGGGTATTGGCACGACGACGTTTGAATTGACATTCGCCGAACATGGCGCATCGATCATCTCGGTGTACGCGTGCGACGACGTATCTCAAACCGATCTCTTGGGCCCCGACGGGCAGTCGGTCGTCAAACCTGAGCGTGTTGAGCGAATCCCCTATGTTGTCGAGTTCGACGTGGCCGACAACCTGCGCATTGTCCGCAAGGACGTATGGGAGCAGAGCCCCGTATGCTGACCGCCCTCATTCTGCTATTAGGGATCTCGGCTGCTTCTGGAGGAAACACATGTGAACTCGCGGACGCACGCGAGGGCTCTTGCGTCATAACCGGCACAATCGAGGACGACGATGCCGTCCTCGATGGCCGCGAGAACGGCCCGCCCTCTCCTGGGCGCCCGCAGGAGGACGATTCCGAGATTGGTCCCGAACCGGAGTGTGCTGAGGAGCTTCGGCAAGCCGACCTGTGCACCCCTCGGGACGGCTATGAAGTCGTCACCATCTCGCTCGCGGATGTCGCGCGATTCCGTCCGACCCCAGCCGGGATCGGGATGGAACCCGACGGTTGGGCGGTAGCGGGGCTCCCTGCGAACTTCCACGCGGATCCGCGGCCCGTCACGGTATCCGGCACGCTGCTCGACCTGCCCGCCGAGGTCCGATTCACCCCCACAAGGTTCACTTGGGACTACGGCGACGACACCAGCCGCACCACGAGCACCGCGGGCACGAGCTGGCAACGCCTCCAGCAGGCCGAATTCACCGCGACCCCGACGAGCCACACCTACCGAAAACCGGCAACCGTAAATGTTCGACTCGAGATCGGGTACCACGTCGAGTACCGACTCGACGGAGGACGCTTCGTACCGATCGCCGGCACCCTCACCCGAACCGCGCCACCCACCACGGTCACCATCGTCCGGGCCGACACCGTCCTCGTCGACCGTGACTGCCGTCGAACCCCAACCGGACCCGGGTGCTGACACCGCCGCCGCAACCTCAGCCCCCCACCTCGCGCCCTACGCTGAACACCATGACGTCGACGGCGCTGCACACCGACCGATACGAACTCACCATGATCGACGCGGCCCTCCGTGCAGGCGTCGCCGAACGCCCCGCCGTCTTCGAGCTCTTCGCGCGACGACTCCCCGACGGGCGCCGCTACGGCGTCGTCGCAGGGATCGGGCGCCTCCTCGACGCGATCCACGACTTCCGATTCACCGCCGACGAACTCGGCTGGCTGAAACGCAACAACGTGGTCTCCGCCGAAGGCCTCGACTGGCTCGAGGCGTACCAGTTCAGCGGCAATATTCGCGGATACCGCGAAGGTGAGCTGTACTTCCCCGGCTCCCCCCTGCTCGTCGTCGAATCCGGGTTCGCCCAAGGTGTCGTGATCGAAACCCTCGCGCTCTCGATCCTCAACTACGACACCGCCGTCGCAAGCGCCGCCGCCCGCATGGTCTCCGCCGCCCAAGGCCGACCCCTCTCAGAAATGGGATCCCGACGCACCGGCGAACACTCCGCCATCGCCGCCGCACGCGCCGCCTACATCGCCGGATTCGCCGCCACCTCCAACCTCGAAGCAGGACGCCGATGGGGCGTGCCCACCATGGGCACCGCCGCCCACGCGTTCACCCTGCTCTTCCCCACCGAAGAGGAAGCGTTCGCCGCCCAAGTCGCGAGCCTCGGGCCCGAAACCACCCTGCTCGTCGACACCTACGACATCCGGCAAGGAGTCGAGAACGCCGTCCGCGCGGCAGGCACCCGTCTCGGCGCCGTCCGCATCGACTCCGGCGACCTCGGAGTCGTCGTGCGCGACGTCCGCCGACAACTCGACCGGCTCGGCGCGACCGACACCCGCATCACCGTCACCAACGACCTCGACGAACACGCCATCGCCGCCCTCGCATCCGCACCCGTCGACGCCTACGGAGTCGGCACCTCACTCGTCACCGGATCCGGCGCCCCCGCCGCAGGAATGGTCTACAAACTCGTCGCCCGGCACGACCCCGACGGCACCTGGAAGAGCGTCGGCAAGACCTCCGAAGGCAAAGCCACCGTCGGCGGACGCAAGCACCCCGTCCGCGCACTCCGCGACGGCACCGCGACCTCCGAAGACATCCACATCGACGCCGCACCCACCGGCATCACCCCCGAAACGGGACGCGCCCTCCACACCGAGCTCGTCCGCCACGGCGCACCGGAACCAACCGCACTCGGCCCTGAAGGCGTCACCAACGCCCGCGAACACCACGCCCGCGCCATCACCGAACTCCCCGACGACGCCCGACGGCTCTCCCGCGGAGAACCCGCGATCCCCACCCGCTACATCGAGCAGGGCACGCCCAGCGGCAGCTAGATCAACGCCTCGTAGATCTTCTTGCAATCCGGGCACACCGGGAACTTCGACGGATCGCGGCCCGGCACCCACTTCTTGCCGCACAGAGCGCGCACAGGCTTACCCGTCACCGCGGACTCCACGATCTTGTCCTTCTTCACGTAGTGCGCGAAGCGATCGTGCTCGCCATCCTCCGTCAGCTCCCCCTCGAGAAGCTTCTCGAGCTCACGGTCCAACACATCCGTGCCGCCGCCGACCCGATCCGCATCCACATCGCTCATACGCCCAGATTACGTGCGAACGCGCCCCCGACGCAGGCCTCAGTTGCGCGACGTGAACGCCAACAGCTCCGGCCCGCGACGGTCGAACGTCGCACCCCCGGCACGAAGACCACCCGCATACGCGGTCAGACCGGCCCCGACACCCGCAGCCAGCGCCACCCAGCCCCAGAAACCGCCATGCAGCCACCACAACGCCGACGCCCCCAACGCGGGCGCAGCCACCAGCAACGTCAGCAGGATCGACATCGACTGAGCAACACCGCCCTGGCTGCCCGGCACCTGCGGAGACTGCCACGCGCGATCCCCCGGACGCGGGGCGGCATACGGGAAACGCGCCGAGAACGCGCTCGCGATGCCGACACCGCCGAGCAGCAGAGCCACGCACACGCCCGTCAGAGGGACGACGACATCCGTCGCGCCGTGCCCCCACGCGGTCAAGGGAATGCCTGCCGCCAACAGCAAGGTGCCCCAGATGAGCACCGGCACCGCCCGGCCCGAACGATCGGCCGCGCCCTGAGTCGGCGACGCGACATGCTGCCACACCGCCGTCGAGTCGTACGCCACATCGTTGTGCAGCGTCGACCACGCCACCAGAAGCGTCAGCACCGGCAGCGGGACGAGCACCGAGATCGAGAACGGCACCCCGCCGACCCACAAGGCGAGCAGCATGAGCGCCGGGATCACAGGGATCATCACGAAGATCGCGAGATACCTCGGATCGCGCACCCAGTAGGTGAACGAACGCCCCGCGATCGCCCCGGCCGACGTCGCCGGGAAACGCCGGAACCAGCCAGGCGCGCGTGCCCGCCGCGGACGCGGATGCCGCCGCGTAGCCGAGAGCTGCGCGCCCGTCATCGCGAACCACGCGACCGCGAGCACCACGACCAGCACGGCCCCCGCGCCGATCATGCGCCACCCCGCGGCCGGATCGTCCACCCAGCTCGTGGCAGTTCCCGGCGCCGCCCACAGCATCCCGAACGGCGTCAACGCGAGCGCGTCGACCAGACCGCCCACCATGCCGTAGAACGGCCGACCGAGCCGGACAACCCAGAGGAGCTCAGGAACACGTCGAGCGATCTCGAGCAGCGCCGCGACCCCCACGACGATCAGAACGACCGTGCCGACGACCCGCACCAGCCGTCCGAGCCGAGGCCGCCGCCGAAGCGCCACCCCACCCCGACGGGCGAGAGACATCGTCAGCAGCCCCTGCAGCAGAAGCAGCGGAGCAGCGGCCCACGCCATCTGCACGGAAAGCGGATCCGACCACGCCCGCACCGGCGCGAAAGCGATCGGAACGATGAGGATCCCAGGCCCCACGATGAGGAACACGAAGAGCGCCACGCACACGGCGGCCGACGAGATCGGATACCCGAGGAACGCCCGCGGGGGCAGATCCTCGCGGCGCACCAGCATCAACGGAAGCAGCAACGAGGCCAGCACCAGCCACGACCCGATCACCACGGTCGCGCTGATCGCGAACGGTCCGTCGGTGTCTGTGAGCGCCGGGGCGGCAAACCACAACACGGCGGCGCCGACCACCGCGAGCACCAGCACGACCGCCAGCCCGAAGGCCTGCCCCGGCGGACGCCGGAACGCGTTGAGCAGAACCCGCAGCCTCAGTCGGAGAAGTTGTGCAACCACTCCATGCCCTCCACCGCCGCCTCGCCACCGGCCAGCTCGACGAACCGCTCCTCGAGGCTGCGGCCCTCGAGAAGCTCCGCCGTCGGCCCTTCGGCCAGAACCCGGCCGTCCACGATCACCGCGATGGCATCGCACACGCTCTCGGTGAGCTCCATGCTGTGACTCGACAGCACCACGGTTCCGCCTGCTGCCGTGAACTTCCGCAGCACATCGAGCACCCGCGACGTCGACACCGGATCCACCGACTCGAACGGCTCGTCGAGCACGAGCAATCGCGGAGCATGAATCATCGCGGCGGCCAACGCGATCTTCTTGGTCATGCCGGCCGAGTAATCCGACACCAGCCGGTGAAGCGAATGCTCCAGGCCGAACGCAACCGCCAGGTCCGCTGCCCGCTGCGAGGTCGTCATCCGATCGAGTCCGCGCAGGGTTCCCGCATGGTGCAGGAACTCGGCGCCGGTCAGACGGTCGAAGAGACGCAGACGATCGGGCAACACACCGATGGTGCGCTTCGCGAGTGCCGGGTTGTCCCACACGTCGAGACCGAACACGCGGACCACGCCCGCATCGGGGCGCAGAAGGCCCGTGAGCATCGACAACGTCGTGGTCTTCCCCGCGCCGTTCGGGCCGACCACGCCGAAGAAGGATCCGGGCTTCACCTCGAGATCGATCCCGTCGACGGCCGGCGAATCGCCGAAGTACTTCGTGAGGCCGGTCACCGCCAACGCGAGCTCGGACGTCTCCGACGTCGTCTCCGCCACCGGCGGGGCACCTGCAGTTCGGCGCACCGGCCGCTTCTTCGGGGCGGGAACGGGTGCAGGCTCGAGCACCTCGGCGGGCGCAGGGTCGAGCGTCGAAGTCTCGACGTCGGGCCCCTCGGCCACGAGCATCTCCTCAGCCGCCTCAGCCGCCTCGACCACGGCGAGCGCTGCCGCGGCCTCCTTGGCCTCTGCATCCACCACGGCGCGCGGGCGCGACACATCGACCCGAGGCCGACCGCTTCGTGAACGAGAGGCTACGGAAGCGGAACCACGCCACGCAGACGTGCCGGACGGTCGCCGGGGGGAGGATGCGGGGGTGGTGGGCTCTGACTCCACCGGTTCACCGTATCAACAGCGGAGGTCCGCTCAGCCGGCGGGCACAGAGATCAATCCCGAGGATGATCCGCACCCCGGGCAACGCCTGGAAGACTCATCACAAAACGGGAACAACAGGTAAACGGACCGTGACTTCCCGGCGTCCATCGCTAAAATCCATAAAGCACGATGGCGTGTCCTGAACTTTGCCCCGGCAGCATTGACGCGGATGGCGTCGCTGCCTCGTGGGGCTCGATACACCACCGAGGAGACCCCGTGACCACCCAGATCGTCATCCTTGCCGCGGGCATGGGCAGCCGACTGGGCCGCTCACTGCCCAAGCCGCTGACCGAGCTCGGCGACGGCCGCACCATCATGGGGCAGCAGCACGACAACATCCACCAGGCCTTCGGTCGCGACGTGTCGATCACGACCGTCGTGGGCTACAAGCTCGAGCACATCATCGAGGCGTTCCCGCACGTCGACTACGTCTACAACGAGGCGTACGACCAGACGAACACCTCCAAGAGCCTCCTCCGCGCCCTCCAGGCGACGAAGGACGGCGGCGTGCTCTGGATGAACGGCGATGTCGTCTTCGACCCGGAGGCGCTCGTGCGCGCCGGTGATCTCATCGCGCGCGACCAGAGTTTTGTGACAGTCAACACCTCGAAGGTGTCGGACGAAGAGGTCAAGTACACGATCGACGAGACCGGCCACATCTGCGAGCTGTCGAAGACCGTCCGCGACGGGCTCGGCGAGGCCGTCGGGATCAACTTCGTCTCGAGCCGCGACAAGGCGGCGCTCGTGCGCCAGCTGCAGCGCGTGGACGCGCAGGACTACTTCGAGCGCGGAATCGAGCTCGCGATCGAGCACGACGGCGTCCGCTTCCAGCCGGTGGACATCAGCGACCTCTACGCGGTCGAGATCGACTTCGCCGAAGACCTCGAGCGCGCCAACCTCTTCGTCTGAGTTCGGCGGTGCCGCGAGCATCCACGGCGTCTCACCCGGCTAGATTGTTGCGGTGACCTCTGCCGCGCTGTCCCGACGCGATTGGTCGCCGTTCACTCGCTACCGGCGCTCGCTCTGGCTGCTGACCACTCGCGATCTCAAAGTCCGTTACTCCACGTCGTTCCTCGGATACTTCTGGTCGATCCTCGACCCGCTCGTCATGGCGGCGATCTACTGGTTCGTCTTCACGCAGATCTTCCACCGCGGCGTCGGACACGAGCCGTACCTCGTGTTCCTGCTGAGCGGGCTCCTGCCCTGGATGTGGTTCACCGGCGCCGTGTCGGACTGCACGCGCGCGTTCACCCGCGAGTCCAAGCTCATCCGCTCCACTACGATCCCCCGCACCATCTGGGTCACGCGACTGGTGCTCTCCAAGGGCATCGAGTTCCTCGCGAGCATCCCCGTGCTCGTCGTGTTCGCGGTGCTCAGCCTGTGGACGGACGACCCGGCGCAGCTGCATCCGGAAGCCCTGTGGTCGATCCTCGCGATCGTGCTGCAGACGATCCTCACCGTGGGCATCGGCCTGATCGTCGCGCCCCTCGTCGTGTTCTTCCGCGACCTCGAGCGTGCCGTGAAGCTCGCCCTGCGATTCGTCTTCTACGCCTCGCCCATCATCTACGGCATCCGCGACCTGCCCACGACCCCCATCGACTTCCACTTCTGGGGCGCCTTCAACCCGTTGACCGGTATCTTCTCGCTCTACCGCGCGGCGTTCTTCCCGCAGGAGCTCGACTGGTTCGCGGTGGGGATCGCCGCGGTGATCTCGCTGGGACTGCTCGCCATCGGTACCGCGGTGTTCTCGCGCACCATCCGCACGGTGCTGAAGGAGATCTGATGGCCGACGAGGACATCGTGATCGCCGTCCGCGGCGCCGGGATCCGGTACAAGCGCAACCGCTCGTCGCGCCGGAGCTTCAAGGACCTGTTCGCGGGCCGCAACCGTCGAACCCGGCCCGGCGAGTTCTGGGCACTGCGAGGGGTCGACTTCGAGGTGCGCGCGGGCGAGGCGATCGGCGTGGTGGGCCGCAACGGCCAGGGTAAGTCGACCCTGCTGAAGCTCGTGGCGCAGGTCGTCTACGCAGACGAGGGCGCCGTCGAAGTCCGCGAAGGGGTCGCGCCGCTCATCGAGATCACCGGCGGTTTCGTCAACGACCTCTCGGTGCGCGACAACGTGTACCTCACGGCGGGGCTGCACGGGATGACCCGGCGGGAGATCGACGAGCGCTTCGCCGAGATCATCGATTTCGCCGAGATCGGCGACTTCGTCGACACCCCCTACAAGCACCTGTCGAGCGGCATGAAGGTGCGCATCGCATTCGCGGTGATCTCGCGCCTGGAGGAGCCGATCATCCTCGTCGACGAGGTTCTCGCGGTGGGCGACAAGGCCTTCCGTGAGAAGTGCTACCGCCGCATCGAGGAGCTGCTCGCGGGCGGACGGACCCTGTTCTTCGTCTCGCACAGCGAGCGGGATCTGCTGCGGTTCTGCACGCGCGGGCTCTACCTCGACAAGGGCGCCCTCGTGCTCGACGCGTCGATCCGCGAGGTCGTGGACCGGTACAACGCCGACTACGGCACCGTCTGATCGATCAGGCGTCCGCGGTACGCGCGCACCGCGCGACGCGCACGCCGCACGAGCACCGCACCGGCGCGGGCGGGCACACCGACCGTGAGCAGCGCCACACGGACGGACCGCGGCTCGCTGTCTGGGAACGCCAGCATCCGCTGCCACCGCAGACGGAGGGCACCACCCCAGAGGGGCTGCGCGGCACGGGGCGCGAGCTCGCCTGCGCGGCGGGCCTCGACGAGCTCACGGAGACGCGGCACGAGGTCGTCCTGTGCGGGCGCGTGGAAGTAGTTGTCGTCGACCCACGACGGGTCGGGGTGGCGGAAACGGCGCGCCACGACGTCATCCGCTCCCCCGAAAAGTCCGCTCCCGCGGAACACCTCGTTGATGAGCACCGGGGAGATACCGAAGTCATCGAGCGCGATCACCGGGATGCGCCGTGCGATCGCCTCGAGCACCGCGGTGGAGCTCACGGTCACGAGGCCGTGGGCACGCTCCAGCGCCGTGGACATCGGCTCGCCCGACACGACGAGGTTCTGCGGCATCCGTCGTCCCTCGAGCTCCGCTGCGATGAGGTCGGGGATCGGGAACCGCTCGTCGTGGGTCTGCCGCTCGGCGCCCATGGCGCGGACCTTCACCACGACGCGGCGGCCGGGGTCGTCCTCCGCCGCAGCGATGAGCATCCGCGCGACGGCCCGTCGGTCGTCGAGCTCGGCCGGCACGACGGACTGGACGGCGAAGACGAGGTCCTCCCCCTCCGCCTGCTGCGCCACCGACTCCCGGGCGAACGGGAGAGCGGCCATCGCGATGGCGCGATCCGCCCCGAGCTCACGGGCGAGGACCCGGAACTCGCGCACCTCGCGCCGACTGTGGACGACGAAGAGATCGGCCTGGTGCCGGAAGATGAGGGCCTTCCGCGTCGCTGGCACCGAGATGCCCGGCATCCCGCTCACCAGCACCGGCCTCGGGTCGAGCTTCGCGAGCTCGCGCAGCAGCACGCGCGCCTGCGGGCCGCGCGTGGCGACGAGCACCACGTCGGCGCCTCGCGGGGCGATGACTCGGCGCAACTCAGGAAGGGTGGCGAGGGTCACGTCGTCCGACCCGATCCCGCTGCCGTGGAGTGCGGCGCTCCGCTGGGTCGCGCTCGGCGCGGCACGTGTGTCGACGATCACGAGTGAGCGTTCGACGTCGTCGGGAAGCGCGGCAAGCGTCGCCGCCGCCCACTTGACGTACGAGTCGCTGTCGGCGATCGCAACGACGCGCATCGGCCGATCCGGCTCGAGGTGCGGGCCGTTCAGACCGTCACCCGCCTGAGCTTCTCCATCGGCGCGACCTCACCCGGGAAGACGCGCTTGACCCCGTCGCCCAGCGCCTCCCCGATGATGCGGATATCGCGCACGAGGTGGTCGAACCCGGTCGGCTCGAGCGAGGCCGCGTGGTCGGACCCCCACATCGTCCGATCGAGGGTGATGTGCCGTTCGACCGCGACCGCACCCAGCGCAACCGCGGCGAGCGAGATCTGGAGCCCGCGTTCGTGACCCGAGTACCCGACCGGCACCCCCGGGTAGAGATCGCCGAGGGTCGCGATCATCCGCAGGTTCGCCTCCTCCGGCGGGAGCGGATAGGTGGAGGTGGCGTGCATGAGCACGAGCCGCTCGGTGCCGAGGATCCGCACGGCGGCATCGATCTGCTCGAGCGTCGACATGCCGGTCGACAGGATGATCGGCTTGCCTGTGTCGGCGAGCGCTCGCAGGAGCTCGTGGTCGGTGAGCGACGCCGACGCGACCTTGTGCGCCACCACATTGAGATCCTCGAGGAAGCCGACGGCTGGCACATCCCACGGGGAGGCGAACCAGTCGAGCCCGCGCAGCGTCGCGTAGTCGCCGATCTCGACGTACTGCTCACGATCGAACTCGACCCGGTAGCGGTACTCGAGGTAGCTCATCTCGCCCCAGGGCGTCTCGCGCCGCACGTCGCGCATGTGCTCCGGAGTGGAGATCTCGGGGGTTCGCTTCTGGAACTTCACCGCCTGCGCGCCGGCATCCGCGGCGACGTCGATGAGCGCCTTCGCGAGGTCGACGTCACCGTTGTGGTTCAGTCCGATCTCGGCGATCACGTAGACGGGTGCGTCGCGACCGACGTCCCGGGAACCGATGGTGATGCTCATCCGCGTGAGTCCTCTCGTGGGGTGGATCGATCGGCCAGCACGCGCTCGGCGAGCTCACGGACGGCGCCGTCGCCTCCCGCGCGTTCCAGCACGGTGCGGGCGGCGGCCTGCACGAGCGGGTGGGCGCCCGGGGTGGCGACGGGCCAACCCACGAGCTCCAGGCATCCGAGGTCGTTGACGTCGTTGCCGAGGTAGGCGATCCGCTCGAGCGAGATCCCGGCATCCGCCGCCCACTCGGCGAGCGCCGCCGCCTTGTCGTCGAGGCCGTGCCGCACCTCGACTCCGAGCTTGCGTGCGCGCGCGGCGACCACCCTGCTGCGCTCGGTGGAGAGGATGAGCACGGGGATTCCCGCGCGGACGAGGCGCGCGACGCCCATCCCGTCCGAGCGGCTGACGGTGACGAACTCGCTGCCGTCTTCGCCGACAAGAGCCCGGTCGTCGGTGTGCACACCGTCGAAGTCCGTGACGACCGCGTCGACGCCGATCGGTGTGCCGCGCTCGAACTCGACGGCGATCATCCCGGCGAGACGCAGCTGCTCTTCGGTGTCGATCTCGATCGACCCCGCCTCGGCGACGAGCGCCGCCTCGACGACCCCGAAGAAGCGGTGGCGGGCGGCACGGTATCCGTCGGCGTCCAGTACGTAGAAGGCGCCGGTCTCGAGGTACTCCGGGTCGCGCTCCTGCCGACGCGGCCGGTGGGACGGGTCATGGTTGACCCCCTCGACCCCGCGCCCGTCAGCTGCCGGTCGCCAGAGGAAGCCCCACGACGGCACCGCGGAGAACACCACGTCGGCATCCCCGGATCGCACGACATCCACGGCCCCCGCGATGTCTCGCGCCTCGATGAACGGCGAGGTCGCCTGAATGAACACGACGATCCCCACGTCGACTCCGCGCGAGGCGAGCACCTCGAGGGCGTGATCGATCGCGGATTCGGAGCTGGCGGTGTCGCCTGCGATCTCTGCCGGACGATCGACGATCTCCGCTCCGGCGGCGCTTGCGTGGGCGGCGATCTCCGGATCGTCGGTCGTCACCACCACGCGATCGATTCCGCGTGCCGCCGTCGCCGTCCGAACCGCACGGCTGATGAGCGGCACCCCGCCCACCCGGCGGACGTTCTTGCGGGGCACGCCCCGCGAGCCGCCCCGCGCAGGGATGATCGCGACGGTCTCGCTCATGCGGGCGTCCTTCCGTGGCCGGACGCGGTCGGGATGCTGCCGGTCCGGATGACGCTGCCGCTCCCCCGCAGGACCGCGGACAGCGTCGTCGTCGCACTCGTCGGGAGCGCGTGGATCTCGAGCGGGCGCCTGGCCCCCGCAAGGGCTATCTCGACGGGCAGGCCGGTGCGCACGACCGTGACGCCCGGGAGCGCAGCCACTGCTGCGAGCTGCTCCGGGGCCTCCCGGCGATGCGGGAGGTAGCCGACGGGTTCGTCGCGAGCGAGTCGCGCGACCCATCGGAGGTGGTCCTCAGCGGAGAGCTGCCCGTCGACGACACGTGCGGTGCCCAGCACGAGTCGCTCTCCGGGAAGGTCGATCTCGGGAGCGAGACCGCGCGCCGCGGCGTCGCGGAGCCACGCGAATTCGTCGATCGCGATCGTCGCGCCGAGACGCTCGGCCGTGGGCAGCGCTGCGGGGAAGGCGGTGAACAGCTCGAGTCGGCGCTCGTGAGCGAGACGACGCAGTCGGGCGCCGGCGAACTCGCCCAGCACCGTCTTCATCCGCGACTCGGCGTGGCCGGGGCGCGAGTAGTGGGTCTCGCCTGCGATGGCGGCCATGGCGCGCACGATCATCGATCCGTCGTCCACGAGAGAGACCCGGCGAGGCGAGGGCAGCACGCTCAGAGCCGCACGGAACTGCCCCGACATCGGATCCCCGACGACCCAGTGCCGCGATCCGGCGAGGCGGGCCCAGGGGATCCCGACGTACGGCTCGAACCGGACGAAGGGGGCGCCCATGCGACGAAGCTCTTCGGCCGCGGAGACAACGTGAGGATCGGTGATCCGCAGCATCACGGAAGTGGTGCCTCCGGTGCGCGTACGATGGCGATGGGCCCACTCCGCTGCGGCGAGAAGCTGCAGCGGCGACTCCACCCATGCGACGGCCGCACGGGCGCGCTCGTCGTTCGCACGCTCCACCATTCCGGCCCTCCTTCGGGCGAGCCTGAGGCGCGCGTGTGAGCGGGCGACGAGCGAGCGGTGAACGCGCGGGGGTCGCCGGGTGAATTCCCGGCGGCATGGTGTCAGCCCCTCACCCGACGTAGCGTGAGGGGATGGATGAGCCGAGCAACGCACCGAGCGAACCGGCGCCGTCCGTCACCGGGGCGCGTGTCGACGCGATCCTCGATCGCGTGATGTCGGTGCATCGGCCGGTCGTGCTCGCCCATCTGCGCGCCGTCCGCGGACGCCATCCGGATGCCGCACCGTGGCAGGTGCTGCGCTCCCTCGAGCGCCGCTACCTCGCCACCGTGACGACGAGTGGCGCGGGAGTCGGTGTCGCGGCCGCAGTGCCCGCGGTGGGAACCGGTGCGGCTCTCGCGCTCTCGGGGGCCGAGACAGTGCTGTTTCTAGAGGCGACTGCACTGTTCGCGCAATCGGTGGCGGAGCTGCACGGCATCCCCGTCGACGACCCCGACCGCGCACGGGCGCTCGTCCTCGCGATGGTGATCGGCGGGCCGGCACAGGAACTGCTCGGCCAGCTTGCCGGGCAGGCGACCGGGCAAGCGAAGGGGCGCACCGAGTTCTGGGGCGCGCTCATCGCCAAGAACCTCCCCCGCACGGTGGTCGCCCAGTTCATGGACCGCGTCCGCACCGTCTACCTGCCCCGCCTGCTGGCGACGGCGGGCGGCGGCATCGTCGGGCGGGTCTTGCCGTTCGGCGTCGGTGCGGTGGTCGGTGGTACCGCGAATCAGCTGCTGGGGCGCCGGGTCGTCGCGACGGCGCGCACGGCATTCGGACCGCCCCCGAGGTTCTTCCCGCCGGAGACCGAGCCGCGGCCGTCAGTGAGCGGCGACCCCGTGCGTGGGATCCGCCGCATCGCCGCGCGACGGAAGGCCATCACGCGCGTCAGCGACGACTAGTCACCGGATGCTGGGAAACCCTCGTCGTCCTCATCCTGATCGAACGGATCGGACTCAGAGGTGAGCCGATCACCGGCGTGAACGGCGGCGTGGCGGTCCCACTCGGCGATCAGCTGCTCCACGGCGGCATGGAACCGCGCCGTCGCGGCGCCCGGCGAGGTGTCGCCGAAGTGGTGCGACGACCAGTGGGCGAGGCTGTCGAGTGCGGTTTCGTCGTGGAGCACCCGGTCGATCTCGGCGAGGATGCCGGGCGCGTCCGCGGCGTGGACCCACTCGGCGGATCCGAGGAATCCGGTCTCGTCGACCTCGGCGAGCGGCGACGAGGGCCGGGTCACGAGGATCGGCTTGCCGACCGCGAGGCGGTCGTACACCATCGCCGAGATGTCGGTGATGGCGACATCCGCGTCGGCGAGCTGCCACCCGAGCTGCGGGCCGTCGTCGAACACGTGATGCGCGGTCGGCTCGGCGGTGTTCGCTGCCGCGATCGCGGCGATGATCCGCTCGTTCGCCGCGCGGTATGCCGGGTCGATGACCCCGGACCGCGGATGCGGGCGATAGACGAGCCGGTACTGCGGCGACGCGAGCACCGCCTCCGCGATCGCAACACCGTGGGACGCGATCGAGCCGTAGGCGGCCGCCGGGCGGTCGCCCTCCCAGGTGGGCGCGTACAGCACGACCGTGCGATCGTCATCCGGGTACGGAACCTCGCCCGCGAAGTGGTCGGCCTGCGGCCGGCCGATCGGGATGGCCTTGCGCGCGACGTCGTACCCCCACAGCTTGTGCGACAGGCGATCGATCGCGGCCTGCCCGGCGACGAACGCGTAGTCGTACGCCTTGAACTGGTTGGAGGTCATGTACATCTTGTCGGACTCGCCGTGGTTGATGAACACGTGCCACATGCGGGCGTACCGGAACATCTGGAAGTTCTTCATGTTCTGGTTCACGTAGAACACGATGCGCACGCGATGGCGCCCGACGAACGCCTCCAGATCGGTGACCTTGCGCCGGTAGACCACGGGTACGGGCGCCTCGTCCTGCAGGATGAGCGTCGCACCCGGGCTGCGCGTCAGGATCGTCACCGGATGGGTTCGTGCGAGCTCCGCGAGCGGGGCGTACCACTGGCGGATCTGGTAGAGATTCACCCGCGTGTCGGCGAAGTAGACGACGATGTCGACCTCGGACGGCTCGCCCGCCCCGTGCTCGGCGATGCGGCGGGCCAGCTCGCGCGAGGTCTGTCGGGAGCGCATCGCGTTGCGGATCACCCGTCGTGCAGCGCGCAGGTCGGCGGCGATCCCCATCCGTGCTTCCTTCCTCGGCGCACACGGCGCCCTCCCCATTACAGCAGCCGCCCCCGGACCGGATCGGCGGATGCGGGGCATCGTTATCGTTCGGTTGCAGCGCCGCGCATGCCTCGTCGCCGCTCCCACGCGTGACAGAATCGGGACCGTGTCGGCGACCTTCACCTTCGGCGCCGGTAACGCCCGCAAGCTGCTCCGTCTGCCCCTCTACGCGCTCGGGGCGCTCGCCGCGCTGCTGGTGCCCCGCAGCTCCCGTCTGTGGGTGTTCGGATCGGGGATCGGCCTCGGCGAGGGAGCGCTGCCGCTCTACCTCCGGGCGACCGAGCTGCTCGGCGACGAGACACGGATGGTGTGGCTGGCGTCGTCCGAGGCGGAGTGCGCCGATGCGCGCGGGCGCGGCATGGACGCCGTGCTCAAGCACTCGGCCCGCGGCTTCTGGGCGACGCTGCGCGCCCGCGTGGTCGTGGTCACGCACGGTTTCGGGGATGCGAACCGCTACGCGACCTCGCGCGCGTTCGTCGTGCAGCTGTGGCACGGCATCCCGCTCAAGAAGCTGCACCTCGACTCCCCCGCGACCCTCCGCATCCGCGGGGTGCCGGATCATCGGCTCGTGCGCGCGCTGTTGAGGCGCGCCTACCGGTTCGCGGGGCGTGGCATCTCACTCTTCCCCGTGGCCTCGGAGCTCGTCGCCCCGCGGATCGTCTCGGCCTTCGGAGTGCGCCCGGATCGCGTGGTGGCGGTCGGCGACATCCGCGACGACGCCCTGCTCGACTCCGGAAAGGGCATCGACCCGGACGCGCAGCGAGCGGCGGCGCGGGCGCGGCTCGCGGACGCGGTCGGGCCGCTCGAGGAGGACTCGCGCGTGATCCTCTACGCCCCGACCTGGCGCGACGGCGCACCCGACCCCGGCGTCCCGACCTCCGATGACTGGGCGCTGATCGCCCGCTGGCTGGACGCGCGCGACGCGGTGCTGCTCGTGCGCGCGCATCCGCTCGGGATCGGCGACTACGCGGGGGGCACGGCCGCCTCCGACCGCATACGGCTGCTCGGCGGCGACCGCATCGTCGACGTCACGCCCGTGCTGCCCGGAATCGACGCGCTCGTGACGGACTACTCGTCGATCGCGTACGACTACGCCCTCACCGGCGGACCGGTGATCTTCCTCGCGCCGGACGTCGAGCGCTACGCCCGGGCCCGTGGGCTGTATGAGAACTACCGGACCTTCAGCGACGACCGGTACGTCACGCGATGGCCGCACGTGCTCGAGCACCTCGACGCGGGGGCGGAGTCCTCGCTCGGTCGCCGCATCGCCCGCCACAGCCGGTGGCTGCGCGAAGAGCACATCGACTACCCCGAAGGTCATGCGGCAGATCGCGTCCTGCGCGAGATCCTGGAGCGGACCGGGCACGGCGCCCGCCTTCCGGCTGCGGTCGATGCGCCGATGTCCCGCGCGCGGGTCGTCGAGGCACAGTTCGACGAGGCGCACGACGCGCCCGTGCTCCGTCTCGCGATCGAGGATCCGGTGCGCGAGGTCACGTCGGTGCGCCTCGAAGGCGCGCGGGCGCGAGTGGATGCCGCCGCAGACGCGACGACACGGATCGAGGTCCAGCTCCCCCTGCTCGGCGAGCGCTGGGGCACGCCGGGTCTCGCCCTGCCCTCGGGCAGCTACCGCGTCCGGCTCGAGGGTGAGGTGCCGACGAGCCGCCTCGAGGTCGCCGGAGCGCTGCCCGCGAAGCTCACGCATCCGCTGTTTCACGCGGAGCTCGTGCGGCACGCGGGTGGCCTCGTTCTGCATGTCTCCGCGCCTCTCGCGGACGACGAACGCGGGCCGCGCGCTCAGAAGCGCCTCGAACGCGCCTACCGCCGCGGCACACCCGAGCCCGAGCGGGCCGTCTTCCTCGAGAGCTTCTACGGGCAGTCGGCGTCGTGCAATCCCGCCGGAATCGCCCAGATGCTCCGGCGTATGCATCCCGACGTCACCCGGTACTGGAGTGTCGCCGACGGCTCGGTGGCGGTTCCCGAGGGCGACGTGCGCCTCGTCGAGGGAAGCCGCGAGTGGTGGCGCGTCCGCGGATCGGCGCGGGTGCTCATCGTCAACGACTGGCTGCGCAAGCGCTACCGCCGACGTCCGCACCAGCATGTGCTGCAGACCTGGCACGGAACCATGCTGAAGCGTCTCGCGCTCGACCGGGCGGGGGTCGGCCTGCGCACGAGGATCGCCGTGCGCCGAGAGAGCGCCCGGTGGGACGCGCTGCTCACCCAGAACTCGTACGCCTCCCGCATCTTCGCCTCCGCGTATGCGTTCGCCCGCCCCACCTGGGACGAGGGCTACCCGCGGAACGACCGTCTGGTCTCAGAATCCGATGCGTCGTCCGTGCGGCGCACGCTCGGCATCCCGGCGGATGCGCGTGTGGTGCTCTACGCGCCTACCTGGCGCGACGACCGCACCGAGATGGTCGACTATCTCGACCTCACGAGCTTCGCGGCCGACCTCGGCGACGACCACGTGCTGCTCGTCCGCGGCCACTCGCGCACCTTGCGCTATGGACGCGACCTCGAGGCGGAGCGGCTCATCGACGTCACGAGCTACCCGAACGTCGCCGAGCTGCTCCAGATCGCCGACGTCCTCGTGACCGACTACTCCTCGGTGATGTTCGACTTCGCGGCGACCGGACGGCCCATCATCTTCTTCACGCCCGACCTCGTGCACTACAGCTCCGACCTGCGCGGCTTCTACTTCGACCTGCTCGCCGAGGCGCCAGGCCCCGTGGTGCGCACCCGTGAGGAACTCGCCGACGCGATCGCCGATGTCGAGTTGATCCGCGAGCGCTACCGGGCGGAAGCCGCGCGCTGGCGGGAGCGCTTCACCCCGCTCGACGACGGGTCAGCGGGCATGCGTGTCGTCCGCCGCATGACCGACGCGGGATGGCTCTGAGCCGCGCCGTCAGGATTCGGTGCGCGAGGTGTCGACGGCATCGCGTGCACCCCGGGTGGCGCCGACGAGGAACGCCGAGCCCCAGCTCAGGTGCATGAGGGCGAGCGCGTAGGCGAAACGGAGGCGGTCGGCGAGACCGCCGTGCGATCCGACTGCGGCGACCACCAGCATCACGAGGTATGCGAGCGGCCCGAGATAGGCGAGCGAGAGCAGCCATGCCGGCCAGCCGGAGACCACCCCCGCGATCATGAGCGGCGCGAGCACGAGACACAGCAGCAGATCGACGACCAGCACGGGAGGAGCGAAGTACCGCAACGAGTTCCGCGTGCCGAGGCGGCGAACGAGCTCGCCGCGCCACACGCCCGTGGCCCAGAACTGGCGCACGAGCGCGCCCCAACTCGATCTCGGCCAGTACCGAACCCGCAGCCGCGGATCGAACCACACGCGGTGTCCGGACTCCCGGATGCGGAAGTTCAGCTCCCAGTCCTCGCCACGACGCACGGTCTCGTCGTACCCGCCGACGCTGCGGAGCACCTCGGCCCTCATCACGCCGAGGTACGCGGACTCCGCGGGGCCCTCGCGCGCATCGCTGCGGTGGTAGGCGCCTCCCCCGAGCCCGAGCGGGCTGTTGTAGGCACGCGCCACTGCCGCCTGCACCCCGGGCCGGCCCTCCGCGACCATCACGCCGCCCACACTCGCCGCACCGGTGCGCTCGAGCACCTCGACGCCCAGCCGCGTGTACCCGTCCGAGAGCTCGGTGTGCGCGTCGACCCGGACCACGACGGGATGCCGGGCGGCCGCGATCGCGAGGTTGAGGCCGATGGGGATGTCCATGCCCGGGTTCTCGACCACCCGGATGCGCTCATCGCGGGCGACGAGCTCTTCGACGACCTTCGCCGTGCCG
Source organism: Homoserinibacter sp. GY 40078 (assembly GCF_008017545.1). Lineage (GTDB taxonomy): Bacteria > Actinomycetota > Actinomycetes > Actinomycetales > Microbacteriaceae > Homoserinibacter. The sequence continues at coordinate 192,838 of NZ_VRTZ01000002.1, read as the reverse complement.
TCGGTCGATGGTCCGAGGGCGAGAATCACCTCGACGGGCCCGTCGTAGCTCTGCGAGAGCACCGATTCGACGGCCGCCGCGAGGTATCCCACCTCGTTGAGCACCGGCATCACGTACGAGACCCCGGGGGTCGCGTCGGGTGCGTCGGCCATCCGTCCTCCCGAGTCACCGCGTGGATCGCGGCGCCGACGAGCCTAGCAATCCCCCATGCCCGCCCCGCATGCATGCGCCACACACATGCGCCGCACACACAGAGGGGCGCAGGCGCCGTCGCGACGCCTGCGCCCCTCTCGGGATCTGTCAGGTCAGAGCTGACCGAGCGTGACCGTCACGGTGTGCGACTCTCCGTCACGCAGATACACGAGCTCGGCCTGGCTGCCGGCGGCGAGCGCCCGCACCTGAGCGGTCAGATCGGTGCTGCTCGTGATCGGGTGGCCGTTGAAGCTCGTGACCACGTCTCCGGCCTCGAGTCCGGCCGCCGCCGCCGCGCCGCCGCTCGTGACCTCCTGGATCACCGAGCCCACGACATCCGACTCGGAGGAGGTCGCAGTCGTGACGCTCGCGCCGAGCAGGCCGTGGGTGGCCTCGCCGTCGGCGATGATCTCCTCGGCGACGCGCTGCGCGAGGCTCGCGGGGATCGAGAAGCCCACGCCGATGGATCCGCTCTGGCTCGAGCTGCTCGAACCGGTCGAGGCGATCGCGACGTTGATGCCGACCAGGCGGCCTTCGGAGTCGACGAGGGCTCCGCCGGAGTTACCCGGGTTGATCGCCGCGTCGGTCTGGATGACGGGCAGCGAGATCGTCGAACTCGTGCTCGAGCTGCCGCTCTGGCCCTGGCTGTCGTCGAAGTTCCAGAAGTCGAACGGACCCTGGCCGCCGTTCTGGTTGTCGTCGGGCGTGCTGTCGCTGTCGCCGGTCGTGTCGTCCGGAACAGCCGACGACGCGATCTGGATGCTGCGATCCAGCGCGCTGACGATGCCGTCGGTCACCGTGTTCGACAGGCCGAGCGGTGCGCCGATCGCGATCACCTGGTCGCCCACGTCGAGGGAGTCGGAGTCGCCCCACTCGATCGGAGTGAGACCGGAGGCGCCATCGAGCTTCAGGACCGCGAGATCGACGATCGGGTCGAGCCCCACGACCTCCGCGGAGTAGATGTGCCCGTCGGAGGTCGTGACCTCGATCGTGCCGTCGGCCGACTCGCCGTCGAGGGTCACCACGTGCGTGTTCGTGAGCACGTAGCCGTCTTCGCTGAGGATGACGCCGGATCCGGTGCCTCCTGCACTCGACGTGGTCACGGAGATCGTGACGACGGACGGTGCAGCCTTCGCCGCGACAGCCGTGACGACATCCACGCTGTCGGGGTTGTTGACGGTGATCGTCTGGTTGGAACCGGCGGAGCTCGCGGTCGTGGTGTCGTCTTGGCTCGTGATCGCCCACGCGGCGACCCCGGCGCCGGCGCCACCTCCGAGGAGGGCAGCGACCACGGCCGCCGCGATCACCGGAACCATGATCGATCGCGGTCGGGACTCGGGCTGCCCGGTGGCAGCAGAGGGCGACGCGGGGGGTGCAGCCGGAGGCGCCGCAGCGAACGACGGAGGAACCAGGCCTGCGGGCGGGAGGGGCTCGGTGGGCTGCGCGTGCTGCGTCGACGGCGGCACGAAGGCGGACTGCACTGCGGGCGCGTGCTGCGGTGCGGGAGCCGACTCCGCCGCAGGTGCGACGGGTTCGGCTACGGGCTGCGCGACGGGCGCGGGCTGGTCGGCGGGCGCGACGATCGGAGCGGGCGGAGGGAACTCCGCGGTGGGCTGCGGCGCGGCGGGCGCGCCGTCCTCGGGTGTGGGCGTCTCGGACGACGGAGTCTCAGACATGGGTGGTGCTCCTTTCAGCTCCGCCAGGCTCCAACTCGAAGCTGAACGAACCATAAGTCGTCCCTGGGAGCCTACTTCGGCGTCGTTGTGACCTGCCCGATAGCGTGTGAGGCGTGAGCGAATCACCCTGGCGGCGTGCGGCACGCGGCGCGTTCCTGCTCGACGAGCATGGGGATCCGCGTCCGACGATCTTCGCCGAGATGTCCGCCCTCGCGGCACGCACGGGCGCGATCAACCTCGGGCAGGGATACCCCGACGAAGACGGCCCGACGGAGGTGCTCGACGCCGCACGTGCAGCGATCGCCGACGGTGTGAACCAGTACCCGCCGGGCCTCGGCACCCAGGAGCTGCGGGAGGCGATCGTTCGCCACCAACGGCGGTTCTACGGGTTGGAGGTCGACCCCGAGAATGAGGTGCTCGTCACGGCCGGGGCGACGGAGGCGATCGCCGCGACTCTGCTCGCTCTCGTCGGCCATGGAGACGAGGTCGTGGTGCTGGAGCCGAGCTACGACGCATACGGCGCTCTCATCGCGCTCGCGGGTGGCCGCCGCGTCGCGGTTCCTCTCGCGACCCCCGACTTCCAGCCGGATCCGGACGCCCTCCGGGCCGCGGTCGGCGAGCGCACCCGAGTGATCCTGCTCAACAGCCCTCACAATCCGACGGGCACCGTTCTCGAGCCGGCGTTCCTCGATGTGGCGATCGAGCTCGCGCATCGGTTCGACGCGTACGTCGTCACCGACGAGGTTTACGAGCATCTGGTCTTCGACGGCGTCCGCCACGTGCCTGCGGCCACACGACCGGGCGCTGGTGAGCGGGTCGTGTCGATCTCGTCCGCGGGAAAGACCTTCCGCACCACGGGGTGGAAGATCGGCTGGCTGACCGCGCCTGCTCCGGTACGGGATGCGATCCTCGCGGTGAAGCAGTTCCTCACCTACGTCAACGGCGCCCCGTTCCAGCCCGCGATCGCGCGCGGGCTCGATCTGCCCGATGCGTTCTTCGACGGAGCCGCCGCGGAACTCCAGCAGCGTCGCGACGTCCTCTCGGCGGGCCTCCGCGCGGCGGGCTTCGCGGTCTCGCGCCCCGCCGGCTCATACTTCGTGATCGCGGATGCGGCCCCGCTCGGCGTGACCGACGCCGAGTCGTTCTGCCGCCGCCTCCCCGAGCTCGCGGGGGTGGTCGGTGTGCCGCTCGGCGCCTTCGTCGCCCCCGAGCGACGCGACGGCTACCGTACGCTCGTCAGATTCGCGTTCTGCAAGCGCCTCGAGGTTCTGGATGAGGCGGCACATCGCCTCGCCGGGCTCCGGGGCGCTGTCGACTGATCGGCGGACCCCCACGGGCCACCCCCGAAGGGGGTTCACAGAACGTTTCATTCCGCGCATAAGCTGTGCCCAAACCCTCGCATCACCGCTCCGCACCACCACTGATTGCACCCGAGGCGGACCACATGCAGCCCACTATCCCGACGTCCGACCGGATCCTCGACGCGGCAGCCGAGATCCTCATCTCAGACGGCGTCGACACGCTCACCCACGGCTCCATCGCGAGCCGGACAGGCATCGCCCGTGCGGTCGTCGAAGATCAGCACCCGACCCTCGAGTCGGTGTTCGAAGCGCTTCTTGCGCGCGAGATGCTCGAGGCGGTCACCTCCGTCTCCGACAATGTCGAACGCGACCCGCGCGGTGGGCTCGCATCGCGGATCTTCTCCTATGTCATCTGCGGTATCTACGAGCGCCCCCTGCTGCGGGCGCTGCACCTCATGGCGCCGGGGGGCATCGCGCAGATTGTCAGCGCGCTGGATGGCATGGGTTCGATCCCCGAGCTCTCCATCCACCCGCAGCTGCTGCCGGCGCTGCAGCACGCGGGTATGGTCCGGGAGGACGTCGACGCGGAAGCCGTCGTGGCGCTCGTGCGATCGCTCGGCTACGGGGTCTCGCTGACGGCGCCCTGGGCGGGGCTGGACGAGGTGTGCTCGGCGCTCGCGATGCTGCTCGAGCGCGGCGTCGACGCGGACGTGACCGACACCTCCCCGGGCAAGGAGGTCTTCCGCCGTTTCGCGGAGTCTCTGGTCGCCGGCGCGCTGCCTCGCTAGGCTCGCCCCGACGGCGCGAATGTCGCCGGGATGGAGACCACCACCATGTCGACCGACGACGTCATCCAGGTCAGCCGCTTCATCAAGTCCGTATGGTGGCTCGTGCTCTTGCGGGGCATCTTCGCCGTGATCCTCGGGATCCTGGCCTTCATCTGGCCGGTCGCGACCGCAGGGGCCGTCTTCTGGGTCTTCGGGATCTACACCGTCGTCGACGGCGTCGTGAACATCATGCACGCGATCTCGATCCGCAAGGAGGACAGCAGCTGGGGCTGGCTGCTCACGATCGGCATCGTGGGCATCGTGGCGGGCGTGCTCGTGCTCATCTTCCCGCTCCTCGCGGGCGCATTCGCCCTGCTGGTCTTGCTCTGGATCGTCGCGGTGTGGGCGATCATCGGCGGCATCTTCTCGATCCCGGCGGCGGCGTCGATGGCCGGAGGCGGACGCAAGACGCTCGGGATCGTGTTCGGCGCGCTGTCGATCCTGTTCGGCGTGCTGCTCGCGATCCTGCTGTTCTCCACGCCGCTCGCGGCCCTTGTCGGCCTCATCTACGTGCTCGGCGCGTATGCGGTGCTCGGTGGCATCGTGCTCATCGTGGTCGCCATCCAGGCACGCTCGGCGGCCGGTGCGGCGCTCGCGAGCGCCTGAGAACCGAGGAGACGCGACTCAGCGCGGCTCGACGCGGTACCGGCGCAGCTCGAGCGCCGGGTTGAGGTGGCGCACCGAGCGGATGCGGGCGGGCGAGATCCACGCAACGGCCACATCGGTCGCCTCGCCGATCGTGGCGAGTTCGACCCCCATCGGGTCGACGACCATGCTGTTTCCGGCACCCACCGGCGGCGCCTGGTCGGCCGCGGCGACGTAGACAGTGTTCTCGATCGCGCGCGCCGTGACGAGCGTGCGCCACGCCGACTCCTTGAGCGGACCCCGCACCCACTCGCTCGGCAGGAGGACGAGGTCGACGCCCGCATCGACGAGTCGCCGCGTGACCTCGGGGAAGCGCACGTCGTAGCAGGTCTGCAGGCCCACGGTGAAGCCGCCCGCCTCGAACGTGCGGGGGTCCTCCACGGGGCCTGCGACGATCCAGTCCGACTCCCGCTGCCCGAACGCGTCGTACAGGTGCGTCTTGCGGTAGTGGGCCACGAGCTCACCGCTCGGATCGAGCGCGACGATCGTGTTCGCGGCCCGCTCGGGCTCACCGGGGACGACCTCGAGCATGCCCGCGACGAGATGGATGCCGAGCTCTGCGGCGATCTCGGCGAGCCCCCGCACGAACGGGCCGTGCAGGGTCTGCGCATGTTCCACCCAGTCGGCGCCCATCGTCGGGGTGAAGTAGGAGGAGTACTCGGGGAACACCACGAGCATCGCGCCGCGCGAGGCCGCGTCGACCGCGAGACGGGAGATCTCGTCGAGGTTGGCGGCCGTGTCATCCCCGGGAGCGAACTGGGCGACGGCGACCGCGAAGGGGGTGTCCTCGGCGTTCATAACGGTCACACTACGCCTCGACGGGGGCCTGCCCGATGTCGCCCGGCTCAGCTAGCATCAGGCAACCACCACCGCAAGATCGAGGTGCACCGTGCCCCTGCGCTCACGTTCCACCCCCGCCCTCTGGCTCATCGCGGTCGCCATCGCGGGCGTGCTCACCGCGTGCTCCACCGACATCCCCGGCCCCTCCGAGAGCACACCGCCCGCCGCGGCGCCGAGCGCGACCGCCGCGGATCCCGACCCGGACCCGGAACCCGTCGGCGATCCGACTGCCGAGTTGCGCGCCGAGGTGATCGCAGCGTTCGACGCGGGAGACGCCGACAGCCTCGAGTCGCGATTCACCGACCCGGTGCGGGTGGTCATCGCGGCGAGCGAGGCCGACGCCCAGGTCGAGCCCGTGGATGCGGCGCTCGCCCTCGACTACGTGCATCCGGAATCGGGCGACTGGGACTTCGACGTCACCGAGGAGCAGCTCGACGCCTACCGCGACAGCGAGTACTACTCCATGTTCTTCCCCGAGGATGCGATCGTGGGCGTCTCGAGCGACGGTCCGCTCGTCGCCTTCTCGCCGAGCGACGACCAGATCGACACCGTGTTCATGTCGATCGACGAGGCGCTGCTCTACTACTGAGCGCCTAGGAGCGGACGAGGCGCGAGATCGCCTTGCTCGCCTCGTCCAGCTTCGCGGTGGAGACCTCGCCGCCCTCCCGGACCGCGTCGGCGACGCAGTGCTTGAGGTGGTCGTCGACCAGCCCGACTGCGACGCCCTGCAGGGCGCTCGTCAGGGCCGAGATCTGCGTCAGGATGTCGATGCAGTACTGCTCCTCGTCGACCATGCGGTAGATGCCGCGAGCCTGCCCCTCGATCCGCTTGAGGCGGGCGAGGTATTTGTCCTTGTCGCTGATATAGCCGTGGTGCGCGTGTTCAGTGGACATGGTCGTTCTCCTGCTCTTGCTCGTGCTGAGGGCGTGCTCGCCCGATGATCTCGCGCACACTCGAATCCGGCCGCAGATCGAGGCGACGAAGGAGCTGCGCGTTCAGCGCGACCACGATCGTCGAGGCCGACATCAGGAGGGCTCCCACCGACATCGGCAGAACGAAACCGATCGGGGCGAGCACTCCCGCCGCCAATGGCACGGACAGCAGGTTGTATCCGGCTGCCCACCACAGATTCTGCTTCATCTTCCGGTACGAGGCCTGCGACAGCTGGATGACCGAGAGCACCGATCTCGGGTCCGAGCCGGCCAGGATGACACCGGCCGACGCGATCGCCACGTCGGTCCCGGCCCCGATCGCGATTCCGACATCCGCCTGTGCGAGCGCCGGCGCGTCGTTCACGCCGTCACCGACCATCGCCACGGAGCGCCCCTCGGCCTGCAGCTCTCGGACCTTCGCGGCCTTCTCCTCGGGACGCACACCCGCGAACACGCGGTCGATCCCGAGCTGCTCGGCGACAGACATGGCCACTGCCTCGGCGTCACCGGTGATCATGACGACCTGGCGGCCGAGGGCATGCAGAGCTTCGATGGCCTCGCGCGACTCCTGCCGGATCGCGTCCTCCAGCCGGAGGGCGCCGACGACGACTCCCCCGGCCAGCACGTGGAGGATGATCGCGCCATCCCGACGCCAATCCTCGACGACCGGCAGCTCGGTGGCGCGCTCCTCCTCCAGGAGGCGCGGACCGCCGACGCGGACGGTGGTGCCGTCGACGGTCGCGGCCACGCCGACCGCAGGCGACGAGCTGATGTCACGTGCGGTGGGGACGGCGAGGTCGCGCTCCGCCGCCGCCCGCACGATGGCGCGAGCCAGCGGATGCTCCGAATCGGACTCGGCGCTCGCCGCCAGAGCTAGCACCTCATCCTCGGAACGGCCGCCGGCGGCCTCCACCGCGGTCACGGTGGGCTCACCCTTGGTGAGCGTGCCGGTCTTGTCGAACAGGATCGTGTCGACCGTCCGCATGCTCTCGAGCGCCAGGCGGTCCTTCACGAGCACGCCACCCCGGGCTGCACGTTCCGTCGCGATCGACACGACGAGCGGGATCGCGAGACCGAGCGCATGGGGACACGCGATCACGAGAACCGTGATGGTGCGGATGATGGCGTCGTCGGGACGACCCATTGCGGTCCACACAATCGCCGTGATCACACCGGCTCCCAGCGCGAACCAGAACAGCCACGCTGCCGCACGGTCGGCGATGCGCTGGGCGCGCGACGTCGAGCCTTGGGCCTCGGCGACGAGCTTCCGGATTCCGGCGAGGGTCGTGTCGTCGCCGACCGCCGTGACCTCGACGCGGATCGACGAATCGGTCGCGATCGTCCCGGCGACCACCGTCGCGCCTTCGCCGCGGCTGACGGTCGTGGACTCGCCGGTGATCATCGACTCGTCCATGCTCGCCGAACCGGAGACGACACGACCGTCGGCGGGGACCCGGCCGCCGGGCCGCACCACCACGACATCGCCGACGACGAGCTCGGCGGGGGCGACCGTGCGGGTCGACTCACCATCCACCACCTCGGCCTCGTCGGGCAGCAGTGCGGCGAGCGAGTCGAGCGCGGAGGTCGTCTGAGCGAGCGAGCGCATCTCGATCCAATGGCCGAGCAGCATGATGACGATCAGGAGCGCGAGCTCCCACCAGAAATCGAGTCGATGATCGAGCAGCCCGAGACTCGCGCCGAGCGAGGCGAGGTAGGCCACCGTGATCGCCAAGCCGATCAGCAGCATCATGCCGGGCGCGCGGCTGCGCAGCTCGGAGACCGCTCCGGTGAGGAAGGGCCAGCCGCCCCAGAAGTACATGACCGTTCCCAGGACCGGGGAGATCCACGCGATGACCGCGACGTCAGGCAGCTCGTAGCCGATCAACATCGCGAACATGCCCGAGAACGCGACGACGGGTGCTGCGAACGCCAGCATGATCCAGAACAACCGCCGGAACTGGCCGACGTGGTCGCCGTGACCGCCGTGACCTTCGTGACCTTCGTGGCCACCGTGACCTTCGTGAGAGTCGTGCTCGTGGTCGTGCGCATGCGCATCACCGTGGCCATGCGACGCGTGCTCGTGCGGCTCGTGGGAGTGGTGATGGGACGACTCCCGCCGTTCGAGCACCTCGCGGGGCGTGGGAAGCGTGGCCGCCGCAGCGACGAATCGCTGGGGATCCTCATCGAATCGGGGTCCGCAACTCTCGCAGCACAGCCAATATCGCTGGCCGTCGACATCACGGAAGAGGCCTGCAGCTTCGGCTTCGCTCTTCACCACGACATTGCCCGGCATCACCGGACAGACCGCGAGTTCGTCGTCGGACGCCTCGAGCGACGCGTGAGATGTGTGGTCGTGGTCGTGCGCCATCGTTCCTCCATACCCATAGGGGGTTGCGGTATGCACTATACCCCCATGGGGTATTAAGTGCACAACGGGAGACCGGCTTCCGCGATTCCCGGAACGACAAAAGAACCCCGGACCCTTGCGGGCCCGGGGTTCTTTTCGTGTTTCTTCAGTTGCGGGGACAGGATTTGAACCTGCGACCTCTGGGTTATGAGCCCAGCGAGCTACCGAACTGCTCCACCCCGCGGCACAAGGAATGAGCCTAGCACGGATCGGGTGGGCAGTCGCGCGGGCGTCAGTCGGCGAGCTCGATCGCGCGCTCGATGGCGTCCTGCATGCGCTGGTCGGCCTCCGCGGCCGCGACGAGGTCGTTATCGGCGTACGCCGCCTCGCGGTCCTCGAGGGCGTCCTGGTAGTCCTGAAGCGCCTGCTGAAGCTCGCTCGTGTCGATCGTTCCGCCGCCCGTGCCCGGGTCGGTCGTACCGTCGCCGCCGTCGCCGCCGTCGCCACCCGTATCCGGATTCTCGGCGTCGCCGTCGCCCGCATTCGCGCCGGAGTCGCCACCGAACAGCACATCGAGGGCCTGGTCGAGGGTGTCTTCGAAGGCGACCTGATCGCCGAATGCCACCAGCACCTTACGCAGCAACGGGTAGCTCGTCTCACCCGTGGACTGCACGTACACAGGCTGCACGTAGAGCAGACCGCCACCCACGGGAAGTGTCAGCAGGTTTCCTCGCTTGACCGAGGTCGCACCGCGTTCGAGGAGCGCGATCTGGTTGGCCACCTCCGTGTCGGTGCTGAACGAGTTCTGCACCTGGCCCGGCCCCGGCACGGTGTCCTGCTTCGGAAGCGTCAGCAGCGTCAACTTGCCGTAGTCCTCCCCCGGATCGGCGTTCACCGCCAGGTACCCGGTGAGCACGCTCTGACTGTCGGAGCCCGCACGCTGCGGGATGTACGTGGAGTACAGCGTGAACGCGGGCGTATCCGTGCCCGGCACCTGCATCGTCAGGTAGTAGGGCGGCTGCAGCACATCGTCCGACTGGGTGGGGTCGGCGGGGGTGGCCCACGCGTCATCACCCGAATAGAAGGTGCCCGCGTCGTCCACGTGGTAGGTCTGCATGATCGCCCGCTGCACCTTGAAGAGGTCCGCGGGGTAACGCACGTGCGAGATCAGGTCGTCGCTCATCTCGGACATCGGAACGAGCGAGGTCGGGAACACCTTCTGCCACGTCTGCAGGATCGGGTCCTCCGTGTCCCAGGCGTAGAGGGTGACCTCGCCGCTGTACGCGTCGACCGTCGCCTTCACCGAGTTGCGGATGTAGTTCACGTCGTCGACCGGGTACGCGGGCGCCGGCGTGTACGTGTCGGCGATGGTCGACGACAACTGCTGGATGCTCGAGTACGGGTAGTCGGCGGTCGTCGTGTAGCCGTCGACGATCCACAGAACCTTGCCGTCGACGACTGCCGGATAGGTGTCGGAATCGAGCGTCAGGTAGGGCGCCACCGTCTTCACGCGGTCGAGCGGGTCGCGGTCGTACAGGATCTGCGACTCCGGCGTGACCGCGTCCGAGAGCAGCAGGTCAGCCGACTGGAACTTGATCGCATACGCGATCTTCTTGACGATGTTGTCGAGCAGCGGTCCGCCGTCGCCCGTGAAGGTCGTCTTCGCGTTCGCGTCGCTGTCCTCGCCGCCCGACGGGTAGTCGAGCTCGATCGGGGAGGAACCCTCGGGGCCGCCGACGATCGAGTAGGAGGGCGATGACTCGCCGAAGTACACGCGCGGCTCGAATTCGCCGAGCTCGCCCGCCGACGGGATGCCCGACTCGAGGAACTCCGGCTGGCCGTCGACCGTGCGCTTGTTGCCGTACGCGGCCACCACACCGAATCCGTGGGTGAACACGAGCGTGTTGTTGTACCAGCTGTTGTTGCTCTGGCCGGACTGGTTGAGCTCGCGGACGGCGATCACCGTGTCCTGGGAACGGCCGTCGATCTCGTACCGATCGACGTCGAGGTGCGTCGCGAACTGGTAGTACTGCTTCACGCGCTCGAGCTGCGCGAACGTCGGGCTCACGAGGGCCGGGTCGAGGATGCGGATGTTCGCCGTCGTCGCGGCATCCGCACGGAGCGCACCCGCGGATGCGGTCGTCGTCGCGTCGTACGGGACGACCTCTACGTCGTCGAGACCGTATGCGGTTCGGGTCGCCTCGATCGAGTTCTGGATGTACTCCGACTCGGCGGTGCGCGCGTTCGGTTCGACGGTGAAGCGCTGGACGATCGCCGGGTAGACGCTTCCGATGATGATGCTCGAGACGATGAGCAGCCCCGTGCCGATGAGCGGCAGGCGCCAGCGGCCGATGACCGCCGTGACGATGAACAGCACCGCGACGAACGCCGCGATGCCAGCGAGGATCGCGCGGCCCGGGATGCCCGCGTTCACGTCCGTGTAGAGAGCACCTGTGACGATCCCGCTGTCATCGGTGAGCGTCGCGTACTGATCGAGCCAGATGCTGATCGCCTGCAGGGCGACGTAGACCGCACCCGTGATCGCCAGCTGGATACGCGCGGGGCGCGTGACGCGCACCTCGCGGCCGTTGATGCGGATCCCGCCGTAGAGGTAGTGCGTCGCAAGTGCGGCGAGCCCCGCGATGAGCACGATCGCCGACGCGTAGGCGACGAGACCGCGATAGAACGGCAGCTCGTAGACGAAGAACGACACGTCGAGCCCGAACTGCGGATCGGTCTGGCCGAACGAGGTGCGGTTGAGGAACTGGACGGTGGTCGACCACCGCGCGCCCGTCGAGACTCCGACGAAGAGGCCGAGCAGCACCGGGATGCCGATCATCGCGAGCCGACGCAATGGCTCGATCACCTGCTGGTAGCGGTCGAGCTGCGAGTTGAGCTTCTGGTAGAGCGGGCGTGACCGGAACGCGATGTAGATACTCGCCCAGATGACGAGTGCGGTGGTCGCGAACCCCACAAGGAACAGGACTCCCGTCGCGGCCCACTGCGTGGTGAGCACCGGCAGATAGCCCAGCTGGTCGAACCAGAGGACGTCGGTGTAGAGGTTCGCGAACACGAGGAAACCGACCACGAACACGGCGAGGATCGCGATGACGATCGCGACGGTGCTGCGTCCACGGGGGCGGGTTTCGGGGCTGCTGGCGGATGTCACGGGTGGCACTCCTGCGGTCAGCGGGGCGATTGCGGACCCCGGCGGCTCAGGGTCGATCCTAGACGCCTACGGCTGGACGGGCTCTGGGAGCGGGTCAGCCTTCGCAGCTGGCGAACGCGGACGTCGAACCGCCGTCACCGATCGCGGTGACGAGATCGACCGCGTCGTCGAAGGTGTCGACGGCGAAGACCGTGAGCCCATTCGGGACGTGCCCGACGACCTCGTCGCAGTTGGCCGAGGGCGCGAGGAACCAGTCGGCACCCGCATCCCGCGCCCCGATCATCTTCTGTCGGATGCCGCCGATCGGGCCGACCGTGCCGTCGGCGGAGATCGTGCCGGTACCCGCGACGTGCTCGCCGCCCACAAGGGGCCCCGGGGTCAGCTTGTCGTAGATGGCCAGCGCGAACATCGTGCCCGCGCTCGGGCCGCCCACATCCTGCAGACCGATGTCGACCTGGAACGGGAAGGTATAGGCCGTGATCGGGTAGATGCCGAGCACAGGGCCGGCATCCTCCGCGGACCTCGCCTGCGGTGTCACCTCGAGGTCGCGCTCGGAGCCGTCGCGGTCGACCACGATCGCGAGAGGCTCGCCCACCGTCGACGCCGCGATCGCTTCGCGCAGCTCGTCCTCGGTGGCGATCGACGCTCCCCCGATCTCCAGGACGATATCGCCCTCCAGCAGCACTCCGTCGGACGGGCCATCGGTGGTCACGGCACCGACAGCGACCTTCGCGGTGAAGGGGATGTCGAGCTGCGAGAGGGCGGCGGCGACCGCCTCCTGCTGCGACACCTGCATGTCGATCGCGCTCTCTTGATCGGCCTCCTCGTCGGTCTGACCAGCGGGGAACACCTGATCGACGGGGATGATCGCCTGGTTCGAATCAAACCACGCGCTGGCGACCGAGAACCAGTCGATCGGGCTCTCGCGCGTACCGTCGAGGTACACCGTGAGCAGGTCGAGCCGCCCCTTGGTCGGGAACGTCTCGGTTCCCGTGATCTCGATCACCGGCACGTCGTCGCCGTCGACCGTCGTCGTGCCGAGGGTGTCGTAGACGGGCCCAGGACGCTCGATGACGAACGGCGAGGGCATGATGCCGATGAGGGACACCACGACGATCAGCGCGACACCGATCGCCTGAAGGGTGATGCGGCGGCGCGCGTGCGGATCCGATGATGCGGTGACGGACTCGCTCACATACCCCTCCGTGTTCGCTGCGGGCGCAGACGGACCGGCCCAGCATAGGGCCAACCCCCGGGTCTTCCCTGTCAGCGAGGGCTAGCGTTGATTCCATGGCTGACGACCCGCTCGAGCCCCGGGACGGCTCCTCCGACGATCCCGCGGAGGAGTTCCGCGACATGCTGCGCGAGTTCCTCGCGGGCAATTCCGACCTCGACCCGTCGCAGTTGGCGAGCGCCGCCGGTCTTCCCTCGGATCCCGAACTCGTGCAGCGACTCATCGGGCAGTTGCAGCAGGCGCTGCAGAACTCGGGTGACGAGATCGACTGGGGTCTCGCGCGCGAGCAGGCATCGGCACTCGCCGCGCGCTCTGCCGTTCCCGCGACGCCGGGCGAGGTCTCGGCACTCGAGCAGGCGCTGCACGTCGCGGCGCTGTGGCTGGAGGAGTCGACGGGCATCGCGGCGCTCACCGCCGAACCCGTGCTGCTCACCCGCGCCGGGTGGGCGGAGGCGACGATGCCCGTGTGGACGCAACTCGCCGAGCCGGTGGCCGATTCGATCGCATCCGCGCTCACCGGCGTGCTGGAGGAGCAGGCTCCGGAGGAGCTGTCGTCGATGATCCCGGATGCGGGCCGCCTCATGCGGAACGTCGGCGGCACGCTCTTCGCGATGCAGCTCGGTCAGGTGGTCGGACAGCTGGCTCAGGAAGTCGTCTCGGGCGGAGACGTGGGAATCCCCCTGCTCGACGGCGAACAGCGGCAGGCCGCTCTCGTGCCCCAGAACGTGGAGGACTTCGCGCGGGGCCTCGAGATCCCCGTCGAGGAGGTGCGGCTCTACCTCGCGGTGCGCGAACTCGCCCACGCGCGGCTCTTCCGCCACGCGCGGTGGCTGCGTCTGCACCTGCTCTCCCAGATCACGGACTACGCCCGCGGCATCCGGATCGACACGGCCCCGCTCGAGGAGCTCGCGGCCGACTTCGACCCGCAGAACCCCGAGGCTCTGCGCGACGCGCTGACGAGCGGAAAGCTCATCCCGCCGAAGAGCGACGAGCAGCGGGTGGCCCTGGCGCGACTCGAGACCATGCTCGCGCTCGTCGAGGGCTGGGTCGACGTCGTGACGGCGGAGGCCACGAAACGTCTGCCGAAGTCCGACGCGATCGCGGAGTCGGTGCGTCGGCGCCGCGCTGCGGGGGGCCCCGCCGAGTCGGCGTTCGCGAGCCTCGTGGGGTTGGAGCTGCGGCCCCGCCGCCTGCGCGAGGCCGCAGCGATGTGGCGCGCCGTCTCGGATGCCGTCGGCGCCGAGGCACGCGACGCGCTCTGGGCGCACCCGGACATCGTTCCCGTCGACGCCGACATCGACGACCCGACGCTGCTCATCGCACGGCTCACGGGCGACGAACCCGAACAGGATGACGTCGACCGGGCGTTGCAGGACCTGCTCGACGACTCCACCGGCGAGCGCCCCCAGGAGGCGTGAGGCTCAGGCGCCTTCTACGGGCGCCGCGAGCAACGCGACGATCACGGAGCCGCCCTTGGTCTCCTGTCTGCCCACCTCGCGGAACCCGAGCGCGGCATGGAACGCGAGCGACTCGGGATTCGGCGGCTCGACGTTCACCTCGCACACCACCTCGCTCGCGCCACGAGCGCGGGCGGCGTCGAACACGCGCCCATAGAGCGCGCGACCCGCGCCGGCTCCCCGCGCATCCGGCGCGAGGACGATGCGGTCCACGTAGAGGAAGTCGTTCGAGCGTTCGCTGAAGAAGCGGTAGTTCTCGCTCGCGTAGTCGCGGCCGGGCGCGATCGCGACGAGGAATCCGACGGTCGCCCCGGCGCGCTCCACCACGAGGGCGAGCTCGGCATGGGCGACCAGGGCGCCGAGCTCGTCGAGCGGGGTGATCGGCACGGCCGGGTAGGCGCCGTCGTTGATCGCGACGATCGCCGGGAGGTCGTCGGATCGCAGCGGGCGGATGTCGACGTCGGTCACGGGTCGAGGCTAACGGCTACTCGCCCCATGCCTCCGTGACGTTCGTGGTCATCCAGGCGATCGGGTCGACGAAGGTGTCGCCGACGAGGATGCTGAAGTGCAGGTGCGTGCCCGAGGTGGGTCCCGTGTTGCCGACGAGACCGATGACGTCACCCCGCGAGACGCGGGTGCCGACGGCGAGGGCGGATCCCGCGACGAGGTGCGCGTATCCGCTCAGCACGGTCTGACCGTCGATCTCGTGCTCGATGACCACGTAGGTGCCCCAGTCGGACATGGGGCGGGCGACCACGACGCCGTCGGCGATCGCCTCGACGGGGGTGCCGTAGCCGGGAGTCCAGTCGACGCCGGAGTGATTCGTGGAGCACCCCGCGCAGGGAGCGGTGCGGTAGCCGAATCCCGCGGTCATCGTCGACGACGGATCGATCGGCCACTGCACGGGCGTGTAGCTGATGAGCTCGAATTCGTCGCGGTCCTCGGTGACCGGAGCGCTGAGCTTCGACTCGACGGTCGCGCGCGTGAGCACGAGCTCCTGTCCGGCGATCTCGACCTCCGGCTCCGGAAGCGTGGTCGCGGAGGCGGGCAGGTCGTGAACCACCACGAGGAGGGTGCTGAGCGTGAGGGTCGAAATGGCGAGGGAACGGCGGCTGACGGCTCGGAAGCCGTGCAGGCGCACGTGGGAGTGCGCATGCGCCGAAGCGGGCGAGGACGAGTGGGGCACGGGTCGGGTCTTTTCGGTTCGTCGGGACGCAGGCGTCCTCTGCGCGGAAGCGCGCCGTTGGATCTGATGGAGGCCGTGGTGGGCGGAGAGCCGCGGCGGTGAAGACACGCCGGGCCACCCGGGCATCGTCAACGTTGACTGGTCTTCCTGGCAGAACCCTGGGTATCGGGCCGCCTCAGGGGTACGGATCACCGTCTCGGAGGAACGTCTGCGGAAACTCTCGGACAACTCCCTCCCCCCAGCCCTTGCCGTCCCATACACACGGGCGTGTAATTGATGTTGTCCCCCGATTTGAGGGCGCATCGAGAAGGGACGGTCGAATCATGCATGTCACGATCGGATCGGCGAGGGTGGCCGAGGTCGACGTGGAACGAGTGCTCGACGACATTCATCGGGTCCGCACCGACGAGCACGTTCTGGGGTACGTGATGGAGACCGGGATGGTCTTCGTGAGTCTCCGGGGAGCCGTATTCAACACCTCGGTGGAGGTGGGGCAGTCGCGCGACCTGGACACGGCCGTGCGGATCCTCGTCGACGCCTGACCCCGCCGATACAGTGTGCTCGTGACGACCGCGGGCGCCAGTTCACCCGAGCGCGATGCCGCGCTCGCGGGTCGGGATCTCACTCTCGATCTCGCCAGGGTCTTCTGCGTGCTGCTGGTCGTGGCGGTTCACCTGATGTTCGTGGGGGTCGGCGCGACCCCGGATGGCGGGATTGAGATCCGTCGGCCGCTCGAGGAGCAGCCGTGGTTCTGGCTGGCCACCTGGTTCGGGCAGGTCATGCCCCTGTTCTTCGTCGTGGGCGGGTTCGCGACGGCGACCGCGCTTCGCAGCGCCCGTCGGCGGATTCCGGATGCCGATCTCGCGGCGCGCACCTTCGCTCACGGACGCCTCGACCGGCTCGCGCGTCCGGCGCTGCCGCTGCTGGCCTTCCTGGCGGTCGCGCTGGGAGTGGCGGCGGTCGTGGGCGTGGATCCGGCTCTCGTCGGCGCAGTCGCGATCGGGGTCGGGAGCCCTCTCTGGTTCCTCGGGGCGTACCTCATCTGCCAGCTCGCCGCGCCTCTTCTGCTGCGCGCGCACGAGATCGCGCCGTGGGTCACGGCCGGGTCGCTGCTCGTCGCCTCCACGGCGGTCGATGTGCTGCAGTTCAGCCTTCCCGGTGTCCCCGAAGACACCTCCGGGATGAGCGTGCTCGGCTATCTCAACCTGCTGTTCGTGTGGCCGCTTGTGCAGCTCATCGGGTTCCACTACGCCGACGGCGCGTTCGCCCGACGGAGGCCCTGGCAGCTCGTGCTTCTGGCGGCCGGCTCCTGGGCGGTGCTGGTGCCGCTCACCGCGTGGGGTCCGTACTCACTCGACATGCTCACGAATCTCAACCCTCCGACCGTTCCGCTCATCGCCCTCGGTGTCGGCCAGGCGGCGCTGCTCCAGCTGCTGAAGCGTCCGCTCAGCGCGCTCATGCGCGCGCGTCCGGTGCGGGGCGCCGTCTACGCTCTCGGCTCCCGGCTCATCACGCTGTACCTCTGGCATCTGCCGGTGATCGTCGCGATCGCGGGCGCCGGGCTGCTCGTACCGGCCCTGACGCCGGTCGCGGGGTCCTCCGAATGGTGGCTCACCCGCCCCCTCGTCTACCTCGCGGTGCTCGGGGTCGTCTTCCTGATCTCACTCGGCGTCGCGCGGCTCGAACGCCCCGTACCGGTCGCGCGGCCGGCGTCGTTCGCGACGCTCGCGATCGCGGGGGTCACCACTATCGCACCCATCGTCGTCATCACCGTTCGCGGTCTGACGCTCTGGTCGGCCGTCGCGGCGGCTCTGGGCTACGCGGTCGCCGTTATCGCGCTCCGCGCGGGTCAGAAGCCGAAGTCGCCGAAGTCAGCAGAACCGAAGTCGGCAGAACCGAAGTCGGCCGAACCGAAGTCGGCGGATGCGTCGGCGGTGGATGCGTCGGCGGCCGCGTCGTCGCCCGACGCCGCCTGATCGTATCCGGCGTCCCACGGCAGGAAGGCGCTCACGAGCGCAGATCCGATCACATAGCCCGCGACCGTGCCCAGAAGCGAACTCGCGAGCATCGAACCGAACGACGGCGCCCCCGGGGTGAGGCCCGCCGAGCTGCCCGAGAGTGAGCGCTCCAGAGCACCCGGGGTGCGCATCTCGGCGCGGGTCGCCGCCCGGGCGAGCGTCGCGGGCTCGCTCGACAATGGGCGCTCGCCCGTGCCAGCCCCTCGGCTCAGCTCTTCGTAGATGAGGGCGCGCTGGCTGTCGGTGAGCCGCGCGAAGGCGTCCGCGTGTACCTGTTCGATCGTCTCGGGAGGCGCGGTGCGGAGCAGATAGCGGTACCTCTCGAGAGCCCGCTCGTCATCCGTGCGCGCCGACGCCGACGATGCCGCGGTCGCCCGCTCGGGCGAGTCTCCGGCGCCGAACAAGCGATCGAGAAAACCCATGTCTGCCTCCACAACAAAAGCTAAGTGGGGGTGCTGGGTGAGTGCTGTGACGAGGCTGACACGCACCTATACGCGAGGCGCGAGCATGCCGTCTGCGACGAGCTCGCGCACCTCGGGAACGACGGCCGCACGCAGCGCGAGCGGGTCGGCGTCGAGCAGATCGGCGACCGCCTGGATGATGACGCCGAGCGAGAGCTCGCCGTCGCAGGCGCCGATGATGGCGGCGAGGGCGGAGTCGACTCGCAGCTCACGACGCAGCCCCCCGCCCTGCCGCAGCACGATCACCGAGGGGTCGGCGTCGCCCGGCCAGTGGCTGCGCTCCTCGGTCACATCTCCGGCCACCTGCATCCGCATCGCGAGGAGGGCGTCGTCGTCGAGCGGAGCGACGATGTCGATCGCGGCGAGCGCGGCCTGCAGGTGGGCGCCCGAACCGGTCGACTCGTCGAGCGGAGCCGACTGACGCTCCGCGCGTTGGAGCACCGGTTCGCCGACCGGGCGCCGCAGCACGAGATACCCGAAGCCGACCCCGAGCACGCCGCGTCGGGCGAAGTCGTCGAGCCAGAGCCCGCACATCCGCTCGAATTCGGGAGTGCCGGGGCGGGTGCCGCCATCGCGGATCCAGGTCTCGGCGTAGAGCGCGGGATCGAGCCGTTCGCGCTCCACGATCCAGTGCTCGAGTCCGGCTTCCCGAGCCCAGGCGCCGGCCCGCGCGAGCCCGTCCTCGTCTGCGCGGTACTCCCAGTTGCCGAGCAGCTGCGCGGTACCGCCGGGAGCGAGGTGCCGTGCGACGCCCGCGACGACGGCAGCGACGAGTGCATCGCCCTCGCGTCCGCCGTCGCGGTACTCGTAGGCGGGCACGCCCTCGGTGCGGGGCGTGATCACGAAGGGCGGGTTCGACACGATCCGATCGAAGCGCTCCCCCTCGACGGGCTCGAAGAGGTCGCCGTGACGGAACTCGATGCCGTCGATTCCGTTGAGCAGGGCGTTCAGCTGCGCGTAGCGGAGGGCACGCTCGGAGATGTCGGTCGCCACGACAGTGCGTGCGAATCGGCGGGCGTGCAGCGCCTGGATGCCGCATCCGGTGCCGAGGTCGAGCGCTCGGTCGACGAGGTCCGAGAACTGCAGGCCCGCGAGAGTGGCCGATGCGCCCCCGACGCCCAGCACGTGATCGACCGGAAGCGCGCCACCCGTCACCAGCTCACCCGGATCGGAGGCGATCCACCACTCCCCTGCGCCCTCCGCGTCGACGAACGAATACGGCCGCAGATCGGCTCGCGGCTGTACTCGGGCGCCCTCGAGGTTCACGAGGCCGAGCTCGCGGGCACCGGATACCCCGACCGACGGCAGGGCGCGGTCCAGCTCCGCGTCTCGGACCTCATGACCCAGCACGAAGAGGCGCGCCAGTACCGCCGCCGGGGATGACGATCCGCCGAGCGCCCGCGACGCCTGCACCCGGTTTCCGCGACGGAGGGCGGCGTCGGCCTCCGCACCCCAGAGGGCGGTGAGCGTCTCGACATGGAAAGCTGCGGCGGCGAGATCGTCGCGCAGAGCGGCGACGCGAGCGGGGTCCATCCCGCTATTCAACATTCTCCGGATGCGCCGAGCGGATGTGTACACTGTCCACGCCCGTCGTCCGCCGAACCTCCCGGGAGGTCACCAGGCCATGAGCGCCGAACGCGCGACCTATCGTCACGGTGATCTCCGCCAGGCTCTCGTCGAGGCGGGCATCGCACTGGCCCGCGAGGGCGGCCCGGATGCGGTCGTGCTCCGCGAGGCGACGCGCCGCGCCGGGGTCTCGCCCAATGCCGCCTACCGGCACTTCGCCGACCGCGCCGACCTCGTGGCCGCCGTGAGCGACTCCTCTCAGAGCCTTGCCGCCGCCGCGATCGAGGCGGAGCTCGCCGCGGTCCCGTCGGCGCCGGGGATCGAGCGCGCGGAAGCGCGCCTGCGTGCGGTGGGGATCGGATACCTGCGCTTCGCGCGCGACGAGCCCGGGCTCTTCCGCACCGCCTTCAGCGTGCCCACCGACCTCGATCGGGCGTTCTCGCCCGAGCGGTCGGGCCCCGGCGGCGGCACCCCCTTCGGGCTGCTCGCGGGTGTGCTCGACGAGCTGACCGCATCCGGTGCTCTGCCCGCCGAGCGCCGCCCGGCAGCCGAGATGCTCGCCTGGTCTGCCGTGCACGGCTTCGCGATGCTCGTGCTCGAGGGTCCGCTGCGCGGGCTCGACCCCGACATGGCGACCGCGGTCGGCCGCCGGGTCGTCGAGATGGCGATCCGCGGCATCTGAGCGCTCACCCCGGGGATTCGGTTAACCTGGCGGGGTCATGCGACCGCTCACCGCCTCCGAGATCCGCAGCTCGTTCGTGAACGCCGGCAGCATCGATCCGGAGCGGATCCCGCTGCCGGGGCTCCACGAGATGCTCTGGGACGAGCGGGAGTTCCTGGGCTGGCGCGACGGCTCGACCGCCCACCGCGGATACATCGTCTTCCATGCCGACGACGGCCCCATCGGCATCGTGCTGCGCGCCGCGGCGAACCGGCTCCCCGGAGGAGCCGCCATGTGTTCGCTCTGCCAGACCTCGCAGCCCGCCGGCCAGGTTCGCCTCTTCAGCGCGCAACGTGCCGGAGACGCCGGAGACGCGGGCGACAGCGTGGGCACCTACATCTGCTCCGACCTCGGATGCTCGACCCTCATCCGCATGGCCCCGCATGGCAGCCCGTGGGACCCGAACCCCGAAGCGGTCGTGGTCGAACGCGCCGCCTCGCTCCTCCGCCGTCTCGAGGCGTTCACCGCGAAGGTGCTGGCCCCCCGCAACTGACACCGCAAAAGGTGAGCGACGCGCGTGATCAATTGCCGTCGCACGGATCACCGCGTGTCAGACTGCCGATGGCGATGACGTGCTGCACCCGAGAAGCAATGCCGTGTCCCGTGGCGCGAAACCCTAGCGTGACCGCATCCGGCGACGAACCCGGTGGGGGTCTCCTAGCGGGGTCAAAGTGACGCCCCAGGGCGCAGAGACGCGCCTGCTGATCCTCACGACGACCCGATGGACGCCGGTCGGCATGACCTTCGGGCTCGTCACCTTCGTGCCGCTCGACCGGGGCCTCAGCCTCAGCCAATTGGGAACCCTCATCGCGGCCGGGTGCCTCCTGGCGCTGGTCTTCCAACTGCCGATCACCGGCATCGCGACGACCCTCGGAAACCGCAGCGTGCTGCTCGCCGCCGCAGCACTGGCGCTGGTCGCGACCACGACGCTGGCGGTCGCGCGCGACCCGACACAGCTCTCGATCGCGGTCGTCGCGGTCGGCGTCTCGCGCGGCCTGGACATCGGCGTCCTCGAGGCCTGGTACGTCGATGCGCTCCGGGCCCGCGCACCACTGGCATCATTCGGCGACGCGATCGCGCGCGCGGGCGGCACGATCGGCACGTCAGTCGCGTTCGGCGTGCTGGTCTGCGGACTTCTCGCGACCTGGGATCCCGTGCCCGGCTGGAGCGCGCTCGTGCTCCCCGCCCTCTCCGCCGCGGCGCTGACGGCCGTGCATCTGGTCGCGGTCGCGCTGCTCATCCCCTCTCCCTCGCGAGCGGTGCCTCGCATCAGCTCCCCGTCCACGCACAGGATCCGCACCTCGATCCACCTCAGCATCCACCTCGCGCTCACCACGCCGACCCTTCGGTGGGTGCTCCTGTCGCAGGCGGTGGGCGCCGCAGCGCTCGTGGCGACCGGGACCCTCATCCCCGCCCAGCTCGTCGAGCTGACCGGCGGGCACGGTGCCGGTGCCGCCGTCTTCGGCCCGGCGGCCGCCGTGGGCTGGGTGCTGCATGGGCTGGGCACGTCGTTCGTGGCCGTGCTCGGCCCTCGGATCGGCTTCGCAGCAACCGCGGCGATCGGTCGCGGCGCGCTCGGGCTCGTGGTGCTGGGGCTGTCGTTCATGACACAGGTCGAGGGCGTCATCGCGGGGATGATCCTCGCGCTTCTGGCGCTCGGCGTCGCTCACGCGGCAGATCGGGCGGCGGTGCAGCACACGGTGCGGCCCGATGAGATCGGCGATGCCGCAGCCGCATTCCTCGCCGTCACGACGGTCGCAGCAGGTGTCTCGTCCTTCGTGCTGCTGCCCTTGGCCGACGTCACGACGATGCAGATCGCGCTGGTCGCGGCGGCGGGAGCGTCGTTCGTCTCAGCGGCGATCAACCTGCCGCTCGCGGGGCGGCGCAGGCGCGGCTGAGATCGCGGTCAGTCGAACTTCTCGAGCAGGTGGAATGGGATGGCAAATGCCGCGCTCACGAGGAGGATGCCGCCGAGGAACATAGCCCCCGCACCGATCCCACCGACCGTGCCCGCGTACGCGAACATCAGGAACGAGCCCACGAAGAGCACGAGCGAGAACAGGAAGACGGCGACCTTCATGCGCCCACCTTACCGGTGCGCCGGACGGATCAGGCCGCCTTCACGATCCGTGCGATCGACCATCCGATCACCCCGATGACGGGGATCGCGACCGCCAGCAGGGCGATCGTGTTGGGGCGGAATCGCAGGCCGTCGGGCCCACCGATGTACGCCCCGACCGGCACGGCCACGCCGCCACCGCCGCCACCGGTACCGAGCTCGGCCATGTCCTGGCCTCCTCCGAAACCGTAGGTGACGAGGGCGACCGGGATGATCTCGGTACCGTCGACGGACTGCTTCTCGCCGTACGCGAGTCGCACGCTTCGATCGGGCACGCCCGCCGCAAGCGTCTCGGTGATGTCGGGGCTTGTGCTCTGCGCCATGGTGCGACGGTACGCGTCACGGGATCGGCTGTCGAGAGCCCATCCCGCGGCTTCGGGGCGTCGCGCGAGCACGCCTGGAACAATGGACATATGAATCGCGCGGCATCGACGACCCTGACCGTCCGCCGAATCGCCGGTGCCTGGGTGTGGGCGCTGCCGTTGCTCGGCCTCGTCGCACTCGTCCTGAGCTGGGAACGCGAACTCCCCGGGCCGCTCTACCTCGTGGTGGGTGCGGTGCTGATCGGCGTCGTGCTCGCCGCCGTCCATCACGCCGAGGTGATCGCCCACCGCGTGGGTGAGCCCTACGGATCTCTCGTGCTCGCGGTCTCGGTGACGGTCATCGAGGTCGCCCTCATCATCACGCTCATGTTGAGCAAGCCCTCCACCGAGGCGTCGACCCTCGCCCGTGACACGGCCTTCGCCGCGGTGATGATCACGATCAACGGAATCGTCGGGCTCTCGATCCTCGTGGGGTCGCTCAAGCACAACATGCCCCGCTTCAATCCGGAGGGCGCCGGATCCGGGCTGGCCGTCGTGATGACACTCACCACGCTCACCCTCGTCGTGCCCTCGTTCACCATCTCCGAGCCGGGGGCGCGATTCACCCCGCTCCAGCTGGCATTCGTGGCGACCGCGGCGATCGTGCTCTACGGGGCGTTCGTGCTGCTGCAGACGGGGCGCCATCGGGACTTCTTCCTCCCGGTCGGCAAGTCGGGCGAGGTCATCGATGAAGACGACCACTCCGATCCCCCCTCGGCGCGGGCCACACTCGCGAGCCTCGGCCTGCTCCTCGCCTCGCTCGTGGCGGTCGTGGGGCTCGCGAAGGCGATGTCGCCCGCGATCGAGGATGGCGTGGACGCCGTCGGGATCCCCGAGTCGTTCGTCGGTGTGATCGTGGCGCTCGTCGTGCTGCTGCCGGAGGGGCTCGCCGCAACGAAGGCGGCGGCACGCAACCGCCTGCAGACGTCGCTCAACCTCGGGATCGGATCGGCGATGGCCACGATCGGTCTGACGATCCCGTCGCTCGCCGTCGCATCGATCTGGCTGCCGACGCCGCTCACGCTCGGGCTCGGCCCGGTGCAGATCGTGCTGCTGCTCCTCACCGGCGCCGTCGCGACCCTGACGGTCGTCCCCGGACGCGCGACGCGCCTGCAGGGCACGACACATCTGGTGCTGTTCGCGTCGTTCCTGTTCCTCTCGGCGTCGCCGTAGCGGAACTCAGCCGGCGGGCCGGAACCGGGGGCAGACCGCTGCGCCGCAGATGCCGCAATCGCTGCCCGGTCGGTAGTGCTGATGCGCCTCCTCAGGATGGCCGCACACGCACTGCTTCACGTGCACAGCCTAGGCGCGGGGCGCGCTCGGCGTGCCCCGATGCGTTACGGGACATTCTCCGTGTCGTAACTCAGGTGTTACATAGGGTCGGGACCATCGACGTACGGACGCAACGGGCTCCCGAACCGCCGCATCCGGAACCACCGAACCCGAACCACCCGAACCACCAGCCCTACCCGAACCCCGGAACCACCAGCACCACGCGGAGCGGCGCCCTACCGCTCACCCGGAACTTCTGTACACCCCCCGACAGGAGCACGCGTGAACCTCTACGCCTACGGCTCGGACACCCCCCGAGTCACCATCGTCATCCCTGCTCGCAACGAGGCTCGCAACCTCGAGGTCGTCCTGCCCGACCTGCCCCCCGTCCACGAGGTGATCCTCGTCGACGGCCACTCGGTCGACGACACCATCGAGGTCGCACGACGCACGCTCCCGGGGATCCGCGTGATCCGCCAGGTGCGGCGCGGCAAGGGCAACGCTCTCGCCGCGGGCTTCGCCGAAGCCACCGGCGACATCGTCGTGATGTTCGACGCCGACGGCTCAGCCGATCCGGCCGAGATCCCCGACTTCGTGCGCACGCTCGTGCTCGGAGCTGACGTCGCCAAAGGCAGCCGGTTCACGCCGGGCGGTGGGAGCGCCGACATCACCCGCTTCCGTCGCGCGGGCAACGCGTTCCTCAACACTCTGACGAACGTCTTGCTCGGCACCCGCTACAGCGACCTCTGCTACGGCTACAACGCCTTCTGGCGCCAGCACGTCGAGGCTCTCGACCTCCCCGATCCCACGGTGCCCGGCCCACAGCGCTGGGGAGACGGGTTCGAGATCGAAACGGTGCTGAACTGCCGCTTCGCGACCCTCGGGCTGCGGGTGCGCGAGGTGCCGAGCATCGAGCGGGAACGGATCCACGGCGTGAGCAACCTCAATGCCGTGCGTGACGGACTGCGCGTGCTGCGGACGGTGTGGGACGAGCGCCGCCGCGCGTCTCGGGTGCCACAACGAGGGCACCTGGTCGCGGACCTCGGCCCGGACTCGCTCGAATCGGCGGCATGACCATGCGCAGCATCACGGTCGTGATCTGCGCCTACACCGAGGACCGTTGGGAGCGTCTCTGCGAGGCGGTCGCCTCAGCGGGCGATGGAGACGTGGCCTCGCGTGTGCTGATCGTGATCGATCACAACCCCGAACTCTATGCGCGCGCCCGGCACACCTGGCCCGCGCATCAGGTGGTGCAGAACACACACCGGCAGGGACTCTCGGGCGCTCGCAACACCGCGTTGGACCTCGTCGAGGACGAGATCGTCGCCTTCCTCGACGACGACGCGGCGGGAGCCGACGGCTGGCTCGAGGCGCTCGTCGAGCCCTTCGCGGAGCCCTCCGTGGTCGCGACCGGTGGGCGGGCCGAGCCCGTATGGCCGGGCGTCCGCCCCGCCTCGCTGCCCTCGGAGCTGTGGTGGATCGTCGGATGCAGCTTCCGCGGCCAGCCGGAAGGCCGGGACGTTCGCAACGTCATGGGCTGCAACATGGCGTTCCGGGCGCGTGAGCTCCGCGCGGTCGGCGGATTCGACGAGAGCCTCGGGCGCGTCGGCACCGTGCCGGTGGGCGCGGAGGAGACCGACGCGTGCATCCGCCTGACTCGCCTGCGCCCGGGTGCGCGCATCGCCTTCACACCCGACGCCGTCGTCCACCACACGGTCACGCTGCCCCGCACGCGCATGCGCTACCTGGTCGCACGCAGCTTCGGCGAAGGCGTCTCGAAAGCAGCGCTCGGACGCCGACTCGGCCCGGCGAGTGCGCTGAGCACCGAGAGCGCCTACGTGCGGCGCGTGCTGCCCCGGGCCGTGGGCCGGGAGCTGCTCCGGCCGCATCGCGGAGGTCTCGTCGGAGCGTTCGCGATCACGACGAGCACTGCGGCGGCAGCGGTCGGCTACCTCTACGGGCGCGCAACCCCTGCCCCGCGCATCCGCCCGGCCCTGGCGGTGACGCCGTGACGACACCCGCGGTCGCCCCTGCAGCAGCACCCGCGACGAGCCGCGCGGGCTCCGGGATCGCCCGGGAGTCGTTGTGGCTCTTCGGCGGGTACGCCCTGAACGCCGCGCTCGGGTTCGTCTTCTGGATCGTGGCGGCGCGCCTCCTGACCCCTGCGGAGCTCGGCCACGACGCGGCTCTCGTCTCGATCATCACGGCGGCCTCTGCGGTCGCCTCGAGCGGGGTCGGCACGGCGCTCGTCGTCATGCTCGCCGGAACCGACCGGTCCCAGGTACTGAGACGGTCCTACCTCGTCACGGCAGGGCTCGCGGGTGCTCTCGGCATCGTCGCGGGCCTCCTCGCGCACCGCTTCATCGTGCCGGATGCACCGTTCGGGGTGGTCGTGGTGGCGATCGCCGCGTTGTGCGTCGGCTGGTCGATCTTCACGATCCAAGGACAAGCGCTCGCCGGGCTCGACCGCGCACCGCTCACGGTCGCCGTGACCGCCCCCGTGACCGCTGCGAAGCTCGGCGTCGTCGTGGTGGTGGGCGCATTCGCGCTCTCGGTGCCCCATGTGGTGCTCGTCGCATCGTTCGGTCCAGCGATCCTCGCCACGATCGTCGTCGGAGTCTGGCTGCTGCCACGCGCCGTGAACGGGCGGGCACCGATCGAGCTGCCGCCGCATCCCATCGGATACGGCAGCTACGTGACACGCGACACCCTCGCCATCGGCACGGTGCTCGGCGTGAACCTCTCGCTCGCGTTCCTCGTGACCGCGCTCGCCGGGCCGGAACAGGGCGCCGTGTTCTCGATCGCGTTCCCGCTCGGCACCGCCCTCGACCTCGTCGCGGTCAGCGTGGCCACGGCGCTCGCCCGACGGGCGGCGACTGATGCCAGCGGGCACGGCGCGGGCTTCGGAGTATGGGTGCGACTCGTGGGGGTGGTGGCGCTCGGTGCTCTCGCCGCGTCCGCCGCAGCTCCCGTCGTCTTCGCGTTGCTGGGGCCCGCGTACGACGCCCGTGCGGGCATCGCGACGATCGTGCTGCTCGTCGTGGCGTGCGTGCTGCGCAGCGGCTACACGATCTGGACCGCTCTCCTGCGGGCGCGGCGTCTCGTAGGACGAGTCGCCGGATGGAACGCGGTCACGGCCGCCGTGGTGGTGGCCGTCTCGTTCTGGCTCGTCCCCACGTGGGGGTCGGTGGGGGCGGCCGTCGGGGTGCTCGCCGCATCCTTCGTGTCGTGCGCCGCGGGAGCCGTCGGCTTGCACCTGGAGCGCACCGGATCGGAGGCCGCATGACCTCGACGGCCGTGCTGCGGATCCCCCGCGCCATGCCCCCATCCGGACAACCCGATCCGGGCGCCATCTGGGTCGGCGCGCTCGACACCGAACTGCTCGAGACGCTTCCGGGCGCGGCGCTCGTCTCATTCGACGGCGCGATCGGACACCGTCGCGCACGCCTGCTGGTGCGAACCGGCACCGTCGTGCGCGGCTACGCGGGCGTCGACCTCGTGGGCGGCGCCGCGTCGGCCGCGGAGCTCGTGTCTGCCGTTGCGGAGTTGGGCAGCGCGCCCGTTGAGTCATCGCCGCGCGGAGACGATGGACCGCCCGAGCCGATCAGCGTCGTCGTCTGCACGCGCGACAGACCCGATCACCTCCGCACCGCACTGGCCTCACTGCGCGCGCTGCAGGACGGGGCGTTCGAGATCATCGTGGTGGACAACGCCTCGGCGACCGACGCGACCCGTGCCGTCGTCGACGAGATCGACGATCCTCGGATTCGGCTGGTGGAGGAGCCGATCCCCGGTCTCGCCACAGCGCGCAACAGCGGCATTCGGGCAGCACGTCACGGCATCATCGCGTTCACCGACGATGACGTGCTCGCCGATCCGCTCTGGCTGCGATGGATCCGCACGGCTTTCGCCGACCCGGGCGTGGGGTGCGTGAGCGGTCTCGTGCCGAGCGGCGAGTTGCGCAACGACGTGCAGCGCTACTTCGACGCTCGAGTCAACTGGTCCAAGACCACCCGCCGTGCCGTGTATCGCACGGCGACGCCACCCGCCGAACTGCCGATGTTCCCGTTCTGCGTCGGCGAGTTCGGCACCGGCGCCAACTTCGCCCTGCGTCGAGACGTCGCGATCGAACTCGGCGGGTTCGATCGGCGGCTCGGAGTCGGCACCCGGACGAAGGGTGGGGAAGACATCGACATGTTCGTGCGCGTGCTGCTCGCCGGGCATGCTCTCGTGGTCGAGCCCTCTGCCGTCATCTGGCATCGGCACCGGTCCGATGTGGATGCGCTCCGCGCTCAGGCCGTGGGATACGGCCGCGGCCTCGGCGCCTGGCTCACGAAGGTGGCGCTCGATCCCCGCACACTCGCACCCGCGATGCGCCGGGCACCCGCCGCCGTCGGGCGGCTGATCCGCAAGCCGATGACGACGGTCGACCGCGGCGACGCGCCCGCTCCCGCGTATCCGGGGATCGCACGGACAGAGCTGCGCAGCGTGCTCTCCGGCCCCCCGGCCTACCTGCGCGAGCACCTCGCCCGCCCGCGAGGGAGCGCCGCATGAGCCGCAGCGATCCCGTGATCCCGCCGACCCTCGGACTCGCCGCAGGGATCGCCGGAGTCTTCGCCGCCGGCCCCCTGCCCGGGTGGGCGGTGGGGATGCTGCTCGTGGCGTTCATCCTGCTCGGTCCCGGATGCGCGCTGGCCTCGTGGGTGCCGATCCCCTCCCCTGCCGTGTGGCTCGTCGTGCCCGCAATCGGAATCTCGGTGTGGCTGCTCGCAGCGACCGTCATGGCCGAACTCGCCATCTGGGACCCGCAGCTCGGGCTGCTCGCGATCGCCGCGCCCACAGTGACCGCGAGCGCCGCCCGTCTCGCGGTCGCCGGCGCGCGATGGATGCGGAGCGTGCGCACATGACCACCATGGACTCGCTCGTGGGTGCCCCTCCGGCGATCGAACGCGGCGAGCAGCCGCTCGTATACGCGCGCACGGTCCAGCGGCAGCGACTCGGCTCGGCCTCATCGCTCACAATCTCTCTCGTCGCTCTCGGGATCACGCTCGTGACGATGCCCGACCTGCACGATGCGGCCTACCATCCGTACGGGCTGCTCGCTGCGGCGCCTCTCGCGTATGTCATCGCGATCGTGCTCGGGCCGCTGGCCTTCGCCGCAGCGATCGCGGCACACGCACGCGGGGCCGCATGGGTCGCTCTCGGCTCGTCGGTGCTCGTGATGCGCCTGCCACTCGCCCTCGCGACCGATCTGCCCCTGTACTCGTGGACGTACAAGCACTTCGGAGTGGTCGACTACATCCAGACCTTCGGCACGGTCGCCCATGGCGTGGACATCTACCACTCCTGGCCGGGTGTCTTCGCCGGCGTCGCCTGGATCAACGACCTCACCGGCGTCGAGACGGTCGACGTGGCGCACTGGTTCACGCCGCTCTTCCAGGTCGCCCTCACGGGGGCGATCTACGTGTGCGCGCGCTGCTTCGGACTCTCTCGGGAGGCATCGCTCGTCGCCGCGTTCGTCGGTCATCTCGTGAACTGGGTCGCCCAGGACTACTTCTCCCCGCAAGCGGTGGCGCTGCTGCTCGGGGTCGCCGTGCTGGCCCTGCTCGGGCGCTCTCGGCGCTCGCCCGCTGCCTCATGGATCGCGCTCGCGATCTTCGCCGCCATCACCGTCAGCCACCAGTTGACGCCGTACTGGCTGGTGGCGATCGTCGCGGCGTTCGCCGTGCTCCGCTGGGTGCGCCCGAGATGGATCGTCGTGCTCTTCGTTGCGGTCGTCGTCGGCTACCTGGCGCTCAACTACGACATCGTCGCGCGCTACGGCTCGCTCCTGCAGTTCGACGTGCTGAGCAACGCGAACACGAATGTCGAGGGCGCCGGAAGCCCCGGACACGCGCTCTCCTCGCTCGCCGGGCGGGCCACGACCGCCGCACTGTGGGTGGGGACGGCGGCCGTCTGGATCGTCTCGGTCATCCGGCAGAAGCGGACCAGACGCCGCATGCTCGCGCTCGGCGCGCTCGCCTTCGCGTCGTTCGCGCTGCTCGCCGGGCAGAGCTACGGGGGCGAGGCGATCTTCCGCGTGATGCTCTACTCGATCGTCGGATGCGCGCTGATCCTCGCGCCGCTCCTCACGCGTGCCTTGCAATCCGGAATCGGCGGACGCGTCCGCGCCCGTCGGCGGCTCGGTCCCAGCCGGCGATTCGGCTGGATCGCACAGACGGCAGCGGTCATCGCGCTCTCGGTGACAGCGCTCGCGAGCGCCGAGGCGAACTTCGGCGGCTGGTTCGCGAATCGCGTGAGCAAGGACTCGTATGTGGGCGCAACCGAGATCCTGCTCACCGCCGATCCGCACACGCTCATGATCGGGCTCGCACCCGGAGCGCCGGGGCGGACGGTCGCCCGGTACACCGAGTTCGCGACCATCAACGGTGCCTTCGACTACGGGGTCAACAACTGGTACGGCTGGCTCGGCTATGACTTCCGTTCCGACGAGAAGGTCACGAAGATGACCGACGACCTGGTTGCCGCCGACCAGCCGGCCGTCGTGTTCATCACGGATCAGATGAAGATCTACAGCGACTACTACGGGATGTTCCCGCCCGGATCGATCGACCGATACGAGGAGCAGTTGCGCGAGAACCCGCACTGGCGTCTTGCCGAGGAGACTCCGACACTCACGTTCTTCGAGCTGGAGCTCGGTGACGATGACTGAGCGGCTGATCCCTCGGGCCCGTCGGGACGACGCGATGACCGGCACCGCGATGGTGCTGGCGTTCCGTCCGCTGCAGGTCCCGTCGCGCGCCGCGCTCGTCGACGCCCTGGAACGCATCGCGCGGGCCGATCCGGAGCGGCGTGTGATCCTCCGCGATGGCGGCTCGGGCTGGTCGTCTCCGCGCGATGACGAGATTCGCGCACGGTGCGAAGACACCATCCGACCCCTCGATGATCCGGACGCCGACATCGACCTGATCGTCGCCGACGTGAGAAGGCATGCCGCCGATCGCCCCCTCACGTTCCTCATCTCCGACGACACACTCGTGCAGGTCGGTGACCACCGCCTCTTCGACGGCGTCGTGACGGCGCAGATCGCCGGAGTGCTCGTCGCGGTCGCGATGGGGGCAGAGGCCCCCGACATGTTGCGCTCGACCGACACGCGACGGCCGGTGGTCGCGGCGCTGCGCACCACATTCCTCCGGCATCCCGGCACGGCGCGACGCGTGATCGCGAGCAAGTTCGACAGGGCGGCGACGGCGGCGAACCCCGCGGCGGATGGCACGCCGTCACCTCCGGCGGGGCCTCCTGTCGCCGCCGCCGCGACCGCTCGACTCGGAGCGCGCGCCTACGCGGAGGTGCGCCGGTGGGCGCGCGACGCGGGCGCCCTTCCCACGGTCGCCGACGTCGAGCTGGGTCGCGCGGTCGCAGCGCGGGCGGGGGTGAGGCTCGTCCCGCCGCCCACCGTTCTCGTGGATCTCCGCCGATACCTCCCCGCGGGCGCCCGTGTCTCGAGCAACTTCGTGACGGGTGTCCCACTCGCAGGCACCGACCCGGAGAGCGCCTCCGCCGGGCTCCGTACCGATCTCGCGAACGGCCGCCCCCTCGCCGGGTTCGCGCTCGGCATGCTCACCCCCCGCCGGACGCGCACCGGGGCCTCGGAGGTCGCCACAGGTACCCGACTGATCGTGACGAGCATCGGGCGTGTCCGGGCGATCGAGCAGCTGCCGTGGAGCGCACCCCCTGCCGAGCAGAGACTCGTCGTCTACGTCGACCCGGGAACCGCCGGCGCGATCACGCTGATCACCCTCCTCTCGAACGGCGTCCTCCACCTGACAACCGCCTTCGATGAGGCCCGGATACCTCGGCGCGCCCTCACCGCCGCCCTCGCGCTCGTGGCCGACGACCCCCTGAGTGCGCTCGCTCCCGCGACGGCACCGCTCGCGGAGACGCGATGAACGCGCAGGCGCGACGCCTCCTCGCGGGTGGTCTCGCGGCAGCCGTCGCGACGATCACCACCGGGTGCGCAGCGGTGGGCGCCGTCGCCAGCGCGGCAGAGCCGACACCCGACCCGAGCCCCACCCCCGACCTGATCTGGTCGGACGAATTCGAGGGGAACGCCGGCGATCGACCGGATCCGTGGATCTGGTCCGCGCAGACCGGCGGCGGCGGATGGGGCAACGCAGAGCTGCAGACCTACACCTCCGAGTCCGTCCGACTGGACGGCAAGGGGCACCTGGCGATCACGGCCCGGCTCGACGACCCGGCGACCGGTGGCCCCACCTCCGGCCGCATCACCACGCAGGGCAAGGGATCGTTCCGCTACGGCCGACTCGAAGCGCGCATCCAGCTGCCCGAGGGCCAGGGGCTGTTGCCGGCCTTCTGGCTGCTGGGCGACGACCTCGACGAGGTCGGATGGCCCGCGGCGGGCGAGATCGATGTCGTCGAGACCCCGAACACCACCTCGACGAGCGCCCACCACGTGCACATGCCGGCCGCCGACTCCGACGGCCGCGCAGCGGTGAACTCGACCGTCGCGCACGACCTTCCCCTCGCCGACGACTTCCACGTCTACACGCTCGACAAGTCCCCCGGGTTGCTGCGCATCCAGATCGATGGGCGAACGGTGCTGACCGTCTCGAAGGACGAGCTGCCGAAGGGTGCGACCTGGGTGTTCGAGCAGGACTTCCATGTGCTGTTCTCGCTCGCCATCGGCGGCAACTGGCCGGGGAATCCGGATGCCACAACGCCCGCCGTGTCGACGATGCTGATCGACTGGATCCGCCTGTGGCCCTCGGAATCGTCGCCACAAGCTCCGACCCAGCCGAGCCCCACGCCCAGCCCCAGCCCGACCGCGACGGTCCCCGCCTCGACCCCGCCGCCCACCCGCATCCGTCCGCCGTGGGGGCCGTGGTGGTGGGGCTGGAGCTCGGAGTGAGCAGCTATGCCACGCTCATGCGGACTCGAACCGAGTCGGCGTTCGACCGCCTGCACGACGGCGTCGACGAGCTCGTGTTCACCGACTTCCCCGACTACGCGAACGTCGGCGACTCGGCCATCGCGCTCGGCCAGGCGGCCTACTGGGAGCGATCCGGAATCCAGGTGCACGAGACCTTCAGTGAGCAGGTGCTCCCCCGGCGGGTGTACTCGTCATCCGTCCCGGTCGCGTTGAACGGCGGCGGCAGCCTCGGCGGCACCTACCGCTCGATCTCCGAGCATCGCTACAGGATGGCGGAACGTCTCGAGCCCGACACGCTTCTGATCCAAGAGCCGCAGTCCGTGCACTTCGTGGACGACAAGGCGCGGTACGCCTTCCGGGATCGGATGGCGGGGCGGGAGCACTTGCGGCTCGCGGTCCGCGACGAGGCCTCGGCGGTGGCCGTCGCCGACGAGGTCGACCCGATCCTCGTGCCCGACGCGGTCCACCTGCTCGGCGCGATCAGCGCCCCCGAGCCCGTGCAAGACGTGCTCGTGCTCGCGCGGACCGACGGCGAATCCGCTGCGCTGCCGCCGCTGTTCGCCGTCGACTGGCTGACCGACCCGCACGACCTGCGGCGCTTCGCATGGTGGAGCAGACGCTCCCGCCAGCTGCCGATGCTGAAGCCGCTGTTCCACCAAGAGAACGTCAGATGGCTCGAACGCGCGCGGCGGCGACTGAGTCATGGCGTCATGATGCTCTCCCTCGGCGAGACGATCGTGACCGATCGCCTGCACGGGATGCTGCTCGGCCTCCAGATGGGGCGCAACGTCGTGGCGATCGACAACACCACCGGCAAGCTCTCGGCGTACGCCGACACCTGGTTCGGCGGCCTCGACATTCGTCTCGAGTTCGCCGACGACTTCCCCACCGCGCTCAACACCGCGACGCGACTCTCGCGGGGGCACCGGCGGTAGGGTCGAGGGCGAACCTCAGGGAGGTCCGGATGCCCGACTCGGTGGACGCCGAACGCGTCGCGGTCTATATCGACTTCGACAACATCGTCATCTCGCGCTACGACCAGATCCACGGATCCGGCGCCTGGCGCAAGGACAACGCACGCGACGCGCGGAAGGCGGTGGCCGAGAAGCTCGACGCCGCCCGCATCGACGTCACCTCGCTGCTCGACTACGCGTCGAAGTTCGGCACGGTCGCGGTCTCACGCGCCTACGCCGACTGGTCCGTGCCCGCCAACGCCTCCTACCGAGGGCAGCTCGTGGACCGCGCGATCGACCTCACGCAGATGTTCCCCGCATCCGGAACGAAGAACGGCGCCGACATCCGCCTGTCGGTCGACGTTCTCGAAGACCTCTTCCGCCTCCCCGACATCACGCACGTGATGATCGTCGCGGGCGACTCCGACTACATCCCCCTCGCCCAGCGCAGCAAGCGACTCGGCCGAGTGGTCGTCGGCGTCGGCGTGCGGGGAGGCACGAGCCAGGCTCTCATCGCCGCGTGCGACGACTTCGCCTACTACGACGACATCGCCGCCGATGAAGAGGATGCCGAGGAGCGCGCCACGAGCGATGACGCCCTCGTCGACGTGCTCGTCGCCGACGATGCGCCCGATGCCGCGCCCGCGGCCACCGCACCCGACGCGGCCACCGCGGTCGCCCAACCGGGCCAGCGGATCGGCGGACCGGGGGCGTCGAAGCTGCTCATCAAGGCGCTCGGGCTCGTCACGAAAGACGACGACGGGTGGGCGCTCGCGGGCGTCGTGAAGAGCCAGATGAAGCGTCTCAACCCCGAGTTCTCGGAGAAGAGCCTCGGCCACGCGAA
Organism: Homoserinibacter sp. GY 40078; assembly: GCF_008017545.1. Lineage (GTDB taxonomy): Bacteria > Actinomycetota > Actinomycetes > Actinomycetales > Microbacteriaceae > Homoserinibacter. The sequence goes on along the minus strand of NZ_VRTZ01000002.1, from coordinate 157,766 downwards.
CTTCACGGAGTTCGTGAAGAAGCGCTCGGGGCAGGTCGAGCTGCGCGAGGACGGCCAGCAGCGCTACCTGCGCCTGCGTCCCCAGAAGAAGAAGCAGACGGCCTAGCCCCACCCGAGGGTGTGGAACAGCCAGAGCGACGCCCACCAGACCCCGAGTCCGGCGACGAGGCCCACCACCATCTGCCGGCGCGCCAGGCGCCACGCTCCCCACGCGGCGGCACCCGCCAGCACCGCGGGCACGGTCGTCGCCAGCGAGATCTCCCCACCGGGGGCGAGCAGCCCCGGCACCGCGATGGCCCCGAGCACCGCCGGGCCGACGAGCGGCAGGTAGCGCTTCACAGCACGAGGCGGACGCACCCGTCGCGAGACGAGGAAGATCGCCCGGGTGATGTAGGTCACCACCCCGCCGAGGAGGATCGCGATCGCGTCAAGCATCGCTCGCCTCCGGATCCGGATTCGAGTTCGCTGGGGTGCCCGACGCCCGTATCACCACGCCGCCCGCGACGAGGCCGACCGCGGCACCCACGAGCGTCGCGAGGCCGAGCGGCAGTCCGCTCGCCAGGAGGGCCGCGATCCCGCCGACCACGGCCGCGACGGCGCCCGCCGAGTCCTTCACGAGCGGAAGCAGCAGAAGTAGGAAGGTCAGCGGCACGGCGAGCCCGAGCGGCACCGAGTCGGGTACGAGAGAGCCCACGAACACGCCCGCCGCGGTCAGGCCCGTCCACCCGATGAGGCACGTGATGCCTGCCGCGAAGTAGTAGCCGTACTGCTCGTGGCGGGAACCCGCGCCTCCCGGGCGCTCGAAGCGCGCCGCAGCGAGCGCGTACACGGGGTCGGCGAGCAGAAAGGCACCGAGCAGCCGGAGGCCCCTCGGCCACTCGGCGAGGTGCGGCTGAAGCGACGCGCTGTAGAGCAGATGTCGGGCATTCACGACGGCGACCGTGAGCACGACGAGCGCGATACCCGCCCCCGCACCGAGCAGTTGGATACCTGCCAGCTGCGACGCCCCCGCGAAGATCAGCACCGACGACGAGACCACGAGCCACGGATCCACGCCACTCGTGGCGAGAGTCGCGCCCAGGGCGATCCCGAACGGGATGTACGCGAGGATCACGAGCCCGCTGTCGCGCGCACCCTGCAGCACCGCGGACCGCGTGCGATCGCGTGGAGTGGGCAGGTCGGTCATCCGCACACTCTGTCACCTTCCCCCGACGCGCACCCCTGCCGATGCGAAACCGGTGGCCCTCAGGGAATCGTGTCGAGCTCCGCCGAGTTGACCCCCACATGACCACTTACGGAATCATCGGCGCAGGCCACATCGGATCGCAGCTCGCCCGGGCCCTCACCGGCCTCGGGGAGCACGTCGTCATCGCCAACTCCCGGGGACCTGAGACGCTCGGTGGGCTCATCGACGAACTGGGCCCTCTCGCTCGCGCCGTGACGGCGGCCGAGGCAGCGGAGGCGGGCGACGTGGTGATCGTGACCGTGCCGCTGCGCGCCTACCGCGACATCCCGGCGGCGCCGCTCGTCGGCAAGGTGGTCCTCGACACCAACAACTACTACTGGGAGCGCGACGGCCACATCGCCGAGCTCGATCGCGGCGAGGAGACCGTGAGCGGGCTGCTCCAGCGGCACCTGCCCGGCGCGAAGGTGGCGAAGGCGTTCAACCACATCATGGCGGCCGACATCACGACCACCGGCTCGCCCGCGGGAACCCCCGGCCGCCGGGCGCTCGCGACGGCATCCGACTTCCCCGAGGCAGTCCAGCTGGTCACCGAGCTCTACGACCGCATCGGGTTCGACACGGTGTCGGCGGGACCCCTCGCCGAGTCGTGGCGGGTGGAACGCGACCGCCCGGCGTACGTCGTGCGACAGGATGCGGACGAGCTGCGCGAGAACCTCGCGAAGGGATTCCGCGTGCGCCCGGAGGACGCCGCCTGAGGTACGCCCGACGGGGCTAGCATCGGGGCATCCGCTCCGCCTCCGATGAAGGAGAAACCGCCATGACCGTCCCGGAGATCAACTACATCGCCGTCGTGCTCGCAACGCTCTCGAGCATGATCGTGGGTTCCGTCTGGTACACCCCGAAGGTGTTCGGGCGGTACTGGATGCGCGAGGCGGGAATCGTCGAATCGGAGATGGGCTCGGCGGTCCGACCGATCATCGTGACCCTGATCGTGAGTTTCATCACGGCGTGGGTGCTCGCCGGCGCGGCGTTCATCTCGTACTCGTTCTACGGCGGGAGCTTCTTCTGGAACTCGGTGCTGACCGCCGTGATCCTCTGGGCGGGATTCACGGCGGCGCGGTTCATCACGCACGACCAGTTCGATCGGCGCACCACCGGCCTGACCGTGCTCAACTGCGCCCATGAACTCGTGACGGTGGTCGTGATGGCGGTGATCATCGGCGTCTGGCCCGCCTGAGCTGAAGTGTCGCCGGACGGTGGATTCCCGTCCTCTATTCCTGAAGTACACTCGCGATTGAAGGCCATCCGGCAATCACACCACCACGAGATCAGGAGGACGGATGGCCGAGTCATCCGACGAGAACACCACGCCCGCCGACCCGACGGACGCAACGCCGGCAGAGGCCCCCGCGGCGGCGGCAACACCGGCAACACCGGAGGATGCGTCGGCGACCCCGGCGGCACCCGCACCCCGGAAGAGCCGGACGCCGCTCATCATCGCCCTCGTGGCAGTGGGCGTGATCGTGCTCGGCGGGATCGGAGTCGCCACGTGGGCCGGAGTGAGCGCGCTCACCAATGTCGTCGCCCAGGCGGAGCCCACCCCGGTCGAGACGGTCAGCGAGGAGCCGGCCGAGACGCCCGAGGCGGAAGCCACGCCCTCCAAGCAGGACATCATCGCCAGCGGTGTCGAGATCGCGAAGGCACAGGTCGAGCTGCCTGCCCAGATCGACGAGAACACCACTCTCACCGAGATCCTCGCCGAGGAAGACGCCGTCCACTTCGTCTTCGTCATCTCGGGCATCGACCCGTCGCTGATCGACGAGGAAACCCTCACCGCGAGCATGGTTCCCTCGGTCTGCGCCGACACGGACTCGCAGACGCTGTTCGCCAGCGACATCGGCGTGCAGTACACCATCAAGTTCGAGGGCTCCGACACCGTGTACGAGCGGGTCTTCACGGGCGCCGACTGCTGACGCCCGACACCTGACCACCACAGCAGCATCACCACCGCGGAATCACCACGAGGAGAACACATGACCGACCCGTCCAACGAACAGCCCACCCCCGCCCCGGCTGAAGGGGCCTCACCCGCCGATGCAGCCGCGCCCGGCACCTACGCGCCGCCCGTCGCCCCGCGCAAGAGCCGCGCCACGCTCATCACCGTGCTCGTCGCGGTCGGGGTGTTCGTGCTCGTGGGGATCGGCGTGGGTACCTGGGCAGTCGTCACCGCGCTTGCGGGCCCGACCAAGCAGGCGCTGATCGAGCAGAACGTCGAAGAGGCCCGCAACTCCTACGATCTCCCCGCACAGGTGGATGAGGTCACGATCCTCACCGACATCGTCGCCGAGGAGAGCGCAATCGCCTACCACTACACCCTCACCGGTGTGGATCCGACGCTTGTGACCGAGGATCTGCTGCGGAGCGTCGTGCAGCCTGCCCTGTGCTCCACTCCGGAGACAGAGAAGCTGCTCGACCTCGACATCGCGGTGAAGTACACCTACGAGGTCGAAGGCACGGACGACGTGTACGAGCTGGAGTTCACGAAGGACGACTGCTGATCCGCTGAACACCTGAATCGAAGAGCGTCGCCACCCCGGCCCGTCCGGGGTGGCGACGCTCTCTTGGGCGTGGGGTGGCTCAGGCCACTCGACGCCGCAGGCCCCGTGCCCCCACGAAGCCTGCGCCCGCCGCGAGGAGCAGCACCGCGAGGGCGACGCCGCCCCACGCATCCGCTCCGGTCGCGCCGAGCTCCGAAGGTGCAACGGTGAGCGCGAACCAGCCGATCAACTCGCCGTCCGCGTCGAGAACCGCGAGCCGGTGTGCTCCCGCGGGAAGCGACGCCGGGATCGTGAAGGTCACGCTTCCCGCCGCGTTCACCGTGCGCTGGCCGAGGTACGTCGGGGTGGAGAAGATCCATCCCTCGACCTGTTCTCCCGCGAGCTCGATGCTGATCTGCACCGTCACGGTGCCGCCCTGGACGGCCGTCGCCGGGCCGGTGATGAGGTTCTCGGTACCGGGGGTGAGGTCGCTCTCGTCCGGCGCATCCGTCTCGCCGCCGTTTACGGGTTCCGTCGGGTCCGTCGGGTCCGTCGGATCCGTGCCCGGGTCGGTCGGATCCGTGCCCGGGTCGGTCGGCTCGCTCTCGGTGCACTCGATCGTGCCGACGCGCAGTGAAACGCCGTCGGTGTCCGCGTCGTCGCCGTAGTACACCGGCTTCAGGCCGTCGGTGCAGGCGGACTGCGGAGCGAGCGTGAAACCCTCGTTCGCGTAGTTGGCGGCCTCTGCGGGGCGCGCGTAGCGGTGGGTCACCTCGTATGCACCGGTCTCGCCGATCTGGAGGGTGGCGGTGCGCCCTTCGCAGGCCTCATCACAGACGGCCCACAGCAGCTCGACCTCAGGGTCGTACGCGAGCTCCATCGCGCCGGGCGTCTCGATCGTCGCGACGCGGTGGGCGGTGGATCCGGTGAGGTCGAGCACGTACGCGTAGGCGTCGCCGGTGGCCTCGAGGGCGACCACGAAGATGCCGGTGCCGTGGTTCGGGTAGTCGGCAGGGTCGTAGGCCGAACCGGTCGACTCGTCGACGAACCCGCGCTCGGTGAGCACGGCATCCGGAATCCAGGTGATGCCCTCGAGCCCGGAGTTCGGGGCGATCGTGGGCACGTCGGTGGCGAGGTCCGACGCCAGGTTCCACTCGTTGGTGGCGAGCAGCTCCGAACCGCTACCGCTCACGTCGAAGCGCAGGATCGAGGGACGGCTGGTGCCGGATGCGTCGTTGTTGCGCTCGGTGGCGACGAACACGCCCGCCCCGGATCCGGTGCCCGAGACGGTGACGCCCTCGGCATCCGGGGTGCCGGTGCCGTCGGCATAGCGCAGGCGCTTGCCCTGGCCCCATCCGGATGCCCCGTTCCAGTGGGTGGGGTTGGAGGTGGAGGGGGTGAGCTTCGACAAGACTCCGGTGCCGTTGTTGACGGCCCAGATGACGTCGCCACCCACGAGCGGGGTCTCGTAGTCGAGGCCGGAGAGGTCGCCGCCGAAGGTGACGTCGGTGGGGACGGCGGTCATGTTCGTGCCGCCGGGCCAGGTTTCGACCGGCACGATGCCTTCGCAGCGGTTCGCCGCCCCCTTGGTGGGCTCGAGGGTGGTGGCGAAGTCGCCCGTGCCATCAGGGCAACGCCCGTAGGTGGTGGAGGCGTGGGCGGTCCAGCTGTAGCTGTCGATGAGGGTGGTGCCGTCGGCCGCGAAGAGCCGCGCGCTGTCGGCGCCACCGAGCCCGAATCCGCCGGTCACGTCGACGTCGATCGCGAGGTACTCCCCCGCGGCGATGGTCGTGCCGGTCGGGATCGCGAGGGCGTGGGTGTCGTCGTTGTCCTTCAGGATCATGCCGCCGACATCCTGGGCTGTGGCGCTCGTGTTGACGAGTTCGACCCAGTCGCCCGGGTCGCCGCCCGAGGACTCGACCTCGTTGATGCGGATCGGAGCGGTGCAGTCGTTCGCAGTGCCCTTGGTCGAGGCGGTGGAGTCGCGGAAGTCACCGGTGCCGTCGGGGCAGCGCGCCCAGGTGACGCTCGCGTGGCCGGGCCACGTGGTGGTGTCGGCGACGGTGGTGCCGTCGGCCTTGAAGAGGGTGGCGGAGTCGCCTGAGCCGAGCCCGAATCCGAGGAAGGCCTCCTCGATCACGAGGTAGCCGCCGGATTCGATGGTGGTGCCGGTCGGGAACGGGTTCGCGGTGTGGCCGGTGTCGTTGTCGCGGATGCGCCATCCCGTGAGGTCGGCCGAGTTCGTCTCGTCGAGGTTCTTCAGCTCCACCCAGTCGCCGGGAGTGCCGCCGGAGGACTCCACCTCGTTGATGACGATGTGCGGGGTGGCGGGCGCGGGGTCGGTTGCGCCGCAATCGTTCGCGACGCCCTTCGTGGAGCTCTCGGTCACGCTGAAATCGCCTGTCCCGTTGGGGCAACGGCCCCACGTGGTGGTGGCGTGGGCCGTCCAGCTGGTGCTGTCGACGAGGGTGGTGCCGTCGGTGTCGAAGAGGCGTGCGGAGTCGGCGCCGCCGAGCCCGAATGCCTGGCCGCTGCTGTCGTCGACCACGATCACCGCGTAGCCGCCGGCCGCAACGGTGGTGGGCGTGGGGATGGTGAACGCGTGGGTGTCGTCGTTGTCTTTCAGGATCAGGCCGCCCGCGTCGACCGCCTCGTCGCCCGTGTTGTAGAGCTCGATCCAGTCGGCGGGGTCGCCGCCCGAGGACTCGACCTCGTTGATCACGAGCACGTCGGCCGGGTCGACCGGCTCGGCGCACGCGTTCGCGGCGTCCTTGGTGGATGCGGCGGTCTCGGCGAAGTCGCCGGTGCCGTCGGGGCAGCGGCCCCACGTGGTGGCGGCGTGGGCCGTCCAGCTGGTGCCGTCGACAAGGGTTGTGCCGTCGGGCAGGAAGAGGCGCGCCTTGTCGGCGCCGCCGAGCCCGAAGCCGTCGGTGCCGTCTTCGACGTCGATCGTGTAGTACCCGCCCGCCGCGATTGTCGTATTGGCGGGGATCGCCTTGGTACGGGTGTCGTTGTCGTCCTTCACGATGTAGCCCGAGACGTCGACGGGGGCATCACCCACGTTCTTCAGCTCGACCCAGTCGCCGGGGGTCCCGCCGCTCGACTCCACCTCGTTGATCACGACGGTGGGGAGGGCGCCGGCGGTGGCGGCCTGGGTGGCGACGAGGGCGCCGGATGCGGCGATCAGGGTCGCGGTGGCGGCTGCGACGAGGGTGCGGATGTTGCGGATACGGGACGCGGCGTGGCGGTTCATGGGGTCCTTCGGGGGCGCGATGGGGGACATGCGAAGCCTGGTTGGTGCGGGTGACCCGGAGGTGAACGAGGGGTGGCGAACAGCGCGGTGATGTAGCCTTACATCATGATGCGCACGCAGATTTCGCTCGGCGAGGAGGAGCGTCGTCTGCTTGATGCCGAGGCGGCGCGCACGGGGCGCTCGTTGTCCGCGCTCATCCGCCACGCGGTCACCGTCGTGTATGCGCCTGCGGCGGATGTGGATGCGGATCTGCGCGCGATCGCTCACGCCGCGGGAGCTTGGTCGGGCCGTGAGTTCGACGGCGAGAGCTATGTGGAGAGCCTGCGCTCGGGTGGGCGCCTCGGTGGGACGATCGATCGATGACCGTGCTCGTGGACACCTCGATCGTGATCGATGTGCTCCGTGGTTCGGACGCGGCCGCGCTGGTACTGCAGGAGGCGCGCCGGGCTGGCCCTCTTCATGCGAGCGAACTGACTCGGCTCGAGGTTCTGGCGGGGATGCGCTCGGGTGAGGCGGTCGCGACGCGCGCTCTTCTCGACGTGTTCACCTGGCATCCGTTCGATGCGACCCTCGCGGAGTTGGCCGGCGAGCTCGGTCGCGCGTGGTTGCCGGGCAACCGTGGGATCGACACGGCGGATCTGGCGATCGCCGCGACGGCGGTCGCGCTCGGTGTGCGGCTTCTCACGCGGAATGTGAAGCACTTTCCGATGTTCGCAGGGCTTGCGGCGCCGTATTGAGGCGGCTTGCCGCCGCTCGACCGCTTCGGGGCTGGCGGCCTCACCCGTCGGCGCGCGACACCGTCTCGGACGTCGCCGAGTACTCGACTGTGAAACTCGCCCAGGCCCACGCCGACAGGGCAATCGCGACGCACAGCACGCCCGCCACGACGATCGCAGCGATGGCGAGGCCGCGGCCCCGGAACCTGCGCCTGCGCACGCGAACCAGGGCGACGATGCCCAGCACCAGACCCAGCGGCGGGGCGACGACGGCCGCCACAACAGCGATGATCGCCAAGGCACTCCACGTGCGCGGCCGATCGGCCGCTTCGGCGAGCTCTCCAATACCCATCACTGGCACCCTCGGCTCCCTGGCTGACCCATGCGGCTACTCTACATAGCTGCGTGGCGATCAAGTCAAAGTCGGGGCTGGAAACCTCACCCCGCGGCAAGCCACACTGTCTCCCAACCCATCGACACCGCTGTCGAATCGCAAGGAGGTCTCGTGGCTGACGAGCAGACCTGGAACGCCGCACGGCTGATCCCCACATCCGGAATCAACGGCGCCGAGGAGCAGGAGCGCCGCGCGACATCGGCACTTCTCGCCGTGATGGAGGCGGTGCGCGAGTTCTCGAGATCCCTCCTCGGGCCGCTGGGCGCGCCGGCTGGTCACGTGGAGACCTACATCGAGGTGCCCTTCGACCTGCCCGACGGAAGGCGCATCTATCCGGACGGTCTCATCCGCGTGAAGCGGGCCTCGAAGGAGTGGACCGCGCTCGTCGAGGTGAAGACCGGGGCGAACACGCTGGGACCGGACCAGCTCGAGCAGTACCTCGACGTGGCCCGCGACCGTGGATACGACTACCTGATCACGATCTCCAATGAGCTTCCCGCAGCGGCAGGGTCGCATCCGACGGTGGTGGATCGACGCAAGCTGCGCAAGGTCACCATGCACCACTATTCGTGGACCGAGATCCTTTCGCACGCGGTGCTCCAGAGGCAGTTCCGGGGAGTCGCCGACCCTGACCAGTCATGGATTCTGGGCGAGCTGATCCGGTACCTCGAACATCCGAAGTCGGGCGCCATGGAGTTCGACGACATGGGTCCGAGCTGGGTTCCCGTCCGTGAGGCAGTCTCCACGGGCACGCTGCGCTCCAGCGACAAGACCGCCGTCGACGTCGCATTGCGATTCGACGCACTGCTGAGATTCGCGTGCCTTCGACTCGGACGGCGACTCGGTACGGAGGTCGTTCCCGTGAGCACGCGTGCCGAGTCGCAGGATCCAACGCTTCGCACGAACGCGCTCGCGCACCAGCTGATCGAGGAGGGAGTGCTGTCGGGCGAGATTCGCATCCCGAACGCGATCTCGCCGATGCGGGTCGTCGCGGACCTCCGCGCCTCGAAGGTCACATGCTCTTTCGACATCGATGCACCGAGGACGGGCCGCGCCCTCACACGCATCAACTGGCTGTTGCGTCAGCTGAAGGCAGCTCCGGACAGCACCCGGGTCGAGGCGTTCGCGTTCCGGTCACGCACGGCGATGGCGGAGTTGCTACGCGACGCCCGAGAGGCCCCGGCGAAGCTCGTCGGCGAGCCCGGCAAGGATCTCAAGTCCTTCACCGTTGCGCGGACCTTCACGATGGGATCGAAACGCGGGGCCGGGCGAGGCGGATTCATTGACTCAGTGTTGGACGCCGTGGAGACGAGCTACGAGGAGCTCGGCCAGGTGCTGAAGCCCTGGGCGGCCGCGCCCCCGCGGTTCCGGGACCAGGACGAGGTCGAAGTCGATCCGTCAGTGTCGAAGAGCCTCGTCTCGACGGCAATGTCGTCGGTCGACGAGAGCAGCGCGCCCTAGTTTTGTACATTTTTTGCACATCGTCACTTAAGTGGCAAACGGACGTATACTGCGACCGTGAACTCGCTCAACCGCTCAGTGACGACGGCCGCGCTCCGGGACGACCTGGCAGACGTCGTCGGGCGGGTGTTGTATGGCCATGAACGCGTCGGCGTCACCCGCCACGGCAAGCTCGCCGCGGTGATGATCGGCGTCGAAGACCTCGAACTGCTCGAAGCACTCGAAGACGCTCGAGACGCGGCGGAGTTCCGGGCAGCCCGGTCCGCTGACACCGGAGAGCGCGTCACTCTGGAAGAACTGCGAGACGAGCTCTCCGAGTGAGGCTGTTTGCTGTCGAGTTCACCAGCTCGGCACGAGACGGTACGAGTCACAGTGTTCAAGGTCGGGCATCGGCGCGATGTGAACGAATCACGCTGAGGGCACCGAGCGGCAGACCTACTCCCCCGTCGCCCGCTCCAGCACCAGCTCGCGCACGCGCGCCGAGGGGCCCCTCGGGAAACTGCTAGCGTGCTTCTACCCCTCGCACTCGACGAAGAATGCACAGGTCCATGGAACCCGCCACCCGATACGCAGCGTTCGCCCTGCGCTCCGCCATCGTGATCGTCATCGTGTCGGGTCTGCTGCTCGGCGAACGGAGATTCGCGTTCTTCACGAGCCAGAGCAGCCTCATCGCGCTCGGGTACTTCCTCACTGCGCTCGTCCTCATGGCGCAGCGCCGGGCGACGGTCACTCCCGTACCCGCACTGCGCGGGGCGGTGACGTTCTGGCTCACGACGACCGCCCTCATCGCGCACTTCCTCAACAGCCACGGCACGAACCCGATACCGGGTCTCTTCGATCCCGACCCGGCCGTCGCGATCGACAACACCGGACTCTTCCTGCTTCACTACGTGTCGCCGATCCTCGTGCTGATCGACTGGCTCGCCATCGGCCCGCACGGCGTCATCCGCTGGCGCACCGCCCTCGTGTGGCTGCTGTACCCGATCGGATACGGAGCCGTCATGATCGTGCGGGGAACGCTGCTGCCTGCCGTGAACGATCGGTACCCGTATCCGTTCCTCGATCCGACCGTCGCCGGGATCGGCAGCATGAGCCTCGCGCTCGGGCGAATCATTCTGATCCTCGCGGCGATCGCGTTCGCGGTGATCGCGTTGGATCGGCTCGTTTCAATGCGAGCCCGTAGGAGAGCGCGCGTCGCCATCACTAACTGACGGCGCCACCAGCCATCCAGCTACTCCCCCGTCGCCCGCTCCAGCACGAGCTCGCGCACGCGCGCCGCATCCGCCTGGCCGCGCATCGCTTTCATGACGGCGCCGATCACGGCACCGGCGGCCTGCACCTTGCCGTCTCGGATCTTCTCGAGCACGTCGGGCTGGGCAGCGAGAGCTTCGTCGATCGCGGCGATGAGGGCACCGTCATCCGAGACGACCTTGAGGCCCCGGGCCTCGACCACCTCAGACGGGCGGCCCTCCCCCTCGATCACGCCCTCCAGCACCTGGCGGGCGAGACGATCGGTGAGGTCACCCGACTCGATGAGCGCAATCAACTCGGACACGTGCAGCGGCGACACGAGTTCCGCGGGCTCCGCCGAGCGGGTGTTCGCGATGCGAGCGATCTCGCCCGTCCACCACTTGCGGGCCTGAGCCGGCGCCGCACCCGCGGCCACCGTCTCCTCCACCTCGACGAGCAGCCCGGCGTTCTTCACGTCGCGGAACTCCAGGTCGGTGAAGCCCCACGCCTCCTGAAGGCGGCGACGGCGCACGGCCGGCGCCTCAGGAAGTGCGGCACGCAGCTGCTCGATGAGCTCCGGCGACGGCTCCACTGGCAGCAGGTCGGGCTCCGGGAAGTAGCGGTAGTCGTCGGCATCCGACTTGGGGCGACCGGCGGAGGTGACCCCGCGGTCTTCGTGCCAGTGACGGGTCTCCTGCGTGATCGTGCCGCCCGCCGCGAGGATCGCCGCCTGACGCTGGATCTCGTAACGCACCGCGCGCTCCACCGAACGGAACGAGTTCACGTTCTTCGTCTCAGTGCGGGTGCCGAGCTTCTCCTGCCCCCTCGGGCGCAGCGACACGTTCGCGTCGCAGCGCAGGTTGCCCCGCTCCATCCGCGCCTCCGAGATGCCGAGGGCGCGCACCATGTCGCGGATCGTCGACACGTACGCCTTGCCCACCTCGGGGGCGCGGTGCTCGGCGCCGAAGATCGGCTTCGTCACGATCTCGACGAGCGGCACACCTGCACGGTTGTAGTCGACGAGCGAATACTCGGCGCCGTGGATGCGGCCCGTCGACCCGCCCATGTGGGTGAGCTTGCCGGCGTCTTCCTCCATGTGTGCGCGCTCGATCGGGATGGTGAACGCCGTGCCGTCCTCCAACTCGATCTCCACAGAACCCTCGAACGCGATCGGCTCGTCGTACTGGCTGATCTGGTAGTTCTTCGCGAGGTCGGGGTAGAAGTAGTTCTTGCGGGCGAAGCGGCTCGACGGCGCGATCTGGCATCCGAGCGCGAGGCCGAGCGAGATCGAATACTCGATCGCCTTCTCGTTCACGACCGGCAGGCTGCCGGGGAGTCCGAGGCACAGCGGCGTGATCTGCGTGTTCGGGGCGGCGCCGAATCCGCCGGGAGCGGCCGGGTTCGGGGCGTCGCTGAACATCTTCGTGGCGGTCGAGAGCTCGACGTGCACCTCGAATCCGAGCACCGGCTCGAACAGCTCGAGCGCCTTGTCGAAGTCCATCAGGTCGGGCTTGGGCATGGGTTCGATTCTAGGTTGCGGCGCGGGGGCGGATGCGCGCGGGGCGGGCGGACTCGCGGCGCTGTGGTGCGGCGGTGCGGCGGTCCTCACCCGCACGATCCTCAGCGCTGGGTCGCCACCGACTCGATGTACTGCTTGAAGTTCGCCAGATCGCGCTTCACCGCAAGATTGCCTGCGCCCATCCGCGCCGCAAGGGCCTGCATCGCACCCATCGGCTCCCAGTCGATCTGCACACTTACGCGGGTGCTCGATCCGAGCGCCTCGAAGGTGACGAGCCCCACATGGTTCGATTCGCCGCCGGTCGTGCGCCAGGCCATGCTCTCGTCCGTGCGACGCTCCGTGATCACGGTGTCGAACTCCCGGTAGCTGCCGCCGACCTTCACCTTCCAGTGCTGGTGCGTGTCGTCGATCGGCGTGATCCGATCCGGATCGTCGAGGAATTGAGAGAACGACTCGAACTGCGCCCACTGCGCATAGACGGTCGAGACGGGCACATCAACTTCAATGGCCCCCACAATTCTCGGCATAACACAACCACCCCCGGGGTACGCGACCCAGTACAACTGCAATCAATTTTACCCGCGAGGGCCTTGACTGGGGGACAGACCTGAACTACCGGGCGATCACGCGCGTGTGGAGCACCACGCCCAGACCACGAGGACGGGCTGGAAGAAGAGGCGGGCGAAGCGCTTGCCGTCGGTGTCGAGGCCGAATCCGTCGCGGCGTCGCACCCACTGCGAGACGTTGCCGGGAAAGACGGCCACGAAGAACGCCGCTGCGAGCGCGCCGACCTTCGGGCGGATGCGGCGGGGCGCCACGACGAGCGCCGCACCGAGTGCGATCTCGACAACCCCGGATGCGACGACCGTCGTGTCGGGATCCAGAGGCACCCAGTCGGGCACCTGCGCCTGGAACTCCTGGCGCGCCGACGTCAGGTGCGCGACCCCCGCGCCAGCGAGTGCAGCACCGAGGGCCAGCCGGAGGAGGTTTCGCGACGCGCTCATGCCCCCATCCTCACCCCCCAATCCCCAATCCCCCATCCCGCGAGATGTCGAAAACTGCAGGTTTCGCACGTCGAGATGTGCAAATACGGACATCTCGCGGGATAGGGACTCTGGCGCGAGGTCTCCTCGGATGTGTACGCTGTCCACATTTGACGAGGAGGTTCAGATGACTGCCGTTCCCCCGATCGTGGATGCCGAGAGCTGGCGACGCGAACTCGACGCCCTGCGCATCCGCGAGAAGGCCGCGACACGCGAGCTGGACGCGATCGCCGCGCAAAGGAGGCGACTGCCGATGGTCGAGATGCCGGACTACACGCTCGACGGCCCGAACGGCCCCATCCGTTTCGTCGACATCTTCGAGGGGCGCAGCCAGCTCATCACCTACCACCACATGTGGCGCGACGGCGCGGAGTGGCAGTGCATCGGGTGCACCGGCCTGACCTCGCAGTTCACCCGTCTCGAATTCCTCAAGGAGTTCGACGCGAAGTTCGTGATCGTGACCCAGGGCGCGATCGATGAGGCGCTCGCCTACCGCGAGAAGGTCGGCAACCGGATGGAGTGGTACTCGACCGCGCGCAGCGACTTCGGCGCGGATGTGGACGCTCCCCGAGGAGGTGGGTTCGCGGTGAACGTCTTCCTGCGCGACGGCGACACCGTGTACCGCACGTGGCACTCGACCGGACGCGGCGCCGAATCACTCGGCTACACGTTCTCACTCATCGACCTGTTGCCGTATGGGCGCCAGGAGACGTGGCAGGACTCCCCGGAGGGATGGCCGCAGTCCGATGACTTCAATCGGTGGCCGAGCCATCGAGACATCGCCGCCGCCTACGGCCCCGCTTGACTCGCCCCGCCCGCGTAGGGGGAGCGCACGGCCCCGCGAGATGTCCATTTCTGCACATCTCGCATGTCGAGATGTGCAGAAATGGACATCTCGCGGGATGGCATGGGCGCAGCGCGGCGCAGCGCGCGGAACGCGCCGCGCCGACTCAGAGGGACGGGGCCTGCGCGAGCAAGGGGCCGCCCCAGCGGGATTCGAGCAGCTGCTCGAGGGCCGCGCCCACCGTGTAGAGGCGGGCGTCCTCACGGGCGGGAGCCATGAACTGGATGCCCACCGGCAGGCCGTCCTCCGACGCCAGCCCAGACGGCAAGGAGATGCCCGGCACGCCGGCGAGGTTCGCCGGGATCGTCGTCAGGTCGTTGAGGTACATCGCGAGCGGGTCGTCGACCTTCGAGCCCAGCGGGAACGCGGTCGTCGGTGCCGACGGGGTGGCCAGCACATCCGCCTTCTCGAACGCGGCCGCGAAGTCGCGCTGGATGAGCGTGCGCACCTTCTGCGCCGAGCCGTAGTACGCGTCGTAGTAGCCGGCCGAGAGGGCGTAGGTACCGAGGATGATGCGGCGCTTCACCTCATCGCCGAAACCCGCCTCGCGGGTCGCCGACATGACGTCCTCGACGGTCGGCTGGCCGTCTGGCGTCACGCGCAGCCCGAATCGCACCGAATCGAACTTGGCGAGGTTGCTCGACGCCTCGGCCGGGAGGATCAGATAGTACGCGGCGATCGCGTACTGGAACGACGGCGCCGACACCTCGACGATCTCAGCACCCGCCTCTTCAAGCAGTGCGAGCGACTCCTGGAACCGCTCCACGACACCCGGCTGGAAGCCCTCGCCGCCGGCCAGCTCCGAGACCACGCCGACGCGCAGCCCCTTCACCGAGCCCTCGCGCCGGCCGGCGCGCGCCGCGTCGGCGAACGACGGCCACGCATCCGGAATCGACGTCGAGTCGTGCGGGTCGTGCCCGCCGATCACATCGTGCAGCAGGCCCGCGTCGAGCACCGTCCGCGTCACCGGGCCCACCTGATCGAGTGACGACGCCAACGCGATCGCGCCGTAACGGGAGACCCCGCCGTAGGTCGGCTTCATGCCCACCGTGCCCGTGACCGACGCCGGCTGACGGATCGATCCGCCGGTGTCGGAACCGAGCGCGAGCGGGGCCTCGAATGCGGCAAGCGCCGCCGCCGAGCCGCCGCCGGATCCGCCGGGGATGCGGGTCAGATCCCAGGGGTTGTGTGTGTTGCCGTACGCGGAGTGCTCCGTCGAGGAGCCCATCGCGAACTCGTCCATGTTGGTCTTGCCGAGCGGCACGAGTCCCGCCCGCCGCATCCGAGCGACCACGGTCGCGTCGTACGGCGGCACCCAGCCCTCGAGGATCTTCGACCCGGAAGTCGAGGGCATGTCGAGCGTGCAGAGGACATCCTTGATGGCCACCGGGACCCCGGCGAGACCGGATGCGGTTCCCGCGGCACGGGCCGCATCCACCGCCTCGGCGGTCTCGATCGCCTTCTCGTTCACGTGGAGGAACGCGTGTACGTCGCCGTCGACCGCGGCGATGCGGTCGAGGTGGGCGCGCGTGATCTCGACGCTCGAGACTTCGCCGCCGTCGAGCAGCGCCGCGAGCTCCGACGCGGGCAGGCGGGTCAGGTCGCTCACTGCTCCTCCCCCAGGATCGAGGTGACCTTGAAGAAGTCGCCGTCGCGCTCCGGAGCGCCCGCGAGCGCCTCGTCGGGCGTGAGCGGAGTGCCCACCACATCCGGCCGGGTCACCGTGCCGAGCGCGATCGGGTGACTCGTCGCGGGCACGTCTTCTGTGGCGACCTGACGCACCGTGGCGACCGCGTCGACGATCTGCGACAGCTCGCCGGTCAGCCTCTGCACCTCGTCGTCGGCGATGCCGATTCGTGCGAGCTGCGCGAGATGGCGCACGACTTCCGGAGTGATCTCAGACACGACCTCCATCCTAGGAGCCGCGGCACGCCCGGCCGATCGCGTCAGCGCAGGAGGTACGTCCGCGACGACGTGCCGCTCTTGCCGAGCTTCTTGAGCGCGTCGCCCGCACTACGGTTCGCGTCCGTCACGAGAGATCCCTCGCCGATGCCGATGAGGGCCATGTTGCGCAGCGAACTCCCGCCCGGCGCGAAGTACTCGTTGTGCGACGTCGCACCCGTGAGCGCCTCGCCCGTAACCGGGTCAGTGCCGGGCGCGACCGAGAAGCGGTGCGCCCCATACGCGGCCGACGTGGGCTGGCTCCCGAACACGCCGGATGCGGGGATCGGATCCCAGTCCGCGGCACCCACCCACACGTTGGCGTCGGCGACGTGCAACTCGGCCACCGAGCGCGCGGGGCTGCCCGGGGAGCCGACCAGTGCGAGGGCATCGACCGCCACGTCGTCCTCTGCCAGCGACAACAGCGCGGCGGTCGAGCCGTAGGAGTGCGCGAGCACACTGAGGTACGGCTCGTCGTCGGTGCGCGAACCCGCGAGTCCCTTCAGCGACGCCGTCAGGGCGTCCTGACCTTCGCGCGCGAGTTCCATCGAGGCGACGTTCACGAGGCTCGGCGTGCGGTACCCGATCCAGGCCACCGCCGCGACCGTCGCGTCGCCGTCCGGGTGCAGGCGGGCAAGCCACTCCTCCTGCTCCACCACGAGATCCTCGGCGGTGTCCGCCCAGGCGCCGATCTGGGCATCGACGCCGAAGAACATGCCGGGCACGAGGAAGCTCACGTAGTCGGCGCGTGCGATGTCGCCGACGGCGATCACCGCCCGCCCCTCCCCCTCGGGGTCGAGGTTCACGAGGCGTCGCACGTGGCCATCAGTGCTCACGAGGGCGTTCTCGACCTCCGTGAGCATGTGCTCGCGGCTCACGAGCTCATCCCGCTCGGCGCGGCCGACGAATCCGTCAAGTGTCTCGCGGAGATCGTCGAGCGAAGCAAACAGCACCCGCCGGTTCGCTGCGTCGCGCGTGCCATACGGCACACCCTCGAGGCCGCCGACGAGGTTCGGCGCCTCGTTGAGCAGCGCTCGTCGGCCCTCGACCGGAGCGGATGCCCACCACGTGGCGACCGATGCCGACGTCGGTGGGTCGGCGAGCATCTCGCTGACGACCTGCGGATTCGACTCGAGGTAGCTCGCGATGTCACGGCGTGGGAGTGTGCTGAGGCGGTCGAGAAGCACGATGCCCTGGAGCTGCGAGATGGGGACCGAGGTGCCTGCGACCGGCCCGAGAGACGTGATGAGCGAGTCAGCGGATGCCGCGGATGCGCCCGACGCGCCCAGGGTCGATGCGGTCGGGTCGAAGGAGGTGGTCGCGGAGTGCTCCGAGTTCGCCGTTGCGATGATCGAGGTGAGCGAAGGCCCGGGCACATGGTCTGCGGGCATGACGAAGGCCCCGGTCACGAAGACCGGGGCGGCCCAGAGCAATGCGATCTCGATCAGCTGATTGCCTTCCCAGTGACTCTCAGCAGCGAACACCTCATTCTACCGCCGGAATACGGGGTTGCGAGATGAGAAATACACCTGTAACAGGACTCAGCCCAATGCGGACGGGCCTTCCGCGAGAAAACGTGTGAAATCGTCGGCGTCGACGACCGGGATGCCGAGGTCGGCCGCCTTCGTCGCCTTCGACCCCGCGCCGGGTCCGACGACCACATAGTCGGTCTTCTTCGACACGCTCGACGCAGGCTTGCCGCCCGCCTGGATCACCGCCTCCTGTGCCCCATCGCGGGAATGATCGGGCATCGACCCCGTGACCACGATGGTGAGTCCGCTGAGCGGACCGTCGATCGACGCGGCCTGCCCGGGGCCGGGGTGGTCGCGCATGCGCCACGGCACGCCTGCACGCTCCCACCGCTCGACGATCTCGACGTGCCAGTCGACCGTGAACCAGTCGAGCACCGCATCCGCGATGATGCCGCCCACGCCGTCGACGGCGGCGAGTTCCTCACGGGTCGCGGATCGGATCGCGTCGAGCGACCCAAACCACTCCGCGAGCGCGCGGGCCGCAACCGGGCCGACGTGGCGGATGCTGAGCGCCACGAGGAACCGCCACAGCTCCTTCGACTTCGCCTTCTCGAGCTCCTCGACCAGGCGCAGCGCCGCCTCGGACGGGCCCTCGACGGCCGGCTGATCCTTGCGGGCGGGCTGCACGATCTTGCGAAACGGGGTGCGCAGATCGTCGCTGCCGTCCGGGAGGATCTTGCGGGCGCCGGTCTCGGCATCGCGCACCACCACCTCGATCGGCATGAGGTCGTCGAGGGTCAGCTCGAACAGGGCCGCCTCGGTGACGAGCGGAGGTGTCGCCGGAACGACCGGCTGCGTGAGTGCCGCGGCGCCCACCTCGCCGAGGCCCTCGATATCCAGCGCGCCACGGGATCCGACGTGCTCGACGCGCCCGCGCACCTGCGCCGGGCAAGCCCGCGCGTTCGGGCATCGGAGGTCGATGTCGCCCTCCTTGGCCGGGGCGAGCGGGGTGTCGCACTCGGGGCAGCGGGTGGGCATCACGAACTCGCGCTCGGTGCCGTCGCGCAGCTCGACCACGGGGCCGAGCACCTCGGGGATCACGTCGCCAGCTTTGCGGAGCACGACCGTATCGCCGATGAGCACCCCCTTCGCCTTCACGACGTCCTGGTTGTGGAGCGTGGCCTGACGCACGGTCGACCCGGAGACGCGCACCGGCTCCATCACCGCGAACGGGGTCGCGCGGCCCGTGCGCCCGACCGACACGACGATGTCGAGCAGCTTCGTGTTCACCTGCTCGGGCGGGTACTTGTACGCGATCGCCCAGCGCGGTGCGCGGCTCGTCGCCCCGAGCTCGTCGTGCAGGGCGAGCTCGTCGACCTTCACGACGATGCCGTCGATCTCGTGCTCGACGTCGTGCCGGTGCTCGCCGTAGTGCGCGACGTAGTCGAGCACCCCCTCGACGTCGTTGCTGACCCGGCTGTAGGGGGTGGTGGGCAGGCCCCAGCCCTTCAGGATCTCGTACACCTGGCTCTGAGCGGTGACCGGCGGATCCGGCCAGGCGCCGATGCCGTGCACGAAGAGCCGTAGCGAGCCGATCCGGGCGAGGGCCGCCTCGAGCTCGAGACCGTCTTTCTTGTCGAGCTGCTGGCGTAGACCGCCGGATGCCGCGTTACGCGGGTTCGCGAACGCGGCGAAGCGACGGGCGGCCCCGGCCTCCGCCTTCTCCTCATCGAACGCGACGCCCCGAGATGCCGCACGCTCGCGCGCCTCGGCGACCACCCGCTCGCGCAGTTCGGCTTGCAGCTCGTTGAGCTTCTCGAAGGCGAGGACGGGGATGAACACCTCGCCGCGCACCTCGACGATCGGCGGATGTCCGGAGCCCGAGAGACGCTGGGGCACGTCGGCGAGCCGCAGCGCGTTCTCGGTGACGATCTCGCCCACACGGCCGTCGCCACGAGTCGCGGCGGAGGTGAGCACGCCGTTCTCGTAGCGGAGGTTGATCGCGACCCCGTCGATCTTGAGTTCGGTGAGCCACGGGACGGCCCGACCCGCGGCATCCGCCGTCTTGACGCACCAGTCGCGGAGTTCGTCGGCCGAGAAGACGTTGTCGAGGCTCAGCATGCGCTCGGCGTGCTCGATCGTGTCGAGCCCCGCGGCAGCGGCGCCCCCACCCACGGTCTGGGTGGGCGAATCCTGGCTCTGCAACTCGGGGAACATCCGCTCGAGCTGCTCGAGGCGGCGGATCATGCCGTCGTACTCGGCGTCGTCGACGAGGCTCGCGTCGCGGCCGTAGTACGCCTCGCGGAGTTCGAGGATGCGCGCTGTCAGTTGCCCGGCCTCGGCATGCGCGGTCTGCAGATCGACGCGCGTCTCTTGCGGGACCTGCTCCACCTCGTCCGACTTCGCGTCACGTGCCACGGGTGTCAGCCTAGGCGGGTCGTCCGACATCCCCGAGCCCCGTCCTGCCGGAGGGTGAGGGGACGCAAACCGCGCGAATCCCCCGCGTGTCGCGACAGTTTGCGACCCCTCGAGCTAGACGGGGGCGGGGGTCGCGGAGACGGTGCGGTCGATGGTGCACTGGCCGACGACGCGGGTGCCCACGTAGACGACGGCGGTCTGGCCGGGGGCGACGCCCTCGATCGGAATGTCCACACGCACGAGCAGCTCGTCGTCCACGACAGCCGCCCACGCGGGCACCGGATCGGCGTGCGCGCGCACCTGCACCTCGCACGCGAACCCACCCTCGGCGTCCGCAGGCGCCGAGCCCGCCCACGTGAACCGGGATCCGGCCAGCTCGGCCACCGCGAGCGCCTCCCGCGGGCCGACGACCACCTCGTTCGTCTTCGGCCGCACCTCCAGCACGAAGCGCGGCTTGCCGTCGGGCGCCGGATAGCCGATGTTGAGTCCCTTGCGCTGGCCCACCGTGAAGGCCGCAGCGCCCGGATGCGTCCCGATCCGCTCACCGGATCGGTCGAGGATCGCACCCTCCTCGGCGCCCACACGATCGGCGAGCCACCCGCGGGTGTCGCCATCGGGGATGAAGCAGATGTCGTGGCTGTCCGGCTTCGCGGCGACCGCGAGCCCGCGCAGCTCAGCCTCGGCACGCACCTCGGCCTTCGACGGTGTCGCCCCGAGCGGGAACCACGCGTGCGCGAGCTGCTGCCCGGTCAACACCCCCAGCACATACGACTGATCCTTCGCCCACGCGGCCGCGCGATGCAGCTCGGGACCGTCCGCACCCTCGCGCACATCCGCATAATGCCCGGTCACGACCGCATCGAACCCGAGGGCGAGCGCCTTCTCGAGTAGGGCCGCGAACTTGATGCGCTCGTTGCACCGCATGCACGGATTCGGCGTGCGGCCAGCGGAGTACTCGGCCACGAAGTCGTCGACCACATCTGCCCGGAAGCGCTCCGAGAAATCCCACACGTAGAACGGGATGCCGAGCTTCGCCGCCGCACGACGGGCGTCCATGGCGTCTTCGACGGTGCAGCATCCGCGCGATCCGGTGCGGAGCGTGCCCGGCATCCGCGAGAGGGCGAGATGCACACCCACCACCTCGTGGCCGGCTTCCACGGCGCGCGCCGCGGCGACGGCGCTGTCGACGCCGCCGCTCATCGCCGCGAGAACCTTCACGCATCCAGGGTACGTGGCCGACGCCCCGCCGACATGCTGGTCGGTCGTGGGTCGATCG
Source organism: Homoserinibacter sp. GY 40078 (assembly GCF_008017545.1). Taxonomy (GTDB): domain Bacteria; phylum Actinomycetota; class Actinomycetes; order Actinomycetales; family Microbacteriaceae; genus Homoserinibacter. Next base: position 136,476 of record NZ_VRTZ01000002.1, on the reverse strand, counting down.
CTCGGGATCCGAGCTCGGATCACGTCAGAAATGCAGGAGATCTGTCGTCCAGGTGGCGGCTGCACCGCATGTTGCGGCCCATTCGCGGCGGATCTCCTGCATTTCTGAACGGGAGGTGCAGGTGCGCGAGGAGGGAGGCGCGCGACGGGGCAGGCGCGCGACGGGGCAGGCGCGCGACGGGGCAGGCGCGCGACGGGAGGTGCAGGCGCGCGACGGCGGAGACGGCCGGAGAAGAGGATCCGCTCCCGTCAGCCGGCGGCCGCTCGCGCCCGCTCGACCGCATCCGGAAGCGCCGCGAGGAACGCATCCACGTCGGCGTCGGTCGTCTCGTGCCCGAGAGTCACCCGGAGCGCCCCCCGCGCCACCTGCTCCGGAACGCCCATCGCGAGGAGCACGTGCGACACCTCCGGGATCCCGGCCTGGCAGGCCGACCCCGTCGACACCGCGATGCCGGATGCGTCGAGAAGGTAGAGGAGCGCGTCGCCGTCGACCCCGTCGAAGGTGAAGTGGGCATTGCCCGGCAGACGGCCCGCCGCATCCGGGTCGCCGCGCAGCCGCGCCCCATCGATCTCGGACAGAACCCCCGCAACGAGCCGATCGCGCCGAGCCGCGACAGCGTCGAGCGGCTGCTGCGCCACCGCGAGCGCCGCAGCCACACCGAACGCCACCGCGCCCGCCGCATCCTGAGTTCCCGAGCGGCCCCGCTGCTGGTCGCCGCCGTGGAGGAGCGGTTCGACCGTCGCCGTGCGAGCGAGCACGAGTGCGCCCACGCCCACCGGACCGCCGACCTTGTGGGCCGATACCGAGACGGCGTCCGCGCCGACCGCGTGCACATCCACCGGCACCTGGCCGTAGGCGGCGATCGCGTCCAGATGCACCGGCACCCCCCGGGCGTGCGCGAGGCGCACGATCTCGTCGACCGGCTGCACCGTGCCGACCTCGTTGTTGGCCCACAGCGCGGTGACGAGGGCGATGTCGTCCGGCTCGTCGTCGAGGGCGGCCGCGAGCGTGTCGAGGCGGATGCGGCCATGCGCGTCGAGATCGATCCAGTCGATCCGCGTCCCCTCATGGCGTTCGAGCCACTCCACCGCGTCGAGGGTCGCGTGGTGCTCGCCCCGCGGAGCGATCACGCGCGCCCGAGATCCCGACGCCCGACCGGCACCCGCGCGACCCGCCCGCGCCCAGAACAGCCCCTTCACGGCGAGGTTCACCGACTCGGTGCCGCCGCCGGTCAGCACGACCTCCACCGGATCGGCGCCGAGCGAGCGTGCGACCGCCTCGCGCCCCGATTCGAGCAGCTCGCGCGCCGTCTGCCCCGCACCGTGGATCGACGACGGATTGCCGACCACCCCGAGCGCCTCGACGTAGGCGGCGAGCACCTCGGGCGGCATCGGAGAGGTGGCCGCGTGATCGAGGTAGACCGCCATCCCGCCTCCTCGTGGGCGCGTTACAAGTCCGACATGAGCACGTCCTAACCTAGACGTCATGTCGCCCGCGGATCCGCTCAGGAATCTCGGGGTCCGTCATACCTCCCGCGGCGGCGAGATCCGGGTATGGAGTGCCCACGCCACCTCGATCGAGCTGTGCATCTTCGACGATGACGACCCGAACTGGGTCGCGAAGCGCGTACCCCTCACCCGCGACGGCGATGTGTGGCAGGCGACCACCCGCTCGCTCGTACCGGGAGCCGCGTACGCCCTGAGCGTCGACGGTCCCTCAGGGCCCACCCACGACTTCGACCCCGAGCGATTCCTTCTCGATCCCTACGCACGTGGCCTCGAGCGCACCCCGGATGGCGCCTGGCGCAGCTATGTGCAAGACGACTCCTTCGACTGGGGCGACGCCCGGAAGCCCGGCACGCCCCTCGACCACACGATCGTCTACGAGGCCCACGCGAAGGGGCTCACCAAGCTCAACCCCGACATCCCCGAGGAGCTGCGGGGCACCTACGCCGGCCTCGCGCATCCGTCGACGATCGCCTACCTGAAGGAGTTGGGCGTCACCGCCGTCGAGCTGCTGCCGGTGCATCAGTTCGTCTCCGAGCAGCGGCTGCGCAAGATGGGCCTCGTCAACTACTGGGGCTACAACACTCTCGCCTTCTTCTCGCCGCACGCGGGCTATGCCACCCGGGAGGCGCAGTTCGGCGGCACGGGCGCGGTGCTGCGCGAGTTCAAGGGCATGGTCAAGCTGCTGCATGAGGCGGGGCTCGAGGTGATCCTCGATGTGGTCTACAACCACACCTCGGAGGAGGGACCCGGCGGCCCGACCAGTTCGTTCCGCGGCATCGACAACGCGTCCTACTACCGGCAGACACCCGACGGCGCCTACATCGACACCACCGGCTGCGGCAACACGCTGAACTTCGAGTTGCCCGCTGCGCAGCGTCTCGTGCTCGACTCTCTGCGTTACTGGGCGAACGAGGTGCAGATCGACGGATTCCGCTTCGACCTCGCCGCGACCCTCGGCCGCGGGGAGGGAGCGGAATTCAGCCCGGACCATCCGCTGCTGCACGCGATCCTCGACGACCCGGCGCTCCAGGGCGTGAAGATGATCGCCGAGCCGTGGGATGTCGGCCTCGGCGGCTGGCAGGTGGGCAACTTCCCGGACGGTTGGTCGGAATGGAACGACGGCTACCGCGACCGGATGCGCAACTTCTGGCTGCGCGACATCGCGGGCGCCCGCGAGTCGGGCACCGCGAGTGAGGGGATCGGATCGCTCGCGCGGCGGCTGGCGGGGTCGAACCACGTGTTCTCGCTTGAGCGCGGGCCTCTCGCGAGCGTGAACTTCATCACCGCGCACGACGGCTTCACGGCGGCGGACCTCGTGGCGTACGACCGCAAGCACAACCTCGGCAACGGCGAGAACAACCGCGACGGCTCGAACGACAACAAGTCGTTCAACCACGGCGTCGAGGGACCCACCAGCGACGAGCAAGTACTCGCCATCCGCCGCAAGGCCGTCCGGAATCTGCTGGGCACGCTGCTGCTCTCGGCCGGCATCCCGATGCTGACCGCGGGCGACGAGTTCGGGCGAAGCCAGCGCGGCAACAACAACGCCTACTGCCACGACTCGGAGCTCACCTGGCTGAGCTGGGATCGCAGCGAATGGCAGCAGGACCTCTTCGAGGTCGTCAAGACGCTCATCCGACTGCGCCGCGAGAACCCCGCGCTGCGTCCGGTGCGTTTCGGTCGCTGGGGCGAGACGACGCCGTCCGCCAGCCAGATGGACTGGTACAACAAGTCGGGCGAGACGATGACTCTCGAGGACTGGGACTCCCCCGAGGAGCGCACACTGCAGTACCTCGCGGCGTCGACGCCCGAATTCGAGGAGTTCAACCGCATCCTGCTCGTGGTGCACGGCCTCGAAACCGACGTGTCGGTGACGCTGCCCGCGCACGAGGGCGTCGAGCGCTACACACTGCTGTGGGATTCCGGGCACGACGACATCAGCAACATCGAGGGCGTACACCGACCGGGTGAGGAGCTGCCGATGGCGCCGACCTCGATCCTGCTGTTCCGGGCCGACTGATGGCGGCGGGCGGCACCCCGGCGACGGTCGCGCTGCTGGCGGCCGGGATCCCGTTCACGGAACACGCGTACGAGCACGATCCCGCCAACCGCGACTTCGGGATGGAGGCTGCGACGGCGCTCGGCCTGGATCCGGAGCAGGTGTTCAAGACGCTGCTCGCGGATGTCGACGGTCGACTCGTCGTCGGCATCGTGCCCGTGACCGGCAAGCTCGATCTGAAGGCGCTCGCCGCCGCCGTCGGGGGCAAGCGCGCGGCGATGGCGGATCCGGCGGTCGCGCAACGCCGGACCGGGTACGTCGTGGGGGGGATCAGCCCGATCGGGCAGAAGACCCGGCACGAGACGGTGCTCGACGAGACCGCGGAGCTGTGGGACGAGATCTACGTCTCCGGAGGCCGCCGCGGCTTCGATCTGGGCCTCGCCCCCGCGGACCTCATCCGCGCCACCGACGCGCGCGTAGCCCCCATCGCTCTCTAGCCCCGCCCCGGGCCGCGCGGCCCAGCGCGCCCCAGCCCGCGAGACCAATCCCGCGAGATGTCCAAATGTGCACATCTCGCCCCGCGAGATGTGCACATTTGGACATCTCGCGGGATTGGGACGGGGTCAGGGGAGGGTGAGGAGGGGGAGCTCGGCGGAGGAGGCCAGGAGCGGGTGGCGCGGGATGACGCGCACCGTGTAGCCGAAGGCTCCGGCACGGTCGAAGGTCACCGACCCGAGGAAGACCGCCGGTCGGCCGAGGTCGTGGCTCTCGAGCGCGAGTTCCGCGATCCGCACCTCCGACAGCTGCTCCCCCGTGCGCGGTCGACCGTAGACGAGCTCGACGGCGACATCGTCGGGGGTGAGCTCGCCGAGCTCCACGAACGCGCGAACCCGCAACTCCTCCCCCACCTGCGGGGTCGCATCCACTCCCCCGGACTCCACATGCGCCACGTGCACCTCAGGCCACGCCGCCGTCACCCGCGCGACCCACGCGGCCAGTTCGCGCGCCGGAGCCGCGTCGTCGGCGCGGATCGCCTGCATCGCTGACGCCGCAGGCAGGTACAGTCGCTCGACGTACTCGCGCACCATGCGATCCGCCGAGAGCGCCGGCGAGAGGGTGTCGAGGGTGTGCCGGATGTCGCCGACCCACGCCGTCGGCACGCCATCGACCCCGCGGTCGTAGAACCGGGGGGCGATCTGGTGCTCGATGAGGTCGTACATCGCCGCCGCCTCGAGGGCGTCGCGCTCGGCTCCGTCGCCCGCGGAGTCCGCCGACGGGATCGCCCACCCGTTGTGGTCGTCGTGGAACTCGTTCCACCATCCGTCGAGGATCGACAGGTTGAGGCTGCCGTTCAGGGCCGCCTTCATCCCGGAGGTGCCGCACGCCTCGAGGGGCCGCAGCGGGTTGTTGAGCCACACGTCGCACCCCGGGTACAGCTTCTGCGCCATGCCGATGTCGTAGTCGGGCAGGAACACGATGCGTTCACGCACCGCAGGGTCCTGCGAGAACTCGACGAGCAGCTGAATGAGCCGCTTGCCCCCGTCGTCGGCAGGATGCGACTTGCCCGCCACGACGAGCTGGACCGGCCGATCCGGATCGGTGAGCAGCGCCCGCAGCCGCTCGGGGTCGTGGAGCATGAGAGTGAGGCGCTTGTAGGTGGGTACGCGCCGGGCGAAGCCGATCGTCAGCACATCCGGCGAGAGCAGGTCGCGATACCAGGGCGGGGCGGGGCTCGTCGGGTTCTGCTCCTCCCAGGCGGCGGTCATCCGGGCGCGGGCGTCGGCGACGAGCTGCGCGCGCAGCGTGCCGCGCAGCTTCCAGATCTCGGCGTCGCTGACATCCGGGCTCGTCCAGTCGACCGCCGTGGAGTCCTCATTACCGAGGCGCGACGCCGCGAGTCGACGCACCTCGGGGTCCGTCCACGTGGAGGGGTGCACGCCGTTCGTGATCGAGGCGATCGGCACCTCGTCGGCGTCGAACCCGGGCCACAGGGCGCCGAACATGTGGCGGCTGACGTCGCCGTGGAGTTGCGAGACGCCGTTCGCGCGCTGGGCGAGACGCAGCCCCATCACGGCCATGTTGAAGGTGTCGGGCGTTCCGCCCTCGTAATCCTCGGCGCCGAGCGCGAGCACATCGGCGACGTCGATGCCGGGCAGCAGATCGGTCGAGAAGTAGCGCTCCACGAGCGGAGCCTCGAAGCGGTCGATGCCTGCCGCGACCGGGGTGTGGGTGGTGAACACGGTCCCCGAGCGCACCACGCGCAGCGCCTCGGCGAACGAGAGCCCGCCTGCCACGAGTTCGCGGATGCGCTCGAGCCCGAGGAAGCCCGCGTGCCCTTCGTTGGTGTGGAAGACCTCCGGCTGGGGGATGTCGGCAAGCCGGGCGTAGAGGGCGACGGCCCGCGCTCCGCCGATCCCGAGCAGCAGTTCCTGCAGCAGGCGATGTTCACCGCCTCCCCCGTAGAGACGGTCGGTGACGCTGCGCAGGGCCTCGTCGTTCTCGGGGATGTCGGTGTCGAGGAGCAGCAGCGTGACACGCCCCACCGCGAGCCGCCAGATCCGCGCCGTGAGCGCCGTGCCGCCGGGCAGGGCGAGCACGACCTGCGCGGCCGCCCCATCCGGTGCCCGGAGGACGTTCATCGGCAGGCCGTCGGGGTCGAGCACCGGGTAGCTTTCGAGTTGCCACCCGTCGCGTGAGATCGCCTGGCGGAAGTATCCGGACCGGTAGAACAGGCCCACGCCGACGATCGGCACCCCCAGATCCGATGCCGACTTGAGGTGGTCGCCCGCGAGGATCCCGAGGCCGCCGGAGTACTGCGGCAGCGCCTCGGCGATGCCGAACTCGGGCGAGAAGTAGGCGATCGTCCGCGGGGTGTCGCCGCCGATTCCCTGGTACCAGCGGGGTTCCGAGAGGTAGGCGCGCAGCTCGTCGCGCTGGGCCGTCATGCGGGCGAGGTACACCTCGTCGGATGCGAGCTCGGCGAGCCGTGCGGGCGGAACCTCGCCCAGCAGTCCATAGGGGTCGCGCCCGAGCTCGTCCCACAGGTCCGGCGCGATGTCGCGGAACAGATCGAGGGTCGGCTGATGCCATGACCACCGCAGATTCGCGGCGAGCTCCTCCAGCGGGAGCAGCTCCTCGGGCAGAACGGATCGGACGGTGAACCGACGGATGGCCTTCACGGCTCAACCCTAGATCGGCGAACCTCTCTCAGGATGTCGCGGAGGTTTCGCGTGACCGACGCTTGTCGATTCGGCTCGTGACGAGCATCCATCCGGCGTAGCCGAACAGCAGCACGGCCACGATCGGGATGACGACGGCGCGCATGTCGCCGTTGACGAGGTTGTTGACCCAGCCGATCCAGGGCACCGAGTACCAGACGGTACCGCGCACCTGCACCTCGCGGACCGGGTTCTCGTCGGGCGCGGAGTTCGCATCGCCCTGGGTGATGAAGTGCCGCTCGCCGTCGGTGAGGTTCTCACCCTGGATCGCGATCACCCGGTGCGTGACGACCTCGGACTGACCGGAGTTCAGCTGGTACGTGATCACATCGCCCATCTGGATGTCGTCGACATCCGTGGGCTTCACGACGATGAGCGTGCCCGCGGGCATGTTCGGCTCCATCGAGCTCGTGAGGATCGTGTACGGGGTGGATCCGGTCGCGGCCGGGACGACGACGACGAGAGCCGCGACGAGCAGAACGAAGGCGAGCAGCCCCCAGCTGAGTCCGAGCGCGAGGTAGCCGAGCAGCCCGCGTTCCTTCAGCGCGCGGCGTCGACCGCGGACGGCGACCTGCGCGGGCATGGGTGCGAGCGGCGCGAGCTCGACCGGTGCGACGGTCGGGCGCGGTGTGGTCATGGTGCTCATGCGTCCTCCTCTGTGCTGCGGCGACGACGGCGACGAGCGAGGGCGTAGATGGCGCCCACGATCATGCCGACGAGCCACAGCGCGACGATGTACTCCTGGTAGAAACGGTCGGTGTTCCATGGGGTGAAGCTGGCTCCGGCGGGCTCGCCCTGAAGGCTGCCGTCCTCGCCGGATGCGACGGGCTCTTCTGCCGTGTCGGTGTCTGCGGGGGCGGAGCCGCCACCGGCACCGGTCACCACGACGCTGGAACCGCCGGAGCCGGCCGTGCCGGTCGAGCCGGATCCGCCGGAACCGGACCCTCCGGAGCCGGAGCCGCCGTCGGTGGGCGGGTCGACGGTCGCGCACCCGTCGGGCGCGTCGACGTCGGTGCTCGTGAGGGTCACGCGCAGGTCGAACGTGCCGAGCGATCCCTGGGCATCGAGTCCGGCGAGATCGCCGAGCGCGAGCACGACATCGACCTGCATGGCGCCGGAGCCGGCGAGCGTGACCCCGCTGACGAGCGTCGCGCACGGATCGACGTCGGCGAGAGCGACATCCGAGCCGGGCGTCCCATCCGCGTCGGCGGAGACGGTGAGTCGCGCGAGGAGCTCCGGGTCGGCGCTGCCGACGCCCTGCACGGCGACGGCGAGGTGGCCGGGCTCGGCTGTGCGGTTCTTCACCCAGAAGGTGCGGGTGACCGAGGCCCCGGGGACGATCTTCGCGCCTCCGAATAGGGCGGTACCGAGGTCGTCGACGAAGGTGCTGCCGTCCGCCGAGAGCGCGATCGGCTGGACATCGGCGCTCGCCGGTGCGGCGGCACCGAGCGCAGGGACGACCACCAGGGCCGCAGCCCCGGCGAGCGCTACCGCCATCCCGGCGGCGTGGATCCGTCGCGTGGCCATCACATCATGTCCCCGATGGAGCACGAGTTCGAGTTCGTGCTGGACGAGAAGGTGCTGCGGGTGTACGAGCCGAACGCGACGCGCGTGCCGTTCTCGTCGTAGACCTCGAGATCGTGCGTGCCCGACGACGCCGAGGTGCGCGAGAAGCTGAGGGTGGTCGTGCCGCTCGCGTTGGTGGTCTCGGTGTCACGAGTCGTGCCATCGGCGAGGACCGAGTACGGGGTGCTGGGTGCGGCGGTGAGCGAGACCGAGAAGTTGCCGCCGCTATAGGTGCACGAGACGCTCGAGACGGCACGCGACATCACGAACTGCTGCTGCGCCGAGCTCGAGCACGACGCGAGGGTGATGTCGCCGAGGTTGATGCCGGATCCGATGGGCGAGGTCCAGCAGAGTCCGGACGCGTCGTTGACGATCTGGTAGATGCTGCCACTGACGTGCTGCAGGTGCCAGGCCTGCGACGTGGCGCCCGAGGAGGTCTGCGTGCGCAGGGTGCCGCTGGAGCCGTCGATCAGGTAGTTCGTGTTCGCGCGGGTGGTGATCGTGTAGTAACCCGTGCGTCCGGAGATTCCGGTGAACCGCCACACCTGGTTCTCGGCTCCACTCGTCTTGCATCCGTAGGAGATGACGGTCGTCCCGGATCCGGGCGATCCGCCGTTCACGTCGGCGCAGTAGGTCGAGTAGTCGGTGGAGCTGAGGTTGGGACGCACCCAGTAATAGGTGGACGTGCTCGTGGTGATCGTCGACGGCGTGTAGATGTAGCCGGTCGCCTGCGTGGTGGTCTCGGCATCGGTTCCGGTGAACGAGCCGACCGCGATGCTGCCGCTGATGCGGGGGGTGAAGGTCACCGACCCGGCGGTCGTGGCGACCGACTCGCGGGTCGCGACCGTGGTGCGCACGCAGTAGGTGCGCGTCTCACCGGCGCTGAACCCGCTCGCGGCGGGAGTCGTGTAGCTGGAGGTGCTGCCCCAGTTGCTCGACAGGAGCGAGGTTCCCGGGGTCGCGGATGCGGTGCACGGGTTCGCCGTCGTCGACTGCCACACGAGGATCGCGAAGTTCTGGAGGAACGAGGTGCTCTGGCCGGTCGCGCTGAACGTGAGCGTCACGGCACCCTTCTGGGTGCTCGTGGTGGTCGTCGTGTTCTTCACCGAGACCGAGCCGGTGTGGCTCAGCGAGTCGTTGGTGAAGGTCTTCGCGAGGGAATCGAACCCGGTCGCGTCGAGCGTGAGGTCGGCGGAAGCCGTCTGGACCTGCACGTTCGCCTGGCTCGACCAGTAGGCCCAGCCGGCTCCCGTGCCCGCCAGCACGAGGAAGCCGGTGATCGCCGTCACGGCGGCGATGCGCGACTTCAGTCCGAACCCCCGACTCATGCCTGGCTCCCGGTGAGGACGAGGCTGAACGAGGTGGTGGTCCCCTCCGCGGACGCCGGCGCTGTCGCGGGCAACACGACCTGCAGGCAGATCGCGGCGGACGTGCCCGCGGCGAGGCCGCCGGACGCGGAGGGGACCGTGGTGAGCGCGCCGCCGGGGAGCGTGCCGGATGAGGGACACGCTCCCACGGCGACGCGCGTCTCCCAGGCGCTGGTGCCGGTCAGAGCGGCGGTCACCTGGAGGTCTGCGTCTCCCGTGTTGAGCACGGTGAGGGTCTGGTTGACGACGTCGCCGGGGAGCATCCCCTGGAAGAGCGACGACGGGAGCACGACGGTGGCGGCGGCGGCGTCGCTACCGCGCTGGACGAGCAGGGTGCTGGTGCCCGCGGTGACCGCGGCACCGGTCTGGCCGACGACGGCGCTCGCGTTCAGATACGCGTAGCTGCCGCCCGCGGCGACGACGGCGGCCATCGTGCCGACGATCACTGCCGCGGTGGCGCCGAAGATGCGGCCGAGGGTCACGCGGGGCAGGCGGCGCCGGGCTCCTTCGGTGGAGCGGCGGCCGCGCGGGGGGTGAGCGGGCTGACGCGTGCGGGGCATGGGTCTCATCCGTATCGAGTCGTGGAGCGTTCGGGGTGCTGCAGGTGTCCGGGTGACGCAGGTGGTTCGGGTAGTTCGGGTGATTCGGGTAGTGCAGGTGGTGCGTTCGGGTGGGAGCCGCCACTCCCGTTGCGAGGGGCCGGTTCGGGTTTCCGGCCCCTCGCTGTTCGGGTTACGGAGCGGCGACCTGCGTGAGGGTCAGCGACCCCTGCGACAGGTTGACCGCACCGAGCTTGGCGGTGTTGACGGCGGAGGCGCCGAACGGGAAGTCGATGGTCCAGGTGACCGTGATGGTCGACGGGCCGCCGGTGTTCGAGCTGACCTTGTAGACGCCGGAGGTGACACCGGAAGCGACCACGTTGCCGCCGGTCACCGAGGCGACCGAGAAGGCGGTGGTGCCGGAGGCGTTGATCTGCGCGGCGAGGGCGGTGTCGGCCGCGGCAACGGAGGCCGCGGTGACGGCGCCCGAGGTGCTGCCGATCGTGAAGTAGAGGTCGTCACCGCTCGCGCTCACGTTGAACGTCTGCGTGTAGACGAGGCGGTTGCCGGGAACGAGGCGCACGTTCGCGAGGCTCGTGACGGCGGCCGGAGCCGTGACCTGCGTGCCGGCGTTGTTGTAGAAGCCCTTGGTCCAGGTGCCGTTGTTGACGGCGGCGACCGAGAGGGTTCCCGCGGTGATGGTGTTGCTCCCGCTGGCGGGGCCGGCGTTCGCGGTGTCGTTCCAGTAGGCGAGCGAACCCGCGCCACCCATGAGCAGGATGACGCCGGCGGCTGCAGCGATGGTGCCCTTGGCGACCTTGTTCATTTCGGATTGTCCTTTCGAGCGCCTGCGAGTAAGCGCGCGCAAGTAGATGAGGCGCGTGGCGCTGGCGGGTTTCGGGTTTTGTGTTGTTCGGGTTGGTGCCGTTGCCTTCGAGTGGCATTCGGCGGAGCTCTGTGCCCCGCATCCCATTCTTGTGTCCTCCATGTGGAGGACAAGGGCACAACCGCCCCCCACTGCGAGGGGCAGATGAACAATCGGGTGTTCACGTTCACAATCGTTCTGACCAGGGGTTTCTTATTTGTTGCGGAGTCTTGCGCATTTCTCACTGGGGTACATATGGGGGACGACCGTGTTGTCCCCTCCCCCAAACGGGAGTCACGCGCAACCCCCGCCGCCAACCTCGGGGGACGCGAATCGACGCGATACGGTCGGAACGTGCCCACCGACCACACTCCCCCCGCCACCAACCCGCGGCCGGCCCGGATCGGGAGGATCCCGATCCGGCATCTCGCGCCCCAGCAGCCGGAGGGACGATGGCCCGCGAAGAGCTACCTGGGCGAGGTGGTGCCCTTCGAGGCGACCGTCTTCCGCGAGGGTCACGGGATCATCGGCGCCGAGGTCGAGCTGACGCATCCCGATGGCTCCGTGACGCTGCACCCCATGACGCTGGTCGCCCCCGGCACCGATCGCTGGCGAGCGGAGGTGCGAGCCGACGCCCTGGGTGCCCACAGCTACCGCGTGCACGCCTACAGCGACGACTGGGCAACCTGGCTGCATGCGGCGGAGATCAAGATCGGTGCGGGCGACGATCCGGCGCTCGTGTTCGCGATGGGTGCCGAGCTGCTGGAGGGCATCGCCGGAAAGACGGCGGCCGATGCGCGCACCGCCTTCCTCGACTCCTCCCTCTCTGCGGCAGATCGGCTGAAGGTCGCGCACGACCGACGGCTCGTCGCGATGCTCGCGCGCCATCCCGTGCGCTCGCTCACCACCTGGTCGGAGTCCGTCGAGCTCATCGTCGAGACCGCCCGCGCCGCCGTCGGCAGCTGGTACGAATTCTTCCCGCGCTCCGAGGGGGCGCGTCTGAAGCGCGATGGCACCTGGGTGTCGGGAACCTTCCGCACCGCCGCGAAGCGGCTGCCCGGCGTCGCCGCCATGGGATTCGACGTGATCTACCTGCCGCCCATCCACCCGATCGGTCGCGCACACCGCAAGGGTCCGAACAACTCCACAGTCGCCGGCCCCCAAGATCCCGGCAGCCCCTGGGCGATCGGTGCAGCAGAGGGCGGGCACGACGCCATCCACCCGGACCTCGGCGGCCTCGCCGACTTCCGGTTCTTCGTCCGGCAGGCCGAAGCCAACGGTCTCGAGGTCGCTCTCGACCTCGCCCTCCAGTGCTCTCCCGACCACCCCTGGGTCACCGAGCACCCGGAGTGGTTCACCCGGCGCCCCGACGGGTCGATCGCCTACGCCGAGAACCCGCCGAAGAAGTACCAGGACATCTACCCCCTGAACTTCGACGACGACCCCGAGGGCATCCGCGCCGAGATCCTGCGGATCGTCGAGCTCTGGATCTCGCGGGGCGTGCGCATCTTCCGCGTCGACAACCCCCACACGAAGCCCCTCGACTTCTGGGAGTGGTTGCTCGGCGAGATCGCCGACCGGCATCCGGAGGTCGTGTTCCTCGCCGAGGCGTTCACTCGGCCCGCGATGCTCCACTCGCTCGCGGGAGCCGGGTTCCACCAGTCGTACACGTACTTCACCTGGCGGAACACGAAAGACGAGCTCGAGGAGTTCCTCACCGGAATCGCGGGCGAATCGGCCGACTATCTGCGCCCGAACCTGTTCGTGAACACGCCCGACATCCTGACCGAGTACCTGCAGTTCGGCGGCCGACCCGCTTACAAGGTGCGCGCAGCGATCGCCGCGACCGGTTCGCCCTCCTGGGGCGTCTACGCCGGATACGAGCTGTTCGAGGATGTCGCGCGGCCGGGCTCCGAAGAGAACATCGACAACGAGAAGTACGAGTACAAGCATCGCGACTGGGCGGGCTCCGAGGCCGCCGGGCGCAGCCTCGCGCCGTATTTGACGATGCTCAACGGGATCAGGAGCGCCCACCCGGCCCTGCAGCAGCTGCGCAACCTGCGCATCCACTGGAGCGATGACGACTCCGTGCTCGTGTACTCGAAGCACCTCGACGGCGCCTTCACCCCCTCGGGACGCGCCGACACCCTCATCGTCGTCGCCAACGTCGACCCGCACTCGGTGCGCGAGACGATGGTGCATCTCGACCTCGAGGCGATCGGTCTCGACCCGGACGCATCGTTCACCGTGCACGACCTCGTCACCGATGCCCGGTGGACGTGGGGCTCCTCGAACTACGTCCGGCTGGATGCGTTCGACGAGCCCGTCCATATCCTCGCGGTCGAGCCGCAGAAGGGACGTTGAGATGCCTCGCCGTCGCACCCCCGAAGGAGCCGCAGCGCAGGACGATGGCCTCCCACCGCTCGACGGGGGTCTCGTAGCGAGCCTCGCCGAGGCCCGGCATCCGCGTCCGCACGACTGGCTCGGCGCCCACGAGGACGCCGACGGATGGGTGATCCGCGCCCTGCGGCCGCTCGCTCGATCCGTGACGGCGATGCTCGGCGACGGCAGCGAGGTCGAGCTCGCGCATGTCGACCGGGGACTGTGGCAGGCGCGCACCTCGGCTCCCGGCGCGTACCGCATCCGCACGAGCTATCCCGAGGGCCCGGACTGGATCGTCGAGGACCCGTACCGCTTCGGGCCCTCGATCGGCGAGGTCGACCTGTTCCTGTGGGGCGAGGGGCGCCACGAGCAGCTCTGGCACGTCTTCGGCGCCCAGGTGAAGGAGCACGAGGGTGTCGCCGGCACGGGCTTCGTGGTGTGGGCACCGCACGCCCAGGCGGCCCGCGTGGTCGGAGACTTCAACAGCTGGGACGGCACCGGCCACGCGATGCGCCGCCTCGACGACTCCGGCGTCTGGGAGCTCTTCGTGCCCGGAGTCGGCGCGGGCGGGGTCTACAAGTTCCAGCTGCTCAGCCCCTCCTCCGGATGGGTCACCCGCGCCGACCCGATGGCTCGCTACACCGAGGTGCCGCCGTCCACCGGATCGGTGGTGGGCACGAGTTCGTACACCTGGGGCGACTCGGAGTGGATGGAACGCCGCGCGACGACCGACCCGCACCAGGGCCCGATGTCGGTCTACGAACTGCACCTCGGCTCCTGGCGGCCGGGGCTCGGCTACCGTGACATCGCCGACGAGCTCATCGCCTACGTGACCGAGCTCGGCTTCACCCACGTGGAGTTCATGCCCCTCGCCGAGCATCCGTTCGGCGGGTCGTGGGGGTACCAGGTCACGGGCTACTACGCGCCCACCAGCCGCTTCGGTCACCCCGACGACTTCCGTCACCTCGTCGACCGGCTCCACGCGGCGGGCATCGGCGTGATCATGGACTGGGTTCCCGCGCACTTCCCGAAGGACGAATGGGCGCTCGCCCGCTTCGACGGCGAGCCGCTCTACGAGCACAGCGATCCTCGCATCGGCGAGCACCCCGACTGGGGCACGCTCGTGTTCGACTTCGGCAACTCGCAGGTCCGCAACTTCCTCGTGGCGAACGCGCTGTACTGGCTCGAGGATTTCCACATCGACGGTCTGCGCGTCGACGCGGTGGCGAGCATGCTCTACCGGGACTACTCCCGCAAGGACGGCGAGTGGGTTCCCAACATCCACGGCGGCCGCGAGAACCTCGAGGCGATCTCGTTCCTCCAGGAGGTCAACGCCACCGCCTATAAGCGGAACGCCGGCATCGTGATGATCGCCGAGGAGTCCACCTCGTGGCCCGGCGTCACCCGCCCCACCAGCGACGGCGGCCTGGGCTTCGGCCTCAAGTGGAACATGGGCTGGATGCACGACTCGCTGCAGTACATCCACGAAGACCCGATGTGGCGCGGCGATCACCACGGCGACATCACCTTCTCGTTCCTGTACGCGTTCAGCGAGAGCTTCCTGCTGCCGATCAGCCACGACGAGGTCGTGCACGGCAAGGGGTCGCTGCTCGCGAAGATGCCGGGCGACCAGTGGCAGAAGCTCGCCAATGTGCGCGCCTACCTCGGCTTCATGTGGGCGCATCCGGGCAAGCAGCTGCTGTTCATGGGGTCGGAGTTCGGCCAGCCCTCGGAATGGTCCGAGCAACGCGGACTCGACTGGTGGATCCTCGATCAGCCGGCGCACCAGGGCCTCCAGAGGCTCGTCGGCCAGCTGGGGCGGATCTACCGCGAGACCCCCGCCCTCTGGGAGCTCGATTCCGACCCAGCGGGTTTCACCTGGATCACGAGCGATCCCGGATCCAACGTCGTGGCGTTCCTGCGCCGCTCGCGCTCGGGCGAGGAGATCGCCTGCATCGTGAACTTCGGCGGCAACCCCGTCGGCCCATACCGCATCGGATTGCCGGCATCCGGCACGTGGCGGGAACTGCTCAACACCGACGCCGTCGAGTTCGGCGGATCGGGCGTCGGCAACCTCGGTCGGGTGACGGCGAGCGACGAGCCGTGGCACGGCCAACCGGCATCCGTCGAGCTCACCCTGCCGCCGCTCGCGGCGCTATTGCTCGCCCGCGGCTGACTCAGAACCGGATGCCCACCCGGCGCCGTCGGTCCAGATCGCGCCGGAGGTCGCGTCCGAGCCGTCGCTCGCCGTTGTAGAGGATGCCCTCCCAGTTGATCGGCGCCTTCGGGTCGCGGGTCTGCTCGACGGGAGCGGGCTTGCGCTCGACCCACAGCCAGTTGACGACGCCGAGCACCATGTCGGTGATCGAGTTCAACACCCCGATGTACGCGAGGATCGCCCACACGCACATCACGGCGTTGAAGGCGGCGAAGGTCGCGTTTCCCCAGTTCTGCGCCGAGAAGTCGCGCCAGAAGGTGAGGATCGAGAATCCGACGATGAAGTACGGAACGAACACGTACAGGCCCGGCGCCGCGGTCCGGTTGGCGACCTTCGGAGTGCGGGCGAAGGGGATCTTCTCGCCCGTGACGGCCTGCTGCACCGACTTCACGACACCCGCGAGGTTCACGGCGAGCAGCACGAGGTTGAAGCCGTAGATGCGGAAGATGTCGAGGCGTCGGTAGCCCGAGAGCCGCAGATCGGACGCCTGCGAGAGGAAGTACGGGATCGCGGCGGCGAGGATCCAGGGGCTCAGCAACCGCCCGTCGTACGGATAGGCGAGCAGGAAGATGAGCCCGAAGCTCGCCCACGAGATCGATGCCATGTAGTTGATGCGCAGGAGCGTCTCGCGCAGCAGGATCGGCTCCCGCCGCAGCCGGCGCTCGCGCAGCTGCTGCGAGAGCTTCGGGAGGATCAGCAGACCGCCGTTCGCCCAGCGGCGGCGCTGCACGATGAGAGATCCGAAGTCGGGCGGCGTCGACGAGTAGCTGAGTCGTTCGGGGTAGTTGTAGAGCGTCCATCCGTGGGTCGCGATGTCGATCGACGACTCGGTGTCCTCGATGACGGTGCGGTCCTGGATGTACGTGCGGATCACGTACCCGCCGACGTTCTCGACCTCGACGATGTCCTCGAGCGCGCGCTTGCGGATGACCGCGTTGGCACCCACCCAGAAGGTCGCCCCGTAATACGTGAGCCCCTGGTGCAGGATGTGCTGCACGTCGGTCGTCGCGCCCGCGATCCGCTCGATGCGGGTGGGGGCGCCGCGATAGGCGGAGTACGGGGTCTGGATGACCGCGATGCGCTCGTTGCCCTCCTGCTCGAGGTGCTCGACGAGGCGCAGGCAGTAGTCGCGCAGCAGCATCGAGTCGGCATCGAGGGTGAGCAAGTAGGTCGAGTCGGGGATGTCGAGGTCGGCGGGCTCGTCGGCCTCCGCCTCGACGAGCACGACGCCGTCCGAGTTGTGCTCGGTGCGCCAGCGCTTGCCGATCAGAGCGATGTAGGCGTTGAGGTTCATCGCCTTGTTCGCCTCGTGCGAGACCGAGGCGTAGGTCTTGCGCTCGAACGAGGTGAGGCTCGCGCGGAAGGTCCACACGAGTCGTCGCACGAGCTCCGCCATGCGCTCCGCGTCCGGGGTTCCGCCCTGGTCGAGCGCGGCGTCGAGCGCGAGTGTCGTCAACCGCAGCTCGCTCGCGAGACCGAGCAGCACGCGGTCGATGAAGAACACGTCGGTGTGGTCCTCGAGCGGCCACGCGTCTGCGCGGCGCTCGAGCCAGTGAACCGCGTAGCGATACTGATCGGCGAGCGCTTCGACGTCGTCGACGGTCACCCGACCACGTTCGGCGATGCGCTTCGCCTGCTTCCGGGAGAACTTCTCCATGCGCTGTGCGATCGGCGCGAGAGTCGCTTCGATCTCCTGCGGGATCCGCCGGGTCTCCTCGAGCTCCGCGAGGCGCTCGGGGTCGGTCGGATACGGCGGGTCGTCGATCAGCAGCACGACCCGCACGTCCGGGAACTCCTGGAGCGCTGCCGACCACAGGGTCTTGCGCACGACCTGGAGCTCCTCGATGTACGAGGGCACGAGCACGGTGACCCGCTCGTCATAGTCGGCCGCGTAGTGGCGGTCGACGACCGCGCGCGGCGAGCGCCGATGATCACGGAAGCGGTAGAGAGCGCCTTGTCGGGCGAGCAGATACATGAGCGCCGAGAAGGTGAGACCCGTGACGACCAGCAGGTAGGACGTGGCTTCGGCCGCGAACCGGAAGTCGAGGTCGTCGTTGTCGAAGAATTCGCGGATGACCGTGGTGATCACGTACATCGCCCATGCGAAGACCGTGAACACGATCGACAGACGCCCCAGAGTGACCTTCGTGGAGCTCGGCCTCTCATGGAGGATCGCCAGCGGCTCAGGTCGGCGTTCAGCGCCCCATTGGCGCCGACGAGCAGCGGCCGACTTGGCAGACGTCACTCAGGGTCCCATCGTGGGCAGCAGGGGAACCTGGGTCCTCAGGGTCGAGTGGGAGCCGCAGGTCTCGGGGAGTTCCGAAGAACGCCCAGTAGGATAACATCCGCACACACGCGTGCCCCCGCCCCCGTTCAGGGGCGTCGGGACCCGTTCACCCGCACAGAGGGACCTCCCGCCCCGTCATGTCGTCACGCTTCGCCGGTCGCCGCTTCTCCTGGCTCCGGCTCACCATCCTGCTCGTCGTCGTCGGCGCGCTGGGCTATTCCGCGTTCGTCGGCGTGCGTTGGGTGCAGGACACCGCCGAGGTGGATTCCGAGGCTGCCCCGTGGTTCGCCGGATACGTCGACATCACGGCGACTCCGAGCTATGCCGTCGAGACGGAGACATCCGACGGCACCGAGAACGTGACGCTCGCGTTCGTCGTCTCCAATGGCGCCTGCTCCCCCAGCTGGGGCGGCGCCTACAGCCTCACGGAGGCCGCCGCGAGCCTCGATCTCGACCGCAGGATCGCCCGCATGCGCGACCAGGACCGCGACGTCATCGTCTCGTTCGGCGGTCAGGCGAACGACGAGCTCGCGCTCGATTGCGACTCCGCATCGGAGCTCGAGGATGCATACCGCGCCGTGGTCGAGCGGTACGACCTCACGACGATCGACTTCGACATCGAGGGGACCGCGCTCGCCGACACAGCAAGCGGAGAGCTGAGGGCCGAGGCCGTCGCCGCACTGCAGCAGTCCCGACGCGACGCGGGCGACCAGCTGGCCGTGTGGCTCACCCTGCCCGTCTCCCCTGACGGCCTCACCGCGGACGGCTCGGCTACCGTCGCCCGGTTCCTTGCCGCCGGGGTCGACCTGGCGGGTGTCAACGCGATGACGATGAACTTCGGCGAGAGTCGGAGCAGCAGCGAGTCGATGTCGGATGCGTCGATCCGCGCCCTGCAGAGCACGCACGATCAGCTGGCCGGCCTCTACCGCTCGGCGGGGATCCAGCTCGGCGATCGCTCGCTCTGGCGCAAGATCGGCGCGACCCCGATGATCGGTCAGAACGACGTCTCGACCGACATCTTCACCCTCGCCGACGCGAAGGCGCTCAACGCGTTCGGCATCGAGACGGAACTCGGGCGCATGTCGATGTGGTCGTTGAACCGCGACAAGACCTGCAGCGTCAACTACGGCGACACGACACGCGTGAGCGACGCCTGCAGCGGCGTCGACCAGGGCGACACGACCTACGCCGAACTCCTCGCGGACGGCTTCGACGCCTCACCGGACGCCTCCGCGGTCGCCACGACCGCCGAACCGGTGGAGTCGGGCTCCGACGAGGACGACCCCGAGACGAGCCCGTACCCGATCTGGAACGAGAGCGCCTCCTACCCGGCCGGAACGAAGATCGTGTGGCACCGCAACGTGTACGAGGCGAAGTGGTGGACCCAGGGCGACCTGCCGGACGATCCCGTGGCGGAGGAGTCGAGCACCCCGTGGCGCTACATCGGCCCTGTGCTCGATGGCGAGACACCGATCGCGGTGCCGACGCTCCCGGAGGGCTTCTACCCGACGTGGGATCCCGAGGCGATCTACGAGGCCGGCGACCGGATCCTGTACGAAGGCATCGCCTACCAGGCGCGCTGGTGGAACCAGACCGCGAGCCCGGAAGTGGCGCTCGCTTCCCCCGGCGATTCGCCGTGGGAGCGTCTGTCGGATGACGAGGTCACCCGCCTGCTCGCTGACGCCGACTCCGCCGACGGCTGAGACTCAGAGCTCGGGGCGCGTCGCGTTGGCGACGTCCGTACCGTGCGCGGCGAACCGGGCGAGGAGCACGTCGATGGGCTCCGGCCTGCCGAACAGGAAGCCCTGCATGTACCGTACGCCGAGGCTCGCGAGGCGATCGCGCTCTTCGAAGGTCTCGACACCCTCGACCACCATCGTGACGCCGAGCTTGCGCGAGAGCGTCACGAGTGAGCGCATCACCTGCCGCGACTTCTGCGAATCGGGTGACTCCTCCACGAGCACCCGGTCGACTTTGAGCGTGTCGAACGGGTACTGCACGATCGCGAGCATCGTCGAGTAAGCCTGCCCGAAGTCGTCGAGGGCGAAGTGCATCCCCGCGGATCGCAACTCCCTGAGGTCCGACAACTGCGCCTCGGTGGCCTTGTTGAGCGAATTCTCGGTCATCTCGAGCGTGAGGATCATGTCCCCGGTTTCGCCGATGATCGCCTCGAGGCGGGGAAGCAGCCGCGCCGGCACCAGCTGATCAACCTCGACGTTCACGTGCATCTCGGCGAGATCGGGGGCGACCTCCCGAATCCGCGGGGCATCGCGCAGAACCAGGTCGAGCACCTGATCGGTCAGCATGTCGAGCCGCCCCGTGCGGCGCGCCTCGTGAATCAGGAGGCTCGGCGTGATCGCACCGGCCGTCGGGTGCGTAGCGCGCACGAGAGCCTCGAGACCGATGATCGCGCCGAGAACGTTGTCGACGATGGGCTGATATTCCACGGTGATGAGCTTCTGGTCGATGACCTCCGCCGCGGCGCGCACGGTGTCGCCCGCTTCACCGACGAGCGTCACCTGATCGACGTCCGCGCGGAGCCCGCCGGATGCGCGCCCGCGACTCGCGTACATCCGCGCATCCGCCTGCTCCACGAGCGCTGCGGCGTCGATGGCCGAGTCGCCGTCGGAGAAGCTGAGTCCGGTGGACAGGGTGAGGGCGATGACGCCGCCTCCGACGTCGATCGGCGGACTGACCGTCCGGGTGATGCGCGCCGCGATCCGCTCGGCGTGGGCGAGATCGACGACCTCGGTGAGGATCACGACGAACTCGTCGCCGCCGACGCGCGCGACGATGTCGCTCGGGCGCACGGCGCGCCCGAGTCGGGCGGCGACAACCTGCAGCACGCGGTTGCCCGCCTCGTGACCGTGAGCGTCGTTGATCGACTTGAAGTTGTCGACGTCGAGGTAGACGACGGCGACGGGGCCCGCGCGCAACGCGGTCGTGAGGGCCGACTGGAACGCGCGGTAGTTGCGCAGGCCGGTCAGCGGATCCGTCTGCGCCTCTTCGATGAGGCCCATCGTCTCCACTCGCGCCCGAACGGTCTCCTCGCCGATTCTGGCGATGGCGGCGAGCGTCTGTACGTCGCGGTCGAGGAACGGCGACTGGCCCGGCTGACGGCGGGCGACGAGGTACGCGGTCTCGGCGGTCGGTGTGCGCACCCGGGCGCCGATCTCGATCCGAGGGTCCGGCGGCACCTCACGCACCTCCACCCGAGCGGTACCGAGCGCACGAGTGGCGAACTCGCGCATGAGGTCGAAGGGCTCTCGATCCGCCGGCCACGGGAGAGCCTCGGCGGCCGCGAACACGCCATCCAGCCGACGCCGCGCATCGCGGGCGGTGACCAGCATCGACACGGCCGAGATGATGGCCGTGGTCGCGGTGAGGGAGATGATGATGCCGAGCTCGACCTGCGACTCCGGTCCCGCGTCGAGGACCTGGGTGCGCACCCGGATCACCACAAGCATGATGGCCGTGTTCAACGCGAATGCAGCGATGATCCGCCGAACGATGAGCTCGCGCATGATGGTCGCGAACCGCACTCCCCGGACCAGCTGAACTGAGATGTGAACGAGAACCGCCAGCGCGACGTACGCGGAGGTCGCAGTGATCGCCACGAGAGGAAGCGCGATCTCCATCCCGAGCGGCAACCACACGGCGACGAACGCCGCCCCCAGCACCACCGACCGGCTGGCAGCGCGAAGACCCGCGATGAACCCGCGCTGGATCACTCCCCAACCGATGCCCATCCCCACCGCCCAGAAGAGCAGGGTCACCCACTCGCTGCCCGGCACGAGGCCGATGCTCAGCAGCGCGGCCGAGATCCCCAGCGTGACCTGCCCGGACGGCGCACGGGAGACGCGGATGCGCACGGCCGATGCCGCAGCGGTGCACGCAACGAGCAACAACAAGGTCACGTTCAGCGGCCACTGCGGCGACTGCGGCTGGAGCAGCACGATGACCACGACGACCGCCGCGACGACGACCTCTCCCGTTGCGAGGAACAGATCTCGGCGGCTCATCCGCGCCACGGCCATCGGCTCAGTACAGCAGCGTCGCGAGAGAACGCCGGGCGGTCACGACGCGAGGGTCGTCGCCTCCCGCGATCTCGAAGTAATCGAGCAGACGCGCGCGGATCCGGTCGCGCTCGGGCGCGGCCGACTGCGCGAAGAGTTCGAGCAGGCGTCCGAACGCGTCATCGAGGTGACCGCCGCTGACATCGAGGTCGGCGACGGCGAGCTGTGCGTCGACATCCGTGGGACGCGCCGCCGCCGCATCGCGGATCTCGGCGACACCGGCTCCCGAGAGACGATCGAGGAGCGAGACCTGCGCGAGCCCCGCCACGGCGAGCTGGTCGCGCGGGTTCTCGGCGAGGGCCGAGCGGTAGGCGGCGATGGCAGCAGGGTAGTCGCCCCGCTCGATCGCGTCGTACGCCTCCTGGTGGTGCGGGG
The DNA here is from genome assembly GCF_008017545.1 of Homoserinibacter sp. GY 40078. Taxonomy (GTDB): domain Bacteria; phylum Actinomycetota; class Actinomycetes; order Actinomycetales; family Microbacteriaceae; genus Homoserinibacter. The sequence continues at coordinate 114,076 of NZ_VRTZ01000002.1, read as the reverse complement.
GCAATGGCTCCTCGACGGGCTCGGCCTCAGCGCCGTCCGGTGCGTCCTCCCCCTCCGCGGTGGGAACCCGCCCGGTGACGCCGTTCTCGGCGGCGAGCTGGAGCAGCTCGTCGAACACCTGCCGAACCTCGGCGTCCGACGGGATGCCGAGGAAGAGGTTGACCGGGCGTCCACCCACGACCGCGGCGACCGCGGGCACCTCGCGCACCTGGAAGGCCTGCGCGAGCTGCGGGTTCGCCGACCCGTCGACGACCGCGAGCACGAGGCGCCCCTGGTACGACTCGACGATCGGGCCGAGCGCCGAGGCGAGTCCGGGGGCGATGAACTCGACCACGACGGGCACGCGCGCCGACAGCTCGAGGACGCTCTGGAACTCCGCATCGGAGCTGTCGAAGACGAGCCCCGAGGCGGGTGCGGACGCGGGGGCGGCCCCTGGGGACGGCGTGGGGCGGTTCGCCCGATTCACCAGTCCGGACAGGTCGACGGCACCGCGCAGGTTCGACGGGGACAGATCGCTCACGCGTCTACGCTACTTCGCGCGCGGAGATCAGACCCTGCGTGAAGCCCAGCACCCGCACCGTCTGATCGTCGGCCGTCGCAGGCGGCACGTAGAACAGCACCTGCATCCCATACGTGGCCGCGATCCCCTTCGTGGTGGTCTGCTTGCCGGACAGCGCCTTCACCGCACCTGTCGGGTTGATCGCCGCGCCCGTCTCCTTCGGCTTGACCGTCTCGGTCTCCTGCAGGTCGACAGCGACGATCGCGCCCGTGTCGTTCGTCGCGAACGCGTAGGGCTCCTCGTCGCCAACGGAACTCGAGAACTTGAGCGACGCTGTCGGCAGATCCTTGCGGCGTTGCTCCTTATACTCCACGCCGAAGGTCGACCGGAGCAGGTCGTTCTCTGCGTCGAAGTGCGTGGCGAACTCCGACTCGTCGCCCTTCAGAAGGACGTCACCGTACTCGGTGGCGAGCTGCTCGGGCGTGTACGCGAGCAGCTTGTTGTCGGGCGCGAGCCTCGCGGCGCCGAGATCGACCGGCGCGACCTCGGGGATCGACTGCGTGAGTCGCATGATGTAGTGCACCTTGTAATCGGAGCGCGGGGTCTCCTGCACGAACATGGCACCGTACTCGGCGTTCTCGTCGCCCGAGATGGTCGCGAAGACCACACGGGGCCACTCGTGTCGCTGCTGCGGGAGGATCAGCTGAGCCTCGCCCGCGGGGAAGGCGGGCAGCGCCGCCACCTTGCTGTTCTCCTTGCGGGCCTTGTAGTTCGCGGTGCGCAGCTCGAGCGCGGGGCCGGCGAGACGAGTCCCCGCCGTCCTGGCGCTGGATGCCTCGTCCGCCTTCGCAACGGCCGACGAGACCTGCGACACGATGCGCTCGAACTGCTGCTGGGTGACGACGGGCGGATCGATCTCGGCCGCCGCGATCGCATCCGTTGAGGATGGGGTGGCGCTCGGCACCGCGCCCCCGTCGGCGGTACACGCGGTGAACGCCAGCACCCCCACGAGCGCGATCGGCGCGGCGACCGCGGCACGACGGCGACCTCGCGCACCCGTGTCACCCGCACCCGCGGTGATGGCGGACCGGCGCGGGGCCGGCTTCAGCTGCGCCGGGCGCGGGGCTTTCGGCATCTTCGGGGTCTTGCGCCGGGGTCCGTGGCGGCGGCGAGCGTGGACGAGAGCCCAGATGAGCGCGACGAGCCCCAGGAGCAGGATGGCGATCCCGCCGACGATGAGAGGACCCGACCACGGAGTGGAGTTGTCGAGCGGCCAGGTCACGGAGATCTGAGCGGGTGCCGCCGCGGTGCCGTCGGATGCGATGAGCACCGAGACGTCGGTCGGCACGTTGATGTTGCGGACGAGTTCGCCCTCGCCGCTGAACTCCTGGATCCAGAGGTCGCTGCCCGCCGGCGACGGCGATTCCTCCTCGGTGCCCGGTCGGGCATCGGCCGTCAGCTCGACCGCATCCGCGTCGTATCCGATGACATCCGCAGACGCCTCGCCGACCCACGCGGTGATGTCGTCGGACCGGCCATAGGCCATGAAGAGGGGGCCTTCGCCCTCGATCTTCACCATCTGAGTGCCGGGATGGGAGTTCAACACGGACCCGTCGAGGATCACGAAGGGCGCGTCACCCGCCAGTTGCACAGACGCCGTGATGTGGTCGGGGCCCTGGAGAACGGTCCGCTGGGCGACACCAAGCCCCGCGGTCGCCACAGCGACGACGAACAGCACGATCGCGAGTACGAATCTCACGGATGAATCTCCTCTCGAGCCGCCCGCGGGGGAATTCCACGCAATCCGACACCGCCTCCGGCGGATCGGACCTCGCCGGGGGCGCGAGGAGGCAGCAGGCAAAGACACCCAAGATTAGCGGACGAGTCGGCTCGCGTCCCGGACGACCCCCGGGAGCCGCCTGGGAGTACGCTGACCTCCCTCAGGCGGCACCTGCTGCCCTTCGGGCGACGAAAGCGGCTCGCGCCGATTACACTCGTGAAGGTTCCGCGACCCGTAGCTTCGGGTCGGTCCCGACGACTTCCCGATTGAGGAGCGCACGTGGCGGCAGACGACGCGGGTTTCAGCACCGAGCTTCGCGGCTACAAGAAGGACGAGGTCGACCAGGAGGTCGGTAGCCTTCGCCGCGACCTCATCAAGGCCACGAGTGACCGCACCGAGGCCCTCAAAGAGGTCAAGCGCCTGCAGGCGTTGGCCGACGACCTCCAAGCGGAGCTGCACGAGGTCGGCAGCCCCACCTACTCGGGTCTCGGTACCAAGCTCGAGAGCACCCTGCGGATGGCGGAGGAGCAGTCGACGCGCCTCATCGCCCAGGCTGACATCGACGCCGAGCGCATGCGCACCTCGGTGCAGCAGGAGGCGGACGCCCTCCGTCAGAGCAGCACGGACACCGCGAGGCGGCTGGTCGAGGACGCCCAGGCGCAGGCCGACCGCATCCTGACCGGTGCTCGCGAGGAGGCCGAGTCGCTCGTCTCGCGCTCTGCTCAGGACGCCGAGTCGGCCACGCAGGAGGCCCTGCGGGAGGCATCCGCGATCCGGGGAGCGGTGGCGACGGAGGTCGCGGAGACCCGTGCCGCGGGACGCCGCGAGGTCGCCGCACTGCGGGCCGAGGCCGAGCGCGAGGTGGCAGAACTGCGCGTCGTCGTGCAGCGCGAAGTCGCCGAGGCACGCGAGGCCGCCGCGGCGCTCGCGCGCGACACCGAACGGAGCCGCGCCGAGTTCGCCGCCGAAGACGCCAGCCTGCGAGCAGAACTCGCCTCGGACCTGGAACAGGGCCGGACCGACCTCGAACGCGAGATCGCCGAGAAGCGCGAGGCTCTGCGCATCGATTCCGAGGCCGCCGCCGCCGAACTCGCCGCCGCGACCGCCAAGGCGAAGGCAGAACTCGACGCCGCCATCGCCCGCGACCGCTCCGCGCTGGAGTCCGACACCGCGGCCGCACGCGCCGCGCTCGAGACCGAGACCGCCGCCGCTCGCGCCGCGCTCGAGACCGAGCTGGCAGAGCGCCGCGCGGCGGTCGACGGCGAGCTCGCCGAGCGCACCGCCCAGACCGACACGACCCTGGCCGAGAGGCGCGGGGCTGCCGAGACCGAGCTCACGGCCGCGCGAACCGCGTGGGAGAGCGAGCTGGCCACGGCCCGCGCCGCGCTCGAGGCCGAGACGGCAGCCGCGCGCGCGACGCTCGAGGCCGAGCTCGCCGCCGCACGCGAGCGCCAGGAGACCGAGCTCGCGGGCGCACGATCTGTCGCCGACACCGAGACCGCGGCGCTTCGCCGGTCGGTGGAGGTCGAGCTCGCCGAGCGTCGTTCGGCGGAGGAAGCCGATCTCGCCGCCGCACGCAGCGCCTGGGAAGCCCAGGAGGCGGCCGAGCGATCCGGATGGGCCGCGGAGCAGCAGGCCGCGCGTGAGGGCCTCGAGGCCGAGCTCGCCGCCGCACGCGCCGAGGCGGAGCAGGAGGTGGCGCAGCTGCGGCACACCGCCTCCGTCGAGACCGACAAGCTGCGCGCCGACACCGAGCGCGATGCCGCCCGCATCCGGAGCGAGATCGCCGCCGAGCAGGAGGCGAGCCGTGCCCGGATCGAGCACGAGACCTCGGAGCTCGCGTCGCGCCTCGCCGCAGACGCGGAGCAGGCGCGCGCCGACCTCGACGTCGAGCTCGCCGCTCGCCGGGACGCGGCCGAGAAGGAGTACCTGAGCACCCAGCAGGAGGCCGCCGCCGATACCCAGAAGTACCTCGACGAGGCCACCGCCCAGCTCGAGCAGGCGAACGCCCGTGCCGCCGAACGTCGTGCGGAGATCGAACAGCTCGAGACCGAGGGTGTCGCCGAGGCCAAGCGTCTCACCGAGGATGCCCGCGTCGCCGCCGAGCAGACCACGCGCGACGCCGAGGCCACGGCCGCGCGCATCGTCGACGACGCCGAGAAGCGCGCGTCGAAGCTGATCGCCGACGCCGAGGAGCGGCTGCAGCAGCTGCGCGTCGAGCGCGAGGCCGTCGCCGGCTACTTCGAGAGCCTGCGCGGGCTCATCGCGGGCGCCGATCGTCTGTCGGGGGCCCTCGGAGACTTCCCCGGCCCGGGCGACGACGATTTCGACGAGACAGGCGACGACGCCGCAGCGGAGCCGTCGGAGACGTCGGCTGACGACACCGAGCCCGCGGGCGAGGCGGACGCGGCCGACGACGCTGACGGCGACGACGCTGACGCCGCCGACGAGAGCGGGAACACCCGTCGCGAGGCGCACGCCCCCGCCGACGCCTGACGCTAGCCTTTCCCTACGCCCCGCATCAGGCGGGGCGCGGAGGAGACGGCATGAAGATCCAGAACGCATTCCGCCTGGGCTTGTTCGGCGGAATCGGCGTGCTCGTCGCGGTCGTGATCGGCACCGGGCTTTCGACCCTCGCGACGATCCTCACCTATGTCGGTGCGGCCCTCTTCCTCGCGCTCGGCGTCGATCCGGCCGTGTCGTTCCTCGAGCGCCGCAAAATCCCACGGTCCGGCGCGATTCTCATCGTGCTCGCGGTGATCCTCGGCGTGTTCGCCGGCTTCATCTTCGCCGTCATCCCGGTGATCGCCGACCAGGTCGGCACACTGATCCAGCAGGTGCCGAACCTCATCGACACGCTCACGAACCAGGCTGCGATCAAGGAATGGTGGCAGACAACCCTCCCCTGGCTCGACTACTCCGAGGTCGTCAAGAACGTCCAGAACTGGTTCACGGACAATATCGAGACGATCACCACGGGAGTCTTCGCGACCGTCATCACGGTGGCCAGCGGTGTCTTCGGCGGCCTCATCGTGCTCATCCTCACGCTCTACTTCGTCGCCTCGCTCGGCTCGATCAAGCGGGCGCTCTACCAGCTGATCCCGGCGAGCAAGCGTGAGAAGTTCATCGACATCTCGGAGCAGATCTCGACCTCCGTCGGCCGCTACGTGATCGGCCAGGGCACGCTCGGCGCCATCAACGGCGTGCAGACGCTCCTCTTCATGACGGTGCTCGGGTGGATCCTCGGCACGCCGATCGAGTACACGGCGCTGCTCGCGTTCATCGCCTTCCTGTTCTCGCTCGTGCCGCTCGTGGGTACCGTGACCGGCTCCGTCATCATCACGGCAGCGGTGTGGCTCTTCAACGGCTCCCCCGCCGTGATCATCGTCGGCATCTGGTATCTCGTATACATGCAACTCGAGGCATACCTGCTGAGCCCCAACATCATGAACCGCGCGGTGAAGGTGCCAGGGGTCGTCGTCGTGATCGCCGCCCTCGCGGGAGGCACACTGCTCGGCATCCTCGGGGCGCTCGTCGCGATCCCCGTCGCCGCGTCGATCCTGCTGATCATCAAGCAGGTCGTGATCCCGCGTCAGAACGAGCTCTAGGGCCACTCCGTCGGCAGGGGAAGCGCCTCCGGGTTCACCTGGCGCACGATCTCGCTGAGCACGCGGTAGGTCTGCTTCTCCCCCACCCAGAGGTGCTTGCCCTCCTCGACCGCGACGAGCTCCGCCTCGGGCACGGAAGCGAAACGCTCGGCCGCTTCCGCGGGGCGCAGGTAGTCGTCGAGCTCGGGAACCACCGCGACGAGGCGCTTGCCGCTGCCCGCCCACGCGGCCACCTCCTCCGGCGAGGTGCGGTGGAGCGGCGGTGAGAGCAGAATCGCCCCCTCGATCGGATGCTCGAGGCCGTACTTAAGCGCAACCTCCGTGCCGAACGACCACCCCACGAGCCAGGGGTTGGGGAGCGCGCGCTGGGCGACGAACGCCATCGCCGCGGCGAGGTCGAGCCGCTCGTCGACGCCGTGACCGAACTCACCCTCGCTCGTGCCCCGCGGCGAGGTGACCCCGCGGAAGTTGAACCGCAGCACCGCGAGCTCCGCAAGCGCCGGCAGACGCGCGGCAGCCTTCCGGATGATGTGCGAGTCCATGAAGCCGCCGTGGGTCGGGAGCGGATGCAGGCAGACGAGCGTCGCGACCGGATCGGCGGTCTCCGGCAGAGCGAGCTCGCCCACGAGGGTCAGCCCGTCGGCGGTCGCCAGCTCGATGTCCTCCCGGAACGCCGGCAGTTCGGTGCCTCCGGAGATGCGGGTGCTCACGCTCGGATCCTCCAGCAGTGGGTGTGCCAATGTCGTCGATCGGCGAGCGCAGCCTCGTCGCCGAACATGCCATCCGCCTGCCACGTGACGAGGTGGGGTGTTCCCGGGGAGATCGCCAGCGCGCATCCGGGGCAGATGTACTCCTTGACCGCGCTCGCGGCGCTCTGAGGCTGCACGTTCCAGACTCCGTCGCGCTTCGCCTCCGTGCGCCGGGCCCCGCCGAGAATGCGCTCCAGGTCCAGCGGCTCCGGCTCATCCTCGTGGCCCCGTCGGCGAGGACGATGCGATCGGGGCATGCCGTCGAGTCTACGGAACTACTCCTCGACGCGTCCGCCGGTGTCGAGCTGCTCCAGTCGCGCCTGCTCGAGGTCGAGGAGCGACTGGGCGCGTTGAAGGATGCGCGACGGATACGTGCCCTGGGCACGGGCCTCGAGCAGAACGTCGCGCTCCGCGGCGAGCACCTCGCGCCGAAGCGACCGGTACTGCTGATGGGGCGAGCGCTGCAGGCCGTCCTCCTCGTCGGCGTGTTCGGCGCGCTCCCACGCGGACGACACGGCGAGCAGGGTGTCCTCCCGAACTCGCGCGACGACACTGCGACCCACCTCCACGCCCTCGACCTCGACCTCGCTGCGGTCGAGCACCGCGATGCCCGCGACCGACATCTCTTCGAGCAGCGCTGCGAGCTCGCGGCGATCCGACGCCCGATCCGTTCCACGGATCCCGACAGCCCGGATGAGGATCGGCAGGGTGCTGCCCTGCAGGAGCAACGTCGAGATCGCGACCGTGAACGCGATGAGCACGAGCTGCTCGTAGTACGGGGTCGATCGCGGAAGCGACTGTGCGGCCGCGAGCGTCACCACCCCGCGCATACCCGCCCATCCGAGGATGACGCCGCCGCGGAGCCCCAGGCCCTCGGCGCGCAGCTGCGCGAGGTCGTTGCGCCGCCGATCGATGCGCCGCTCGACCCCCTCCCGTCGGCGCTCGAAACGCTCGCCCATCCCGGCCATCGCCCGCATGCGCTCGAGGGCCTTCTGCAGCATCGAGTCGCGCGCGTCGAAGTTGCGCACCTGACCACGCATGACGAACACGAGCGGGATGACGAACGCATACCGCACGACGATCAGCACACCCGTGAGGACGACGCCCAAGAGGATCGCCTTGTCGACCGAGAGGTCGTCGGCGTGCACGTTCGAGATGATCGTCGAGATCTGCGCACCCATCAGCAGGAAGACCCCGTTCTCGAGCACGAACTGCAGCGTGCGCCAATTGAAGCGCTCCGAGATACGGGACTGCGGAGTGAGAGCCTTCGCACTCTGGTGGCCGCTGTAGAGTCCCGCGACCACGACCGAGATCACACCCGAGCCGTGCAACTCTTCGGCGGGGAGGAAGGCGATGAAGGGCACCGCGAACGAGATCGCCGTGTCGAGCATGGGGTTGTCGAGCTTGCGCCGCACCCACACCGCGATGACGCCCGTGACCAGGCCGATGACGACCGCGACCGACAGCGCATAGGCGAAGTCGCCGAGTGCGCTCCACACCACGAAGGTCTCTCCGCGAGCCACGAGGGCGCTGGCGGCGATCGCCGCGCGAAGCAGCACAAGGGCGGTGGCATCGTTCACGAGCCCCTCGCCCTCGAGGATCGACACGAGCCGCGCGGGAAGCCCCATCCGCTTGGCGATCGACGTGGCGGCGACGACATCCGGCGGCGAGATAACCGCGCCCAGCGCGATCGCTGCGGCGAGCCCGAGCCCCGGGAGGATCAGGTGCAGCAGGAATCCGGTGATCAACGCGCTCGCGACCACGAGCACGACCGAGAGCAGCGTGATCGTCGAGAGGTTGCGACGGAAGTCGACGAAGGGCACGGTAATCGCCGCCGCATACAGCAGGGGCGGCAGCACCCCGTAGAGGATGACGTCAGGCTCGAGCTCGATCGGAGGCACGCCGGGGATCAGGCTGTAGCCGACGCCCACGACCACCAGGATCAGCGGGGCGGCGACCCCGAGACGCGGTGCCCACGCCGCGGCCGCGACGATGACGACGATGCCCGCAACGGCCACGAGCGCGTATTCCATACTCGATCGTAACGAGCGAGCGAACCGTCAGGTCCGGGGCCGATCAGCGGCTCAGTACCAACCCTTGATCTGAGAATGCGACCAGGCACCGCAGGGCGTGCCGTAGCGTCCCTGCACATACCCGAGGCCCCATACGATCTGGGTGCGAGCGCTCGTCGCCCAGTCTGCCCCGGCGGAGGCCATCTTGTTACCCGGGACCGCTTGCGGGATGCCGTAGGCGCCGGAGCTCGCGTTGTGCGCGTAGACGTTCCAGCCGGACTCCTTGTTCCAGAGCGCGACGAGGCAGTCGTACTCCGCCGAGGACCAACCGCGGGCCGTCACCAGCTCGAGTGCAATGGCCTTCGCGGATCCGGGATCCGGGGTGCCCGCCGCGGGGGCGCTCACGGCCGCAGGGCGGACCGGAGCGGGCTTCGCGGTCACGGTGAACTCGTCACGGGCGCGAGCGGCGCCGTCCGCGTCGTCGACCAGGAGCTCCTGCCCCTCGATCGCCGCGACCTCGGCGATATCCCCCGATGCCGCGACAGAGGCGGCGGAACTGAGGCCCGTGGGCTCGACGAGCAGCACCGCGACGAGCCCGGTGGAGACGAGATAGGCGAACACGCCCAGAAGCCAGTGGAATCGAGGACTCCGGGCACGGCGAGGGGTGCCCACGGGCACCGCAACCACCGCCTGAGTGGTCGCGGCGTGGGTGCCGCTGCGCCGAATTCCGCTCACAGTAACGACAGTGTAACGGCGGATTCCGGGAAGGTCATGGACGAGGGGCGGGTTCCCGGGGATCCGACAGGTAGGCGGCCGTTCAGCGCACCGACAGCATGACCCGCGTCACGACGTCGAGGAGCAGATCGACCTGCGCCTCGCGGTAGCCGCCGCGCTGGGGGCGGAAGGCTACGGTCCGCACGTCGGCGGGGGTCAGCTCGCCGCCCGACTGGAAGTACTCGGCGATGCGATCGGCGAAGGCGTCCACATCGCGCGTCGAATAGCCGAGGGTCAGCAGGCTCACTCGCTGGAACTTCTTGCCGCGCGGGCGGACGGTGCGATCGAGGATCTCCTGCGCGGTCTCGCGAGCGGTCGCGTACCAGGCCTCTTCTCCGACCTCGGCAATCTCGCGCTCGCGTTCACGTGCGGCGAACGCGTCCTCGAGACGCTCGAGGGCGGCATCGACGTGGGAGGTGGAGTAGCCGGTCTTGCGCATCGAGAAGGCCGTGGTGCGGATGCTGTCGGCCGTGATGACCTCACCCGGCTGATCACCCGTGTACGCCCGCCGGGCGTCTTCGAGGAACTCCTCGACCTCGTCGATGTCGTAGCCGAGGCGCCCCTTGCGGGACCGGGGAAAGGTCATGCTCACCCCGACATGCTACCGACGGCTCAATGGAAGATCAGGAAGAACGCGTAGGCGACTGCCGCCGACGGGAGGATCGAATCGAGCCGGTCGAGGAATCCGCCGTGACCGGGCAACCACCCCGAGATGTCCTTGATGCCCAGCTCGCGCTTGATGAGCGACTCGATCAGGTCGCCCATCGTGCCGACGAGCATCAGCACGGCACCCATCAGGGTGCCCACCCACCACGGCTGGCCCAGCATCAGCCAGGCGAGCAGAGTTCCTGCCGTCATCGCCGCGAGCGCCGACCCCGCGAAGCCCTCCCAGGTCTTCTTCGGGCTGATCTTGGGGGCCATCGGATGCCGGCCGAACGCGAGTCCGCTCGCATACGCACCGACGTCAGTCGTGACGACCACGATGAGCGACGCGAGCAGCCACCACTGCCCGCCGTTGGCGACCTCACCTGCGAGGACCACGTAGAAGCCCGCGAAGAAGGTGACGTAGAGCTGCACGAACAGGCCGGCGCCGATATCCGCCAACACGTCGCGGGCGGAGCCGCGGTGGCTGGGACGGACGAGCTCGCCGAGCCGCCAGAGTGTGATGACGAGCACCCCGGCCAGAGTCGCCAGCCAGAGCCCCGGCACATGGAAGAAGAACGCGGCGGGTACGGCGGCGATGCCGACGACGATCGACGCGACCCGCGGGACGTCCCGGCCCGCATGGCGCAACGCCGTCGCGAGTTCGAACACCGTGAATCCGAGCAACACCGCCGCGAACGGCATGAAGATCCAGGTGGAGAACAGCAGGCTCGCGAGCAGCGTGCCGCCGAGGACCACGCCGATCGCGATCGCGGCGAGCAGGTTGCGTCCCGTACGTTCTCGGATCCGCTCCTGCGTCGCGTCGAACTGATCACGGGCGTGCCGCACCTGGGCTTCGAACTCTTCGCGCGCGTGCTGAGCATGCTGTTCGAGATCGGCGCGTCTCTGCTGCGCCCGCACCTCGAACTCCTCGCGTGCGGTGCGCTTCCGCGTCGCGCTCGCGCCGGGGTCGTCGTCCATCAGACCTCGAGAAGCTCGGCTTCCTTGCGCTTCAAAGCCTCGTCGATCGCGTCGACGTACGACTTCGTGATCTGGTCGAGCTCCTTCTCGGCGCGGGCGATCTCGTCCTCGCCGACCTCCTTCGTGGCGTCGAGATCGTCCTTCGCCTTGCGGCGCACGTTGCGGATCGCGATCTTCGCGTCCTCGCCCTTCTGGCGCACGATCTTCACGTACTCCTTGCGGCGCTCCTCGGTGAGCTCGGGCATCGTGACGCGCACGATGTTGCCGTCGTTGCTCGGGTTCGCCCCGAGGTTCGGGTAGTTGACGATGGCCTTCTCGATCTCCTTGAGCGCCGACTTGTCGTAGGGCGTGATGACGAGAGTGCGCGCCTCGGGGTTCTGGAGGCTCGCGAGCTGCGCGAGCGGAGTCGGGGTGCCGTAGTAGTCGACGAGGATCTTCTGGAAGAGCGCCGGGTTGGCGCGGCCGGTGCGCACCGTCGCGAAGTCGTCCTTCGCAACCTCGACCGCTCGGCCCATCTTCTCCTTCGCCTCGGCGAGAACGTCACTGATCACGGGAGTGGCTCCTTCGGTGCTGCGCGGTTGATCCAACGCCCAAGCTTACTGACCCCCCGCGAGAGCTCGGTCGTTGAGGGGTCGCAAACTGCTCGAGACACGGCGTGTTGAGCGCAGTTTGCGACCCCTCACGGGAGAGAGGAACATCTCGCGGGGGGTGCAGCGCGTGGGAGATGGGGGCGCCCATCTGAGCGCCCCCATCGGATCAGCGGGCGATTCCGATCGTGTCGGTACCGTTCCCGTCCCAGTCACCGACGAGAGGGATGTCGTGATCACGTCCGTAGAGGAAGGGCCACGACTGGGCACTTGACCAGGTGTTGGTGAGGATCCACTTGTCATCGCGCTTGACCCCGATGGTGTCGACTCCGTCCCCATCCCAGTCACCGGCGACAGGGATGTCGCCGGGCTTTCCGTACAGGAACCCGTCGTACGCCTGATCACTGGACTGGGTGTCGGTCAGGATCCAAATGTCCTTGCGCACGACGCCGAAGCTGTCGACGCCGTCGCCATCCCAGTCACCGACGACGGGCTTGTCTGTCTTCTTTCCGTAGACGTGGATCGTATACGGCGCCGATGCCCCGAATTCGTTCGAGATGTACCACTTACCCTCCCGCCAGAGCGCCGGGGTGTCGATCCCATCGCCATCCCAGTCGCCGACGAGCGGTGTGTCCGACCCGTTGCCGAAGATGTAGCTCTGGAAGCTCGCACCGCCACCCTGCACGTTCGTCAGGATCCATCGACCGTTGCGGAAAACGCCCTCGGTGTCGATTCCATCGCCGTCCCAGTCACCCATGAGCGGCACGTCTCCCGGCAGTCCGTGCGAATAAGAGAGGTCTGCGGAACTTGAGTCGTTGGCATTGTTCAAGCGCCAGTCAGCCAGCACCATCTCGTTCGACGGCGCCTCTTCCTCTTCCTCCTCGAACCCCGGCGGGGGTGCGGGCTCCGAGCCGTTGAAATGGAGGATGTTGTCGGGCCAGCCCGAGCTGTTCCACAGCACCTTCTTGATCCGGAAGTTGCCACCGGTTCCGTCCTCCCAAAGGACGATGTACGAGTTCGCGACTACTTCTTGGATGTAGGCAACGTGGCCCTTTGGAGGTACCGAAGTTTCATTCCACTGTGCGACCGCGCCGACGACGACATGGTTCGCGGACGCTGATTGCGAATACACATGGCCACTCGCGCCGAGATTGTTGTCCCAGTCCTTTGCGTTGCCAAGTCCGCTTTTGGCAGGCACACCATCGCGAGTCAACCTCCACGCCACGTAGTTGGTGCAATTGTGACCAGCCGTCGTACCCCACCAACCCCGCCCCGGTGTCGGCTCCCAGTTGTCCTGCCAGATCGAGTACGTATCGTTGTACAGCGCATTGCACTCGGAGTTGACACAGTACCCGTTGTACGCCGCGGCGGGTGCCGCGGGGATGAGCGTCGCCGTGGCGACCATCGCCACCGCAACAGCAGAGATTCGCAGAGGTTTCTTCATGACCGGAGCGTAGCGTCCCCGCCTCAATCGCGCGAGATGCTCGTTTTTGAGGGGTCGCAAACTGCGCCCAACACGCCGTGTCTCGAGCAGTTTGCGACCCCTCACGGACCAGTCAGGTGGTGGTGTGGTCGATGAGGCGCTCGACGGAGGCGAGGAGCGGGGGCTCCAGGTCGGCGTAGGTGCGCACGGAGGCGAGGATGCGCTGCCAGGCCGCCGCGATGTCCGCCTGGTCGTCGTGCGGCCAGCCGAGCGCCTCGCACACGCCGTGCTTCCACTCGATGCCCCGCGGCACCGCGGGCCAAGCCCGGATGCCGACCCGCTCGGGCTTCACCGCCTGCCAGATGTCGATGTACGGATGCCCGACCACCAGCACGTGCTCACCCTGCACCCGCTCCGCGATCCGCGACTCCTTCGAGCCCGCGACGAGGTGGTCGACGAGCACGCCGATGCGGCGGTCCGGCCCCGGCTGCAGATCGACGAGCGTCTCAGCCAGATGGTCGACGCCCTCCAGGTACTCGACCACGACGCCTTCGACGCGCAGATCCGAGCCCCAGACCTTCTCGACCAGCTCGGCGTCATGCCGCCCCTCGACGAGGATCCGGCTCGCTCGGGCTACCCGTGCCCTCTGCCCCGCCACGGCCCGGGATCCGGATGCCGTATAGGCGCGCCCGCGATCCGCCACCCGGGGCGCCGCGAGCACGACCGGAGCGCCGTCCACAAGGAACCCGCCGCCCAGTGGGAACCACCGCACCCGCCCGTGGCGGTCCTCGAGGCCCACGTTCCCCTTCTCGACGCCGACGACTGCTCCCACGAAACCGTCGGCGAGCTCGACGACCAGGTCGCGCGCGGCCTCGACGGTCGGCACGCTCACGCGGCCCCGGGCGCGCCAATCACCCGCGAGGACGTCCTCGCCGTACCGATCGCTCATGCGCGAGCGCTCACGCGGTGACGAGGGTGCCGATGTGGTCGCCCTGGAGCGCCTTGGTGATGTTCCCCTCCGGCTCCATGCCGAACACGAGCATCGGCATGCCGTTGTCCATGCAGAGGCTGAAGGCAGTCGAGTCGACCACCTTGAGGCCCTTCACGAGCGCCTCCTGGTAGCTGATGCGGTCGAGCTTCGTGGCGGTCGGATCCTTGCGGGGGTCGGCGGTGTAGACGCCGTCGACGCCGTTCTTGGCCACGAGCACCGCATCCGCACCGATCTCGAGCGCACGCTGGGCGCTCACGGTGTCGGTGGAGAAGTACGGGAGCCCGGCACCCGCACCGAAGATCACGACGCGACCCTTCTCGAGGTGCCGCTCGGCACGGAGAGGGATGTACGGCTCGGCGACCTGCGTCATCGAGATCGCCGACTGCACGCGCACCTGTGCGCCCGCCTGCTCGAGGAAGTCCTGGAGAGCGAGCGCGTTCATCACGGTGCCGAGCATGCCCATGTAGTCGGCGCGTCCGCGGTCCATGCCCCGCTGGCTGAGCTCCGCGCCCCGGAAGAAGTTGCCGCCGCCGACGACGACCGCAACCTCGACGCCGCCCTCATCGTCTTCGCCCTTCGGGGTCGCCTCCGCGATCTCGCGGGCGATGCCGCCGACGACATCAGGATTCACGCCCAGCTGACCACCGCCGAACGCCTCACCCGAGAGCTTGAGCAGGACGCGGCGGCGCTTCGACATGGGGGTCCTTCCGGGGAGGCTGCGGCCGAGTGGGCCGGGTACAGGTTACCCGCTCGGGACGCCGACGCCGCGGGTTCGTCAACCGTGCGGCTCGCCGGATTCGTCCCGTGCAGGCAACAGCTCTGCAACGATCGACGATCCGCGGTTGCTGTGCGCGGCACAGGCGACGAACATGTCGGGCGTGCCCGAACACTCGCGAGACGTCGCGAGCCGCCCCGCATCCGCTGGGGTGTGAGACGCCGAAGGGCCCGGTCTCAATGGCGAGACCGGGCCCTTCGCGCGGTTGCTGGCTGCGACCTGGAGGTCAGGCGCCGACCTTGAAGCGGGCGAAGCCCGTCACGGTGAGGCCCGCGTCGGCGAGCACCTTGCCGACGCTCAGCTTGTTGTCGCGCGCGTAGTCCTGCTCGAGCAGTGCGACCTGCTTGAAGAAGGCGCCGAGACGACCCTCGACGATCTTCGGGAGCGCGGCCTCGGGCTTGCCCTCGTTGCGGCTGATCTCCTCGACGATGCGGCGCTCGTTCTCGACCTGAGCCTCCGGCACGTCGTCGCGCGAGAGGTAGCTCGGGTCGGCGAACGAGATGTGCTGCGCGATCGAGCGGGCGGTCTCCGCGTCGTCGCCGGTGTAGGCGACGACCACGCCGATCTGGGGCGGGAGGTCCTTGCTCGTGCGGTGCAGGTACACGGCGAACTGGTCACCGGCGATGCGGGCCACGCGACGCAGCTCGATCTTCTCGCCGATGGTGGCCGCCTGGTCCTCGATGAGGGAGGCGATGGTGCCGCCGTCCACCGGGACCGCGAGCGCCGCGTCGACGGTCTCCGCGCCGGAGTCGGCGAGGGCGCCGACGATCTTCTCGGCGAGGGCGCCGAACTTGTCGTTCTTGGCGACGAAGTCGGTCTCGCAGGCGAGCTCGATGAGCGTCACCGCGGTCGCCGACTCGACAACCGCCACGAGACCCTCGCTGGTGGAACGGTCGGCACGCTTCGCGTTGCCCTTCGCACCCTTGAGGCGCAGGATCTCGACGGCCTTCTCGATGTCGCCCTCGGCCTCGACGAGTGCGTTCTTGGTGTCGACCATGCCGGTGCCGAGGCGCTCGCGCAGGACCTTGACGTCTTCCAGGCTGAAGTTGGCCATGGATGTGTTCCTTAGCTGTTCGTGTGTGGGTTCGTGTTGATTACTTCGCGGCGGTCTTCTTGGCCGCGGGCTTCTTGGCGGGAGCCGGCTTCTCGGCCTCGGCCTCGATCTTCGCCTCGGTCAGCTCATCCGACTCGGGGGCGTGCTCGGGGACGAGCGTGGCGTCGGCCTCGGCCTCGTGCTCGGCGACGACCGCATCCGCGTCGTTCTGCTCGACGGGGGTCTCGGCCTCGACGACCTCGGCGACCTTCTCGGCACCCTCGGCCACATCGCCCTCGACACGCTCGTCGACGGACTCGATCTGCTCGGCAACCGACTGCGGGTTGCTCGAGGCCTCGAGAAGCTCGCGCTCCCACTCGGCGAGCGGCTCGACGGCCGACACGTTGCCCTCGGCCTCCGGCTTCTGGTGGCGCTGGATGAGGCCCTCGGCGGCGGCGTCGGCGATGATGCGGGTGAGCAGGCCCACCGAGCGGATCGCGTCGTCGTTGCCCGGGATCGGGTACTGCAGCTCGTCGGGGTCGGCGTTGGTGTCGAGGATTCCGATCACCGGGATGCCGAGCTTCGTGGCCTCGTCGACCGCGAGGTGCTCGCGCTTGGCGTCGACGACCCAGATGGCGCTCGGGGTCTTGGTGAGGTTGCGGATACCGCCGAGCGTCTTGTGCAGCTTGTCGAGCTCGCGCTTCTTGATGAGGAGCTCCTTCTTGGTGAAGCCCTTCGTCGTGTCGTCGAAGTCGATCTCCTCCAGCTCCTTCATGCGCGCGAGGCGCTTGGAGACCGTCTGGAAGTTGGTGAGCAGACCGCCGAGCCAGCGCTGGTTCACGTACGGCTGACCCACGCGGGTCGCCTGCTCGGCGATGGCCTCCTGGGCCTGCTTCTTGGTGCCGACGAAGAGCACGGTGCCGCCGTGGGCGACCGTCTCCTTGACGAACTCGTACGCCTTGTCGATGTAGGCGAGCGACTGCTGCAGGTCGATGATGTGGATGCCGGAGCGCTCGGTGAGGATGAAACGCTTGACCTTCGGGTTCCAGCGACGGGTCTGGTGTCCGAAGTGAACGCCGCTGTCGAGCAGCTGGCGGATGGTGACGACGGCCATGGCCGCATTCCTTTCCTCGCAGGGCACGGCAGTGCCATACCTTGCGGTTTCTCAGTTGTGTGTTGCGGCCGGTCGGCCGCGAACCCTGGTGCCCCGGCGCGCATCCGCCGCCTCGTTCGAGGCGGACCGAAGGAATTGAGCCGTGTGCGATGGGCACGCGAAGTCACCCGCCGAAGCGGGTGCTGCCGTCAGTGTAGCAGCGCGGGGGTGCCGGGGCATGCGCGGCTGGTCTATGCTGACGGCGCCACGGGTGGTCCGCGGCTTCGAGAGGAAGGGAGGCATCCGATGCGCATCGATTCCGTCGTGTTCGGAACCCCGACCGACATCCTCGAGGCCGCCGCCCGCTGATCCCGCGGTGGCCTCCTCATCCGGAGCCCACCATGGACAACTTCTTCGGCGACGACTTCGTCGTCCCCACCTTCGCCGACGTCGAGCCCGGCGCGGGTCAGCGCTGGTCGACGTGGCCGGCCATCACACCCTCGGAACGCGGACCCCGTCCGTGGCCCGACTGGGTGGTCACCTCGGCGGCCGCCCTCGACACGGAACTCGGCATCCTCAAGACCGGCAAGGAGGCCGACGTCTTCCTGATCGAGCGTGCCGTGCCCGCGGGTCCGCCGGGGGTGTTCCTCGCCGCGAAGCGGTACCGCTCGACCGAGCACCGCGACTTCCAGAGATCGGACCTCTACCGCGAAGGCAGAGTCGAGCGCCGGACGCGCGATCGCCGGGCGGTGGAACGCGGCACCGCCTATGGCCGCACGGTCGCTGCGGTCTCGTGGTCGTACGCCGAGTTCGCGGCGCTCTCGCGGATGTGGGAGCTGGGAGTCGCGGTGCCGTATCCCGTGCAGGTGAACGGCACGGAGCTGCTGCTCGAGTTCATCGGGGATGGCACGACCGCGGCTCCGCGGCTGGCGGCGTCGCGCGCCACGGGCGCGGAGCTTCGGGCGCTGTTCGATCAGGTGCGCGAGATCCTGCTCGGATTCGCTCGGGCGGGATGCGCGCACGGCGATCTCTCCGCGTACAACCTGCTCGTGCACGACGGGCGCGTGGTGGTCATCGACCTGCCACAGCTGGTCGATGTGGCGTCGAATCCGAACGGGTTCGCACTGCTCGAGCGGGACTGCCGCAACGTGTGCGACTGGTTCGCGAGGCGCGGTCTCGATGCAGATGCCGGCGAGCTGTTCGCGGATGCGATGGGGGTGATGTTCTGACAGCTCCTCCCCGGCACTGATCGGGGGCGACTCTGCCCAGGTTCCCGGTCCACGGGGTCTCGGGCGCTCCGGTTCCGCGAGTGTGGACGGATGCGCATCCATCGGGCTCCACCCCTTCGGCCTTCCGGTGTCGGGCGCGTGGCGGCTCTGGTGCTCACCGCGACGCTCTGGGGCTGGCCGGTCGCCGGGTCGCCGCATGCCGTCGTGCGCCCCTTCGTCGCGCCAGCGGATGCTTACGCCGCCGGGCACCGCGGTGTCGACCTGTTCGCGGCAGCGGATGCGGAAGTGCGGGCACCGGCGGATGGCGTGGTGCGGTTCTCGGGGTGGGTGGTCGATCGCCCTGTGCTGACGATCGACCACGGCGACGGCGTCGTCTCGAGTGTCGAGCCGGTGGAGTCGGACCTCGCCGCGGGCGATGTCGTGAGCCGGGGGCAGACGGTCGGGCGGGTCACCTCCGATGCGTCGCACTGTGTGGAGACGTGCCTGCACCTCGGGGTGAGGGTGGATGGCGCGTACGTGTCGCCGCTGCTGTTCCTCGGAGGTCAGCCGCGAGCAGTACTGCTACCGCCCTGATGAGAGGGGGCTCGTTCTCAGGCGCGGGGGTGCGCGAGACGGTAGCTCTCGCGCAGGCGCTCGGCCGACACGTGCGTGTAGAGCTGGGTCGTGGCGAGGCTCGCGTGCCCGAGGAGTTCTTGCACGATGCGGAGGTCGGCTCCGCCGTCGAGCAGGTGTGTCGCGGCCGTGTGCCTCAGGGCGTGGGGCCCGGCGGGTCCGGAGCCGGGGATGTCGGCGAGTTCGCGGGCGACCAGTTCGTAGACGGCGCGGGTGCCGAGGCGTCCGCCGCGGGTTCCGACGAAGAGGGCTGAGCCTGTCTGCTCGGTGACGAGTGCGGGCCGGCCGAGGTGGAGGTACTCGTCGATCGCACGCGCGGCGGGCGCGCCGAACGGCACGACTCGTTCCTTGGCGCCCTTTCCGAGGACGCGGATGGTGCGGGCGCTCGGGTCGACGTCGGTGAGGTCGAGGCCGACGAGTTCACTGACTCGGACGGCCGCCGCGTAGAGGAGTTCGAGCACAGCGAGGTCGCGGAGGGCACCCGGATCGCCGTCGGCCGCGGAGGTGTGGAGTCGTTCGAGGATCGCGTCGATCTGCGTGCGGGTGAGCACCCGGGGCAGGCGGCGACCGGCGCGGGGGGTGCGGAGGCGGAGGCCGGGGTCAGTGGCGGCGATGCCTTCTCGGGCGAGCCATGCGGTGAAGGATCGCGCGGAGGAGACCCGCCTGCCGAGGGTGGTGGCGGCGAGTCCTGCTTGGGAGGCCCGCCAGAGCCAGTCGCGCAGGGTTTCGAGGTCGAGGGTGGCGGCGTCGGTCTCGCCGAGGGCTTCGGCGAAGGTGACGAGGTCGGTGAGGTCGTTGCGGTAGGCGCGGATGGTGTGGCGTGAGTAGCCGCGCTCGGTGTCGAGTTCGGTGAGGTAGGCGTCGACGGCGGCGTGCAGCTGCATCCGGGTCATCCGCGTTCGGCTCTGGGGCGGAGGAGGTCGTCGAGGGTGACGGTGGAACGCTTGTTGGAGAAGGCTTCGCGTCGCTCATGCGGGGTCATGGCGGCAAACGCGTTGAGCACGTCGTCGCTGAAGTGGGCGACTTGGGGCGGGTCGCCGATGGGGACGACGGAGTGCACGATCTGGTCGTCGTAGATGTGGACGAGGCTGAAGCTCTGGCCGCCGTCGACGCCGTTCATGGTGTGGGGCGGGGAGTTCGCGTCGAGGGTGTAGCAGGTGGCTGAGGCGACGTTGACGGGGATGCCGGCGAAGCTGCCGCTGGTGGAGTAGTGGAGGTGCCCGGCGAGGATTCCGCGGACGTCGGTGTCGCGGATGACGTCGGCGAGTTCGGTCTGGTGGTCGAGTTCGAGGATCGCCATGAGCTCGAGGGGTGTGGGGATGGGCGGGTGGTGGAGTGCGAGGAGCGTTCCGTGGGGGGCGGCCGTGTCGAGTTGTTCGTGGAGCCAGTCGAGCTGGTCGGGGTCGAGGTCGCCGTGGTGGTAGCCGGGGACGGTGGTGTCGAGCACGATGATCCGTAGCCCGTCGAGGTCGTAGACGCGGTCCTGGGGCTGGGTGTTGGGGGCGTCTCCGAGGAGCACGGTGGCGAAGGGTTCGCGTTCGTCGTGGTTGCCCATCACCCAGATGAGCTGGGAGCCCATGCGCGCAGCGGCGGGTTCGATGAGGTTCTTGAGTCGTTCGTACGCGTCGGGTTCGCCGAGGTCGGTGAGGTCACCGGTGATGACGATCGCGTCGGGGCGGATGCCGCTGCGCTCGAGTTGGCCGAGCGCGCCCGACACGGTGGCGTCGGTGTCGAGGGAGCCGTGGAGGGGGCGACCTCCGGCGAGCAGGTGGGTGTCGCTGAGGTGCGCGATGGTGTGCCGCGGCGCCCCGTACCTGCCCAGCTGGATCATGGTGTGAGGGTATCCCGGGCCTCCGTCGCCGTCGCGGAGCCGCCGCGGCGAGCGGGGAGACGCTATCCGCTCACACGCACCCACCCTTCCCCTCGTTCCTTGACGAGTCCGTCGAGGGCGAGGAGGCCGAGCTCCGCACGAGTGCGGTCGAGTGCGAGTCCCGCGATGGCCGCGACCTTCTCGGCGGTGCGAGAAGTTCGGGTCGAGAGGGCGTCGAGCAGCCGCAGCCTGACACCGGACGGGTCGTCGAGCAGCGAGCGGTCGTCCGCACTCCCGCCGCGCGATTCCGTCTCGCTCGTGACCGCAAATTCCGGTGTCTCGCGGGGCGCAAGTTCCGCCATCTCCTGGGCGGAGGTCACGCAGATCGCGTCGTATTCGCGCAGCAGTCGGTGGCATCCGGCGGAGGCCGTGCTCGTGACGGGCCCCGGCACCGCGCCGAGCGGTCTGCCCAAGGCTGCGGCGTGGCCGGCGGTGTTGAGCGAACCGGATCGGGCTCCCGCCTCGACCACGACGGTCGCGCGGCTGATCGCGGCGATGATCCTGTTGCGTTGCAGGAATCTCCAGCGCGTGGGCGCAACCCCACATGGCACCTCGGAGAGCACCGCGCCATGCTCGGCGATCCGGGTGATGAGCTCGTCGTGGCCGGACGGGTAGAACCGATCGAGTCCCCCGGCGAGCACGGCGACGGTGATGCCGCGACTCGCGAGTGCGGATCGATGTGCGGCCCCGTCGATCCCGTAGGCGGCTCCGGAGACGATCGCGTACCCGCGATCGACGAGCCCCGCCGATGCCTCGACCGTCACGTGCTCCCCGTACCCACTGGCGGCGCGTGCGCCCACGATCGCGATCGAGTCCGCGAGGCGGTGGAGCGTCTCGCGCCTGCCCCGCATCCACATAGCGAGGGGTGCATGTTCGCCCAGGTCGTCGAGACCGCACGGCCACTCGGGATCGCCGGGGATCACGAGCTGGATGCCGAATCTCGCGGCCTGAGTGAGCGACAGGGTCGCGGACTCTCGCGAGATGCGCGGTGCCCATCGGGTGGCCGCCTCGACGATGTCATCGGCATCGTGCTCGTGACCGGCACTCGCGAGCGCGCGCACGAGGCCCCCACCTCCGTGATCGTCGAGCAGCGCGGCGAGCGCATCCTCGGCTCCGAGCGCGGCGATCACGAGGCGCGCGATGCGATCGCCGGGTTCCGCCAGCAGGGTCCAGGTGGCGCGGGCGAAGCGCTCCGCCACGGCCCCACGATCATCGACGGCTCCGCCCAGGGGCTTTATAAGGGAAGCGAGCGTGGCCGCCGGGATTCCGAGGATTCTCATGCTCCCGCCGTCCTGAGGTAAAGGGCGCGGCCGATCTGGTCGAGCCCCGGTCGGTCGACGCCGTCGAGGTCGGCGAGCGTCCAGGCGACACGCAGCACGCGGTCGTAGCCACGCATGCTGAGTGCGCCGCGTTCGAGTGCGCGGTCGAGGGTCGTTGCGGATCCGGGCGACGGTGCGCCGTCACCTCTCAGCCACCTCCCCGGGGCGTGCGCGTTCAGCCGCCACGAGCGCCCTCGCAACCGTCGTGCCGCTCTTTCGCGCGCGGCGACGACGCGCGTCCGGGCTTCTGCACTCGTCGTGACGGGGCCGTCGCCTGCGAGCCTCAGCTGCGCCGCGGTGACCCGCGGCACATTGAGGCGGATGTCGACTCGGTCGAGCAGCGGTCCCGACAGCCGACCGAGGTAACGCCGCCGGGCGGAGGGGGTGCAGCTGCATTCGGCCTCGCGCACTCCCGCGTTACCGCACGGGCAGGGGTTCGCGGCGAGCAGCAGCTGGAAACGCGCGGGGAAGGTGGCGGTGCCAGTCACCCGCGAGATCGAGATCACGCCCGACTCGAGAGGCTGGCGCAGGCTGTCGAGCGCCGACGGGGCGAACTCGGGAGCCTCGTCGAGGAAAAGGATGCCGTGGGCCGCTCGCGCGGCGGCGCCGGGGCGGATCACGCCGCTTCCGCCGCCGACGATCGCGGCGGGCGACGCGGAATGGTGCGGAGCCTCGAGGGGTGGCCGGGTCGCGAGTGCGCCACCCACCGGGAGCCCGGACAGGGATCGCACGCAGCTCACCTCGAGCGCCGCGTGCTCGTCGAGGTCTGGGAGGATGCCCGGCAGGCGCGCGGCGACCATCGTCTTGCCCGCGCCGGGTGGCCCCAACAGGAACATGTGGTGGCCGCCCGCGGCCGCGATCTGCACGGCCTCAACCGCGTCGCGGTTGCCCACGACATCCGCCAGATCGCCCGATTCGTCTGGAGATTCGGCGACCGCAGGCGGCAGCAGCGGGTCGACGTCGATCGGGTCGAGCTCCGCGCCGAGGTGGATCGCAACGCCACGGAGGCTCGCGATCGGAACGACCCGGATGCCGGGCACGAGGGCAGCCTCACCGGCGTTGCCCGCGGGCACGATGACCGACTCGAATCCGGCGCGTGCCGCGGCGAGAACCATCGGCAGGATGCCGCGCGAGGGGCGCAGCCGCCCGTCTAGCCCCAGCTCGCCGAGATGGACGGCGCGCGCGGCGCGCTCCGGATCGACGAGCCCATCAGCGGCGAGCAAGGCGATCGCGATGCCGAGGTCGAACCCAGCGCCCGTCTTCGGGAGCGACGCGGGCGAGAGATTGACCGTCACCCGACCTGCCGGGAAATCGAAGCCCGAGTTGCCGATGGCGGATCGGACGCGGGCCTTCGCCTCGCCGAGCGCCGTGTCGGGCAGGCCGACCAACGCGAACGCAGGCAACCCGCTCGCGGTGTCCGCCTCGATCTCGACGGGCGCCCCTTCGAGCCCCTGCAGCGCGATCGACCGCGCGCGACCCACCCCCATCAGAACACCCCCACGAGATGCTCGACCACGGGATCATCTCCCACGGGCGCCAGCACCGAGACCGCGTCGATGCGCATCCGCCCGGGCTCCCCGGGATGCTCCTCCCGCCAGAGCCCGGCGAGTCGCCGAAGGCGCGCGAGCTTCGCCGGGGTGATCGCCTCGAACGGATGCCCGAACAGCGTCGACGCGCGCGTCTTCACCTCCACGAACACCAGCGATTCGCCATCGCGCATCACGAGATCCAGCTCGCCGTGTCGACACCGCCAATTCCGCGCCAGCACCCGAAACCCGCGTGCGGTCAGATGCCGCTCCGCGATCCGCTCGCCACGCCTGCCAAGATCGTCTTTCGCCGCCATGCCCCCAGGGTTGCGGGAACACGTGCAGCCTCGACCGCTGACCACGACATCCGGGGAAAGCTCGCGCATCCGACCACATGTGGACGAGAAGTCGAGGGCACCCGCGACCCTCCTGGCGCAGGACCGGTAGCAAGCTCATTGCTACTCAAGTAGCATCGACGCATGCCCATGACCAAGGTGAGTGTCAGCTTGAGTGACGCCGATATCTCTTACCTCGACGCGCAGACGCTCGCGGGGCGCTACGGGAGCAGGTCGGCGGCGCTGCAGGACGCGATCCGCAAGCTCCGCGAGAGCGAGCTCGCGGATGCATATGCCGAGGCGTTCGCCGAGTGGCACGACGACGTCTGGGATGACGCGCTCGGTGACGGGCTTACCGCGTGAGCGACACCGTCACGACGCTCCTCAGGCGCGGCGCCATCGTAGCGATCTCGTTCGACCCCTCGACCGGATCCGAGGTCGCCAAGGTGCGTCCGGCCGTGATCGTCAGCAACAACACCGCGAACGCTGCGGCCGCGCGAACTGGCGGCGTGATCACGGTGATACCTCTCACGAGCAACACCCGCCGGGTGTACCCGTTTCAGGTGCTAGTTCCCGCCGCGCAGACGGGCCTCCCCAAGGACTCCAAAGCCCAAGCCGAACAGCTGCGATCGGTGTCGGTCACCCGCATCCGCGACGCTGCGGGATGGATGCCGGAGGACCTGATGCGACAACTCGACGACGCGATCCGCGTGCAACTGGCCCTATAGCTACCCCAGAACCCCTCAGTCCTGGAACCCGATCAGCCAACGCACCCCGAACCGGTCAATCACCTGACCGTCCACGTCGCCCCACTCGCGCACCTCGAGCGGCGCCAACACCTCGCCACCCTCGCCGAGCTGCGCGAACCACTCCCGAAGGGTGGCCGGTTCGGCAGCCCCGAGCAGCGAGAACAGCATCCCCGACATCGCGAACGGCGCCTCCCCCTCCCCCGCGTCGGCCGCGAAGAGGGTCACCGTGCCGCGCAGCATCCCGTGCGCGACCGCGTCGGCGGGGCCGTCATCACGCCCGAACTCCGCGTAGCTGTGCGCGACGAGCTCGCCTCCGAACACGCGCCGATAGAACTCGAGCGCATCAGCCGCGGTTCCCGGGAACAACAGGTACGGAACGAGGTTGGTCATCGCCACATGCTACGAGGCGGGTGGCGCGGGGCACAGGGCGAATGCATACCCCGCCTCCCCCGCAGGCACCAGGTCGCGGTCGCGGAGCACGAGCGACGCCGGATGCCCGGGCGATGCGCAGATCTCGTCGATCGTGGCGCCGCTATCCGTGTACTCGATCGCCACCACCGCGTCGCCGTAAACGCTCGTGTAGCTGCCGCACTCCTCGTACGCGACGCACTCCTCGACCACTGCGAAGTCGAATCCTGCTCTCTCGTGCAGCTCGCGGGTGAACTCGGAGGTGTTCTTCTGACCGGCGGCGAGCCCCAGCTCGTGGGCGCGGGCCACCAGCTCCGCTGCGAGCGCGAGGTTGCCCTCGAACGTGACCCGCGGATCCCGGGTGAAGGTGTCGAGGTTGTCGAACTCCACGGCGTCGAACCCCGCATCGGCGCACCGCGTGAGCTCCGTGTCCAGCTGCGCGGCGATGAGCGCGCGGTTTCCGTCTGTCGAGGTGTCGAAGAGATACTCGTCGGGCCAATCGGGGTCGGCCACCGGGGCCCCCGCGGCATCCCGCAGCAGCACCTCCTCGAAGCGGGCCTCGTCGCCCGGCTGCGACTGGAACCCGTTCACGTAGCAGATCGACCAGACACCGGATGCCGGCTCGGCGGTGCTGTCGCGGGCGACGATTCCCACACCATCCGGCGGCGGATACGCACCCCCGAGCTGGTAGTCGACCCCCGCGCCGACCGGGAAGTCAGCGACGACCGGCGCGGTCGAGTCCACAGGATCCCCCGCACCTTGCGTCTGCGCCGTGGCGCATCCGCTCAGCGCCACAAGCGCAGCCGCGGCCGCGGCGACCACCACGACACCTCGCCGACCCGGGAACCCCACCGGTCCAGCCTCGCACGGGTCACCGATCGAGCTGCAGCCGCCGCCACATCCAGCCGGTGATCACCCCGACGAGCACGCCGACCGCGAGCGCGACGACGACCGCGAGAGGCGCCACCGCATCCGGCATGAGGGCCCAGAGGGGCGGCGCCGCAGTGGGGAACCACGGCCCGGCACCCGCGACCACGAGCACCTGCGCGGCGGCGACGAGCACGAACCCCGTCGCGACCCCGGCGAGCAGACCCCGCCCGATTGTCGCCGCGAGCGCCACCGGCGTGGCCACCACGGCCGAGAACGGGGCGAGCACGGCGAGGCGTACGAGCACGGCGGCATCATCCGCCGAGGGCAGTCCGTAGCCGAGGATCACCCCGCCCACGAGCAGCACGAGCGCGAGCACCGCGCCCATGACCGCCGAGACGAGCACGGCGAGCACGAGTTTCGCCGCCGCCAGCTGCCCGCGCCCCACCGAGAGGGCATAGAGGCCGGTGACGGTGCCGTCCGCGAATTCGCGCCCCATGAACCAGCTGACGAGCACAGTGATCCCGAGCAAGAGAGCCGGCCCGGACACCTGCAGAGCGGTGGCCGTCAGCCCCGGCCATCCGGGAGCTGCACCGGCCTCGCCGAGCTTCGCGAGAAGGTCTGGGTCGCCTCCCGCAGCCACCGCACGGAACGCCAGCACAATGGCCGCGATCCCCGCCACGGTCAATCCGGTGGTCGCCGCAACGACCCGCGAAGCGCGGGTCTTCGACCACTCCACCCGGAGCGCTGTCGACATGGCGTTCATACCGGTACCTCCTCTCGGTTCAGGTCGTCAGCACGGACGAGTTCGAAGAACGTGTGCTCAAGGTCGCGCTCACCCGGCGGCAACGACCCGATCACGCGGCCCGCATTGATCACGGTGATGTCGTCGGCGATTCGTGCCACTTCATCCAGGTGGTGGCTCGACACCAGCACGGCAGCACCCGCGGCGGCGCGACGCAAGAGCGCCTCCCGCAGCAGGATCACCCCGGCCGGGTCGAGCGCATTGGTCGGTTCGTCAAGCACCACCACGCGCGGGTCGTGCTGAAGTGCCGACGCGAGCCCCAGCCGCTGACGATTTCCGAGCGACATCCGGCGGGCACGCACCTCCGCGTAACGTGCCAGGCCCAGCTCATCGAGCACGCCGTCAACCGTCTCCCGGATGCGCGAAGCACGCACGCCGTGCAGTCGCGCGCCCAACTCCAGGTTGGCGCGGCCCGTCAGCTCGCCATAGGCGAGCGGATATTCGATCAGGTGGCCGACGAGCGGGCCGAGGGCGGTCCCCGCCTGCCGCGGATCGAACCCGGCGATCCGCACGGATCCGGACTGCGGCGCGAGCATGCCGAGCAGCAGGCGCATGAGCGTGGATTTGCCCGCACCGTTCAACCCGACGAGCGCGTGGATGCGTCCCTCTCGCACCTCGAGGTCGATACCCCGCACTCCCGCCCCGCCTGCGAATACCCGAGTGGCGCCGGCCATCTCGATGCCGCTCATCGGGCACCTTCGATCACGCGGAGAGCCCGCTCGAGCGCCTCGCCGAGGGAGCCGTCATCGCTCACGGCCCACGCGAGCAACGTCTCGGTGATCCCCGCCATCGCGGCTCCCGCGGCGATGCGCGAATCGACCGGGTCGGCCCCCGCGTCGACAAGAGCGGATGCGATCGCGTCGGCCGACGCCTCGTTCGCCTGACGAGTCGCCGCGCGCAGGGTCGGCGAGGCTGCGGCGATGCGCAGCCGCGTCCGTACCACTCCCGCTTCAGGCTGCGGCACCGCGACCCACGCCTCGCGGATCCCGCCTGCGACCCGCGCGAGGAGGGGAAGAGACGACGGCTGCCCTGCGACATGCTCCGCCATGAGCGGGTCATACGGGTCGTCGACCACGAGCGACTCCTTGCTCGGGAAGTGCCTGAAGAAGGTCATCTCGCTGATGCCGACGGCTGCCGCGATCCGCGAGACCGTGACCTGGTCGTATCCGTGCTCGGCGAAGAGCGTGAGCGCCGTCTCGAGGATGCGCACTCGGGTGCGCGCGGCACGCCCTATGGGCGCCTCAGTGACTGTCATGCTCGAAATGTTAGCCACTAACATTTGGATGCGCAAGGCGATGCCCGACCGGCGCGACGGCGCTACGACACCTCCCCGTCGACGTAGACCCAGCGACCGCCGACGCGCACGAAGCGGGAACGCTCGTGCAGGAGCCCCGCGCCCTCCGGGCCACGGAACGACGCCCGGAACTCCACCACGCCGTCCTCGTCATGCTCGCCACCGCGCACCGTGTCGACGATCTGCAGGCGGCGCCACTGCACCTCCGGATCGACATCGAGTGATCCAGGACGGGTCGACGGATGCCACGAGCGCAGCAGATACGCGGCATCTCCCCGCGCGAAGGCCGTGAACCGCGAACGCATGAGCGCCTCCGCGGTCACCGCCGCTCCACCGGAGAGGATCGCGCCGCAGCACACGGCGAACGCACGCCCCGAACCGCAGGGGCACGGCTCGACGCTCACGCGACTACTCGTCGAGGGCGAGCTCCTTGGGGAGCTCCAGATCCTTGTCGCCGCGGACCTCCACGTTGACGTCCTTGAAGGTCAGCACCCGCACGCTCTTCACGAAACGGTCGGACCGGTAGACGTCCCACACCCACACGTCGGTCATGGTGAGCTCGAAATAGAAGTCGTGCTCCGTGTCGTGGCGCTCGAGCGTCACCTCGTTGGCGAGATAGAACCGACGCTCCGTCTCGACCACGTACCGGAACTGACCGACCACGTCGCGGTACTCGCGGTAGAGCGCGAGCTCCACCTCGCGGTCGTAGTCGTCGAACTCGTCTTCGTCCATCGGTGCGAGTCTAGTTGCGCTGCCCGGGTGTCGCAGTGCGGTCAGAAGAGAGCGGGCTGCTTCAGCCAGCTCCAGCGATGCAGCGGGCTCGAGCCGAGCCGCTCGATCGCCGAATAGTGCGACGCCGAGGCGTACCCCTTGTTGCTCGTCCACTCGTATCCGGGGTGCACGGCATCCGCCTCGACCATCAGCCGGTCACGTTGCACCTTGGCGAGCACGGACGCGGCGGCCACCGTGGCGCAGTCGCGATCCGCCTTCACGCGCGTGACCACCCGTGGCCGCGACGTCTCGGGCCAGTCGGCGAGCGCGGGCGTCAGCCAGTCGTGCGAGCCATCGAGCACCACGACCGCCGCCTCGACGGGAACGCCTGCGAGCACGAGCGTTTCGAGACCCCGCATCGCCGCGAGGCCGAGACCCGGGACGATGCCGATGCGGTCGACCTCGGCGTTGTCGGCCATGCCGACCGCCGAGAACGGTGCCCACGAAGCGACCAGCGGATGCAGCGCCTCGCGCCTCGCCTCGGAGAGCAGCTTCGAATCGCGCAGACCCTCGGGCATGCGCCGCACATCCGGGAGGAAGACGCCGAGCCCCACAGCCACGGGCCCCGCAATCGCGCCACGCCCGACCTCGTCGCATCCGATCACGAGTGCCGCGCCCTCCCGGAACAGAGCGCGCTCGAAACGGAGCGTCGGATCGGCGACGGCCATTACTCGCTGGTCTCGGTCGTGTCGGGGTCAGGGGTCGGCGTTCCCTCGTTCTCGACCGCGGGCGGCGTCGACTCCGCATCCGGCACATCCTGGAACGTGACCGGGTAGTTGTCGAGCCACGTCCAGCGATCCGCCGGCCACGAGATGAGGATCGCGCGACCCACGACGTTCTCGATCGGCACGAACCCGTTGCCCGGCTTGTCGCGGTTGTAGCGCGAGTCCTGGGAGTTCCAGCGGTTGTCGCCCATCACCCACAGCGAACCCTCGGGAACCGTCACCTCGAAGTCGTCGCGCGACACCTTCGTGACGCCGTCCGGCAGCTTGACGTAGGGGCTCTCGTCGAGGGCGACACCGTTGACGCTCACCTGCCCGAAATCGTTGCAGCACTCGACCGTGTCACCGGGAAGACCGATCACGCGCTTGATCAGGTGATCGTTCGAATCGGGGGCCGTGAGCCCGACCACCGAGAGCAGCCAGTCGATCCCCGCCGCGACCGGGTTCTGCTCGACCTGCGGCAGCGGGTCGAGCCAGCCGCCGGGATCGCGGAACACGACGATGTCGCCGCGCTCGAGCGGCATGAGGCCCGGTTCGAGCTGGTTCACGATGATCCGGTCGTTCACGAGGAGGGTGTCTTCCATCGATTCCGACGGGATGTAGAACGAGCGGATCAGGAACGTCTTGATGAGGAACGAGATGACGATCGCCGCGACGATGATGATGGCGACATCCCGCAAGAACAGGCCGAACCCGCGCTTGCGAGAGCGCTGCACCTCGGCATCCGGCCGTTCGGCATCCGAATCCACCTGATCGGTGCCCGCGTTGGTCTTGTCGCTCATGTCTCCCCTGAAGTCCTTGTCAGCATAAGCGCCGCCGCGAAAGCCGAGCCCCGTGCCACGCCCCGGATACGACGGAGCCCGGCCCCGCTAAGCGGGAACCGGGCTCGATGTCGTGGACGCGGGCTCAGGCCTCGCGCTTCTCCTTGATCTTCGCCTTCTTGCCGCGAAGCTCGCGCAGGTAGTAGAGCTTCGCGCGACGAACGTCACCGCGCGTCACGAGCTCGATGTGGTCGATGACCGGCGAGTGCACCGGGAAGGTGCGCTCGACGCCGACCTGGAAGCTGACCTTGCGGACCGTGAAGGTCTCGCGCACGCCCTCACCGGATCGGGCGATGACGACGCCCTGGAAGACCTGGATACGGGAGCGGTTGCCCTCGATGATGTTCACGTGCACCTTGACGGTGTCGCCGGGACGGAACTCGGGGATGTCGGAACGCAGGGATGCGGCGTCGACGTCGTCGAGGATGTGCATGGGATGTTCGCTCTCTGCGCCCGCCACAGGTCGACCGCGGGTATACGGATATCAGAAGATGGGATGCGCCTCTCGCGGCGACGACCCCCCTGTGGCAGGGTCGTGCGGAAGCACAAGGAGCAATTCTGCCACACCGCGGGCGGTGCCGCGACCTGAGGGGCCGGTCACTCCCCCGGGCGACGCTCGGTGACATCCTCCGACGTCACCACGATCACCTCGCCGAGATCGACCGTGCGCTGCGGAGGAACGGACGCGCGGGCACCGCGAGTGGTGGCGTTCACATCATCCATCACGGCCTGCAGCCGACGGCGGCCCTCGGCGATCAGCTCCCAGACCGCCAGCCAGAACGCGACCAACACGAGCACGACGGATGCGGCGACGAGCGCCGGATGGGCCACGAACCCGGATGCGACGAGCGCGACCCAGAGCGCGATCATGACCGCGGAACCCCAGCCCGAGACCGCCTTCTGCTCGCGCGCACCCGGGCGCCACACGAGCAGCGCGCCCACCACGACGAGCGCGACGAACAGCACCGGGCACGCGAACAGGTAGACCAGGAAGTCCCACCCGATGCCATCGAGCAGGATGCCCCGCCCGATCAGCACCCACAGGGGCAGCACGAAGGCGAGAGGGAAGAGGAGGCGGTAGACCACGCGGCGGACGACCATGCCTCAAGGCTACGCTTTTCGGGTGATAGAACTCCGGACGCCCGCTGAGATCGAGCAGATGAAGAGCGCCGGCCGCTTCGTGGCGAGCGTCCTCGAGGCGACCCGGGATGCCGCGGACGTCGGCGTGAACCTCCTCGACCTCGATGCACTCGCCCACGACATGATCCGCGCCGCCGGGGCCGAGAGCTGCTACATCGACTACCACCCCTCGTTCGGCGGCTCGCCGTTCGGCAAGGTGATCTGCACCTCCGTGAACGACGCCGTGCTGCACGGGCTGCCGCACGACTACCGCCTGCGCGACGGCGACCTGCTCTCTCTCGACTTCGCCGCATCCGTCGACGGATGGGTGGCCGACGCGGCGATCTCGATCGTCGTGGGCGAGGCGGACCCGGCCGATCTGGAGCTCATCGCCACCTGCGAGAGGGCACTCGAGGCGGGGATCGCCGCCGCCACGGTCGGCAACCGGATCGGCGACATCTCGGCATCCATCGGAGATGTGGCGCACGCCGCCGGGCTCGGGGTGAACCTCGACTTCGGCGGTCACGGTGTGGGCCGCGAGATGCACGGCGATCCTCACATCCCGAACGACGGGCGCCGCAAGCGCGGCCTCCCGCTGCGGGCTGGCCTGGTGTTCGCGATCGAGCCCTGGTTCATGCGCAGCACCGACGAGATCTACACGGACCGCGACGGATGGACTCTGCGCTCGCGCGACGGATCCCGCGGCGCCCACGCGGAGCACACCGTGGCCGTCACGCCCGACGGCCCTCTCGTGCTGACCGCGCGCACCTCCTGACGCTGCGCTGCCCTGCGCTGGTGCTCCCTGCGCCATAGACATGGCTATGGCCTGACAGACACCGC
Source organism: Homoserinibacter sp. GY 40078 (assembly GCF_008017545.1). Taxonomy (GTDB): domain Bacteria; phylum Actinomycetota; class Actinomycetes; order Actinomycetales; family Microbacteriaceae; genus Homoserinibacter. Next base: position 81,842 of record NZ_VRTZ01000002.1, on the reverse strand, counting down.
CGCGCGGGTGTCTAGCCGGTCGTAGACATGTCTATGCGCTGGGGCCGGAGTCGGGGAGGAGATCGGGACGGGTTCGGCGGGTTCGTTCCAGCTGCTGCTCCCGACGCCACGCGGCGATCGCGGCGTGGTTTCCGGAGAGCAGCACGGGCGGGGTCTCGAGACCGCGCCAGAGGGCCGGCTTCGTGTAACTCGGGTACTCCAGCAGGCCGTCCTCGTGGCTCTCCTCAACGAGGCTCTCCGGATTTCCGACCATCCCCGGCACCAGGCGACCGGCCGCCTCGATCATCGCCATGACCGCCACCTCGCCGCCGTTCAGCACGTAGTCGCCGAGGCTCAGCTCACGCACGGCCGCGACCTCCGGACGGGATCGCGTGTGCTCGACCACGCGGTAGTCGATGCCCTCGTAGCGTCCGCAGCAGAAGACGAGATGCCCGCACTCGGCCAGCTCGCGTGCGACGGGCTGACGGAACAGCTCGCCCGCCGGCGTCGGGAACACGACCACCGCATCCGTCGCACCCTCGAGGATCGCGTCGAGCGCCTCCCCCCACGGCTCCGGCTTCATCACCATGCCCGCGCCCCCGCCGGTGGGGGTGTCATCCACCGTGCGGTGACGATCGTGGGTGAACTCCCGCAGGTCGTGCACGGCGACATCGATGAGGCCCGCCTGACGGGCTCTGCCGAGAAGCGAGATATCCAGCACCGAGAAGAACTCGGGGAAGATCGTCACGACGTCGATGCGCACCCATCGAGCGTATCGGCGCTGCTACGCCTGAGTCGGCGCGTCATCCTCTCCCGGGGAGTCGGGGGCCGGCTCCGGGGCCAGGTCGGAGGCCGCAGCAGCGGCGGGGGCCGGCTCGGGGTCGGGCTCGGCGAGGTCCTCGAAGAGGCCGGGGGGCGGCGTGAGAGTCACCGTTCCGCCGTCGATGTCGACCCCGGGCACGATCGCCGCAACGAGCGGCACGAGGACCTCACGCTCACCGGCACGCACGACCAGCAGGTCCTGAGCCGGAAGGTGGTCCACGCGGATCACCGTGCCCACCTCGACTCCGTCGCGCATCGCGCGGAGCCCGACCAGCTGGTGGTCGTACCAGGCGTCCGGCTCGTCGTCGTCAGAGACATCGGCGTCAACCCAGAGGATCGCCTTGACGAGGGTCTCGGCGGCGGTGCGGTCCGCGACATCCACGAAGAACGCGACGGGATGCCCGTTGTACCAGCGCAGCTCAGAGAGCTCGATGGTCTTACCGTGCCACGGCGACGAGGAGGGAACCTGCAACGAGAACGTCGCACCCGGCACGAAACGCTTCGCCGGGTCGTCGGTGTAGAGCTCGAGCTTCAGCGCGCCCTTGAGACCGTGCGCCTTGACGAGCCGCCCGACCCGCAGCTGGGTGGTGCCGGAGCGCTTCCCCCGGCTCACGCCGCGTCGGTGTCGACGACGTCGACGCGTACGCGGCGGCCGTCGGCGAGCGCGTTGACGAGGGTCCGGAGGGCCTTCGCTGTGCGGCCCGAGCGGCCGATGACGCGACCGAGGTCCTCGGGGTGCACGCGCACCTCGAGGACCTCGCCGCGCGCGGTGCTCGCCGAATCCACCTTCACGTCATCCGGGTGATCGACGATCCCCTTGACGAGATGCTCCAGGGCGGAGGCGAGCACCGATTACTCCTTGTCGGCGTCGGCCGTGTCGGCTGCCGACTCGGCGGCCTCGGCGGTCGGCTCCTCGACGGGGGCCTCGTCGGCCGGCGCCTCGGGCGCCGCCTCTTCGGCCTTCGCCGGCTTCTCGGCCTTGGGCTTCAGAACCGGCTTCTTCTTCTCGTCGGCGACGAACGCCTCGGGGGCTTCCTTGGTCTTGACGGTGCTCTTGGCACCCTTCTCGCCCTTGAAGGTTCCCCAGTCGCCCGTGAGCTTGAGGATCGCGCGGACCTGCTCGGTCGGCTGAGCGCCGACGGAGAGCCAGTACTGCGCGCGGTCGGAGTCGACCTCGATGAACGAGGGCTCCTCGGTGGGGTGGTACTTGCCGATCTCCTCGATGACGCGACCATCGCGCTTGGTGCGCGAGTCGGCGACGACGATGCGGTAGTACGGGGCACGGATCTTGCCGAGCCGCTTGAGGCGGATCTTGACAGCCACAATTCTCCTGAGACGTGTGTGTTGGGATCGAACTGCTCCCGTGCGCGTGGGGGCACACTCGGCAGAAAGCTCTGAGGGGTGAGCCGTCGCGCCAGATAGAGGGTCGGGCAGCGCGGCTCCAACGTCCTATTGTGGCATGCCCCGAGGGGTGGGTGCTACTCGACGGCGGCGACGGGCTCCGGGACGCGCGTGCGACGCCGTGACAACGCCACACCGGTGAGGCAGAGCGCGCCGCCGACGAGCGCGAGCACCCCCGGCGCCTCCTGGAAAACCACCCACCCGGCGAGGATCGCCAGCGGCGGAACGATGTAGGTCGACACCCCGAGCTGACCTGCCGGGACCCGCGCGAGCGCGTACCCCCAGGTGGTGAACGCGAGCGCGGTCGGCACGACGCCCAGATACACGACTCCCCAGACCGCCGCAGGGGATGCCGATGCCGTCTCGGTGATCAACTGCCCGGCGAACGGGAGGCACGCGATGGCACCGATCGCGCATCCGAGGAACGTGACCTGCACCGGAGGGATCCGTGCGACGACCGGCTTCTGCGCCAGCACACCCGCCGCATAGGTGACAGCCGCCAGCAGCGCCCAGAGGACACCCGCCACATCGACATGGCCGCCCTCGTTCAGAACGCCGACGCCCAGTCCGATGAGCACGACGCCGGAGAAGGCCACGCCCGCCCCGATCGCCAGCCAGCGCGGGACACCCTCGCCGAGCAGCACACCCGCGCCGATGGCGATGAGGATCGGGCCGATGTTGACGATCATGGCCGTCGTGCCCGCATCGAGCGTGTGCTCGGACAGGTTGAGCGCCACGTTGTAGGCCCCGAACCACGCCAGTCCGTAGAGCACCAGCAGCAGCCACTCCCGACGCGTCGGCCGCACCCATCCGCGGGTGACGAGCACGAGCACGCCGAGCGCGACGACCCCGACGAGAAGACGGCCGAGCGCGAGCGCCCCTCCCCCGATCTCGGGTGCGACACCGCGGATCACGATGAACGCGCTCGCCCACGCCAGAACGGTGAACCCGATGGCGATCAGGACGAGCGGCCGAAGCGGCGAGGGCTGTTGCACGGCCTCACGCTACGCGCCACCCACGACACCCGACCCCCGTCTCCTGCCAGCGTTCGACCGAATCCGGCCATCGTCCGCCCGATGGTGGAAGACTCGCCGCATGCAGGTCGCATTCGCCCCCTCGGGACGCAGCACCGTCGGCGTCGAATGGGAGCTCATGCTCGTCGATCCCACGACGGGCGAGCTGGCCGGGCGCGGGCCGGAGGTGATCGACGAGGTCACCGCCGCGCGTACCTCCGACACTCGGCACACGGCGACCGCCGAACTCCTCACGAACACGGTCGAGCTGACAAGCGGAGTCGGGCGCGACGTGGCCGAAGCGATCGCCGACATCGAAGCTGCGATCTCCGATGTGCGCCGCGCCACCGACCCGCGCGGCCTCGAGCTCATGTGCGCGGGCAGCCATCCGTTCGCGCAGTGGTACGACCAGGCGGTCACCGACAAGACCCGCTACCACACCCTCATCGAGCGCACCCAGTGGTGGGGACGCAACATGATGATCTGGGGCGTGCACGTGCACGTCGGCGTCGAGGATGTGCGCAAGGTGATGCCGCTCATCAACGCGCTGACGCTCTACTTGCCGCACCTGCAGTCCGTGAGCGCGTCGAGTCCGTTCTGGGCGGGCGAGCGCACCGGCTACGCGTCCAACCGCGCACTGGTCTTCCAGCAGCTTCCCACCGCGGGGCTCCCGTGGGCGCTCGACGACTGGGCCGGATACGAGGGCTACCTCGACGACATGACCCGCACCGGGATCATGGCGGATGCGACCGAGGTGCGCTGGGACATCCGCCCCGCCCCGCGCTGGGGCACCATCGAGATCCGCGCATGCGACGGGGTTTCGACCATCGAAGAACTCGGCACGCTCGCCGCGCTCGCGCAGTGCCTCGTCGAGCACTTCTCCCGGGAGCTCGACGCGGGTCATCCACTTCCGACCCTCCAGCCCTGGTACCACCGCGAGAACAAATGGCGTGCGGCCCGATACGGTCTCGACGCCGAGCTGATCGTCGACCGCGCAGGCGTCGAACGGCCGGTGCGGGCACACCTCGAGGAGCTGCTCGACGATCTGCTCCCGATCGCGGCCGAGCTCGGCTGCCGAGCGGAGCTCGAGGGCATCCGGCGGACGCTCGCGACGGGCGCGAGCTATCAACGCCAACTGGCGGTCGCGGACGACGCGGGCGGCGACCTGCGCGCGGTCGCCGCCCACCTCATCCGCGAGTTCCGGGGCGGTGCGTAGCGGCCGTCAGCCGTTGACCGAGTCGCGCCACGCGAGCATGCGACGGAGGGCCTCGTCCGGGTAGTCGGGACCCGAGATCCCGACCGTGAAGAGGGTCGCGCCGAGCTCGTGGAGTTCGTCGGCGATCTTCTCGTCGCCCTCGCGGTTCTCGACCGAGATCTCGATCTCGGAGATGTCCCGGCCGACGGCGTCGCAGTGCTCACCCAGGATGCCGAGCTTGCGCTGCAGCACCTCGGGCGAGGGGAACGAGTGCCAGATGTCGGCGTGCTGGGCGACGAGTCGGAGCGTCTTCTTCTCGCCGCCGCCGCCGATGAGCACCGGGATGTCGCGGGTCGGCGCGGGGTTCAGCTTCGCCCAGCGCGCCTCGATGCGCGGCAACGACTCGGCGAGCGCGTCGAGACGTGAGCCGACCGTCCCGAAGTCGTACCCGTACTCGGTGTAGTCCTTCTCGAACCAGCCGGACCCGGTGCCCAGGATGAAGCGTCCCGTGCCGGTGCTGTGGGCCGAGATGTGATCGATCGTGCGGGCCATGTCGGCCTGCAGGTCGGCGTTGCGGTACGAGTTGCAGTTCACGAGCGCACCGAATTCGACGCGGCTCGTCTGCTCGGCGATCGCGGCGAGCATCGTCCAGGACTCGAAGTGGAGGCCATCGGGGTCGCCCGAAAGCGGGTAGAAGTGATCCCAGTTGAAGATCACGTCGACGCCGAGGTCCTCCAGGCGGCGCACGGCGTCGCGGATCTGCGGATAGGTCGCGTGCTGAGGCTGAACCTGAGCGGCGATGCGGATGGGGCGGGCGGCAGTGGAGACAGTCACTCGCCTCACACTAGGGAAGACGCCCGACCGCGCGCTGGCATCCACACCGCGAGGGCCGGAACACCCCGGCGCGTCAGCGGCCGAGGAAGCGCTGCAGCGCCTGCAGCTCCTCGGGGCTCGGGCCCTCCTGGGGAGCCTTCGCGGCGCCGAGCCCGAATCCGGACCCTCCCGGCTCGCCACCGCCGGCGCTCGGCTTCAACCCCTGCGCAAGCGCCGCGTTCTCGGCGGCGCGCTTCGCGGGGTTGCCGGAGCGCGAGCCCTTCTTCTTCGCCTGCTGCTTCTTGCCGCCGTGAGCGCCGGGCATCGGACCCATCCCGGGGACCTGCGGCATGCCGCCCTTCGCGACGGTCTTCATCATCTTCGCGGCCTGCTCGAAACGGGCGACGAGTTGGTTGACGTCCGTGACCGTCATGCCGGAGCCCTTCGCGATCCGGAGGCGGCGCGAGCCGTTCAGCAGCTTCGTGTTCTGCCGCTCGGCGGGCGTCATCGACTGGATGATCGCCTCCGTGCGCACGAGTTCGCGCTCGTCGAAGTTCTCGAGCTGGTCCTTCATGCCCCGGGCGCCGGGCAGCATCCCGAGCATGCCCTTCAGCGAGCCCATCTTCTTGAGCTGCTGCATCTGCGCGAGGAAGTCGTCGAGCGTGAAGCTGTCGGTGCGGAACTTCTCCGCGACCTTGCGTGCCTCCTCCTCGTCGAAGGCCTCCTGCGCCTGCTCGATGAGCGTCAGGATGTCGCCGAGGTCGAGGATGCGGCTCGCCATACGGTCCGGGTAGAACGGCTCGAAGTCGTCGAGACCCTCGCCCGTGGAGGCGAAGATGATCGGGCGCCCCGTGACGGAGGCGACGGAGAGGGCCGCACCGCCTCGCGCGTCGCCATCGAGCTTCGTGAGCACGACACCCGTGAAGTCGACGCCCTCCTGGAAGGCGCGCGCCGTCGTGACCGCGTCTTGGCCGATCATCGCGTCGATGACGAACAACACCTCATCGGGGTCGACCGCCTTGCGGATGTTCGCGGCCTGCTTCATAAGCTCGGCGTCGATGCCGAGACGACCGGCCGTGTCGACCACGACCACGTCGTACTGCTTACGCTGCGCCTCGGCGACACCGTTCTTCGCGACCTTCACGGGGTCGCCGACGCCGTTGCCGGGCTCCGGAGCGAAGACAGGCACGCCGGCCTGCTCACCCACGACCTGCAGCTGGGTGACGGCGTTCGGACGCTGGAGGTCGGAGGCGACGAGCAGGGGCGTGTGCCCCTCCTTCTTCAGCCACTTGGCGAGCTTTCCGGCGAGCGTCGTCTTACCGGCACCCTGGAGGCCGGCGAGCATGATGACGGTCGGCGGCTTCTTCGCGAACTCGAGGCGGCGCTGCTCACCGCCGAGGATGCCCACGAGCTCCTCGTTGACGATCTGCACGACCTGCTGCGCCGGGTTGAGCGCGCGGTTGACCTCGTCGGAGAGGGCTCGCTCGCGCACCCGCCCGGTGAAGTCCTTCACGACCTCGAGCGCCACATCCGCGTCGAGGAGGGCGCGACGGATCTCGCGCACCGTGCCATCGACATCCGCGGGGCTGAGCTTGCCCTTGGTGCGGAGGTTCTTGAAGGTCTGGGTGAGCCGGTCGGAGAGCGTGCCGAAGGTTGCCATGACGGGCTCAAGTCTAGATGCCGGGCGGTAGCGTGGCGGGATGAGCGTGATCCTCGGCTTCGGCGACGCAGTCCCCCGCATCGATCCGTCCGCCTGGGTGGCGCCGAACGCGACGGTCATCGGCGACGCGGTGCTGCATCCGGGCGCCTCCGTCTTCTACGGCGCGGTCGTGCGCGCCGACCGCGACCGGATCGAGCTGGGCGCGGGGTCGAACCTGCAGGACAACGTGGTGGTGCACGGCGACCCGGGCTCCCCCACCGTCATCGGCGCGGGTGTCTCGGTGGGTCACGGCGCGGTCGTGCACGGGAGCGTCATCGGCGACGACTGCCTCATCGGCATGAACGCGACCGTGCTCAACGGTGCCGTCATCGGCGAGGAATCGCTCGTCGCGGCCGGCGCGCTCGTGCTCGAGGGCACGGTCGTACCTCCCCGCTCCCTCGTCGCGGGAGTGCCCGCGAAGGTGCGCCGCGAGCTGTCCGACGACGAGGTGGCGGGCATCCGCCGCAACGCTGCCACCTACCGGGAGCTGACCGCCCGTCATCGGGAGCTCGAGTGACCGACGCGCCGACGCGCACGTTCCTGCCGTCGTGGTCCGTGTTCCATCGGCGGCTGCTCGGACGGATGCTTATCGTCGGCCCCGTGCTCATCCTCGTGATCTTCGTACTGTCGTGGCCGTCACTCGGTCTCGGCCTGCTGATGCTCGGCGCCACCCTGACGATCGGCGGCGTCGCGCTCGCCATCTACTTCGGGCGCGTGCGGGTGGATGCGGAGGGCGACACGTTGCGGGTGCGCGGACCGTTCCTCACGCGCTCGTGGATCCGACACGACATCGCGGCCGTCGTGTTCGTGCCGCTGCCGGGTCCGCCTGGCCCCGTCCGACCGGCGACGCTCTACGCGGTCTCACGGCTCAACGAGCGGCTGTTCTGGCTCTCGGGCACGTTCTGGGAGCGGGAGGCGCTCGACGAAGTCTCCGCCGCGATCGGCGCACCCGTGCACGAGGTACCGCCGGGGCTGCCCGCGCGCGAGATCCAGGAGCGCTACCCCGGCACCGTCGGCTGGACCTCGGTGCGCCCGTGGCTGTTGGCGCTCGTGCTCGCCGCGAGCGCGGGCGTCGCGATGTTCCTCGTGCTCGTCATCACGACACTCGTGCTCATCGCGACGGGTGAGCTGCAGCTGCCCGCAGCGGGCTGAGCCTCCCGCTCAGGAGCGCAGCGCGGCGAGCAGCGCGGCGGCCGTCTGCGGCGGGATCGGGTAGCTCGCGCTGAACGACAGGCGCGTGACGAGGCCCGAGAACCGCTCGCGCAGCTGACCGGCGACCTCTGCGGGGGATCCGACGGCCGCGAAGGCGGCGAGCATGTCGTCGTCGACCTCCGCCGCCATCTCACGCCAGGCTCCACGGCGTGCACCGGCGTTGAGACGCTCATGGACGCCCTCCCAGCCGTGCAGCTCGAGGACAGGAAGGTAGTCCGGAGTGGAGCCGTAGAACGCGATCTGGCCGCGGGTCGCCTCGATGGCGCGGTCGAGCTCCTCGGGCGTCTCGCCGACCGCGATGAAGGCGGGTACCGAGACACCCAGCTGCCCCGCATCCCGCCCGGCGGATGCGGCGCCCGCGGCGAGCGCTGGCAGCGTGACCTCGCGCAGGTACCGCGGGGTCGTGAAGGTGTGGGCGAGGAGGCCGTCAGCGACGGCACCGGCCGTCTCGGTCATCCGGGGCCCGACGGCGGCGATCCAGACCGGAGGCGGACCGAACGGGTTGGGGCCCGGCGAGAAGAAGGGCGTCATGAGGGTGTGGCGATAGTGCTCGCCCTCGAACGCGAGGCGCTCTCCGGTCTCCCACGACGACCAGATGGCGCGGATGGCGGCGACGAACTCACGCATCCGGGCGGCCGGCGCGGACCAGGGCATCGAGAAGCGCCGCTCGATGTGAGGACGCACCTGCGAGCCCAGACCCAGGATGAATCGGCCGCCCGAGACCAGCTGCAGATCGTTGGCCGTCTCGGCGACCGTCATGGGGCTGCGGGCGAAAGCGACGGCGATGCCGGTCATGAGGTCGACCCGCTCGGTGCGCATCGCCGCGGCCGTCAGCGCCACGAAGGGATCGTGCTTCGTCTCCGCGGCGAAGATGCCGTCGTATCCGGCGGCTTCGAGGTCGGCAGCTCCCGACGCGAACGCCCGCGGGTCGGTGCCCGCGTCGCCCCCCGCGTCGATCAGGAATCCGGTCGCGTCATCGCTCACCGTGCCATCCTGCCCCACCGGGCGCCGCATGCCCCCGCACGCCCCGTGAGAGTACGCACTTTTGCGTGCTCTCGGGCGTGAGAGCACGCAAAAGTGCGTACTCTCACGGGGAAGAGAGAGGGGCGCGGCGCGGAGGGCGCGGGGCAGGGAGGTCAGCCGACGAGCTGCTGGGCGAAGACGTGCGGGGTGAATCCCGTCAAGTCGCCGATGCCCTCACCCTGACCGACGAGCTTCACGGGGATGCCCGTCTTCTCCTGCACGGCGAGCACGAATCCGCCCTTGGCCGAGCCGTCGAGCTTCGTGAGCACGAGACCGGTCACCCCGGCGTGCTGGATGAACGCATCCGCCTGCGCGAGCCCGTTCTGGCCCGTCGTCGCGTCGAGCACGAGCAGCACCTCGGCGATCGGCTCGAGCTTCTCGACCACGCGGCGCACCTTCGAGAGCTCGTCCATGAGCCCCGACTTCGTCTGCAGGCGGCCCGCCGTGTCGATCAGCACGATCTCGACACCGTCGCGCTGAGCGAGCTCGACGGTCTGGAACGCGACCGACGCCGGATCCTGCCCCTGCTGCTGCGGGCGCACGATGCGCGCTCCCGCTCGCTCCGCCCACGTCGCGAGCTGTTCCACCGCGGCCGCGCGGAAGGTGTCGGCGGCGCCGACCACAACCGAACGACCGTGGGTGGCGAGGAAGCGGGCGAACTTGCCGATCGTCGTGGTCTTGCCGACGCCGTTCACGCCCACGACGAGCACGACCGCCGGCCGGTTGGTGAGACGCAGCGTCGGATCGAGCTTCGCGAGGCGCTCCTCGATCGTCTCGCGCAGCATCCGCTGCAGGTCGGCCGGATCGGTGGTGCGGTAACGCTCGACCTTCGCCCGGAGCTCGTCCACGATCGTCTCGGTGAGGTCCGGTCCGAAGTCCGCACCGATGAGCGCGTCTTCGAGGTCATCCCACGTCGAGTCATCGATCGTCGGCTTCGCGAAGAGCCCGCGCAGTGCGCCGCCGAGAGACCAGGATGCCGCCATCCCCCCAGGCTACCGGCGCGCGCCCGCGGCCGGATCACGTGGGCGCGACCGTCCCGCGCGTCAGCCAGCTGCCCCACGGTGGGCGAGACTGGACGGGTGACTCTCGCCTTCATCCGCCATGGCCAGACCGACTGGAATCGTGACGCCCTCCTCCAGGGCTCGAGCGACATCCCCCTCAACGACACCGGACGCGAACAGGCCCGGGAGGTCGAGCAGATGCTCGAGGAGTGGACGTGGGATGCGGTCGTGAGCTCGCCGCTCGCACGCGCGCGGGAGACCGCGCAGATCGTCGCCGACGGGCTCGGCCTGCCGCTCGGGCCGGCCTACGACGAGCTCGTGGAACGCGACTACGGCGCACTCGAGGGCACGTCGAGCGCTGCCGCGATGGAGCGTTGGCCGGATCGGGACTATCCGGGCGCCGAGCCGCTCGACGCGGTGGTCGATCGCTGCCTGCAGGGGCTCGCCCACATCGATCGCGACTACCCGGGCGGCAACGTGGTCGTCGTGTGCCACGGCACGATCCTCAAGTACACAATCATCCGCCTGACCGGCTACCCGGTGGATGTCATCGGCAACGGCACCGTCTCGGCGATCGAGCGCGACGGAGACGGATGGCGCGTGCTGACCGTCAACGGCGAAGCGGTCGCCTGAGCCTCGGGCCCGGGGCTCCGGGTCAGCTGGCCTCGGCCGCGACGCGCTGACCGACGACGGCGCTCACGCCGTCCTGCCGCATCGAGACGCCGTAGAGCGCATCCGCGATCTCCATCGTGCGCTTCTGGTGCGTGATGACGATGAGCTGCGAGCTCTCACGCAGGCGCTCGATGACGCTCAGCAGGCGGCCGAGGTTCGCGTCGTCGAGCGCCGCCTCCACCTCGTCGAGGATGTAGAACGGGCTCGGGCGGGCGGTGAAGATCGCGAACAGCAGCGCGACCGCCGCGAGCGAGCGCTCGCCGCCGGACAGCAGCGACAGGCGCTCGATCTTCTTGCCGGCGGGCTTCACGGTGACCTCGATGCCGGTGGTGAGCATGTCGTCGGGGTTCGTGAGGTGCAGCGATCCGGTGCCGCCGGGGAACAGCATCGGGAACACCTGGTCGAAGGCGGCCTTGGTGTCGTCGAACGCCGCCGCGAAGATGTCCTGCATCTTCTCGTCGATCTCGCCGATGATCGTGATGAGGTCCTTGCGGGTGGCCTGGAGGTCGGCGAGCTGCTCGGTGAGGAACTTGTGGCGCTGCTCGAGCGCCGCGAACTCCTCGAGGGCGAGCGGGTTCACGCGGCCGAGCTGCGCGTACTTGCGCTCGGCGCGGTCGAGGCGGGCCTTCTGCCGCGCGCGATCGTAGGGCTCGGTCGCCACCTCGGGGGCGTCATCGGGCTCGGATTCGGCGGCTGCGCGGTCCTCTTCCTCCAGAAATACAGGAGATTCCGTGGATGCGGCGGCGTGATCGTTGGAGTCTTCGGCGCCCGACGGCAAGATCTCCTGCACTTCTGAAGTGGCAGCAAGAGGAGCCGCGGCGGGCGCGGGCGGCACGACGACGTCGACGGGGACGGGCACCTGGGGGCCGTACTCGGCGACCAGCACGTCCTCCACGAGCCCCAGCTCTTCGGCGGCGCGTTCGAGCAGGGACGACAGGTGCAGCTTCTTCTCGTACGACTGCATCTCGAGCCCGTGCACGTTCTCGTTGAGCGCCTGAAGTCGCTCGCGCAGCTGGGTCTCGGCACGGCGCAGTTCAGTGAGTTCCTCGTTCTGCTTCGCGCGCTCCGCTTCGGCGGTCGCGAGCCCGAGCCGCGCCTCCGACACCGACCGGTCGGCGGTGTCGAGCACGGCGGGAAGCGCGTCGATGACGCCCTGCGCCGCCTCGATCTGGTGGCGGCGGATGACGGCCAGGCGCGCCGCCTCCTCGGCCGCGTGGCGCTCGGCGTCGAGCCGCTTCCGCAACTGCTCGGCCTGCTCGCGCTGGGCACGCACGCGCTCACGCGCGGTCTCGAGGTCGACCCGCGCGGCGACCTCGGTCTGGCGCGCCTGATCCAGCTCGGCGACGAGCCCGTCGCGAGCCGAGACGTCGAGCATGGGGCGCGGAGTGGCGGCGTGTGCATCGCGCTCGGATGAGGCCCGCTCGACTGCGGCATCCGCGGCTGCGACCTGCTCGCCGAGCCCGGCGACGGCCTCCGCGAGGCGCTCGCTCTCGGCGGCCGCGGCCTCGAGCTGCACGCGCGACCGGCCGAGGGCCTCGCTGCGCTCCGCAAGCCGCGTCTCGAACTCCTTAAGCGCGCCCTGCGCCTGCACGAGGTCGATGCGCGCCAGGTCGAGCCGCTCGCGGTGCTCGGCGAGCTCGTGCGCGAGGCGCTCGATCGTGGTGGTGACCCCGACGAGGCGCTCCTGCGCCGCATCGCGCTCGGCCAGGAGCTCGATACGGCTCCGGGAGCCGCCGGAGCCGCCGCGCACGACGTGCTCCGCAAGCACATCGCCCTCGCGCGTGATCACCGTGATGCCGCCGATCCGCGCGAGCGCCGGCCACGCGGATCGCGCCGCGTCCAGGTCGTCCGCGACGACCACTCCGGCGAGGACGCCGCGGATGCCGTCCGGCCCGCTCACGAGCGATGCCGCCGCGCGCACCCCCGATGGCAGCCCCTGCACGATCTCCGGCGATGCCGCGTCGGCGACGACGATCTCGACCCGCCCGGCCTCGGCTCCGCGCGCGTGCGCCAGAGCTGCGGCGGCGGCATCCCAGGTGTCGGCGAGCACGGCGTCCGCAAGGGTGCCGAGAGCTGCGGCAATCGCGGCCTCGTAACCGGCCTCGACCTTGACGTGCTCGGCGAGGAGCCCACGGATGCCGTCGAGTCCGATGATCTGCTGCGATCCGTCGCGCTGGTCGGTCGCAAGCGTGAGGGCGCTCGTCCGGGCGGCGAGGGCGTCGCGTTCGCGTTCGGCGGTGTGGAGCTCGTCGCGCAGGGCATCCACCCGCACCTGGAGTGCCTGCACGGACTCCTCGGCACTCGTCACGGCCGCGGCGAGCTCGGTGTCATGGACCGCACCGGTGTCGTCGCCCTCGAGGGCGACGAGTTCGGCACGTGCCGCCTCGCGCCGTTCCTCGGCCGCCGCGAGTGCGGCCCGCTGGCGTTCCAGCTGCGCGACGGTCGCCGCGCGGCGCTCTTCGGCGGCGCGCACCGCGCCCACGAGACGCCCCTGTTCGAGGTCGTGCTGGCTGACGAGCGCCGACTGCGCGCTGATCTCCTCGTCGAGGGAGTCGAGGCTCGCCCGCGCCGTGGCGGTCGCCGCGCTCGCGCGACCCAGCACCTCTTCAGCCGCGGCGATGCCCGCCTCCAGGGCGGTCGCCTCCGCGAACGCATCCGCGACGGCCGACTCGCTGAGCGTCGACGCCATCCCCGGAAGCTCCGCCTGCTGCGACAGCAGCGAGAGTCGCTGGTTCGCGAGCGTGAAGAGCGAACGGAGGTGGTCTTGCACCTGCTCGAGCCCGAACGCGATGCGCCGCGCCTCGTCGACCGCGTTCGAGGTCGACGACTGCTCGATGCGGTTCTGACGCAGCTTCGACTGATCGAGCTGCTCCTGGAGCACCACCCGCTCGGTCTTGCGCTCCGACTCGCTGCGGGTCACATCCGTGATCGCCCGGCGGAGCTCGACCACCTCATCGGCGAGCAGACGCGCACGCGCGTCGCGCACGATCGCGGCGATCGTCTGCGCCTCGCGCGCGATCTGCGCCTGCTGTCCGAGGGGCTTCAGCTGCCGGCGGATCTCGCCCGCGAGGTCCGAGAGGCGCGTGAGGTTCGCCTGCATCGCGTCGAGCTTGCGGAGCGTCTTCTCCTTGCGACGGCGATGCTTGAGGATGCCCGCGGCCTCTTCGATGAATCCGCGGCGGTCCTCGGGTGTGGCGTGCAGCACCTGGTCGAGCTGGCCCTGCCCCACGATCACGTGCATCTCGCGGCCGAGCCCGGAGTCGGAGAGCAACTCCTGGAGGTCGAGAAGGCGGCACTGCTCTCCGTTGATCGCGTACTCGCTGCCCCCGTTGCGGAAGAGCGTGCGCGAGATGGTCACCTCGCTGTACTCGATCGGGAGGGCGCCGTCGGAGTTGTCGATCGTGAGCAGCACCTCGGCACGGCCGAGCGGCCCGCGGGTGGCGGTGCCGGCGAAGATGACGTCCTCCATCTTGCCGCCGCGGAGCGTCTTCGCTCCCTGCTCGCCCATCACCCAGGCGAGGGCGTCGACCACGTTCGACTTGCCGGATCCGTTGGGGCCCACGACGCACGTCACGCCCGGTTCGAAGACGAAGCTGGTGGGCTGGGCGAACGACTTGAACCCCTTCAGGGTCAAGCTCTTCAGATGCACCCGGCCACCTCCATCCCCTTTCGGCGTCGCTCTACGCTAGCGCCCGCGGCGGCGGCGGCCCGACGCACGTGCAGAAATGCAGGAGATTGACCCCTCCCCCCGTGCGGAGCGGCGGTATCACGGGCGGCGGAGCGAATATCTCCTGCATTTCTGAGTGCGGTGCGGGCGGCCGCACCCCATGCTGGAGGGATGGATGACATCGAGGTCATACGACTCGAGGTACCCGAGCGGCTCGGTGATGACGACGCGAGCCGCGACTTCGCCGAGGTCGCCGAGGTCCGCAACACCTGCGAGGAGCTCGCGTACGGCACGCCGGATGTCGGCCACAGCGTCGGCCACCTGCAGCGCTACTGGGCGGATCCGAACGAGCACAGCCGGCTGCTCGGCGTGCGGATCGATGGACGCATCGTTGCGTACGCGCTCGCTTCGGCGCTCATCGCCGACCCGTCCGCGTCGTGGCTCGAGACGCGCGTGCTGCCGGAGCACCGCGGGCGCGGCATCGGCACAGCGCTCGCGGATGCCGCTGAGGCGGAGGCGCGCGCACTCGGGTCGACCCACGCGGTCGCGTACGTGCCCTCCGCGGATGCCGCGGGCGACACCGTCGCCCCCTCGAGCGGAGTCGGTGCCCTCCCCGCGCACAATCCGGAGGTCCGCTTCCTCATCGCTCGCGGATACGAACTGGAGCAAGTGGTGCGCGCGAGCAGGCTCGAACTACCCGTCGATCCGGTCGCGCTCCCCGAACAGCTCGGCGCAGCCGATCGCCACGCCGGCGACGACTACCGTGCTGTGTCCTGGGTCGGCGTCACCCCCGAGGAGTGGCGGGACGACCTCGCCGTGCTCCACACCCGGATGAGCACCGACGCCCCGCAGTCGGGGCTCGGCGAGCCGGAGGACGTCTGGACCGCTGCCCGCATCGCCGAGGATGACGCGGCGAGCGTGCGTGCGGGACTCGCGCCGGTCACCGCGGGAGCGGTGCACGTGCCGAGCGGTCGACTGATCGCCTACACGCAGCTGATCCCGCCGATCGACGTGACCCGCCCCATCGAGCAGCACGACACGCTCGTGCTGCGGGAGCACCGCGGCCACGGCCTCGGGATGCTCGTGAAGCTCGCGAACCTCGAGCTACTCGCCCAAGTGCGCCCCGGGCATCCGTCGATCCTCACCTGGAACGCGGAGGAGAACACCCACATGCTCGCCGTCAACGAGCGGATCGGCTTCGAGCGGATGGGCGGCGAGGGCGCCTGGCGCCGCGAACTGCAGTGAGACGCACGACGGCCCACGGCGCGGTGCCGTGGGCCGTCGTGGATGACGAGGTCAGTCGCGCGAGATGGCGAGCATCCGCAGGATCTCGAGGTACAGCCAGATGACGGTGACCATGATGCCGAAGGCACCCGTCCAGGCGTACTTCTTCGGGATACCCTGACGCACGCCCTTCTGGATGAAGTCGAAGTCGAGCACGAGCGAGTAGGCACCGAGCAGAACGGCGAAGACGCCGAGAACGAGTCCGAGCGGAATGACGTCGAAGAAGACGATGTCACCGCGCAGGCCCCACGGGTTGGCGTTCGCGCCGCCGAAGATCATCACGAAGACGTTGATCACCGAGAAGGCGAGGTACCCGACCATCGCGACGAGGAACACCTTCGTGGCCCGCTTCGACGCGCGGATCTTGCCGCTCGCGAAGAGCGCGAGGGTGACGCCGACGACCGCGAGGGTCGCGAGCACCGCCTGGCTGACGATGCCGGGCCACTGCGCCTCGTAGAACGAGGAGATGCCGCCGAGGAACACGCCCTGCGCTGCCGCGTAGGCGAGGATGAGCGCCGGCGAGGGCTCCTTCTTGAAGATGTTGACGAGGGCCAGCACGAAGCCGACGATGGCGGCGCCGATCCACAGGAACGGGACGGCGGGCATCGTGACCCAGCCGATCGCGGCGGCGACGACGAGCACGGCGAAGGTGCCGAGCGAGACACGCAGGGTGCCGTCGATCGTCATCGGCTCGGCCGAGCGCTGCGGTGCCGAGGGCAGGTTGAACTGCTGCTGGAGCTCCTCGGCCGTCGGGGTCGGGACGGGCGCCACCCCCTTCCCGTTGAACGCGGGGCTGTTCGAGAATGCGGGATTGTTGAGGGCCATGGCGGGTCCTTACGTCGGGGTCCTGGTTCCGAGGATACGCGCCTTGGGGCCTCGGCGGCTGGGGATCTTCCGCGCGCGGGCCTCGATCAGCGGATGCGCTGGCAGCGGGTGCAGAGGTGCGAACCGCGGTTCATGAACACCTCGCGCACGATCGGACGCCCGCAACGCGGGCACGGCCGCCCCTGCTGCCCGTACACGTTGAGCGAGTGCGAGAAGTAGCCCGACGCCCCATTGACGTTTACGTACTGCGCGTCGAAGCTCGTGCCGCCCTCCTCGAGCGCACGGCCGAGCACCGCCCGCACCTCGGACAGCAGCCGCCGCGCGCGGGGCCTCGAGAGCGAGCGCGTGGGCTGGTCGTAGTGGATGCGCGAGGCCCACAGCGCCTCGTCCGCGTAGATGTTGCCGATGCCCGAGACGAGGGTCTGATCGAGCAGCGCGCGCTTCACGGTCGTGTCGCGGCGCGCAAGGCGGTCGAGGAAGCGGCGCTCGTCGAAGTGAGGGTCGAGCGGATCGCGGGCGATGTGCGCGACGGATGCCGGAATCCGCTCCTCGGGCCGGTCGGCCGCGGGGGCGAGCCGGTCGAGCGCCATGGAGCCGAAGATGCGCTGGTCGACGAAGTCCATGCGCACTGGGCCGTATCCGGGCTGGTCGAGCCCGATGACGATCCGCGTGAGCCGTTGCACCGGCGCATCCGGATCACGCAGCAGCACCTGGCCGCTC
This sequence comes from Homoserinibacter sp. GY 40078, assembly GCF_008017545.1. Lineage (GTDB taxonomy): Bacteria > Actinomycetota > Actinomycetes > Actinomycetales > Microbacteriaceae > Homoserinibacter. The sequence goes on along the minus strand of NZ_VRTZ01000002.1, from coordinate 64,516 downwards.
ATGCCGAGGTGCACGACGAGCGCCTCGTCGGCATCCGCCACCGGGATCCACAGGAACTTGCCGCGACGCGAGGGCGCCACGAGCCGGGCACCGGTCAGACGCTCGATGAAGTCCTCCGAGGGGCCCGGATGCCGCCGCAGGGAGCGCTCATCGAGAACCTCCACGGAGGTCACACGGGCGGAGGTGACCGCCGGCACGAGACCCGCGCGGACCACCTCGACCTCGGGCAGCTCGGGCACGGTGCTCTAGCGCTTGGGGCGCTGCAGGATCGCCCAGGCGGCGAGCGCGGCGGCCATCTCGGCCTGCTTCTTGCTCGTGCCGTCGCCGGCGGCGATCGCGTCGCCGCCGAGGGCGACCTCGGCGTGGAAGCGCTTGGAGTGGTCGGGGCCCGAGTCGGTGACGCGGTACTGGGGCAGACCCTTGCCGAGGCGCGTGGAGAGTTCCTGCAGGCTCGTCTTCGGGTCCATGGCGGCGCCGAAGCGGTTCGGGTCGGCGAGCAGCGGCGAAATGAGGCGCAGCACGAGCGCGGTCGCCGCATCCGGGCCGACGGACAGATACGCGGCGCCGATGATCGCCTCGACGGCGTCCGCGAGGATCGACTGCTTCTCGCGCCCCCCGGTGAGCTCCTCACCGCGGCCGAGCAGCATGTAGCGACCCAGTTCGATGTGCACCGCGATCTCGGCGAGCGCGGCGGAGCTGACGAGGCTTGCCCGGCGCTTCGCGAGCTCGCCCTCGTCAACGTTCGGGTTCTCGAGGTAGAGCATGACCGTCACGGCCTGCCCCAGGATCGAGTCACCCAGGAATTCGAGTCGCTCGTTGTGCCCGATACCGCCGTTCTCATAGGCGTAGGACCGGTGCGTGAGCGCAAGAGTGAGCAGCTCGGGTTCGATCTCGAGCTGCAGCACCGAGTTGAGCTCGGCGAGGACCTCAGCACCGACCGGCGGTGAGCCGGCCGGGCGCGTCTCAGACGTCGGCGACCTTACGGCCCTTGTACTCGAGGTACAGCGGGGTGCCCGCCGAGTCCTCGACGACCTTGGCGCGGTGCGGGAGGCTGTAGGTGACCTTGCCGTTCTCGACGGTCTTCACCAGGTTCGGCACGGATGCCTTCCACTGCGAACGGCGGGCGTGCGTGTTGGCACGCGACTGGCGGCGCTTGGGAACGGCCATGATGGTGTCTCTTCCTGTGTTCGGCGCAGGGCCGGAGGCTTGTGTCAGTCGGTATGGGAGTCGGGGCGGAAGCCCTCGAGCGCGGCCCACCGGGGGTCGAGCATCTCGCGGTCGCTCGGCTCGGCGCCATCCGGCAGTTTCTCCCCCGTGGCGGGGTCGAGACCGGGGCAGTCCGGCCGGCAGACCGGCTGGAACGGTAGTGCCAGCACTACCGCGTCCCGCACGACGGATTCGAGATCCACGTGATCATCTCGAATCGCGAAGTCGAAAGCTTCATCAGGAGAATACGCGAAAAGCTCCTGGAATTCGACCTCGACCGGCAGCTTCACGGGGTCGAGGCAGCGGACGCACTCGGCATCCGCGACCGCATCGACGTCGCCCGTGACGAGGATCCCGTCGTGCAGACCCTCGAGACGCAGGTCGATCCGCACCGGCGAACCGGCGTGCACGGACGCCACCGACTCGCCCAGACGCTCGGGCGCATCGAACTCGAGGACGCGCTCGCGCATCTCTCCGGGTCGATGCATGACGTCGTGGACGGGCACGACGAACGGGCTGGTGGGTGCAGGCACGGTCAGCGATTCTACGCCGCATCCGCTGCCGATTGCCTGGACGGCGCCTCCCCCGTCCGGGGCCGCGCATCCACGTTCCGCGTCAGTGCTCGATCGCCGTGAACGCCTCGTCGAGGATCGCCAGCGCACGCAGGCACTCCTCCGCCGTGACGGTGCACGGCGGCACCACGTGGAGGCGGTTGTCCATGACGAACGGCAGGTAGCCGCGGCCGAGGAGCTCCTTCTTGAGCGCGCCGATCGTCGCGGGCGGCACCGGCTCGCGCGTCTCGCGATCCGTGACGAGGTCGAGCGCCCAGAAGACCCCTACCCCGCGCACCTCGCCGATGAGGGGATGCTGATCGGCGAGGGCCGCGAGGCCCGGGCCCAGCACATCGCGCCCGATCTCGGCGGCATGCTCGATGATCCCCTCCTCCTCCATGGCATCCATCGACGCGACGATCGACGCCGCCGCGAGCGGATGCCCGGAATAGGTGAGGCCGCCGGGGAACACCTGATCGTCGAAGACCTGCGCGATCGAGGCGGAGATGATGACCCCGCCGACCGGCACGTAGCCCGAGTTCACGCCCTTCGCGAAGGTGATGAGATCGGGCACGACGCGATCCGGGTTGACCTCCGCGTTCTGCCAGGCGAACCAATCGCCCGTGCGGCCGAAGCCCGACATGACCTCGTCGACGATCAGCAGGATGCCGTAGCGGTCGCAGAGGTCGCGCACGCCCGCGTACCACCCGGGCGGCGGCATGATCACGCCCGCCGTGCCGGGGATCCCCTCGAGAAGCAGCCCCGCGATCGACGACGGCCCCTCTGCTTGGATCACGCGCTCGAGGTGGTGCAGGGCGCGCTCGGTCTCCTGCTCGGGGCTGTCGGACCAGAACTCGGAGCGGTAGGGGAACGGACCGAAGAAGTGCGCGTGCCCGCGGGCGAACTCGTTCGGCACGCGGCGCCAGTCGCCGGTCGCGACGATCGCGGCGCCCGTGTTGCCGTGATAGCTGCGGTAGGTGCTGAGGATCTTGTCGCGGCCCGTCGTGAGCCGTGCCATCCGGATCGCGTTCTCGTTGGCATCCGCGCCGCCGTTGGTGAAGAAGACCTTCGTGAACGACGAGCCGGCCTTCGCGAGAATGCGCGCGGCGGCCTCGCCGCGGGTGAGGTTCGCGTGGGCGGGCGCCACCGTCGGCAGGATCGCCGCCTGCTCCTGGATGGCCGCGACGACCTTGGGGTGTGCGTGCCCGATGTTGACGTTGACGAGCTGGCTCGAGAAGTCGAGATAGCGATTGCCCTCGAAGTCCCACACCTCGGTGCCGAGGCCACCCGCGATGACGAGCGGGTCGAGGGACGCCTGCGCCGACCACGAGTGGAAGACGTGCGCACGGTCGAGGTCGTGTGCGTGCTGGTTGGTGCTCATATCCGTTCCTGGATCAGGGGTGCGGCCGGGCGACCCACGACGGGCCGCCCGGCACGCGGGGGTCTTACTGGCCGCCCTCGGTGAGGGTGACCTCGATCGGAGTGTACGTCCCGGATGCATCGACGCCATCCTCCGCGAGCGCGTCGAGCGCCTGCTGGATGTAGTCGTTCGAGTACGCCGAGGCGGGCGGGTCCGACTCGATGAGGTGCAGGCCCTGCTGGTTGATCGCGGCGAGCGCGCCCGCCACGGTCTTCTGCCACGCGGCCTCGTCGATCACACCGAAGTCGCCGCCGGTCCAGATGAGCTTGTTGACCTCGTTCATCTGCCACAGCTGGTGCGTCGGCCCGACCGGGAACGCGTCGACGCCCGGCGCGGTCGCGGCGGTGTAGACGATGTCCGCGGCCTCCTCCGGGTTGTCGCGGGCGTAGAGCCAGCCCTTCACGGTCGCCTTCAGGAACCGGACCGCCGCATCCGCGTAGGCCGGGTCGTCGAGGCGCTCGGTGTCGGCCCAGATGGCGTCCTGCAGCATCGCGCCCTCGGTGTCCTCGTAGTAGATGACGTCGAGGTCGTCCATCGTGTACAGCTCGCCCGTGTCGGGGTTCACCGTCTCGAGGACCTGCGCGAGCTCGTTGTACGTCATCGCCTGGGCGGCGTCGACATCGCGGTCGAGCAGGGCGTTCATCGAGAAGTCCTGGTTCGTGATCGACACGCTGGTGGAGTCGAGCCCCTCGGCCGCCATCGCGGCGAAGATCTCCCACTCGTTGCCGAAGCCCCAGGAGCCGATGCGCTTGCCCTCGAAGTCGGCGACGGACGTGATGCCGTCACCCGCCCACGAGACCTGGGTCGTGCCGGATGCCTGGAACACCTGGGCGATGTCGGTGAGCTCGACACCGGATGCCTCGATGCTGCCGAGAACCTTCGGCACCCAGGCGATCGCGAAGTCGACGTCTCCCGCGACGAGGGCGTCCTGCGGCACGATGTCGCCGCCCGAGGGGACGATCTCGACCGAGTCGAAGCCCTCCTCCTCGAAGTAGCCCTGATCGAGCGCGACGTAGTAGCCGGCGAACTGCGCCTGCGGAAGCCACTGCAGCTGGAGCTTGATCGACGTGAGCGGCTCGAAGTCGCCCGAGTCGGCGTCGCCGTCATCGCTCGTGCCGGAGCACGCGGCGAGCGCGAGCGCCGTGACGGTCGCCGCGGAGGCGAGAGCCAGGCCGCGTCTGGTGCGGAGTCTCATGCTGTTCCCTTTCGTGATGGTGGTGCAGGTGGTGCGGTGGGTGGTGGTGCGTGGGGTGGTGCGGATGCCGGTCAGTCCGGCGCATGCCGCGTCACGATGCGCTCGATGAGCGCGGTGACGAGGAAGAATGCGAGCCCGATGAGGATGCCCCCGCCGACATACGCCCACGCGAGCGAGGCGCGCCCGGATTTGGCGAAGGTCGCGATGGAGGTGCCCACGCCGTCCGCGGGGCCGCCGAAGTACTCCGCGACGAGCGCGGAGATCACGGCGAGCGAGGCCGCGACGCGGACGCCCGTCATCAGGTAGGGCACGGCGGTCGGGAGGGTGAGCTTGCGGAAGGTCTGCCCGCCCGTCGCGGCGGATGCGCGCAGCAGGTCGCGGTGCACGGGCCGGGTCTGGCGGAGCCCGCGCAGTACGTTCACGAAGACCGGGATGAAGGCGGCGATCGTGGCGACCGCCTGGCGGCCGAACTGGCTGGACGCCCCGAACATCGTGTTGAGGATGGGCGTGATCGCGACGATCGGGATGACGGCGAGCGCCGCGACGAGCGGGGCGAGCATGCCGTCGATCGGACGCCAGGTGGCCGACAAGCCGGCGAGGATCACCGCGAGCACCGTGCCGACGGCGAGACCGATCGCCGCGTTCGTCGCGGTGATGAGCATTTCGTCCCAGATGATGCCCCACCGCAGGACGAACTCCGACGCCACGTCCGCGGGGCCGGGGAGCGCGCGGGGTGCATCGCCGAACTCGACGTACAGCGCCCACGCGAACGCACCCAGCACACCCACCACGATCGGTGCGGCGATGCGCAGCCAGCCGGTCGGGACCGCGCCCCTCATCGCTCGTTCGCCCTCTGCGTCGGGGCGCCGTGCAGCGCCTCGCGGACTTCGGTGACCTTCGCGAAGTACGCGGGCGTCTCGCGCAGCGCCTCGTCGCGCACCGGCCCGAGACCTGTCTCGATCACCTCGGTGATGCGGCCCGGGCGCGGGCTCATGACGACCACGCGGTCCGAGAGGAAAACGGCCTCCGGGATCGAGTGCGTGACGAACACGACCGCCGCGCCCGTCTCGGCCGCGATCCGGGTGAGCTCGCCCTGCAGGTACTCGCGGGTCATCTCGTCGAGCGCGCCGAACGGCTCGTCCATGAGAAGGAGCTTCGGACTCGCCGCGAGAGCCCGGGCGATCGCGACCCGCTGCTGCATCCCGCCCGAGAGCTGATCGGGGTAGCGGTCGACGAAGTCCGAGAGGCCGACGAGCTCGGCCAGCTCGGCGACCCGCCTCGCGCGATCGGGCTTCGGCACCTTGTGCAGCTCGAGCGGCAGGGCGATGTTGTCGGCGACCGTGCGCCACGGGAGCAGACCCGCCTGCTGGAATGCGATCCCATAGTCCTGGTCGATGCGGGCGCGGCGCGCGGGCTTGCCGAAGATGGTCAGCGTGCCCGCTGTCGCCTCGTCGAGGTCGGCGATGAGGCGCAAGAGCGTCGACTTGCCGCATCCGGAGGGGCCGATGAGCGAGACGAACTCCCCCGCCCGCACCTCGAGGTCGACGCCCGTCAGGGCCGTCACGTCGCCCGCCTTGGCGGGGAACACCTTGCCGACGCCCGAGGCGCTCACCGCGAGGGCGGCGCCGGTGGACGCGGTGCCGGCGAGGGTGGTGTCGGTGGTCATGCGGCCGCCTCTCCTCTGCGGTACTTGGTGAGGCCGAAGCCGATGAGCGCGACGGACCCCGCCGCGATGAGCCCCAGCGCGATCGAGCCGAACATCGGCCCCCACGGTGCGGCGGGGTCGCTCGACGCCTGCCCCGCGAACTGGATGAGCATCCGGCCGATGCCGCCGCGCATCCCGATCGACACCTCGGCGACCACGGCGCCGAGCACCGCGTTCGCGGCGGCGAGGCGCAGCGCCGGCAGCAGGTGCGGCACGGATGCGGGGAGCCTCAAGCGCACGAGGGTCGACCAGTAGCCGGCCGCGTAGCTGCGCATCAGGTCGACGTGGATCCGGTCGGGCGCCTCGAGGCCTCGCAGAGCGCCGACCGCCACCGGGAAGAACGCGAGATACGACGCGATCACCGCGACCGACAGCCACTGCGGCCACGGGATGCCGGAGCGGTCGATCTGGTTGCCGATCACGTTGACGACGGGCGCGAAGGCGATGAGCGGCACGATCTGGCTCACCACGATCCAGGGCAGCAGACCCCACTCGACGAGCTTCCAGCGCTGCATCGCGAGGCCGAGCAGCATCCCGACGGCCACGCCGATGAGCCAGCCGAGCGCCGCCATCCCGAGCGTCATCACCGCCGCCTGCGCGACCGACACCACGAGCGGCGGCGTCGCTCCCCCGCTCGTCGGCTCGCCGAGACGGATGAGCATGCTCCAGACGTGCGGCATCGCGCGATCGTGAGTGCGCGGCAGGATCAGCACCCCCGAGCCGGCCTCGCCCTCGACCGCGCCGATCACGACACCCTCGGACGGCCCCAGGAACTTGTAGACCTCCCAGAGGATCGCGACGAGCAGCACACCCGCGACGCCCCAGCCGACGGCCGCCCAGCCGCGACCCCGCGTGCGGCGACGCGGCAGGGACCCGGGGTCGGAGCTCACGACTTGGCCGTCACCTGGTCGCGGAGGGCGGGGATCACGGTCTCGCCGTAGACCCGCAGCGTCTCCTCCTTGTTGTCGTGCTGGAGGTATCCGGCGAACTGGTGCACGCCGATCGAACGCAGCTCCTCGAGCTTCTCGATGTGGTCGTCGGCGGTGCCGAGCAGGCAGAAACGGTCGACGATCTCATCCGGGACGAAGTCGACGTGGTCGTTGTGGGCCTTGCCGTGGGAGTTGTAGTCGTATCCGGTGCGGCCCTCGATGTAGTCGGTGAGCGCCTTCGGCACGCTGCCGTCGGCACCGTACTTCGCGACGATGTCGGCCACGTGGTTGCCGACCATGCCGCCGAACCAGCGGCACTGGTCGCGCATGTGCTGCCAGTCGTCGCCGATGTAGAACGGCGCGGCCACGCAGAAGGTGATCTCGTCGGGATCGCGGCCGGCCTTCTCGGCGGCGTCGCGGACGGTCTTGATCATCCACTTGGCGATGTCGACGTCGGCCAGCTGCAGGATGAAGCCGTCGCCGACCTCGCCCGTGAGCTTGAGTGCGAGCGGGCCGTACGCCGCCACCCACACCTCGAGCTCGGAGCCCTCGGACCACGGGAACTGCAGGGTGGAGCCGTGGTACTCGACGGCGCGGCTGTTGCCGAGTTCGCGGATCACGTGGATCGACTCGCGCAGTTCGGCGAGCGTCGTCGGCTTGCCGTTCGTGACGCGCACGGCGGAGTCGCCGCGGCCGATGCCGACGATCGTGCGGTTGCCGTACATCTCGTTGAGGGTCGCGAACACGGAGGCGGTGACCGTCCAGTCGCGGGTGGCGGGATTCGTGACGAACGGACCGACCTTCACCTTGCGCGTCTCGGCGAGGATCTGGCTGTAGATGACGTACGGCTCCTGCCACAGGATGTGCGAGTCGAAGGTCCAGACATGGCTGAAGCCGTACTGCTCGGCGAGCTTCGCGAGGTGCACCGTGCGGCTCGCGGGCGGGTTGGTCTGAAGGACTGCTCCGAAATCCATCAGCTGACCGTCCGTGAGCTGTGTCGGACAGGCTTCCGGGCGTTCTGACACCCGCGCGGCGGTGTCCAGCTGGTCATAGACATGTCTACGTCACACCCTTCGAGTCAGACCAGGTACTGCGAGAGGCCGCGCTTGACGAATCGGCCGTCGCCCTTGGCGCCGAGGTACTGGTTGTCGTCCACGACGACCTTTCCCCGCGAGATGACCGTGTCGACGTGTCCGTCGATCTCGTAGCCCTCCCACGCCGAGTGGTCCATGTTCATGTGGTGGGTCTTGCCGAGGCCGATCGAGGTGTGACCGTTCGGGTCGTACACGACGATGTCGGCATCCGCGCCCGGCTGGATCACGCCCTTCTTCCCGTAGAGCCCGAACATCCGCGCCGGTGTGGTGGAGGTCAGCTCCACCCAGCGCTCCAGCGTGATCTCACCGGTGACGACGCCCTGGTACATGAGGTCCATGCGGTGCTCGACCGATCCGATCCCGTTCGGGATCTTGCGGAAGTCGCCGAGCCCGAGCTCCTTCTGGCCCTTCATGCAGAACGGGCAGTGGTCGGTGGAGACCATCTGCAGATCGTTGGTGCGCAGACCCTGCCACATCGCGTGCTGGTGTCCTTCGGCGCGGGCGCGCAGTGGCGTCGAGCACACCCACTTGGCGCCCTCGAAGGCACCCCATTCCTCGCTCGAGGCTCCGAGCTGCTCCTCGAGAGAGAGGTAGAGGTACTGCGGGCAGGTCTCGCCGAATACGTTCTGGCCACGATCACGGGCGGCCGCGAGCTGCTCGACCGCCTGCTTCGCCGAGACGTGCACGACGTAGAGGGGGGCACCGGTGAGCCGAGCGATCATGATCGCGCGGTGGGTGGCCTCCTCCTCCATCTCCCACGCCCGCGCGATGCCGTGGAAGTAGGGGTCGGTCTTGCCTTCCTCGGCGAGCTGAGCCGCGAGAACGTCGATGACGGGGCCGTTCTCGGCGTGCATCATCGTGAGCAGTCCGGTGTCGGCCGACACTTGCATGGCCTTGAGGATCTGCGCGTCGTCGGAGTAGAAGACGCCCGGGTAGGCCATGAAGAGCTTGAAGCTCGTGATGCCCTCATCGACGAGCGAGGGCATCACGGCGAGCGAGTCGGCGTCGACTCCGCCGATGATCTGGTGGAAGCCGTAGTCGATGGCGCAGTTGCCGGCCGCCTTCTCGTGCCACGCGGCGAGCCCGTCCATCACTTTCTGGCCGTAAGTCTGCACAGCGAAGTCGATGATCGTCGTCGTGCCGCCGTGCGCCGCAGCACGCGTGCCCGTCTCGAAGGTGTCGGATGCGTTGGTGCCGCCGAAGGGCAGCTCCATGTGGGTGTGGGCGTCGATGCCGCCGGGGATGACGTACTTGCCGGTGGCATCGACGACCGTGTCGACGCCGCGGGCGAGGTCGGTCCCGAGCAGCTGCGAGCCGGGTGCGAGCACGGCGACGATCGTCTCGCCGTCGACCAGCACATCCGCCGGCGCTCGGCCCGTGGCCGACACGACCGTGCCGCCCGTGATGAGTGTGGTTGCCATGAGTTCCTCCCCTTCGACGTGGTCAAGAGCCGCGATAGACATGTCTACGAGCCGAGAGACACCCGCGCGGCGGTGTCCGGCGGGCCAGAGACATGTCTATGGCGTAGAGATCGAGGTGTAGGTTTCGGGGCGGCGGTCTCGGTAGAACTGCCAGTCGTCGCGCATCTCCTGCACCATGTCCATCTGCAGGTCGCGCACGAGCAGCTCCTCGTGCTCGCCCGATCCGCGCTCGCCCACGAAGTTGCCGCGCGGATCGATGACGTTGCTCGTGCCGTAGAAGTTCACGGCCTCGGCGCCGTACTCGTTGTCCTCGAGGCCCACGCGGTTCGGCTGCAGCACGAAGTAGCCGTTCGCGACAGCCGCCGCCGGGCCCTCCACCTCCCACAGCCGGTTCGAGAGGCCGGGCTTCGTGGCGTTCGGGTTGAAGACGATGTGCGCCCCGCGCAGGCCGTACTCGCGCCACCCCTCCGGGAAGTGGCGGTCGTAGCAGATGTAGGTGCCGATCCTGCCGACCGCGGTGTCGAACACCGGGTACCCGAGGTTGCCCGGCCGGAAGTAGAACTTCTCCCAGAACTTCTCGACGTGCGGGATGTGGACCTTGCGGTACTTGCCGAGGATCGATCCGTCGGCGTCGACTACGACCGTCGTGTTGTAGTACACGCCGGTCTGCTCCTCCTCGTAGATCGGGAGGACGGTGACGACACCCAGCTCCTTCGCGATCGACGCGAAGCGCTGCACGATCGGGCCGTCGGCGGGTTCTGCGTAGCGGTAGTACTTCTTGTCCTGGGTGATGCCGAAGTAGGGGCCGTAGAACAGCTCCTGGAAGCACATCACCTGCGCCCCATCGGCGGCCGCATCGCGCAGGAATCCCTCGTGCTTGTCGAGCATCGACTCCTTGTCGCCCGTCCAGGTGGTCTGGCTGATCGCCGCCCGCACGATGGTCATCGCTGTCTCCCTCGAGGTTGCTTTTTGTTATCTTTCGTCGTAAACATTTCTCTGACGTTACGCACTGTGACGTGGGCGTAAAACTACGGCGGTCAGCATGAAATCGGTAGCCCTCGAGATCCGAGAGCGGTCGCCACACGGCATCGCGACGGGGATCGCGCGGCTCATCACGGCGGGCGATCTGGCCCCCGGAGACCGCCTTCCGACCGTGCGCCAACTGGCCGCGGAGCTCGGCGTCTCGCCCGCGACGGTCAGCCACGCATGGCAGACCCTCAACTCCGCAGGCCTCATCACGAGCCGCGGACGCAGCGGCAGCTTCGTGCGCGCGGAGCCCCGCGAGTGGCTGCCACGGCGCTACCGCGGACTCGACGGCAAGCTCGGCGCCCGCCTCGACCTCTCCCGCGGCACCCCCGACCCGGACCTGCTCCCCGCCCTCGGCCCCGCACTCGCCCGCGTCGGCGCCCGTGCCGACACCCCGAGCTACCAGGCCAAGCCCGACATCCCGGAGCTCCACGACCTGCTGCGCGCCACCTGGCCCGCGACCGTCGAGTCGATCACAGTGCTGAACGGCGCCCTCGACGCGATCGACCGCGCGCTCGCCGCGCTCGTGCGCTTCGGCGACCGCGTGCTCGTCGAAGACCCCACTTTTCCGCCGTTCATGGACCTCCTCGACCACTACGGCCTCGAGGCGGTGCCCGTGCCGCTCGACGCGGAGGGGATGCGGCCGGATGCCTTCGCCGCGGCCCTCGGCCTCTCGCCGGCGATCGTGCTGCTCCAGCCGCGCGCCCACAACCCCACCGGCATCTCGACGACGCCCGAGCGCGCCGAGCAGCTCGCCGGCATTCTCGCGCGCAGCCGCACCGCGCAGGACGCGATCGTCGTGGAGGACGACGCCTCCGGCGCGATCAGCGCCTCCCCCGATGTAACCCTCGCCGCCTGGCTGCCCGAGCGAGTGCTCCACGTGCGCTCGTTCTCGAAGTCGCACGGCCCCGATCTGCGCATCGGCGCGATCGGCGGCCCCCGCCCCCTCGTGGACCGCGTCGTCGCGAGGCGGCTCCTCGGCCCCGGCTGGACGAGCCGGATGACGCAGGCGATCCTGCACGAACTGCTCACCGATCCCGCGGCGATCGCCCAGATCGAGCAGGCGCGCACCGCCTATGCGGCGCGCCAGGCAGCCCTCGCGGATGCCGTGCAGGAGGCGGGCGGCTGGCTCGCCGCGGGCGACGGGCTGAACGCCTGGCTCCGCGTCGCGGACGAGCGCTCGGCGATGGTGCAGCTCGCGGCGGTGGGCATCCAGGTGGCAGCGGGCAGCCCGTTCCAGCCCGGCGACTCGCCCGATCCGCACGTACGCGTGACGGTCGGGATGCTGCGCGACGAGATCCCGACGGTCGGTGCGGCGCTCGCGGTCGCCCAGCAGGCGTAGGGACGCGGTCCCCTCGCACCCGCACGAGGGGACCGCGTCGATCGATCGGACTCAGTACGACGAGTAGACGGTCACCTCGTCGATGGTCCACCACTGCGGGGCGGCGCCCGTTTGGGTGATCCGGATGTACCGCGCCGTCGTGGGCGTGACCGAGATCGGCCGCTTCCACCCGTACGCGATGCCGGTCGCGAGCGTCGTCCACGAGGTGCCGTTGGTCGACGTCTCGAGCGTGAACCCGCGGGGGTAGTCCCACGTGTTGCCCGAGGGCGTCTGCACGATCACCATCGCGACGGTGCGGTTGGTGCCCATGTCGATCCGGTACCACTCACCGCCCGCCATCGCCGAACCGGTCGCCCACGACCCACCGCCGACACCGTCGATTCCGCCACCCGTCGAGGTGCCGGATGCGGTGCTCGAGGCCGTCGCCGTCCACCCGGAGTGGCTGACCGCCGACGGGCTGTAGGTCGACAGACCGCCCGAGTACTTCGCGAGCGTCGCGACGAAGCGCGTGTTCTTCGTGAAGTTCGCGGTGCCGAACTGGCCGAGCTTCGCGATGAACGTCGTCTGATCGTCGCTGTTGATCACCGGGATCGGCTTCTGGTTGTCGTAGTACATGCCCCAGTACGCGAACCCGTCGTTGGCGGTTCCCCGGACCTTGTAGGTCCAGTTCGACCACGACACGTTCGACGCGTTGAGACCCGCCATGAACCGCGACCAGACGTCGTCGTTGTAGTAGAGCGAGTACTCGCCGTAGAGGATCGGCACGCCCGGATTCGAGAGCTTCGCCGCGAGGCCATTCAGCTCGTTCGTGACGACCTGGTTCTGCGAGGTCCAGTTCTTCGAGTTGGGCATGTCGTACGGGTGGTACTGGTACACGACGTTCGTCCACCCGTATGTCGACGGGCTCGCGATCGCCCCGAGGCTGAAGAACGCCCCGAAGAAGATCGTGTGATCCGGATCGATGGCCCGCACGGCGTCGTAGAGGCGGTCGTAGTAGTCGCTCTTCTGGGCGACGTCGTCGGCATCCTCTCCGTAGTCGATGAGCGGCTCGTTGATGAGGTCGTAGCCGGCGACGGCGGGCTCGCCCTCGTACCGGGTGGCGATCTCCTCCCAGATGTCGACGACCCAGTCCTGGAAGGTCGAGCTGCCCCAGAACCCATTCGGGTTCGGGCCGATCCGCCCGCAGCTGCCCCACGGGCATCCGCCGCCGGGCACGGTGTGCAGGTCGATGAGCGTGTACAGACCCCGCTCGCTCAGCTCGTCGATGACCCAGTCGATCTTCTCCCAGGGGTTCGACTTCCACGACCCGTCGAGGTTGAGGAAGGTGTTCCACCCGATCGGCACCCGGACGAAGTTGAACCCGGCGGCCGCGAGGTTGTCGAGGTCGCTCTCGGTGATCCAGGTGTCCTGGTGCGCGTCGATGACGGTCTGCGCCCCGGTGGTGCCGAAGCGGTTGGCCATCGAGAGCTGCAGCGAGTAGTCGTCGTTGTAGAGGCCGGCGGTGAGCTCGCCGATCGACCACCACGATCCCGACGACCCGGTCTGGGTCATCCGGAAGTAGCGGGCCGCCTGCGCGACGAATCCGATCGTCGTCGCCTTGCGCGTGCCGACGCCCGTCGCGACCGTGGTCCACGTCGAGCCGTTCTTCGACAGCTGGAGCGTGTAGCCCCGTGCGTAGTCGGTCTCGTCGGAGGTGTTCTTGGCCGTGTCGATCGTGACGTTGTTGAGCGTCACGAGCGCGCCCATGTCGACCTGGATGTACTGCCCGTTCGTCTGGGGGGCGCTCGTCGTCCACCGCGTGCCGGTGTTGCCGTCGATCATGTTGCCGGGCGACGCGCCGACGGATGCCGACACCGCCCATCCGCCGCGGTCGAGGCCGGTGCCGCTCGAGATCGCGACCTCGGCGATCGACCACCACTGGCTCGAGCTGCCGTTCGAGACGATCCGCAGGTAGCGGCCGTTCTTGGTGCCCTGGAAGTCGGCCTGGATGACACGGTTGGAGCCGTATCCGCTCGCGACCTGGGTGTAGTTCACGTTGTCCCACGACACGAAGACGTCCCAGATGCGGGGGTAGTCGTTCGCCGTCGCGGAGCCCGCGTCGAACAGCACCTTGTCCATGTCGACGTTGCGTCCGAGGTCGATCGTGAAGGTCTGACCCGGCACCTGCGGGGTGCCGCTCTGCCAGACGCTCGCGGCATTGCCGTCGAGCGCGTTGCCGGCAGAGCTACCCCCGGCAGTCGCGAAGGCGGTCGCCGTGTGCGTGCCGTTGTGCAGCATCGGGTCGTTGAAGAGGTTGAGCTCACCGACGGACCAGAGCGCAGCAGCGGAGCCGGTCTGGGTCACCCGCACGTAGCTCGCCACCTGCGGCGCGAACTTCACGCTCGTGACGCCGTCGGTGCCGGGCTGCGTCGCGACGCTCACCCACGTGGTGCCGTTGGTCGACACCTGCACGTCGACCGTGCGGGGGTACTGACCGGCGTTGGCGGTGTTGTCGATGCTCAGGCGGCTGAACAGGGTCGGTGCGCCGAGCGAGGCTTGGATCCACTCGCCGCCTGCCTGGTTGGCGTTCGTCGTCCAGCGGCTCGTCCCGGAGCCGTCGAAGGCGTTCGACGCGGTGCCGGCGGATGCGCTGTACGACCAGCCGGTGCGGTCGACGGCGAACTCGCCGAGCGGCGACATCCAGTCCTCCTGGGTGAGCCACCCGCCGATGTTGGTGCCCCGCAGGTTGATGGTCGATCCGGTGCCGGAGTTCTTCTTCAGCACGTTGCCGTTGGCCTTGATGAAGTCCGTGGCCCCCAGTGCCGCGGTGGCCGCCAGTGGCGGCGTGAGTCCGACTGCGATGAGCGTCGCTGCCAGCAGCGCGCCCGCGAAGGTTCTCGCTTTCATGATCCTCCTCGATCACTCCCGCCAGGGCGGGATTCGACGGTTTCCATAGCGCGGGTGATGCGGGCGACTCTGCCCGCGCGGCCAGTCTGGCAGCACCAGGAGACTTTGTCGATGACTTTATTTAAGTCGTACGCAAAGAGGAGGGGTCAGCGGGCGAGGGGCTCTCGCACGAGGGATTCGAGGGGCATGATCGCCGCCCCGAGGGCGACGCTGTCGCCGCCGAACGTCGATGCGATGAGGTCGACGGCGCTTCCCGGACGCTCGAGCGAGTTCGCTCGCACCGCATCCAGGAGCCGCTCACCGAGGCGCTCCATGAGCCGCAGGCCCACCCATCCGCCGACCACGATCCGCTCGGGATTCGCGAGGTTCACCAGGCTTCCGAGGGAGGCGCCGAGCGTGCGCAGCACGTCGTCGACGATCGCGACGGCGCCCGGATCACCCGCATCCGCGGCGTCCAGCAGCTCGCCGATCGCGTTCCAGCCGCTGCCTTCGAAGCTCGCGCCGGTGTTCCTCCAGGCGTCGAGGATCGCACCCGCTCCGACGTACGCCTCCACGCAACCGCGGCCGCCGCATCGGCAGAGTGCCCCGTCGCGCTCGATCTTCGTGTGCCCCCACTCGGCCGCACTGCTCGTGGCTCCGCGCTGCAGGCGGCCGTCCGCGATGATGCCGAGGCCCACGCCGCGCCCGAGCAGCACGACGAGCGCGTGCTGAACACCGCGCGCCGCGCCGAACCACAGCTCCGCCATCGCCTGGGTTTTCGCGCCGTTCTCGGCGAAGACGGGAACATCCGCGTGGATGAGGTCGCGCACCGCGACGGCGTCCCAGCCGAGGCTCTGCGCGTAGAGCGTCTGCTCGCCATCCGGGCCCGTCTCGACGATGCCGGGAAGGCCGAGGCCCACCCCGACGAGCGACGGCCACAGCTCGCCGTGCCGCTCGCGCAGCGCCGCGAGTGCGTCGTCGAGGTCGTGCGCGATGGTCTCCGGGCTCTCCTCGTCGCGGCCCCCGCGGAACTCGCGATCGATGCGCGTCATCGACAGGTCGAAGAGCTCCACCGCGACGCCGCGCTCGCCGACATCCGCACCGATGAGGTACGCGCCCTCCGGCCGCGGTTCGACGACCGCGATAGGGCGGCCGCCGCGGGATGCGATCGAGCCGGTCTCGTGCACGAGCCCTTCGGCGACGAGGTCGCCGACGATGTTGGTCGCGGATGCGAACGAGAGCCCGCACTCCCGCGCGAGGTCGCCACGGGTCGTGCGCCCCGACTGGAGGATGTGCGCGAGCACCTGTCCGCGGTTGCGCTGGCGGAGCGAGCTGACCGTCGCCGATTCGGCCGCGGGTCCGCCCGCGCGCCCGGGACGGACGTCGACCATGGACCCGAAGATATCAACCACCGCGCGCTCCGAGCTCGAGCCGCTCGAGAGTCACGGCGCGCTCGGCGACCACCCGGATGCCTCGAGGCGACGGGACGATGCGCACCTCGGCGGCGCCTCCGGCCGCATCGATCGCGCGCACGGCGGCGACGTCGCCGAACCTCTCACCCTCGAACTCCAGCCAGTCGCCGGGCGCGAGATCGACGACGAGCCGCTCCGCCGGGGCGTAGGCGCGGCCGTCGGTCTGCTCGAAGGGATTCGCGGGGTTGCCGCCCGGAAGCGCGAAGCGGATGCCGGCGGCCTCGTCCTCGCGGATGCCGGCGAGCGCCGCTCCGTCCGCCACCTCGAACGACTCGCCCGCGCCGCGGAACCCGAAGCCCCACGCGGGCACGACGACCGGCGCGACTCCCGTGAGGGCCGCGACGATCTCGGGCTGCCACCGGCAGTTCTCGATCCGCATGGCGTCGAGCAGGTCGTCGAGGATGCGGCCCGCGTCCGGCACGTCGCCTCCCCCGGTCGCCTGGATCATCCGATCCCACCCGGCGGGCGGCACGATCGACGCGGGCGAGGTGCGGGTGTCGATCTTCTTCCACGGCCAGAAGTTCCAGCCGATGCCCTCGGACTCGTAAAGCCGGAAGGCGGTGTAGAGCCATTCGAGGGTGTTCTCGCCACCCTCCCCCATGTAGATCGGCAGCCCGAGTCGATCGCGGGCTTCGAGGAAGGGGGCGATCGACGCGCGATCGGGCGCGGACCAGTACTTGTGGAATTGCAGGGCCGAGTTGTCGTCCCACACCTCGGTGAAGATCGACCAGTTGGTCGCCCAGTGGCTGCCCTCGTACATGAGCAGGTGATCGGGGTCCACGGCGCGGATCTCGCGCGTGAGGTCGCGGTAGAGCTCCGCGAGCTCGTCGCCGAAGCGGTGCTGCCACTCGTTCGGCAGCGGCTCGTTGAGCAGGTCGTAGCCGAGCACGGTCGTGTCGTGCGCGTAGCGCTCCGCGAGCGCACGCCAGAGCCGCAGGGTGTTGCGGCGGTACCGCTCGTCGAGGAACAGCTCCGGGCGGCCGAGCGAGTCGTCGATGTTGGTGCCCGTCTGGCCGCCGGGCGCGCCGTGCAGGTCGAGCAGCACCCACAGCCGGTGATCGCGGCACCATCCGATGAGGCGGTCGATGAGCGCGAGCCCCTCCTCGATCATCGAGCCGTCGTCGCGCTGCACGACACGCGCGTTGATCGGCACCCGCACGTGGTCGAACCCGCTCGCCGCGATGAGTGCGATGTCCGCCTCCGAGACGAACGCATCCTGGAAGCGCGACCAGAACGCCTCCGCGCGCTCGCGCCCCACGAGACGATCCACGAGCGCCTCGATCTCGCGCGGCGACTCGGCGCCGGGCCCGAACCGCCACATGTACCCCTCGGGGAGCAGCCAGTTGCCGAGCCCGACGCCGCGCAGCAGGAGCTCGTTCCCCGCGGCGTCGACGAACGCCGCGCCGCGCGCCCGCACGAACCCGTCGAGGTTCGCGGGTCGCGGCGAGAAGGCGGATGCGGCGTGGGCAGCGGGCACGGCAGGGTCCTTTCGAGGTCGGGTCATTTGAGCCCCGAGAGGGCGAACCCCTGCACGACGTAGCGCTGGAACAGCACGAACACGAGCAGCACGGGGACGACCATGATCGAGGCGGCTGCCATCTGCAGCGCGGGGTCGACGGCGAGCTGCTGGTTGAGGAGCGCGAGACCGACGGAGAGCGTGTAGAGCTTCTGGTCGCTCGCGATGATGAGGGGCCAGAGGAAGCTGTTCCATCCGGTGATGAAGGCGAGCACCGCCTGCACCGCGAGGATCGGCTTCGACATCGGCAGCACGATCTGCGCGAAGGTGCGCAGCTCGCCGGCACCGTCGACCCGCGCCGCCTCGAGGATCTCGTCCGGGATGGTCGACATGAACTGCCGGAAGAGGAACACCCCGAACCCCGAGACGAGCGTCGGCAGGGCGATGCCGATGAGCGTGTTCGTGAGCTTCATGCCGTTGAGGATCAGGTAGGTCGGGATCATCGTGACCTGCACCGGGATCATGAGCGTCGCGAGCACGAGGAAGAACAGCCCGCGGCTGCCGCGGAACCGGAACTTCGCGAACCCGTATCCGGCCATCGCCATGAAGAGCAGCCCGAAGGCGCCGATCAGCACCACGAGCACGGTGTTCAGCAGGTAGCGGCCGAAGTCGAGCTCCACGAACAGATGCACGAAGTTGTCGAGCGTCGGCTCCTGCGGCAGCAGCGTCGGCGGGTAGTCGATCGCCTCGCGCTGCGGCTTGAACGCACCGCTCACCATCCAGAACAGCGGGAACGCGGTGAGGAGCGCCCCGACGACGAGCACCGCCAGGATCGCAGCGGATACCGCACGCCGCCGCACGGCCTCAGGGCTTCTCATCACGCCTCCGGATGCGCAGCTGCACGAGCGTGATCGTCGCAATGATCACGAACAGCACGAGCGAGCCGGCGCTCGCGTAGCCGAACTGATTCAGGCGGAAGCCCTCCTTGTAGAGGAACACCGAGACCGAGGTCGTCGCGCCGAGCGGGCCGCCGTCGGTGAGCACGAACGGCTCGTCGAAGAACTGCAGCCAGGCGATCGTGGTCGTCACGGTCACGAAGAAGATGGCGAAGCCGAGCAGCGGCAGCACGATCGAGCGCGTGGTGCGCCACTCCCCTGCGCCGTCGAGCGCGGCGGCCTCGCGGTACTCCCGCGGCACCCCCTGCAGGGCCGCGAGGAAGATGATGATGTTGAGGCCCGTGCCGCGCCAGATCGCGACGAGCGCGACCGAGAACTTCGCGAGCCACGGATCCGACAGCCACTGCACCTGGCCGATGCCGAACCACGAGAGCACCCAGTTGAACAGCCCGAACTGGGTGTTGTAGAGGTATCCCCAGACGAGCGAGATGGCGACGATGCCGGTGACCGCGGGCACGAAGTAGAACGACCGGAGTGCTCGTGCGATGCGCCCGTCGCTGCGGTCGAGCAGGAGGGCGACGGCGAGCGAGAGGAACACGATCGACGGCACGCCGATCACGCCGAACAGGGCGGTATTGCCGAGCGCCCTCCAGAAGTCCGGGTCGTTCGCGAGCGCCACGTAGTTCTCGAAGCCGATGAACTCGACGTTGCTCCAGTTCGCGAGCCCCGAGATGTTCATGTCGGTGAGGCTCACGAGCGCCGCGACGAGGATCGGCAGCACGCCGAACGCGAGCAGGAGCAGCATCGCCGGGGTGATCAGCAGGTAGGGCGTCAGTGTTCCTCGGCGCATGTCGGTCTCCTCCTCTCGTGTGCGGGTCGTGCGATTCGTGCGTAGCAGGGACGACTGCGGGGCACCCACGGCGGGTGCCCCGCAGTCCGGGGATCAGTTGATCGAGGTGCCCTCGGTCTTGGAGTAGAGCTCCGCGAGCGTCTGATCGCGGTCGGCCCCCGTGAGCACGATCGCGTTGAGCGCCGCGAGCAGGTCGGCACCGGTGGCGCCGTCCCAGTTCGGCACGAGCGGCAGGACGTGCGAGTCGGCGAGCTGCTCCGCGTACACCTGCACGAGCGGGTCGCTCACGAGCGCGTCATCCTGCAGCGCGGCCGACACCGCCGGCAGCTCGCCGTTGATGTCGAACCACGACAGCTGCGTCTCGGGCTCCGACAGGTACTCGAGCAGGTCGAGCGAGCCGTTCGGCTGGTCGGTGTTGTGCCAGACGCCCATGTTCGATCCGGCGAAGAGCGAGGTGCGCGAGGTGTCGCCCGGAACCAACGAGACCTGCCACTTGCCATCGAGCTCGGGGGCGGCATCCGCGATCGACTTCGCGAGGTACGGACCGCTCACGAGCATCGGCGCGATGCCCGAGATGAAGCCCTGCGTCTGGTCGAAGTCGGAGTTCGTCGGAACGCTGCCATCGGCGTAGAGGCCCGTGTAGAGGTCGACGGTCTTCGCGAACTCGGCGGTGTCGAAGTCGACGTTGCCGTCGCCGTCGATGATGTCGCCCCCGAAGGTCCACGTCATGATGACCGGCAGCGGGCTGTCCCACTGCGGGATGTAGTAGCCGTACTGGTCGTCACCGCGGGCGGAGAGGGTGGCGGCATCTTCACGAAGCTCATCCCACGTGGCGGGCGGGGCGTCGATGCCGTTCTCGGCCAGGATGTCGGTGCGCGTGAACAGCACGCGGGTGTCGCTCACCCACGGCACGCTCACCGTTTCGCCGCCGACCTTCGTGGCATCCGCGACGCCGTCGGGGAAGTTCTCGGCAGCGAGCCCCGGGTGGTCGGCGAGGTGGTCGTCGAGCGGCATGAGCGCGCCGGCATCCGCGAAGGTGCGCAGCTTCGACAAGCCGATCTGCAGCAGGTCGGGGCCGGAGCCTGAGGCGACGGCCGTGGTGAGCCGCTCGTCGATCGCGTCCCACGGGATCGCGACGACCTCGACCTCGGTGCCCGTCTCCTCCACGAACGGAGCCACGAGCTGCTCGAAGTTGGCGCCCGAATCTCCCATGATCCAGACGGTGAGCGGGCCGTCGGCGTCTTCGGTGGTCTCGCCACCATCGGATGCGCAGGCCGCGAGGCTCACGGCGAGCCCGGTCGCCGCAACGGCGGCGAGCGAGCGGGTGATGCTTCTCTTCATCGAGATTCCTCTCATCAGTGATCGCTGGTGGTGCTCGGGAGCGACGCTCCCATTGTGGTCAGGCGGTCAGCGGCGTCGCATCGGCCTGGGCTTGGTGCTGCTCGATCGTGCGCCGGTACCAGTGGGCGCTCAGCTTGGGGATGCGCTGCTGGGTGCCGTAGTCGACGAAGACGAGCCCGAATCTCTTGCCGTACCCCTCGGCCCACTCGAAGTTGTCGAGGAAGGACCAGGCGTAGTAGCCCTGCAGGTCGACACCGGAGCGGATGGCGACTGCCGCCGCGTCGAGGTAGCCCCGCAGGTAGGCGACCCGTTCATGGTCGGCGACCACGCCGTCCGGGTCGACGTAGTCGTGGAAGCTGGCGCCGCTCTCGGTGATGTAGATCGGCAGTGACGTGAACTCCCGCGCGACGCGCTGGAGCACCGCGGTGAGCGCGTCGGGCGTGACCGACCAGCCGAACGAGGTGGTGGCGGGTTCGGCGGGCGTCTCGACGAGGTCGAGCGCACCGGAGCCGTCCTCGTGGCGCACGAGCACGCGCTGGTAGTGGTTGACGCCCGCGAAATCGACGGGTGCCGCGATGAGGTCGAGGTCGCCGGGACGGATGACGGCGGCGAGCGCCGGAAGGGCCTCGTGCACCGCAGACGAGTACTCGCCGAGGTACACGGGGTCGAGGAACACGCGGTTGCTCGCGGCATCCTGCCGGGTGGCGGCGGCGCGGTCGGCGAGGGCCGTCGATTCGGGCAGCACGTCGGTGACGATGTTGGTGATGCCGACGCGAGCGGCGGGGCGCACCGTGCGGATGCGGGCGAGCGCGAGACCGTGGGCGAGGTTCAGGTGGTGCGCTGCGGCGACGGCCGCGGTCCAGTCGTGCCGACCGGGGGCGTGCGCGCCTGTTCCGTATCCGAGGAACGCGCTGCACCACGGTTCGTTGAGGGTCACCCACTCGTCGGCGAGGTCGCCGAGGGCGCGGACGGTGCGCTCGGCGTAGTCGGCGAAGCGCTCCGCCGTCGCCCGCTCGGGCCATCCGCCCGCGTCTTCCAGCGGCTGCGGCAGATCCCAGTGGTAGAGCGTCACGAGCGGGCGGATGCCGCGATCCCGCAGCCCGGCGAGAACGTCGCGGTAGAACGCGACCGCCTCGGGGTTCAGCTCGCCCTCGCCCGCCGGCTGCAGGCGCGACCACGAGACCGAGAGGCGGTAGTCGGTCGTGCCGAGCTCGGCGAGCAGATCGAGGTCGGATTCCCAGCGATGGTAGTGGTCGCACGCGATGTCACCGGTGTCGCCGTGGCGCGTGAGGCCGTCGGTGTGGGCGAAGGTGTCCCAGATGCTCGCGCCCCGGCCGCCCTCGTTCGCCGCGCCCTCGATCTGGTAGGCGGCGGTCGCGAATCCCCACCGGAAGTACGGCGGGAACGCGGCGAGGTCGCTGAGCGACGGCTCGGCCGTCAGGCGAGGGGCGATCGTCATTGAAGGGTCTCTCGGGTCATGAGGCGGTGGGCTCCGCTTATTTCACGACTTACAATAACCCTCGGGATAATGCGATGCAAGTGCCTGTCTCGGAGCGTCGGCGGCGGCACTCCCCCGCCCGTAGGCTTGTCGATCATGAGGATCACGGTGCTCGCGGGCGGAGTCGGCGGGGC
Organism: Homoserinibacter sp. GY 40078; assembly: GCF_008017545.1. GTDB lineage: Bacteria > Actinomycetota > Actinomycetes > Actinomycetales > Microbacteriaceae > Homoserinibacter. The sequence goes on along the minus strand of NZ_VRTZ01000002.1, from coordinate 42,115 downwards.
ACGGTTCCTGCTCGGGATGCGCGAGCGCCTCGCGCAGGCGGGCGGCGGTCACGAACTCACCGCGGTCGTCAACACCGGCGACGACGCCTGGGTGGCGGGACTGCGCATCACACCCGACCTCGACTCGATCATGTACGCGCTCGCGGGCGTCAACGACACCGCGCGCGGATGGGGTCGCGAGGGCGAGACGGAGCGCGTGTCGGCGGAGCTCACCGCGTGGGGTGTCGGCTGGCCGTGGTTCACCCTCGGCGACCTCGACCTCGGTGCGCACATCGCCCGCACCTCGTGGCTGCGCGAGGGCCTGCCCCTCAGCACGGCGGTCGAACGACTCACCGCACGCTGGCCGCTCGGGGCGCGCCTGCTGCCGGCCACCGACGATGAGGTCGAGACCTGGGTGCGGGTCGACGACCCGGCCGAGTCGGGTCGCACTATCCACTTCCAGGAGTGGTGGGTCAGGTACCGCTCGAGCCTCGCCGCGCTCGGGTTCGAGCACCGCGGGCAGGCGGAGGCCCGGCCCGCTCCCGGCGTGCTCAACGCGATCGCGGACGCCGACGTGGTGGTGCTCGCGCCGTCGAACCCGGTCGTCTCGATCGGGACGATCATCGACATCCCGGGCATCCGCGATGCCCTGCGCGCGACCTCCGCGCCCGTCATCGGAGTGTCGCCGATCATCGGGGGCGCGGTCGTCCGCGGCATGGCGGATGCCTGCCTCAGCGCGATCGGGGTGGCCACCGCCGCCGACGCGGTTGCCCTGCACTACGGCGCACGCGCATCCGGTGGACTGCTCGACGGCTGGCTCATCGACGAGGTCGACGCGGCGCTCGTGCCCGGCATCGAATCCGGTGGGATCGCGACGCGCGCGGTGCCCCTCTGGATGCGCGACCCGGCCACGAGCTCCGCACTCGCGGACGACGTGCTGAGCCTGGCGGAGGCCGTGCGCGGCTGAGCGCGCGCCGTTCGCGGCGCCCCGCCTACCCGAGCGCGGTCGTGCGCCTGGCGCCGCCGCGGGCCACGACGTCGGCGAGTTGCTCGGGCGTATCCACGTCGCGGCGGAGCCCCGATTCCGCGGGCAGGTCGAGCTCCGCGAGACCCAGGGCGCGGTGGCCTTCCGCCGATCCCGGGCCGAACGCCTCGCGCAACTCCACCCCGCCGCGAGCCGTCACGAGCACCGTGCCGGTCCCCTCGGCATCCGCGACGAACGCGCGATCCACGCCCGCCGCGAGACGCAGCGCGGCATCGAGCTCGGCGGGGTCGAGCGTCGGGACATCCCCCAGCAGCACGGCACGTGGCGACGCATCCGCGACGTCCACGAGACCCGCCGCCACCGCGGCGCGGATCCCCGCGGGCGCGACCTCGTGCACCACCCGCCGCCGGGCACCGTGCTCCGGGAGCGCTCCGACGGCATCCGCGACCCGCTCGTCGGCGGTGACGACCACGACCACCGAAACCTCGGCCGCCGCCGCGACCGCCTCGATCGTGTCGAGCGCGATCGCGAGCGCCGCATCCGGCCCCGCCCCCAGCCGGCTCTTGCCGACCGCGACCGGCTTCACCGGGATCACGACCACCCACCCGGATGACGTGCGGGCGTGCGAGTGCATGTCGGGCATCCCCACATTCTGTAGCCTGGATGAAGCATCACCAGCCGTCGCGCCGATCTGCGCGGCGACATACCGGCCCGGATGTTGGGCGGTTGCGATCGCGAGCTCATCATGCTCGCTCCTTCCCGCTCGCCCTTTTACCCCGAGGTCATTCATGTCCCTGTCCCGTCGTTCCCCTCGCACCGCGATTCTCGTCCGCACGGGTGTCGTCGCCGTCGCGCTCGTCGCGCTCGCCGGATGCAGCACCGTCGCCGCCGAGCCCGCCGCCAGCCCCAGTACCGACGCCGCCGTCTCGATCGAGAACTGTGGCTACCCCGTCACCTTCGAGAGCGCGCCCCAGAAGGTCGTGGCGATCAAGTCGACCTCCGTCGAGATGATGCTCGCGCTCGGAGTCGGCGACCGCATCGTCGGCACGGCGTTCACCGACGGTCCCGTGCCCGAGAAGTGGGCGGACGAGGAGAGCGCGCCCGAGCTCTCGGCGTTCATGCCGAACGAGGAATCCGTTCTCGAGCTCGAGCCCGACGTAGTCTACTCCGGATGGGAGTCGGCCTTCGCCGCCGACGCCGCCGGTACGCGTGAGGAACTGGAGTCGCTCGGCGTCGCGAGCTACGTGCAGCCCGCGGCATGCCGCAGCACGGGCGTTCTGCCGAAGCTCACCTTCGACCAGATCTTCTCCGAGATCGAGGAGGCGGCGTCGATCTTCCGTGTCGACCCGAGCGAACTGCTCGCCGAGCAGCAGGCGACCCTCGACGCGATCCAGCCCGACACCCGCGGACTCACCGCCCTCTGGTACTCCTCCGGCGACGATATCCCCTACGTCGGTGCCGGTCTCGGCGCCCCCGAGCTGATCCTCGAGACGGCGGGCCTCACCAACATCGCCGCCGACGTCGAGAACACCTGGGACTCGCTCGGCTGGGAGGCGATCATCGCCGCCGACCCGGATGTGATCGTCCTCGTCGACGCGAGCTGGAACACGGCCGCCGACAAGATCACGCGCCTCGAGTCGAACCCGGCGACCGCCGAGCTCACCGCGGTGAAGAACAAGGCATACGTGACGGTGCCGTTCCCGGCCGGCGAGGCGGGCGTGCGCACGGTCGACGCGGCGGCATCCGTGGCGGAGCAGGTGGCCGAGCTGCCGTGACCCGCGTCGCCGTCACCGCCACCGTGCTCGGCGCGGCGCTCGTCGCGTCGGTCACGGTGGCGATCGCCCTCGGATCCGCCGACCTCGGTGTCGGCGAGGTCTGGGGGTCGATCGTCTCCCACCTCGGCGGCACCGCGTCGCCGCTCGACGCCCTGCGCGACGGGATCGTGTGGGAGCTGCGGCTGCCGCGGGTGCTCACGGCGGCGCTCGTCGGCGCGGGCCTCGCGGTCGTGGGCGTCGTGATGCAGGCGATCACGCGCAACCAGCTCGCGGACCCGTTCCTGCTCGGGCTGTCGTCCGGAGCCTCGCTCGGCGCGGTGTCGGTGCTGCTGCTCGGCGTGGGGCTGCTGCTGCCGGTCGCTGCCTTCGGGGGTGCGATGATCGCGCTCGTCGCGACCCTGTCGCTCGCGAGCGTCGGCGGGCCGCTGACGCCCGGTCGCACGATCCTTGCGGGGATCGCGGTGCAAAGCTTCGCCGCCGCCCTCACGAGCTTCGTGATCTTCTGGACCGCCACCGGCGACTCCTACCGCGACATCCTCAGCTGGCTGCTCGGCTCGCTCGCGGGAGCCCGCTGGCCCGCCGTCGCGATCGCGGGGGTCGCGATGCTCGTCGTTGGGGTGCCGCTCATGTTCTCCGGACGCGTCCTCGACGGTTTCGCGTTCGGAGACCGCTCGGCCGCCGCCCTCGGGATCCCGGTGGCGGGGGTTCGGTGGACGCTGCTCGCCGCGAGCGCGCTGCTCACCGGCGCCCTTGTCGCCGTCTCGGGTGCGATCGGGTTCGTCGGTCTCGTGCTACCGCACGCGGTCCGGCTGGTGATCGGCCCGGGGAATCGCGCCCTGCTGCCGCTCTCTGCGCTCGCCGGGGCCGTGTTCCTCGTGTGGGCGGACACCCTCGCGCGCACCGCGTTCGACCCGCGTGAGCTACCGGTCGGCATCGTCACGGCGCTCATCGGCGCACCCGTGTTCGCGATCCTGCTGCTGCGTCGCCGGAGCGTCGGATGAGCGCCGTCGAGGTGCGCGACGTCACCGTGCGCGTGGGCGAGCAGGCACTCGTGGACGGCGTCGCGTTCGATGCGCCGGTGGGCGGCTTCACCGCGATCGTCGGCCCGAACGGCGCCGGCAAGTCGACGCTGCTGCGCGCCGTCACCGGGATCGAGCGCGCGGCATCCGGGATGGTGCTGCTCGACGGGGTCGACCTGCTGGCGCTTCCCCGCCGGCAGCGGGCGCGGATCGTGGCGCTCGTCGAGCAGGACGCCACGACCGAGCTGCCGCTCACAGGTCGCGATGTGGTGCGGCTCGGGCGGAGCCCCCACGAGTCGCTGCTCGGCGGGGGCGACGCGGATGCCGCATCCATCATCGAGAGCGCCCTCGCCCGAGCGGGCGCCACCGACTTCGCCGAGCGCGACATCACGACCCTCTCGGGTGGCGAACGTCAGCGCGTCATGCTCGCGCGGGCGCTCGCCCAACAACCGCGCGTGCTGCTGCTCGACGAACCCACCAACCACTTGGACCTCGCCGCCCAGCTCGACATGACCTCCGTGGTGCGCAGCCTCACCGACGGCGGCGTGACCGTGATCGCCGCGGTGCACGACCTCAGCCTCGCCGCCGCGCACGCGGATGCCGTCGTCGTGGTGCAGCACGGTCGCGTCGCCGCGCACGGCCCCACCCTCGAGACCCTGACCCCCGCCCTGATCGGCGACGTGTTCGGGGTGCGCGCCGAGTGGACCCGCAACCCCCTCACGGGGAGGCCGCTGCTCGCGATCGGGTGACGCGGCGGGGTCGGTACAGAATGTGCAAATGCTCGTTCCATATACGCGGCCTGCGCTGCCAGACTTCTCGGCAGTCGAACAACTATTGCGAGAGGCCTGGCTAGCCGAGCGCGTAGCGAACGGCGGACCGATACAAACGCGATTTGAAGCCGAGGCCGCATCGTTCTTCGGAGGGGCTTCGCTAATGGCGGCCTCCGGCACCGCTGCCATACAGCTCGCTGTCGCGACGCTCACGCGCGGCGGCGAAGTGATCGTGCCGGCGTTCACTCACCCGGCAACGATTCAAGCCGTGCTTCGTGCGGGTGCTCGACCGGTCGCGGTGGACATCGAGCCAAACCACTTGTCCGTTGATCCCGCAGCGGTTCAGGACGCAATTACGCCAGCCACCACAGCGATCGTGGTTACACACGTCTTTGGCTACCCCGCAGACGTCGAGAGCCTCGAGAAGATATCCAAAGGATCCGATATTCCAGTGATCTACGATGCAGCTGCCGCTGCGGGTACAAGGATCGGCAACCTTCCGCTCACTCATTACGGCGATGCCAGCGCGGTCAGCCTGCACGCCACGAAAGTGCTGAACGGTATCGAAGGCGGCCTCCTTGTTTCACGGAACCCGTGCCTCATCGATGAGGCACGAATGCTTTCGAACTTTGGGATCCGGCGCGGACGGGGAGCAGACCCGAGGGGGTTCAACGCCAAAGCAAACGAGTTGACCGCAGCAGTGGCAACCATCTCCCTCCAGCAGATTGAGTCAGAAATGCGTGCCCGTCGCGCTGTCCTAGATTTGTATTGGGAACGACTGGAAGGTCATGACACGATCCACATGCTGAGGCCCTCTGCGGAATTGGCCTACAATGGTAGCAACTGCGCTGTGCGTCTCGACCGAGGTTCGGGCGATATCGCCGGCGCGGTGAGCAGCGCCCTCCTGAAGCGAGGCATCGAGACCCGCCGATATTTCGCGAAGGAGTACGACTTGGGCACAAGCTCCAGGCACGTAGAAGCAAACCGCGCGAAGGCCGAAGTGATTTGTCTACCCTTGTGGGGGCAAATGCCATCTGATGCAATCGAGATCGTGTGTGAGGCATTGGTTGAGGAGGCAGCTGCCGCCAATGCGTGACTACGGCAGGTCGATGCGCCGGCGAAGGATACCGGCGTGGGTCATATCGTTGACCAAGCTCCTGGTTGCGGCTTCTTTCCTTTTCGCGCTGCTGATGAACCTCGAGGCAACGCCTGCCGTTACCGTCTGGGCGATTATCGCCTGGTTCCTCGACGCGTTGTTCGAAGGGTTTCGTAGGCGTGAACCCAAGAAGCGCATCATTTTTGTAGGTGGCACTGACGACGACATCTTCGAGACGAACCTGCTGGACGGGTTTAGGGAGAGCATACGTTCCGTTCCCGGAGAGTTGACCGTGTCGCGCCCGCCGCTTAATAGCCCCCGAACTGAATTCCAGAAGGTTACGCTCGCCTCAGAGGAAGCCAAGAGGGCGCACGCCCTGGTGATCATTCCGGCTCACGACAGCGACGAAATCTGGAGCCCCCTCGCAGACTTCCTCAGGCGCGGAACAGCGGTGGTGGTGCTTGACATCAAGCCGCCATCTGATTATTTCCGGTCAAGAGGTGCACCAGACCCGATCTTCGTGGCATCCGACTTCGAAGCTGGCGGGACTTTGGCGGGGCAGGCGCTTGTCGAACGACTACGCCAAGACCCGACCGCTCGAGCGCACGTGCTGATTGGACCAATGGACTCTCATCCAGGCGCGGGTCGCAGCGCGCGAGTGATGCTCGCATTATCCGATGCGAAGCTCTTGCCACGAGTCACAACCACAACCCTCAAGAGCTGGAGTAATGATCACGTTTCCGAACCGATCGAAGACATCCGCAGGCAGCTGAGCGATTCGAGTGGGCGCCTCGTGGTCTTCGCAGCGGATGACCGAACCGCCCTCACGATTGCGCGCAAGTTGAAACCCAAGGAACTCAAGCGGACATCATTTGTCGGCTACGACGGAACCACTAGCTCTGTCGGAAAATACGTGATCTCGCAAGCGGGAGTATCGTTCGCCACGGTTGACACCGACGCAAGGGGGCAGGGAAGGGACGCCGCGGTTGCCTTGACGGACGTCTACAACAGGAGGTGGCCCGTGGCCCGAGTACGACTGACCCCACCCAAGATCGTTCCGTTCCAGGAGTGAAGGTCGCGTTCATTTCTCAGCCGGGACTTGGTCATCTGACCGGTCTCGGCCGACTTGCACAGGAGTTCCTTCAGTCCGGGCACGAAGTGGTGGCGTTCGGAGCTCCTAGCGTGGCCGCGTACTTCTCTTCTGCTGGAGCTCGCGCGAGAGCGGCGGCAGAGGAACCGCCCGGAAGCGCAAGCGAGTTCACCCGAGGACTCATTCCCGACTACGGTGCCCTATCTAGCGAGGAGCGACTCGTCGCACTGAGAAACCGAGTATCGATCGGGCACCGTGCAGATGGGCTGATTGATGGTCTTCGGCTGGCCATGAGGGAAACGCAACCCGACCTCGTGATCCGTGACTCTACCGAGATCGCTAGTTGGCTCGTGGCCGACGAGATCGGCGTTCCACATCTTGCGTTCGACGTTAGCCATCATTGGTCAGAGAAGGACTGGTGGGTCAGATGCGGCGACTCGATCGGCGCCCTCCTGGGTCGACGCCAGATTCGTCAGCCCGGCTCGATGTATCGCTATGGCCTCATCTCGAACTCACCCAGCTTTCTTTCGCGACGCGAGAGTCCACCTCCATCGACCTACCGTGTCCGCCCTGAATTTCTCGAGCCAGGCAGACAGCTGAAGTCTCGACAGAGTCCGAGCGAAGCGCCCCATGTGTATGCAACATTCGGCTCCGTGTATCGGCCAGACACCCGCACAACTCGAGAGCTGCTTCGTGCAATTGGGGCCAAGTACAGGCTTGTGGTGGCGGGCTTTGACGCGAGGAGGGCTCGAGCGGCACTACGTCCGCAGACACCATTCATGGATGGGTGCATCGCGGTCATATGCCATGGAGGCAGGAGCACTGTGCTTACGGCCGCGCGCGAAGGCGTGGCTGTCCTGTGTCACCCACTGGGATCAGACAATCAGGAGATCGCGGAAGCCGCGAAGGCCGCTGGGATAGGTCGTATCACGACGCTCGACCCGAAAGAAGTCATCGGCCACCTCGAAGAGGTTGGCACCGCTTCGTGGGTTGAGTCACGCAAGGACGTCAAGTCCGGCATTTCCGAGCTCCCGGCTGTGCGCGAACTCGTGGCAACGATCTCCTCGGACTTCTCCTGACGCAACAAACGCCGGGTCAGTCGTCGGGGCGCCAGCGCTTCAGCAGCGAGCTGGGCAGGAAGATCGCGCCGAGGCGGGTGCGCAGGTCGCTCGCGCGGGCGATCGTGCGGCGCGCGGCCTGCACCTCATCCGTGGTCACGGCGCCCGCATCCGGACGGCCGTAGGCGGCCACCTCGACACTGCCCCGCAGGGCGGCGAGCCCCGCTCCGTCGCCGACGGCCGCCGTGAGACGGTCGGCGAATCCCCGCGGCGTCTCCGACAGCGGGGCGGTCCAGCCGTGATCGTGGGCGGTGTCGCGCAGCTCATCCCACGCGGCGCGCGCCGGGTCGCGACCGCTGCGGATACGGGCGTATCGCATCCGCCGGATCGTCAGGCGGATCACGGCGGGAATCAGCGCCACTACGAGCAGCCCGAGCGCGATGCCGCCGCCGACGCCGGTCGCCGACGCCGCCGTCTCCGCGGGCGTCGCGGGATCGGCCCCCAGGTTCTCGTCCTGTGGGCGGGCGCCGGGAGTCGCCGACGAGGTGGGCACGGGCGTTGCCGTGCTCTCATCCTCCGGGGTCGCCGGGTCGTCCACCGGCACAGATCCGTACGACGGAACCGAGCCGCGGCCCGGCGTCGGCTCGAAACGCAGCCAGCCGATGCCCTCGAAATACAGCTCGGGCCACGCGTGCAGATCGTTCGAGCTCACGACGAACTGCGAGCGGCCGTCGCGCACGTCGCGCTCCCCCGGCTGGAAGCCCACGGCGATCCGCGAAGGGATTCCCACCTCGCGCGCCATCACGGCCATCGCGGAGGCGTAGTGGACGCAGTACCCGGTCTTGCGGTCGAGGAACACGGCGAGCGCATCCATCCCGGATCCGTCGAAGCCTTCCTCCACGGGGGCGTCCTCGGAGTAGGTGAAGGGTTCGGAACGCAGGTAGTTCTGCAGTGCGAGCGCCTTGTCGTACGCCGATCCGCCACCCGCCGTCACGGTTCGAGCCGTCTCGCCGATGATCTCGGGTACGTCGTCCGGAAGGTCGAGCGACTGCCGCGGCGCCGTTCCGCCCACGACGGTCTCGGCGAGCTGGGCGTCGGTGGGGTCCACCTCGAGGAACTGGACCGTGTAGTCCTGGCCCCGCGCGCTATCGCCGTCCGACCGGATCGTCAACCCGTCCGGTTCGGTGTACCAGGCGCCCGAGACCCCCTCGATGCCCGTCGCCGGATACGGGACCGGCAGCCAGCGGCTCCGCACCTGCGACACCCGCACATCAGCGTCCACCTGCTCGCGCGGGATCCCCGTTCCGAGGCCGGGCGGCTCGGGGAGCTCGGCGATGTCGCCCGCCTGCGCAACGTCGCTGAGAGCCGGACCCCAGGTGTCGCCGGTGAAGTTCCCGAGCGTCGTCAGACGCAGGTACACCGGACCGGAAGCGGTGCTCGTGTAGGTGAGCGCGAGCACCGGATCGCCGCGCCGCAGGTCATCGCCGAGGGTGATGAGCGGATTAAGCCCCGCCGTGAGACCGCCGACCGGCGAGGATGCCTCCTCGCCGACCCGCGGGAGCGCGCCCGGTGCGAGAAGCGCCGCGACGAGCGCGATCAGCCCGGTCAGCGCGACCGCCGGCCTCGAGTCGCGGCGGGTGTCGACGTGGAGCAGGGCCAGGAAGCAGACAGCGGCGACCACGAACCACAGCGGATCGGTGAGGCCGGACCGCACGACCATCGGCACGATCAGCACGGCCGCGAACGGCAGCGCCACCATCGCCGGAGCATGAGACGCGACGAAGATCTCAGCCGCCCACGCGCACAGCCCGGTGAGTGCGGCGATGAGCATGACGATGCCCACCTCCGCGGTCGCGGGGGCGCGCTGCTCGACGATCGAGGCGATGCCGGAGTCGACGACGGTCTGGAGCCGCGCGACGGTGTCGAAGGTGGGGATCACCCCCAGGATCGCGGTCTCGCGGGCGAACGACAGCGTCACGAGCATGACGCCCGCAATGAGCCCGACGAGGGGCGGTAGCAGCAGGCTGCGCATGAGCGCCCGCGCCACCGTCGTCGCGGAGACGATCACGATCGCGAAGAGCGCCCCCGCGAACCACCACCACACACCCTCGAGCAGCACGTGGAGTCCCGCGAGCGCGGCGAGCAGGCCCGCGATCGCGAGCGCCAGCCGCGCGAGGTGACGTTCGGGGAGGCGCCGCTCGCGTTGCGGGACGCGCCGTGGTCCGCCGCTCGAGGTCGGCACGGCGCCGGGGCTGGGGCGGAGGTCAGTGAGCGCCACGGATGAACCCCGCCTCCGTCGCCGACGACCGCCACGCGTCTCCGGGATCATCGCTCGCAGCCGCATCGACGCACACCCATCCGGCGTCCGCGAAGCGCTCCCGGGCGGATGCGCGCATCCCCAGCAGGAACACGGCCCCCGCCTGACCCGGACGGCGCTGCCGCAGTACCCACTCCACGACGTCCTCGTCGGCATCCGCGAGGATCGCGAACGTCGGACCGCTCGCGTCGGGACCAGCCGACGGCAGCTCGCCCTCTTGGCGGCGATCGAGCAGACGGACCGACGCGAGGCTCGTGAGGAACGCCTCCACACGCTGGCCGCCCTCCCACCTCTCTCCGATGTCGACCACCTGCGGGGCGCCGGTCTCGACGATCCCGACGCGGAAACCCTGCTCGTCGAGGTGCACGGCGAGCGAGGCGAGCATCCGCACCGCCCACTCGAACGCCTCGCTGTGGGCCGTGCGCGGCCAGGTGATGTCGTCGGCCTCGGCATCCGGGTACCCGCCGAGGCGGGTGTCGACCACGATCCGCGCGTCGGGGTGGCTGCGGTGCTCCTCCTGCCGCACCATGAGCTCGCCGTGCCGGGCGGATGCGCGCCAATGCACGCGACGCAGCGCATCGCCGTGCCGGTACTCGCGGGTCGAGAGGTCATCGTCGTTGCCGACCGCGCGCCGCTGCACGAGTTGTGCCGTGCCGTCCCCGTCGATCAGCACAGGGCCGCCCTCCGGAAGCGGGGTGACGGCCGGCACGACCGTGAGCCTGTCGACGTCGCCGACAGCGGTGAGAGCGCGTGCCATCCCGAACGGATCGGCGTGCTCGACGACGAGCGGACCTACCGGGAACAGGCCCCTTCGAGGGGGATGCAGCTCGAATCCGATCTCCACCGTGCGTTGCGCGACGGTCCCCGAGCGGATCGTGTCGATCGTGTGGGCGGGCAGAGCCTCCCGCCACGGGACGGTGTCGTCGGTGCGCAGCACCGGTGTCGCGAGCGAGCTCGCGTTATGCACACGCAGCGTCACATGCGTGGTCGACCCGGCCGCGACCACCGGCGGGGAGAACAGACGCACGACGCCGAGATCCGGACGACGGATGCGCGCGACGAGCAGGCCGCCGAGCGACAGCAGCAACGCGAGCGAACCCGCGACGAGCAGCTCACCACGACCCGTCGTGTAGCCGAGCACGAGACAGACGAGCCCGACGACGATCGCCACCCAGCCGCGCGCTGTGAGACGCAGGCGACGCCTGCGGCGCAGCAACGAGGGGGCGGACACGGGAGGACCGACGCTCAGGCGGGACCGGATGCGCCGAGCGGCACGGGCGTCGACCGCACGATCCGCGCCGCGATCTCGGCGAGCGCCTCGCGACCGAACCCGGATCCGGTGGACTTCGCCGGCATCAGACGGTGGGCGAGCACCGGCACGGCGAGCGCGTCGATGTCGTCGGGCAGCACGAAGTCGCGGCCGTCGAGCGCCGCGCGGGCCTTCGACGCCCGCACGAGCTGCAGGGTGGCGCGGGGACTCGCGCCGAGCCGCAGTTCGCGGTCGACGCGGGTCGCGGCGGCGATCGCGACCGCGTAGTGCTCGACGGCGGGGCTCACGAATACGTCGCGGACGGTGAGGATCATGCGCCGCAGCCGCTCGATCGTGACGACCGGCGAGAGGTCGTCGAGCGGGCTGCCCTGCTGGCGGGTGCGGAGCATCGCGATCTCGTTCGCGGCATCCGGGTAGCCCATCGAGATCCGCGCCATGAAGCGGTCGCGCTGGGCTTCGGGGAGGGCGTAGGTGCCCTCCATCTCGACCGGATTCTGGGTGGCGATGACGGTGAACGGGCGGGGAAGGTCGTAGGTGGCGCCGTCGACCGAGACGTGGTGCTCCTCCATCGACTCGAGCAGAGCCGACTGGGTCTTCGGGCTCGCGCGGTTGATCTCGTCGCCGATGACGATGTTCGCGAACACGGGGCCCGGCTTGAACTCGAACTCGCGGTCGGCCTGGTTGAAGACCGAGACGCCCGTGATGTCCGAGGGCAACAGGTCGGGGGTGAACTGGATGCGGTTCACCGTGCAGTCGACGCTGCGCGCCAGGGCGCGGGCCAGCATCGTCTTGCCGACGCCGGGCACGTCCTCGACGAGCAGATGCCCCTCGGCGAGCAGCACGGTCGTGGCGAGCTCGACGACGTCGCGTTTGCCGTCGATGACGGTCTCGACCGCGGCCATCACCGCCCGCGAATCGAGGAGGAACTCGGGCAGCGGCAGGGCCCCCGTGGAGGTCTCGGCGTCGATGCCGACATCCTCCCCGGAATCGGGTACGCGATCCATCGTCCGAGTCTCGCACGGGCCTTCGGATCCGTCACGTGCCTGAGGGGACGCAAAGTGCTCGAGACACGGCGTGTCTCGGGCACTTTGCGTCCCCTCCCCCGGGTGGCCGGGCGACAGGGTCGGCGCGGTGGAGTCAGGGGGCCGAGCGGCCCGCGGCGAAGCCCTCGTCGTAGGCCTCGCGGGTGCCGAGGCGGAACAGGTCGCGCTCACTCGGCCGCACGAGGGCGCGCGCGCCGGGGGCGTCGAGGTCCGTCACGAGGTGGCCGAGCCCCCGGATCACCGCCACCGGTCGCCCGTCGGCCTTCCCCTTCACGAGCTCCGCAGCGGCCGCCAGCTCATCGGCTATCGCCGGCGCCGTGACAGCCAGCGGGTGCCCATGCGCGTCGACCGTGCCGGCCAGGTCGTTGAGCACCACGACCCCCGCCGCACCGATCGCCGCATCCGTCTGCCCTTCGCGCCACGGGCGCCCCATCGTGTCGGTGAGGATCACCCCCACCCGCACGTGAAACCGCACCCGCAGCACCTCGGCGATGTGCCGGGCGGAGCGGTCCGGCTCCTCCGGCAGCAGCAGCACGTGCCCCGCATCCACGTTCGACGCGTCGACGCCGGCCGCCGCCATCACGAGGCCCTGCCGGTTCTCGACGATTCGGGTGATGCCGCTGCCGTCGGCGTGCGCGCGCGTCGCGACGACCCGCACCGTTTCGGCGGTGATCGCATCCTCCCGGTCCTCCGCCGGGTACAGGCGCCCTTCGGCTTTGGAGACGATCTTGCTCGTCACGGCGATGATGTCGCCATCCTCGATCACCGGCGCGAGCGCGTCGCCGAGGAGGCCGGCGAGGTCGTCGCCGGGCCGGAATTCGGGCAGCCCGAGCAGGGCGAACACGCTGAACGCGGGGCCGGTGTGGGTCACGGATCCATTGTCCTCACTCCGGGCGCCAAACGTGCCGGATGTCAGCACTCAGCCGCGAAGCGCGGGCAGCACCTCGCGCCCGAAGACGTCGATGAACGCCTCCTGGTCACGCCCGACGTTGTGTAGGTAGATGCGGTCGAACCCCAGATCGAGGTGGCGCTGGATGTGGGCACGGTGCACGTCGGGGTCGTCCGAGATCAGCACGCGCCCCTCGAAGTCCTCCGGCCGCACGCTGCGGGCGATCTGCTCCAGCTCGTACGGCGAGCGGATGTCGGACTTCGGGAAGCGCATCCCCGCGTTCGGCCACTCGGCGAGCGCCGCGCGCACCGCCTCCTGGTGTGTGGGCGCCCAGCTGACGTGGAGGCGCAGGATGCGGGTCTGCGTGCGCGGATCCCGGCCCACCTCCCGGCCGCCCTCCGCGAACCGCTGCAGCAGGGGCGCGATCTTGTCGACCGGGGCGCCGTCGATCACGATCCCGTCCACCGTGCGACCGGCCCGCTTCGCCGTGACCGGCCCCGCCGTGCCGATGAGGATCGGCGGCGCGGTGCGGGGCATCGTCCAAAGCCGCGTGGACTCGAGCTTGTAGTACTGCCCCTCGTGCCGCGCGTCGCGCCCCGAGAGAGATGCAGCGAACAGCTTCTTGATGAGGTCGACCGCCTCGAACATCCGGTTGATGCGCTCCGGCGCCTCCGGCCAGTACCGCCCGACGATGTGCTCGTTGATCGCCTCACCGGATCCAAGCCCCAGCCAGTGCCGCCCCGGATACATGGCGGCGAGGGTCGCGGATGCCTGCGCGACCATCGCCGGATGCCAGCGGAACGTCGGGGCGGTGACGGTGCCGAGATCGCCCGTGGTCACCTGCCCGAGCGCCGAGAGCACGTTCCACATGAAGCTCGCCTGCCCCTGCTGCGGAGTCCACGGCTGGAAGTGGTCGGCCGCCATCACCCCGGTGAAGCCTGCGGCCTCGGCCTTCTGCGCGAGCGCGATGACATCGTTCGGCGCGAAACGCTCGAGCATGCCGGCGTAGCCGATGTGAGGGGTCACTCCCCTATTCTCTCGTGCCGCGCGCCGCATCCCTCTGCAGCGAGATGCTCGGCTCCGGAGCTCACCTCAGCGCCGCCATCACCTCCGCCACGAGCGCCACCTCCGACGGCGCGTCGTCCGCAACGGGCGTGAACCCCATCCGCACCACCACGAGTCCCTCCGACGGCACCAGGATCAGCTTCTGGCCGTCGTGGCCGGATGCATAGAAGGTGTCGTCGGGCAGTTCCGGCCAGCGGAGCGAGCCGTCGGGCAGCTCGTTCATGCGCCACCCCATCCCGAAGCCGGGGTCGTCGGTGGCCGAGACGTCGGTCACGGTGAGGCTCCGGCGGATCCAGTCGTTCGGCAGCAACTGCTCGCCGTTCCACGCGCCGGCCTGCATGGCGAACTGGCCGACCGCCGCCCAGTCGCGCGGGGTCGCCCACATGTACGACGAGCACACCGGCACGCCTGACGCATCCGGCTCCATCACAGCCGACGACAGGCCGAGCGCCTGGAACAGGGTCGCGCGGGGCAGATCGGCGCCGAGCCCCGTGCGCTCGGCGAGCACCGAACAGAGCAGCGTCGTCGATCCGGATGAATACTGCTGCACCTCCCCCGGCGAATGCGCGAGCGGCAGACTCGCGACGTACCGCCCCATGTCGGATTCGAGGTACAGCATCCGGGTGATCGGCGTGCCGAGGTCGTACGTCTCGTCCCAGGTGAGGCCGCTCGTCATCCGCAGCAGCTGCTCCACCGTGATGTCGGCGCGCTCGTCCGTCCACTCCGGCCGCAGGTGGTCATCCTCCAGCGCCACCACGCCCTGCTGCACGAGCATGCCGGTCATGAGTGAGGTGACCGACTTCGACATCGACCAGCCAAGCTGCGGCGTCGACGCGTCGAAGCCGTCCGCGTAGCGCTCCGCGACGAGTTCGCCGTTCTTCACGATCACGACCCCGCGGGTGCCGAGCGCCTCGGCGTCTTCCGCCGAGAGCTCCGACCCGAACGCCCTATCGAGGGCCGCCTCGAGTTCCGGGTCGGCCTCCGACACGACTGCCTCCGTGAACGGATTGCCCGCCGAGCTCACCTCCGTCGGCGACCCGAGGTCGAGGGCAGCGGATGCGAGCGTGCAGCCGAAGCCGGGCGTGTAGCGCGCCTGTTGCGGCGTGCCGACGCCCAGGATCGACGCGGTCGCGACGGCCCCCGCCGACCGCACGTCGAGGTACGGCACGAGCGGATTCGGCGGCAGGTCCGTCGCCGGATCCTCGCGCCCCGCCACCCGCTCGACCGCGCACGCGTTGTGGGCCGCGTAGCCGGTTCCGGTCAACAGGATCGGCCCCTGCCAGAGGTACACGCCCGTGAGAGCGACGACGAGCACGAGCGCGAGAGAGGCGGCGACGATGCCGGCCCCACGGAGGAGACGCATGACGGGATGCTAACCCGCGGTATTCGGTATTGCTATCTACCGGTACTCAGTGTTACCGTCTACCGGTACTCACCAACACTGAGTAGTGGAAAGGAGCTCCGATGAGCAAGCAGATGACCGAGATGCTCAAAGGCTTTCTCGAGGGCATGCTGCTCGCCGAAATCGCCCGGCGCCCCGCGCACGGCTACGACATCACCGCACGCCTGCGCGAACTCGGCTTCACCGACCTCGTCGAGGGCACGGTCTACGCGGTGCTGCTGCGCCTCGAACAACGCGGCCTCGTCGACATCGAGAAGGTGCCGTCGGAGAAGGGGCCCCCGCGCAAGGTCTATTCACTCAACGGACGAGGGCGCGAATCCCTCGACGAATTCTGGGCCAACTGGACGTTCCTCACCGAACGCCTCGAACAGCTGCACACCGAAGGAGAACAGGCATGACCGCCAAGTGGATCGAGACGATCACCGGACCGCTCGAGCAGAAGAAGCAATACCGCCAGTACCGCGCGGGCATCGCCGCGCTCCCCGAGCCGTACCGCGCCGCCGCGAAGGCGACCGACCGCTACCTGATGTACGCGGGCGGCATCACCGACGGCGACGCGCTCGTGCGCATGCTCAGTGACCTGCTCGAGCTGTGGCAGCGGGCTGTCGCCGACGGCACCGCTCTGCACGACATCGTCGGAGACGACCCGGTCGAGTTCGTCGAGGCGTTCCGCGACGCCTACAGCGCCACCGAGTGGATCGACAAGGAGCGCGCACGCCTCCGCACCGCCATCGCAGAGGCCGAGACCGCCGGGGAGGGATCGTGACTACCGCGACCGCCACCGCCCCCGCCATCCGGGTCGCCGGCCTCGAGAAGTCCTACGGCACGCTGCGCGTCCTGCGCGGGGTGGACCTCGAGGTGGCCCCCGGCAGCATCGTGGCCCTGCTCGGCTCGAACGGCGCCGGAAAGACCACCCTCGTCCGCATCCTCGCCACCCTCGTCGGTGCGGATGCAGGCTCGGCCAGCGTCACGGGATACGACGTCGCCGCCCAGCCGGGGCGCGTGCGCGAAGCGATCAGCCTCACCGGCCAGTTCGCCGCCGTCGACGAGATCCTCACCGGACGTGAGAATCTCGCTCTCGTCGCGCGGTTGCGGCACGCGCCGGATCCGGCATCCGTCGCCGAGGCGCTGCTCACGCGCTTCGGGCTCACAGATGCGGGCGACCGCCGCGCCTCGACCTACTCGGGCGGCATGCGACGCCGCCTCGACATCGCGATGAGCCTCATCGGCGACCCCGCGGTGATCTTCCTCGACGAGCCCACCACCGGGCTCGACCCCGAGGCACGCAACGAGGTGTGGGCGGCCGTGAAAGAGCTCGCCGGCAAGGGCACCACGGTGCTGCTCACCACGCAGTACCTCGAGGAGGCGGAGCAGCTCGCCGACCGCATCGCGATCCTCCACCGGGGACGCATCATCGTCGACGGCACGCTCGCCGAACTCGCGGCGCTTCTGCCGCCGGCGGAGGTGCAGTACATCGAGAAGCAGCCGAGCCTCGAGGAGATCTTCTTCGCAGTCGTCGGCGACACCGAGACCGACACCGACACCGATCAGGCAGCGGAGGCCCGACCATGAGCACCCACATCATCGGCGACACCGCCGCACTCACCGGCCGCACCCTGCGGCACGTGACCCGCAGCGTCGACACCATCATCACCACCGCGATCATGCCGGTCGGCATCATGCTGCTGTTCGTCTACGTGCTGGGTGGCGCGATCGACACCGGCGACACCGCCTACGTCGACTACCTGCTGCCCGGCGTGCTGCTCATCACCATCGCCTCCGGGATCTCGTACACCTCGTACCGGCTCTACATGGATGTCGCAGGCGGCATCTTCGAGCGGTTCCGCTCGCTGCCGATCGCCCGATCGGGAGTGCTCTGGGCACACGTGCTCACCTCGCTCGTCGCGAACCTGATCTCGCTGGTGCTCGTCGTGGCCGTGGCGCTCGTCATGGGGTTCCGCACCGGGGCGAGCGTGGTCGGATGGCTGGGCGTGGCGGGCATCCTGGTGCTGTTCACGCTCGCCCTCACCTGGGTGGCCGTGATCGCTGGCCTCTCGGCGAGTTCCGTGGAGGGTGCGAGCGCGTTCTCCTACCCGCTGATCCTTCTGCCGTTCGTGAGCTCGGCGTTCGTGCCGACCGAGACGATGCCCGGGCCCGTGCGGTGGTTCGCCGAGAACCAGCCGGTCACCTCGATCGTGAACAGCCTGCGTGCGATCTTCGTCGGGGAGCCGGTGGGCACCGACCTGTGGGTCGCGCTCGCCTGGTGTCTGGGGATCCTCGTGGCCGCGGTCATCGCCGCGGGCGCGGTGTACCGACGCAGATTCCGTTGAGAGTCGATGCGGCGGGTCGTCAGGGGCGCAACAGCACCTTGACGGCCCGCCGTTCGTCCATCGCGGCGTACGCCTCCGCGACCTCCGCGAGCGGAAGCTCGAGGTCGAACACCGCACCCGGCTGGAGGCGGCCGTCCCACACCTCGGGCAGCAGCTCCTCCACGTAGTTGCGCACGGGCGCGACGCCGCCGCGCACCCCGACGTTGCTGCCGAATAGCTGACGCATCGGCAACTCCGGGCCGCCGTTCGGCACACCCACGAAGCCCACCTGACCGCCCGGACGCGCCGACTTCAACGCCTGGTCCATCGACTCCTTGGTGCCCACGCACTCGAGCACCACATCCGCACCGATCCCGTCGAACAGCTCGCGGATGCGGGCCACGCCGTCCGCGCCGCGCTCCTCGACGATGTCGGTTGCACCGAACCGCCGGGCGAGCTCCTGCCGCTCCGGATGCCGCGACATCGCGACGATCCGCTCAGCCCCGAGCCGCGCGGAGGCGAGCACCGCGCAGAGTCCCACCGCGCCATCACCCACGACGACGACCGATCGCCCCGGCGCCACTCCCCCGGAGACAGCCGCGTGGTGGCCGGTTCCCATGACGTCCGCGAGCGTCAGCAGGTGCGGCACGAGCGCCTCGTCGGGCATCGCCGGCGTCGCCACAAGCGAGCCGTCGGCGTGCGGAACCCGCACCCGCTCACCCTGGCCGCCATCCGCGAACCCGCCCAGGCGGTCGTCGGCGCCCCACCATCCGCCCTCGAGGCACGAGGTGCTGAAACCGTTGCGGCAGTTGGCGCACGTCATGTCGCAGTCGTAGAAGGGCGCGATCACGAAGTCGCCCACCCGGATGCGCTCGACCTGCGATCCGACCTCCTCCACGATGCCCACGAACTCGTGCCCGATCCGGTGCGCGCCGTGCGTGGGCGTCACCCCGCGATACGGCCAGAGGTCCGAGCCGCACACGCACGCGGCGACCACCCGGACGATCGCATCGCCTCCGGTCGAGAGCACCGGATCCGGCACCTCCTCGAGGCGAACGTCGCGTTCGCCGTGGATGACCGTCGCGCGCATCGTGTCAGTCCTTCGCGGTGAGCTGTCGCAGCCGCGGAGCGAGATCGCGCTCGAACAGCTCCATGAACCGCCGCTGATCGTGACCGGGGGCGTGGAAGACGAGGTGGTTGAGGCCCCAGTCGACGTACTGGGCGATCTCGGAGACCACCTGATCAGGATCCGAGCCCACGATCCAGCGCGAAGCGATCTTCTCGATCGGCAGCGCGTCGGCGGCCTTCTCCATCTCCACCGGGTCGGTGATGTCGTGCTTCTGCTCCTTCGAGAGCGCGAGCGGCGCCCAGAAGCGCGTGTTCTCGAGAGCCGCCTCGGGGTCGGTGTCGTACGAGAGCTTGATCTCGATCATGCGATCCACGTCGGCGAGGGTCTTGTCGGCCTTCGCCGCACCCTCGGCGACAGCCGGCATGAGTTGGTCGCGGTAGAGCTCGGCGCCCTTGCCCGAGGTGCAGATGAAGCCGTCGCCGGCGCGGCCCGCGTAGCGCGCGACCATCGGGCCGCCCGCCGCGATGTAGACGGGGATGCCACCCTCCGGCACGTCGTAGATGGAGGCGTCGACCGTGCGGTAGTACTCGCCGTCGAAGTTCACCCGGTCGCCCGTCCACAGCTCGCGCATGAGGTCGACCGACTCGCGCAGGCGCGCGAAGCGCTCCTTGAACTCGGGCCACTCGCCGCGCCATCCGGTCGCGATCTCGTTGAGCGCTTCGCCCGATCCGACGCCGAGGAACACACGGCCCGGGTACAGCTCGCCCATCGTCGCGAACGCCTGCGCGATGACCGCCGGGTTGTAGCGGAAGGTGGGGGTCATCACCGAGGTGCCCATCACGATCGAGCTCGTGCGCTCGCCGACGGCCGCCATCCACGCGAGCGAGAAGGGCGCGTGGCCGCCTTCGTGCCGCCACGGCTGGAAGTGGTCCGACACCGTCACCGACTCGAAACCGTGGGCTTCCGCCTCGACGGCGAACTCCACGAGGTCCCTCGGGCCGAACTGTTCGGCCGAAGCCTTGTATCCCAGACGCAACACGCTCATGACTCCATTCTGCGGGTTCAGGTTGCGGCGCGGCTCGGTGCCGCAACCGACAGAGCGCTCGCGGACGGCCCGCGAGCGCGGATCCGGGCTATTCCGCGGCCCGGCGCGCGAGGATCTCGTCGAGCGCGATCGCCGCCGGGATCTCGCCCAGGCTGAGGAAGGTCTCGAATCGCTGGAGCCCCGGGATCGGATACAGCCGATCCAGCAGCAGCTCCTGCAGGTGCGCGTGGTCGCGCAACCGGAAGCGCGCGATGAGGTCGTAGCCACCCGTGACGACCACGAGCTCCTCGAGCTCGGCGATCGCCCGCAGCTGCTCGACGAGCATCTTCACGTCGGCACCGATCGCGATCGTGATGGGCATATAGACGAGCACGGGCAGGTCGACCGCCGACCAGTCGATGTCGACCGTGTAGCCGCGGATCACTCCGAGCCGCTCGAGACGCGCGACACGTTCGCCGATCGACGGCGCCGACATGCCGATCTGCTTCGCGAGCTGGCGCTGCGAGATCCGCGGGTCTGCGGCGAGCGCCGAGAGCAGTTCGCGGTCGGTCTCGTCGAGCGGGACGGCCGGACGGGATCGGGCGACGAGCGTCGAGAGGCCCGCCATCGTCGAGGCAGGCGGCGGCGTCTGCGTCACGGTGCGCTCTCGACCGCCGGCAGGGATCCCGGCCAGACGGGCGGAGGCGTGGTCTCGGCCATGAGCCGGGGGAAGTCCACCATCGCCGCCTCGGGGATCAGGTACCGAGCGAGGTAGTCGCCAAGCATCGCGGGGGCGGCGCCGTCGGGCAGCGCGAGCACGAGGTGGGTGGCCCCGGCGGCCATCCACGCGAGAACCGTCGCACGGTCGGTCTCGAGGTCGCCGTTGAGCGCCGCACAGGCGGGTTGGACGCCGCGGGGTGCGAGGTCCGCCTGCGCGTCCTCGGCGAGCACGGCGAGCCCGATCGACGCGCCCACCTCGGATGCCGCGGCACCGGTGACCCAGAGCGGAAGCTCGAGCTGAACGGGTCCCGGAGTGACGATCACGGCGTCGGGTGCATCCTCGGCGATCCCCGCGGGCACGGTCCAGCGTGCTCCGCGGTGGCGGATGGGACGACCCGAGAGCGCGTGCCGCAGCAGAGCGGCGTCCTCGAGGGCCGCCTCCGCATCGAGCCCGGCGGTGTCGACGAGCGCCACGATCCGTCCGCCGCTCAGCGCGTCGAGCACGACGAGCTCCTCCGCAAGCGTCACCGGGTGCTCCTCGCCGAGCACGACCGGCACGATCACCCGCGCGTCGCGGGTGGCGAGGGCCACGGGAGGCGCGCTGATCGCGCCGAGACCCGCGGCGGGCGAGACGAGCACGCCGTGCACGCCGACGCGATCCGCCTCGGCCGCCCACGTCGCGGCGTCGTCGACCGGCAGCTGCAGATGGATCCTCATGCGGCCTCCAGACCGTCCAGCTCGGGCATGACCTCGTCGGCGAAGCGGCCCAGCATGTCGAACACGGCGGGCGTCGGTGCGCCCTCGATCATGACGCGGAGGATGACGTCGTCGACGCCCGCCTCCGCCACCTCGCGGAGGCCGTCGAGCACCTCATGGCGGTCCCCCACGATCGTGGTGGCGACCGCCGCCGCGACGGCCGCGTCCACGTCGGCGCGGAAGTCCATCTCGGGAGTGTCGCCGGTGGCCTTGACGCTCCAGCCGAGACCCGCGTAGAGCACGTAGCTGGCGCGCTGGTACTCGAGCACCGCGTCGCGCTCCGCGGAGTCGGAGGTGAGCCACACGTTCCGGAGCGCCGAGACGCGCGGGCGAGCGGCACCGGGACGGCCGGCCTCCTCCCATCCGGCGCGGTGGGCGGCGGCGAGCTCGCGCACGAGGCTCAGCGGGTTGCCGCCCGAGAGCACGACGCCCTGACCGCGAGCACCGGCACGGGCGACGCCCGCGGGAGTCGCGGATCCGTTCCAGACCGTCACACCTGCCGGCTCCGCCACGCGTGCGATCGCCGCGAGCGAAGTACGGCTGCGGGCGAGGCGGTCCTTCTTGGCGAGACCCTTGCCATCGAACTCGACATCCCGGTAGCCGAGGCCCACGCCGAGGTCGAACCGGCCACCGCTCGCTGCGCTCAGCTGGGCGGCGGCGCGGGCGACGCGCTCGCCCTCCTGCAGCGGGAGCAGCAGCATCCCCGTGCCGACGCGCAGGCGCGTGGTGGCCGAGAGCGCGGCGGAGGCGGCGGTCAGCACGGCCGGGCAGTAGCCGTCGTAGAAGAAGTGGTGCTCGCTCAGCCAGAGCGAGTCGTATCCGAGAGCTTCGAGGCGGCGTGCCTCGTCGATGAATCCGCGGTAGGTCGCGGCGGACGACCTGGGCACCATCGCGCTCTGCTGCAGATTCCAGAGGCCCGCGCCGACTCTCATGTTGCTCCCTCTCCGCGAGACGACCCGCGACCAGACGTGATCGCTCGCATCTGAAAGCAGGCTAGCCCCGATCGCGTTACGTGCGCGTTTCGAATGTAGCAATCATGTTAACGATTGCGTGCTGGCTGGACATAGCCGCCTTTCAAATGAAAACAATGATGGTGTGACGGCAAAACCTTCGGCGGATGCAGTGATCCGCCTGCGCTCCATCGTGAAGTCGTACGGCGACCACGAGGTGCTCCACGGTGTCGACCTGACGGTCCACCGGGGCGAGCACGTCGTGATCTTCGGGCCCTCGGGCTCCGGGAAGTCGACCCTGCTCCGCAGCATCAACCTGCTCGAGCAGCCCGACTCCGGCTCCGTCGAGGTGCTCGGCGCGGAGTACGGACCCGGGATCCCGGGCGCGACGCTCCCTCGGGGCAACCGTCTCCAGCTGCGCCAGAAGGTCGGCATGGTCTTCCAGCAGTTCAACCTCTTCCCGCACCTGACGGCGCTCGACAACGTCTCGATCGCCCTCCGGCGGGTCAAACACATCTCACGCGACGAGGCCGAGGTGCGCGCCGCGCGCGCCCTCCGCCGGGTCGGCCTCATCGACAAGCTCGGCAGCTACCCGAGCCAGCTCTCCGGAGGCCAGCAGCAGCGTGTCGCGATCGCCCGCGCCCTCGTGATGGAGCCCGACGTCATGCTCTTCGACGAGCCGACCTCCGCGCTCGACCCCGAGATGGTGGGCGAGGTGCTCGGCGTCATGCGCGCCGTCGCCGAGGACGGCATGACGATGGTGGTCGTCACCCATGAGATGGGCTTCGCCCGCGAGATGGGCGATCAGAACGTGTTCATGGACGCCGGGCAGATCGTCGAGAAGGGCGACCGCTCGCTCTTCACCACCACCACCGAGCCCCGTACCCGGAAGTTCCTGGAGGCCGTGCTGTGAACATGAACTGGTCGGTCGTCTTCGACAATCTGGACCTCTTCGCCCAGGGCCTCCTCATGACGCTGCAGCTCTCGGGCATCGCAGCCCTCATCGCCCTCATCGGCGGGCTGCTCGTAGCGCTGCTGCGGCTCAGCCACATCGCGATCCTGCGCTGGATCGCGGCGGCGTTCATTAACGTGCTGCGCTCCGTACCGCCGTTCGCGCTCATCATCTACGTCTACTACGGCATCTCGCTCGCGATCGGCGTGAACTTCACACCGTTCTTCGCCGGCGTGCTCGCGCTCGCCCTGCAGTACACGGCGTGGATGGCCGAGGTCTATCGCGCCGGCATCCAGGCGGTGCCCCCGGGGCAGATCGAGGCGGCCCACTCGCTCGGATTCAACTCCGTGCGCACCTTCATCTCGATCACGCTCCCCCAGGCGTTGCGGATCGTCATCCCGCCGCTCGGCAACAACATCGTCGGACTCATCAAGGACAGCTCGCTCGTGTCGTACATCGGCGTGATGGAGCTCATCCGCTCCGCACAGCTGCTCACCTCCCAGACCTTCCGGCCCTTCGAGATCTACACCGCGACCGTCATCCTCTACCTCGTCGTGACGCTCGTGATCTCGCAGGTGTTCTCGTACCTCGAGCGCCGACACGCCACCGGCCGCGACGCCCTCGGCGGTCGTCGACACACCAGCCGTCGACGCCGCGCGCGTCTCGACCGGCTCACAGAGCTGGCGGTCACCGAGAGGTGAGCGCCCACGCCGGGATCCGCCCGGCACCCCCGCACCACACCGCACCACACCCGTATCCGCTTCCTCAGGAAGGCATCGCATGACCAAGCGCACCACTCGGCGCGGCATCCTCGCCGGCGCCACCGCCCTCGTGGCGGCATCCGCTCTGCTCACCGGCTGCACCGCCGCGGGCGGCGACACCGCGGCCGGCGGCTCCACCCTCGACGA
The DNA here is from genome assembly GCF_008017545.1 of Homoserinibacter sp. GY 40078. Lineage (GTDB taxonomy): Bacteria > Actinomycetota > Actinomycetes > Actinomycetales > Microbacteriaceae > Homoserinibacter. Next base: position 17,669 of record NZ_VRTZ01000002.1, on the reverse strand, counting down.
CATCCTCGACTCGGGCAAGCTGACCGTCGGTATGACGCTGCAGTTCGAGCCGCAGATGTACATCGACGACGACGGCAACCCCGCCGGTTACGACGTCGAACTGCTCGACCTGATGGCCGCCGACCTCGGCGTCGACCTCGACATCCAGGACCAGGAGTTCGAGGCGCTCATCCCGGGCCTCATCGCGGACCAGTTCGACATGATCTCGGTCGGCCTCGTCAACACCCCCGAGCGCGCCAAGACCGTCTGGTTCTCGGACCCGTACGTGCCGTACAACCAGGTGCTGCTCGGCAACGCGGACCTCCCCGCCGACACGACGATCGCGGACCTCGACACCGAGGGCACCGTCATCACGGTGCTCACCGGGTCGACCGCCGCGGAGCTCGCCAAGCGCAGCTTCCAGAAGGCGACGATCACCGAGCTCGACCAGGATGCCGCGCTGCTCGAGGTGAGCTCGGGCCGGGCTGCCGCCTCGATCGTCGAGGAGTACCTCGCGGGCCCGTACGTCGACGCGAACCCCGACACCGTGCACCTGCTGAATTCGGGCGAGGCGTTCGCGACGCAGTTCGGCGCGTACGCTCTGCCTTACGGCGACACGGAGTGGAAGACCTGGGTCGACAACTGGCTCGCCTACCGCACCGCCGACGGAACTCTCGACGCGCTCTACCGGAAGTGGATCGAGCCCACGCTCTGATTGCTCCATGACCGCATCCATCAACCCCGAGGGGCTCGCTGATCACAGTGGGCCCCTCGGCTCCGTCTCTCTCGTGACCGGGGCCGCGCGCGGCCTCGGCGCCTCGATCGCCCGCCGCCTCGCACGCCGCGGCGACACCGTGATCGTCACCGACCTCGACCGGCACGCCATCGAGGCGGCCGTCGCCGAACTGCGTGCGCTCGGCGCCGACGCGCACGGTGAGGCGCTCGACGTCGCCGACCCGGACGCAGTCGAGCGCGTCGTGACGCAGTGGGCCGAGCGCCTGCCGCTCACGACCGTCGTCAACAACGCCGGCATCGCGTTCGCCGCGTCGCTCGCCGACACCACTCCCGAACGCTGGGACCAGCTCATGAACATCAACCTCCGCGGGCCCTTCCTCGTCGCCCGCGCCGCCGCGCCGGCACTCGTCGCTCGCGGAGCCGGAGCCGGGGCCGGGGCCGGGGCCTCGATCGTGAACGTCGCCTCGACGTCGTCGTTCACCGCCTCGTCGCAGCCGATGGCCGCCTACGACGTCTCGAAGGCCGGCATCCGGATGCTCACCCAAGCGCTCGCGCGCGAGCTTGGCCCGAGCGGCGTGCGGGTGAACGCCGTCGCACCGGGCACCATGGACACCGCGCTTGTGCGGGGCCTGCTCTCGGACGAGGGCACGGCCGATCTCGTCGGCACGCGCATCCCCCTCGGGCGCCTCGCCGAGACGGACGAGGTGGCCGACGCGGTCGCGTTCCTCTCGTCCTCCGAGGCGGCCTACGTGACGGGCCACACGCTCGTCGTCGACGGAGGGTGGCTGTCGTGAGCGGACGCGTGGCGGTCGTCACGGGAGGCGGAGCCGGTATCGGCGCGCGCATCGCCCGCACCCTCGCCGAACGCGGCGACACCGTCGCGGTGCTCGACCGGGATGGGTATGCGGCCGAAGCGATCGCAGCGGCGCTCCCCGGATCCGGCCACCGCGGCTATCGGGTCGACGTCGCCGACGAGCAGGCAGTGACGTCTGCTGTCGCCTCGGTGCGCGAGGAGCTCGGCCTCCCCCGCGTGCTCGTCTGCTCGGCCGGCATCGAGATCGGGGCACCGGCCGCCGAGCTCTCGGCGGAGGCGTTCCGCCGGACGCTCGAGGTGAACGTCACCGGATCGTTCCTGTGCGCGCAGGCGGTCGCACGTCAGCTGCTCGACGCCGGAGAGCCCGGCTCGATCGTTCTCGTGGCATCCGTCAACGGCACGAAGGCGTTGCCCGGGCAGTCCGCCTACGCCAGCTCGAAGGGCGGCGTGGTGATGCTCACCCGTTCACTCGCAGTCGACTGGGCTTTCGCGGGCATCCGGGTGAACGCCGTCGCACCGGGCGTCACCGACACGGCGATGTCGGCGGGCAGCCTCGGCGATCCGGTGAAGCGCGCCGAGCTGCTCTCGGGCGTGCCGATGGCGCGCCCCGCCGACCCCGACGAGATCGCGTCGGCCGTGGCGTTCCTTGCCTCCGACGACGCGTCGTACGTTACGGGAGTGGTGCTGCCGGTCGACGGCGGCTGGACCGCGCGGGGCTGAGCCCTCACGCGAGCGTGTCGCGCAGCAGCTCGATCGCACGGGCTGCGTCGCCCGCGGGCGGGGTGTCGAGCACGACGTCGTCGACGCCCGCGGCGGCGAGAACGGGAAGCAGGAGAGCGGCGGCCTGCGCGTCACCCCCGGAGAGGCGGGCGGCGATGCGCAGTGGTGCCGTGCGACCCGCCACCTCCGCTTCCTCCCGCAGCCGTGCGGCGAGCCGCACCACCTCGGCCGCACCCTCGGCGGTGCACGAGGTCTGCGCGATCCAGCCGTCGCCGCGGGCGATTGCCCGGCGGATCGCGGGACCGCTCATGCCGCCCACGAGCACCGGGATCGACTGAGCGGGCGCAGGTGCCACGACGATTCCCGCCGGCAGGTCGACGGCGATGCCCGTGCGCGCGGGCGGGCGGCCCGTCCAGCAGTCGCGGAGCACGTCGATGGTCTCGTCGAGCACCGCTCCGCGCCGCGCGAAGTCGGCACCGAGCGCCTGGAATTCCTCGGCGAGCCACCCCGCACCCGCGCCGAGCACGACGCGGCCCGGTGCGATCGCGTCGATGCTCGCGAGCTGCTTCGCGAGCAGCACGGCCTGCCGCTGCGGAACGACGAGCACCGCCGTGCCGAGCTCGACCCGCTCGGTCACGGCCGCCACGGCCGCGAGCGCGACGAGTGCCTCGACCTGCGGGATCGCGGGATCCCACGTTGTCGTGCCGTCGGCGGAGTACGGGTAGCGGCTCTGGATGGTCTCGGGTTGGACGACGTGGTCGCTCACCCACAGCGAGTCGAAGCCCGCTGCCTCGAGCTCGCGCGCGCGGTCGACGATGCCGGCGCGGTTCGCGTCGGGGCCCGTCGTGGGAAGCCGCGTGCCGATCCTCATCGCGCCGCCTCTCTTGTGGGCCGGAGGCCCCCGTCGCTCTCGCCGTACCAGGCGAGGATACGGTCGATGCCCTCGGCGAGCACGTCGTCCGCGCTGCCGAGGCTCAGGCGGAAGACGTCGCGGGCGACATCACCGAACGCCGATCCGGGCGCCACCGACACCCCGCGGGTGGCGAGATCCAGAGCTGCTGCGCGGGAGTCGGCACCGGGCGCGAGCGGCATGAGGAGGTAGAACGCGCCGCCCGGGGCGGGCGCTGCGATCCCACCCGCGGCGAGCTGCGCGACGGCCGCGTCGCGGCGGCGACGGTACCGCTCGCGGTTCGCGGCGACGCTGTCCTGCGGTCCCTGCAGCGCCGCGAGCGCCGCATGCTGGGCGATGGTCGGAACGCACGAGAGCAGGGTCTCCTGAACGCGCTCGAGAGTGACCGCGAGCGGTGCCGGGACCACGGCGTAGCCGACGCGCCACCCCGTCATCGCATAGGTCTTCGAGAACGAGAAGACGCTCACCACCGAGTCGGGGGCGAAGGCGTGCGCGCCGACGTGCGTCCCGTCGAAGACCATCTCGTCGTAGACCTCGTCGGAGATGACGAGCACTCCGCGCGCGGCGGCGTCGCGCACGAGACGCTCCATGAGCGCTGCGGGCGCGACGGAGCCCGCGGGGTTCGAGGGCGAGTTCAGCACGAGCACGCGTGTGCGGGGCGTCGTGAGCGCGAGCAGCTCGTCCGGGTCGGGAAGATAGCCGTTCTCGGCGCGGAGCGGATAGCGCACGGGGCGGGCGCCGAGCAGTTGCGCCTGCATCTCGTAGACGGGCCACGCGGGGTCGGGTACGAGCACCTCGTCCCCCGGCCCGACCACGGCCGCCATGACTGCGGCGATCGCCTGCACGGCGCCCTGCCCGACGATGATGCGCTCGAGCGGCGCCTGGATGCCCGAGACGCGTTCGAGCCGGTCGCGGATGGCCTCCCGCAGAACCGGCATACCGGCGCTCTGCACGTAGCCGAGACGCCCTTCGAGGGCACGCCGCGCAGCCTCGAGGATGTGCGGCGGAGTCGCGGCGTCCGGCTCGCCGATCTCGAGGCGACGCACGGCGGGGTCATCGACGACGAGGTTCACGATCTCGCGGATGCCGGACGCCGGAAGTGTGGCCGCGGCCGCGCTCGGTTGCTGCATGATAGGCACACTATCGAGACGACGTTACGAACGTATTGCACGTGCCCCACTCATCCTTACTTTCGTAAAGCGGATGACCGTATCTCCTGACACTCGCAAGCACACAGGGCGATCCCCCAGCGAATCCCTCTACCGTAGGAGGATGCACTCCTCGCGGCACCGGAAGGCGACGCCGCCATGCCCGTGACCGAGGACGTGCAGCGCGTCGCCCGCGCGATGCTCAAGGACTTCGAGGCTCTCATGTCGGCGATCGTCGACCGGGTCTGGCAGACGGTCCCCCCGTACTCGACGCTGCTGCTCGAGCGCGGCGACCTCGCCGACCGCATCCGCGAGAACATCCACAACGTCATGGTGTGCTTGCTCGAAGACCGCGACCCGAATCCGGAGGAGCTGGCACGCTGCGCCCGCAACGGCGAGCGGCGCGCGCTGCAGGGCGTCTCGCACGCCGCGCTCATCCAGTCGTTCCGGATCGCCGAGCGCACCCTCAGCGAGGAGTACACCGGCTGGTGCTCCCGGATGCAGGTGCGGCCGTCGCACGCCCGCGCGGGACGCGTCACCATGATCGAGATGCTCGATCGGCTCGAACTCGCCATGCTCAACGCCTACACGGCGATGCAGCAGCAGATCTCGGCCAGCAACCTGCTCACCGAGCCCACGCTCTTCAGCCGCCTCGCGATCGGTTCGCCCATCGACGCCGCCGAGGTGGAGGAGCTCGCCCGCGTACTCGGCCTCGAAGACACCGACCAGACCCGGTTCGTGGCGGTCGCCGCCTCCCTCGCGGGCGATGCCGACCCGGCGGCCATCGAGCGCGTGCGGCACCACCTCGTCTTCCGGCTCACCTCGGCGACGGGCGCGACGACGCTCTCCGGTACCGTGCACATCGACGCGGGGCCGATCGCGCTCCTGGCGCTCGCCTGGCCCGGAAGCTCGGCCGACATCGTGCCGGTCGTCGAGCAGGCGATCGCCGAGACGGCCCTGCGTGATCCGGTGCGCGCAGCCGTCGGCGAACCTCGCCTCGGACTCGCGCAGCTCAACATGTCGTGCCGCCAGGCCATCCAGACGCTCGAGATCGTGGACGACACCGAGCCGCGCCGAGCGGTGCGCTACGTGGACACGCTGCTCGAGGTGCTCGCGGAGCGGGAGAACAACCTGCTTCGCGAGCTGCGGGCACGCTACCTCGCACCGCTCGGCGCCGACCTCGAGGAGACGCTCCGCTGCTACCTCGACACGAGCCTCTCGCTCGCGGCGACGGCCACGGCGCTCCACCTGCACAAGAACACGGTCATGTACCGGCTGAGGCGCATCGAGGAGCTCTCGGGCGTCGACCTGCACGACCCCCGCGACATCGCGCGCGTCGTGCTCGCGCTCGACGCGAGCTGACCGGATGCCGCGGGCGGCTCGGCCTCAGCCGAGGCCCGCGTGGGAGGCGACGGCCACGATCCCCGCGACGAGTTCCGCGGGGTCGGCCGAGCCGTCGTCGATGACGACGAGCGAGTCGAGGCCCGCGTCGCGGTGGGCGAGCAGGGCGGCGGCCGCGTCGTCGACCGTGCCGGAGACCGTGACCGCGCCGACGACATCGTCGTCCACGAGATCCGCCGCACTCGTCCCGGCGAGCAATCGCTCACGGCACGCGGTCGCGAACTCCGCGCTCAGGCCGGCGCGCTCCGTGATGGCCGAGGCGCCGTGCATGCCGAGGAAGCGCGCCGTGTGCGCCCGCAGACGCTCGCGGGCGACGGATCGATCCGCGTCGACCGCGAACGAGGCATAGGCCACGATGTCACGGGGCTGGTAGCTCTCGCGCACCCAGCGCACGTAGTCGGGCGATGAGAGCACCGAGAGCATCACACCGTCGGCCTCCGTGGCCGACAGCTCGAGCGCCCGGGGGCCCTTGACGCCCCACACGATCGGCACGTTCCGGGGCGGATGCGCGTCGAGCGCCGCGTCGACGTCCTGCCCGCCGATCCGGCCGACGAGCCGTTCCCCGGCGAGGAGCGTGCGCAGGCCGCGCGTGTAGTCGGCGAGGTGTGCGATGGGCCGCTCGAACGGGATGCCGAGGCGGTCCTGCATCCAGCCCTTGTTGCTCGCGCCGATGCCGAGCACGCTGCGTCCGTCCGCGACCTCGTCGAGCGCGTGGGCCTCCATGGCCGTGAGCGCCACGTGCCGGGTCCACGGGTTCACGACACCGAGACCGACGCGCACTCTGCTCGTCACGGCCGCCATCGCCCCGGCGACCGCGAATGCGCCGCGCTCGAGGTAGTCCTCGCTCACCCACACCTCGTCGAGACCCGCGTCCTCCGCGAGACGCGCGAGCGTCACGGCGTCGGCCGCGCTACGGCGACCCGAGGGGGCGACGCCGATCCTCATGCGGCGTCGATCGCGCGGTCGAGAGCCGCGAGCTCCGGCTCGATCACGGAGACCGCGGGAAGACGCTCCGCCGCGGTCGGCACATCCTTGAGGCCGGTGGAGGTGCCGAGCAGCACGACGCTCTGATCGGCGGTCAGCTCTCCCCGTTCGACGAGTTCGGGCAGTACGGCGGCGGTGATCGCCGACGAGGCCTCGAGGAAGATGCCGTCGAGCGCCGCGAGGTCGCGCTGGGCGGCCATCGTCGCGTCGTCGTCCGCGGAGGCGGCGGCACCACCCGTCGCCTGCAGCGCGTTCCAGCCCTGCCACGTGGCATAGGGCGTCGCGATCGAGAACGCGACCGAGGCGCCCGCCGGCATCTGCGCGTCCGGACGGTAGCCGTCACGCAGCGCCTGACCGTACGGCCCGAACGGTTCGGCGGCGATCAGTCGCGGCACACGCGAGGTCAGTCCCAGTTCGACCATGTCGACGAAGCCGCGATGCAACCCCGCGATCGCGTCGCCGTAGGCCACCGGCGCGATCACCGCATCCGGAACATCGCCCAGCTGCGCGTGCAGCTCATACGCGATCGTCTTGTAGCCCTCGCAGCCGTAGGGGTTCGACCCGGAAGGCGGGCCGACGAACCCGGACATCGGCGCCCAGCCGCGCTGCTCGACGAGCTGGCGCATGAGCACCCAGCGATCCGCCGGCTTCTCGAGCGCCACGACCTCGGCACCGAAGCTCTGCATCATGGTCTTCATCGCCTGCGGCACCGACGCGAGGGTGAGCACGACGCAGCGGATGCCCGCGCGCGCCGCATAGGCCGCCACCGCCGCGCCGTGGTTGCCGGTGCTCGAGACGACGACGGTGTCACGCCCCTCCTGCACGGCCTTCGTGACCGCGACGGCGGCGAGGCGATCCTTGTACGACCACGTGGGATTGCGCGACTCGTCCTTGACCGTGAGGCGCGGCAGCCCATGGCGGTCTCCGAGCCCGGGAAGCGCCACGAGCGGGGTACCGCCCTCGTGGAGCGAGACCACGGGACCGTCGGCGATCGGCAGCAAGGGCCGATAGCGGAAGATCCCGGGATCGTCGGTGGTCTCGAGGCCGCGCAGCCGCGAGAGCTCGTAGGCGGGCACGGCGTAGACGTTCGCCCCCTCGACCTCGGTCGGCAGGTACGCGTCCGCCTCGTCGACGCGCTCCCCCGTGATCGGGTGGACGAGGTGGCCGAGGTACGCGCTCATGCGGGGATCACCGTCAGCCCTCTCGCGCGGTCGGTCAGCAGCCGGATGCCGTGGTCGGTCACGACGAGCGTGTCCTCGACCATCATCCCGCCCCACCCGAGCTCGTAGTAGGGGGTCTCGAAGCAGAACGTCATGCCCGCCTCGAGCAGGGTCGGGCTCGACGGACGCACGATAGGCGCTTCGTAGACCTCCAGCCCGATGCCGTGGCCGCAGTGCTGACGGCGGTAGGGCGCGGGCCCGCCGGTGGACTCGACGACCTGGATGGCGCGGTCGAAGAGCTCCTCGGCGGGGACTCCGGGGGCGGCGAGCGCGAACTGGGCGTCCTCCCCCGCGAGGATCGCGTCGTAGTAGGCGGTCTGGCGCGCCGTGGGCTCGCCGACGACCGCCGTGCGGCCGAGGTCGCTCCAGTAGCCCTCGTACATGCCGCCCACATCGAAGCGGAGCAGATCGCCTCGCTCGAGCGCGCGTCCGGTCGCGTAGGCGTCCGCGAGCGCGGACCGAGGGCCCGAGGTCACGACGACGAAGCGGGGCTCCGCGTTCTCGGCGACCATGCGCGAGCTCACGACGGCCGCGATCTCGGCCTCCGTGACGCCGACCCCGGCCGCCTCGATGCCGGCGATGATCGCCGACTCGACGATCCGGGCGCTGCGCTCCAGGAGGTCGACCTCGCCGGGCAGCTTCACCGCCCGCACGCCCGCGAGCCAGTCGCTCGCGTCCACGAACTCGACGCCCGGCAGCAGCTCGGCGAGCTGCGCGCGCAGCGGCGCCGGGCAGGCGCGCTCGTCGAGGCCGATCCGCGCGGAGCCGAGCCCCAGACGCAGCACCGCCGCCGCGATCGCCGAGCCGTAGTCGGCGTTCTGCTCGACGAGGCGGGAGGCCTCGGCACGGCCCCCATCCGACTCGAAGTAGAACCGGCCGTACGCCAGGAAGTCGCCCTCGACGAGACCCTGATCGAAGCCGGGGGCGCTGTCGGAGACCGGCCCCACGACGAGCAGCTCGTCGGCACGCACGAGCGCCGCGAGCGGCGAGATCCCGTGCACCGTCGCCGAGACGCTGCGGTATCCCGTGGCGTAGTCGAAGTTCGCCCCGCTCAAGGTGAGCACGGTGTCGAAGGGCGCACCGAGGAGGGCGTGACGCAGCCGGTCGCGACGGGCGGCGATGAGGGACGGGTCGATGAGGCGCGCGCTCACGCGGTGGCTCCGATCTCGCGGCGGTAGGGGTGGATGACGTTCTCGGCGAAGTCGGCCATCATGTCGAGCGTCTCCTCGACGGTGTTGCAGGCGAACAGCAGCGCCGACATGGTCGTCACGCCTGCCGCGGCGTAGGCGCGGACCTGATCGAGCATCTGCTCGTGGCTTCCGACGAGGTTGCGGTTCACCCAGTCGTCCTGCTGGCCCTTGAGGGTCGTCTTCGAGAGCGAGCGCATGTGGTTCGCGAGCTGCGAGGTCTCGAAGGCGGCGAGGGCGGATGCGGTGTCGCGTCCCGGCGCGACGGAGAACTGCGGGGCGACGTCGAAGTCCGCGGGGAGCGTCCGGCCGGCGGCGGCCGCCATGTCCCGGATCTCGGCGAGCCCGGCCGCGATCTCCTCCGGCGACAGCACCGCCGGGATCCAGCCGTGGCCGTACTTCGCCGCGCGCTCGCGCGAGCCGACCGCGTTGCCGCCCGAGAGGATCGGCAAGGTCGCCTGGCGGGGCTTCGGGAAGCTCTCGACGTCCTCGAAGTGCACGTAGCGCCCCTCGAAGCTCGCGCGGCGCTCCGAGAACAGGAGCTCGAGCGCCTGCAGGTACTCCTCCGCGTGCGTACCGCGGTGCAGCTCGCGGTCCGGGTCCATCGCGAGGGACTCCTCGCGGTAGGCGCCGATGCCGACGCCCAAGATGAACCGGCCGCCCGAGAGCTGATCGAGCGTCGCGGCCTGCTTCGCGAGCACCACCGGGTTGCGGAACGCGAACACCGTGATCGCGGTCGCGAGCCGCAGCGTCGTCGTCGACGCCGCCACGTACGAGAGGTAGGCGTACGGGTCGTAGTAGCGCGGCGGATCGGCGAACTCCTCGCGCACATAGCGCTGGGTCGTCACGTGGTCATTGCCCCACACGCTGTCGAATCCGAGGCGCTCGGCCTCGACCGCGAGCCGGACGGCCTGCTCCGGGTCGGCGTACGGCACCGGGTACATGAGCCCCTCGGTACCGGTCGGCACTCCGAGTCCGAATCGCATCACATCTCCTCGCGGGTCGGGGAGGCCTCGGCCTCCGGGGCGGCCGCGCGCCGACGACGGCGACCGGGGTCCATGGTGGGCACCGCGTCGAGCAGCGCCCGGGTGTAGGGCTCGGTCGGCGACTCGAGCACGGATGCGCGGGGGCCGAGCTCGACGACCCGCCCACGCTGCATGACGGCGACATCGTGGGCGATCGCGCCCGCCACATCGATGTCGTGGGTGATGAAGACGTAGGCGACGCCCGTCTCGGACTGCAGCTCGCGTAGCAGCGACACGATGCGGCCGCGCACCGACTGGTCGAGGCCCGAGGTCGGCTCGTCGAGCACCACGAGCCGCGGTGCGGGCGCGAGCGCTCGTGCGATCGCGACGCGCTGCTGCTGGCCGCCGGAGAGCTCGCCGGGGCGGCGACGACGCAGTTCGCGCGGCAGGTGCACGAGGTCGAGCAGTTCGTCGATGCGCGCGTTCGCGGCAGCGCGCGACATCCCCGCGAGCAGCCGGAGGGGCTCGGCGAGCGTGCCCTCGACCGTGAACGTCGGGTCGAGCGACTGCAGCGGGCTCTGGAAGACCATCTGGATGCCGCGACGCAACGCTCCGCGGTACCGGCCGTGGCCGATCGAGCGTCCGTCGAAGCGCAGCTCACCCGCGTCGGCCCTCTGCAGGCCCGCGACGATCGAGCCGAACGTCGACTTGCCGGATCCGGACTCGCCGACGATCGCGAGGGTGCGACCTGCTTCGAGCGACAGGTCGATGCCGTCGAGCGCGACGACCGTGTGGCGGCCCGTCGTGAACTCCTTGCGCAGGCCCTCGGCTTCAAGCAGCGCCATCGCCGACCTCCAGTTCCCGGCCGGACTCGAGCAGGTACCGCGTGTACTCGTGCTGCGGGTTCGCGAAGACCTCGGCCGTCGCGCCGTGCTCCACGAGGTCGCCCCGGTAGAGCACGTTCACCCGGTCGCACGTCTCGGCGACCACGCCGAGGTCGTGGGTGACGAGCAGCACGCCGCATCCGGTCTGCTCGACGAGCTCGACGATCAGGTCGAGGATCTGCGCCTGCACCGTCACGTCGAGCGCCGTCGTGGGCTCGTCGGCGATGAGGAGGCTCGGGCGGCAGGCCAGTGCCATTGCAACCATCACACGCTGGCACATGCCGCCCGAGAGCTGGTGGGGGTACTTGCGCGCCGCCGCGGCGGGATCGGCGATGTGCACCCGGCCGAGCAGGTCGACCGCCTCCGCCTGCGCCGCCTTCCGGTCGAGCCCCTGGTGGAGGCTCACCATCCGGGCGATCTGAGCGCCGACCCGCATGAGGGGGTTCAGCGAGTCGCGCGGGTTCTGGAAGATCATCGCGAACCGCGACGACACCGAACGGTTCGCGGCGTCGGTCACGTCGATTCCGTCGACGAGGAAGCGTCCCGAGGTGGCGCGCAGCCCCCGCGGCAGGATGCCCATCGTGGCGAGCGAGGTCATCGACTTGCCCGACCCCGACTCACCGACGAGGCCGACGATCTCGCCCGCGCCGATCGTGAGCGAGACGTCGTCGAGGATCCGGGCGCCGGAGGACTCGACCTCGACGCTCAACGATTCGATGGACAGCCGGGTCATCGCGGGTCTCCCGCCAGCTCGTCGCCGATGAAGTGCAGGGCCATGACGGTGATCGCGATCATGAGGCCCGGGAAGAAGGCCGTCCACCACTGCCCGGTGAGCATGTTGGCGGCACCCTCGGCCACCATCACGCCCCACTCGGCGGTGGGCGGGTGGATGCCGACCCCGAGGTAGGCGAGTCCCGCGACGTTGAGGATCGAGTAGCCGCAGACGAGCGTGAACTGCACGGCCGCCGGGCGGATCGAGTTGGGCAGCACGTGACGGTACGCGGTGCGATACCAGCGCGACCCCGACACCCGCGCGGCCGAGACGTACTCGAGCTCGCGCTCGCTGAGCGCCTTCGCGCGCACGAGGCGCACGAACGGGGCGATCTGCGCCACCGCGAGGGCGATGGCGAGGTTCGGGATGCTGTCGCCGATCGAGACGAGCAGGATCATCGCGAGGATGAAGCCGGGGAACGCCATCAGGATGTCGACGAGCCGCATCACGACGTCGTCGAAGCGTCCGCCGATGTAGCCCGAGAGCACCCCCACGGCCGAGCCGACGATCATCGCGAGCACGGCGACGCTCACGCCGAGGGCGAGGTCGATCCAGATCGCGTGCACCGAGCGCGCGAAGATGTCGCGGCCGTAGCTGTCGGTGCCGAACAGATGCTCGGCCGACGGCGGCTGGAACCCGGGAGCCACGAGGGCGGCCGGGTCCGCGACGAAGAGCGGACCGACGGCGCCGAGCACGACGAGCGCGCCGATGATCGCGGTGCCGACGACGAGGAACGGACGACGGCGACGCGGCCGGCGCGACTCGGTCGCGGTCGCGCGCATGGGTGCGGCTGGTGCGGTCACGAGGAGCGTCCTCCCAGGCGGATGCGCGGATCGATCACTCCGTAGAGCAGATCGACCGCGAAGTTCAGGGCGATGTAGATGACTCCGATGATGAGGGCGTACCCCTGCAGCAGCTCGAGGTCGTTGCTGCCGAGCGCGTCGTAGGCGACCCGGCCCATCCCGGGCCAGCTGAACAGCCGCTCGACGATCACGTTGCCACCGAGCAGGAAGCCGAAGACCAGGCCGATCGCGGTCAGCACCTGCAGCATCGCGTTGCGCAGCTGGTCGCGCCACAGGATCTCGCGCCCCGGCACGCCGTAGGCGCGGGCGGTGCGGACGAATCCGCTCTCGGCGGTCGCGATCATCGCCGAGCGCACCATCTTGAGCACGGCGGCGGACGCGCCGAGCCCGAGGGTCAGGGCGGGCAGGGCGAGGTAGCGGAGCGCCTCGCCGGTCGCCGCGAAGTTCCCGGTGAGCAGTCCGTCGAGCACGTACATGCCGGTGATGTGCTCGGGCGGCGGCATCCCGATCGGAAGCCGACCCACCGGACCCGGGAAGATCCGCGCGACGGAATACAGCCCGAAGATGAGGAGCAGCCCGAGCCAGACGGGCGCCATGCTCGAGCCGAGCACCGCGAACACCCGCGCGATCGCGTCGCTCGCGCGTCCCCGTCGCGAGGCGGCGAGCATCCCGAGCGGGAAACCGATCACGAGCGCGACGAGGAGTCCCGCGACGGCGAGCTCGATGGTCGCGGGGAGGCGGGCGAACAGCTCGTCGGCGACCGGGCGGCCCGTCGAGACGGCGAGCCCGAGGTCGCCGTGGAGCAGGCCCCACAGGTAGTCGCCGAGCTGCACGATGAGCGGCTGGTCGAGACCGAGCTTGGCGCGGAGCGCCTCGATGTCCTCGGGGCTCGCCTCCGGCCCGAGCCGTGCGGCGGCGGCATCGCCCGGAAGGATGCGGACGACGAGGAACACCACGAGCGCGAGGCCCGCCACGGTGATGAGCGAGATGCCCACACGGCGGAGGAGGTAGCGGATCACGGGGTGCCTTCAGTGGTCGAGAACGGAACGGAGAAGGAGCCGACCGGGTGCCAGATCCCGGTCGGCTCCTTCGACCTCACTCCTTGGTGAGGTACTGCAGCCGGAGCTGCTCGGTGTTGTCCTTCGTGAGGCCCGAGACACCGTCGCGGACCACGAAGGTCCAGTCCGGGTTCCAGATCGGCACCATCGGCATCTCGTCGTAGATGACGCTCTGCGCCTCGGCCGAGATCGCCTCACGCTCCGCCTCGTCGGAGGTCTCGAATCCGCTCTGGATGAGCGCGTCGAGGTCTTCGTTGGCGTAAGTGGTGAAGTTGGTGCCCGCACCGCTGCCGACGAGCGACTTCATCTGGTAGAACGGGTCGGCTCCCCAGCCCAGGAAGTTGTTCAGGTACATCGGCAGCTCACGTGCGTTGGTGCGCTGGGTGAACTCGGCGTCCGGAAGCGGGGTGACCTCGACCGTGATACCGAGCTCGGCGAGTGCCGACTGGATGAACACGGCGGCACGCGTCTCGACCGCCGAGGACTGCTTGAACGAGAGGGTCGTCGAGAACTCGCCGACCCCGGCCTCCTCGAGAAGCGCACGCGCCTCGTCGAGGTTCTGGGTGAACTCGCCCGCCTCGTCGGAGTGGGTGACCATCCCGGACGGCACGATGCCGGTCGACGGCTTCGCGTAGCCGTAGAGCACGTCGCTCACGAAGGTGTCGTAGGGCAGCGCCTTCGCGATCGCCTGACGGACCGTCGGGTCGTCGAACGGGGCGATGCTCGTGTTGAAGCCGAGGTACTCGAGTCGGTTCGAGTCCTCCGAGACGACGGTCAGCCCGTCGACATCCTCGAGCTCCGCCACCTGGTCGAGCGGGAGGCCCTGCGCCAGGTCGATCTCACCGCTCTGGAGCAGGAGCGCACGCTGCGCCGGGTCGCTCACGAACTGGATCGTGACACCCGAGTTCATGATCGAGTCCTGGTCGTAGTACGACTCGTTCGGGGTCAGCGTGATGCTCGTGGTCGGGTCGTAGGACGAGACCGTGTAGGGCCCGGAGGAGTTGTCGTTCTCGCGGAACCAGTCACCGGCCCACGGGTCGTCGTCGGTCGCGTTCGCCTCGCCGGACTCGTGCGACAGGATGCCGAAGGGCTGCATCGCGAGCATCTTCGGCAGCAGCGGGGTCGCGAACGGCGTCGTGATCTGCACGGTCAGGTCGTCGAGGGCGACGAACTGGTCGGCGCTCGTGATGCCCACCATCGGGTAGAGCACCTTGATGTAGCCGGGGCCCTCGAGGCCGCGCTGGAAGGTCCAGACGACGTCGTCGGCGGTGAGCGGCGACCCATCCTGGAAGGTGAGCCCCTCGCGCAGCTTCAGGGTGAGGACCTTGCCGTCCTCGGAGTACTCGAAGCTCTCGGCGAGCGCCGGGTCGAACCCGTCGGCCGTGCCGATCTGCACGAGGTCTCCGGATGCGGTGTAGGTCTGCTCGATGAGCTGCTCGACGAGGCTGCCGGTCGTGACCATCGAGGCGGGCGTGCGCCACGCCTGCGGGTCGAGGATGTCGACCGAGCTGTCGAGGCTGATCACGAGCGGCTTCTTGGTGCCGTCGTCTCCGGATTCTCCGGAGTCTCCGGCCGAGCACGCGCTGAGCGCGATGAGGCCGGTGAGGGCGAGTGCTGCGGACGCATAGATGCGTCGACGGGGCGGGAACACGGGCGGGTGCCTCCAATGAGAGTCGGTTCCGGCACGGGCGCCGGAGGGTGCAGCAGATGGAGCGCGGCTGCCGTCGGCTGTGGCGACATTGCCAGTCTCCGGGCACCCTGATGGCCGATTCATCGGAACGAGCGACAAACTCCGTCAATCGCTCTTGTGACGCGTCACGAAGATCCGCGCCCCGGGCCTCTCCTGAAACACCGGGGAAATGTGTCACCCTCCCGGAGTGATGGCGTCGAGGTAGGCGTACGACTCATCGAGCAATGCGATCCATGCGGCGTCGTCGGCGTCGGCGGGTGAGACCACCCACTCCCGCATCTCGCGGCCACGCATGATCATGCGCGTCACCTTGCCGTCGGCGACGAGCTCGTCGGCCCGCGCCTCCGGCACCTTCGCCATGAGGTCGCCGACGTGGGTCACGACCGCGAAGATCTTGCCCCGCACCCCGAGGCCCTCGGTCGAGAACATCCGCCCCCAGGTGACCCCGGGACGGCTGAGGAACGGACCCGCGAGCCCCGCGAGGCGCTCACGTGAGGCATCGGCCACCCGACGCTCGTCTTCGGTCACCATGCGGGGAGTCTGCCACCCGCCCCCGACCTTCGGAAGCCGCCGGCGGACGCGGTGAGGGGCGGCGATCCGCGTCATCGGATCGTCGCCCCTCACCGAGCGTCACGGCGTCAGCCGAGGTGCGCGGTCGCCCAGTCGATCGCGAACTCGGCGACCTCCTCCCAGCCCTCCTGCGAGACGATGCGGTGCGTGCGGCCGGGGAACTCCTTGTACTCCACGATCGCGGGGCTTCCGCTCGCGCGGTACTTCTTGACGATCGCCTTGCCGATGGCCGGCGGCACCACGTGGTCGATCTCACCGGTGATCACGAGGAGCGGGGCGCGGTCGGGCGTGGCGAAGTCCACGTGGCTGACGCCACCCTTCTCGTTAAATGCACCCGCGACGCCCTCGAAGAAGACCCGGTTGTACGACGGCACCGCCTGCTCCTCCCAGATGGCGTCCGACGCGGCGCGGCTCAGGTCGTTGCCGAAGGTGAAGTGGAAGTGCGCCTTCGAGATCGGCGAGGCGCCGTTGCGACGGAAGGGGTTGCTGAGGATCGGGAACCCCGTGCGGGCGGTCGACGGCGGAAGCGTGGTGATGCCGGCCGGCTGGCCGGGGGTCACCGCGACGTATGCGACGCCGAGGCCACGGTCGGCCAGCATCTGCGTGAGCAGGCCGCCGAAGGAGTGCCCCATGATGATGGGCTTCTCGGGGAGCTCCCGGATGATGCGCTCGTAGTGATCGGCGATCTGGCGCAGGCCGATCCCCTTCAGCGCCTCGGGATCGCGGCGGATGTCGGCGACCTCGCGGTCGTCGATACCGGGCCAGCCCGGACGGATGACCTGGTGCCCGCGCGCCTCGAAGTACGCGGCCCAGGTGTCCCAGCTCTTCGGAGTCATCCACAGCCCGTGGATGAGGACGATCGGGGGCTTGGTGGCGGTCATGTCTTCTTCTCCTTCAGATGATCGTCTTGTAGAACGACCGTTCTTTCTTGTCTGAGGCGAAACTAGACCTCCGCGGGGCGCATGTCAAGCAAAAAGAGAAAGATCGTTCTATCATTTCGTGTATGAGATCCTCCGCTGCCCGCGAGCGCCTCCTGGCGACCGCATCCGAGCTCTTCTACCGGGAAGGCATCCACGCTGTCGGTGTGGACCGCATCGTCGGCGAGGCAGGCGTCACCCGCGCCACCTTCTACCGGCACTTCCCGAGCAAAGAGGACCTCGTGGAGGCCTACCTCGGCGTCGAGGACGCCCACATCCGCGAGGCCTTCGCACGCGCGGGCGAGAGCGGGGCGGCTCCCCGAGACCTGCTGGCGCTCGTGATCGACGAGCTCGCCGACGACGTCGCACGCAACCACACTCGCGGATGCCCGTTCATCAACGCCTCCGCCGAGTACCCGGATGCGGCGAGCGCCGTGCGCGGCACCGTTGCGCGGCACCGCGAGTGGTTCCGCACCACCCTCGAGCAGCTGCTCGAAGCGGCCGAGATGGACCGTCCCGAGAACCGGGCCCGCGAGCTCGTGCTGCTGCGCGACGCGGCGATGGTCGGCGGGTACCTCGACGGATGGGGCGAGGTGCGCCCCGCGTTCGTCGGGGCGGCACGCCGGTCCGCCGGGCTCGACTGAGCGGGCCTGCCCCCTTCGGGGGCTAGAGAGCAGGGGCCGGAGTCGGTGACGGTAGACGTCATGGAGTCGACGGGATCCGGCCTGCCCTCAGCGGGCTGGTTCGCCGACCCCGGCGACCCCGCCCGCGAGAGGTGGTGGTCAGGGGCCGGCTGGACCGAGCACGCGCGTCCGAGCGCGCCCGCCCGCAGTGATGCCGCACCCGTCGCGACCCTGCTCGCGGAGCGCCCGGCGCCCGCCGTTCCCGTCTCACCGGAGGTCGCACCGGTGG
>NZ_VRTZ01000001.1:1326294-1799907 GCF_008017545.1 Homoserinibacter sp. GY 40078 | reverse complement strand
GACGCGCGTGCACGTGCTGCCACGCGGAGCGGCCATCTGGATCCCCGCGGGGTGCCCGCACGCTGTGCGCGCCAAGCCGGGCAACGGGATGCGGTGCACTTGGTTCGCCACGACCGTGCTCCCGGGGGCGCTGCAGCAGCCCACGGTCCTCACAACGTCGCCACTTCTGGACGCCGTGTTGAGCCACCTTGAAGTCGAGGAACGACCCGAACCGCGGCAGCGGGCGGAGTCGTTCGCGCTCGACCTCCTGTCGCTCGACGCCCGCGCCGACGACGGGCTGCCTCAGCCGACGACTCACTGGCTGCGGCAGGTCACTCTCGAGCTCGCGCAGGCTCCGGGCGATCCGCGCACGGTCGAGCAGTGGGCCTCCGACTGCTCAGTGAGCGTCCGCACCTTCACCCGGCGGTTCGGGGTCGAGACGGGTCTGTCGTTCTCGGCGTGGCGCACGCGGCTGCGCGTTCAAGCAGCCATGGCCGAGCTGCTTCTCGGCCACTCCGTCGCATCCGTTTCGCGGATCGTGGGCTTCGACTCACCGTCCGCGTTCGCGACGGCATTTCGACGGGAAACCGGTACCTCTCCGCGCGAGTTCGCACGCGGCATCCACGCCAGCTGACCGATTCGCGAACGAAGCGGACGGATCTGCGCAGGTCTCGACACGAGATCGGCCTGAAACTTCTGGATAATTAGGTAACCCTTACCTAACCATTCGAGGAGCACGTGTGTCCCTACTTCGTCGAACCGGCGCCATCGCGCTGATCGCGGTCGTCACCACAGCCGCGCTGAGCGCCTGCACGTCAGACACGAGCGACGTGTCGCCCGCCGCATCCGACACATTCACGGTCGAGACGGTGTACGGCGATATCGAGGTCCCCAGCGACCCGGATCGCGTCGCTGCCGTCTCCTACGACACGCCCTGGCAGCTCATGTCCCTCGACATCCAGCCGATCGCGACGATCGACTACTCGCAGTGGCTCGACAGCTACACGCAGGCGCAGCAGGACTTCATCGCCGATGCCGCGGTGATCGGCACGTATGGCGAGATCAACTTCGAAGCGCTCGCGGCGACCACGCCCGAGCTGATCATCGGCGACGCCTACGAGGTCGACGAAGCCGCCTTCGAGCGCCTGAGCTCGATCGCGCCGACCGTCATCCTGGGAGGCGACGACCGCGGAGACTGGCAGTCGCTGACCGAGCAGGCGGCCGAAGCCACCGGCACGACCGACGTCTGGGAGGCGAGCAAGGCCGCCTACGAGGAGCTCCGCGACGCGACCAAGGAGCAGTACCGCGAGGTGATCGAACAGAACGTGTGGATCAACTTCTCGTTCGGCAACGAAGCCGGTCAGTTCTCCGTCCAGCTGCCCACCGGCGCGACCGGCAACCTCGTCGTCACCGAGATGGGCCTCAACTACGGAGCCGGCGCGCAGATCGAGGACACCGAGGGAAGCGGCTACGTGTCGCTGCCCCTCGATCAGATCCCGGTCGTGTTCGACGGGGTGACCCAGGCGCTGACGTTCGCCTCGACGGATGGGGAGATCTTCGAGGGCATTCAGGAGATCATCGACTCCGAACTGTTCCAGAGCCTCCCCGTCGCCGAATCCGGAGCCGTCTACGGCCTCACGACCTCGGTCACCGACTACGAGACGGCGCAGGACTGGATCAACGAGCTCACCGAGAAGGTTCTGCAGCCGCTGAGCGAATGATCCCAACGATCCGTCCGGAGGGCCGTCGCACACCGCGACGGCCCTCCTCCCTGCTCCTCGTGCCGATCGGGATCGGCCTCATCGTCGTGCTCGCGATCGCGACGCTGTGCATCGGCACTCCCCCGCTCTCGCCGCTCGAAGCGCTGTCACTCCTGTTCTCGCCCGACGGATCGCAGACCTCGATCGTCGTTCACACGCTCCGTCTCCCCCGGGCGATCCTCGCGATCGCCGTCGGTGGCGCGCTCGCCGTCGCCGGGGTCGTCATGCAGGCACTCACCCGCAACCCGCTCGCTGATCCGGGAATCCTGGGCGTCAACGCCGGGGCGTCGTTCGCCGTGGCCGTCGCGTTCGTCATCCTCGACCTGCAGGACTTCGGCCAGACACTCTGGTTCGGCTTCGCGGGAGCCGCTGCCGCCAGCATCGTCGTCGCGCTCATCGGCACCGCACGCCGCGACGCCTCCGTCGCCCGCCTCGTCGTCGCGGGCGTCGCCGTCGCCGCCGTGCTGTCGGGATTCACCCAGGCGCTGAGCCTCCTCGACCCCGCGGACTACGTGCGGATCCGCGTGTGGGAGTCCGGTTCGCTCGCGGCCCGCGACGCCCCGACCGCGCTCCTCGTCCTCGGCGTTATCACGGCAGGTGCGGCGATCGCGTTCGGCAACGGGCGCGGCCTCAACCTGCTCGTGCTCGGCGAGGAAGCCGCGCACGGCCTCGGCGCGCGGGGGCCCCGCGTGCGTCTCGTCGGGTTCCTCGCCATCGTGGTGCTCTGCGGCACCGCAACCGCAGCAGTCGGCCCGGTCGCCTTCGTCGGCCTCCTCGTCCCCCACGCCCTTCGCCGGTTCACGGGAGCCGACCAGCCCCGCGCTCTGCTGTACAGCCTGCTCGGCGGTCCCGTGCTCATCCTCGGCGCGGATCTGCTGGCACGGACCGTGATCGCCCCGCGCGAACTGCCGCTCGGGGTCGTCACGGCGTTCCTCGGGGCGCCGATGCTGATGGTCCTCACGCAGCGCCGGAGGTCACCCCGATGACGGCCCGGACACTGACGCGCCTGGACCCGACGCTGCGGCGCCGGCGCGCACTGGCATGGACCGTGGCAGGCGCGCTGCTCGCGGTCGCCGCATTCGCCACCCTCACCACGGGCGACCTCGCCATCGACCTCGGTGATGCAATCCGCGCACTCTCGGGCGAGGGCGACCCCGGAATCGTCATGGTCGTGCGCGAGTGGCGCCTGCCCCGCGCCGTGCTCGGCATCACCGTCGGGGCAATGCTCGCCCTCTCGGGGGCGCTGTTCCAGATCGTCACCCGGAACCCCCTGGGCAGCCCCGACATCCTCGGCATGTCGACGGGAGCGTTCACCGGTGTCCTCCTCGCCATGAGTGCGGGGACCGTCAGCGTCGCCACTCTCACCGGAAGCGCCGTTCTGGGCGGACTCGCCGCCACCGTCGCGGTGTTCGCGCTCAGCAGCCGATCCGGAGCGAGTGGATTCGTGCTCGTCGTCACCGGCATCGGAGTCACCGCGATCCTCGCCGCCGTCAACACGGTCATCGTCCTGCGCTCGGACGACCTGGTCGCGCGCGCCGCAGCGATCTGGGCCACCGGCTCACTCAACGGCGTCGACGGGATCTGGGTCGCCCCCAGCGTCATCGCCGTCCTGATCGCCGGGGCGGCGATCCGAGGGCTCGCCCCCGCACTGGCTGCCTACGAGTTCGGCGACGATCGTGCGGCGACACTGGGGACCCGCCCCCACGCGACGAGGTGGGGCGCGATGGCGATCGCCGTTGCGCTCGTCTCGATCGCGACGGCGATCGCCGGCCCGATCGGATTCATCGCACTCGCCGCGCCGCAGATCGCGAGGCGCGCGTGGCGCACCGGCACGATCCCGCTCGCGGCGTCCGCGGCGACCGGGTCGGTGCTGCTGAGCCTCAGCGACCTCGCGGCGTCGAGGCTGCTCGCTCCCACCATCCTGCCGACGGGGCTGGTCACCGTCATCCTCGGCGGCATCTACCTGGCGTGGCTGCTGTCCGCGCGAGAAAGGACGACCCGATGACCGCACACATTCGGCACAGCGGCCGAGTCATCGCGCGACGCGAGATCACGCCGCACATGGTCCGCGTCACGATCGGCGACATCCGCATCGGTGACGAGGCGCCGACTCTCGGTATCCGCGCCGACGAGTTCTTCGCCATCTCGGTGCCCGTCCCGAGCGGCGAGCCCGTCCATCGGTACTACACGGCCCGCGCGTGGCGCGCCGAAGCCGGCGAGCTGGACATCGACCTGATGCTGCACGGTGAGGGCCCTGCGACCGAATGGGCGGCACGGGCCGCCATCGGCGACCAGGTCGCATTCGATCAGCCGCGGGGGCACTACGCGCCGCCGGAGGATGCGACGTGGATCGCGCTGTCCGGCGACGCGACCGCGCTCCCGGCGATCGGGCGAATCCTCGAGGAACGGACCGCGCGGGCCGCGCCGCCGATCCACGTCGTGATCTCGGTGGAGGACCCCGCCGACCGGCAGGAGCTGCCGCTACGCGCAGGCGACACCCTGCGCTGGGTGGATGCCGATCAGCTCGTACCCGAAACACTCGCGCTCACCGAGACCACGCTGCCCGGCTACCTGTGGTTCGCGGGCGAGGCCAGCGACATGCGCCGCGTGCGGCACCACCTGCGCCGCGAGCTGACGTGGCCGACGCATCGGTGGATGACGATGGGCTACTGGCGCCGCGATCGCGAGCGATGGCTCGCGCGCTATGAGGCCGCCGGCGAGGCGTTCCACCGCCGTCTCGCCGACGTCTACTCCTCCGACGAGGACGACGAAACCCAGACCGACCGCGCCGAGGAACTCTACGCGCAGCAGGGGCTGCTGTGACCGGGCCACAGGAACCTCCCGCGCTCGCTCTTCGCGACGTCGCGATCGCCTACCAGCGCGACCGGCCCGTCGTCGACGCGCTGACGCTCGACATCCGTGCGGGAGAGTTCGTCGCGATCGTGGGGCCGAATGGATGCGGCAAGTCGACTCTGCTGCGAGCGATCGCGCGCCTCGTACGCCCGACATCCGGCGAGATCGTGCTGCACGGCCATGACATCCGCACCCGCGGCGCGCGGGAACTCGCCCGCGAGCTGGGGCTCCTGTCCCAGAGCAACTCGGCACCCGAGGGGATGCGCGTGGTCGACCTCGTCGCCCGAGGCCGCCACCCGCACCGCCCCGCATTCGCACCGTGGACGGATCGAGACGAGCAGGCCGTCCGCCTCGCGATGGAGCAGACGAGCGTGACGGACCTGGCCACCCGTGATGTCGACACGCTCTCCGGAGGCCAGCGCCAGCGCGTCTGGCTCGCCATGGCGCTCGCCCAAGACACCCGGACCCTGCTGTTGGACGAACCGACCACGTTTCTCGACATCGCGCACCAGATCGAGGCGCTCGAGTTGCTCCGCCTGGTCAATCGCGAGCAGGGTCGGACGATCGTCGCCGTGCTGCACGACCTCAATCACGCCGCCCGATACGCCGATCGGCTCATCGCGATGCGCGACGGGAAGATCGTCGTCGAGGGTCCGCCGAATGTTGCCCTGACGGCCGAGACCGTCGAGTCCGTCTTCGACCTGCCGTGCCGGGTGCTGGAGGATCCGGAGACCGGGACGCCGCTCGTGATTCCGCGAGCGCGAGGCTGACGGGGCGATCGCTGCGCGACCGCCGCGACTCCCCGGCGTTCGAGCGCGACGCCCTCGACGTCGATATCGGGCAGGATGCGGTCGAGCCAGCGCGGTAGCCACCATGCGGCGGAACCGCACAGGTGCAAGAGCGCGCGAACGAGAAGCAGCCGCACGATGAAAGCGTCGAGAAGGACGCCGGGGGCGAGGCCGACCCCCAGAGGGGCCACCATCGAGTCCGGGCTGAAGGTGAATCCGGCGAACACCGCCGCCATGATCAGCGCCGCCACCGTGACCACCGAGCGCCCCGCGTGCAGGCCCCGGCGAATGGCGAGTCGCGCTTCGGCCCCATGCACGTACTCCTCGCGCATCCCGGATGCCGTGAAGAGCTGATAGTCCATCGCGAGGCCGAAGAGCACATTCAGCCGCCACGATGACCCTCAGGAGCGGTGAGAGCCCGTTCGACCTCAACCGCGCATTCAGGGGCTGACGACGCGCTCGGTGCCGATGACATCGAGCAGCCGGAGCTGTTCGGCTGCGGTGGTGCCGGGTTCGGCGGTGAAGATGATCAGCCGCAGCTCGGCTCCTTGGACGGTGACGATGTCGCAGTCGAGTTCGATGGGTCCGAGTTCGGGGTGGTCGATGGTCTTGCGTTCGTTGCCATGCTCGCCGAGGGCGGAGGTGTCCCAGAGGCGTGCGAACTGGTCGCTGCGCTGTCGCAGCGTGCTGACCAGAGAGGCGAGATCGGAGTCGTTCGGGTAGCGGGTGTGGACTCGGTGCAGGTCGGCGACTATCGATGCCCGGTACTGGTCGGGCTGCGGGTGGCGGACCCGCCCCGGATCGCCCATGAAGATGCGCCAGACGAGGTTGTCGTCCCGTTCGCCGCGGCCACGACGGTCGCCTGTCAGCGCGCTCCACATCGGGTTCTGGTCCAGGCGGGTCCAGGCAGCGTCGAACACGGCCACCGGGGTGTCGGGGAACCGGTCGAGGAGGCGCCGCACGCTCGGAGTGATCCGGCGCGGCATCAGCGCCCGCAGGTCGCTCGCGTGCCCGGCCAGACGCAGTGCGCTCGCAGTCTCCGCCTCGGAGAGCCGCAAGGCACGCGCGAGGGCGTACACGACACCGGCGGTGGGGTGTGCGCGGCCCTGTTCGAGGCGTTTGACGTAGTCCGGGGAGACACCGGCGAGCCAGGCGACCTCTTCTCGTCGCAGCCCGGGGGTCCGCGTGGAGGTGAACCCGAAGGGCGAGCCGACATCGGCCGGCTGCAGTCGCCCGCGCCACGTGCGCAGCAGCGGGCCGAGTTCAGGAAGGACTTCCATGCCCTCCAGTGTCCTCTCCTACAGCCTGGTGAGGGTGGCACAGGCTGGGCCACGCGGTCGCGCACCGCGGAACGCAGAGTTGCTTTCGGCCCGGGAATCGGTCCCGGACCGGAAGGAGCTTTGCATGGCATCATCCAGCGAACCGGCTCCGGTGGCGCTGGTCACCGGAGCGAGCCAGGGCATCGGACTCGAGACCGCCCGACGCCTCGTGGAGGCCGGCTGCACCGTGTATGTCGGCGCCCGCAACCCCGAGCGCGGCACCGCCGCGGCGCAGGAGATCGGTACGCGATTCGTTCCGCTCGAAGTCACCTCCGACGAGTCGGTCGAAGCGGCAGCCGCCCACGTGGAGGCCGAAGCCGGGCACCTCGACATCCTCATCAACAACGCCGGCATCACCGGCCCGCAAGGCGACGTCCACGACCTCACCGCCGCCGGAATCGAACAGGTGCTGGCGACCAACGTGGTCGGCTACGTCCGCGTCATCCACGGATTCCTGCCTCTGTTGGAGCGCGCCGAGGAGCCGCGCATCGTCAACGTGACCAGTGGCCTCGGCTCGCTGGCGAGGTTCCACGACCGCTCCACGATCGAGTCACGGGTCGGCAACCCGTTCTACGCAGCCTCGAAGGCTGCGATCAACATGCTGACCGTGCGCTACGCCCGTCTGCTTCCCCGCGTCCGGATCAACGCCGCCGATCCGGGGCTGACGGCGACCAAGTTCACGGGCGGCATGGGTCACTCGGTCACGGACGGCACCGACGCGATCATCCGCTTCGCGATCGGCGAGGACCGGGACCTCACCGGCCGCTACCGCGATCGCGACGGCGACGTGCCGTGGTGACCCCGCCTGTCCATCCATCCATCTCACGACACTCGACAACCTCATCAAGGAGCATCATGAATTTCCTCATCACCGGAGCCACCGGAAACGTCGGCGGCGAGCTCGTCGCCCAGCTCATCGACGCCGGTCACCAGGTCCGCGCGTATGTCCGCAACCCCGACAAGGCTCGCCAGCAGCTGCCCGAGGCGGCGGATCTCGCCGTCGGTGACCTCGACGACACCACCGCACTGGGCTCGGCGGTGCACGGCGTCGACGCCATCTTCTTCATGCAGGCCGCGCCGGTCCCCGCGCAGGCGCAGAACGTCGTCGACGCCGCCAAGGCCGCCGGCGTGCGTCGGATTGTGGTGCTGTCCTCGATCGGGACCGTGATCCACCCGATGCCGATCATCGGCGCTGCGATCAAGGCACGCGACGACGTGCTGCGCGCCTCGGGTCTGGACATCACCTACCTGAAGCCGAACACCCTCTCCTCCAACGCGCTGTGGTGGAAGAACAGCATCGCCGCCGAGGGAAAGGTCTATGACCCGACCGACCCCGGACTCACGCCGCCGATCGACCCCTACGACATCGCCCGTGTCGCCGCCACCGTGCTGACCCAGCCCGGCCACGAGGGGCACAGCTACATCCTCAACGGCCCTGTGGCGCTCTCCGCCCGGGAGCAGGTCGAGATCCTCGCCGACGTCCTGGGCCGCGAGATCGAGTTCGTGCCCGTCACCCCGGAGCAGTTCGCCGAGGTCAACATCTCCCGCGGCACCCCCGAGCCGCAGGCGCGGGGACTGCAGAACCTCCAGGAGCTGTTCCGCGCCGGACGCTCCGGCGTGCTCAGCGACGACGTGCAGAACCTCACCGGCATCGCCCCCCGAACGTTCGGGCAGTGGGCCGAGCAGCACCGGGCCGACTTCAACTGACGACGCCGCGTGGGGTGCTCGGCCAGCCGGGCGAGCACCCCACGCCTTCGCGTCTGTGCATGTCGCGTGGGGCGGACAGGATTTGTATCCACCGGCACGAGATACTGCGAAAGGGCCGTCCTTACGGACGACCCTTTCGCATTACGTCGGGCTGACAGGATTTGTCCCCACCGCCACCCCAAACGCGGCTGCGCGGCGCCCGGGGCCCCTTGGCGGCGTGGGCCCACCTGCTCGCAGGTACAGTTCCACCGGCACGAGATAATGCAAAAGGGCCGTCCTTATGGACGACCCTTTCGCATTACGTCGGGCTGACAGGATTTGAACCTGCGACCCCTTGACCCCCAGTCAAGTGCGCTACCAAGCTGCGCCACAGCCCGTGGCTTGTGCCGCGAACGGCACGGCTCACTACTTTACCCTGTCGCCGCGGGTTCAGAATCCGGACTCGACGCCGCCGCCTCGGCGAGCGCCCTCTCCGCCGCCAGCACCTCGCCTCCCCGGACACGGAAAATCGTGGTG
Organism: Homoserinibacter sp. GY 40078; assembly: GCF_008017545.1. Classification (GTDB taxonomy): domain Bacteria; phylum Actinomycetota; class Actinomycetes; order Actinomycetales; family Microbacteriaceae; genus Homoserinibacter. The sequence goes on along the minus strand of NZ_VRTZ01000001.1, from coordinate 1,790,985 downwards.
CGCGCCGAGAGTCCGCCCGGGTATTCGCACCCACCGACGGCGCGCTCGACGACTGGGGCCGACACTTCCGCGGACGCGACGAGATCGCGTCATGGAACCGCACCGACAACATCGGCAAGAGCGCGCACTTCGAGGTCGAGTCCGTCGAGAAGAGCACCGAACCCGACACCGTGGTGGCGGTGCTCACCGTCAGCGGTGGCGGATTCAACGGCACCGGGCCGATCACCTTCCGCTTCACCGGCGATCTCATCCGCGAGGTGATCATCGCGCCCACCGAGTGAGCGTCGAGTGCGTTGGCGCGGCGCGAAACACCCCCGCCACACGCGCCGCGTAGCCTGAACCGGTGACCGACGCTCTCGCGCATCTCGACCGCCTCACCCGTGTGATTCCGGACTTCCCGGAGCCCGGGATCCTCTTCCGCGACCTCACCCCGGTGTTCGCCGACGGCCCGGCGCTCGCGTCGATTGCGGATGCCCTGGTGGCGCCGTTCGAGGGCGCCTATGACGTGATCGCGGGCGTCGAGGCGCGCGGTTTCGCCCTCGCCGCCGCCGCCGCTGCCCGAAGCGGACACGGCCTCCTGCTCGTGCGGAAGGCGGGCAAGCTGCCGGGCGCGACGCTCGCCGAGAGTTATGCGCTGGAGTACGGCGAGGCGACGCTCGAGGTGCACGTCGACCAGCTCACGAGTGGCGCCCGAGTGCTGCTGCTCGACGACGTGCTCGCCACGGGCGGCACACTCGCCGCATCCCAGCGGCTCATCGAGCGGGCCGGATGGGCGCTCACCGGAACCGCCGTCGTGCTCGAACTCGACGGGCTCGGCGGGCGGGATCGACTCGCGTCGGGCGAAGTACACAGCCTGCAGCGGGTGTGACCGGAGAAGTTCTCCACAGATTGCTGCGCGTTATTCGAACACATGTTCGAATGTGGCTAGCGTGGAGGCATGTCCACTCCCCCGGTTCTGCCGCCTGAGTCACCGCTGATCGCGGCTCAGGTGGAGTTGCGGGCGCGCATTCGTGGGGCCACCTGGGGCGAGACGGAGGTGCGTGCGCTCGGCCAGGAGCAGTTGCTCGATCTCGCCAGGATCCTCGCCGATCAAGAGAGCGCGATACGCGCGCGGATGGCACTGGTCGCGGGTGAGGTGGCACGCCGCTCGCGGATGGAGCTCGGATTCCAGGGGCTCGCGCAGTCGCTCGGGCATCGGACGGCCGCGGAACTGGTGCGCGTCACCACCGGATCGAGCCTCGGCGACGCACGGCGAGCGGTCGCGATCGGCACGCTCCTCGTAGAGGCGGTGGATGCGCCGGATGCGGGGAGCGGCCCGCCCGCCGGATGGCACGGGCGGCTCGCGCAGGCCGTGCGATCGGGTGAGGCGTCCGTCGAGAAGGCGGATGCGATCCGCCGCGGGCTCGAAGGTGTCGATACCGGCGACGCCCAGGAAATCCTGTCTGCGGGGATGGTCGAGGCAGCTGTAGAGATGCTTCTCGCTGAAGGGGCGCACCTCGACGCCGACCGCCTGTTCCGTCGAGCCCGTGAGGTGCGCGACGAGATCGACGAAGAGGGCGTCGCCGACCGTGAGCGCAGGCGACGCGATGCGCGCTCCTTCCGACTCCATCGGCAATCAGACGGCATGACGCGCGGGGTGTGGGTGATGGATCCGGAGACGGCCGCGATCATCACCGACATCGTCGACCGTGCCACCGCCCCGCAACTCGGCGGGCCTCGCTTCGTCGATTCCGCCGCCGCTGCGCGCGACGAAGCGATCAGAAACGATCCGCGCACTCCGCAGCAGCTCGCCTCCGACACCCTCCTCTCGCTCATGCAGGCCGGTTGGCACGCCGATCCGACTCTTCTTGCCGGAGTCGGCGCACCCGCCGTGCGCGTGCTCGTCACCGAGCGGGAGCTCGCCGGGCGTCACGGTGTCGCGTCTCTTGAAGGGCAGTCCGCGCCGGTCTCCATCGCCACGGCCGAGCGGCACGCGTGCTCCTCCGGAACGCAGCGCATCACCTTCGACGGATCGGGCAGACCGCTCGACGTGGGCCGGCGCTCCCGTCTCTTCACCGCGCCGCAGCGCATCGCGCTCGCAGCGAGAGACGGCGGATGCCGGTTCCCCGGCTGCGAGCGGCCACCGTCGTGGTGCGAAGCCCACCACATCCGGCATTGGGTACGAGACCGCGGCGGCACCGACATCGACGACGGCATCCTGCTGTGCCGGCACCACCACCTGCTCGTGCACGACGCCGGGTGGGAGATCGAACACGACCAGGGCACGAACTACCGCATGATCCCGCCCGCATCTCGCGACCGAACGCGCACCCCGATCCCGCTGGAGACGCGATCCGCGGCATACCGACGCCTCCTCGCGAGGGCCGGATGATGCCCGTCGCGAGCGGCCGGAGTGGCTCAGCTGAGCGACGCCGCCATGCCCATCCTGGCCAGCACGATGTTCTCGACGATCTGCACGATGTTGTAGAGCACGAGAGTCACGAACGTGATCACCGCGACCGACGCCCACAGTTCGTCGAAACGCGCCGACGCGCTGAACTTCTGGATCATGCCGCCGATGCCCGTGCCGGTCGACAACCACTCCGCGAGCAACGCACCGGTCACCGCGCCCGGCACCGAAACGCGAGCCGCCACGAACAACGACGGCAGCGCTCCCGGGATGCTCACCTTCCGCAGCTGGGTCAGCCGACCGCCGCCGAACACCGCGACGAGATCGAGGCTCTCCCGATTCGCGCGGCTCAGTCCGAACATGACCGACGCGAGCGCCGGGAAGAGCACCACGATGCTGCCGATCACGGCCACCGACGCGGTGGTCCCCCGCCCTGTGAGCAGGATGATCACCGGAGCGATCGACACCAGCGGAACCGTCCGCAGCACGAGCGCGAGAGGCATGACCCCCGCCTCCACCGCACGCGACAGCGAGAACAGCACCGCCAGCACGATCGCCACAGCCATGCCGACCACCCAGCCGAGAGCCGCGTCGGCGAGCGTCGTGGTCAGAAGAGGAACGAGCGCGGCGCGATGGGCGGCCGCCGACCGATCCGGATCGACACCCGGCTCGTCCACGAACAGGTACTGCCAGACATCCAGCGGGCCCTTCGCCACATACGGCGAAATGCCGGTCAGGCTCACCACCGCCTGCCACAGCAGCAGCACGATCACGACCGTCAGAAGCGCGTTGCCGAGCGACCGACCGATCGTACGAGCGAGCGCACGGCCACGGTCACGCCGCACCTGCCGACGGATCATCGCATCGTGCTGCGGATCCGTGACCGTCTCGAACGCGGCAAGGCTCACGCCGACCGCCTCCCCGAGACCCACGGCGTCACCAGCCGCGAAAGCAGACCCACGATCGCATACCCGACGAGCGCGACCACCGCGCACAGCAGGAAAACGGCCCAGACCCGTGTCGAGTCCAGATTCCCCTGCAGTCGGATGAGCGTGATACCCACGCTCCGGTCGGTCGCACCCATGTACTCCCCCAGCACCGCGCCGAGGAAAGCACTCGGCACCGCGATCTGCAGGGCGTTCAGGATCGCCGGGGCCGCAGCGATCAGCCGCACCTTCGTGAGCTGCGTCCACCGTCCGCCGCCGAACACCCGCACCACGTCGAGGCTCGCCCGATCGGCAGCACGGAACCCGGCGAGCGCACCGACGACCGTCGTGAAGAACACCGCGAGCGCCGCGAGGAAAATCGCCGTCGCCGACGGATCACCCGGCTGCTTCGCCCCGCCGAGGACCACGATCGCGATACCGCCCACGGCCACCACCGGGAGGCAGTACGACACCACGGCGATCTGCGTCACCACCGGCTCGATCCGCGGCAACAGCAGCACGGTCGAGGCCAGCAGCAGCGCCAGACCGTTCCCCCAGGCGAACCCGATGAGCGCCTCCGTGACGGTGACCTGGAAGACCGACCAGTACGCGGACGGCCCATCGGCGATCAACTGCTGCAACACCGCAAGCGGAGTGGGCACCGGAGTGAAGTCGGTTCCCTCGGGAGGGGTGAACACCGTCACGGACAGCAACCACCACGCGGCCACAATCACGACCGCACCGACGATGCCCGCCAGCCAGCCCGGCATCCGTCGGCGGCCGCCGCGCGACGCCACCTACGCCTCCGCCTCGGCGTGGCCGTCAGAGCCGAAAAGCAACTCGGATGCGCGGTCCACGAGCGCGTGGAACTCGGGCGAGCGCATCAGATCCGGGGTCCGCGGGCGCGGCAGGTCGACCTCGATGATCTCCTTCACGCGGCCGGGCCGCGGTGACATCACCGCCACCCGATCGGAGAGGAAGATCGCCTCCGCGATTCCGTGGGTCACGAGCAGAGTCGTCGCCGGCTTCTCGGTCCAGATGCGCAACAGCTCGAGGTTCAGGTTCTGGCGGGTCATGTCGTCGAGGGCGCCGAACGGCTCGTCGAGCAGCAGCACCGACGGCTTGAGCGCCAAAGCCCGAGCGATCGACACCCGCTGGCGCATGCCGCCCGACAACTGCGACGGCTTCGCCTTCTCGAAACCCGTGAGGCCCACCAGCGCGATCAGCTCATCGATATACGCGTCGTCGACCTTCCGTCCCGCCACCTCGAACGGAAGACGGATGTTGGAACGCACACTGCGCCACGCCAAGAGGGCGTGGTCCTGGAACGCGATACCCAGCTCGCTGCCTCGCCGCAGCTCATCCGGGGTCTTACCGTCGACCCGCACCTCGCCCGTCGTGGGTTCCTCCAGGTCGGCGAGGATGCGCAGAATCGTCGACTTGCCGCACCCCGACGGACCCAGCAGAGCCAAAAACGAGCCCTGCTCGGTGTGCAGCTCGGTGTCCTGCAGCGCCTGCACCTTGCGGCCGCGCCCGGCGTCGAAGCTCTTGCTGAGTCCGGAGATCTGGATGCCGGTACCTGGGGTCACCCGGGCACCGGCATCCGGAGTCGCGATCGACATGATTACGGAAGATACGCCTTCAGCTCAGGGTTCTCGGCGTAGATCTCGTCAATCAGCGTCGTGTCGAACAGGTCGTCCACGCTCACCTCCCAGCCCGCGGCGGCCAGAGACGCCACAGTCTGCTCCTTGAGCGCGTCGGTGATGGTGAACAGGCCGTTGGCCTCGGTGTCCTCCGTGGAGATCAGCGTCTTCTCCGCCTCAAGACCCTTGCCGGTCTTCACCGGGTCGAGCGCACCGAAGACCGACTCGAGGCCGTCCGCGTTGTCGCTCGCCGCCTGGTTGTAGTACTTCTCGATCAGCGAGACCGACGAGTCGGTGTCCTCCTGGAAGACATCCGTCCAGCCCTTGATCTCGGCGGTCAGGAACGCCTTCAGAAGGTCCGGGTTCTCGGCGAGGTACTGGTCGGTCACCGTGAACGTCTCCGCCACATACGGCACACCGTTGTCGGCATACGGGAGGTTCGTGATGTCGTAGCCGGCGAGCTCCACGGTGAGCGCCTCATTCGTGAGGTACGCCATGAAACCGTCGACGTCGCCGTTCATCAGCGGAGTCGGGTCGAAGTCGACCGGCACGACCTCCACGTCATCCGGCGAGATGCCGTTCGCGTTCAGGATCGCCGCGAACACGCTCGCGTTCGAGTCCTGCACACCGATCTTCTTGCCCACGAGGTCCTGCGGCGTCTGAATGTCGGCGCCGTCCTTCAGCGACAGGATCGTGAACGGGTTCTTCTGGAACGTCGCGCCGATGATCTTCAGCGGAGCGTCCTGCTCCGCGATCGCCGCGCCGACCGACGCGGCATCCGAAAGGGCGACCTGCACGGTGCCCGACAACAGCTTCGCGACGCCCGTGTCGGGGCCCGAGATGCCGACGACACTGTCGAAGCCGGCCTCGTCGTAGTAGCCGTTCTCGTAGGCGTAGAACTCGCCCGCGAACTCCTCGTTCTTGATCCACGAGTACTGGACGCTGATCTCGCCGTACGAGGCGTCCCCCTCGGCGGAAGAGCCATCGTCGGAGTCGGTGGTGGAGCACGCGGCGAGAACGAGCGCGGCCGCAGCGGATGCGGCGACAGCCGCGACGACGCGGCGGGTGGTGGTGCGACGACCGGAGAATGCCATGCGGATGCAGGTCCCTTCAGACAGAGGGCGAATGTGATGTGCCGACGCTAGCGAGACAACATTTCGCGACACGCGCCGCCACGTTTCCGGGGTGTTACGCGACGAGCCCCGCGCGCACTTCCTCGGGTCGGAGGCTGGCGCTAGCTTCGAGCTATGACGGCACCCCACCACGCCGACCGGCACGACACGATCCGCGTCACCGGCGCCCGCGAGAACAACCTCAAGAATGTGAGCGTCGAGCTGCCGAAGCGGCGGCTCACCGTCTTCACCGGCGTCTCCGGCTCCGGCAAGAGCTCCCTCGTGTTCGACACCGTCGCCGCCGAATCGCAGCGGATGATCAACGAGACCTACAGCGCCTTCGTCCAAGGCTTCATGCCGTCACTCGCACGCCCCGACGTCGACCGCCTCGAGGGGCTCACCACCGCGATCATCGTCGACCAGGAGCGGATGGGCGCCAACTCCCGCTCCACGGTCGGCACCGTCACCGACGCGAACGCGCTCCTGCGCACCCTCTTCAGCAGAATCGGCGAACCGCACATCGGAGCACCGCAGGCGTTCTCGTTCAACATCCCGAGCGTCCACGGCAGCGGCACCGTCGAAGTCCAGAAGGGCACACGGACCGAGACCGTCCACCCCGAGTTCACCCAGCTGGGCGGAATGTGCCCACGCTGCGAGGGCATGGGGCAGATCTCGGACATCGACCTCGACCAGCTCATCAACCGCTCGCTCTCGCTCCAGGACGGCGCGATCACGATCCCCGGCTACACCGCCGACGGCTGGGCGGTGCGGATGTACGCCGAATCCGGGTTCGTCGACCCCGCGAAACCGATCCGCAACTACACCGAGACCGAGCTGAACGACCTGCTCTACAAGGAGCCGACCAAGGTCAAGGTCTCCGGGATCAACATGACCTACGAAGGTCTCGTGCCGAAGGTGCAGAAGTCGATGCTCTCGAAGGACGTCGACGCTCTGCAGCCCCACATCCGCGCCTTCGTGGAGCGCGCCGTGGCGTTCGCACCCTGCCCCGACTGCGGGGGCACGCGGCTCAACGAAGGGGCCCGGTCGTCGAAGATCGACGGCATCTCCATCGCCGACGCCTGCGCCATGCAGATCAGCGACCTCGCGGACTGGGTGCACGGCCTCAAGGAGCCGGCCGTCGCACCGCTTCTCGACGGACTCGGCCATCTGCTCGACTCCTTCGTGACCATCGGACTCGGCTACCTCTCGCTCGACCGCTCTTCCGGAACGCTCTCCGGCGGCGAAGCGCAGCGCACCAAGATGATCCGGCATCTCGGCTCGTCGCTCACCGACGTGACCTACGTCTTCGACGAGCCCACCGTGGGCCTCCACCCCCACGACATCCGGCGGATGAACACTCTGCTCGAGCAGCTGCGCGACAAGGGCAACACGGTGCTCGTCGTCGAGCACAAGCCCGAAGCGATCGCGATCGCCGACCACGTGGTCGACCTGGGCCCGGCCGCAGGTTCCGGGGGCGGCGAGATCGTCTTCGAGGGAACCGTCGACGAGCTCCGCCGCGCCGACACACTCACCGGACGCCACCTCGGCGACCGCGCCCAGCTGAAGTCGGAGGTGCGCGCCCCGTCCGGCGCGATCGAGATCCGTGGCGCGACCACCCACAACCTGCAGAACGTCGATGTCGACCTGCCGCTCGGAGTGCTGACCGTCGTCACCGGCGTAGCCGGGTCCGGCAAGAGCTCCCTCATCCACGGGTCGGTCTCGGGCCGCGAGGGCGTGGTGACGGTCGACCAGAGCGCCATCCGCGGATCCCGGCGCAGCAACCCCGCGACGTACACGGGGATGCTCGAACCGATCCGCAAGGCCTTCGCGAAGGCGAACGGCGTGAAGCCGGCCCTGTTCAGCGCCAACTCCGAGGGCGCCTGCCCCAACTGCAACGGCGCCGGCGTCATCTACACCGAGCTGGGACCCATGGCGACCGTCTCCACCACCTGCGAAGTGTGCGAAGGCAGAAGGTTCGACGCGAGCGTGCTCGAATACCGCCTCGGGGGGCGCGACATCAGCGAAGTGCTCGAGATGCCCGTGGCCGAGGCGGAGGCGTTCTTCCGTGAGGGTGACGCCCGGGTGCCCGCAGCGCACGCGATCCTGGAGCGGATGGTCGACGTCGGGCTCGGCTATATCGGCATCGGGCAGCCGCTCACCACCCTCTCCGGCGGGGAACGCCAACGACTCAAGCTCGCCGTCCACATGGGCGAGACGGGCGGGGTCTACGTGCTCGACGAACCCACCACGGGCCTGCACCTCGCCGATGTCGCCCAGCTGCTCGCTCTGCTCGACCGGCTCGTCGACTCCGGCAAGTCGGTGATCGTCATCGAACACCATCAGGCCGTGATGGCCCACGCGGACTGGATCGTCGACATCGGTCCCGGCGCCGGGCACGACGGCGGGCGCGTAGTGTTCGAGGGCACCCCCGCCGACCTGGTCGCCGACGGCAGCACCCTCACCGGGCAACACCTGGCCCACTACCTCGCCGGCTGATCCTCACCCGCGCCCCGACCGCAGGCTCGCGCGCGCCCCTCCCCGGTGGGAGCATGGCACCATGCCGACGCTGCACCTCACCGGGGAACCGGACGCCGACCGCCTGCTCTCCGAGAACCCCCTCGCGCTCCTCATCGGGATGCTGCTCGACCAGCAGGTCCCCATGGAGACCGCGTTCGCCGGACCGGAGAAGCTGCAGACCCGACTCGGCTCCCTCGACGCCGCCGAGATCGCCGACGCAGACCCGGAGCGGATGGTCGAGATCTTCCGTGAGACCCCCGCGATCCACCGCTTCCCCGGATCGATGGCCGCACGTGTTCAGCAGCTGTGCCGCGCCGTCGCCGACGACTGGCACGGTGACGCCGCCGCCATCTGGACCGAAGGCAACCCCGACGGCCCCGAGGTGCTGAAGCGCCTCAAGGCACTCCCCGGTTTCGGCGACCAGAAGGCGAAGATCTTCGTCGCGCTCCTCGGCAAGCAGTACGGTCTCGACGCCACCGGCTGGCGCGAAGCGGCCGGCGAGTACGCGGAACCCGGGAGCTTCCGATCGATCGCCGACATCGTCGATCACGACTCACTGCTCACCGTCCGCGCCCACAAGAAGGCGATGAAAGCGGCCGCGAAGTCGGCGAAAGCCTGACGCAGCCCAATCCACCCCGCCGCAGCCAGACGCAGAACCCGACTCCGGGCGCTCAGCTGATCCCGAGGCTCTCGAGCGAGGCGCGCATCGCCGCCGCCGACGCCTGGAACCGCTCCAGCTCCTCAGCGTCGAACGGCACGTCGATCACCCGCCGCACCCCGGTCGCATCCACGACGCTCGGCACCGAGAGTGCCACGCCGCTCACCCCGTGGTAGTCCTCCAGCACGCTCGAGACGGGCAGCACGGCACCCTCGTCACGCAGGATCGCCTCCACGATGCGCGCACCGGAGAGCCCGATCGCGTAGTTCGTCGCTCCCTTGCCGGCGATCACCGTGTAGGCGGCGTTCTTGACGTCATCCGCGATCCGGTCGAGTTCGGCCCGACCGAGGGGCACGCCGCCGGCGTCCCAGTGCCCGAGCGGCACCGGTCCGATCCGCGCCTGCGACCACAGCGGGAACTCCGAGTCGCCGTGCTCGCCGATGATCATCGCGTGCGTGCTCGACGCCGCGACCTCCAGCCGCTCCGCGAGCAGCCACCGCAGGCGCGACGAGTCGAGCACCGTGCCGGATGCGAAAACGCGCGACGCGGGGAGCCCGGAGAAGCGCTGCGCGGCCACCGCGAGCACGTCGCACGGGTTCGAGACGATGACGAACACGGCATCCGGCGCGCGCTCCACGAGCTTCGGCATGAGGTCGCGGATGATGCCCACGTTCACTCCGGCGAGTTCGAGGCGCGTCTGCCCGGGCTTCTGCTTCGCGCCGGCGGTGATGACGACAACATTCGACCCCTCTACCACCGCCAGGTCGGACCCTCCCGTGATCCGCGACGCGCCGGTGAACGGCGTGCCGTGAGCGAGGTCGAGCACCTCCGCCTCGACACGCGGGCGGTCGATGTCGAAGAGCGCCACCTCGCGCGCGGATTCGCGGATGAGGGCGGCGTAGGCGAGCGAGCTGCCCACGGCACCCGCTCCGATGACGGTCAGTTTCGCGTTCTCGATCACGGCCATACCCGGATCATGCACCCCTCGAACCGGCCGCGACAGGGTCGGACGTCCCGAACCAGTCAGCGAGATCCGATGACCGGCAGTGCGAGCTCGCAGCTTCCCCCCAGGAGCGACCCATGAGCGACCGACGTCGCGACCATGTCGAGCCGGGATCGTATCCGAATGGCCGACACACCCGCCCCCTCGCGCCGACCTCGGCGACGGATCCGCGCGATCGTCGCCGGAGCCAGTGTCGTCGCACTCGGCACGGTCGGCGGCGGGCTCTGGTGGGCCGCTGAGCGCTACCTGATCCCCCACGTCGAGGTCGCAGACGTGTCTGCGGCGGAAGCCGAGAGCGGCACCGCGCAGACCGTCACCCAGTCGAGCGGCGCGCTCACCGCGACCAGCTACACGAGCGACGACGCGAGCATCACGATCAGCACCGTCACAACCGGATCGGGTTCCGACACCCTCACCTACTACGTCGCCGACGTCGAGCTGACAGATGCGATGGTCCTCAGATCCGCGTTCGCCGACGACGCGTTCGGCACGAACATCACCGAGACGACTTCGGAGATCGCCGAGGCCAACGGCGCGATCTTCGCGATCAACGGGGACTACTACGGATTCCGCGACACCGGGATCGAGATCCGCAACGGCGTGATCTACCGCGACGACGGCACCCGCGAGGGGCTCGCCTTCTACACGGACGGCCGCGTCGAGGTCTACGACGAGACCACGACGACCGCCGATGAACTGCTCGCGGCCGGCGTCTGGAACACGCTCTCCTTCGGACCGGCGATCGTGGAAGACGGCACGGTCGTCGACGGGATCGACGACGTCGAGGTCGACACCAACTTCGGCAACCACACCATTCAGGGCGAGCAGCCGCGAACGGCCGTCGGTGTGATCGACGAGAACCACCTGGTGTTCGTGGTCGTCGACGGTCGCCAGGAGGGATACAGCCGCGGCGCGACCCTCACCGAGCTCGCCGACATCATGATCTCCCTTGGCGCGACGACCGCCTACAACCTCGACGGCGGGGGCTCCTCGACCCTCTACTTCGGCGGCGAGGTGGTCAATTCCCCGAGCAACGGTGGCGAGCGCGGTACCTCCGACATCCTCTACATCGCAGGAGCAGCCTCATGATCGTCGTGATTCCCGCCTATGAGCCCGGCGCACGCCTGGCCCCTCTCGTCGCTCAACTGCGCCGGATGGCTCCGGAGCTCGACGTCATCGTCGTGGACGACGGCTCCGGGCCGTCGTATCGACCGGTGTTCGACGCGGTGCGGGTTCTCGGCGCCGAAGTTCTCACCCATGAAAGGAACCTCGGCAAGGGCGCGGCCCTGCGAACGGCGTTCCGCCATGCACTCTCGCACTTCCCGGGGCGAGCCGTGGTGACCGCCGACAGCGACGGTCAGCACACAGCCCACGACATCCTCCGGATCGCGGAACGAACCTCCGCAACCGGGGAGACCGAGTCTGCTCTCGTGCTGGGGGTTCGTGCCTTCGGGAGAGGCACCCCCTGGCGCAGCCGACTCGGAAATGCGGTCTCATCCGCGCTGTTCGCCGTCGCGGCCGGGTACCGCGTCACGGACACGCAGACGGGGCTGCGGGGGATCCCCGCCGAACTCGTGGGGTGGGCGGCGGGGATCCCGGGGGAACGCTTCGCGTTCGAGCTCGAGATGCTGCTCGCCTGCCGCGCGGCCGGGGTGCGGGTGATCGAGCTGCCGATCGAGACCGTATATCTGCAGGGCAACGCGGCCACGCATTTCCGACCCATCGTCGACTCGGCACGGGTGCTGCGACCGCTGGTCGGCTTCGCGGCTGCATCGTTCGCCGGGTTCCTCGTCGATTCGGCTCTACTCTTCCTCCTCACCGCCATTGGAGCTCCGCTGCTCGGGGCAGTGATCGGGGCGCGTGTCGTGAGCGCCACCGTGAACTTCGCTGCGAACCGCCGATACGTGTTCCGGTCCCGAGGGTCGCTCGGGCCGCAGCTGGCACGATACGCGGCGCTTGCCGCACTCGTGCTTGCCGCGAACTATGCCCTCCTGGCATGGCTCACCGCCGTCGGCGTCGGGCTCGTCGTGGCAAAGATCGTGGTCGAGAGCGCGCTGTTCCTGACGACATTCGCGGTGCAGCGGATGCTCGTCTTCGTCGGCAGGCGCCGGGGGCCAGCATCCGCCCCGCGCCGCGGTGCGCTGCGTCGCCCCGCCGTTGCGGCTGTCGCGGCGGTCAGTGTGCTCGGGTTGGCGGGGTGCAGTGTGGTGAGCGAAAGCGCCGCACGCTCGGACTCGTCCGCGACGACGGTCACCGCTGAGTCGGCCGGATCGCTGTGGGACACGTCCACGGTCCACGAGATCCACATCGATGCGGCGGATGGCGTGCTGGAGCAGCTCATCGACACGTATCTCGAGACGGGTGAGAAGGAGTGGGCCGCGGTGACCGTCACGATCGACGGCACCGTGTTCGAAGACGTGGGCATCAAGCTGAAGGGCAACTCGTCACTGCGCCAGGTCTCCGCCGACACCGATCTCGCCGATGTGCCCTGGATCCTGCGCCTCGACAAGCTGATCGACGGGCAGTCGTATCAGGGCGAGACCGAACTCGTCGTGCGTGGCAACAGCTCGGAGACCTCGCTCAATGAGGCGGTCGCCCTGGGGCTGCTGCGCGCATCGGGGCTCGCGGCCGAGAACGCGACGGCCGTGAGGTTCTCCGTGGGTGATGGAGAGGCGGCGCTGCGACTCGTGATCGAGAACCCCACCGAGGAGTGGGCCGACGAGGAGTTCGAATCCACGGGCCAGCTCTACAAAGCCGAAAGCGGAGGCGACGAGGAGTACCACGGCGACGATCCGGAGGCCTACGCGGACTCCTGGGATCAGGAGGGCGGCGACGACGACCTCGCCTCGCTCATCGACTTCCTCGAGTTCATCGGCGAGTCCGACGACGCGACCTTCGCCGCTGAGCTCGACGAGCATCTGGATGTCGAGGCGTTCGCCCGCTATCTCGCGTTCCAGGACCTCGTCGAGAACACGGACGACATCGACGGTCCCGGCAACAACTGGTACCTGTTCGTCGACGACTCGACCGGGATCGCGACCGTCGTGAACTGGGATCTGAACCTCGCGTTCGGGCAGAGCCCGGGCGGGGGCGCGGGCGGTGGAGGCGGTGGAGGCGGCGGGAACGCTCAGCGCGGCCAGCGCGCCGACACCGGAGACGGTGATCAGGCGGACGGACGCCCGAACAGGGGCGGCGGAGGCGGCGGGTCCGGCAGCAGCCTCCTGAAAGAACGCTTCCTCGACGTGCCCGAGTTCGCGGCGCTCTACGAGGCGGCGGCCGCCGATCTGAACACGGAGCTCATCGAGAGCGGCGTCGCGGCGGACCTCATCGCCTCGTGGCAGCAGGCCCTCGATGACGGCGCCGGCGACCTCGTCTCCGCGTCGACGGTGAGCGAAGAGGCGGACGCGATCCGTTCAGCGCTCGGGATCTCGTAGCTCTCCCGCATTCGGCGGCGGCTGCGCCGCCCCATGCCGAACCGCGACCGAGACGGTCGCGGCGCGCACGGCGCGAACGTCAGAAATGACCTTCGCGGAACCGCAAGCGCACTAGCGCTTGCGCTTCTCCCGCATTCGGCGGCGGCTGCGCCGCCCCAAGCCGAACCGCGACCGAGACGGCCGCGGCGCGCACGGCGCGAAGGTCAGAAATGACCTTCGCGGAACCGCAAGCGCACTAGCGCTTGCGCTTCTCCCGCACGCGCATGTTCACGATGATCGGGGTGCCCTCGAAGCCGTACACCTCGCGCAGCCGGCGCTGGATGAAGCGGCGGTACTGCGGGTCGAGGAACCCGGTCGTGAACAGCACGAACGTCGGCGGACGTGTGGCCGCCTGCGTGCCGAACAGGATCCGCGGCTGCTTGCCGCCGCGCACCGGGTGCGGGTGCTCGGCCGTCAGCTCCGCGAGCAGAGCGTTGAACTTACCGGTGGGGATGCGCGTGTCCCAGCTGTCGAGCGCCACTTCAAGCGCCGGAACGAGCTTCTCGAGGTGCCGCCCCGTGCGGGCAGAGATGTTCACGCGCGGCGCCCACGAGACGTGCGCGAGATCCTGCTCGATCTCACGCTCGAGGTAACGACGGCGCTCGTCGTCGAGAAGGTCCCACTTGTTGTAGGCCAGCACGAGTGCGCGGCCGGATTCGAGCACGAGGTCGACGATGCGCAGGTCCTGGGTCGAGATCGGCTCGGTCACATCGAGCACGACGACCGCGACCTCCGCCTTCTCGAGTGCGGCGCTCGTGCGCAGCGACGCGTAGAAGTCGGCGCCCTGCTGCAGGTGCACGCGCTTGCGAATGCCTGCCGTGTCGACGAACGTCCACACCTTGCCCGCGAGTTCGATCTGCTCGTCGACCGGGTCGCGGGTCGTCCCCGCGAGCTCGTTCACGACGACGCGCTCCTCGCCGGCGGCCTTGTTGAGCAGCGAGCTCTTGCCGACGTTCGGACGCCCGAGGATCGCGACGCGCCGCGGTCCACCGAGCTCCTGCTTCGCAACCGCCGAGACCTCCGGCAGCACCGTCATGACGTGATCGAGCAGGTCGGCCACACCGCGCCCGTGCAGCGCCGAGACAGGCCACGGCTCACCGAGGCCGAGGCTCCAGAGCACGGCGGCCTCCGGATCCTTGATGGCGTCGTCGGCCTTGTTCGCGACGAGGATCACCGGCTTGCGCGAGCTGCGCAGCATCCGCACCACGTGCTCATCGGTCGCGGTGGCGCCGACGTTCACGTCGACCACGAACAGCACCGCATCGGCGAGGTCGACGGCGACCTCCGCCTGCGCGGCGACGGAGGCGTTGATGCCGGTCGCATCCGGCTCCCACCCGCCCGTGTCGACGAGCGTGAAGCGGCGCGCCATCCACTCGGCCTTGTACGAGACGCGGTCGCGTGTCACACCCGGAACGTCCTCGACGACGGCCTCACGCCGACCGAGGATGCGGTTCACGAGCGCTGACTTGCCGACGTTCGGGCGGCCGACGATCGCGAGCACGGGGAGCGCCGGGAGGTAGGTGATGCCGTCCGGACCCTGCTCGACGACATCGAGCAGCTCGATGTCCTCGTCTTCGAGCTCATAGTCGGCGAGACCCGCTCGCAGCGAGGCGGCGCGCTGCTCGGCGACGTCGTCGTCGATCTCGGCGAGCCGCTCGACGAGCCCGGGGTCGGCCTCGAAGTCGTCCTCGGGGTCGAAATCGCTCTCGCGCTCGCTCATGTCGTGTCCTGTCGCTGGGAGATCGTGTCGTGCACCAGGTCGACGACCGCACGCACGGTGCCGTCGAAGTCGAGGTGAGTGGAGTCGATCGTCGTCACTCCGGGCGCCGCCGTCAGGAAGTCGACCACCTGGGCGTCGCGGCGGTCCCGCTCGCGCAGCTGGTCCGCCGTGGCGGCGGCCGATGGCGCGAGCTCGGACGATCGCCTGGCAATCCTAACCTCCTCGTCCGCGGTGAGCAGGATCCGCACGGTCGCATCGGGAGCCACGACGGTCGTGATGTCGCGGCCCTCGACGACGATCCCCGGATCCTCGGTCGAGGCGATGATGCGGCGGAAGGCGTCGTTGAGGGCCACGCGCACCTCGGGGATCCGCGCCACATCGCTCACGCGGGCGGAGATCCGCGGCTCGCGGATCGCGTCGGTCACGTCCGTCTCCCCCACGCTCACCACCGAGCCGGACGCGCCGACCGTCGTCGCGTACGGGAAGCCGTCGAGGAGTCGGATGATCGTGTCCGCATCGGCGGGGTCGACTCCGCGTTCGAGCGCGAGCCAGGTGAGCGCGCGGTAGGCGGCCCCCGTGTCGAGGAACGCGTACCCGAGCGCGAGCGACGCGGCGCGGCTCACACTCGACTTCCCGGATCCCGCGGGCCCGTCCACCGCGACGACGACGGTCACCGCTCCGCCTCCATGAGCGTCCAGCCCCGTTGCTCGAGTGCCGACGCGAGCGGGTGAGCCGCCTCCGGCAGCACCGAGATCTCGGCGAAGCCGACGCGGGTCTCGGGCGAGTGCTCGAGGCGGAGGTCCTCCATGTTGACGCCCTCCTCGCCGATCTCGGTGAGCAGTCGTGCGAGTTCGCCTGGCCTGTCGTCGATCTTGACGACGAGCGAGGTGAAGCGCTTGTCCTGCCCGTGCTTGCCGGGGATGCGCGCGACGCCGTCGTTGCCCGCAGCGAGGGTTTCGGCGATGATGCGACGCGACGCCGGTTCATCCGGCGCGTCGAGCGCAGCGATCACCTGGTCGAGCTGGTCGCGCAGCGGCCGGAGCACCTCGGCGATCCCGGATGCGTTGGCCCCGAGGATCTGCACCCACAGCCCGGGATCGCTCGACGCGATCCGAGTCGTGTCGCGCAGCCCCTGGCCCGCGAGCCCCAGCGCCGACGGGCTCCCGTCGCGCAGGCGCGCGGCCATGAGGCTCGCGACGAGCTGCGGCGCGTGCGAGACGAGGGCGACCGCGGCGTCGTGCGCGGCGACGTCCATCTCGATCGGCACGGCACCGAGGTCGAGGATCATGTCTTCGATCGCGGCCGCTCGGCGGTATCCGATCGCGTCGTGGCCGGCGACGATCCACGGGCGTCCGACGAACAGGTCGGCGCGAGCGGAGACCGCCCCGCCGCGCTCTCGACCCGCCATCGGATGCGTTCCGAGGTAGCGGCTGAGGTCGGCGCCGCGTGCGGTCAACTGCTCGAGCGGGGCGAGCTTCACGCTCGCGACGTCGGTGACGAGCGCGTCCGGGTAGCGGGCCAGCTCGGCCGCCACGACATCCGCCGTGACGTCGGGCGGAACCGCCACGACGACGAGCCCCGGTGCGTCGTCGGCGGCGGGCGCACGGCCCGCTCCGTAGGCGATCGCGAGCGAACGGGTCGACGGCGACGCGTCATCGACGATGACGTCGACTCCCTTCGCCGAGAGCCCGAGGCCGATGCTCGCGCCGAGAAGGCCCGATCCGACGATCCGCACCTGCTCGCCGAGCCGACGGTCCACGTCGTTGCGGTCGGTCATTCGGGTCCGTCCTCGGTCGATGTCGGGGCGTCGGCGGCGCGGACGAGCGCGAGGAGCGCGCCGACCTCCACCTTAGTGAGGTCGCGCATGGCACCCATCGCGAGCGGGCCGAGGGTGAGCGGTCCGAATCGACGGCGCACGAGCTCCACGACCGGATGCCCGACCGCGTCGAGCATCCGGCGCACGATGCGGTTGCGCCCCGAATGCAGGGTGACCTCGACGATCGTGCGTCCTCCGGACGGCTCCCCCACCACGCGCGCGCGGTCGGCGGCGATCGGGCCGTCGTCGAGCTCCACACCCTGCCGCAGACGCCGGAGGGCCTCCGGAGCGACCGTGCCGCGAACCGTCGCGAGGTAGGTCTTCTCCACACCGAACGACGGATGCGCGAGCACGTGCGCGAGAGCACCGTCGTTCGTGAGCAGCAGCAGCCCGGTCGTCTCGGCGTCGAGACGACCGACGTTGAAGACCCGCTCCCCCGCCTCGTCCACGTAGCGCGACAGGTCGGGGCGCCCCCGCTCGTCGGCGAGCGAGCTGACGACGCCCTTCGGCTTGTTGAGCATGAGGTAGCGCTTCGCCGTGTCGACCTGCACGGGAACGTCGTCGACCTCGACGAGGTCGCTCTCCGGATCCACGCGCGTTCCGAGCTCGGTGACGACGCGGCCGTTCACCCGCACGCGGCCCTCGACGATGTACTGCTCGCTCACGCGACGCGACGCGACCCCCGCGGCCGCGAGCACCTTCTGCAGCCGCTCACCGCCTGATTCCTCTGCGGTCATCGGGTCGCGCCCACCTCCTCGAAGCCGTCCGCGCCGTCCGGCAGCAGCGGCGAGATGGGCGGCAGCTCATCGAGCGAGTTGATGCCGAGCTGGGTCAGCAGCAGCGGGGTGGTCTCGTAGTGGATGGCGCCGGTCTCGGCGTCCGTGAACGCCTCGGTGATGAGGTTCCGTCCGAGGAGCGTGCGCACGACCGAGTCGACGTTCACGGCGCGGATCGCCGCGATCGACCCGCGGCTGATCGGCTGCTTGTAGGCGATCACGGCGAGGGTCTCGAGCGCCGCCTGCGAGAGCTTCGTCGGGCTCTGGGTGAGCACGAAGTCGCGCACGAGGTCGTCGTGCTCCGCGCGCACGTAGAGGCGCCAGCCTCCGCCCACCTCGCGCAGCTCGAATCCGCGGCGGGGGCCGCCGGTCTCGCCGTCGTAGTCGGCGACGAGGCGCTCGAGCGACTGACGCACCGCGGGGACGGGCGCGCCGAGCGCCGTCGCGAGCGTGACGAGCGGCAGCGGCTCGTCGGCGACGAGCATCACCGCCTCGAGACGGCGCTCGAGGTCGGCCGCGTGGGTATCGGTGGCTTCAGCGCTGTCGGGTGTCTCATCGGTCATAGTCGGCTCCCAGTGTCGCGAGCTGTTCGTCGTTCCAGTGCTGCGCGCTCCAGCGCAGGGTGAGTTCGCCGAGCGGCTCCAGCTGCTCGAACGAGATCGCGGCGTGGCGGTAGAGCTCGAGCACCGCGAGGAACCGCGCAATCACCACACCGCGCTGATCCGCGCCGGCGATCAGCTGCCGGAAGCTCATCGTCTCGCCGGATCGCAGCATCGTGACCACCACGGCGGCCTGCTCGCGGATGCTCACGAGCGGCGCGTGCAGGTGATCGAGCCCCACGACCGCGATCTCGCGGGGTGCGAATGCGAGCGCCGCAAGTGCCGCGAAGTCGTGCGCGCTGAGGGTCCACACGAGCTCCGGATGCTGTCGGCGGTACTTCTCCTCGAGCCGCACGGAACGCGGGTGCCGCGTGCTCTCCTCCTCGAGGTGCGTGTCGAACCAGCGTGCCGCCTCCTTGAAGGCGCGGTACTGCAGCAGTCGCGCGAACAGCAGGTCGCGCGCTTCGAGCAGGGCCACGTCCTCCGCGTCGACCAGCTCGCCCTGCGGTAAAAGGCCTGCGACCTTCAGATCCAGCAGCGTTGCGGCGACCACGAGGAACTCGCTCGCCTGATCGAGCTCCTCCAGGCCGTCGAGGCCGCGCAGGTACGCGATGAACTCGTCGGTCACCTTCGAGAGCGAGACCTCGGTGATGTCGAGTTCGTGCTTCGTGATGAGCGAGAGCAGCAGGTCGAAGGGGCCGTCGAAGTTGGCGAGGGTAAGGCGGAACCCGGTCGGCTGGGCCTCGGCGCCCGACTCGTTCTCGGCCTCGGGTGCAGGGGTCACGGCGTCGTCATCCGGGGCGGATCCGACCGCCGGGGGCGCCTGCTGCATGCTCGCGAGTCTAGTTGGGGGCACGTGACCGCCCCGCGGATCAGGCGACGGCGCCGCGGTGCACGAGCTCCCGCGCGAGCTGACGGTACTGGTCGGCCGCATGGTGATCGGGAGCGAACTCGGTGATCGGGGTCGCGGCGACGGAGGCGTCCGGGAACTTGACCGTGCGCGAGATGACCGTCTCGAGCACGTTGTCGCCGAACGCGTCCACGACGCGCTCCAGCACCTCGCGGGAGTGCAGGGTGCGGGCGTCGTACATGGTCGCGAGGATGCCGTCGAGCGTGATCGCCGGGTTCAGGCGGTCGCGGACCTTGTCGATCGTCTCGACGAGGAGCGCAACGCCGCGGAGGGCGAAGAACTCGCACTCGAGCGGGATCAGCACGCCGTGCGCGGCGGTCAGCGCATTGACGGTCAGCAGTCCGAGCGACGGTTGGCAGTCGATGAGGATCACGTCGTAGCGATCGGCGACCTGCCGCAGCACGCGCGCCAGGATCTGCTCGCGCGCGACCTCGTTGACGAGGTGCACCTCGGCTGCGGAGAGGTCGATGTTCGCGGGGATGACGTCGAGGTCGGGCGTGCTCGTGGTCTGGATCGCGGAGGCGACGTCCTTCACCGAACCGAGCAGCAGCTCGTAGATCGTCGTCACGTCGTGGGTCTGCACGCCGAGACCTGCAGAGAGCGCACCCTGCGGGTCGAAATCGATCGCGAGGACCTTGCGGCCGTAAGCGGCGAGCGAGGCGCCGAGGCTGATGGTGGTCGTGGTCTTGCCCACGCCGCCCTTCTGGTTGCAGAGGGCGATGATGCGGGCGGGACCGTGATGGCGCAGCGTCGGCGGGGTCGCGAATTCGGTGACGGGCCGGCCCGTGGGGCCCATCGATCCGGTCGGGCCCAGCGATCCGTTCGGGTCGTCGAGCCCTGGGAGCTCGGTCACATCCTCCCGCTGCGCTGTCATGCGGCGAGTCTACGTCCGGCATCCGGGTGCCTCCGGGACGACAGGCGCGCCCCTCCGCGGTTCACCTAACCCTCAACCAGAGCCTGAATCTCAGGGGCCCGGCGAGATGTCCGTTTTGGCACATGTCGCTGTGCGAGATGTGCCAAAACGGACATCTCGCGGGATCGGAATTGGGCTCAGCGGGGTCAGCGGGCTCGGGGGTGAGCCTGCTGGTAGACGTCGCGGAGGCCGTCGATGGTCACGTGGGTGTAGAGCTGCGTCGTCGCGACGCTCGCATGCCCGAGGAGCTCCTGCACCACACGCACGTCCGCCCCGCCCTGAAGCAGGTGTGTCGCGAACGAGTGCCGCAGGCTGTGCGGCGAGACGTCCACCCCCAGCTGTGCGCGATCCGCCGCCGCCCGGATCACGAGCCACGCGTTCTGCCTGCTGAGCCGCGCGCCGCGCGCCCCGAGGAACAGTGCGGGCGTCGACGAGCCGCCCGTGGCCAACAGCGGGCGCGACCGTACGAGGTACGCCTCCACGGCCGCCCGAGCGAAGCTGCCCACCGGCACGATTCGCTGCTTGTCGCCCTTGCCGACCACCCGGATCAGCTCCGCCGTGCCGTCGGCCCCCACAAGGTCGTCCACATCGAGCGCGACGGCCTCCGAAACGCGCGCTCCCGTCGCGTAGAGCAGCTCGAGCAGAGCCTTGTCGCGCAGCCGCACCGGATCATCTCCGTCGGTCGCCTCCAGCAGCGCCTGCACCTGATCGATGCTGAGCGCCTTCGGAAGCCGTTTGGGAAGCTTCGGCGGGGCGAGCTGCTCCGCCGGATCGCGGACGATCACGCCCTCTTCCACGAGAAATCTCGTGAACCCGCGGATCGACGAGATCACGCGTGCCGTCGAAGCCGCCGACAAAGGAGTCTCGCGCTCCCGCAGCCCGACCACGTAGGCGCGCGCCGTCTCCGCGTCGAGCGCAGCTGCATCCGCAACACCGCGGTCGGCAAGCGCCGCCAGGAACGCTCCGAGATCACGCCGATACGCCGCGACCGTGTTCGCCGAGAGCCCCCGCTCGATCGCGAGGTGCCGGAGGTAGCGGTCGAGTTGCCGCGTCAGCTCACCGTCGGGCATGGGCGGCGAGCACCGCGATCAGGAGGATCGAATTGCGGATGCGCCCGGCGAGGGCCGCCTCCACCGCCTCGTCGAGCGGGACCCAGCGCAGCAGGAGTTCGGCCTCCTCCTCCGTGCGGGCGTAGACCTCGGGGGTCGCGGCGAGATCCCGGGCCTCGAAGATCGTGATGGTCTCGTCGCTGCCCCCGGGCGACGTCGCGAACCGCATGATCTCGCGCCACTCCCCGGCGACAAGATCCGCTTCCTCGGCGAGCTCGCGCTGGGCAGCCGCAAGCGGCTCCTCCCCCGGGATGTCGAGGAGGCCCGCCGGCAGTTCCCAGTCACGGGTGCGGATCGGATGCCGGTACTGGTTGATGAGCAGCACGCGATCACGCGCGTCGACGGCGAGCACCGCCACGGCTCCGGTGTGATCGACGTAGTCCCGCTCGATCTCGTCGCCGCCCAAGCGGAAGCGATCGCGGCGGATGTCCCACACCCGCCCCTCGTACATCAGGTGCGAATCGATCACCTCGGCCGGGTCGGCGAGATCCGCCAACTGTCCGTCGACGAGTGCCGCCCGCTGCTCGGGGGTCAGGGCGGGCACGCGATCAGACCTCGGCGGATGCGGTCGCTGGCTCGGACGCGATCGCCTCGGCCGCGGCCGCCTCGTCCTCGTCCACCTCGAACAGGCGAGACGCCTGCTGGCGCTCGAGCGCCGCACCGACGAGCCCCTGGAACAGCGGATGCGCCCGGTTGGGCCGCGACCGCAGCTCCGGGTGCGCCTGGGTGCCGACGTAGTACGGGTGAACCTCGCGCGGCAGCTCGACGAACTCCACGAGGCCGTGCTCGGGGTTGGTGCCCGAGAAGACGAGGCCCGCGTCGGCGATCCGTCCCGTGTAGTGGTTGTTGACCTCGTAACGGTGGCGGTGGCGCTCGTGTACGACCTCGGCGCCGTAGGCGTCGGCCACCACGGTGCCGGGGGTCAGGTGCGCCTCGTAGAGGCCGAGGCGCATCGTGCCGCCGAGGTCGCCGTGGTCGATGATCTCGACCTGCTCGGCCATCGTCGCGATGACCGGGAACTCGGTGTCCGGGTCGAACTCCGACGAGCTCGCCCCCGGCAGACCCGCGACATTGCGCGAGTACTCGATGACCATGCACTGCAGCCCTAGGCAGAGGCCGAGCGCCGGGAGCCCGTTCTCGCGGGCGAAGCGCAGCGCACCGAGCTTGCCCTCGATGCCGCGGACGCCAAATCCGCCGGGCACGCACACTCCGTCGACGTCGCCGAGGTTGCGCGCGGCGCCCTCCGGGGTCTCGCACTCGTCCGACGGCACCCACCGCACCTGCACCTTCGTCTGGTGCGAGAAGCCTCCGGCGCGCAGCGCCTCGGTGACGGAGAGGTAGGCGTCGGGAAGATCGATGTACTTGCCGACGAGCGCGATGGTGACCTCGTGCGCCGGCTCGTGGACCGCCTTCAGCAGGCCCGACCAGCCGTCCCAATCCACCTCGCCCGCCTTCTCGCCGAGGCGCAGCTCTTCGATGATGTAGGCGTCGAGCCCCTGCTGGTTGAGCATCGTGGGGATGTCGTAGATCGACGGCACGTCGATCGCGTTGACGACGGCACGCTCATCGACGTCGCACATGAGCGCGATCTTGCGCTTGTTCGACTCGGAGACGATCCGGTCGCTGCGCAGCACGAGGGCGTCGGGCTGGATGCCGATGGACCGCAGCGCGGCGACGGAGTGCTGCGTGGGCTTCGTCTTCTGCTCGCCGGACGCGCCCATGAAAGGGACGAGCGAGACATGCACGAAGAAGACGTTTCCGCGACCGAGCTCGTGCCGCACCTGACGAGCGGATTCGATGAACGGCTGCGACTCGATGTCACCGACGGTGCCGCCGATCTCGGTGATGATGACGTCGGGGGCCGGCGTGCCATCCTCACCGGGCTGGGCCTGCAGGCGCATCCGGCGCTTGATCTCGTCGGTGATGTGCGGGATCACCTGGACTGTGTCGCCGAGGTACTCGCCGCGGCGCTCCTTCGCGATCACGTTGGAGTAGATCTGCCCGGTGGTGACGTTCGCGGCCTGGTTGAGGTTGATGTCGAGGAAGCGCTCGTAGTGCCCGATGTCGAGGTCGGTCTCGGCCCCGTCGTCGGTGACGAACACCTCGCCGTGCTGGAACGGGTTCATCGTGCCCGGATCGACGTTGAGGTACGGGTCGAGCTTCTGCATGACGACACGCAGTCCGCGCGCGGTCAGCAGGTTGCCGAGACTCGCGGCGGTGAGACCCTTGCCCAGCGACGAGACGACGCCGCCGGTGACGAAGATGTGCTTGGTAACGCCGGAACCCGTATTGATCACCACGGGGTTTCAGCATATGTCACGATCGCGCCCTTGCGCAGCGACACTCTGTCCGGATGTCCGCCTTCAGCTCCGGGCGAGGTCGAGCAGCTCGCGCGCGTGCTCGAGGCCGGAGTCGGAATCGGCGAGACCGGAGAGCAGTCGCGCCATCTCGGCCGCGCGCTCGTCGCCCTCCACGCGCCGCACGCTGGATGCGGTGACCTGGCCGTCGGAGTCCTTCACGACCACGAGGTGATTGCCGGCGAACGCGGCGACCTGCGCGAGGTGGGTCACGACGATCACCTGTGCGGTCTCGGCGAGGCGGGCGAGGCGGCGACCGATCTCGATCGCGGCCGCACCGCCGACCCCGGCGTCGACTTCGTCGAACACGAACGTGGGCACGTCGCCGTTCGCGGCGAGCACGACCTCGAGGGCGAGCATGACGCGCGAGAGCTCTCCGCCGGATGCGCCCCGCTGCACCGGACGCGGCTCGGCACCCGGATGCGGCTGAAGCAGGAACGCGACCCGGTCGCGCCCGGTGGGCCCCGGCTCCGCGTCGGTCACCTCCACCACAAGGCGTGCGTCGGGCATGGCCAGTTGGGCGAGTTCGGCGCTCACCAGGTCGGCGAGCCGCACGGCCGCGGCACGACGCCCCTCGCTCACGCGGGAGGCGAGCTCGTAGACACGATCGGTGGCCTCCTGCAGCCGGTCGGCCAGGCGTGCGATCCGGTCATCGTCGCCGTCGAGCTCGACGAGCCGCAGCCCGGCCGCCTCGAGGCGCTCGATGACGTCGTCGACGTCGCCGCCGTGCTTCCGCGCGAACGCGGCGAGTGCGGCTCGGCGCTCCTGAACGGCCTCGAGTTCGCGCGCGGCATCGACGTCGAGCCCACCGAGATAGTGCGAGAGCTCGGCGGAGACCTCGGCGAGCTGATAGGCGACCTGGTCGAGCCCGTCGCGGGCGGGGACGAGACCGGGATCGTGGTCCACCATCCGCGCGAGCGCGCGCCTGGCCTCCTCGACGAGCGCGACCGCGTCGATGCGGTCCTCGGCCGACTGGGCCGAGATCGCCTCCTGTGCGAGCGCCGCCGCAGACCGGAGGTCCTCGAGGTTCCCCAGGCGCTCGGCGCGGGCCGCCAACTCGGCGTCCTCCCCGACCACGGGGGCGAGCTCGGCGTATTCGGCGAGGTCCGCGCGGAGCTGCTCTGCCTCACGAGCGCGTGCATCGCGCTCGGCGGTGAGCGCCACGAGCTCGGCGTCGAGTTCACGCCACTCGCCGTAGGCGGCTCGATACGCGTCGAGCACCGCGCGATGCTCCCCGCCCGCAGCGCCGTCGAGCGCGTCTCGCTGTGCACCCGCGGACTTCAGCCGGAGCTGATCCGACTGTCCGTGCACGACCACGAGCTGCTCACCCAGTTGAGCGAGCACCCCGACGGGAGTAGAGCGGCCGCCGACCACGCCGCGACTACGCCCCTCGGCCGAGATCGTGCGGGCGAGGATGAGCTCCGCACGTCCACCGTCTGCCTCGTCGAGGTCACCACCGGCTTCGCGCGCACGCTCCGCGACGGGGCCGTCCGCGGGGACGAGCCAGGTGCCCTCGACGCTCGCCTGGGGACTGCCGGCACGGATCGCGCCCGCGTCCGCGCGCTCCCCGAGCAGCAACGCCAACGCGCTCACCACCATCGTCTTCCCTGCGCCCGTCTCGCCGGTCACCGCCGTGAATCCGGGGCCGAGTGGCAGGCGCGCCTGACCGATGACGCCGAGGTCGCGGATCGACAGCTCCTCGATCACGACCGGCTTCTCTCCTCGGATGCGGGTCCGCGCCAGCCGTCGACGGGGAGAGAGAACTTGCCGACGAGCCGGTCGACGAACGGGCGCTGCGCGAGCCGCGCGAGCCGCACCGGTTTCGGAGACCGCCGGACCACGACGCGCGCACCCGGGGGCAGATCGACCGGACGCCGTCCGTCGCACCAGAGGACGCCGCTGCCCTGGGATCGATCGAGCAGCTCGATCGCCACGGGCGACTCGGGGCCGACGACGAGCGGACGCGCGAACAGGGCGTGCGCCGAGAGCGGCACGACGAGCATGGCGTCGACGCTCGGCCAGACGACCGGGCCGCCGGCCGAGAAGGCATAGGCCGTGGACCCCGTGGGCGTGGAGATGACGATGCCGTCGCAGCC
The DNA here is from genome assembly GCF_008017545.1 of Homoserinibacter sp. GY 40078. Taxonomy (GTDB): domain Bacteria; phylum Actinomycetota; class Actinomycetes; order Actinomycetales; family Microbacteriaceae; genus Homoserinibacter. The sequence goes on along the minus strand of NZ_VRTZ01000001.1, from coordinate 1,764,968 downwards.
GAAGCTCGAGAGCGGACGCTGGTCGACCTCGACGACGACCTCGAGCATCCGCTCGCGACTCGCCTTCTCGACCGTCGCCTCGTTGAGCGCCCAGCTCTCGGCGACGACCTCGGTGCCGTGCTTGACCCGCACCGAGAGAGTCATGCGCTCCTCGACCAGGTAGTCACGGGCGAGGGCGCGCTGCACGGTCGCGTCGAGATCTTCGCGCTCGGCCTCCGCCAGGAACCCGACATGGCCGAGGTTGACGCCCAGCAGCGGCGCCTCGCACGCGCGCACGAGCTCGGCCGCGCGGAGGATCGTGCCGTCACCCCCGAGCACGATCACGAGCTCGAGATCACCGGGATCGACATCGGCACCGAGACGCGCGATCGGGGCGAGGTCGGGTGCCGCCTGACGCAGGTCGTCGAGCTCGTCGTCGGACACCACGGGCGTCAGTCCGGCCGCGATGAGGCGCCGACACACATGGATGCCCGCCTCGAGAGAGTCGGCGCGCCCGGTGTGGGCCACCACGAGAAGATGGCGCGCGTCGTCGGTCATGCATCCATTCTGTCGGATGCGTCCGTCGCCGTGCCGCCCGACTCCACACCCCGGTGCCGCACGCCCCGCCTCACGCGAGCTGCGCGACCGCCTCCCGAAGCGTTCCCGGGTCCGGGCCGCCGCGCCGCAGGTGCACGAGGTACTCGCGATTGCCGGCACCGCCGAGGATCGGGCTGTCGATCACGCCGACCGCTCCGAGCTCGAGGTCCCACGCCGCCCACAGCACGTCGGTCGCGGCGTCGTGGCGGGCAGCTCGATCGCGGACGATGCCTTCGCGCACTCCCCCGCGTCCCACCTCGAATTGCGGTTTGATCAGAAGCACGAGATCCGCATCCGGTCGCGCGAGCGCGGCCAGGGGCTCGAGCACCTGCCGCAGAGAGATGAAGCTCAGGTCCCCCACGACGAGGCTTGGCCACCCGCCGCTTGCGAGTTCGCCGCTGTGCGTCAGAAATGCAGGAGATTCGCGTGTGAGGTGCCGAAGGTTCAGCCCCTCGAGGTTCACCACACGAGGGTTCTCCTGCATTTCTGGAGCGAGCTGGCCGTGGCCGACGTCGACCGCGAAGACCCGCTCGGCCCCGCGCTCGAGGAGTACTTGGGTGAACCCTCCGGTGGAAGCCCCCGCATCGAGCGCCACGCGCCCGGCGGGGTCGACGCCGAAGGCATCGAGCGCAGCGATCAGCTTGTGTGCACCGCGACTCACGTAGTGGTCGGCACCTTCCACCTCGATCATGGTGTGCTCGTCGACGCGCTGAGCCGGCTTCACCGCCGGCCGTCCCGCGACCGACACGGTGCCGCGTCCGATCATCTCCGCGGCAACGGCGCGAGAACGAGCGAGCCCACGCCGCACCAGTTCGGCGTCGAGGCGGATACCGCCCTCAGGCATGTGGGCGCGGCGCGTCACCGGCTTCCAGGCGCGCCCGCAGTTCGTCGTGCACCTGCGCGAGTGCGTCCGCGCGGTCGGCGAGCGGTTGGTCCTCGATGAGACGCAGACGCGAGACGAGTGCGTCGGCGTCGCCGTCGGCTGGGGTCGCTGTCTCGTCGGTCACGTCACGAATATAGTTCCGGCGCCACGTCGAGCGCGTAGATGGGCACGCCTGCCGCCCACACCGCCTGTGCGGCGGCGCGGATGCGGTCGAGGTCGGCACCGGCCGACTCGAGAACGAGCGACGATCCTCGCTGCGCCACGACGGCGTCACCCACCTGCGTGCGGCGCACGCCCGAGATGTCGGCGCCCGAACGGGTCGGCGGATAGGGCTCTGCGAGTCCGCGAAGGTCCTCAAGAATGTAGGTCGGACGATGGTCCGCCGCGGCCGCGAGCAGCTGCTTCGGCCCGTCGATCCCCGTGAGGACGAGCACGGACTCCATGCCTGCGCGATTCGCCCCGAGGATGTCGGTGTCGAGCCGGTCGCCGATGAAGAGTGGATGCGTCGCACCGAAGCGCGCGACGGCAGCGTCGAAGATCGCCCGCTCGGGCTTGCCTGCGACGACCGGCAGTCGCCCGACCGCCGTGTGCACCGCGGAGACGAGGGTGCCGTTGCCGGGGGCCGTGCCTCGTGCCTGCGGAATCGTCCAATCGGTATTCGTCGCGACCCACGGGATCCCGGCGTCGCCGCCGGCCAGTGCGTAGGAGGCTTCCGCGAGATCAGTCCACGCGACGTGGGGAGCGAATCCCTGCACAACCGCCGCGGGATCGTCGTGAGCGGATCGGGTGATCCTGAATCCGGCCTTCTCCACCTCGCTCACGAGACCATCGCCGCCGACGACGAGCACTGTGGACCCCGGCGCGACGAGATCGGCGAGCAACACGACCGCTGCTTGCGGTGAGGACACGATGTCGTCCGGCGCGGCATCGAGTCCGAAACCGCGCAGCTGGGCGCTTACGGTCTCCGGCGTCCGGGAGGCGTTGTTCGTCAGGTACCCGACACGCCTGCCGGATGCGGCTGCCTGCAGCGCCTCGACGGCGTGGGGGATCGCGTGCTCGCCTGCGTAGACGACCCCATCGAGGTCGGCCAGCAGGACGTCCACGCCGTCGAGCGGCGCGGTTCCCTCACCGCTCACTCGTCGGTGCCCGCGTGAGGTGTATCGGTTGCAGAGTCTGTCGCGCTGTGGTCCTCGACCTCGTCGACCTCCTCTTCGAAAACCTCGATCACGTCATCGCCGTCACCGGCGGCCTGGTCGAGAGCAAGGGCTGCGCGCTCCGAACGCTGCCACCACTCCTCGGCTTCCTCGCTGCGACCGAGTTCCTCGAGAACCGTCGCGTAGGCGTCGAAGAGCGCGGGGCTGTAGCTGAACGCGCGCTCGGGATCGAGCTGCGGGATCTGCAGCTCGCCGAGAGCGAGCTCCGGCTGGCCGAGATCGAGTCGAGCGCCCGACATCGCGATCGCGAGAGCGACCTGCACGGGCGGCTCGAGCGACGAACGCGGCACTGAGCGCCCGAGCTCCAAAGCCGCCGCGGGTCGGCCGACACCGCGTTCGGAGTCCACCATGAGCGGCAGCTGGTCCTCACGACCGGTGATCCGGCGGTACGTACGCAGCTCGCGCAGGGCGAGCGCGAAGTCCTCGGTCGCATAGGCCGTGATCGCCGCCGTCTCGCGGACAACGCCGATGCGTCCCGCGCGACGCACAGCGGCGAGTGAGTGCCGGTGGGCGAGCGCAGGGTCCGTGTCGATAAGCCGGCCCGCCATGACGAGGTGCTTGGCCACCGCGTCGGCGTTCTCCTTGCTCAGCGTCTTGAGCTCAGCGCGGACTGCGCGGTCGAGCTGCGCGGGGGCCACGTCTTCCGGAATCGGCGGATCGTCGTGGCGCGGCCTCTCGCGGAAGCTGTCGTCTCGTGAGGCGGATCCGGTACCTCGTCCGTTCGCACCGCGCACCGGCGCACCGCGCCCGTTCGGGGCACCGCTTCGGCCACCTGTGCGCTGTGGTGCGCCACGCCGCGCGCCTCCGCGTTCCGGCCGCGGTGCACGCGGACGCTTGCTCTCCTCAGGCATCAGGCTCTCCCGTGATCGGTTCATGCTACGGCTTAAACAAGGAAAGCCCACCCGGTGTACGGGTGGGCCTCCTCGAAAGAAGTCCGGCGGTGTCCTACTCTCCCACGAGGTCCCCCTCGCAGTACCATCGGCGCAGAAGGTCTTAGCTTCCGGGTTCGGAATGTAACCGGGCGTTTCCCCTTCGCTATGGCCGCCGAAACACTATTGATTTCTCAGTCTTCGGCACCAGTATCGAACTGGTGCGTGCGTTCCCGACCGTCAATCAGGAACCACAAAGTGGACGCGAGCAACAAAACTTATGTGTGTTGTCAAGTTATCGGCTTATTAGTACCGGTCAGCTCCATGGGTCTTTAGTCCCCACTTCCACATCCGGCCTATCAACCCAGTAGTCTAGCTGGGAGCCTCTCCCCCGAAGGGATGGAAATCTCATCTTGAAGCCGGCTTCCCGCTTAGATGCTTTCAGCGGTTATCCGTTCCGAACGTAGCTAATCAGCGGTGCCCTTGGCAGGACAACTGACACACCAGAGGTTCGTCCGTCCCGGTCCTCTCGTACTAGGGACAGATCTTCTCAAATTTCCTACGCGCGCAGCGGATAGGGACCGAACTGTCTCACGACGTTCTAAACCCAGCTCGCGTACCGCTTTAATGGGCGAACAGCCCAACCCTTGGGACCTACTCCAGCCCCAGGATGCGACGAGCCGACATCGAGGTGCCAAACCATGCCGTCGATATGGACTCTTGGGCAAGATCAGCCTGTTATCCCCGAGGTACCTTTTATCCGTTGAGCGACAGCGCTTCCACAAGCCACTGCCGGATCACTAGTCCCGACTTTCGTCCCTGCTCGAGCCGTCACTCTCACAGTCAAGCTCCCTTGTGCACTTACACTCGACACCTGATTGCCAACCAGGTTGAGGGAACCTTTGGGCGCCTCCGTTACTCTTTGGGAGGCAACCGCCCCAGTTAAACTACCCACCAGGCACTGTCCCAGAACCGGATTACGGTTCGTAGTTAGACATCCAGAGTGACCAGAGTGGTATTTCAACAACGACTCCACGAACACTAGCGTGCCCGCTTCAAAGTCTCCCACCTATCCTACACAAGCCACACCGAACACCAATACCAAGCTGTAGTAAAGGTCACGGGGTCTTTCCGTCCTGCTGCGCGTAACGAGCATCTTTACTCGTAGTGCAATTTCGCCGAGTTCGCGGTTGAGACAGCTGGGAAGTCGTTACGCCATTCGTGCAGGTCGGAACTTACCCGACAAGGAATTTCGCTACCTTAGGATGGTTATAGTTACCACCGCCGTTTACTGGGGCTTAAATTCAGAGCTTCGCCGAAGCTAACCCTTCCTCTTAACCTTCCAGCACCGGGCAGGCGTCAGTCCGTATACATCGTCTTGCGACTTCGCACGGACCTGTGTTTTTAGTAAACAGTCGCTTCCCACTGGTCTCTGCGGCCCTGCAGCGCTTCCGGAGCAAGTCCGTACACGCCTCAGGCCCCCCTTCTCCCGAAGTTACGGGGGCATTTTGCCGAGTTCCTTAACCACGATTCTCTCGATCTCCTTGGTATTCTCTACCTGACCACCTGAGTCGGTTTGGGGTACGGGCGGCTAGAACCTCGCGTCGATGCTTTTCTCGGCAGCATAGGATCACTGATTTCTCCCGTGAGGGATACGCATCGGATCTCAGGCTATGTGAGAGACGGATTTGCCTATCTCTCGCCCTACGTCCTTACACCAGGACAACCATCGCCTGGCTCAGCTACCTTCCTGCGTCACACCTGTTAATACGCTAGCCGCACCAGCATGGGGTCGAGCGTTAGGCCGGCCGCTTCACCCCGAAGGGATCCGTCAGCCGGATTAGGACTCTTAGCACCACTGGATTAGCTTGGGCGGTTCTTCGCCGGTACGGGAATATCAACCCGTTGTCCATCGACTACGCCTGTCGGCCTCGCCTTAGGTCCCGACTTACCCAGGGAAGATTAGCTTGACCCTGGAACCCTTGGTCTTTCGGAGGACGTGTTTCTCACACGTCTTTCGCTACTCATGCCTGCATTCTCACTCGTGTGGCGTCCACGGCTGGGTTACCCCGCCGCTTCACTCGCCACACGACGCTCTCCTACCGATCCGCACGGCTGGACCACGAAGGCCTACCAAATATGCGAATCCTACGACTTCGGTGGTGTACTTGAGCCCCGTTACATTGTCGGCGCGGAATCACTTGACCAGTGAGCTATTACGCACTCTTTCAAGGGTGGCTGCTTCTAAGCCAACCTCCTGGTTGTCTGTGCAACTCCACATCCTTTCCCACTTAGCACACGCTTAGGGACCTTAGTCGGTAGTCTGGGTTGTTTCCCTCTCGACGATGAAGCTTATCCCCCACCGTCTCACTGCTGCGCTCTCACTTACCGGCATTCGGAGTTTGGCTGACGTCAGTAACCTTGTAGGGCCCATCGGCCATCCAGTAGCTCTACCTCCGGCAAGAAACACGCAACGCTGCACCTAAATGCATTTCGGAGAGAACCAGCTATCACGAAGTTTGATTGGCCTTTCACCCCTATCCACAGCTCATCCCCTCGGTTTTCAACCCAAGTGGGTTCGGCCCTCCACGACGTCTTACCGTCGCTTCAGCCTGGCCATGGATAGATCACTTCGCTTCGGGTCTAGGGCATGCGACTGAATCGCTCTATTCGAACTCGCTTTCGCTACGGCTACCCCTCACGGGTTAACCTCGCCACATACCGCTAACTCGCAGGCTCATTCTTCAAAAGGCACGCTGTCACAGCTACTAAGGCTGCTCCAACGGTTTGTAAGCAGACGGTTTCAGGTACTATTTCACTCCCCTCCCGGGGTACTTTTCACCTTTCCCTCACGGTACTTGTCCGCTATCGGTCATCTGGGAGTATTTAGGCTTACCAGGTGGTCCTGGCGGATTCACACGGGATTTCTCGGGCCCCGTGCTACTTGGGATCCCTTCCGTCGCTGCTCGACATTTCGGTTACGGGACTGGCACCCTCTGTGGTCGGCCTTTCAATGCCGTTCACCTATATCGCGCATGTCAACGTGTACTTCGGCAGAAGTACGTGAAGGTCCCACAACCCCGACCATGCAACGCCTGCCGGCTATCACACATGATCGGTTTGGCCTGTTCCGGTTTCGCTCGCCACTACTAACGGAATCACGGTTGTTTTCTCTTCCTGTGGGTACTGAGATGTTTCACTTCCCCACGTTCCCTCTACCCGCCCTATATATTCAGGCGGGAGTCGTCAGGTCGTCTTGCGACGCCTGACGGGGTTTCCCCATTCGGAAATCCTCGGATCAAAGCTCTGTTATCAGCTCCCCGAGGCTTATCGCAGATTCATACGTCCTTCTTCGGCTCCAGATGCCAAGGCATCCACCGTCTGCTCTTAGAAACTTGACTACATGAGTTTTTAGAATCGATCGGCAGCCCTTCCCCGGAGGGTCGAGCTGCAGATTGACCAATGATCTATAAATCAGATCATCTTGTAGATCGAGACCCGAAGGTCTCGTTCTAAGATGCTCGCGTCCACTGTGTAGTTCTCAAATGACGGGCGGTACCCGACCCCTTCCGAGCTCCGCTCGGTCGTGATCAGGTCCAGAGAGTCGTCTCGACACCCGAAGGCGCCGGCCCGGTCCCTCAGGACCCAACAGCGTGCATGCCATGTGTATCCGCTTCCGATCTGTTCCTGTCCCGAAGGACGTACTGAGATCTCGAGCTTCTGCGCATGGCCTATGTCAATGTTCCACCCATGAGCTCCGGTCGAGCACATTCGGCTCGAATCCGGCTCTGTCACTCCGAAGAGTGCAGTGCTCCTTAGAAAGGAGGTGATCCAGCCGCACCTTCCGGTACGGCTACCTTGTTACGACTTAGTCCTAATCACCGATCCCACCTTCGACGGCTCCCTCCACAAGGGTTGGGCCACCGGCTTCGGGTGTTACCGACTTTCATGACTTGACGGGCGGTGTGTACAAGGCCCGGGAACGTATTCACCGCAGCGTTGCTGATCTGCGATTACTAGCGACTCCGACTTCATGAGGTCGAGTTGCAGACCTCAATCCGAACTGAGACCGGCTTTTTGGGATTCGCTCCACCTTACGGTATTGCAGCCCTTTGTACCGGCCATTGTAGCATGCGTGAAGCCCAAGACATAAGGGGCATGATGATTTGACGTCATCCCCACCTTCCTCCGAGTTGACCCCGGCAGTCTCCTATGAGTTCCCGGCCGAACCGCTGGCAACATAGAACGAGGGTTGCGCTCGTTGCGGGACTTAACCCAACATCTCACGACACGAGCTGACGACAACCATGCACCACCTGTATACGAGTGTCCAAAGAGTTCTCTATTTCTAGAGCGTTCTCGTATATGTCAAGCCTTGGTAAGGTTCTTCGCGTTGCATCGAATTAATCCGCATGCTCCGCCGCTTGTGCGGGCCCCCGTCAATTCCTTTGAGTTTTAGCCTTGCGGCCGTACTCCCCAGGCGGGGCGCTTAATGCGTTAGCTGCGACACGGAAACCGTGGAATGGTCCCCACATCTAGCGCCCAACGTTTACGGCGTGGACTACCAGGGTATCTAATCCTGTTCGCTCCCCACGCTTTCGCTCCTCAGCGTCAGTTACGGCCCAGAGAACTGCCTTCGCCATCGGTGTTCCTCCTGATATCTGCGCATTCCACCGCTACACCAGGAATTCCATTCTCCCCTACCGCACTCTAGTCTGCCCGTACCCACTGCAGGCCCGAGGTTGAGCCTCGGGTTTTCACAGCAGACGCGACAGACCGCCTACGAGCTCTTTACGCCCAATAATTCCGGACAACGCTTGCACCCTACGTATTACCGCGGCTGCTGGCACGTAGTTAGCCGGTGCTTTTTCTGCAGGTACCGTCACTTTCGCTTCTTCCCTACTAAAAGAGGTTTACAACCCGAAGGCCGTCGTCCCTCACGCGGCGTTGCTGCATCAGGCTTGCGCCCATTGTGCAATATTCCCCACTGCTGCCTCCCGTAGGAGTCTGGGCCGTGTCTCAGTCCCAGTGTGGCCGGTCACCCTCTCAGGCCGGCTACCCGTCGTCGCCTTGGTGAGCCGTTACCTCACCAACAAGCTGATAGGCCGCGAGCTCATCCCGAACCGAAATTCTTTCCACGCGGAGAGGATGCCCTCCCGCGTCGTATCCGGTATTAGACGCCGTTTCCAGCGCTTATCCCAGAGTTCGGGGCAGATTGCTCACGTGTTACTCACCCGTTCGCCACTGATCCGGAGGGAGCAAGCTCCCTCGTTCACCGTTCGACTTGCATGTGTTAAGCACGCCGCCAGCGTTCGTCCTGAGCCAGGATCAAACTCTCCGTAAAGGTTTGGTAGCACGGCGCCGCAAGGGCGCCGGCAGAACCGTTGCGTTCACGACCGGGAAAACGGTCGATCCTGCGAGTTGATCTGACTGAAAGGATCGTCTACTGACAATCCGTCAATCCAAAGGAATCTCCGTCTGACCGAAGTCAGACATCGAGGTTTTTGGCATTTGACATAGTGCACGCTGTTGAGTTCTCAAGGATCGGACGCTCCTGACGCTCGCCGTCTCCGGCTCGCCATCAGGGCAACTTCTCTATCCTATCCCTCTCGTTCCGTCTGTCAAACCGGCGCGCCGGGAGCGTAGATCCGGGCTGCGATCGATGACCGCGGTCTCCGAGAGGAGGATCCCCATCCTAGACGAACAGGACGAATCCTGCTTGTTTCAGATGGGAGGTGGTTCTCCGCTTGAGGGGGCGGGGCCTTTCGGCCTCTCCGCTCTTCCCTTTGGGGCGAACAGGTAAGACATTACGTGGGATTCGGGACGGCGCCAAATCGATCCTGCATCCCGGGCGTGTCGCGGCTCCGGGCGGGGATTCGGCGCCCCTCACTCCCCCGCGATCACCAGGCCTGCGAGGGTCTTCTTGCCCCTGCGGAGGACCGCGCGGCCGCCCGCGAGAGCTGCTCCCTCGAGAGTCTGCTCGTCATCGGTCACCTTGCGGTTGTTGAGAGACACCCCGCCCTGTCCGATTGCGCGTCGAGCGTCCGAAAGGCTCGTGCTGAGGCCCGTCTCGACAAGCGCCTGCACGACGGTGGCCGTCTCGGGCAACCGCGCCTGCGGCAGCTCCTCCACCGCGGCGGCGAGCGTGGACGCATCCAGGGCGTCCAACTCTCCTTGTCCGAACAGTGCCTCGGATGCCGCGATCACCGCATCCGTCGCCTCGGCGCCGTGCACGAGTGCCGTCGCCTCGCGGGCGAGCACTTTCTGCGCCTCACGTCGGAAGGGTTCGTCGCGCACCACAGCCTCGAGACGCTCGATCTCGTCTCGATGCAGGAACGTGAACACTTTGAGTCGCGCGATCACATCGGCATCGTCGGTGTTGAGCCAGAACTGGTAGAAGGCGTACGGGCTGCACATCTCGGCGTCGAGCCAGATGGCGTTGCCCTCGCTCTTGCCGAACTTGGTGCCGTCGGAGTTCGTGATGAGCGGCGTTCCGATGGCGTGGACGCTCACGCCCTCGGCGCGATGGATCAGGTCGGTGCCGCTCGTGAGGTTGCCCCACTGGTCCGAGCCGCCCGTCTGCAAGACGCAGCCGTATGTGCGGTAGAGCTCGAGGAAGTCCATCCCCTGGAGGATCTGGTAGCTGAACTCGGTGTAGCTGATGCCCGCCTCGGAGTTCAGGCGCGCCGCCACCGCATCCTTTTTGAGCATCGTCCCCACACGGAAGTGCTTGCCGACCTCGCGCAGGAAGTCGATGGCGCTGAGCGGGGCCGTCCAGTCGAGGTTGTTGACCATCCGCGCCGGGTTGTCGCCCTCGAACGAGAGGAAGCGCTCGATCTGCCCCCGGAGGTACCCCACCCACTCGGCGACGGTCTCGCGCGTGTTGAGGGTGCGCTCCGCCGTGGGCCGTGGATCTCCGATGAGACCCGTCGACCCGCCCACGAGACCGAGGGGGTGGTGCCCCGCCAACTGCAGGCGGCGCATGACGATGAGCTGCACGAGGTTGCCGAGGTGCAGACTCGGCGCCGTCGGGTCGAATCCGCAGTAGAAGACGATCGGATCGCCGGCGAGAAGCTCCTTCAACCCCGCCGCATCGGTCGACACGTGCACGAGCCCGCGCCAGTTCAGCTCCTCCCACACATCGGGGAAGGACGGGTCATTGCGCTGCGCGTTCAGGAGCTCGGATACCGGCACCGGGCAAGGTTATCGTCTCGGCAGCAGGCAATCCGGGGCCCGACAGAGCCAACCCTGGAAGGATGATGTGACGCATATCCACCGTGGGGGGTTGATGTAGTACGTATCACCCTTCTAGGGTTGATCACGGAGGAATCATGTTCGCGATCACCGCTGACCAAATCGACAGCCGCCTCGGACCCGACCTCGGCGACGTCGGCCTGCAGCTTCTCGCCGCCGCAGGAGGCGACCGCCTCGCCCTGCCACCCGATCGAACCGCCGGCGACGAGGTTCAGGCACTCACCGCCGACCCGCAGACCGCCGTCGACCTCGTCCTCACGCTCGCGCGAACCGGCGCGTGGAGCATCGGACTCGGCATCGGCGCCATCGAGACACCCCTCCCCGACACGACCCGCACCGCGACGGGCGGAGCGCTCGTCGCCGCGCGCACTGCCGTCGACGCGGCCAAGCGCCGTCCCACCCGAGCAGCCGTCGCATCCGTCCAGCCGCTCCGCCCCTCCGCGACGACGGTCCAGGCCATGCTCGACCTGCTGCTGCAGCTGCGCGAGCGCCGCTCTGCCGAGGGGTGGGAGTTGTACGATCTGGTCGAGTCGAGCCTGACGCAAGCCGACGCCGCGGCCCGACTCGACATCACCCCGCAGGCGGCGAGCAAGCGGGCGATCGCCGCAGGGCTCCGCCACGATCACGCCGCACGCACGGCTCTTGCCGAGCTGCTCGCGATCGCGGACACCACGGCAGCCGGCGCCCCGACAGACCGAACCCCGACAGACGAGGAGACCACCGCATGATCGTCGTCGAGTACGTGCTCTGGACGGTAGCGCTGCTCATCACGGGCGGGGCGATCGCGGCGACGGTGCTCGCGATCCGCCTGCGGCGCCCGGAGCTGGGCCTCGTCGGGCTGCTGCCCATCGCCGGAGGCCTGCTGCTCTCGGCGCTCGACCTCGACCTCCTGCCCGACTCGCGCATCACCGCCGTGTTGCTCGCGCTCGGCATCGCGGCGCTCGGGGTGCTCGGCGGAAGCCCGGTCACGGTCTTCGTCCTCGATCTCGCCACCCGCGACACCACCGTGCGTCGAGGAGAGCACGGCGGCATCCTCATCCAGGGCCCCGATGGAGACGCGGATCGCGAAGTCCTCCGCGGGGGCACCACGATCGGCTACCTCGAGCGGGTCGCGATCGTCGGAGCCGTGGCAGTCGGCCACCTCGAAGTCGTCGCCGCGGTGATCGCGATCAAGGGCCTCGGCCGGTTCTCGGAGCTCGACTCGGCCGCTGCGCGGGAGAGGTTCATCATCGGAACCCTCGCGAGCATGATCTGGGCGGCCGCGGCCGGTCTGCTCGCCACGGTCATCGCGGGCTGAGCGGTCCCGCAGAGCGCCGGACCCCACGCGGAGCAGCCGGGCGGTAGACCGACACGGTCGGGTCCCCCGCGATCCAGAACCGCAGCGGGAACGCCTCCGATCCGCCCTCTCCCGAGACTCCGACGCGCGGACCGCGCAACGCCGGCAGCGGATCGCCCACCGGCTCGAGCCGGAACGGCTGCCCCGCAAGCGATGCCCCGTCGTCGTCGAGCCGGATGCCGAGGGCGCGCGTGAGGCGGGCGGGACCCCGTGCGAGGTCTGCGTCCCGCGACGCGGTGGTGCGGCGCTCCCAGGCGAGCTCGACTCCGTCGATCACCTCGCCGGCGCGGAGCAGGATCGCGCTCGCCGTGCCGGGCGGCGAGCACACGACGTTCGCGCACACGTGCATGCCGTAGCTGAAGTACACGTACAGGTGCCCCGGCTCCCCGAACATCGTCCGCGTGCGGGGAGTCGGCCCCCGGAAGGCGTGCGAGCCCGGATCCGACTCGCCGAGATACGCCTCGACCTCGGTGAGCCGGATCGTGACACCGCGGCCCACCAGCCGAGCCCCGAGCAGCAGCGGCGCGACCTCGTCGGCCGGCCGGGAGAGCAATTCTGCGAGACTCAGGAGCCCGCCTACAGGAGCGAGGACACGATCACGACGACGATCACGGCGACCGCGATCACGACGAGCGCCGGCAGCAGCCAGGGAAATCGGGAGTCCGCGGCTCGGCGATAGTCCTTCGCGTGTTCGCGCTTCGAGCGCGGATCGCCATCACCCGAGAGCGTCATGCCGTCACCTCCGCTATCCGCGCGGTCAGCGCGACCAGTTGCTCGGCCACCCGCTCGGGCGCCGTCCCTCCGACGCCCGCACGGCTCGCGATCGAGCCGCCGACGGTGAGCACACCCCGCACATCCGGGGTCAGCCGCGGATCGACCGCCGCGTACTGCTCATCGCTCGGCTCATCGAGCTCGAGGCCGTTTTCCTCACAGAAGCGCACGAGCGCCCCGGAGATCTCGTGGGCCTCACGGAACGGGACGCCCTGGCGAACGAGATGATCGGCGACGTCGGTCGCGAGCGAGAAGCCCTGCGGCGCGAGCTCGGCCATCCGGTCGACGTCGAACTCGATCGTGGCGACCATGCCGGTGAACGCGGGCAACAGCACCTCGAGCGTGCGGACGGAGTCGAACACCGGCTCCTTGTCCTCCTGCAGATCGCGGTTGTAACCGAGCGGCAGCGCCTTGAGGGTCGCCAGAAGGCCGGTCAGGTTGCCGATGAGTCTGCCCGATTTGCCCCGCGCGAGCTCCGCGATGTCGGGGTTCTTCTTCTGCGGCATGATCGACGACCCCGTGGAATAGCCGTCGTGCAGACGCACGAACCCGAACTCGCGGGTGTTCCACAGGATGATCTCCTCGGCGAACCGCGAGAGGTCGATGCCCACCTGCGCGGCGATGAAGGCGAACTCCGCCACGACGTCCCGACTCGCTGTCGCATCGATCGAGTTCGGCATCGGATGCCCGAGGCCGAGCTCGGCAGCGATAGGACGCGGGTCGAGTCCGAGTGCCCCACCCGCGACGGCACCCGCGCCGTACGGCGACTCGCTCGCACGCACGCGCCAGTCGCGAAGCCGCTCGAGATCGCGCACCAGGGGCCAGGCGTGAGCCAGCAGATGGTGTGCCAGGAGGAGCGGTTGGGCGTGCTGCAGATGGGTGCGACCGGGCATCACCGCATCCGGATGCGCGGAGGCCTGCGCCGCGAGCGCGTCGACGAGCTGCACGACGAGATGCGCGATCCGCGTCGCGTGATCGAGAAGGTACAGCCGCACGAGGGTGGCGATCTGGTCGTTGCGGCTGCGGCCGGCCCGCAGCTTGCCACCCAGCGTCGCGCCCACCGTCGCGACGAGCTCGCGCTCCAGTGCGAAGTGCACGTCTTCGTCTTCGGGGAGGGGGCGGATCACGCCGTCGCGCACGCCGCGATCGATGACGTCGAGTCCCTCGAGCATGCGGGCGAGCTCGTCTGCGTCGAGGTAGCCGGCGGCGGCGAGCGCACGGGCATGCGCCCGCGAACCCTGCAAGTCATATGGAGCGAGTTCCCAATCGAAGTGGGTGGAGCGGCTGAGCTCCGCCAGCTCGGGCGACGGCCCGTCGGCGAAGCGCCCGCCCCACAGACTCGATCCGCCCGCCTGGGGCGTCTCGTGGTCGGGGGCCGCGGAGGCGGTGGGGCCGTGAGGCATCGGTGTGGTCTCCTCGTGTCGACTCCAGTCTAGGAGCCGCACCGGACGGCTAAGGTGGGCTCATGTCTGAGCCGAGTCAGCCGCCCGTCCCGCCCACTCCCTCCGATGAGACAGCGGCCCGGCCCGCGCCGCAGTACGGCGAGTTCGCTCCGGTCGAGCCCACGACGGCCCCCGCCGCGGACGCCCCCGCGGCGCCTGTCGAGCCTGCACCTCCGGCCCCGGCGCCGTCCGCTCCCCCGGCTCCCGAGTCGGCGCCCGCCGCCCCCGCGTATCCCGCTCAGCCCGGATACCCACAGCAGGGCTACCCGCAGCAGCCCGGCTACCCCCAGCAGCCCGGCTACCCGCAGGGCTACCCCCAGCAGCCCGGATACCCGCAGCAGGCGTACCCGCAGCCCGGATACGGTCAGCCCGCATATGTAGCACCGGTCTACGGTCAGCCGGGCTACGGCCAGCCCGTCGGCCCGCCGAAGCGACGCACCTGGGACATCGTGCTCACGATCGTGATCCTCGTGCTCGGCATCGGAGGGCTCCTGCTCGGACTGCTCTACGGAGCCATGCTCCCTGCGGCGATCCAGCAGGCGTACACCCAGTACGGTCTCGGCACCTTCACCGATCAGGACAGCGTTCGCGGCGCGGGTGTCGTGCTCATCGTCAGCCACATCGTGCTGTACCTTGTCGGCGCCGGCCTCGCCGTGCTGTTGCTCGTGAAGCGAAAGGTCGCCTTCTACGTCCCGCTGATCGCCGGTGTCATCGCTGCCGTGATCTTCTGGGGCGTGCTGATGTCGGTCGTGATGGGAGATCCCACCCTCGTCGACTACTTCATCGACGGCGGCTACTGAGGCGACCCGCTCCTCGGGAAAGGAGCGCGAGCATGCGCTCCAGGGGTCCCCGTCCGAGCGTGAGCGCCCAGAGCGTGCATCCGACGACGATTCCGATGAGGAGCGGCACGACCGGCTGCAGCGCGCGGAATCCGCCGAGATTCGAGGAGTCGCCCAGCACGAGCCACGCCCAGAGCGCCCACGCCAGCAGGTGCGCCGTATAGGCGCTGAGCGGCATGGCTCCGACAGCACGCACCGGCAGCAGGATCGTCCCCACGACCCGGATGCGACAGACCAGCAGACAGACCCCGAGCACGGCGACCGCGAACCCGCCCGATCCGACGATCTCGCCGATGCCACCCGAGTGCGCTGACGCAGACAGGATCTGCGCCCATTCCGGCGGAAGCCCGACGGCCACCGCCCCCAGCCCATATCCGGTAAGAGCCACGACGGCCCCGGCCGCTGCCAGACCGAGTTGCACGCCTAGCCGCCCGAGGTCAGACCTGCCGGCCGCGATGCCGATCGCGACGAACGCGATCCAGACAGCGAACGGATACCAGAGCCCGGTCGCCACGACCAACGGCTCCCACGCCCGCTCATCGCGCCATGGCAGCTCAGCGAGGAGCATCCAGAGGGGCGCGACGACGGCCGCGACGACGCCGGCGAGCGCGAGGAGCGCCCGGCGAGACATCGGTAGCAGCGGCAGGGCCAGGAGGAACAACACGGCGTACGCGGGCAGGATCACATAGACCGGCACTCGGGTGGCGATGAGCAGCATCCCGAAAGCCCACACGATGAGTGCGCGCGCCGTGATCCGGAACCGTGCCTCTCGCAGCAGCTGCCCCTCGACCGGGCGAGCACCACCCGTCATGAGGGCGAGCGAGACGCCCGCGAGCGTCGCGAAGAGGATCGACGAACGTCCGCTCACGATCCCGCTCCAGGTCGCCGGATCGGACCACGACCACGCGGGGACCGCGACGAGGTGAGCGATCACCATCCCCACCACCGCGAGTCCCCGCGCGAGGTCGACGCCGGCGAGGCGCCCGCTCTCGTCGAGGTACCCGCGGCCGATCACGCGGCGGCGCGCTCCAGGAGCCAGACGAGCAGCGCCTTCTGGGCGTGTAGGCGGTTCTCGGCCTCGTCCCAGATGACGCTCTGCGGGCCGTCGATGACGCTCGCCGCGACCTCGTAGCCGCGGTCTGCGGGGAGGCAGTGGAGGAACACGGCATCCGACGCGGCGAGCGACATGAGCTCGTCGGTCACCTGATACCCGCCGAAGGTCGCGACGCGGTGCGCCTTCTCCTCCTCCTTGCCCATCGACACCCAGGTGTCGGTGACCACGACATCCGCTCCCGCAACAGCCTCGAGCGGATCGGTGAAGATCGTCACCGAGCCGCCGGTCTCGGACGCGCGGCGGTCGGCATCCGCCACCACGTCGTCCGCGGGGCTGAATTCGGCGGGTGCCGCGACGCGCACGTGCATGCCCGCCGTCGCTCCCGCGAGAAGGTAACTGTGCGCCATGTTGCTCGCACCGTCGCCGAGGAAGGTCACGGTGAGTCCCGCGAGCTCCCCCTTGTGCTCGCGGATGGTGAGCAGATCGGCGAGCAGCTGGCACGGGTGGAAGTCGTCGGAGAGCGCGTTCACCACGGGGACCCGGGTGCCCGCAGCCATCTCCTCGAGCCCCGACTGCGCGTAGGTGCGCCACACGATCGCCGACACCATCCGCTCGAGCACTCGCGCCGTGTCGGACGGCGTCTCCTTGCCGCCCAGCTGGCTGTTCGCGGTCGAGATGATGAGCGGGCTGCCGCCGAGATCCGCGATGCCGACGGCGAAGCTCACCCGGGTGCGGGTCGACGACTTGTCGAAGATCACCGCGACCGTCTGCGGGCCGGCAAGCGGGGTCATGCCCCAGCGGTCCTGCTTGATGCGGGCCGCGAGGTCGAGCACCTCCGCCTGCTCGGCGGGGCTGAGGTCGTCATCGCGCAGGAAGTGGCGGGTCATGCGTGCTCTCCAGGGTCGGTGTGCGGGATCTCGAGGGCGACGGTGAACTTACGGGTGAACTCGTGCAGCTCGTCGTCGCCGATGATGAGGGGCGGGGCCAGACGGATGCGGGACTCGTTCGCCGCATTCACGATGAGCCCCTCGTCCAGAGCCCGTCGCGCCACGATCCCGGCGACCGGCTCGGCGAGCCCGATGCCGAGCAGGAGCCCACGGCCCTGAATGTCGGTGACGAGCGGCGAGCCGATGAGCTCGATGCGGGCGCGCAGCTCCGCGCCGCGGCGGCGTGCGTTCTCGACGAGTCCCGCGTCCTCGATCTCGCCGAGCACCGCATTCGCGACCCGCGCGGCGAGCGGATTGCCGCCGAACGTCGATCCGTGGTGGCCCGGCCCGAAGAGGTCGGAGGCGGCACCGAAGGTCACGAGGGCCCCGATCGGGAAGCCGCCCCCGATCCCCTTCGCGAGCGCGACCGCATCCGGGACGATGCCCTCGTGCTGGTAGGCGAACCAATCGCCCGTGCGCCCCGCACCGGTCTGGATCTCGTCGAGGATGAGCAACGCGCCGTGGCGTTCGGTGAGCTCCCTCGCCCCCGCGAGATAGCCCTCGGGCAGCTCGACGACCCCGGCCTCGCCCTTGATGGGCTCGAGCACGAGCGCCGCGACGTCGCCCGCCGCGAGCGCCGCCTCGAGCGCGTCGAGCGAGGTGGGCAGGTGCTCGACGCCCGGGAGGAGCGGCTCGAAGGGGGCACGCAGCGCGGGCTTGCCGGTGAGGCTCAGTGACCCGATGGTGCGGCCGTGGAACGCGTTCTCGAGCGCGAGGATGCGGGGCTTCCCTGTGAGCCGGGCGAGCTTCACCGCCGCCTCGATCGCCTCCGCACCCGAGTTGCAGAGGAAGACGCGCGAGCCCCCCGTGAGCCGTGTGAGCCGCTCGGCGAGCTCGAGCTGCGGGGGCGTCGCGAAGTAGTTCGACACGTGTGCGAGGGTCGCCGCCTGATCCGCGACGGCGCCCACGAACGCCGGATGCGCGTGGCCGAGGGCGTTCACCGCGATTCCCGCGAGGAAGTCGAGGTAGTCGGCGCCGTCGACGTCCCACACGCGGGCGCCCTCGCCTCGCGCGAGCACCTTGAGCGGCGCGGGCGCGGAGCGCATCATGACGCGCGAGAACACCTCGGTGTACATGTCGGTCGTCACGTCGTTCACGCGGGGACCACCTCCGTGCCGATGCCGGCGTCCGTGAAGATCTCGAGAAGGATCGAGTGGGGGCGGCGCCCGTCGATGATCGCCGCCTTCGGGACTCCCCCATCGACGGCCTCGAGGCAGGCGGTCATCTTGGGGATCATGCCCGTCTCGAGACTCGGCAGGAGCTCGGCGAGCTCGGCACGGGTGATCTGCGTGACGAGGGAGTCGCGGTTCGGCCAGTCGCGGTAGAGACCCGCGACGTCGGTCAGCACGACGAGCTTCTCGGCACCGAGGGCGACCGCGAGCGAGGCGGCCGCCGAGTCGGCGTTGACGTTGAGCGACTGGCCCGGCACGTCGACGTCGGGGGCGATCGAGGAGACCACCGGGATCCGTCCCGCCTCGATCTCGGCGAGCACGGCGGCGGGGTCGACCGCCACCACATCGCCGACGAGACCGATGTCGACGGTCTCGCCGTCGACGACCGCACCACGGCGGCGGCCCTGGAAGAGGCCCGCGTCCTCACCGGAGATGGCGGAGGCGAGCGGCCCGTGGGCGTTGATGAGGCTCACGAGCTCGCGGCTCACCTGACCCGTCAGCACCATCCGGACGATGTCCATCGCCTCGGGGGTGGTGACGCGATAGCCGCCCCGGAACTCGCTCGGGATGCCCAGCCGGTCGAGCATCGACGAGATCTGGGGGCCGCCCCCGTGCACCACCACGGGCTTCAGCCCGACCGTGCGGAGGTAGACCATGTCCTCCGCGAAGGCGCGCTGCAGCTCGGCGTCGACCATGGCGTTGCCGCCGAACTTCACGACGACGATGCGCCCCGAGAAGCGGCGCAGCCATGGGAGGCTCTGGATGAGCGTGTCGGCTTTCGTCGCGGCGTCGGCCGTGCGCGGGTCGAGCGGATCGATGGAGGTCATGAGGAGTAGGCGCTGTTCTCGTGGACGTAGTCGTGGGTCAGATCGTTGGTGAGGATCGTGGCGGCGGCATCGCCTGCGTGCAGATCGAGCAGTAGATCGACCCGCCGCGGACGCAGGTCGACCTCGGTGCGCGGACGGTCGGGGCCACCCTTCGTGCACACACGGATGCCGTTCATCGACACATCGACGTCGTAGGGGTCGAACTGCGCGCTCGTGGTGCCGATGGCGGCGAGCACACGCCCCCAGTTGGGGTCGTTCCCGAAGACGGCGGCCTTGAAGAGGTTGTTCCGGGCGATGGAGCGCCCCACCTCGACGGCGTCGTCCTCGCTTGCGGCACCCGTCACCTCGATGACGATGTCGTGCGAGGCCCCCTCGGCGTCGCTCTGCAACTGGGAGGCGAGGTCGAGGCACACTTCGACGAGCGCAGCCTCGAAGTCCGACGCGTCCGGCTCGACGCCCGACGCGCCGCTCGCGAGCACGGTCACCTGATCGTTGGTCGACATGCAGCCGTCGGAGTCGAGCCGGTCGAAGCTCACCCGGGTGGCCGACCGCAGTGCCCGGTCGAGCTCCGCAGGCAGCAGCACGGCGTCCGTCGTGATGACGACGAGCATCGTCGCCAGGCCCGGCGCGAGCATCCCGGCGCCCTTTGCCATACCCCCGATGGTCCATCCGTCGCGGCGCACGACGGTGGTCTTCGGGACGGAGTCGGTGGTCATGATGGCGCGGGCGGCGGCGTCTCCCCCGTTGTCGGTGCGGCGGACAGCCGCCTCTGCGGCACCCGCGATGAGCTTCTCGCGCGGGAGCTGGTCGCCGATGAGACCCGTGGAGCATACGAGCACGTCGCCCGCCGAGACCCCCAGTGCCTCGCCGACCGCCTCGGCGGTCGCGTGCGTGGTCTGGAACCCCTCGGCACCCGTGAAGCAGTTGGCTCCGCCAGAGTTGAGGATGATCGCGCTCACGGTGCCGTCGGCGATCACCTGCTCCGACCAGATGATGGGGTTCGCCTTGGCCCGATTGCTCGTGAAGACAGCAGCCGCGGTGCGCAGCGGGCCCTCATTGACCACGAGCGCGAGGTCGAGACGGTCGAAGCCCTTGATGCCGGCGGCGATGCCCGCGGCGGTGAATCCGGATGCTGCGGTGACGCTCACGGCGCGACTCCGTTCAGGGGCAGGCCGAGCGACTCGGGCAGCCCCGCGGCGATGTTGGCGGACTGGATGGCGGCACCAGCGGTGCCCTTCACGAGGTTGTCGATGGCGGAGACGACGACCACACGGCCTGCCGCCTCGTCGATCGCGATCCCCATGAGGGCGGTGTTCGCCCCTGTGGTGTCGCTCGTGCGCGGGAAGCTCCCCTCCGGGAGCACTCGCACGAAACGCTCGCCCGCGTAGGCGGCGAGCCACGCCTCGCGCACATCGGATGCGGAGACACCGGGCGCGAGCCGGGCGGTGGATGTCGCGAGGATGCCGCGTGCCATCGGCACGAGCACGGGCGTGAAGGAGATCGTGACCCCGTCGCCGCCCGCGGCGGTGAGGTTCTGCACGATCTCGGGCGTGTGCCGGTGGATGCCGCCGACCGCATACGCAGACGCGGACCCCATGATCTCGCTCGCGAGCAGGTCATGGCGGAGCGACTTCCCCGCTCCCGAGGTTCCGACCGCGAGCACGGAGACGAGGTCGTGGGGCTCGATCACACCCGCCGCGATGCCGGGCGCGAGCCCCAGCGTGATCGCTGTCACGTTGCATCCGGGGACCGCGATGCGGGTCGTGCCGACCAGATTGTCGCGCTGCTTGGCGGTGCCGCCGTCGAGCAGCAGCTCGGGCATGCCGTAGGTCCAGGCCCCGTGGTACTCACCGCCGTAGAACGCCGCCCACGCCGTCTCGTCCGTCAGGCGGTGATCGGCGCCGCAGTCGACCACGAGCACGTCGTCGGGCAGCTCGGCCGTGATCGCTCCGGATGCGCCGTGCGGCAGGGCGAGGAACACGACGTCGGCCTCCGCGAGCACGGACGGCTCCGTCGGCTGGAGCACGAGGTCGCCGATGCTCGTGAGGTGCGGGTGCACCGCGGAGAGCGCCTGGCCGGCGTTCTGGTGGGCCGTGACGGTGCGGACCTCGAACTCCGGGTGGTCGGCGAGCAGCCGCAGCAGCTCGCCCCCGGCGTATCCGCTCGCGCCCGCGACGGCGACGGAGATGGGCATGGATTCAACCTTATTGTTCGACGGGACGGGGCCGGGGCGGCGACGTCACGCGAGAGGCTGAGATGCGGTCAGCGCTGCGACGTCGCCGAGATTCGGCGCACGCGGCGGACACGACGGAGCTGCACGCTCTCGACCGTGATCCGCTGACCCATGCGAGCGAGCGTAGCAGAGCCGCCGGGGCGGCACGGACGCTACTCGCGCAGCGTCGCGCCGACGCGTTCGGACGCGACCGCGAGGCCCGCGAGCTTCGCGTCCGTCGCCTCGGCGGCGGTGAGCGTTCGGTCGGCCGCGCGGAAGCGCAACGCGAAGGTCAGCGACTTGGTGCCGGCCTCGACCCCCTGCCCGCGGTAGTCGTCGACCAGGCGGATGTGCTCGAGCAGCTCCCCCGCACCCGCCACGATCGCGTCCCTGACCTCTGCGGCCGGCACGTCGGCGGCGACCACGAGCGACAGATCCTGGGTGGCGGCGGGAAGCGTACCGATCGGGGTCGCGGAGCGTTCGCCCACGGAGAGTTCGATGAGCAGATCGAGGTCCAGCTCGAAGACCGCCACGACCCGCGGCAGGTCGGACTCGGCCGCGAGCGCCGGCAGCAGCTCACCCGCGACGCCCACGACGCGGTCGCCGACGCGGAGTTCAGCGGTGCGTCCGGGGTGGAGCGCGGGATGAGCGCCCTGCACGGGGCGGATGTCGATCCCGACGGCGAGCGCGACCTGCTGCACCGCGTCGAGCGCATCCGCGATGCCCGCGGGAACCGCCGCGGATCCCGGCTGCTTTGCGAGCGCATCCCCGAGGAAGAGGCCCGCCACGTGCCGCTCCTGCGGCGGGATGCTCGCGTTGAGCTCGGCGATGGTCTGGTCTCCCGGGCGAGCTGCGCCGACGGGGATGCCGTCGGTGCCGTACGTGACCCCGGACTCGGGGCGGAAGACCGCCCCGATCTCGACGAGCGCGAGGTCGGTGAGCCCGCGTGACAGGTTGCGGTGTGCGATGTCGACGAGTCCGGGCAGCAGGGTGCGGCGCAGGAGCGACACGGTCGCGTCGAGGGCGTTCGCCAAGCGCACGGAGGCGGCACCGGGCTCGAAGCGCTCGGCGACGGCATCCGACACGAACGGGTAGGACAGCACCTCGGTCGCCCCCGCGGCGGCGAGCGTCTGCGCGACGCGGCGGCGCGCGAGCTGCGAGCGGGTGAGCCCGCGGCCTGCGGGTGCGATGGGGAGCTCCGCTGGGATGCGGTCGTACCCCGTGATGCGCGCGACCTCCTCCACGAGCGAGACGTCGTCGACGAGGTCCGGGCGCCAGCTCGGCGGGGTGACGGTCGCGAGATCCCCGTCCACGGAGACCTCCGCACCGATCATGCGCAGCACGTCCACGACTTCGTCGCGCGAGTACTCCACGCCGACGACCGCGGCGGGGCGGCCGAGCGGAAGGACGACGGCTGCGAGCGGCACGGACCGATCGATCACGACTCCGGCATCGTCGCGCGTGCCACCCGCGAGGTCGACGAGGAGCTGGGCGACGCGCTCGACGGCGATCGTTGACATCCGCGGGTCGACGCCGCGCTCGTAGCGCTTGGCGGCTTCGCTCGGCAGCTTGTGACGGCGCACCGTGCGCGCGATCGAGATCGGATCCCACACCGCCGCCTCTACGAGCACGTCGGTGGTCGACGTGGAGAGCTCGCTGAAGGCGCCGCCCATGACGCCGCCGAGGCCCAGTGGGCCGGTCGCGTCGGCGACGACCATGTCGGCAGGGTCGAGGCTGCGCACCTTGCCGTCGAGGGTCTCGAGACTCTCGCCCTGCTGGGCACGACGCACGACGAGCCCACCCGGGTCGACCTTGGCGAGGTCGTAGCCGTGGATGGGCTGGCCGAGCTCGAGCATGACGTAGTTGGTGATGTCGACCGCGAGCGACACCGAGCGGATACCGGCGAGACGAAGCCTCGACGACATCCACGGAGGCGTCGGCCGGGTCGCGTCGATGCCGCGCACGACACGCGCCGAGAACACCGAGCAGCCTTCGCGGCCGCGGATCGGCGCCTGGTCGTCGAGCACCACCGGGAAGCCGGCGAACGCGCCCACCTCGACCGCATCCGCCGGGTCGCGGAACGCCGCGCCCGTCGAGTGCGAGTACTCACGCGCGATGCCGCGGATCGAGAACGCGTACCCGCGGTCGGGTGTGACGTTCACCTCGACCGCCGCGTCGTCGAGGCCGAGCAGCGAGATGGCGTCGACGCCGACCTCCGGATCGAGGCCGAGATCGGCGAGGCGCAGGATGCCGTCGTGCTCGTCGCCGAGGCCCAGCTCGCGGGCCGAGGCGATCATGCCGTCGGAGACATGTCCGTACGTCTTCCGCGCCGCGATCGGGAAAGGGCCGGGCAGCACGGCACCCGGCAGCGTCACGACGACCTTGTCGCCTGCCGCGAAGTTGTGCGCGCCGCAGACGATGCCGCGCGGCTCCGCCTCGCCGACGTCGACCTGGCACCAGTTGATGGTCTTGCCGTTCGACTGCGGCTCGGGCGTCGCCTCGAGGACGCGCCCGACGACGATCGGGCCCGTGAGGGCGAACCCGTGGGTGTCCTCCTCCTCGAGCCCCACCTTCACGAGCGCGGCATGCAGGTGCTCGAGGGTGACGTCCTCAGGGAGATCGACCCACTCGCCGAGCCACGAGATCGGGACGCGCATCACACCACCATCCCGAACTGCTGCGAGAAGCGCACGTCGCCCTCGACCATGTCGCGCATGTCGTTCATGTCGTTGCGGAACTGCAGGGTGCGCTCGATGCCCATGCCGAAGGCGAAGCCCTGGTACTCGTCGGGGTCGATGCCCGCCGATCGCAGGACATTCGGGTTCACCATGCCGCATCCGCCCCACTCGACCCAGCGAGCACCGCCCTTCGCGTTCGGCTGCCAGACGTCCATCTCGGCCGAGGGCTCGGTGAACGGGAAGTAGTTGGGACGCAGGCGGATCTGGGCGCCCTCGCCGAACATCGCGCGCGCGAGGTGCTCGAGGGTTCCGCGCAGGTGTGCCATCGTGAGGCCCTTGTCGATCGCGATGCCCTCGATCTGGTGGAAGACCGGGGTGTGCGTCGCGTCGAGCTCGTCGGTGCGGTACACCCGCCCCACAGCCGCGACGTAGACCGGAAGCGGGCGGGACAGGAGCGAGCGGATCTGCACGGGGCTCGTGTGCGTGCGCATCACGAGGTGGCGCTCGGCGGGCTCCACGAAGAAGGTGTCCTGCAGGGCGCGGGCGGGGTGGTCCTCGTCGAAGTTGAGGGCGTCGAAGTTGAACCACTCATGCTCGAGTTCGGGACCCTCGCCGATCTCCCAGCCCATCGCCACGAAGAGGTCGCTCATCTCCTCCATGAGGAGCGAGAGCGGATGCCGGGCGCCGCGGTTCCAGCGCGACGGCAGCGCCGTGACGTCCACCGCCTCCGCCTCGAGCCGGGCCTGCTCCTCGGCGACGAGGATGCGCTCCTCCGCCTCGGCGACCGCCTGGTTCACCCGGGCACGCGCCTGGCCGACGAGCTTGCCCGCGGCCGCCTTCTGATCGCCGGGGAGGTCGCGGATCTGCGCGTTGAACTGGGCGAGCGCGGACGCCTCACCGGCGTGGGCACTGCGGGCGGCCTTGAGACTCGCGGAATCGCTCACCGCGCCGATCGCGGCGAGAGCCGACTCGACGGCGCGCGCGACGGCCTCCTCGGTGATGGGGCTAGGGGTCGACACGAGGATCGAGTCTATCGGCGCGGGGCACGGCCGCCGGTCACCTCGAGGGCTCCCCCGTGCCCGCCGATCAGCCCCGCTGGGCGAACGCCGACTGGTAGAGGCAGACCGACGCGGCGGTGGCGAGGTTCATCGACTCCGCGTGCCCGTAGATCGGCACGCGCACGGCGCGATCCGCGAGCGCGAGGGTCTCGTCGCTCAGGCCGTGCGCCTCGTTGCCGAACAGCCACGCCGTGGGAGCGGAGAGCTCGTCGCGAAGGCCCGGCAGCTCCTCGCCGGAGATGTCTGCGGCGAGAACGCGCATCCCGGCGGCGCGGACCGCATCGAGCGCATCCGACAGCTCCCCACCCTGCGCGAGAGGCAGGTGGAAGATCGACCCTGTCGTCGAGCGGACGACCTTGGGGTTGTAGGCGTCGACGCTGCGGCCGGTGAGGATCACGCCGTCCGCACCCGCGGCATCAGCGGCGCGGATGATCGTGCCCGCATTTCCCGGATCGCGCACCTCCTCGAGGATCGCGACGAGCCGCGCACCTCCGGAGAGCAGTTGCTCCACCGACACGGGGAAGCGACGGCACACCGCGACGACACCCTGCGGCGTGACGGTGTCGGCCATCGCGGAGAGCACGCTGTCGGTGACGTCCTCGGCCTCGAGTCCCGCGCGGGAGAGAGCCCGACCGATCTCGGGATGCCGGTCGAAAGCGCCTCGCGTGGCGAAGACGTCGACGATGAGCTCGGGGTGGAATGCCAGCGCCTCGCGGAGTGCCTGCGGCCCCTCCACGAGGAAGAGCCCGGTCTCCTCGCGGGCCGAGCGCTTGGCGAGCTTCGCCACGGCGCGCACGCGCGGCGAGCGGGGATTGTCGATCACATTCCGATCGTAGAAAACGACGACGGTGCGCACCGGGAGGCGCGCACCGTCGTCGGTGAACAGCGGGTTACGCCGCGTTCTTCGGAGCGTTCACGTCCTTCGGGAGCGCGGCCTTCGCCGCCTCCACGAGACCGGTGAAGGTCGCCGGTTCGTTCACCGCGAGTTCCGCGAGGATTCGACGGTCCACCTCGATGCCCGCGAGGCCGAGGCCCTGGATCAGGCGGTTGTAGGTGATGCCGTTCGCGCGGGCCGCAGCGTTGATGCGCTGGATCCACAGGCGACGGAACTCGCCCTTCTTCGCATGACGGTCGCGGTAGGCGTAGACGAGCGAGTGGGTGACCTGCTCCTTCGCCTTGCGGTAGAGACGCGAGCGCTGGCCGCGGTAGCCCTCGGCGCGCTCGAGCGTGGTGCGACGCTTCTTGGCGGCGTTGACCGCCCTCTTGACACGTGCCATCTTCTTGAGTCCTTCTGTATTCCGGGGCCGGGGCTTACTTGCCCAGCAGTCCCTTGATGACCTTGGCGTCCTGCGGAGCCAGGATCACGTCCTGGTTGAGACGACGCGTCACGCGCGACGACTTGTGCTCGAAGTTGTGGCGCATACCCGCGCCCTGCTTCTTGACCTTGCCGCTTCCGGTGATCTTGAAGCGCTTCTTCGCACCGGAGTGCGTCTTCTGCTTGGGCATTACTCTTCCTCTGTCTTGACGGCAGCTGCCGCATCGTCGGCGGACTCGTCCGCCTGGCTCTCGGGGCGCGTCCTGTTGGCCGCGCGCTTGGCGTTCTGCTCCGCCTTGGCATCCGCCTTGTTCTTCAGCGGGCCGATGATCATGACCATGTTGCGACCGTCGATCGTCGGGGTGGACTCGACGGTTCCGAACTCGGCGACATCCTCCGCGAAGCGCTGGAGAAGACGCACGCCCTGCTCGGGGCGGGACTGCTCACGACCGCGGAACAGGATCATGGCCTTCACCTTGTCCCCGGCCTGGAGGAATCCCTCCGCGCGCTTGCGCTTGGTCTCGTAGTCGTGCTTGTCGATCTTCAGGCGGAACCGCACCTCCTTGAGGATGGTGTTCGCCTGATTACGCCGAGCCTCCTTGAGCTTCTGGGCCTGTTCGTACTTGAACTTGCCGTAATCCATGATCTTCACCACGGGAGGCTTGGAGTTCGGCGCCACCTCGACCAGATCCAGATCAGCCTCCTGCGCCAGGCGCAGGGCGTCCTCGATGCGGACGACGCCGACCTGCTCTCCGCCAGGACCCACGAGGCGGACCTCGGGGACGCGGATTCGGTCGTTGGTTCTGGGATCGCTGATGCGGGTCTCCTTCATTCGGTGTTCATTCCACGCGCATGAAGCGATACCGCACCCGTGCAACCGGCTCTCAGCCGGCGGAGTGCGCCACCGAGATCCGTTCGGAACTCGGTTGCCAACTCTGACCCGATAGCCTGAAGAAGCGGCCGGCGGGTGGGATTGCTCCACTTGCGTGTCCGGGGAGATGGCCCCGGAGCCCGCATAAGGATAGCAGAGGAACAACCCGTGAGCCCAGATGCCGTGCCCGCCCCCGAACCGGGGGATGTCGACGACGAGATCCGCGACATCGCCGAGGTCCCCGCGGTCGAGGTGATCAATACGGTGGCCGTGCACCTGATGAGCGCCGCGGCCGTCAAGGTGGGTCTCGCGGACGACCCGGAGAGCCAGACCGATCTCGACGAGGCGCGCAAACTCATCGACGCTCTCGCGGGTCTCGTGACGGCGTCGGCACCGAGCCTCGGCGATCACCACGCGCGTGCGCTGCGCGACGGCCTGCGCACGGTGCAGCTGGCGTTCCGCGAGGCATCGCCGTTCCCCGACGAGCACGGCAAGGGTCCCGGCGAGAAGTACACCGGTCCCGTCGGCTGAACCTCGACCCGCGGGGCTCTCAGGCGGTGAGGCGGATCGCGATCGAGTCGACGCGCTCGGCGATCGTCGCATCCGACGACCACGCCGCCTGCAAGCGACCGAGGAGCGCGGCCCGCTCCTCGTCATCCGATGCGGCGAGCCGCAGCACGACGACGACCTCGGGCCCGGTCAACCGCGACTCCGGGTCGCCGGGCGCGAGCGCGATGGCCTCGACTGCGGGCTCCGCTGCGATCGACGCCCCGAACGCCGCGCCGACCTGCGGATCCTCGTAGGCGGGCGTCCACGACTCCCCCGTCGCGAGCGCCCGGAACGCGGGACGCCGCACGACGGTCTGAGTATCGGATCCGGGGTCGAGCAC
The DNA here is from genome assembly GCF_008017545.1 of Homoserinibacter sp. GY 40078. Taxonomy (GTDB): domain Bacteria; phylum Actinomycetota; class Actinomycetes; order Actinomycetales; family Microbacteriaceae; genus Homoserinibacter. The sequence goes on along the minus strand of NZ_VRTZ01000001.1, from coordinate 1,736,722 downwards.
GATGAGCGGGGTCGCCTCGGCCGCCGCCGCGAGCGCGACGCGCGACGCCTGGATCGGGATCGGACGCGCGGACGGGTCCCAGACCCGCATCGCGTCGACCGACGAGAAGACCGGCAACACCACGCGGCCGTCCGGCCCCGCGACCGTCACGATCGAGAGCTCCTGGGTCTTGTCGACGCGCTGACCGTGCGGGCCGATGCCCTCATCCCCCGCCACCGCGACGAGCGGCACGAGCACGCGCTCGGCGTGCAGCGCGGCGACGACCTCCGCGATCCCCGTCTCGCCGGAGCGCATGCGCCGGATGGCGTCGAGGACGGCCTCAGGCGCGGAACCGTCGTCACCGGCCGCCGCGTTGTCGTGGAAGCGGCGCCCCGCGAACGGGATCCCCGCACTGTCCGCGTGCGGCAGCTCCATGGCGATCAGTCGCTCGCGACGTCGATGGCCTCTGCGAGGGTGAACGCACCCGTGTAGAGGGCCTTGCCGACGATCGCCCCTTCGAGACCGAGCGGCACGAGCTCGCGCAGCGCGGCGATGTCGTCGAGGGTCGCAACCCCGCCGGATGCGATCACGGGCTTCGGCGTGCGGGTCATCACCTCGCGCAGCAGGTCGAGGTTCGGGCCCTTCAAGGTGCCGTCCTTGGTGACGTCGGTCACGACGTACCTGGCGCATCCGGCCGACTCGAGGCGGCCCAGCACGCTCCAGAGGTCGCCGCCCTCCTTCGTCCAGCCGCGGGCGGCGAGGGTCGTGCCGCGCACATCGAGTCCGACGGCGATCGCCTCGCCGTACTCCGCGATCACGTGCGCCGCCCACTCGGGGTTCTCGAGTGCCGCGGTGCCGAGATTGATGCGCTTCGCACCCGTCGCGAGCGCGGCCTCCAGGCTCTCGTCGTCGCGGATACCGCCCGAGAGCTCGATGTTCACGCGGCGCGGGGTGTTCTTGATGACCTTCTTGATGGTCCCGCGGTTGTTGCCGCGACCGAAGGCGGCGTCGAGGTCGACGAGGTGGATCCACTCCGCCCCGGTCTCGGCCCACTCGTGGGCGGCATCGACCGGATCCCCGAAGCTCGTCTCGGTGCCGGCCTCGCCCTGGGTGAGGCGGACCGCCTTCCCCTCGGCGACGTCGATCGCCGGAAGGAGCGTGAGAGCGGGGGACGTTGCGAACTCGGTCATCTCGGGTCTTTCTGCGGGGCGCACCCCCGCACACGAAGTTCAGATCCTAGCCCAGCGGGTTTCTGGAGGATCTACAGGGTCGCCAGCCAGTTGCCGAGGAGCCGGATGCCGGCCTCCCCCGATTTCTCCGGGTGGAACTGGGTGGCAGAGAGGGGGCCGTTCTCGACCGCCGCGACGAACTGCTCGCCGTGATGCGCCCATGTGACCCGCGGATGCGCGATCCGCGCGGTGCCCTCGAGGGTCCAGCTGCGGGCGGCATAGGAATGCACGAAGTAGAACCGCTCGTCGGCGAGGCCTGCGAAGAGAGCCGAGTCATCGGGCGGAGTGACGGCGTTCCAGCCCATGTGCGGGAGCACGTCGGCATCGAGCTGCTCGATGACGCCCGGCCACTCGCCGAGGCCCTCCGTGTCGGCTCCGCGTTCGACACCGCGCTCGAACATCACCTGCATGCCGACGCAGATGCCCAGCACCTTGCGCCCCCCTGCGAGACGGCGCTCGATGAGCTCGCCCCCGCGGACGGACTGGAGGGCCGACATGACTGCCGCGAAGGCGCCGACGCCGGGCACGAGCAAGCCGTCGGCCGCCATCACACGATCACGGTCGGCGGTCAGCTCGACGCGGGCACCGGCGTGCTCGAGCGCCTTGGCCGCCGAGTGCACGTTGCCCGATCCGTAGTCGAGCACGACGACGGAAGGTGCGGTCATCTCAGAGCGCACCCTTCGTGGACGGCACGCCCGACACGCGCTCATCGCGCGCGACGGCCTGGCGGAAGGCGCGGGCGAACGCCTTGAACTCGGCCTCGGCGATGTGGTGCGGGTCGCGCCCGGCGAGCAGGGTGAGGTGAACGGTGAGACCCGCGTTGAAGGCGATCGCCTCGAAGACGTGGCGCACCATGGAACCCGTGAAGTGCCCGCCGATCAGGTGGAACTCGAATCCGGCGGGCTCGCCGGAGTGCACGAGGTACGGGCGCCCGGAGACGTCGACCACGGCCTGCGCGAGCGCGTCGTCGAGCGGCACGAGGGCGTCGCCGAAGCGTCCGATCCCCGCCTTGTCGCCGAGGGCCTCCTTGATCGCGGTGCCGAGCACGATGCCGGTGTCCTCGACCGTGTGGTGGACGTCGATGTCGGTGTCGCCCTCGGCGCGGACCGTGAGGTCGACCAGCGCGTGCTTCGCGAAGGCGGTGAGCAGGTGGTCGAAGAACGGCACCGTCGTCTGGATGTCGGATACGCCCGAGCCGTCGAGGTCGAGCGTCAGCTCGATGTTCGACTCGCTCGTCCGGCGGCTCAGGCGCGCGGTGCGGTGGGTCATGGGCTCCACTCTACTGACCGAGCGGGCGGCCGACCTCGGCGAGGGCGGCGAGGAACGCTGTCGTCTCGTCTTCGGTACCGGCGGTCACCCGCAAGGCGTGCGGGATGCCGACATCGCGGATCAGGATGTCGCGCTCGAGGAGCGCCTCGAAGGTGCCGTGCGGGTCTGCGAGCCCATCGAAGAGCACGAAGTTCGCCTGGCTGGGCCAGGCGCGATATCCGAGTGCAGGCAGCTCCGCGATCATCCGGTCGCGCTGCCGGGCGATGTCGTCGACCATGGCGAGCATCGCCGGCGCGTGCCGCAGCGCCGCCACCGCGGCCGCCTGGGTAAGCGCGGAGAGGTGGTACGGGAGCCGCACGAGCCGCAGGGCGTCCACCAGTGCCGGGTCGGCGGCCAGGTAGCCGAGACGGACTCCGGCGAACGCGAAGGCCTTGCTCATCGTGCGGGAGATGACGAGACGCTCCCGGCCGGGCAGCAGCGTGAGCGCACTCGGCTGATCGGCAGGCATGAACTCGGCGTACGCCTCGTCGACGAACACGATGCCCCGGGCGGCATCGTAGGCCGCCTCGATCGTCTCGAGCGACAACGGGGTGCCCGTGGGGTTGTTCGGTGCGCACAGAAAGACGAGATCAGGATCGTGCGCCTCGATCGCCCGGACCAACGTCTCGGGGCTGATCTCGTAGTCGGCGTCGCGCTCCGCCGCAATCCACTGCGTGCCGGTTCCCGCAGCGATGATCGAGTGCATCGAGTAGGTGGGCGGGAAGCCCAGGGCGCTGCGCCCGGGACCGCCGAAGGCCTGCAGCAACTGCTGGATGATCTCGTTCGAGCCGTTCGCCGCCCAGATCTGGTCGCGGACGAGGCCGTGACCGAGGTAGCCGGCCAGCCCGTCGCGCAGCTCGGTGAACTCGCGATCCGGGTAGCGGTTCGCGGTGAGCACCGCGTGCGCGAGCGACTCGACGATGTCGCGCGCGACGTCCTCCGGGATCGGATGCGTGTTCTCGTTGACGTTGAGCGCGTACCGCACGTGCTTCTGCGGCGCGCCGTACGGGGTGAGACCCCGCAGATCGTCGCGAATCGGGAGATCGGAGAGGCGGGTCACCCGCCGATTCTAGTGAGCGTAGGCGGCGGGGATCGCGAGCCGCTGGCCCGGCTGCAGCTCACTCGAACCCAGCTGGTTGAGCTCGACGAGAGCGGTGACGACCTCGCGCGGATCGGCCTCAGGGGCGATCCACGCGGCGAGATCCCACAGGGACTCCCCCGCGGCGACCGTGATGTAGTCGAACGACGCCGTGGCCGCTGTGGACCCGGCCTCTGCGGGCGCGCCGTTGCCAGCAGAGAGAGCGAGCGCGATGGCGATCGGCGTCGCCAAGAGCGCGCCGAGGACCACGCGGCCGCGGCGAGTGATCCGCAGGCGCGAGGGGCGCTGCTGTGCGCGAGGTGCGGTACCGAGGGCGATGGTGCTCATGGTTGCCTCCTGCTGGTGGTGGACAGCCGCCGCATCCGGCCTCGGCCGGGAGGCCGGATGCGAAGCTGTGTTCCGAATATATCTTCGATCGAACATCTGTTCAAGTGACTGCCCCGTTTTTGCGGAAATCCCCGGAAACCCGGCGATCCGATCGCGCGACACACTCGAACGGATGTTTGCCCGCACCCCCCGTAGCGGATACAGTTTCGATCGACGGGATGCATCCGATCACGAACCACCGACATCGCATCCCCGCGACCGATCCGGGAGACGACATGAGCGACATCGAGCCCCTCGAGGAGCGCGCGGCGACGCGGCGACGCAAGAGCCTCAGCGACAAGCAGCTCGCGATCCTCGAGGTCATCCAGCGCTCCGTCTCGACGCGGGGCTATCCGCCGAGCATGCGCGAGATCGGCGACGCCGTCGGGCTCGCATCGCTGTCGAGCGTGACCCACCAGCTCAACCAGCTCGAGCTGGCGGGGTACCTGCGCCGCGACCCCAATCGTCCGCGTGCGCTCGAGGTGCTCATCGATGTGCCGGGCGCGAGCGAGGAGGGCGGGGGTTCTCCTGTCGGAGACGCCGCAATGGTCCCGCTCGTCGGTCGCATCGCAGCAGGCGTGCCCATCACCGCCGAGCAGCAGGTCGAAGAGATCTTCCCGCTTCCCCGGCAGCTCGTCGGCAAGGGCGAGCTGTTCATGCTCAAGGTCTCGGGCGACTCGATGATCGACGCCGCGATCTGCGACGGCGACTGGGTGGTCGTACGCGAGCAGCGCACGGCCGAGAACGGCGAGATCGTCGCGGCGATGCTCGACGGCGAGGCGACCGTCAAGGTCTTCCGTCAGCGCGACGGGCACACCTGGCTGCTCCCGCGCAACACCGCCTTCGAGCCCATCCTCGGCGACTCCGCCGAGGTCCTCGGCAAGGTCGTCGCGGTTCTGCGCTCCGTCTGAGCCTCAGGCCGCGGGCCAGGGCTCCGGAGTCTGATCGGCGTCGAGAGCATCGAGAGCCGAGCGGTCGCCGAGCAGTTCCCAGCGAAGCAGTGCGAACGGCACGTTGCCGTTGCGGAACACCGCATCGTGCAGCTCGCGGAACGAGAAGTCGTCGCCGCGCTCCACGATCGCGTCGGAGACGAGCGCCAGAAGCTGCTGCTTCCCGACGTGGTACGACATCGCGAGGCCCGGTGTCGCGAGGTACATCGCGCTCTCTTCAGCAGCGGTCCGGTGATCCATCGGCACGCGTCGCACGAAGTGGTCGACCGCCTGCTCCAGCGTGAACACTCCCGTGGCGAGGTTCACATCCGCGATCACCCGTAGCGCGCGCAGACGCATGAAGTTGTGCACGACCGTCTGAGAGTGCGGTGCGTCGTCGAAGAGCCCGGCGAGGAGGGTGAGCTCCTCCGTGTAGTGCGCGATGCCCTCGTTCGCGCTCGAATCGATGTAGCGACGGCGAATCGCATCCGGGTTCGCCCACGACAGGGCGAGCTGCTTGTAGTGCGCCCCCTCGTGGATGATGCCGAGTCGCGGGTCGCGCGCGTTCGCGGCGTAGAAGTAGGCGAGGCCCTCCTCGGGCGCGGGCGTGTAGGAGACGCCGTCCTGATCGAGGCGGTGCTCGTCCGTGAGGTCGTCGGGGACACCGAACATGCGGAGCGCCTCGACGTACCGGGGCATCCCGGCCACGTGGTAGCGACGGAGGCTCTCCGGCTGGGTCAGCAGCCCCTCCGTCTCGAGGAACTCACGTACCTCGGCCTCCTGGCGGTGCTGCAGCTCCAGCTGCGCCTCGAGAGACGCGGCGAGCGGCGCCGGGGGCACGTCGCGGTAACGATTGCGGGTGAGGCGCTCCGCCACGACCGCACGGTGCAGATCGTGCTCGGCCGCCCGCACCAGGTCCTCCGGCTCATCGGGGATGAGCGCGACGTTGCGCAGGAACCAGACGAAGCGCTCACGCCCGACCGGCTCGACCGCGGCCATGCTCGGCGCATCCGCGAGGAGGCGGGCGCGGAAGGCCTCGAGCGCGCCCGCCGTCGCCGGCACGGCCTCCGCCAGCTCGGCGTGCGCCGCCGGATCCAGGTGCTCGCCAAGCGCGTCCAGTGCGGCGACGAGGCGCCCGTCGATGCCCTCGAGCATCTCCGCCGCGCTGAGCGCCAGATCGGTCGTACCCGCTCGAGCGATGTTCTGCTGTGCGAGAGCGACGCGGTCGGGCATGCCGCGCATGATGTCGACGAGAGCCCGCTGACGCTCCGGAGCGAACGGAGGCAGGGGCAGGAGGAGGTCGTACCACGGTCCGAGGATCTGACCGACGAGGAAGACGGCGTTGTGCTCCCAGTTGCGCGTGACCTCGAGGTCCCAGAGGGCACGGTGGATCATCGAGCCGAGGAGACGGTAATCGACCTGCACCCACACCTCGGCCCCCGAGACGTCGATCGCCAGCCAGCGCTCGCGCAGCGCCCGCAGCTCGGCGACGCGCGCCTCGACGGACGCGGGCGTGAACTCCGGTACCCACTGCGGGTCGTGGGGCACGCGGGGGATGTCGTCGCCCGTGTGGAAGGCCAGTCGACCCGTGGCCTCGGTCACCTCGGCGCCGAAGGCTGCGATTTCGTCGGCGATGCTCATGCGGTCTCTCCTTCGCGGATGCGGGGCACGACCGCCTCGCCGAGCAATTCGACGGTGCGGACGGGATCGGGCCCGAGGGGCGGGCCGAAGCTCAGATGACGCACGCCTTGGGCGAGCAGCTCGCGGCATCGCTCGACGACGACGTCCGGCGAGCCCGAGATGCCCATGCGGAGCATCTGCGGCGTGATGGCGGCGACCGCGGCATCCTCGTCGCCCGCGCGGATCGCTCTCTCGGCGGGCGCGAAGTCCGAGGGCTCGAGGCCGGCGGTCGCGAGGAGGAAGGGCGAGAACGCGGTGCCGTAGTAGGCGAGCTTGAGCGCGAGGGCGCGATCCGCCGCCTCCTGGTCCTCGTCGAGCGAGAGCCAGACGCATGCGGGCAGGTCGAGGGCGCCCGGATCGCGCCCAGCTTCGCGTGCGCCGCGCTCCACATGGGCACTCGCGACGAGCAGGTGCTCGGGCGGGAGGTGCAATGCCAGCACGCCGTCGGCCTCCGCGCCCGCGAAGGCGAGCATCCGCGGACTCATCGCCCCGATGTAGAGGGGGACGGGGATCTCGGGGCGCGGCACACGGAGCACGGCGTCGGCGTTCCAACCCGGACCGGCCCCCGGGACGTCAACGGGGCGTTCCCCCGCGAGAAGGGCGCGGATCGCCCGCAGCGCCTCGCGGGTGGTCGTGAGGGGGGTCGGCTGCGCGATGCCGATCCACTCGAGGAACTCGCCCGACCCGGCGCCGAGGCCGAGCAGGAATCGCCCACCCGAGAGCTCTTGGAGCGTCGCCGCGGTCATCGCGAGCTCGCTCGGATGCACCGAGTACGGATTCATGATGCCGATACCGAGACCGATGCGCGAGGTGTGCTGCGTGAGCGCGCCGAGGATGGCGGGCGCGGACTGCAGCATCAGGTCGTTCGAAACCCACAGCTGGTCGATCCCCGCCTGCTCCGCCGTGCGCGCGAGCTCGATGAGCTCGCCCGCGGGCCGATCGTTGTTGATCCGGAGGCTGATACGGGTGCGGGTCATGCGGGCTCTCCGATCAGTCGCCGTCGCACCTCTCCGAGCTGATCGATCGAGGCGCGCGTGAGGGCGTCGTCGACGAGAGGGTACTTCGAGCGAAACATGACGTGCAGGTTCTCACCGACGATGTCGGCGACTTCCTCGAGCACGGGGAGGACGTCGTCGACCGAACCGAGCAAGAGCTCGGAGCGGCGCTGCGCCAGCTCGTCCGCGTCGAGCATGCCGGGACGCCAGTGCGCGTACTCGGACGGGTCGAGGCCGTACCAGTCGCCGTAGACGCGGCGCGTCATGAGGTACGCCTCCTCGATCGCCTCCCACGCGGCATCAGGACCGTCCGGGTGGAGGAACCCGCCCACATTGAGCGAGAACGCGGGTGCCTCCACGTCGCGCCCATGACGTGCGAGCGCGTCACGGTAGCGCGCGAGCATCGTCTCGACACGGCCGACGAGCCCGCGATTGCGACCGTCGCCCGCCTCGTAGGCCTCCGAGTCCGTGCCGGCGTCCATGCAGAACCGGTCCGCGAGGCGCGCCGCGCGGTCGACGGCGCGGGGGTGGTGCCCGCCGAGCATGATGGGCGGGCCGCCGGGGGTGGCGGGCTGCGGGCTCACGACGAGTCCCGTGCGGGTGAAGTGGCGTCCCTCGTGCGCGAGTGGCTCGCCCGTCCACGCCTGCCGGCAGATCGCGATGAGCTCCTCGGTGCGACCGACCCGGGCGGAACGGGTCGTCTCGAATCCCGCGTACTCCACCTCCCTGTAGCCGAGGCCGAGCCCCAGCACGAAGCGGCCGTCCGAGAGCTGGTCGAGGAAGGCGGCGTCCTCCGCCATACGGATCGGATCGTGGAGCGGCGCGAGCGCGAGACCGTAGCCCACCGTGATCCGCTCGGTCGCCTGTACCATCGCGCCGCAGTAGGCGGCGAGCGATCCCACGAACTGCGCCTCGTGGAAGTGGTGCTCGCTCACCCAGACGCTGTCGAGACCGACCTGCTCGGCATACCGCACCTGGGCGATCGACTCGCGAAGAGTCGCGCCGTGGTCGAGGCCCGTTCCCGGATGCCACTCCCCCGTGAACACCCCGAGGCCGAGCTCGATCGCCATCAGCGGCGGACCGTCTCCGCCTCGAGGGCGAGACCTCCCGCGGTCTCACGATGCCACGCGATAAGGGTGCCGACTCCTGTTCGGATCGACTCCTCCGACGCGGCGAGTGAGAGCCGCAGTGCGTGCGGGGCTCCCTGGCCGAACGCGCTGCCGGGCGCCGTGGACAGCCCGCGTGTGACGAGGTCGAGGGCAGCGGCGCGGGAATCCGCGCCGTCGGCCAGCGGAACCATGAGGTAGAAGGCCCCTCGCGGCGTGACGAGGTCGAAGCCCGCCTCGGTGAGCATGCCGACAGCGAGGTCGCGGCGCGCACGGTAGGCCTCCCGCATCCGCGCCACCGCCGACTGGTCGCCGGTGATCGCCTCGAGGGCGGCCGCCTGGTTGACGCTCGAGAGACACGAGATCGACGACTCGAGCACGCGGGTGAGCGGGTCGGCGAGCCACTCGGGAACGAGGGCGTAACCCACCCGCCAACCCGTCATGGCGTAGGTCTTCGAGAAGCTGAAGACCGAGACGGCGTGATCGGGTGCGATCGAGGCGGCGCACACCGGTGCACCATCGAACACGATCTCGTCGTAGACCTCGTCGCTCACGACGAGGATGTCGTGCTCAACAGCGATCCGCAGGATCTCTTCGACGAGGTGACGCGGCAGGAGCGCCCCCGTCGGATTGCTCGGCGAGTTGAGCACGATCGCTCGCGTGCGCGGGGTGACCAGAGCGCGGATCTCGTCCGCGTCGGGAAGGTATCCGCGTTCGGCCGGCATCGGGTAATGCACGACCTCGGCACCCAACAGCCGTGCCTGCATCTCGTAGTTCGGCCAGGCGGGATCGGGGATCATGACCGCGTCGCCGGGGGCCACGACGGCGCGCAGCACCGAGTCGAGGGCGTGGACCGCTCCGTGGCTCACGAGGACCCGGGACGAGGGGACGTCGAGGTCGTACCGGCGCCCGAGCGCCTCGGCGAGCGCGCCGCGCAGCGGCGGGATGCCCGACGCCTGCACGTACGACGCGCCCCGTCGGCCAGCGGCCGCCGCAGCCTCGACGATGTTCGCGGGTGTCGGGAAGTCGGGTTCGCCGATCTCGAGCCGCACGAGGGGGGTGTCGAGCGACAGCGCCAGGTCGACGATCTCGCGGATCCCGGAGTGCGGCAACGTCGTCGTGACGGCTGCGGGAGAGGGCATGGCGTCCTTCATTGGCGGTGGCCGGGTGGTCGAATCAACTGTACGCTCGAAAGGGACGATTTCGAGCTGTCTGTAAGTTACAAAGCTGTTCGCATCGTGCTAACGGTAAGTTTCGACCCCAAGAATCTGATTGATTGGGAGGTGGGCACCTCATGGCCGTCTCGCTCGGTGCCTGGTCGATGCTCAACTCCGCGCCCGTTGCGTCGCTTCTCGCCGGCACGAACGCCGACTGGACGGTGCTCGACGCGCAGCACGGTCTCTTCGACGATCGGGGCATGGTCGAGTCGCTCGCGCTGGCGGGCGCCGCCCACCCGAACCACCCGATGCACGTACGGGTCGCCGCGAACGAGCCGTGGCTCATCGGGCGCGCCCTCGATGCGGGCGCCGCGGGCGTCATCGTGCCGATGGTCGACGACGAAGCCCAGGCTGCGGCCGCCGCCGGCGCGTGCTGCTATCCCCCGCGGGGCACGCGCTCGTGGGGGCCGATGGGTGCTGCCTACGGTGCGGGAGCTGCGGCGTCGCCCACCGAGGTCGACGCGCGCATCCAGTGCGCCGTCATGGTCGAGACCCGCACCGGCCTCGGCAACGTCGACGCGATCGCGGCGACCGCCGGGGTCGACATGATCTTCCTCGGCCCCTTCGACCTCTCGATCGCCCTCGGCATCGAACTTCCCGAGCTGCTCGGCGACCGCTCCGCGGGCAACCCCCTCGACACGGTCGTGGCCGCGTGCCGGGAGCACGGCATCCGTGCAGGAGCGTTCGCGGGAAGCGCGGCGACAGCGACCGCTCTTGCCGAGCGCGGCTTCACGCATCTCGCGCTCGCCGTCGACACCTTCCTCATCGCCTCCGCGACGACGCAGCTGGTCGACGAGGTGCGCCGCTCTCTCGACGGCTGAGGCAGCTCAGACGGCCTCGGGCGTCGCCGGTTCCTCGGTCGACGTCTCGGGTGCGGGCAGCCCGATGACCTCGTTCGCCGGACGCTCGGCGACGAGTTCGCCGAGACCGAGCAGGGTCTCGATACGCTGCAGGCCCCGAATAGGCCAGATGCGGTCGAGCAGCAGACGCTGCAGGTGCGCGTGATCGCGGATGCGGAACCGGGCCACGAGGTCGTAGCTTCCCGTGACGATCACGAGCTCGGTCAGCTCGGGGATGTCGCGCAGACGCCCCACGACATCCGGTACCTGCGCGTCCGTCGTCAGGGTCATCGGGATGTAGACGAGACCCGGGTACCCGAGCGCCGACCAGTCGACGATCGCCGTGTATCCGCGCACGAGCCCCTGGCGTTCGAGCCGGGCGATGCGCTCCCCCACGGCAGGCGGCGACATGCCCACCTCGCGCGCGAGTTGACGCTGCGACACACGCGGATCGGCGAGCAGCAGCCCCAGCAGTCGCAGGTCGATCTCGTCGAGTTCGACGGTCGGGGTCGACGGCAGCACCTCTCGGGTCATCGCCGACATCGGCGAGTGGGGCTGCTGCGAGTCCGGGCCCTCAGCAGAGGCTGGGCTCATCGGGCGGCTCCTTCCGTCGGGCGCGGTAACGCCACGAGCATAGGGGTCAGGTCCTGCGATGTCAGCGATCTCATCGATCTCATCGACGCCGCCGGTCAGTTCGCGATCAGGTCGCGGTGGTGGTCGTTGATCGAGACGGCGCCCGATTCGGTCATGAGGAAGACGTCCTCGACGCGCACGCCAACGCGACCCGGCCAGAACACGCTCGGCTCGATCGTGAAGAGCATCCCCGGCGCGAGCGGCGTCTCGTCCTCGGCCGACAGGAACGGCAGCTCGTGCACGTCGAGGCCGATGCAGTGGCCCACCCGGTGGCGGAACCAGTCGCCGTAGCCGGCGTCATCGATCACCTCGCGCGCGGCGCGATGCACATCGCCGCCGGTCGCCCCGGGGACGGCCGTGCGGCGCCCGGCCTCCTGAGCGGCCATCACGACCTCATGCACCCGCTCGTACTCCTCCGACGGATCGCCGATGTGCACGGTGCGCCCGAAGTCGCTGCAGTATCCGCGCGTGATCGCGCCGAAGTCGAAGCTCACGCCGGTTCCTGCCGCGAGCGCGTCGGTGCTCACCCGTACGGAGGCGTCGCGGGTGAGAGCCGGACCCATCCCCCACACTCCGGTGTCGAAGGAGGCCCCGGACGACCCGTGCCGCCGCATCTGCAGATCGACCTCGCTCGCGAGCTCGATCTCGGTGATGCCCGGCACGACATGGGGCGCGACCTCCGCCATCACGCGGTCGACGACCGCCGCAGAGGCGCGCATGAGCGCGATCTCCTGCGGATCCTTGATCGCACGAAGGCCCGAGAGGATGTCGTCGGCGATGACGAGATCGGCCTCCGGTCGGTGCGCGCGCAGCTCGACGACGACCTCGGACCAGGTGCGCCCGGTGACCGCGATGCGCTCACCCGCGCCGCCTTCGTGCTCGCACGCCTCGGCGCGCGGCGGTCCGGAGACGGCCACGCGCCTGCTGCGGTACTGGTCGAACGCCGACCGGAACACCTCGCGCCCGTCGTCGGTCTCGATCGCCGTCACGACCTCGCCGTCCACGCCGTCCGGCAGGTCGAACTCCTGGAAGTGGCGGGTCAGCACGAACAGCGGCATCTCGCCCGGGGCGACGAAGGCGCCTGAGATCCAGTGGTTCGTGTACGCGATGTTGCCGAAGCTGGGCGCGCGACGGGGCACGCCGGTGACCCACTCGAAGTCGCTCTGGTCGGCAGGGAGGAAGAGCACGTCGACTCCGCGCTCGTCGAGCGCCTCCCACAGCCGCGCGCGGCGCGCGGCGAAGTCGAAGGGGGCGACGAGGGGGTCGGCGGTCGGCTGAACGGTCGTCACGTCAGGTGCTCCTCTCGGGTAGCTCGGGCAGCACCGCCCGGCCCAGCAGTTCGATCCCGGCGATCTCGTCGATGCCGTGCGGTGTTCCGAACTCGATGCGGTCGACTCCGGCCTCGATCAGCCGGGCGGCGTGCGCGGCGATGTCGTCGGGATCCCCGGAGAACGCGAAGAGCTCGAGCACGTCATCGGGGATCCACTTGCCCGCGGCATCCGCATCGCCCGCGCGGAGCTCGGCGCGCACGTGGTCGAGCATGCCCTTCGGAAGCTCGACCGTCGGGTCGAGCTCGGCGACGACATCGACGTACATCGCCACCTGGCGGCGCGCGTACGCACGAGCCACGTCGCGATCACGGTCGATCACGGTCACCGCCCCGAGCACGACACCGACGTCGTCTGCGGGGCGTCCGGCGAGCTCGAGGCCGGCGGCCATCCGCTCCCGTGTGACCTCGATCATGGCGGGATTCGCGCATCCGCCGAGCTTGATCTCGTCCGCGAGCTCGCCCGCGAGCGCGGCTCCCCGGGGCCCCCAGCTGCCGACGAGCAGCTCGAGCGGACCGTGCTCCTGCGGTGCTGCGAACCCCACGCCCGGATCGAGGCGGAAGGTGCGCCCCTCGACACCCGACCGGTCGCCGTCCCAGAGCGCACGGATCACCCCGATCGCCTCGCGAAGGGCGGGCAGCGGTCGCTCGGGTCGCACCCCCACCGACTCGAGCCACGAACCCCGCGCGAGGCCGAGGTAGGCCCGGCCGCCGCTGCGCGCGTCGAGTGCCGCCTGCATCCCCGCGATCTCCACGGGATGGATGAGGAACGGATTCCAGCAGGCGCAGCCGAGGCGGATGCGCTCGGTCGCGTCGGCCATCTCGAGCAGCGCCACGATCGCGGGCTGGTAGAAGAGGTCGGAGAAGACGCTGACACCGTCGAAGCCGAGTCCCTCCGCGAGGCGGGCGAGCTCGGCGTACCGACCCGGCGCCTTGTCGGTCTGCAGCCCGAGACTCACCGGCACGCTCACGTCAGATCCTCCGAGCGGAGGCCGACCCGGCGTGTGCGCTCGATGCGCATCACGAGGCGCTCCTCCGGGTCGGGGCACGCCACCTCGGTGTCGCGCTCCAGCCAGTCGTTCGCGGGCAGGTCACGCTGCTTCGCGGGGATCAGGGGAAGCGCCGCCTGCAGCGCGTAGATGCAGAAGTGGCCGCCCTCGGGCAGCACGAGGCGGCTCGAGTCGACCACCTCGCAGCTGTCGCCCACTGCCATCCCGCAGACCGAGCGACCCTCGATGCGGTCGACGACGAGGCGGATGTCCCACAGCTGCATGTCGGGCTCGTCCGGGTGCCGGGTCATCGGTCGCCCCGCTCGTCGCGCACGACGACCCCGCCCGCGATCACAGTCGTCAGCTCGCGCAGCGCGCTCGGCGAGACGGACGGATCGTCGGGCATCGCGATGAGGTCGGCGTGCGCCCCCACGGCGACGCTACCCACCTGCCCCTCGAGGCCCAGCCAGCGCGCAGGGCCGTCGGTCGCCGCGCGGAGCACGCCCCACGCGTCGAGCCCTCCCGCATGCATGTGCTCGAGCTCCCGGACCACGGCGGTCGTGCCCTCGAAGGGCCAGAACGGGGGCATGTCGCTTCCGAGCAGCACCTCGACCCCCGCCGCGAGAGCCAGACGGTACGACTCGAGGTGGCGGACGGCCGCCTGGGCGGAGCGCTTGCGCATCCACTCCGGCACTCCGAACTCCGCGAAGAACTCCTCCGCGTGGGTCACGACGAGCGTCGGGACGAGGGCGGTCCCGCGCTTCGCCATGAGGCGCGTGACCTCCTCGGTGAGCTGGTATCCGTGCTCGATGCAGTCGATGCCGAGCCGCACCGCGTCGGCGATGACGGGCGCGGGCCCCGCGTGGGCGGTGACCTTGCGCCCCCAGGCGTGCGCCGTCTCGATGGCGGCGGCCATCTCCTCACGGGTGAGCTGCGCGGTCGAGATCTGCTCGTGCTCCCCCGCGATGCCGCCCGAGATCATGAGCTTGATGAGGTCGGCTCCGGCCTTGACCTGGCTGCGCACCCCCTGGGCGAACCCGACCGGGCCGTCGCACTCGACGGTGTCGTCGGATGCGTGCCCGTGCCCGCCCGTGCAGGCGAGTGCACGCCCGGCCGTGAGGATGCGCGGGCCGAGCACCTCACCCGCCTCGATCGCACGGCGCAGTGCGAAGTCGAGGTGGCCCTTCTCGGCCACGCACCGGACGGTCGTCACCCCGTTGAGGAGCGCTCGGCGCGCGCCGTCGGCCATGTAGAGCGAAAGCTCGCCGGGTCCCATCGCCTCGAGGCGCGCACCCGCCTCCCCCGGCAGGGAGAGGCTGAAGTGGGTATGCATGTTGATGAGACCGGGCATGACATACATGCCGCCGAGGTCGGTGCGCGGGAGCTCCGGCGCCGCGTCGGTCCCGGCGGACTCGACCCCCGCGATCCGGCCGTCGCGGATGACGACGGCGACGTCGCGTGCGACCCGGCGCGCGACCGGATCGACGAGACGCACGTGATCCAGCACCCCGTCGGCGGTTCGCGGCAGGCTGCGCACGACGCTCACGCCGCCTCCACCTCCCGCAGCGCCTCAGCCGCGACCAGGTGACCGCCGCCGATATCCACGAGCTCCGCACCCTCCGGATCGGCCGCCCGGGAGACGATCGGCCGCGGAGGCGCCGCGGAGGGCAGTGGCGCGTCGCGCCCGAGCTGCGGGATCGCACCGATGAGCGTGCGCGTGTAGGGATGGGCGGGCGCGCCCCACACCGCCTCGGTGGGGCCGACCTCGACGATGCGACCGAAGTACATCACCGCGATCCGGTCGGCGATCACGCGGAGACCGGAGAGATCGTGCGAGATCATCAGTACCCCGGCACCCTGTGCGGTCGCGGTTTCCGAGATGAGGGCGGCGACCTGTGCGCGGGTGGACGCGTCGAGTGCCGAAACGGGCTCGTCCGCGACGATCACCTTCGGCTCCACACCGAGAGCACGGGCGATCGCGATGCGCTGGCGCTGTCCGCCGGAGAACTGGTGGGGGAAGCGGCTCGCGGCGGATGCGGGAAGCCCGACCGACTCGAGCAGCCCCACGACGATGTCGCGCGTCGGCCGACGTCCGCCGGCGCGGATCGCATCGGCGAGCTGGCGCGCGACCGTCCGTCGCGGATTGAGCGAGGAGTACGGATCCTGGAAGATCATCTGCACCCCGCGGTCCTCGCGGGATCGCGCGCGTCGGCCGAGCGCGCGCAGCTCGCGTCCATCGAGCCGGATCGCGCCGGACGAGAGCGGATTGAGCCCCACGATCGCGCGGCCGAGCGAACTCTTGCCGCAGCCGGACTCGCCGACGAGTCCGACGACCTCCGAGCGCGCGACGCCGAGCGAGACGCCGTCCACAGCACGCACTGTCGGGCGACCCGGCACCCGGTACTCGACGACCGCCTCGTCCACCTCGAGAAGCGTGCTCATGCGGTCTCCGTATCCGTCTGCGGGAGCGCCTCGATGAGCGCCCGCGTGTACTCGTGGGTCGGTGCGGCGAGCACCTCGCGCGTGGCACCGGTCTCGACCACACGCCCCTCGCGCATCACGTAGAGCCGTTCGGTGAGCACGTTCATGACCGCGAGGTCGTGCGTGATGAAGAGCATCGCCATGCCGGTGTCGCGGCAGAGCTCGTCGAGGAGGCGCAGGATCCCCGCCTGAACCGTCACGTCGAGCGCCGTCGTGACCTCGTCGGCCACCACCAGATCCGGCTCGCACGCGAGCGCGCTCGCAATCGCGATGCGCTGACGCATACCGCCCGAGAACCGGTGGGGGTAGGAGCGGATCGCCCGGTGCGGATCGGGGATCCGCACACGTTCGAGGAGCTCGATCGCATGTTCGCGCGCCTGGCGCCGGGTGAGCGAGCGGTGGGCGAGCTGGTGCTCGGTGAGCTGACGCTCGATCGTGAGCATCGGGTGGAGCGAGGTCATCGGGTCCTGGAAGATCATCGCCACCCGGTCGCCGCGGAGGGCCCGCAGCTGCGACTTCGGCAACGTGAGCGTGTTGCGCCCCTCGAAGAGCACCTCGCCGCTCGCCGCCGATCCCGGCGGTGTGAACCCGAGGGCGGTGAGGGCGGTCAATGTCTTGCCGCTGCCGCTCTCGCCCGCGAGCCCCACGATCTCTCCCGGGTTCACCGAGATGTCGACGCCATCGACGAGGGCGCGATCGCCCAGCCGGATCCGAAGATCCCGGATTTCGAGCAGAGGGGTCATCTCACACCTCCACGTTTCCGACGGCCCGCTCGGTACGCGGATCGAGGGCGTCGCGCAGCGCATCGCCGATGAAGTTGAAGGCCAGCACGACGCTGAAGATCGCAAGCCCCGGGAAGAGCGCGACCCAGTAGTTGTAGAACGCGCGGGCGCCGTCGGCGACCATCGCACCCCACTCGGGCGTGGGCGGCACGGCACCCAGCCCCAGGAAGCTCAGCCCCGACAGCAGCAGGATCGCGTTGCCGAGCTCCAGAGTCGCCACCACGAGGATCGGCCCGATCACGTTGGGAGCGATGTCGCGCAGCAGCGCGCGACCGGCGGACGCGCCGAGCAGGCGCGACGCCTGGATGTAGTTGGCGTCGCGGAGTCCGAGGACGAGCGACCTCGTGACGCGCGCGTAGGCGGGCCAGGAGACCACCACGATCGCGGCGACCGCGTTGAGAAGCGACGGCCCGAGCGCCGCCGAGACGGCCATCGCGAGCACGATCGCGGGGAACGAGAAGAACAGGTCGACGATGCGCATGAGCACGCCGTCGACGACGCCGCCCGCATACCCGGCGATCGCGCCGACCGTCGAGCCGATCGCGAGCGACAGCGCCACCAGCCCGACGGCGACCGGAAGCGAGATCCGGGCCCCGGAAACCACCCGCGAGAACACGTCGCGCCCGACTCCGTCGGTGCCGAACAGGTGCTCCGCCGACGGCGGAAGGTAGCGGGCCGAGTCCTGTGCGATCGGGTCGTAGGGGGCGATGAGCGGCCCGAAGATGACAACCAGCACCCAGAAGGCGACCACGACGAGTCCGATGACCGCGAGCGGGCGACGCCACGCGCGCGGGAGACGCACCCGGCGCATCCGGAAACGGCGGCGGCGGTCGAGTTCGTCGACGGGGTTCGGTGCGGTGGCGGTCATGCGCGGCGGATCCGGGGGTCGATGGCGCCGTAGAGCACGTCGGTCACGAAGTTCACGACGATGTAGACGAGCGCGACGAAGATCGTCACTCCGACGATCGCGGAGAGGTCGAGGGTGGTGGCCGATCGGTAGGCGTAGGAGCCGATACCCGGCCAGGCGAAGATCTGCTCGACGAGCACGGTGCCCGCGAGAAGCGACGCGAACGCGGTGCCGACGATCGTGATGACCGGCACGAGGGCACCGCGCAGCACATGCCCGAAGACGACGGTGCGCGGGGCGAGGCCCTTCGCCTCCGCCGCGCGCACGTACTCCTGCCCCACCACATCCAACACGGACGCGCGGGTGAAGCGCATGAGGAGTCCGACCATCGGCGCCGAGAGCACGAGCGCCGGCAGGATCAGGTGCTCGAACGCCTGCCCGAACAGCGGCAGATCGCCCGCGAGCAGCGCGTCGATGGTGAAGAAGCCGGTGACGTGCGGTGGCGCGGCGACTCCGGCGTCCAGGCGACCGGAACTCGGGAACCAGCGCAGTGTTGTGGAGAAGATCGACGTCGCGACGAGCGCGAACCAGAACAGCGGCACGGAGACGCCGCCGAGGCTGAACGCGCGCAGCACGTTGTCGATCCACGTGTTGTTGCGCAGTGCCGCCACGATGCCGAGGCCCCCACCGACGACGAGCGCGATGACGGTGGCCATAAGAGCGAGTTCGGCCGACGCGGGGCCGAACTGCGCGAGGTCCTCAGTGACGGGGCGATTGCTCTGCAACGACAACCCGAGGTCGCCGCGCACCAGGCCGCCGAGGTAGATGAAGAACTGCTCCCAGATCGGCCTGTCGAGCCCGAGTTCGGCTCGCAGCTTCGCGACGAGCTCGGCGTTCGCCGCGGCTCGCTCTCCGAGACGCGCAGTCAGCGCGTCACCGGGAAGGACGGAGGTCAGAAGGAACGCCACGATCGTCGTCCCCAGCACGAGGAGCAGGGATGCTCCCAGCCGACGCAGGACGAACATCAGCATTCTTCGGGGCCTTTCTGAACGGGAG
The DNA here is from genome assembly GCF_008017545.1 of Homoserinibacter sp. GY 40078. Lineage (GTDB taxonomy): Bacteria > Actinomycetota > Actinomycetes > Actinomycetales > Microbacteriaceae > Homoserinibacter. Next base: position 1,717,860 of record NZ_VRTZ01000001.1, on the reverse strand, counting down.
GAGCGGTGCCGGGGAGGTCAGGCCTCCCCGGCACCGCGCGGATCACTTGCCGATCGCGGCGATATCCAGCTGGAACACCGGGTCGAAGTCGACCTGGCCCACGGCCGTCGTCGCGACGACGGTCGCGGCCGGCTGGAAGAGCGGCACGATGACCGACGCCTCGTTCTCGAGCTTCTGGAAGTCCTGATACAGCGTCTCACGGGTGGCGGCGTCGGTCTCGGTCGAGACCTGGTCCATCACCGACTCGAGTGCCGGATCGCTGCCCTCAGCCCAGCCTGCGCGGAGGCCGACGATCTCGCCCGGTCCGAAGGCCAGGTAGTCCGCCGAGTCCGGGTAGTCCGGGTTCCAGAGCCAGAGGCCCATCTCCTCGGTGCCGTTGCGGTAGTTCTCGAGCGTCGTCGCCACCGGGCCGGGCGCGAGCTCGACCGTGATGCCGACCTCGGCCAGCTGAGCGGCGATGCGCTCGGCGACCGGCCCGAAGTTGATGCCCGCGACCGAGATGTCGTTCGGGTACTCGAGCGAGACGGTCACGTCTCCGCCGAGACGCGCCACTGCTGCCGACGCACGGTCGACGTCGCGCTCCACCGCGGCGTCCTCACCCAGCGCACCCAGGTAGGTGTTCGGGATGATGCCGTAGGCCACGCTCGCGCCGTCTCCGGCGAGCTCGAGGAGGGCGTCGCGATCCAGGCCGTACTTCATCGCCTCGCGGAAGTCGTCGGTCGCGGTCACGTCCGAGACATCCACGTTCGCGTTCGCGAAGAGGAAGAAGATCGTCGGCGAGCTCGAGGTGCTGGTGATGATCTCGTCGTTGCCCTCGAGTGCGCCGAGCTGGTCGGATCCGAGGTCGAGCGCGACATGCGCGGTACCGCTCTGGATGTCCTGCAGCTGCGTCTCAGCCGTGGCGTTGCGGATCACGACGCGGTCGTACTCGGGCGCCTCACCCCAGTACTCCGGGTTGGCGACCAGCACGACCTCGGTCGTCGTGTCGAACGACTCGATCGTGTACGGACCGGAACCGGCCGACGCGGAGTTCAGGTACTCCTCCGCGGTGTCGGTGTCGATCGCGTCCTCGGCGTCGGTGCCGCCGTTCTCCTCGACGACGTCCTTGTTGACGATCCCGAGCGTGGCGCTCGTGAGGATCGCCGGCACGGCGGTGTTCGGAGCCTCGGAGGTGATGACCACCGTGTCCTCGTCAGGCGCCTCGACGCTCAGGCCGGCCATGAGGAACGAGCCGTTTCCCTGGATGTTCTTCACGCGGTCGAGCGAGAACACGACGTCGTCGGAGGTGAGCGGGCTGCCGTCGGAGAACACGATGCCGTCACGGAGGTTGAAGGTGTAGACCGTGGCGTCGTCGTTCACCTCCCACGACTCGGCGACGCTCGGGAGCGGCTCCTCGGCGTTGCCGTCGGCAAAGGTGAGGAGGCTGTCGTACACGGCGTGCAGCACGATGCCGCCCGTCGTCTCGAACATGCGGGCCGGGTCGGCCGTCACGAGGTCGAACGACTTGTCGATCACGAGCGTGTCGGGCGAGTCGGGCGACTCTTCGGCGGGAGCCGAGCAGCCGACCGCGACGAGCGCGACACCGGTGGCGAGGGCGACAAGGCCCCCGATACGGGTGGATGACTTCACAGCGTGTGTCCTTTCAGGATGCGATGCGGTGTGGTGCGGGTGGGATTCAGGAGGGGAGAACGTCTTCGTGGTTGTGTACGACGAGCCAGCGACCATCGCGTCGATGCCACACGCCCGTGTTGCGCACGCGCTCACGGGGCAGCTCTTCCGATGCGAAGACGACCTCGAAGGTGTGCCGCACGAGAGCGATGTCGCCCCAGACGTCGATGACCGGATCGCCCGTCTCGATCGCGACGACCCGGGTCGCCGGGTCGGGTTCGGGGCGGGTGTCACGGAGCGCGTCGAGCCCGTCTCGCGTGGAGACGAGCGGTTCGTGAGCTGTGTCCCAGAGAGTGACGTCCGGCGCGATGTGGGAGTTCGAGCGCTCACGATCGCCATCGAGGTAGGCGTCGTACATGTCGCGCACGGCGCTCCAGATCGCCTGGGCGTCCGGGTGGGTCGGGTCGGTCATCTCGTGGGGGCAGCCTTTCGAGCGTGGTCGATGACCAGAAATCTACCCCGACAGCTTGCTAACGAAAAGTCAAACGCTGTTTCAAGTGTGTAAACGATCTTGAGCAGGGGGTGCAATCTTTACGTTTGATCAACGCACGGACGCAACCCCGTGCCGCGCGAGCCATCCTTCGACGACGTGCATGAATCCCTGAAGATCGTCGCGGAAGACGGAATGACCGGCGCCGGCGAGCGTCTCGACGGTCATCCCGAGGCGGCGCAGCGAGGAGGCCGCCGCATCCGTGATGAGCAAGCTCCGCTCCGCCAGCACGACGAGGCTCGGTGCCGCGAGACGCAGCGGAGGCACGACCGGACGCGTGTCGGCGAAACCGAGGATCGTCCGCTTGTCCCACTCGCGCACCGCCGCGAGCTCATTCTCGACATCCGCCGGACTCCACCGCGGATTCCAGCGCACGAGCGCCGAGCGCCGAGGACGCGGCGCGAGCGCGAAGGCGAGCTTGAAGGCCAAACCGCGCACGCCCCGCGGGAAGGCGAACGCAGGGTCCACGTAGATGGCCGCGCGCGGCGCGAGCCGGTCCGCGGCGAGCGATGCCACGAGCCCGCCGAGCGAGTGCCCCATGACGAGCGCCGGCGGCTTCCGCAGGAGCGGCTCCACGGTCTCGACGACGTCGTCGGCCCACGCGCGTGGGCTGTAGCGACGCGCACGCGGACTGCGACCGTGTCCAGCGAGGTCGACGGCCAGCACCCGGAAGCCGCGGTCGACGAGCTCCGCCGTCACGCGGTCCCAGGCGCGGTGATCCGACATGATGCCGTGGATGAGGATCGCGGTCTGCTCCCCCGCACCGAACTCGTGAACCGCCAGCTGCACGCGACGACCGTACGACTCGAGGCTGAGCACGTGCTCAGCCCCACCTGGGCAAGCGCTCAGGCCTCGGCGCGCGCGCCATCCTCGAGCAGGTGCGCCACGGCCTCGCTCGCCTGCACACGGATGCGGGTGCCGGTCTCCTCGTAGCTCGTCGCGAGCACGTGCGCGCGGTCGTGAGCGAGCGAGACGAGGTCGCCGCGCTCGTAGGGGATCACGATGTCGAGCTCGACATCGGGCTGAGGAAGACGACGCCCGATCTCCTCGAGAAGCTCCTCGACCCCCTCGCCGGTGCGCGCGGAGACGAACACAGAGTCGGGCTCGAGGCCCCGCAGGAGGATGCGACGGTCGGCGTCGGCGAGGTCCGCCTTGGTGAACACGATGAGCTCGGGCACGTCGCGCGCGCCCGCATCGCCGAGGACGTCGCGCACGGTCGCGATCTGCTGCGACGGATCCGGGTGGCTGGCATCGACGACGTGCAGCACGAGATCAGATGCGGCGACCTCTTCGAGCGTCGAGCGGAACGCCTCCACCAGCTGGTGCGGGAGGTTGCGCACGAAACCGACCGTGTCGGCGATCGTGAACATCCGGCCGTCGGGTGTGCGGCTGCGACGCACGGTGGGGTCGAGGGTCGCGAACAGCGCGTTCTCGACGAGCACCCCCGCGCGCGTGATGCGGTTGAGCATGCTCGACTTGCCGGCGTTCGTGTATCCCGCGATGGCGACCGCGGGGACTTCGAAGCGGTCGCGGTTGGCGCGCATGGCCTGACGCGCGGGCGCGAAGCCGCGGATCTGGCGACGCAGCTTCGCCATCCGAGAGTGGATGCGCCGACGATCGAGCTCGATCTTCGTCTCACCGGGACCACGCGAGCCCATGCCGTTTCCGGCGCCCACCTGGCCACCGGCCTGACGGGACATCGACTCACCCCATCCACGCAGACGCGGAAGGAGATATTCGAGCTGCGCGAGTTCGACCTGCGCCTTGCCCTCGCGGGACTTCGCGTGCTGGCTGAAGATGTCGAGGATCACGGCCGTGCGGTCGATGACCTTGACCTTGACGGCGTCCTCCAGCGCACGCCGCTGGCTGGGGGCGAGCTCGGTGTCCGCCACGACGGTGTCTGCGCCGAGCGCGGCCACGATATCCGCGAGCTCGGCGACCTTGCCCCGGCCCAGGTAGGTGGCAGGGTCGGGATGCGGGCGCCGCTGCAGTACGCCATCGAGCACGACCGCGCCTGCCGTCTCGGCGAGCGCGGCGAGCTCGCGCAGGGAGTTCTCGGCGTCCTCGAGCGATTCCGACGGCGAGTACACGCCGATCAGCACAACGTTCTCGAGCCGCACCTGCCGGTATTCGACCTCGGTGACATCCGCGAGCTCGGTGGAGAGCCCTGCGACGCGGCGGAGTGCCGCGCGCTCGGCACGGTCGAACTGCTCGCCATCCTCGTCGCCGCCGGCTGCCGTGACATGATCCTGCAGAGCGGTCGCTCGACCGCCGAATACACGCACTCCCGCGTGCGTGCCCTCGGTGGCGAGGATGCGGTCGAGAGCGTCGCGACCGGCGTCCTCGCCGATCGTGCCCTCGATGTCCTGACGGATCTCGCTCATGTCCGGTTAACCCTAGTCACTCGTTTTCGGTAGGTTCTGTGCATGTCGCCCGAGCATTACTTCTCGTCGACTCCCGCGGGTGAGCCGGTGCTGCGGACGATCTCCGTGCGCCTCGCGGGACGCGATCTCGAGCTGACCACCGCGAACGGCATCTTCAGCCCCGAGCGCGTCGACACCGGCACGCAGGTGCTGCTCGGCAGCACGCCTGCTCCCCCGCCGGGTGGTGATCTGCTCGACATCGGATGCGGCTGGGGCCCGATCGCACTCACGCTCGCCCTCGAGTCGCCCCGCGCGACCGTCTGGGCCATCGACGTGAACGAGAGGGCGCTCGACATGGTGCGCCGGAACGCCGCATCCCTCGGCCTCGACAACATCAACGCCTGCCACCCCGAAGATGTTCCCGCCGATACACGCTTCCGCACGATCTGGTCGAATCCGCCGATCCGGGTGGGTAAGAACGAGCTGCACGCGATGCTCGAGCACTGGCTGCCGCGGCTGGATCTCGCCTCCGACGCGTGGCTCGTCGTGCAGCGCAACCTCGGATCCGACTCGCTCCACCGGTGGCTGCAGGGTGCTCTCCCCGATGACTTCACCGTAACGCGCGCGACGACAGGCAAGGGCTACCGGGTACTGCGCGTCCGGCACCGCTCGGGCACGGATCTCACCGCGCCGATCGACATCATCGGCTGAGGCGTCCGCCTCAGAGTTCGAGAACGCCGTCGTAGACGAGCTCGGCCGGGCCGCTCAGCAAGACATGCGGGCCCTCGGGCGTGTCTGCGACGCGGACACCGAGCTCGCCGCCCGGGACCTGCACCGACCAGGCATCCGGAGCGCCTTCGCCCGCCCAGGAGCGGGTGGCGAGAGCCGCGGCGGCCGCGCCGGTGCCGCACGACAGCGTCTCTCCGCTGCCGCGTTCGTGCACGCGCATCCGGATGCGACCCACGCCGTCCGCGATGAGCGGATCCGACGGGACGACGAATTCGACGTTCGCCCCCGCGGGCGGAGCGGGCTCGACGACGGGAGCGTCCGACAGATCGAGGGCGTCCAGCTCGGCGTCATCCGCGAGCGCGACGACGACGTGCGGATTGCCGACCCCGACCGCGAGGCCGGGACGGTCGACCGCGAGGCGCCGGGCCGCGACCATGGCCTCGCCCGCCACCACGAAGGGGCCGAGGTCGACCTCGAAGCCGTCGACCGTGCGGGTGAGGTCGCGAACACCCCCGCGCGTGCCGATCGGGATGGACTCGCCGACCTCCAGCGAGAGCAGACCCTCTGCCAGCAGGAACGCACCGAACACCCGGATGCCGTTCCCGCACATCTCCGCCGGGCTGCCATCGGCGTTGTGGTAATCCATGAACCACACCGCACCCGGATCCTCGGCGAGCGCCGCGGCCCCTTCGGGCAGCCGAGACGAGCGGACCGCGCGGATGACGCCGTCGCCGCCGACCCCGAAGCGGCGGTCGGCGAGGCCCGCCAGCTGATCTGCGTCGAGTTCGATCTCGCCATCGGGGTCGGCGAACAGGACGAAGTCGTTGCCGGTGCCCTGCCCCTTGGTGAAGGCGATCTCGATTGTCACCCGGGAAGCCTACCGGCGGCCGACTGGACCGCGCCGAACGCCCCGTCCGCCCGCTCCGGGTCGTCGGCGTCGAGCCAGACCGTGTCGGGATCGCGCCGGAACCAGGACACCTGGCGTCGTGCATAGCGACGGGTGAGTGCCTGAGTCTCGGCGATCGCCTGCGCCTCGTCGAGGGCACCGTCGAGCTGCGCGAGCGCCTGCGCGTATCCGATCGCCCGGCTCGCCGTCGTCCCGAGGCCGGCGGGCCGCAAGCCCTCGACCTCGGCGAGGAGGCCCGCCCGCCACATCCGCTCGACGCGGGCATCGAGTCGCGCGATGAGTACGGGCCTCTCGAGACGCAGCCCGACGATGGTGGTGGGCCGCCAGCGGCTGCGCGACTCCGGCAGGCCCGAACCGAAGGGCTCGCCGGTGAGTTCGATGACCTCGAGGGCGCGCACGATCCGCCGCCCGTTGTGCGCCCCGATCGCGGCGGCCGCCTCCGGGTCGAGCGTGCTGAGGCGGCGGTGAAGGATACCGGGTCCCTCTGCTTCGAGCTCGGCCTCGAGCCGTGCGCGGATCCCGGCGTCCGTCCCGGGGAAGCGGAAGTCGTCGATCACGCTGCCGACGTAGAGACCGGATCCGCCGACGAGGATCGGCCAGACGCCTCGACCGAGGATGTCGTCGATGACCGCACGGGCGTCGATCTGGTATCGCGCAACGCTCGCCTCCTCGGACGGCTCGAGCACATCGAGCAGAAGGTGCGGGATGCCGCGCCGCTCGTCGACCGTGAGCTTGGCCGTCCCGATGTCCATGCCGCGGTACAGCTGCATGGCGTCGGCGTTGACGATCTCGGCCCTCTCGCCCACCCGTCCGAGGCGCTCGGCGAGGTCGACCGCGAGTTCCGATTTGCCTGTACCCGTCGCACCGACGACGGCGACGAGTCGGGTCACCCCACCGGGCGCAGACCCGGCAGGCCGAGGCTCACGGCGCGCGTGCCGGTCTCGGGCGTCGGGACAGCGCAGGACTCCGCCTCGGCACGGTCCCACGCGTCGCCCGCTCGCGTGCGGCGGATGGGAAGCTCTGTGCCCGACGCCGCGGCGATCAGGTAGTGCGGGGTCGCCCGAGTGACCTCGACGCTCACGATGTCGCCGGGGCGCGGTATCGCCGACCCGTCGGGAACGTCGACGTGCACGAGGCGATTGTCTTCGGCGCGACCGGAGATGCGGTTGGTCCGGTCGTCGCGGCGGCCTTCACCTGCCGCGACGAGCACCTCGACCCTCGTGCCCACGAGCCGCTGGGCCTCCTCGCCTGAGACGCGCTCCTGGAGTTCGATGAGGCGCTCGTAGCGCTCTTGCACGACTTCCTTCGGCACCTGGTCGGGCATGGTCGCTGCGGGGGTGCCCGGGCGGATGGAGTATTGGAAGGTGAACGCCGACGCGAATCGCGCCTGCTCCACGACGCGCAGCGTCTCGGCGAAGTCCTCTTCGGTTTCGCCCGGGAATCCGACGATGATGTCGGTCGAGATCGCGGCGTGCGGGATACGGGTGCGGACGCGGTCGAGGATGCCGAGGAACCGCTCGGATCGGTAGGAGCGTCGCATCGCGCGGAGAATCCGGTCGGATCCCGACTGCAGCGGCATGTGGAGCTGCGGCATGACGACCGGGGTCTCGGCCATCGCCTCGATGACGTCGTCGGTGAAGGCGGCCGGGTGGGGACTCGTGAACCGGAGGCGCTCGAGACCGTCGATCGATCCGGCCGCCCGCAGGAGCTTCCCGAACGCGAGCCGGTCGCCGAACTCGACTCCGTAGGAGTTGACGTTCTGGCCGAGGAGGGTCACCTCGATGGCGCCGTCGGCGACGAGCGCCTCGATCTCGGCGAGGATGTCGCCCGGGCGGCGGTCCTTCTCCTTGCCGCGCAGTGACGGCACGATGCAGAAGGTGCAGGTGTTGTTGCATCCGACCGAGATGGATACCCAGCCGGATGAGGTGGAGTCGCGTCTGGTCGGAAGGGTGGAGGGGAACACGTCGAGAGATTCGAGGATCTCGAGCTGGGCTTCGCCGTTGTGTCGGGCGCGCTCGAGCATCGTCGGGAGGGATCCCATGTTGTGGGTGCCGAATACCACGTCGACCCAGGGCGCCTTCTCGAGGATGACGTTCTTGTCCTTCTGGGCGAGGCATCCGCCGACGGCGATCTGCATGCCGTCGTGCTGACGCTTGCTGTTGGCCAGGTGTCCGAGGGTTCCGTAGAGCTTGTTGTCGGCGTTCTCGCGGACCGCGCAGGTGTTGATGACGACGATGTCGGCTTCGCCGTCTGTCGCCCGGACGTAGCCGGCGGCCTCGAGCGACCCGCTCAGGCGTTCGGAGTCGTGCACGTTCATCTGGCACCCGAAGGTGCGCACCTCGTAGGTGCGGGGGGCGGTTCCGGCGGTCGTGCCGGAGTCGGCGTCGAGCAGCGTCATGGTGGCGACAGTCTACGTCGGGGAGGGCGTGAGGCGCCCTCTCACTGGAGTTCGAGGTCGACCGTGAAATCGCCGTCGGCGAAGGTGCCGGTCGCCCGCATCGGTTCGCCGAGACCCTCGTACTGCCCGAGCATCACGAGGTCGCCGTCGGCGAAGGCGATACGCATCATGACGGTGTCGTCGTCGTGCGACCACACGTCGGTGTCGTCGTCGAAGGTCGACCCGGCGTAGCCGAGTCCGATCGTCCCGTCGGCCTGGAACTCGATGCTCCACCGATCTCCGTCGGAGTCGACGCCCGCCCAGGTCGTTCCGACGAGCTCGTCGGTCTGGGCCGACGTGGCTGTCGGGTCGGGGGTGGCGGTGGGCGTCGCGACAGGCGCGGGCGTCGTGCACGCGGCGAGGGCCGCCACCAGCACCGTGGCAGCCAGGAGCCCACGACCGGTTCGGGCGAGGGATCGGAGGCTCACCTGTCGGAGGTTATCGGAACCGCACCGCAGTGCCCGCGCCCCGCGCGGGGAGAAGCTGATCCACGACGGATCGCACCGTGCTGCCCGAGTATCCCCGCCGAGCGAGGTAACCGCTCAGACGGCGGACGGCCGTGTCGCGGTCGAGGCTCGAGAGCTGGGCGGCACGCTTGCGGCCGACCTCGCGAGCCCGCGCGAGCTCGTCGCCGGTGTCGATCAGTTCGAGGGCGTACTCGATGGCACTGGGAGCCAGCATGCGACGCGCCAACTCGGCGGCGATCGCGCTGCGCCCGAGCCCCTTGCGCTCTTGCAAGGTGCCGACGAGCGTCTGGGCGAGCGCTTCGTCGTCGAGGAGCCCGACGCGCACGAGCCGCTCCGACTCTCGGACGATGGCATCGTCGTCCACGCCCTGATCGCGCAAGACGCGCTCCAGCTCGCGCCGGGAGAGCGGCCGTCGCCCGAGTGCCTTCATCGAGATGCGCTCGACGTCCAGATCGGCGACGGCGATCTCGACATCGGATCCCCACGCGTCGTTCCACTCCGGCGCGACATCTGCCGCAGCCGCGCCGACGGGCACTCCGGAGTCAGATGCCCGGGCGTCGGTCCGTGCGGCGCCCGCCGCCTCGACGGACGACCGGGGGACCGACGCGCGCACCGCCCTCTCGTCAGGGCCGGATGCGGCCCCGAAGAGGTAGGTGACGGGCGCGAGCCGGTCGTCGGTCCCCTCGGTCATGATCCGACCTACTCCCCCGAGGCCTTGCGTGCAGCGAGCTTGTCGCCGAGGGACTCGACGTTATCGCCGAGTCCGTCGTCGACCTTCGCCGCGACGCCGACGCCGAGCTTGGTCAGGATCTTCTGCTCGATCTCGTCGGCCATCTCGGGGTGCTCGATGAGGAACGACCGCGCGTTCTCCTTGCCCTGCCCGAGCTGGTCGCCGTCGTAGGTGTACCAGGCTCCCGACTTGCGCACGATCTCGTGCTCGACGCCGTAGTCGATGAGGCTGCCCTCACGCGAGATGCCGACGCCGTAGAGGATGTCGAACTCCGCCTGCTTGAAGGGCGGCGCCATCTTGTTCTTGACGACCTTGACCCGGGTGCGGTTGCCCACCGCCTCGGTGCCGTCCTTGAGGGTCTCGATGCGGCGGATGTCGAGCCGAACCGAGGCGTAGAACTTGAGCGCCTTACCGCCCGAGGTGGTCTCGGGGCTGCCGAAGAACACGCCCACCTTCTCGCGCAGCTGGTTGATGAAGATCATCGTGGTCTGCGTCTGGTTGAGACCACCCGTGAGCTTGCGGAGAGCCTGCGACATGAGTCGTGCCTGGAGGCCGACGTGGCTGTCGCCCATCTCTCCCTCGATCTCGGCGCGCGGCACGAGGGCGGCGACCGAGTCGACGACGATGAGGTCGATCGAGCCCGACCGCACGAGCATGTCGGCGATCTCGAGCGCCTGCTCACCGGTGTCGGGCTGCGACACGAGCAGCGCGTCGATGTCGACGCCGAGCTTCTTGGCGTACTCGGGGTCGAGGGCGTGCTCCGCGTCGATGAACGCCGCGATGCCGCCGGCCCGCTGCGCGTTCGCGATCGCGTGCAGCGTGAGCGTGGTCTTACCGGAGGACTCCGGTCCGTAGATCTCGACGATGCGGCCACGAGGAAGACCGCCGATGCCGAGAGCGACATCGAGGGCGATGGAGCCCGTGGGGACGACGGCGACCGGGGCGCGCTCGTCGCTCCCGAGCCGCATGACGGTTCCCTTGCCGAATTGACGGTCGATCTGGGCGAGGGCCGTCTCGAGGGCCTTCTCGCGATCTGCAGGTGTAGGCATGTGCCCGGTCTCCTTCTTTTTCGTGTTCCGCGCGCCCATAGGCTGTCGTCCCTGCGCCGACCGATGGTGCCAGGCCTGCGCCCTTTCGACAGGGCTGTCTCCGTGTGGGACAGGGCCGACGTTACGCCCGACCTCCGACATCGCATCGGAGTGACAGGCGGAACTGTCGACGACTCTTCTTCGACGGATCCTGTGGAGGAGACTAGCGAGAATCGAACCGATGTTCGAACAATCCGCGGCGTGTCGCGCGGCGGATCACTGCGGCGGATCGCCGAGACCGACCCCGTGCCAGCGCTCACGCGGCACATCCTGTGCGCGGCACAGCGCCAGCCACACCCGCCCGGCGGGCACGCCATCCGCGAGGGCGACCGCGGGAGTGCGGTTGCCGAGCTCCACCAGGACGGTGTCGCGCACGAGCACACGGCCGAAACCCGCGCCGAACTCGCCCTCGACCGCCCGCTGGAACTCGCTCGCCTTCATCCGCTTCAGGCTAACGAGCCCGGACGATCCCCGCAGACGACGACGCCCCGACCATCGGCCGGGGCGTCGCAAGACGGGACGTCAGCGGACCGCGAGATCCGCATCGAACTGCGCGACGAGGTCGTCGGGCAGCGTGTCGGGCACGGTATTGATGCCCTCGATCACCGCGAGCCGGTCTCCGACCTCGCGCATGATCGTCGAGACCGGGGTGTCGAGCGCCTCGGCGACGGAGGCGAGGATCTCGGAGCTGGCCTCCTTCTGACCACGCTCCACCTCGCTCAGATACCCGAGGGCCACGCTCGCGCGGCTCGCGACCTGACGCAGGGTCAACGCCTTCTGGAGACGTACGTCGCGGAGGACGTCACCGAGTTCCTGACGAACCAGAACCATGATGTGTTCCTCCTTCTCTGCTGACCGGCGGAGCTCCGGGGGGCTCAGGCTACCCGGATGATGCAAAAACTCTAAATCCTGCTGGCTTGGATCCCGCCGTGAAGACACCACATGTAACGAGATCGAAACCGCGGATTATTCCCGGGGCTCGAGCGGGTTCGCGTGCGGGATCCCGAGGTGGTCCGCAAGCAGCTCGAGCGCGCCGTCGACCGCCGCCTCGCGAACCGCGGCGCGGTCTCCGACGACGAGGAGCCCGCGGTCGTCCTGCGCGATCTGAGAGGAGTATCCGATCCAGACCGTGCCGGGTGGATGGCCGTCCTGCGACTCGGGACCCGCCACGCCCGTCGTCGAGACACCGTGCTCGGCCACGCGACCGTCGACCACGAGGCGCTCCCGAGCTCCGGCCGCCATCTGCCTCGCCACCTGCGGATCCACGGCGCCGCGCTCGGCGAGCAGCGCGCCGTCGACGTAGAGGACACTCGCCTTGAGAGGCGTCGCGTAGGCGACCACTCCCCCGACGAGCACGGCGGAAGCGCCCGGCACATCGACGAGCGCGGCCGTGAGCATACCGCCGGTCAGCGACTCGGCCACGGCCAGGTGCTCACCGCGCCGCGTCAGCTCCGCGACGATGCGCTCCGCGAGCGGCCGCGTCATCGGCGCTGCCTGCTCACCCGCCAGGCACTCCAGAGATACTCGACCCCGCTCACGACCGTGAGCACGAGTGCTGCGCCCATGAGCACCGCATTGACCACGTGCACCCAATCGCCGAGCAGCGTCCACAGCGGCACGAGCGCGAACGACACCGCCACCGCCTGCACGACGGTCTTGACCTTGCCGAGGAATCCCGCGGGGATCACGTGGTCGCGCAGCATGAGGAAGCGGAAGATCGTGATGCCGAACTCGCGCACGAGGATCACGATCGCCACCCACGGCCACAGCTCACCCAGCACCGCGAGCGCGACGAGGGCCGCACCGACGAGGATCTTGTCGGCGATCGGGTCGACGAGCTTCCCGAAGTCGGTCACGAGGTTGCGGCTGCGGGCGACGAACCCGTCCACCGAGTCCGTCGTGATCGACAGGATGAACAGCACCGCGGCGACCCAGCGCCAGACGCCCAGCTCCCCGCCGTCGAGGATCATGAGCCACACGAAGACCGGCGCGAGCAGGATGCGCACGACGGTGATGATGTTCGCGATGTTGCCCATGCTCGCGGGGGTCTCCCCCGCGCTCACAACACGACCCCGCATGGGGTTCACGCGGCTGCTCTTGCCGGATGCGCCCTCGGGCGCCGGATCCGAGACGGCCACGCGCTACTCCCTGCCGGTCAGCCCCCAGGCGTCCTCGTCTGAGGAGCCCTCCTCGACAGGATAGCCGTCGAACTGGGCGTCGACGGGGTCGGGCGACCCCGTAGGCGACCCCGCAGGCGCTGCGCTCGACGCCGGGGACGACGGCCCGGGAGCGGCGGGCGCCGCGGCGCCGGGAGGTTCCTCACCGCGCAGACGGGCGAGCACACCGGGCAGCTGCTCGGGCGTCACGAGGACGTCGCGGGCCTTCGACCCCTCGGAGGGGCCGACGATCTCGCGCGACTCGAGCAGGTCCATGAGACGCCCGGCCTTCGCGAACCCGACACGCAGCTTGCGCTGCAGCATCGAGGTCGAGCCGAACTGGGTGTTCACGACGAGAGTCGCCGCCTCGAGCAGGAGTTCGAGGTCGTCACCGATGTCGGCGTCGACCTCCTTCTTCTCGACGACCGCGGCCACATCCTGGCGGTACTCGGGCCGCGCCTGATCCGTCACGTGCTTGACGACCGCGTGGACCTCGTCCTCGGTGACCCACGCGCCCTGCACCCGGATGGCCTTCGAGGCGCCCATCGGCAGGAACAGGCCATCGCCCTGGCCGATGAGCTTGTCGGCACCCGGCTGATCGAGGATCACGCGACTGTCGGTCATGCTCGACACCGCGAACGCCAGACGGCTGGGCACGTTCGCCTTGATGAGGCCGGTGACGACGTCGACCGAGGGCCGCTGCGTCGCGAGCACGAGGTGGATGCCGGATGCGCGGGCGAGCTGGGTGATGCGCACGATCGAGTCCTCGACGTCACGAGGCGCGACCATCATCAGATCGGCGAGCTCGTCGACGACGACGAGCAGATACGGATACGGCTGCAACACCCGCTCCGATCCCGCCGGGAGCACGATCTCGTCCGCGAGCACGGCGCGGTTGAAGTCGTCGATGTGACGGAAGCCGAACGACGCGAGGTCGTCGTAGCGCATGTCCATCTCCTTCACGACCCACTGCAGCGCCTCGGCCGCCTTCTTGGGGTTCGTGATGATGGGGGTGATGAGGTGCGGTACACCCTGGTACGCGGCGAGCTCCACGCGCTTCGGGTCGACGAGCACCATGCGCACGTCGGCGGGCTTCGCCCGCATGAGCACACTCGTGATCATCGAGTTGATGAAGCTCGACTTGCCGGAGCCGGTGGAGCCCGCGACGAGAAGGTGCGGCATCTTGGCGAGGTTCGCGACGACGAACCCGCCCTCGACGTCCTTGCCGAGTCCGATCGTGAGCGGGTGGTTGCTCTTGGACGCGGGGCCGGATCGCAGAACGTCGCCGAGCGACACGATCTCGCGGTCGCGGTTGGGGATCTCGACGCCGATCGCGCTCTTGCCCGGGATCGGCGAGAGGATGTTGACCTCGTTCGAGGCGACGGCGTACGAGAGGTTGCGGCTGAGGGCCGTGACGCGCTCGACCTTGACACCCGGTCCGAGCTCGATCTCGTAGCGCGTGACGGACGGCCCGCGGGTGAACCCGGTGACCTTCGCATCGACCTGGAACTGCGTGAGCACGTTCGTGATCGCGGCGATGATCTCGTCGTTGGCCGCGGTCCGCGCCTTCGGCGGGGTGCCGGGCGCGAGCACCGAGGCCGCCGGGAGGCGGTACGGCCGCTTCGACGTGGGCGGTGCCGCCTGAGACGCCGGAGCGAGGTCCAGCTCGACCGGGGCCCCCGGCGTGCCTCCACCCGTCGGGGCGTCATCGAGCAGCGTGGTCGCCCGCGCGTCGGTCTCGACCTCGCCCGTGAAGCGCTCGACCGCCTCCTCGGCGCGGACGAGCTCCTCGAGGAGCTCGACTCCGAACTCGGGCGTGGGTTCGATGATCTCGGTCTCGAGCTCGCGGCCGACCACCGGGGTGTCGAACGCGGCGCCCTCATCGCGGGGCTTGTTACGGCGCCACCACGGCATCGACCCCGGATCTTCGGGCTCGAATCCGAGGTCGGAGAGCGTGCCGAATTCAGTCGTCGTGTCGTTCCCGCCACGCGCCGACTTCGCCGGCTTCGCCGCCGGCTCCGGAAGCTCCGCGCCGAAGAGATATGCGTAGAGCTCACGGAGACGATGGCCGATGCGGTTCGGCGGAGTCTTGGTGAGGATGAACAGCGAGAGCGCGAGCAGCGCCGCCGAGATGAGTGCGGCGAGCCACGCGAGACCGACGACGGCGAGCGGCCAGGTGACGATCCACCCGACGATGCCTCCGCCGGCGGCGAGCGCTGCGGCGCCATCCGATGGGGCCGGCATGCCTCCGAAGACCTGGCAGAGCGCTGCGAGGCTGCCGATCAGGAGCACGAGCCCGACGCCGATGCGGCCGTTGTCGTGGACGCTCGACGGGTGGCGGAAGAGCCATACGGCCAGCACGACGAGGATCACGGGGAGCGCGAAGGCGACGCGCCCCACGAGCCCCCCGAAGCCGAAGATGTCGAGGGCACGGGCGACGTCGTTGCCGGGGGCGAACCATTCGACGACGGCTGTTGCGATCGCGAGCACGAAGAACAGGAACGGCACGCCGTCTCGGCGCTCGTCCTTGGCGAGGTCCTCCTTGCCGAAGAGCCGCGCCCCGGCGCCCACGGCGTGCGCCATCCCGAGCCACGCGGCCGTGAGGATGCCGTGGCTGGGCTCGGGTGCGCGCTTCGCGGGCAGTTTGCGAGTGCCCTGAGGACCGCGCGACGAAGAGCCGCGCGAGGACGTGCCCGTGCGGGCGCGCGAGGACGTCGACCGGGTGCTCGTGGCCATGCGATCACGCTAACGGGCCCCTCGGACCTCGCCGCGGAAGACCTGCGGCGTGCCCGCGGATCCCGTGCGGCGCGGGCCGCGCGATCAGGCCTCGATGACGACCGGGATGATCATCGGGCGGCGACGGTGCTGGGTGTTCACCCAGCGCCCCACGGTGCGCCGAACGGCCTGGCTGTAGCCGTGCTGGTCGGTCACCCCGTTGTTCGAGGCCTCGAGAAGCGCCGCGACGATCTGGGGGCGCACGCTGTCGAACACGGAGTCGTCCTCCGCGAAGCCGCGCGCCTGGATCTCCGGGCCCACGATCGCCTTGCCGGTCTGGCGGTCAACCGCCACGAAGATCGAGATGAACCCCTCCTCGGCGAGGATCCGGCGGTCCTTCAGATCGGCATCCGTGATCTCGCCCACGGTCGAGCCGTCGACGTACACGTATCCGACGTCGAGATGCCCCGCGACGCGGGCAACGCCGTCGGCGAGGTCGATGATGATGCCGTTCTCGGCGACGATCGTGCGCTCGCGCGGCACGCCCGTCTCGACCGCGAGGTCGGCCGAGGCCGTCAGGTGCCGGTACTCGCCGTGAACCGGGAAGACATTGCTCGGCTTCACGATGTTGTAGCAGTAGAGCAGCTCGCCCGCGGCCGCGTGCCCGGAGACGTGCACGCGCGCCGAGCCCTTGTGAACGACGTTCGCGCCGAGCTTCGTGAGACCGTTGATCACGCGGTACACGGCGTTCTCGTTGCCGGGAATGAGGCTCGACGCGAGGATCACGGTGTCGCCGTGCCCGACCTCGATGCGGTGGTCGTTGTTCGCCATGCGCGCGAGCACCGCCATCGGCTCGCCCTGCGATCCAGTGCTCATGAACACGACGCGGTCGTCGGGCAGCTCGAGCGCGGTCTTCAGGTCGACGAGAACGCCCTCCGGCACCCGGAGGTAACCGAGGTCGGCCGCGATGCCCATGTTGCGCACCATCGAGCGCCCGACGAGTGCGACGACGCGGCCGTTCGCGACCGCCGCGTCGAGCACCTGCTGCACGCGGTGCACGTGGCTCGAGAAGCTCGCGACGATGACGCGCTGCGGCGACTTCGCGATCACGGACTCGATGATGGGGCCGATGTCGCGCTCGAGCGGGGTGAACCCCGGGACATCCGCGTTGGTCGAATCGGGGACGAAGAGGTCGACGCCCTCCTCGCCGAGCCGCGCGAACGCACGCAGGTCGGTGATGCGTCCGTCGAGCGGAAGCTGGTCCATCTTGAAGTCGCCCGTGTGCAGCACGAGTCCCGCCTCGGTGCGGATCGCGACTGCGAGCGCATCGGGGATCGAGTGGTTCACGGCCACGAACTCGAGATCGAACGGTCCGAGCGTGATGCGCTGGCCCTCGGCGACGACGTGCGGGAGCGGTGTGATCCGGTGCTCCTTGAGCTTCGCCTCGACGAGCGCGAGCGTCAGGCGCGATCCGTAGATCGGGATGTCGTCGCGGAGCTTCAGCAGGTACGGCACGGCGCCGATGTGATCCTCGTGGCCGTGGGTCAGTACGACCGCCTCGATGTCGTCGAGACGATCCCGGATCGGCGCGAAGTCGGGAAGGATCAGGTCGACGCCCGGGTGGTGCTCCTCCGGGAACAGCACACCCGCGTCGACGACGAGCAGGCGACCGCCGAACTCGTAGACCATCATGTTGCGGCCGACCTCGCCGACGCCCCCGAGCGGGAGGAGTCGGAGGGTTCCCGGAGCGAGCTCGACCGGGTCGTACACGTCGATGGCCAATGCGGCCTCCTTTTAGCGGGTGGTGCCGGCGACCTTCGGGAGCGCACCGCCCGCGGCGGCGTTCCTGTCCGGTCGGAAGTTGCGGAAGTCGACGCCGTCGATCTGCTTGACGAGCGCGATCTCATCCTCGATGAGAGCGGCCTCGGACTCCTCGGGGCCGACGAGCGGAAGACGCACGCGCGGGCTCGAGATGCGGCCCAGGCCGTGAAGGATGTACTTGGTGGCGACGGTGCCGGGCACGTGGGTCATGGTGGCGCGCACGAGGGGCTCGAGCGCCCGGTGCGCCTCCGTCGCGGTGGCGAGGTCGTTCGCGTTCACCGCGTCGACCATCGTTCGGTACGGGGCGGGCGCGATGTTCGCCGTGACGCCCACGAGGCCCGTGCCCCCGATCGCGAGGGTCGGCAGCGCGTTCGCGTCGTCGCCCGCGAAGTACATGAGGTCCGTCTGGTTGAGCACGCGGCTCACCTCGGAGAGATCGCCCTTCGCGTCCTTCACGGCGCGGATGTTGGGATGTTTCGCGGCACGCAGGATCGTCTCGTAGCGGATCTGCACGCCGGTGCGCCCGGGGATGTCGTAGAGCAGCACGGGCAGGTCGGTGGCGTCGGCGACCATGCGGAAGTGCGTGAGGATGCCCGCCTGCGTGGGCTTGTTGTAGTACGGGGTGACGACCATGATGCCGTCCGCGCCCGCCTTCTCGCTCTTGCGGTAGAGCTCGATCGCGTGGGCGGTCTCGTTCGACCCGCCCCCGGTGATGATCTTGGCGCGGCCGGCGGCCACATCCTTCGCGACCTCCACGAGACGCACCTTCTCGGCATCCGTGAGGGTCGAGGTCTCGCCCGTCGTGCCGGTGACGACGACACCGTCGGCCCCGTGCGTGACGACGTGATCCACGTGCTTCTCGACGTCGGTCCAGTCCACCTCGCCGTCGGTCGTGAACGGAGTCACGAGCGCGACGAGCACCTGTCCGAAGGGGTTCTCTGGCGTCGACACGCCCTCCAGGCTAGCGGGTGGCGCACCGCGCCTTCACACGGAAGAGCCGCCGCCCTAGGGTGAGCAGCAGCATCCGAAAGGTCGCACCATGGAACCCACCACTCCCCGTCTGCTACAGGCCGGCCCTTTCCGGTTCGGATTCGTCGCCGCCACCGGCGTGCTCCTCGCCCTCGCCCTCGGATTCGCCGTCGTCTCGCTCGCCCAAGCGCTGACGCTCATCTTCCTCGCGCTGTTCGTGTCGCTCGGCCTGACCCCGGTCGTTCGGCGGCTCGAGGGATTCGGTATGTCGAAGGTCATCGCCCTGCTCGTCGTACTGGTGGGCTTCCTGCTGCTCGTCGGGCTGCTCATCTGGATCGTCGTGCCCGTCGTCGTGGACGAGCTCGGGAAGCTCATCATCTACCTGCCACAGGGCCTCGACAACATCGAGGAGCAGGACTGGTTCATCTCGCTCAACGAGTCCCTGGGAGGGGTGCTCACCGGGTTCGTCGGGTTGCTGCAGGATGCGGTGGCCGACCCCAACACCTGGCTCACCGTGGGCGGCGGTGCGCTGCGGATCGGGATCGGGGTGATCAACGGGGTGTTCTCGGTGATCTTCGTGGTGGCGCTGACGATCTACTTCGTCGTGGGCCACGAGCCGATGAAGGAGGCGCTGGTGCGGCTCGTTCCCGGCAGCCGACGCCCCGGTTTCCGCCCCATCGCCGACCAGATCATCACCTCGGTCGGCAAGTACCTCAACGGCATGATCATCCTCGCGCTCATGAACGCGACCTTCACGTTCATCGTGCTGACGCTCGCGGGCGTCCGATACGCCGCGCTCGTGGCCGCGCTCGCACTGCCGATCACCTTCATCCCGCTCGTCGGATCCGTGATCTCGGCCATCATCGCGACCACCGTCGCGCTTTTCACCTCTCCGACGGCGGGCCTCGTGACGCTCATCGCGCTGCTCGTCTACATGCAGATCGAGGCGTACGTGCTGACGCCCCGGATCGTGGGCAACGCCATCCAGATCCCCGGGTCCCTCGTGCTGATCGGGGCGCTCATCGGCGGCACCCTCCTCGGTCTGCTCGGCGCTCTCGTCGCCTGCCCCGTCTCGGCCTCGCTTCTGCTCATCGTGAAGAAAGTCGTGATGCCCGCGCAGGACGCGCGGTGAGCGGGGAGACGGTCGCCCTCCTCGTCGTCGCCCTCCACGCCGCGATCGTGCTCGTCGCGGCGGTGTGGATCTCGGCCCGGCGCGCGCCGTCGGCGGCGATCGCGTGGATCCTGGCGATCGCATTCGTCCCGCTCCTCGGGATCGCGTGGTTCCTGCTCGTCGGGGCCGGGCGCCTGCCGCGGGCGCGGCGCGAGAAGCAGCAGGAGGTCAACCGAGCGATGCTCGAGCGCACTCCCGGCGTCTGGGAGACGGGCCACCGCGACGAGTGGCCGGAAGCTCTCTCCTCCGCCGCTGCGCTCAATCGCGAGCTCGGGGCGCTGCCGATGGTCGGCGGCACGACGGCGGCGCTCGAGGGCGACTACGCCGAGACCTTCCGCCGCATGATCGCGGACATCGATGCCGCCGAGCGCGCGGTGAACGTCGAGTTCTACATCCTTGTGCTCGACGACACGACACGACCCTTCGTCGAGGCGCTCGGGCGCGCCTCCGCCCGCGGGGTGTCGGTGCGCGTGCTGAGCGACCATCTCTCCGGGTTCCTGTACCCGCATCGCCGCGCGACCCAGGCGGCGCTCGCCGACGCCGGTGCCGAGTGGCGCGCGATGCTGCCCCTCCGACCCTTCCGCGGCCAGTGGCAACGCGCCGACCTGCGCAATCACCGCAAACTCCTCACCATCGATGGCCGAGTCGGGTGGACGGGTTCGCTCAACCTCATCGACGAGAGCTACCTGAAGCCCTCGAACATCCGTCGCGGGCTGCACTGGAAGGAGCTCATGGTGCGGCTCGAGGGTCCCGTGGTGCGCGAGCTCGACGCGGTGTTCGCAACCGATTGGTACAGCGAGACCGATGAGCTGCTCCCGCTCGACGAGACACCCGTCGAGGTGCCGTCGCCCGCCGCATCCGAGCTCCTCGATGCACAGGTGGTGCCGAGCGGGCCGAGCTTCGAGAACGACAACAACCTCAAGCTCTTCGTCTACCTGCTGCAGAACGCGAGACGCCGGGTGTCGATCACGAGCCCCTACTTCGTGCCCGACGAGTCCACCCAGCTGGCGATCGTCACGGCAGCGTCACGCGGCGTCGCGGTGGAGCTCTTCGTCTCCGAGATCGGCGACCAGGCGCTCGTGCACCACGCGCAGCGCTCCTACTATGAGGCGCTTCTCGCGGCGGGCGTGCGCATCCACCTCTACCGCGCACCCACGGTGCTGCATGCCAAGCATTTCTCGATCGACGACGATGTAGCCGTCATCGGATCGAGCAACATGGACATCCGCTCGTTCAGCCTCAACATGGAGGTCTCGCTGCTCGTGCACGGGCGCGGATTCGTGGACGCGCTACGCGAGGTGGAGGACTCCTACCGGGCGGCCTCGCGCGAGCTGACGCTCGACGAGTGGCGTGGTCGCCCGATGCGCGCCCGGGTGGGCGACGCGCTCGCGCGGCTCACTTCGTCGCTGCAGTAGCCGCGACGCGACGACTAAGGCGCGACGCGCCCGTTCGCCTGGAAGGCCGCATACGTGAGCGGCATGAGCTCGGCCCAGAAGTCCTCCATCTTCTCGGCCACCATCTCGATCTCGCGCTGCGGGAACGAGGGGAAATGCGAGCCCTCGTGCTTCGTGCGCAGCGAGAGGAAGTTCATGAGCGAGCGTGCGTTCATCGTCACGTACATCGACGAGTAGGTCGAGACGGGGAGCACGCCGCGGGCCACCTCACGCGCGATGCCGGCGTCGAGCATCCGCTGATACGCCGCGTACGCGAACTCCGCCGCGGCACGTGACTCCGACGCGGCGATGTCGGTCTGCTCCGGGGTGCCCTCCACGAACTCATAGGCGCCGGGCTTGCCCACCTGCACGAGCCGACGCTCGGGACCCGGCACGTAGAACACCGGACGCAGCTCGCGGTAGCGCCCCGACTCCTCGTTGTAGGAGGCGATGCGGTGCCGCATGAACTCGCGGAACACGAAGATCGGCGCCTGCACGTAAAACGTCATCGAGTTGTGCTCGAAGGGCGAGCCGTGCCGGTCGCGCATCAGGTAGTTGATGAGGCCACGGTCGCGATCGGATGCCTCGGTGCCCGCCGAGGCCGCGTCGAGCGTCTTCTCGCCCTGCGTCGACACGCGCGCGGCGAACAGGACGTCGGAGTCGTGCGCGCTCGATCGGACGAGCTCGACCGTCATGTCGGAACGGAAAAGGGGCGTCTGATCGGGCGTCGTAGCAGGCATCGGGATCACGATATCGGCAGCGCCCGACGCGCGGTCCTGCGGCGCGCCGCCGTGCGTCCGCGACCCTGCCGCGCCGGCTCCCTGCGACCTAGAGTGGGACGAACGGGGCGCTGCCGCCCCGCGAGCGGATGGAGACCCCCATGGCAGTCACGAGCGAAGCGACCACCCTCTGGTTCGGCGACCTGATGAGCGGATCCGGGACGACCTCCCTCGATTCCTCGGATGCCGCAGAGTTCCCCGTCAACTGGACCGCGCGGTCCGAGGGCGAGCTGGGGAAGACGAACCCCGAAGAGCTGCTGGGCGCGGCGCACTCCGCCTGCTACTCGATGGCGTTCTCGCACGCGCTCGCGCAGGCCGGGCACGCACCCGAGAGCCTGCAGGTCACGGCCGCCGTGACCTTCCAGCCGGGTGAGGGCATCACGGGAAGTCACCTGCTCGTGAGCGCCAAGGTGCCGGGCATCTCGGAGGCGGACTTCGAGCGGCTCGCGGAAGACGCGAAGCAGAATTGCCCCGTGTCGAAGGCGCTGGCCGGAATCCCGATCACCCTCGAGGCGAGCCTGGCCTGAGCGCAGCGCGGCGGAGTTCTCCGGGGCGGGCTCAGCGGGCCTGGCGCTCCCGCGCGATCGCCTCGCGCGTCGCCCACCGGGCACGTCGACGGTCGCCCGCCGCGTCGTAGGCGAGGGCCAACCGGAACCACCCTCTCCAGTCGTCCGGCGCGGCGTCCACCGCCGCCCGGAACGCCGGGAACGCGGCATCCGCAGCTCCGCGATCCACGCGCCCGCTCACGCGGG
This sequence comes from Homoserinibacter sp. GY 40078, assembly GCF_008017545.1. Classification (GTDB taxonomy): domain Bacteria; phylum Actinomycetota; class Actinomycetes; order Actinomycetales; family Microbacteriaceae; genus Homoserinibacter. The sequence continues at coordinate 1,695,185 of NZ_VRTZ01000001.1, read as the reverse complement.
CGGGCAGCTCCTCATCGGGGAGCCCGCCCTCGGCCTCGAGGGTTCGCGCGAGGCGCTCGGCGCGGATGCCGAAGACGATCTCGGCTGCGATGAACGCGCCTCCGATGAGCGGGAGCACGAGGAGCGCCACACCGATGCCGATGGCCACGGGCACACCGGTCGAGAACAGGACGACGGCGTAGTAGACCGCGAAGACGAGGTAGAGGCCGAGCACGACCGCCATCGCGATCGCGCCCGCCCGAGCGGTCACGAGTCGAGCCCGAGCAGGGCGTCGAGCCCCACGACGAGACCCCGCGCGGACGGCAACGCGCGGAGAGCGAGCAGGATCCCCGCCTCGTAGGAGCTGTCGGAGACGGTCTGGTGCGTGATCCGGAGCGTCTCGCCCTCGCCGCCGAAGATCACCTGCTGCTCGGCGAGCACGCCATCCATCCGGAGGCTGTGCACGGGCACGCTCGCGACCTGCTGGCCACGTGCGCGCTGGTCGGCGTGAGGGGCCTCGACCGGTCCGCGATCGTCGCGGGCGGCCGCGATGAGCTCCGCGGTGCGGATGGCGGTACCGGACGGCGAGTCCGACTTGCCGGCGTGGTGGGCTTCGATGATCTCGATCGAGTCGAACCACTTCGCGGCGATCGTCGCGAGCCGAGTACCGATCACCGAGCCGAGCGAGAAGTTCGGCACGACGATCACGCCCGTCTGCGGATCGTCGCCGAGGCGCGACCGCACGCGTGCGAGGCGCTCGGAGGTCCACCCGGAGGTTCCGACGAGCACCGGAATACCTCGTGACACCGCTGCTTCGACGACCTCCGGCGAGACGGCGGGCAGCGTGAGGTCGATCACCAGGTCGGCGCCGTCGATGCCCTCGATCGCGTCGGACGACCCGAGCCGCGCATGGACCTCGAAGTCGTCGCTTGCCTCGATGAGACGGGTTGCGAGGGTGCCCATCCTTCCCGTCGCGCCCACGACGGCGACCGAAAACGCCATGCCGTCCACCCTACCTAGGCTGGGCGCGTGGACCCCGTCTTCCGTTCCTCGAACGTCGCCGACGACGACGCACACGAGCTGCTCAGCGAGTACTTCACCGAGCGCACGCTCGGCTTCGACCCGACGGCGGGCGGCTACCGCACGGTGCTTCCCGACCCGGCGAACTTCGTGCCGCCGGCAGGGCTGTTCCTGGTGGTCCTCGACGAGCACGAGGATCCGGTCGGATGTGGCGGCATCCGCATGCTCGACCCCCGTCGCGCGGAAGTGAAGCACCTGTACCTGCGCGACGCCGCACGCGGCCGCGGCTGGGGACGCCTGCTGCTGGCCGAGCTCGAGCAGCGCGCGATCGAGTTCGGGGCGACGGAGGTGGTGCTCGACACGAACGCGAGCCTCACGGTCGCAGGCGCTCTCTACCGCCGTTCGGGGTACACAGAGATCGCCCCCTACAACGAGAACCCGAACGCGACCCTCTGGTTCTGCAAGGTGCTCACGGCCGAGTAGCAGGCCATGCCCGACTCAGTACGGCTGCTCGACCGCGAGGCCCGTGCGCAGCTCGGGCGGCAGGTGACCCAGATCGTTATGGGTCACCAGCACGGCAGGCTTCGCCGAACGCACCCGGATGATCGTGAGCCCGCAGTTCGCCTGGTTGACGCCGAGCCATCGCCAGCTGGCGGCGCCGAAGACCTCGCGCACGAACCACCCGATCACGAAGTTGTGGGTGATGAGCAGGTCGTGGCGATCTTCGCGGGTCGGCGCGAGCCAATCGGCCACCGCATCCGCCATCTGAGCCTCGCCCGCCTCGATCTCTTCCGGCGTCACCGAGCCGAAGAACGGCTCCCACGCGTGGGGCAGGTCGGGCGTCGGGCCGGAGGGGATGCAGTCCATGAGCAGCGCCGAGGGCTCGGGCTCGATGGCGGGCATGCGCTCGGTCATGATGCGGGCGGTCTCCTGGGCACGCTGCAGCGGAGAGGTCCACGCTCCCGTGAACGGCACGCCGCCCAGCCGCTCCGCGATCGCCTTCGCCTGCCGGACGCCACGGGACGACAGGGGGCCGTCCGGGAGGCCGTATTCGGCGTCCTGCTGCTCGCCGTGGCGGACCAGGTACAGGTATCGAGACATACGTCTGCTCCTCAGGCCGCGGCCGGCTCGCCCTCGAGCCCCGCGAAATCTGCATCGGTGATCGGTCCGACAGCTGCGACCGACAGCGGCCGCGCGCTCAGCTCGGCGGCGAGCTCGCGCACCGCATCCGCGGTGACGCCGTCGATGCGGCGCAGCGTCTCGTCGAGGTCGGCGAACTCGCCGAGGGTCAGCTCGCTGCGGCCCAGACGGTTCATCCGGGTGTCGGAGTCCTCGAGCGCCAAGGCGGACGCGCCCGCGAGCTGACCGCGTGCACGGAACAGCTCGTGGTCCTCGATTCCCGACTCGGCCACGCGGCGGAACTCCGCAAGCATCAACTCGGCGACATCCGCCGCTCGCCGGGGCGAGCAGCCCGCGTAGAGACCCATGACCCCCGCGTCCGAGTAGCTCGACGCGAACGAGTACACGGAGTACGCGAGCCCGCGACGCTCGCGCACCTCCTGGAAGAGGCGCGAGCTCATTCCGCCCCCGAGGACGGAGTTGAGCACCGTGAGCGCGGGGCGCCGGCCGTCGGCCGCCGCAAGACCCGCGACGCCGAGGTAGAGGTTCACCTGTTCGAGCGGCCGCTCGACGACCGCACGCGCGGCGCCGCGCTCGATGAGATCGACCGACGGATCGCGGCGCGCGACAGGGGCCGCAGGCTCGTTGAGATTCCAGCCGGCCGCACGGAGCGCATCAGTCGCCACGGCGACGAGCGCGTCGTGCTCGACCGACCCGGCGACCGTGATCACGAGATCGCGCGGCCCGTAATTGGCGCGGTAGTGCTGCCAGACGGCGTCACGCGTCACCGCGCCGATCGATGCGGGACTGCCCCCGATCGGGCGCCCGAGCGGATGATCGCCGAACACAGCCTCGAACAGCCGCTCCCCCGCGACATCCGCCGGGTCGTCGTCGGCCATCGCCAACTCTTCGAGGATCACGCCCCGCTCGCTCTCGAAGTCCTCCGGGTCGAGCAGGGAACTCGCGAACATATCCGCGAGAACGCGCACCGCCATGTCGAGATCGCGGTCGCGGACCTTCGCGTAGTAGCAGGTGTGCTCCTTCGCGGTCAGCGCGTTGTGCTCGCCACCGACCTCGTCGAAGGAGACCGCGATGTCGAGCGCGGAGCGGGCGGAGGTCCCCTTGAACAGCAGATGCTCGAGGAAGTGCGTGGAACCGTAGGTGACGGGCTCTTCGTCGCGAGATCCGACCGCCACCCAGAAGCCAACGGTGGCGCTCTGCGAGCCGGGAACCTGCTCCGTGAGGATGCGCACGCCGCTCGGCAGAACCGTGCGCCGGACGAGGGATCCGCCGGAGGCCTCGATCCGAAGATCGGGAAGGTCGAGGGGGAGCTGCACCGCGCCGTTCATGTCGCCACGAGCCTACGTCATCCCCCTCGGCGCCAGAGCCCCCCCGGACTGGGGCGACAAATGGAGGACAAACAGACAAGTCTGTCTGTCCTCATCGTGTTACCGTGATCCAGCGGAACGCGAACGGACCCGAACCGGTCGGCTATTCCCAGCCGGGGCGCCCTCCCCGGGCCGCCAAGCGCGGCGGCTGAACCGCGAGACCCGAACTCGCACCGCGCTGCGACCGCCTGCCCCCCGAGGCGGTCGCAGCACGCCAGCCCCCATACCCACGATGACCTGAGGAGCCCCCGGTGCCGATCGACCTCGTCAATCCCCCGAAGAGGCACACACTCGCCCCCGCCAAGCAGCGCATCCTCGACACTGCGAACCAGCTCTTCTACGACGAGGGCATCCGCGCTGTCGGGATCGACCGGCTCATCGCGCAGTCGCGCGTGACGAAGGCGACCTTCTACAAGCACTACGGATCCAAGGACCGACTGATCGCGGAGTACGTCGCGTACCGCCACCTGCAGGTCGCCGAGCAGATCGACGCGATCGCGCAGTCGACCGACGACCCGTCGGTCCTGCTGCGCGGGATCGCCGAGGTACACGCACGGATGGTGACCGCACCCGGATTCCGCGGCTGCCCCTTCCTCAACGCCGCGACCGAGTTCACCGAGGCGACCCACCCGGTGCGCCGGGCGGTCACCGCGCACCGCGAATGGCTCCACGGCCTCCTCGAGACGCTGCTGCGCCGCATGGGCCACCCGCTCGCGGGCGACGCGGCGGACGACCTCGTCCTCGCCCAGGACGGCGCGATGGCGGGCGGCTATACGAGCGACCCGATCGCCGCGAACGCGGCGCTCATGCGGGCCTACGACCGCATCGTGACGGGTAGCGTCGCGCAGCCCGCCTGATCCTGACGGGCCCGGCGGACGCCGCGCGGCTCAGCTCGCGCTCGTGCGCTCCAGCTCGGCCAGCTGATGACGGGCGAATCGCAACTCCGGCGCGGCCATGAGATCGAAGAGCTGGTCCGCGGAACTCACCGACACGACCGGCGCGACGACCCCGGGCCGCGACAGCAGCCACGCGAGCGCGACCGTCGCCTGCGCGACGTGCTGAGCGGCCGCTACCCGATCGAGGGCCTGCAGTACGCGACGACCACGGCGCCCCACATGCGGGGCGATGTATTCGGCGGCCGAGCTCTCGGCGATCGATGCCCGGGTGCGATACGCGCCCGTGAGGAATCCGCCGGCGAGCGGGAACCGCGGCATGACCGCGAGCCCCTGCTGCCCCGCGACGCGCGCGAGGTCGCGTTCGAAGTCGCGCTTCATGAGGCTGTACTCGTTCTGCAGGGCCGTCATCGGGGCGACGCCGAGCAGCGCACACGCGATGCGGGCGGCGAGCAGCCGGGTGCCCGTGTGATCCGACATACCGAAGGTGCGCACCTTGCCCGAGCGGATCAGGTCGTCGACCGCGAGCAGCGTCTCCTCGAACGGAACGGACTCGTCGTCGATGTGCAGGTAGAGCAGATCGATGCGGTCGGTGCGCAGGCGCCGCAGCGAGTCATCGACGGCAGAGGCGATCGCCGACGCCGACAGCCCGGGATGAGCCGCGGACTTGCCGACCTTGGTGGCGACCACCATGTGGTCGCGGTTGCCGCGACGATGCATCCACTCGCCGATGATCTGCTCGCTACGGCCATCGGAGTACGAATCGGCGGTGTCGACCATGTTGCCGCCGAGAGCGGTGTAGGCGTCGAGGATCTCGCCCGCGCCGGTCTCTGAGACCGTCGAGCCGAAGCGTTTGCCGCTCATCGCGAGCGGAAAGACCTGGAAGCCCGTCCCCGTGATCTCGCGCCGCGCCGGCGCGGCGCGGCCGACGATCGTCGCCGTCTCGAGAGTCGTCGGGGCAACGGGCACGGCTGCGGACGACGGCGGAACGATCCGTGTCTCCATAGCAGCACCTCCCCGGGTGGGAGCGACATTAACGCCCCAGACGGCGAATGGGCCGCAAGGTGAGGACTCTCGCGGCGAATCGTCACCTATTCGTGATCCCGACGTGCACCGAACGCACGGATGCCCGCCCCGCGCATGGCGGGACGGGCATCCGTCGAATGTGGGATCAGCCCTCGGCGGGAGCCTCGGGACCCTCGCTGTGAGCGGCGGAGCCGTCGGTGTCGGCCGACTCCTCCTCGACCACCGGGGCGAGCGACAGCTTGCCGCGGTCGTCCATCTTGGTGATCTCGACCATGATCTTCTGGCCCACCGAGAGGACGTCCTCGACGTTCTCGACGCGCTTGCCACCGGCGAGCTTGCGCACCTCGCTGATGTGCAGGAGGCCGTCCTTACCGGGGAGCAGCGACACGAAGGCGCCGAACGTGGCGATCTTCACGACCGTTCCGAGGAAGCGCTCGCCGACCTCCGGGTTGACCGGGTTGCCGATCGCGAGCACCTGCGCGCGAGCCGCCTCGGCCGAGGGGCCGTCGACCGCGCCGATGTAGACGGTGCCGTCCTCCTCGATCGAGATGTCGGCGCCGGTCTCGTCCTGGATCGCGTTGATCGTCTTGCCCTTGGGGCCGATCAGCTCGCCGATCTTGTCGACCGGGATGTTGACCGAGATCACGCGCGGCGCGGTCGGGGCCATCTCGTCCGGTCCGTCGATCGCCTGGTTGATGACCGCCAGGATCGCCGTGCGGGCGTCCTTCGCCTGCGACAGCGCGCCCGCGAGGACATCCGAGGGGATGCCGTCGAGCTTGGTGTCGAGCTGAATCGCGGTCACGAACTCGGAGGTGCCGGCGACCTTGAAGTCCATGTCGCCGAGCGCATCTTCGGCACCGAGGATGTCGGTGAGCGCCGCATAGCGGGTCTCGCCGTTCACGGTGTCGGACACGAGGCCCATCGCGATGCCCGCGACGGGCGCCTTGAGCGGCACACCCGCGTTCAGCAGCGACAGGGTCGATGCGCAGACGGAGCCCATCGAGGTGGAGCCGTTCGAGCCGAGGGCCTCGGAGACCTGACGGATCGCGTACGGGAACTCCTCGCGGCTCGGCAGCACCGGCACGAGGGCGCGCTCGGCGAGGAAGCCGTGCCCGATCTCGCGACGCTTCGGCGAACCCACGCGGCCGGTCTCACCGGTCGAGTAGGGCGGGAAGTTGTAGTGGTGCAGGTAGCGCTTCTTGGTGACGGGCGACAGCGAGTCGATCTGCTGCTCCATCTTCAGCATGTTGAGCGTCGTGACGCCGAGGATCTGCGTCTCGCCGCGCTGGAAGATGGCCGAGCCATGCACGCGCGGGATCACCTGGACCTCCGCGTCGAGGGCGCGGATGTCGGTGAGGCCACGGCCGTCGATGCGCACGCCCTCCGTGAGGATGCGACCGCGCACGATCTTCTTGGTCACCGACTTGTAGGCGGCCGACACCATGCCGGCGGCCTCCGCCGGAAGCTCGCCCGCGGCGATCTTCTCGCCGATGGCGAGCTTCACGCGGTCCTTGAGGGCGTCGTCGGCGTTCTGGCGCTCGATCTTGTCGGCGATCTGGTAGATGCCGCGCAGCTCGTCGGTCGCGAGACCGGAGACCGCGTCGAAGACCTCGGGGCTGTAGTCGAGGAAGATCGGGTAGTCCTTGATCTCCTTCGCGGACTGCGCCGCGAGCTTCTCCTGAGCCTTCACGAGCTGCGAGATGAACGGCTTCGCCGCCTCGAGCCCCTCGGCGACGATCGCCTCGTTCGGCTTCACGGCGCCGCCCTGGATGAGCTCCCAGCTGTGCTCCGTGGCCTCGGCCTCGACCATCATGATCGCGACGTCTTCGGAACCGTCAGCGTTCGTGACCACGCGACCCGCGACCACGAGGTCGAAGACCGCGTCGGCGAGCTGCGAGTGCTTCGGGAACGCGACCCACTGGCCGCCGGCCTCACCCGGGTTCGGGATGAGCGCGAGGCGCACACCGGCGATCGGGCCCGAGAACGGGAGACCCGAGATCTGGGTGGAGGCGCTCGCCGCGTTGATCGCGAGGGCGTCGTAGAACTCGTCCGGCGCGATGGAGAGCACCGTGATGACGACCTGCACCTCGTTGCGGATGCCGTCGGCGAACGACGGGCGCAGCGGCCGGTCGATGAGACGGCAGACGAGGATCGCCTCGGTCGAGGGACGGCCCTCACGACGGAAGAACGAGCCGGGGATCTTGCCCGCGGCGTACGAGCGCTCCTCGACGTCGACGGTCAGGGGGAAGAAGTCGAAGCCCTCACGGGGGTTCTTCGAGACGCTCGTGGCGGAGAGGAGCATGGTGTCCTCGTCGAGGTAGGCCGCGACGGCCCCCTGTGCCTGCTGAGCGAGACGGCCGGTCTCGAACCGGATGGTACGGGTGCCGTACTTGCCGTTGTCGAGAACGGCTTCGGCGAACTTGATCTCGGGACCTTCCACGAGGTCACCACTCCTTAGCTGCCGCGGATCGCGGCGGGGCGGAGCAGGAGCGGGCAGGAAGGACGGGGCGCACGCTAGGCGCGCGCCGGCCGCCTGGCTCTGGTCAACAGTAGAAGGACTCCGACCCTGGTTCGGAGGACCACCACCGGTGACCAGCTTCGTGCCGGCCTGCTCCGGTTCGTTCCGGTGCGCTTGCGCGCATCGGAGGCCGCCGGGTCGGCGACCGGTTCACATGGTATCAGCAGCCCCTCAGCGGAGCGAGGGAGGCGGGCCGCGGCGCGGCGCGGCTCAGCGCTCGACGATGCGCGTGCGCGTGCTCGTCGCGGGAAGAATCGGCACGAGTTCGTCGTGCTTGGCGACCCGCCCATCGCCTGCCGTGCGACCGCGGATGCGACGCGCCGCCCACGGCCGCACGTGGGTCCACAGCCAGCGCGCGTGCGACAGCGGCTCGTCGTCGGCGCCCGGCTCCTCGTCGTGCATCGCCGCGTCGAGCTGGGCCAGCTGGGCCGCACCGACGAGACCGAGGGCCTCCGCGGCGAGATATGAGAGGGCGCGATGCCCGCGGGAGCTGAGGTGCACGCGGTCGCCCGCCCACATCCGCGGATCGGCGAGGTCGAGCTCGTTCCCCGGGTCGATGAAGAGCGCTCCACTCTCACGCGAGCGACGGCGCAGTTCGCGCGAGAAGACGAGCGTGCGGTCGTGCAGAGCGCGCAGGTAGCCGCGCGGCGGGGCGAACGGCGCCACGACGAGCACCTCGGTTCCCGCCTCGCGCAGCCGCTCCACGCCGTCCGCGAGCTGCTGGGCGAGTCTCGTGGTCGGGGCGCCGATGCGGACGAGGTCATTCGCGCCGATGAGGACGGTGACGAGATCCGCGCCGAGCTCGAGCGCTCGCGGCAGCTGCACGTCGCAGACATCCGCCACGCGACGGCTGCGCACGGCGAGGTTGCCGTAGCGCAGCGGCTCGGTGCGACCCTCGGAGTGGGCGAGCAGCAGGGCGAGGCGATCCGTCCATCCGCGGTACTCCCCCGGCGCCTGCCGGGACGTGTCGCACAGCCCCTCGGTGAGAGAGTCGCCGAGGGCGGCGAAGCGCACCACGCGACGGGCGAGAGGCTCGGCGGGAGCGGCGGGAGCCATCCGATCGACGGCAGTTACAGACGGCTCGGACGCGGATGCGCCCGCAGCGATCGCCGCGCGGTAGTGCCCGAGCAGCTCGTCGCCGAGCGCCGCCCAGCTGCGCCCCATCACCGACTCCCGTGCGGCCGTGGAGAACGCGCGGCGCTTCGCCGCGTCGCCCGTGAGGTCCTGTACCCGAGACCGCAGGTCGGCCAGGTCGCCGGGACGGTAGAGCCATCCGTTCCGCCCGCTGGACACGAGGTCGCGCGGCCCTCCGCGTCCCGTCGCGACGACCGGTACGCCGCTCGCGAGACCCTCCTGCACCGTCTGGCAGAAGGTCTCGGACTCGCCCGGGTGGACCAGGACGTCGAGGCTCGCCACGGCGACCGCGAGCTCGTCGCCCGAGAGGAAGCCGAGGAAGGCGGCACCCGGGAGCATGCGCTCGAGCCGTTCGCGCTCCGGGCCCTCGCCGATCACCACGAGGCGGGTGCCCGGGATGCCGGTGAGTGCCGCGAGGTCCTCCACCTGCTTCTCGGGCGCGAGACGCCCCACGTATCCGACGAGCACCTCTCCGCCGGGCGCGAGCTCCGCGCGACGTCGCGCGCTGCGTCGCGCCGGGTCGAACCGCTCGGCGTCGACGCCCCGTGCCCACCGGCGCACCCGGGGAACCCCGAGCACCGCGAGGTCGTCGCACGCGGCCGTCGAGGGGGCGAGGGTCAGCGTCGCCCGCGAGTGCAGCCGCGCCACATGGCGCCCGAGCTCCGCCTCGGCGCCCGGGATGCCATAGCGGCGCGCGTAGCCGGGGATGTCGGTCTGGTAGATCGCGACCGTGGGGATGCCGAGGCGGCGGGCGGCCTGAAGCGCCTGCCAACCCAGCACGAACGGCGAGGCGAGATGAACGACGTCGGGCGCGAAGTCGCGCAGCAGGGTGACGAGCCGGGAGGTGCTGCCGACGACGATGCGCACCTGCGGGTACCCCGGGAACGGCACCGAGCGCAGCAGCGCCAGATCCGCGTCCACGTCGGGACGCTCTCGGCCGGAGCGCGGCGCGATCACGAGCGTCTCGTGTCCGGCGCGTTCGAGATGCCGGATCACCTGGAGCAGGGAGTGGGTGACCCCGTTCATGTGCGGGAGGAAGGACTCGGCGATCAGCGCGACTCTCACGGGCCCAGGATCGGGCGTCGAACCGCCTTCGCGCCGGTTCCACGCACCCTTGTCGACGAGGATTCATCTGCACGTCGCGAGGCGGACACCGACGGCTCGCCGCGACGTCATCCGGTCGCCCGAACGACGCCGCGCGTTCACCCCCGCGGCGTATAAGAGACGGATGGACGCGTGGCTCGAGGCGGTCGCCGCGTCGCCCTGGCTCCTGCTCGCGCTGTTTGCGCTCGTCGTCGGCGACGCATTCCTCGTGGTGCTGCCGAGCGAGACGCTCGTGGTGGCAGCGGGGGCGCTCGCCGCATCGAGCGGCAGCCCGTCACCGTGGCTCGTGATCCCGATCGCGGCCGTCGGGGCCGTCGTGGGTGACGCCGCGTGCGTCGGGATCGGACGCGCGGTCGGCACCGACCGATGGGCCTGGCAACGCCGGGGACGCATCGCATCCGGGATCGCGCGCGCCCGGGCGCTCGTCGACCGCCGCACCGCGACGCTCGTGCTCACCGCGCGCTACATCCCGTTCGCGCGGATCGCAGTCAACCTCTCGGTGGGGGCCGCACGGATCCCGTGGCGGAGGTTCCTGCCGCTCTCGGCCCTGGCAGGAACCGCGTGGGCCTCCTACAACGTGGCGATCGGAGCGCTCTTCGGGGCCGTGCTCGCGACGCCGTGGATCGCGATCGTCGTGTCGGTGCCGATCGCCGTGCTCGTCGGGGCGAGCGTCGACCTCGCCTTGCGACGCGTGGCGCGCGTCAGAGATTGAGCACGGCGCGGGCGGCATCGGCGAGCGCGTCGCCGTAGTGCGGGCCGTGACCCGCCGCGTGCACCGCGAGCGGATGCAGCTGATGAAGAGGAACGCGCTCCCGCCAGCCGTCGTCGAGCGGATGCGCCTCGTCGTATCCGAAGACGACCTCGTCGAGATACGGGCAACCGAACAGCGCCAGCATCGCCAGATCGGTCTCGCGGTGTCCGCCGTGCGCTGCGGGATCGATCACCACCACTCCCCCGATCCCCCACAGCACGTTGCCGTTCCACAGATCGCCGTGGAGTCGCGCGGGCGCATCGTCGTCGTCGAAGTCGCCCCCGGCGATCCGCTCGCACGCCTGTCGGACGAGGTCGGCATCCGCGTCGCGCAGGAAGCCCGCCGCGAGCGCCGGCTGCACATACGGCAACACGCGATCGCGGGCGTAGAACTCGCCCCAGCTCGCGGTCGTGGACCCCATCGGGAGCTCGCGCCGGCCGATGTACAGCGGGCCGTCCCACCCGTCGGGCGGGGCGCCCCATCCGCGGGCACCCGCGCCGTGGGTTGCGGCGAGGGCGCGGCCGAACGCCCGCGCTGCGTCGCGATTCGGCCCGGTCTCGCGGATCCGCTCGATCACGATGCGCCCCGACTCGACCTCGATCACGCGCGCCGCACGGACACCGCCCTGCACCTCGGCCGCGGCGAGCCATCCGAGCCCGGCGGCCTCCGCCTCGAAGAAGCCCGGCGGCGCGTCGGCGCGGTGCTTCACGACATCGGTCACGCCGTCTTCTCCGTCGACGCCCCGTCGCGCCAGCTCGACGGACCCGAGGAGCCTACAGCGTACTCGTCGAGCGGCACCTTCCCCGCGGCCCACGCCTGACGCACAGGCTCGACGATGCGCCAGCACTGCTCGGCCGCGTCCCCACGCACCGAGAGCGCCGGCTCATGGTCGAGGATCGAGGCGATCACCTCGGCGTAGGCGCGCTGGGTGCCGAGCCCCAGATCTGCATCGAGGGTCGCGCGATGGAGCGCAAACGGGTCATCACCGCCGTTGACGTTGATTCCGATCGAGAGCCGGTCGGGGCCGAGCGAGAACCTCAGCACCGATCCGGGTGCCTCTCCCGTGAACCCTCCCGGCAGGTGCCGAACGGGGCGCAGTCGGAGCACCACCTCCATCGCCGCGTCGCCGAGGGCCTTGCCCGAGCGGAGGGTGAACGGCACGCCCGCCCAGCGCGCGGTCTGCACCTCGAACGTGATCTCGGCGAGCGTCTCCGTCTGCCGTGCGGGGTCGACGCCCTCCTCGTCCACGTACGAGGGAAGCGTGCGGCCATCCACATCGCCCGCGGTGTACCGGGCGCGATGCGAGTTGGCCACCGGGTCGCCATCGCGCACGCGGGTCGCGCGCAAGACGGCGGAGGTGGCGTCGCGGAGATCGGCCTCGTCGAGGCTCGCGGGGGGCTCCATCGCCACGATCGCGAGCACCTGCAGCAGGTGGCTCTGGATCATGTCGACCATCGCCCCGGCGTGGTCGTAGTAACCGGCACGCCCTTCGAGACCGAGCGACTCGTCGAAGCGGATCGCGACCGATTCGACATCCGATGCCGACCACACCGGCTCGAACAGGCGGTTCGCGGTGCGCACGCCGATCACGTTGAGCACGGTCGAGCGCCCCAGGAAGTGATCCACCCGGAAGACGCTCTCCTCGGGGAGGAGCTCGTGGAGCACCGCGTTGAGGTGCTCGGCGCTCCCCTCGTCGGTGCCGAACGGCTTCTCGAGCGCGAGCACGGTGTCGTCCGGCAGGTCGGAGCTCTCGATCGCGGCACACGCGGACGCGGCGACCGCAGGCGGAACGGCGAAGTAGAGCACGAGGCGACCGGAGCCGGCCGCGCCCACGATCTGTCGCATCCCCTCCGCCGTCGTCGCATCGGCGGTGACGTAGTCGCCGAAGTCGACCCGCTCGAGGGCCGCCTCGGCGCCCGCCGTCGCGAATGCCTGGTGCACCCTCGTGCGCCAGTGCTCGTCGTCGAGACCCGAGGATCCGGCCCCGACGAGCCGCACCCGCCTGTGGGGGTCGTCGAGCAGCAGCTGACCGAGTGCCGGCAGCAGAAGTCGAGAGGTGAGATCGCCTGATGCCCCGATGATCACGAGGGTGGTCCGCTCGTTCATCTTCGCGACCCTACTCCCGGTCTCCAGCGCGAGCCTGAGCCGCTCTCAGCCGGGACTGACACAATCGACGGATGGCGGCACCGATCGAGGACTACGCCCTGCTCAGCGACGCGCGCACGGCCGCGCTCGTCTCGCGCGACGGATCGATCGACTGGCTCTGCCTCCCCCGATTCGACTCACCGTCGGTGTTCGGCGCCCTGCTCGGCGACGGCGACCACGGCAGCTGGGAGCTGCGCCCGAGCGATCCGGACGCGCGCGCGACCCGGCATTACGACGACGGGACGTTCACGCTCGTCACGCGATGGGAGACGGCCGCGGGCGTCGCCGAGGTGCATGAGCTGCTCGTCATCGACGACGACGAGTCGCGAACGGTCGGCCGCACCGACCTCGTGCGACGAGTGCGGGGCGTCGAGGGGTCGGTCGAGTTCGCGCAGAGCCTTCGCCTGCGATTCGACTACGCACGGGCTGTGCCCTGGGTACGCCAGCGCCGCGAGGGGCAGACCCACGAGCTCGTCGCGATCGCCGGGCCCGACGCCGTGATCCTCCGGGGAGCCCGTCTCGAGGCGTCCGACCATGTGCACGTCGGCACCTTGCGGGTCGATGAGGGCGACACGGCCGATCTCGTGCTCACGTGGCACCGCTCCTCGGAGCCCACGCCCGAGGCGCTCGACATCGATGAGGCGATCGCGCATACCTCGCGCTGGTGGCGCCGCTGGTCCGACCGCATCGACGCCCCGACTCCCCACCACCGCGAGGTCATCCGCTCGCTCCTCGTGCTGCGCGCGCTGTCGCACCGTGACACGGGCGGAATCGTCGCCGCCGCGACGACCTCGCTGCCGGAGGCGTTCGGCGGGGTGCGCAACTGGGACTACCGCTACGTGTGGCTGCGCGACGCGGCGCTCACCCTCGAAGCGTTCATCGCCCACGGGTTCCTCGGCATCGCCGAGCACTGGCGCACATGGCTGTTGCGTGCCATCGCGGGCGACCCCGCGCAGATGCAGATCATGTACGGCATCGCGGGCGAACGCGACCTGTGGGAGCGCGAGATCACCTCGCTGCCGGGGTACGACGGCGCCTCCCCCGTGCGGATCGGCAACGACGCGGCGAGCCAGTACCAGGCGGATGTGATCGGCGAAGTGCTGGTCGCCCTCGACTTCGCCCGCGAATCGGGTCTCGCCGAGTCGGAGTTCTCCTGGCCGTTGCAGCGGGCGCTGCTGGACCAGGTGGTCGAGCGTCTCGACCAACCTGACCACGGCATCTGGGAGATCCGGGGCGAGCCGCGGATGTTCACCCACTCCCGCGCGATGATCTGGGCCGCGTTCGACCGCGGCGTGCGGGCCGTGCGCGAGCACGGCATGGACGGACCGGCGGAGCGCTGGGAAGGATTCCGCGAGCGGATGCGGGCCGAGATCGACGCGCACGGCGTCGCCGACGCCGGTCACTTCCGGCAGAGCTACGACGACGACGAGGTCGACGCCTCGCTGCTCGTGCTGACGACGATCGGATTCTGCGAACCGGACGATCCGCGGATGCTCGCCACCGTCGCGCGCATCGAGGAGACCCTCATGCGCGATGGCCTCGTGCACCGCTATCGGACGAGCTCGGGCGTCGACGGCCTGCCGGGCGACGAGCATCCGTTCATCGCGTGCTCGTTCTGGCTCGTCGAGCAATACGCCGCGACGGGACGCCTCGAGGACGCGCACGCGCTCATGGATCGAGCGTGCGGTCTCGCCAACGATGTGGGGCTGCTGTCGGAGGAATACGACACCGCCCGGGAGCGGCACGCGGGGAACACGCCGCAGGCGCTGTCTCACCTGGCGCTCGTCCGCGCGGCCGACGCGCTGGCGGCGGCCTCCCCCGGCAGCTGAGAGCGGCCGGGAGAGGCGCCGCGGGTCACTCGCCGGCGAGGCCGCCGAGCAGGTGACCGAACGAACGGCCCTCACCGAGGAAGGCGTCGGGGTCGAACGGATCGATCTCGACCCGCACGTCGCGCCGGGCGATCGACTCGGCCAGTTCGCGCGCTCCGCGCTCGATGCGCGAGGCGAGGGGCTTCACGTCATCGGCGTGAGCGCCCCAGTCGCTCGACGCCGCGAACACGCCGGTGGCCACAGGCTCCGCGTGGAGGTACGCGAACAGCGGACGGATCGCGTAGTCGATCGCGAGCGAGTGGCGGGCGGTGCCCGCGTTCGCCCCGATGAGCACCGGCATGCCCGTGAGCGCGTCGGGGTCGATGACGTCGAAGAACGACTTGAACAGACCCGAGTAGCTCGTCGAGAAGATCGGCGTGACGACGATCAGCCCGTCGGCGGTCACCACCTGGCGGATCGCCGCCTCCAGCGCGGGGGGCGCGAACCCGGCCAGCAGGTTGTTGGTGATGTCGTGCGCGAGGTCGCGCAGCTCGATGATGTCGACCGTCGCCTCGATGCCCTGCTCGCGCAGCTGCGCGATCGTCGACGCGGCGAGCCGGTCGGCGAGCATGCGGGTCGAGGACGGGTTCGACAGTCCAGCGGTGACGACGGCGATGCGGCGGGTCATCGGACCGCCTCCTTCCGAGTCGCGGCAACGCCGAAGGCGGAGCCGGGTGCGGGGGCCAGCGCCGGCGAATCCTCGTAGGGACCACCGACGGTGAGGTTGTTGCCGGCCGCCGCGGTGGGGCGGGCCTGGCGGGGCTCACCGTCGCCGTACTTGGCGTGAACGCGGTCGGCGTGGGTCGGGGCGTCGGGCACCTCGGCCGGACGGTTCTCGGCGAGCTCCTTGCGGAGCACGGGCACGACCTCCGAGCCGAGCAGCTCGATCTGCTCGAGCACCGTCTTCAGCGGGAGCCCGGCGTGGTCGACGAGGAACAGCTGACGCTGGTAGTCGCCGTAGTGGTCGCGCATCGCGGCGTAGCGGTCGATCACCTGCTGCGGGGATCCGACGGTGAGCGGCGTCAGCTCGCTGAACTCCTCGAGCGAAGGGCCGTGGCCGTAGACCGGCGCGTTGTCGAAGTACGGACGGAAGCGGTCGACCGCATCCTGCGAGTTCTTCGCGATGAACGCCTGCCCGCCGAGCCCGACGATCGCCTGCTCAGGGGTGCCGTGCCCGTAGTGCGCGAAGCGCTGACGGTACAGGGCGATCAGGCGCTGGTAGTGCTCCTTCGGCCAGAAGATGTTGTTCGCGAAGAAGCCGTCGCCGTAGTACGCGGCCTGCTCGGCGATCTCGGGCGTCCGAATGGACCCGTGCCACACGAACGGCGCGACGCCGTCGAGGGGACGAGGAGTCGAGGTGAAGCCCTGAAGCGGGGTGCGGAAGCTGCCCTCCCAGTCGACGACGTCCTCGTTCCAAAGACGCTGCAGGAGCGCGTAGCTCTCGATCGCGATCGGGAGCCCCTGGCGGATGTCCTTGCCGAACCACGGATACACCGGGCCGGTGTTTCCACGACCCATGACGAGGTCGACGCGGCCACCGGTCAGGTGCTGCAGCATCGCGTAGTCCTCGGCGATCTTCACCGGGTCGTTCGTGGTGATGAGGGTCGTCGCGGTCGAGAGGATCAGGCGCTCCGTCTGGGCGCCGATGTACGCGAGTGTGGTCGTGGGCGACGAGGAGAAGAACGGCGGGTTGTGGTGCTCGCCGAGGGCGAAGACATCGAGGCCGACCTCCTCCACGTGCTTCGCGATCGTCACGATGTCCTTGATGCGCTCCGCCTCACTCGGCGTTCGGCCGGTCGTGGGGTCGCGCGTGATGTCGCTGACGCTGAAGATGCCGAACTGCATCGGGCTGCTCATGATGATTCCGATTCTCCGTAGGTTCTATGCGTTTGCATTGATACCCGATGAAACCGAACGGGACCCGAGAGTATTCCCGTGAGCCAGCGCGGGTCGCGCGGCTGCCCTAGCCTCATATTCATGGCGACCGTCAACCTCACCGAGAAGAGCTTCGAGAGCACCGTCCTCGAGGGCGACATCGTGCTCGTCGACTTCTGGGCCGAGTGGTGCGGGCCGTGCCGCGCCTTCGGCCCCGTCTTCGAGGGCTCGAGCGAAAAGCACCCCGACATCACGTTCGCGAAGGTCGACACGGATGCCGAGCAGGGGCTCTCCGCAGCCCTCAACATCCGATCGATCCCGACCCTCATGGCCTTCCGCGACGGCATCGGCGTGTTCGCTCAGCCAGGAGCGTTGCCCGGTCACGTGCTCGAAGACCTCATCGCGCAGATCCGCGCGCTCGACATGGACGAGGTGCGCGAGAAGATCGCCGCCGCCCAGTCGGAGCTCGCCGAGCAGTAGCCGGACCGGTCGCTACTTGAGCGACCCCATGAGCAGCACCACGCGGTAGCCCTCGCGCCGCTTCTCCACGCGAGCGGGGATGCGCGCCTTCTTGCCGGACCCGTCGAGACGCCGCAGCGTCTCATCGATCACCGACTCGAGCCCGCGCGGCACGCTCCCCACGACCCCGCTCACGCGACGTCCGGTGAACAGGCGCACCTCGATCGGCGCATCCACCCGCTCCGCCTCGAGCGAGCGGGGTGAGATCGCGGTCTCGACGCCCTCCTGCTCGGACTCGAAGATCTCGCGAAGGGCGTCCTGGTGCGGATTCGAGTTCGCGAGGACGAGCGTCACGCGCTTGTTGCGAGGCGCGAGGTCGTAGATGTAGTCGTCGAAGCTGCCGAAGCCCCGATCGTCGCGCGGAAGCTCGGGATCGACGCCTCGTCGGCTGCGGAAGAATGCCACTCCGGGATGCTATCCCGCGACGACAGACGGCAGCACACCGCGCAGACCTCCGCGACGAGACCGTGCCGGCATTCCTCTTCCACGCTGAGAGTGTGCGCCGACGGACTCGACCCGGCCATCCCCAGAGCGAGGGCCCCTCATCCGGGTGCGCACGCGTGTTCGAGGCTCAGCGGCGCCCGGGAACGCGAACGGGCCGCCACCCGAAGGTGACGGCCCGTCGAAGAAGATCGCGGTATCGATCGACGCTGCGCTCAGCGGCGCAGACCCAGGCGCTCGATCAGCGAGCGGTAGCGCTCGATGTCGATGTCCTGGAGGTAGCCCAGCAGCCGGCGACGCTGACCCACGAGGAGGAGCAGACCACGACGCGAGTGGTGGTCGTGCTTGTGCTCCTTGAGGTGCTCGGTCAGGTCCTTGATCCGCTTGGTCAGGATCGCGACCTGCACCTCGGGGGATCCGGTGTCTCCGGGGGCGGTGGCGTACTCATCGATGATCGCCTTCTTGGTCTCTGCATCCAGTGCCATAGAGGGGATCCCCTTTCTCTCGCTGCGCGGTGCCGCCTGCCTTCTGCAGGGGCGCTCTTGATCCGCGGCCGTTGGACGGCAACCTCCCGATCCTAGCAGAGGATCAGAGCGCAACAGCGAGCAGCAGGACGAGCGAGAACGACGCGAGAACCAGCACAGCGAAGAACGACGAGATGACGATTCCTGCCACGGCCCAGCCGCGACGACGGAGCGCGCCGTCGGCGGTCTCTCGGATGCCCCGGACCCCGTAGCGGATCGACGCGGTCGCGAGCACACCCACCACGAGAAGCT
Source organism: Homoserinibacter sp. GY 40078 (assembly GCF_008017545.1). Lineage (GTDB taxonomy): Bacteria > Actinomycetota > Actinomycetes > Actinomycetales > Microbacteriaceae > Homoserinibacter. Next base: position 1,676,629 of record NZ_VRTZ01000001.1, on the reverse strand, counting down.
TGATCCCTTCGAGCGCAAGAGCGCCGTCGGCGAGGCGGGCCGCATCCGATACGAGGTACACGGCTGCGAAGGTCAGCGTGCCCACGACCGCGTTCGCGGCCACCACGAGGGCGGCGAACTGCAGGCTGCGGGTCGCAGCGACGTCGGCGGGGCGGCGCCCGGACGCGGTGATCGCGACACGGGTGCCGCAGTGGGCACAGAAGGGCTCATCGGGAACGGCAGCGCTTCCGCAGCGTGCGCAGGCGACTCGTCGGGTGCGCGGTGTCGGGAGGGCAGCGGGCGTGAGCACTCCGGGGGAGAGAGTGGTCATGTCCCCCATTGTGCGGCGGGGTCCCCCATGGGGCAACCGGTTCTGTGGTCTTCGGGACTATGCCGTGCCCCTGCCGCCAGCTCACAGCCTGCGCTGGGAGACTTATGCAGTGCTGGTGGCCCGACTCCTCGACGTACTCCTCGTCCTCGTGCTGCTGGTGTACCTCGGCGAAGGCTGGCGGAACGGGATCCTGCGCAGCGTCAGCGTGATCCTCGGAATCGCCGCCGGAGGTGTCGCGGCGTTCTTCGCGATCCCGCTCGTGGCCACCGCGATCCCCGGACCTGAATGGCGTCTCGCCGCCTCGATCACCCTCGCGATCCTGTTCATCGGGGCGGGACACCTCATCGGCGCCGCCGTCGAGCGCGCGCTCCGCCACCGCCGCGACGACCCGCGCCACGACCGCGACCTCTCCACTGCGGAGCGGCTGCTGGGCGCCGTCGCGAACATCGTCATGGCGGCGCTCGTCGTCTCGCTCGTCGCCGGCAGCGTCGCGCAGCTGGGTGTTCCGGTGCTCTCCCAGGCGGTGCAGCGCTCGGTCGTCGTCGGCGTCATCGAGCAGCTCACACCGGGCTTCGTCGACGAGTCGATCGCGCGGGTGCGCTCGGCGATCCTCGAAGAGGGCATCCCCACGATCGACGAGGCACTCGGCGGCATCACCGACAACCAGGCTCCGCCATCCGTCGACACCGCGACGGATCCGCTCGAAGCGGCCGCGCTGTCCGTCGCGCGCATCAGCGGGACCGCGTACCAGTGCGGCCAGAACCAGTCCGGATCAGGGTTCGTCGTCGCGCCCGAACGCCTCGTGACCAACGCCCACGTGGTCGCGGGCGTGCCCTCCCCCGTCATCGAGCTGCCCGACGGCCACGTGCTCGACGGACGGGTCGTGTACTTCGACTCCGACCTCGACGTGGCGATCATCGCCGTCCCGGGTATGACCGAGGACCCGCTGCGGATCGCGGACGCGTCGATCGGCCAGCCGGGCGTCGTCGATGGCTACCCGCACGGTGGCCCGTTCACCTCGGGAGCGGCGGAAGTGCGTGCCATATCGGAGGAGAACGTCGCCGACATCTACGGAGAGAGCTCCTCAGAGCGCGAGGTGCTGACGCTCGCGGCCGACGTGCAACCCGGCAACTCGGGAGGGCCATTCCTCACCGAGGACGGCGAGGTCGCGGGACTCGTGTTCGCCCGCAACGCCGACCACGCGACGATCGGGTACGCCACGAGCTCTGCCCAGCTCGAGAGCGTCTACGACAAGGCGTCGTCGTTCACGAGCGCGGTGCGCCCCGGGCACTGCGTCGTCGGCTGAGGAGTCACAGCGCCCGGATCACTCGGTCGCCGGGATCCGCATGTACCACTCTGTGAACGAGCGCGCCCGACCGTCGGGGGCGAACACGATCACCCACAGGTTCGCGTAGCGGCGGTCCTCCGGGTAGTCGGTGCGCCCGTCGATGAAGGCGGTGTCACCGTCGATGCCCGCCAGTTCCCACGAGAATTCCGTCTCGCCTGGCTTGTCGGCGCTCTCCAGCCAGCTCGCGACGATCGCCTCGACCCCTACGACCGGCTCACCGAACGGCTCGTAGCGATACTCGGCATCCGGCGTGAACAGTGCACGGATCTCGTCGGGCTCGTTCGATTCCCACGCGGTTCGGTACCCGGCCATCCACCGGGCGACTTCATCTCTCTGGGTCATGCCGCCTGTCTACTCCTCGCCCCCGACACGCCGTGAGGTATTGACGGAGCTCCGGGACGGGTGCACCCTGGATATAGATCCACTCATCGCCCAGCAGAGCCGGAGTCATCGACCCGCCACTGGGCGATGAGTTCGTTAACGGCCAGATCGCCCCGGCCGGATGCCACCGCAGCCGGAGCTCACCGAACGGGCACGGCCGCGTTCAGCGCCTGGCGCGCGGCGAGCAGTCGATCGAGATCCCGTCGCTCGTCGTGTCGGGTGCCGATGTCATCACGACCGCTCACGATCCGCTGACGGGTGAACGCGAGCGCCGTGGCCGCGCGGATGTACGCGTGCATCTGCGGGGCGACCCGGTTGGCACGCGCCCACTCGAGCACGTGCCGCCGACCGGCGGGAGTCGCCAGCGCCTGGACCTCCTGCGGGCTCAGCCAGCCCACGGCCGCGTACTCGGCAAGGCGCTCGGCGGTGAGCCGCACCTCCTGCGCCCGCAGCCGCAAGATGAGCACGATCGCGGCGGAGAAGAGCGGCACCTGCACCACCAGGTACACCACGAACCAGCCGCCGATACCGAGCAGAGCGAGAGCATTCCACACCGCGTGGAGCAGCATCGCCGGCACGAGCCCCAGGAGGAAGCCGGCGAAGCCGCCCGCCGCGCCGCGCCTCCCCCACAGCCCGATGAAGAGCCCCGTCATCGAGGTGAACATCGCGTGCGCGAAGGGCGACAGGATCCCGCGCACGAAGAAGGTGAGGCCGACGTCGGCGCTCACGAACCCGGAGTACGAGATGCTGTCGGCGAAGTAGAGGATGTTCTCGGTGAACGCGAACCCGGCGGCGACCACTGCGGCATAGACGATCCCGTCGACCGGGCCGTCGAAGAAGCGCCGGGCGACCAGGAAGATCAGCAGCACGCCGAGCCCCTTCGCCGTCTCCTCCACCACCGGTGCCTGAACGATGCCGCCGAGCAGATCTGAGGCGTCCGGATCGGTGCCCGACGCGTATGCGGCGAGCTGGATGCCCACGTCGATCAGCAGCGTCACCGCGATCGAGACGCCCGCGCCCCAGAGGAACCCGAAGGCCAACAGCGCGCGCGGCTCCGGCTCCCACCGGTCGATCCACCGCACCCCGAGCAGCACGATCACGAGCGGAGCGAGAGCGAGGATCGCCCCTGAGATCAGCAGCCCCGGACCGAGAGCCAGCAGCAGGTACCCGACGACCGCGACGACGGCGACACCCACGACTCCGAATCCGGCGATCGCCCACCCGATGAGCGATCCGCCGCGGCGCGGAGGCTCGGCGAGCACCGGCTGCGGCGGCGCGGCCTGGGCGCGCACCTCGGTCGGTGCGGAGCCCGGCGGGCGCGGATCGGCGTTCTCGGGCGATCGGGCATCGAACGACATGGGGTCACCCTAGTGGCGCCCACGGACGCCCAGCAGGCGCTACTTCTGCTGTTCGCGCAGGATGGCGAGCGCCCGCGCCACCCGATCGCGCAGTCCCGGGACGTTGCGGCGCTGCGGGATGCGGGCGCGCTCCAGCAGCGCGACGACCTCCGCGCGCTGCTCCTGACGGACGGCGTCCGCGGCCGCGTTGCGCTCCACTGCCGCGCGCACGGCGACCACGAAGGCGATGATCGAGAGCCCGGCCGCGACGATCGCGGGGATCGCCAGATACGGCAGCGATTCCGCGAAGCCGACGACCGCCGCCGCGACCCCGATGCCGAGCACGGCGAGCAGCGCCACGAGGCGCAGAGTGGGCCCGGCAGCCGAGCGCCGCGCCACGTGGCGGTCGGCATCCGCGAGGCGCGCGTCGAATTCGGCGAGCTCCTCCGCCTCGAGTTGCATCACCTGGCGGTCGCGCAGGTCGCGCCGTAGTCGCGCGTAGGTGGGCCGATCACGACGCACGACCGCGAGCACCGCCGCCGTACCGACGCCGAACGCGACCACGGCCGTCGCGACGAGGATCAGGAACGCCACGACCGGCTGCGACGCGTCGAACAGCAGGCGCGCGGCGGCATCCACTGCGAACGCGACGAGCACCGCCGTGATCGCCGTGACCGCGGTGGTCCAGGTGAGCTCGCGCACGCCGGTGCGGGTGATGACCTCCGGGTCGTCGGTGTCGCGGATGCGGCGGGCGTCGATGAACCCGGTCACCGCGTCGCCGATCTGGAGAGCCAGAATCGACACCTGCAGAAGCAGCGCGACGACGAGCAGCGGGATGAGATCCACGGATGCGACCTTACTTCTCTCCGTCAGCGCCCGGACCCGGTCGGCGCGTCGACCGCCCCACCGAAGCGTCGGGTGCGCCGACCGTACAGCTCGATCGCGCCCCACAGATCCTCGCGGTTGAAGTCGGGCCAGAGCCGATCGAGGAACACCATTTCGGCGTACGCGCTCTGCCAGAGGAGGAAGTTGCTCGTGCGCTGCTCGCCGGAGCTGCGGACGAAGAGGTCGACATCCGGGAGCTCCGGCACATAGAGGTGCCGCTGCAGGGTCTTCTCGCTGATGCGGTCGGGCGAGAGGCGGCCTGCGGCGACCTCCGCGGCGATGCCGCGCACCGCATCCGCGATCTCGGTACGGCCCCCGTAGTTGACGCACATCGTGAGGGTGAGGGTGCTGTTGCGGGCGGTGAGCTTCTCGGCGAACCGCAGCTCGTCGATGACGGAGCGCCACAGCCGAGGCGTGCGGCCCGCCCAGCGCACCCGCACCCCCCACTCGTTCAGCTGGTCGCGGCGGCGGTGCAGCACGTCGCGGTTGAACCCCATCAGGAAGCGCACCTCGTCGGGGCTGCGCTTCCAGTTCTCGGTCGAGAACGCGTACACCGAGAGGTGCTTCACGCCGATCTGGATCGCCCCGGCCACGACGTCGAGCAGCGCGGCCTCCCCCGCCTTGTGCCCCTCGACTCGGGTGAGCCCCTGACGGTTCGCCCAGCGGCCGTTGCCGTCCATGACGATCGCGACGTGCTCGGGAACCGCGGCGGCGGGGAGCTTCGGCGGATGCTTGCCGGTCCAGTCGAGAGGGACGAAGTCGACGGCATCGCGGTGAGTCTTCGGCACCGGCATCAGGCGCTCGTCCGATCGACGTGCTCGAGCGAGCGGAGACCCCGCTCCAGGTGGAATTGCGTGTAGGCGGCGGTGACTCCGGATGCCTGCGCGCGGGTGCGTTCGTCGGCGGCATCCGCGGTGGCCCAGTCGCCCGCGAGAAGCGCCGCGAGGAGCCCGAGGGTGTCGGCGTCGAGGCGGGGCGATCCGGGCGGGGCTGCGGCATCCGACACCACTCCCCCGAGCTGCACCACGAAGGCGCTGTGCGGGCCCGGCGCACCGGTGACGGCGCAGTCGACGAAGCTCGGCGCCCATCCGGCGATCGACAGCGCGCGCAGCAGATAGGAGTCGAGCGTGAGGCCCGCGGGGTGCTCGTTGCGCGAGAGCGAGCGCAGCGCGCCGACGAGCAGCAGATAGTGTTGCAGGCCCGCCTCGTGGTCGGTGAGGCGGTCGGCGGTCTCGACCATCGCGGTCGCGGCCGTGTAACGCGCGTAGTCGCCCGCGATGTCGGCGCCGTACGACCCGAGCGTCTCCGCCTGCTGCACGATGTCGAGGCTGCGGCCCACGTAGCACTGCATGTCCACGACCATGAACGGCTCGAGCCGTGCGCCGAACCGCGAGCCCGTGCGCCGCACGCCCTTCGCGACCGCCCGCACCTTGCCGTGCTGGCGGCTCAGCATCGTGACGATGCGGTCGGCTTCGCCCAGCTTGTGGGTGCGCAGCACGACGGCTTCATCACGGTAAGTCGGCACGCTCGATTATCCCCCGCGCCACCGACTCCGGGCCGGACGGGCGACATGTGGCGTGGCGTGCTACGAATGGGTCGTGACCGCAGGCCTCTTCACCATCCCCCTGTGGATCGACCTCCTCGCCGTCGGGATCGGCAGCGTTCAGGGGGCCGCGTTCGCGGCCCAGTTCCGTGACCGGCGGCTCGACCTGCTGGGGGTCGCGATCATCGGCATCGCGACCGGATTCGGCGGCGGCCTCATCCGCGACATCCTGCTCGGGCAGGTGCCTCTCGCGCTGCGCAGCAACTGGTATCTGCCGGTCGCGGTGGCTGCGGCGCTGCTCGGGATGCTGCTGCAGCGGCTCGTGCACCGCCTGGGCGTCACGATCAACATCCTCGACGCGGTGACGATCGGGATGTTCGGGGCGATCGGCACGACCAAGGCGCTCGCGCTCGGACTGCCGGTGGTGCCGGCGGTGTTCGTGGGCTCGGTGGCCGCGGTGGGCGGGTCGATCCTGCGCGACCTGCTGCTGAATCTGCCGATCGCGATCATGCAGGTCGGGTCGCTCTATGCGGTCGCCGCGATCGTCGGGACGTCGACGCTCGTGGTGCTCGACGCGCTCGGCGTCGATGTGCTCATTGCGGGGATCGTGTGCGTCGTGGTGACGTTCGGGGTGCGCGTGCTCGCGGTCGCGTTCCACTGGACGCTGCCGGAGCAGCGGCACCTCCCCACGGGCGCGATCCGCATCGTGCGCCGCCCGCGGCGCCCGGGCCCCGGCCGCTGACGCGGCCTCCCCCGAGGGGTCGCAGACTGCTGGAGACACGGCGTGTTTCGCGCAGTTTGCGACCCCTCAAAAGGGGCAGAGGGCAGCCGGGCGGCGCAGCCGCTCGGTCAGACTGCGGCGAGCTCGCGATCGCCGGACTCGAGACGCACCGCGCGGTTGACAGCCGACACGACCGCCTTCAGCGAGGCGGTGGAGATGTCCGCGTCGATCCCGACACCCCACAGGCGCTTCTCGCCCACCTGGAGCTCCACGTAGGCGGCCGCCTGCGCGTCGCCTCCGGCGCTGAGCGCGTGCTCCACGTAGTCATAGAGCTTGATCTCGTGCCCCTGCGACGCCATGATCCCCAGGAATGCCGCGATCGGGCCGTTGCCCTCACCGTGCGCGTCGCCGACCTGGTCGCCGACCCGCCAGCGGATGTCGAGCTGCACCACACCGGCGAGCTCGCTCGCGGTGCGGGTGGAGATCAACTCGTAGCGCCCCCACTTGTCGGACACATCTGCCGCCGGCAGGTACTCGTCCTGGAAGATCGCCCAGATCTGGTCGCTCGTGACCTCGCCGCCTTCGGCATCCGTCTTCGTCTGCACGACCTGGCTGAACTCGATCTGCAGCTTGCGCGGCAGGTCGATCGCGTGGTCGGTCTTCAGCAGGTACGCGACGCCGCCCTTGCCGGACTGCGAGTTCACGCGCACGACGGCCTCGTATCCGCGGCCCAGGTCCTTCGGGTCGATCGGCAGGTACGGCACGGCCCACTCGAGCTCCGACACCGGCACTCCGCGACGCTCCGCCTCGGCCTCCATCGCCTCGAAGCCCTTCTTGATGGCGTCCTGGTGGGAGCCGGAGAAGGCGGTGTAGACGAGGTCGCCCGCCCACGGGCTGCGCTCGTGCACCTTCAGCTGGTTGCAGTACTCGGCCGTCACGCGGATCTGGTCGAGGTCGCTGAAGTCGATCTGCGGGTCGATCCCCTGGCTGAACAGGTTGATGCCGAGAGCCACCAGGTCGACGTTGCCGGTGCGCTCACCGTTGCCGAACAGGCATCCCTCGATGCGGTCGGCGCCGGCCATGTAGCCGAGCTCGGCCGCCGCGATCGCGGTGCCGCGGTCGTTGTGCGGGTGCAGGCTCAGGATCACGTTCTCGCGGTGCGCGAGGTGGCGGCTCATCCACTCGATCGAGTCGGCGTAGATGTTCGGCGTGGCCATCTCGACCGTGGAGGGCAGGTTGATGATCACCTTGCGCTCGGGCGTCGGCTCGAAGACCTCGATCACCTGGTTGCAGACCTCGACGGCGAACTCCAGCTCGGTGCCGGTGTAGCTCTCGGGCGAGTACTCGTAGTAGACGGTCGTGCCGGGCACCGTGGCCTCGAGCTCGCGGCACTTGCGCGCCCCGTGCAGGGCGATGTCGATGATGCCCTGCTTGTCGGTGCGGAACACGACCTCGCGCTGCAGCACGCTCGTGGAGTTGTAGAGGTGCACGATGGCGGACTTCGCGCCACGGATCGATTCGTAGGTGCGCTCGATGAGGTGGTCGCGCGCCTGCGTGAGCACCTGGATGGTGACGTCGTCGGGGATGAGGCCCTCTTCGATGAGCATCCGCACGAAGTCGAAGTCGGTCTGGCTGGCGGACGGGAAGCCCACCTCGATCTGCTTGTAGCCCATCCGCACGAGCAGGTCGAACATGATCCGCTTGCGCTCGGGGCTCATCGGATCGATGAGGGCCTGGTTGCCGTCGCGCAGGTCGACGGCGCACCACATGGGAGCCGCCTCGATGTGACGGTCGGGCCAGGTGCGGTCGGGCAGCTCGACGCGGAACTGCTCGTGGTACGGCCGATATCGGTGAATCGGCATCGTGGAGGGGGTCTGGGTGTTCTTCATGGTCTCAGCTCTTCCTGGTCGTGTGGGGCCGACAGCGGACTCCGCGACGGGGAAGGCCTCGTGAACTAGGACCCGTCGCGGCGGCTAAGAAGGAGAAGGCCGAAACGCACCAGAGAAGATTAGCACTCGCGACCCGGCAGCGGCGACCGCGGCCGACGCGCGAACATCCGAGAACGTTGGGTGGCGCGGGCGCGAGCGGCCTCCGGATACTGATGCCATGCGCCTTCGTGTTCCCGTCACGGCCGCCTTGGCGGCATCCCTTCTGCTCCTCTCCGGGTGCGCCACGACCACCTCCGCACCCGGCGCCGACGGGCAGGGCGATGTGCCCGCCCCGTCGGATGCGATCGCGGCTCCCGGCACGGTCATCGGCCAGGGCACCGTGCTGCAGGTCGACGGCGAGGACCCGATGCTGTGCCTCGGCGCGGTGGCGGAGTCGTATCCGCCGCAGTGCAGCGGTCCGGCGATCACCGGATGGGACTGGGATGCGGCATCAGGTCAGGAGTCGGCGAGCGGGGTGACGTGGGGCACCTATGCGGTGACCGGCACCTGGGACGGCACCACGTTCGACGCGGAGTCGTCGGTGCCGCTCGCCCTCTACGACCCGATGCCGATCGACGACCCGCTCACCGATCCGGCCAACGGGGGCGACACTCCCCGCGACGAGCTCACGTCGATTCAGAACGGCCTCGACGATGCGCCGGTGACGGTGCTCTCGTCGTGGATCGAGAACGGCTACCTCTTCGTGCAGGTGATCTACGACGACGGCACGATCCAGGCGTGGGCGGATGACACCTACGGAGTGGATCGGGTGGCGGTGCGCTCGGCGCTGCGCGACGTGTAGTCGGCGGCCGCGCACTTAAGAAGGGCACGATAGGCACTGCAGTGCCAGCCTTATGGCACGCAAAATGCGCCATTCGACCGTTAAGTGTCGCTTCTTAGCCGCATGCTCATGACATGAGCAAACGAAACATCATCTCTGGTGTGGCCCTCAGCGCCGTCGCCCTCGGCTTGGTGCTGACCCCGGCCGTCAGCGCCTCGGCCGCCCCGATCGATTGCAAGGTCACGAAGGCGGTGATCTCGAAGGTCGACGGGCGCGCCCGGGCGACGGGGTACGGCGACTGCCGCCCCAACTACGACGGCTCGTGGTTCACTGCGACGTTGAAGACCGAGGTGTTCCACAACTACGACTTCGTACCCGACGCAGGTGTGACCACCGGATGGACCAACAAGAAGATCACCACGAAGTCCTACACGTGGATCGGTCACACGCAGCGATGCGACAACGCGACCGTCGCCGACTACTTCGCCAAGGCGACCGTCGGCATCTCCACTAAGACGTCCGACACGAAGCGAATCGCGACCTGCAAGGGCACCGGTGGATGATCTGACGCGGTCGCGAGAGGGCATCCGCGTGGAGCAACTGCAGGTACGGCGGGGGCGGCGCATCGTGCTCGAGTCGGTGAGCTTCGCCCACGAGCACGGCGTCTTGGCGTTGCTCGGGCCCAATGGGGCGGGGAAGAGCTCGCTGCTCGCGGTGCTCGCGACCCTGAGGCGGCCCGCCGGTGGCGAGATCGCCATCGCGGGCCACAGGATCGCCACTGGGAAGGACCGCCGAGCGGTCCGGGGGGCGATCGGGTTCCAAGCCCAGGATGACCGCCCGCCCGCTGAGCTGAGATGTGCCGACTATGTGCGTTATGCGGCGTGGCTCGCGGGTGTCGACCGTTCGGCGCTGGATCACGCGACCGCTCGCGCCCTCAGCCGAGTGAATCTGACGGAGCATGGACGCACCCGCATCCGCCACCTCTCGGGCGGCATGCTGCGGCGGCTCACCATCGCCGCCGCGATCGCCCACCGCCCGCGCGTGCTGCTGCTCGACGAGCCCACCGCGGGACTCGACCCGCACGAGCGTCTGTCGCTCACCGGCGTGATCCGCGCCCTGGCGGGAAGCGCGACGATCGTGATGTCGACGCACCTCTCGGACGACGTGCGGCGTGCCGCGGACTCGGTGGCGGTCTTCTCGGCCGGCCGGATGACGTTCAGCGGATCGTTGGATTCTTTCGAACGGCTGGCCCCGGGAGATCTCGACGAGGCGTATCGCGCGGCGGTCGATCGATGATTCGCGCCACTCTCGCGTTGCTCGCGCGCCCGAGTATGTGGCTAGGTGTGCCTGTCGCCGTCGGTGCCGGAGTCGTCGCCGGCACGACCCGTCTGTGGCCCGGGCTCGCCGTCTGGGAGAACATCGATGAGGCGGTCGCCTCCAGCTCGGTTTTGCTGGGTCCGCTGCTCGCGGGGCTGGCGGCCTGGGAGGGCATGCGGCTGCGGAGGGCGGCGCTCGGCGGGCGATGGGTGCTGAGCACGCGGGGTGCCCTCGGGCCTGCGCCCGTGCTGATGATCGTTACCGTCGTCGCGGTGGGGGCGTATGTCGCGTGCGCTGGCCTCATCGCCCTACCGCTGGCGGGCCACGCGACCGCCGGGGGTCCGAATCTGCTGGTGATCGCCGCTGGCGGCATCGGTGTGATCACGCATTCGGTGTTGGGGTTGCTGGCGGGGTTCGCTGCACCGTTCTTCCTCGTTCCTGCGGTCGCGGCGCTCGCTGCCTACGTGATCGACCTCGCGTTCATATTGGGTGGGGGTGCGGTGAATCCGCGTGTTGCGGCTTTGGGCCCGGCAACGCAACAGGTGGCGTTCCCCTTCGTCGACGTGAATGCGGCTTTCGTCGGCGCCCAGCTTGTCGTGCAGCTGGGGGCGGCGGGAGTCTTGGCGGCGATTGCCCTGACGGTCGCGGCGAAGCGGGTCGGATGGGGCTCTCTGGCGGTGGTCGCCGTGTCGGGAGCGGTGGCGGCGGCTGGCGGGTTCGCGGCGACGACGATGCCGTCCGGTTTCCATCTGCCTGCTCGGAAGCCGGTTTTCTCGTGTTCGATGTACGGCGAGTTGGAGGTGTGCGTGCACCCTGCGTTCGAGGTGGCGTCTGCGCCTCTTGCGGAGGCCTTCGAGCCAGTTCGCGCCCGGCTGGCCGGGACGCGCCTGGGCTTCGATCGTGTGGAGCTGAGCTATCGCGGGCCGGGTGCTCATGCGACCACGGACTCGACGCTCATGGTCGTGTTCGACGATCTGAGCGAGGGGTGGCAGGACCGGGCGGTGGCCGAGTCCGCAGTGAATCTGATGCTGGGAGAGTTCCCCAACACCCCGTGTGCGGCAACGAAGGTGGTCGACTACGAAAGCGCGTACTGGGGTGGCGCCGCGGTCGTGGCGCTGTGGGTTGCCGGGGTCGACGACGCTGATCTGGATCCCCAGTTCGAGGCAGCTCAGTCGTGGTTCCTGCACTTGGGCGACGACGAGCGGACGGCATGGATCGACGCGCACACGGAATCGCTGTGTGCGGGGACCGTTCGTCCGAGCGATTTCGGATGATCCACGCGGCTCGGGTGATGCGGGTGGTCCCGCTGATCGGCGCGGCGGCGCTCGTGATGCTCGCTGCGGTTGCGCTCGCGCGGGTGGCGGTTCCGCTTCCGTTCGTCGATCGATTCCTGGTGCCGGCGGGCCTCTTGGCGACGATGGTGTCGGGCACGGTCGTGTCGGCGGTGCTGCTCGACCGGACACCCCGACTGACCGCGACCGCGGTTCGCCGGCTGCTGCCCGTGCGGCTGAGTGCCGCGATCGTGGCCCTGGGCGTGCCCCTGATCGCCCTGCTGGCAGCTGGGGATGGCGGGTTCGCCGTCGCCGTGGCGCGCGGGCATCTGCTGTTCACGGCGCTCGGCATCCTGGCCGTGCGCGCGATCAACGCCGCACTCTTCTGGCTGGCGCCGGTCGTGTATGGGTTATGCACCTGGGTCGCAGGGGTGGATGAGCACCTGCAAGTGCGCCCGTGGGCGTGGGCTCTGGCGGATGCCTGGGATGGCGGGGCTTGGCTCGGCACCTGGGTTCTCGTGGCAGCGGCGCTCGTGATTACGGCGATTCCGTGGCGGCGGGAGTGAGTCATCCGAACACCGACCGCGCCGTGGACGTGGCCTCGATTCGGATGCCATCGGGGATGAACACAGTCGCGACCGGTGGCCGCCAGTAGGCGGTGAGCGTCACGGTTGCGCTCCGCCCGTCGGCGGTGTCGGCGTGAGTCACGGCGAGCTCGTCGAAATGCTCGGTGCGGGCACGTTCGAGGTAATCGTCGACGGCCGCGCGGATGGTCGCGGGGCGCAACGTCGGACGCGGGCCGTCGGGCGTCAGTTCGACGTCGCTCAGTTCGAAGGACTCGGCTGCGGAGAGGCTGGCGCCGTCCGCGAGCGCGAGGAGGCTCTTCTTCTCGAGATAGAGCGACGTCGCCGCCGCGACAAGGAGGGCGACCGCGAGCACGAGCGCCCCGAATCCGGCGACGAGCGGCAGGGTGGACCCCATGTCGGATGCGAGGACACGTCGGGCGTTCATGGCAGCCCGACGAACCGTGGCACCTGCTCGGTGGCCGAGGCGCTCACCGCGATGCCCGCCGAGTCCAGGCCGAGAACGGGCGGGAGAAACGGCAGCGCGACGGTTGCGGTCATCCCGATGGTGACCGCGCCGTGCGGCTGGAGGCAGTCCGCTGGGTCCGGGTCGCAGCGTACGGTCACCTGGATGGTGGCGGCGTCGAGGTCGTAGTCGGAGGCGGTCGCTTTGATCGCGCGGGCCGCCGCGGCTTCGGCGTCCGAGACAGCGTGCTCCCGGACGAACACGCGTGCGGCCTGGCGCGCAGCCCCTTCGAGCCCCAGCGCGGCCGTCTGAACCGCGGAGAATGTGACGACCAGGTAGACCGTCGGCACGAGCAGCAGCAGCCCGACCGTCAGGAATTCGAGTGACGCCGACCCGAGGTCACCTGTGTCGCGCAGTTCAGTCGAGGTGCTCACGTATCGCGTGGCCCTCCACTTCGATCACGCGGTCCGGCCCGAGAAGGCCGAGCAGCGGCAGTGGAGCTTCAACCCTCACGACCACTGCGGAGTGATCCCGCCAACGCTCCTCTTCAACGGTGATGTGTGCTGCGTACTGTTCTCCGATCGCTGCCGTGATCAGTTCGGCCGCCCGTGCCCGTGCGTCGTGCGGGCTCTTGTCGGCAAGGGAGCCGTAGCGCGCTCCCTCTGCCGCAGCATCGAGCACCGTTGTGCGCACGTGGAGGGCGAGCGTGAGTTGCAGGACGGCGAGCGCGACCCCGGTGAGCAGCGCCCCGACGAAGACGAACTCTGCCGGGGCCGAGCCGCGATCGTCCCGCCATCGAGTGGTGATCCCCATCGCGCGCGGCCCTAGATGCCGGAGACTTTGTCGATCGCGTTCTGAAAGATCTCGCTGAGCGCCGGCCCGGCGAGCGCCCAGATCAGGAGGACGAGCGCCGCCGTCATGAGTGTGATCAGCACCCAGCCGGGCACATCGCCACGGTCGTCATTGAGCAGGTGTTTCAGTCGGCGTTTCGGGGTCATGTTGGCGATGCTGCCGGAGAACTGAGTGACATGACCGTGACTATCCACAAGGGCCAGCGAGACCAGGCGCAATCGGCGCACACTGGGATGATGAGCGATCTGCACGAAGCGCGTGAGAGTCTCCCCATCGCACTGCCCTATGAAGACATGGAGGCCGAGACGGAGCGCATCATCCGCACGGGCACCATTTGGCTGGGGGCTGTCGCGGTGACTGCTGCTCTCCTTCTCGGGCCGTCGGTCGCCTCGGGGTGGCGTCCGACAACTCTGCCGATGGTGTTCGACGTGGCGTGGTGGTTGGGTGCGACTGCGGCGGCGATCGGGATCGGACTGCTCGTCTGGGCGGGATGCCCCGTGCTCGGGTTCCGTCTGCCCGACGCCTACCGCCAGAAGGTGTTCAGCATCCGTGTGGGGATCGTGTTGAGCCTGTCGGGAATGGCGTTCTCCGGGCTAGTGGTCTTGCTCGCCCCTGTGGGCTGATACAGGAGGCCGTCGGTCAGAAGCCGAGTTCGAGCACGAGTGTCGCGAGGAAGATCGCGAAGATTCCTGCCTGGCAAGGCTGCGCCGACTCGCCTACGCTCCCCCACATGCGACGCCAGCGGATCGACGGGGCACCAGTCGCCCTCTTTGCACGACGGCTTTCTCCGAAGCGCTGGGGGATCACAACGACAATCGAAAACGGCTCCAGTGGGTCACGTTGGCGTGTCGAACTCTCACCGCGAGCGAGTAGCCCGACCGACTACCGACTTGTCCAGGTCCAGATCGAGCGGGAAAGCGGCCGTCTGGAAGGTGTTTGGTCGATCTCCGCCAACACTTTCAAGGAGCCCTGGACCTACACGCGCACCGTCGATCTCGCTCCCCACGAATCCACACCGTCTCTCGTAGTCTTCGAGTTCATGATCCAACGACTCGTGTGGGTGCGGTGGCGATTGCGGGCCTGACTCAGAAGCCGAGTTCGAGCACGAGTGTCGCGGGGAAGATCGCGAAGACGATGGTGACCGGCAGGATGAGGAACACCAGCGGCACGAGCATGTAGACCTCTTTGCGGCCAGCCGACTCGACGAGCGCCCGCTGGGCGTCTTCCCGAGCTTCGCGGGCATGCTCGCGAAGGATCTCCGTCAGGGGCGTCCCGCGGTCGAGCGCGGTGACGACTTGATCGACCACGCGCGTCACCGACCGGATCTGCAGCGCTGACGACCAGTCCCTCAATGCGCCGGCCAGCGGTACACCCAGATCGAGATCTGCGACGACGCCGGCGAGCTCGTTCGCGAGTTCGCCACTTCCACTGCGCGCAACCCGGCGAATGGCGTCGCGGAGCGACTCCCCAGCCGAGATCGCGAGGCTCATGAACTCGAGTACGGTCGGCAGTTCTGCGGAAATCTGCCCCGCACGACGGCGGGCTCGCACCGCGAGGGCCCGCTCAGGAAGGGCTGCGGCACCGACTACGCACGCCAAGACGGCGAGAATGGCGAGCACCGGCGGTCCAGCTCGTTCGAGGATCGCGGCTGCCACGGCAAGGCCTCCTGCACCGCCGGCTCCGCTGAACACGAGTTGGCGCAATCGGACTCGATGGACGGTGCTCGAGGACGCGGATTGCCTCAAGTGGGTCACAAGATGGGTGTCGGATCCGGCGAGTTGGCCTATCGCGGAGGCGAGCTTGCCTTGCCAGTCCCTGCCTCCGGGCGTCCGTGACGGGTTGCTCTCCGCCATGGCCCGTGCGGACGGCGAGACGTCAAGGACGTGAGGGGCGACACGACCGACCAGGCGACGCGGCGACCCCCTCAACAGAACGGCTGCGAGCATCCAGAGCCCAGCTCCGCCTCCGATCCCCCACGCTACAGCGGCGACCCATGAGTCGCTCATGCGAACCACCTGCCTTCCTGAGGGAGCCGACCAACCCGAATCATGAGCCGATAGGCGATGAAGGTCAGAACGAACCCGGTCGACAGGACACCAACGCCTGCCGGCGTGTTGTACGCCTCAGCGACCTCGGGACGCGATCCCAGCAACAGCAACACGACCCACGGCGCGATGACACCGAGTCGTGCAGCACTCACCACCCATGATCTGCGCGCCTCTGCCTCTGCTCGTACTGCAGCTTCCGCACGAACTTGGCTGGACAGCGAACGGAGAATTGCGGGAAGTTCGGAGCCTCCGACCTCGCGCGCGACCCGCACCGTCTCGACAAGCTGATCCGCGACAGGATCGGCGAGTCGCGTCTTCAGGGCGTCGAGAGCAGGCATCAGGCGTCCATCTCGTTCCACATCGGTCGTGAATATCCGAAACGCGGGACGAAGAGCATCGGGTCCGTTCTCCGCGAGCGCGCACAGCGCGTCGCCGACCGTGGAGCCTGATCGGATGACGGCGACCAGTTGCTCGAGCACGTCGGGCCACAGCTGCCGTAGAGCCTTCCGTCGTGCCCTCCCCCGCCATCGCAGAACGGCGAGTGGGAGCGCAGCTCCCACAGTTGCTGCCGCCACTGACACGGCGATGATCGGCAGGGTTGCGGCGATCAGCCATCCCGCTCCAACCGCAATGACGACCGCGAGCGCGAGCACGTGGGTGCTGGTCAGTCCTCTCACGGCGGATTCGGCCACAAGTCGGTCGAGACGCGCGGAAAGTCGCACCCAGGTCGAAGTCCGTGCGCCAAGATGACGGGGAAACGTCCAGGGAGCGAGCGTCAGCAGAAGGCCCAGCCCCAGCACGATTCCCAGACCTGAGGCGAGCGTCATACCGTTCTCGCTGAGCGTTCGCGAAGGACCGGCAGCGGGTCGATCGCTGCTCGTCGGTACCTCGTCAGACGTGGGGGCGGAGTGCCGGTCGAGGCAAGCTCTCCGTCAACTCGTTCAAACAACGTCACCGCTTCTACAGACCCGTCTGCAATCCTCCCCGTCGGTGCGATGATCTCGGCAACCGCTCTCTCTCCGGACCTTCCGCGCTCGAGGAACACGACCAGATCTACAGTCGCTGCAACCGTGGGGGTAACGAACGCCGAGTCGATGTTGCGTCCGGCCAGGAGCGGCAGGGTGCACAGCTTCATGAGGGCGTCAGGAGCACTCCCGGCGTGAATCGAGCACATACCTGGAACGCCCGAGTTGAGAGCAATCAGGAGATCGAGCGCCTCAGCCTCCCGAACCTCACCCACCACAAGGCGCTCCGGCCGCATCCGCAGCGATTCCTTGATAAGGCGGCGGAGCGTGATCTCACCTGTTCCCTCGAGGCTTGGTTGACGACACTGAAGCGCGACGTGATCTCGTGCGGTCAGTGCAAGTTCGAACGTCTCCTCGACCGTGACGATTCTGTCTTCGGGAACGCACGCTCCGAGCAACGCACCCAACAGGGTGGTCTTTCCCGTGTGCGTGGCACCGGCGATGAGGATGTTGAGCCCTGCCCTGACGGAGATGTGGAGGAATCCTGCCGCCTGCGCCGTCAGCATCCCGAGCCGCACGAGGTCGGCGAGGGTACGCATCCCCGTACGGAAACGACGGATGTTGATCGACACGTGTGCACGCGAGATGTCGGGGATGACAGCGTGCAGGCGCGACCCGTCGGGGAGAGCCGCATCTACGAACGGGCTGCTGATGTCGATACGCCTGCCCGTCTGGTGCAGGAGCCGGTCGAGCAGGTCGCGAATGTCCTCCGCAGTCAGCGCGAGCGGGAGCTGCTCGGAGATTCCATCGTGGGCGACGAAGATGCGATCGGGAGCGTTGACCCAAATCTCTTCGATGCGCGGGTCGTCGAGATAGGGCTGAATCGGTCCCATGCCGGTGAGACTCGCGGACACCTCCTGAGCGACAGCGTCTTCATCGGCCAACATCGGCGCGCGTCCTCCGAGCGCCGCCTCCGCGTACTGTCGCAATTCGTCACGGAGGTAGCGGTCGACGACGGCCGGATCCGCGCGCAGGTCGGCGTCGTCACGCCGAGCTCTGTCGCGGATCCGGTCGCTGATCGCACCCGCCGGTGACTTCGGCCGGGTCATCGACGTGTCCGGAGTCTGCGGAGGAGGAGGACGAGCACGCCAACGGCGCAACCGATCCCCGCCGCGATGACCATGGCGATCAACTGGGGGTCGACGCCCGTGTCGGGAAGGTCCGGCCCATGCACGACGGATGTCTCGCTGGGGATCCCGCATTCTCCGCGGTGGATGACCTCGTCAGCCGCATTGGCGTACGTCTCGACCCACCAGTACGTGCCGGTCGGGAGCATCGTCGGGCCCGACTTCACCGTGTGGCGATCGACCACTCCGGGCGTCAAAGTGATCGCTTCACTTGCCCAAACGAGATTGCTCGGCTCGCAGATCGGTTGCCCGTCCCTATCGCGCTCCGCGCGGTATGCCGCGAACGCGAGCGTGTCGCCCTCCTCGATCGTGCCCCGGATGAGCGCAGCGTCCTCGACGGTCTCGGTCGCGCGGCGATTCGTTTGAGCCTCGGTCTCGACGATGACCTGAACGATCTCGGTGCGTTCTGAGATGGGACCGCAGGGTGCACCCCACACGATCTCGCCCGCTTGGTCGAGGATCTCGAACCGCCAGTCGTAGACCCCTGGACGGAGGTCGGAGGGCGCGGTTCCCGTGACGACCTCGGCCGCGGGTTGAAGGCCCGACGTCCACACGCGGGTCTCATCCGTACACGTCGCCGCGGGATCGATCGCTTCGGGGTCGGAGTCCTGAAGCGGACTCGGTCCGCCGTCGGGACGGCGGTAGAGGTGGAATCTCACCTGCGCTCCGTCGAACAGCAATCCGTCGAGGGATGCCACATCGGAAACGGGGAAGCCTTGGGCCTCCAGCTGCGTCGCCGCTGAGCGCCCGTCCGGCGGAACGATGGCGATCTCGGATGAGACGCCCCAACCGTCGGTCCAGCGGTATCCCTCGGGAAGGAAAGCACGCGTCGTCGGAGATTGATCCGCGGCGTCGATGACCGACACGGCGACGTACTGGTATCCGGACTCCAGCTTCTTCGTGGTGGATGCCCTGTAGTCGCCGAGTGGCCCCTCAGCCGCGGAGGTCGTGACCGTGAAGGAGTCGAATACTTCCGCGTCGTGGGGAATCGTTTCCCCCGAAGTGATCGACGTGGCCCGTGTGCGGTACACCGTGACGGTGGCGGTGACCACCTTGTATCCGCCGCCAGCCTCCTCCGGCCAGGGGTTCTTGAGGCCGCTCTGGGGGTCCTCCCCCGCAGAGAAGACGAAGTTATCGGTGAACGCATCTCCCTCGGCGGGATACCGCTCGGCAACCTGCGAGCGCAGTATCGGCGCAAAAGTGGCTGAGCGAGGATTCGGATCGCTTGCGCTGAGAGCCACCGAAACCTGCGCCTTCGGGCCGGGCCCGGCCGTATACTGCTGCGATCCGCCAGCGTTCTCGTACAAGGCGACCTTTCCCGCGTAGCCCCCACTTGTCGAGAAATTGCCCTTCGCTGAAATCCGGTACGGCGCCCCATCCTCGGGAGGCACACCGACCACGCGGTAGGACCCTCCGCCGAGGCCCGCGAGGGACCGCGTTCCGGATTCGACGAATCGACCGTTGGTGAGCTTGATACTTCCGCGAGCAGACGACGGGGAGAGCTTCACCGTGAGTGTGCCGTTGTAGTTGTTGCTGAACTCGGTCTGAAAGGACATCGAACCCGAGCCCTTCAAAGTCCCTGCCTTGACGCTCGATGCACCCGCACGGATTTTCTTGAGCTTCTCGAGGATGTCAGCGCGGGCAGAGGCAGGAGCACGCCACACGTAGTAGTCGTCTCCGGACTGACCATGACTCCCGTATTCCTTCGGGTCGGCGAGCGACCAGACGAAGAGGTGCACCGCTGCGGCCCAGTTATCGCTCGCTCTCTGCCCATAGGTCGCGACCGCCCAAGAGACCCGCGCATTCTCGTCGGCCGACATGGTGTGCCAGGCGCGGTCACCCAGCCGTACACTCGCGCCGAGTGGCGACCCTGCTGTGATCTCGAGGCAATAGGTGGCGACGCCGCCAACAAGATACTGACCGAGCCAGCCTGCTGGCGAGTCATATCCGCGTCCGTGAGACGCCGCGAAGGCGTTGGGAGCGCTCATCGGGTTGATGATGCCGAGAAGCACCGCGAACGCGGTCGCGAACACGAGGAGGACGCGAGGTAGCGCTCCTTCTTTGCGCTCGGGTAGGGGACAATGTCGATGACCGGCCATGGGTCGGCTTCCTTTCCTTGTTGCTGTCAGGCGATCGGTGAGAGGACGGTGGGGAGAGGCTGCAACCTCTCCCCACCACTTATGGGAATTCATCTGCAGATGTAGACGACAATCCAGGTGCCTTCGATCCGGTAGTCGTAGGGGTAGGGAATGTTGTAGATCAGGGATGTGCCTCCTGGGCCCGGATCGTGTCGTCCCCACTCCGAGCCGATGAGGCAACCGGGCTCCCAAAGTCCGCCGGCCTCGACGTACCGATTGGTGTCCGTATAGTCGGGGTACTTCGGCTCCGAGCCGCCGCCCGAGGGAGCGCCCCCTGGGCTCGAACTTCCCGATCCGCCGTTGCGCCACGTCGAACCACTCGAACGTTTTCCACCACCCGTGGTACCTGGCGACGTGTCAACTTCACGCGCGGCCTTTTCGGCAGCCTCAAGTCGCTTTCGGTGGGAGTCATTCAGCTTCGCGATGGCTCGGGCGTAGCTCTGAAGCATTGCGGCATCCGGGATCTTGGCCTCGGCGAGTGCCTTTCCTGCAGCCGATGCAGCACGCTTGGTCTGCGCGGTGGCATGAGCGAGCTTGGACACGAGCTTCTTGGCGCGCGCCGGCGCCGAGTCCGCAGCGACCGCCATCGCGCCTTGAACGCACTCACGCGCGTCGTCGAGAACCCGAACGATCGCACTCACGGCTCGTGTACGTGCGCGCCAATAGTCGGCGAGTTGGCGCGCCTCGTCGCGCGCGGCGAGGAGTTCACCTTCGGCCATGCCCGGGTCGACATCAGGGTATTTCCTCGGAGGCTCGAGTTCGAGGCTGGTCGCGACGCCACGTCCATCCGCGACCTCGAAAACCGCTTCGAACTTCGACTGTGCGTCGGCAGCGGCGTCGGGGTCGAGAGCGCCGCGCACCTCGACGAGGGCCGCGAACTCTTCGGCGACCGGAATGAGCTCGTGAGCGGCGTCGACAGCGGAGTCGAGGCGATCCCGCGCTGCCTCGAACTCGGCGACTGCACGCACCGCCTGGTCGATCTCGACGTGCGCCTCAGCGCGTGCCGTGTCACGCGCGAGCGCATCGATGCCGGTAAGGGCGCCAGCCGCGAGCGCGAGACAGACGCCGGTGATGACGAATGCAGAAAGTGGTGGTCTGATCATGGTGCTCCTCGTAGGACAGGGACGCACTTCGTCTACAGCCCGGCAGAGGCCACGGTGGCCTGGTTGTGACGGATTTGCGTGCGACAACGGGTAAGAACCCGTGCGTTTGGGCCGACACGTAGTCGACTCGGCTGTCCACGTAGGTGCATGATGCCCGGATCACTCACGGCGGCTCGGACGTTTTCCACATGGGGATGGTCGACCGCGTGGGCCGGGCATACATGCTGGAATGAGGCATGCAACATCAGCTCTACGCCAGCGGCACAGCGCTCGACCTCGACAACGGCTACGCCGTCGTCAACACCGTCACCATCTCGGCTAACAAGACCGTCATGCACCTGACCTTCTCGGACGAAACCGCCGCCAGAGCATTCGGCCGACCGACATTGCTGGTCGACGATCAGTCGCTTGAGTGGCAGCTGTCGAGCGGCGGAGCCGGCCCCCTCGGCGGTGAGCTGCTGCTCCTGCTTTCAGGCGCCTCCCTGGCAGACGTGAATCACATGACGCTCATCGACGAGCCGGGCACGGAACACGAACTCCACGTCACGCGCATCGCGTGACGCCCCACCTGCCCACCATCCACCACTCCCGCGCCGCTCTAGACTGATCGCGCTGCGCGGGAGTGGTGGAACGGTAGACACGCAGGATTTAGGTTCCTGTGCCTCACGGCATGCGGGTTCGAGCCCCGCCTCCCGCACCACAACACACCACCGGCGAACCGGCCGGCTCAGTCGAAGTCGGACGCCACCGCATTTCGGTGGTACTCGAAGATCAAACTCGTGCGCGTCGACGCCACACTCTGATTCGCCGACAACTGATCCACCACGAAACGACGCACCCCCGAAGAATCCGGGCACGCGATGTGCACCAGGAAATCATCCGTACCCCCGAGGAAGAACACCTGGATCACCTCCGGACGCTGCCGGATGTCGTGAGTGAACGCCTCGATCCGCTCATGCCGCAGCCCCGGCCGCAGCGTCACCCCGATCACCGCCTGAATCCCCAACCCCAACGCGCTCTGATCCACCGCCGCATGAAACCCGGTGATCACACCGCGCTCCACCAACGCCCGCACCCGCGCATGCGCCGTCGACGGCGCCACCCCCACCGCATCCGCAATCGCCGCATTCGTCATGCGGCCATCCGCAGACAGCAGCTCGAGGATGCGCTCATCGAGCGGAGTCAGCTGATCAGTCATGCAAGATCCTTCGGCACACGGCGGGGTTCACGAACGTCGCCTAGAAGAAACATCGAGATTCTCGTGAATCGCCGATGAAGATTCGATCTGTAACAGATTAGGCCGCCTCTCCTGCAAATATCTCCGCATCCCACTGAAGGAGTTCCCCATGCGCATCTCCGTTCCCGCCGAGATCAAGAACAACGAGAACCGCGTGGCAGTGACGCCCGCCGGAGTCGACCTGCTCACCGGGCGCGGCCACCAGCTGCTCGTGCAGAGCGGTGCAGGCGCCGCCAGCGGCTTCACCGACGAGCAGTACCTCGCCGCCGGCGCCGAGATCGTGCCCACCGCCGACGAGACCTGGGCCCGCGCCGAACTGCTCGTGAAAGTCAAGGAGCCCATCGCCGCCGAATACGGCTACCTGCGCGACGACCTCGCCCTCTTCACCTACCTGCACCTCGCCGCCGACCGCCCGCTCACCGAAGCGCTCATCGCCGCCGGCACGACCGCGATCGCCTACGAGACCGTGCAGACCGCCGACCGCGCACTGCCGCTGCTCGCCCCCATGAGCGAAGTGGCCGGGCGCCTCTCCGTCGTGGTGGGGGCCGCAGCAGCACTGCGACCGGCCGGGGGCCGAGGCATGCTGCTCGGCGGCGTGGCAGGAACACCCCGCGCCCAGGTGGTCGTGATCGGCGGAGGCGTCGCCGGAGAGCACGCCGCCGCGAACGCACTCGGCCTCGGAGCCCAGGTGACGGTGATCGACATCTCCCTCCCCCGGCTGCGTCACCTCGAAGAGCGCTTCGACGGTGCGATCCAGACGCGCGTCTCCACCCCCTACGAGATCGCCGCCGCCGTGACGAACGCCGACCTGGTGATCGGATCGGTGCTCATCCCCGGTGCGTCAGCCCCGAAGCTCGTGACAAAGGAGATGGTCGCCACGATGCGCCCCGGCTCGGTGCTCGTCGACATCGCCATCGACCAGGGCGGATGCTTCGAAGGCTCCCACCCCACCACCCACGACGACCCCACCTTCACCGTGCACGAGTCGCTGTACTACTGCGTCGCGAACATGCCCGGCGCAGTACCGCACACCTCCACGCGCGCCCTCAGCAACGCCACGCTCCCCTACATCGCCGCCGTCGCCGGATCCGGTTGGGATGCGGCCGCAGCCGCCGACCCCGCGCTCGCCAAGGGGCTCAACGTGCGCGGAGGCGTCGTGGCGAACCAGGGCGTCCGCGACGCGCTCGGGGTGTAGGGCGCGGCTCAGACGCTCCCGGTGATCCGCGCCCACACCTCACCGAGAGGTGTGGTCTCGTAAGACAACCAGGCCTTGATCAACGCCATGTGCTGCGCGTGGGTTCCCCCCATGTCGCGCACGTACGCCTCCAGCGACACTTGGACGTGATCCGAGAGAGGCAACCCCTCCTTGAGACGCGAGGGAGCGGCCGGATTGCCGCCGACGAGCTCCACGAAGTCCCCACCTCGCTCGGCCAGCCGCTCGAGAACGTCCGGAGGAGCATTCCGATTCATGGCGATCGTCCACGCCAACTCGATCGGGCCGTCGGCGATCAAGATCTCCGCGACCTCGCGATCGAGGGGCTCAATGGCCGCGAGATCGGTTCGCGTGGCGTAGTCGCCGTAGCGGGCGAAGACCAGAAGGCTCGAAACGTCGAGCCCCTCGAGCACGCTCGGGGGCGCAGGCTGCCACCCCAGTATCGAGTGGTAGTAGAAGTGACGATTCATGGCCGGACGATCGTGCTGGCGATAGCGAGTATGGATTTGTGGTGGTGCATGGTGGTGGTTCCAACTTTCTGAGGCGTTGTCGCCTATCCCGAGACTAGGAAGGAACCGTCAACTCATCAGTCCTCACTTCGGAGGACAGTGACGTACCCCGCGCGTGGAACGAACCGGGAACGAACCGCGGCTGCCCGTTCTCGGCGTAGCGTGGGCGCATGCTGCGCCGCATCCGCGCCGTGTGGCTCTCGACGCATCCGGGGCCCACGGTGGCCGTCACCGTGATCACTGTGCTGCTCGGCGTCGCCTCGGGGCTCGAGTGGTGGCGCATCCTGCTGCTCGGCGCGGCGATGCTCACCGGCCAGGCCTCGGTGGGTATCTCGAACGATGCGATCGACGCCGAACGCGACAAAGCCACGGGCCGCACCGACAAGCCCGTCGCCCGCGGTGAGTTGAACCCCCGCACCGCGCTCATCATCGCGCTCGTGAGCGCCGCGCTCGCCCTCGTGCTCACCGCCCCGCTCGGGCCGGCCGCACTCACCCTGCACACGCTCATGATCGCGATCGCCTGGGGATACAACGCGATCTTCAAGAGCACGCTCGCCTCGCCGCTCCCCTACCTGGCGTTCTTCGGGCTGCTGCCCGCCCTCGCGACCCTCGCAGCCGACGAGCCGGGCTGGCCGAGCCTCTGGGTGATCGCCGCGGGTGGGCTGCTCGGCGTCGCCGCGTCGTTCGCGAACGTGCTGCCCGACCTCGACGACGACCGCCGGACCGGCATCCGCGGGCTCGGTCAGCGCCTCGGCGGGCGCGGCTCGGCGATCGTCGCGTTCCTCACCCTGGGGGCCGCGAGCGCCGCCCTCGCCGTCGAGCTCGGCGTCTGGTGGCTGAGCGCCCTAGCGCTGCTCGCCGGGCTGGGAATCGCTGTCGCGGGGCTCATGCTCGCGATCCGCGGACGGATGGGGCGTGTGCTCTTCCGGCTCGTGATCGCCGGGGCCCTCGTCGACGTCGTGCTGCTCGTGATCGCCACCGCCCTCTGAGGCGCCGGCCGTCACGACCACCTCGCCCGCATCCGGCACCACGACAACCGCGGCGCGACGGATGCAGAGCCACGCCACCACACCACCGGCGGTCATGAGGATCGCCACCGCCCACATGGAGCGGTGCAGCCCCCCGAGGTCGAGCGCACCGCCGGTGATCACCCCGAGCATCGCCACGAACAGCAGCCCGGCGATGCGCGCCACCGCGTTGTTCACCGCGGATGCGATACCCGACCGCCCCGGATCGATCGACCCGAGGATCGCCGCCGTGAGCGGCGACACCGTGAGCGCGAGCCCCACACCGAAGACCAGGATCCCCGGCAGCAGCTGCGTGACGTAGTTGAACGGTTCGTTCACGAACAGCATGAGCAGCGAGCCCGTCGCCATGACGAGAGGACCAAGCGTCATCGGCAGCCGCGGCCCCACGCGGCCCGCGATCCGCCCCGCCCACGACGAGCCGAGGGTCAGCAGGATCGAGATGGGCAGGCTCGCGAGACCCGCGAGGGTGGCGGGTAGCCCCGCTTCCTCTTGCAGGTACACCCCGATCACGAAGCCGTTCACCCCGAGCGCGCCGTAGACGAAGAACGTCGACACGTTGCCCCAGGCGAAATTGCGCACCCGGAAGAGCCCGAGCGGCATCATCGGATGCTTCGCCACGCGCTGCCGCACCAGGAACCCGGCGAACGAGATCACGCCCACAATCGCCGCGGCGATCACTGACGCATCCCACCCGAGGCGCGGCTGTTCGATGAGCGCATACACGGGGCCCGCGAGCCCGACCGCGCAGAGGAGCGCGCCGGGCAGGTCGATCTTGGCGTCCGGCTTCCGCACCTCGGTGGCACCCAGCCGCACCAGCAGCCACAGCACCACCGCGATCGGCACTACGTTGATCACGAACGCCCAGCGCCACGACAGCAGGTCGACGAACAGGCCGCCGACGAGCGGACCGGCGAGCATCGCGGCACTCGTGAGGGCCGTCCACGTGCCGATCGCGCGCGCCTGCGCGGCGCCCGAGAAGTGCGAGGTGATGAGCGCGAGCGAGCTCGGCACGAGCAGAGCCCCACCCACGCCCTGCACGCCGCGGGCGATGATCAGCACGAGCGGATCGGGTGCCAACGCGATCGCGAGCGACGACAGGCCGAACACGATGAGCCCCACCCGCACCACCAGCACCCGGCCGAACGCGTCGCTCACGGCGCCCGCGACGAGGATCAGCGAACCGAGGGTGAGCAGGTAGGCGTCGACGATCCACTGCTGCGCGGGAAGTCCGCCGCCGAGCTCGCGTTCGATCGCCGGGAGCGCCACGTTCACGATCGTGGAGTCGAGGAACGCGACGATCGTGGCGAGCACCGCGATCGTCAGCACCAGACGTTGCTCGCGGGTCATGTCGTCTCCCGTTCGACCTCGGCCACCACGAGCCCCGGCAGAGCCGGATCGTGCAGGATGCGGAAATGGCCCACGACGGGCAGCGTCAGATTGCGGGCGCCGTCGAGGGCCGAGCCGTCGGGGATGTGCGGATCCCACTCGGGCGCGATCGACACGATCCGCTCGTTTACCGCGCGCTCCGCAGCGAGCGCCGAGATCACCGGAACACTCGGACGGAACTCACGCATCGCGGGCGGCACCGCGAAGTGCGCCATGCGGGTGCCGCGGAACGGGGACGCGACCGCGATCACCCGGGCGATACGCCCCTCACGGTCGTCGTAGGCCAGCAGGTGCTTGCCGATCAGGCCGCCCTTCGAGTGCGCGACGACCGCCACATCCGCGAGGTCGAGGTCGAGGATGCGCTGCCACGCGATGCCCGCCGACTCCGGAATCGGGCGGTGGTTGATCCCGAGCCCCGGAACGGTGAACACCGGATGCCCCGCGGCGTGGAGCGCCTCGGCGATCGGCCGGAGGTAATGCCAGGTCTCGTACACGCCCGGGAGCAGCAGCACAGGGCGGCCGTCGCCCTCGGCGTAGCGAGCTGGAACAGGCCAGTCGCGGGCGGCGCGGGCCCGGAACCGTAGCGCGTTCGGCACGTCGCCGACGAGCGCCGCCGCGTTGCGAGCGAAGCCGCGGTCGGATGGCCGGCGTGCGCCGCGCGCGTCGCCCGCACCGCGTTCGATCCCCCGCTCGGGCATGGCGCACCCCCTCGCGTTGAGGCTAGTCCTCACCGCCGACCGCATGCCGGGCGATCGCCTCGGCCACCGCATCCGGGTCGGTGTACATCACGACGTGCGGACCGGGGACCTCGACGGTGGGCGCGCCCGACACCTCGGCGAGGTGCGCCACCCATCCGCTCGAGCAGAGCACGTCGCGCGATCCGCGCATGAGCAGCAGCTGGCCGGGCACCCCGCCGAGCCGCGTCTCGAGGGCGTCGTCGAGCACCACCGGGATCTGCGCCAGCAGATAGCGGGGTCCGGTGCGCAGGAGGTAGTCGGTGAAGGCGATCCAGGTGACCGCGGGCGGCTCACGGAACGTGTCGTGCAGGAGACCCGACACGGCCCGGCGCACCGAGCGCCGCTCGGGCTCGACCGTCGGAGCCATGAGCACCATCCGCCCCGCGAGGTCCGGGTGGTTCTGGGCGAGGGTGGCGATCACCTGCGATCCCATCGAGTGCCCCACGAGCACCACCTCGGTGAGCCGCGTCTCGCGCAGGAACGCGGCGAGCGCATCCGCGTGGTCGTCGAGCGACACCGGCTGCCGCGGATCCGGGGCGGAGCCGTATCCGGGAAGATCGACGAGGAAGACGCTACCGCGCTCGGCGAGTCGGATCGCCACCGGCCGGAAGTAGCGCGACGAGACACCCAGACCGTGCACCATCACGAACGCGGGCCCGCTGTCGCGGCTCCCGGGCATCCGCGTGACGGCGACCGTGTAGCTCGCGTGCTGCTCGTGGGTGGTGACGAAGAGGGTGCCGCGGAACCGGCGGCGGCGCTCGCGAGGCGGGCGTGGGGGCATGCCTCGATTCTGCCGGGCCGCGGAGGGCTACTCGGCCAGCAGCTCGCGCACGCGAGACACCACGACGCCGCCGTAGAGCTCGATGGCGTGCATGAGGTTCTCGTGCGGCACGGTTCCGGAGGCGTACTTGAAGTCGAAACGCTGGATGCCGAGGGTGCGCACCGTCGCCGCGATCTTCTGCGCGACGGTCTCGGGCGAGCCGACGTACTGCGATCCGTGCTGCACCTCGAGTTCGAAGGAATCGCGGGTGGCGGGCGGCCAGCCCCGCTCCTTGCCGATGCGGTTCGCCATCACCTGGTAGTGCGGCCACGCGATCTCGCGGGCCTCCTCATCGGTGTCGGCGATGAAGCCCGGCGAGTGAACACCCACAGGCAGGTCGTCGGCGCCGAGCTGCGCGAGCGCGCGGTGGTACAGCTCTACGTAGGGCGCGAAGCGGGCCGGGTCTCCCCCGATGATCGCGAGCGCGAGCGGCAGGCCGTAGCGAGCGGCGCGCACCACCGACTCCGGGGATCCGCCGACGCCCACCCAGGTGCGGATCGGGCCGCCCTCGGTCTTGGGGAAGACATCCGCGTCGACGAGCGGGGCGCGCGTGGTGCCCTGCCAGGTGACCGGCTTCTCTTTCAGGAGCTCGGCGAGCAGGTCGATCTTCTCTTCGAACAGGGCCTCGTAGTCGTGCAGGTCGAACCCGAAGAGCGGGAACGACTCGGTGAACGAGCCACGCCCGATGGTGATCTCGGCGCGACCGTTCGAGATCGCGTGGAGGGTCGAGAAGCGCTCGAACACGCGGACCGGGTCGTCGGAGCTCAGCACGGTGACGGCGGTTCCGAGCTTGATGCGCTCGGTGCGGGCCGCGATGGCGGCGAGCAGCATGTCGGGCGACGAGACGGCGAAGTCGTCGCGGTGGTGCTCGCCGATGCCGAACACGTCGACACCGAGCGAGTCGGCGAGGACGCCCTGCTCGACGGTGTTGCGGATCACCTGGGCGTAGCTCAGGCGGTTGCCGTCTGCGTCGACGGTGACATCGCCGAAGGTGTCGAGTCCGAGTTCCAGCTGTGCGCTCATGAGTCCATGCAACCGCATCGACCTGTGGGGTATTCCTGCACTTCGCGCCCCCTCACGGCGGCAGGCGGCTCGGTCTAGACGGCCTGCGGGAAGCGCAGCACGGGCGTGGCGGAGTCGGCGATCGGCTCAGCGCCCGCAGACGGCTCCGGCAACGTCTCGGGATCGGCCTCGGCCGGGTGGATCGCCACCTGCAGTTCGAGCTCGTCGGTGAGCACCGACGCGAGGTCGACGAGCGACGCCAACTGCTCGTCGCTCATCGTGCGGGGTGTGAAGTCGATCACCGAGAGCACACCCACCACGAACCCCTCGGGCGAACGCACCGGCACGCCGACGTAGAAGCGCATGCCGAATTCACCTGTGACCAGGGTGTTCTCCGACGAACGCGGATCGAGCGCGCAATTCTCGACCACCCACGGCTCGTCGTCTGCGATCACCCCCGAGCACAGCGTCTCGTCGCGCGGGAGGCGGTCGATGTCGGTTCCCGGATGCGCGAGGAAGCGCACCTCGTCTTCGTGGGCGATACCGATGCTCGCAACCGGCACATCCGCGATCCGGCGGGCGATGTTCGCCACCCGCTCGAATGCCGGATGTCCCGCCTCGACGTACGGCTCGTAGCGGCGCACTGCCGCCATCCGGGTGGGCTCGTCGATGCGGATCGGCTCGGGGCGGCTGCGGTGGCGGCCCGAGTCGTCGACGATGATCTGCCGCAGAGCGAGCAGCACGTCGCGCATCGGCGGACGTGCGGCCGGATCGCGCCGCAGCATCGCGGTGAGCAGGCTGCGCCAGGCGCTCGTCAGGGTGTCGGGCACCGAGGGGTCGGTCTTGAGCCGCGACACGGCGGACGCCGACGGGTCGCCCGGGTACTCCACGTGCCGCGTGAAGCACTCGAGCAGCACGAGCCCGAGCGCGTAGACATCGGATGCGGGACCCACGAGGTCGCGCAGCACCTGCTCCGGGCTGAGGTACGCCGCCGTGCCGGTCGTGTTGGTCTCCTCCGGGCCGAGCGCGGCGGCCGCATCGAACGCGATCCCGAAGTCGGTGAGGCGGGCGCGCGTGCGGAGCGTGTTGGCGCCGTAGTCGACGAGCAGCACGTTGCTCGGCTTCAGGTCGCGGTGCACCACACCCCGCGAGTGCACATATTCGAGCGCCTCGGCGAGGTCGTATCCGATCTCGGCGATGCCGCGCGCGCTGAACCCGCCTGCGGCGATCGCCTTCTCGAGGTCGGTGCCCGTGACGAGCTCCATGATGAGGTACGGGTGCGGCTCGTCGGGCAGCGAGTCGTCGATACCGGCGTCGAGCAGCGTGACGATGCCGTGGTGGTTGAGGCCCGCGAGCATGCGCAGCTCGGCCGAGAAGACGGGTGCGGAGTCGGTGCCGGCGGGGATCGCGCCGAACAGCTTCAGCGCGACATCACGCCCGAGAAACTCGTCGCGGGCGCGGTAAACCGTGGACATGCCGCCACGCCCGATCACACCGCCGGGACGGTAGCGCTGCTTGAGCAGCACTTCGGCATAGCTGCCGTACGGTCGCTCCATGGCGCCCACCCCCTTGTAGGGATGTTAGTGGGAGGTTGTAAGAATTCGTACAGGTCTGTCTACCTAGCGGAGATCATTCCGCGCTCAGATGGCCGAGAAATGCCCCTTGCGCGAGGAATGCTCGTGCGGCTACTCTCGGTCAGCCGCCACCGTGGCGGCTATCGAATACAGGAGCAGACATGCGCACGCCGAATCGCCCCCACGCGGATCTCCGCGGGTATTGGCGCGCCCTCCAGCTCACCGAACCTCGGGCCTAACCCACCCGTCGCATCCAGACCTGGTGGCCCTGAGGCCGCCGATAGAGGTCGGTGCCATGCGGCCGGAGGCTGTCGCCTCATCCGGTACCGCAATATGGCGCCCGCCACACAGCTACGGACTGTGCAGATGAATGCCGTTCAAGTCGGCACACGCCCGCCCCTGCTCCCGACGGCCGGTCGCCTTGCGCGGTCCGGAGCGTTCGCCGCTCCGAGATCGCCCGCGGCAGGACGTCGTGGGGCGGGCGTGATCGCACCCAAGCCGTTCGCACCCGCGCTGTGACACACCACATCCGTATCCATCCACCTATTACCTGAGACTCCGGAGAGGAGACACGAGAGAAATGACCACCATCAGGACCATCGAATTCGGCTGGCGCGTGAACGTGCAGCCGTGGGAGCGGGCAGCCGTGATCCGCTCCGGCAAGATCATCCGCACCGCGGGGCCGGGAAAGTACCGCAGACGCAGGGGCGAGCAGTGGCGCGTTCTGGATGCGCGTGCCCACTGGATCACGCTCGGCACGCAGGACGTGCTCACCGCCGACGGCATGCAGGTGCGTGTGACGCCGGTGGTGAGGTACCGGGTCGCCGACGCGGGCGCCTGGCTGACCCAGGCGAACACCCCGGTGGACGCGATCTACGTGCTGGCGCAGCTGGCCGTGCGTGAGGCGATCGCCGGGCGTGGGCTCGACGAGGTACTGGCCTCGCGTGCCGACCTGCTCTCGGGCGTGCGGGACGCGTTCACGGAGGCGGCGGCAAGGCTCGGCGCGGAGGTGCTGGAGTTCGACGTGCGTGACGTGACGCTCTCGGCAGAGCTGCGTCACGCGTTCGCCGAGACGGCTCTCGCGCGTGAGCAGGGTCGGGCGAAGCTCGAGCGTGCACGTGCCGACGCGGCCGCCCTGCGTTCGCTCGCGAACGTGGCACAGGTGCTCGAAGCGCACCCGGCACTGCTGCAGCTGCGCACCATCGAGGCCGCCGCCTCGGGCGGTGGGCAGTTCGTGGTGCGGGTCGGGGACGCCGCGAGCGGCTCCGGTGCCGGCTCCGGCTCGGCGGAGTAGCGGCGGGCGGGCCCCTTCGGGGTCCGCCCGTTGCCTGGGCGTGCCCCCGTATTCGGACTATCGGCAGAGATGGCGTCTTCATCATCGACTCGATTTGCTCTCGGGTCCGATCGCGCGACGTGCTCTGCTCGATCGCCGTCTTGTTCCCGAGCGGGATACGACCGAGGTCGATCTTCCGCGAGTCGCGGCCTTACTCGGTGAGGAAGACATCGACCGCCTGCGAGGCCCCGATAACCGCGACCATCTGCTCGTCGGAGACGAAGCTCGATCGCCTCCTTCATCGCCGAACGTACATCTGGTCCCGTGAGGTCACCGTGTCACGTTGACACCATCCGCCGCCCTAAGCTCGCCCGAACTCAGGCACCATGTCTCCTCCTCAGGGTTCCAGCGCTCGCCGAGAAGGCGCGGTCGAAACTCTGGATTTCCGGACTAGTCAGCCCCGGGTCCCCCGCGAACGAAGCTGACTCCGATGAATCGGATGAGTCGGAACCACGCGCGTCGGCTGGCCGTAAGCAGGATCACGACGATCACCGGGCCGAACCACCAGTGGTCGATGGCATTCGTCCATAGCGCGCGGGCTATCATCACCATCGCATCCCATCGGGCTTCCCACATTACGTCCCGGAGTTGCAACCAATCCAGCACTAGCTGCTCCTTCCTCTCGTGTTTCTAGCAGAATGCACCGACATCGAAGCTCCGTCCCCCGGAGTCGCTCTCGATAAGGTGGACCTCGAGATGCCTCCATCGACCACTCCTCATCCGTTGCGCTCGAGTAATCGCCCCGGATTCGAGAGCGGGCCGAGCGCGGTGCGGCTCGTGGATCTCTTCGCGGGGTGCGGGGGTCTGTCGCTCGGATTCGCACAGGCCGCTCACGACGCCGGCCGACGTCTCGACGTCCGCCTGGCCGTCGACTTCGAGGGCCTCGCGACCGAGGTCTACTCGGCTAATTTCCCAGGGGCGGCGGCCGTCGCGACGCAGCCGGTCGAGGAGTTCTTCGACGGCCCGCTGGGTTCGACAGCGACCTTGGCCGAGACACGCACTCGAACCTCGGTCGGCATGGTCGATGTGCTGGTGGGTGGGCCGCCGTGCCAGGGGCACAGCAACCTCAACAACCACACCCGCCGAATCGACGGGAAGAACGCGCTCTACCTCCGGATGGTCCGCGCGACCGAGATCCTGAAACCGCGGCTGCTGATGATCGAGAACGTCCCTTCGGTGGTCCGCGACCGCCACGACGGCCAGAGCGTGGTCGACCGCGCCGACCGGCATCTCCGGTCGATCGGGTACCAGGTGGCGCAGGAGGTCATCCCGCTCGCCGAGCTCGGCGTCGCTCAGGCCCGGCGGAGGCACATCATGATCGCGACGGCGTCTGGAGAACCAGACCCTCGATCGGTCATCGAACACGCGACGAGAGATGCCGAGGAACATGACCTCGAGTGGGCGATCGGGGATCTTGTCCGCACCCCGGAGGGCAGCCTCCTCGACCAGCGCCCCCGGCCGACACCGGTGAATCTCGCCCGGATGCAGTACCTGCTGGACAACGACCTCTACGACCTCCCGAACGAGCATCGTCCCGACTGCCACAAGGGGGATCACACCTACCTCTCGATGTATGGCCGCCTCCGCTGGGATCGGCCCGCGCAGACCATCACGAGCGGCTACGGAAGCATCGGCCAGGGCCGCTACATGCACCCCGATCAGCCACGCGCCCTGACGGCGCACGAAGCGGCGCGCATCCAGGGCTTCCCGGACTACTTCGACTTCAGTGCGTGCCCCAGTCGATCGGCCCTCGCGACGATGATCGGGAACGCGGTGCCCCCTCAACTGGGGAAAGCGATCGCTACGGCGTACCTCGCTCTCGCATCCACGATGGAAGAGCCCGAGCAGAGCGGGACCGCCCAGTCGGCCTGACTGTCGGACGCCACCGGAATACTGGCAAGCTCTTGCTCGGGAAGACGACTTGAGGATGAGTTCCGGCGTGATCGACACCACCACCACCAGGGCCGCCGTCGAGGTGCCCGAGCCGGGCCTGCTCGTGAACGTGCGCGGCGATCGCTGGATCGTGACCGACGTCTCCGCGCAGTCGCTCCCCCGCTCGAGCGCCGACGACGGCGCCGCCGAGCTGCAGCACGCCGTGACGATGCAGTCGGTCGAGGAGGAGCGGTACGGACGCGAGCTCACCGTCATCTGGGAACTGGAGCCCGGTCGCAGCGTGGTCCGCGAGCAGGGGCTGCCCGAGACGATCGGGGCGGATCAGTTCGACGAGCCGAAGACCTTCGCCGCCTACGTCGACGCCCTCCGCTGGGGTGCGTTGACGTCCGCCGACCCCCGTACGCTGCAGGCGCCGTTCCGCTCCAGCGCGTCCGTCGAGGCGTATCAGCTCGAGCCGCTGCGCCGGGCGATCGACGCCCCACGCGCGAACATGCTGCTGGCCGACGATGTGGGCCTCGGCAAGACGATCGAGGCGGGTCTCGTCATCCAGGAGCTGCTCCTACGCCACCGGGCCCGCTCGGCGATCGTCGTCTGCCCAGCCGGACTAGTGATCAAGTGGCAGGAGGAGCTGCGCGACAAGTTCGGCCTGCAATTCGAGATCGTCAACTCCGAGACCATGAAGACGTTCCGCCGCACCTTCGGCGTGCACGCGAATCCCTTCAAGGTCTACCCGCGCGTGATCGTGTCGATGTCGTGGCTGCCGACGCCGCGCGCCGAACGGATGCTCGAAGAGGTCTACGCGAGCGTGAAAGACAACCGCACGGCCGATCGTCGCGCCTTCGACATCCTGGTCGTCGACGAAGCGCACCACGTCGCGCCTGCGACACCGAGCCGAGGCGCGAACGGCGATCAGCCGCGCTATGCGATCGACAGCCAGCGCACGATCGCCGTGCGACGGCTCGCCGAGCTGTGCGAACACCGCCTGTTCCTCAGCGCGACCCCGCACAACGGGTACTCGGAGTCGTTCACTGCACTGCTCGAGATGATCGACCCGCAGCGGTTCGCTCGCGGGGCCGACCTCGACGAGGAGGCGCTCAAGCAGGTCGCGGTCCGCCGC
Organism: Homoserinibacter sp. GY 40078; assembly: GCF_008017545.1. Lineage (GTDB taxonomy): Bacteria > Actinomycetota > Actinomycetes > Actinomycetales > Microbacteriaceae > Homoserinibacter. The sequence goes on along the minus strand of NZ_VRTZ01000001.1, from coordinate 1,641,636 downwards.
CTCAAGCGCGATCTCCCCGAGAGCGACTTCATGCTGCGCGAGGTGCGGTCGCTCATGTTCGAGCCATCGGATGACGAGGCCGACGCCTACGACCGCCTGATCGCCTTCACCAAGCGCCGCAACCAGGCGGTCAAGCAGGAGCGGGGCAAGCGAGCATCCGACCTGGCGACGCTGATCCTCAAGAAGCGCTTCTTCTCATCCCCCGTCGCGTTCGCGAGCACGGCAGAGGCGTATCTCGCGGCGCGCGGCGACGGCGACCTCCAGCTCCCCGACTACGACGACGTGCTCGGCGACGAGGCATCCGACGAGGAGGAGGGGCGCCTCGAGCAGCCCGAGCTGGAAGCGCTGCGTACCGCGAAACGCGCGCAGGTCGCGCTCACCGACGACGACAAGGCCGACCTCGAAGATCTGATCAGGTGGGGGAATCGCTACGAGGGCCGACCCGACTCGAAGCTCGACGCGCTCCTGCGACTGATCGACGGTGAGCTCATGGTCCCGGGGCATGGGTGGGGCGACGAGCGCCTGGTCGTCTTCACCGAATACGTGTCGACGCTCGAATGGATCCGCGACGTCCTCGAGTCCCGCGGGTGGGGCGGTGAACGCCTCGCGATCATCGACGGCTCGACGGATGCGGAGACGCGCGAGGAGATCCGCGTCCGCTTCACCGCCCCACCGGGCGACGAGCCGGTACGCATTCTGCTCGCGACGGATGCGGCGGGAGAGGGCATCGACCTGCAGACCTACTGCCACCGGCTGGTCAGCTTCGACATCCCCTTCAACCCGAACCGGCTCGAGCAGCGCATCGGCCGCATCGACCGCTTCGGCCAGATGCACACCCCGCTCGTCTGGCACCCTCGGGCCGACCGGTCGAGCGACCGTGCGTACGCGAAGGACACCGATCTGCTCGCCCGCCTGGCCAGCAAGATCGCGAACTCCGAGCACGACGGCGTCTCGGCGAACGAGATCATCGCACCCGACCTGCAGCGCGAGCTCGGTTTCGGCGAAGGCCCCGCGCGGAAGGTGAAGACCGATGCCGGCGAGCAGGTCATCAACCGCGTGCTGAACGCCGAGCAGAAGCAGCGCGCCGACCTCACCCGGCTGGCCGAGCGCCTGGCGGGCTCACGCGACCGGATGCACCTGCACGGTGACAACCTTCTGCGCGTTATGGAGGAGGGCCTGCGGGTCTCCGGGCAACCCTCCCTCATCGACGTGGATGACCCTCGCGAAGAAGCCGCGCTCTACCAGGTGCCCACTGGACTCTCCCGCACCTGGGTTCCGGCGCTGGCCGGCCTCGATACGCGCCTCGCGAAGGGCGTGTACCGCCCGATTACATTCGACGAGCAGCGCGCGCGTCAGCAGTCTGACGTCGTCTACACCCACCTCGGCCACCCGCTCATCCAGCGCGCGGCCCGCGAGCTGCGCGGCCGGGTGTGGTCGCGCGACACTGTGAACGGTGTGAGTGCGGTGGTGGTCGATGGGCTCGACCAGTCGCTCGCCGCAGCGGTCGTGCGTCTGGTGCTGGTCGGCGAAGGCGGCGCCCGCCTGCACGAGGAGGTGTTCCTCGCCGGCACGCGTATCGACAGGAACCAGGCGATCGGCATCGACCGAGCGGAGGAGCTGCTCACGACGACGCTCGACGGCGCGCGGCTGGCCGCTGCGAGCGCGGCGACGAAGGAGGGCCTCGCGTCGCTGTGGAACGGCGACGCCGACCACGACGACGGCATCAGCGCACGGGTCGCCGCTGCGGTCGACGGCCGTGCCGAGCGGCGGATGCAGCAGGTCACCGGCGATCTCGACGCACGCCGCACGGCGGACCTGACCGCCGTCGACGAGATCTTCGACCGGTTCCGCCGCACGCTCGAGGGCACTCTCGCGGCGGCCGCGGAGGCCGAGCGCGCCGGCGAGGCGATGCTCTTCCAGCTCGACGAGGAGAAGCGTCAGCGCGAGAAGGATCTCGCCCGCGTGCGCGCCCGTCTCTCGGCGCTCGACGACGAGCACCGTTCCGAGCGCGAGTCGATCGAACGTCGCTATCGCGACATCCAGGCGCACACCTTCGTGGCCGCGCTGGTATTCGCCCTGACCCCCGACGATGCCGAAAAGCTGGAGGCGACCGGTGGCCGCTAGACCACGCAAGTCGACGACTCCCGAGTGGGAGTGGCTGTCGCTCATCGACTCCGACGGCCCCTTCCTGTCGCGCGCCGCGCTCAAGTCCTTCCACCCCTCCGGCCTGCCGTCGGATCTCGACGCCGACAAGCGACAGCTGTTCACGGACGAGTTCGTCCGCTGGTCGACCTCGTGGTCGGCGAGCCCCGACGCGTACGTCGAAGCCCGCGACCGCTGGGTCGAGGTCGTGCTGCGGGAGCTGCTCGGCTGGGAGGACGATCTCCGCCTGTCTCCGACGGGCATCGAGGCGAGCTCGCCGAACAGCGCGGTGACGGTCACCCCGTTCGCGGCGCTCGACGGCGTCGACGGCTCCGCCGCGCTCGTCACGGTGGTCGACCGCAGCGACGACCTGCGCGCAGCCGGCACCGATGGATGGTCGGCGAACGCGATAGACCGCATGGCCGCACTGCTCCGGGAGGCTGGCACGAGCATCGGCATCGTCACCGACGGTCGCTGGTGGGCGCTCGTATCGGCGGCGAAGGACGTCACGACGGCGAGCGGCGTCTGGGACGCCCTGCTTTGGCGCGAGGAACCGGCGAGCCGAGATGCGTTCCTCGCCCTCGCGAGCTTCACCTCGATCGCGGGGGGCCAGCCAGAGAAGCGCCTGCCCCTGCTCTTCACCGAGAGCGTCGCGAGCGCCGAGCAGATCACCGAGGCCCTCGGCGACCAGGTGCGGCGCGCCGTCGAGCTCGTGCTGCAGTCGATGTCCGACACCCACTTGCGCGCGGTCGCCCAGGGGGATGCGTCGCCGCTGCCCGAGGATCCGAAGCTCGTCTACGAGGGCGCGGTGACGGTGCTCATGCGCATCGTCTTCCTGCTGTTCGCCGAGGAGCGCGGGCTGCTCCCCGAGCACGACCTCTACCGCTCGTCGTACGCCATCGCCGAGCTGCGCACGCGGCTGCAGCGCGAGGTGACCGAGGCCGGCTCTCCCGAGGCTCTCGATCACTCCTGGGAGGCGTGGCACCGACTGCTCGCGGCGAGCAACGCGGTCTTCGACGGCGTCTCCTACCCCGACGCACGGATGCCTGCGTACGGCGGCTCGCTCTTCGACCCCGCTCGTTTTCCGTGGCTGCAGGCGACGGATGCGCAGGGTCGCCTGCAGGTGCGGGTCACCGACCGGGCGATGCTCGCGGTGCTCCGCGCCGTGCAGACGATCGAGGACGGCGCGATGCGGCTGTCGTTCCGGGACCTCGACGTCGAGCAGATCGGCTACGTCTACGAGGGCCTGCTCGGCTACTCGGCCGAGTACGTACCCGAGGTGATCGTGGGTCTGCAGGGTAAGGCCGGCTTCGAGCCCGAGATCCCGCTGAGGGAGCTCGAACGGCTCGCCGAAGGCGCGTCCGACCCGAAGGAGTTCGCGGATGCACTCGTCGCGCACCTGAAGAAGACGCAGGAGCACGCCCGACCCCGTACCGCCGGCCAGCTCGGGAAGGCGTACGGCACCGACGACACGGATGCCGCTGCCTCCGCCCGCACGCGGCTGCGGCACGCGCTGCTCGGCGACGACGAGCTCGCCGGGCGGCTCGAGCCGTTCCACGCGCTCATCCGCGACGACCTGCGCGGCTTCCCCTATGCGGTGCCCGCAGGCGGGCTCGTCATGACCGAGTCTTCGCAGCGCGCCAACACGGGCACGCACTATACGCCGCGCTCGCTCGCCGAGGAGGTCGTGCTGCACGCCCTCGAGCCGCTCGTCTACTCCCCCGGACCGCTCGACATCGAGGACTCCAGCCGTTGGGTGCTCAAGTCGTCGGCCGAGATACTCGACCTCAAGGTCGCCGACATCGCGGCCGGGTCCGGTGCGTTCCTCGTCGCCGCGGCGCGGTATCTCGCCGACCGCCTCATCGAGGCGCGGGAGATCGAGGGGATGGATGTCAGCGCCGAGTCCGACCTGAAGCGCTGGGCGGTGCGCGAGATCGTCGCCCGCTGCCTCTACGGCGCCGACATCAACGGCATGGCCGTCGAGATGTGCAAGCTCTCGCTCTGGCTCATCTCGATGGACCCCGGCAAACCGTTCTCGTTCGTCGACGACCGCGTCTTCCACGGCAACTCGCTGCTCGGCGTCACCGCCGAGGAGCAGTTGAAGGCACAGCACATCTACCCGAAGCAGTCGATGAAGCGCCAGCTCGCCGCGTTCGACGTCGACAAGGACTTGGAGGATGCCGCGCGCCTCCGCCGCGAACTCGCCTCAGGCCAGGTCGACGACGCAGACCGCATGCGCTCGACGCGCGCGAAGCGCGCACTGCTCGCCCAGTCCAGGGAGGTCACGGCGAAGCTCCGCGACGTCGCCGACGGCATCATCGCCGCGGGGCTTCTCGAGGGCGGGAAGCCGGGACGCAAGCTCGAGGAGCGCTACCACGAACTCGCGGAGGCGCTCCGCGACGCCTACCCGGCCGATGGATCAGCCGGAGAGCGGCGCCGGCTGGACGCGATCATCGACTCCGGACTCGCTCCGACCGTCGATACCGGCGAGGCGCGGTGGAAGCCGCTGCACTGGATCCTCGAAGCCCCCGACGTGATCCACGACAACGGGGGCTTCGACGCCATCATCGGCAACCCGCCATTCCTGGGTGGAAAGAAGATCACGAACTCGATGGGCTCGAACGTCCGCGACTGGCTGGTTGATGCGCTCGCGGACGGGGCTCGTGGCAACGCGGACCTGGTTGCGTATTTTGTGCTCCGAGCCGACAACGTCGCGAACCGCGACGCGCAACTCGGGCTGATTGCGACGAACACGCTCGCCCAGGGCGACACCAAGGAGGTCGGTATCGCGCGCCTCGTGCCTCGATACACCATCCGCCGCGCGGTTCGTAGTGCGCCGTGGCCGGCCCGCAGTGCTTCGCTTGAGTACGCAGCCATCTGGATGACCGCGAGAGAACCTGCCACAGGAGTTCATGCGAGTGTTAACCACCAACTGGTGGCCTCCATCTCGCCGCTTCTTGAGCCCGGCGGCCGCCTTACCGCTGCACCATCCAGACTCAGCGAGAACGGTGGCTTCGCATTCATCGGCTCGAACATCAATGGCAAGGGCTTTCTTGTGGACGTCGAAAAGGCCAAGAAGATGCGCGAGATTGACGCTCGCAATGCTGAAGTGGTTCGGCCCTTGCTGTCCGGTGAAGACCTGAACTCCAACCCCGGATGCCGGGGTAACTCGATGGTCGTCGACTTTGGCACGCGATCTCGATCTGCGGCAGCTGAGTACGCAGAGGCGTTCGCGCATGCGAAAACGCACGTCGAGCCCTATCGGAAGACGCTCTCCAAGAAGCCGAAGCTTATGGAGTACTGGTGGTTGTATGAGCGACGCGCAATCGGCCTGTATGAAGCGACCGCGCATCTGGAGCGAGCAGTCGCTCTCACTCTGGTGAGTAAGCCGGTGGTCCCTGCAATGGTGCCTACCGGCCAGGTCTTCACCCACGGCCTAGTCGTCTTCGCAACCTCGGATTTCGCGGACTTGGCGTTTCTGTCGTCGACGCCGCACCAGACATGGGCGATCACGTACGGGTCGACCCTTGAAACGCGAGTTCGATACACGCCCTCCGACGTCTTCGAGACGCTCCCCCGTCCCGCGAACACCCAGCGCATGAGGGAGCTCGGCGAACAGCTCGACGGAGATCGTCGCGAGATCATGCTCCGCCGCCAGCTCGGGCTCACCAGGCTGTACAACCTCGTGAACTCGCCCGATGTGCGGGGGGATGCCGATGTGGATCACATCCGGTCGCTCCACGTGCAGATCGACGAGGCGGTGATGGAGGCGTACGGGTGTACGGACATCCCGCTCGACCACGGTTTTCACACCTACCGGCAGATGGAGCGGTGGACCGTGAGCCCGGCGGCGCGGGTCGAGATCCTCGACCGACTGCTCGAGGAGAACCATCGCCGAGCGGCGCTCGAGGTGCAGCAGAACCCGACGAAGGCGAAGCGCGGCAAGAGCCTCGAGGAGTCGGAGAAGCCCGAAGGAGCGATGTTCTAGTGACCGACGCATCCCCACTCACGTCTACGCAGGTGCGCGGCGAGCTGCTCGACCTGCTCGGCCGCGACCTCGTCGGCCCGTGGGACGGGCCGACCGAGACGATCGTCGGCACGCCGCGCGCCCGGTATCTCTCCGGCGCGCTCGCCCCGATCTCGCTGCTCGAGGGCGGCGACCCGAACGCCGCGAGCGCAACGGCGAAGCCGTCATCGCTCGACGACGTGCGCGACGATGAGACCCTCGCGGTCGCCGACCTCGCCCATGCCCACGAGGTGCAGGGCGTGCCGGTCGTCGACGACGAGTCCGTCGGCGAAGCCTCCCCCTCCGAACCCGATGAGGACCGCGGGCCCGAGTCGAAGATCATCGCGCCGTCGTCGATGGGCCTCCGCTTCCAGGTCGCCGCCGACACGACCTCGCTGCGATTCACCGCGCGCTGGGGGCGCTACGCGTCGCACCGCGAGACCGACCCCGACACAGGCCGCACGCAGACCTACTACGACCGGACACCCTTCGAGAAGCACGTCGACGTCGACATCTCGGCGATCCCGGACACGCAGCGCCATCGCGAGCCGCTCGGCGACGACGTATGGATCTCGATCGAGGTGTTCGACCACGACGGTCGCCGCGTGGTCGAGGCCGCGCTGCTCAACGAGGTCGTCACCGGCCGCGAGCTGCCGCCGAAGCTCTGGCTATTCCAGGCCGAGCTCGAAGTCACGGCACCCGACGGGGTGTCCGCCGTGTTCCTGCCGACACGCGACGCAGTCGAGCACGACCGTCGATCGCGCGACGCCGAAGTGCGTCGACTCGACCTGCTCTATCGGGATCGACTCGAATTCGCGGTCGGACGCACGGCATCCGCCACCTGGGATGTCTCCGTCGACGACCCGCGCCGCGCCACCGCGGTGCGCACCACCTGGCTGCCGACAGCGGAGGTGCCGCAGACCCGTGCACCCGAGGTCGCGGGGGCGGTACTGAGCATGCGAGTACTGATGGAGGCGTCCAGCGACGAGTTGGTTGCAGGGTTGCGGCCGATCGTCGACGCCTACTCGGGCTGGCTCGATACGCAGGAGGCGGACAACACCCTCCTGCCCGAATGGCTGCGCACCGAGGGCGAGATCGGCATCGCCGACGGACGTGCTGCACTGAAGCGACTCGGGGAAGGGCTCGTGCTGCTCGCCGAGAGCGAGCAGGCGCGCACGGCGTTCTGGTTCATGAACCGCACGATGCGCGACCAGCGACTGCGATCGCAGGTCGCCGCCCTCCGTATCGAGCAGCCCTCGCTCAAGATCGCCGACGCCGTGGCACAGGTCGAGGCCCGCGGCGACAAGGCGGCATCCTGGCGTGCATTCCAGCTCGCGTTCATCCTCATGCAGCTGCCGTCGGTCGTCGACCCGACCCACAAGCGCAGATCGTCCGAGTTCCCGCGCGCCGAGCTGCTGTTCTTCCCCACCGGTGGTGGCAAGACGGAGGCGTACCTCGGCCTCGCGGCGTTCACCTTCGGCATGCGTCGCCTGCAGGGCAAGGTCGAGACACCCGAGGGGATGCTCAACGGCGGCGACGGCGTGGCCGTGCTCATGCGCTACACCCTTAGGCTGCTGACCTCTCAGCAGTTCATCCGTGCCACGACGTTGCTGTGCGCAGCGGAGATCGTGCGGCGGGAGGATCCGGCGACCTGGGGCACGGTGCCCTTCCGCATCGGGTTGTGGGTCGGATCGAGCGTCAGCCCGAAGCGCTTCTCGGAGGCCGCGGAGCAGGTCAAGGACGTACGCGAGAGCGAAGGCACCTCGGCCCACGGGTTGTCCGTTATGCAGTTCGATCACTGCCCGTGGTGCGGCACCGCGATCAACGGCAAGAGCGACGTCGAGGCCGACGACGTCGAGAAGCGGGTACGCGTGTATTGCGGCGACCGGCGTGCCGCCTGCCCGTTCGCCGCCGGTGGAACCGCGGTCGAGGGGCTGCCGGTGCTCACCGTCGACGACGAGATCTACCGGCATCCTCCGACCTTCCTGCTCGCCACGGTCGACAAGTTCGCCCGTCTCGCGCGCGAGGGCGAGGCGGCGAGCCTCTTCGGCTACGTGTCGAAGTACTGCCCGCGACACGGCTACAAGCACGCCGACACCGACCCGGGCGTCTGCGGCACCGATACCCACAACGCGTCGAAGAAGAACGGGCGCAGCTACGGGCCGACGCAGGTGACGACCGTCGGCCGGCTGCGACCGCCCGACCTCATCATCCAGGACGAGCTGCACCTCATCACCGGCGCGCTCGGCACCGCGGTCGGGCTCTTCGAGGGCGCGATCGACGTGCTCTCGAGCTGGCAGCTCGGCGACGCGGCATCCGCGAAGACCGTGAAGCCGCTCGTCATCGCCTCGACCGCGACAGTGCGTCGCGCCGGCGACCAGGTGCAGAAGCTCTACGCCCGCGACGTCGAGGTGTTTCCGCCGCAGGTGCTCACGGTGAGCGACACGTTCTTCTCGAAGGAGGTGCCGCTCGACGAGGAGCCGGGGCGTCTCTATCTCGGCGTGTGCCTCCACGGGGCGCGGCTCACGCTCGCCGAGATCCGGCTCAGCGAGATCCTGCTGCTCGCCGGGCAGAAGCTGCTCGACGCGCATGGCGCTGCGGCGGAGCCCTATCTCACGCTCGTCGACTACTTCTCGGCGACCCGCGAGCTCGCGGGCATGCGCCGGTACCTCGAAGACGACGTGACCACCCGCGTGAGCAACCCCGACAAGTCGGCGGGGTACCCGCGTCGCCGCACGCCGCTGCGGCTCGGCGAGCTCACCTCCCGGATCTCGTCGTCGGAGATCGGGCGCACGCTCACCCACCTCGCCTCGCCGTTCGATCCGGCCCTCGACTCGACCGACGGGCGCCGGGCGATGGCGGCGAAGCTGGCGGCCGGCGAGAGGCTGCCCGAGCGAGAGCTGCCGTTCGACGTCGTGCTCGCGACCTCGATGCTGCAGGTCGGCGTCGACGTGCCCCGACTCGGACTCATGCTCATCGTCGGGCAGCCGAAGAACACGGCCGAGTACATCCAGGCGTCGTCGCGCGTCGGACGCGAGGCATCCAAGCCCGGGCTCGTCGTCACGCTCGCGAACCGGTCGCGCCCTCGCGACATGGCGCACTACGAGCAGTTCGAGCACTACCACGACACCTTCTACGCGAACGTCGAGGCGCTCTCGGTGACCCCGTTCTCCGAGGCTTCGCTCGAACGCGGGCTCACCGGCCTCATCGTGTCGGCGGCGCGCGTCATCGACGCGTCGACGGCAGAGGCTTCGCTCTCGCCCGACACGACCACCGGTGCCGGCCGGATCGTGCAACGCCGATCCGCACTCGACGAGCTCGTCGAGAAGCTCGTCGCGCGCGTCGCACAAGCGGGCGACGACGACGCGGCAGAGCTCGCGAAGAGCAAGCTCGTGCTGCGGCTCGACGAGTGGACGGAACGCAGCGACGCGCAGGGAGGCGCGCTCACCTACGCGCGCAAGACGCTGCCCAAGCAGCACGTCACGCCGCTGCTCGTGAGCCCGGAGGACTCGATCGGCGAGGAGAGCGACCGGATCTTCCAAGTGGCGAATTCGATGCGCGAGGTGCAGCCCGAGATCGACCTGCTGGTCTCGCCGTTCCCCGGCAAGCTCGCCGAACCGGTCGGCGCGGCGACTCCGAAGTGGACGTTCACCCCCAAGAAGGACGCGAAGTGAGCGACGAGACGACCCCCGAGACATCCGTCGGCGTGGTAGGCGACATCGCCGACCCGTTCGTCGACGCGGCGCAGAAGCCCAAGAGCCGCGCCCGGGTCGGATCGATCCGACCGAGCGCGATGCTCTACACCTCCGGCATCGGCGCGACCGTCGACCTTCCGCACCTGGCCGTGATGCCGCAGGGCATCGACGCCTGGGACAAGGCCTATGAGCGCCTGGGAGGCGACCCTTCGCTCGTGCTCGTGCCGCGACTGCTCGAGGCCGTGCGCCGTCAGCTCGGTCACCAGGTCGGAGAGCTGCGGCAACCGCCGTGGTTGCCCGACGATCTCGGTGGCGACTCGACGCCCATCGGCATCCCGACGCGCGTGTTCCCGCAGTGGCTGCGATGCACCGGCTGCGATCTACTGGCACCGGTGTCGGCGAACGTCTTCGAGTTCGAGAACACCCGCAGGCACCGGCCCGACATGGCCCGGTTCGTGCACCGCAAGTGCAAGGGGCGGTTCAAGGGCGACGGCCGCGATCGAGTCGCCGTACCCGCCCGCTATCTGATCGCGTGCACCAACGGGCACCTCGACGAGTTCCCCTACGACGACTGGGTGCACGGTGCCGACGGCAATCGCAAGGAGTGCGTCGCCAAGCCCCAGATGCGGATGCGCGAGTGGCGCTCGAACCTCGGGCCACAGGTGTCGATCGTGTGCGTGCAGTGCGAGACGTCGCGCAACATCGCCGAGATCACCCGGGCGGGCGGCGAGGCGTCGCTGCCACACTGCCGTGGTCGGCATCCGCATCTGCCGACCTTCGCCGCAGAGGATGACCCGTGCCAGGGCGAGGTGCGGCTCATGCTGTTGGGGGCCGCGAATCAGTGGTTCCCCGCGACGATCAGCGTGCTCGTGCTGCCGTCCCGGCGGGAGCCGCAAGCTGCGGATGTCGTCGCGGAGGTCATGGGGTTGCCCCCGGTCGAGCTGGCGAAGCTCAAGTCGCTCGCGGATGTATCCGGCTGGCGCCAGTTCGGCCCCGCCCACATGACGGCGAAGTTCGCAGGCGTCTCGGACGCCGACCTCTGGCAGGCGGTGCAGATCGCCCGGGGCGACATCCCGCCGCTCGCCCCGCCTCCCCCGGGTCCGTCGGGCTACGACCCCAACCACCTGCTGGTGCCCGAGTGGGCGACGCTCACGCACCCCGACGATTTCCTCACCGAGGACCGCAGAAACGGATTCAAGGTGCACGCGGTCCCCGTAGCCGGGCCTCTGACGCCTGCGGTGCAGGAGGTCGTTGCGGTCGACCGGATCCGAAAGGCTAATGCCTTCGTCGGCTTCACTCGGATCGACGCACTCGACCGGGTAGGCGACGACGCGGCGCGGATCGCGCCGATCGCCATATCAGGGAAGCCGAAGTGGGCTCCGGCGACCGAGGATCGCGGCGAGGGGGTGTTCATCCGCTTCGCTGAGCCGGTGGTCGCCGCCTGGGAGACGGCCACGCTCGATTCGGAAGTCTGGGCCGCGCACCTCGCCGCCCACGAGCGCAACCTCGCTCGACGCCAGAGCCGGACGGCGACGGAGCTCGTCGCCGAGGACCGCATGCCGCCGCCGCGCTACTGGGCGCTGCACACGCTGTCGCACCTGCTCATCCGCGAGATGGCGATGTCGAGCGGTTACGGCTCGGCCTCGCTGTCGGAGCGGATCTACGCGTGGCGCGAGGAGGAGGGTCGCGGGCCGGCGGCCGGGATCCTGATCACCACGACCTCCCCCGACAGCGAAGGGACCCTCGGCGGGCTCGTCGACCTCGCTCGTACGGAGCGACTCGAGGAGGTGATGCTCGAGGGTCTGCACCGCGCCGAGCGCTGCTCCTCCGACCCCATCTGCGCGCACCGCGTGCCGAAGGAGCAGGAGGACTTCCTGCACGGCGCCGCATGCCACTTCTGCGTCTTCCTCTCCGAGACGTCGTGCGAGCGAGCGAACCGCTTCCTCGACCGGCGCTTCGTGCTCGACCTGCACGAGGGGTCGCTCGGGCTCGCCCCGCTGCTCGCCGGGATCCGGATCGGCACGGCGGACTGACGTGTCCGACGCGCTCGAAAAGCTCGCGGTGACGATCTCGCCGTCGCAGGCGGTCAAGATCGCATCGAGCCTCGACATCGACGGCTCGCTGCCGAAGGCGCTGGCGAAGCTGCCCGATGACTCCCCAGCGCGGGCTCACCTCGCCGCCTGCCATGCCGACTTAGGGCCGGAGACCTTGACGTCGCTGCTGCGCGCGGTGGCCGCCGCGGCCGCGGTGAGCAGCACGAGCATCCGGGCAGTCTGGAGCGGTCCGACCTTCGACGGCGACGGAGACCACACGACGAGCGCCCTGTCGCACATCATCGACGAGGCGACAGAGGACGTCTTCGCGTCGACCTACTCGGCCACAGCTGGCTCGGCATTCGTCGAGGCCCTCTGGCGTGCCGTCGCGCGGGGCGTGAAGACCACGCTGCTCGTGGACTCCAAGGTGAACGCCGGAGCGACCCTCGCGATGCTCAAGTCGAAGCTCGACGGGGCGACGTTCTGGACGTTCGTCCCCGCCGACGGAGGCTACGGGCTGCAGCACTCGAAAGTCGTCATCGTCGACTCGCGACTCGTGTTCGTGACGAGCGCCAACCTTTCGGATGCGGCCGCGGAGCGAAACCTCGAGGCCGGTGTCGTGGTCCGCGACGCCGACTTCGCGTCGAAGATGCGACGGCGCTTCTCGGAGCTGCGTGCGGCCGGACGGGTCATCGAGGTGTAGCCCGCCAGGACGTCACGCCTGGCGTGCCCTGATCACACGCTCGATGTCGTCGGCCACGTCTTCCGGATCCTCGTGCTCCCAGTAGCGGAGCACAGTCCAGTCGTTCTGCCTCAATAGCGCCGACGCCTGCGCATCGCGCTCGACGTTCCGAGCGAGCTTCGGTGTCCAGTACCCCGAGTTGCGCTTGGGTTGCGTCGCGTGGATCGGACAGCCGTGCCAGAAGCACCCGTCGACGAAGATCGCGACCTTCCACCGCGTGAATGCGATGTCTGCACGGGTTCGGCTGGTCAGGAGGACCCGGTAGTCGACGCGGAATCTCAATCCCCGTGCATGGAGGATTCGGCGAATCGCGACCTCCGGCTTCGTGTCTCGCCGACGGTTGGCGAGCATCGACCTGCGCACGCCATCGGAAGTCGCCCAGGACATGGCGACGAAGCTACATGGTTCGGCGCGTGTCCGGAGGCCGAAGACCGATGGTGGGAAGCTCACCATCCGTGACGTCTCGGCGCGCCAGCATCTCGATCATGTCCTCCGGCCGGGGCCGCCTCAGGATGAGGCGGTAGAGGGTCAGCAGCGGGGGGGCTCGTAGTTGTCGGCGTCCCGGCTGGGTCGTCCGAGGTGTAGGCCGCATCGAACACAGCCCGCCACGCGCGCGGATCCGAATCAACATCTACGCCGTTCTGTTGACCCGCGGCATCCGCGGCACCTACCTCTACGTCGTCGATCCGGCGCTCCGGGAGCACCTCACGTCAGTGATTGCCGACCGTCGCTGAGGCGACTCCCTCTCCCACAATTCGGCTCCTCCCCAGGATCAGAGGCCTCGACGCTTCCCTCGAAACACCGCTCCGCAGCCGCTGCACCCCCACGCGCACCGAAGGCTGGTCACAGTCACGTGACCACCATGGACTTCTGTACAGCTGGAGCGTAGATTTGTACACTCTCGACATGGCTGAGATCTCTGTCTCCGACGCTCGCGCGACCCTGCCCGAGGTGATCGACCTCGCGCAACGCGAGGCGGTGTTCGTAACCCGGCACGGCAAGCCGCAGGCGGTGCTCGTCAGCACCGAACAGTACGAGCGGCTCCGGCAGGCTCTCGAGGAGCACGAGGATGTTCTCGCCTTCGACGCCGCGCTGGGCGAAGAAGGCGAGAACATCCCGTGGGATCAGGCCAAAGCCGACCTCGGCTGGTGACCTCAGAGCAGTGAGCTACCGAATCGAGCTAAGCCCGGCGGCGGCTCGCGCGCTCCGCGGCGTCGATCCGCAGGATCGCGCTCGCATCCAGGGCGTCATCCGCCTTCTCGCGGAGGACCCTCGCCCGCCGGGAGCACGCAAGCTGCAGGGTCGCGACGGATACCGGGTGCGCGTGGGCGACTACCGCATCCTCTACACGATCGACGGCGGAGTGCTGCTCGTCGTCGTCGTGGCCCTCGGTCACCGCAGCGACGTTTACCGGAGCTGACGCACTACGCGGCAGCACCCCCGTACGCTCCCGCCGCGACGTCCTCCGCGAGCGTCGCGTGCGTCGGCTCCCACCCGAAGCGCTCGCGTGTGATGGCGCTCGATGCCGCGAGCTCTGCCGTGAAGAACCGACCGATCCAGCCGAAGTGGGCCGCGACCTCCGCCTCCGGGATCGACCGCACCGGCACCCCTGCCGCGTCACCCAGCATCCGGGCGATCTCGCGCGTCTCGATGCCCTCCTCGGCCACCGCGTGCGCCACCGTGCCGGCCGGCGCCTCCTCGACGAGGGTCGCCACGAGTGAGGCGGCATCCACCCGGTTCACGGCGGGCCAGTGATTCGTGCCCGCGCCCGGGTAGCCGGCCACGCCGGTGCTGCGAGCGAGATCCGCGAGGACCCGCACGAAGCCGAAGTCACCCGGGCCGTGCACGGTCGCCGCGAACCGCGCCGCCACCGAGCGCACCCCTCGTTCCGCAAACGAGAGCGCCAGTTGCTCGCTCCCACCCCGCATTGCATCTGGGCCCGAGAACGGGGTCGCATCCTGCTCCGTGATCGGACGCCCGAGCGCATACCCGGCGAGCCCACACGCCATCACAAACGGGCGGTCACTGCCGACGAGTGCCTCGCCGATCGTCTCCACAGCAGCACGCTCGATGAGGCCCGACTCGTGATGGCGGTCGAAGTCATGCACGAACCCGAGGTGCAGCACCCCGTCGGATTCGGCGGCAGCCGAATGGAGCACCTCCAGATCCGTCAATTCACCCCGCACCGCAGCCGCCCCGGCCGCCTGCAGCTTCGAAGCCGACTCGTCACTGCGCGCCAACCCCACCACCTCATGCCCTCGCGAGAGCAGCTCGGCCACCGAGGCCGACCCGATCCAACCTGTCGCACCGGTCACGAAAATCCTCATGTCATCCTCCTGATGTCACTCAATGACATGACTATAGCACTGTGATGTCACTAACTGTCATCACTAGACTCATCCACATGGGACGTTGGGAGCCGGGATCGCAGCAGCGTCTTGCCGCCGCCGCGCTCGAGCTCTACGCCGAGCAGGGCTTCGACCAGACGACTGTCGCCGATATCGCTGCGCGCGCCGGCGTGACCGAGCGCACCTTCTTCCGGCACTTCGGCGACAAGCGCGAGGTGCTCTTCGCCGGGTCCGCAGAACTCGAGGCGACCTTCGGGGAGGCGATGGCCGACGCCCCGGACACCGACTCGGCATTCGCGGCGGCGGGCCGCGGAGCCCGCGCCATCGCCGCGATGCTCACCGACATCGACCATTCACGCCGACGCGCCCGCGCGATCGCCGCCGATCCGAGCCTGCAGGAACGCGAGCTGCTCAAGATGGCCGCCTTGCACTCCGCAGCCGCCGAGGCGCTGAGGGGCCGCGGCGTGCCGGAGTTCACCGCCGCCCTCGTCGCGGATGCCGCAGTCGCCGCCTTCGCGCGCGGGTTCGACGCGTGGATCGCGGACGGCGGAGTTCTCAGCGACCACGTCGACGCGGCACTCCGCACGATCGCGGACGCGGTCTCAGGCTGACGATTCCGCGGCAGTGCCGTTGGCTACCGCCGCTCCCCCACGACGTCGGCGATCTCGCGGATCGCGTCCGGCACCACGCGGCAGCATCCGCCCACGAGCGCCACGCCGGCATCCAGCCACTCGTGGACGAGCTCCTGCGGAACACCCGGATGCCCCATCCAGCGGCGGTTCTTCGCATCCCACTGCTCGCCCGAGTTCGGGTAGGCGACGAACGGCTTCGACGTGACGCGCGCCGCCGCCTCCGCTGCCCCCAGCACGTCGCGCGGATCGCAGCAGTTCACGCCCACCGCGACGACAGCATCCGACGACGCCGCGAGCGCGAACGCCTCCTCGAGGCTCTCGCCCGAGCGCAGGGCACCCTCGGCGACGGTCACGCTGATCCACGCGGGAACCTCGCCGCCGAGCGCGTCGAGTTCGCGCACCAACGCCTCCACCTCGGCGAGCGACGGGATCGTCTCAGCTGCGAGCGCATCCGCACCTGTCGCGGCGAGCGCGCGCAGCCTCGGCCGGTGCCACGCGGCGAGCTCGTCGACGCTGAGCCCGTAGTCGCCCGAGTACTCGGACCCATCCGCACGCACCGCGCCGAACGGCCCCACGGACGCCACCACCCACGCCACGTCCGCGTCCGCCGCGGCGGATCCCGGATCGGCGAGGCCGACGGCCGATCGCGCTTCACGGGCGACGAGCACCGACCGCGCAATCAGGGCATCCACCGCCTCCTGGTCGAACCCTTCGCGTGCGAGCGGCTCGTAGCCGACCTGGTACGAACCCGAGATCGCCACGCGAGCCCCTGCACGGAAGAACTCCTCGTGCGCTGCCCGCACCTCGTCGGGCCTGTCGAGCAGGATGCGCGCCGACCAGAGCGCATCACTCAAGTCGTTGCCGCGCTCCTCCAGCAGGGTGCCGAGGCCGCCGTCGAGGACCAACGGTCCGGCGGCGAGTGCGGAGGCGAGCGGGTGAGGCATAGGCCGAGCCTAAGCCGCCGAAAGGAGCTGGTCGCCCGTCGAACCTTCAGCCTTCCCGCCGAGCTCGCCGCTTCTCCTGACCCTCCCACCACACGACCAGGAGGAGGAACACGACGAGTACGTTGCCGACGATCAATCCCGTCGCGGACTCCTGCTGACTCGCAAGGTAACCCGCGAGCGCGACATAGGCGGCGGGAACGATGGCGCCGAGCCACACGGGATTCCTGCGGCACAACCACACATGCAGGATGATCAAACCGATCCCGGCTGCGGCAAAGGCGACGAGTAGCGGCCACGCATCAGGCAGGACGTCCGATCGATCGACATTCTGCACAACGGAGACGGTCATTGGTTACCCCTTCGCTATGGCTCGAATCAAGGACACGCACGTACCTACGCCTAGGAGGTCGGTGAACATTGAGACTCCGAACCCTGCCGCGGCGGCGATGCCCGCGCGCTGTGCGCCCGTGAGCTTGCTTCGATCTTGAACATACTTCCGCATGAGCTCGACCGACTTCTTGAGACCACCAAGCTTCTTGATAGCAGCTTGGAGCTTCGCACTCGAACTGATGATCTTGTTCGCCTTCGCGATGATCGAAGGAAGCTTCGCCCACGCGACGACGAGCGCGGCGACTTCGGCTGCACACCCGACGGTCGTCGCTGCCCACCACCAGAAGTCCGGATCAGCAACAACCGGGAACGCGGTATCGAGATCGAAATCTACGATCTGAACCAGCGCGTTCCCACGCACCTCGAACCGAGTCGGGACACTCTGACCTCTTGCATCGACAGCCCATGGAGGCTCAACCGAGCCGATCTCGGCCGAAGTCTCACGTGGATCGTCCCCACGCTGAGCGTGGATGACCACCGAGCCATCCGGCATCAGCGTCGGGGTGCCCCCCTCGAGCGAGTAGGTGTATTCCGTCGACGCACGTGGGCCATGGATCACGGTATGGATGCGGACCGAATCGGCGGCGCTCATGATTACGAGGGACGCCTCCTGATCAGCGGATCCTTCGTATACAACACCTCCGGTCGATGCCTGGGTGGCATCTTCCGCCCCCGCCTCGGTCGGCAAGGAAACGGCAAGGCCGCTCGCAAACTCGATATCGCCGTCAATGCTCTCCGGAATGACGGCGACTCTTTCGCTGCCAGGGGCCACCAGAAGGTAGCCGCCCTCAAGCGGTTGCGGATCGACGGCCTCAGAACTCTCGATCTGGACGGACGGTGGCGTCTGATTGCTCACAGTCGCGGCGAGCGACTCGGCAATCGAGTCGCGGGCAGCCTCAGCATGAGCGGCGGATGTTGGTACCGCCACGAGGGTGAACGAAGCGACTGTAAACGCACTGGCCGTAGCAACCGTCTGGATAACTCGGCGAAAGACTGGTTTCATCCCGCCAGCCTCCAGCGACCGGAAGGCGGGTGGGCCCGAAGGCATCGATTCTGTGGACAACTTCTGCGATCGGCAGCACGGGGTGAGGGCGCACACGCACCCCCACCCCGCCGCCGCTACGGCACGAGCCGGATGGGCAAGGTGGTCGCGCCGGTGGCGCTCACCTCGAGCTCACTGCGCGTGTAGCTCGTGTATCCGGACTTCGTGACCGTGACCGACCTCGTTCCCGGCGTCACTCCCGCGATCAGGAAGAACCCGTTCGCGTTCGTGGTGGCCGAGCCGCCGCCGCTGAGGGTCACCGAGGCACCCGAGATGGCCGCGCCGGCCGCGGTCGTCACTCGCCCGGTCACCGCCGGCAGAGTCACCGCAGGCGCCGAGATGTCGATCGTCAGCACGGTGAAGCTGTGCGCGGGGAACGCATAGCTGAACGAGCTGCCCACCCCCGTCACACTGCTCGACGCCAGCTGCACCGTCGTCGGGCTCTGCCAGGTGTTCTGGTCGAGGTAGCTCGACGAGTTCACCGTGCGCGCGGTCGCGGTGGAGCCGATGGTTCCGGCATCCGCGATCGAGATCGAGGTGGTGGTCGCCGCCGACGGATCGCGGTTCAGCACCGAGACGTACAGCTTCGTGCCGTCCGCCGACCGGGTCGTCGTGACGTCGAGGTACGGCACACCCGAACGCGCCGGCAGGTTGCCCATCGCCGGAGCGTTGTAGGTGCCCGACGTGGAGCTCGACCCGACCAGCAGCGAGCCGTGCTGATCGCTCACGAGCTGCTGAACCAGGTACGACGGCGTCACGAACGAGCCGCGCACACCGAGCCGGATCGAGCTGCCGTCCCAGAAGTTGGCGAGCGTCGACGCGGCGTTCACCTCGTTCAGGTCGCCCCGACGCATCAGCAGGTTGAGGATCCCGGCCTCGGCCAGACCCCCCTCGAGCGTCCGCGTGCGGCGGTTCTCCTCGTTGAAGTACATCGCCGCGTGCTCCATGACCGCGAGCTTGATGTCGTTCTGCGAGTTCGCGAGAACCGTGTCGCCGGTGGCCGCCAGACGGTCGCCGATCGTGGTCGCCGCCCCGGCGCTCGCCAGGTAGACGTCGCTGCTGGAGTAGTTCTGCGGCAGCGGCTGCGGGCTGTAGTAGTGCACAGCCACGTGGTCGATCTTGCCGTCGGCGGTGTCGACGAGGGTGGCGTTCCAGGCCTGACTCGAGCTGTTGCCGTCGAATCCCTCGCCAACGAACTCGAGCGTCGAGTCCTTCGCCGCCATCGCGTCGCGGAACGTCACGTAGCTCGAGGCATACGTGGAGGCGTTCGTCTCATGCCCCGGCGTCCACCAGCCCCAGACCTCGTTGCCGATCTCCCACATCTTCACGCCCCACGGGGTGCTGTAGCCATGCGAGGAACGAAGGGCGCCGTAGGTGGTGCCGGTCGAGCCGTTCACGTACTCCACCCAGTTCGCCGCGGATGCCGAGGTGCCGGTTCCCCAGTTCACGTTGAGCACGACCTTGAGGCCCATGTTCCTCGCGAGTTCCAGGATCTCGGCGGTTCCGACGTCGTTCGTCATCCACTGGGCGTCCCACTGTGCGAAGTACTGCGGCGCTCGCGCGTCGCGGGCCCCGATGCCGTCCGCCCAGTTGTACCAGTCGGCGATGATGCCTCCCGGCCAGCGGATCGACACCGGGTCGAGCACGTCCACCCGGTCCACGAAGTCCCGCCGCCAGCCGCCGTAGGCGACCTCCGACGAGTCGGTGGGCATCACGCTCGGCATGTCGAGCGTCAACGTGCCGGTGCCCGCGAAGCCGATGAACAGCTTCGCGTTCGTGTCGGTCGTCGAGGGCGTGAGCGACACCGTGTACTTCGCCCAGCTGCCCGTCACCCCCGTGATCGTCGCGGATGCGTAGGCCGAGTACGACGGGCCGTCGCCCGCGGCTGGACCGATCGCCACCGTCACCGGCACCGACAATCCGGACTGCTTGAGCCACACCGAGACGTCGTAGCCCTTGCCCGCGGCGACCGCGATGCCTCGCTGGGCGAGCCCCGCGCGTCCGCTCGTGTGCTGGGTGACGGTCACCTGCTCGGCGTAGCGGCCGTTGTATCCGCCCTCCACGTTCGCGTAGTTCGCACGGTCGGCGTAGCCGTCGCGCGCCCAACTGGCGTCCTTCCACCACGTCACGTAGCCCCACTTCGTGGTGCTCGATCCGTAGCCGTAGGTGAAGACCCGGTACTCCTGATTACCGATCACCGTCACACCCTCGAGCTGGTGGACGAGGCGTCCGTTGGCGAAGAACGACAGATCGCGTCCGCCGGACTTCCACGCGCTCACCTCCACCCGCAGTGTCACCGGGAGCGACACGCTCGCGCCCGTCCACGTGGTGATGCCGTCGCCGAAGATCTTCAGCACTCCACCCTCGACACCGAACTCGACGAACTTCGAGAAGTCGCCGCGGCCGGTGCCCGCGTAGATGTCGAGCAGGCCGTTGGTGCCCGTCACGCTGTCGAGTTGCGCCTCCACGGTGTAGCCGTAGATGTCGCTCTCTTCCAGTCGCTGCGACATGACGCCGTAGCGGGAGTCGGCCGCTCCGTTGATGGTCAGCTGGCTGTTGCCCTGCGAGGCCGAACCCCATCCCCCGGCGAGCGAGACCGGAGTCCACTCGACCGACAGTACGGGGCCGCCCTCGAAGTTCGGGGCGTACTGGTCCCACATGTGGGTCTGGCCGATCTTCACGTGATCCCAGGTGGTCACCGAGGTGCTCCACCCGTAGAGGCCCACCCGGTAGTCGGGGGCGGGCACATCACCGCGATCGATCAACTCGTGCACCTGCGTGCCGTTCACGAAGAAGCGGTAGGTGCGGCCGTTCGCGTAGTACGGCGACACCTCCACCGCGAGCGTCGCCGGCAGGCTCACCGCACCGCCGGTCCAGCTGCTCGATGGGGTGAACACGCGGGCGACGCCGCCCTCCACACCGAACTCCATGAACTTGCTGAAGTCGCCGGCACCCGATCCGCCGTAGATCGTCATGAGACCGTTCGTGCCGGTCACCGACACGAGCCGCGCCTCCACACGCGTCCAGTCGACCGCGGAGTTGCGGATCGGCTCCGACAGGATCGTCGAGCGCGAGTTCGAGCCTCCGGTGATCTGCACCGAGCCACCACTCACCGAGACGCTGCCGGGGTTCGACCCGGCGAGCAGGGTCGGCGTCCACCGCGGTGAGAGCGACGTGCCACCGAAGCCGTCGTAGGTGGTGTCGTGCTCGACGGTCAGGTAGTCGACCGTCATCGTTCCGTCCCAGTTGTAAAGGAACGCACGGAAGTCTTGCGGCAGGCCCGTGTATCCGGTGATCGTGTGCACGACGGTGCCGTTGTACGAGAACGTCAGGTCGCGTGCGGTGCCCGAGAGCCCCGTGACCGACACCCGCAACGTGCCCGGCAGGCTCACCGAGCCGCCCGTCCACGCGGTGAGACCGTCGGCGTAGACCTTCAGCACACCGCCCTCGACGCCGAACTCCACATACTTCGTGAAGTCGCCGGCCCCCGTGCCGCCGTACATGCTGAGCATGGCGTTCGTGCCGGTCATCGCGGTCACCCGCGTTTCGACCGTGGTGGTGGAGTAGCGGGTCTCGCCGAGATTGCGCGACATGATGCCCCAGCGCCCCGGCGATGCCGTAGTGAGGGTCGCCGCGCTGCCGGAGACGCTGACCGAACCGGCGGGCGCGCTGTCGAGGCTGATCGGCGTCCACCGGGAACGGTCGAGACTCGATCCGCGGAACGAGTCGTACAGGTTGCTGTCGCGGTGATCGACCGTCTCCGTCTCGAACGAACGGTCGCGTGCGCGCTCGGCCCACGCTCCGTTCATCTCGTCGAAGGCCCACTCGGCCATCTGGCCGACGACGGTGGGCTGGACCACGCCCTGAACGTCATCCGCGTCGATCGAGATCGTGCCGGTGCCTGCGGATGCCGACGTCGCCGGAACGACGGTCAGCAGGGTCGCCACTAAGGCGCCCGTGAGGATCGCCCCGAGGGGGCGTCTGGGTGATGTCGGAACCATGGTGGTCTGCTCCTTCACTTCGTCGTGAATTGCGTTTCTCTCTGCGGTTCCGGGCCGGACCTACCCGATCAAGGACGCCCCCCGGGTGGGTCCGTCACCCGGGGGCCGTCCAGCTCGAAGCGGATGGGCGCCAGGTGCAGGCGACGTGCCGTGCGGCGCTCATCCCAGGAATGGAAAGCGATCATGTCGTCGCCGTCGGGGCCGACGACGAGCGAGTTGTGACCGGGGCCGACGAGGCCGCCCCCGGTGGCGAGCAGGGTCGGCGCGGATGCGGGCGCCGGCGTCCACGGGCCGAGCGGATGGTCGGCGACTGCCCACGACACCGCATATCCGGGGCCGGTCCATGCACCGCCCGAGAAGGTCATCCAGTACCGCCCGTGGCGGCGCACGACGCTCGGCCCTTCGAGGGTGTGCCAGGTGAATCGCTGCCCGTACATCTCCCGGTCGCGCTCGTAGATGTGCACATCGGAGAACGGCGCGAGCACCTCCACCGGGTCGGAGGCGAGCTCGGTCATCGAGGCGAGCGGAGCGACCGCGAGGTGGGTACCGGGGCGCTCCGCATCGAGCACGTCGCGTGCGAAGAACAGGTACCAGGTGCCGTCCACATCGCGGAACGGGTGCGCGTCGATCGCGAAGCTCTCCCCCGGGGTCAGCACCACGCCGACATCCCGGTACGGCCCGGTCGCCTCATCGGCCCGGGCGACGCGGATGCGGTGCCCCGCGATCCCGTGCCCTACCGAGTAGTACATCCACCACTCGCCGTCCGCCTCCGCGATCTCGGGGGCCCAGAACGCGTCGCCCAACGCCGGATCGGGGCGCTCGAGGGCGTGGCCCGCCGACCGCCATCCGGCGAGGTCGTCCGAGACGAGCAGCGGGAACACCGGGCCCGTGACAGGCGCGGGATCCTCGGTGCCGATCGCGACGTAGCCCTCCCCCGCCCGCGTGACGAACGGGTCGGCGACGTAGCCCGGCCAGGCCGGAGTCCAGCTCACGACGGCGCCTCGGTGGCACCCGGCCCGCCCGGCTCCTCCGGCGCGCGCGAGACCCCGGCGAGGGCCGCGAACGCCTCCGCCGCGGGGGTGCGGCGACGCTCCAGCGTGCCGTCGCTCAGCTCTTCGAGGCGCACGAGGCCCATACGACGCAGGAACGCCGTCTTGCCGTCGCGCGGGTCGCCGAGTGGCGGCGCCATCCCGATCGACACACTGCCGTCGGGGTCGCGTCGCGCGACCGCGAACTCCTCCACGTTCGCGCCGCCCGCCGCCCACGACCAGTCGACGAAGTCGAACAGCGGCCACCAGGTGTACCCGCGCACGTCGACGCCCTCGGCACGCAGCTCGCGCACCGCATCCGCCGAGGCGAGCAACCACGCGCGCCGTACCTCGTCGTCACCCTCGATGCTCGTCTCGGTTACGGCGAGCGGCAGCTCGTAGCGGTCGGCGAATGCGGTGAGCACCCGACGCAGCCCCGCCGCTCCCGCGTCGTATGCGAGCTGCACGGCACCGCCCTCGAGGTCGACAAGGGTGCGCGGCGTGAGATCGGGGTAGTAGTTGACGCCGATCACGTCGGGCATCTCGGGGGCGACGACGAGCCGGTCGAGCGCCGCGACGTCAGCACCGTGGGCGACCAGCCAGTCGCGCAGAGGGTGGCTCTCGTCGACGCGCCCCATGAGCAGGTCGGTCGGCAGCCAGCCCACGCCGCGCAGCAGCTGCGCTTCGTCTTCGAAGCCCGGCACCTCGGTGTCGATATGGGTCGACGCCTCGACGTGTACGATCCGGGTGTCAGGCGCCGCTTCGCGCACCGCGCGGATGGTGCGCGCCATGCCCTCGGCCATCGGCACGGCCACCCGCACCCAGCCCGCCCATCCGGTGAGCCGCGGCGGCCACACGCCGCGCAACCCGCAAAAGGAGGCCGTGGTGATCGGCTCGTTGAGCGGGGTGAGATACCGCACCCGCCCCGCGTAGCGCGCGGCGAAAGCGCCCGCGAACCGGGCGATCGCATCCGGATACCCCGGATCGGCGAACGAGTCGGTGAGCCACGTGGGCGTGCCGTAGTGCACGAGGTCGGCGATCAGCTCGATCCCCAGGATCTCCGCCTCGGCCACCGCCTCGTCGAGCTCGTCCCAACGGAACACCGCGGGCTCCGGATGCGCGATCGGCCAGCTCACGCCGTAGCGGAGGGCGTGCGCACCGAGCCGCGCCGCGATCCGCAGGTCCTCCGGCCGGCGCACGTCATGCTCCGTGAGCGCGTGCTCGTCGAGCGAGACCCCGCCGTCGGCCGGGTAGACGCAGGTGTCCTCGATCCCGAGGATCCACGCGAAACCGCCGGGCGCGAACAGCTCACCGGGCGCGCTCACTTGAGGCCCGTCTGGGCGACGCCCTGCACGAAGTAGCGCTGCGCGAGGAAGAACGCGAGCGCGAGCGGGAGCAGCGAGATCGTCGCGCCCGCGAGCAGCACCGCATGGTCGTTGACGTGTTGACCGCCGAAGAGGGTCAGCGCCGCGGGGAGCGTGCGCATCTCGGTGGTCGAGGTCATCGCGAGCGGCCACAGCAGGTCATTCCAGAGGTTCATGAAGTGCAGCACGGCGAGGGTCGCGAGCGCGGGCTTCGCGAGCGGCAGGATCACCCGGGCGTAGATGCGCAGATGGCCCGCGCCGTCGATGCGCGCCGCCTCGTCGAGCTCGGTGGGGATCGAGAGGAAGAACTGCCGCAGCATGAAGATGCCGAACGCACTCGTGGCACGCGGCACGATGAGCCCCTGATACGTGTTCAGCCATCCGAGGTTGAAGAGCTCCACGAAGACGGGGATGAGCGTCACCTGCGCGGGGATCATGAGCGTTGCGATCACGAGCCAGAAGGCGATCTTGCGCCCCCGGAACCGCATGCGCGCGAGGGCATATGCGCACATCGAGTCGAACAGCAGGCACAGGAGGGTCGTGAGCCCTGCGAAGATGAAGCTGTTCAGCACCACCCGCAGGAAGGGCAGCTCGGTCCAGATGCGGATGTAGCCGTCGATCGTCCACTCGCCCGGGAACAGGCTCTCCGGCGCCCCGTAGAGGTCGGCTTCGGTACGGAACGAGCCCGACACCATCCAGACGAACGGCACGATCGCCACGACCACGCCGATCCCCAGCAGGATCCAGGCCACCACGCGGGTCGGCGGCAGCGCGAGCCGCACTCGGGGCCGGCGCTCAGTCGACGTCGTCATAGCGGAAGATCCGAAGCTGGAAGGCGGAGAGCACCGCGATGATCAGGAACAGCACCCAGGCGATCGCCGAGGCGTACCCGATGTCGAAGTTCTGGAACCCCTCGCGGAACATCATGTTCACGAGGGTGTCGGTGGCGAACAGTGGGCCGCCGTTCGTCATCACGTAGACCAGGTCGAACACCTGGAACGAGTTGATGGTGAGGATCATGGTCGTGAAGAGCAGGGTGGGTCGGATGCTCGGCAGGGTCACGTAGCGCGTCAGCTGCCAGCCGCGCGCCCCGTCGAGACGAGCCGCCTCGTACAGGTGCGGGGGCACGCCCTTGAGGCCCGCGAGCAGGATGATCATGGTGAAGCCGACGTTCTTCCAGACGCTCACGAAGATGACGGTCGGCAGGGCGAGCGCAGGATCCTGCAGCCAGCCCACGGCGGGAAGCCCCAGCCACGTGGTGATACCCGCGACGAGCCCGATGTTCGGGTCGAGCAGGAACCGCCAGACGAGTCCGATCGTCGCGAGCGCCACGATCGTCGGGAAGAAGTAGACCGAGCGCACGATGCGCGCGAGGAGCCGCTCGCTCTGTAAGGCGGAGGCGGCGGCGTATCCGAGGATCAGCTGCGCGACGACGCTCATGAGCGCGAACACGAGAGTCACCCGCAACGCGTTCCAGAACAGCGGATCGGCGGCGAGGCGTTCGTAGTTCGCGAGCCCGAGCCACTCCTGCTCGGCCGCCCCGATCCTCCAGTCGTGGAGGCTGAACCAGAACGACTGCACGATCGGGAACGCGATGAACACGAGGATGATCGCGAGGCTCGGCCCGGCGAAGAGCCACGCGGTCCAGCTGCGGCGACCGAACCGCCGTGCGCGCGGGGCCTTCCGGCCGGCGGGGTGAAGACCCCCGCCGGCCGGAAGGGTGGTGGTGTTGCTCACGCGCAACCCGTCAAGGCGTTGATCGTGTCGGATGCCTTGGCGGCCGCGTCGGCCACGTCCGCACCGCGGGTGATCTCGCCGATCAGCGGGATGTATCCCTCGGTGTCGACCTTCGTGGCCTCCGGAACGCCCGGCAGGTAGAGGCGCGCGCTCGGCAGGGCCGCGGCGAACGCGGCGACCACCTCGTTGGCGGCGAGCTCCGGGTCGTCGGCGAGGTCGGTACGCACGGGCGGGAAGCCGGATGCGAGCGCGAACTGCTTCTGCGCCTCCTGGCCGGTCCACCAGGCGAGGAACTCCTGCGCCTCCTCCGGGTGCTCGGTCTGCGCCGACACCGCGAGCGGCACCGTCGATCCGAGCGTCACGTCGCCGTCGACACCGGTGGGCACCGGGGCCACGCCGAGGTCGATCCCCGCGTCGGTGTAGCCTGCGGCCGCCCACGGACCGTTCAGCTGCATCGCGGCCTGGCCCGCGCTGAAGAGCGAGTCGGACTCGGCGCCCGTGAGGCCCACCGGCGCGACGCCGTCCTTCACGAGGTCGGCCCAGACGCTCAGGCTCTCGATGCCCTCAGGGGTGTCGAGCACGGAGCAGTTGTCGGAGCCGACGATGTCGCCGCCCTCGAGCCACTGCAGGATCGGCCACATCTGGATGGTCTCGCGCTCGGCGAGCGAGAGCCCGTAGACGCCGTCTCCCGTGAGGGCCACCGCGTCGTCCTGGAACTCCTGGACCGTGGCGGGCGGGGCGTCGATGCCCGCCGCCTCGAAGAGCGCCTTGTTGTAGTAGAGCTGGAGCGTCGCGACATTCGCCGGTACCGCGTAGAGCGTGCCATCGGAGGTGAACGCGTCGACCGCGGCGGGGAACAGCGCATCCACGTCGATCTGGCCCTCGCCGGTGCCCACCTGGTCGAGCGCGAGCAGGGAGCCGGTCTCGAGGTAGTTGGCGAGCACATTCGGATCGAAGTTGGGCGCCGCGATGTCCGGCCCCTGGCCGGTGGCCCACGCCGCCGGAAGGGTCTGGGCGATCGAGTCCCACGGCTGGATCTCGAGGCTGACCTGGATGTCGTCGTGCGTGTCGTTGAACGTCGCGACGAGATCCTCGTACGCGCCGCGGTCGCCGCCGGTGAAGCCGGCGAGCATCGTGAGCTCGACCGGACCGTCGGATGACGGGGTGGAGGTGGCCGAGCACCCTGTCAGGACCAGGCCGGCGATCGCGCCGGCTGCGGCCACTGCTGTGAACTTCCTCATCGTGTTTGCTCTCCTTCGGGCAAATGCAGGTGATGGGTGGTGGGTGAGAGACGGCCCTCTCAGGGGTGGCGAGCCGTGCATCCGCACGACCCGCGCGGAACGAGCTCCACAGGGAGCACGGCGTGCCGCTCCCCCGTGATGCCCGAGCCCGACACGAGGTCGAACAGCTGCTCGGCAGCCAGGCGCGCCATGCTCTCGGCAGGCACGTGGATGGTCGTGATCGACGGGTTCGTGACCCGGCTCAAGCCGAAGTCATCGAAGCCCACGATCACGAGGTCGTCGGGGATGCGGCATCCCGCCGCAGCCAGCTCGGTCATCGCACCGAACGCCATCTCGTCGTTCGACGCGACGAGGCCGTCGAAGCGCGTCGTGGCGAGCACCCGCCCGAGGCGGTGGCCGGACTCCTCCGAGAAGTCGCCCTCGAGCACGCGCCCGCTCACCCCCGCCTCCTCGACGGCATCGAGGAAGCCGTCGCGGCGGTCGATCGCGGTCTGGTGGTCGAGGGGCCCCGAGAGGTGCACGAGATCGGTACGGCCGTGCTCGCGGATGAGGTGCTCGGTGGCGAGGCGCTCGGCCGCACGGTCGTCGACTCCGACGCTCACCGCCTCCGGAAGGTGCGGGAAGCGGCCAAGCAACACGACCGGCAGCCCGCTTGCGACGAGGCGCGTGATGCCGGGGTCGTCGATCGAGGCGCTCGTGACGATCGCGCCGTCGACGTAGCCGGATCGCATGACCCGCTCGTATGCCGCCGCGCCGTGGCTCTCGTCGGGGTTCGTCGAGATCACGAGCTGCGCGTCGTGCTCGATGACCACGTCGTTGACGCCCGTGAGCACGTGCATGAAGTAGGCGTGCCCGAAGACGTGCTGGCTCGTGTTCGGCACGATCACGGCCACGGCGTCGGCCCGGCGGGCGCGGAGCGCTCGACCCGCGGAGTTGGCGACGTAGCCGAGTTCGGCGGCGACGCGGCGCACCCGCTCCTTCGACTCGCGGCCGATGCGGGGGTGGTCCTGCAGGGCCATCGACACGGCACTGACCGAGAGTCCGGACGCCTCGGCGACCTCGCGGAGGGTGACGGGACGGCCGTTGCGGCTGCGTGCCATGCGGGCCTCCTCGTCGAGTGGTGCTGAATCGATAGAGCGTTCTCGGGCAAGCCCTGAATAGGATTTGCTCAAACGTTCCAGCACACCATACGACGGCGCCCGCGAGCGCGTCAAGCGCGACTGCGCGACGAATCCGGGCGCCGTCAGAGCGGAGGCGGTACGCGGCGCGGCTCGATCGCCTCGAAGGCCGCCGCGAACCGGAGGAGTGCCGTGTCGTCACCCGAGCGCCCCGCGAAGGTGAGCCCCACCGGCATCCGCGTGTCGAGCATCAAACCCATCGGCACGGTGACCGTCGGGATGCCGAGGTGGCGGATCGCGAGGTTGCCGTTCGCGACCCACACGCCGTTGCGCCACCCCTCATCCGCCGACTCCGGGTTCACGTCCATGTCGGCGCGTGCGACGTCGGCCACCGCGGGGAAGACGACAGCGTCGAGCCGATGCTCGGCCATCCACTCGATCACATCGACGCGGTGCGTCTCGTCGAGTCCGCGCACGCCGGCCTCGAGATCGGGCAGGTCGTCGAAGGCCGCATCCGGATGCGCGCGCACCCAGTCGGGATACGTGGCGATGTCGTCGTCGAAGCCGTCGTAGCGATCGGGCAACGCGCCCTCGGGGGCTGGGAAGATCCAGGCGCCGTCGACGTGCGCGAGCGAGTCGAGCGCGGGATCCCCGTTCGCCCGCAGGAAGTCCTCCCACGCCCACGGGGCGAGCTGCTGCAGCTCGCACGCGAGGAACTCCGGCGGCACGAGGCCGCGCGTGGCGATCGTCGGGGCACCCGCGCGATCACCCTCGTAGTTCGAGACGGCCGGGAAGTCGACCTCCACCACGACCGCCCCCGCCGCTTCGAGCGAGGCGCGCGCCTCCTCCCACAGCGCCATCACCGAATCGCGGGTCTCGATGCGCGTGCCCGTCGGTCCGCCGACGCCGGTCGCCCCGACGCCCGCCTCAGGGTCGGCGTTCACGTACATCCGCGGCACGCCGAAGCGCCTACCCGCGAGCTCGGTCACGATGTCGTGCGGGTCGTCCGGCAGGAGCGCCGGATACGAGACGGGGCGCGCGGCGGCGGCATCCGGGATCGGCATCCACGGCTGCGTGCGCCAGAAATCGCCGCGCGGGTCGGGATCGTGCGCGACGATCACGTCGAGCACCTCCAGGAGGTCGGCCATCGTCCGCGCGTGCGGTACGACCACATCCATCGTGGGAACGAGCGGCCAGTTGCCACGCACCGAGATCACGCCGCGGGAAGGCGTGTAGGCGCAGAGCGCGTTCGCCGAGGCGGGACCGCGGCCGCTCGACCAGGTCTCCTCCCCCAGCCCGAAGGCGGCGAGGCTCGCGGCCGTCGCGGCGCCCGAGCCGCTGGAGGATCCGGAGGCGAACGGCGCCGCCAGGTACTCGCGGTTGTACGGGCTCTCAGCGCGGCCGTAGAGCCCGCGCTGCATCCCACCGTTCGCCATCGGGGGCATGTTGGTGAGGCCGAGGCAGATCGCCCCCGCGGCACGCAGACGCTCGATCGTGAAGGCGTCCCGCTGGGCCACCAGCTCGGCGAAGGCGGGACTCCCCGCGGCCGCCGTCAGGCCCTGTACCAAGAAGCTGTCCTTCGCGGTGTACGGGATGCCGTCGAGCGGGCCGAGCGTCTCGCCGTGGGCCCGGCGTTCGTCCGCGGCGCGCGCCTCCTCGAGCGCCACCGGGTTCATCACGACGACGGAGTTGAGACCGCCTGGCCCCCTGTCGTAGCGCTCGATGCGAGCGAGGTAGGCCTCCACGAGCTCGACGGCGGTCGTCTCGCCGGCTTCGAGGGCCTCCCGAAGACGCGCGATCGAGGCCTCCACGACGTCGATGCTCACGCGGCACCGTGTTCGCGGACGACCGCCGGCTGCTGCTGCGTGATGCAGTGGATGCCGCCCCCGCGCGCGAAGATCGGCCGCGCATCCACGGTCACCACCTCGCGCCCTGGATACGCCTCCGCGAGGATCGCCCGCGCATCCGCGTCGGCGCGCGGTTCGCCGAATCCGCACGCGATCACGCCGCCGTTCACGACCAGGTGGTTCACGTAGCTCCAGTCCACGAACCCGTGGTCGTCGCGCAGGGTCGCAGGGGCGGGCAGCTCCACGATCTCGAACGGTCGGCCGGCGGCGTCGACCTCGTGCTCGAGCAGCGCCCGCAGCCCCCGCGTCACCGCGTGATCCGGATGCCCCGGGTCGCGCTGCGTGTGCAGCAGCAGGCGCCCGGGGCTCGGCATCGTCGCCACGATGTCGACGTGCCCGTTGGTTCCGAAGTCGTCGTAGTCGCGGCTGAGACCGCGCGGCAGCCAGATGGCGCGAGTCGTGCCGAGCGTGCGCGCGAGCTCGGCCTCCACCTCGGCACGGGTGATACCCGGGTTGCGATGCTCATCGCGTTGCACCGTCTCGGTGACGAGCACCGTGCCCTCGCCGTCGACATGGATGCCGCCGCCCTCGTTCACGAGGGTCGAGGGCACGAGTTCCGCGCCGACTCGTTCGGCGACGATGCGCGCGTGCTCGGCGGCGAGCTGCCAGTCCGACCATCCCGGGTCGCCCCAGCCGTTGAAGACCCAGTCGACCGCCCCGAGCACGCCCGGGCGCTCGGCGTCGATCACGAAGGTCGGCCCGTGGTCGCGCATCCAGAACTCGTCGACCGGTGCCTCGATGAGCTCGACGCCGCCACCCAAGCGCCGGTGGGCGTTCGCCCGCTCCGCAGGGTCGACGAGCATCGACACCGGCTCGAACTCGGCGATGGCGCGCGCGACCTCGCTCCAGGCGGCGTAGCACTCCTCGCGCGACGCGGCCGTCTCGCCGAGCGTCCCGCCGACGGCAGGGAACGCCATCCAGGTGCGTTCGTGCGGATCGGGCTCCGCCGGCATCCGCCAGGCCATGTTTCATCTTGTCGGCTCCGACACCCTTGCACCATGCTGAACGCGCGTTTAGTCTACTGAACATGAGTTCAGTCGCCGATCTGACGGCCATCGCCCGCATCCGCGACGCCGCCGTGCGCCTCTTCGGCTCACAGGGTGTCGAGCGCACGAGCGTCCGCCAGATCGCCGACGCAGCGGGCGTGAGCCCCGCGCTCGTCATCCATCACTACGGCAGCAAAGACGCACTGCGCGGTGCCTGCGACGACTGGGTCGTGGAGTGGGTCGCGCGCGAGAACACCGAGTACGCCAGCGCGAGGGGGGCGAGCGCGATCGCGCTCATCCAGCAGGCGGTCGCCGACGGCGAACGCTACCGACCACTCCTCGACTACCTCGCACGCATGCTCACCGCCGACGGCGACCGCAGCGCCGCCCTCTTCGACCGTTTCGTCGACGAGACGGAAGCGATGATCGCCGCGGGCGTGGCCGACGGCACCATGAATCGCAGCAGCGACCCGCGCATCCAGGCGCTCATCATCACCCTCAACGGCATGTCCACGCTCGTGATGCGCGCCCACCTCGAGCGCAACCTCGGGGGCGGCCTCCTCGACGCCGCCGGGCTCGCCCGACTCACCCTTCCCATGCTCGAGCTCTACACCGACGGCCTCTACTCCAACAGCCAGATGCTCGAAGTCGCCCGCGCGGCACTCGGGGCCAGCGCCGCGGGAGGCGCCACCACAACAGGAAAGGCGAACGCATGAACGACGCCATCCGCGTCCGCGGACTCACCAAGAACTACGGAAACCACACCGCCCTGCGAGGCGTCGACCTGGATGTGCCCGCCGGGCAGGTCTACGGAGTGATCGGCCCGAACGGGGCAGGCAAGACCACGACCATGCGCATCCTGCTCGACCTGGTGCGCCCCACCGCCGGCGAAGTCGCGGTACTCGGCGAGCACCCGCGGACAGGCGGCGCGGCCCTACGGCGGCGGATCGGCTTCCTTCCCGGAGAGCTGCGGCTCGCCGGGCGCATGAGCGGCCGGGCCTTCCTCGCTCACTACGCCTCGATCAGCGGCACGGTGCCGCGGCACACCGCGGAGACCTATGCCGAGCGCCTCGGCGTCGACCTGTCACGCCCCGTGCGCAGCCTCTCGAAGGGCAACAAGCAGAAGCTGGGGCTCATCCAGGCCTTCATGCACTCCCCCGAACTGCTGGTGCTCGATGAGCCGACCAGCGGCCTCGACCCGCTCGTGCAGCGAGAGTTCCACAGCATGCTGCGCGAGGCGCGAGAACGCGGCGCGACCGTGTTCCTCAGCTCGCATGTGCTGAGCGAGGTGCAGCTCACCGCCGACCGGGTGGCCATCCTCCGTCGCGGCTCGATCGCGGCGGTCTCCACCGTCGACCAGCTGCGCGAGGGCGCGGTGCGGAACGCCCGCATCGCACTCGATGCGGCGGATGCCGACGCACTCGTGCGTGACCTGTCCACACTGATCGGTGTCACCGGAACCCGCCGTGTGGAGGCCACCGCGGGACAGAGCATCGTGGAGGCGACCGTCGACACCCATGTTGACGAGTTCGTGAAGGCCGTCTCTCGCCACCGCATCCACGACCTCACGCTCGAAGAACCCGACCTCGAGGCCGCCGTGCTGAAGTTCTACGACGAGGAGCGCTGAGATGTTGACCCTCACCACGCGTCTGCTCGCCGACAGCTGGCGCGGGCTCATCGGATGGTGCGTCGGCATCGCCGCCATCGTCAGCCTCTACCTGCCGCTCTACCCCTCGATCGGCGGTGCCGAGCTCGAGGCGGTCCTCGCGTCGATGCCGCAGGGCCTGCTGGACGCGCTCGGATTCGCGGGCATCACGAGCGGCGCCGGATACACCCAGGCCTCCTACTTCGGCCTGCTCGGGTACGTGCTCCCCGCGGTCGCGGGGATCGCGTGGGGCGCCGCCGCGATCGCGGGCGATGAGGAGGAGGGACGACTGGAGCTGACGCTCGCCCACGCGGTGAGCCGCAGCCGGGTGATCCTCGAACGCGGTCTCGCGATCCTCATCAAGCTCACCGCCATGGTGACTCTGGGCGTCGTGCTGATCCTCGCCTACAACGCCCCCGCCGAACTGGAACTGGAACCGCTGAACGTGCTCATCACGGGGTTCGCGCAACTGGGGCTCGGGGTTCTCATGTTCGCGACCGCGTACGGTGTGGGGGCGGTCACGGGTCGACGCAGCTGGGCGATCGTGGCGGGCTCGCTCGTCGCGGTTGCGGGTTTCCTGTTCAACGCGCTCGGTTCCCAGTCCGCCGACGTGGAGTGGCTGCGCGCGCTCTCGCCGCTGTGGTGGGCGTACGGGCAGAGCCCGCTCTCCGACGGCTGGACCCCCGGGGTGCTCGGGGCGTGGGCGCTCGGCGCCGCGCTCATCGGAGCGGGGTGGCTGGTGTTCCGCCGCCGCGACGTGGGCGTCTGACGGAGGCTGCGCCGATCACCACCCGGATAGGCTTGCCGTATGGCGGCGCATGTGGTGGTGATCGGCGACGCGCTCATCGATGAGCTCGTCTCGGACGACGGCACAGCCCACATCGTCGGAGGCTCGGCGCTCAATGTCGCCGTGGGCCTCAGCATCCTCGGCGTGCCGGCGACCCTCGTCGCGATGATCGGCGACGACCTCGACGGCGCCCTGATCCGCGGGCACCTCGCCGACCACGGCGTCACTCTGCTGCCCACGATCACCCCGACCGGAACGGGCATCGCTCGCTCGGAGCGGATCGATGGCGAGCCGATCTACACGTTCAGCGAGTCGATGGTGAACCGCACGATCGACTTCGACGACGCCCAGCGCGCCGCGATCAGCGCGGCGGATGTGGTGGCGGTCAGCGGCTTCCCCTTCGACAACGCGGAGCAGACCGGCCTGCTGCGCGACGCGCTCGATGGCGCCGAGGTGGTCGCGGTCGACCCGAACCCGCGGTCGGGGATGCTGCACGACGCGGATGCGTTCCGCGACAGCCTCGAGGCCTTCGGCGGGATCGCCCAGCTCATCAAGGTCGGCGACGACGACGCGCAGCTGCTCTACGGCCAGCCGGTGTCGGAGGTGCTCCCCCGGCTGCTCGCCCGCTACCCCTACGTGCTCGCGACCGAGGGCCGTGATGGGGCGAGCATGCGGATCGGCGACGCCCGCTGGCGGCATCCGACGCTCGTCGAGCCGGGATCCGTCGTCGACACGATGGGTGCGGGCGACTCGGTCTTCGCCGCGGTGCTGTCGGAGATCGCCACCCGCGGCATCGCCGAGGTGGACTGGTACGACGCGCTCGCGCTCGCGATGGGGATCGCGGCCGAGACGATCGCGCACCCCGGCGCGCTGTTGCGCGTGCCGGGCTCCGCGGGAGCCTGAGCGCGCCGCGAGTGCTCAGCGGCTCCGCTGCCGCCGCACGACCGCGATCCGCCGCACCGGGATCTCGATGAGAAGCACCAGCAGCCAGAACGCGCCGACCGCCGGGACGAGCAGAACCAACACGAGCGCGATGGCGAGCAGGAGCGGCGTGATCCACCTCTGCCACGCGGGCGCGCCACCGTCGGAGATGTGACCCGCGCGGGTGAGAAGCACCCGCTCGACGTTCAGGATCAGGCTCGCCAGCGTCATCGAGCCCACGTAGACGGCGATCCCGAGCGAATCGGATGCAGCTCCGGCGAGGTCGAGCGCCGTCGCCACCGGCAGGAACGCGATCGTCGCCAACCAGACGAGCTCGAGGCGCAGAACGGTCGGCGTGTATCCGGTCGCGTCAGCGAAGAGAAGGTGATGTGCGCGCCAGAAGAGCGACACCACGACGAAGCTCAGCGCAGCCGAGGCGATCGTCGCCACGTTGTCGGCGAAGAACCCGGCGGCGTTCTCGGCCTCCATGGCCGCATCGACGAGCGGCAGCACGATGAGGGTGATCGCGATCGCCACCACGGCGTCGCTGAATGCGAGCAGCCGATTGAGCGGTTCGCTGGCCGTGCGACCGGTGTCCGATCCCTGCGTCACGTCGTCACTCATCTCGCACCTCCCCCACGCGAACACCTCGCCCTCGCGCCCCCGCAGTCTAGTTGTGCTGGAATCATGGGGAATCTCCATGCAGACGCATCCGTTGGAGGAGACATGAAGCGCATCGGATTCCTCTCGTTCGGGCACTGGTCCGCGTCCCCGGGCTCGCAGACGCGCAGCGCCGCGGATGTGCTGCACCAGTCGATCGACCTGGCGGTCGCCGCCGAGGAGCTCGGCGCAGACGGCGCCTACTTCCGGGTGCACCACTACGCCCGACAGCTGGCGAGCCCCTTCCCCCTCCTCGCCGCCGCGGGCGCGAGGACGAGCCGTATCGAGCTCGGCACCGGCGTGATCGACATGCGCTACGAGAACCCCCTCTACATGGCCGAGGATGCGGGCGCCGCCGACCTCATCGCGGGTGGGCGGCTGCAGCTCGGCGTGAGTCGCGGGTCACCCGAGCAGGTCATCGACGGGTGGCGCTACTTCGGTTACGACGCTCCCGAGGGGCAGACGATGGCCGATGTCGCCCGCTCGAACACCGAGGTGTTCCTGAAGGTCATCGACGGCGCGCGCTTCGCCGACCCGAGCCCGCGTCCGATGTTCCCCAACCCGCATCCGGGTCCGCTTGGCATCGAGCCCCAGTCGCCGGGTCTGCGCGAGCGGATCTGGTGGGGTGCCGCGTCGGACGCGACCGCCGTGTGGGCGGCGGAGCAGGGCATGAACCTGATGAGCTCCACCCTCAAGGAGGACGAGTCGGGCGAGCCGTTCCACGTGCAGCAGCGCAAGCAGATCGAGAAGTTCCGCGCGGCGTGGACCGAGGCGGGCCACGAGCGCGAGCCTCGCGTCTCGGTCAGCCGCTCGATCTTCGCGCTCGTGAACGACCAGGACCGCATGTACTTCGGAGGCGGCCAGCGCGACGAGGACGACCAGTTCGCCCAGCTGGACGACTACCGTGCCGTGTTCGGCCGCAGCTACGCCGCCGAACCCGACCGGCTCATCGAGCAGCTGCGCGGCGACGAGGCGATCGAAGCGGCCGACACCCTGCTGCTGACCGTTCCCAACCAGCTCGGCGTCGACTACAACGCCCATGTGCTTGACGCGATCATCACGCACGTGGCCCCCGGCCTCGGCTGGCGGTAGCGACCTAGACTCGTCGCGTGACCGCGCCGACCAGCCGCTACCTGAAGCCCGGTTGGCTCACGAACCGGATCGCGAATCCGCTCATGGGGTGGATGGTGCGCCGGGGCGTCGGGCTGAAGGGCGCCGCGATCCTGGAGGTGCGCGGGCGGAAGTCGGGCGAGCCCCGCACCACGCCCGTGAACCCGCTGTCGCTCGACGGCGAGCGCTACCTGCTGGCTCCGCGCGGCGAGACCGAATGGGTGCGGAACATCCGCGTCGCCGGTGAAGCTGCGCTGATCACCCGCCGCGGACGCGAGGAGTTCGCGGTGGTCGAGGTGACGCACGGCGACAAGCTCCCCATCATCCGCGCCTACCTCCGGGAGTGGGCCTGGGAGGTGGGCGCGTTCTTCGAGGGCCTGTCCGCGAAATCCGATGACGTCGATCTCATGGACGCGGCCCCAGGCTTCCCGGTCTTCCAGATCACCCCGCGCCTCGACGAGCTGCGGGAACGATGGCTGAGAGTGCGCGACGGTGAGTCGGGGATGCACTACGGACGAGGCCTGGAGGCTGCTGGCGATGCGGCGGCCGCGGAAGCCGTCTACGAGGAGCTGATCGCCACCGACTACCTGGTCGGCTACTACGAACTCGCGTGGCTCCGATTCAGAAATGAGGAGGTCGAGGCGGCTCTCGACCTGCTCCGCGCCTGCCTCCGGCTGGACGAGTCGCCCGACGACTTCACGTCCTCCATCGCCGGGCAGCTCGGCCACTGGATGTGGGACGCCACCGCAGATCCCGACGCCGAGGATCTGCTGCGGCGAGGTCTCGAGCATCCGGACGCGCGCGCCGACCTCGCCCACCTCTTGATGGCGACGAACAGAGCGGGCGAGGCGGAGCAGGTGCTCCGCGAGGGTGTGACCCTCGGCGACAAGGGCTCGTTCATCGTGCTCGGAAACCTGCTGGCTAGGTCCGACCGTGAAGCGGAGGCGGAGGAGATGTACCGCCGCGGGTACGCCGCGGGCGACGCGTTCAGCGCCTACAACCTCTCGCTCCTGCTCGACGATCAGGGCCGCGGCGACGAAGCGGACGCGTGGCTGATCCGCGCGGCGAACGGCGGCGACCAGTTCGCGATCGATCGGTTGACCTGATGGGCTCACTGCCGTTCTGGCTGAATGCGCTGATCTTCGTCGCCGCCGCCGCTGTCGTGTGGGTCGCCGGTGTGCAGCTGTCGAAGGCGACCGACGTGCTCGACGACCGCCTGCACATCGGCAGCGCGTTCGGCGGGCTGATCGTGCTCGCCATCGCCACGAACCTGCCGGAGATCGCGATCACGGTCAGTGCTGCGATGGCCTGCAATCTCGAGGTGGCGGTCGGCAACATCCTCGGCGGCATTGCGATGCAGACCGTTGTGCTCGTGCTGCTCGACGCGTTCGGGCGCCGCGACAACCTCACGGGCCCCTTGACGTTCCGGGCCGCGTCGCTCGTGCTCGTGCTCGAGGCCGTTGTGCTCGTGACCGTGTTGGGTGTGGTCGTCGCAGGCACGCAGCTCCCCTCCGACCTGATGTTCGCGCGCCTCACACCGGATGTCGTGATCATCACGGCGGTCTGGGTCGGCGGGCTCCTGGTGATCCGCCGAGCCGAACGTCACCTCCCGTGGAAGCTCGTGCATGCGGAGCACTCCGGCTCGTCGTCCGAACACGGTTCCGGGTCGGCGGGCCGCCACCCCCGCTCAAAGAAGCCGCACCCGAGCTACGCGAAGATGTCGACGCCGAAGCTCGTCGCCGTGTTCGCGGGCGCCGCCCTCGCGACGCTCGCGGGTGGTGTCGCACTCGAACGCGCGGGCGACGCCGCGGCGTCCGAGCTCGGACTCTCGGGCGTGCTGTTCGGCGCGACAGTGCTCGCCCTCGCCACCTCGCTGCCCGAGATCTCGACAGGTCTGCAGGCGATCCGTCAGGGCGACGACGAACTCGCGGTGAGCGACATCTTCGGGGGCAACGCGTTCCTGCCGGTGATACTTCTGCCCGCGACGCTCATCTCGGGCCAGGCCGTGCTGCCGACGGCAGGCGGCGTCGACATCTATCTGACGGCTCTCGCGATGCTGCTGACCCTCGTGTACGTCATCGGACTCATCCTGCGTCCGCACCGCCGGGTTCTCGGAATGGGCGTCGACTCGCTCATCGTCCTGCTGATCTACGGCGTGGGCCTCGCCGGGCTGTTCGCGCTCGCGTAGGCGCACGCCGATCCGGATCAGAGGTCGCGCGCGAGCCGGAATCCGATGTGCGACATGCCGGTGTCCTCCGCCTGCGGGGAGCGCGCCGCGGGGCGGAAGCGCAGGCAGTACTCGGGCGAGCAGAGGTGCGATCCACCCTTCAGCACGCGACGCGGGGCACCGGTCTCGTCGACGCTTCCCGCCGCGAGCAGGTCGGCGCGAAGGCCCCGTTCCACCGGCGCCTCCCCCGGCATGATGTGACGCGGCGTGTAGTAGTCGCTCGTCCACTCCCACACGTTCCCGGTCATGTCGAAGAGGCCGTACCCGTTCGGCGCGTACGAGCCCACCGGGGCCGTCCCCGCCCAGCTCACGTGCTGGTACGGGAAGTGCCCGAGCCAGGTGTTCGCCTGCGCGACACCGCCGGGGAAGGGCTCGTCGCCCCACGCGAACCGGGCACCCTCGAGCCCGCCGCGCGCCGCGTACTCGTGCTCCGCCTCGGTCGGCAGCCGGGCGCCCGCCCACTCGGCGTAGGCGAGGGCGTCCTCGTAGGCGATGTGCACCACCGGATGCGTCGTGCGGTCGTCGATGCTCGTCTCGGGCCCGCCCGGGTGCCGCCACGATGCCCCCGGCTGCCACCGCCACCAGGCGCGCCAGTTGCGCAGGTCGACCGGCCCCTCGGTCGGCGTGAACACCATCGCTCCGGGCGCCAGCTCCTCCTCGCTCAATTGCGGGAACTGCTCCGCATCGAGCGGGCGTTCGGCGACGGTCCGGTAGCCGGTCTCGTCGACGAACGCGGCGAAATCCGCGTTCGTCACCTCGTAACGATCGATGGCGAACCCCTCGACCTCGCGCACGTGCACGGGGCGCTCGTCGGGGTAGAAATCGTCGGACCCCATGCGGAACGTCCCCGCCGGGATCGCGACCATGTCGCGCACGGGAGCAGCCACGCGCTCACGCTACCGTCGCGGCCGGGCCGCTAGGAGGCCCCGCTCGTCACGTCCTCGAGCTTGGCGATCACCTGGTCGATCGTGAACGACGCCGGCTTCTGCCTCGGCGGGAACTCGGCGAGTGTCTGCGCCATCCGCGCCACGAACGCCTGCGCCGGCAGCAGCAGGAACACCCGCTCGAGCAGCCAGTCGTAGTAGACGTTCGAGGTGCGATCCGCTCTCTCGAACGGATCGGTGCGGAGGTTGAAGATCTTCGGCGCCCGCAGTTCGACCCACGGATCAAGCCACACCCCGAGCGTTCCCTCGGTGCGCTGCTCGAGGAACACGATCTTCCAGTTGTCGTAGCGGAGCGCGGTGAGGTCTCCCTCATCGGAGACGTAGAAGAAGAAGTCTCGCGGGCTCTTCTCGGCAGCCCCCGTGATGTAGTCGAGCTGATTGTGGCCGTCGAGGTGCACCTTGAACTGCGTGCCGCCCAGTTCGGTGCCCGCCTTCAGCTTCTCGGCAATCTTCGGCTCACCCGCGATCGCGAGCAGCGTCACGAACCAGTCGGCGTGACTCACGATGCCGTTGAGCGTCGTGCCCGCCGGGATGTGACCCGGCCAGCGCATGAGCGCCGGCACCCGGTATGCGCCCTCCCAGTTGGAGTTCTTCTCGTTGCGGAACGGCGTCATGCCGGCGTCCGGCCACGAGTTCATGTGGGGGCCGTTGTCGGTGGAGTACATGACGATCGTGTTGTCCGCGATGCCGAGCTCGTCGAGGGTATCGAGCAGGTCACCCACGATGTCGTCGTGATCGCACATCGTGTCGTGGTACTCCGACTGCCAGCGGCCGGCGCGTCCGCGACTCTCGGGCTTGCCGTGCGTGCGGAAGTGCATGTGCGTGGAGTTGAACCAGAGGAAGAACGGCTCGTCCTCGCCGCTCTTTCGGGTCATGAAGTCGATCGCCGCGTCGCGGAACTCCTCGTCGACCGTCTCCATCCGCTTCTTCGTGAGGGGTCCGGTGTCCTCCACGCGCTGGGTGCCGTCGCCGTTGGCCCACGAGTGGATCACGCCGCGCGGCCCGAAGCGGTCGTGGAATCCGGGGAGGTCGTCCTCGCTCGGGTAGTCGCGGTGCTCCGGCTCCTCTTCCGCGTTCAGGTGGTAGAGGTTGCCGAAGAACTCGTCGAACCCGTGCATGGTGGGGAGGAACTCGTCACGGTCGCCGAGGTGGTTCTTGCCGAACTGGCCGGTGGCGTAGCCCTGCTCCTTGAGCGCCGTGGCGATCGTCGGGTCCTCGGCTCGGAGGCCGACGTCGGCTCCCGGCATCCCGACCTTGGTGAGGCCGGTGCGGTAGGGGTTCTGGCCGGTGATGAATGCGGCGCGGCCCGCGGTGCAGCTCTGCTCGCCGTAGTAGTCGGTGAAGATCACGCCCTCGTCGCCGATCCGGTCGATGTTGGGTGTTCGGTAGCCCATCACCCCGTTCGAGTAGGCGCTGACGTTCGTGATGCCGATGTCGTCACCCCAGATGATGAGGATGTTCGGCTTGCCCTCCATGGTCACCCCTCCGGTGGGCGCACCGCGCGCCGGAGGTGGGGTCCGGCTCAGTGGGGGGCGGCGACGCCCGTCACGACGGATGGTACGCCGGAGCGGAGCCGAGCAGAAGGGGCGGTCTACGCCGACCGCGGGCAACGCACATCGAGGTCTCGTAGGGTCGATCACGTCGTGAACCCCATCCCGGGCGCTTCGCGACCTGACCATCCAGAGGAGAACCATGAAGACCTTCACCCTTCCCGGTACCGAGCTGGAGGTGCCCGAGGTCGTGCTCGGGCTGATGCGCATCCAGGACAAGACGGATGACGAGGTGCGCGAGCTCGTGAACACGGCGCGCGACGCGGGCATCACCTTCCTCGACCACGCCGACGTCTACGGCGCAGAGCTGCACGGATGCGAGCGCCGCTTCGCGGAGGCGATGCAGCTGACGCCCGGCGAGCGGGAGCAGTTCGTGATCCAGTCGAAGGCCGGCATCGTGCGCGAGGGGCCGTACTTCGACTTCTCGTACGAGCACATCATCGCGTCGGTCAACGGCTCGCTCGAAGCGCTCGGCACCGACTACCTCGACATCCTGCTGCTGCACCGCCCCGACGCGCTCGTGGAGCCCGAAGAGGTCGCGCGGGCATTCGACGAGCTCGCGGAATCCGGAAAGGTGCGGGCCTTCGGCGTCTCGAATCACACGGTCGGTCAGCTGGAGCTGCTGCGCCACTACGTGACCCAGCCGATCGTGGCGAACCAGCTGCAGCTGTCGATCACCCACGCGCCGATGATCGCGCAGGGAGTGGCCGCCAACATGCAGGGCCTCAACCAGTCGATCCCCCGCGACGACGGCATCATCGACTACTGCCGTCTCCACGACATCGCCGTGCAGGCCTGGTCGCCGTTCCAGGCGGGCTTCTTCGACGGACCGTTCCTCGGATCGGATCGCTACCCCGAGCTGAACGCGGTCATCGACCGCCTGGCAGCGAGCTACGACGTTCCCGCGGAGGCGATCGCCGTCGCGTGGATCACGCGCCACCCCGCGAAGACGCAGGTGGTGCTCGGCACCACGACACCGGCGCGCGTGGCGGCAGCGGCGCAGGGATCCGACGTGGAGCTCACGCGCGCGGAGTGGTACGAGCTGTTCCGGGCGGCCGGGTACTCGGTGCCCTGAGCGGGATCGACATCCGCGACTCCGGCGTGAGCGGGGTCGCGACCGCCAGGATGGACGCGTGATCGACGTTCTCGTGGTGGGTGCCGGGTTCGGCCGGGACTTCCTGCCCCTGTATCAGCTGCATCCCGAGGTCGCCCGGGTGGGACTCGTCGAGCCGGATGCGGCCCGTCGCCGCGCGACGGCGGACGCGTTCGGGCTCGACGCCGACTACGAGGACCTCGACAGCGCGCTCGCCTCGGGCACGTGGGATGCCGTCCACCTGCTCTCGCCCGTGCGGTTCCATGTGGAGCAGACGCTCGCGGTGCTCGACAGCGGGCGCGCGTGTGCCAGCGCGGTGCCGATGGCGACGGAGCTGGACGACATCGCGCGCGTCGTGGAGGCGGCGTCCGGGGCGAGCGGCGCGTACATGATGATGGAGACCGCGCTCTACCAGCGCGAGTTCCTGCACGCGCTCCACCTCCGCGACACCGGAGCGCTCGGCAGACTCGGCTACCTGAGCGGCGCGCACATCCAAGACCTCGACGGCTACGCACCGTACTGGATGGGGTACCCGCCGATGCGGTACGCGACCCATGTGATCGCCCCGCTCCTCGCCCTCGCGGATGCGCGCGTGGAGTCGGTGACGTGCCTCGGGTCGGGCGAGCTGCTGCCACTGCACCGCGGTGACGGCACGAACCCGTACCCGATCGAGTCGGCGCTCATGCGTCTCTCGACGGAGGCGCCGCTGACCGCCCAGGTGACGGTCTCGTTCTTCGAGAACGCCCGCTCCTACCAGGAAGGCTTCAACGTGTACGGCGACCGCGGCGCCCTCGAGTGGCCGTCGGTCGAGGGCGACGCCGCGATCGTGTACTCGGCGGGACCCGCCGACGGAGCACGCGGCGGGCGCGGCATCCGTCGCGAGGAGGTGCACGCACCCGATCGCACGGATTCGCTGCCCGCCGCGCTGGCGCCGTTCACCCGCGACGGGCGCTATCGCCCACCCGGAGGCCGGCCCGAGGTGACGGTGCACGCGTCGCACGGCGGATCGCATCCGCATCTCGTGCACG
This sequence comes from Homoserinibacter sp. GY 40078, assembly GCF_008017545.1. Taxonomy (GTDB): domain Bacteria; phylum Actinomycetota; class Actinomycetes; order Actinomycetales; family Microbacteriaceae; genus Homoserinibacter. The sequence goes on along the minus strand of NZ_VRTZ01000001.1, from coordinate 1,598,315 downwards.
AGTTCGTCTCGGCGGTGGTCGACGGTCGCGAACCCGCGATCGGCGCACGACGTGCAGCGACCATCACGGCACCCGGCATCGTCGCGCACGAATCCGCGATGCAGGGCGGACGGATGCTCGAGGTGCCGGCGTACTGAGCGGCGCGAGGTCAGTCGTCGTTGTCGCTGGCCCACCACCGCGTCGAGCTGACCTTGGGGTCGAGGCTGATGTGCTGCATCAGGCTCTCGAGCCCCGCCGTGCCTGCCCGCTCCGGCGCGGAGATTCCCGCGACCACCACGAGCCGCGAGTTCTTACCGTGCCGGACGTTCAGCGACCGGAGGGTGAACTCCGGACGATCCAGCGCATGAAGAACCATCGCGCGCATGCGCAGCTCGTTCTTCTCCGTGGTGCTGACTTCCACGACGTAGTCGGTCGCCGCGACCAGCGAGTCGTTGTGGGGAGGGAGCGCATCCCGTCCGTGGTGGCGATTGATCGCCATTCCCAGCGGACGAAGTCCGGTGTTCGTCGCGACGATCGCTCCGGCTCCGATGAGCGCCATCACCGTCATCCCCGCTCCGGCGAGCATGCCGACGGCAGCCGCGCACCAGAGTGTCGCCGCCGTCGTGAGGCCTCGGATGTTGGCTCCGTCGCGCAGGATCACACCGGCACCGAGAAATCCGATTCCGGAGACCACCTGTGCTGCAACACGGGTCGGATCGGCGGCCGCCATCGTGCCGAATCCGGTCGACCCCATGATGACGAACAACGCTGAACCGACGGCGACGAGCGCGTTCGTCCTGATCCCGGCCGTGCGCAGCCTCCATTGACGTTCGAGTCCGATGACCGCCCCGAGGGCGAGTGCGAGCAGCGTGCGGAGGGCGAGGTCGACCACCACGAGCGGGTCGGTCACAGATCTCGCCCACCCGCGACGAGGCCGTCGCCACCGGCGAGCATGTCGAGCAGATAGGGCGCGACGAATGTGGGAACGATTGCCGTCGGCAGCGCGGGCCGCTTCACACCTCCCGCGCTGATCAGCTGTGCCGCGAGGAACGCTCGAGTGAGGATCGGATCGCTCCCCCCGTGGCCGCCGATATCAAGGTGCCCGTGATCCGTGGTGATCGCCACGAGCCACTCCTCGTCGGGGTTCGCGGCCGCACGCTCCCGCACCGATTCGATCAGCGTCGCGAGCCGCCCGTCGACGGAAGCGACGGCCGCCCGGTACTCCGGAGCCGCCCCACCGTAGAGGTGTCCTGCGAGGTCGACCTCGCCCAGATAGATGAAGCTCGCGCGAGGGCCGAGCCAGCGCAGCGATTGGGCGGACCACGCGACCACCTCGCCGTCCATGCGGCTGTATCCGTAGGTCTCCCCGTCGCGGACGATCACGTTGTGCCGTCCGGATCGGCGCGCCTCGTCCCGCCACCACACGATGGGGGCGGGTCCAGCCGGATCGGCGATGGGAGGCCAGCTCGTGGCGACCCACGTGGTCACGGTTTGGTCCGCGAACCAGGCACGACTGAGGAAATCGGCGTGATCGAGCAGGTTGTGGCCGCTGAAGAAGTTGTCGCGGACTCCGTGCTCCGCGTGGGACGCACCGGTGAGGATCGACGCCCACCCCGGGCCGGACAGCGTCGGGACCTCCATCTCCATGGATGCCATCGACCCCGCGTCGACGAAGGCCGTGAGCGCTGGGGCGTCGCCGCCGGCGAGCGCATCGTCGATTCGCAGGCCGTCGACGCCGATGAGAACCACGTGCCGCGTCACGCGTCCTCCCCCGCCACCGCGACTGCCGACTTCGTCGGGCGGCCGGGCAAGACCTGGTCCGGCGCCCCTGCGTCGGCGGTACGCGCGCGTCGCGCCGCTCGGAAGCGCACGGCTCGATCGATGATCACGCTCAGCACGAGCGCCAGCACGAGCCCGAACGCCATGGCCAGCAAGGGCTGGTCGCCGAACCACTGAGCGGCCAACGCGCCGATCGCGACGGTGTACGTGGCCCAGAGCACACACGCGGCCACGCCGTAGGGCAGCCATTTGCGGTAAGAGATCAGTCCCCCAGCCACGACAGTGATCCCGACGCGAACGAACGGCAGGAATCGTGCTGTCACGATGATGCGCGCGCCGTGCTGATCGAGCTGGCGCGTGGCGGCGTCGAGCATCTTCGCGATCCTGGACCGCTTTCGGAGCCGTGCTTGGGGAATGACCCGTCCGATCGTGAAGGCGAGGCTGTCGCCGATGATCGCCCCGAGCAGAGCCACCACGAGGAGTCCCACGAGCACGACGGGGTGGCCTGCGGCGACCGCCAGCGCGGACAGGGCGATGATCACCTCGTCGCTGGGCACCGTCGGAACGAACGAGTCGGCGATCGTGAAGACGAGAACGATGAGAAGGAGCCACGGCGAGTCGACGAAGCTCAGTGCGACGTCGATCAGACCGGTCATCCCTGCGCCTCAGCAGCCGTCGCCGTACGCGGTGTGGGAATGTCCACCCAGAGCCTCCTTGACTTCTTCGACACGCCCCATCGGGAGCGAGCCAACTTGTATAGACAAGTCAAACTCTTGCATAGATTTGATGGCGCCGGTTACACGGGCGTCCGCGTTAATCCAGATTTCACCTGTCAGAAATCTGGTCGGCCATCGCGGGTCAGTTCGCCTGCAGCTCGCGCCGGAAAGAAGTGTGGAAACTCACCACATCAGGGAGGTAGCGGTCGTCGGAGAACTCCCAGACGACCCCGGCATCGTCGGCCGCGCGGCGACGCACCCGCAGCAGAGGCGATCCGACCGGCACCTGGAGTTGCGTGGCGTCGATCGAATCCGCGGGCACCGCGTCGATCTGCTGCTCGATGACCGAATAGTGGACCCCCCGCTCGGCGAGGTAGTCGGAGATACCGCCGGAATCGAGGTCGAACTGCATCAGGAGGCGACCGACCGGCTCGGTGAAGATCGACCGCTCGAGCATGCACGGCCGCCCATCCAACAATCTCAGCCGCGTCATCTCGAAGATCCGGTCGCCCGGAGTCACATCGAGCAGGGCCGCGGTGGCGTCGTCGCTCGCGTGCATCGAGAAACTCTCTGTCTGCTGACCGAAGGTGTGGCCGGTGGCTCGAGCCCACTGGGAGAACGGGGTGTAGGAGTCGGCGTTCTGCAGCACCGGGCGCGCACGTACCGTTGCAGCCTTGCCACGCGACAGCTTGAGGTAGCCCTCGTTCGACAGGGTCTGGATAGCATGCCGCACCGGACCCCGCGAGACTCCCCAGATCCCGCACAACTGCGCCTCCGAGGGCAACGCACTCCCGGGCGGATACTGCCCCGAGATGATCTCCGACCTCAGCGACTCGGTGATGCGCTCATGCATCGGCCGTGGGTCATCCCCTGTCATCCGGTGCTCTCCCGCTTCCGCTGTCGTCGGCGTACCCGCGCCTCTACCGCGTCGAGACTACAGTGACCGCGCCACGTCGCTCAGAGTCGCATCGAGGGCCTCCAGCAAGCGCGAGATATCCCCTTCGGAGCTGATCAGCAGCGGCCGTATCTTGAGGGTCGAGTTGTGCGGGCCGCACACCGAGATCAGAACCCGTCGATCGCGCATCGCGTTGATGACGGCGCTCGCGACAGCAGGCGCAGGTTCTTTCCCACCCCGGCTCGACACCAATTCGACGCCCGCGTAGAGGCCCGCGCCTCGGATGTCGCCGATGAGCTCGTGGCGGGAGTACAACTCGGCGAGGCCTTGCCGCAGCTGCGCCCCTCGCACGCGCGAGTTCTCCTGCAACCCCTCGTCCTCGATGACGTCCAGCACCGCCGCCGCCGCGGCGATCGACACCGGATTTCCTCCGAAGGTATTGAAGTAGGGCACGCGTTCGCCGAACGGGGCGAGCACCTTGGCCGACGCCGCGAGCGCAGCAATCGGCATCCCGTTGCCCATCGGCTTTCCCATGGTGACCATGTCGGGAATCACCCCGTGACGGGCGAACCCCCAGAAGGTGTCTCCCGTGCGGGCGAATCCGGGCTGCACCTCATCCGCGATGAACACGGCCCCGTGCCGGTGCGTGGCATCGACCGCCTGAGCGAGAACTCCCCTCGGGTCGGTGTAGACACCGTCGGAGGAGAAGATCGAGTCGGCCAGGAAGGCAGCGGCGCGGTACCCGTGTCGGGCGAGGTCGGCGAAAGCTGCGTCGACATTCGCCGCGAACCACGCGCCCAGAGCAGCCGGGTCGTTCGTCGGACCTCGGTACGCGTCCGGCGGCGGCACGGTTCGCACAGCGGGGTTGAGCGGTTGGCCCGAGCCGGTCGCCGGAGAGGCGCCCGCGACCAGGGCCGTCGTCCCGTGATACGCCTCGTCGGTGACGACCACGCCCGTTCCCCCGGTCGACTCGAAGGCGACTCGCAGAGCGAGGTCGTTCGCTTCCGAGCCAGTGCACACGAACATCACTCGATCGAGTTGCGCCGGCAAGGTGGACAGCAAGTTCTCCGCGTAGTCGAGGATCGGCTCTCCGAGATACCGCGTGTGGGTGTTCAACGTCGACGCTTGCGCCGCGATCGCCTGAACGACTCGGCGGTGGGCATGTCCGATGCTCGCGACGTTGTTGTAGCAATCCAGATACTCCTGGCCGTCGGCGTCGTACAAGTGCACGCCGTCGCCGCGAACGATGTTGAGGGGCGCGTTGTAGAAGAGCCGATACGACGGCCCCAGACTTTCGGCCCGACGCTGAACCATCGAGCGTTCCCTGGCCGGAAGTCCATCGACGTGGGCTGAGTCGAAGGCGTTGCCCTCCAGAATGGACGACCGCGTTGCTGTCACTGCTTGCTCGCTCTCAGCTGTTCACCGGGCCCCACGTGTCAGAGCCTCCGCACTTGTATATACAAGTTAGCACGGGTTGGAGCGAGGATTCGCTATCGCTGAGTCGACACCACCGGCTGGCGAAGGATGGTGCGGAACTTCTCGGGAGGCACTCGACGCGCGTCGCTGAAGTAGATCTCGTGGTGCGTGCCACTGGGGCGGAATCCGTGCTCGGGGATGAACTCGTCGTGCATGCGCTCGAGGACCGGCCCTTCGTCGTCGAACGAACCGATGTGGAGCGTCTGCACGCAACGCCCCTCGGCGAGTGAGCGGACGCGCACATCGGCGAGGCGCGCAGGTGGAGCCTTCGCTCCGACTTGGGCGATCGCCTCGTCGACCGCATGCTGGTCGATCCATTCGGGAACCAGCAGCATCATCGTCCAGTCCCAGCGGGACTTGTCGCGAGACGTCGTGAACGACGCCAGATCGTCGGACCACCACAGTCCTTCGAGAGGCGGGATCGCGTAGTCGCGCCCGAGCTCGCGCTTGCTGGCGAACTTGATCTTGTACGCCACCGGATACAGCGCCGCGAGGGCCTCAGCGTAGGCGGGCGAGGTGTTCGGGTCGCCGTGCCCGTCGATCGCCAGATACCGCATGTCGGGTACATCGACGATCACGAATCCGTCTCGCGGGGCCTTGTAGCTGCCCAGCGCCTTGGTGAAGTCGATCTTGTCCGCCATGAAGTTCCTCAACTCGATCGGTGAGCGTGAATCACAAGGGGAACTTCGATGAAATGGTGGATCTGAGGGGACTCGAACCCCTGACCCCCTGCATGCCATGCAGGTGCGCTACCAGCTGCGCCACAGACCCGTGGGCTGAACTCCGTCTCCGGAGACAACCCGACAAGCTTACATCAGTTTGAATGACACCATTGATCCATGACCGAACCCGTCACGATCGCGATCACCCGCCGCGTCGACCCGGACCGAGCCGCCGAAGCCGCGGCGTGGGCCCGCGCCGGCCAGGATCTGCTGAGCGCACGCCCCGGCTACCTCGGCTCCGGCTGGATCCGCCCCGACCCGGCGAGCCCCGAATGGCACATGCTGTTCCGCTTCGCGGACGACGAGAGCCTCGCGGCCTGGCAGGCCTCCCCCGAGCGGGCGTGGTGGGTCGGATCGGCGCAGGGCATCGTCGAGGACTCCCGCCTCGAACGCCGGACCGGCATCGAGGGATGGTTCGACGCCCCGTCGTCCGTCGAGGTCATCTCGCCCAGCGCCGGCACACCTCCGCGATGGAAGCAGATGGTGTCGATCTTCCTCGTGTTCTATCCGCTCAGCCTCGCGGCGAACACGTTCTTCGGCTGGCTGATCCCCGACTGGCCGCTGTGGGCGCGCGTGTTCGTCGCCGTCGTGGCGGTCACGCCGATCATGACCTACGTCGCGCTCCCGCTCATCACCCGGGCGCTGCGACCCTGGCTCATGCGCGGGATTGCTCGCTGAGACCTGTCGGCAGGGTCGGGCAGTCCTTCCAGAGCCGCTCGAGCGAATAGAACATCCGGTCTTCCCGGTGGAAGACGTGCACCACGATGTCGCCGAAATCCAGAAGGATCCAGCGGCCCTCGCCGCGGCCCTCGCGCCGGATGGGCTTGGCGCCTGCCTCGAGCATGGCGTCCTCGACGCCGTTCGCGATCGAGACGACGTTGCGCTCGTTGTCGCCCGAGGCGAGCACGAAGGCGTCCGTCAGCGGCAAGGGACCTGAGACGTCGAGCGCCACCACGTCCTCCGCCTTCTTGTCGTCGGCGGCGTGGGCGGCGACGAGCACGAGTTCGCGTGCGCGATCGGATGCGGTCACGTGGTGGGCTCTTCCTGAGTCACTAGCCGAGCACGCCCGAGGCGAGAGCGACCGCCAGCAACGCGACCACGACGACCGCCATCCCCGCCGCGGCGATGATGAGGGTCGTGAGAGCCCGGTTGCTGCGCTTGGGCGCGACCGTGTTGATGATGTCGCGCGAGGACGTGTGGCTGCTGACCGCGCGGATGGCGCGCACCGGCTGGGAGTCGGTGGAGGTCACCTGCTGGTCACCGACGTCGAGGAGGTGATCCAGGTCGGACTCGTCGAGCTGCGCAGGCAGCGCGCCCGTCGACGAAAGGCTCGCGGGCAACGAGATCGACCCCGTGACGACGACATCGCCGGTGCCGAGAGGCCCTGCGATGAGGCCCGTGTTGGGGATCTCCGGCAGCACGAGGGCACTTCCCGTGACCGAGCTCGCTCCCACGTCGCGCGTGAGCGACCCCGTGGCGGGCTGATCCTCGTCGTCGAGCTCGGCCTGACGCGACCAGTGGTTGCGCGGACGCTCACCCGCCAGGGGCGGCTGAGAGGTGGACTCGACGGTCTGCTCGTCGACCTCCGGTGCCACGGGAGCTGCGCTCGCAACCGACGGGGCGGAGAACGGCGACGGCGCAGGCGGCGCGACGAAGATGGGCGGCTCGACGGGCGCCGACGGAGGCGCCGCCGGGCTCACACCGGCCGCATATTGCGAGAAGCTCGGCGGCATCGGCACGGGCGAGGTGATCGGGAAGATCTGCGGTGAGGGAGCCAGCGGCTCCGGCGCGATCTCCACGGCAGGCGGAGCACTCGGCGCGGGCGGGGTGCTCTCCACCGGCGCGGGCACCACCGGCGACGCGCCCGTCTCGCGGAAGAGCGCCTCGAAACTGGCGAGCGCGTCGGTCGACGGCTCGGCCGGCTCGATCAGCGGCGGCGGAGTCGTGTCGGCGGGCTCCGCGGCGTCAGCCGACGGAACGGAATCATCGACGCCGTCGTCCGGGTCGCCTGCGAGCAGGTCGTCGAAGCTCGGTTCGGCAACCGGAGCCGCCGAGGGCTGGGGGGCAGCCTCGAACGCGGCGCGCCAGTCGGTGGCCGGTGCGGGCGGAGCCGACGCGGCCGCGGGAGCTGCGGGTGGAGCGGATGCGATCGGAGCGGCGGACGGCACCTGCGGCGGGGCGATCGGGGCCGACGACGGTACGACCGGGGCCTCGGACGACGGGGCAACCGGCGCGGCCGAACCGGACTGCGCCGCTGCCTCGCGCTCCTGCGCCTCGCGCATCGCACGCAGCTCACGCCGCGTCAGAGTGTGCTCGAGAGCCGCACCGGCGACCGGCGCGGCGGACGCCGTGTACGCGGGGGGTGCCGGCGGCACGTGGGCAGCGGGCGTCTCGGCAGTCGACGGCTGCGCCGCGGGCGCGGGCTCCGCGGACGGGGGACGCACCTCGGCGCGACCCTGCGTGCGGTAGTCGAGGTCGGACGAGTCCGAGGCCGCAGGCTGCCAGTTGGATCGCATGGCCCGGCGCCCCTCGGGGCTGAAGTCGCGGAAGCGGTATCCGCGATCGGCATCCTCATCCGAGCCGGACTCCGGCTCGTGCACGGGCTGCGACGAGGCGAGCGGAACGTCGTACTGCGGCAGCGGCGGACGCTGCTGGGTCACGTAGGTGAGCGGCTCGGAGGTCGCCTCGGAGACCGGCGCCTGAGAGCCGGTCGGCGCGTCGGCGCCCTCGGATGACGCCGCGGCGGCGGCGCGAGCCGCTTCGGCCTCGCGCTCCCGGATCTCGCGGCGCGAAAGCGGCTGATCCTGGTAGGTCGTCATGTCGTTCTCCGATAGAGGTGGTGCTTGGAGATGTACTGCACAACACCATCGGGGACCAAGTACCACACGGGGAAGCCCCGTCCTACTCGCTCACGGCACTCTGTGGAGGAGATGGCGAGAGCGGGCACTTCCAACGAGCTTACGCCAGCCTCCGGCAATCCGCGAATGTCGAGGGCATGCCCCGGACGCGACACGGCGACGAAGTGCGCGAGCTCCCAGAGCTCGTCGACGTCCTTCCACTGCACGATCTGCGCCACCGCATCCGCGCCGGTGATGAAGAACAGCTCGGCATCCGGACGCATGCGCCGCAGGTCGCGGAGGGTGTCGATCGTGTAGGTGGGGCCGCCACGATCGATGTCGACCCGGCTCACCGTGAACCGCGGATTCGAGGCCGTCGCGATGACCGTCATGAGGTAGCGGTGCTCGGCGGTGCTCACCTCCGCCTTCATCCACGGCTGGCCCGTGGGCACGAAGACGACCTCGTCGAGGTCGAACGTCTGCTGCACCTCGGATGCGGCCACGAGGTGACCGTGATGCACCGGGTCGAAGGTGCCGCCCATGACGCCGACCCTCGGCCGACGTGCGGCTCCTTCGCTCACGAGGTGAGCCTAGTGGTGGCCGCCATGCCCCGCGTCGTGGCTCGAGACCTTGTCGCTGTGACGGTTGGCCACGTCACGGTAGCTCCACGTGACGATCGCCAGCACCACGAAGATGACGGCGGCGATCAGAGCGAAGACCCACGGCTCGGCGATCATCGGCGCGGCCTCGTGCTCGGTCTCAGCCAGGATCGTCGACAGCATCGGAACCTCTTTCACCTTCTCGGTCGCCTCTGCGGCGTGCCGTCGAGTCTACCGGGCGGGTGCGTTCAGCCGCGCACCTGGCCGTCGCCCCGCACGATCCACTTCGTGCTCGTGAGCTCGGGCAGGCCCATCGGTCCACGCGCGTGCAGCTTCTGGGTGGAGATACCCACCTCGGCGCCGAAGCCGAACTCGCCGCCGTCCGTGAAGCGCGTGGCCGCGTTGACCATGACGACCGCGGAGTCCACCTCGGCGAGGAAGCGGTTCGCGGTGCGGATGTCGTCGGTCACGATCGACTCGGTGTGGTGGGTGGAGTAGCGGCGGATGTGCTCGAGCGCCTCGTCGAGCCCTTCGACCACCTTGACCGAGAGGTCGAGGCTCATGTGCTCCGTGGCCCAGTCGTCGTCGGTCGCCGGGACGGCATCCGGGTAGAGCTGTCGAGTTCGCTCGTCCGCGTGGATGGTGACGCCGTTGTCGGCGAGCGCTGCGAGCACCGGAGGAAGGAGGCGCTCGGCGGCGTCCGCGTCGACCAGCAGGGTCTCGAGGGCATTGCACACGCTCGGCCGCTGCACCTTCGAGTTCACGGCGATGGCGGTCGCCATGTCAAGGTCCGCGGAGCGGTCGAGGAACAGGTGCACGACACCCGCACCCGTCTCGATGACGGGGACCTTCGATTCGCGGACAACCGTGTCGATCAGCTGCGCCGAACCGCGCGGAATGAGCACATCGACGTAGCCGCGCGCGCCCATGAGCTGCGTCGCGCCCTCGCGCCCGAATTCGTCGATCGTCTGCACCGCATCGGCGGGCAACCCGACCGAGGCGAGCGCGCCCTGGATGAGTTCGACGAGCACGCGGTTGGTGTTCTCGGCGGCGGAACCACCCCGCAGCACGACGGCGTTGCCGGACTTCAGCGCGAGCGCGGCGATGTCGATCGTGACGTTGGGCCGCGCCTCGTAGATGGCGCCGACGACGCCGAAGGGCACGCGCACCTGGGTGAGCTGGAGTCCGTTGGGGAGGGTCGAGCCGCGCACCACGCCGCCCACCGGATCCGGAAGAGCGATGATCTCGCGCGTCGCCGCCGCGAGTCCCGCGAGGCGTGCCTCGTCGAGGCGGAGGCGATCCTGCAGCCCGGTGGAGAGCCCGTTCTCGCGTCCGTTGGCGAGATCGAGCTCGTTCGCAGGCAGGATGCTGGCGGCACCCGACTCGACAGCCGCGGCGATCGCTTCGAGGCCCGCGTTCTTCTGGGCGGTCGGCGCCTGGGCGAGCGCGATCGACGCGGTGCGGGCCGCATCGAGCTTGTCGACGAGGCTCAAGGTGGTCGAGGTGTCCGGCATGCCGGAATTCTAGCGAGGGGCGGCTCGGCCGCGCCGTGCTATCCGGCCTGCTGCGGCGCGGGCTCGAACCAGGTACCGGTCGGGGCGCCGGCAAGCGCGGCGGCGACGTTCGCTGTGGACGCGAGGAGCACGGCCGTGCCCGAGGACGCCGCGAGCTTCGCGGCCGCGATCTTGGTGCCCGCTCCCCCGGTGCCGACGCCCGCCGCGCCGATGTCGCCGAGTTCGACGCCCGCGAGGTCGTCCGCGAACGGCACGTGGTCGATCCGGCGCGCGCCGGGGAGCTGGGGCGGACGCGTGTAGAGCGCGTCGACGTCCGACAGGAGCACGAGCAGGTCGGCCCCCACGAGCTCGGATACGAGCGCCGCGAGCCGGTCGTTGTCGCCGAACCGGATCTCGTGCGTCGCGACGGTGTCGTTCTCGTTGACGATGGGGAGGATGCGCAACCCGAGCAGCCGCTCCATGGCGCGCTGAGCGTTCGAGCGCGGTGTCGCGTTCTCGAGATCACCCGCCGTGAGCAGCACCTGCCCCGCGACGATGTCGTGGCGGTCGAGGCTCGTCTGGTAGCGCCACATCAGGACGTTCTGACCGACCGCGGCCGCCGCCTGCTGGGTGGCGAGATCCGTCGGGCGGCCGTCGAGCGAGAGGAACGGGATGCCGGTCGCGATCGCACCGGAGGAGACGAGGATCACCTCGGCGCCACGGGCGTACGCCGAAGCGAGAGCATCGACGAGCGGATCGATCTGGGCGACCTGCTCACCCGAGATGGAACTCGACCCCACCTTCACGACCATGCGGCGCGCGCCCACGACCTCCTGGCGCACGGCATCCGCGGCGAGCGTCTCGCTCACTGCTCGTCGTCCGGCTCGGAGTCGTCGGTGGCTGCCCAGAGACCCGCCTCGCGTTCAGCGTCGAGCTCTGCGCGGGCGGCCGTCTTGGCGTCCATCCGCTCGTAGTAACGCTCACGGCGCTCGGCGCGGGTCGCGCGCTGGTTGTCGTCGAGGCGAGCGTCCGTGCCGCGCGGGCTCGTGATGAGCTCGGCAGCGGAGGTGAGGGTCGGCTCCCAGTCGAAGACCATCTCGCCGATCACGACGGTCGACCCCGGCACCGCGCCGCGCACGAAGAGCTCTTCCTCGACGCCGAGCTTCGCGAGCCGGTCTGCCAGGTATCCGACGGCCTCGTCGTTGGCGAAGTCGGTCTGCTCGATCCAGCGCTCGGGCTTGGCCCCGGTGACCCGGTAGATCGTCTCGGTGCCGCCCTCGACGTGCACCTCGAACTCGGCGGCATCGACGGCCCGCGGACGGATGACGATGCGCGGCGGGGGCGGCGCATCCGCCTTGGCCTTCCGGTCGGCGGCGACGAGCTCACCGAGCGCGAACGAGAGCTGCCGAAGCCCCTCATGACTCACGGCGGAGACGTCGAAGACGCGATAGCCGCGTTCCTCGAGGATCGGGCGCACGAACTCGGCCAGCTCGCGCGCATCCGGCACGTCGACCTTGTTGAGCGCGACCAGCTGGGGACGCTCCAGCAGCGGGATCTGCCCCTCGGGCACGGGATACGCCGCAAGCTCGCCGAGGATCACATCGAGATCGGAGATCGGATCGCGCCCCGGTTCGAGCGTTCCGCAGTCGAGCACGTGCAGCAGCGCCGTGCAGCGCTCCACGTGACGGAGGAACTCGAGGCCGAGGCCCTTGCCCTCGCTCGCGCCCTCGATGAGACCCGGGACATCCGCGATCGTGAAGCGCACCTCGCCCGCCTCGACGACGCCGAGGTTCGGGTGGAGCGTCGTGAACGGGTAGTCCGCGATCTTCGGCTTCGCCGCCGAGAGCGCCGCGATGAGGCTCGACTTGCCGGCGCTCGGGTACCCGACGAGCGCGATGTCGGCGACGGTCTTGAGCTCGAGGACGACATCGCCCTCGTAGCCCATCGTGCCGAGCAGCGCGAAGCCGGGCGCCTTGCGCTTGGTGGTGGCGAGTGCGGCATTGCCGAGACCGCCGCGGCCTCCGTCGGCGACGACGTAGCGCATGCCGGGCTCGGCGAGGTCGGCGAGCTGCTCGCCGTCGGCGGCCGAGATCACCGTGCCGACCGGAACAGGCAGCACGAGCTCTTCGCCCTGGTAGCCGCTGCGGTGATCGCCCATGCCGGGTCCGCCGTTGCCGCTGGATCGGTGCGGCGAGCGGTGGTACCCGAGCAGGGTGGTGACCTGCGGGTCGGAGACGAGCACGATGTCGCCGCCGTCGCCTCCGTTGCCGCCGTCCGGACCGGCGAGCGGCTTGAACTTCTCGCGGCGGACGGAGACGCACCCGTTTCCACCGTGACCCGCCCGCAGATGCAGGGTCACGCGGTCGACGAAGGTCGCCATCGTGTGCTCCTGTCTGCTGGTCTGGTCGGAAAAAGACGAAGGGCGAGCCGTAGCCCGCCCTTCGCGATACCCCGTCTTCGCGGGGAAGTCGTGTCGCCCGGGCGACTACGCCGGGGTGACGATGTTGACGACCTTGCGGCCGCCCTTGGTGCCGAACTCCACCGAGCCCGCCTCGAGGGCGAACAGGGTGTCGTCGCCACCGCGTCCGACGTTCACGCCGGGGTGGAAGTGGGTGCCGCGCTGGCGGACGATGATCTCGCCGGCCTTGACGACCTGGCCGCCGAAGCGCTTGACGCCGAGACGCTGAGCGTTCGAGTCGCGACCGTTGCGGGTGGACGATGCGCCCTTCTTGTGTGCCATGTCTTCAGCCCCTACTTGATGCCGGTGATCTTGACACGGGTCAGCTCGGAGCGGTGCCCCTGGCGCTTCTTGTACCCGGTCTTGTTCTTGAACTTCTGGATGACGATCTTCTTGCCGCGCTCGTGGCCGATGACCTCGGCGGTCACCTTGACCTTGGCGAGGGCCTTCTCGTCGTGCGTGATCGTGTCACCGTCGACGAAGAGAACGGGGGTGAGCTCGACCTTGCCGCCCTGATCGGCCTTGAGACGATCGAGCACGACGATCGAGCCCACCTCGACCTTCTCCTGCCGACCACCGGCGCGCACAACTGCGTAAACCACGTGAGTTCCTTACGTATGGATGGAAGTCTGTGCCCGGCGCGAAACCTGGGCGCGGGTGTACTCCCCGCTGGGGAACCGCACCGCGTCACGCGGACGCATGCGGCAAGACACCAAGGATCAAGAATAGCCGACGGGGCCGCATCCGGCAAACACGCTCAGGCCCGTGCGCGCAGCGGCACGAAGCGCCGAACGACGATCACGAGAAGCACCACGGGGGCGTTCCGCACGGCGAGGGCGACGAAGCCGATCGCATTCGGCAACAGCGCGGGCCAGCTGCCCGTTCCGAGCTGCACGATCAGGCTGACGAGCGTCGCGAGCACGGCCCCCGCGAGCGAGGCGACGAGGCCGCGCAGGGCGATCTGCATGATCCCGTCTGCCTGCCTCAACGGCAGCAACAACCACAGCGAGAGGAACACACCGACCGCGAACGGGATGATCTGAACCGCGATCCCCGCGAGGAAGCCCTGCACCGTGCCACCGAGCAGCGACGCAACCGAGGGACCGGCCACGTCGTAAAGCCCGCCACCCAAACCACCGCCCTGGGGCCAATACGCCGAGGCGAAAACCCACGGAATGGACGAGAACAGGAAGTCGGCGAAGGAGATGACGAGGAGCACGGCGGCGACCCAGGCCGCGGTGATCAGGGCATCCCGGGCGAGCGAGGTGTCTCGTGAGTTGGCGACGATGCTCATGTGAGGCATCCTACGGACCGCGCTCTCCCCGAGCCAGGGCGCGCCGGTCGGGCACCGCACCCCTCCCGTAGGGTGGCGATATGGCGGTGCTGATCGACGAGGCGATCTGGCCGAATCACGGCACCCTGTGGGGGCATCTCGTCTCGGACGTCTCTCTCGCCGAGTTGCACGCCTTCGCGCGGCGCGCCGGGATACCTGAGCGCGGCTTCGACAACGACCACTACGACTACCCGCAGGAACGGCGCGACGAGCTCATCGCGCTCGGCGCGGAGGTCGTGACCGGGCGCGAGCTGCTGCGTCGGCTTCAGGAGGCCGGTCTTAGGGTACGTCAGCGCGACAAGCAGCCCCGCTGACCCGCTCCCCCGCGCCTCAGCCCTGGGGCGTCTCCGCCTGGCCCGTGGGCGATCCGGCGGCCGACGAGGCTCTCCGCGAGCGACGGCCGCGCCCCTGACCGGGTGCCTTCGGCTCGGGCAGCGCGTCGAGGACTGAGCCGAGCACGGCATCCGGGTCGACGGCCGGCTTCTGCGCCTGCGCGCGGACCGGGACGATCGGGAGGTCGAGGATCTCGACGGGAGCGTCCGCGACGGCCTCGGCCACCGCCTCCGGGGCGGGCTCGGGCAGGGCGTCGGCGGGAGCATCGGCGTCGTGGTGCACCGTCGACGACGCGATCTTCGCGAGCGCGTTGCGCACGTCGTCGGTGATCTCGTGGGTCACGGGAGCCGCCTTCGGGGCCGAGCCGTGCCCGTTTCCGTTGCCGTTTCCGCCGCCGTTGCCACCGTTGCCGTTGCCTCCGCGTCCGCGTCGGCTGCGGGACGACCCACCGCCCGAGGACTCCGCTGCCGATCCGCGGTGCTTGAACACCGGGTCGTGATGCACGATCACGCCGCGGCCCGCGCAGACCTCGCAGTTCTCGCTGAACGACTCGAGCAGCCCGAGGCCCAGCTTCTTGCGGGTCATCTGCACGAGCCCGAGCGAGGTGACCTCGGCCACCTGGTGCTTCGTGCGGTCACGCGAGAGGCACTCGACGAGGCGGCGCAGCACGAGATCGCGGTTCGATTCGAGCACCATGTCGATGAAGTCGACCACGATGATGCCGCCGATGTCGCGCAGGCGCAGCTGCCGCACGATCTCTTCGGCCGCCTCGAGGTTGTTCTTGGTGACCGTCTCTTCGAGGTTGCCGCCGGATCCGACGAACTTGCCCGTGTTGACGTCGACGACCGTCATCGCCTCGGTGCGGTCGATGATGAGCGATCCGCCCGACGGCAGCCACACCTTGCGCTCGAGAGCCTTCTCGATCTGCTCGGTGATGCGGTACTGGTCGAAGCTGTCGACCTCGCCGGTGTAGCGCTCCACGCGGTCGACGAGGTCCGGGGCGACGGCCGTGAGGTACTTCTCGATCGTCGCCTGAGCGTCATCGCCCGCGATGACGAGCTTCTGGAAGTCCTCGTTGAAGACGTCGCGGATGATCTTGATGAGCAGGTCGGGCTCCGAGTGCAGAAGCGCCGGAGCCTGCTGCGTCTCGACCGCGCGCTGGATCTCGGCCCACTGTGCGGTGAGGCGCTGCACATCGAGCGTCAGCTGCTCTTCCGTGGCTCCCTCGGCTGCCGTGCGCACGATCACGCCGGCGTCGTCGGGGAGCACCTCCTTGAGGATCTTCTTGAGCCGGGCGCGCTCGGTGTCGGGGAGCTTGCGGCTGATGCCGTTCATCGATCCGCCCGGCACGTACACGAGGTAGCGCCCCGGGAGGCTCACCTGGCTCGTGAGGCGCGCGCCCTTGTGGCCGACCGGATCCTTCGTGACCTGCACGAGTACGCGGTCGCCCGGCTTCAGCGCGAGCTCGATGCGACGGGGCTGGTTCTTGGCGTCGCCTTCGGCGTTCGCGGCAGCGGCCTCCCAGTCGACCTCGCCCGAGTAGAGCACGGCGTTGCGGCCACGCCCGATGTCGACGAAGGCGGCCTCCATGCTCGGCAGCACGTTCTGCACGCGCCCGAGGTAGACGTTGCCGATGAGGCTCGCATCCTGCGCACGCGCGACGTAGTGCTCGACGAGCACGCCGTCCTCGAGCACGCCGATCTGGATGCGGCCGAACTTGCTGCGCACCACCATCACGCGATCGACCGACTCGCGGCGCGCGAGGAACTCGGCCTCGGTGATGACCTGGCGGCGGCGGCCCGCGTCACGGCCGTCGCGTCGGCGCTGCTTCTTCGCCTCGAGACGCGTGGAGCCCTTGACCTTCTGCGGCTCGGTGATGGGTGCCGGCTGCTGGCGAGGCTGACGGACCTTGGTCACGGCGCCCGGGGCGTCGTCGCCTTCGCGCGGAGCATCGCCTGCACGGCGGCGGTTGCGGCGGCGCGAAGTGGCACCTGCGGGAGCCTGCTCGTCGGTCTCCGCGGCGGGCGCGGAGGCGCCGGGGGGCGGAGGCGGGGGCGCCTGGAAGAGCAGTGCGAACGGAGAGCCGGACTCGACGGCAGCAGCAGCCTCCGCCTCGGTCGCGGCCTCGGGCTCTGCCTCAACCACGTCGGCCGCGGGCAGGTCCGCTTCGGGCACCTCGGCAACGGGCGTTTCGGCTGCGGGCGCCTGCGCCTCGGGCTTTGCCGCCTTCTTGCGGGACCGCGTGCGGCGGGCGGGCTTGGTCGGCTCCACCGCCTCGGCGCCGGTCGAGTCGGTCTCGGGTGCGTCGTTTTCCACCATCGCTGGTGCACTCCTTGCCCGGGGCGGCCGCGCCGGCTCCCGGTACTCTCCCGCGACTCCGCCTGAGCGGGCCGCTAATCCTTCATGTCGATCGCGACCTCGCACGGCGGTCGGTCGCGGTGGCTCTGTCACAGCCGATCGGAGCTGGCTATCCGACGGAGGTCCACTCCCGACGCGGCGGGTGCTGCCCCCTATATGGCCCGGTATGCCCGGTCAAGCTTGGTAGGCCGCCGATGAGGCGGCTGGCACGATTATCGCACGGAGACGCGGTTCCCGGCGTTTCCCCACTCTGGCCGTGGGAAAATCGCGCCATGACCGCCACAGCATCGGCCGCCTACGACGACGAGTCAGACCTCGTCGAATTCGACGAGGATCAGCACTCCACGCCCCGGCGCGCGTGGGTTTTCGGGATCTGGCTCGTGCTCGCCGGCATCATCGGCGAGATTGCCGCCTTCGCGCTCACCCTCGAGAAGATCGAGGTGCTGAAGAACCCGGATGCGGTCCTCAGCTGCAACGTGAGCGTGTTCGTACAGTGCGGCAAGAACCTCGAGTCGTGGCAGGGTTCGCTCTTCGGATTCCCGAACCCCATCATCGGGCTCATCGCCTGGATGGCCCCGATCGTCGTGGGAGTGGCCGTGCTCGCCGGGGTGCGGTTCCCGCGCTGGTACTGGATCGTCTTCAACGCGGGCGTCGCGCTCGCCGTGGTGTTCGTCATCTGGCTCGCCACCCAGTCAATCTTCGACCTCAACACGCTCTGCCCCTACTGCGTGCTCACCTGGTCGATCACCTATCCGACATTCCTCGCGGTGACCTTCCGCAATATGGCGGAGGGCGTTTTCGGGTCGGGTGCCCAGCGGGCGGGACGAGCGCTCCAGCCCTGGGTCGCCCCCATCAGCATCCTCATCATGGTGATCATCTTCGTGATCGCCCAGACGCAATTCCCTGTCGTCCAGAGCCTGTTCTGAGCGCCCGAGCGCCTCGCAATAGACTCGAGACCGACTTCCCAGCGATCTCCGATCCCGACCGAATCAGGATTCTCTCGTGACCAATTCGCCCCGACCGACGAAGAACCAGCGCCGCGAAGAGGCCCGCGAGGCGGCTCGAGCGCAGCGCGAGAAGGCCCAGAAGCGGCAGAAGACGCTCCGGTGGCTCATCCCGACCGTCGCATCGGTCGCGATCCTCGCGATCGTCGGAGGCGTGATCTGGGCAGTTGTCGCGCTGCAGCCCGCGCCGAAGGCAGTCGATGGGCCCGCGAACATGATCAGCGACGGCATCCTGTTCGAGGCGGACGGCGACGGCGGTGTCACGTACGTCGCGACTCCGGCTGTTCAGGCGGGCGAGGACCCCCAGCCCACCGAGCAGCGCGAAGGTGTGCTCAACATCGTGACCCTTGTGGACTTCTCCTGCCCCGCCTGTAAGGCGTTCGAGGAGACGTACTCCGAGTCGATTCAGAGCCTCGTGGCAGATGGGAGCGCAACGCTCGAGGTCCACCCGGTCGCGATCCTCGACCGCCTCTTCCTGGGTTCGGAGTACTCCACGCGCTCCAACAACGTCGCGGCATGCGTCGCCGAGTACCAGCCCGAGAGCTTCCTCGACGTGATGGCGGCGATGTACGCCAACCAGCCGGACGAGCAGACGACCGGTCTCACCAACGCGGAGATCGTCTCCGTCGTGGAAGGTGCGGGTGTGACGAACGACGACGTCACCCAGTGCATCACGGACGAGACCTTCACTCCGTGGGTCACGACCGCCACCTCGCGATCGGGGGTGCAGGGCACGCCGACTGTGATCGTGAACGGCACTACGTGGGACAGCTCGACGATGGACTTCCCGGCATTCCTTGAGGCGGAGCAGGCGAAGCTCTGATCAGCAGGCCTGCGAACGGGTCGGCCCGCTGGTCGGCTCAGGCGTCTGGGCGGCTCAAGCGTCTGAGGTGAGCCGTTCCCGCAGGGCGTTCTGCTCGTCGGGGGTGATGTCGAGGCCGTCGGTGAAGTACCCCTCGATGTCGCCGAACTCGCTGCGCACCGCGGCGAAGGCGCCGTCGAGGTAGCTCGCGTCGACACCGAGCACGGGGATGAGCTTGTCGCGCGAGGCGCCGCTCGCCTCGAATCGGGCCATGACCGGTTCGAGGGCAGGAAGCAGCTGCTCGTTCGTGAGCAGGTACTCGCGGTAGATGTCGGCCTCCGACACCCCGAGCAGCGCGAGCAGCGCGGCCGTCGCCCATCCGGTGCGGTCCTTGCCGGTCGTGCAGTGGTAGAGCAGCGGAACGTCGTCGTCCGCGAGCAGCAGGCGGTAGAACTCCGCATACCCCGCACGCGCGCTCGGCAGCGAGATGATCTCGCTGTACGCGGCGCGCATCGCGTCGTCCGCACGACCGCTCGCGAGAAAGCCTGCCGCCTGACCCGGATCACGGAAGAACGCCTGCAGCTGCGCGGGGATCGCGATCTGCGAGTCGGCGAGGAGGTCCTCGGCGAGCGCCCGCACACCCGGCAGCTCGCGATCGGGCTGGGAGGTGCGTTCCGTCTCGGTGCGGAAGTCGACCACGCAGCGGATGCCGAGCCCGGCGAGGACCTCTGCATCCGCGTCGCTCAGCCGATCGAGCGCGGTCGAACGGTAGAGCACGCCCCGGCGCACGTAGCGCCCGTCGGCTGTCGGCCAGCCACCCACATCGCGCAGGTTCGGAAGCGTCTCGAGCGGGATCGGCGCGCCGGGCGCCTCGGCGGACATCAGTCCACCGGGAACCAGAGCGCCAGCTCGCGGGCGGCCGACTCGGGCGAGTCGGACCCGTGGACGAGGTTCTGCTGCACCTTGAGGCCCCAGTCGCGGCCCAGGTCGCCGCGGATCGTCCCAGGAGCGGCGCTCGTCGGATCCGTGGTGCCTGCGAGGGCGCGGAACCCTTCGATCACGCGGTTCCCGGCGACGCGCATCGCGACGACGGGACCCGACTCCATGAACTCGACGAGCGGCTCGTAGAACGGCTTGCCCTCGTGCTCCTCGTAGTGGGCGGCGAGCAGGTCGCGGTCGGCCTGCAGCAGTCGCACGTCGACCAGCTGATAGCCCTTCGCCTCGATGCGGCGCAGGATCTCGCCGGTGAGGTTGCGGGCCACCCCGTCGGGCTTGACGATGACGAGGGTCTCTTCCACGGCGGTCACGATGCGTCTCCTTCTGTCGGTGCGGTCGATGTCGTTGAGGTCGGTGAGGTCGATTCGGATGCGGCGGCCTCGGCCTCCGCTTGGGCGTTCGCGGCGAGCCAGGCGGACTTCTGCGCCTCGACTTGGCCGGCACGCACGAAGCAGTAGATCCACATGGCGGCGAAGCCCGCCCCCACGAAGAACATCGCCGTCTCGACGACGCCCGTCGCGATGATCACGAGCTGCAGCGCGCCGCCAGCCCACACGGCCCAGGTCCAGCGCTGGATGCCGGCGAGGATCGCGAGCACCGCCATGAGAATGCCGCCGTAGACGAGCGCGCTCCAGTCGGGGTCGAGGCGGTCGAGCCCGAACACCACGAGGGCCGCGAAGAACAGCATGATCGCCTCGAGCAGCAGCACGATCGAGAGCAGCGTCTCGCGCAGTGAACGTGCGCGGCGGACCCGAGTTCGCGGGGCGGGAGCGTCGGTCACTTCCAACCCTCCTCGCGGGCGAGGGCGATGACGTCGCCGACGAGCGTGATGGATCCGGTGACGACGACGGCGCGACGCGGGGACTCGGCGGCCCACGCGCGAGCGGCCTGCATCGCCTCCTCGGCATCCGCGTGCGTCGCGACGAGGTCGGGGGCGACGTCCATACGGACGAGCTCGGCCAGCTCGTCGGCGGGGATGGCGCGCTCCGAGCTCGACTGGGTCACGTCGACCCGCGCAGCGAGGGCCGCAAGCTCCGAGACGATGCCGTGGGCGTCCTTGTCGGCGAGCACCCCCAGCACGAAGCCGAACTCGTCGAAGTCGAAGTACTCCCGCACCGCGGCCGCGAGGGCCGCCGCTCCGTGCGGATTGTGGGCGGCGTCGACGAGCACGGTCGGGTCGATGCCAACGAGCTGCAGGCGACCGGGCGAGGTGACCTGCCCGAAGCCCTCGGCGACCACATCCGCGTCGAGCGCGAAGTTGCCATCGCCCAGGAACGACTCGACCGCGACGATCGCGATGGCGGCGTTCTGTGCCTGGTGTCCGCCGTAGAGCGGCAGGAAGACATCGCTGTAGCGTCCGGCGCGTCCGCGGATGTCGACGAGCTGACCACCCACGGCGACGGTCGTCGATTCGAGCGCGAAGTCCATCCGTTCGATCACGAGCGGCGCCTCGTTCTGTGCCGCAGCGGCCCGCAACTCGTCGAGCGCCTCGATCGGCTGCATGGCCGTCACGACGGTCGCGGCCGGCTTGATGATTCCGGCCTTCGTGCGCGCGATCTGCTCGACGGTCGCGCCGAGCCTGGCCATGTGGTCCAGCGCGATGGGCGTGAACACCGCGACCTGGCCGTCGGCGACGTTCGTCGAGTCCCACTCGCCGCCCATGCCGACCTCGAGCACGACGGCGTCGACGGGGGCATCCGCGAAGCTCGCGAACGCGAGCACGGTGAGCGCCTCGAAGAACGTGAGGGTCTCCTCGCCGTCCGCAGCGAGCTCCGCGTCGACCATCAGCAGATACGGCCGGATGTCGTCCCAGTTGCGCGCGAACGCCTCGTCCGAGATCGGCTCGCCGTCGATGAGGATGCGCTCCGTGACGCGCTCGAGGTGCGGACTCGTGAGGAGCCCCGTGCGCAGCCCCGAGGCGCGCAGGAGAGATTCGATGATCCGGCTCGTGGAGGTCTTGCCGTTCGTGCCCGTGATGTGGATGACGGGAGCCGCCCGGTGCACGTCGCCCAGCAGCTCCACCGCACGGCGGGTCGGCTCGAGGCGGGGCTGCGGGGCCGCCTCGCCGATCCGTCCCAGCAGCTCGGCGTACGCGGCGTCGGCGGCCTCTCGGAAGTCGTCCTCTGCGCTCATGCGCGCGCCACCTCGATCGTCACAGCGGAGCCATCGCCGACCGGCGTCGCTCCCCCCTCAGCCTCGCGGGCGACGAGGCTCGTGGCAAGCGTCTCCCCCGCGATCAGCTCGCGATGAGCCTCGATCGCCGCGACGGCATCCGCGTCGCCGGCGATGCCGAGCGCGATACGGTCGGTCACCTCGAGTCCGGCATCCTTGCGAGCCTGCTGCACGGCGCGCACCACGTCGCGCGCGAGCCCTTCGGCGACGAGCTCGCGGGTGACCGCGGTGTCGAGCACCACGAATCCTCCCGAGGGCAGGAAGGCGATCGCGCTGGCGGGGTCGGCGGCCTCGAGAACCAGTTCGTACTCGCCCTCGACGAGCTCGACTCCTCCGGCGACGACCGCACCGTCGGCAGACCAGTCGCCCGCCTTCGCCGCCTGGATCACGCGCTGCACGTCCTTGCCGATCCGGGGGCCGAGGGCACGGGCGTTGACGGTGAGGCGCCGCGTGATGCCGAAGTCGGCGAGGCTCGACTCCGCCGACTCGGCGAGCGAGAACTCCTTGAGGTTCAGCTCGTCGCGCAGGATGTCGGCGAAGTCCGCGAGGCTCTCCGAGCCGTGCGCCACGACCGTCGCGCCGGCGAGCGGCAGACGCACCCGCAGCCCGCGCGCCTTGCGCAGGGCGAGACCCGCCGAGGCGATCTCACGCACGAGGTCCATGCTCGTCACGAGCTCGGGATCGGCGGGGAACTCCGCCGCATCCGGCCAGTCGGTGAGGTGCACGCTGCGCCCGCCCGTGAGGCCGCGCCAGATCTCCTCCGAGACGAGCGGCAGCAGCGGGGCCGCCACGCGCGTCAGGGTCTCGAGCACCGTGAAGAGCGTGTCGAACGCGTCGGTGTCGTCGCCCGACCAGAAACGGTCGCGGCTGCGGCGCACGTACCAGTTGGTGAGCACGTCGGCGAAGTCGCGCAGCGCCTCCGCCGCGAGCGGAGTGTCGAACTGGTCGAGGTGGGTCGTCACCGTCTCGATCAGGTCGCGTGTCTTCGCGAGCAGGTACCGGTCGAGCGGATGCGCCGAATCGGTGCGACGGCGCGCGTCGTATCCGGCGGCGTTCGCGTAGAGGGTGAAGAAGTAGTAGCTCGACCAGAGCGGGAGCATGAGCTCCCGCACACCCTGCCGGATGCCCTCCTCGGTGACGCTCAGGTTGCCACCGCGGATCACGGATCCGGAGAGCAGGAACCAGCGCATCGCATCCGCACCGTCGCGGTCGAACACCTCGGAGACGTTCGGATAGTTCCGCAGCGACTTCGACATCTTCTGACCGTCGGAGCCGAGCACGATCCCGTGGCTCAGCACGTTCTTGTAGGCCGGACGGTCGAACAGCGCCGTCGAAAGCACATGCAGCGTGTAGAACCAGCCGCGCGTCTGCCCGATGTACTCGACGATGAAATCCGCCGGGTTGTGGGTGTCGAACCACTCGCGGTTCTCGAACGGGTAGTGCACCTGCGCGAACGGCATCGACCCGGAGTCGAACCACACATCCAGCACGTCGGGGATGCGCCGCATGATCGAGCGGCCCGTGGGGTCGTCCGGATTCACGCGCGTGAGCTCGTCGATGTAGGGGCGATGCAGGTTCGGCTCGCCGTTCTCATCGAGCGGCAGGCGCCCGAAGTCGCGCTCCAGCTCGGCGAGCGAGCCGTACACGTCGACGCGCGGGTACGCCGGGTCGTCCGACTTCCACACCGGGATCGGGCTGCCGAAGTAGCGGTTGCGGCTGATCGACCAGTCGCGCGCGTTCGCGAGCCACTTGCCGAACTGGCCGTCCTTGACGTTCTCGGGAACCCAGGTGATCTCCTGGTTGAGCTCGCCCATGCGGTCCTTGAACTCCGGGACGCGCACGAACCAGCTCGAGACGGCCTTGTAGATGAGCGGATTCCGGCAACGCCAGCAGTGCGGGTAGGGGTGCTCGTAGCTCTTCAGCTGCAAGAGGCGCTTCTCGGCGCGCAGCTTCTGGATGAGGGGCTTGTTGCCCTCGTCCCAGCGCAGACCGGCGACCTCGGCGACCTCGGGGCGGAAGCGTCCGCCGTCGTCGAGAGACAGGACGACCGGGATGCCGGCGGCCGCGGTCACGATCTGGTCGTCCTCACCATAGGCGGGCGACTGGTGCACAACGCCCGTCCCCTCGCCCGTCGCAACGTATTCCGCCACGAGAATGTGGAACGCATTCGGGCCGTAGGCGTCGACGTAGTAGTCCCAGAGGCGGTCGTACTGCACGTCCCCGAGTTCGGCGCCGCGGTAGCGACGCTCCTCGACGGCCGCCAGCGCATCCGCGGCGTCTGCGTAGCCGAGGTCCTTCGCGTACGACGCGACCGTGTCAGCAGCCAGCAGGTAGCGGGCGGCGCCCCCCTCGGATCCGTCGGCGGCACCGGCGGGGCCCGCGGGCAGCACGACGTAGTCGATCTCGGGGCCCACGGCGAGCGCCGCATTCGTCGGGAGGGTCCACGGGGTGGTCGTCCAGGCGAGCGCGTTGACGGCGGTGAGGCCGAGCGCTTCGGCCTTCTCGCCCACGAGCGGGAACGTCACCGTCACGGACGGGTCCTGACGGGTGCGGTAGACGTCGTCGTCCATGCGGAGCTCGTGATTCGAGAGCGGCGTCTCGTCGTTCCAGCAGTACGGCAGCACCCGGAAGCCCTCGTAGGCGAGGCCCTTCTCATGCAGCTGCGCGAACGCCCAGATGACCGACTCCATGAAGCTCACGTCGAGCGTCTTGTAGTCGTTCTCGAAGTCGACCCAGCGCGCCTGCCGGGTGACGTAGTCCTCCCACTCCTGCGTGTACCGGAGCACCGACTCGCGCGCCTTCGCGTTGAAGGCGGCGATGCCCATGTGCTCGATCTCGTCCTTCGTGGTGATGCCGAGCTGCCGCATCGCCTCGAGCTCGGCGGGCAGGCCGTGCGTATCCCAGCCGAACCGGCGGTGCACCTGCTTGCCGCGCATCGTCTGGAAGCGCGGGAAGACATCCTTCGCGTACCCGGTGAGCAGGTGGCCGTAGTGGGGCAGGCCGTTGGCGAACGGCGGGCCGTCGTAGAACACCCACTCGGGCGCCCCCTCGCGCTGGTCGATCGAGGCCCGGAAGGTGCCGTCTTCTTTCCAGAAGGCGAGCACCTCGCGCTCGAGGTCGGGGAAGCGCGGAGACGACGGGACGCCTGCTTGTTCGGCGGCGTGCGCGTCGTGGTGGCGGGGGTAGCTCATGCGGTCCGTCCGTGTCTCGTGGGATCACTTCACGAGGACGACGTTCGCCGCGGTACCACCTCGCTTGCCCGGCATCCGTAGATGCCCGGCCGCTCATTCACGCGATGACGGGCGCACCCGCTCGGTTCTACGCCCCGCAGGGTTTCTTCCGAGGACTCCCCGGTGATGGCCGGATCGCAGTCGATGGCATCCATCGTACCCTCACGGCGCACGGGACGGCAGGATGGGTGGATGCCGGAGACGACAGCGGAGCGGGCTCTCCTCGAGGCCGTCGCGGCGTCGGTCGGCCTCCGGTTCCACGCGGGCCGACTCGTCAGCGCCGAGGCGGGGCCCGGCGGCATCGTCACGGGCTACGCGCTGACTCTCGCGGACGACGCCGGGGTGCGTAGCGAGCGGCTCGTCTACATCGAGACGGCGCCACCGGACGTGCACCATTCGGGCGTCTTGCGGCTGCGCGACGAGCAGGGCGACGAGCGGGCCGTGTGGTTCTACCCCGACGACCCGCGCCTGCCCGCCCTCGCCGACGCCGTGCTGCCGCGCCGGGCGGCGGGCCTGCTCGCCGCGGTCGGGGTGCCGGGGGTCCCGCCGAGTGTCGCCCTCGACGTGGCGACGTACCGGCCCGGCAAGCGCGCCGTCGTGCGAGTCACCTGGCCGGGCGGCGTGCGGTATCTCAAGGTCGTCGCGCCCGGTTCCGCTCAGGCCCTCGCCGAGCGCCACGCCACCTGGATCGCCCACGGGATCCCCGTTCCGGCGGCGGAGGGGTGGTTCCCGACGGGCGTGATCGTGCTCGCTGAGCAGCCGGGGGCTCCCGCGACGGAGGTGCTGCCCGCAGCCGAGCCCGACAGACTGCTCGACGCGATCGACGCCCTGCGTGCGCGGATCGCATCCGTCCCCGCCGAGGGGCCCGCCCGCACCTCACTCGCCGTGCGGTTCGACTGGTACCGGCGCCGCGTCACCCAGGTCGTGCCGCACGCGGCGAACCGGCTCGCCGCCCTCGACCGGGCCGTCGCCGGGCTGCTGCAACCACCCGGTCCCCGAGCGACGATCCACGGCGACCTGCACCTCGGGCAGCTCTTCCTGGACCCCGCCGACCCCTCGCGTCTCACCGGCGTGATCGACATCGACACCGCGGGCACCGGTGATCCTGCCGACGATGCGGCGGCGCTGTGGGCGCACCTCGTAGCGACGACCGCACACGCCCGCGACGGCGGCGAGACCGATCGGGCGGATGCGGCATCCGTGCTCGCGGATCGGGCGGTCGCCCGCTGGAGCACTCCCGCGGATCCGGGCCGCGCGGCGCGCACCGCGGCGATCGCAGCGACCCACCTGCTCGGCCACGTGCTGACAGGGGTACTGCCCGCCGAGGAGGCGATTGCGCGGGCAGAGGCGCTCGTCGCGGGAGCGCTCGAGGGACGCACCTGAGGTCGGCGCCTGAGGGGTGCGTCGATCAGCTCTCCGCGGGCAGTTGCGCGTAGGCCGCGAGCAGAGCTGCCGCCGTCGATGCGTCGTCGACGGTGACCACGAACCTGCGGCCATCTCGCCGCTCCACGTCGAGCGCCTCTCCGGCACGAGCGATCACGCCGAACCCCCGGCCAGGACCCCACCGCCATCCCCAGCCGCCGAAGTCGGCGAGCGGCTCGATCTGCACGGTCTCGACCCGCGCAATGTCGCGCACGGGGATCCGGACGGCGGGCACGCCGAGCGGAGCCGACCGCACGACGAGACCGGAGGGGTCGACCCGAACCGTCCATGCGATGGCGATCGCGGCCAGGCAGAGCAGCAGGAGCGGCACGAGGGCCAAAGGCCACGTGGCCCCGGCGGTCATGGCGATCGCAAGCGCGACGGCACCGGACGCGATCACGATCGCCGCGATGATCGCGAACGCTGCGCCCGTGGAGATGCGGGTGCGAGCAAGCCAGACGGTGCGCTCCCCCGGGGTGAGCGGCATCGCCTCGACGGATTCCGCAACGTGAGTGCGGGGCTGGGCGGCGGGCATGCTGAACCAGGACGCAAGGCCGACCGCAAGGGCGCACGCGGCGGAGATCGCAACCCAGGGGGCGATGCTCGGCGCGGCGCTCGCCTCGACGAGGCCCCGCTGCACCCCGAGGGATGCCGTGGTCAACACCGCGACCATCACCCCGGATGCCGCAGAAGTGCACGCCAGGAGCTTCTGCACGATGCTGAACTGCGACGAACGCGCGGCGGCCAGGATGATGGTGAAGAGCGCGGGAAGCCCGAGCCCCAACAGGGCGGACAGCCAGATCGTGGCCCCGGGTGCGGCGAAGCCGTCCGGTCCGTCGACCCCCCAGTGCACGACGACGGCATCCGGCAGCTCGGGGAGCCAGGCGAGTTGAAGGCCGACGCCGATGGCCGAGGCGGTGAGCGGCACGGCGAGCGTGACCACCCACACCGAGATCGGCAGGCGACGGCGAGCGATGCGTGTCATGCGGAGAACTCCTCGCGGATCAGGGAGAGAACGGTCTGGAGCGGCACACCGTCGCGCCGCGCTGTGGCGACGAGCGCGCGCACCGAGACGACGAGTCCCGATGAACGGGACGCCTCGTCGGTGACGACGGCGCCCCGCCCGCGCCGCAGGTCGATGAGGCCCTCGTCGCGGAGCTGCTGGTACGCGCGCAGCACCGTGTGCACGTTCACGTCGAGCGCGAGGGCGAGTTCGCGGGCAGCGGGGAGCCGATCGCCCGGTTGGAGCGCCCCACGGCTCGCATCGGCGCGGACCGAAGCGGCGATCTGGTCGTAGATCGGCACGTCAGACGCGGGGTCGACGCGGATGAGCATGCGTTGATCATATAGTTCTATTTCATATAGAACAATATGTGAGCAGGTGACGCACGCGCCGTCGCGCCCTAGGCTGACCGCGTGAGCGACGACACCCCCACTCGGCGCTACCCGGACGGGTTCCCGCCGCCTGAAGGAGAGCCAGGCGCAGGCCGCGACAGCGGAGGCGACGACCCTCGACCCGACGACGCGACCGCGCCCACGGAGCGCTTCGCGGAGCCGGCACCCGAGGCTGCATCGATGCCCGCACCGGGATCGGACGCGCCGACCGAGCGCTTCGCGCCTCCGCCTCCTCCCCCGACCCGCCGCGAGGCGATGGCGAACGAGGCGCCCAAGCGTCGCAATGGGGCGATCATCGCGCTGTCGATCATCGGCGGCGTGCTGCTGCTCGCCCTCATCGGGTTGCTCATCTGGATCGGGGTGTCGTCCGGATCGACGCCCGCACCCAGCGAGACCCCGTCCGACACGCCGACCCCGAGCGAGACCACCTCGGCGCCACCCAGCGAAGAGCCGTCGGAGACCCCGAGCGCGGAACCGTCGGAAGAGCCCGAGAACGTGATCGCGAGCTTCACCTCGTCGAGCGACACGGCCGACTGCACCGCCTCGGGCGGCGGGTCGGTGCCGCTCAGCTTCAGCTGGGCGACGACCGGTCAGCGGGTGTGGTTCGGTGTCGGCACCGACGACGCGCAGGCGGAGCCGTACGGCGAGTTCCAGCCGTCCGACTCCCTCGATATCGACTACCAGTGCGGCCAGCCCGACCGTCAACAGCGCTACACGATCACGGTCCAGCGCCCCGACGGCACCACCCAATCCCAAACCCTCACGATCACCGAGATCTGACCGCACCCCGTCCGCCCGATCCCCATCCCCCGATCCCTCATCCCGATCCCGCGAGATGTCCCGTTTTGGTCATCTCGCGCCGTCTGGCGCGCGAGATGACCAAAACGGGACATCTCGGCGGATCGGGGAACGTAGGATTGGGGGGCAATTTCCACACTCAGGCACCCCTTGACGCGGTGCCGCACATAGCGAACCGGAGCCATTCGTGACGTCTGCCATTCCCGAGAAGCCCGCCCTCGAAGGACTCGAGTCCTCCTGGCGGAAGGTCTGGGAGACCGAGGGCACCTACCGCTTCGACCGGCCCGCGGCTCTCGCGGCCGGCAAGGGCTCCGTGTTCGCCGTCGACACCCCGCCGCCCACCGCATCCGGCAGCCTCCACATCGGTCACGTGTTCAGCTACACGCACATGGACCTCGTGGCCCGCTACCAGCGGATGCGCGGCAAGAACCTCTTCTTCCCGATGGGCTGGGACGACAACGGCCTTCCCACCGAGCGCCGCGTGCAGAACTACTACGGTGTCCGCTGCGACCCCTCGCTCCCCTACGACCCCGACTTCACTCCGCCCTTCGAGGGCGGCGAGGGCACGTCCGGCAAGGCCGCCGACCAGCTGCCGATCTCGCGCCGCAACTTCATCGAGCTCTGCGAGCGGCTGACCGCCGAAGACGAGAAGCAGTTCGAGGAGCTCTGGCGCACGCTCGGGCTCTCGGTCGACTGGGATCTCACCTACCGCACGATCGGCGACGAGGCGCAGCGCGTCGCGCAGCGCGCCTTCCTCCGCAACCTGGAGCGCGGCGAGGCATACCAGGCGGATGCGCCGACCCTCTGGGACATCACCTTCCGCACCGCGGTGGCGCAGGCGGAGCTCGAAGACAAGGACCAGCCCGCGGCGTACCACCGCGTGAGCTTCCACAAGCCCGACGGCTCCACCGTCGAGATCGAGACGACCCGCCCCGAGCTGCTGCCCGCGTGCGTGGCGCTCGTGGCGCATCCGGACGACGAACGCTACCGGGGCCTCTTCGGTACGACCGTGACGACCCCGATTTTCGGCGTCGAGGTGCCGGTCGTGGCGCACCACCTCGCGCAGCAGGACAAGGGATCCGGCATCGCGATGATCTGCACCTTCGGCGACGTGACCGACGTCGTCTGGTGGCGCGAGCTCGGTCTGCCGAACCGCGCGATCATCGGATTCGACGGGCGTCTGCTGGCCGAGGCGCCCGCCGCCGAGCTCTTCAGCGAGTCCGGGCGCGAGGCCTACGCCGAGCTCGCGGGCAAGACGGTGTTCAGCGCGAAGGCACGCATCGTCGAGCTGCTCGCCGAGTCGGGCGAGCTGATCGGCCAGCCCCGCAAGATCACCCACCCCGTGAAGTTCTTCGAGAAGGGCGACAAGCCGCTCGAGATCGTCTCGACCCGCCAGTGGTACATCCGCAACGGCGCCCGCGACGAGGCGCTCCGCGAGCGGCTGCTCGCGGCCGGTCGCGAGATCGACTTCCACCCCGACTTCATGCGCGTGCGCTACGAGAACTGGGTCGGCGGCCTCACGGGCGACTGGCTCATCTCGCGGCAGCGCTTCTTCGGCGTGCCGATCCCGGTCTGGTATCCGCTCGACGCCGAGGGCGAGGCCCTCCGCGATCAGCCGATCGTGCCGGATGAGGCGTCGCTGCCGGTCGACCCGTCGTCGGATGCCGCTCCCGGCTACGACGAGTCGCAGCGCGGCGTGCCCGGCGGCTTCGTCGGCGAGGTGGACATCATGGACACCTGGGCGACCTCGAGCCTCACCCCGCAGATCGCGGGTGGCTGGGGCACCGACCCCGAGCTGTTCGACCTGGTGTTCCCGTACGCGCTTCGCTCGCAGGGGCAGGACATCATCCGCACCTGGCTGTTCTCGACCGTGCTGCGCGCCGAGCTCGAGCACGGGGTGAGCCCGTGGGCGCACGCCGGCATCTCGGGCTTCATCGTCGACCCGGACCGCAAGAAGATGTCGAAGTCGAAGGGCAACGTGGTGACCCCGCAGGGCCTGCTCGACGAGCACGGCTCGGATGCGGTGCGCTACTGGGCGGCATCGAGCCGCCTCGGCACGGATGCCGCGTTCGACCCGCAGAACCCGAAGCAGATCAAGATCGGCCGACGACTCGCGATCAAGGTGCTGAACGCGGCGAAGTTCGTGTACTCGTTCCCGTTCGCGGACGGCGCGGCTGTTTCGGAGCCGCTCGACCTCGACATGCTCGCCGAGCTCGGCCGCGTGATCGACCATGCGACCCGGGCCTACGAGGACTTCGACCACGCCCGCGCGCTCGAGGTGACGGAGCAGTTCTTCTGGACTTTCTGCGACGACTACCTCGAGCTCGTGAAGGAGCGCGCCTACACGGGCGAAGGCGCCGCACAGGCATCCGCGGTTGCGGCGCTGCGCCTCGCGATCGACGTCATGCTGCGTCTGCTCGCTCCCGTGCTCCCGTTCGCCACGGAGGAGGTGTGGCGCTGGACACACGACGGCTCGGTGCACACCGCCGTGTGGCCGAGCGTCGACGAGCTCGGTGCCGTCGAGGCGCCGCGCGGACTGCTGCCCGCCGTGTCGGAGGCGCTCATCGGCATCCGCCGCGCCAAGACGGATGCGAAGGCCTCGCAGCGCACGGAGGTCGCCTCGGCGACGCTCGCCGGGCCCGCGATCCTCGCGGATGCGGCGGACGACCTCCGCGCCGTCGGACGGATCGCGCGGCTCGACCTCGTCGACGCCCCCGAGGTCGCGGTGAGCGACGTGGTGCTCGTTCCGCAGGAGGCGTGATGACGACCGTCCGCCCGGTTACCGCATCCGACGCCGCGAGGTGGAGGGAGCTGTTCCGTGCGTACGGCGAGTTCTACGAGACCGACTTCACCGACGAGGTGCTCGACGCCGTGTGGGCGCTCATGCTCGATGTCGCATCCGGCGTGAACGCGCTCGTCGCGGAACGAGACGGTGAGGTGATCGGCCTCGCCCACTGGCGCACGCACCCCGACACCTTCACGGGCGGACGCGACGGCTACCTCGACGACCTTTTCGTCGATCCCGAGGTGCGCGGCACCGGTGCCGGACGCGCGCTCATCGAGGCGGTCGCCGAGCGCGCCGTGACGCCCGGTGGCACCCTCCGCTGGATCACGGCGGAGACGAACACGACCGCGCAGGCGCTCTACGACCGCATCGCCACACGCACCACGTGGCTCACCTACGAGATGAGGGGCTGATGCAGCTCGGAACGCGCTGGCCGGTCGGCGGCGACGTGCCCCCGAGGGTGCCGGAGGCCGTGGTCGCGGCGATCCGCGAGGTCGAGGCCGAGCTGGCGGAGGTCGACACCGCGCAGTGGCGCTGGACGCTCACCTGGCTGGAGGGCCGCCCCGTGGTCGAACTCGACGACGGCACGCGCCTGCGCGTCGCGCACGACGGCTCCGTCATCCGCGACCAGCTCGACTGAGCAGATTTGGCCGAACGGCCCGCGGCCTCGGCCGCCGTCGCTACGCCCGCGCGAGGATCTCGCCGTGCGGGAACACCATCCACCCGTCGGGGTCGACCGCCCACTGCGCCCACGCGTAGCTGATCGCCTCGAGGTCGGCGCGGGAGGCGAATCCACGACCGATCGCATCGCCCGCGAACGCGGAGGCGAGCACGCGGTCGCGCCACATCCCGCCCCACCAGGAGCGCTCGTCGTCGGTCGAGAAGCACCACACCGACGCGGTCGCCTCGACCGAGGAGAACCCCGCGTCGCGCGCCCACGACTTGAGGCGCCTGCCGGCATCCGGCTCGCCCCCGTTGCTGCGGTGCACCTGCTGGTAGAGCGCCGCCCACGAGGTGAGCCCGGGTGAGGACGGATACGTGATCACCCCGCCGTAGTCGCACTCCCGCACCGCCACGAGACCACCCGGGCGGACGACGCGGCGCCACTCGGCGAGCGCCTCCACCGGCCGCGAGAGGTGCTGCAGCACCTGATGGGCGTGCACGACGTCGAACGCGTCGTCCGGGGCGTCGAGCGCGTACGCGTCGCCGACGTGGAACTCGATGTTGCGGATCCCCCGCTCAGCGGCGTGAGCACGCGCCTGCGCGACGACCTCCGGGGAGGCGTCGACCCCGACCACGCGGCCGGGGGCGACGAGTTCGGCGAGGTCGGCGGTGATCGTGCCGGGCCCGGATCCCACATCGAGGATGCTCATGCCGGGCCGGAGCTCCGGCAGCAGGTACGCCGCCGAGTTGTGGGCGGTGCGCCAGATATGCGAGCGCAGCACGCTCTCGTGGTGGCCGTGGGTGTAGCGCTCGCCTGCAGGATCCGTCACCTCGCCCAATCTAGCGACGCGGCCCGCCTAGGCTTGGCGGGTGACGAATCCGTTCCTCGCCGAGAGCAAGCTTCCGTACCTGCTTCCCGACTTCGCGGCCGTCCGCGACGAGCACTACCTGCCGGCGTTCGAGCGCGGGATGAGCGAGCAGCTCGCCGAGATCGCGGAGATCACCGCCGACCCGGCGCCCGCGACCTTCGGGAACACCCTCGAGCCGCTCGAGCGCTCGGGCGCCGTGCTCGATCGGGTGGCGACGGTGTTCTACACGCTCGCCTCCTCGGACACGACGCCGCACATCCAGGAGCTCGAGGAGGACCTCGCGCCGCGTCTCGCCGCCCACCACGACGCGATCGTGCTCGACGCCGAGCTCTTCGCCCGGATCGACGCGGTGCACCGCGCGCACGAGGACGGCACAGCGCCGCTCGATGCGGAGCAGAGCTATCTCGTGCACCGGCGCCGCACCGAGATGGTGCTCGCGGGCGCCGCGCTCGACGAGGGGCAGAAGGAGCGCCTCCGCGCGCTCAACCAGACCATCTCGACGCTCACCACGCGGTTCGAGAAGAACCTGCTCAACGACACGAACGAGCTCGCCGTGCACATCACCGACGAGGCGGAGCTCGCGGGGCTCGCCGCGGGCGAGCTGTCGGCTGCCCGGGAGGCGGCGTCGGCGCGCGATCTCGACGGATGGCTCGTGACCCTCGTGCTGCCGACCGGCCATCCCTGGCTGGGCGCCCTGGAGGACCCGGCCACCCGCGCGCGCATCATGGCGGCCTCGCGGGCTCGCGGCATCCACGGCGGCGATTTCGACAACACCGGGCTCGTCCTGGAGCTCGTGCGGGCACGTGCCGAGCGCGCGCGGCTGCTCGGGTTCCGCGACCACGCATCCGTCGTCACCGCGGACGAGACCGCCGGCTCCCCCGCCGCCGTCGCCGAGCTCCTCACCCGGCTCGCGCCCGCGGCGGCACGCAACGCCGCCGCCGAGCGCGCCGAGCTGGAGGCGCTGCACGGATCGGCCATCGGCGCCGCCGATTGGGCGCACGCCGCGGATGCCGTGCGGCGCGAGCGGTTCGCGATCGACACGGCGGCGCTGCGCCCCTGGTTCGAGGCGGAGCGCGTGCTGCGCGACGGCGTCTTCTTCGCGGCGGAGCGTCTCTACGGGCTCCGGTTCGCCGAGCGCGATGATCTGCGCGGCTGGAACGACGAGGTGCGCGTCTTCGAGGTGTCCGACGACGACGGGGCGGTCGGCCTCTACCTGCTCGACCTCTACACGCGAGACTCCAAGCGCGGCGGCGCCTGGATGAACTCGCTCGTCGAGCGCTCCGAGCTGCTCGGTACACCGAGCGTCGTCACCAACAACCTCAACGTCCCACGCCCCGCTGCGGGCGAACCGACGCTGCTCACCCTCGACGAGGTCGAGACGCTCTTCCACGAGTTCGGGCACGCCCTGCACGGCCTCTTCGCCCAGGCGAGGTTCCCGAGCCTCGCCGGCACGAACGTCTTCCGCGACTTCGTCGAGTTCCCGAGCCAGGTGAACGAGATGTGGGCCATGTGGCCTGAGGTGCTCGCGGACTACGCCCGCCACCACGAGACGGGCGAGCCACTGGATCCGGCGATCTCCGAGCGTCTGCGCGAGGCCGAACGCTTCGGCCAGGGGTTCTCGACGAGCGAGTACCTGCAGGCGGCGCTGCTCGATCAGGCCTGGCACGCGCTCGATGTCGAGGAGGCGGCGGATGTCACGGATGCGGCCGCGTTCGAGGCGCGCGCCCTCGCCGACGCCGGCCTCGCCTCCGACGCGATCCCGCCGCGCTACGCGACCACGTACTTCGCGCACGTGTTCTCGGGCGGATACGACGCGGGCTACTACTCCTACATCTGGAGCGAGGTGCTCGATGCCGACACGGTCGAGTGGTTCCGCGAGAACGGCGGCATGACGCGCGAGAACGGTGAGCGGTTCCGGCGCCGACTCCTCCAGACGGCGAGCGCGCGCGACCCGCTCGAGGCGTTCCGCGACTTCCGGGGTCGGGACGCGGCGCTCGAGCCGCTCCTCGAACGCCGCGGGCTCGCGTAGGGAGGGCGCCGCGACCAGGAGGTTTGGCGCCCGGAGGAGGTTAGCTTAGGCTTACCTCACTACCTCCCGTCGTCTGAAAGGACCTTCTTCGTGCGCGCACTCCGCACCGTTCCGCTCCTCCTCGCCGCAGCACTCACGCTCTCCGCGTGCGCCGCATCCCCGACATCCTCGAGCGAGGAGCAACCCTCGGACGACGCCTTCCCCGTGACGATCGAGCACGTCTACGGCGAGACCGTCATCCCCGAGAAGCCGGAGCGCGTCGCGACGATCGCCTGGGCGAATCACGAGGTCCCGCTCGCGCTCGGAATCGTGCCGGTCGGCATGAGCAAGGCCACCTGGGGCGATGACGACGGCGACGGCGTGCTGCCGTGGGTCGAGGACAAGCTCACCGAGCTCGGCGCCGAGACGCCCGTGCTGTTCGACGAGACCGACGGCATCGACTTCGAGGCCGTCGCCGACACCCAGCCCGACGTGATCCTGGCGGCCTACTCCGGCATCACGCAGGAGGAGTACGACACGCTCTCGAAGATTGCGCCCGTCGTCGCCTATCCCGAGGTCGCGTGGGGCACGTCCGTCGAAGACATGATCACGATCGAGGCGACCGCGCTCGGCTACGCCGCCGAGGGCGAAGCACTCGTGGAAGAGCTGCAGGGCGAGGTCGAAGCCTCGCTCGCCGACTACCCCGGCCTCGCCGACGCCAAGGTGCTGTTCAGCTACCTCGACCCGTCCGACTTCAGCCAGATCGGCTTCTACACGAGCCACGACACGCGCCCCGGCTTCCTCGAGGGGCTCGGCATGCCGACCCCGGATGTGGTCGCGGAGGAGTCCGCGAAGACCGACGCGTTCTATGTGACCGTGAGCGCCGAGGAGGCCGACCGCTTCGCCGATGTCGACGTGTTCGTGACCTACGGCGACGCGGGCAGCGACATCGTGGCGCAGCTCCAGGCGGATCCGCTGCTCTCGAAGATCCCCGCGATCGCCGAGGGGCGCGTCGCGGTCCTCGAGAACTCGACTCCGCTCGCGGCATCGGCGAACCCCTCGCCGCTCTCGATCGGCTGGGGCATCGACGACTACTTCGCGCTGCTCGCGGCGGCTCTGCCGCAGGACGGGTGAGTCCCACCGCATCGACGGCCACGCCGCCGGGCACCGCGAGAACGCGGCGTCCGGCGGCGGTCCGGCTCGCGTGGATGGCGGCGGCGCTGGGCGTGCTCGCGCTGCTCGTGATCGCATCGGTCGCCTTCGGAACACGTGAGATCAGCGTCGCCGAGCTGTTCGCCGCGCTCGGCGGCAGCACCGAGACGGTCGGCGAGGCCGCGGTCGTCGCCCGCATCCCACGCACCGTGCTCGCGGTGCTCATCGGCGCATCACTCGCCCTCGCCGGGGCCACGCTGCAGGCCGTCACCCGCAATCCCCTCGCCGATCCGGGCATCCTCGGCATCTCGACGGGCGCCTCGCTCGCCGTCGTCTCGGGCATCGCGTTCGCCGGCCTCGTCGACCCGGTGGCGACGGTCTTCGTCGCGATCGGCGGGGCATCCGCCGCGGGCGTCTTCGTCTACGCGATCGGGTCCCTGGGGCGCGGCGGAGCGACTCCGCTCAAGCTGGCCCTCGCCGGCGCGGCCACGACCGCGGCGCTCGGCTCGCTCGTGAGCGCCGTGCTGCTCCCCCGTGTCGATGTCATGACCACCTTCCGCTTCTGGCAGATCGGCGGAGTGGGCGGCGCCACGTGGGACCGCATCGCACTCATCGCGCCGTTCCTGGCCGTCGGTGCGCTCATCTGCGGGATGTCGGCGCGCGGCATGAACTCGCTTGCTCTCGGCGACGATGTCGCCACGGGGCTCGGCGCGCACGTCGGCCGGACGCGCATGGTCTCCGCCGCGGGGGCCCTGATCCTCTGCGGTGCAGCGACAGCGATCGCGGGCCCCATCGGATTCGTCGGGCTCGTCGTGCCCCACGTGTGCCGCCTGCTGGTCGGCACCGACCACCGCTGGCTGCTGCCCTTCAGCGCCGTCACCGGAGCCGCACTCCTCACCGGCGCCGACATCGTGGGACGCGTGATCGCCCGCCCCGCAGAGGTCGAGGTCGGTATCGTCACGGCGCTCGTCGGAGCCCCGTTCTTCATCTGGATCGTGCGACGACGGAAGGTGCGCGAGCTGTGACCGCCGTCGCCACCGTGACCCGCGGCCGGCGCCGCCGCGCCCGCATCCGTGCGTGGCGGATCACCGTTCTCGCCATCCTGCTCGCGGGCGCATTCGCCACCGCGCTCATGATCGGCCACACCTTCTACACACCCGACGAGGTGCTGCGCGTGCTGTTGGGGCAGACCGTTCCCGGCGCGTCGTTCACCGTGGGTGAGCTGCGACTCCCCCGAGCGCTCGTCGCGGTCATCGCGGGCGCATCGTTCGGCATCGCCGGCTCCACGTTCCAGACCATGCTGCGCAACCCGCTCGCCTCGCCCGACATCATCGGGATCACGTGGGGCGCGAGCGCGGCTGCGGTCGTCGGGATCGTCGTGCTCTCCGCATCCGAGACCGCCGTGTCGTTCCTCGCCCTGGCGGGAGCGCTCGCCACCGCCCTCACGATCTACCTGCTGGCGTACCGCCGCGGGTTCTCGGGAGCGCGCCTCGTGCTCATCGGCATCGGCGTTGCGGCCGTGCTGCAGAGCATCGTCTCGTGGGTGCTCTCGCGGGCCGCCGAGTGGGATCTGCAGACGGCCATGCAGTGGATCACCGGGAGCCTCGGCGGGGCGAGCTGGGAGGCGCTCCTGCCGCTCGCGATCGCGTTCGCCCTGCTGGCCCCGCTGCTCGTCGTTCTCGGGGGCGGCCTCGGGGTGTTGCGCTTGGGCGACGACGCCGCCGCCGCGCTGGGGGTGCGCGTGGGCGTGACCCGCCTCGTCCTCGTGCTCGGCGCGGTGGCACTGCTCGCGTTCGCGACCGCAGCATCCGGACCGATCGCCTTCGTCGCGTTCATGGCCGGTCCCATCGCCGCGCGACTCGTCGGCCCCGGCGCCTCGCCGCTCGTTCCCGCAGCCCTCGTCGGCGCCCTGCTCGTGCTCACCGCCGACCTGATCGGCCAGTTCGCGTTCGCCGGCCGCTACCCGGTGGGCGTCGTCACCGGGGCGCTCGGCGCGCCCTACCTCGTGCTGCTGCTGGCACGCATGAACCGCCGAGGAGGCACGCTATGACATCCGCCGAGCGCCTGCGGGCCGAGTCCGTCACCCTCGCGTACGGCGACCGCGTGGTCGTCCGCGACCTCGACCTGACGATCGAGACGGGCCGCATCACCGCGATCGTCGGCGCCAACGGATGCGGCAAGTCCACGCTGCTGCGGGCCCTCGCGCGCCTGCTCGCCCCGCGCCGCGGACGCATCGTGCTCGACGGCGCCGCGATCGGGTCGCGTCCCACCAAGGAGGTGGCGCGGATCCTCGGCCTGCTGCCGCAGAGCCCGATCGCCCCGGAGGGCATCGTCGTGGCCGACCTCGTGGGGCGCGGTCGCCACCCACATCAGCGCATGCTCTCGCGATGGAGCACCCGAGATGACGAAGCCGTGGCGGCGGCCCTCGAGGCGACCGGCATCTCGGATCTCGCGGATCGCAGCGTCGACGAGCTCTCAGGCGGCCAACGCCAGCGGGTGTGGATCGCGATGGCTCTCGCGCAGGAGACCGACATCCTGCTGCTCGACGAGCCGACCACGTTCCTCGATGTCGCCCACCAGATCGAGGTGCTCGACCTGCTGGCCGACCTCAACCGCGACCGCGGCACCACGATCGTGATGGTGCTACACGACCTCAACCTCGCGGCACGCTACGCCGACACGATCGTCGCGATGCGCGACGGCACGCTCGCCGCGTGCGGCACGCCCGCTGAGGTCGTGACCGACTCGTTCGTGGAGGAGGTCTTCGGGATGCGCACGCGCGTGATCCCGGATCCCGTCTCCGGCTCCCCCCTGATCGTCCCCATCGGAAGGCACCATGTCCGCTGAAGCCCTCACCCGCCCCTCGACCGAGCCGTGGATCTTCACCCGGATGGCGGTGGAACGCATCGAGGACCTCACCCCGACCTTCCGCCGGTTCGTGCTGCGCCGCCTCGACGGCGAGCCTCTTCTCGCCGACCCGGGCTTCGATCAGCGGATCAAGGTGGTGCCGCCCAGCCCGCAGGGCATCGACGCGATGCCGACGCACCACCTCGAGTGGTACGCGGCCTGGCGCGCGATGCCGGAAGCCGAACGGCCTCCGTTCCGCACCTACACGATCCGGGGCTTCGCGGGCGATTCGCTCATCGTCGACTTCGCGCTGCACGGGCCCGACGGACCGGCTGCTCGGTGGGCGGTATCGGCATCGGTCGGCGACGAGCTGCTCGTGCTCGGCCCGCACGCGGAGCACCCGGGGCCGCACGGCGGCATCGACTTCGTTCCCCCCGCCGAATGCAGTCACCACCTGCTCGCGGGCGACGAGACCGCCGCCCCGGCGATCGCGCGGATCATCGAGCAGCTTCCGCCGACGGCACGCGGCACCGCGGTGCTCGAACTGCCGGATGCCGCGGATGCCGACTACCTGCCCGCGCATCCGGGGTTCGAGGTGCGAGTGCTGCCGCGCGACGGACGCCCACGTGGCGAGGCCCTCGTGGAGGGCGTGTGCCGCATCGCGACGGAGCTCGTGGAGGCAGCCCCTGGCGCCGAGCCGGAAGAGGTCGACGTGGACCGCGACCTGCTGTGGGAGGTGCCGAGGAACGCGCGCGGCGGGGCCGCCCTCAAGAGCGCACCCCTCTACGCGTGGCTCGCGGGTGAGGCGGGCGCGATCACCGCGATCCGTCGCCACCTCGTGAAGGAGCTCGGTGTCGACCGACGCGCGGTGGCGTTCATGGGCTACTGGCGCCAGGGGCGCGCCGAGAACTCCTGACGCGAGCGGGCTACTCGGCCCGCACGGCAGGTGCTGTGCGCGCCGCCCGGAAGGCGATCGCGGTGACCCCGGCGGCCGCCAGCAGGAACATCGCGGCGAGCGCAATCCACCCCAGGAACTGGTGCTCGAGCGCCGTCGCGGCGATGACGAGCGGCGCGACCATCGAGCCGACGGCGAAGGCCATCGAATAAACGCCCTGGTAGGCCCCGGGGCGATCGGGGTCGGCCAGCTCAAAGCTCAGTCCCCACGCGCCTGCCTGCGAGAGCACCTCGGCGAGCGCGTGCAGCACCGTGCCGACGAGCAGCAGCACGACCGCAGCGACGAGGACCGGGATCGCGGCGCTGCCGTAGAACAGGCACGCCGCCGCCATCAGCACTCCCGCGACGGCGGTCACCCCGCCCGCGCGGCGCAGATCGTTCGTGCCGCGCGAGAGCGGCACCTGCAACAGGATGACGAGCACCGTGTTGGCGACGAGCATGATCGAGAACACGAATTCGGGCGCCACCGTGTGGTGCGCGATCCACAGCGGCAGCCCGACGTTCATGACGCCGAACTGGATCGCGAACACCGCTGCCAGGGCTGAGAACGCGAGATAGCGCGGATCCCGCCACGGCGAGCGGCCCCGGACAACCCGGGGTTCGTCGGGAAGACGAGCCGGCGCATCCACGCGCGCCGGGAGCCCCACGAGCAGAACCGCGGATCCGGCGTAGGCGAGGCCGCCCACCACGAGGATCGCCCGGTACGCCTCGGGGGTGCCGATGGCGAGGGCGATGGCGCCCACCCCGCTGCCGAGCGCGATGCCCACGTTGGTGACGGTGCGCAGCACCGCACGGCTCGTGACGCGCGATTGCCCCGTGAAGGCGCGCGCGATGATCGCCGAGCGGATGGACGTGTTCGCACCGAGCGCGATCGCGATGATCGACTCGATCAGGATCGCCGCCCACAGCTCGGTCACGAGCGCGTAGCTCGCGAGCGCCAGCCCGGCGACGAATACCGAGGCCACCGCGAGCCACCGCGCCGAGACGATGTCGGCGAGGTGCCCGCCGAAGTAGCTCGCACCGATCCCCACGGCCGCACCGACCGTGAAGACCACCGCCACCTGCTCGGCAGGGAAGCCCCCGACGAACGAGAGGTAGAGCACGACGAGCGTGACGGTGATGCCCCGACCGATCGTGCCCACGAGCGTCGAGATCGTGAGGGAGCGCAGCACCGGATCAGAGAGCGCGGCCCGGGCACGAGCGAGGCGCGACGGTCGCATCGTGGCCTCCGCCTCCGTCATCCCGGCTCCCCTCCGGGCGCCGCGGCGGGAGCCCGGAAATCAGCGTATCCGCCGTCGACGACATCGCGGATCGCGCGCGACTTTGGTCCCTATGGGGCGCCGAGACACCGGAATACCGTCGGAGACATCACCCCACACCGATGGGAGAAAGGGGACTCAGATGTCCACCACCGCACCGACCAGCACCACCATCAGCACGCGCCACACCGGGCTCGTCCGGCTGGCCGGACTCGCCGGGATCGTCGGCGGCGCGCTGCTCATCGCCGCCGCGGGCACGGTCTGGATCGCCGTGTCCACCCAGCTGCGTGCCGAGAACATCACGATCCCCGAGGACGCCATCGCCTTCCAGGGCGCGACCGTTCAGGGCCCGATCACCGCCTACATCCAGGCGGACATCATCCAGACCCACACGCTCGAGATGAGCGAGGGCAAAACCTACGCCGAGCTCGACCGCGACGACCCGATGCGTGCGACCGTCATGAACGCGTCGTTCCTTCGGGCGTCGCTCTTCACCTCGGTCGTGTCGTTCGGTGTCGCGGCTCTGGCTGCCGGCATCGGGGTGCTGTCCATCTTCTTCGGGGCGGCCCTGCGGGGGCTTGCGCCGTCGCCGAAGACCGTCGCCGCTGCGACGGAGACCGGTCCTGTCGCGACCTTCACTGGCTAGTCCGTCGAGACCGGTTCGGGGTCGCGACGCTGTGGTCGCCAAGAAAGCCACAGCATCGCGACCCCTCCCACGACCAGCCCCCAGAAGGGCGAACCGATCCCGGCGACGGTCACGCCGGACGCGACCACGAGGAACGTCACCACGGCGACGATCCTCGTCGATGGGTCCTCGAGCGCTCCCGTCGCCGCGGTCGCGAAAGCACCGAGCAGCGCGAGACCCGCCACCGCCGTGATGAGGATCGGCGGAGTCACCGACACGAGCGCCGTCGCGGCCCCCGCCCCCAGCCCGAGCACGAGGTAGACGACGCCGGAGGTCACGCTCGCAACCCAGCGGCGGTCGCGATCCGGATGGGCATCGGGCCCCGCCATCATCGCCGCCGTGATCGCCGCGAGGTTCAGGGCGTATCCGCCGAACACGGCCCCGGCGACGGTCGCCGCACCCGTGGAGGTGAGGATCGCGCGGGCCGGCGGATGCGGGTACCCGAAGGTCGTGAGCACCGCGAAGCCCGGCACGTTCTGCCCCGCCATCGTCACCACGTAGAGCGGCAGTCCGAGGCTCACGAGCACGAGCGGATCGAAGGTCGGCCAGGTCACCGTGAGGGTCGGCCAGAGCGCCGCACCGGCCAGATCGGCGCCCTCCCCCGACACCGCGACCGCCACGATGGTCGCGACCACCGCGCCGGGCACCGCCCAGCGCGGGGCGAGTCGGGCCAGCAGGAGCCAGACGAGCACCACGGGAAGGGCGAGCGCCGGGAGCTGCACCGAGGCGAGCACCGGCGCGAGGCAGATCGGGAACAGGATGCCCGCGAGCATCGCGCTCGCGATGGGGCGCGGGATGCGCGTCATCGCGCGGGCGAGCGCCGGCCAGAGCCCCGTCGCGACGAGGAGCACGCCGCACAGCAGGAACGCACCGATCGCCGCACGGTAGTCGCCGGTCGTGGCCTCCGCCGCGACGAGCAGGGCGGCGCCGGGCGTCGACCACGCGAAGCTGAGCGGCATCCGGAAGCGCAGTCCCAGCACGATCGCGACGATCCCCTGCAGCACGCAGAGGGCGAGCAGACCGGATGCGGCGTCCGCATCCGAGGCACCCACGGCGTGCAGCCCCGCGACGACGAGCGCGAACGAGCTCGCGAATCCGGTGACCGCGCCGACGATGCCGGCTCCGATCGGCTGGGCGAGGTCGGATGCGGCCATGCGCCGAGCCTAGGGCCGAGTTCGCCATGTTTCGCGGGCCACCGCGCGAGGCGCGGCGTGCCGTTCAGGCGCGGAACAGGGGCCCGAGCCTCCCGGCCGC
Source organism: Homoserinibacter sp. GY 40078 (assembly GCF_008017545.1). GTDB lineage: Bacteria > Actinomycetota > Actinomycetes > Actinomycetales > Microbacteriaceae > Homoserinibacter. The sequence continues at coordinate 1,555,042 of NZ_VRTZ01000001.1, read as the reverse complement.
ATCCGCGCGGATCCACACCGCGATCTCGTCGATCGGCACCTCCCGACGTACGACGCCGCCCTCGGTGCGATCCCCCGTGAACGCGTCGACCCAGGTGCCGGGCGGCAGCCATGCGGTCACCACTGAAGCGCCCTCCTCGACGACCGGCGCGACGAGGAGCTCGTCGCCGAGCATCCACTGGAACGGATGCGCGAACGCCTCCGGAGCGTCTGGGGCGTCGAAGAACACCGGGCGCATGAGCGGCTCCCCAGCCTCGACCGCCCGCCGCGCCTCCTCGGCGAGGTAGGGCACGAGCCGCTCGCGCAGGCGCGCGAACTCGCGGAAGACGGGGATCACCCGGTCATCGCCGGTGCGCTCCTGGATGTTCCACGGGGTGCGGTCGCGCGACGGCGTGCGGTGATGGTTGAACTCGGAGTGGTACTGCATGATCGGCACGAAGGCAGCAGCGGCAGCCGAGCGCAGGTACAGCTCGGGGGTGGGCACGTCGCCGCTGAACCCGGCGAGATCCCAACCCCAGTAGACGATGCCGCTCGCGGCGGCGTTGAGGCCGGCCAGCAGCGACCACCGGAACGCCTCCCAGGTGGAGTTCTCGTCCCCCGCCCAGAAGGCGCCGTGCGCTTGGCTGCCCGTGAAGCCCGCCCGGCTGAAGGTCACCGGCGCCTTGCCGCTTCGGCGCAGCAGGTCGCCGTACGCCTTCGCGTAGTGCACCGGGTAGAGGTTGTTCATCTCGTCGCCTCGGCGCCCGTCGAGATACACGAGGTCGCGGCCCCAGGCATGCTCGCCGCCGTCCGTCTTGAAGCCGTCGATGCCGACCTCGTCCACGAGGTAGCGGCGCTTCTCGGTCCACCATCGAGCGGCGCGGTCGTCCGTGAGGTCGGGCATGAGCCCGAGCGGGAACCACCAGCCGCGGTTGCGGTACGGACGCAGGCCGCCATCCGGTGTCTCCTCGCGGATCAGCACCCCGTCGCGGATCGCGGCGGCGGCGTCCTCGGCCGCCTGGCCGGTCGGATGCGGCCGCATCTTGATGAGCGGGATCTGCCACAGGTGCACGCGGATGCCGCGGCTGTGCAGCTCGTCGACCATGCCCTTCGGATCGGGCCACGCGCCCTCGGCGGGGAAGACGAAGTCGCCCAGGCGTCGGGGGGTCCCGCCGTCGACCGGCTGCGCGATCGCGTCACGCCATGTGGTGAAGGTGCTCTCGTCGCTCCACGCTTCGATGACGAGAGAACCGACCGGGATCTCGTACGCGCGATGCAGATCGAGCTGCCGCATCACCTCCGCCTGCGTGTTCCACTCGTTGCCGCTGGCCCACAGCCGGAACCCCCAGTCGGGCAGCTCCTCGGCGCTTCCCGCCTCGGCGAGGAACGCGCGCAGCACCTCGCGCGGGGTGCCGTCGTAGAGGGCGAGTTCGAGGGCGCCGTCTGCTCCGGTCTCCGCCTCGGCCCAGAGCAGTTCAGGCGTCGAGGCGCCCACGTCGAACCACACCCGCCGTGAAGTGCGCACGTGGAATCCCCACCCGGATCCGCCGATCACGTGCGCGAACGGCATCGGCAGGTAGGTGCGCCGCTCGCGGCCCTGATCCTTGTACTGCTCGAACACGACGGAATCGAGTTCCGTGCCACGTTGGTCGAGCGCGTCGTAGCGCTCCCCGAACCCGACGACCCGCTCACCCGGAGCGAGCGGCAGTGCGAAGCGGATGCGGAGGGTGCGTTCGCCGACCACGAGACGCGAGACGCTCCCCGGCACGATGCGGGACGTGCCGGCCTCGACGAGCCCCGGGGCGCCCTCACGCCATCCGGCGACCTCCGTCTCGAACCAGCGCGTGCCGCCGTTGTCGGAGACGAACCGGTACCGCACCTGCTCCCCCGCGACGAGCCCGTCGAGCTCCGTCGACCAACCCCCCGCGGCGCGCGCCAGCCGCGCCTGCGCGGAGGCGAGGTGGCCGCCGTCGATGATGCGCCCGCGAACGGTCGTCGGCTGCGGCGACAGCTCACGCGAAGGCTGGGCGACACCGTCGCGCTGCCACTCGAGCCTCACCTCGCTGACCGCGGCGTCCGCCCGCACACCGAGGACGAGCGGACGACCCGCGACGGGGTCGACAGGGAAGCGCTGCTCGGAGTCGACCGCGTACGGATGCCCCGAGCCGGCCGGCCGGTGACGGATCACCGCGAGGTCACGCCGAGCTCGTCGGCGAGGATCAGGTACATGCCGTGCGACCAGAGGAGTGGCGTGGCGACGGGACCCCAGTTCGCGACCCACTCGTCGCGGTACTCGGGATTGAGCAAGTCCGTCGGCACCTGCTCCGGGAACTCGCCCTCCGCGGTGAGCTGAGCGGCCGTCCACCGTAGGCGTGCCAGTGCCGCCCCGCGATCACCTGTCGCAGCCTCGTTCCACCCGACCAGACACGACAGCAGCAGCCAGAGCCCCCCGCCGAAGAACTGATCCGCCAGATAGCGGTGCACCCCACCTCCGACGTCGAGGCGCGCGCGGATCTCGTCGAGAGTCGCGGCGCCGATCGGATCTCCGGGCGCCACGAGCCCGAACGGCACGACGCACGCCGCGAGGGAGGCGTCGATCTGGTCACCGCCCAGCCACTTGGTCAGCCGGGGTGGTGATCCGGCGACGCCCTCGTCGAGGGCCAGCGTCCGCGACGCATCCGCCGAGGCCCGCGCTTTCGCGCGCCGAGCGCCATCCAGAATCGCCATGTCGGCTGCCGCGGCGAGACCGGCGTACAGCGCGCCGAGCGTCGAGCCGTGGCGCTTGTCGACGTTCTCCTCCCACCAGTCGTAGCAGGGCACGTCCCAGAACGCCGCCGCATAGTCGGTGGCCACCTCGATGCCGGTCCGCCAGCGATCCAGGTCGCGGCCGTGGCGCGTGGCGTGCACCTCGACCGCCCACAGCCACATCCCGTAGCCGTCGGTCTGGAAGTTCCACCACTCGTCAGCCCCCGCATCGGGAGCGATCGCGAACCGGGTCGGAAGCATGTCAGCCGGGGCGAGCTGTTCCCCGGCGGCACGCCTCAGGATCAGCTCGTCGACCTCGTCGCGGCGCTCGGCGAGCCGCTCGGCGACCCAATCGTGGAAGGCATCCGCCGACTCCGCGTCGCCGTAGCGCGACATCCCCTCGGCGATGAACGCGCCGTCCCGCAACCAGCTGTAGCCGCGGTAGGCCGAGAAGCTCGGTGACGCGGGGTAAGCGCCCCCGGAGTCCTGGTACCGACGGATCACCTCGTGGGATCGCCGCGCGATCTCCAGCAGGTGCTCCCGATCGGCGAGCGGCTCGGTCATCCCGCGCGCTCCCACCAGACGAGGCTCCACACCGACAGGCTCGGCAGCGAGAACTCCAGGAATCGACCGCGATCGTCATCGACGACGGCGAAGTCCACGGCACGCGGCTCGCCGATCCCGTCATCGGGGGTGTCCCACCAGACGCCCGAAATGTCTCCCGTGACCGCCACGCGGACGCGGATTCCGGCGAACTCGGCGGGCACAGTCGGCTGCGCGCTGTTCCACAGCTCGGTCTCGATCCCGACGAGGTTCACGAGGTTGAGGACGGTCGTCGCACCGTATTCGCGGGCGACTACCCAGACTGTCCCCGGGACAGCCCCGGCCGAGTACCCGGCCCGATGCGCGGTCGGCAGATCGGGATGCTCGAGCAGCACGACGTCGTTGGTGGGGCCCACCTGGGTCCACGCGACGTCGGTGGCGCCGCCGTGCAGCGCCGCGGTGTGACGGACCGCGAAGTCGGCGTAGCTGCGCAGCAGCTCCGCGTCGTCGCCGGTCAGGGTCCCGTAGTTCGGATAGTAGGCCTCGGTGAGGAGGCCGGTACCCTCACCCGCGAGCAGGTGGAAGCCGCCCGCCGCGTTGATCGTCGCCCACGCCAGCCGGAAGGCCGTCATCGCGCCATCCTGCCGCCCGTCGACCGGGTGGAACGCGCGCAGGTAGGCGGCGAGGATCACGTGCTTGTCCGGCCGCAGCTCCCGAGAGCGGCGGATGAGGTCGTAGAGATCGCGGTACGTGGAGTGCGGCTCCCACACCTCGATGTAGGTCGCTGCATCCGCCGAGACCGCGGGCATCGATTCGAGCGGCCACGCATTCACGAGATTGAAGATCGACCCGCCCTCGGGCGCGACCTCGAGCACCTCGGTGCAGGCCTGCTCCACGAAGCCGGTGAACTCCTCGGCGAGCACGACCTCCTCCCATTCGCCGGTCGCACGCGAGAGCGAGCGCTTGGGGTAGCCGTACTGGTCGATGTGGATACCGTCGAAGCCCATCCGGGCGATCGTGTCGCGGTACTGGTCGATGATCCAGCGGCGCCAGCCCGACACCTCGCGGATGTCCTGCAGGTAGAAGATCTCGGCGAGCTCGAGACGCTCGTGGCGTCCGTCGTAGAGCAGCCAGTCGGGATGCTGGTCGGCGAAGTCGACCTCGGCGCCATAGAGGGCTCCGTACGCGATCGCCGCCATGCCCCGCTCGTGAGCGAGGTCGACCTTGCGCTGAGCGACATCGCGCGAGAGGTGCCGGCCCAGCGGGTCGACGAAGTCGGCCGTCGGCGGCACGAGAGTGTGGTGGGAGTACATCCAGTCGTAGAACTGCACGACGTTGATGTGAAGCGCGAGCATGGCGTCCGCGCGGGCACGCGAGAGCTCGGCGCTCTCGTCGGCGGAGAAGTCCGCGAAGAACCCGTAGCGCGGCGCGCTCGTCCAGTGCGCGGCGACGTCGAACGCCGTCGTCGCGCGCACTCCCGTCGCCGGATCCTCGATGAGCACCGCGAAACCGATGGCGTGGCCATCCGGTGCCGTCGAGGCCGGCGACGGGAGCGCGACGTCCGTCTGCACCGTTCCGTCATCGCCCACGACGAGCGTCAGCTCGTGCGGGGCGCGGTCGCCCTGCCCGGGGGCGCGCAGCGGCGCACCCCCGGTCAGTACGGCGACCAGCCGGAGGGTCCCGGGGTTCGCACCCCGGACATCGATCCTCAGGCCGACCTCCTCGCCCGGTCGGAACTGGGCGCGGGTCGGTGCAACGGACAGGGTGATCAACGATCGACCTCCACGGTGAGACGGACGGGGTTGTGCGGAATCGGCTCGCCTCAGCCGCGCACGCCGGCGGAGAAAGCTCCGTTGACGAAGTAGCGCTGCAGGGCGACGAAGATGGCGATCTCCGGGAGGGCCGCGAGTGTCGTGGCTGCGAAGACCGTCGTCCATTGGGTTGCATGCGAGTTGAAGAAGAGCTGGATGCCGATCGGCAGCGTGCGCAGATCGGGATCCTGGATGAGCAGTCGCGCCCACCAGAAGTCATCCCACGCGCCGAGGAACGCGAACACCGCGACGGTGGCGAGGGCCGGCTTGCTGAGCGGAAGCAGCACCCGGAGAAAGAACGTCCACGTTCCACCTCCGTCGATACGGGTCGCGTCCTCGAGCTCCCTCGGGATGCGCGAGAAGAATCCGCGCAGCAAGAAGGTGTTGAACGCGACCGCGTTCGAGACGTAGACGGCCCAGAGCCCCCACCAGCTGTTGGTGAGCCCGAGGTCGCGCAGCACCTGGAACTTCGGCAGCAGCGCGATGAGGTCGGGGATCATCATCGTGACCAGATAGAACCCGAAGATGACCTCTTTGAGCGGGAACTCGAGACGGGCAAACGCGAACGCGCTGAGCGACGACACGATGAGCGTCAGCACGACCGCGACGACCGCCACGATGAGCGAGTTGAGCGCGTAGCGGGCGAGGCCCGCCTCATTGATCGCCCGCACGAAGTTGTCGAGCGTCGCGTTGTCCGGCCAGATGGTCGGCGGATACGGCATCACCCAGCGCTCGGGGCTGAGCGCGGTCCCGACCATGTACGCGAACGGCAGCACCATGACGACGGCGCCCAGCGTGAGCACGACGTACTGCACGATGCGCCACCGCACGAGCCCGCGCGTGGCGCGCTCGAATCCGCGGCGGCGGCGGCGTGCGGGCTGCTCCGGGGCGACCACGGCGCCCGTGCGCACGAGCATGTCGACCATCAGTCCACCGCCCCTCGGGTGATGCGGCGCTGCAGGAACCCGAACACCATTACGGTCGCACCGAGGATGAGGCCCACTGTCACGCCGTACCCGAAGTCGAGGTTCGTGAAGGCCTGGTTGTACATGTACGACAGCAGTACCTCGGTGCTCTTCTCGGGGCCGCCGCCGGTCAGCAGGTAGACGGAGATGAAGACGTTGAAGGCGCCGACGATGAGCACGACGCTCACGAACTGGAACGTGGGTTTCAGCAGCGGCAGGGTGACGCGCGTGAACCGCTGCCACGCGTTCGCGCCGTCGAGCACGGCTGCCTCGTTCAGCTCATGCGGGATCGACTGGAGCGCCGCGAGGAAGATCACCATGTTCCAGCCGACGCCCTTCCAGATGCCGAGGACCATGATCGGCACCTGGGCGGGCCAGGTCTCGTGGAGCCACGGGACGGGCTCGGGCAGGATGTGCACGATGTTGACGAAGAAGTAGTTGACCGGCCCGTCGCCGTCCGAGAACAGGAACGCGAAGACGTAGCTGACGATGAGCCACGACGTCACCACGGGCAGGTAGAAGAGGGCGCGGTAGATGGTGCGCCCGCGGATGCGCCCGTTGAGCAGCACCGCGGCGCCGAGCCCGAGGACGATCTGGATCGGCACGGTCACGATCGCGTAGAGGAAGGTATTGCGCACGGCGACCCAGAACGTGGGGTCCTGGGTGAACGCGCGCACGAAGTTGTCGAGCCCGATGAACTCGCTCCGCGACGGTGCGGGGAGGTTCCAGTCGTACAGGCTCATCTGAATACCGCGGATGAGCGGCCAGACGACGAAGACCAGCACGAGGATCAGACCGGGTAGCACGAACGGCGCGGCCGTCGCCAGCTGACGCATCCGGCGCGAGCGGCGGCGAGTGGCGGGAAGCGGACGCACGCTGGGGGTGAGGGTGACCATCTCGGCTCCGATGGGGGGCGGGGGCGGCGTCGGTGCCGCCCCCGCCGGGGTGGATGAGGTCAGTCGCCCGCGAGCAGCGGGTCGATCTGCGATGCGGCGTCGCTCAGGGCCTGATCGACGGGCTTCGAGCCGCGGAGGGCGGCCGTGAAGGCGTCGGTGAGGATCTGGTCGATCTGCGGCCACGCGGGCACCGGGGTGCGGGCCTGCGCGTTCTGCAGCTGCTGCACGTAGGCGGCGAGGTACGGAACACTCGTCACCGCGTCGGACTCGAGTCCCGCCTGCGTGACCGGCAGCTGGCCGACCTCCGCCATCGCACCCTGCGCGAAGTCGGAGAGCATGAACTTCGAGAACTCCCACGCGGCGGCCTGCTTGTCGGAGGTCGCGAAGGTCACGAGGTTCTCACCGCCCACGACCGAGATCGAGCCGCCGGGGCCGGCCGGAAGCGGTGCGCCCGTGATCTTGTCGCCCATGTCGCCCGAGAGCGAGGGGAAGATCCACGGTCCATCGCTCAGGGAGGCGTAGTCGCCGCCGCTGAAGCCGCCCCAGCTATCCGGGGATCCGCCGATCGACGACGGCCCGAGCAGGCCGGCATCGTTGAAGTCGACGAGCCATTGCAGCGCTGCCTGCGATGCCGCGGAATCGAGGTACCCGGTCGCCTTCGTGTAGGAGTCGTCGGTAACCGTGCCACCCGCGCTCCAGAACCAGGGGAACACGTTCCAGGGCCCGGCGCCTCCGAGTGCGAGGCCGTACACGCCCTGGCTCTTGAGCGCTTCGGCGTCGGCCGTCAGCTCCTCGAACGTGGTGGGCGGCTCCGGCAGCAGCTCGGAGTTGTAGACGAGCACCTGGGTGTTGGTGTCGAGAGGCAGCCCGTAGTGCTGGCCCTCGAACTCGTTCGTCGAGAGCGGTCCGGGAAGAACCGTGTTCGCGATGTCCGAGAAGCCGTCGAGGTCGTCGAGCGGCGTCAGCACGCCGAGGTCGGCGAACTCGGGCGTCCAGATGATGTCCATGCGCATCACGTCCGGCAGCCCTCCGCCACTCACAGCCGCGATGAGCTGATCATGCAGCCCGTCGTAGGGCATCACGACGGCGTCGACGGTGACGCCCGGGCACTCCTTCTCGAACTCCGGCAGCAGGACGTCGTTCAGTTGCGTGTTCTCGGCGCTATCGGTGCTGTAGGTGTGCCAGAACGTGATCGTTACCGGCGTTTCCGACGCGCACACGTCGTCTCCTGCTTGCGGTTGCTCTCCTCCGTCGCCGGAACATCCGGCGAGCAGGGTGAGCGCGGCGAGCCCGGCGATGGTGGGGATGATCGCCCGTCTCCTCATAGTGCAGACCTCCTTGTCAGCGTGATTGCAGATCCGCGGTCGTCCGCGGCGGGTATTTCAGGTGGTGCCGGGAGCGAGCGCCGCGCCGGAACTCAGCCGGGCACGGACGAGACGCCCCTGTTCTCCGCTCGCGCCATTGCTGTCGAACGGCGTGGCGAGAACGAGTGCAGCCGCCCCGAGGGCCCATTTGTCGTCGGCCCACGGCTCGACGACGAACGGGATGTCCCTGCGGCTCGGCATGAGGTGTCCCCGGAACGAGGATTCGAAGCCGGGCTGCCAGTGCCGCCACGCCTCCACCCCCTCGCCGAGGATGACGACGATCTCAGGATCGAGGGTGTGCACGATCCCGGCGAGTGTTCGTCCGAGTACGGCGCCGGCGTCCGCGTAGATGGTGCGAGCCGTGTCGTCGCCGCCGTCGGCGGCCTGTCGGAGGCCCTCCGCCGTACCACGCGGGCGCACGACGCCGCGCTCGAGCGCCTGCGCGACAAGGGCGTCCTCGCCTATGTACGCCTCCAGGCATCCGCGCGCCCCGCAGACGCAGAGCGGGCCATCGACCGTTACCGGGATGTGTCCGATCTCGCCCGCGGCGCCTGAGCCACCGCGGTAGATGGTTCCGTCGACGACGATCCCGCATCCGATTCCGCGGCCGATCGTGACGAGCATGTACGAGCCGTACTCGCGGCCGACACCGTAGAGGCGTTCGGCAGCGGCGAGGGTGTTGACGTCGTTGTCGATGAGCACGGGGACCCCGAGGGCCATGCGCAGCTTGTCGCCGAGGCGCGCCTCACTCCAGCCCATCGTCGGTGCCTGCACGACTCCGGAGTCCTGATCGGCGACCGAGCCGGGCACTCCCACCCCCACGCCGAGCAAGCGTCCGGGGTGATCGTCGACCGCCGAGCCGAGCAACTGGGTGAGCGCGTCGAGCGCGTTCGGTGCGCTCGCGTCGAAGGCGTGAGAGGTGGAGCGCGTGACGCTGCCGTCGATGTCGACGTCAACCACGGCCACGTGATCGCTCGCCACCTTCACGCCGATCGCGCCGGCGGCCGACTCCACGAGCCCGAGCACGCGACCGGGACGACCACCCTGCGACGGGCGCTGGTGCAGCTCTTCGACGAGTCCGCGCGCGATGAGGTCCCGAGTCACCTGCGTGACGGATGCAGGACTGACCGCGAGCGCGCGGGCGATGTCGGCGCGCGGCATCGGCCCTCGGGTTCCGAGGAGGACGAGCACTGCGGACGCGGCGAGGTCGCCACGCGCGGAGGTGCTGGATCCCATCGAAACCCCTTTGTTCACGACTTTATTAAGTCGGAAACAAAGCCCGGTGTCAACACCCGATTTCGAGAACGCCTCGACCGCATAGGGGAATCGCCTCAATCGGGGGCGGAAGGATCACGGCGCGAGGGCCGCAGCGCGCGTCAGTGACGCCGGACGGCGGTGTGGACGCGGCACTCCAGCGGCGAGGCCTCTCGAGCACCGCTCGCGGGATAGCTTCGGCTCAGGCGGACTTCTCGGTGCGACGCGCAGGTCGCGGCACGATCGTCGGCGCCGCGTTGTCGATGACCGCCTCGCGCGTCACCACCACGCGTGCGACCTCTTCGCTCGAGGGCACCTCGAACATGATCGGCCCGAGAACCTCTTCGAGGATCGCGCGCAGACCGCGAGCGCCGGTCTGCCGCAGCACCGCGAGATCCGCGATCGCCTCCAGAGCGCCCTGGTCGAACTCGAGCTCGACCCCGTCGAGCTGGAACATGCGCTGGTACTGCCGCACGAGCGCGTTCTTCGGCACCGTGAGGATCTCCATGAGCGCCGACTGGTCCAGCGGCGACACGGTCGTCACGACCGGAAGACGGCCGATGAACTCCGGAATCAGGCCGAACTTGTGGAGGTCTTCCGGGAGCACCTCGCTGAAGAGCTCCACCTCGTCGCGCTTCGAGTGCAGAGGCGCACCGAACCCGATGCCGCGACGGCCGACGCGCGCCGAGATGATGTCCTCGAGCCCCGCGAACGCCCCCGCCACGATGAACAGCACGTTCGTGGTGTCGATCTGGATGAACTCCTGGTGCGGATGCTTGCGGCCGCCCTGCGGCGGCACGGAGGCGACCGTGCCCTCGAGGATCTTCAGCAGCGCCTGCTGCACACCCTCCCCCGACACGTCGCGCGTGATCGACGGGTTCTCCGCCTTGCGGGCGATCTTGTCGACCTCGTCGATGTAGATGATGCCCGTCTCGGCGCGCTTCACGTCGTAGTCGGCAGCCTGGATGAGCTTCAGGAGGATGTTCTCGACGTCTTCGCCAACGTAGCCCGCCTCGGTGAGGGCCGTGGCATCCGCCACCGCGAACGGCACGTTCAGCCGCTTCGCGAGGGTTTGCGCGAGATAGGTCTTGCCGCATCCGGTCGGGCCGATGAGCAGGATGTTCGACTTCGCGATCTCGACGTCGTCGAGCACGGCATCGGCGGCGGCGATGGTCTGACGGGCGCGGATGCGCTTGTAGTGGTTGTAGACGGCGACCGAGAGCGCCCGCTTCGCGGCCTCCTGGCCGATCACGTACTCCTCGAGGAAACCGAAGATCTCCTTCGGCTTCGGCAGGTCGAACTCGCTCGTGGTCTCCTCGCCCGACTCGGCGAGACGCTCCTCGATGATCTCGTTGCAGAGCTCGACGCACTCGTCGCAGATGTAGACACCCGGACCCGCGATGAGCTGCTGCACCTGCTTCTGGCTCTTGCCGCAGAAGGAGCACTTGAGCAGGTCGGCGCTCTCACCGATACGTGCCATCTCGGTCTCCCCTCCGAAGCGGTAACGGAAGCCTAACCCGACAACGGGACGCGGATGTGCGAAGCGGAGTATTCGCGTCACGGCGGGTCGCATCCGGCGTGCCCCGTCCGCGCGCGTGCCGTGCGGACATGTACCCCGCACACGAACGCGCCCCGCCGTGAAGCGGGGCGCGTTCGTGGAACGGGTGTGTGCCGGTCAGGCCTTCGTCAGAGCCGGAAGGGTCTTGCGGCTGGTCAGCACCTGGTCGATGAGGCCGTACTCGAGGGCCTCATCGGCGGAGAGGATGCGGTCGCGCTCGATGTCGCCGTTGACCTGCTCCTGTGTGCGGTTCGAGTGACGCGACAGCGTCTCCTCGAGCCAGGTGCGCAGACGCAGGATCTCCTTCGCCTGGATCTCGATGTCCGACGCCTGCCCGCGACCGGCCTCACCGACCGCCGGCTGGTGGATGAGCACGCGCGCGTTCGGCAGCGCGAGGCGCTTGCCGGGCGTCCCTGCCGCGAGGATCACGGCGGCGGCGGAGGCCGCCTGGCCGAGCACCACGGTCTGGATCTGCGGGCGGATGTACTGCATCGTGTCGTAGATCGCCGTCATCGCGGTGAACGAGCCGCCCGGGCTGTTGATGTACATGACGATGTCGCGATCCGGGTCCTGCGACTCGAGCACGAGCAGCTGCGCCATGACGTCGTCGGCCGACGCGTCGTCGACCTGCACGCCGAGGAAGATGATGCGGTCCTCGAAGAGCTTCGCGTACGGGTCCTGGCGCTTGAAGCCGTAGGCGGTGCGCTCCTCGAAGCTCGGGAGGATGTAGCGCGACTGCGGCATGCGCTCGGCGAGATCGCCGCCCGACATGAAGGTGGGGGTGTCCATGGGTTCGTCCTTATCCGTCTCTCGCGCTTACTTCTTCTCGGTGCCCGCGCCGCCCACGACATCCGCGGCCGAGGCCCGGATGTGGTCGACGAAGCCGTAGTCGAGCGCCTCTTCCGCCGAGAACCAGCGGTCGCGGTCGCCGTCGGCGTTCACCTGCTCGATCGACTTGCCGGTCGCCTCGGCGGTGATCTGGGCGAGGCGGTTCTTCATGTCGATGATGAGGGCCGCCTGGGTCTGGATATCGGAGCTCGTGCCACCGAATCCGCCGTGCGGCTGGTGCAGCAGCACCCGCGCGTTCGGGGTGATGTAGCGCTTGCCCTTCGTGCCGGCGGTGAGCAGCAGCTGCCCCATCGAGGCCGCCATGCCGATGCCGACCGTGACGACGTCGTTCGGAATGAACTGCATCGTGTCGTAGATCGCCATGCCCGCGGTGATCGAGCCGCCGGGGCTGTTGATGTAGAGGTAGATGTCCCGCTCGGGGTCCTCCGCAGCGAGGAGCAGCAGCTTCGCCGCGATCTCGTTCGCGTTCTCGTCGCGCACCTCAGAGCCGAGCCAGATGATGCGGTCCTTCAGGAGGCGGTCGAAGACGCTCGGCGCGAATGCCGGTTCAGCCATGTGAGGGGCTCCTTGTTTCTCGGGGTCGTTCACGAATCTACCGGCGGCGTGTCGGCGGCTCTGCCGTGTTCGCCGTGGGCAGAGTGCGTGGCGGCCGCGGGTGCCGGAGCGCGCGCCGAGGATGCCGCGGGAGCCGCTGCCCGCGTGGATCTCCGCCGATCTGCCGCCCGCCGAGGGTCGTGCCTGTCAGAAATGCAGGAGATCCTTGCCGGTCGGGTCGGTGTTCCGGTGATTCCGGGTGATCCGACCGCGCGGGTCCTGCATTTCTGAATCGGATCGGCGGGAAACCGACCTGCCGAGCCGCCTACGGTGGGGTCATGGACTGGACGGAGCGGATGGCGGCGGTGTGGGCCGAGGCCGACGGCCTGACGGATGCGGAGCTCGTGCGTCGCATCGACGAGATCGCGGCGGAGCACCCCGATGAGCCGATCGCCCTGTTCGAGCGCGGCGGCGCCCGGGATTCGACGGGCGACGAAGCTGGGGCGGAGACGTTCTATCGCGCGGCGCTCGCGGCGGGGCTGCCGGCATCCGAACGGTCGCAATGCGTGATCCAATTGGCGAGCACCGTGCGGAACCTGGGCCGGCCGGAGGAGTCGATCGAGCTGCTTCGCGAGGAGTTCACCGACCGCGACGACGATCCCCTGGCGGAGGCGGCGGTCGCCTTCGCCGCGCTCGCGCTGGTCGATCTCGGGCGGCCGGTGGAGGCTGTGTCGGCTCTGCTGCACACGCTCACTCCGCACCTGCCGCGGTACCACCGCTCCGTGCATGCGTATGCGGATGCGCTGCTGGAGGGCCCGGCTGAGGGTTAGCCGACGAGCTTCTCGAGGGTGTTGAGGTTGCGGTTCGTAAGGTGCGGCTTGTACGCCGCCTTGGCGGTGGCCTTGCCGAACGGGGAGTCGAGCGTGTCGCCCTTGGGCACGGTCCAGTAGATGACGCCGTCGCCGGATGCGATGCGACCCTCGTCGGGGTCGGACTCAGTGGCGGCGAGCGTGGCGCGGGTGTCGTCGTCGAGCACGAACAGCACGTAGTCGTGCCAGCCGTCGCGGCCTCGTTCGAATGGGTAGGCATCGATGATCGCGCGCAGGGCGTCGATGGTGAGCACGTGCACCCACGCCGGGTAGCCGAAGCGGTCGCGGAGGGCTGCTTCGACGTCGTCTTTGACGGCGGATGCGGATGCCGCCGAGTCGAGGAGCACGTTGCCGCTCGCGAGGACGGTGCGGACTCCCTCGTAGCCGCGCTGTTCGAGCAGCTCGCGCAGCTCGGCCATCTTGAGGTTCACGCCGCCGACGTTGACGCCGCGAAGCAGCACCGCGTACTCCACGCCGCCACCCTACGCGCCGCCCTGCGCACATGCCTGAGGGGTCGCAAACCGCGGGAGACACGCCGTGTCTCGAGCAGTTTGCGACCCCTCAGGGGGAATGCGTCAGTGGGTGTGACCCTCGTGGTCGTGGCCCTCGTGGTCGGCGTCGACGCCGACGAGGTCCGACCCGTCGATGATCTCGGAGTCGTCGCTGCCGTCACCGAGCACGGTCGCGGTGAGAGCGGAGACGTCGACCGCCTTGCCCTTCTCGTCCACGACCTTGGCCTTCGACAGCGCCACGGCGATCGCCTTCGAGCGCGCCACCTCGCCGACCATGGCCGGGATCTGGCCCGAGTTGCCGAGCGCCTGGATGAACTCACCCGGCTCCATGCCGTACTGGGCCGACGCCTGCACGAGGTAGCTGGTGAGCTCGTTCTGGCTGACCTTCACACCCTCGGCCTCGGCGATCGCGTCGAGCAGCAGCTGCCGCTTGAAGACCTTCTCGCTCTCCTCGGCGACCTCCGCGCGGTGCACGTCGTCCTCGAGGCGGTTCTCGTTCTCGAGGTGGCGGTGCACCTCGTCATCGATGAGGCCCTGCGGCACGGGGATGTCGGCCTTCTCGACGAGGATCTCGACGAGCTTGTCGCGTGCGGCGGCCGCCTGACCGAACTCGCCGGACTTCTCCAGCTGCTCGCGGATGTCGGCGCGCAGCTCACCGATGGTGTCGAACTGCGAGGCGATCTGCGCGAAGTCGTCGTCGGCCTCGGGGAGCTCGCGCTCCTTCACGGCGAGGAGCGTGACGGAGATCTGCGCCTTCTCGCCCTGGTGGTCGCCGCCGACGAGGTCGGACTCGAACGTGGTCGACTCACCCGCGGTGAGGGTGTCGAGCGCCTCGTCGATGCCCTCGATCAGCTCACCTGATCCGATCTCGTAGGAGATGTTCGACGCGGTGTCGATCTCCTCGTCGCCGATGGTGGCGACGAGGTCGAGCTCGGCGAAGTCGCCCTTCTTGGCGGGACGGTCGACGGTGACGAGCGTGCCGAAGCGGGTGCGGAGGTTCTCGAGCTCGGCCTCGACCTCATCCGGTCCGACCTTCGAGCCTTCGACCTCGACCTTGAGCCCGTCGTACTTCGGCACCTCGAACTCGGGGCGCACGTCGACCTCGACGGAGAAGATGAGGTCGCCGGTGAAGTCCTTCTCACTGGGCCACGTGGTCACGTCGGCCTCGGGGCGACCGAGCGGGCGCACCTTCTCTTCGTCGGCGGCCTCGCGGTAGAAGCGCTCGAGCCCCTCCGAGACGGCGTGGTTGAGCACCTCGGCACGACCGACGCGCTGGTCGATGATGGGCGGCGGCACCTTGCCCTTGCGGAAGCCGGGGATGTTCACCTGCTCGGCGATGTGCTTGTAGGCGTGCTCGATCGAGGGCTTGAGCTCCTCGGGGGTCACGGTGATGCTGAGCTTGACGCGCGTCGGCGAGAGCTTCTCGACGGTCGTGCTGACCATGGGGATGTATCTCCTGGGGTTCTGTTCGCGGATGTTCCGTCGGGGCGACAGGATTTGAACCTGCGACCTCCCGCTCCCAAAGCGGGCACTCTAGCCAAGCTGAGCTACGCCCCGGAGTTCCGGGTGATCGTGCAGCCGGCTGTCGGGCGGGGCGACGGAGCGAGATCCGGCCCGAAAACGGCCTCGCACAGTCTAGCTGGTGCCAGGCGTGCCTTCGCCCGGATGTCGGTGGCCCGGCGCACCATATGCGCATGGCGAACATCGAGATCATGGAGGTGCGCGCGTTCGAGCCGCGCTGCACCGACTGCGGCGAGACCGGCCCCATCGAGTCGAGCGCGTTCTGGGCGATGGCCTGGGAAGAGGCGCACGTGTGCGTCGCGGCCCGGATCGACGCGGAAGCGGCCGAGCTGACGGAGGCGTCGCGCTTGAGCGCCTGAGCCGATCGGGTCGAGCGGACCGGTGGCCGGGCAACCGACTTCCCTACGCTAGACTCGCGTGGTTGCGCCCTCCGCGGGGGCGCTTCGGGGATGTAGCTCAATGGTAGAGCCCCAGTCTTCCAAACTGGCTACGCGGGTTCGATTCCCGTCATCCCCTCCAATCGAGCTTCCGGCGTCAGCAAGGAGCGTGCGAGCACATGTCACACGATGGACGCGAGAACGAACCCGGCGGTCGTACCTCACCGTCGTGGGGAAGCTACCGCCGAAGCATCGGCGACCGAACCAGCCTGTTCGGCGCCCTGCGTACCGAATGGGCCCCGATGAAGGCGCTCTACCCGGGCAGCTATCTCGATCTGTCCCCTTCGACCGCCATCCCGTCGGTCACCTACGTCGACCTCGATCGCCGCGCCGCCCGCTACTTCGCCGAGGAGTCGATCGTGCGGGCCGAGATCGAGGGCCGAACCCAACCAGGCGCGGGCACCGACATCGCCTTCCACCACGCCGACTACACGAAGCCGCTGCCGATCCCTCTGGCGAACTTCGACCTCCTGATCTCGCTCTACGCGGGACCCGTGTGGGATCACTGTCGCCAGTACCTTGCACCGGGCGGGCTGCTCCTCGCCAACACCAGCCATGGCGACGCGAGCCTCGCCGCGCTCGACCCGAGCCTCCAGCTCGTTGCCGCGGTGCACCACCGAGCGGGCGTGTACCGTCTCGACACGAGCGATCTCGACAGGTACCTCATCGCCAAGAGGCCAACTGCGCCAGACGCGGATGCGATTCGCCGACAGGGCCGAGGCATCGCCTATACGAAGACCGCCTTCGCCTACGTCTTCCGAGCCGTTGAAGACCACCGCTGATCCAAGGCCTCGGCGGCCGGCCAACGTCGGCCCCTGCGGGCTGGAGCGAAGGCCTCCGGGACGATGTGGGTCACCACACGCGCATCGCCACACGGAGGTCACGAACTAGCGGACGCTCACGACGTCCATGCCGGGTCCGCTCTCGGGCCGGCGCTCGAAGCCGTGGTGCTCGTAGAACTCGACCCGACCGCGGGCCGCAAAAAGCTGCACGTCGTCGACTCCGCGGCGACGCGCCTCGTCGACCAGGCGCTCCAGCACTTCCCCACCGATACCTGCACCGCGAGCTTGTTCGGTGACGATCATCTCCGTGACGAAGGCGTGAAGCGCCCCATCGCTGATGAGCCGCCCCATCCCGACCAAGCGGCCGGCGTCATCCCGCACGGTGCAGACCACCCAACTCCCGGACAACGCGCGCTCGAAACGGTCGAGGGTCCAGTCCGCCCAACCGGTCTCGTCATAGAGCGCCTTGAACTCCATCGCGGTCGGAGCGGAGAAGGAATAGTCCATCCCGAAACGGTACTTCGACACCGTCTCGGTAGCCGATGGGCCAGCGTGCGGTGGGGCTAGATCGTCACGCATCGTCGCCTGACTATTGCTTTACGAGCAATATGGCGGATAGACATCAAGCCCCTTCGCTGTGAATTGGGAGCATCGTGGTTTCTTTGAATAATCGATCACTCCTCCTTGCGCTTGCGATGGCTAGCGCAGTGGCGGTCACGGGCTGCTCCGAATCAAGCCTGGCGACGCCCCCGACAAGCGAGGCGCCCGCGGCCGCTGCCAACGCCGGTGGACTGCCCATCTACGAGTCACTCAGCTCCCCGATCCTCAACCAGGATGCAAGTGCTCTCCCCGTCTACGACGGAGACTTCTCCGACATAGAGCGATTTCTGCTCGTGACCGGGACGGACCAGGTGAGCGTCTCGGTCGACGGGGGAGATGAGATCGCCGCCGCGCTTCAGATGAGCGATGTTGGCGGGTCGACGCTGGCGCAATTCATCGGACTCCCCTTGTTCGCCCAAACCTCCTCTGGGCAACTGTGGAAGCTAGACCAACCACACGGCGAAGGGCAGGCGATCCCCGAGCTTCGAGATGCGATCGATGCTGCCGATTGGGAGGCTCTCGACTAGAGCCGACCAGTCGCGAACTTCGGCCGCTGTCGTCTAGCGCGACTCGATAGCCGGCCCGGCCGCGCCCCCGTCGTCATCGCCGTCGTCGTCCCGCGGCGGGGCCACGAACACATCCGACTGGCCGTAGATCGCTTCGTCGATGTCGGCGTCCTCGAACGGGTCTTCGGGCCACGAATCCGGGTCCGACCCGAGGGTCACCTCGGTCGGCACGACGATCACGGTCGCGCCGGTCACGCCGAGCGACTGCACCCGGTCGAGTGCGCTCCATCCGCCACCCGCGTGCGCGATCTGATAAAGCGCTCCGCCCAGGGTCGTCACATCCGCGGCCGCGTCCTCATCCGTGGCGTCGGGCCACGCCTCGCGGAACGCGTCGCGGCCCGCCTGCATCACCGACTCCTCATCGAGTACCTCGTAGTCGCGACGCTGATAGACGGATATCCCCGGAACATCGACAGCCTCGGGCTCCTCGTTTTCCGACATCGCGTCGATGAAGCTGTAGATCGCGCCGAGCGGAACTGTCGTGCCCGTGTAGGCGTACTGGGCGTCCGTGAACTCGGCGATGACCTCGGCGAGGGAGAGCGCGGACTCGAAGACCTTCGGTGTCTGCGCGTCGCCGCTCAGCGCCGCCACCCTCTCGGCGTGGGCGAGGATCGCGTCGCTCGCCGCCCGCGCGGCCGCCCGCAGCTGCTCCGCCCCCTCAGCCGTCCAGGGGGTGAACTCGTCGTCGAACTCGTCGCTCTCATCGCTCATGGCACGATCATGCCCGATCCGCCGCCCACGCATGAGCCTCACTCACACCTCGGCGCCACCCCGCTCCTCGCGCAGCGCCGGCAGATACAGCACCGCCCCGAGCAGACTGAAGGCCCCCGCCAGCACCACGGCGAGCGATGACGAGGTGACCTCGGCGAGCGGACCGAGCAGCAGCATCCCGACGCTCCAGGTGCCGCCCGCGACCATCGAGTTGATCGACAGCACCACCGCGCGGGTCGACGAGGTCGCCTGGCGGTGCAGCAGCGCGCTGTGCACGGGGTTCGCGGATCCATGGAAGAGGTACGCGACCCCGTACGCCGCGAGCAAGCCCACGGCCCCGGCGGCGAGCCCCATCACCACGACGAAGGCGCCGTTCAGCAGGCGCGCGAGGATCGCGGTGCGGGCCACCCCGATCCGCCTCGACGCCGTACCCGCTGCGGCCGAGCCGAGCGCGAACAGGCCCCATGCGGCCGCCGAGGCGGGTCCGTACAGCGCGGCCGCATCCGCCTCGCCGCCGAGCACTTCCGCAAGGCGCACCGGGGTGAACGTCTCGAACGCGACCATCGCGACGCTCCAGAACACCTCCACCAGCACCAGGCTGCGCAGCACCCGCGATCGCCGCAGCAACCCGATCCCCGCGCCGAGCGTCTCGCGGAGCCCCAGTGCCGCGGGCTCCGTGCGCACCCGCGGGGGCTCGCGCACGAGCACCGCCACGAGCACGAGGTTCACGAGCATGACCGCCACCGCGATGACGAACGGCAGGACGAGCGGTGACCACGCCTCCACCGGATGCCACGCCACGATCAGCCCGCCCACGAGCGCGCCACCCGCGATCGCCAGGCCGAGCGCGGTTCCCCCGCGGGCGAGGCCGCGCTCCACCGGATGCGCCGGATCGTCGGCGTGCGCCGTGTCGACGAACCACGCCTCCAACGGCCCCGAGTCGAGCACCCGGAACAGCCCCTGCAGGAGCATCGCGACCGCGAACATCCAGAAGCCCTCGGCCGTGACGAAGAGCACGGCGGAGACGACCGCGAGCGCGCCCGCGGCAAGCAGAACCGGACGGCGTCCGATGGTGTCCGTGAGGCCTCCCGTCGGCACCTCGAGTCCGAGCACCACGAAGCCCTGCACCGCGAGGAGCACGCCGAGCTCCGCGAGCGAGACGCCCCGCTCGAGCGGCAACAGCACGGTGAGCCCGAAGGTGAGTCCCACCGGCAGCCACCGGGTGACGACGAGCAGCACGAGGCGCCGCTCGGCCTGCGGCGCGGTGATCGGAGTCACGGCTCGCGCTGATGCGGTGCACGCAGGTCGACGGGCCGCCGGAACCGCGACATATGGACGCGGAGGGCGCGCGTGTCCCCCGCCCCCGCCTGGCGGTAGCGGTCGACCAGAGCCTCGAGCTGCCGCTCGAACTCGTCGAGCTGCTCGGGCGTCACCTGCAGCACCGTGTCGTCGAGGCCCAGACGATCGGCCCACTCGGCGGGCCACGTCTCGCTGACATCCAGCCACTGCTCGGCGCGCTCCGCGTTCTGGCGCACATAGTCGCGCTGCAGCCAGCCGAGTGCCGTGCGGGCATCCTCGTCGCCCGCGAAGTCGGAGTCGGTCCACGAGTGGCTATCCGTCGAGGCGCGCCAGAGCCGCCGCTTGCCCGCGCCCTCCTCCGTGTCGACCACGAGACCCACCGACTCGAGGGCACGCAGGTGGTAGCTCGTGGCTCCCGTGTTGGTGCCGAGATCGGCCGCGAGCTCTGTGGCCGTCGCGGGGCCGTGCAGGCGCAACCGCCCCAGGATCCGCGAACGCAGCGGATGCGCGAGCACCCGCACGGAACGCGCGTCGAGGCGCATGCCGGTGTAGCCGCCGGGGGTCGAGGTCGCATCGCTCATGCGGCGATCCTCGCATGCAGAGAGTCTATGCACAAGTTCTGTGCATAGATCCGCCGGCTATCGCGTCGAGTAGATCGACAGCATCCCCGGACCCGCCATCTCCGTCGACATCAGCGTCACCTCGACCCCGCCGCGGAACAGCTGCCGCCCCGCACCGAGCGCGACGGGGAAGGTGAGCAGCCGGTACTCGTCGACGAGTTCGGCGGCCGCGAGCGCCGAGACCACCGATCCGCTGCCGATCACGACGATGTCGCGCACGGCGACCGTGGCGCGCACCCAGTCCTCCAGCGATCCGTCGATCTCTGAGGAGTTCGCCCATGCGTAAGGATCGATCGGACGGTGCGTCGCCACCACCTTCGTCGCACTGTTCATGACCTTCGCGAAGTCGTTCTCGCGAGACGGCCAGAGGGTCGCGAAGTGCTCCCAGGTGGTGCGACCGAACAGCAGCACGCCAGTCGACATGATGTCGCCCAGCGCGAACTTGTCACCGGCCACCCCCTCCGGTCCATAGCGCATCGCCCATCCGCCGAAGGGCGTGCCGCCGCGCCCGTCCGGATCTTCGACAACCCCGTCGAGGGTGATGAACTGCACCACGATCAGCTTGCCCATGACGTCTCCGTCCCGTCTCGTACCCGCGCGAGCCGATCAGCCCGCGTGCCTCATCCGGTGCCGCTCGAGCAGCCGCTCCGCCTGCGGCCCCGGCATGCCCGGGCCGGGCAGAGCCTCGACCCTGTCAGCGTCGTCCAGCACACCGCAGATCTCGCACACGAGGCGCATCCGCACCGGATGCTCGCCCGCGTGGTGGAGATAGCGCACCGGCTCGCCCGACGGCGCCGCCCACCGGTCGCCCCACTCGGTGAGCGCGATGAGCGCGGGGGCGAGATCCCGCCCGCGGTCGGTCAAGCGGTACCGCGGCGACTCCTCGCCATCCGCGGTGACCCGCTCCATCACGCCCGACTCGACCAGGTGCTCGAGCCGCACAGCGAGCACGTTCGTTGCGATACCGAGGCTGCGCTGGAACTCGACGAAGCGCGTCGAGTCGGCGAACAGCGCGTTGCGCATGATCAAGAAGGTCCAACGCTCCCCGAACACCTCGAGGGTGCGCGAGATAGAGCAAACCTGCGTCTCGTAGGCGCGTCCCAACATGCCGCAACCGTATCCGCGCCACTTGCATGAAGCAAGCACCGCTTCTGACCGGGAGAAATCCGTTGCGCCCCCGAATAGGGGGCAGTACTATCGCGTCAGCCGCTCCGCCCTACCCCCCTGCTGCGGCTGAACCCGTCCCCTTCAGGAGCAACCCATGACCACCGTGGTGACCCCTGCCACGTCCGCCGCCCCGGCGGGCTGGTATCGCGATCCGCTCGGCATCCCCCAGCTGCGCTGGTGGAACGGCATCTCGTGGACCAACCACATCCACGAGGACCCCGCCGTGCAGAGCGGGTGGCGCACAGAATTCGGAACGAACGTCCACACCTCCGTCGCCTGACGGACCCTCAGCCCGTGCCCGGACCCGTGGGGCGCGGAGATACACCTGCACCCCGCTCCACAGCCGATAGTCGGTGCTTCTGACGGGTGGAAGCATCGACTGTCAGCCGACGTGCGGGCGTCGATCGATGATCCGCCCGCACGTCGGCACTACGAGCCGCGAGCTGCACCGCGCACCCAATGGCTCAGCGCTGCAGCAGCGCGAGCACCGCGAGCACGCGGCGGTGGTCGGTGCCCGACTCCTCGAGTCCGAGCTTCGTGAAGATCGCGGTGACGTTCTTCTCCACCGCACCCACGCCGATGAACAGCGACTGGGCGATGGCGGTGTTGCTGCGCCCCTCCGCCATCAGCTGCAGAACCTCGCGCTCCCGCGGGGTGAGCGAGGCGAGCGGATCGTTGCGGCGGCCGATGAGCTGCGCCACGACCTCCGGGTCGAGCACGGTACCACCCGCGGCGATGCGGTCGATCGCGTCGGTCAGATCGGCGAGCGAGGCGACGCGATCCTTCAGCAGGTAGCCCACTCCCCCGCCGCCGGAGCCCAGCAGCTCTTGCGCGTAGGCCACCTCGACGTATTGCGAGAGCAAGAGGATGCCCATGGTCGGATGCTCGGTGCGCAGGCGGATCGCGGCCCGCACCCCTTCATCGCGGAACGTAGGCGGCATCCGCACGTCGAGCACGGCCAGCTCGGGCGCCAGGTCCTCGACCTCGGCGAGCAGTTCGTCCGCGTCGCCGTAGGAACCGACCACGTCATGTCCGGCCTCTTCGAGCACGCGGACGAGCCCCTCTCGCAACAGCACCGAATCGTCGGCGACCACGACGCGCACGCTCACACCCCCAGGCTAGGCGGTCGACGTCGGTAGCTGAGCGGTGAGCGGAAGGTGCGCGATCACGTGGGTGGGTCCGCCGATCGGGCTGCGCAGCTCCATCACGCCGCCGAGGCCGCGCAGGCGCTCCTCGATCCCGGTGAGTCCGTGCCCCGGAACCGCGGATGCGCCTCCCGTGCCGTCGTCGGTGACCACGACATCCAGCCACGTGGCATCGCCATCGGGCACCCGGCGCAGCTCCAACCGCACCCACGCGTTCCTCGCACCTGAGTGCTTGGCGACGTTCGTGAGCGCCTCCGCCGCGATGAAGTAGGCGTTGCGCTCGAGTTCCGGCGGCAACTCCAGCTCCGGCGGGAGGAACGACTCGATGTGGGTGGGCAGGGGCGAGCGCACGGCGAGTGACTCGAGCGCGGCGACGAGCCCCCGGTCGAGCAGGATGGGCGGCGCGAATCCACGGGAGAGTGCACGCAGTTCTTCGAGCGCCTCCTTGGACTGCTGCATCGCACCTGCGATCAGTTCGCGGGCCGCCTGCGGGTCCTTCTCGAGCTGACGGTCGGCGGACGCCAGATCCATCTGCAGCCGGACCAGCCGCTGCTGCGGGCCGTCGTGAATGTCGCGCTCCAGGCGCCGGAGGGCGGTTCCTTCCGCGGCGACGGCGGCCGTGCGGGCCACCGACAGGTCGGCGACCTGCTCGCTGAGGCGCTCCGCCTGGAAGGCGGCGAGCATCCCTCGCGCGACGGAATAGTGCACCCACGTGAGGCCGTGAGTCACGAACGGAAGCGAGAGCAAGAACGCGAGCCCGACGACGAACGTCACCAGCGGCCCTACGACCGAACCGAGCTCGAGCCAGTCGGGGATGCGCTCCACCACGCGCGCCGGAATCCTGTCGCTCCAGCCCGCAACCGACCAGTGCGCGTCGCCTGGGAGGAACTGCACCCAGATCCATGCGGTCGTGCCGCCCAGCGCGATCGACAGCCAGACGATCGTGATCGTCCACGTGACGATGCCCACGATGAAGTTCACGATCGCACCGTGCAGCAGGTACAGCCAGTAGTGCCCGTCGACGACCGGCCCGAGGATCTTGGCGAGAACGCCTCGACGTTCGGCGCGGTCCCAGCGGGGCGGAGTGATGGGCGGGTACATCGCACCGCGCAGGCGCAGCAGCTCGAACATCCCCAACGCGCGCGAGCAGAACAGCGCCGCGACGACCACGAAGATGCCGATGACGATCGCGATCGTGCCGACGCCGACCAAGAACAGGGTCGTCAGCAGGGTGGTGGAGATGATGATGATGGGCAGCACCGGCAGCAGGAAGCCGAGCTCGGGCAGCAGCCCCGCCCAGTAGCGGCCGTACCCGCGACGCGTATCGGACATGCCACCAGCATCGTGGACGCCCGCCGCGGGCGTCATCCGGCTCGCAGACGGATGCGGGGTGGGGTCAGCCCCCGATGCGGACATCCGCAGACGGTCGCCCGAGTTCCACGACGCCGTCCCGGCCATCGCGGTCGAGCGGGCGGTGCGACACGAGCACCACGATTCGATCCGCCGAGGCCTGGTCGATGTCGCGCATCAGTTCGCGTGCGGTCGGTTCGTCGAGGTGCGCGGTGGGCTCGTCGAGGAGGAGCACCTCGGCGCGGCTCAGCAGAGCGCGCGCGACGGCGAGACGCTGCCGTTCGCCGCCGGAGAGCGCGCGGCCCGCCTGCCCGACCCTCGTCGCGAGTCCGTCGGGCATGCTGCGCACGAGGTCTCCGAGGCCGACCCGTTCGATCACGTCAGTGAGTTCGGCGTCGGAGACGGGATCCTCACGGTCGCGCCCGATGAGGAGGTTGCCGCGCACGGTCGAGTCGAAGACGTGCGCCTCCTGCGGGCACCACGCCACGTGACGGCTCCACGACGAGCGGGACAACTCGGCGACGGGCACGCCGTCGACGGCGATTCGGCCGGCATCCGGGGTGAGCGAGCCCATCACCATCGCCAGCAGAGTCGACTTGCCCGCACCCGATGGTCCGTCGATGCGCAGTCGTCCCCCGCGTCCGACGGCGCCGTCCACATCCGCGAAGAGCGTCGCACCGGTGGTCGGCAGCACGCGCGTCACACCATCGAGTTCGATCCGCTCGACCGGACCGACGACCTCGCGCTCGCCTCTGGGCGCAACCGGCGCGTCGAACACGGGCGCGATGCGCGCGAGGACCGCCCGCATGGCCGGGATGCGCCGCGCGGCCGCGGTGACCTGATCCACCGCCTCTGCGACGGCGAGCGCCAGGAGCGACACCACTGCGACGGTCGCGACCGGCATGGTCGCGGGTGCCAGCACCGGAACCGCGACGGCGAGACCCGCACAGCCGACGATGGCCACGGCGGATCCGACACCGGCGGCGGCGGCCGACCGGCTCTCAGCGGATGCGAGGCGGCGTCCCAGCGCGTCCACCTCGGCGACGGCGGCGGGGGCCAGCCCGCCACCGCGCAGCTCGTCTGCGGCCTCGCCGAGCGCCGCGATGCGACGCACGAGAGAGGATCGCAGGGCGACCCGCTCGGGACCCGCGCCCCGGGCCGCCACCAGACCTCCCGCCGCCGCGAGGACGACGGTCACGGCGAGCACGGCCCAGACCACCCCCGCGAGCTCCGGTGCGAGCAGAGAGGTCACGACGCCGACCCCGGCGACCGCCACGACTCCCGCCGCGAGGGGCGGCACGATCCGCGGCAGGTGCTCGCGCAGCTCCGCCGGCTCCGTGACGAGCACGTCGAGTGCGGCGCCCCCGCCGAGCAGGGTGCGCATCGCCGGGCCGTGGGAGGCGAGGCCGCCCCAGAGCCGCAGCCTCAGCGCATCCGTCGCCCGGAACACCGCGTCATGAGAGAGCAGACGCTCCACGTACCGCGCGATCGGGCGCCCGAGGCCGAAGAAGCGGACGCCGACGATCGCGACGAGGAGGTACATGATCGCCGGCATCTCGGAGGCGCGCACGATGAGCCAGCCGGAGACCGCCGTGAGCGAGAGCCCGAGGCCGATCGCGAGAGCACCCATCCCCGCAGAGCCGACCCACCGCCACGGGGCGGCGCCGAGAACCGCGCGCAGCACGCGCCATTCGCCCGAGCGCGACACCGCCACGCCACCCTCCGTGCGGGTGAGCGGTATCGCGCCGGCAGGGTTCGAGGGCATCGCGCCCGCGGCGGCGGGAAGGGAGTCGGGGAGGTCCCCGTCGACGGCGGTGGTGGCGACGGCGGCATCGACGGGGACGGTCTCATCGGCGAGCGCGAGCGTCGCCGCTTCGTGGGTGACGAGCACGGTCGCCACGCGGTCGGCGCGGCGACGGATGGCGTCGCGGGCCAACTGGGCGGAGCCCTCGTCGAGGTGCGCGGTCGGTTCGTCCAGCACGAGGAGCTCGGCGCCCGCATCCACCCGGGCGAGGGCGCGCACGAGACCCGCGCGCCGCTGCTCCCCCGGGCTGAGCTCCGCGAGCGGCGCGAGCAGGAGCCCTTCGATACCGAGTTCGGCCGCGAGTGCCCGCGCCGTGTCGGCATCCGCGCCCGCGAGCGCGAGCTCGTCGCGGAGCGTCGCGGTCGCGAACCTCGGCGTCTGGGCGAGGTAGGCGGTGCGAGAGATGTCGCCCGTGACGGTGCCGTCGCATCGGGCGTCCGCGGGAAGCGCCCCGACGAGGGCCGCGAGTACCGTCGACTTGCCCGCGCCGCTCGGTCCGGTGACGGCCGTGATCCGACCGACCATGGGGCGCACCGTCACACGGTCGACGACCGGCTCGCGCCCGAGGTAGCGCACGCGGAGTGCGTCGACGCCCGGCTCACCCGGCGCCGGGAGCACCGCAGCACGCCCGTCACCGAGCAGTCCGCGCACACGGGTGAGCGCCGCAAGGCCATCCTGCGAGGAGTGGAACGCGGCACCGACGTCACGCAGAGCGGTGAAGCACTCGGGGGCGAGGAGCAGCACGAGCACGGCGACCTCGAGGGTGACGTCGCCCGACAGCAGCCGGATGCCGAGGAACACCGCGACGACCGCCACCGAGATCGTGGCGATGAGCTCGAGCGCGAGCGCCGAGAGGAACGCCGTGCGAAGTGTCAGCACCGTGCGGCGGCGGTAGTCGCGCTGGATCGCGTCGAGCGCCGAGAGCTGCTCGTCGAGGCGCCCGAGCCCCACGAGCACGGGAAGACCGCGTGCGAGTTCGACGAGGTGATCGCCGAGGCGGGTCAGCGCATCGGTCGCGTGCTCCACGCGGTCGCGGGTGTGCATGCCGATGAGCACCATGAACAGCGGCACGAGCGGGATGGTGCAGGCGAGCACGATGGCCGACACGAGATCGGCACCCAGCACCCGCAGGCCCGCGACGAGCGGGATGACCGCAGCCGAGATCATCGCCGGCACGGCGGTCCCGTAGTAGTCGTCGAGCGCGTCGAGCCCTTCGGTCGCGAGCACGGCGGTGCCGCCACGCGTCGGGTCGCCCGCCGCGATGCGCGACACGAGGTCGTGGCGCAGGCGGGTCTTCGCCCGGATCGCGGCGCGCCGGGCGAAGACCGCCTGCACCCAGACGGCGAGACCGCGGAGCACGACCCCGGCCGCACCGAGCGCGAGCCATGCGCGCGGGTCCTCCCCCGCCGCGAGCGCCGCCAACTGGCGCGCGACCGACTCGGCGACGAGCACGATCCCCAGCGCCCCCGCGAGCGAGGCGACGGCGACAGGCCAGAGGGCGCGCACGCCGCCCGGACCGAGATCCGGGCGGCGGCTGGCAGGCGCGTCGGTCATGCGATCAGGCCGCGGTCGTGCGCACGGCGGGCACGGGGTCGTGCGCCTCGGGCAGGTGATGCGGTGCGATGCGCTTGCGGAAGACCCAGTAGCTCCACGCCTGGTACGCGAGGACGATCGGCAACGCGACCGCGGTGACCACCGTCATGACGGTCAGCGTGTAGGTGCCGCTCGCCGCGTTCCAGATGGTGAGGTCGTAGGCCGTGTCGATCGTCGAGGGCAGCACCACCGGGAACACCGCCGCGAAGATCGAACCCGCGCCGAGGGCTCCGAAGGCCGCGAACCCGGTGAACGCCCGCCCTTCGCGGCGGGAGCGGGCGAAGAACCACCCGAGCACACCTGCCACGACGGCCAGACCGAGCAGGGTCCAGCTGAGCGGGTTGCCACCGCCCTGCAGCTCGACGAGGATCGCCCATCCGGCGATCGGCAGCAGCGCGATCGGGGCGAGGCGCGGAACGAGCCGCCCCATCCGCTCGCGCACCGGGCCGTCGGTCTTGAGCGCCAGGAAGGTCGCGCCGTGCACGAGGCAGAAGCCGACGAGCGCGAGCCCGCCGAGGATGGCCACCGGCGTGAGCCACACGAACGGTCCACCCACGCGGTCGCCGTTCTCGTTGATCGGCAGGCCCGTGGTGGTGAGCGCGAGGCCCGCGCCGAGGCCGAAGGCGACGACCGCCGAGCCGAGCCCGATCGACCAGTCCCAGAACCGGGTCCACGAGCGCGAGACCAGCTTGCCGCGGTACTCGATCGCAACCGCCCGCAGGATGAGGCCCAGCAGTACGAGCACGAGCGGGATATAGAGGGTGGAGAAAAGGGAGGCGTACCAGAGCGGGAAGGCCGCGAAGGTGCCGGCGCCCGCCGTGAGCAGCCACACCTCGTTGCCGTCCCACACGGGGCCGATCGTGTTCAGCATCACGCGGCGGTCCTTGTCGTCGCGCGCGCTGAACAGCATGTGCATGCCCACCCCGAGGTCGAAGCCCTCGAGGAGGATGTAGCCCGTCCAGAGCACCGCGATCGCGACGAACCAGACGATGGGGAGTGCGTCCATTTTCTGTGTGCTCCGTTTCTCAGTACGCGAATGCGAGGACGTCGTCGCGCTTCTCGGCGTCGTCGTCTCCGTCGTCGTCGTGGGGCGCGAACCGCTCGGGCATGACTCCGGCGATACCGGCTCGCGTGTACCGGGCGAGCAGGATCACCTCGACGACCATGAGGATCAGGTAGACGAGCCCCAGGGTGACGAGCGAGAAGACGATCTCGAAGCCGTCGACGCCGGGCGACACCGCCGCTGCGGTGAACATGAACACCCCGTCAACACCGCTCGGGTTCGGGTTCGGCGCCACCACGAAGGGTTGGCGACCCATCTCGGTGAAGATCCATCCGGCCGCGTTCGCCCCGAAGGGAGCGAGGATGCCGAAGATCGCGAGCTGCATGAGCGGCTTCGAGTTGGGCACCGTGCCCTTCCGGGTGATCCACAGCGCGACCGCCGCGGCGAAGGCGGCGAGCGCCCCGAATCCGATCATGATGCGGAAGCCCCAGTAGGTGACCTCCATGATCGGCAGGTACTGGATCTCCTGACCGGCGCGCTCGCCGTACATGGGGTCGTCCGGCAGCGTCGTGCCGTACTGCTGCTCGTACTCGGGGATCAGCTCGTTGATGCCGGGCACGTCGGTGGTGAAGTCACCCTTGGCGAGGAACGACAACAGGCCCGGGATCTCGATGACGGGCGTCACCTTGTCGCAGTCCTGCGCGCCCAACTCGCCGATCGAGAGCACCGAGAAGCTCGTACCGGTGTGGCACGCGGCCTCGGCGGCGGCCATCTTGAGCGGCTGCTGCTCGTACATGAGCTTGCCCTGGATGTCGCCGGTGATCGCGACGGCGCCGAATCCGACGATCGCGACGACGGCACCGATCCGCAGCGAGGTGATCCACACGCGGTGGTCGGCACGGTCTCGTCCCGGGATCTCGGGGGCCTCGCCCACGATCACGCGTCCCTTCGCGTCGACCGTGTCGATGCCGTCACGGCGCCGGCGCCACAGGTGGTACCAGCTGATGCCGAGCAGGAAGCCGCCCGCGACCGCCACGGCACCCGCCATCGTGTGCGGGAACGCCGCGAGGAGCGTGTTGTTGGTGAGCACCGCCCAGATGTCGACGAGCACCGGCTTGCCGTCGACGAACTCCACGCCGACCGGGTGCTGCATCCACGAGTTCGCGGCGAGGATGAAGTACGCCGAGATCCACGAGCCGATCACCGCGAGCCACAGGGTCGCGAGGTGCACCTTCTTGGGCAGGCGGTTCCAGCCGAAGATCCAGAGCCCGAGGAACGTCGACTCGACGAAGAACGCGAGGAGTCCCTCCATGGCGAGCGGAGCCCCGAACACGTCGCCGACGAAGCGGGAGTACTCGCTCCACGCCATGCCGAACTGGAACTCCTGAACGATGCCGGTGGCGACGCCCATGATGAAGTTGACGAGGTAGAGCTTGCCCCAGAACTTCGTCATCCGGAGCCACTTCTCATCCCCCGTGCGCACCCACATCGTGTGCAGGATCGCCACCAGGAGCCCGAGGCCCAGGGTGAGCGGCACCATCATGAAGTGGTAGACGGTCGTGATGCCGAACTGCCATCGGGCGATTTCGAGCGGATCCACGGGACTCCTCCCTCAGGACCGCCCCGACGGCGGTCTCCCGACTCAACCTTCCGACTCTGGAAGGTCGCACGTCAGGGCCTAAGGTCCCGCGCCGTCGCGACGGTCACAGCTCCGGCATGTGGATGCGTTGGCCCTCGGGTCCGGAGAGGTGCAGAAGCTCGACTCCGGCGTCGTCGGCAGCTCCGATCCAGTGAGGAGTCCTGGTGTCGAACTCGGCGGCCTCCCCCGCCTCCAGCACGAAGTCGCGATCCGCGAGCACGAGCCGCAGCCGACCGGAGATGACGTAGAGCCACTCGTTCCCGCGGTGGGTCTTCAGCTCGACGCGCTCCCCCGGGCGGGGCGGAGGAAGGATCTGCTTCACGACCCGGATGCCGCTCGATCCGCGACCGAGCGGCATCATCACGCCTCCCCGGTGCGGAATACGACGGATGTGGACGCGCGGGTCGCCCGCTTCGGGCGCACCGACGAGTTCATCGAGCGGCACGTCGTAGACCCGCGCGAGCGGTAGGAGCAGCTCGAGCGCGGGACGCCGCGCCCCCGATTCCAGCCGCGAGAGGGTGCTGACCGAGATTCCCGAGTCGCGCGAGACGTCGGAGAGTGTCAGGTCGCGACGCGTCCGCAGGGCCCGCAGTCGCTGACCGACTCCGGCCAGAGTGCGCGTGAGTTCGTCGTCCATCCCGGGAGTTTGCCATATTGGCAAGCTTCCTTGCTGAGCGTCGCGCGCGCGACTCAGGATGGACCCATGACAGCCAGCTCTCCCGCCGCCCCGGTCGACGTCGCCATCGTCGGAGGAGGGCCCGCCGGTCTCTCCGCCGCGATCGCTCTCGGCCGATCCCGACGTCCCGTCGTCGTCATCGACGCCGGCGAACCCCGGAACGCACCGGCCGCGCACGCGCACAACGTGTTCAGCCGCGACGGCGCGGCGCCCTTCGAGTTGCTCGCCGACTCGCGCGAGCAGGCGCGCGGCTACGGCGTCCAACTGCTCGACGACCGCGTCGCGCAGGTCGCACGGGATGAGGACGGCTTCACCCTGCGCACGGCGGGCGGCGGCGTGGTGCGCGCCCGCCGACTGCTGCTCGCATCCGGGTTGCGCGATGTCCTGCCCGACATCGCCGGCATCGCCCACCACTGGGGTGACTCGGTCATCCACTGCCCCTACTGCCACGGCTGGGAGGTGCGAGATCGCGCGGTCATCGTGATCGGTACCGGCCCGCACAGCGCCCGGCAGGCGCTCATGTTCAGCAGGCTCAGCGCCGACGTCACCTTCATTCGGCACGATGCCCCGGTGGATCCCGAACTGGATGCCGCCATCGCCGCACTCGGTGTGCGGATCATCGAGGGCCGGGTGGCGGAGGCGCGTGACGACACGGATGGCACCCTCGCGGCGGTCGTCCTCGACGACGGACAGGTGATCCCGAGCGGCGCGATCGCGATCGGACCCCGGTACGAGGCGCGCACCGAGCTCTTCGAGCAGCTGGGCGGCGTGCCGGAGGTCGTGCCGGGAGCCGGCACCGTCATCCCCACCGACGCGGTCGGGCGCACGCCGCTGCCCGACGTCTGGGCGGTGGGCAACGCATCCGATGCCACCGCGATGGTCGGCGCCTCCGCGGCGGCCGGCACCATGGCGGGCGCCCAGCTGAACGTCGACCTCCTCCTGAAGGAGGCGGCCGACGCCCGGGCGGGTGCGGGGGTCGCCTAGGTCGAAGGACCCACCCTACGCACACCTTGCTCGCGTAGCGTGGTGTGACGTGGCGACCCGCATCTATCTGACCAGCGCCGAGGGGCGCACCGGCAAGTCGACCGTCGCGGTGGGGCTTCTTGAGACCCTGACCGCGAGCGTCCCGCGAGTGGGCGTCTTCCGCCCGATCGTGCGCGGCGACGTCGAACGCGACTACGTGCTCGAACTGCTCGTGGCGCACGCGAGCGCGGGGCAGAGCTACGACGACTGCGTGGGCGTCGACTACGACGCATTGCATGAGGATCCGGAGGCCGCGCTCGCGACGATCGTGGAGCGCTTCGCCGACGTGGAGGCCCGCTGCGACGCGGTGCTCATCCTCGGCTCGGACTACACGGACGTCGGCACCCCCACGGAGCTCGGCGTCAACGGCAAGATCGCCGCGAACCTCGCCGCACCGGTCGTGCTCGTCACGGGCGGACGGCAGCCGGACGGCGACGACGCCCGCACTCCGAAGCAGTGCGCCGAGATCGCCCGCATCGCGCTCGACGAGCTGCGTGCCGAGCACGCCGAGGTGCTCGCCGTGATCGTCAACCGCGCCGACCCGGAGCGCATCGACGAGACCGCCCGCGGGGTCGCCCAGGCGACATCCCTTCCTGCGTGGGCGATCGCGGAGGACCCGCAGCTCGCGGCACCGCTCCTCGGCACCGTGCTCGAAGCGGCCGAGGCCGAACTGATCCGGGGCGACGCCTCGGCCCTCGACACCCCCGTGCTCGCCACGACGATCGCGGCGATGTCACTGCCCAACGTGCTGCCTCGGCTCATCCCCGGAGGCATCGTGATCGTGCCGGGCGACCGATCCGACGTGCTCGTCGGCATGCTCGCCGCGCAGCAGGCGCAGACCTTCCCGGCGCTCACCGGCATCATCCTCAACGGCGGATTCGAGATGGATCCGGCGATCGAGCGCCTCGTCGACGGCCTCGCGATCCCCCTGCCGATCGCGCGCACCGAGCTCGGCACCTTCGAGACGGCCGTGCGGATCACCCAGGCCCGCAGCAGGCTCGCCGCCGACTCCCCCGCGAAATACGCGCGCGCTCTCGCCCTGTATGCGGAGCACGTCGACGCCGCCGAGGTGATCCGCCTGCTCAGCCTCCCCGCGGAAGGCGTCATGACGCCCATCCGCTTCGAGTACTCGCTCGTCGAACGCGCCCGTGCAGCCGGGAAGCACATCGTGCTGCCGGAGGGCGACGACGACCGCATCCTGCAGGCCGCCTCGATCGTCGTGAAGCGCAAGATCGCGTCGCTCACGATCCTCGGCGACGAAGTCTCGGTGAAGCAGCGGGCGGCTGCCCTCGGGCTCGAACTCGGCGACACCCGGATCGTGTCGACGACCGACCCCGAGCTACACGACAAGTTCGCCGCCGAGTACGCGCGCATCCGGGCCCACAAGGGCGTCTCGGCTGAGCTCGCCGCGGACACCGTCACCGACGTCTCCTACTTCGGCACCCTCATGGTGCACCTCGGCCTCGCCGACGGCATGGTCTCGGGCGCGCGCCACACCACGGCGCACACCATCCGGCCGGCGTTCGAGATCGTGAAGACGGCACCCGGCGTCTCCGTCGTGTCGAGCGTCTTCCTCATGGCCCTCGCCGACCGCGTGCTGGTCTACGGTGACTGCGCCGTGATCCCGGAGCCGACGGTCGAGCAGCTCGCCGACATCGCCATCTCGTCGTCCGACACCGCCCAGCGCTTCGGCATCGACCCGCGCGTCGCGATGCTCTCGTACTCGACGGGTGAGTCGGGCTCCGGTGCCGAGGTGGAGCGTGTGCGCGCCGCGACCGAGCTCGTGCGCCAGCGCGCGCCGCAGCTGCCGGTTGCCGGGCCCATCCAGTACGACGCCGCGGCCGACCCGACCGTGGGTGCGTCGAAGATGCCCGGATCGGAGGTGGCCGGCCGCGCGACCGTGTTCGTGTTCCCCGACCTCAACACCGGCAACAACACCTACAAGGCGGTCCAGCGCTCGGCCGGCGCGGTGGCGATCGGCCCGGTGCTTCAGGGTCTCGCGAAGCCCATCAACGACCTCTCCCGCGGCGCGCTCGTGCGCGACATCGTCAACACCATCGCGATCACCGCGATCCAGGCGGAGGGCACCCGATGAGCGACGACATCCGCCGGGTCTTCGTGCTCAACGTCGGCTCGAGTTCGATCAAATACCGCGTCGTCGACCTCGAGACGGGCGAGGCGCTCGCGGAGGGCCTCGTGGAGCGGATCGGGGTGCGTGGCTCCGGCGTGCCCGATCATCACGCCGCGATCGTCCAGGTGCTCGACGAACTGCGGGACGTGCCGATCGACGCGGTCGGACACCGCGTCGTGCACGGCGGTACGCGCTTCGTGCAGTCGACGGTGATCGACGATGACGTCGAGCGCGAGATCGGAGCCCTCGCCGACTTGGCGCCCTTGCACAACCCGCCCGCGCTCGCCGGCATCCGTGCGGCGCGGGCCGCGCTCCCCGACCTGCCGCACGTCGCCGTGTTCGACACGGCGTTCCACGCCACGATCAGCCCCGCAGCACGCGACTACGCGATCGACGCCGAAGTGGCGGCCCGCACGCGCATCCGCCGGTTCGGATTCCACGGCACCTCGCACCGGTACGTCTCCCGCACTGCCGCCGAGCTGCTCGGTCGGGCGGGCGATCCGGAACTGAAACTCGTCGTGCTGCACCTCGGCAACGGCGCCTCCGCGACGGCCGTGCAGGGCGGGCGGTCCGTGGACACATCGATGGGCATGACCCCGCTCGAAGGTCTCGTGATGGGCACGCGGTCGGGCGATATCGACCCCGCGATCCCCCTCTATCTCGCGCGCGAGCACGGCTACACGACGGCACAGCTCGACGAACTGCTCAACAAGCGTTCCGGGCTGCTCGGGCTCGCGGGGCGCTCCGACATGCGCGAGCTGGTCTCCGCCGCGGATGCGGGCGACATGCAGGCGGCGCACGCGCTCGACGTGTACGTGCACCGGCTGCGGCACTACATCGGCGCCTACGCGGCGGTGCTCGGCGGCATCGACGCGCTCGTCTTCACCGCGGGGGTCGGCGAGAACGCCGACGACATCCGTCGTCGCGCGGTCGCAGGCCTCGGCTTCCTCGGTCTCGCGATCGATCCCGCGCGCAACGCGGTCCGCTCGCGCGAGCCGCGGATCATCTCGCCCGACGGGGCGGCGACGGCCGTGCTGGTGGTGCCGACCGAGGAGGAACTCGAGATCGCGCGGGAGACGCGCGCCGCGGCCACCCGGTAGGCGGGCGTCCGGACGAGCGAAGCCGCGCGGGGACTACGGGCGGACGACCAGGACGGGCGCGTTCGCGTTGATGAGCACGCCGTGCAACGTCGACCCGATCGGCGAGCGAGCAGGTCCCGTCGAACCGGGGCCCACGACCAGCAAGGCCGCCCCACGCGAGGCGTCGAGCAAGGCCTCCGCCGCCGGTCGCGTCGAGATGCGCGAACGGATCTCGATGTGGTCGGCAACCTGACGCGCCGCCTCCGCGGCGAGCACCAGCGGCCCCTCGACGCGCGACCGGGCGCCGCGCACGGCCTCCGGTGGCACGGCGTGGATGAGCGTGAGCCGCGTGCCGCGCTCCTTCGCCTCCTCCGCCGCGCGACGCGCGACGAGCGCGGCCGTCTCCGCACGATCGATGCCCGCCACAACACCCTCACGGAAGCGCAGGTCGACCTCGGGCACGACCGCCACCGAGCCAGGCGCGGCGAGCGCGAACTGCACACTCCGGGACCCCAGGAGCCGGCCGGACGCGTAGCCCGTCTTGCCGGTGCCGACGACGATGGTGTCACCGTCGTGCGCCCGCTGCGCGAGCGTCCACGCGGGCACGCCCGTAGCGAGCTCCGCGCTCACCGCGAGCTCGGGGAACGCGTCGTGGACGATGCGCTCCGCCTCGCGGATGATCCGCTCCCCCGCTTCTTCCGCCTCATCCTGCAGATCGATGCCCATCATCCCGGCCTCCGGGTCGACGACGTGCACGAGCTCGAGTTCGGCGCCGTCCCGACGTGCGTGACGCGCCGCCCAGTCGAGGGCCGCGCCTGCCGGCGACGACCCGTCGACGCCGACGAGGTAGCGGGAGTGATCCATGACCCGACGATCGCATCGGATGCGCGCGCATGCCCGGGCCGAAGGTCCCGCCGGTTCTGAAAGACTGGCGGCATGCACGATTCGCCCGACGAACCGCGCCTCCGGCGCCTCGTGGAGGCCGTGCCCGACGTGATCGGGGAGCTCGATCTCGCAACCGTGCTCGAGCGCATCGTCCACGCCGCCGTCGACCTGGTCGACGCCCGGTGGGGCGCGCTCGGGGTCATCGGCCCCGACGGCAGCCTCGCGCAGTTCGTGCACGTCGGCATGAGCGCGAGCGACGCACGCGCGATCGGGCACCTGCCCGAAGGCCACGGTGTGCTCGGTGCGGTGATCGACACGGGCGAGCCGATCCGTCTCGAGCACCTCGCCGACGACCCGCGATCCGCCGGATTCCCGGCGGCGCATCCGTCGATGGACGCCTTCCTGGGGGTGCCGATCCGGATCCGCGATCGCGTATTCGGCAACCTGTACCTCACGGGCGAAGACGGCGGGCGGGCCTTTTCGGAGGAGGACCAACGCCTCGTCGGGTCGCTCGCGGCCGTCGCGGCGATCGCGATCGAGAACGCGCGACTCTACGAGGAGTCAGTGCGCCGAGAGCGTTGGTCGACGGCACTGGCGGAAGTGAGCGCGGCGCTGCTGTCGGAGGACACCGTCGACATCCTCGCGGTCCTCGCGGAGCGCGTGGCCTCGGTGATCGACTCGGAGCTCGTCTGCGTGATCGTCGCCGACGGCGAGAGCGACGGCGTTCCGATGCTGCGCGTCGACACGGCCCGCGGAGTCGGCGCAGATGCGCTCATCGGCCGCCGCTATCCCGCCGAGGGCACCCTCTCGGGACGCGCGATCGCCACCGGAGTGACCGTCTCCACCGACGGGGAGATCGGCGAATCGGTCGTGCGCGACGGCCCGAGTGCGGCGATCGCGCTGCCCGTGCACTCCGGCGAGAAGGTGCTCGGCGCGCTCACCGTCTACCGTGCGACGGACGCGCCGCGCTTCACCGACGCCGACCGGGCGATGGCCGCCGAGTTCGCGCTGCAGACGGGCGTCGCGATCGAGCTCACCCGGGGACGGGCGGATCGCCAGCGGCTCGCGCTCGTCGAGGAGCGCGCGCGGATCGCTCGCGACCTGCACGACCACGTCATCCAGCGACTGTTCGGCACCGGTCTCGCCCTGCAGGCGGTCGCGGCGAGGGCACCCGAGACGGCGGACGCGATCGCCGCGCAGGTGGATGCGATCGACAGCGCGATCGGCGAGATCCGTACGGCCATCTTCGCGCTCGCCTCGCGGCCCGCATCCGACGACTCGATCCGCCACCGCCTGCTCGATGTCGCCACCGATGCCGCCCCCGGCCTCGCCAACCCCCCGCTCGTGACCTTCAGCGGGCCGGTCGACCTGCTGGTCCGCGGCGGGGTGGCGGACGACGTCCTCGCGGCGGTGCGGGAGAGCCTCGCGAACGCGGCCCGGCACGCCGCCGCATCGCGGGTCGAAGTGGCCGTGACCGCCGACGAGGATCAGGTGACCGTCACCGTCGACGACGACGGCGTGGGGCTCCCGGAGGGCTCACGCCGCGCATCCGGCACCCGCAACCTCGCCGAGCGCGCCCAGCAACGCGGCGGCAGCTACGAGCTCACGCCGCGCCCCGGCGGCGGAACCCGCGTGCGCTGGAGCGCACCCATCGCGCCCCCCGAGAGGAGCACCCCGTGACCCGCGTCTTCCTGGTAGACGATCACGAGATCGTCCGCCGCGGCATCGCCGACCTCATCGACGCCGAACGCGACCTGGAGGTCGTCGGCGAGTCGGGCACCGTCCGCGGCACCCTGGGCCGCGTCGCCGCGACCCTGCCGGATGTCGTCGTGCTCGACGTGCGGCTGCCCGACGGGGACGGCATCGGGCTCTGCCGTGCGATCCGCTCCGCACACCCGGAGGTGCGCTGCCTCATGCTCACCGCCTACGACGACGACGAGGCGAGCCGGTCCGCGGTGCTCGCCGGGGCATCCGGATACGTGCTCAAGGACATCCGTGCGCGCGGGCTGCTCGACGGGATCCGCAAGGTCGCCGCGGGCGGCGAGCTGCTCTCGGCCCGAGTGAGCGAGAGGGTCGCCGAGTCGTTCCAGACCCCGCGGGTGGACGAGCCGGAGTTCACCCTCCGCGAGCGCCAGGTGCTCGAGCTCATCACCGAAGGGCTCACCAACCGTCAGATCGGCGACCGCCTCGGCCTCGCCGAGAAGACCGTCAAGAACTACGTCTCGGGCCTGCTCGCGAAGCTCGGAATGGAGCGGCGCACGCAGGCCGCGGTCTACGGGCTCGAGCACCGCCGCTGACCCCTGGATGCCGGCCCGGTGAGGCGAGCCTCTGCTTCGTTGCGGAATAGCACCGCGCGAGTACCGTTGAACCAGACGGTGGCCGATCCGATCGGCCCAGAAGGAGGAATACGATGACCGACTCGAAGACCAAGGCCATTCCCACCAGCCAGGTCGACCCGGATGTCACCGCGGGAGTCGCGCAGTTCCTCGGCCCGGTGGTCGTCGACCTGCAGGCGCTCGCCGTCGACGGCAAGCAGGCGCACTGGCACGTGCGCGGCGAGAACTTCCAGGCCGTCCACCTGCTCCTCGACGATGTGGTCGCCCACGCCCAGGAGTTCGCCGACCTCGCCGCGGAGCGTGTGGTGGCCCTCGGGCTCCCGATCGACGCCCGCATCCAGACCGTCGCCGCGAAGACCTCGACACCGGAGCTCGCCGCCGGGTTCCAGCAGTCGGGCGACACCATCGCAGCCGTGATCGCGTCGATCGACGCGACCCTCGCGACGGTCCGCACCGCGATCGACGAGCTCGACGAGCTCGACCAGGTGTCGCAGGACGTCGCGGTCGAGATCGCCCGCGGACTCGAGAAGGACCGCTGGTTCCTCTTCGCGCACGTCGCCGCCGAGTAGAAGCTGTTCCACGCCAACGGGCGTCGCCTTCGGGCGGCGCCCGTCGTGCTGTCCGGGGACGCTGAGCGGGGGCTCAGCCGAGGGACCCGGTCGGCTCCCCCGCGACGAGCGTCGCGTGAACGGGCATCGTGCGCAGCCCCTCCGGCGAAACCGCGTGCGGATCCGCGTCCAACACGACGAGGTCGGCATCCGCCCCGGCGACGACTCCGCCGGACCCGCCCCACGACGCCCGGAGAGCGGCGGCGAGCGGCACGGCCTGCTCCGGATGCCACGGCTCGCGCCCGTCGCGTGAGCGCGTGACGGCCGCGGCGATCGTGGCCCACGGATCCAGCGGCGCCACCGGCGCGTCGGAACCGAACTCGAGCCGGGCGCCGGCGTCGAGGAGCGCCCGATAGGCGAAGGAGCGGTCCGTTCGCCCCTCCCAGTGGTGGTCGGCGACGTCCCGGTCGTCCATCGCGTGCTCGGGCTGCACGCTCGCCGTGACGTCGAGGTGCGCGAACCGTGGCAGATCCTCACGCCGCACGAGCTGGACATGCTCGATGCGTCCGCGCGCCGGGGCCTCGGCGGGGATGCCGAGGGCCTCGAAGGTGTCGAGCGCCTGCGTCACCGCGCGGTCGCCGATGGCGTGGATGGTCGGCACGATCCCCGCCGCGAGCGCGTCGCGTGCTGCCGCGAGAAGGTCGGCGTCGCTGTAGCTGGGGAGCCCGTGGAGCGCGTCGATCGCGCCACCTAGCACCCCGTCGGACGGATACGGGTCGTCGCACCATGCGGTGAGCGAGTTGAGCGCGCCGTCCGTGAAGAGCTTGAACCAACCCACCGTCGCAAGCCCGTGGGAGCCCGGAAGCTCCTCTCCCGTCCGGAGCCCCGTGGCGCGCACGCGGTCGAGCCCCTCGGGGTAGACGCACGCGATGACGCGCAGGCTCCGAGCGCCAGCCGCCATCCGCCTCCCCCAGGTCTCCACGGCGCCGGTCATCTCGAGGTCGACGATGCCGGTGACCCCGCGGCGGGCGGCAGCGGCAGCGGCGTCCGTCGCCCACGCGTCACGCGTCGCCTCGTCGGCAGCCTGCAGCCGCTGCCCGAGATCGAACGCATCCTGCTCGCGGATCACGCCGTCCGCGCTCGTCACCCCCATCCGTGCCAGGAGCGCCCGGTTGGCCCACACGGTGTGCACGTCGCCCGAGATGAGCGCGACCGGGATCCCGCCGAACTCGAGCAGTTCGGCGGAGGGCTCGTCGGCCCACAGCGCATCACGGAAGCCGCTGCCCACGAGCACCTCGCCGGCGGGCCAGCCCGCATCGATCCGATCGCGCACGAGTCGCGCGGCGTGTGCCGCCGAGGTCGCAGCCGACACATCGAGGCGCCGCGAGAGTGCCGCCCACTGGTCGAAGTGCACGTGGCCGTCGCGCATCCCGGGCGCGAGGAACCGTCCGTCGAGTTCGACGCGACGCGCCCCGTCCGCGTCGAGCGCACGCCCGATCCGGGCGATCCGCCCCTGCCGTAGGAGGACATCCGCCGGTTCTGAGGCCGTGGCGTCCGCGCCGACGAGTCGCACTCCGGCGAGGAGCAGGGGGGCGCTCATTCGCGGCCCTCGAGGCGCTCCATCTCGTCCGCGAGCGCCGGGTGCGCGTACGGGCCGTCACCGCGCAGGCCCTCCCTGATCCGCGCGCGCACCTCCGGTGCCTTGTTCTGGCTCAGCTTCGCGCGTGCGTCCCAGCGTGTCACCCGGATGCGGAGACCCACGGTGCCCTTCGCGACCCGCTCGGCGTAGGACTCGTCGATCGTGAGCGACCGGGGCTCGGGCATGACCTGCTCGAAATGGTCGGTGAGGCGGTGCAGCACCTGGAAGTTCTCCTCGGGCGACAGCAGCTCGGGCACGCCCCACAGATGGGCCGTCACGTGGTTCCAGGTGGGGATGAAGTCACCCTCGGCGTACCAGTTCGGCGAGATGTAGCCGTGCGGTCCCTGCGCGATCACGAGCACCTCGTGCTGCCCCAGCTCATGGGCG
This sequence comes from Homoserinibacter sp. GY 40078, assembly GCF_008017545.1. GTDB lineage: Bacteria > Actinomycetota > Actinomycetes > Actinomycetales > Microbacteriaceae > Homoserinibacter. Next base: position 1,514,223 of record NZ_VRTZ01000001.1, on the reverse strand, counting down.
ACCTCGTCCGGGCGGCCGAAGTGCGAGACGACCACGATCTCGTCGCCGTCCGAGTCCTCCACGAGGGTCGGGTAGTGCGAGGCGACGAGCCCACCGGATGCCGGCGACACGTAGGTCATCCACGGGTTGCCCTTCAGCAGGCGGATCACCTCGTGCGCGTCGGTCATGAGGTAGTGCGGGGTGTGGCGCATCCGTGCTCCTTCAGCTCGGGTCGGTCAGCTCGGGTCGGTCAGCTCTGATCGGCGGGGCACCAGTAGAGCTTCCGGCCGCCGAGCTCGGTCATGGCGATCGGGGTGCCGCACACGCGGCACGGCTCGCCCGCGCGGTGGTAGACCCAGTGCCGGTCGTCGCGTGACGCGATCGCACGACGCCGGCCCTCCTCGTCGAGGTCGTCGATCGTGAGCATGTGGCCGGTCTCCACCCCGATGCGCAGCAGGTGCACCCAGTCGCGCCAGAGCCCGCGGACCGTCTCCTCGGGCACCTCACGGCCCGGTCGGAACGGGTCGAGGCGGGCTCGGAACAGCAGCTCGGCGCGGTAGACGTTGCCGATACCCGAGACGACGGACTGGTCCATGAGCAGAAGCGCGATGGGCGTCGGCTTCCGACGCACGACCGCCGTGAAGCGTTCCTCGCCCTCGGCCGGGTCGTCGACGAGCGGATCGGGACCGAGCTTCGCGATGGCGCGGTCGACCTCCTCGATCGTCAGCACCTCGCACGCGGTCGGGCCGCGCAAGTCGGCGCAGGCCGTCTCGGTGAGCAGCCGCACACGCACCTGACCGACGGGCTCCGGCGGCCAGGTCTCGAGCTCCGGCTCGAGCTTCTCGGACTCGGCCATCCGCAGGCGCGTGCGTCGCGGCGCTCCGATCGACCAGGGCGAGTCCTCGTGGGCGCCGACAACCGTGCCGGTGCGCTCGGCGTCGGGTGCGGATCCGACGGAGATATCGCCCGCGAAGTCCCACGCGCCGTACATGCCGAGGTGCACCCGCAACCACAGACCGTGATCGAACTCGAGGAACAGCTGCTTGCCCACCGCGCGCGACTGCACGATCGAATGACCGTCAAGCTGCGCGGCTCCCTGCGCGAACCGGCCCTGCGGCGAACTCACGGCGACGGGCGACCCGGTGAAGTTCGCCGCGAACTGCCGCGCGATCCGATGGACCGAATGCCCCTCGGGCATCTCTCCCCCTCCGCGAGAGTACGCAAATCTGCGTGCTGTGAGTCGTGAGAGTACGCGAAAGTGCGTACTCTCACGGGGTCGGGCTAGTCGATCGAGTGACCGGCGATGCGGCCCAGCGTCTCGTACTCGGCCAGCTGCGCAATGCGACGCGCGTGGCGTTCCTCGCCCGAGAACGGCGTCTGGATGAAGCGGTCGATGAAGGTGATCGCCTCGTCGACACTGTGTTGGCGCGCGCCGATCGAGATCACGTTCGCGTCGTTGTGCTCACGCGCGAGCTCGGCCGTCGAGAGGTTCCACACGAGGGCCGCACGCACCCCCTCGACCTTGTTGGCCGCGATCTGCTCGCCGTTGCCGGATCCGCCGAACACGACGCCGAGCGCCTCGACTCCGGCGCGCTGGTCACGCACGACCGCACGGGCCGCCGCGATGCAGAAGCTCGGGTAGTCGTCCAACGGGTCGTAGCTCTGCGGGCCGTGGTCGACGACCTCGTGCCCGGCGTCCGCGAGGTGCTGCTGAAGAGTCTGACTGAATTCGAGGCCGGCGTGATCGGTCGCGATGTGGATGCGCACCCGACGAGTCTAGGCGGCCACCCCCTAGCCACTGCGGGCCTGGAGGAGGACAATCGGTCTACGACCACGTGCGAGGTGATCAGGATGCGCCACCGTTCTCCCTTCGTCCCGGATGTCATGCCGCAACTGTCTGCCGGCAGGCACCGCAATCCCCGGCGAGGCGCCTGCTTCATGGAGTTCGCCTCCTACCTGGCGGGTGAGAGGTGGAGCGACCATCCCGCCTGCACCGATCGGACGCTCTCGGCGCTCGCGCGGGGCGTGAACGACCTCGTGTCCGACGAGCGTCGCGGCGAACTGGTGCCGCTGATTCCGCGCGTCGTCGGGCTGAACGGCCATCACCTCGGGCTCGTCGTCGCGCTGCGCGCCGCGGTCGAGGCGCTGCCGATCGCGAGCATGGAGCGACAGCGCGTGCTCGCCGCGGGCATCCTCTCCACCTGCGCACTGCTCGAGATGAACGACGTGCCGTCTCGTGGCATCCGGTCGGCGGCCGCGCACGCGCTCGACCAGACCCCGGATGCAGCACGCTGGGCCCGGGAGCACATCCAGCAGATCTCGCCCCGCTATCCGCACCTCGACGAGATCAGTTGCGAGCTCGTCGTGGCGACCGCGGTGATCGGCGCGGCGCGCGCGTGCGTGGCCGATCCCGAGACGTATCTCGTGCGGATGCTGGAGCGAGCGATCGACGACGCGGAGGCGCTCGTGCGGCCGATCGTGGTGGGCGCGGCGCCCGCCGCTCGGCCCGCTCCCGCACTCGTCTGATCGGAGGTCCCGTCGGCGCCCCGCGGGCGTCACGGGGCTGACCTAGGCTGGTGCCCGGACACGATCCGAGAGAAGGAGCACCTGCATGCCTGGAGAGAACCTCACCCGCGTCGAAGCCCAGGAGCGCAAGGCGCTTCTGGAGGTCGAGAGCTACGACGTCACGCTCGACCTGACCACCGGGGAGGCGACGTTCCGCTCGACGACGACGGTGCGTTTCACGGCCACGCCGGGCTCCTCCACGTTCATCGACGCCTTCACGCGCGGCGTGCACAGCATCGTTCTGAACGGTGTCGAACTCCCGGCGGATGCGGCCGACGGTGCGCGCATCCGGCTCGACGATCTCGCCGAGGCGAACGAACTCGTCGTCGACGCCGACTTCGCCTACACCAACACCGGCGAGGGTCTGCACCGCTTCGTCGACCCCGTGGACGACGAGGTCTACCTCTACACGCAGTTCGAGGTGCCTGACAGCCGCCGCGTGTTCGCCGTGTTCGAGCAGCCCGATCTCAAGGCCACGTTCGCCTTCACGATCACCGCGCCCGAGGCGTGGCAGGTCATCAGCAACTCCCCCACCCCCGAGCCCGAGCCCGCGGGCGACGGAATCGCCACGTGGCGCTTCGCGCCCACTCCGCGCATCTCGAGCTACATCACGGCGCTCGTCGCGGGGCCCTACGAGGTGGTGCGCAGCGAGCTCACCAGCAGCGACGGCCGCACGATCCCCCTCGGCATCTTCGCCCGCCGCTCGCTCTTCGGCTACCTCGACGCGGACTACATCTTCGACACCACCCGCAAGGGCTTCGCCTACTACGAAGAAAAGTTTGGCTACCCCTACCCGTTCGAGAAGTACGACCAGCTCTTCGTGCCGGAGTTCAACGCCGGAGCGATGGAGAACGCGGGCGCCGTCACGTTCACCGAGACCTACGTGTTCCGCTCCAAGGTCACGGACGCCATCAAGGAGCGCCGGGTCGTCACGATCCTGCACGAGCTCGCCCACATGTGGTTCGGCGACCTCGTGACCATGAAGTGGTGGAACGACCTGTGGCTGAACGAGTCGTTCGCCGAGTGGGCGTCGACGATCGCCACCGCGGAGGCGACGGAGTGGACCCACGCCTGGGCGACGTTCCAGGCCATGGAGAAGAGCTGGGCGTACCGGCAGGACCAGCTGCCGTCGACGCACCCGGTGGTCGCCGACATCCGCGACCTCGAAGACGTGCAGGTGAACTTCGACGGCATCACCTATGCCAAGGGCGGATCCGTGCTGAAGCAGCTCGCCGCCTGGGTCGGCATCGACGCGTTCTTCGCGGGTGTCGGCGCGTACTTCCGCGCCCACGAGTACGGCAACACCGAGCTGGCCGACCTGCTGCGCGAGCTCGAGACGTCCTCCGGACGCGACCTCTCGACGTTCTCCTCGCAGTGGCTCGAGACGGCGGGAGTGGCCACCCTCGCGCCTCAGATCGAGACGGAAGCGAGCGGCACGATCACCTCGTTCCGGATCCGTCAGACGGCCCCGGCCGACTACCCCACCATCCGCCAGCACCGCATCGCGGTCGGCTTCTACTCCTTCCCCTCCGCGGCGGCAGACGCGCCTCTGATCCGCGTGCACCGGCACGAGTTCGACCTCGCGGCCGAGGAGTGGAACGAGATCCCCGAGCTCGTCGGCATGCCCAAGCCCGACCTCGTGCTCCTCAACGACGACGACCTCGCCTACGCGAAGATCAGGCTCGACGAGGCCTCGTTCGCGGTGGCGGTCGAGGCGCTCTCGCGCATCGAGGAGCCTCTCGCTCGGGCGCTCGTGTGGGGTGCCGCGTGGGACATGACCCGCGACGCCGAGATCCCCGCACGCGACTACGTGCGTCTCGTCCTCGGCAACATCGGGCCGGAGTCCGAGTCGACGACGATGCGTCTCGCGCTCACCCAGCTCGTGCAGGCAGCACGCTGGTACGTCGACCCGGCGGCCCGCGAGCAGACCATCCGCGAGGTGGGCGACGGGCTGTGGGCACTCGCGCAGCAGGCCGACGCCGGCTCCGACGCGCAGTTCCAGTTCGTGAAGTTCTTCGCGAACGCGGCGTCCACGACCGAGCACGCCGCCGCCTTGCAGGGCCTGCGGGACGGCTCCATCGCGCTCGACGGTCTCGAGATCGACACGGATCTCGACTGGGAGCTCCTCGAGGGCCTCGTGCTGGTCGGCGCGGCGGGCGAACTGGAGATCGCCGCCACCCTCGAGAAGGACGACACCGCCAACGGACGTCAGGCGGCGGCCCGGGCACGGGCGACGATCGCGACCGCCGAGGGCAAGGCGGCGGCGCTCACCGCGGCCCTGACCGACACGTCGATCCCGAACGTCGTGCTGCGGAACATGGGTATGGGCTTCACCCATGTGAACGACCCGTCGGCGCTCGAGCCGCTCGTGGCGGAGTACTTCGATGCGCTCACGCACGTGTGGGAGGAGCGCAATTTCGCGATCGCGCAGTACATCGTGCACGGCTTCTACCCGTCGCCCCTCGTCTCGACGGAGCTCGTGGACGCCTCCCGGGCGTGGCTCGACAGCCACACGGAGGTGCCCGCGCTCCGGCGCATGGTGATCGAAGAGCTCGCCGGCGTCGAGCGCGCCCTCGCCGCCCAGGAGCGCGACCGGCAGGGCTGAGCCGCCGATTCCGACAGCGCCGCGCACCCCCAACTCGGGGGCGCGCGGCGCTGTTGCATGCGGGAGTACGTTGAGCGGGAAATCCCGACGCTGCAGCATCCGGCCGCAGTGGACATAAGGTGCCCCGGCACCGCAACCCGAACGAAGATGACCAGCCGGACCGATACCCAAGCGGTCCAGGCAGGGTGGTACCCAGACCCCCTCGGCATGCCCCAGCTGAGGTGGTGGGACGGCCGAGCCTGGACGCAGCACACCCACGTGCGTCGAGCAGCCCAGCCGACGGCGCCCGCCGCCACGCGCTTCGCAGAGCCCGAGACCCGCACGGAGACGCGCACGGACAGCGCCGGCGCCGGCGCCGCTCCCCGCCGGCATGCGCCGACGCGCCACGGCGCCCACGAACTGCCTGCCGGTACCGGGAGCATCCCCGAGCTCGGATGGGCGGGAGCGGCCCTGACTCTGCACTCGGTCCAGGCGGCCCGCGTGCCGATGCTCATCGAGCTCGGCGTGAGCGGGCATCCGACCATCCGCATCGACGCGCGGCACCAGGCATACAGCTGGGAGCTCGGCCTCGAGTGGTTCCCCGAACGACCCGCGGGAGTTGTGGTCTCCATCGAGCTCGTCGGCGAGCACACCCCGCCGCCCTTCGCACTTCCCGGCGAGAGCCTCGACGCTCTGCTGTGGAAGGTCGGCCGCGCGGCCTTCCCGGAGCGTCTCGCCCCGTGGCTCGAGGAGGGCGAGGCGTACCGGCTCACGCGCTGGCCGAACTGGACGAGCCTCGCTCCCGAGACCGACCACATCCGTCAGACCGCGATGCTCGCGAATGCCCACCTCACCGTCGATCAGCTCGCCGCGATGTCCGGCCGCACCATCGAGACCACGCGCACGCTCGTCAACGCGCTGAGCCTCATGGGGGTGCTCACCGCATCCGCTCCGGTCGACGCGACCGCAACGCCGTCCGCACCGCTCGAGGGCGGGCTGTTCCAGCGCCTGCGCGAGCGATTCCGGATCTGACCATGCCCGAGCACGTGATCCTGTTCGCCGGGCCGATGGGCGCCGGCAAGTCGACCGCGATCCGTGCGCTGAGCGACATCGAGGTCATCTCGACCGAGGCGACCAACACCGATCGCGCCGGGGCGGACAAGGACACCACGACGGTGGGTCTCGACTACGGCGAGATCGATCTCGGCCCCGACGAGAAGGTGCGCCTCTACGGCGTGCCCGGCCAGAGCCGGTTCGATTTCATGTGGTCGATCCTGCAAGAGCGGGCGATGGGGCTCGTCGTGCTCGTGAGCGCGACGATGCCGGAGCCCGAGCGGCTCGTGCACGAGCACCTCTCGGCATTCGCCCCGGTGGCGCGACGCGGGGGCGTGGTCATCGGCGTCACCCACGTCGAACCGGGGATGACCGACCTGGGCGATCGCATCGTCCAGGCTGCGCATGCCGTGATCCCCGAACGACCGACCCCTGTCTTCGCGTTGGATGCGCGCGATCCGCAGCAGATGCGCACTCTCCTGCTTTCGCTCGTCGCCGACATCGAGACCCGCATCGCCATGGCGGTGCCGTCATGAACGGCCTCGCCCCCCTGCACCGCGATCCGCGCGTCGTCGAGGCCGCGGATGCCGCGCTCGCGCAGCTCGCCGAGCGCTGCCCGACCCTGCGCATCGCGATGATCGCGACCGACGACGGCTTCGAGGTCACCCGTGTGGAATCCGCTCTCGGCGCACCCGACGACGACCGGCTCGCGAGCATGGCGAGCACCCTGATCGCGCTCGGCGACGCGACGATCCGCGCGCTGGCGCTCGGCGGGACGAGCCACGTCGCGATTGCGGGCACCCGCGGCTCCGTGCTCGTGCGCCGGGTGGGCGATCACCCCCTCACGCTCGTGGCCGTCTTCGCACCGGCGACCGACGTGGACGGAAAGGCGGCACGGATGGTGGCCGCCGGGCTTGCGGCGGCGCTCGCACCGGAGGCCGAGCCCGCGCTCAGGCGAGCGTGAGGAAGAGCTTCTCCAGCTCGCCGACGGTCAGTTCGCCCTCCACGGGCTCGCCCGACCCGTCGCGCACAACGCAATCACGCATCGCGCCCGCGACGATCGCGAATCCAGCGCGATCGAGCGCGGACGAGACCGCCGAGAGCTGAGTCACGATGGCGCGGCAGTCGTCGCCGCGCTCGACGGCCGAGATGAGCGCCCGCAGCTGACCCTCGGCACGCTTGAGGCGGTTCGCGATCGCCCGGCGCTCGGACTCGTCGGTCATCGTGCTCATCGTCGGCCTCCCACCACGCGCTCACCGGCACGCTTCCAGGCGAGGATGCCACCCCGGAGGCTGTGCGCGTCCACGCCGCGAGCGCGCAGCATCCGCGCGCCCTGCGCCGAGCGCACACCGGACTGGCACATCACGACGATCGGGGTGTCGGCGGGCAGGTCGCCCGCCCGTCGCTCGAGCTGATCCAGCGGGACGTGACGCGCGACCGGTGCGTGCTCCGTCTTCCACTCCCCCGCAGTGCGCACGTCGACGAGTACGGCACCGTCATCCATGAGCGCTCGCGCTCCCGCGACATCCACGGATGTCCTCCGGAACCAGGCCATCAGGCGGCGCCCCGTTCGACGGGCAGCCCGGCCGCGATCCACGCGGTGATCCCGCCTGCGACGTCGATCGCCTCGATGCCGTCCTCCTCGAGCGCCGCGGTCACACGCGCGCTGCGGCCGCCCGAGTGGCACATGATGTAGAGCGGTCGGGCCGCGGGGAGCTCCGCGCCACCGTTCGCGAGCAGCGAGAGCGGCACGAGATGCGCTCCCGCGACGTGCGCGTCGTTCCATTCGTATTCCTCGCGGACGTCGACGATCACGGCGTCGTCGAGGGCGGCGAGCGCCTGCGGGTCGATCTGCTGCATGGGGGGTCCTCTCATCGATGGGGTGGGGGTGGATCGCTGGCGAGTCGTCGTCAGACGCGGGTGACTTCGTGGGCGAGTTCGCGGGCACGCGTACCCGCGTGCCAGGTGAGGTAGCCGCCGTCGAGGTTGGCCACATCCACGCCGTGCGCGGCGAGCAGGCGGAGGGCGGTGTGGGCGCCCTGCCCGACGCGGCAGTGCACGATGACGCGCCCGCGACGGAGCTCGTCGACCCGCGCGCGCAACTGCTCGACGGGGATCCACTCGGCACCCGGGATGAGCCCCTCGGCGAGCTGTCCCTCGGCGCGGACGTCGATGAGACGGGCGCCTTGGGTGACGGCCTCGTCGAGCTCATGCCACTGGATGGCTCGCTCGCCCGAGCGACGGTTGTCGGCCACGTAGCCGAGCATCGCCACGGGGTCCTTCGCTGACCCGAACTGCGGTGCGTAGGCGAGCTCGAGCTGTGCGAGCTCAGAGGCGCGCAGCCCGCCGCGCATGGCGGTCGCGATGACGTCGATCCGGCGCTCCACTCCCGCGGTTCCTACGGCCTGCGCCCCGAGGATCCGGTCGTCCGAAGGATCGACGAGCAGCTTCAGCGCGATCGGACGGGCTCCGGGGTAGTAGCCCGCGTGATGGAGCGGATGCGTGTGGATGACGCGGTGCTCGCGCCCTGCCGCCCTCAGGGCTGCCTCGGACGCCCCCGCAACGGCAGCCGTCACGCCGAAGGCGCCCACAACGGCCACACCGATCGTCGGGGCCGCCGACACCGGGATGCCCGCGATGGCGTCCGCGACGAGGCGACCGTGCAGGTTCGCGGGACCCGCGAGGGGAATCGAGCGGGTGCCGCCGAGGATCGCATCCGCCTTCTCGGCGACATCCCCCACCGCGCGGATCGCGGGGTCGGAGGTGCGGAACTGCTCGTCGACGAGCACGCCGCCCGATGCCCCTGTGGCGAGGCCCGCTGCACGGGCTAGCTCGGACTCGGGGCGCACGCCGATCGCCGAGATGACGAGGTCGGCGAGGATGCGCTCACCCGAGGCGAGCACGACCTCATCGAGGCTGATCGAGACGGCGCTGGAATCGAGGTGCAGGTCCACGCCCGCCGCGATCGCGGCCTCGGCGACTCCGACGACCATCTCGGGGTCGAATCCGGTCAGCAGGTGCGGCGCGCGCTGCACGAGCGCGACCTCGAGCCCACGCACGACGAGGTTCTCGGCGATCTCGACGCCCACGTACCCGCCGCCGAGCACGACGACGCGGCGGGCGTCGCGCAGGCGCTCGGCGATCCGGTCGAGGTCGTCGATGCCGCGCAGAGCGAGCGTGCGCTCGGCGCCCGGGATCTGCGGTCGGATCGCGACGGCGCCCGTGGCGAGCACGAGGTCGTCGTAGGGGAGACGCTCCATTCCCGAGGGCCCGCGCACCACGACGACGCGTGCGATGCGGTCGATATCGATCGCGGTCGTCCGGGTGCGCACGTCGAGGGCGAATCGGCGCGCGATCGCCTCGGGATGCTGCAGCACGAGATCGTCGCGCTCCGCGATCACGCCGCCCAGGTGGTACGGCATCCCGCACGTGGCGACCGACACCTCCGACCCGCGTTCCACGACGGTGATGTGTGCGGTCTCGTCGAGGCGGCGCAGCCGCGTCGCGGCGGACATACCCGCCGCCACTCCTCCGACGATCACGACACGACGTTCGGTTCCCATGACGCCATAGTATACCCCCGGGGGTATTCTTCGCTGAGTCGTCGACGGAGCCGAGGAATAGGCTGACGGCATGGACGACGTGACCGCGAGCTGGGCTGCAGCGGTCTCCGACTGGTGGGAGGGAATCGGCGCCTTCCAGGTGCCGCTCCGCATCGCGGCGATCATCATCGTCGCGGTCCTCGTGAGGATCGTGCTGCAGTTCGCCATCAACCGCACGGTGCGCGGGATCGTCACCGGCGTCAAGCGCAAGTCGGGAGTCGAGGACACCCAGGCGATCCACGCCTCTCCCCTGGCAGCGGTGCGGACCGTGCAGCGTACCCGCACCCTCGGGGGCGTGCTCTCGAGCGCCCTCACGACCGTCGTGCTGCTCGTCACGATCGTGATCATCATGACCGTGCTCGCCCCCAGCGCCGCCGGCGCACTCTCTCTCATCACCGCAGCTCTGGGTGCGGGGCTCGGCTTCGGCGCGCAGAACATCGTCAAAGACGTCCTGAACGGCATTTTCATGGTGATCGAAGATCAGCTCGGCGTCGGCGATGTCGTGGATCTCGGTCCGGCGACGGGCGTGGTCGAGGCGGTCGGCATCCGCATCACCGACATCCGCGACGTGAACGGCACCCTGTGGCACGTACGCAACGGCGAGATCCTTCGCGTCGGCAACCTCTCGCAGGGCTGGGCCCGCGCGATCATCGATCTCGCCGTGCCCTACGACACCGACATCGACGAGGTGCAGGCGCTCATCCTCTCGACGGCGATGGAGCTCGCGAACGAAGCGAAGTGGAAGCGCGTCATCATCGAGAAGCCGGAGGTGTGGGGCATCGAGTCGATCTCGTCGGAGGCGGTCGTCGTGCGCCTCGTCGTGAAGACCCGGACGAGCTCGAAGGACGACGTCGCCCGCGAGCTCCGCGCCCGATTGAAGCGCGCTCTCGACGCTGCGGGCATCCAGCTCCCCGCACTCAACTCGATCGTGCTCACCGGTTTCGATGGCGCGGCGTCCGTGCGCGGCGCCCGACCGCCCAAGACCGCTCAGCTGCCGCTCGTCGAGCAGGCGGAGCACGCGCAGCAGAAGACGCGGAAGACACCGCGCCGCCCGAAGGGAGACTCGTGAACCTCGCGATCCGGATGGGAGAGGGCGGCGACGTCGTCGGCAGCAGCTTCTGGTCGGAGGTGGGGGGCCGGGCCACCTTCGAGAAGCTCGTCCGCCGCTTCTACGAGGGCGTGCGCACCGACGACGTGCTCTGGCCCATGTACCCGGAGGACGACCTCGAGGGTGCGATCCAACGGCTCACCGGGTTCCTCGAGCAGTACTGGGGCGGCCCCGGATCCTACAGCGAGCAACGCGGCCACCCCCGGCTGCGGATGCGCCACGCGCCCTTCCCGGTGACGTTCGAAGCGCGCGACCGCTGGCTCGCCCATATGCGGGTCGCCGTCGACGAGCTGGAGCTCAGCCCGATGCACTCGGCCATGTTGTGGGACTACCTGGAGCGCGCCGCGCACGCGATGGTCAACACCGCCGGATAGCGTGGACTGAACCAGCACCACGAAGGGGGACTACGCGGATGGCAGAGCAGGCGGACGCGATCATCATCGGAGCGGGGCTCGCGGGCCTCGTCACGGCAGCGGAGCTCGTCGAGGCGGGCAAGCGGGTGATCATCCTGGACCAGGAACCGGAGGCGAGCTTCGGGGGCCAGGCCTGGTGGTCGTTCGGAGGGCTCTTCCTCATCGATTCCCCCGAACAGCGCCGCATGGGCGTCCGCGATTCTCACGAGCTCGCGCGTCAGGACTGGTTCGCAAGCGCCGAGTTCGACCGCGCGGAGGACGACTGGGGGCGCGAGTGGGCCGAGGCCTACCTCGCCTTCGCCGCCGGCGAGAAGCGCGCGTGGCTCCGTGAGAAGGGCGTCTCGTTCTTCCCCGTCGTGGGGTGGGCCGAGCGCGGGGGCTACACCGCCACGGCGCACGGCAACTCCGTGCCGCGCTTCCACATCACCTGGGGCACGGGGCCCGGAATCCTCGAGCCGTTCATCCGGATCGTCCGCGAGGGCGTCGAGCAGGGTCTCGTCGAGCTGCGCTTCCGGCACCGCGTCGACAAGCTCGTGAAGCGCGGTGCCGCGGTGGTCGGGGCTTCGGGCGTCGTGCTCGCCCCGGACGACGCCGAGCGCGGCGCGCCGAGCAACCGTGACGTAGTCGACGACTTCGAGGTCTCGGCACCGGCCGTGGTGGTCGCCTCGGGTGGCATCGGCGGCAACCACGACCTCGTCCGCGAGAACTGGCCGGAGTGGCTGGGAACGCCCCCCGCGCACATGCTCTCGGGTGTCCCTGCGCACGTCGACGGTCGCATGCTCGGCATCGCCGCGACCGCGAAAGCGCGGCTCGTCAACGGCGACCGGATGTGGCACTACTTGGAGGGCATCGAGAACCACTCCCCCGTGTGGCCGCAGCACGGCATCCGCATCCTGCCCGGTCCGTCGAGCATGTGGTTCGACGCGACCGGCCACCGCCTGCCCGTCCCGCTGTTCCCCGGGTTCGACACCCTCGGCACTCTCGAGTACCTGCGTCAGACCGGGCACGATCACTCGTGGTTCGTGCTCGACCAGTCGATCATCGAGAAGGAGTTCGCGCTCTCGGGCAGCGAGCAGAACCCGGACCTCACCGGCAAGAGCGTGCGCGAGCTACTGCGCCAGCGCCTCGGCAAGGGCGCCACGGATGCCGTCGAGGCCTTCAAGGAGAAAGGCCCCGACTTCGTGGTCGCCGACACCCTCGACGACCTCGTCGCCGGCATGCGCCGCCTCGCCCCGGAGGTGGAGCTCGACGTCGTCTCGCTCCGCCAGGAGCTGGAGGCGCGCGACCGCGAGCTCGACAACGCGTTCACGAAGGACGCGCAGGTGACCGCCGTGCGCGGGGCGCGGAAGTACCGCGGCGACCGCCTGATCCGTGTGGCGAAGCCGCACAAGATCCTCGACGAGCGGCACCGGCCCCTCATCGCCGTGAAGCTCCATGTGCTCACCCGCAAGAGCCTCGGCGGCATCCAGACCGACCTCGACGCCCGGGCGCTCAACGCCCAGGGCAAGCCGATCCGCGGGCTCTACGCGGTCGGCGAGGCGGCCGGATTCGGTGGGGGCGGCATGCACGGCTACCGCGCGCTCGAGGGCACCTTCCTCGGCGGATGCCTGTTCTCGGGGCGTCAGGCGGGCCGCGCGATCGCCGGAGCGGTCTGATGGGTCCCCGCTCGCGCGGGAGTCGGACGTGCGTGCGATCATCTCGCATGCGCGTCTCGAACCTGCAGACCGGCGTGTGTTTGCCCGCTAGCGGGAGAGCGTCCACGCGCGGCGCTTCACGAGCACGTGCCCGCGCACGGTCGTGAGGCGCGTCCACGGACCCGTCTCGTAGACGACCACCTCGTCGTCGCCGAGGAAGCCGAGACTCTCGGCTGCGAAGGCCGCTCCCGTGGGCACGTGCTCGAAGCCGGGCGTCTCTCGCCCCCACACCTCGCCCCGCACGCGGCGCACGATCGACTCGCCGACCGCATCCGGCACGGCTGCCCCGACCTCGGCGATGCCGTCGCGCGCGACGCGTGCGAGAAGCTCGGTCGCCATCGGCGGCACCCGGTGCCAGCCCCCGCGGGGAGGTGAGATCGCCGCCCAGGTGACCGTGTGCACCTCCATGGGTAGACCCACCTCGACCGTCTGGCCGCTGGACTCCGCGAGCTCGCGCGCGCGCGTCACCCGATCGAGCAGCGATCGCACGGGCACCACCACGTCGAATCCCTCGCGGCTCGAGAGCGCGAAGGTGCGCAGCCCGAGAACGGTCGGGGTCTCGTCAAGTAGCCCGACCGGGTAGAGCACGGCGACGTACACCGCGAGCACCCCACCGCCGCCGATGAGGCGCACGGAGCCGTCCTCCACTCTCTGGGCACGCCCGAGGAACACCTCGAGATCGGCCAGAGAGGCAGGATCGGCCAGGGCGAACGAGCGAGTCACGACTTCCCCAGCCTAGCCGGGGTGACGCACGTCGGCTCCTAGACTGGCACCCATGAGCGACGCCCGCCGGGGACAGGATCCGCTCGCCGATCTGCTCGCCGCGCTCGAACTCACCGACACCGGCGCGCGGACCGACGAGGACATCTTCACCGGCCCGAGCCTGTGGATGCCGGGCGGGCGTGTGTTCGGCGGTCAGGTGTATGCGCAGTCGATCATGGCGGCGGTCCGCACCGTAGCGCCCGACCGCGCCATCCACTCGACCCACGGGTACTTCCTGCGGCCCGGTGACGTGGCGTTGCCCATCACCTTCGCCGTGGACCGCATCCACGACGGCCGGTCGTTCTCCACCCGACGCACGCAGGCCTACCAGAACGGGCAGCCGATCCTCTCGATGATCGCCTCGTTCCAGGACGACGACCCGGGGCTGGATCATCAGGTCGACGCCCCCGAGGGGGTGCCCGACCCCGAGTCACTCCCGACGACCGCCGACATCCTCGGCAGGGTGGATCACCCGGTGGCCAAGTTCTGGGCCACGAGCCGCGCGTTCGACATCCGCCACATCGAACAGCCGATCTACTACCGCGCCGACCCCGCGCGCGTCGCGCACCAGGCCGTGTGGATGAAGGCGCTCGGCACGCTGCCCGACCAGCCCGAGCTGCACCGCGCAGCCCTCGCCTACGCGAGCGACTACACGATCCTCGAATCGGTCATGCGCGCCCACGGCATCGCGTGGACGCATCCGGGGCTCAAGATGGCGAGCCTCGATCACGCGATGTGGTGGCACCGTCCGGCTCGGGCAGACGAATGGCTGCTCTACGTGCAGGAGTCGCCTACGGCCTCGGGTGGCCGCGGTCTCGCCACGGGACGCATCTTTACCCACGACGGCATGCTCGTGGCGAGCATCGCGCAGGAGGGGATGGTGCGCGTGCCCGACCTCGACGACGCGGATCCGTCCCCCGCGCGGTAACAAAGCGGTAACGAAGCGCACCCGCGGAACTCGTCGGCGAAACCGCCGCATGCCCTGTGAAACCGGGGCCGAGCGAGGGTTCCGCAACGGAATCGGTCGCCAGACGCCCTCGGGACGAGCCTGTTACGGTGGCCCACGGCCCTGCCGACGACGCGTCCGACACGACCGGCGGCCACCCCTGACGCCCAGGACCGCGCGCTTCACGGCCATCGCCGCCGGAGCTCGTACGGCAACGCGACGTCGCGCGCCGCCACCCGGCGGTGCCGCATCCGCATGTCCTCACGACAGCTGATGCCTCGTGCGCCCGGACCGCTGACCGAAAGCCCCGCCTCCGCGGGGACCAGGAGAACGTGACCGACATCGCCCTTCGCGCCGACGGCCTTTTCAAGGTCTTCGGCCGCTCCCCCGCCGACGCCGTCCAGAAGCTCCGCGCCGGAACTCCACGCGACGAGCTCGGCGGCCCCACCGCCGCCGTCATCGACGCGAGCTTCGACGTCCGCCGCGGCGAGATCTTCGTCGTGATGGGGCTCTCCGGCTCCGGCAAGTCGACGCTTATCCGCATGCTCAACGGACTGCTCGACGCGACCGACGGCACCGTCGAGATCGCCGGCGAACAGCTCACCGGTATCTCGCCCAAGGCGCTGCGCGAACTGCGGCGCCGTCGGGTCTCGATGGTCTTCCAGCACTTCGCCCTGCTCCCCCACCGCACCGTGCTCGACAACGTGGCTTACGGGCTCGAGGTGCGGGGCACCTCGAAGCGCGAGCGCATCGACCTGGCGCGACGCACGATCGAGCTCGTCGGCCTGGGCGGCTGGGAAGACCGCCTTCCGGGTGAGCTCTCCGGCGGGATGCGGCAGCGCGTGGGGCTCGCGCGTGCCCTCGCCGCCGACACCGACATCCTGCTCATGGACGAGGCGTTCAGCGCCCTCGACCCCCTCATCCGCCGCGAGATGCAGGAGCAGCTGCTCGAGCTCCAGGCCGCTCTCGGCAAGACGATCATCTTCATCACCCACGACCTCAACGAGGCGATGTTCCTCGGCGACCGCATCGCGGTCATGCGCGACGGGCGCATCGTGCAGATCGGCACCCCGGAGGACATCCTCACCGACCCCGCGAACGACTACGTCGAGCAGTTCGTGCAGGATGTCGACCGCGCTCGCGTGCTCACCGCGGCATCGGTCATGGAGCCGGCCGCCCCGACCGTCGGATCCGGTTCCGGCCCGCGCGCAGCCCTCCGGGCGATGCGCGACTCCCGCACGGCGGCGGCGTTCGTGGTCGACCGCGACCGGCGGCTCGTCGGCACGATCGGCGACCGGGCCGCCCTGCGTCTCCTGCAGAAGGGCGAGCAGCGCATCACCTCGGCCATCAACCCCGAGGTCGCAACCGTCAGTCACGACTCGGCGCTCATCGAGCTCTTCGTGCCGGCGGCCGAGTCGCCGCTGCCACTCGCCGTCACCGACGAGCGTGAGCGCCTCGTGGGCGTGCTGCCCCGCATCACGCTTCTCGCCGCGCTCGGCGGCGGTGCGACCGCCACCGGCGAGATCTCGCTCGGGGTCCCCCTGCCCGCAGAAGTCGTCGAGGAGGCACTCGCGTCGAGCGAGTCCGCACGCGCCGAGAGGAAGGACAGCTGATGGACATCCGCATCCCGGTCGGCGACTGGATCGACGGCTTCGTGAACTACGTGATCGAGAACTTCTCCGCCTTCTTCCGCTTCCTCCGCGAGATCTTCGTCGGCATGTACGACGCCGTCGACTGGGTGCTGCGCACGCCGCCCTTCTGGGTGATCCTCGTCGTCGCCGTCGTGCTGGCCCTCCTCGCCCGCGGCTGGATCTTCGCCGTCGGCACGGCCGCGGGGCTGCTGCTGATCGCCTCCATGGATCAGTGGGACAACGCGATGGACACCCTCGCTCTCGTGAGTGTGGCCGCATTCATCGCGATCGCGCTCAGCATCCCCATCGGGATCGCCGCCGCGAGGTCGCGGCTGGTGTCGGCGATCGTGCGGCCGATCCTCGACTTCCTGCAGACGATGCCCGCGTTCGTGTACCTGATCCCGGCGATCCTGCTGTTCCGCGTCGGAGAGGCGCCCGGCATCGTCGCCACGATCGTGTTCGCGATGGCCCCGGGTGTGCGCCTCACCGAGCTCGGCCTCCGCGGCGTCGACACGGAGGTCGTGGAGGCGGGTCACGCGTTCGGCGCGACGCCCGCGCGCATCCTCCGCCAGATCCAGCTGCCTCTCGCGCTGCCGACGATCATGGCGGGGGTCAACCAGGTGATCATGCTGTCGCTCTCGATGGTCGTGATCGCGGGCCTCGTCGGCGCGGACGGTCTCGGGTCCGAAATCGTCGCGAGCCTCGCGCGTCTCGACACGGCGCTCGGCGTCGAAGCCGGTCTGTCGGTGGTGATCCTCGCGATCCTGCTCGACCGCTTCACCGGATCCTTCGGTCAACGGCGCGGGCTGCTCGCGGCCGTTCAGGCCCGATCCGTGGCACGCCGTCGCGAGGCGGAGGCTGCCCCCGCCTCCCCCATGACCGCCGCCTGAGCGCGGCCCCCGATGTCGCGGACGCCCACGCGTCCGCGTCGCCGCCCGGCTCCGGCCTGCGGCATCCCCAGGTGGCCTGGGAGATCCCCGTGCCACGGAAAGGAAACACACAGCATGCGCATGCACAGCAAGGCGCTTCTGGCGGCCTCGGCCGCCACCGCCCTCATCCTCACCGGATGCGCCACCGAGGAGACCTCGGGCGACGCCGGCGGCGACAAGGGCGACATCACGCTCGCCGTGTTCAACGGCTGGGACGAGGGCATCGCCAGCTCCGAGCTCTGGAAGGCGATCCTCGAGGACAAGGGCTACAACGTGGAGTTGGAGTACTCCGATGTCGCTCCGCTCTTCGCCGGTCTCTCCACGGGTGACTATGACTTCGCCACCGATGTGTGGCTGCCCACCACCCACGCGGAGTACATCGAGGACTTCGGCGACGACATCGTCGACCTCGGCGCGTGGTTCGACCAGGCCGCCCTGACCGTCGCCGTGAACGCGGACGCCCCGATCGACTCCCTCGCGGAGCTCGCGGACCACGCCGACGAGTTCGGCAACGAGATCGTCGGCATCGAGGCGGGCGCGGGACTCACCGCGGCTGTCGAGAACTCCGTGATCCCGACCTACGGTCTCGACGGCATGGACTTCACGACCTCGTCGACCACCGCGATGCTCACCGAGCTGAAGGCGGCGACCGACGCGGGCGAGAACGTCGTCGTGACCCTGTGGGAGCCGCACTGGGCCTACAGCGCGTTCCCGATCAAGAACCTCGAGGACCCGGAGGGCACCCTCGGGACGGCCGAGGGCATCCACACCTACACACGTACCGGCTTCGAGGACGACTTCCCCGAGGTCGCCGAGTGGCTGTCCGCGTTCTCCATGGACCCGGAGCTGCTGTACGACCTCGAGAACGTCATGTTCAACGAGAACGACACCGACGACTACGGCCCCGTCGTGGACCAGTGGATCGCCGACAACCAGGAGTACGTGGACTCGCTGACGTCCTGATCCTCGTATCTTCGCGCGGCGCCGGCTCCTTCGGGGGTCGGCGCCGTCGCGTGTCCGGAACTATGCGGCGCCGGGCACTATCCGGCAGCGGGCGCGAGCGCCGAGCCGACGACAGCGGTGACCTCGATCTCGATCCGCATCGCGGGGTCCATGAGCGGCACCTGAATCATCGTCGCGGCCGGGCGAGCCTGCCCGAAGGCCTCCCGCAGCACCGGCCAGCATGCTTCGAAATCGCCGCCGTCGGGCAGCAGGTAGTGCACCCGCACGACGTCGTCGAGGCTCGCGCCGGCTTCCGCGAGCGCCGCCGCGATGTTGCGCAGCGTCTGCGCCGCCTGCTCGGCGACATCCGCCGAGATCTCGCCGGTGGCGTAGTCGTATCCGGTCGTGCCCGAGACGTAGACGGTGTCGCCGACGACGACCGCGCGCGAGTAGCCGATGCGCTCTTCGAATGCGGATCCGGACGAGATGAGTC
Organism: Homoserinibacter sp. GY 40078; assembly: GCF_008017545.1. GTDB lineage: Bacteria > Actinomycetota > Actinomycetes > Actinomycetales > Microbacteriaceae > Homoserinibacter. The sequence goes on along the minus strand of NZ_VRTZ01000001.1, from coordinate 1,495,522 downwards.
GACGGGTCACGGTGTTCGTCTCCAAGGTGCGTTCAGTTGCGGGAGGGGAACACTACCGGCGGTTCGACGTAGGGCGCAAAGAGCTCACGGAGCTCGTCGGGCAGCCGCGTCGGACGCCCTGTCGCGGCGTCGACCAGCACGAGCGTCGTCGAGGCGACCGTGTAGAGCGTGCGCGGCTCCACGCCCACGGGCGAATACACCTCGTAGCAGACCTCGAAGCTCGCACCCCCGAGGCGTCCGAGCCATAGCTCCACGTCGATGGGGCTGCGCTGGTACGGGATCGGCGCGCGGTACTCGACTTCCTGCCGGGCGATGAGGCTGAAGGTCGCCGCGGAGGGTCCGGCGTCGATCACCGCGGTGGGGCGCACGGTCGCCGGATCTGCATCTGCATCCGGACGCCAGAAGGCCTCGATGCGCGCCTCCTCCAGCAGCCGCAGCATCTCGGCGTTGTTGACGTGCGCGTAGGCGTCGAAGTCGCTCCAGCGAAGCCGGATCGGGATGTTGATACGGGCCATCGGAACGACTCGCCGCCTCAGTCGCGGGTGAGCTTGCGGTACACCGAGCGGTGCGGCTTGGCCGCCTCGGGGCCGAGGCGTTCGATCTTGTTCTGCTCGTAGGCCTCGAAGTTGCCCTCGAACCAGTACCAGTTGGCCGGGTTCTCGTCGGTGCCCTCGTAGGCGAGGATGTGGGTCGCGACCCGGTCGAGGAACCACCGGTCGTGGGTGATCACCACAGCGCATCCGGGGAACTCGAGCAGCGCGTTCTCGAGCGACTGCAGAGTTTCGACGTCGAGGTCGTTGGTGGGCTCGTCGAGCAGCAGCAGGTTGCCGCCCTCCTTGAGGGTGAGGGCGAGGTTCAGGCGGTTCCGCTCACCACCGGAGAGCACACCCGCCTTCTTCTGCTGGTCCGGGCCCTTGAACCCGAACTTCGAGACGTACGCGCGGCTCGGGATCTCGGTCTTGCCCACGGTGATGATGTCGAGCCCGTCGGAGACGACCTCCCAGAGCGTCTTGCTCGGGTCGATGTTGGCGCGGGTCTGGTCGACGTAGCTGATCTTGACGGTCTCGCCGATCTTCAGGTCGCCCGAGTCGAGCGGCTCGAGGCCGACGATCGTCTTGAAGAGGGTCGTCTTTCCGACGCCGTTGGGGCCGATGACACCGACGATGCCGTTCGGCGGGAGGCTGAAGCCGAGGCCTTCGATGAGCGTGCGCTCGCCGAAGCTCTTCTTGAGGTTCTTCGCCTCGATGACGACGCTTCCGAGTCGCGGCCCCGGCGGGATCTGGATCTCTTCGAAGTCGAGCTTGCGGGTGCGCTCCGCCTCCGCGGCCATCTCCTCGTAGCGGGCGAGACGGGCCTTCGACTTGGCCTGGCGTCCCTTGGTGTTGGACCGGACCCAGTCGAGCTCGTCGGCGAGGCGCTTCGCGAGCTTCGCGTCCTTCTTGCCCTGCACCTGGAGGCGCTCGGCCTTCTTCTCGAGGTACGTGGAGTAGTTGCCCTCGTAGCCGATGAGGCGGCCGCGGTCGACCTCCGCGATCCACTCGGCGACGTTATCGAGGAAGTACCGGTCGTGGGTGATAGCGATGACGGCGCCGGGGTACTTCTGCAGGTGCTGCTCGAGCCAGAGCACGCTCTCGGCGTCGAGGTGGTTGGTGGGCTCGTCGAGCAGCAGCAGGTCGGGCTTCTGCAGCAGCAGCTTCGCGAGCGCGACGCGGCGCTTCTCACCTCCGGAGAGGTAGCGGACCTCGGCCTCGGCGGGCGGGGTGCGCAGGGCGTCCATCGCCTGCTCGAGCTGCGAGTCGAGGTCCCAGCCGTCGGCGGCGTCGATCTCCTCCTGCAGCACGCCCATCTCGGCGAGCAGCGTGTCGAAGTCGGCGTCGGGGTCGGACATCGCGGCCGAGATCTCGTTGAACCGGTCGAGCTTCGCCTTCATGGCGACGCCCTCCTCGATGTTCTCGAGCACCGTCTTCGACTCGTCGAGCTCGGGCTCCTGCATGAGGATGCCGACCGAGAACCCGGGGGTGAGCTTCGCCTCGCCGTTGGAGGGGGTGTCGAGACCCGCCATGATCTTGAGGATCGTCGACTTACCGGCGCCGTTGGGGCCGACCATGCCGATCTTCGCGCCCGGCAGGAACGCCATCGTCACGTCGTCGAGGATGAGCTTCTCGCCCACCTTCTTGCGGGCGCGCACCATGGAGTAGATGTATTCGGCCATGGGTTCGAGTCTATGGGCGGGGCGGGAGTGCGCGTTGCCGGGCGAAGCCGCTCAGGCGGGGCGAGGGGTGCCGACGATGCAGCGGCCGGATGCCGGCAGATCGGTCACGAGGCTCGTGTAACCGATGTTGCCCCACTGCCCCAGCAGGCAGGTGTCGTCGAAGCGGATCGAGAAGACGATGTTGTCGGCTGCGATGCCGATGGCGGTCGTATCGGGGGTGACCTCCATCGCGCCGCGCGGGTACCCGTGGTCGACGAGGTTGTCGATGAACGCCGCACCGTCGAGGTGCGCATCCGAGTCGATGAGCGCCTGATTGATCCAGTCGAAGTAGGCCTGATTGTCGGCGGCCGTTCCCTCGAACTCCGGCTCGGGCGTGGCCGTCGGCGTGGGAGTCGGTTCGGCCGAGCTGGTGGACGACGGCGAACTCGAGGGGGTGGCCTCCGGAGTCGTGCAGGCCACGAGCAGCGATGCCGACGCGAAAGCGAGCACTACCGCGCCCACACGACGGGACATCCCTACCTCCTGGAACGGCCCACTCCGGAAGCGAGACCTCGTCGATTCTAGAACGGCACGGGCACCGCCTCCTGCGCGTCGTCCAAGAGCGCGGCGGTCTCCGAGAGCTCGCCCGCTTGTGCCTCGTCGGTCTCGCTCGCATGGTCGGGCTCGGCCGACGCGCGCACGGTGCGGGTCCACGTGGTGGTGCCCCAGGCGAGGTCGTGGCCGATCGCATCCGCGACGATCTCGACGTCGTGACCGGACTTCTCGCCACTGGTCCACTCGCGCACCCGCAGCCGACCCGTGACGATCACCCGCTGCCCCTTATCGATCGACGCGGATGCGTTCGCCGCGAGCTGCCGGAAGGCCGTGATCGAGAACCAGTTGGTCTGACCGTCGACCCAGGCGTTCGCTGTGCGATCGAATCGGCGATGCGTGGACGCCAGCCGGAACGAGGCGATCTCGAGCCCCTCTGCGGTGACGGTGTGCTTGACCGCCGTGGCGACGAACCCCACGACGGTGACGATGTCGGTCATCTGACCCTCCCTGATGCGCGCGCCCGCTGATGGTGCGGCGCTCGCGAGGGCCGTGCCGACGAACCCCGCGAGCGCCACCGCATCAGCCTCGCCGGTACCAGGGCGGCAATCGACTCAGCTCACTCGATATGGGGAAGCGAGAGCACCACCTGGCGGTGGGGAGGAGGGGTCAGTGCTCGGTGAACTCCGGCCACTCGGACCCCGGGGCGAGAGCGGCATGCAGCGCGCTCTTCGCGATCTCCAGGGAGGGATAGGAGCCCCGGTAGTCGTCATCGTCGACGAGCTTCACGCGGAAGCCGTCCGACGTGCGGTGGATCACGCCCACCGCGCCTGCGGGGCCGAAGGCCACCCAACGCTTCTCGATCGTCATGCTCTGGCTCATGATCCGCTCCTTTGCGTCTGATCCATGCGTGACTTCGACGCTACCCCTGCGGGGCCGATCCGTCACGGCCCCGCGGAGCATCTTCCGCTACGACGCGATCACGTACTGCGCGTAGCTCTTGCGGATCTTGTTGACCTTCGGCAGCGCCACCGCGAGGCAGTAGCCCTGGCCCGGGTTCTTCGCGAAGAAGTCCTGGTGGTACTCCTCCGCGCGGTAGTACTCGCCGAGCCGCGTGATCGACGTGACGATCCCGCCACCCCAGTACTCGGCCGCGCGCTCGCGTGCCGCCTCGAACTCGGCCTTCTGCTCGTCGTCGGCGTAGAACATCGCCGAGCGGTACTGAGTGCCCACGTCATTGCCCTGGCGGTTCAGCTGGCGCGGATCGTGGAGAGTGAAGAAGACGTCGAGGATGACGCTCGCCGGGATCACGTTCTCGTCGAAGGTGACGGCGACCGCCTCGGCGTGACCGGTGCTTCCGGTGCAGACGAGCTCGTACGACGGGTTGGGGACGCTTCCGCCGGTGTACCCGGAGACGACGTCGGACACGCCCTCGAGCGTGCGGTAGACGGCGTCGAGACACCAGAAGCAGCCACCTGCCAGAACGAATGTGCGCATGGTGCGACCCTACTTTCCTGTGGTTGAGGGGACACCGGATACAACACGGTGGATGTCGGTTCCGTTCCCTAGGCTGTCCCGGTGCCCTACAACGCCGCCTCCGACCGCTATGACCACCTCTCGTACGCCCGCATCGGGCGGAGCGGGCTGAAGCTGCCGCGCATCTCGCTCGGCCTCTGGAACAACTTCGGTCACGACCGCCCGCTCACTACGCAGCGCGAGATCGTGCTTCGCGCGTTCGACCTCGGTGTCACGCACTTCGACCTCGCGAACAACTACGGTCCGCCTCCCGGGTCGGCGGAGGAGAACTTCGGCCGCATCCTCGCAAGCGACCTCGCGCCCTACCGCGACGAGCTGATCGTCTCGTCGAAGGCCGGATACGACATGTGGCCGGGACCCTACGGCGACTTCGGATCGCGCAAGTACCTGCTCTCGTCGCTCGACCAGTCGCTGACGCGTCTCGGTCTCGACTACGTCGACATCTTCTACCACCACCGACCCGATCCCGAGACCCCGATCGAGGAGTCGATGGGTGCCCTCGCCCACGCGGTACGGTCGGGCAAGGCCCTCTACGCGGGCATCTCGAACTACGGACCGGACGAGACGCGCCGCGCGTACGAGGCGCTCGCAGCAGAGGGCGTGCCGCTGCTCATCCACCAGCCCTCGTACTCGATGTTCAACCGGGTGCCCGAGGAGGGACTGCTGGATGCGATCGGCGAGCTCGGCATCGGTTCGATCGTGTTCTCGCCGCTCGCGCAGGGACTGCTCACGAGCCGCTACCTCGACGGCATCCCCGCAGACTCCCGCGCGGCGGGCGGGCGGTGGATGAACGCCGAGAACATCAGCGACGTGTACCTCGAACGCGCCCGCGGGCTCAATGCGATCGCCGAGCAGCGCGGCCAGACCCTCGCGCAGCTCGCGCTGCTGTGGGTGCTGCGTCAGCCGTCGGTGACGAGCGCGCTCATCGGAGCGTCGAGCGTTCGACAGCTGGAGGACAACCTCGGCGCGCTCTCGGCTCCCGCCCTGACGGACGAGGAGATCGCGGCGATCGAGCCGTTCGCCGTGCACGGCACGGGCCGCCGCTGACTCGATCCTGGCGGCTCGCGCCGTGTCACCCGAAAGTGGGAATCGGCGGCACGCGGGAGAAGACGGACGGTTCCGCCGATCGCGGACGTAAGGTGCCGCCATGCAGTGGTGGAACGACTTCGTCGACTGGTTCTATTCGGATGAGGGTCAGCGTCTCCTGGTGACCGCGGTGATCCCGTTCGTCTCGATCGTGGTGGCGGGGCTCGTCGCGGCGCTCATCGGACGCGGCGCGACAAAACGCCTCGTCGACCAGCGCTCGCACGAGACGCGCGCCGCCGCCGTGTCCGCTCTGATCTCGGCAGGGCAGAACGCCGCCCGCTGGCACAGCCAGTCCCCGGCGGCGCGCGAGCATGCGGAGCACCTAGCGAACGACGCGGACGTGATGGTGCGTCTGCTGCCGATCGCCGGGGCGAACTACGCCGCCGACTGGGCGTCGCACCAGCTGGCCGACATGCGGGTGAACTCCGTGAGCTTCAGCTACCAGGCCGACCAGACGCTCAACGAGTACCGTGAGCGGCTCGTGCTGTGGCTGCACCGGCCGTCGAAGGCACGCAAGCTGTTCGCCGCGGACCTCGAACGCTGGCGCTACGAGGAGCAGTCCTCCGACCCGCTGATCGTCCAGCAGCAGAAGTGGGCCGAGGAGCAGTACACGGCGACGACGGCGCAGCCCGTGGAGCACGCGCACGAGGTGGATCTGCCCGTCGAGGTGACCCCGGAGGTCGAGACGCCGACGACGGTGCTCGAAGCGTCGAACCCGTACTCGACGCCTCTCGCTCAGTCGGAGCCGGTGGAGGAGCCCACCACCGACACCCCCGCCCGCGGGGTCTGAGGACCGCGCGAACCCAGCGGCCTCAGCCGACTCGCTGCAACAGTTCGAGCAGCGCGGAACGTTCGTCTGCGCTGAGTCGCCCGAACACGTCGTCCTGCACGGCGTCCATGACGGGGACGAGCGTCTCAGCGGCCAGGCGTCCGGTGTGCGTCAGCGAGACGAGGATGCGGCGGCCGTGGCTCGGATCCCGGTCACGAGCCACCAAGCCGCGGGCCTCGAGAGTCCGAACCGTCTGGGTCACGTCACGAGGGTCGAGTGCAGCAGCATCACCGAGCTGCGTCTGGCTCAGATGGTCGGTGCCGGCGAGCACGGTGAGGCACCGGAACTCGTAGCCGCTGTAGCCGGCCGCGGCCAGGCGCCTGTGGAGCGCGTGATGCGATCGGGTCGCCGCCGCACTCAGTATCCAGGTGGGGAGAGAGTCGAACGCTCGTGCCATGTCCGGTTGCCCTATCTTGGTGTCACCAATACACTCTTGGTATTGCCAATATATAGGAGGCACCTATGACATCCGAGCGCCCGTTGCCCACCGTGATCGGCCCGACGGAGAATGCCTTGCGCGCGCTTCTGACCAAGACCCTGGCGACGACCACCATCGAGACGTATCCGGCATGGGTGACCCTCAACGCCGCCGCCCGGGCCGACGAATCAGGCCTCCGCGATCGCTGGCGCGTCGCCGTGAGCGATGCCCTCAAGGTCAGCCCCGAGGTCGTCGACGAGGTGATCGCGGCTCTCGCCGCCGAGGGATTGATCGACCTCGATGACACCCTCACTCCTCGCGGCCGTGCCGAGCTCGCGGCAGCGAGATCCGCTGTCGCTGAGACGACCGCGCGCCTCGTCGAGGGCGTGAAGGCGGAGGAACAGGACGTGACGCGTCGCGTGCTCGATCTCGTGCGCGGCAGAGCGGAAGAGCTGCTCTCCGCCTGAGCCGCACAGCGCGCGTCGGGCTGCCGCAAGAAGGAGGTTTGAGGGAGTGCCCTCGGCAGGAATCGAACCTGCGACCAAGAGATTAGAAGGCTCCTGCTCTATCCGCTGAGCTACGAGGGCGCGGTGCTCAGGGTACCCCAGCGGGCCGTGTCCGCCTCCGGCGAAACATACCTAAGTTATATAACTTCGGCATATGATCGAGCGGTGATGCAGACAGACATTCTCGAGTCGCTCCTCGTCTCCACCCACCGGCTCACCCGGCTCGCCGCGCAGACCACCGGCTCCACCGCTCCCGCCGCCCAGTGGCGCACCCTCTCGATCCTCGAGAGCGACGGCCCCATGCGCATCGGCGAGCTCGCCGCCGCGAGCCGGATCACCCAACCCGGCATGACCCGGCTGCTCGCGACGATGGTCGAGCAGGAGCTCGTCACCCGGATCGCCGACCGCGACGACTCGCGCGCGTGGCTCATCGTCGTGAGCACGAAGGGCGCCGCCGCACTCGCCGCGTGGCGGGCTCAGCTGGCCGAGACCCTCACCCCCTGGTTCGACGACCTCACCCCCGAGAACTGGGCGGCTCTCTCGAGCGCCGCCGAGATCCTCACTGCGCACCTCGGCCACGACGCCGCCCGCGTCGGGGTCGCCTCGTGAGCGCATCCGCCGGTTCATCGATCCTGCGCCAGCCCCGCGCCGTCTGGGTCGTCGCGTTCGCGTGCGTCGTCGCGTTCATGGGCATCGGGCTCGTGGATCCGATCCTCCCGGCGATCGCCCACGACCTCGGCGCGACCCCTGCTCAGGCCGAGCTGCTGTTCACCAGCTACCTGCTCGTCACCGGCCTCGCGATGCTCATCACGAGCTGGGTGTCGAGCCGCATCGGGGCCCGCGCCACCCTGCTCATCGGCCTATCGCTCATCGTCGCCGCCGCGCTCGCCGCCGCCGCGTCCGGCACGGTCGAGGCGGTCATCGGATTCCGGGCGGGCTGGGGCCTCGGCAATGCCCTCTTCATCTCCACCGCGCTCGCAACGATCATCGGGGCCGCGAGCGGCGGATCCGGGTCCGCCATCGTGCTGTACGAGGCGGCGCTCGGCGTCGGCATCGCGATCGGACCCCTGCTCGGCGGCTTCCTCGGACATCTCGCCTGGCAGGCGCCATTCGTCGGCACGGCGGTGCTCATGGCGATCGCAGTCGTCGCTCTTGCAGTACTGCTCCCCGCCGATCGGGGACCCCGCGAGCGCCGACGCCTCTCCGACCCCATCCGCGCCCTTCGCAATCCCCCGCTCGCGCTCCTCGCGATAACCGCGCTCTTCTACAACGTCGGTTTCTTCACGCTTCTCGCCTTCAGCCCGTTCCCGCTCGGACTCGATGCGATCGGGCTCGGGCTCGTGTTCTGCGCGTGGGGTGCGGCGCTCGCCATCACGAGCGTCTGGGTGGCACCCCTGCTCACGGCCCGGATGCGCCGGTCCACGGTGCTCGCCGTGACTCTGCAGCTGCTCGCGCTCGACCTCGTCGCGGCCGGGTTCCTCGTCGAGAGCGCCACCGGCCTCATCGCCTGCATCGTCGTAGGCGGTCTGCTGCTCGGAGTGCTCAACACGGTGCTCACCGAGACGGTCATGGACTCCACCGACCTTCCGCGCCCCGTGGCGAGCTCCGCATACTCGTCTGTGCGGTTCCTCGGCGGTGCGGCGGCGCCTCCGCTCGCCGCGCTGCTGGCGGAGATCGCGGGCGACGACGTGCCCTACTTCGCCGCCGCGGGCTCGGTGCTCATCGCCGCAGTGCTCGTGATCGCGGGACGACGCCTTCTCGTGCGTGCGGACGGTGTCGAGGCGACCCCGGAGGCGGAGGCCGAAGCCGTGGTCGTCGGCGACGCGGCCTGACCCCACCCTCCGGCTCGGCATCCGGCGGGTGCCTCACCACCCGCGACTAGAGTTGACGAATGGCCTCCTCACCGGAACTGCTCGTCTGGGTCGACTGCGAGATGACCGGTCTCGATCTGTCGATCGACGAACTGGTCGAGGTCGCGGTGGTCATCACCGACTACGACCTGAACCCGGTCGACCCCGGATTCAGCATCGTGATCAACCCGGATGCGACCGCGCTCGAGCACATGTCGGAGTTCGTGCGCGAGATGCACCAGGCCTCGGGCCTGCTCGAAGAGATCCCCGGCGGCGTGAGCCTCGCCGAGGCCGAGTACGAGGTTCTCGAGTACATTCTGAAGTTCGTGCCCGAGAACGGCACGGCCCCGCTCGCCGGCAACACGATCGGAACCGACCGGGCATTCCTCGCGAAGTACATGCCCCGCGTCGACGCACACCTGCACTACCGGAGCGTCGATGTCTCCTCCATCAAGGAGCTGTCGCGTCGCTGGTTCCCGCGCGTCTACTTCCAGGCGCCGGCGAAGAACGGCGGCCATCGGGCGCTCGCCGACATCCTCGAGTCGATCCGTGAGCTCGACTACTACCGCCGTGTCGCTTTCGTCGCCGACCCGGGCCCGTCGAGCGACACGGCCTCCGCAGCGTCGAAGGAAGCGGTGGCGAAATGGGCCCCGCGGATACCGTAGAATCGTCTGGTTGCGCAAGCAGCATGGCGGTCGTAGCTCAGTTGGTAGAGCGCTGGCTTGTGGTGCCGGATGTCGCGGGTTCGAGTCCCGTCGATCGCCCCACTTCGTCTCCCGTTCAGGAGCACGATCTCGCGGAGCGTCTGCTCCAGCCGTGGGTGCTCATCGTGTGGAACGACCCGATCAATCTCATGAACTACGTGGTCCATGTGTTCCGCCGCCACTTCGGCTACCCCCGCGAGGAGGCCGAGCGCCTCATGCTGCTCGTCCACAACGAGGGCCGCGCGGTGGTCGCCTCCGGACCCCGCGAAGAGATGGAACGTCACGCCCAGGCGATGCACGAGTACGGGCTGCACGCGACGGTCGCGAAGGACGCCGCATGAAGCTCGCGAACGACGGCGAGGGGGTGCGGATCCGCTTCGAAGCGGCGGAGGCCGGTCTGCTCACCGTGCTCGCGCACCAGTTCGCCGACGTGATCCGCGATCCGGAGCTCGACGACGCTCCCCTGCTCGCCCGGCTGTTCCCCGACGCCTACCGCGGCGACGCGGGTGCGTCGGACGAGTTCCGGCGATACACGCGCGACGAACTCGAAGATCGCAAGACGGCCGCCGCGGAGCGGATCGCGCAGACCGCGACGGAGGGCTGGGTCGCACTCGACCACGAGGAGGCGGAGACCTGGGCGCGGAGCCTCACCGACCTGCGGGTGATGGTGGGGACGCGCCTCGGCATCCGGGAGGACGGCGACGAACCGGACGCGGGACCGCTCACCGACGTGTACCACTTCCTCGGAGAGCTGCAGTGGGTGCTCGTGGAGCTGTTGGAGGCGCCGTGAGCCTGCATCTGGATGCCGAGGAGTTCGAGCGCATCGTGATCGACGAGCTCGACGCCCTCCCGGACGAGATGGTCGACGGTCTCGACAACGTCGTCTTCGTGTGCGAGGACCGGCCGGAGGACGGCTCGCTCGACCTGCTCGGGGTGTACGAGGGCACGGCGCTCACCGAACGCGACCGGTACGGCTTCGGCGAACTGCCGGATCGCATCGTGCTGTTCCGCGAGCCGCTGCTGGACATCTGCGCGGACGAAGACGAACTCCGCGACGAGATCCACATCACCCTCGTGCACGAGATCGCGCACTTCTACGGCATCGACGACGAGGAGCTGCACCGGCTCGGCTGGGCCTGACGCCGGGGCCCGACGCCGCCTCAGACCCGGATCACCAGATCCGCGAGTTCGATCGAGCCCTCCTCGCGCGCGAAGCGCTCCTCCTGTGCGGCCCAGCGCTCCCAGTGCGGCGCGAATCCGTCGCCGTCGCGTTCGAGGGCACGACGCCGCCGGTCGTCGTCGTCGCGCTCGATCCACCATGTGTGATCGGCGAGGGGGCGAGACGCCCGCGAGATGGCACCGCATCCTTCGACGATGAGCGAGCCGTCGCGCGGCACGGATGCGGCAGGGCCCGGAACGTTGGCCGCCCAGTCCCAGCGCGTCCAGCGGCCGTCACGCACGATCCCCGGCACGGCGGCAGCTCCCGCCGCGAGGCCGTCCCATCCGGGATAGACCGCGTCGAGCGACACGAGCTGGGCGCCGGTCGCCGAGGCGAGACTCCGCGCGAGAACCGTCTTGCCTGCCCCCGAGCGTCCATCGAGGAGCAGCACCCAGTCATGGCCCGTCGCCGCGAGTCGCTCGACAAACGGCGCGGGATCGACCTCACGAACCGTCATCTGCCGGGCCCCAGGATCGGATGGAACGCCCCCGTGACCACCGACGCCGTGAGCGACGCCGCCGCGATCGCGACTCCGATCGCCACGAGGCCCCACTCGGCAGCCCCGAAGCGGGCCGCGCGGGCGGAGGTGCGGGGCGCTGTGCCCCCGAAGGCGCGCGCCTCCATCGCCGTAGCGAGGCTGCCTCCGCGGCGGAGCGCGAGCACGAGCAGGGCGAACGCGACGGAGCCGAGGAAGCGCATGCGTCCGAGGAATCCCCCGGCATCACCCACCCCGCGTGCACGGCGTGCGAGCACGAGAGCCCGCCAGTCCTCGACCAGCAGACCCACCAGCCGGAACGCGGCGAGAGCGCCCAGCACGAACCGCGCCGGCAGCCGCCAGGTCTGGATGAGCCCGTCGGCGAGATCGGTCGGGTCGACCGTGGCGACGAGCAGCACGGCGGGCAGGCCGATCGCGAGCACCCGAAGCCCGGCCGACGCGGCGAGCTGAAGCGACCCGTCGCTGATCGTGGCGAGCAGGAAGGTCGCGTACACCTCGCCCGACGGTGCGCCGTAGAGGGCGATCGTGAGCGCCGTGAGCGGTGCCGCGACGAGCAGCGGGGTGAGGCGCACGAAGAGCGCCCGTGCGGGCACGCCGGCAAAGGGCACGAGGAGAAGCTCCAGCGCGAGGGCGACGGCACCGGAGACCGGATCGATCGTGATGAGGAGCGCGATGCCGAGCGCGGCCGAGGCGGCCACCTTCGCGACGGGGTTGATGCGGTGCACGAGACGGTCGCCCGTGACCGGTGCGAGGAGGGTGCTCATCCGGTCGCTCCCGCGGAGACCGGGGCATGAAGCGCCACGCGGCGGGCGTCGAGCGCGCGCACGAGCGCGTCGTCGTGCGTGACGACCACCACCGCTCGGCCGGCATCCCGCTGCTCGGCGAGCAGCGCCACGAGCTCGCGCCATGTGCGGGCGTCCTGCCCGAAGGTCGGCTCGTCGAGCACGAGCACGTGTGGGGCGGTCGCGAGGACGGTCGCGACCGAGAGTCGCCGCTTCTCGCCGCCCGACAGCGAGAACGGGTGGGCGCGCGCGAGCCGATCCAGGCGTAGCCGGTCGAGCAGCCCGTCGATGGGCGCCGCGCTCTCGTCGGGCGTCTGCCCGAGCGCGCGCGGTCCGAGTTCGAGCTCCGCGCGCACCGTGGATGCGAGGAACTGGTGATCGGGGCTCTGGAAGACGAAGCCGATACGCGTGAGCAGCTCGCGCGAGCGCCACGCCGCCGGATCGGGGTCCGCACCCGCGGCGAGGCCCGCATCCGCGCGCACCGTTCCCGACACGGGCGCGAGCAGCCCCGCGAGGGTCAACGCCAGGGTCGACTTGCCGGCGCCGTTCGGCCCCGTGATCGCGACCACCTCACCCGCGTGGAGCTCGAGACGGATGTCGGAGGCGACAGGTTCCGCACCGCTCGGCTGCCGCCGGCGGCGACGTACCCGCGTGCCCACACGCCCGACGGCGAGCGCCCCGGCGCGCAGCATCCGCTCGCCCGGAACGGGAGCCGCATGAACGGGCATCGCTTCGGCGGTTCCCGGCAGCCACACGCCCGCGTCCTCGAGCACACCACGCGCCGCCTCGACGACCTCCGCCGGCGATCCGTCGGCGATGACGCCATCGGGTCCGAGCACGACCACGCGGGTGACGTGCGGCCACCACGCCTCCACGCGATGCTCGACCACGACGAGCGTGCAGCCCGCGGTCGTCGCCATCACGGCGTCCACGACCTCTGCCACCCCATCCGGATCGAGGTTCGCCGTCGGCTCGTCGAGCAGCAGCAGGCGCGGGCGCATCGCGAGCACGCCCGCGAGCGCCAGCCGCTGCTTCTGCCCGCCCGACAGTGCGGTCGTCGGATGCGCGTGCGGCAGGCGGAGTCCGACCGCATCGAGCGCAGCCGGCACCCGCCTGGCGATCTCGTCCGGCGCGACCCCGAGGTTCTCGAGCCCGAACGCGACGTCATCCCCCAGCCGCGCGAGCACGGCCTGGGTGTCCGGATCCTGGAGGACGAGCCCCGCGACCCCTCGCGTCTCGGCGGCGGGCGTGCCGTCGATGAGCAGCTCGCCGCTCTGCTCGCCCTCCTCCGCGCCGCCGAGGATCCCGGCGAGACCGTGCACGAGGGTCGACTTGCCCGCCCCGGATGCGCCGAGCAGCAGCACGCGCTCCCCCGGCTCGATCACGAGGTCGAGGCCCGCGACGGCGGGAGCGCGGCGTCCGGCGTGACGCCAGCCCCAGTCGCGGGCCTCGACCCGCGCTCCCGTCGTCGTCATGGAGTTCCGCCCGCTCAGACGAGTTCGCCGCGCTCGCGTCCCGCGGCGAAGCGTCCGAGCACGCCGGTGGCGGCGAGTGCGCGGACGAGCAGCCAGCTGAGGAGTCCGGCGAGCACGATGCCCGTCACGATCGACGAGACCGTGTAGATCACCGCGAATTCGGTCGTGAGTCCCGCCGCGTACCAGACCACGAGGTCGTTGACCGCCATCGCGAGACCGGCACCCGCACCCGCCAGGAGCGCGGCGCCCAGGCCCCATCGGCGGTAGAGGAACAGGGCGAAGACGAGCTCGGCACCCAGGCCCTGCACGAGGCCCGCCTCGATCGTCCACCAGCCCCACTCGTTGGGAACGATGATGACGCTCACGGTCGCGGCGACGAGTTCGGTGAAGAGCGCCGCCCCGGGCTTGCGCACGATGAGGCCGCCGAGCACACCGGGCAGCAGCCAGATGCCCGCGAGGAGTGCGCTGAGCCCAGGAAGCACAGCGCCGAGGGCGTCGCGCAGCGGCGAACCCGCCGTGTTCCAGAGAATGAAGACGAGGCCGAGCGCCACCCCGAGAACGCTCGCGACGACGATGTCGACGACCCGCCAGCGGCGGCTCGGGACGGTGCGGGTGGATGCCGCGGATGCGGCGGACTGCGTGGTCACTATCGTGCCCTTTCGTTGGAGGAAAGTGCACGGGTGGGCGACCGCGGATGCGGCCGAACCCCGAGATGCCTCCCTGCGCCGGCATGATCCGGATCAGGTTCGACGGTCGAAGCTTGATGAGCTTCCTCTCAGCCCGGCACACCGGACTCCCGTGTTCGTCCACGAGTGTACGCGCCCCGTATTCCTCCCGCGCGCCCCGGCCTCCCTGCCGGATGACTCCCGCCGTAGGATCGACGCGTGACCGAGTCGTACGCCGCGCTGCTGCACGCGGTCGGCGTCGTGCTCGCGACGCTCGGGTTCGAGGGCCCCGCGGTCCTCCTCGTCACGCTCGGCGCGACCGCCCTCGTCGGCGCGATGGGCGCCGCGCTCGTCGCTCTCGTGCGGCTCGTGCTCGCCGCCCGGCCGCGGATTCTCGCGGTCGGCTCGCGCGACCGACGACACGCGGTGCAACTCGGGCATCTCCCGGATGCCGCGCACCCGGACGCGCGCGGTCACATCCGCTCCCGGGCGCCGGGCCTGCTCCTGCCGGCCGCCTGACCCGGGATCCGCACCCGCGCTCCCGCTCCCGTCGGGCGGCCAGACGCTGACGTCTGTCCGCATCCGACCCAGGAGCACACCCATGAACCCCTTCGATCTGCCCCCTCTCGCCGCCCTTCTCGAGGCCGCCGCATCCGCCCTCACGGCGCTGTCCGCCGTCGTCACCCCGGCCGGCGCCATCGTCGTCGTCACGATCCTCGTCCGTGCTGTGCTGATTCCCGTCGGCGTCTCCGTCGCGAAGGCCGCTCGCGGTCGACGACGGCTCGCCCCGAAGCTGGCGGAGCTGCAGCGGCGGTACCGCCGTGATCCGCAGCGACTGCAGAAGGCCACGCTCGAGCTGTATGCCGCCGAGAAGGCCTCGCCGTTCGCCGGATGCCTGCCGATGCTCGCGCAAGCGCCGGTGCTCGCGCTCGTCTATGCGCTGTTCGCCTCGGCCACGATCGGCGGGGCCCCGAACCACCTGCTGGAGGCGACGTTCCTCGGCGTCGGCCTCGGGCGCCATCTGGGCGACCTCGCGGGTGGCGTGCTGCCCGGCGATATCGCGTTCCTCGTCATCCTCGTGGTGCTGGGTGTCGCGGCCTGGCTCGGGCGCCGGCTGACGCTGCGTGACGCCGTGGCGCCGCCGACGGGAGGACCGTCCGCCGGCGCCCTGCTCGACCCGCGAGGCGCGCTCAGCTGGACACCCTTCCTCGTGCTCATCGGCGCGGCAGTCGTCCCCCTTGCGGCGGGAATCTACCTCGCCGTGTCGGGGGTATGGACATGCGTCGAGCGGCATGTGCTGCGCGCCGTGTACGCGTGAGCTGTGGAGAACCCGCCGCACCGACGCTCGCCCTTCGGCAGGGTGGGCGGATGGTCCTCCGACTCGACCCCGCCATCCCCCTCGTCTGGCGGGATCCGCAGACCGTGCAGCTGGGGGTGGATCCCGTGGCGTGCGTCGTCCCCGACGTCGGACCCGGTGTCGAACGGCTGCTCGGGGTGCTCATCGCCGGCGTCTCGGAGTCGGGGTACTCGATGCTCGCCGAGAGCTTCGGAGTCGGGCCGGGGGCAGCCGAGCGGCTGCGCGAGCGGCTGCGTCCGGCGATGCTGCCCGCGCCGACCCCGCCCGGCGCGGCCGCGCCCGACGTCGGCCGAGCCGTCGTCCTCGGCGGATCTCCGCTCGCCTACGCGATCACGCGCCTCCTCGACGCGTCCGGACATCGCGCGTCAGGCGACGACTCCGCGGATGCGGCCGTGCTCGTCGCCGACCGCGTGCTTCTCCCCTCGGATCACCGGCCCTGGCTGCAGCGCGACATCCCGCACCTCGCGGTCGTCGCATCGGACTCGACGGTCACCGTCGGACCGTTCGTCGAGCCCGGCACGACCGCCTGCATCCACTGCCACGACCTCCACCGCCGCGACGCGGACCCGGCATGGGTAGCCATCGCGACGCAGCTCGTCACCGCCCCTCCCCCGGCGCGGCATCCCCTGCGTGACGCCGCGGCGGCCTGGCACGCGGCACGGCTCGTGATCGAACGACTCAGCGGCGCCGTGCGCACGGATGCCGTCGAACTGCGGATCGCGAGCGACGGCGCCCAGCTCAGCGAGAGCCGCGTCGCCCCCCACCCGGACTGCCGGTGCGCAGCTCCGCCAGAAAGCGACTGGGCTCCCGCGGACGACCCCGAAGCCCTTCGGCCGACCACGACAGCGAGAGCGACAGCCGGGCGCGCGTGAGCCCCACGTAGAGCAGTCGCCGTTCCTCATCCACCGCTTCGAGCCCCTTGGCGTGCGAGATCGGGAGCAGGCCCTCGCTGAGGCCCATGAGGTGCACGTGGTCCCACTCGAGGCCCTTGGCGCTGTGCAGGGTCGCGAGCACCACCGCCTGCACGGTCGGCTCGTGCTGGGCACGCTGGCGATCCTGCAGCTCGGCGACGAACGATGCGAGGGTCGTGCCGTCGGCCGCCTGGTCAGCCAGCTCGACGAGCGCGCCCAGCGCCTCCCACCGCTCGCGTACGGCTCCCTGCCCCGCGGGCGGGTCGACGGTCCAGCCGATACCGCGCGCGACGTCGGCCACCGTCTCGTACATCGGCAGCTCCGGCCCGGTGCGCGCGAGGCTCGTGAGCTCCAGCACGGCACGCTTCACGGCATCGAGGTCGAAGAAGCGGGTGCCACCGAGCTGACGGGATCCGATGCCGCGTTCGGCGAACGCGACCTCGAGGGCTGCCGCCTGCGCGTTCACGCGGAACAGCACGGCGATCTGCTCGGGTCGTGTGCCCGCCGCGATCCGCTCGGCCACGGCATCCGCGATCCCGGCGGCCTCCTCGGCGTCGGTGCCCCAGCGCGTCACCTCGGGGGGATCGATCTTCCCGGGCCGCGCGGGCCGCAGCTCGAGGGCACCCGGCCGGTCGCGCATGAGGCGGTTGGCGGCCTGCAGCACCCCCGGTGTCGAGCGGTAGTTCGTCTCGAGCCGCACGACGCGCGCATCCGGGTGCCGGGCCGGGAACCCCAGCAGGTAGTCGGACGACGCGCCCGCGAACGAGTAGATCGTCTGCGATGCATCGCCCACGACGCACACATCGGTGCGCGGACCGAGCCACAGCTCCAGCAGTTCGTGCTGGATGGGCGAGACGTCCTGATACTCATCGACCACGAAGAATCGGTACTGCTCGCGCACCTGATCGGCGACCCACGGCTCCGCGTCGATCATGCCGGCCGTGACGAGCAGGACATCCTCGAAGTCGAGCTGCCGCCGCTCGTCCTTCAGGTCTTCGTAGCGCTGCTGCAACTCGATCACCTGATCGAGGTCGAGACCGTTCGGCAGTGCCCGCGTGCGTGCGATGCGCGCGTACTCGTCGAGCCCGATCCGGCGGACCTTGCGCCACTCGATCTCGGAGGCGAGGTCGCGCAGCACCGCAGTGTCGACGCGGATCCGTAGCGACTCGGCGGCCTGCCCGAGCATCCGCCCCTTGCCGGGCAGGATCTCGGGGGTGCGGCCGCCGATCAGCTGCGGCCAGAAGAACCCCAGCTGGGCGAGGGCAGCGGCGTGGAAGGTGCGAGCCGCGACGCCCGCCGCACCGAGGCTCCGCAACCGGGTGCGCATCTCCCCCGCCGCACGCGTGGTGAAGGTGAGCGCCATGACGCGATCCGGTGCGTAGACACCCGTCGCCACGCCGTGCGCGATCCGGTGCGTGAGCGCGCGGGTCTTCCCCGTGCCCGCACCCGCCAGGATGCACACGGGGCCGAGCAGGGTCTCGGCGGCCTGTCGCTGCTGCTCGTCGAGCCCCTCGAGGAGGTCCGTGCTCACCAGTCCACCCTGTCGGCGAGCACGCCGCCATGCCAGTCGTCGATGATCGCTCGCGCAATCGACGTGGGGCCGGGAAGCGTCACCTCGCCCGACGCGGCAGCTGCGGTGAGCTCGTCGCGGGTGAACCACCTCAGCTCGCGCAGCTCGGTGCCGTCCGGGCGCGGCTCGGTCGAAGTGCCCTCCGCGATCCGCGCCTCGAACCCCAGCATGAGCGACGCGGGGAACGGCCACGGCTGGCTGCCCCGGTACTCGGGGTCGGTCACCACGACACCGGCCTCTTCGTAGATCTCGCGGACGACCGCCGCCTCGAGCGACTCCCCCGGCTCGACGAATCCCGCCAGCAGCGAAAAGCGGTTCTCGCCCCACGCCACGTTCGCCCCGAGCAGGATCCGGTCGGCGTCGTCGAGCACCGCCACGATCACCGCGGGGTCGGTGCGCGGGTAGTGCTCGCGCCCGGTGTCCGGGTCGACGCGCACCCAGCCCGCCTGGGCGGTGCCGAGCGACCGGCCCGTGACGGGTGAATAGGCGGATGTCGCGTGCCAATTGGCGAGCGCGAGCGCCTGCGTGAAGAGGCCCGCATCCCGTGGGTCGAGCACCGACCCGACGGCGCGCAGGTCGAGCCAGGAACCCTCCAGCTGTTCGGCGCGCTCTTGATCGACGACGAGCGAGAGCACGGCGCCACCCGCGGGCAAGTCGGCGCCGTCGCTGCGCGCGCGACCGAGGAAGACGAGCTCGTCGGGATCGAGGTCTCCGAGGTCGTCGGGGGCGAGCAGCGCGAGGCGCTCGGGGGAAGCCCCGAGAGCGCGTCCCGCGTGCAGCACGACCACCCGAGTGCGGGGATCCTCGAGCAGCTCGGCTGGTCCCGTCACCCGGGCGAGGTAGTCGCGGTCGAGGTCGGATCGAGACAGCGCCGGTGCGATCGGGGGTCGCCGGGCGGGACGCTCGTCGCCTGCGGCGGTTCCGCTCATCCGCACCTCATCCGGGTTCTTCGTGCCCGCCGCGAGAACGCCGGATCGGGCGTGGCGTGCCGCGTGGCCGGGACGGGACGGACCTACCCTGTCGCCATGGCCAGATCCCCCCTCACTCTAGCGGCGCTCGCGTCGTCGGCTGTGCCCGAGCTCGACCTCGTCGGGGTCTCCCGGCACGGCTCGGCGGGCCGGGGGGACTACGACGCGGCGATCCTCACGGGACGCGACGGGCGCACCTGGGTGATCCGCGTCCCGCGCTCCGAACGCGCGGAGCAGGAGCAGTCGGCCGACCTCGTCGCCCTGCGCGCTCTGAGCCAGGGGGTGCGCGCACGTCTACCCTTCGCCGTCACCCAGTTCGCGGGCCAGGCTCCGGTCGACGGCACCCGTGCGATCGTCTCCGAGTTCGTGCCGGGGGCGGCGGTCACGCTCGGCGCGATCGATGTCGAGCTCGCGGACTCGATCGGCCAGGCGATCGCGGCGATCCACGCGCTCCCGACGAGCCTCGTCACCGATGCAGGGCTCCCCACGCACAGCGCGTCGGAGGCGCACCGCGGCGCGATCAGCCTCGTGGGCCGCGCCCTCGAGACGGGTCTCGTCCCGGCAGCCCTCGCCCGCCGATGGCAGCAGGCCTGCGACGACGCAGGACTCTGGCAGTACACGCCGACCGTGATCAACGGGGGCCTCGCGGCGTCGTCGTTCCTCGCATCCGCAGGCGCGGTCACGGGCATCCTCGGATGGCAGGGCCTCGCGGTGGGCGACCCCGCGCGCGACCTGTCGTGGGTGCTCGGAGCGCGGAGCGAGGCCATCGCGGATTCCGCGTTCGCGGCGTACACCCGTGCCCGCGGCGGCGTCGACCGACGCCTGCGTCAGCGCGCTCTGCTGCTCTCGGAGCTCGACGTGGCCCGGTGGCTCATGCACGGCACCGAGACGCGATCGACCGAGATCGTCGACGACGCCGTGCAGATGCTCTCGCGCCTGGTCGACGACGTGCTCGGCGAGGCGGCCGACCCGATCGGACCGCACACCCTGCCGGTGCTCGCGGTCGACGAGGTCGAAGCGCTCCTCGACCGTACCGAGCGCGTCTCCTAGCCGAGCGCCTCGCGGCGCACGATCCGCAGCATCCGGCGCGGCGTGCTCAGGTCGACGCGGATGCGCAGCTCACGCCGGTGCGCGAGCACGATCGCGACGACGAGCGCGGCCAGCGCGGGTACCGATCCCGCGATGAAGAACGCCCAACGGCCCCCGAGGTTCTCGGCGATGGCGCCCATCACGACCCCGCCGAGGGCCTGCCCGCCCATGAGCACCATGATGTAGAGCGAGACGACCCGCCCGCGGATCGCGGGATTCGTCGAGAGCTGGGTCAGCGCCTCGGCGCTCATCGCGAAGAGCAAGCGGGTGACCCCGATCCCGACGAGGGCCGAGAGGAAGAGCGGATACCAGCCGTCCCACGCGGCGAACGCCGTCACCGAACCGTAGAGCCCGGCGAACATCACGACGTCACGCAGCCGCAGGGTGCGGCGGCGCGACGACAGGAACGCGCCGACGAACGCACCCAGTGCGCAGAGCGAGCTGTAGAGACCGTAGCCCGCGGCGCCGGTGCCGTAGACCTGGTCGGCGGCCGAGGTGAGGAGCACCGGGAGGTTCATGCCGAACACCGCGACGGTGCCGAGCAGGATGAGCGACCAGACGATCGCGGGCTTCCGGCCCACGTACCGCAGCGCCTCACGGATCTGCCCGCGCGACCGCGGCTGCCGGGGCGCGTGCACGAGTTCGTGCCCGCGCATGAGCACGAGCGCGAGAGCCGCGACGGCGGTCGTGACGGAGTTGATGGCGATCGACCAACCGGATCCGACGACGGCGATGAGGGCGCCGCTGATCGCGGGGCCGAGCAGACCCCCGAGGTGGAACGTGGTCGCGTTGAGGCTGATCGCGCCCCGGAGACGGTGGATGCCGACCATCTCGGAGACGAACGCGGATCGGCTCGGCCCCTCGATCGCGATCGCGACGCCCGTGATCGCCGCGCTCAGGAGCACCTGCCAGGCGACGACTACTCCGGTGAGCACGAGCACCGCGAGCACCCCCGTCGTGAGTGTGCTGAGAAGCTGCGTGGCGAACATCACCCAGCGCCGAGGGAGGCGATCCGAAAGTACGCCCGCCCATACGCCGAGCAGCAGGACCGGCGCGAACTGGAACGCGACCGCGAGACCGACGAGCGCGACATCGCCCGTGAGCTCGAGCACGAGCCAGTCGATCGCGACCCGCGCCATCCAGCCGCCGGTCGAACCGAGCGCGAGCGAGGCGAGATAGAGCCGGTAGTTGTGCACGGCGAGCGCGCCGAAGCTCTCGCGCCAGGTGGGACGGCGGTCGAAGGTGGGGATGGGTTCGGTCAGCGGGGCGTACTCGGGGGCCGGCGACGGTGACACGACTTCGAGGCTATGGTGATCCCGTTCATTGCGCCGCGTTATCGTGGCTATAACTACCATTCGATTTGCCTATGCAAGGAGGCGCGATGTTCGATCCCGTCCTGTTGCGCACCTTCGTGGCCGTCGCCGACACCCTGAGTTTCACGCGCGCGGCGGAGCTCCTCGGGCTCAGCCAGCCCACCGTGAGCCAGCAGGTGCGCAAGCTCGAGTCGGCGGCGGGCCGGGTGCTCGTCGCGCGCGACACCCGCGCGGTGCGCCTCACCGACAACGGCGACGCGATGCTCGGATTCGCCCGCAGCATCCTTGCGGCGCACGACGAGGCGGCGGCGTACTTCCTCGGCTCGGCCATGCGGGGGCGGCTGCGCTTCGGCGCCGCCGACGACCTGGCCCTCACCCACGTGCCGCAGGTGCTGCGCGACTTCCGGCAGCTGTATCCGCAGATCAACCTCGAGCTGACCGTCGGGCAGAGCGGTCCGCTCGCGCGCCGACTCGCGGCCGGCCAGCTCGACCTCGTGTACGTCAAACAGGAGACGGATCACTCGGAGGGGCGGCGCGTGCGTCGCGAACGGCTCGTGTGGGTGGCGCACCGATCCCTCCGGCTCGACCCTGACGCGCCCGTGCCGTTGATCGTCTACCAGGCGCCGAGCTTCTCGCGGGATGCCGCCATCCACGCGCTCGAAGCGGAGGGGCGCACCTGGCGGATCACGTGCAACGTGCGCGAGGTCAACGGTGTACTGACCGCCCTCCGCGCAGGCATCGGGGTTGCTGTGTTCCCGCGGGTGCTCATCCCGGACGACCTCGTGGAGGTCACGGGGACCTTCGAGTTGCCGCGGCTCGGCGAGGTGGACTTCAGCCTGCTCGCGAACCCGCGATCCGCGCGCGAGCCGGTCGACGCGCTCGCCAACGCGATCCACGCCACAGCGCGTTAGGCACCGAACGCGGCGCGCCAGCGCGCGATGAGCTCTTCCTCTGTGTCGATGTGCGGCGGGCGGATGACCCGGTCGTCGGCCACGAAGTAGAACGCCCCGTCGATGAGAGCCGGATCGATGCCCGCCCATCGCGCGTAGGCGAGACGGTAGAGCGCGAGCTGCAGCTGCTTGCGTTCGAGGTCGGCGTCGTCGCGCGGCGCCTTGCCGGTCTTCCAGTCGACCACCTCGAAGCGCTCGCCCTCCTGGTACACCGCGTCGATCTTGCAGATCACGATGCGGCCGTCGAAGGGGAGGTGGATCTCGCGCTCCACCTCGACCGGGCGCCGGCTCGC
The DNA here is from genome assembly GCF_008017545.1 of Homoserinibacter sp. GY 40078. Taxonomy (GTDB): domain Bacteria; phylum Actinomycetota; class Actinomycetes; order Actinomycetales; family Microbacteriaceae; genus Homoserinibacter. Next base: position 1,472,762 of record NZ_VRTZ01000001.1, on the reverse strand, counting down.
CCACGGCGATCGTTCGAAGATCTGCTGCAGCTCGGCGAACCGTTCCGCCTCGACGAGATCTCCCGCGTCGTCGAGCTCGAAGGCGTCGGCGTCCAGCTCATCGGATCCGCCCGCACGGCCGTAGCGCTCCTCCACCCACGCATGGAACAGGGTGCCGAGCCGGGTGGCACGGTACGGACGCTCGGGCATCGGGCGGCGCAGCGACTCGGCCACGTCATCCGGCGCGCTGACGTAGTCGCTGAAGGCGGATGCGGGGATGCGCGCGGGCAGCGGAACCGCGCCACTGCGCTCCCGGCGCCGGGCGCGCTCCTCGAGCAGCAGCTCCGCCTCGCGCGCCCAGGGGCCGCTCAACCCGGGCTCGGCGGCGCGCACGGCGGCCGCGGCCGCACGCACCGCGGCGGTCCGCGAGCCGAACGGGTCGTTCGGCCAGACCGTCATCTCGGCTTCGGCGCCCTCCGGCGGCTCGTCGGCCCTCGGCGCCTCGGGCGGTGGCGCGATGACGCCGGCACGTCCGAGTTCGACGAGGAACGCACTCGGCGTGCGAGGGCGCGTCTGTCCCGCCCAGAACGACCCGGAGACGAGCAGTCGATCGCGGGCACGGGTGACGGCCACGTACGCGAGCCGCCGCTCCTCCGACCGCGAATGCTCGCGCACCCGATCGCGGAAGCGCTCCACTTCGTCCTTGTACGCCTTGCGGGTGTCGACGGCACCGAGATCGAACGAAGGCAGGTGGAGGTGATCGCCGCGCTCGGTCCAGGGGAAGCGCCCGAAGCCCAGCCAGCCGCCGTAGCCCTCGATGGGTCGCGCGGGCAATTCGTCTTCCACCCAGCGCGGCACCGCGACCAGATCCCACTCGAGACCCTTCGCACCGTGGATCGTCAGCACCTGCACCATGCCCGGCTGCGGATCCTCGGGGCGCGGAGTGAGGTCTTCGCGCTGCTCCGCCTCGCGCAGCCACGAGAGGAATCCCCCGAGGCTCGCGGCCTCGGCGATCGCGAGATAGCCGGACAGCGCATCGAGCAGGGCGTCGAGGTTGGCCTCCCCCGCGGTGCGCGTCTCGTTGGCGGCGATCTCGATGTCGAGCTGCAGTTCGTGCGCGACCAGCACGACGAGGTCGGGAAGTTCGAGCCCCGCGCGTGCACGCAGCCGATCGAACATCGCCGCAGCGGATCGCAGCCGCACGAGCCCCTCGGCACTGAACCCCTCGAGGGCCCGGTGCCCCTCGGCCGCGCGACCGACGAACTCCAGGGCGTCGACGATCGATCCGCCCTCGTCTCCCGCGACGGATGCGCGGATGCGCTCCTGCACCTCGTCCGAGAGGATCCCGCTCTCCGCAACGTCGTGGCGGCCGAGCCAACTCGACACCCCGCGGAGCGCGTCGAGGTCGGCGACGCCGATCCGCCAGCGCGCACCCGAGAGCAGGCGGAGCAGCTCGAGCCCCGCATCCGGGTCGTCGAGCACCCGCAGTGCGCTCACGAGGTCGGCGATCTCGGGCTCGGCGAGCAGGCCGCCCACACCGAGCACGTGGTACGGAACCCCGGCGCGTCGGAGCGCCGCGAGGAAGTGCCCCTGTGTACGCCGAGCGCGCAGGAGCAGAGCAGCCGAGGCATCCCGCCCGGCGTCGGCGCGAGCGCGGCCCAGCCTGTCGCGGAACCACGCGGCAACCGCCTCGGCCTCGTCGGCGAGGGTCTCCGTGTAGATCGAATCGACCTCGTAGCTGCTTGCGCCGGGCCGGGCGACGAGCGTGGGGACGTCGGTGTCGTCGCCGGAGGTGACGAGCGCGTTGGCGGCGTCGAGGATCCGCGTGCCGTTGCGCCAGCTCGTCGCGAGGGTGAAGCGATCGGCGGGCGCGCCGTCGCGGCGGCGGAACCGCTCGCGGAACTCCCGCAGATTCGCGGCGCTCGCCCCACGCCATCCGTAGATCGACTGGTTCGGGTCGCCGACGGCCGTCACCGCGGAACCTGCGAAGAGCTCGGCGAGCAGTTGCGTCTGCACGACCGAGGTGTCCTGGTACTCGTCGAGCAGCACCACCCGGATGCGTGCGCGCAGCTCCTCCCCCGCAGCAGGACGCGCGCGTACCGCCTCGAGCGCGAGCACGACCTGGTCGGCGTAGTCGACCGCGCCGCGCCGCCGCTTCGCCTCGTCGTACTCGGCGGCGAGGTCGACCAGCAGATCGAGCAGCGCGACGTCCTCCATCTGCGAGAGCACGGATGCGTACTCGGCGCGGCCACCGAGCGGCAGCTCCGTGAACCGGGCGAACGCGTGACCCACCGCGCGCACGCGCTCCGGGTCGGCCGCGTTGTCGGCCACTCCGCGCGCGATCTGCAGAGTCGCCTCCACGACAGCGTCGAGGCGCTTGTCGAGCTCCTCGAGCCGCTCGTCTCCCGAGCGCACGACGACGTTCCGTGCCAACTGCCACGCGGCGGCCTCCCCGAGCACCACACCGTCGCCGTCTCGGCCGAGCACGAGCGCATTGTCGCGGAAGACCGCGCTCGCGAAGGAGTTGTAGGTGGAGATCTCCGGACTATCGAAGAGGTCGTGGTCGTCGGGCGCGAGACCGGCCGCATGCAGCTCACCGAGACGGGTGCGGATGCGCTCGGCAAGCTCTCCCGCCGCTTTGCGCGTGAAGGTGAGACCGAGCACCTCGGCGGGCTTCACGTGCCCGTTCGCGACGAGCCACAGCACCCGGTTCGCCATCGTCTCGGTCTTGCCGGACCCGGCACCGGCGACGACGAGCGCCGGTTCCGCCGGATCGGCCTCGATGACAGCCTGCTGCTCGGGCGTCGGATAACGCACCGCTTCGCCGCGCACCTCGGCGAGCGCCTCCGCGATCCGCCGGGCGTCGATCTCAGTCATGCGTCACCTCCGGAACACGCGGCAGGAGCGAGTCGGGGTCGGTGCGTCCACGGAACTCGCGCGCCTCGCGCGGGCCGTCGAAGCTCGCGGCGGCCATGAGAGCCGCCGCGGCAGCCAGACGCTCGCGGAAGGCGTCGAGCGCATCGTCGTCGAGCACCACCTGAACACCCTCGCGGTAGAGCTTCCCGCGCACACCCGACTTCACGAACACGAGCTTCGCGCCACCCGCGCGATGCTCTCCGTGCGGCTCGAGGAAGGGATCGAGCACGCCGTCGCGGTAGGCGAGCTGGTAGCTCGCGAGCTGCGGATGCGCGGCGATCACCGCCGCCGAGGTCTCGGGGTTGCCGGTCTTGAGGTCGACGATCACGACCTCCCCGCCGGGGGCGAGCTCGACGCGATCGATGCTGCCAGAGGCGACGACGCCCTCCGCGATCGGCAGGGTGAATCGCCCCTCGGCCGCGACGAGCGTCTTCCCGTCGCGGTCGAAGTCGCCGAGGTACTCCGCCAGCGCCCGGATGAGGCCCAGCGTCGCGCGCCGCTGGAACGCCGAGATCCATTCGGCGTCGAAGGGCAGCTCGGGCCAGCGCTCCTCGACTCGCGCCCACAGCGCGTCGACGTCGTGGCCGTCCGCCGTCTCCATCGCCCAGTGGACGATCGTGCCGAGATTCATCGCGATCGACGCGCGGCCACCTGCGAGTCGGCTCACCGCCCAGTCGAGCGGCGACTCCTCGAGGTTCGCGAGCTGTGAGGGCGAGACCCGCACCTCGTTGCCGGCGAAGAGCGGCTCGTCGGTGCTCGGCTCGGCGAGGCCGAGCCATCCGCTCGGGTCGGCGCCCGGCAGCCCCTCCACGGCGAGGGTCGCGAGGGTGGATGCGGCGTCGCGTCGCCGCGCGGGTGCTGCCGCCGGATCGGCGAGCTCACGGCGCAGGCGACCGGTGAGTCCCCGCAGCGTGAGCGGTGCCGGCTGCGCCGATGCGATCGGCACGGCATCCGGCGCGAGCGAGAACAGCACGCTCGCCGTCTCGTCGTCGTTGTCGACGGCGGCGAGCACGACACGATCGGACGCGCGCGACACGGCGAGCGCGAACATGCGCAACTCGTCGTCGAGCACGAGCTTGCGCTCGTCGATCGCGTCGGCATCGCGATGCTCGAGCACCCGGACGAGCCTCTGCGGCGCAAGCAACGACCCGCGGGGACGCAGGTTCGGCCAAGCACCGTCCTGCAGGGAGGCGACGACGACCGTACGGAACTCGAGGCCGACGAGTGCCGAGGGCGTCGCGACGACGACGGCATCGTCGGCACGAGGAGGCGCAAGCAGGTCGTCGGCGATGTCGGAGTCGAGCACGTGCTCGAGGAACTCGAGCGCCCCCTCGGTGGGGCGATGCTCGACGAATCGCTTCGCGGCCGAGAACAGGGCCACCACGCCATCGAGATCACGGTTGGCCTCGGACGCCTCGATCCCGGAACCGAGGGCCGCCCGCCTCCAACGCTCCCCGACACCGCTCTTCTCCCACACGGTCCAGAGCAGCTCTTCGACGGTCGAATCGGATGCCATTCCGCGCAGCAGATGCAAGGTCTCGGCCACCCGCGCCGCCCGGCGGGCCGCACGCCCCTCGATGGTCGCGAAGCGCCCGGGCTCGGCGAGCGCCTCGGCCACGAGCTCGGCGCCCGGGCGGATGCCGCCCCCGGCGAGTTCCTCGTGCCGGAGCGCGAGCCGCAACCGTCGGAGCCCCAGCGGATCGAGCCCGCCGAAGGGCCCGATGAGCAGCTCGGCCGCGGTCTCAGGATCGAGCTCGCGACGCCCGATGCCGACCTCGACGAACGCGAGAAGGGCGCGCGGCGCGAGGTCGTCGCGCAACGGCGTGCCGCGTCCGGTGGCGCGCGTCGGCACCTCGGCGCGAGCGAGCGCGCGCGCCAGCTCGGGGATCTGAGCACCCGACCGCACGACGACGGCGAGCCGGTTCCACGGCACTCCGCTCAGCAGATGCTCTTCGCGCAGCACCCGGGCGATCGCCGCGGCATGGCGAGCGGGCGTCGTCGCGCGGATCGAGGCGATCGGCGGACGGGCGACATCGGGCTCGCGAGACGGCTCGGCTACGGCTCGCCCACCCGTCGACGTCGTCGACGTCGGGGTCGCAACGCTCGCCCGCCGCTGCGGACCCGCCGCCGCAGTGCCGATGCGCTCGACCACACGCCCGACGAGCGCGCGCAGCTCGGCGCCGCCGCGATGCACCGTCTCGAGCACGAGCGGGGCCGTCGCATTGCGGCCGAGGGCGGTCGCGAATCGCCCCACGGCATCCGCCTCGCCACCCCGGAACGCGTTCGCAGCGACGTCCGGATCACCGAACGCGATCACCTGCACCCCGCGGTCCACAAGCGCGCGCAACACCGCCATCGTCGACTCCGTGGCCTCCTGCAGATCGTCGACCACCACGAGCCGCAGCCGCGCGACCCGATCGTCGTCGCCGCCCTCGCGGATCGCCCGCACGGCGAAGCGGACGAACTCGGCCGCGTCGAACTGATCCGGGCGGTTGGATGCCTGCAGCGCCTGGTATTCGCGCCAGAACTCCGCGGCTGCCACCCACTCGGGCCGCCCCGCCTCGCGCGCGAGCCGCGCGACGTCGTCCGGGGTCGCGCCGTACTCGGTGGCTCGCGCCATCAACTCGCGCAGCTCACTGCGGAACCCGCGCAGTTCTCGCACCGCGGGCGAGAGCGGATCCGGCCAGTTCGGCCCCGAGCCGTCGGCCACATGCCCCTCGAGGTATGCAGCGATATCCGCGTCGAGCTCCGTGCCGGTCAGCAGCCGAGGAGCGGGTCGCCCCGCGAGACGTGCCGCGGCGCCCGCGAGCTCGAACGCCAACGAGGGCACCGTGCGCGCGAGCGGGCCGTCGGTCGGGACCGCGATGCGACGCGCGAGACGATCGCGCAGGAGCGTGGCGGCCGCACGCGACGGTGCGAGCACGAGCAGCTGCTCGGGCGTCCAGCCCCGCGAGATGCGATCCGCGACGAGCTCGACGATCGTCGTCGTCTTGCCCGAACCCGGTGCGCCGAGCACCGCGGCGGACGCGCCGTCGGGCAGCGCGAGCACCGCGGCCTGCGACGGATCGAGCGCCACCGGGGCGACCGCGTCCACGGCGTCGACGACGAATCGGGCACTCATGCGGCTACCGTATCGGGCGCCTCGGACAGCGTTTCCGCCCACAGTGAACCGGCCCGGATGCGCCCCGCGGCATCATCTACGCTCATCACGTGGACATTCGCATCGGGATCGCCAACACCGCCCGCGAGCTCGCCTTCGAGACCTCGCAGACCGCCGCCGACGTCGAGAAGGCCGTCGAGAAGGCGCTCGGTGAGGGCACGGGATTCCTCAAACTGAACGACGACAAGGGCAAGGTGTACCTCGTGCCCGTGCAGAGCCTCGCCTACGTCGAGGTCGGCGGCGACACCGCGCGCCGCGTGGGCTTCGTCGCCTGAGCGCTCTCGCCTAGGATCCTCCCGTGGAGATCGTCTTCGTCACCGTCATCGGCGCGGGTCTCGGTGGCCTGATCCGCTACCTCATCCCCGGGCGCCAGAACTACGGCATCGCACTGCTTCCCGCGATCGGTGCTGCCGCCGCTGTTGCCGTGTGGGCACTGCTCGTGTGGCTCGGATGGCCGTTCGACGGCGGATGGATCTGGACGGTCTCGATCACCGCGGCGACCGCCGCCTCCGTGATCGTCGCCCTCGCACTGCCGCGCGCACGCGACGCGGCCGACGCGCACCGACTGCACGAGCTCACTGGCGGTCGGCTCTAGCCCGATCTTCGCGCTCGACGCGCGCCGCGTCAGGCCGTCAGGCCGTCAGGCCCAGCGCATCCATCCGACGCGTGTGGGTCGCGATCAACTCGGTGAACACCGGATCGACCCGCTCGTCCACGACCGGCGACGGATGCTGCGCGATCGCCGAACGCGCGACGAGCATCGTGTCGCCTACGAGACGCCTGCCCCACATGGCAAGGCGCGAGGCGATCCGCGGGTCCTCCTCGATCGCCCGGCGCAGCTCCTCCACGAGCACGGTCTCTGCCGCGTCGCGCTGCAGGATCGTCGCGGCCCGGTCGTCGAGCTCGTCCGGAAGGCCCGAGGCGAGCCCCGCGAAGAAGTCGAGCAGGAAGCCGTTGGTGAGGTAGCAGGTCACGAGGATCTCGTGCCAGTCGGCACCGCGGGTGCGCCGCTGGAACTCGTCGAGCTCGCGCCGGAACGGCTCCATCTCGGCCACGGGGTCGTCGTGCATGCGCTGCAGTTCGCCGACCAGTTCCTCGTGCATCCGCAGCATCTCGGACGCGGCACGCGCGAGGCGGGTCTTCGCGTCCGTCGTCGGAGCGGTCGTCACGGCGCGCCCGAGGTTCTCGAACAGCACGATCGTCAGGTAGGCCGTCTGGCCCAGGAAGCGCTCCGGTGTGGGCGTCAGGTCGCGCAACTCGACGCGCGCGACGGCGACGGCATCGGATCGCGGGGCGACGCGGAGGGTGCCGGGACGCTGGCGCGAGCGACGACCGAACCAAGCCACCGGCCCAGTGTATGCGAGCCCGGTAGACTGGGCTCTCCACTACCAGACAGGTATTCCTTGACTTTCCGCGATCTCAACATCGACGACGACATCGTCGCCGCCCTCGAGGCGAAGGGCATCGTCGACCCGTTCCCCATCCAGACGCAGACGATCCCGCTGGGTCTCGCCAAGCAAGACATCATCGGCCAGGCGAAGACCGGCACCGGCAAGACCTTCGGGTTCGGTCTTCCCGTCATCCAGGCGCTCGGCGCCGACCCCGGTCCCGGCGTGAAGGCGCTCATCGTGGTGCCCACGCGCGAACTGTGCGTGCAGGTGGCCGAAGACCTCGAGTTGGCGGCGTCCAACCGCCCCACCCAGGTCGCCGCGATCTACGGCGGCAAGGCCTACGAGGGCCAGGTCGAGCAGCTGAAGGCCGGTGCCCAGATCGTCGTGGGCACCCCTGGGCGCCTCCTCGACCTCGCCGGGCAGCGGCTGCTCTCCCTCAAAGAGGTGCAGGTGATGGTGCTCGACGAGGCCGACAAGATGCTCGACCTCGGCTTCCTGCCGGACGTCGAGAAGCTCTTCGCGCAGACCCCGCCCACACGGCACACGATGCTCTTCTCGGCCACCATGCCCGGCCCGGTCGTCGCCCTCGCGCGGCGTTTCATGAACCGGCCGATCCACATCCGCGCGAACGACCCCGACGAGGGGCTCACGCAGGCGAACATCAAGCACGTCATCTACCGGGCGCACTCGCTCGACAAGGACGAGGTGATCTCGCGCATCCTGCAGGCGGAGGGTCGGGGCAAGACCGTGATCTTCACCCGCACGAAGCGTGCGGCCGCGAAGCTCGTCGAAGAGCTGAACGACCGCGGATTCAACGCGGGCGCCGTGCACGGCGACATGAGCCAGGAGGCGCGCGAGCGCTCGATGGCCGCGTTCAAGGCCGGCAAGAAGGACATCCTGATCGCGACGGATGTGGCCGCGCGCGGCATCGACGTCAACGACGTGACGCACGTGATCAACCACACCGTGCCGGACGACCCGGACACCTACCTGCACCGCGCCGGACGTACCGGTCGCGCGGGCAAGACCGGCATCGCGGTCACCTTCGTCGACTGGGACGACCTGCACAAGTGGGGCCTCATCAACCGCGGACTCGACTTTGGGATCCCAGAGCCCACCGAGACCTACTCGTCGTCGCCGCACCTCTACGCGGATCTCAACATCCCGGAGGGCACGAAGGGGCGGCTGCGTCCGCCGTCGGCTCCCGCGAGCTCGCCTCGCGACGGGCAGCGCAGCGGATCGGGATCCGGATCGGGGTCGGGCAACCGCTCTCGGAACCGCACCCGCACCCGCAGCGGCGGCAGCAGCGCCACAGCTGAAGCGCCGCGCGCCTCGGACGGCGCCGGCACGCACGACGGCAAGGGCAGCGAGCACCACGACGGCAACGCCTCCCCGGCGAAGCGTCGGCGCCGTCGTCGCCGCAGCTCCGGATCGGCGGGAACGCCGACCCCGCCGCCCGCGGGCTGAGCTTCCCGATCGGAGCGCGCGCAGCGATACTGGACCTCACCCCTGCGCGAGGAGGTCCGATGCCCCGGCTCCTGCGTTGGGTGCGCGCCGCGACGGTGGTCACCGCCGCCGCCGTGCTCGTCGCCTGCGCACCGACGACTGCTCCCCCCGACGACGCGGAGACACCCCTCCCCCGTGATCTGCGGCTGGCGTTCGCGTGCCTCGCCGACCACTCGCCGTGGGAGCTCGACCTCGACGACGCGGTGCACGAGCGCGCCGACGTGGCCTCGGCATCCGGAACCGCCGTGCTCGGCACCGCCACCCGCGGCCGGGCCACGATGTCGTTCGGCGCAGACGACGACCCCGCCTGGAGCTTCCACGCGATCGGGGTGATGCTCGAGGTGCGCTACGGCGACGGCGCTCTCGAGCGGGCGATGCTCGACGGCGACCTCGACGCCCGATACGACCTGGAGGAGTCGGGTCCCGGAGTGCTGCTGCTCGTTCGACCCGACGGCGGGTTATCGAACACGACGGCTGCACGTGGCGCAGACGGCACCCCCGCCGACCCGCACCTCCCTGCGATCACCCTGCCCTGGGACGGGGATGCCGTCGTCGACATCGCATGCACCGAGCACAAGCTCGTCATCTCGGTGCCCGGGGGCTCACCGGCATCCTGGGAGTTCCTCCCCGCGAGTTGACGCCGCGCCGACGTATCTCAGCCGACCGGGCGCGAGCCCGTGCCGCGAGCGATGATCTCGGCGTACGCCTCGGGCGACGTCGTGTTCTCGCCGAGGCGGTTCGGCTTGCCGGTGCCGTGGTAGTCGCTCGATCCCGTGCGGATCAACCCGAAGCGCCGGGCCAGCTCCTCCCAGTGCGGACGACTGCTCGGTGGATTGTCGCGGTGGTCGATCTCGAGTCCCGCGAGGCCCGCGTCGACGAGCGATCGCATCCGGGCATCCGACAGAACCCGCTGCGGCCCGCGGGCACCCGGATGCGCGATCACCGCGACCCCGCCCGCCGCAGTGATGAGCCGCACACCCTCGACCGGCGGCGGGGCCTCGTGGGGCCGGTAGTACCCGCCCCGCCAGTGCAGGATCGACGCGAAAGCGGCGGAGCGGTCCGGCACATGACCGCGGGCGACGAGGGCATCCGCGATGTGCGGGCGCCCGACGGTCGCGCCGGGGGTCGTCTGGGCGACCACGTCGTCCCAGGTCAGGGAGTAGTCGGCCGAGATGCGCGCCACCATCGCCTCGGCGCGGTGCAGTCGCTCCTCGCGGATGCGGGCGGTCGCGGCGACCAGATCGGCGTTCGCCGGATCGATCAGGTAACCGAGCACGTGGATGCTCGCGTAGTCGAGCTGAGTGGAGAGTTCGATGCCCGGCATGATCGTGAGCCCCGTCCCCACCGCCGCCCGGAACGCCTCGTCCCAACCGGAGGTGGAATCGTGATCGGTGATCGCGAGCACGCCGAGACCCGCGCTGACACCGGCCGCGACGAGTTCCGTCGGCGTCTCGGTGCCATCCGAGACGCTCGTATGCGCATGCAGATCGATCGCCCCGGACACCCCCACATCGTAGGACGGCGGCGCGGCGCGCACCGAGGCGGACGCTCAGGATCAGCCCCCTAGGCTCGGGAGACCATGATCCGCAGACTGCTCGCCGCTGCCCTGACGATCGTCGTCGCCGGGGCGCTTCTCGTCGCCTGCTGGCCGCAGCTCTTCGGCGTCGAACGCGTGATCGGTGTCGCGCAGGTCGTGTCGATCAGGGGCATGCTCGCGCTGGTCGCGGTGCTCTCAGCGGCGCTGCTCGGCATCTTCGCGGTGCTGTCCGCGGCGGCGCGGCGGTTCTTCGCGACGCTCGCGACGATGCTCGTGGTCTTCGCGCTCGTGTCGACCGCGGTCCTCGGCGTCCGCGGGTTCGGAACTCCGAGCGCCGAGAGCGACGACGGCGACCTCGTCGTGCTCTCATGGAACACCCTCGGCGATGCCCCCGGGAGCGACGCGATCGCGGCGCTCGCCCTCGACGAGGGCGCCGACATCGTCTCGCTCCCCGAGACGAGCGAAGACGCCGCCGCCGCGGTGGCCGCGAGAATGGCCGCATCCGGTCGCGAGATGCAAGTGCTCGGTGTGCAGTTCGACGCGATTTCGAAGGCGCGCTCGACCCGGCTGCTGATCTCCGCCGACCTGGGCGGGTATCGGCTGGACGACTCGGTCGGCTCGACCACCACCCTGCCGAGCGTCGTCGCGGTGCCTGTCGACGGATCCGGGCCCACCATCATCGCCGCACATCCGGTCGCGCCCGTGCCCTCCGAGATGGGCAACTGGCGGGCCGGACTCGACTGGCTCGCCGAGCGCTGTGCCGATCCCGCATCGGATGTCATCGTCGCGGGCGACCTCAACTCGACCCTCGACCACTGGGGCTCCCTCGGGTCGGATGCGGGGATCGCCTCGTGCGACGATGCCGCGCGAACGGTGGGAGCCGCGGCCGTCGGGACCTGGCCTGCCTCGGTACCGCCATTGCTCGGGACGCCCATCGATCACGTGTTGTCGACGGGCGCATGGCAGGCGGTGGACTTCCAGGTGATCGAGTCGATGGATAGCGCCGGCAGCGATCACCGTCCGATTGTGGCCCGCCTACGCCCGGCCGACTGACACGGCGCCTGCGGTCACCGCTGACGCCGCCGCCGAGCGGTGCGAGGATAGAGCCCATGGCAGACAGCAGCTCCGTCGGCACGGCCCCTAGCCCGGCGACCTCCAACCGCTCGACGACCCCCACCTCCGACAACTTCCGCGACTTCATCTCCTCGGGCTGGGCCGGGCGCCCCGATGTCCCGCCGTCGCCTCGGGCACAGGCGGCGTTCGCCGCAGCCCGCCGGATGCGCGTCGCTGCTCGGTTCCCCGGGGCGACGCTCGTCATCCCGGCAGGCCCTGCCAAGGTGCGCTCCAACGACACCGACTATCCCTACCGTGCGCACTCCGCGTTCTCCTACCTCACCGGCTGGGCGAGCGACACCGTTCCGGGCAGCGTGCTCGTCATCGGCCCGGGCGACGACGCCCCCTCGACGCTGTACTTCACGCCCACCGCGGGACGCGACTCCGAGGAGTTCTACGCGAACGCCGCGATCGGGGAATTCTGGACCGGGGCGCGCCCGTCGCTCGCGCACGTCGCAGCCGACCTGGGGCTCGAGACGCGCCCTCTCGGCGAACTCGCGGTGTCGGGCGAGCAGGTTCTCGTGCTGCGCGGGCTCGACGCGGCCGCCGACGCCCTCGCGGCGGCACGGCCGGAGGATGCGGAGCTTCTCCGCGCGGTGAGCGAGGTCCGGCTCGTGAAGGACGAATACGAGATCGCCGAGATGCGGGCCGCCGTCGCGGCCACGAAATCCGGATTCGACGACGTCATCGCCGACCTCCCTCAGATCATCGCCCACGAGCGCGGGGAGCGGCTCGTCGAGGGGACGTTCAACCGGCGCGCCCGGGCCGAGGGCAACGCGGTCGGCTACGACACGATCGCCGCCTCCGGACCCCACGCGTGCATCCTGCACTGGACCCGCAACGACGGGCCCGTCGTGCCCGGCGACCTGCTGCTCATGGACGCGGGAGTCGAGCTCGACTCCCTCTACACGGCGGACATCACCCGCACGCTGCCGGTATCGGGCACCTTCACCGAGGTGCAGCGGCGCGTGTATGAGGCGGTGCGGGAGGCGGCGGATGCGGCGTTCCGGATCGTGCGGCCCGGGATCCGGTTCCGCGAGATCCACGCGGAAGCGATGAAGGTGATCGCCGCGAAGACGGCGGAGTGGGGGCTGCTGCCGGTGAGTGCGGAGGTGTCGCTCGAGCTGGACCACCAGTACCACCGCCGCTACATGGTGCATGGCACGAGCCACCACCTGGGCATCGACGTCCACGACTGCGCGCAGGCCCGGCGCGAGCTCTACCTCGACGGCGTGCTCGAGCCGGGCATGGTGTTCACGATCGAGCCGGGGCTGTACTTCCAGCCGGACGACGTGACCGTGCCCGAGGAGTACCGCGGCATCGGGGTCCGGATCGAGGACGACATCCTCGTCACCGAGGCGGGTGCCGAGAACCTCTCCGCCGCGATCCCCCGCACCGCTGCCGAGGTCGAGGCCTGGTTGGCCCGCCCCTAACCCCTCTCTCCCTGAGGGGTCGCAAACCGCGCGAATCCCGGCGTGTCTCCCGCAGTTCGCGACCCCTCACCCTGATCTGCGAACCGACTGCCGCGGGGCCTCGGGCCCGGATGCGAGGGGACGCAAAGCGCTCGAGACACGCCGGGATTCGCGCGGTTTGCGACCCCTCGAGCCGCCGAAGGCGGCGGGGGGGCGACGCGCGGCGGAGCCGGGCGGCGCGGCGGTTCAGGGGGTGCGGGAGAGGAGCTCCTGGGCGCGGGCGAGGTGGCCGGGCTCCAGGATGATCTGGTAGTTCGCGGCGAGCACCTGTGTCGTCGACTCGAAGTCGCGGTTGCGACGCGCAACCGCGTAACTCGCGAGCTGCAGGAAGAGCCCGAACGCGGCACCGATGAAGACGGCCGCGGCGAAGAGCTGCCACGTGAACGTCGGCGAGAGCAGGCTGAAGAACAGCCCGATGAAGATGCCGAGCCACGCACCGCTCAGCACACCCGACAGCGCCGCCCGATTCCACGAGCGCTTGCGGGTGACGATCTCGACGCTCGTGAGCCCGTTACCCACGATCGCGAGCTTCGCGATCGGGAAATCGGCCTTCGCGAGCCGGTCGACCACCTGCTGAGCTTCCGGATAGCTGTCGTAGGTGCCCAAGACATCACCCTGGGGCACGGTCATCGGGGCGCCGCGGCGCGCGAACGGAGACGGGGTCGACACCCGTTCATTGTGGCATCACACGGGTAGGGTTTTCCCGTGAGCGCCACGAGAGTCTTCGTCGCCCGCCTCGCCGGGTGCTCCGTCTTCGACCCCGCGGGCGATCGGGTCGGCAAGGTCCGCGACGTGCTCGTCGTGTACCGCAACACCGAGTCGCCTCGGGTCGTCGGTCTGATCGTCGAGATCCCCGGACGCAGACGCGTCTTCGTCTCCATCGGGCGGGTCACGAGCATCGGCGCGGGGCAGATCATCACGACGGGCCTCATCAACCTGCGCCGCTTCGAGCAGCGCGGCGGCGAGGTGCGCGTGATCGCCGAGCTGCTGGGGCGCCAGATGGTGCTGCGCGACGGATCCGGTGAGGCGACGATCGAGGACGTCGCGATCGAGGAGTCCGGCCCCGGCGAGTGGGAGGTGGGCGAGCTGTACCTGCGTCGCCCCCGCGCGGGCGCCGCACCGTTCGGCAAGGGACCGAGCCTGCTCGCCACCTGGGACCGTGTCCGCGAGAAGAATGCGCCCGGCGAGGCGCAGTCCGCGGAACAGCTGATCGCCACCTACTCCGACCTACTCCCCGCCGACCTGGCGTCGACCCTCCTCGACCTGCCGGAGGAGCGCCGCTTCGAGGTCGCGGGCGAACTGCCCGACGACCGCCTCGCGGATGCGCTCGAGGAGATGCCCGAGCAGGAGCAGGTGGAGCTCATCACCCACCTCGACGACGAGCGCGCCGCCGATGTGCTCGACCAGATGGAGCCCGACGACGCGGCCGACCTCATCGCGCAGCTCCCGGACGAGCGCGGCGAGGCGCTGCTCGGCCTCATGCAGCCCGAGGAGGCCGAGGACGTCCGCTTCCTCCTCAACTACAACCCCGAGACGGCGGGCGGTCTCATGACCACCGAGCCGATCATCCTCTCCGCCGACTCGACGGTCGCCGAGGGGCTCGCCCTCATCCGCCGTCACGAGCTGGCCCCCGCGCTGGGAGCTGCGGTGTGCGTGACGCTGCCGCCGTACGAGCCGCCGACGGGCAAGTTCCTCGGTGTGGTGCACTTCCAGCGGATGCTGCGCTATCCGCCGCACGAGCGGCTCGGCACGCTGCTCGACCCGAGCCTCGAGCCCGTCTCGCCCGAGACGAGTGCCGCTGAGGTCTCGCGGATCCTCGCGAGCTACAACCTGGTGTCGCTTCCCGTCGTCGACGAGAAGCACCGTCTCGTCGGGGTGGTGACCATCGACGACGTCCTCGACTACCTGCTGCCGGATGACTGGCGAAGTTCCCAGGGCGATGAGCATCCGGAGCCCGTGAGCACCAGTACGGCAGCCATCCCCACCCGCGGAAGGAGGACCTCGCGTGGCACGACGTAACGATCCCCGACTCGACGCCCCGAAGGGCTTCCGTTCGACGTTCGGTTTCCGCCCGTCCGGCAGGGATCGGATGGGGCGGTTCTCGGAGTCGTTCGCGCGCGCGATGGGGACGAGCTGGTTCCTCATCGGGATGACGATCATCGTGGTCGTCTGGCTCACCTACAACTCGATGGCGCCGGAGGAGTGGCAGTTCGATCCGCGGGTTCAGAACTTCACGCTGCTGACGCTGATCCTGTCGTTGCAGGCCTCGTATGCCGCCCCGCTCATCCTGTTGGCGCAGAACCGGCAGGACGACCGCGACCGGGTGCAGATCGAGCAGGACCGGCAGCGCGCCGAACGCAACCTCGCCGACACCGAGTACCTGGCACGCGAGGTGGTCGCGTTGCGGCTCGCGGTGCGCGAGATGGCGACGAAGGACTTCATCCGTGCGGAGCTGCGCGCCCTGCTCGAGGAGCTCGACAAGTCGGAGGAACCGGAGACCTCGGGCGAGGACGCGACGTGACGTCGGCCGGCCCGGACGCCGTGCGGGCCGCGCTGGCCCGCGTGCAGGATCCGGAGATCCGTCGCCCCATCACCGAGCTCGACATGGTGCGGGGCATCGATGTCGCGGATGGGACCGCGCGTGTCGAGCTGCGCCTGACGATCGTCGGATGTCCGGCAGCCGACCGCATCGAACGCGACGTGCGGGATGCGGTGCTCGCGGTGCCGGGGGTCGACGCCGTCGACCTGGAGATCGGCGTGATGACCCCGGCCGAACGCGACGCGCTCGTGACGCGATTGCGCGGGGAACGACGGATGCCGTTCGGCCCGGGCACGCTCACCCGGGTGATCGCGGTGACCTCGGGCAAGGGCGGGGTCGGCAAGTCGACGGTGACGGCGGAGCTCGCGGTGGCCCTCGCTTCGCGCGGCCTCGCGGTGGGTCTCGTGGACGCAGACGTGTTCGGGTTCTCGATCCCCGGGATCCTGGGCGTTGCGGACGCGAAGCCGACGCAGGTGGGCGACATGATCCTGCCGCCCGTGGCGCACGGCGTGAAGGTCATCTCGATCGGCATGTTCGTCGACGACGGCACCCCGGTCTCCTGGCGTGGCCCGCTGCTCCACCGCACGATGCAGCAGTTTCTGACGGATGTGTTCTTCGGCGACCTGGATGTGCTGCTGCTGGATCTGCCGCCCGGCACGGGCGACGTGGCGATCACTCTGGGTCAGCTGCTGCCGAACGCGGAGGTCGTGGTGGTGACGACACCGCAAGCGGCGGCCGCGTCGGTCGCGGAGCGCTCGGGGCTCGTCGCACGGCAGACCGGTCAGACGGTCGTGGGCGTGGTGGAGAACATGTCGGGTGGTGTCTTCGGATCGGGCGGCGGTGACGAGGTGGCGCGGCGGCTGGAGGTGCCGGTGCTGGCGCGGATCCCGCTCTCGCCCGCGGTCGCCGCTGCCGGTGACGCGGGCGTGCCGGTCATGCTCGGAGACGCGAGCGCCGACCCTGCAGACCCCGCAGACCCCGCAGATCCCGCAGCTCCCGCTGCGAGCGCCGTCGGCGAGCTGGCGGATGCGCTGCTCGCGCGGGGTCGCGGCCTCTCCGGCCGCTCTCTGCTGTAGCCCGGCTACCCGCGCGGCTCCACGAGCCGGCCGAGCAGCTCGGTGAGCAGCCGCTCCGCGACGGGGGCGGGCAGCGCTTCGATGAGCGCCACGAGCGGCGCCTGAGCGTCCGGCAGCTCGGCGCCCTGACCGATCCCGAAGCCCTGCAACAGCGCCCACGCGGTGTCGGCGTCGAGGTGGGCCGGATCGAGCGGCGGGAGCCCCGCGAGCAGAGCGGTGCCATCGATGTGCGGCACGCCGCGCACGGCATCCGCTCCGGCGACGAGCGCCGTGCCGAGGTCGCCGAGCACTGCTTCCGTCACCGGGGTGATCGTGAGATGGGTGGTCGGAGGCAGCACGGTGCCGTCTGGCTGCACGAGCGCCGGCTGCAGCTGCAGCACGAAGCCGTGCGCGCGCACGGCGTCCGCCCAGTGGTGCGGGTCGACGCGGCGATCCTCCGGCACGCTCTCATCGGCAGCGACGGCAAGCAGCGGCCCGACCGGGTCGCCGACGACTCGCAGCCCCTCGATCCCGCCGATCACGTTGACGAGGGCGGCCGTGCCGCGGGCACAGGCGGCAGCGAGGCGCGCGAACCCGTCGGTGCCGAGCGTCTGCGTGATCGCCCATGCCGCGGCGAGGGGGCCCGCGGATTTGGAGCCGAGGATCGTGGGATTCACGACCGGGTAGCCGGGCCAGCGGGTCGTGGCGAAGTACTGCATCCGCTGACGATCACGACCCCGCTGCAGGAGCACGGATGCGCCCTTCGGCGCGTAGCCGAACTTGTGCAGGTCGGCGCTGACGCTCGTGACGCCGGCGACGGTGAAGTCCCACGCGGGCAGGTCGGCTCCGGTCGCCTCCGCCCAGAACGGCAGCACGAGTCCGCCGATGCAGGCATCCACGTGTAGCGGGATGCCGAGCTCCGCCGCGGCGGGAGCGACCTCCCCCACGGGGTCGAGCGCCGCGAACGGGTAGCTGGGCGCCGAGAGCACCACCAGCGCGACGTCGCCGCCGAGACGGCGGATCACCTCGCTCGCCACCACCCGGCCATCGGCGTCCACCGGCACGAGATCGAGCTCGAGGTCGAAGTAGGCGGCCGCCTTCTGGAACGCGGCGTGCACCGTGGTCGGCGCGACGAGTCGCGGGCGCCCGGCATCCGGGTTCTGCGCCCGCCAGGTCTCGCGGGCCGTCTTGACGGCGAGCAGGCAACTCTCGGTGCCGCCCGTGGTCGCGGTGCCCACCACATCGGCGTCCCCGTGCAGGATGCCGCGAACGAAGCCGACGAGCTCGGATTCGAGCACCGCGACGGACGCG
This sequence comes from Homoserinibacter sp. GY 40078, assembly GCF_008017545.1. GTDB lineage: Bacteria > Actinomycetota > Actinomycetes > Actinomycetales > Microbacteriaceae > Homoserinibacter. The sequence goes on along the minus strand of NZ_VRTZ01000001.1, from coordinate 1,454,783 downwards.
AAGGTCGTCGGGTCGAGCCCGTTGACGGGCTGCACCGCGCGGATGGCGGCGGCGGCGAGCTCGTCGAGCTCCGCGAGGCCCGAATCGTAGACGTAGCTGAGCACGTGCCCGCCATGCGTGGGCGGATCGAGTTCCCGCAACGCGGCGAGCTGCTCGAGCACCGCGGCGGGCTGCCGCTCGAACGCGCTCACGGGAGCGCCTCCGGAAGCGGAGCGAGCGCCTCCTCGAGATCGGATCGTCGGAGCGGATAGCGGCTGAGAGTCCAGAGGCTCAGCCCGATCATGATGGCGGGGACGATCGAGAAGCTCAGCACGATGCCGAGGATGGCATCCGGCGACTGTTCGAGCACCGACCCCGCGACGCCCTCCTGGTATCCGGCGATCGCGAGCACGATCGAGAGGGCGACCGCGCCGAGAGCCATGCCGGTCGTCTCCCCCGCGGTCCAGACGCCGCCGAACACCCCCGCCCGGCCGGATCCGTGGGCGCGAGCGTCGTGGGAGATGACGTCGGGGAGCATCGCCATCGGCAGCGTCTGCATCCCCGCGTACGCGGCACCCGCAAGACCCACGGATGCGTAGAGCCACGGCCCCGGGACCCAGACGAGGAGGACGAGCGAGAGCGCCGCAAGCCCGTAGAGCACCGACGCGAAGCCGAAGGCCCACTCCTTGCCCGTGCGCCGCGAGATGACCGCCCAGATCGGTGCGCAGACGAGGGCGGGAGCGATGAGTGCAACGAAGAGGAACGTGGTGCCGTCGTCCGGGTCGTTGAGGACCCACTTGGCGATGTAGGCGGCGCCCGCGAGCATCATGCCGGTCGCGAGCGCCTGGAGCATGAAAGTGCCGAGCAGCGCGCGGAACGGCTTGCTGCGCCGGAGAGCCGCGACCCCGTCCGCGTAGAACGACGCGAGGCTCGCGCGGGGCGGCGGGGCCGAAGGAAGCCCCCGAGGCGCGGAGGTCACGGCGATCAGCATCCCGACGCCCAGCAGCACGCCCGCGACGAGTGCCATGCCGAGGTATCCGGCCGGGGTCTCGCCTCCGAACGCCTTGCGGAGCGCCGGACCACCCGCTCCGAAGAGCAGGATCGCGACGGTCAGCACGACGACGCGCGTGGAGAGCAGGCGGGTTCGGGCGTCGTAGTCCTCGACGAGTTCGGCGGGCAGCGCGATGTAGGGCACCTGGAAGAGGCTGAACGCCGTGGCGGCCAGAAGGAACGCGATGAGCACCCAGATCCCGCCCGCCACCGGGCCGATCGCGGTCGGTGCGGCGAACGTCAGCACGAAGAACAGCGGCAGGAAGAGCGCGCCGAGCAGCATGAAGCGGCGGCGCGATCCGGTGTGGGCGAGGCTGATGTCGCTGCGCCCGCCGATCACGGGGTCGATGATGACGTCCCACACCTTCGCCGCGGTGACGAGCAGACCCGCCCAGAGGGCCGCGACCCCCAGGGTGTCGGTCAGGTAGATGACCAGCACCAGGCCGGGCAGCGTGGCGAATCCGCCCGTGCCGAGGGAGCCCGCGGCGTAGCGGGCGATCACGGAAGCGCGAAGCGGTCGGGAACCGGACGGCGGCGTCATGCGGGCCACCCTAGCGGGCGGGGGGCCCTCTACCGCGGCGCCGTCGCCGTTCGAACCCATCCGCGCCGAGTGCGCCAGACGAGTTCTCACCCCCGGTACAGGGGTGGGAACTCGGACACTCGTCCAACTAGACTCGCCCCATGTCCGGCTCGATGCTGCCGCGCACGCTCGCCGACGAGCTCGTCACCGACCTCGCCGGCCGTGCCGCCGATCCCGTGTCCGTCGTCGCGCCCTTCACGGGCGAGGAGCTGTACCGGCTCCCCCATGCGACCCCCGCCGAGGTGCAGGATGCGGCGGCGCGCGCACGAGCGGCGCAGCGCGCCTGGCGCGACGCGGGCGACGCCCATCGGCGCGCCGTGCTGCTGCGCGCCCACGACCTGCTGCTCGATCGACGCGAGCTGCTGCTCGACGCCGTGCAGACCGAGACGGGCAAGACGCGCGGGCAGGCCTTCGAGGAGGTCTTCAACTCCGCCGCCGCGATCCGCTACGCGGCTCTCTCGGCGCGGCGCGTGCTCGCGGGCGGCCGACGCCGCGGAGGCATCCCGCTCGTCGTGCGCGCGCGTGTGCGCGTGAACCCGAAGGGTCTCGTCGGGGTCATCACCCCGTGGAACTACCCGCTCGTCCTCGGCATCATGGACGTCGTCCCCGCACTCGCCACCGGCAACGCGATCGTGCAGAAGGCCGACGATCAGGGCGCCCTCTCGGTGCTGCTCGCCCGCCGCGCGTTCCTCGACGCGGGGCTCCCGCCGGAGCTGTGGGCCGTCGTCACCGGTCCGGGCGCCGAGATCGGCTCGGCCGTCGTCGACGCCGCCGACTACGTCTGCTTCACCGGATCCACCGCCACCGGCCGCACCGTCGCGCAGCGCGCCGCTGGGCGCCTCATCGGATCGTCGATGGAGCTCGGCGGCAAGAACCCGCTCATCGTGCTCGACGACGTGGACGTCGAGAAGGCCGCCGCCGATGCCGCCTACGGATGCTTCTCCGCCGCCGGGCAGCTGTGCGTCTCGGTCGAGCGCGTGTACGTCGAACGCGGCATCGCGGATCGCTTCGTGCCCGCGTTCGCCGATCGGGTCGCCGGCCTCGCGATCGGCACGTCGTTCGACTACACGCCGGATGTCGGATCCCTCGCCACCCGCGCCCAGCTCGAGCGCGTCACAGCCCACCTCGACGACGCCCTCGGCAAGGGGGCGACCTTGCTCGCCGGCGGCCACGCACGCCCCGACCTCGGCCCGCTCGTCATGGAGCCCACCGTGCTCACCGACGTCACTGACGACATGGCGTGCTCCACCGGCGAGACCTTCGGGCCCCTCGTCGCCGTGACGATCGTCGACTCCGCCGACGACGCCATCCGCGCCTCGAACGCCTCGGAGTACGGGCTCAACGCATCCGTCATGAGCGGATCCCGCGCCCGCGCCCGCGCCGTCGCCGCGCGACTCGAGGCCGGATCCGTGAACATCGGCGAGGGGTACCGCGCCACCTTCGGGTCCATCGACGCACCCATGGGCGGCGTGAAGCAGTCGGGGCTCGGCCGCCGCAACGGCCGCGAGGGCCTCGAGCGCTTCGTGCAGTCCACCACGATCGGCGAGACCACCGGACTCATGCAGCTGCCGCGCGCGGGTTACGAGTTCGGTCGGCTCGTGGGGCTCATGGTCGTGCTGCTGCGCACGCTCAAGGCGGTCCGCCGCCGCTGACGGTCAGGGCTTCGGGCTCGGGCTTCGGGCTCGGGCTCCGGACCCGGGGCAGCCGCGCTACGTCGCCTCGGCGTCGAACGGCGGCACCGCACCCTTGCCGAGCCTGCGCTGCCGCAACTCGTACGCCGTGGCGCTGGAGCGTCGCGGAGCCGACGGACCCGCCGCGACCGGCGCCGCCGGATCCTCCTCCATGAGCGCATCGCGGATGATGCGCCGCGGGTCGTACTTGCGGGGGTCGAGCTTGGCCCAGTCGACCTCGTCGAACTCCGGCCCCATCTCCTCGCGCATCCGATCGCGGGCACCCGATGCCATCTGGCGGAGCGACTTTGTGAGCCGCGCGAGCTGGGCGGCATAGCCCGGCAGGCGCTCCGGACCGACGAGGAACACCGCGATCACCAAGATGATCAGCAGCTTGTCGAAGGTCAACCCGAAGGACACCCGCTCAGGATAACCGGCGCAGTCGCGAGGGGCCCTAGTGTTGAGGGCTGGAGGACGCGTGGCCAAGCAAGACCTGAGTTGGAAGTTCGCGGAGGAGTTCCCGGTGGAGCCCCCCGCGACGCAGCTCGCGCGGCAGCACGCACTCGAGCTCGGCGCGGATCCCATTTCCCCCGCCGTCGGGGCGCAACTCGCGGTGCTCGCGGCGGCGCTCGATGCGAAGAACATCCTCGAGATCGGAACGGGCGCCGGTGTCAGCGGGCTCTGGCTGCTGCAGGGCGCCCCGAGCGCGACCCTCACGACGATCGACGTGGAGCTGGACCACCAGAACCGCGCGCGTCAGTCGTTCCAGGAGGCGGGCCTCGCGCCCGCACGCACCCGGCTCATCGCGGGCCGCGCCACCGAGGTGCTGCCCAGGATGAATGACGGGGCATACGACCTCGTGCTCGTCGACGCGGATTCCACCTCGGTGCTCGACTACGTGGAGCACGGGCTCCGGATCGCACGAATCGGCGGTGTCGTCGCTGTCGCGCACGCGCTGTGGCGGGGCCGCGTGGCCGATCCCGCGCAGCGAGACGAGACGGTCGCCGATTTCCGTGCGCTGCTCACCACGATCTCCGAGTCGACCGCGGTAACCGCCTCGCTCAGCACGGCGGGCGACGGACTGCTGCAGCTCGTCCGCACGGGCGACTGAACCGCCCGCTCGTTCGGTGAGGTCCGGGACCTCCCCGAAGAAGCCACGAGCCCCGGTGGATGACCACCAGGGCTCGCGCAGTTCAGGTTCGGGTCTCAGCCCGCGATGACTCCAGCCAACGCGTCGTGCAGTTCCTTGGCCTCGTCGTCGTTGACGGACACCACGAGGCGCCCGCCACCTTCGAGCGGAACGCGCACGATGATGAGGCGACCCTCCTTCACAGCCTCCATCGGGCCGTCGCCGGTCCTCGGCTTCATGGCTGCCATGAGATGTCCCCTTTCGACGGTTGCTCATCCATTATCCCGTATTCGGTGAGGACGTACTAACCCGTCTCGATCAGGGCGGACTCCAATCGCCCGGCGCGCGCACCCAGCAGGCGTAGATCCACCACGCCTGCAGCAGGACGCCGAGCACCACGAGCACGATCCGGAACGCCCGAGATCGCGGCACGGCCAACGCGCCGAGTCCCGGAACCAGCGGCAGGAGGAGCCGCCACGTAGACGACTGCGGGAAGAACACCGCCAACAGGTAGATCACGTACGAGGCCATCCACAGCCGCAGCTCGACACCGAGGCGACGCGCCCACGGGCTCAGCAGGAAGGCGGCCGCGAGCACCACCGCGACGATCACCGAGGCGACCCCGAGCGGACCCGAGATCGGCTCCGGCACGCCGACGAACCGCAGCCAGAACCCGATGCCCTCCGCCCAGCCCTCGAACGGGACGAGGTGGCCGTATCCGACATACCCGGTGCGCCATGCGAGCTCGGTGTCGAAGTACGCCGACGGCGATCCGGTGCTCCACCAGGCGATCACCGGCCATGCGAGGCCGGCGACGAAGCTCGCGAGACCTGCCGCCACGATCGAGGCGAACTCGCGGCCGGTCAGTGGATCCGTGACACGGCCGCGCCTCGCCCTCACGATCCGCCACACGAGGTACAGCAGCAGGAAGCACGCGAACGCGAGCCCCGAGGGCCGGGTGAGCGACATCACGGCGATCACCGGGATCGCAAGGAGGAGCCGCCTCCGGATCACGAGCAGCAGCGCGACGAGCAGCAGCGCGAGCCCGAGGGATTCCGCGTAGTTCACCTGGAAGAGAGGCGAGAGCGGCCCCGTCACGAGCAGGACCACCGAGAACAGCGCCGCGGACGCCGCGAATCCGTTCTCGCGCATCAGGAGGTAGAAGACCAGGGATGCGGCGGCGCCCGCCGCGAGCGACACGAGCACCCCCATCCACTCGAACGGAATGCCCACCCTCATGAACACCGCGAGAATGCCGGGATAGACCGGCATGAACGCCCACGCGTTCTGGGTGACGTGCCCCGCGTCGTCGACCGGGAGATCCGAGGGATAGCCGGCGGCGGCGATCCAGCGATACCACTCGCCGTCCCAGTTGGTCGCGAACGTCGGGTAGTCAGGTGCGGCGACGCCATTCGCCCGGCCCTGCACCGACGCGAACGCGAGCATCAGGACCGTCGTGACCACCCGCGATGCCCCGTAGACGAGGAGCACACGCCCCCACCACGGCAGCAGGCGCCAGCGGACGCGCGCCGTGAGAGTCAGTCCGCGGCCGTCAGCCATCGGCGCAGGCCCGCCTCGACCCGCTCGATCTGCTCCACCGGCACACGTTCGTCGTCGGCATGCGCGAGTGAGGGGTCGCCGGGCCCGTAGTTCACCGCGGGGATGCCGAGCGCGCTGAAGCGGGCGACATCCGTCCAGCCGTACTTGGGCCGCGCCGCGCCGCCGACCGCCCGCAGGAACTGCTGCGCGAGCGGCGCGTCGAGCCCGGGGCGCGCACCCTCGGCGAGGTCGGCGACCGTCACCTCCGCCCCGAGACCCGCGACGAGCTCCTCGAGGTGCGCGAGCGCCTCGGCCCCGCTCCGGCTCGGTGCGAAGCGGTAGTTGACGTGGATGGTGCACTCGTCGGGGATCACGTTGCCCGCGACGCCGCCCAAGATCTTCACCGCCGAGAGGCTCTCGCGGTAGACGAGGCCATCGACCTCAACCTCGCGCGGCTCGTAGGCGGCGAGGCGGGACAGGATCGGCGCCGCGGCGTGGATGGCGTTCTCGCCCATCCAGGCACGCGCGGAGTGGGCGCGCTTGCCGCGGGTGGTGACATCGACCCGGATGGTGCCGTTGCATCCGCCTTCGACCTCGGCGTTCGAGGGTTCGCCGAGGATCGCAAAGTCCGCGGCGAGCAGCTCGGGCCGTTCGCGGGCGATACGGCCGAGACCGTTGAGCGCGGAGTCGACCTCCTCGTTGTCGTACCAGACCCACGTGACGTCGACGACGGGCTCAGGCAGGTCGATCGCGAGCGCCAGCATGACGGCGCATCCGCCCTTCATGTCGACCGTTCCGCGGCCCCAGAGCACGGCGCCATCCGGGTCGTCGACGAGCGTCGCGGGCACGTTGCCGTTGATCGGGACCGTGTCGATGTGTCCCGCGATCACGACCCGCTGGGCGCGGCCGAGGTTCGTGCGGGCGACGATCGCGTCGCCCAGGCGCTCGACCTCGAGGTGCGGCGCAGACCGCACGGCCGCCTCGATCGCATCCGCGAGCGGAGCCTCGTCGCCCGAGACCGACGCGATGTCGACGAGCCGGCGTGTGAGCTCGGGGGTGGGGGCGGAGGGGTCGAGCGCGGGCACGGCTCCACCCTACCCAGCCGATAACCTGGCATCATGACGACCGCCTGGGGCCATGGACTCGCTACGATCGCCGCCGACGGGACCGTGCTCGACACCTGGTTCCCCTCCCCCGCGCTGGGCTCGGCGCCGGCCGAGCCGGAGCTTCCGAGCGAGATCGCCGACGGCATCGGTGAAGATGCGGTGCGCCAGGTGCGCACCGAGGCCGTCGTCGTCGAGATCGACACCGACGCGGCGCCCGCCTCGACCTCGGACGCGTACCTGCGCCTGCACCTGCTCTCGCATCTGCTCGTCGCACCGAACACGATCAACCTCGACGGCATCTTCGGTCAGCTGCCGATCGTCGCGTGGACGAGCGCCGGACCCATCCACCCGGACGAGCTCCGCAGCGGACGCCTTCGCCTCCAGCGCTCGGGGGTCTCGGTGATCGGCATCGACAAGTTCCCGCGCCTCGTCGACTACGTCGTGCCCGACCGGGTTCGGATCGCGGATGCGGCACGGGTGCGCCTCGGCGCGCACCTCGCACCCGGCACGACCGTGATGCACGAGGGCTTCGTGAACTACAACGCCGGGACGCTCGGGGCGTCCATGGTCGAGGGACGCATCTCGCAGGGCGTGGTCGTGGGCGACGGCTCCGACATCGGCGGCGGCGCCTCGATCATGGGAACCCTCTCCGGCGGCGGCACCCAGCGGGTCGTGATCGGCGAGCGCGCGCTGCTCGGGGCGAACTCCGGCATCGGCATCTCGATCGGTGACGACTCGGTCGTCGAGGCGGGCCTCTATGTGACGGCGGGTACGAAGGTGACGCTGCTGCTTCCGGCGGGACCGCGCACCGTGAAGGCGGCCGAGCTGTCCGGCCAGCCGGGGCTGCTCTTCCGCCGCAACTCCGTCACGGGCGCCGTCGAGGCGCTCCCCCGCGCCGGTTCGGGCGTCGAGCTGAACGCCGCGCTGCACGCCTGACGCGCCCGCTCTGCATGCCCTGGGGGCACAGAGGGGGTTCGTTCAGCGGCCGGTCGGCCAGGCGCGGGCGTCGGGGCCCACGTAGAGCTGCTGCGGGCGGCCGATCTTGGTGGTCGCGTCGGCGTTCGCCTCACGCCAGTGGGCGATCCAGCCGGGAAGCCGCCCGATCGCGAACAGCACCGTGAACATCCGCGTGGGGAAGCCCATCGCCTTGTAGATGACGCCGGTGTAGAAGTCGACGTTCGGGTAGAGCCGGCGCTCCTTGAAGTAGTCGTCGCCGAGGGCGATCTGCTCGAGCTCCTTCGCGATGTCGAGCAGCGGATCCTGCACACCCAGGTCGGCGAGGACCTCGTCCGCAGACTCCTTCACGAGACGCGCGCGCGGGTCGTAGTTCTTGTACACGCGGTGCCCGAAGCCCATGAGACGGATGCCGTCCTCCTTGGCCTTCACCCGCTCGACGAACTTCGACACCGACTCGCCCGAGTCGCGGATCTGCGCGAGCATGCGCAACACCGCTTCGTTCGCCCCGCCGTGCAGCGGGCCGTAGAGGGCGTTGATGCCGGCCGAGATCGACGCGAACATGTTCGCCTCGGTGGATCCGACAAGCCGCACCGTGGAGGTGGACGCGTTCTGCTCGTGATCCTCGTGGAGGATCAGCAGCCGGTCGAGCGCCTTCACGAGAACGGGGTTCACCTGGTACACCTCGGCAAGATTGCCGAAGTTCAGCTTCAGGAAGTTCTCGACGAAGTCGAGCGAGTTGTCGGGGTAGAGGAACGCCTGCCCGAGCGCCTTCTTGTGCGCGTAGGCGGCGATCACGGGGAGCTTCGCGAGCAGACGTATGGTCGAGAGCTCGACCATCTCCGGGTTCTTCGGGTCGAGCGAGTCTTCGTAGTAGGTCGAGAGCGCCGACACGGCCGCCGAGAGCACGGACATCGGGTGAGCGGTGTGGGGAAGCGCGGAGAAGAAGCGCTTGAGGTCTTCGTGGAGCAGGGTGTGGCGGCGCACCTTCTCGGAGAACTCCGCCAGCTCGGATGCCGTGGGCAGCTCGCCGTAGATCAGCAGCCACGCGACCTCAAGGTACGTGGAGTTGGCCGCGAGATCCTCGATCGCGTAGCCGCGATAGCGGAGGATGCCCTCGTCGCCGTCGATGTAGGTGATCGCGCTGCGGGTCGCAGCCGTGTTGACGAAGCCGGGATCGAAGGTGTTGAGCCCCGTCTGCCTCGTGAAGCTCGAGAGGTCGACCGCGCCGCGGCCGTCCACCGCCTTCAGGATCGGGAACTCGGCGGTGCGGTCGCCGAGGTCGAGGGTGACCTTCTGTGTGCCCGTCGTCGTCTCGCTCACCGTTACACCCTACCGGCGGCGAGGCGGGCGGCCGCAGCCGCGATCCGCTCGTCCGTCGCGGTGAGTGCCACGCGCACGTGCCGCGCGCCCGCGGCGCCGTAGAACGACCCCGGGGCCACGAGGATGCCGAGCCGGGCGAGCGTCGCGACGCTGTCCCAGGAATCCTCGTCGCGAGTCGCCCAGAGGTACAGCCCCGCCCGGGACCCCTCGATACGGAATCCCGCGGATGCGAACGCCGTCACGAGCGTCTCGCGGCGGGCGCGGTAGAGCTCCTTCTGGGCGACGACGTGGGTGTCGTCGCCGAGTGCCGCGACCATCGCCGCCTGCACGGGGGCGGGCGGCATGAGGCCGAGATGCTTACGGGCGGCGAGGAGCTCGGTGACGACGTCGCTGCATCCGGCGACGAAGCCCGCGCGGTACCCGGCGAGGTTCGACTGCTTCGAGAGCGAGTACACCGAGAGGGTGAGCTGCCGCGACCCCTGCGTGACGTCGGGGTGGAGGATGCTGGGGGTCGGTTCGGCGGAGGTCCAGTCGAGCTCGGCGTAGCACTCGTCGTTCGCGATCACGGCCCCGAGCTCGCGGGCTCGGACCACCGCCCGGCGGAGGAACGCAAGATCGTGCACCCGCCCGTCCGGGTTGCCCGGGCTGTTGAGCCAGACGAGGCGTGTCGCCTCCGGCCACTCGTCGGGCTCATCGGAGGAGAGCACGGTGGCACCGACGACGGCCGCACCCACCGCGTAGCTCGGGTAGGCGGCGGTCGGCTGTACGACCACGTCGCCCGGCCCGAGGCCGAGCAGGGTGGGCAGCAGGGCGACGAACTCCTTCGACCCGATGGTGGGGATCACGTTCGCGGGCTGCAGGTCCGGCACTCCGCGTCGCCGGGCGTACCAGGCGACGATCGCCTCTCGCAGTGCGACGCTGCCGGCAGTTTGCGGGTAGGAGTGCGCGTCGGTCGCGGCGGCGAGCGCCTCGCGGATGTGGGCCGGCGTGGGGTCGACCGGCGAGCCGACCGAGAGATCGACGATGCCCTCCGGATGCGCACGCGCCTCGTCAGCGAACGGCGTCAGCGCATCCCACGGGAAGTCGGGGAGGTCGAGCGCCATCCGTCAGCTGCCCTGCGGCGGGAGCGCTGCGACGACCGGGTGGTCACCTGCGATGACGCCCACCTTCGCAGCGCCGCCCGGGGAGCCGACCTCCTCGAAGAACTCGACGTTCGCCTTGTAGTAGTCGGACCACTCCTCGGGAAGGTCGTCCTCGTAATAGATCGCCTCGACAGGGCACACGGGTTCGCACGCACCGCAATCGACGCACTCGTCGGGGTGGATGTAGAGCATCCGATCCCCCTCGTAGATGCAGTCGACGGGGCACTCGTCGATGCAGGCGCGGTCTTTGACATCCACGCAAGGGAGGGCGATGACGTAGGTCACCCATCCATCCTATTCCGCCGGGCGGGTGCTCCCTGCGACGCGCCTGGGCGCCCGGATTCCCGCTCACCGGCTGGACAGGCCGCCGGAGCGAGGCCTACAGTTGAGCCGACTAAGGATCGCCTTACCTAATCTGAAAACTCATCAATGCTCGCGAACTTCCTCATCGGCCTGCGCGAAGGGCTCGAAGCGGCACTCGTCGTCGGAATCCTCGTCGCCTACCTGCGCAAGATCGGCCGCTCCGATCTGCTGAGCCGCCTCGCCATCGGAATTGCCGCTGCGATCGCGCTGTCGTTGGCCGTGGGAGCCATCCTCACCTGGGGACCCTACGGTCTCTCGTTCCAGGCGCAGGAGATCATCGGCGGGCTCGCGTCGATCACTGCCGTGGGACTCGTCACCTGGATGATCTTCTGGATGCTGCGCCACTCGCGCGGGCTCCGCGGCGAGCTCGAGGGCCAGGTCGACGACGCCCTCCGCCGCGCCGGGGACCGCTCGGGATGGACACTCGTCGTGCTGGGCGTCGTCGCGGTGGGCCGCGAGGGCATCGAGACCGCACTGTTCGTGTGGGCGAGCGTCTCCGGCACCTCCGACCCGCTGCTCGGACTGCTCGGCGCCGTCGTCGGCATCCTCGCCGCCGTCGCGATCGCCTACCTCGTCTTCCGCGGCCTCGTGCGCATCGACCTCGGACTGTTCTTCCGCTGGACCGGCATCCTCCTGATCTTCGTCGCGGGCGGTGTACTCGCCTACGGCATCGGCGATCTGCAGGAGGCCGGCGTGATTCCCGGATGGGGGCAACCCGCGTTCAGCCTCGCCGCCGTGTTCCCGCCCTCGGCCTGGTACACGGCCGTGCTCGCCGGGATCTTCAACCTCACCCCTGAACCCAGCTGGGCTCAGGTCGGCGCGTGGCTGACGTATGTGGTCGTCACCGGGGTCCTGTTCCTCCGGCGCAGCCGCCGCGCGCCGCGGCCGAGCAGCGGGCCGCCCGCCGAACGCCACTCCCCGGCACGCGTGCCCGACACGGCCGACGCCGCCCCCTGAGCGCCCGCCCGCTCCCATCCATCCAGCCCGACCGCACCCGGCGCGACATCCGCGTCACACCACCCAGAGGAGACACCTGTATGCCCGTGCGCCCGCACACCCCCGTCCGAGCGGCTTTCGCCGCCGTCGCCGCGAGCCTGGTCCTCGCCGGCTGCGTGCCGAACTCGCCGGCTGGTGCGACTCTCGCGGTCGACATCGCCGACGACTCCTGCGAGGTCTCGGCCGCAACGGCGCCCGCGGGTGCCGTCACCTTCGAGCTGACCAACAGCGGGACGGACCTCAACGAGTTCGAGATCCTCGCCGAGGACCAGCTGCGGATCGTGGGCGAGAAGGAGAACATCACCCCCGGCCAGACCGTGAACTACGTGGCACAGCTCGAACCCGGCACCTACTACACCGCGTGCAAGTTCCAGCTCGTGGGGGCGCCGGTCGGGCTTGCGGAGTTCACCGTGACGGGCGAGGCGGTCGAGGTCGATGCGGACCGCCAGGAGCTCATCGACCAGGCAGCGGCCAATTACGTCGCCTACATCCGATCGCAGACCGGGGAGCTCCTCCCCCAGGTGCAGGCGCTCGTCGACGCCTATGTCGCGGGTGACGACGACACCGCTCGCTCGCTCTTCGCCGCAGCGCGCGTGTCGTACGAGCGGATCGAGCCGACCGCCGAGGCGTTCGGAGACCTCGACCCGAAGATCGATTACCGCGAGGTGGACGCCGTCGCCGAGGGTCTCGACTGGACCGGCTTCCACCGGATCGAGAAGGACCTCTGGGTTCCCGCCGATGACGCCTTGAACTCCGACGGCACGAGCGCCTGGCTCGACTGGGCGCCGTCGACTGCGGCAGAGCGCGCCGCGTACGGCGAGGGTCTCGTCGCGGACGTGCAGGAGCTCTACGACCTCGTGAGCGACCCGGAGTTCTCGGTGAGCCTCGCGGACATCTCGAACGGGGCGATCGGTCTGCTCGACGAGGTCGCGACCGGCAAGATCAGCGGCGAGGAGGACTGGTGGTCGCACACCGACCTCACCGACTTCGCGGCGAATGTGCAGGGCGCGGAGGTCGCCTTCGGCAACGTGAAGGCGATCGCGTCCGAGACCGCCGACGGCACCGCCCTGGTCTCCGAGATCGAGGCGCGCTTCGCCAGCCTCGAGGAGGTGCTCGCGACGTACGGTTCCATCGAGGACGGCTTCACGCCCTACGATCAGGTGTCCGACGCGCAGCGCAAGGAGCTGTCGGACGCGGTGAACGCTCTCGCGGAGCCGCTCTCGCAACTGACGGGCACCGTTCTCGGAGTGTGATGCAAGAACCCGACGACAACGCACAGGAGCCGGTCGCCCCCATCGAGGATGCGGCCGGCTCCCGGCGTACGCTCTCGCGCCGCGGGCTCCTGGGTCTCGCCGGTGCTGCAGGGGCGGGGCTCGTCGTCGGGGGCGCCGCGGGGGCCGGAATTGCAGCGGCCGCGGTGGGCGCGGCGTCCGCCTCGTCGGACCGCTACGCGTTCTTCGGACGCCACCAGGCCGGGATCGTGACGCCCGCCCAGGACCGACTGCACTTCGCAGCGTTCGACCTCGCCTCCGGAACGACGCGGGACGACCTCGTCGCCCTCCTCGCCGAGTGGACGGATGCGGCGGCGCGCATGACGCAGGGTCTCGAAGTGGGCGAATCGGGCGCCGTGGGAGGCTCTCCGTATGCTCCGCCCGACGACACCGGTGAGGCGCTCGGGCTCGCCGCATCCGGCCTGACCCTGACGTTCGGATTCGGTCCGACGCTCTTCGAGACAGCGGACGGCGTCGATCGCTTCGGAATCGCCGACCGACGCCCCGCGGCGCTCCAGCCGCTGCCGCGGTTCACCGGCGACGCGCTCGAGCCGGAACGCAGCGGGGGCGACCTCTGCATCCAGGCGTGCGCCGACGACCCGCAGGTCGCCGTCCACGCGATCCGGAACCTCAGCCGCATCGCGTTCGGCCGCGCGAGCCTCAGGTGGTCGCAGCTGGGATTCGGGCGGACCTCGTCCACCTCGACTTCGCAGGTCACCCCGCGCAACCTCTTCGGCTTCAAGGACGGGACGGCGAACCTCAAGGCCGAGGAGACCTCGGCCGTCGACGAGCACGTGTGGGTGCAGGCCGACGACGGGCCCGAGTGGATGGTCGGCGGAAGCTACCTCGTGGCGCGGCGCATCCGCATGATCATCGAGAGCTGGGACCGCGTGCAGCTCGCCGAGCAGGAGTCGCTCGTCGGGCGGACGAAGGGCGAGGGCGGCCCGATGTCGGGCGGCTCCGAGTTCACCGATCCCGACCTCGACGCGACGGGGCCGGATGGGCAGCCTCGGATCGCCGACGACGCGCACGTGAGGCTCGCCCACCCCTCGGTCAACGGCGGGATCCGCCTCCTCCGGCGCGGCTACAACTTCGTCGACGGCAACGACGAGCTGGGGCGGCTGGACGCCGGGCTCTTCTTCATCAGCTTCCAGCGCGACCCGGAGCGGTTCGTCACCGTGCAGCGCTCGCTCGCGCGCGACGGGCTCGCCGAGTACCTGCGGCACGTCGGGTCGGGGGTCTTCGCGATCCCCCCGGGAGCGGCGTCCGGCGGATCGATCGGCGACGGCCTCTTCGCGTGAGCGGCTACGCGGGGGTCACGACGTAGGCGACGCCGTATCCCCCGTCGTCGATCGGACTCCACTGCACGATCACGAGCCAGGTGCCGTCGGTGTAGGCGCCGGTTCCTTCGAACTGCTGCGTGAAGCCGGCATCCTCGAGCAGCGTCGTCGACTCGGTCGCAGCGGCTTCGTCCGCCACCTGGATGGTGACCGTCCACGAGTCGTCGGTGGGCTTCAGACCCACCAGCACGTCGCCGTCGACGAGCGGCACCTCATCCGGGAAGTCGTCCGGGATGCTCCCGAGCGGGTTCGGCACGCCGCTCTCCTGCACCTGATCGACGATGTCGCGGACCGGGTCGGGCAGCAGCGAGCAGCCCGCGAGGGTCGTGCCGGCAAGTACGGCGGCGGCCACCGCCGCCAGGATTCGGGTGCGGTGGACCATGGGGGGCTCCCTCAGCTGTTGGCGTTCTGACGCTTCAAGCGCGAGGCGGCCCGTGCCCGCTCCGTCTGGTCGAGGACCACCTTGCGGATGCGCACCGTCTCGGGGGTGACCTCGACGCACTCGTCCTCACGAGCGAACTCGAGGCACTCCTCGAGGGTGAGGGTACGCGGAACATCCAGCTTCTCGAAAGAGTCTGCCGTGGAGGAGCGCATGTTGGTGAGCTGCTTCTCCTTCGTGATGTTGACGTCCATGTCTTCGGAGCGCGGGTTCTCGCCGACGACCATGCCCGTGTAGACCTCGTCGCCCGGCTGCACGAAGAACGACATGCGCTCCTGCAGCGCGATCATCGCGAAGGGCGTCGCAGTGCCGGCGCGGTCGGCAACGATCGAACCGGTCACACGCGTGACGATGTCGCCGGCCCACGGCTCGTAGCCGTGCGAGATCGCGTTCGCGATGCCGGTGCCCCGCGTGACGGTGAGGAACTCGGTGCGGAACCCGATGAGTCCGCGGCTCGGCACGATGAACTCCATCCGCACCCAGCCGGTGCCGTGGTTCGACATCGAGTCCATGCGGCCCTTGCGCGCGGCGAGCAGCTGCGTGATCGCACCCAGGTGCTCCTCGGGGGCGTCGATCGTCAGGTGCTCGAAGGGCTCGTGCACCTTGCCGTCGATCTGACGCGTGACCACCTGCGGCTTGCCGACGGTGAGCTCGAAGCCCTCACGGCGCATGTTCTCGACGAGGATCGCGAGCGCGAGCTCACCGCGACCCTGCACCTCCCAGGCATCCGGGCGACCGATGTCGACGACGCGGATCGAGACGTTTCCGATGAGCTCGCGGTCGAGGCGGTCCTTCACCATGCGCGCGGTGAGCTTGTGGCCCTTCACCTTGCCCACGATGGGCGAGGTGTTGGTGCCGATCGTCATCGAGATCGCCGGCTCGTCCACGTGGATCGCGGGAAGCGGGCGGATGTCGTCGGGGTCGGCGATGGTCTCGCCGATCGTGATGTCCTCGATGCCCGCCACCGCGACGATGTCGCCCGCGTGGGCCTCCTCGGCGGGGTAGCGCTCGAGGGCGCGGGTCTTGAGCAGCTCGGTGATTCGGACGTTCGAGGAAGAGCCGTCGTGGCGCACCCAGGCGACCGTCTGCCCCTTCTTGAGCTGGCCAGCAAAGACGCGCAGCAGCGCGATGCGCCCGAGGAACGGCGACGCGTCGAGGTTCGTGACCCACGCCTGCAGCGGAGCCTCGTCGTCGTAGGAGGGTGCCGGCACGTGACGCAGGATGGCGTCGAAGAGCGGCTCGAGGTCGCCGTTGTCCGGCAGCTCGCCGTCGGCGGGCCGGTTCCAGCTCGCGGCGCCGTTGCGGCCCGAGGCGTAGACCACGGGCACGTCGAGGATCGCGTCGAGGTCGAGGTCGGGCACGTCGTCGGCGAGGTCGGAGGCGAGACCGAGGAGCAGATCCTGGCTCTCGTGCACGACGGCGTCGATGCGCGCATCCGGGCGGTCGGTCTTGTTGACGGCAAGGATCACCGGCAGCTTCGCCTCGAGCGCCTTGCGGAGCACGAACCGGGTCTGCGGCAGTGGACCCTCGGAGGCGTCGACGAGCAGCACGACACCGTCGACCATCGACAGGCCGCGCTCGACCTCGCCGCCGAAGTCGGCGTGACCGGGGGTGTCGATGACGTTGATCGTCACGGAACCGTCGGTCGCGTGCACGCCGTCGTAGATGATCGCCGTGTTCTTGGCGAGGATCGTGATGCCCTTCTCGCGCTCGAGGTCGTTCGAGTCCATGGCCCGCTCCTCGACGTGCTCGTGCGAGCCGAAGGAGTTGGTCTGGCGGAGCATGGCGTCGACGAGGGTCGTCTTGCCGTGGTCGACGTGGGCGACGATCGCGACGTTGCGCAGGTCGGAGCGGTGGGCGATGGGCATACGAGTACCTCGGGAGACGACGATGGGGAAGAGCCCATCCTACCGTTCCAGGATGTCGGCCTACCGTTTCAGGGTGTCGGCGCCGGGCTCGCGGCGGGAGTCCACTGCCACGCGTTCCAGAACACGCCCCGGGCGAGCGGCGATCGCTCGACCCCGGAGACCCGATCGGAGACGACCGTCAGGGTCGGATGCGCGTAGAGCGGTACGCCGTATGCGTCGGACCACAGCAGGGCGTCGAGCCGCTGAAGCGCCTCCGTCTGGGCGGCGACGTCGCTCGTCGAGGTGATCTCGTCGACGAGCGCGTCGGCATCCGGGTTGTCGTAGTGATTCAGGTTCGCGACGGCCGAGTCGCTGCGGAACACGGCTGCGACTGCCCCCGGCCCGAGCCGAGTGGTGTCCCAGGCGAAGAGGCTCGCGTCGTAGGCTCCGGCGACGCCCAGGATGCTGCGCCAGTCGGATCGGGCGCAGTCCGTGACGTCGAAGCCGGCACGGTCGGCCGACTCGCGGATGAGCGAGAACTCTTCGGCGCGCCGCGGATCCGCGGGGTCGTAGAGGATGCACACCTCGGGCGAGCGCACCTTCGCCTCCTTCAGGAGGGCGCGCGCCGCATCCACGTCGGTGATGCGGTAGGCGTCGGATCCGTTCTTCGCGACCGACTCCTCGTAGCCCTCTGCCGAGGGACGCAGCACGAACGAGTCGAGGAGTCCCGCATCCGCCTGCACGGGCGTGACGAGCTCGTCGAGGATCCCCTGCCGCGGCACTACATGCAGGAACGCCTGGCGCACGAGCGGGTCGTCGAACACCCCCGACTTCGAGTCGGAGAACTGCAGATCGAGGTGTTCGAACGTGCTCTCGGAGCCCGCTGCGACGCTCACCCCGGGGATGCCGGCCAGCTCGGCTGCGAGATCCGCGTCGGGTGCGGGGGTCGCGATGTCGATCTCGCCCGCCTGCAGGCGCCGCACGAGTTCGTCTTGGTCTTCGACCGTCTCGAGCACGATCGTCTCGATCGCGGGCGCGCGCGATCCCCGATAGCGGGGGTTCGCGGTGAGTTCGACCCGTCCGTCCGCGAGATCCGAGATCCGGTACGGGCCACTCGCGACGAGCAGCTCGGGATCGGGGGCGCGCCCGGTCAGGTCGTATCCCGAGTCCCACACCTCGGCGATCGCCGAGAGGGAGGCGGTGTCGTCTTGCTCGATCGCGTCCACGAGCGCGTCGGCGGCCTTCTCGGCACGATCCGGGTCGATGTCGCCGTCCTCCGCGCCGTCGTCGGCGAGAGGGAGGTCGAGCGCCCGCGCGGCCACGACGTGCGCCGGGAGTCCGGGGGCGAGGGCCGTCTGCCAGCCCGGCGTGAACTCGTCGTAGTGCACGAAGAGC
Organism: Homoserinibacter sp. GY 40078; assembly: GCF_008017545.1. GTDB lineage: Bacteria > Actinomycetota > Actinomycetes > Actinomycetales > Microbacteriaceae > Homoserinibacter. The sequence goes on along the minus strand of NZ_VRTZ01000001.1, from coordinate 1,436,660 downwards.
GACCGCCCGTCGTCGCCGATCTGCGGAGTCTGGGTGGCGAGCTCGAGGCCGCGCCCGAGCGCCCCGTCGAAGTGCACGACGTCATCAGGCAGCTCGCCCATGCGCCCCGTCTCCGGGTCGACATACTCGTCGGGGTCGACGTCCGGCGTGTCGACTGCGCCCGAGTTCGCCGCCCACGCGAGCAGCAGATCTGCCGGGGTGATCGGCACGCCGTCCGACCAGCGGACACCGTCGGCGATCGTGTACCGCACGGTCAATGGATCTTCGGCGGTCACGGTGGCGGTGCCGAAGCTGTCGTCGACGACGGTTCCGTAGCTCGCATCCGCGTAGGCGAACCCGGTGCCCGTCAGGTAGGCGACGTCCGCATTGAGAGCGGATGCCCGCCCGAACGAGGTGTTCGCGTTGAGGGAGGTGAGAGCGCCGCCGACCGCGACCGTCACCGTCGATCCCGCGACGACGCGGTCCTGGTCCGTGCAGCCGACGAGCGCGGCGGCGACGACCGTTACGACGGCGATCGCCGCGATCCGTGCACCCCTCACAGTTCAACCCTAAGCGCCGTCGCTGCGCGGTGTCGGTGCATCTCAGAAGCGGCGCACCGACACCGCGGTGCTACGCGCTGAGATCGACGTCCGCGCCGGGGATCGCGTCCAGCAGACGCCTCGTGTACTCCTGCTTGGGCGAGTCGAAGACTTCAGACACGGTCGCCTGCTCCACGATCGCGCCCTTCTGCATCACCGACACGTAGTCGCCGATCATCCGCACGACCGCGAGGTCATGGGTGATGAAGAGGTAGGTCAGACCCAGCTCATCCTGCAGATTCGCGAGCAGTTCGAGCACCTGAGCCTGCACGAGCACGTCGAGCGCCGACACGGCTTCGTCGAGCACGACGATCTCTGGCTTCAGCGCAAGGGCACGCGCGATCGCGACGCGCTGCCGCTGGCCGCCCGAGAGCTCGTTCGGATAGCGGCTGACGACGCTCGTCGGCAGGGCAACCTGGTCGAGGACCTCCAGCACACGCTTCTTGCGCGACGCCGCGTCGCCGATCTTGTGGACGTTGAGCGGCTCTGCCACGGTGTTTCCGATGTTGTGCAGAGGGTCGAGCGAACCGTACGGGTCCTGGAACACGACCTGCATCTTGCGGCGCATCTCAAGCAGCTTGCCGCGATCGAGCGAGTCTTGATCGACGCCGTCCACGAAGATCTTCCCGGAGGTCTTCTCCTCGAGCTTGAGCAGCAGCTTCGCCGCCGTCGACTTGCCCGAGCCGGACTCGCCGACGAGCGCCATCGTCGAGCCCTTCGGAACCTGGAACGAGATCTTGTCGACCGCCGTGAACGGGATCGACCGCGGGCCGCCGGTGCGGATCTTGAACACCTTGGTGACGTCCTGGAACTCGATAACCGGCGGAACCGGGGTCCCCGCGGGCGTCGCGGAGGAGGCCAGGCCGACGGTCGCGGACCGGGAGCCGAGCCGCGTGGACGCGAGGCTGGGCGCCGCCGACACGAGTCGCTTCGTGTACGGGTGCTGCGGGTTGCGCAGGATCTCGAGCGCGGGCCCGGACTCCACGATGCGCCCGCGGTTCATCACGACGATGTTCTCGGCGCGCTCTGCGGCGAGCCCCAGATCGTGGGTGATGAAGATGACAGCGGTGTTCCGCTCCGCAGTCAGGCTCTCCAGGTGGTCGAGGATCGTCTTCTGCACCGTCACATCGAGGGCGCTCGTCGGCTCGTCGGCGATGAGGAGCTTCGGATGCGAGGACAGGCCGACGCCGATGAGCACACGTTGACGCATTCCGCCCGAGAACTCATGCGGGAACTGCCGCAGGCGGGTGTCCGCATCCGACAGGCCCGCTTCCTTCAGCACCTCGACCGCACGCTTGCGCACAGCCCGCTTCGACGTGGCGAGGCCGTTCGCGCGGATGGTCTCCTCCACCTGGAAGCCGATGCGGTGCACCGGGTTCAGGCTGTTCATCGGGTCCTGAGGGACGAGGCCGATCAGCTTTCCACGCACGTCCTCCATCTCGTTGCGCTTGAGCTTCGTCAGGTCGCGACCCTCGAATCGCACCGATCCGCCGGCGATCTTGCCGCTGCCCGGAAGCAGGTTGATGATCGCGTGCGCCGTCGTGGACTTGCCCGAGCCCGACTCCCCCACGATCGCGATGGTCTCGCCCGGGTAGACGTCGAAGCTGACCCCACGAACGGCGGGAACAAAGCCATCCTGCGTCTTGAATCCGACCTGCAGATCCTCGACCTGCAGCAGCGGTTCGACTGTGCTCATCGGGTGGCCCTCGCCTTCGGGTCGAGCGCATCTCGTACGGTCTCACCCAGCAGGATGAACGCGAGCACAGTGAACGACAGAGCGATCGACGGGTAGATCAGGACCTGCGGCGCCGTCCGCAGGCTCTGCTGAGCTTGCGCGATGTCGTTGCCCCAAGACATGAAGATGTTCGCCGGGAGTCCGACGCCGAGGAACGACAGGGTCGCCTCGGCCGTGATGGCGCCGGCGAGGCCGACGGTCGAGATGATGATCACCGGCGCGAGCGAGTTCGGCATCACGTGCGAGAACATCGTCCGCAGCTTCGAGACTCCGATCGCCTCCGAGGCCATCACATAGTCCAGTTGTTTGACCCGGAGCACCTCAGATCTCAAGATGCGGGCTGTGGATGGCCACGCGAAGAAGCCGATCGCGAGCGAGATGATGAGAATGTTGCGGTCCGCGAGGAACATCGACATGATCACGACCGCCGCGAGGATGTACGGGATCGCGAAGAAGATGTCGCCGATGCGCATGAGGAACGAGTCGATCCATCCGCCGAAGTAACCCGCGAACGCTCCGAGCGCGATTCCCATCACCGCGACGATGACGGTCACGATGAGGCCGACCGAGAGCGAGGTCCCCGTTCCGTGAACGATTCGCGAGAACACATCGCATCCCTGCCGCGTGAATCCGAGCGGATGCCCCGGCAGCGGTCCGTGGTCGGAGATGACCGTTCCCACCGGCACCCCGAGTTCCGCCGCCTGGGTCTCGTTCTGGACGGTGAGGATGCAGCCGTCGTTCGGCGGCACCTGAGTGAACACGGTGGGGAACAGCGCCACGAACACGATGAACAGGATGAACACCGCCGAGACCCAGAACATCCAGCGCCCACGGAGGTCGCGCCAGGCATCGAGCCACAGGTTCGACTTGCGATCGCTGACGCGCACCGCATCGACGGCGCCCAGGCCGCCCTCGTCGACCTCCGCCACAAAGTGCGGAGCAGTGCGTACGGGATTCTTACTTGACATAGCGGATCCTCGGGTCGAGCACTCCGTAGAGGAGGTCGATGAGCAGGTTCACGAACACGTAGACGATGACGAGGATCGTCACGATCGAGACGATCTCGGGTGTGTCGTGTCTATTGATGGCTTTGAAGAGCTCGTTGCCGACACCGGGCACGTTGAAGATGCCCTCCGTGACGGTGGCACCGACGATGAGGATGCCGAAATCGGCGGCGAGGTTGGTGGTGACGGGGATCATCGAGTTGCGCAGGATATGCACCGGGATCACACGACGGCGTGAGAGTCCCTTGCCGTAGGCCATGCGGACGAAGTCGTTCTGGCTGGTCTCGATGACGGACGCGCGCGTGAGTCTCACCACGTAGGCCATGTTGAGAGCTGCGAGCACGATCGCCGGGAGTATCAGATCGCTCCATGGAGCACCCGACCCCACCGTTGGTCGGAACCACCCGAGCTGAATACCGAAGAACCACTGCGCGACGAAGGCGAGCACGAAGACCGGGATCGAGATCAGCAACAGCGTGACGATGAGGGCGGCGTGGTCGAAGATCCCGCCCTTACGCAGACCCGAGATGAGGCCAGCCAGCACGCCGACGATGAGCTGGATCAGCACAGCGAGGAGTGCGAGCCGCAGCGTGGTCGGGAAGGTGCGAGCGAGGATCTCGTTGACCGACTGGCCCGCGTACGTGGTGCCGAGATTGCCCTGGAAGACGTCGCCGAGGTAGATGAAGTAGCGGACGAGGAACGGCTGATCGAGATGGAACTTCGCCTCGAGCGCCGCGATCTGCTCCGGCGACGGCGTGCGATCACCGAACATGCGGAGCACGGGGTTCCCCGGCACGAGGAAGACCATCGAGAAGATGAGGAACGTCGACCCGAGGAAGACGGGAATGCCTTGAAGGAGGCGCCTGATGATGTACCAGAACATGACTTACTCGAAAGTTCGGCGCACAGCCGGTGGGGCGGCGTTGGAACGCCGCCCCACCGGGGTGTGCGAGTGGTCTCTTACTCGGCCTTGGTGACCTGGTAGAGGATGGGCCAGCTGTCCCAGCCGTACTCCACGTCCTCCACCAGAGTCGAGTAACCGGCGGTGACCGAACCGTACCAGAGCGGGATCGCCGGCAGGTCCTCGAAGAGCTGCCCCTGCGCCTGGTTGAAGAACTCGTTCTGCTCGTCGAGCGTGGGAGCCGCGAGGCCCTCACGGAAGAGAGTGTCGAAGTTCTCGTTCGAGTAATCGGCGTCGTTCGAACCCGAGCCGGTCACATAGAGCGCACCGAGGATGTTCGCCTGCGACGGGAAGTCGAACTGCCAGCCGGTACGGAACGCCGCCTTGATCGTGCGGTCGTTGACCTCGGTCCGGAGACCCGCGAAGTCCGGGTACGGGAGGCCGACAGCGTCAATGCCGAGCGAGTTCTTGATCGAGTTGACGGTCGCGTCGACCCACGACTGGTGGTCGCCGTCGGCGTTGTAGGCCAGCTGGAACGTACCCTCCCACGGGGAGATCGCGTCAGCCTGCGCCCACAGCTCCTTGGCGAGCTCCGGGTCGTACGTCAGGACGTCCGAACCCTCGATCGCGCCGGGGTCGAAGCCCGCGATGACGGGCGAGGTGAACTCCTCGGCCGGCGTACGCGTGCCCTGGAAGATCACGCTGGTGATCTCCTCGCGGTTGATCGCGTGCGAGAGGGCTGCACGACGCAGCTTGCCTTCCTCGTCGTCAGCAAAGTGCTCGAGGTTGTAGTTGATCGTGAACGACTGGAACACGGCCGAGCCCTGCTCCACGGCACGGTCTCCGAGGTCCGACTTGAAGTTGGACAGCGAGTTGGTGGGAACCGACTCGATGACGTCAACGTTGTCGGACACGAGGTCCGCGTAGGCCGCATCCAGCGTGCCGTAGACCTTGAAGTTCAGACCACCGTTCTCGGCCTTGCGCGGGCCCGAGTAGTCGTCGTTGGGGACCAGGTTCAGGCTCTCGCCGTGCTGCCAGCCCTCCTCCGAGAGCTTGTAGGGGCCGTTGCCCACGGGAGCGTCACCGAACGCCTCCGGGTCGTCGTAGAACGACTCGGGCAGCGGGAAGAACACCGTGTAGCCGAGGGCGACCGGGAAGTCGGCACGCGGCTGCGCGAGCTCGACGGTGAAGGTGAGGTCGTCGACCACGTCGAGTGCGAGGGTGTCCTCGCCGCCGTCGTAGGTGCCACCCTCGAACGCGATCGCGTCGATGAACCACCACTGGTTCAGCAGAGCCGGGTCGGACGCGGCCCACTGCCAGGCGTCCACGAAGGACGACGACGTCACCGGGGTGCCGTCGGTGAAGGTCTGGCCTTCCTTGAGCTTGATGGTCCACGTCTTGTAGTCGTCGGACTCGATCGACTCGGCGGCGTCGAGGTCCCACGAACCGTCGGCCTTGTAGTAGACGAGGCCGGCGAACATGTTGTTCAGGACCAGACCGCCGTTGACCTCGTTCGTGTTGGCCGGGATGAGCGGGTTCTCCGGCTCACCCCATGCGACGGAGACGACTCCCGTCGACGATCCGCCACCACCGGTGCCGCCGTTATCCGACGCACATCCGGTGAGGACGAGCGCTGAGGCAAGAGCGATGCCTCCAGCTGCTGCTGCGATGCGAGTGATTCGCACGATTCCTCCTGTACACAATGGGACGCCATGCGGGCAAAGAGCCGCATGGCGGTGATTCGGCAACCTTAAGTCGCGATTTCGACCTCGGCCAAACCGCATCGTGGAATCGTTACAAGCAGGAAACCGGTACGCCGGATCTGTGCACGGAAGCTAAAACCGCGCAGATTTGTTGCACCGGGTTGCGGAATGCTGCGCGGGGTGCTGCCGCAGCGACGCACCCGCCGCAGCGCGGGCCGTTTAGCATCGTCCCGTGCTCCTGCGCGAACGCGTTCCGCCTCCCCCGCCCGCCCCGACACCGACCCGTGGTCGCATCGCCTGGGAGATCGCCATCGTGTTGGCTCTCGGCCTCGGCCAGTCCGCGGTGTACGCGATCGTCGCCCTCGTCTACCGGCTGACCAGCGAGGTGGCGCTCGCGGATCAGACGGCGACGCTCAACCCGTCGCGCAGCGATCGCGAGGTGTTCGACCTCATCTACCAGCTTCTCGGGATCGCGTTCGCCCTCGCTCCCGTCCTCCTCGTCGGCTACCTGCTGTGGTCGCCGCGCCGTCCGCATCTCGCGTCGCTCGGACTCGAGGGAGGACGGTTCGGACGCGACGCCGGGTGGGGTGCGCTGCTCGTGGTCGCGATCGGCCTGCCCGGGATCGCCCTCTACCTCGGGGGGCGCGCACTGGGGCTGTTCGTGGCGGTCGACCCTGGTGGGCTCGGCGACCACTGGTGGACCATCCCGGTTCTCCTGCTCGCGGCGGCGCGCGCATCGATCCAGGAAGAGGTCGTGGTGCTCGGATACCTGTTCGCGCGGCTGCGGCAGGCCGGATGGGGCGTGTGGCCGATCATCGTGGCGACGTCGGTGCTGCGCGCGAGTTACCACCTCTACCAGGGCCCGGGGGCGTTCATCGGCAACCTCCTGATGGGTCTGCTGTTCGGCGTCCTCTTCGCCCGCTCCGGTCGACTCGCGCCCTTCCTGGTGGCGCACTTCCTCATCGACGCGGCAGTGTTCGTGGGGTACCCCTGGGTGGCGGGGATGTGGCCGGAGCTGTTCGGCCTGCCGACCGGTGCATCTGGCTGACATGTCACCTACGCTGGTCCGGTGACCGGCACCGATATCGGAGACATCGCCCCGGACTTCCGCCTGCCCGGCATCCGTATCCGCGATGGTCAGACTGAGCACAGCGAGTTCGCGCTCTCCGCTGCGCGGGGCCGACCGCTCGTGCTGGCCTTCTACCCGCTCGATGCGAGCAAGGTGTGCACCGAGCAGCTGTGCAGCTACCAGGACCAGCTGGCCGGGTTCCGCGACCTGGGCGCCGAGGTGTGGGGCATCAGCCCCCAGGGAATCGAGAGCCACGAGGAGTTCGCTCGCGCGCAGGGGATCACCTTCCCGCTGCTCGCAGACACGGCGGGTGTCGCGCGTGAGTACGGCGTGATGCTCGCGGGCCTCGCGGTACGTCGCAGCGTGTTCATCCTCGATGGTGCGGGCGCGATCCGCTGGAAGCACGTCGCGATGGTGGGCCTCACCTACCGCAGCGCCGAGCAGATCCGCGAGGAGCTGCGCCGGCTCTTCCCGACCCCCGATGCGGCCCAGACCCGCTACGCGCTCCCACCCCCCGAGTGATGCTCTCTCTGGGCGTTAGACATGTCTGCGCCGCGCTTGACACCCGCGCGGCGGTGTCTAGCGGGCCACAGACATGTCTAACGCCCGATCAGGCGAAGGCCTCTACCGGGGGGCAGGCGCAGACCAGGTTGCGGTCTCCGTAGGCCTGGTCGATGCGACGCACCGGCGGCCAGTACTTGCCGCCATGCACGAGCGAGTGGACCGGATAGACGGCCTCCTCGCGCGAGTACGGGTGCTGCCACTCCCCCGCCACCACCGACTCCGCGGTGTGCGGCGCGTTCACGAGCGGGTTGTCGTCACGAGGCCAGCGTCCTGCGCCGACCGCATCCGCCTCGGCCTTGATCGCGATCATCGCCTCGACGAACCGGTCGAGCTCGGCCAGATCCTCCGACTCGGTCGGCTCGACCATGAGCGTGCCCGCGACCGGGAACGACATCGTCGGCGCGTGGAATCCGTAGTCGATAAGCCGCTTCGCGACGTCGTCGACCGTCACCCCCGTCGCCTCCCGAAGCGGACGCAGGTCGAGGATGCACTCGTGCGCCACGAGCCCATGGTCACCCGCGTACAGCACCGGGAAGTGGTCGCGCAGCTTCACCGCGACGTAGTTCGCGGCGAGCACAGCCGCACCCGTCGCACGACGCAGGCCCTCGGCCCCCATCATGCGCACGTACGCCCACGAGATCGGCAGGATGCTCGGGCTGCCGTACGGCGCCGAGCTCACAGGGTTCGCGTCGCCCTCCGGCAGGTACGGGGCCAGGTGCGCCTTCGCAGCCACCGGCCCGACCCCCGGGCCACCACCACCGTGCGGGATGCAGAACGTCTTGTGCAGGTTCAGGTGCGACACGTCTCCGCCGAAGTCGCCGAATCGCGCATACCCGAGCAGGGCGTTGAGGTTCGCCCCGTCGACGTACACCTGCCCACCGGCGTCGTGCACCGCATCCGTCACCGCCAGGATCTCGTGCTCGTACACGCCGTGCGTCGACGGGTACGTCACCATGAGCGCAGCCAGATCATCAGCGTGCTCGGTGACCTTCGCCCGCAGATCGTCGAGATCGACGTTGCCGAGCTCGTCGCACGCGACGACGACGACCCGCATCCCCGCAAGTACCGCGCTGGCTGCGTTCGTGCCGTGCGCGCTCGACGGGATGAGGCACACCGTGCGGTGCTCGCCTCCGTGGTCGCGGTGATACGCCCGGATCGCGAGGAGGCCCGCGAGCTCGCCTTGGCTGCCGGCGTTGGGCTGCAGCGACACGGCGTCGTATCCGGTCACCTCGGCGAGCCAGCCCGACAGCTGGCCGATCAGCGCGCGGTATCCCGCGGTGTCGGCCTCCGGCGCGAACGGATGCAGGTTCGCGAATTCCGGCCAGGTGACCGCCGCCATCTCGGTGGCCGCGTTGAGCTTCATCGTGCACGAGCCGAGAGGAATCATGCCGCGGTCGAGCGCGTAGTCCTTGTCGGCGAGGTACTTGAGGTAGCGCATCATCCCGGTCTCGGAGTGATGCGTCGTGAACACCGGATGCGTCAGATATTCCGTCTGACGCATGTGCTCGGGATCGATCGAGCGCGACACGGGCTTGAAGCCGAGCTCCGTGGGCGCGTCGTCGCCCAGCACCGCGCGCAGCACGACGAGCGCATCCGCGGAGGTCGTGGTCTCGTCGGTCGAGAACTGCACCGTGTCGGCGTCCACCTCGCGCAGCAGCACGCCTGCTGCCGACGCGGCTGCGACGATCCCTGCGGCACGACCCGGCACCCGCAGTTGCACGGTGTCGAAGAAGAGCCCGTGCACCGGCTGGATGCCGTGCTCGCCGAGCGCGTCGACGAGCAGGTTCGCCATCCGGTTCGCGTGGTGGGCGATCGCCTTGATGCCGCGAGGGCCGTGGTAGACGGCGTACATCGACGCCATCACGGCAAGCAGCACCTGCGCGGTGCAGATGTTGCTCGTGGCCTTCTCGCGACGGATGTGCTGCTCGCGCGTCTGCAGGCTGAGGCGGTACGCCGGGTAGCCCGCGGCATCCTGCGAGACGCCCACCAGGCGGCCCGGCATCTGGCGCTCGAGGCCCGCACGAACCGCCATGTATCCGGCGTGCGGCCCCCCGAACCCGAGGGGCACGCCGAAGCGCTGCGAGGTGCCGACCGCGACATCCGCGCCGAGCTCGCCGGGACTCGTGACGAGGGCGAGCGAGAGCAGGTCGGCCGCGACGACCGCGATGCCGCCCTGCCCGTGCACGGCCTCGACGACCGCGGACGGGTTCCACAGGCGCCCCGACGCTCCCGGGTACTGGATGAAGGCGCCGAACGCGTCGACCGAGTCGGCATCCGAGAAGTCCGTCTCGTGCAGTTCGATGCCGACCGCCTCCGCGCGGTGGCGCAGCAGCGCGATGGTGCGCGGCAGTGCGTCACTGTCGACCAGGAAGATGTTCGAGGTCGAGCGGGATGCGCGGCGCGCGAGCAGCATCGCCTCGACCACCGCCGTGCCCTCGTCGAGCATCGACGCGTTGGCGGTCGCCAACCCCGTCAGGTCGGTGACCATCGTCTGGAAGTTGATGAGCGCCTCGAGGCGACCCTGCGAGATCTCGGGCTGGTACGGCGTGTAGGCCGTGTACCAGCTGGGGTTCTCGAGCACGTTGCGCTGGATGACCGCGGGGGTCGTCGTGCCGTAGTAGCCGAGGCCGATCATGGGGCGCGTCACGCGGTTGCGGGCGGCGAGCACCCGCAACTCGGCGAGCGCCTCCGTCTCGCTCGCGGCGGTGGGCAGCGATGTGACGGCGTCCGCGGGCTGGCGGATCCCCGACGGGATCGCCGCATCCACGAGCGCGTCGACGCTCGCGTACCCGAGCGACGCGAGCATCTCGCGCTGCGCTGCGGAGTCGGTGCCGATGTGACGGTCTGCGAACAGCTCCCTCATCGTCACTCTGCCGTGAGGGCGGCGTACTCGTCCGCCGTGAGAAGGGTGGGAAGCTCCGTGAAGCGCACCGCGATCATCCAGCCGGCCCCGTACGGGTCGGAGTTCACGAGCGACGGATCGGCTACGAGCTCCTCGTTGACCTCCACGACCTCGCCGTCGACCGGCGCATAGAGCTCGCCGACCGACTTCGTCGACTCGATCTCACCCACCACGCGTCCGGCGGCAGCGGTGGAGCCGATCGCCGGCAGTTCGACGAAGACCACGTCGCCGAGCTTGTCGGCCGCGTAGTCGGTGATGCCGATGCGCGCCACGTCGCCGTCGACGGCGACCCACTCGTGCTCGGCGGTGTAGGCGAGGTTCTCGGGGAGGGCCATCAGCTCTTCTTTCTCGAATAGAACGGGAGGGGAACGACGGTCGCGGCGAGACGCGTGCCGCGGACATCGATGTACAGGGAAGTTCCGGGGGCGGCGAGGTCGGGTCGCACGAGGGCCATCGCGATCGGATGCCCGAGCGTCGGCGAGAGCGCGCCGCTCGTCACGGCGCCGACGGCTTCGGTGCCGTCCGCATCCGCCACGACGGGGTAGCCGGTGCGTCCGGCACGTCGCCCCTCGGATGCGAGCCCCACGAGCACCGGCGCGTCGTCCGCGGGGCCGGCGGCGACGGCCTCTCGGCCCACGAATCCGCCGTCCTTGTCGAGCACGACCACGCGGCCGAGCCCGAGCTGCGCGGGCTGAGTGCTGCGGGTGAGCTCGTTGCCGTAGAGGGGCATGCCCGCCTCCAGGCGCAGCGTGTCGCGCGCGGCGAGCCCCGCGGGCACGAGTCCGGATCCCGCGCCCGTCTCGGCGATCGCCTCCCACAGCGAGGTCGCCGCCTCCGGGGCGAGATAGAACTCGAAGCCGTCTTCGCCGGTGTATCCCGTGCGCGCCACCAGGACCTCGTGGCCTCGGAAGTCGCCGGTCGTGGCGCGGTAGTAGCGCAGCCCGTCGAGTTCCGGGATGTCGAACCCGTCGACGCCGCGAAGGATCTCCTCGGCACGCGGCCCCTGCAGCGCGATGAGCGCGACGTCGTCGGATTCGTCTTCCACGACGCAGTCGAAACCTGCGGCGCGGTCACGCAGCGCTTCCGCAGCCGGCCCCCGGTTGCCCGCGTTCGCGACCACGAGGAAGCGGTCGGATCCCGTGCGGTACACGACGACGTCGTCGATGGTGCCGCCGTCCTCGGCGAGCAGCAGGCTGTACTTCGCCTGCCCGTCGACGAGCGCGGAGAGGCGGCCGGCGAGCGCGTAATCGAGTGCTGCGGCGGCCTCCGGACCGATCACCACGATCTCGGCCATGTGACTCAGGTCGAAGAGACCTGCCGCCGTGCGCACGGCGTGGTGCTCGGCGAGCTCGGAGCTGTAGCGGACGGGCATGCGCCATCCGGCGAAGTCGGTGAAGCTGGCGCCCGCTGCGACGTGGACGCCGTCAAGGGGCGAGCGGCGTTCGGTGCCGTCAGGTGATTCGGTCATGGGCGAGCTCTCCGATCGTGTGTCGGTGGAACTCCCCCTCTGTCATCGGTGCCTGAGAGATTCGCGACTGGTGGTCGCTTTCACCGTGGGCGGCTTCGCAGAGGCGGAGTTCACGAGCCGCCGCCCGGAGGCGCTGCTCGATGTGGCGTCCGCGCTTCACGTGGAAGCACTTTTCAGAGTGGCCTGTCGATGCGGTACACGTACCTGAGAGTTTGGCGGGGAGGCTTGCTCCTTCGGTGCCGACGGTGTTCGCCGGCTCTCCCGCATCGCGTTCGGCCCGATGTTCGATTGTGCGGCCAGCCTAGCGGATGCGGGCGTCGCTCAGTCGGTGAGCCCCGCCGCGTAGAGAAGAGCGGACGCGACGACTCCGACGGCCACGAGACCCCACAGTCCGATGGCGATGAGCGCTGCAAGGTTGTGCCCCGGTCGCGGTGGGCGACGGTAGCCATATGCCCCGAACACCGCCCCCAGCACCCACGGCACCTGGACGAGCAGGACGCCCCAGGTGTCGTCCGCATACATGCCGCGTCCTCCGGTAGCCGTGGCGAACAGACCGGATGCAGTGGTCGCCCACGCCACGACGGCCACGAGCGCGAGCACCAGGGCGGCCCACGGCATCACCCGCGCCTGCGCGACGGGGCGAGGCGAGATCGACAGCAGGCACCCGATCCCACACGCGATCGCGACGGCGATGAAATCGAGACCGAGCACCGCGTTGTAGACCCACTCGACAGGAGCGTTCGCGGGAAAACGAAGGCCGCCCAAGAGATTGAGCGCCCATCCCACCAGCGCCGCTACGGCGACGGCGCCCAGAACCCCGGGGCTCCGCGTCGCGACGAGCACGGCAGGCGCACCCGGCAGCGTGCTCGAATCCGGTTCGTGCGACGCTGCAGAACTCATGTCCGAGACCCTAGCGAACGTCGCCGCGGGACTCACCGGTGCCGTACGATCGCCGGAGCGGGTCCGCACTTGGACGCGCGAGGGGAAGGCTGCAGTGGGATCGCTCATCTACGGCGACGCGGGGCTCGAGTTCGCGTTCGATGACCGCGTGCTGGCGCACCTCGAACTGGTCATCAACGGCAAGCTCCGCCGCCGTGAGTCGTTCATGCTCAGTTGGCGCGACACGCCTGGTGTCGGGGATGGCCGCAGCTCGATCTGGATGGACACCGCCATCCCTCTGTACTTCCGCTACTCCGGCAGCCGGATGCCGCTGATCGACAAAGAGTGGCTGGAGGAACTCGCCGCCCAGGCCGGTTCGACCCGCGGCCTCGTGCTGGGCGAAGACCCGGCGACCGAGAAGCTGGTGCGATCGCACGACAACTCGGTCAAGCGCAAGGACCATCCCGCCCGCTGACGCGCGTGCGCCGCTGCGCACTCTCACGTGTGGAGGTCGAATCCGACGCTGTCGAGTCGGCGTGTCTTTCGTCGCAGCACCTCGATCGCATAGTCCTCGCCGTCGAGCGGCGTATCGGGGCCGTCGATCGTGGTCACCGCCAAGGGCGTTCCCGCGGTGAGAACCAGCTGGGCGACCGTGCGGGATCCATCGCGCAGCGCCGGAACCATGATCCGGTCCGGCCTCTGGTTCAACGGCAGCGTCATGACATAGTCCAGCAGAGCCTCCGCGACCGCGTCGGTCGTGATCAGCTCGTGTCCGGAGTACAACAGCGCCTTCATCGATATCACCCGCTCCCATCATGGAGAGACGATCCGGGCCGGTCGAGGGCGTTCCGTTTTCACACGGAACGTGCTATCGCTCCAGCACCGCCGACGGCTCCTCGAGCTCCACCGGGCCTGTCTCGATGTGCTCCTTGGTGAGCTGGATGCCACCCGTCGTGTTCGCCGAGCGGAGGATCTCTTCGATCCACTCGCGATGGAGCACGGGCGGGGTCAATTCGCCGAACTCGAACCGCAGCGCGATCGACTCGTGCATCCAGATGGTCGTGCGCCCCGGGGCCTGATCGTCCGCGTGCGTCCACGAGAGGGTGAAGCTCTCGCCGCGACGCAGCTTCGTCACCACCGCGACCTTGAGATGCGCCAGAGTGCGATCGTCCATCTCGATCGCCTGGTCCGCGTAGTAGAGCGTTCCCATGGTGCTCATCGTAGGGGCATGCGAGCCGCGCGGATCGGCATCACGCCGCCCAGGTCAGCGCTTCTCACAAGCCACCCCGTCCTTGTCGCGGTCCGACTTCTTGTTGGCGTTGTAGAGGGCTGTGGAGACCGTGAAGTTGGTCACGGGCTTCGTCGACCCGCGCACCTTGTCCTTGGCCCCCTTCTTGCCCACACCATGCGGATACTTCTTATTCAGTTCGGTGCAGTTCTTGTAGGTCTTCGCGACCGACGAGCTGAGCGACGCCGAGATCGGAGCGGACACCTCCGAGCAGCCTGCGAGCGTCGGCCCGAGCACGAGAACCACCGCCCCGAGCAATGCGATTGCATTCCGTTTCATCTGCAATCCCTCCCAACTCCGGAAGGTAGTCCCGTCCGAAGTCGAGTGGCAGCCCACGAACGGGTGACGACGTCGTGCGCCCGGTGGGATGCTTGGCGCCGGGAGGACTCCATGACGATCATCCGCACCCCCGAACCCAGCGACGTCACGGGCGACGCCGCCCAGCTGTACGCCGACGACCTCGAGGCGATGGGCTACGTCCCGTCGCACACCCGTGTGATGGCCACCAACGCGCCCGCCGTCCGCGCGTTCGAAGACCTGATCCGCGCGTCGATCCGCACCATGGATCTGCGTCGCTACGAACTCGTGACGCTTGCGGCCGCGGAGGCGATCGGATCCCGCGCCTGCCGGCTCGCGCACGGGCGACGAACTCTCAAGGTGTTCGACGAGGAGCAGCTCATCCGTATCGCCCGCGACTTCCACGACGCCGGATTGAGCGAGGCGGAGGTCGCGATGATGGAGTTCGCTCAGAAGCTGTCGCGCGACTCCTCATCGATGACCGACGCCGACTCCCTCCGCCTGCGCGAACTGGGCTTCAGCGACGACGAGATCGTCGACATCGCGCTCGCGGCAGCGGCCCGCAACTTCTTCTCCCGGGCTCTGCACGCCCTCGCCGTGCCGGTCGATCTGCCTCCCGACCTCTCCGAGGCACTCCGCGACGCTCTCGTCGACGGGGTCTAGCGCATTCCCCGCACGTGATGAGGCATCGCGTACCGTGACCGGATGCGCCGACTCCTCGCCCGTGTTTTCTGGACGTTCAGCCGGTGGAGCCTCGCGGGCGAGCCGGCGCCGACCCGGCCGACCGTTCTCATCGGCGCCCCGCACACCTCCAACTGGGACTTCGTCTTCATGCTGGCGATCGCGTGGCGACTCGGGATCGACATCCGCTGGCTCGGGAAGAAGAGCCTGTTCGCGGGATGGCGCGGCCCGATCATGCGCGGACTCGGGGGCATCCCCGTCGACCGAGCGGACCCCGGCCGGGTGGTCGAGGAGGTCGTGGCGCGGGTACGGGCCGGTGAGGTTTTCGGCCTCGTCGTGACGCCCGACGGCACCCGAGGTGGCAACACCCACTGGAAGTCGGGCTTCTACCGCATCGCCCGCGAGACGGGGATGCCGGTGACCCTCGGCTACGTCGACCGGACCACGATGACCACGGGGCTCGGGCCCACGCTCGAGCTGACCGGTGATGTCGGCGCGGACATGGACGCCATCCGCGCGTTCTACGCCGACAAGGCGGGGTACCGCCCGGAGCGGCGAGTGGAGCCGCGGCTCGCGTCGGAGTCGGCGGGCTGAGCGGTGGCGCTCGGGGTGTGCGTCAGACGTTGAAGCGGAACTCGACCACGTCGCCATCCTGCATGACGTAGTCCTTGCCCTCGACGCGGGCCTTGCCGCGGGAGCGCGCCTCGGGGAGTGAACCGGCCGCGACGAGATCCTCGAACGACACGACCTCCGCCTTGATGAAGCCGCGCTCGAAGTCCGTGTGGATGACGCCCGCCGCCTGCGGAGCCTTCCAGCCCTTGCGGATCGTCCATGCGCGCGACTCCTTCGGGCCGGCCGTGAGGTAGGTCTGGAGTCCGAGGGTGTCGAATCCGATGCGGGCGAGCTGGTCGAGACCAGACTCATCCTGGCCCGTGGAGGCGAGCAACTCGGCCGCATCCTCGGGGTCGAGGTCGATGAGCTCCGACTCCACCTTGGCGTCGAGGAACACCGCCTGAGCGGGAGCGACGAGGGCCGCCAGCTCCGCCTTGCGCGCGTCATCCGTGAGCACCGCCTCGTCGACGTTGAACACGTAGATGATCGGCTTCGCGGTCATGAGGCCGAGTTCCTTCAGCAGCCCGAGCTCGATGCCGCTCGCGCGCGAAAGCGGAGTTCCCGCGTCGAGCGCCTGCTTGGCTTCGACCGCCGCGGCGAGCACGGCGGGATCCGCCTTCTTGCCCTTGACCTCCTTCTCGAGACGGGTGATCGCCTTCTCGAGGGTCTGCAGATCGGCGAGAGCGAGTTCGGTCGTGATGACCTCGAGGTCGTCCTGCGGGTTCACGGCACCCGCGACGTGCACGACATCCGCGTCGTCGAATCCCCGGACCACCTGGGCGATCGCGTCGGCCTCGCGGATGTTGGCGAGGAACTGGTTGCCGAGCCCCTCCCCCTCGGACGCGCCCTTCACGATGCCCGCGATGTCGACGAAGCTCACCGTCGCAGGCAGGATGCGCTCGCTGCCGAAGATCTGCGCCAGCACCTGCAGCCGCTCGTCCGGCAGGTTCACCACCCCGACGTTCGGCTCGATCGTCGCGAACGGGTAGTTCGCGGCGAGCACCGTGTTCTTGGTGAGCGCGTTGAAGAGGGTCGACTTGCCCACATTGGGGAGCCCGACGATGCCGATGGTGAGAGCCACGGGGGTCAAGCGTACCGGGGGTGGATGGCGCCGGCCCGCGTTCTCCACGGCCGGGTAGCGTGAGGGCGGGAGGACGAGATGACGCGCTGGATGATCGTGGTTGCGAAGCTGGTGAGCTACACGCTGATCGTCGCGGTCGCCGTCCTTCTCTCGATCGGACTCTCCGGTTCGTGGATGCCGGGCCTCCCCCTCGGTGTCCTCGCGGGACTCGCGGGCTCGTCGGGACTGGGGCTGGCGCTGCGGCGGGTCGGTCGCCGCTCGGACGCCGAGGTGGTCAGCGCCGAGCGGTAGGCATCGAGCGCTCGGACTATTTCGGGCCGATTCGCTGCATCTGGACCGCGACACGCCCGGGGTGCTTGCGTTCCTGGGAATCCGCCGGATATCGTGAACGGCTGCACCGAGAGCCGGTGCACATCAGATGCCGAAAGGAGCCGGGGATGATCGCAACAGTCACAGAGTTCACTCGCGGCGAGCGCCAGCTCGCATTCATCGCCGACGTCGTCGGCGTCATCATCGTCCGGGAAGGCTGAGCGTTTCTGCGCCGCCGTCCATGACGGTGGCGACGCTCTCGAAGCCCGATTCCGGATGCATTCCGCATCCGAGGATCACGTCCCGTCCACGATCCCGCCATGTCGGCGGTGGTCGATACCGTGCCCGAATCCGCGGCACCCTCCGGAACCGCCCACAAGGCGGTCTCGACAACCACCACTCTCGAGGACACCGAAATGAACACCACGTTGACGCCCACGACGCGTCACGACACCACGCAATCGACCACCCGGGTCGAGACCCAGCGCCCCGCGCGCCGGGTCGGGCTCATCGACCGCGCCGCGCTGCACCTGGGCATGGCGCTCATCCGTTGGGGCCGCCGCCCCGACCGCGCGCTTGCACGCAGCGAGCGTCGCGCGAGCCGGCTCGAGCAGACCCTGATCGATCACGATCAGCGACTCGCGCTCGCGCAGCAGCGCGCTCGCGAGCGGGAGCAGATCATCGCGCTCGCGTATCTCACGCGCATCCGCTGAGCATCGGTGCCAGGCACCGGCTCAGCAGTCGCGTCACCACCATCGGGGCCGTCGTCGGAGAGATCCGGCGACGGCCCCGTCGCGTGCGGCGGGGTGCCGAACGGCCCGGCTGTACGGCGCCGGCGGCGCGTCTCCAGCCCACTGTCGGTGCCCCGTGCGAGAGTCGGAACGTGCCCCTGGACTTCACCGCGATCGACTTCGAGACCGCGAACGGGTCCAATGCGAGCGCGTGCTCGGTGGGTCTCGTGAAGGTGCGCGACGGCCAGATCGTCGACCGCATCGGGTGGCTGATCCAGCCGCCGCCTGGGCATGACCACTTCGTGGACTGGAACACCCGCATCCACGGGATCCGCGCCGAAGACGTCGTGGGCGCGCCGGGGTGGACCGAGCAGCTGCCCGACCTGATGGCGTTCGCCGAGAACGACATCCTGGTCGCGCACAACGCCGGATTCGACATGGGGGTCATCAAGGCCGCCTGCGCGGCGACCGGCCTCGTCGCTCCGAGCTACAGCTATATGTGCAGCCTGCAGCTCGCACGCAAGACATACCACCTCGACTCGTATCGCCTACCTCTCGTGGCGATGGCGGTCGGATTCGAGGACTTCCCTCACCACGACGCGGTCGCCGACGCGGAGGCGTGCGCGGCGATCATGATCCACGCGGCCGACCGTCACGGCGCCATCGATCTGCCGGAACTCTCGGAGCTCGCCGGGGTGCGGATCTCGTCGATCGCGCCGCCCGCCGTCGCCGCCGCATCCTGACGTCCCGCCGCCCGCGCGCGTAGGCTGACCGACGGAACGGAGGAGTCATGTCCGAGACCATCTTGGGGCGCCTCAGCGGCGGCCCGCTCGACACGCAGATCATCCCGCTGGATGCGGAGAATCTGGACGCCGTCGACGACGAGCTCGTGCTGCCGTGGGAGCAGGGCCAGCTCATCTACCGCCGCGCCGGCGACGCCGAGAACACGGGCCCTCACGACGGCCCGACGACGGTCCCCTACCGCTTCGACTCCCAGATCTGAGTCTCATCCGCCATAGACATGGCTAGGGCGCGGTAGACACCCGCGCACCCCTGTCTTGCGCGCCACAGACATGTCTATGGCGCACGGATTCAACCGTTTTGGGGGAAGCCCAGGTTGATTCCGCCGTGCGACGGATCCAGCCAGCGCGCCGTCACCGCCTTCTGACGGGTGAAGAAGCGGATCGCATCCGGGCCGTAGGCCTTCGTGTCGCCGAAGAGCGAGTCCTTCCAGCCGCCGAAGGAGAAGTACCCGACCGGCACGGGGATGGGCACGTTGATGCCCACCATGCCGACCTGCACCTCGCGCTGGAAGCGCCGCGCCGCACCGCCGTCGTTGGTGAAGATCGCCGTCCCGTTGCCGTAGCGGCCGCCGTTGATAAGCGCGAGGCCCTCCTCGTAGCTCGCGACCCGCACGACCGAGAGCACAGGGCCGAAGATCTCGTCCGTGTACACCTTCGAGCTCGTGGGCACCTTGTCGACGAGCGTCGGGCCGAGCCAGAATCCGTCCGCCTCGCCATCGACCTCGATCCCTCGACCATCGACCACGAGGTCCGCGCCGTCCTCGACGGCCACGTCGAGATACCCGGCGACCTTGTCACGGTGCTCCCGCGTGATCAGCGGACCCATGTCGCAGCCGCGGGTGCCGTCGCCGACACGCAGGCCGCCCATCCGCTCGCTGATCTTCGCGACCAGCTCGTCGGCGACCGGCTCCACCGCGACGACCACCGAGATCGCCATGCAGCGCTCTCCCGCGGAGCCGAAGCCCGCATTGACGGCGGAGTCCGCCACCAGATCGAGGTCGGCGTCCGGCAGCACCAGCATGTGGTTCTTGGCACCGCCGAGCGCCTGCACGCGCTTGCCCGCCGCGGTGCCGCGCTCGTAGACGTACTTCGCGATCGGCGTCGAGCCGACGAACGAGACGGACGCGACATCCGGGTGATCGAGGATCGCGTCGACCGACTCCTTGTCTCCGTGTACGACATTGAAGACGCCGTCCGGAAGCCCCGCCTCCTGGAAGGCCTTCGCGAGCCAGATCGCCGCGGACGGGTCCTTCTCGCTCGGCTTCAGCACGACCGTGTTGCCCAGCGCGATCGCGATCGGGAAGAACCACATCGGGACCATCGCCGGGAAGTTGAACGGCGAGATGATGCCGACCACGCCGAGCGGCTCCTGCACCGAGTAGACATCGACGCCGGTCGACACGTTCTCCGAGTGCTCACCCTTCGCGAGGTGCGCGATGCCGCACGCGAACTCGACCACCTCGAGACCGCGGGCGATCTCGCCGAGCGCATCGGACGAGACCTTGCCGTGCTCGGACGTCAGGATCGCGCCCAGTTCGTCCTTGCGGGCGTTGAGGATCTCGCGGAAGGCGAAGAGCACCTGCTGGCGCTTCGCCCAGCTCGCGCCGCCCCACCCCGCGAGGGCCGTGCGAGCGGCCTGCACCGCTGCATCCACGTCCGCCGTCGACGCGAGACGCACCTCGCGCTGCACGACGCCGCGCGCCGGGTCGTAGACGGGAGCGGTGCGGGTGGATTCGCCGGCGAATGCGGCTCCGCTCACCCAGTGGTCGAGGATCTCGTCAGCCATACCGGTGAGGCTACTCACAGACATTTCGTAAACATTTTCCGCTGCGACCGTGGTCGTGGTTCCCGCGAGAAATGCAGGATCGATGCCGGGCGCGGGCAGTAAATACCGCGGTTCCGCGGCGACCCGCAGAGGATCTCCTGCATTTCTGGAAGGGGGCCAGGATGTCGGGCGGGCGATGTCGGGGGACCCTGCCAGACTGCCCGCATGGATGCGCTGCTCCCCCTCGTCATCGGGCTCGCGATCGGTCTCGCGATCGGCGTGGGCGCCACGCTGCTCGTCGCACGGTCGCGCCCCGCGACGACCGTGGCCGATGTGGCACTGCGTGAGGCCCAGCACGGCGCCGAACTCGCGCGGGCGCGTGCGGAGGAGGCCGCGCTTCGCGCTGAGGTCGAACGACAGCTGGCGGGTTCACAGGCGGCCCTCGACGGAGTTCGTGAGCAGCTCGCCGCCTCGCGCGATCAGTACCGCGAGCTCGTCGAGCGCACCGACGCCGAGGCGCGTAAGCGGCAGGCAGATGCAGCCGCAGAGAGCAAGGTGCTGCAGGAGCTCGCGCCTGTGAAGGAGACGCTCACCGCGATGCAGCGGAAGGTCATCGAACTCGAGAGCCAGCGGGCGCAGCAGCACGGCGAGCTCACGCAGCAGCTCCGCACCGCCACCGAGTCCGAGGAGCGACTGCGGCTGACCGCCGAGCAGCTGGCGAGCGCTCTGCGCAACAACGCGACCCGCGGAGTCTGGGGCGAGACCCAGCTGCGCACCCTCGTGGAGTCGGCGGGTCTCCTGAACCGGGTCGACTTCTCGGTGCAGTCGACGATCGAGTCGGAGAGCGGAACGCGACGCCCCGACATGATCGTCACCCTGCCGGGCGGCAAGTCGATCCCGGTCGACGCGAAGGTGCCGTACAACTCGTTCATCGAGGCGAGCGCCATCCCCGCGACCGCGACCGGCGATCAGGAGGCTCAGCGCACCCGACTCCTGGCCCAGCACGCGAAGCAGGTCCGGAGCCACGTCGACGCCCTCGCCTCGAAGTCCTATTGGACGGGACTCGACGCCAGCCCCGATTTCACGATCGCGTTCATTCCGAACGAGCCCCTGCTCGCGGCGGCCGTCGAGGCGGATCCGAACCTCATGGACTACGCGTTCTCGAAGCGGATCATCCTCGCCAACCCGGGAACGCTGTGGGCGCTGCTCAAGACGATCGCGTTCACCTGGCAGCAGGACGTGCTCACCGAGGACGCCAAGCGGCTCTTCGATCTGGGCAAGGAGCTGTACGGCCGGCTCGCGACGCTCTCCGAGCACGCCGACCGCCTCCGCGGGGCCATCGAGTCGACCGTCACGCACTACAACCGGTTCGCGAGTTCGCTCGAGCAGCGCGTTCTGGTCACGGCACGCAAGCTCGACGCACTCGACGAGTCCAAGGTGATCAGCACCCCGGCCACCATCGACGAGACTCCGAAGCGCCTCACGCAGAACGAGTTCGCTGCACTCGACGGCCTGGGCACCGAGCGCCCCGAGATCGACGAGACCCTCGTGCGGCCCGCGAACACGGCCAAGGACGCGGAAGGCGGCGCCGACGCGAAGTCGGCCTGACCGCCGCCCCGCGCCGGCACCACCACCACACAGGAACGGCGCCGCCTATTCCGCGTTCTCGGGTGAACCCTCCTCCGCGAGCGCATCGAGCACGATCTCTCCGGTCGTGGGAGGCGGCGTGGCGGGCGCCCCGACCATCGCCGGCACAGCATCGGCCACCTCCTCGATCGGGGCCGCGAACTGGGCCTCGTACAGACGTGCGTAGGCTCCCTGCGCGGCGAGCAGCTCGTCGTGCGTGCCCTGTTCGACGATCGCCCCCTGCTCCATCACGAGGATCAGATCCGCATCGCGGATGGTCGAGAGCCGGTGCGCGATCACGAAGCTCGTGCGATCCCGCCGCAGCGCGCTCATCGCCCGCTGGACGAGGAGCTCGGTACGGGTGTCGACCGAGCTCGTCGCCTCATCGAGGATCAGCACCGACGGCTTCGCGAGGAACGCCCGCGCGATCGTGATGAGCTGCTTCTCGCCCGCCGAGACGTTGCCGCCCTCATCGTCGAGCACCGTGTCGTAGCCGTCCGGCAGTGAGTGCACGAAGCGGTCGACGTATGCCGCTGTCGCCGCATCCATGATCTCCTCCTCCGAGGCATCCGGACGGCCGTAGGCGATGTTGTCGCGGATCGTGCCGCCGAACAGCCATGTGTCCTGGAGCACCATCCCGGTACGCGAGCGCAGGTCGTCGCGCGACATCCGGGTGGTGTCGATGCCATCGAGCGTGATGCGACCGGCGTCCGGGTCGTAGAAGCGCATGATCAGGTTCACGAGCGTCGTCTTGCCCGCACCGGTCGGCCCCACGATGGCGATCGTCTGCCCGGGTTCCGCCACCAGCGAGAGGTCGCCGATGAGCGGCTTCTCCGAGTCGTACGAGAACGCGACATCCTCGAACGCGAGGCATCCCGTCGCCCCGGAGGGCGACTCCGCGGGTACCGGGTCGGCGCTCTGCTCCTCGGCGTCGAGCAGCTCGAATACCCGCTCCGCCGACGCGACACCCGACTGCAGCAGGTTCGCCATCGAGCCGAGCTGCGAGAGCGGCTGCGTGAACTGCCGGGAGTACTGGATGAACGCCTGGACATCGCCCAATCGCATCGACCCGTTGGCGACGAACAACCCGCCGACGACCGCGATCGCCACGTACACGAGGTTCCCGACGAACATCGTCGCGGGCATGATGATGCCGCTGATGAACTGCGCCCCGAAGCTCGCGCGGAACAGCTCCTCGTTCTTCTCGTCGAACCGCGCCTGTACCTCGCGGTGCCGCCCGAAGACCTTCACGAGTGCGTGGCCCGTGTAGCCCTCCTCGATCTGCGCGTTGAGGGCACCAGTGTGGGTCCACTGCGCCACGAACAGCTTCTGCGAGCGCCTCGCGACGAGCACCGTGATCGCGAGGGTCACGGGGATCGCGACGAGAGCGACCAGCGCGAGCACCGGCGAGATGACGAACATCATCACCACGACGCCGACGACCGTCAGCAACGAGGTGAGCAGCTGCGACAGGGTCTGCTGGAGGCT
This sequence comes from Homoserinibacter sp. GY 40078, assembly GCF_008017545.1. Classification (GTDB taxonomy): domain Bacteria; phylum Actinomycetota; class Actinomycetes; order Actinomycetales; family Microbacteriaceae; genus Homoserinibacter. Next base: position 1,413,176 of record NZ_VRTZ01000001.1, on the reverse strand, counting down.
CTGCGACACGTTGTCGATGTCGTTGGTGACGCGGCTGAGCAGCTCGCCGCGCGGCATCCGGTCGAAGTAGCGCAGAGGCAGGCGGTGGATCTTCGCCTCGACGTCCTCACGCAGCCGCAGCACGGTGCGCTGCGTGATGCCGTTGAGCACGTAGCCCTGCAGCCACATGAACACCGAGCTGAATACGTAGAGCAGCAACACGATCCCCAGCACGAGAGCGAGCGCCGAGAAGTCGATCCCCTCACCCGGGCGCAGATCCATGTTGCGCAGCAGATCGGCCTGAGCGGTGTCGCCCTGCGCCTCGAGACCCGCGATCACCTCGTCCTTCGTGACGCCCGCCGGCAGCTGAGCCGACACGACGCCCTCGAAGATCAGGTTGGTGGCCTGCCCGAGCACCTTCGGCCCGATGACGCTCAGGATCACGCCGATCGTTCCGAGGAGGATCACGAACATCACCCCGAGCCGGTCCGGGCGCAGCCGCCCGATCAGGCGCCGGGCCGACGGCCCGAACGACATCGCCTTCTCGGCGGGCATGCCCGCCCCGCCGAACGGTCCTCCGCCGCCCGGTCCCCGCTGGACGGGCGGGCGGGGGCGTGCCGGTGCGTCGGTCTTGTTCTCGCTCACGCCGCTTCCTCCGCGCTCAACTGGCTCTCGACGATCTCGCGGTATTCGGCGGAGCTCGCGAGCAACTCCTCATGGGTTCCGAGGCCGACGACCGCGCCGTCCTCCATCACCACGATCTGGTCGGCCTGAAGGATGGTCGACACGCGCTGGGCGACGACGATCATGGTGGCGTCGGACACCTCCCGGGCGAGCGCCTGCCGCAGCCGGGCGTCGGTCGCGGTGTCGAGCGCCGAGAAGGAGTCGTCGAAGACGTAGATCTCGGGTCGCTTCACCAACGCCCGCGCGATCGCGAGACGCTGCCGCTGCCCGCCGGACACGTTCGTGCCGCCCTGGGCGATCGGGGCGTCGAGCCCTTCGGGCATCGCCTCGACGAAGTCGCGCCCCTGCGCGATCTCGAGCGCCTCCCAGAGCTCCTCATCCGTCGCATCCGGGTTGCCGTAGCGCAGGTTCGACGCGACCGTGCCGGAGAACAGGTACGGCCGCTGAGGCACGAGCCCGATCCGGCTCCACAGCAGCTCCGGATCAAGCTCCCGCACGTCGACCCCGTCGACGAGCACGGCGCCGCCCGTCACATCGAAGAGCCGTGGCAGCAGGTTCACGAGGGTGGTCTTTCCGGATCCGGTGGAGCCGATGATCGCCGTCATCCGCCCCGGGCGTGCGGTGAACGAGACCTCACGCAGCACGGGCGCCTCCGCTCCCGGGTACGCGAACGTCGCACCGCGGAGCTCGACCTCGCCGGTCGAGACGAGCTCGGTGACCGGCGCGAGCGGGGGCACCACCGAGGGCTCGGTACCGAGCACCTCGCCGATGCGATCGGCCGACACCGCCGCGCGCGGCAGCAGGACGGCGAGGAACGTCGCCATCATCACGGCCATCAGGATCTGGACGAGGTAGCTGAGGAACGCGATGAGCGAGCCGACCTGCATCTCGCCCGACTCGATCCGGAACGCTCCGAACCACAGCACCGCGACACTCGAGACGTTGAGCACGAGCATCACGACCGGGAACATGAGCGCGAACAGCCGGCCGGCGCGCAGAGCGGTGTCGGTGAGCTCGCGGTTGGCGACCGCGAACCGCTCCCGCTCACGCTCCTCGCGCACGAAGGCGCGGATCACGCGGATGCCGGTGAGCTGCTCGCGCAGCACGCGGTTGACGTTGTCGATGCGCGTCTGCATCTTGCGGAACTGGGGAACCATCCGCACGATGATGAGCCCCACCGCGACGAGCAGCACCGGAACGGCGACCACCATGATCCACGAGAGCATGACGTCTTCCCGGAGCGCGAAGATCACGCCGCCGATCGCCAGGATCGGCGTCGACACCAGGATCGTGCAGCTCATCAATACGAGCATCTGCACCTGCTGCACGTCGTTCGTGGAGCGGGTGATGAGCGATGGCGCCCCGAAACGGGCGACCTCGCGCTCGGAGAACTCGCCGACCCGACGGAACACCGCGGCGCGCAGATCCCGACCGAGCGCCATCGACGCCCTCGCCCCGAAGTAGACCGCGAGAATCGCGGCGGTGATCTGGCCGAGGGTGATCAGCAGCATGAGCCCGCCGGTGGCGAGGATGTAGCCGGTGTCGCCTGTCGCGACGCCATTGTCGATGATGTCGGCGTTGAGCGCGGGCAGGTAGAGCGTCGCGATCGACTGCGCCAACTGGAAGACGACGACGCCGACGAGGAGAGCCCAATAGGGCCTCAGGTGTTTCACAAGGAGGGATCCGAGCACGGGTGCTTCTTTCGTGAGAGCGATGCGGTGGTGGGGAGAAGAAACGGAGGCGGACCTCAGGGAACGGCGACGCCGTGCACGATGACACCGGCCAATTCGACGGAGTCGAAGGGCCTCGCACTGACACGGTCGATCGAGGCGCCGAACGCGACGAGACGGATGTACCAGGCCAGGGTGTCGACGGGCACTCCCAGGCGCTCGACGTCGGGGGCGAGGATGTCGCGGACGATTTCGATCCACTCCTCTCGAGCACCCTCGCGCGGAGCGGGTGGCCCGTCGAGCTGGAACAGCCGCATGATCTCGAAGATCTCGCGGAACCGCCCGCGGAGGGCCTCGACCAGCGCCGCGATCTTGTCTTCGAGCGAGAGGTCATGCGGGAGCCGACGCAACTCGGCGCGGAACGGCTCGGGGTCCAGCAGCTTCGTGACCCCCGCGACGAGCAGCGATTCCTTGTCACCGAACGCCCGGAAGACCGTGCCCTCGGCGACGCCTGCCGCCTCGGCGAGCTCGCGGCTCGTGACATCGCGCCCCTTCTCCCGGAGCAGAGGCACCACGGCCTCGAGGATGGCCTCCCGCCGGTCGTCGGGCGCGAGCGGACGCGCGCGCTCCTTGACGACCACGAACTCCGAGGGAAGTGCCACGCGATGATCATAAGTGAGTGAGCACTCACTCCGCAATCGGCAGGACCGCCTCCCTTCGATCGCCGCGGCCACGACTAGCGTTGACGGCGATCGAAGGAGACCAGCATGGCCGGATCCGAACACGTCGCCGAACCCGCCGAACCCGCCGAAGCCGCCGAGCCCGCCCACGTCGTGGCCATCGACCAAGGCACGACCAGCACACGCGCGATCGTCTTCGACCGACAGGGCCGCGTGGTGAGCGTCGGCCAGCAGGAGCACCGGCAGCACTTTCCCCGGCCCGGATGGGTCGAGCACGACCCGATGGAGATCTGGGCCAACACGCGACACGTCATCGGCGCGGCGCTCGGCGACGCCGGGATCACCCGCCACGACGTCGCCGCGATCGGCATCACCAATCAGCGCGAGACCGTGATCGTTTGGGACCGCACCACCGGTCGCCCCGTTCACCACGCGATCGTCTGGCAGGACACTCGCACCCAGGACACCGTGGATGCGCTGGCGCGCGACGGCGGCGTCCGCCGGTTCGCAGACCGCACGGGCCTCCCCCTCGCCACCTACTTCTCGGCCACGAAGATCGCCTGGATCCTCGATCACGTCGACGGCGCCCGCGAGCGCGCCGAGCAGGGCGAGCTGCTGTTCGGCACGCCCGACACCTGGGTGCTGTGGAACCTCACCGGCGGAGTGGACGGAGGCGTGCACGCCACCGACGTCACCAACGCCAGCCGGACGCTCCTCATGAGCCTCGAGACGCTCGACTGGGACGACGAGCTGTGCGCGACGTTCCGGGTGCCGCGCGCGATGCTCCCCCGGATCCGCTCGTCGTCCGAGATCTACGGGCACGCCGCGTCCGGAAGCCTGCTGCGTCATGTGCCGATCGCTGGGATCCTCGGCGATCAGCAGGCGGCCACGTTCGGCCAGGCCGCCTTCGACGCAGGCGAGTCCAAGAACACCTACGGCACCGGCAACTTCCTCATCGTGAACACCGGCACCGAGAGGGTGCACAGCGAGGCCGGCCTCATCACGACCGTCGCCTACCGGCTGGGCGACGAAGCGCCGCGGTACGCGCTCGAAGGGTCGATCGCCGTGACGGGGTCGCTCATCCAGTGGCTGCGCGACAACCTCGGCATCATCGACTCCTCCGCCGAGATCGAGAAGCTCGCCGCATCCGTCGACGACAACGGCGACGTCTACGTCGTGCCCGCCTTCGCCGGGCTCTTCGCTCCGTACTGGCGTGCGGACGCGCGCGGTGCGATCGTCGGCCTCACGCGGTTCGCCACCAAGGCTCATATCGCCCGCGCCGCACTCGAAGCGGTGGCGTACCAGAGCCTCGATGTGTTCGAGGTGGCGAACGCCGAGCTGGAGACACCGATCGACGAGCTGCGCGTCGACGGCGGCATGGTGGCGAACGAGCTGCTCATGCAGTTCCAGGCCGACGTGCTGGGCGTTCCGGTGGTGCGCCCGGCGGTCGCCGAGACGACGGCACTCGGTGCGGCGTACGCGGCGGGGCTCGCGGTGGGAGTGTGGTCGGATCTCGACGAGCTCCGCGCACTCTGGCGGGAGGACCGCCGCTGGGAGCCATCCGCGGATCCGGAGGAGCGCGCCCACGGGATCGCCCGCTGGCGCCAAGCGGTCGAGCGCACCTTCGACTGGGCCGAATGACCCTCGGGGGCCTTCGCGGCTCCCCCTAGACTCGATCCGACACCCCACGCCTCGAGGAGGAACCCCATGCCCGTCGCCACCCCGGATCAGTACGCCGAGATGCTCGACACCGCGAAGAAGAACGCATTCGCGTTCCCCGCGATCAACGTCTCCTCGTCCTCCACCATCAACGCCGTGCTCCAGGGACTCACCGAGGCCGGATCCGACGGCATCATCCAGGTGACCACCGGCGGCGCCGACTACTTCGCCGGTCAGACCGTCAAGGCCCGCGCATCCGGCGCTCTCGCGTTCGCCGCGTTCGCCACCGAGGTGGCCAAGAACTACCCGATCACGGTCGCCCTGCACACGGACCACTGCCCGAAGGACGCGCTGCCCGGCTTCGTCATGCCCCTCGTCGAGGCGTCCGAGGCCGAGGTCAAGGCGGGTCGCAACCCGATCTTCCAGTCGCACATGTGGGACGGATCCGCCGTGCCCCTCGCCGAGAACCTCGAGATCGCGAAGGAGCTCCTCCCGCGGCTCAAGAACATCCGCGCGATCCTCGAGGTCGAGATCGGCGTCGTCGGCGGCGAAGAGGACGGCGTGCAGCACGAGGGCTCGAACGAGGCGCTCTACACCACTCTCGGCGACGTGGAGCAGGCGGTCGAGGCTCTGGGCCTCGGAGAGCACGGCCGATACATCGCCGCGCTCACCTTCGGCAACGTGCACGGCGTCTACAAGCCGGGCAACGTGAAGCTCCGCCCCGAGCTACTGGGTGAGATCCAGGCCGGAATCGCGGCGAAGTACGGCACGGGCGAGAAGCCGCTCGACCTCGTCTTCCACGGCGGATCGGGGTCCACGGATGCCGAGATCGCCGAGGCGGTCGCGAACGGCGTGATCAAGATGAACATCGACACCGACACGCAGTACGCGTTCACGCGGTCGATCGCGGACACGATGTTCCGCAACTACGACGGCGTGCTGAAGGTCGACGGCGAGGTCGGGAACAAGAAGGTCTACGACCCGCGCGCCTGGGGCAAGACGGCGGAGTCGGCGATGGCGAAGCGCGTCATCGAGGCCACGAACCAGCTGGGTTCCGCGGGCCACGCCATCAGCCGCTGACCGATCACGGCCGGTCGGCCGGGGGCACCCGGAACGACAGCCGCGAGCGTTCCAGACGAACGTCGGCGACCTCGCCTCGCAAATTGAAGTAGTACGGCGCAAGGTGCCGGACCTTGCGGCCTTCGGGCTGGTCGGCGTCGAACGAGATCGCGATCGCGGTCGAGCCGTCGCTCTGCGCGCGTAGCTCGATGAGGATCGACGCGGCATCCACCGCGGAGTCGTTCAGAATGGCGTTCACCAGATCGCGGATCGCGGTCCTCTGCGCCGGTCGGAGCACATCCGCACGCCGATCCGGATCGATCACGACGACCCGGCGATCGTCAGCCGGGAGGCCGATCCAGGCCAGGTCGGTGCGGGAGACAAGGTCGTCGCGGAGGTAGCGTGCGATCTCACCTGCAACGGCCCGATCCAACGGTTCCACCGTTCCCCGCCTCGCGATCGTCCTGAGGAACGGCACGGCTCGGGCCGTGAGGCGGGCGAGGTTCGTGCGTTCGGTCTCCTCGTCGTCCGGGTGCGGCTCGAGGACCGTCGAGATCACCTCGCGGGAGCGGTTGTCGACGATCGGCAGCATGGCGCTCACGGTCGTCGCGGAGAAGACCGTGATCATCAACGTGCTCGTGAGGACGGGGAGCGCGACGATGATCAACGTCGTCACCGGCCCCCACATCGGCACCGACGAATCGATGATCACGAAGGCGATCGGCACCGACGTCGCAAGAACCGCACCACCCGTGATCGCCAGCGGGACCGCCGGAAGGTAGGGCGCGAGCGTCGCGAGAGTGATTCCGAGGCTGAAGGGCGCCCACCACAGTTCGACGGAGAAGTCCGATCCGGCGTAGCCGATCGCCGACACCACGAGTCCCGCCCCGCCGAGCACCACGACCACGGCAGCGATCAGCACGCCGGCGCGAACCGGGCTGCGCGTGAGAATGTGCACGAGGAGGCACGCGAGGACGCACAGTCCGACAGCCGCGAACTGCAGGAGCGGGTGCGCGGTCTGTCCCCAGGTGAGCGCCGCGAGAAGCCCGCCATACACGAGCACGAACAGTCCGAAGACGACGGGAACGTACGGTCCGATGAACCAGCTCGTCGGGTCCAGGTCCCGCGGCGCGACCGCGAAGAGCTTACGACGGGTCGGCATGATCGCCCCTCTGATGGTCGGGGGGATCCGGGGGTGCGAGCACCTCGAACACGGGCGCCGTGATCAGCACGGTCGTACCGGAGCCGGGCGACGACCAGATCCGGGCCGAGCCGCCCACCGCCGTCATCCGGGCCACGATCGATCCCCGCACCCCGAGCCGTGCGGGATCGACGGCGCTCGTGTCGAAACCGCGGCCCTGATCGGTGATGATGAAGGTCACATCCGAGGCGCGGTAGACCACCTCGATGTCGGCCGAGTTGGTGCCCGAATGGCGCAGGATGTTCTCCAAAGCGGCTCGGATGGCCCCCAGCAGCGCGTCCGCCACCTCGGGCGAATACGAGTAGATCGCCCCTCGGGCGCCGGTCACTCCGACGTTCAAGCCTCTCCAGCGGAACTCGCTCGTCATCTCTGTGAGGGCGTTGCGGATTCGGGCCTGCGCTTCATCGTGGACCGCGACGGTCTGAGTGGTACGCGCCCAATCGGGACCCTCGAGCGTCTCCAGGTCGTCGGTGAGTCGATTGCGAGCGCGCTCGTCGAGCACATCCGGTCCGTTCATCACGACGGTCAGGTCGTTGAGCACGGTGTCGTGCACGAGCGCGGTCGAACGTTGGGCGAGGTTCGCGCTCGCCGACCGCCGGAGGGTCGCGGCCTCGAGCTCCTCGAACCCGGGCAGCCGCCGACGCTGCCGCGCCTGGATCGCGAACAGGGTCGAGTAGAGCACCGCCGAGAGGGCGAGGATCATCGCGGGGCCCCAGCCGGGATTGAAAGGCGTTCCGGTGATGATCGCGGACAGTACGGAGACGGCGGTCGCGACGGCGAAGCCGGTGGCGGCCCAGAGGATCGACCCGGCAGCCGACGTGGTGACGACCCCGATCGTGACGAGAGCCAGCGTCGGTCGATTGAGGACGAACGCCGGACCGTCTCCCATGCTGGGGATGTTCTGCAGAAGGCTCACCTCATAGACGAGGGCAGCTGCGCCCGCGATCACCAGATACGCGACGGTGACCGCGGTGGTCGTCCACCGCAGTGCGACCGCGATGAGTGCCAGCATGACGAACAGCATCGCCAAGGGGACCGGGATCGCGTCCAGTGCGTCCTTCATCAGGAGGTTCTCGACGAGGACCGGAATCGCGAGAACGACCATGAGGGCCCCTGCCGACCACGCGACCCTCGCGGTGCTCCCCGTGATGACCCGCGCGGCGACCTCGCGGGGCAGCAGCGTCGCCCGCACGCGGAAGAGCTTGGACGTGCGTGGTCCGATCCAGCCCGAGACGCGCGCCACCCCTGATCAGCTCCGCGCGCGCCCGCCGAGCGCTCGGGCATCCGCGGCACCCGAGGCATCGCGGCGCAGTTCCTTGGGGAGCGAGAACATAAGGTCCTCCTCCGCCGTACGCACCTCTTCGATGTCGCGGTAGCCGGCATCGGCGAGGTCCGCGATGACCTCCTGCACGAGCACCTCGGGGACCGATGCACCGCTCGTCACGCCCACCGTCGCGACACCGTCGAGCCACGACTGCTGGATCTCGCTCGCGTAGTCGATCCGGTATGCGGCCTTCGCGCCGTGCTCGAGAGCGACCTCGACGAGACGCACCGAGTTGGAGGAGTTCGCCGAGCCGACGACGATCACGAGGTCAGCCCCCGGCGCGACCTTCTTGATCGCGACCTGGCGATTCTGCGTCGCGTAGCAGATGTCGTCGGACGGCGGATCCTGCAGCTTCGGGAAGCGCTCGCGCAGGCGCCGCACGGTCTCCATGGTCTCGTCGACCGAGAGCGTGGTCTGCGAGATCCAGACGAGGTTGTCGGGATCATCGACCTCGATCGTGTCGACGTCGTCGGGCGAATTCACGAGGATCGTGCGATCCGGCGCGTGCCCCATCGTGCCCTCCACCTCTTCGTGCCCGGCGTGGCCGATGAGGAGGATCTGCAGGTCCTGCTTCGAGAAGCGCGTCGCCTCGCGGTGCACCTTGGTGACGAGCGGGCAGGTCGCGTCGATCGCGAGGAGCTCGCGGTCGGCCGCCGCCTGCACGACCATCGGCGAGACGCCATGTGCCGAGAAGACGAGGTGGGATCCTGCGGGCACCTCGTCGACCTCGTCGACGAAGATCGCGCCGCGGCGCTCCAGCTCGCTCACGACGTGGATGTTGTGGACGATCTGCTTGCGCACGTAGACCGGAGCGCCGAAGTTCTCGAGCGCCTTCTCGACCGCGATCACCGCGCGATCGACACCCGCGCAGTATCCGCGGGGGGCCGCGAGCAGCACGCGCTTCGGACGGTCGACCGGCTCGTCGCGCAGACGACCGCGCTGCGCGGGGACGCGCGGGGCCTCGAGGGTCGTCCCCAGGGCTCCATTCGTGATTGCGCTCACACCCCGAGTCTACGGGCCGGGGTCCGCGCGCCGCGGGTCGGCGGCATCCCGTAGCCTGTCCGGATGAGCGAGCCCGGGGCACCGACGGCCGAGTCTCCGTGGCCGGTCGCGACGCTCTCCACCAAGATCAAGGGCTACATCGATCGGCTCGGATCGGTGTGGGTCGAGGGTGAGCTGACGCAGTGGAACCTCGCCCGCGGGGTGGTCTACGCCAAGCTCAAGGACCTCGAGCAAGACGCCACGGTATCGCTGACCGTATGGTCGTCGACCCTCCAGAGGCTCACCGAGACCTTCGCACAGGGCGATCGGGTGGTCGCCCTCGTGAAGCCCGACTTCTGGATGCGCGGCGGCACGCTCTCGATGGTGGCCTCCGAGGTGCGGCACGCCGGCCTCGGTGATCTGCTCGCCCAGCTCGAACGGCTGAAGCGCACGCTGCAGGCGGAGGGGCTCTTCGCCGCCGAGCGCAAGAAGCCGCTCCCCTTCCTGCCGTCGTGCATCGGACTCGTCACGGGCAAGGACTCGGACGCCGAGAAGGACGTCCTGCGGAACGCGCAACTGCGCTGGCCCCAGGTCGCGTTCCGCGTGCGACACGCCGCCGTGCAAGGCGACCGGGCCGCGCGCGAGGTCGCCGCCGCGATCCGCGAACTCGACGCCGACCCCGAGGTCGACGTGATCATCGTCGCCCGGGGCGGGGGCGACTTCCAGAACCTCCTGGTCTTCAGCGACGAGCAGCTGGTGCGCACGGCAGCCGAGTGCACGACCCCGCTCGTCTCGGCCATCGGTCACGAGGCCGACAGCCCGCTGCTCGACCTCGTGGCTGATCTGCGCGCCTCGACCCCGACCGACGCCGCGAAGCGCGTCGTGCCCGACGTCGCCGAGGAGTTCGCACGGGTGCAGCAGGCGCGCGGACGCATGGCGATGCGGATGGCGTCGCTCGTCGGTGGCGAGATCGACCGCGTCGAAGCCCTGCGCTCGCGGCCCGTGCTGGCCGATCCGCAGACGATCGTGTCGAGTCGGCGGGACGACCTCATCCGTCTCGTGGATCGCGGATCGCAGTTGGCACAACTCGGGCTCGAACGCGCCGAGAACCGCACGCGCGAGCTCGCCTCCCAACTGCGCGCGCTCTCTCCGCAACGCACGCTCGACCGCGGCTACGCGGTGGTGCGCACGGGGGATGCGATCGTCCGCGACGCGGCGGCGGTCGCGTCCGGAGAGGCTCTCCACATCCGTCTCTCGTCCGGCGAACTGACCGCCACCGCCGAGTAGGCTGGAGGTCATGACCGACGCCACCCCCGCGGACGTCGCCTCCCTCAGCTACGAGGAGGCGCGCGACGAGCTCGTGCAGGTCGTGTCACGTCTCGAGCAGGGGGCGGCGACCCTCGAAGAGTCGCTCGCGCTCTGGGAACGGGGCGAGGCTCTCGCCCAGCGGTGCGAGGAGTGGCTCGCGGGAGCCAAGGCGCGCCTCGACGCGGCGCGCGCGGCGGCCGAGGAATCGTGAGCCCTCGGGAGTCGGGACGGGACGAGCACGGTCGTCCCATCGTGGCCGAGCTGGGCCGCGCCGAAACCCCGCAGGAGACCGCCGACCGCAAGGATGCGGCTCGCGAGAAGCGCCGCACGAACCAGACAGCCCTCAACCTCGGCATCGCGACCATCGTCTCGCTGCTCGCCGCGCTCATCCTGGTCTTCGCGGTGGGGTTGATCGACACCGGCTCCCGGATCGAGCCGGTCGACTACGTCGCCGAGGGAGCAGCCGCGCAGCAGGCGGTCGAGGTGCCGCTCGTCGTGCCCGAGCTTCCGGACGGCTGGGCAGCCAACCGCGCCACGCTCTCCACCGGATCCGACGGCGTGACCGTCTGGCAGATCGGATTCGTCACCCCCGAAGGCCGCTACCTCGCGATCGTGCAGGGCATCGACGCGAACGCGAGCTGGGTCGACGATCAGGTCCGCGGCGAGCCTGCTGACGGAGAGCGCACGATGGGTGGCATGCAATGGCAGGCTCACGACCGCCGCGACGCCGACGACATCGGGAATGTGGCGTACGCGCTCGTCGCAGAGGCGGGCACGTCGACCATCGTGATCGCCGGCACCGCCGACGATGAAGAATTCGAGGTGCTTGCGGGCGCCGTCGCGAAGGAGCTCGGATGAGCGATACGACCACCCGCCGCACCCCCGCTCAGGTGTGGCACGAGATGACCCGCGGCAATGAGCGCTTCGTGGCGGGCGCGCCGCAGCATCCGCGGCAAGATGTGGAGCGGCGTGCCGAGCTGGCCGCCGCTCAAGCCCCGGCCGCGGCGCTCTTCGGCTGCAGCGATTCGCGACTCGCGGCCGAGATCATCTTCGACAAGGGTCTCGGCGACCTGTTCGTCGTGCGCAACGCGGGCCAGGTGATCTCCGATTCCGTGATCGCCTCGCTCGAATACGCCGTGGCGGTTCTCGACACCCCGCTGATCGTGGTGCTCGCCCACGACGCGTGCGGTGCCGTGCAGGCCGCGATCGACCTCGACTCCCCGGACGCCCGCCCGCTCCCGCCGCACATCGCCGGGCATATCGCGGCGATCCGACCGGCCGTGCGCGCCGCGCCGTCACGCGATCCGGAGCACGTCGGCATCACCCACCTCGAGCGCACCGTGAGCGCGCTCGTCGCCCGCTCCGAGCTGATCACCGACGCCATCGCCGACGGTACGCTGGCTGTCGTCGGGGCGAACTACAAGCTCCTCGAGGGAACCGCCGTCCCCGCCGTCGTGGTGGGCGATGTCACCGGTCCCGAGGACTGACCCGGTCATCCCTCACCCGCACTGAAAGGCTTCACCATGGGCACCGACGCCGAGTTCCGCATCGAGCACGACACCATGGGGGAGGTGCGAGTTCCCGCCTCGGCGCTCTACCGCGCCCAGACCCAACGTGCGGTGGAGAACTTCCCGATCTCCGGCACGGGCCTCGAGGCGGCTCAGATCGTGGCCCTCGCCCGCATCAAGCGCTCGGCAGCGATCGTGAACGCCGAGCTGGGCGTTCTCGACCCGGCCATCGCCGACTCGATCGTGGCGGCAGCCGACGAAATCATCGCCGGGTCGCACCACGAGCACTTCCCGGTCGACACCTACCAGACCGGCTCGGGCACGAGCTCGAACATGAACATGAACGAGGTGCTGGCGACCCTCGCCACCGAGAAGCTCGGCTCATCTGTCCACCCCAACGACCACGTCAACGCGTCGCAGTCCTCCAACGACGTCTTCCCCACCTCGGTGCACGTCGCGGTGACGGGTGCGCTCATCGACGACCTCGTGCCCGCGCTCGACCACCTGGCGACCTCGCTCGAGACCAAGGCCGAGCTCTGGAAGGACGCCGTGAAGGCGGGGCGCACCCACCTGATGGACGCCACCCCGGTCACGCTCGGCCAGGAGTTCGGCGGGTACGCCCGGCAGATTCGGCTCGGAATCGAGCGCGTCGAGGCGGCCCTCCCCCGCGTCGCAGAGGTCCCGCTCGGCGGCACGGCCGTCGGCACGGGCATCAACACCCCCGCAGGCTTCCCGCAGAAGGTCATCGCCGAGCTCGCGTCCGCCTCCGGGCTGCCGGTCACCGAGGCGAAGGACCACTTCGAGGCGCAGGGCGCACGCGACGGGCTCGTGGAGGCATCCGGTGCGCTCCGCGTGATCGCCGTGTCGCTCACCAAGATCTGCAACGACCTGCGCTGGATGGGGTCCGGCCCGAACACGGGCCTCGGCGAACTGCGGATCCCCGACCTTCAGCCCGGCTCGTCGATCATGCCCGGCAAGGTGAACCCCGTGGTGCCGGAGGCGGTCATCATGGTCGGCGCGCGCGTGATCGGCAACGACGCGACCGTCGCCTGGGCGGGCGCCACCGGCAGCTTCGAGCTGAACGTCGCGATCCCCGTCATGGGCACCGCACTGCTCGAGTCCATCCGCCTGCTCGCGAACTCCACGCGTGTCCTCGCCGACAAGACCATCGACGGGCTCGAGGCCAACATCGAGCGCGCGGCGGCCCTCGCCGGCATGTCGCCGTCGATCGTGACGCCGCTCAACAAGCTCATCGGATACGAGAACGCCGCGAAGATCGCCAAGCACGCGGTCGCCCAGGGCATCACCGTGCGCGAGGCGACAATCGACCTCGGCTTCGTGGAGCGTGGCGAGCTGACGCTCGAGCAGCTCGACGCCTCGCTCGACGTGCTCTCGATGACTCACCCGGGCTGATCCCCGCAACCTGGGCGCCGGGTCCGCGTCGACGATCTCCTCGCGGACGCGGCCCGACGCCGCAGATGGCGGACGGGCTCAGGCGAGCTCGTTGGACTCCAGCAGCTCGGTGACGAGGGCGGCGATCGCCGACCGCTCGGACCGGGTGAGCGTGATGTGGCCGAAGAGCGAATTGCCCTTGAGGGTCTCGATCACCGACGCGACACCGTCGTGCCGACCCACCCGCAGGTTGTCGCGCTGGGCGACATCGTGGGTGAGGACGACGCGCGAGTTCTGCCCGATCCGCGAGAGCACGGTGAGCAGTACGTTGCGCTCGAGTGACTGGGCCTCGTCGACGATCACGAACGCGTCGTGCAGCGAACGGCCGCGGATGTGGGTGAGCGGCAGCACCTCGAGGATGCCCCGCTCGATCACCTCCTCGAGCACGTTCTCGGAGACGAGTGCACCGAGGGTGTCGAAGACGGCCTGACCCCAGGGGTTCATCTTCTCGGCCTGGTCGCCCGGCAGGTAGCCGAGCTCCTGACCACCGACCGCGTAGAGCGGGCGGAACACCATGATCTTGCGGTGCTGCTGCTTCTCGAGGACGGCTTCGAGGCCGGCGCACAGGGCGAGCGCCGACTTTCCGGTGCCCGCGCGCCCGCCGAGCGACACGATCCCCACCTCCGGGTCGAGAAGGAGGTCGATCGCGAGACGCTGCTCCGCGCTGCGGCCGTGTACGCCGAAGACGTCGCGGTCGCCGCGCACCAGTCGCACCTCGCCGCGGGAGGCGACGCGTCCGAGTGCCGATCCGCGCTCCGAGTGCAGGATGAGGCTCGTGTTGACCGGCAGATCCTGGACGGCGCGGGATGCCAGCGTCTCGGTGTCGTACAGCTGAGCCATCTGCTCGCTGGAGATCTCGAGGTCGGCGAGGCCCGTCCATCCGGAGTCGACGGCGAGCTCAGCCCGGTACTCCTCCGCCGCGAGACCGATGGACGCGGCCTTGACGCGGAGCGGGAGATCCTTCGAGACGACGACGACATCGAGTCCGTCGGCGGCGAGGTTCATCGCCACCGCGAGGATGCGCGAGTCGTTGTCGCCGAGCTGGAGGCCCGAGGGCAGCACGGACATGTTGGAGTGATTGAGCTCGACCCGCAGCGAACCCCCGGCGTCGCCCACGGCGATCGGGAAGTCGAGGCGTTCGTGTTCGACGCGCAGGTCGTCGAGCAGTCGGAGCGCTTGGCGTGCGAAGTACCCGATCTCGGGGTCGTTGCGCTTGGATTCGAGTTCGGTGACCACGACGACCGGGAGCACGACAGCGTGCTCCGCGAATCGGAACATCGCGCTGGGATCGCTCAGCAGCACGGAGGTGTCGAGCACGTATGTGCGCTCCCCCTGCGTGCGTTCCTGAACTGCGACGGTCGTGGACTTCTGCTGGGGCTTGTCGAGCGCGGGCACTCCCACTCCATCCCCGGGTGGGAGGCCACCCGGATCCTGTCGCGGATCGGCCAGGGGCTCATCGGTGCGAACTTGTGTGGCCGCTCCGATCAGACACGGTGTCTGATGTCCCGACGCTAAGCCCGGCCGCCGGGAACGCCCGGCCGCGACACGCGCCGGTCTGTGTTACGTCTCCGTGAACTCTCCAGACCGGTGCCTGAGGGGTCGCAAACTGCGCGAAACACGCCGTGTCTCGGACAGTTTGCGACCCCTCAGGCAGTGGCGAAGGAGAGAAGCGCCGAGCGGAGCATCGCGACGCTCTCGGCATCCGTGGACGCGTGAGGCGACAGCCGCACCGTGCCACCACGCACTGTGGCGCTCACGCCGTGGTTGTGCAGAGCGGCCGCGAGCGCCGTCAGCTGATCGGCATCCGGCTCGATCACTACGATGCCCGCACGCTCAGCCTCTGCGCGCGGCGAGACCACCGGCAGAGCGAACTCGTCCGCCGCGTCGATCACCTCACCCACGAGCGACGCGATCCGAGCACGGATCGCCGCGACGCCGACCTCGGCGATCTCCTCGAGCGCTCCCGCGAAGCGCGCCATAGCGATCGGATCCGGGTTCGACACCGCGAACGCCCGGGCGTCGCTCGCAGGCGGCAGCACCTCGTCGAGCGGCATGCCGTCGGCCTCCGTGCCCGTGAACCCCGACCACACCGGCGTGAGGCGCTCGAGCGCGCGATCCGAGAGGGCGAGGAATCCGGTGCCCCACCCGGCGCGCACCCACTTCTGGCCCCCGGCGGCCACGACATCGGCGACCTCGTAGGGCGCCTCGACCACCCCGAACCCCTGGATCGCGTCGACGATCAGCAAGCGGTCGCCGATCACCTGCCGGATGCCCTCGAGGTCCACCAGATGCCCCGTGCGGAAATCGACGAGGCTCACCGCGACCGCAGCGGTCGACGCGTCGAGCTGGTCGCGGATGTTCCCCGGCGTGACGCGACCGTGGTCGGTCTCGAGCCACTGAGGTGCCACGACGCCCAGGGCCTCCTGCGCCCGCACCGCGGCGAACGGCAGCGACGGGAACTCGGCAGGCGACAGCGCGACGTTGCCGGTGAGCCCGAAGAGGGCGTGCATGAGGCCCTGGCTCGTGTTGGGCTGGAACGAGATCTGCTCCGGGTGGAATCCGGTGAGAGCCGCGACCGCGGAGCGCACGCGCCCCGGCTGCTCGAAGAACGGCGCGAACGAACCGAACCGCCCACCGGCGAGGATCGTGTGGAACGCCTCCGCCTCGGCGCGCGCGGTGTCTCCGATGGGACCGGCTGCCGCGAAGTCGAGATAGCCGGGCTCCTCGTGGAACCGGGCCGCGTAATCGTCGATGCTCGTCATGGTGCTCACTGTCCGAATCGGCGGTGACGGTTCGCGTAGGCGCGCACCGCTCGCAGGAAGTCGACCGCGCGGAGGTCGGGGCCGAGCGCCTCCACGAAGTAGAACTCGCTGTGCGCCGACTGCCACAGCATGAAGTCCGACAACCTCTGCTCGCCGGAGGTGCGGATGATGAGGTCGGGATCCGGCTGCCCCTGCGTGTAGAGGTGCTCGCCGATCAGCTCGGGGGTGAGGATCTCGGCGAGCTCCTCGACGGTGCCACCCGAGGCGCCGTGGGTGCGCACGATGCTGCGCATGGCATCCGCGATCTCACGGCGGCCGCCGTATCCGACCGCGAGGTTGACGTGCAGGCCCGAATTGCCCGAGGTGCGCTCCTGCGCGGCGCGGAGGGAGGCGGCGAGCCCCTCGGGGAGTCCCTCCGTGGTTCCGACGTGCTGGATGCGCCAGTCGGCCGCGTGGGAGAGGTCGTCGGCGAGGTCGGCGATGATCTCGAACAGCTGGTCGAGCTCGTCGCTCGATCGCCCCTGGAGGTTGTCGGTGGAGAGCAGGTAGATCGTGACCACGCGGATGCCGAGCTCGTCGCACCACGCGAGGAACTCGCGCATCTTCTCGGCGCCCGCCCGGTGTCCGTGCGCGGCCGTCTCGAGGGCGCGCTCCCGAGCCCAGCGGCGGTTGCCGTCGATGATCATCGCGACATGGTGCGGGAGGGGCGCGCCGTGCAGCTGGCGCCGGAGGCGGGCCTGGTAGAGGCCGTAGAGGAATCCCGTGCCCCCGGGTCCCTCGGTCTGCGTCACGGAGCTACGGTAGCCGACCCGGCTAGGTGCGCGGTGCGCACCGGTGCGCGAACTGTGCGTTGCCGACAGTTCTCAGCCGGTACAGAAGCGCGCGGTCTACCATCGCGACATGAGCGGCCGAGCGGACCCGACCCAGACGCCCCACGAGCCAGCCGAGGCGCTGGCCGACGACGCCTCGCAGGCGGAGGCGGAAGCGTCGCGCGAACCCGCTGCGGGCCTGCCGAACCTGCCACTCCTCGAGGACGAACTCGATCATCCGGCGATCGAGAAGAAGCCGACCTGGCGCGGATGGCTGCACGCCGGTACCTTCCCGGTCGCCATCGCGGGCGGCGTGCTGCTCATCACGCTTGCCGACGGCGCCCCCGCCAAGTGGGCGTCAGCGGTGTTCATGGCGAGCTCGCTCCTCCTCTTCGGCATCTCGGCCACGTATCACCGCTTCAACTGGTCGCCGAACGTCAAGGCGGTGTTCCGTCGCCTCGACCACTCGAACATCTTCCTGCTCATCGCCGGTACCTACACGCCACTCGCAGTCTGTGCGCTTCCCACCGATAAGGCGGTCGTGCTGCTGTCGATCGTGTGGGGCGGGGCGCTGCTCGGGATCGGATTCCGTATCTTCTGGCTGAAGGCGCCACGCTGGCTCTACGTGCCGCTCTACGTGGCTCTCGGCTGGGCAGCGATGATGTACGTCGTCGATCTCGTGCAGGCGAACGTCGCGATGATGGTGCTCGTGCTGGTCGGTGGGGTCGCCTACACGGTCGGCGCCGTGTTCTACGCGCTGAAGCGCCCCAATCCCGTGCCCGGCGTCTTCGGATTCCACGAGCTGTTCCACGCCTGCACGGTCATCGCGTTCCTCTGCCACTGGACGGCGATCCTGCTCATCGTGATGAACCCGGTCGCGGTCTAGACGGAGCTTGTATCGTCCTGCGGATCGCCGCCGGCCTGCTCGCTCGCCGCGGCCTCTTCGGCATCCAGCCGCTCCGCGATCTCGGCGCGGTACCGCACGCGGCGCGTCCGCCGATTCATGTCGACGAGGATCAGGATCGTGGCGACGATGAGCCCGAGCGTCACGAAGAACCCGACAACACCCGGGGTGACAAGATTCGGATCGAACGGGGTGGGAGTCGGGGTCGGGGTCGCCGCCCGGAGGATCTGCAGCACTGTCGCCCTTCCGCGAACCGAATAGCCTGGTTCCAGGGTAAACCGCCCCGAGGAGGGTCATGACCGCGAGCGAGCTCGACACCCGGTACGGGCGCAGTCCCGCCCGGCGCGCACGGACGCGTGCGGTCGCGATCCTCGCCGCGATCGGGGTCACCGTGGTGGTCATCGCATGGGTGGTGTGGGTCGGCCTTCTCGGCCCCGGCGCATCCCTCGAGACGAAGGATGTCGGCTTCGAGACCCTCTCGGACACCTCGGTCGAGGTGCGCTGGCAGCTGACGGCCCCGGCCGAGTCGGATGTGACGTGCGCGATCAAGGCGGTGAGCGAGAAGCACGCGGTGATCGGCTGGAAGATCGTCGAGGTGCCTGCCTCACCCGAGACCACGCGGATGCTGAGCGAGACGCTGCGCACGAGCGAGCCGTCGGTCGGTGGTTCGGTGTTCCGCTGCTGGCTCGTCTGAGTCCACAGGCCAGGTGCGGGGATCGGCCGAATGGCCTACCATTGCCGGAACACATCCCCTGCTGAGACCGGCCTGGTGCCGGTCTCGATTGTTTGTGAGGAGCACTATGCCCGACACCACGACCTGGCTGACTCAGGAGTCGTACGACCGTCTCGCGGCTGAGCTGGCCGAACTCGAGGGCCCGGCGCGCGTGGATATCGCCAAGAAGATCGAGGCGGCACGCGAGGAGGGCGACCTCAAGGAGAACGGCGGCTACCACGCCGCCAAGGACGAGCAGGGCAAGATCGAGGCCCGCATCCGGCAGCTCACGCAGCTGCTGCGTTCCGCCACTGTCGGCGAGGCGCCGGAATCCGACGGCACCGTCATGCCGGGCATGCTCGTGACCGCCAAGATCGCCGGCGACGAGTCGGTGTTCCTCCTCGGCAACCGCGAGATCGCTGCCGACGCGGAGGACCTCGACGTGTATCCGGAGTCGAGCCCGATCGGTCAGGCGATCATCGGCTTGGCAGTCGGAGAGTCGACGACCTACACGGCACCCAACGGGCGCGACATCACGGTCGAGATCGTCGGCGTGGAGACCTTCCGGGGCTGATCCAGCCGAGCCACCGCGTCATGCGGTGTCGCGACGCTCCGGGCGCGGCGCCTCGTCTGTGACGGTCGGCACAGCGTTCCGGCGTTCGCGCGCGCCACGCGCGATCTCGGTGCTGAGGGCGTCGAGGGGATTCGCGAGGCTCGTGAGCGGATCGGCGACCAGCGCGTCGAGCCACTCCCGGGCGGCGACTATCGCAGCGGCATCGAGAGCGTAGAACCTGCGGGTGCCCTCGGCTCGCACCGACAGCACGCCCGCCTCCCGGAGCACCTTGAGATGCTGCGACACGGACGGCTGCGAGATCGGATGGAGCCTCTGCACGCCCTCGACGACGGCGCCGGCTGGCTGCTCGCCGGCCGCCACGAGGCGCACGATGACGCGACGCACCGGATCGCCGAGCGCCTCGAACACGACCTCGGATGCGGGAGCGCTCACTCCGGGGCGTCCGTGCCCTCGGGCAGGGTCGTGTAGAACGCATACGCCCGATCGCCCGCCTCACGCATCGCCTCGGGGTCTTCTCCCCCGGAGATCGCAGCCTCCGTCCACCCGTCCGAGGCGGCGCGGTGGAAGACCCGCCCCTCGTCCGTGAAGGGGAACGCGGCCACGTCGGACGGATCGGCTGACGTGCCGCTCTCGAGGTAGAGGCCGAGCCCCATGAGCGCTCCGTCCCACCCGATGCCCACGGCACCGGGCCCGAACGTGGACCAGAACCCCGGGTCGACGGACGCCTCGTGCTCAAGCTGCATCACTGTGCCGCGCTCGGCGGGCTCTAGGGTCACAGCAACCCACGACACCTGACCCATGGCCTCCCAGGTGAGCGAGAACCGGTGGGGGGCGTCGCAGCTCTCGATCGTCCCGGAGGCATTCCCGGTGAGCGCATAGCGGCCGCCGGGGGTGAGCTCTCCCGAGATCGGCAGGAACCACCGTGGGATGCGCTCGGGATCCGTGAGTGCGTTCCACAGGTCCGCGATGTCGGTCGCGTACTCGCGGCGCGCGACCACGATGCGGGTGGGGACGCCGTCGCGCTCGCCCGCCCTCAGCTCACGTGAGACGAGGCCGGCGATGCCGAGCGGATCCGAGATGAGTGCCATGCGAAACCCTTCTATAGGTTTCCGCTTATATTAGGGACGCCCCCGGCGCTCCGCAAGCCCGACGGCTCACACCGTGCCGTCGACGCGGGGGCTGTAGCCCGCTTCACGCAACCGGCGCAGCACGAGCTCCGCATGCTCGGAGCCGCGAGTCTCCATGTGGATCTCGATCTCGACCTCGCTGATCTGCAGACCGATGCCGTGCCGCGTGTGCAGCACCTCGACCACGTTCGCATTCGCCTCCGCGATGAGCTCGGCGATCCGCGCGAGCTGACCCGGGCGATCCGGCAGCGGGATGTTGACCTTGAGGTAGCGCTGCGACGCGGCCAAGCCGCGGCTGATGACGCGCTCCATGACCATCGGGTCGATGTTGCCCCCGCTGAGCATGACGACCGTGGGCCCCTCCACCTCGATGCGTCCGGTGAGCATCGCGGCGACGCCGACGGCGCCCGCGGGCTCGACGACGAGCTTCGCCCGCTCCAGCAGCACCACGAGAGCACGGGCCGTGTCGTCATCGTGGACCGTGACCACCTGATCGACGGCCTCGCGAATGATTGCGAAGTTCAGCTCCCCGGGGCGCCCGACCGCGATCCCATCGGCGATCGTGGGTGCCGTCGCGACGGCCACCGGCTCGCCGGCCGCAAGCGAGTGAGTAAACGACGCGGCGTTCTCGGCCTGGACACCGATCACGCGCACCCGCCGCCCGAGCTCCGGTTCGAGCTGCGCGAAGGCGGATGCGATGCCCGAGATGAGCCCGCCTCCCCCGATCGGCACGATGACGTTCGCCACATCGGGCAACTGCTCGAGGATCTCGAGCGCGAGGCCACCCTGCCCGGCGACGATGTCCGGGTGATCGAAAGGAGGGATCAGCACCGCTCCGGTCCGCTCCGCGAACTCGGCCGCGGCTTGCAGCGTCTCATCCACCACGTGGCCGTGCAGCACGACATCCGCACCGTAGTTGCGCGTCGCCTGCAGCTTCGGCAGGGCGACGCCGATCGGCATGAAGATCGTCGCGTGGATGCCGAGCTCGCGCGCGGCGAGCGCCACCCCCTGCGCGTGGTTGCCGGCCGAGGCCGCCACGACGCCGCGCTCACGCTCTTCGGCACTCAGCTGGGAGAGACGGTTATACGCGCCACGGATCTTGTACGACCCGGTGCGCTGCAGATTCTCGGCCTTGAGGTGCACCGGAGCGCCGAGAACATCGGAGAGAAAGCGCGACTCCTCCAGGGGAGTCACGACCGCGACCGCGGAGGCGCGCTCCCGGGCGGCGCGGATCTCGGCGAGCGAGGGTCCGGGGAGCTCAGCTGTCACGTGCCGCTGCGCCTCTCCGGGAGGGGAGCACATCAGCCGCACGCGGATGCGGGTTCGTGCG
Organism: Homoserinibacter sp. GY 40078; assembly: GCF_008017545.1. GTDB lineage: Bacteria > Actinomycetota > Actinomycetes > Actinomycetales > Microbacteriaceae > Homoserinibacter. The sequence goes on along the minus strand of NZ_VRTZ01000001.1, from coordinate 1,391,453 downwards.
CCAGTCGCCACGGGCGATGTAGACGACGATCGCGTTCACGGTCGCCGTGAGCGGCACCGCGAACAGGGCGCCCGGAATGCCCGCCAAGAAGCCGCCCGCCCCGACGACGATCACGACCGCCAACGGGTGCACCTTCACGGCGTTGCCCACGAGGAACGGCTGCAAGACGTGCCCCTCGAGCTGCTGGACGCCGATCACGATGAGCAGCATCACGAACGCCTGCCACGGGCCCATGAAGACGAGCGCGATGAACACCGCGAGCGCACCCGACACCACGGCGCCGACCACGGGGATGAATGAACCGAGGAAGACGAGGATCGCGATCGGCACGACGAGCGGGAAGCCGTCGTAGAACAGTCCCAGGATGAACGCGCCGAGGCCGATCCCGACGGCGTCGATGAAGGCCACGAGCACCTGCACGCGTACGAAGTTCGAGAGCGTGATCCATCCGGCCTCGCCGCCGCCCACGATCGCGGAACGAGCCCGACGCGGGAAGAGGCGGACGATCCACATCCAGATGCCACGCCCGTCGATGAGGATGAACAGCGTCGCGAAGAGCACGAGGAGGAAGCCGGCGAGGAAGTGGCCGACGCTCGAGCCCACCGAGAGGGCTCCCGACCAGAGCGAGCTGGTGTCCTCGCGCAGAGAGGTGAGGAACCCCTCCGCCCACGCGTTGATGTCGATCTCGGAGAGGTGCAGCGGCGAGGTCAGCAGCCAGTCCTTCAGCTCCTCCCAGCGCACGAGCGTCTGATCGACGAGAGCCGGGTAGCCGCTCACGACGGTGCTCACGGTGAGCCAGATGAGCCCGCCGAGGACGGCCAGGATCCCGACCTCGGACACCGCCACCGCGAGCCACTTCGGCCATCGGTGCCGTTGCAGCCAGTTCGAGAACGGGACGAGAAGCGCCGCGAGAAGCAACGCCACGAGGAGGGGGACGACGATGAGGCGCAGCTGGATGATCAGGAAGACGAACACGGCGAGGACGCCCGCGACGACGAGCAGCCGCCACGACCACGCTGCCGCGATCCGCATGCCGGGCGGCACCGCATCGGCTACCCGGGCATCCGCCTGACGGCGCGCCTCCTCGTCGCGAGCACGTTCGCTGCGGAATCCGAGGACCATCCCTCAAGTCTAGGCACCCGTGTATTCCCCGGCGGGTGCGTGGTAGCGCTCCCACCTCGTTACCGAGGCAGCACGTTCCGTTCACCGGGAGCCGACCTGATGGACACCGCGCGTGCATACCGTCGGCCCATCGCGCCCCGGCGCGTCATCACCGAGAGGACAGCATCCCCATGACCACCCTTCTCCCCATCCGTCACCGCATCGCGGGTGTCGCCGTGCTCGCTGCGGCGGCCGTCGTGCTCGCCGGCTGCGCGGGCGACTCCACCACCGGATCCGATTCGGACGACGTCGCGGCCACCGCGACGAGCCTCACCGACTTCGGCACGCTCGCCGACCTCGAGACCGCCGCGAAGGCGGAGGGCGCACTCAACGTCATCGCGCTCCCGCACGACTGGGCGAACTACGGCGCGATCATCGAGGCGTTCAAGGCCAAGTACCCCGAGATCACCGTCAACGAGGCCTCCCCCGACATCTCGAGCGCCGAGGAGATCCAGGCCGCGCAGACCAACGCGGGGCTCGACACCGCGCCCGACGTCTTCGACATCGGACTGACCGTGGCCCTCCAGAACACCGACCAGTTCGCGCCCTACCAGGTGGCGACGTGGGGTGACATCCCGGATGCACTCAAGGAGTCCACGGGTCTGTTCGTGGGTGACTACGGCGGGTACATGTCGATCGGCTACGACTCCTCGAAGTACGCCGAGCCGGCCGACCTCGACGCGCTCCTCGGTTCCGACTACAAGGCAGCTGTCGCGATCAACGGCGACCCCACGCAGGCGGGTGCGGCCTTCGCCGCCGTCGGCCTCGCGACGGTGCAGTCGGGCGGAACGCTCGACGACTTCACTCCCGGCATCGACTTCTTCAGCGAGCTGAACAAGGCCGGCAACATGCTGAAGGTCGACGTGACGAGCGCGACCGTCGCGAGCGGTGAGACCCCCGTCGTCTTCGACTGGGACTACCTCAACGCAGCGCACGTCGCCGACAACGCGGACTGGAAGATCCGCATCCTCCCGGGAACGGGCTACGCGGCGTACTACAACCAGGCCATCAACGTCGACGCTCCGCACCCGGCCGCCGCGCGCCTGTGGCAGGAGTTCCTGTACAGCGACGAGGCGCAGAACCTCTGGCTGCAGGGCGGCGCACGCCCCGCGCGCATGGAGGCGATGATCGACGCCGGCACCATCGACGCGGATGCCGCGGCCCTGCTGCCCGAGGCGCCCGAGACGGTGGTCGTGCCGACCGAGGCGCAGTCGACCGACGCCGGCACCCTGCTCGGCGAGAAGTGGGCGGCCGCGGTCCAGTGACCTCGCCCACCTCGCACACCCTCGGCGGGGCGGAGCTCGACGCTCCGCTCCGCCGGGGTGCGCCCCGTATCCCCGCGGCGATCGGCCTCGTGCCGTTCGCCGCCTACCTGCTGCTCTTCCTCGCCCTGCCGACGGTGCTGGCGCTCGCCTCCGGACTCTTCGACAAGAGCGGCACGTTCACACTCGACAACATCGCCGCGCTCGGCGACCCCGTGATCCTCACGACCTTCGCGAACTCCGCCTGGCTGTCGGCGCTCACCGCGATCATCGGAGCGGTGGTCGGCGCCCTCGTCTGCTACGCCCTCCTCGGGATGCGCGAGACCGGCGCCGTCCGTACCGCGGTCGACGCCGCCGCGGGCGTCTTCGCCCAGTTCGGCGGGGTCATGCTCGCCTTTGCGTTCATCGCGACGATCGGACTGCAGGGCGTCGTCACCCAGCTGCTGCTCGGCGCGGGGATCGACATCTTCGCCTCCGGCCCCTGGATCTACGAGCTGCCCGGTCTGATCCTCCCGTACGTGTTCTTCCAGATCCCGCTGATGGTGATCACCTTCATGCCGGCCCTCAGCGCGCTGAAACCGCAGTGGGCCGAGGCGAACCTCACCCTCGGCGGCACATCGGCCTCCTTCTGGATGCGCATCGGAGTTCCGGTGCTCTCCCCCGCGTTCCTCGCGTGCACGCTGCTGCTGTTCGCGAACGCGTTCTCCTCGTACGCGACCGCCGCCGCGCTCGCGAGCCAGGGGTCGCAGATCGTGCCGCTGCAGATCCGCACCGCGCTCACGAGCGAGACGGTGCTCGGGCGCGAGAACCTCGCCGGAGCGCTCGCGCTCGGCATGATCGTCGTCGTCGGAGTGGTCATGGGGCTGTACTCGCTCATCCAGCGCCGAGCCGCGAGGTGGCAGGGATGAACCGCCTCGCTCCATCGCGCGCCACGCGCCTCGTCATCGGCATCCTCGTGGGTGCGTTCTTCGTGATCCCGATGCTGTCGACGTTCCTCTACACGCTGCGCGACGGCGACGGCTTCTCGCTCGTGCACTGGGCCGCTCTCGCCGACCCGGAGAAGGCATCCGCCTATGCGCCGATCTGGGTCGGGCTCGGCAACTCCTTGGTGCTCGCGGTCGTGACCGTCGCGATCGTGCTGTTCCTGCTCGCCCCGACCATGATCCTCGTGCACCTGCGGTTCCCGCGGCTGCGGCCCGGGTTCGAGTTCCTCGTGCTGCTGCCGATCTCGATCCCCGCGATCGTGCTCGTCGTCGGACTCGCCCCCATCTACCGCGAGATCGGGCGGATGCTCGGCACCGGCGCCTGGACGCTCGCCTTCGCGTACGGCATCACCGTGCTGCCGTTCGCCTACCGGGCGATCCAGGCCTCGATCGACGCGGTCGACATCCGCACCCTGAGTGAGGCCGCCCGCTCGCTCGGCGCCGGATGGGGTGCCGTCGTCGTGCGCGTGATCGCACCCAACCTGCGCCCCGGGCTGCTCGCAGCATCGCTCATCTCGGTGGCCGTCGTGCTCGGCGAGTTCACGATCGCGTCGCTGCTGAACCGTCAGGTGTTCCAGACCGCGCTCGTCGTCGTGAAGAACACCGACGGATACGCGGCCGCCGTGTTCACCCTGCTCGCGCTCGCGTTCGCCTTCGTGCTGCTCATCGTCATCGGACTCGCGGGCCGCATCCGCGTCGGAAAGGCCGAATCATGACCTCCCCCATCCCCGTGCGGCCCCTGCCTCGCACTTCCGAGAACTCGCTGCTCGCCGACGCCGGATCGGGCACGCGTGTCGAGTTCCGTGGCATCGTGAAGGACTACGGGGCGACCCGCGTGCTGCACGGCCTCGACCTCGACATCGCCCCGGGCGAGTTCGTGTCGCTGCTCGGTCCCTCCGGGTGCGGCAAGACGACTGCGCTGCGAGTGCTCGCCGGGCTCGAGCAGGCGACCGACGGCGTCGTCATGCTCGGCGGCACCGACGTGTCGGCCGTGCCGACCAACAAGCGCGATATCGGCATGGTGTTCCAGTCGTACTCGCTCTTCCCGCACCTGCGGGTGATCGACAACACCGCGTTCGGGCTGCTGCGTCGCAAGGTGGCGAAGCCCGAGGCCGTGCGGCGCAGCCACGATGCCCTCGCGCTCGTCGGGCTCGACCACCTCGCCGACCGCTTCCCGCATCAGCTCTCGGGCGGCCAGCAGCAGCGCGTCGCTCTCGCACGAGCGCTCGTGACCGAGCCGCGGGTGCTGCTGCTCGACGAGCCGCTCTCGGCCCTCGACGCGAAGGTGCGCGTGCAGCTGCGCGACGAGATCCGCCGCATCCAGCTGCGCCTCGGCATCACGACCGTATTCGTGACGCACGACCAGGAGGAGGCGCTCGCCGTCTCGGACCGGATCGCCGTGATGAACGCGGGCCGCATCGAGCAGATCGGCACCCCCGAAGAGCTCTACCTGCATCCCGCGACCCCGGGTGTCGCAGCCTTCGTTGGGCTCTCGAGCCTCGTCTCGGGGGTCGCCGAGGGGTCGAGCGTGCGCGTGTGGGGTGAGGTGCTCCCCCTCGCAGGAGACGCGATGACGGGCGACGTCGAGGTGTTCGTGCGCCCGGAGAACGTGCGGCTCGTCGCGGCGGACGGCGTCGAGGCGACCGTGCTCGAGAGCACCTTCCTCGGATCGTTCCGCCGCACGCTGGTGCGCACCGCCGACGGCACGCACGTGCGGGTGCAGCACCCGGCATCCGAGCGCGTGGAGTTCGACGACCGCGTGCGGATCGCGATCGATCCCGAGCCGGTGTCGGTGCGTCCCACCGCATGAGCGGGGTCGGACGCTCGGGCTAGGGTGCTCGGGTGGCCGACTCCGTCTCCCCCGCCGCCGCCCGCCGCATCGCGCTCGCCGCGCAGGGCTTCGGGCGGCCTCGGCCCGCAGCCGTCGGCACGCGCCAGCTGAACCTGCTGCTCGACCGCATCCGGCTGCTGCAGCTCGACTCGGTCAACGTGCTCGAGCGCAGCCACTACCTGCCGGTGTTCGCGCGGCTCGGCGGCTACGACAAGACGCTGCTCGACCGGCTGACCTTCGCGCGGCGCGGCCCGTACCGGGAGTATTGGGCGCACGAGGCGGCGCTCATCCCGCTCGAGGACTGGCCGCTGTTCCGCTTCCGCATGCAGGACTACCGCGACTACTTCCACCGCGTCGACGACGCGTGGCTCTCAGCGCACGGCGACACCCTCGCGTGGCTGCGCGCCGAGCTCGCCGCGAAGGGCCCCCTCCCGGCCTCGAAGATCGAGCGCGACGCGAGCTCGCCCCGCCGGGGCAGCTGGTGGGAATGGGACGAGGTGAAGCGCGGACTCGAGCGGATGTTCCGGCTCGGGGAGGTCGTCTCGGCGGGACGCAGCGGTTTCGAGCGCACCTACGCGCTGCCCGAGCAGGTGATGCCCGCATCCGTGATCGAGCGCGAGGTGCCGCGTGCGGACGCGGTGCACGCGCTCATGGCCAGCTCCGCCGAGGCGCACGGCATCGGGACGCTCTCGGATCTCGCTGACTACTACCGCCTCAAGGTCGCCGATGCGAAGCCTGCGCTTGAGCGGCTCGTCGATGAGGGCGTCGTCCGTCGCGTCTCGGTCGACGGGTGGAACCGACCCGCCTTCCTGCACCGCGACGCGCGCATCCCCCGCCGCATCGAGACGACCGCACTGCTGTCTCCGTTCGACCCTGTGGTGTGGGAGCGGGATCGGGCGCTCCGGATGTTCGGATTCCACTACCGGATCGAGATCTACACACCCGCGCCGAAGCGCGTGTACGGCTACTACACCCTGCCGGTGCTCGTCGACGATCGGCTGGTCGGGCGGATCGACCTCAAGAACGACCGCAAGCGCGGCGTGCTGCGGGTGCAGTCGGCGTGGCGCGAGCCCGGCGCACCGGCTGCGATCGCGGAGCGGATCGTGCCCGCCCTCCGCGAGCTGGCCGCGTGGCAGGGGCTCGCCGAGCTCGAAGTGGTCGACCGCGGCGATCTCGCGCGTGCGGTCGCCGCGGAGGCCGGGGTCGCGCTCGTCTGAGGTGGGCGCGCGGTCAGACGGCGCCCGCGACGACTCAGAAGCGGTCGGCGCTCTGGCGCAGCCGGGCGATGCGGTCGTCGAGCGGCGGGTGCGTCGCGAACAGGCGCTGCATGAATCCGGGCTTATTCGGATCCGAGATCCACAGGTGCGACATCGAGGTGTTGGTGCGGCGCACCGGGCGCCCGTAGGCCTTCAGCTTCTCGAGCGCGCGGGCGAGGCCCTCGGGGTAACGCGTGGTGAGCGCGCCCGTCGCATCCGCGAGGTACTCGCGCTGCCGCGACACGGCCGCCTGAACGACCGCGGCGAGCAGCGGGGCGATGATCGCCGCGACGAGGCCGATCACGAGGAAGACGATCGCGGCCGGACCGCCGTTGTTGCTGCCACGGCCGCGCCCGCCGAAGATCGTGACGCGCAGCGCGATGTCGGCGATGAGTCCGACCGCCACCACGAGTCCGAAGACGATGAGCGAAACCCGGATGTCGTAGTTCTTCACGTGCCCGAGCTCGTGAGCCATGACGCCCTCGAGCTCCTGGTCGTCCATGATCTCGAGCAGCCCGGTGGTCGCCGCGACGACCGCGTGCTCGGGGTCTCGGCCCGTCGCGAAGGCGTTCGGTGCCGGATCGGAGATCACGTAGACCTTCGGCATCGGCATCCCCTCAGCGATCGCGAGGTTCTCGACCGTGCGGTACAGCCGTGGGTTGTCGGCGCGGCCGATCTGCACGGCGCCCGTGAGCGCCAGGGTCTCGCTCGTCGCGGCGAAGTACTGGATCAGCGCGTACACCGCGGCGATTACGAGTGTCATGACCGCGATCCACCACTCCCCCGTGAGCCACGCGGTGAGCGCGCCGAGGGCACCGATGATCACCAGGAACAGCACGATGATGATGACGGTGTTGAGCTTGTTCTTCGCGATGGCGGAGTACATGGCGACGATCCGGGTCGAGGTCGGGAGAGGGAGGAGTCGGCGCGCGTCAGAACTGGACGCGCGGCGGCTCGGAGATCGCGGCCGGCTCCGAGACCTCGAAGAACTCGCGCTCGGTGAAGCCGAGCCCGCGCACGAAGAGCGTGTTGGGGAACAGCTTGATGCGCGTGTTCAGCTCGCGCACGCCGCCGTTGTAGAACCGGCGAGCCGCCTGGATCTTGTCCTCGGTGTCGACGAGCTCCGACTGCAGCTGCAGGAAGTTCTGGCTCGCCTGCAGCTGCGGATACGCCTCGGCGACGGCGAATACCGACTTGAGGGCCGACTGCAGGTGGTTCTCGGCGGCGGACGCCTCGGCCGGGGTCTGCGCGCTGAGGGTCTCGGCACGCGCCTTCGTGACCTCCTCGAACACGCCCTTCTCGTGCGAGGCGTAGCCCTTGACCGTCTCGATGAGGTTCGGGATCAGATCGGCTCGGCGCTTGAGCTGGACGGTGATGTCGCTCCACGCCTCGTCGACACGCACCTTGAGCTTGACGAGCCCGTTGTAGGTCGACCACAGGTAGATGCCGACGATGAGGACGACCGCCACGACGATGCCGAGAATGATCCATTCCATAGCGGCATCTTATGGGGGCGCCCTGCACCCTCCCCTGGTGTTCGCTTTAGGCTTCCTGCGTGAGCGAGGGCGAGGCACCGAAGCGCGGACGACGACGCAAAGGCACGGCGGATGCGCGGTCGGCGATCGTGGATGCGGCGTCGGCGGAGTTCCTCGCGAACGGGTACGACGCGACCTCGATGCGGGCGATCGCGCGGCGAGCCGGGGTGGATCCCGCGCTCGTGCACCACTACTTCGACGACAAGGCGTCGCTCTTCGCGGCCGCCGTCGAGGCGCCGCTGAAACCTCAGGAGCTCGTGAAGCTCGCCCTCGCCGCGCCCCGCGACCGGATCGGCGAGACGATCGTGCGGCTCGTGGTGGAGGCGCTCGACGCTCCGGCCGCGCGGGATCGCGTGCGCCAGCTTGTGCGCACGGCGCTCGGGCACGACTTCGCGGCGCGCATGCTCCGTCAGTTCATCGTGCGCGAGGTGCTCGGGCGCATCGCGGCCTCGCTCGATGTCCCGGACGCGGAGCTGCGCGCGACCCTCGCCGCGTCGCAGATCGTCGGGCTCATGGTGATCCGGGCGGGGATCCGAGCCGAGCCTCTCGCATCCGCTCCGATCGATGTCGTCGTCGCGCGTGTCGGGCCGGCCGTGCAATGGCACCTCACCGGCTTCGGCCCGGTTGACACGTCGGAGGCGCCGGGCGAATAATTCATCGCATGGTGAATTATTCGGAGGCGGTCGTCGCGACCGGCCTCGTGATCCGCCGCGGGCGGGTCGAGGTGCTGCACGGGATCGACGTCCACGTGCCGTCCGGGCAGATCGTGGGTCTGCTCGGGCCGAGCGGATCGGGCAAGACCACACTCATGCGCACGATCGTCGGCGCACAGCGGATCACCGCGGGTGAGGTGCGCGTCCTCGGTCGTCCGGCGGGCGAGCGGTCGCTGCGGTCGGCGGTCGGATACATGTCCCAGTCACCCGCGATCTACGACGACCTGACCGTCGAGCAGAACCTCGACTACTTCCGGCGCGTCCTGCGAGCACCACGCGCGGACGTCGCCCGGGTGATCCAGGAGGTCGGGCTCGGCGAGGTCGCGACCCGCATGGTCGCGAACCTCTCCGGAGGCCAGCGCAGCCGGGTGTCGCTCGGGATCGCACTGCTCGGTACGCCGCGTCTGCTCGTGCTCGACGAGCCCACCGTCGGGCTCGATCCCGCCCTCCGCCAGGAGCTGTGGGAACTGTTCCGACGGCTCGCCGACAGCGGCGCTACGCTCCTCGTCTCGAGCCACGTGATGGATGAGGCCCGGCGCTGCGACCGGCTGCTCCTCGTGCGCGACGGGCGGATCGTCGCAGACGACACCCCCTCCGGTCTCCTCACCGCCACCGGCGCGACCGACCACGATGACGCGTTCCTGCGCATCATCGCCCACGAGACGGAGGCCGCGGCATGAGCCCCCGGCTGACGCTCGCGACGGCCGGGCGCATCCTCACGCAGGTCCGTCACGATCCCCGCACGATCGTTCTGCTTCTGGTCGTGCCGGCGCTGCTGGTGGGGCTCATCGCCTGGATCTTCGACGACACACCTGTCTTCGACGAGGTGGGTCCGGCCATGCTCGGCCTCTTCCCCTTCATCGTGATGTTCCTCGTGACGAGCATCACGACCCTCCGCGAGCGTCGCAGCGGCACCCTCGAGCGCCTGCTCGCGCTGCCGCTCGGAAAGGGCGACCTGATCGGCGGATACGCCCTCGCCTTCGGACTGCTCGCGACCCTGCAGGCGCTCGTCGCCGTCGCCTGGGCCGTATGGGTGTGCGGGCTGAGCGTCGAGGGCGAGGTGTGGCTGCTCGTCGTCGTCGCGGTCGTGAACGGGCTGCTCGGCACGATGCTCGGGCTGCTGGCGAGCGCGTTCGCCGCGAACGAGTTCCAGGTGGTTCAGTTCATGCCACTCGTCGTGGCACCGCAGGTGCTGTTGGGCGGCATCTTCCTCGCGCGCGACGAGATGCCCGACGTGCTGCACGCGATCTCCGACTGGCTGCCGCTGTCGTACTCGGTCGACGCGCTGTCGCTCGTGAGCTCCGAGTCGGACGCGACCGGAGACGTGCTGCTCGACCTGCTCGTCGTCGGCGTCTTCGCACTCGGTGCGCTCGTGCTCGCGGCGCTCACCCTCCGGCGACGCACCCGATGAGCGGATGACCGGCGCCGCACATCGGGTGGGCGCCGGTCATCCCGGGGGTCAGGCTCCGAGCACGCGGTCAAGGTACGCGTTGCGGAAGGTGCGATCCGGATCGAGGCGGTCGCGCACGGCGGTGAAGTCACCGAAGCGCGGGTAGCGATCCGCGAACACGGCGGCATCGAGGTAGTGCATCTTGCCCCAGTGCGGGCGCCCCTCGTGAGCGAGGAAGATCTGCTCCGCGGCCCGGAAGTACTCCTCCGGGTCGTCCTTCACGTACCGGTGGACCGCGATGTACCCGGACTCGCGCCCGTGGGCGGTGGAGAGCCAGTTCTCGTCGGCGGCCACAGCACGCACCTCGACCGGGAACGAGATCGTCCAGCCGGAGCGATCGATGAGCTCCCGCAGTTCGCGCAGCGCCGACGGCACCGCGTCGAGCGGCATCGCGTACTCCATCTCACGGAAGCGCACGTTGCGGGGCGCGGTGAACACCTCGTAGGAGTGGTCGGTGTACTCCCGATCGCCGTAGACACGCGTGGCGAGACGGTTGATCGCCGGCGTCAGCTTGGGCGCCATCCGCCCGATGTTGCAGGTGAGGGCGAGCGCGCCGTTCGACATGAGGCGTTCCTCGAACCAGTTCGCCACCGGGCCCACGGGCGAGCGGCCCGCCTCTGGGGCGAGGCGCGAGTTCGTCTTGGTCATGACGCGCGTCGTGTGCGGCCACCAGTAGAGCTCGAAGTGGTCCACGGCCTCCACACGCGCGCGGAACTCGTCGATCACGTCGAACGGTTCCGGGTGCTCGACAGCGCGCAGCAGGTAAGCCGGCACGCATTGGATCGTGAGTTCGACGAGGATGCCGAGCGCGCCGAGACCCAGCCGCACGGCCGGGAGCAGCTCCGGGTTCGTCTGCTCGTCGACGACGAGCACCTGGCCGTCGCCCGTGACGAGCACCGCTCCGGTGATCGTCGTGGCCAGGCCGCCGAAGGCGAGACCCGTGCCGTGGGTGCCGGTGGAGGTCGCACCCGCGATCGACTGCCGGTCGATGTCGCCCATGTTCTGCAGAGCGAGACCGTGCGGAGCGAGCAGCTCGGGCAGCTGGTGAAGCCGCGTGCCCGCCGCGAGCGTCACCCGGCCGCGTTCGGTGTCGACGGCGCGGACGCCCTGCATCCGGTCGAGGTCGACGAGGATGCCGTCGGTCGCGGCGATCGACGTGAAGCTGTGACCCGCTCCGACGACCTTCACGGGGAGCCCCCGCTCGCGGGCGGCACGGACGACCTCCTGCACTTCCGCGACGCTCGACGGCGACGCGCGGAAGGCGGGGGTCGACGCGGCGCTTCGGCCCCAGTTGCTCCAGCCGCTGGACGGACGCAGCACCTCGGAGGTGCGGTCGGGTGCGGTCGCGGTCACAGGAACACCTTTCCCTCGCCGCGGTAGGTGGGGATGCGGTCGAGGATGCGGCCGTCCTCGACGAGCACGAATTCGTCCAGATGCTCGGAGATCTCGCCCGCCTTCACGTGACGGAACCAGACGCGGTCGCCGACCCGCAGGTTACGGGCGGCCTCGCCGCGCACCGGAGTCTGCACCTCGCCCGCCGCCTCCCGCGGCAAGTACGCGAGCCCCTCGGGCCACACGGGACGCGGCAGGCGGTCGTCTCCGGGCGGACCGGATGCGATCCATCCGCCGCCCAGCACCGTCGCGATCTCGGGGGTGGGTCGGCGCACGACGCTCAACGCGAAAGCCGCAGCCGGAGCGGGTCGGAAATGCTCGTATCCGTCGAACAGCAGGGGGCCAAAGAGCCCCGAACCCGCCGCGATCTCGGTGACCGAAGGGTCAGCGTGAGTCGACTCGAGCGAGCCGGTGCCTCCCCCGTTCACGAACTCGAGGGGAGCGATCTCGCGCACCGCGGCGACCGCGGCACCGCGCCGCTCCCGGAGCTCCGCGGCGGATGCCCGCTGCATGGCCCGGATCGCGACCTTGCCCGGTCCGCGGTTCCCGACGCCGGCGATCTGCGCCTCATACGCCATCATGCCGACGAGCCGGAACCCCGGCCGACGGTCGATGGCCGCCGCGAGCGCGGAGGCGGCAGCCGCGTCGCGCACAGGCGAACGCCGCACACCCACGTGCCCGAGGATCGGGTTGCGGAAGCTCGCGTCGAGCTCGAGGCAGACCCGGATCGTGGCACGCGCGTCGGGCGGGACGACCGCGTCGACGAGGTCGAGCTGCTCGACCGAGTCGATCATGAGGGTCACCCGCGAGGCAAGCCGCTCGTCGGCCGCGAGCTGCGCGATCGCGGCGCGGTCGGCGGTCGGGTAGCCCACCACGACGTCGTCGCAGATGTCGGCGAGCCACAGCGCCTCGGGCAGTGTGTAGGCGAGGATGCCGCGATAGCCCGGAAGCGCGAGCACGGCATCGAGCACGGCGCGTACCCGCACCGACTTGCTCGCCACGCGGATCGTGGTGCCCTGGGCGCGCTGGAGCATGTCGTGCGCGTTCGCGGCGAGCGCCTCGACCGAGATGGTGCCGTAGGGCGGATCGAGCTCGGCGGTCGCCTCGGTGAGCCCAGGCCACCACGACGACGACTCACGCCACGGGCGTTCGGTCTGCGGAGAGAGCTGGATCACGGCGCCTACTTCACATCCCGCACGAGCGAGACCACGAGCGCGCCGAGCGTCGCGGCGAGCGCCGCCAGCATGAACAGGCCGCGGAATCCGCCGAGCGATGCGACGACCCAGGCACCGAGCAGCGGCGCGAGCGCCTGCGGGACCTGGAACGCGATGTTCATGATGCCGAGGTCCTTGCCGCGGTCGTGCGGATCGGGCAGCACCTGCGTGGCAAGCGCCTGGTCGACGGCGAGGAACGCGCCGTAGCCGAGCCCGAGGAGCCCGCCCGCGACGAACGTGGCCTCGTAGCTCGTGACGAACACGAGCACGAACGCCGCGATCGCCTGCGCGAGCGAGCCCCAGATCACGAAGATCTTGCGGCGGGCGAGCCGGTCGGAGAGGTACCCGACGACGAGTGCCGAGATGACGACGCCGATGAGGTACACGACGATGAGCGGAAGCAGGGCATCCTCGGCATCCTCGATGCCGATCTCAAGTCCGAACGCGAGGTAGTAGAGCAGCAGACCGGTGCCGAGGGCGTTGCCGGTGTTGACGAGCACGCGGCTCGCGAGGGTCCACGCGAAGTCGGGGTGCTTGCTCGGCGAGATCCACATTCCGCGCAGCAGCGCGCCGACCGTGGCCGGGGGCCGCTCCTGCTTCGTGATCGGAATCTCCTTGGCGGCGATCAGGATCGGGATGACAAGGATCACGAGGCCGATCGCCATCGCGAGGTACCCGGGGAGCGTGTTGACGAAGACCTCGGTGATGAGCAGCACGCCGAGGATGATGCCGACCGCCTGCGGTGCCGACATCCACCCGGAGACAAAGCCTCGCTGGCGTACCGGCACGAGGTCCGAGATCAGCGCCGTGAGAGCCGAGGCGAGCACGCAGAACCCGACGATCGCGAGCGACCAGAACACGGCGATGAGCTCGATGCCGTGCACGAGCCCGAGAGCCACGAGCGACAGCGCGAACAGCGCGGCACCGCCGATGACCCACGGACGCCGGCGACCGAGGCGTGAGGTGGTGCGGTCGGAGAGGAAGCCGGTGACCGGGAACGCGACGATGGCACACGCTCCCGCGATGCCGGAGATCACCCCGAACGCGACGACCGACTGGGTCCAGTCGCCGCCGCCGTCAATGCCCAGCTCGGTATCGACCTGCACGGGCAACAGCACCTGGAAGGGGCCGAGTTGCGCCATCCAGACGCCCAGCCAGGCGGCGGCGAACGCGGTGACCCAGGCGCCCGAGACGGCGCGCTGCGGTTCGGCGAAGGCTGCCGAGGTCGGGGTGGTGCCGATCCGTGGTGCGGTCATGCTTCCTCCAGCGGTGTGGTGCGGGGGGCGGATGGGACGGGGACAGGGGCGGGGGCGGGGTGCGCGAACGGCGCCAGAGCGGCCGTGGCGAGGTCGAGGGTGCGGTCGGCGGCTGCGTCATCGCGATCCGCGAGCCAGCCGAGGGTGACGCCGTCGGTGATCGTGACGACGAGGCGCGCGAGATCGGAGACCGGAGCACTCCAGCGGATGCCGAGGTGCTGCTCGGCCGCCGTCAGCAGCGCTTCCGCGGTCGCGTGGTAGCGGGCGTACTGGGCGGCGGGAAGGTCGGCGAGCTCGGCGGTGCGGAGCGCGTACTGGGTGAGCTCGAACATCGCCTGCTCACGCCCGGGGGCGGTGCGCACGTGCTCGAGGTAGGCGCCGAGGGTGCGACGGAGGACGGTGGGCACGTCATCTGCGCCGGCGAGCAGTTCGGCGAGAGCGGCGTCGGATTCCCCTTCGACGACGAGCGCGACGACGTCGCGGAGCAGCTCGTCGCGCGACGGGACGGCGTAGTGGAAGCTCGAGAGCGGCATCCCCGCCTCCGCGACGATCGCGCGGGTGGTGGCGGCGTGGACCCCGTCGCGGTCGGCGACGGCGAGGGCGGCGCGGGCGAGCGCGACACGGCGCTCGGCGGCGGGCATCCGGGCCACGCGACTCCCCTCATCCTGTTCACGTGAGCGTCGGGGCCCGCGCGAAGTTGGACAAGTGTCCCAGACACCCGACTCCCCCCGCTACTCCCCCATTCGAGTGAATCCGCCCGACCGCGCCCTGTCCCCCTGTCCCCCAATCCCGCGAGATGTCCGTTTTGGCACATTTCGCGCGGCGAAATGTGCCAAAACGGACATCTCGGCGGGCCCGGGTGGCGAGAATGGGGGCGCGCCCTCGTAGCCCAATCGGCAGAGGCAGGCGACTTAAAATCGCCTCAGTCTGGGTTCGAATCCCAGCGAGGGCACTGGCGACTTGCGCACCAGGCCGTGCATCACCGGCGCCGCTGAGCGCCGCTGACCCACCCCCTTACCCCGCGAGATGTCCTTTTTTGCACATCTCGGCTTGCGAGATGTGCAAAAACGGACATCTCGGCGGATGGGGGGCGACGACCGGGAGCGCTCAGCGCTCCTCGTGCTTGAGGGCGATCCCGAGAGCGAAGAACGTCGGCGCCCACTCGCCGACGAACAGACCCCAGCGGTCGGACTGGTCGCGCGGCTCCTTGCGCCCACGCGAGACCAGCCACGACACGAACGACAGCCCGATCGAGAGGAACCCCGCGCTATATGCGTGACTCGACCGCAGTCCCCAGTCGTGCAGCATCGTCACCGGATTCCAGTCGGTCGCAGCCGCCGCCTTCTTCACTTCGCGCTTCGTGTCCATGACGTCACGATGCACCGGCACACGGAAAGCGTCACCCCGCTTGACGGCCGGGCCCCTCCTCGCGAGAATCCGCCCTCGCCAACCCGGCGGGCACCCAGTGTGGACATCACCTCCTGACCTCATCCCGCGAGATGTCCTTTTTTGCACATCTCGGCTTGCGAGATGTGCAAAAAAGGACATCTCGGCGGATGGGGGTCACATGGCGGCGGGCATGCGAACGGGCCCGGGCGATACGTCGCCCGGGCCCGTTTCGTCGTGCGCTAGGCCTTGGGGCGCGACGCGAAGGTCTCGAACGCCTCGCGCGGCACGTCGCGGGCGGGGATGCCCACGAGGTCGCGCCGAAGCAGGAAGTTCAGGATCCAGTTGCCGAAGACGCGGATCTTGCGCTCCCAGAACGGGATCGCCAGGCCGTGGTACCCGCGGTGCATGACCCAGGCCACGAAGCCCTTGATGGCGAGCTTGCGCCACTGATACACGCCCACGTAGAGGCCGAGGCCCGCGACCGCACCGAGGTTCTTGTGGAAGTAGTCGACCGGCGCCTCGTCACGCATCACCGCGGTGATGTTCTTCGCGAGCCGCTTGCCCTGGCGCACGGCGTGCTGCGCGTTCGGCACGCAGAATCCGCCGACGCCCGCACCCGTGAGGTCCGGAACCGCAGCGACATCGCCGGCGGCCCACGCATCCGGGACCACCTCGCCGTTCTCATCCACGATCCGAAGGTCGGCCTTCGCGCGAAGCCGTCCGCGTTCCTCGAGCGGCAGGTCGGTGCCGCGCACCACGGGGTTCGCCATCACACCGGCCGTCCAGACGATGAGGTCCGACTCGAAGGTCTCGCCCGTGGACAGCTCGATGCGGCCGTCGACCGCGCTCGCGAGCTGCGTGTCGAGGTGCACCTTGGCGCCGCGCTTGTCGAGGTTCTTGAGCACCCAGTGGCTCGTCTTGAGCGACACCTCGGGCATGATGCGCCCCATCGCCTCGATGAGGTGGAAGTGCGTGTCGTCGAACGAGATCGTGTCGAACGACGCGACGAGCGAGCTCGCCATGCTGCGCAGCTCCGCGAAGACCTCGATACCGGCGAATCCGCCGCCGACGACGACGACCGTCAGCAGACGGTCGCGCTCCGGCCCGGCGGGGAGGTTCGACGCCTTCACGAAGTTGTCGGTGAGGCGGTCGCGGATCGACGCGGCCTCCTCGATCGTCTTGAGCCCGATCGCCTGGTCGGCGACCCCCGGGATCGGGAAAGTGCGCGACACGGCACCTGCCGTCATCACGATGGTGTCGTAATCCACCGTCCACGGCTCGCCGACGGCGGGCGTGATCTCGGCGGTCTTCGACGCGTGGTCGACCTTCGTGACCTTCGCCGTGACGACCTTGGTGGTCTTCAGGTGACGACGGTGGCCGACGACCGCGTGACGCGGCTCGATCGAGCCGGCCGCCACCTCCGGCAGGAACGGCTGGTACGTCATGTACGGAAGCGGGTCGACCATCGTGACCTCGGCTTCGCCTCGGCGAAGGTGCTTCTCGAGCTTCTTAGCGGTATAGAGACCGGCGTAGCCGCCGCCGACGATCAGAATCTTGCGCACCAGGGGGTTCTCTCCTCGATTGGAAAAAGTCGGGTCCAATCTACCGCCTGCGCGAACGCCGCCTGTACGGACCAATGGCCCCCCAGGCCACACCCGCCACGACGAACACCACGAGCGCGGCTCCGAGGAGCGGAGCGCCGACCTGGCTGAGCAGCAGAGGGCTCGGCAGCAGGACCCCGATCGGGTCGAACGAGTCCTCGGGCACCGATCGCTCGACCGGCGCCGGGCCCGGCGCGATCCCCGCCCCCTCGGCGTCCTGACGGCGGTTCACGCGGATCCACTCGGCGAGGTCGCCCATGGGGTTCTCATCGACCCGGGGCACGGATGCGGTCACGGCCGCCTCCGCGTCGAGGATGCCGAACCCGTAGGCGACATCCGGACCCGGGTCGCCCGCGTCACGCGCCGTCGCGACGAGGCGCTGGATGACGTTCGCGGCGTCGAGCTCCGGATGCGCGGCGCGCACGAGCGCCACGACACCCGCGACGATCGGTGTGGCCCCGCTCGTCCCGTTCCAGCGGACGTACGAGCCGTCCGGCATGACGCCCACGAGGTCCTCACTGGGTGCCGCAACCCCGATCGTGACCCCTTGAGTGGAGGCGAGGTCGCTCGCCCTCCCCTCGCGGTCGACCCCGGCGACGGTCAGCACCCCCGGCATCGTCGCGGGCGCGCCGACCTCGGTCGTACCGGACCCGCGGTTGCCCGCCGCCGCCAGCACGACGACGTCGTTGCGCATCGCGTAGAGGAACGCTTCGTCCCAACTCGGAGGCCAGTCGAGGGTGTTGCGCGTGAGCGACATCGAGATGATGTCGGCCCCGTTGTCGACGGCCCAGCGCACCGCATCGGCGATCTGCGCATCCGAATCGCCGCCCCCGAATCCGATCGAGATCGCGAGCACACGCGCTTCGGGGGCCGACCCGATCACCCCGGAACCGGGTCCGGTGCCCCGGCCCACGGCGAGGGAAGCGACGAGGGTGCCGTGCTCGGGGTCTGACCCGACAGGGGTGCGCCCGTCGGAACTGCCCTCGCCCGAGAAGTCGGCCCCTCCCGCGATCGCGCCCTGCAGATCCGGCGGATCGCCGACCCCCGTGTCGATGATCGCAATGGTCACCCCTGCGCCGCGGGTGGTCTGCCAGGCGTCGCGGATGCCGTAGTCGTCGAGCCAGTACTCGTTCTCGCGCACGAGATCGGCCGTGGATCCGGACGCCGTGGGGACGGCGGATGCGGGGCCGACCGGGCCGACCGCGGCGGAACCGACCGCGGCGAGCACGACCGCGAGCGCGGCGATCGGACGCGCACGCCGCATGTCAGTCCTCGAGCGCGGCGCCCGGCTCGGCGCACGTGCAGCGCTCGGGCGACCAGCTGGATCGGGCGAGTGCGGCATCGCCGATCGGGTTGACCCCGGGTCCCGCGGCGAGCGCGTGCGCGGCGAGCGCGTGCAGGCACTTGACCCGCTCGGGCATCCCCCCGGCCGAGAAGCCGGCGATCTCGGGCACCTCGAGGAGGCTCTCGCGATCCGCGAGATAGGAGGCGTGGGCGGCCCGGTAGGCGTCGGCGACCTCCCCCTCAAGTGTCGCGGCGAGCTCGGTCATCACGCCGGTCGCCTCGAGGGTCGACATCGCCGCGGTCGCACCGGGGTGGGAGAGGTAGTAGAGCGTGGGGAACGGGGTGCCGTCCGGCAGCCGCGGGCTCGTCGCCACGACGGTCGGGTTGCCGCAGACGCAGCGCGCGGCGACGCCGAGCACGCCGCGCGCGGGGCGGCCGAGTTGCGCCGAGATCACGGCGATCTCCGCCTCGGTCGGCGGAGCGAACGGCGGTCGGGTCATCCCTCATCTCCGTCGCCGGACTCGTCCGAGCCGCCCGACTCATCCGGACTGTCGATCTGGGTCGGGCTGTCGAGCTGCTCCGGCGTCGCGTCGGTCAGCCCCGCCGTGTAGACGGATGCGAGCAGCGCGTCCATCCAGTCCACCTGGGTCGACTGGATGGTGTCGCTGATCGGCTGGTCGTCGTCTGTCGCCGCGTCCTCCGCGTCGTCGATCACGAGGTAGCTCGTGTCGCCGGGGAACACGTAGTAGAGCCGGTCGCGCGCCTGCGCCTCGACGTACGCGGGGTCGCTCCACCGGGCAACCTCCGCGTCGAGCTCATCGAGGCGATCCTGGGCGTTCGCCACCTCCTGCTCGAGCTGCGCGATCTGCTGACGCTGCTCGACGAGCGTTTTGAACCGCGGCGCGAGCACCACGAGGGCGGCGACGATCAGCAGGAGAACGGTGAGTGCGAAGCCGGAGAGCCGGAAGTTCCGCAACCACAACGCACCGCGCGAGGGCTCTGCCATCGCGACGGGAACGCGTTCGGTGCGGGACTTCGGGCTCACCCGACCAGGCTAACCGGCGCTGTTGAACGTGGCCGCGCTACGCGCGGGGGAACGCCGAGCGACCCGCGAACACCGCGGCCTCGCCGAGCTCCTCCTCGATGCGCAGAAGCTGGTTGTACTTGGCGACGCGCTCGGACCGCGCGGGGGCGCCGGTCTTGATCTGGCCGGCGTCCGTCGCGACCGCGAGGTCGGCGATCGTGGTGTCCTCGGTCTCGCCCGAACGGTGCGAGAGGATCGCCGTGTAGCCGTGACGCTGCGCCTTGGAGACCGCGTCGAGCGTCTCGGTCAGCGTGCCGATCTGGTTGACCTTCACGAGGATCGAGTTGGCGACGCCGAGGTCGAGACCCTTCTGCAGGCGCTTCGGGTTGGTGACGAACAGGTCGTCGCCGACGATCTGCACCTTGTCGCCCACCGCGGCGGTCAGCGCCTGGTAGCCCTCCCAGTCGTCTTCGGCAAGCGGGTCCTCGATGGTGACGAGCGGGTAGTCGGCGATGAGCGCCTCGAAGTACGAGGTGAGCTCGGCCGAGCTGAGCTTCTTGCCTTCGAAGGCGTACACGCCGTCCTCGAAGAACTCGGTCGAGGCCACGTCGAGGCCCACGGCGATGTCGGTGCCCGGCGTGAAGCCCGCCTTCTCGATCGCCTCGAGCAGGAAGTCGAGAGCGGCGCGGTTGCTCGCGAGCTCGGGAGCGAATCCGCCTTCGTCGCCGAGGCCCGTGGCGAGCCCCTTCGCCTTCAGCAGGCCCTTGAGCGTGTGGTAGGTCTCGACGCCCCAGCGCAGCGACTCGGAGAAGGTCTCGGCGCCGAGCGGCACGAGGAAGAACTCCTGGATGTCGACGTTGGTGTCGGCGTGGGCGCCGCCGTTGATGACGTTGAGCAGCGGCACCGGGAGGGTGTGGGCGTTCGGCCCGCCGAGGTAGCGGAACAGCGGGAGGTCTGCCGAGTCGGCGGCGGCCTTGGCGACCGCGAGCGAGACGCCGAGAAGGGCGTTCGCGCCGAGACGCGACTTGTTGTCGGTGCCGTCGGCCGCGATCAGCTCCGCGTCGACGAGACGCTGGTCGCTCGCCTCGAAGCCCTCGATGGCCGGGCCGAGCACGTCGAGCACGCCGTCGACGGCCTTCTGCACGCCCTTGCCGAGGTAGCGACCCTTGTCGCCATCACGCAGTTCGTAGGCCTCGAACGCCCCGGTGGAGGCACCGGAGGGCACGGCCGCGCGCGCGACCGTTCCGTCTTCGAGAAGGACCTCGACCTCTACGGTCGGGTTGCCTCGGGAGTCGAGGATCTCGCGGGCGCCGACGGCCTCGATAGCAGACACGGGGAACTCCTTCGGAGGTGTGGTGAGCGGGCGAGTGCGCCCGAGCCGATCCTACCGACTCTGCGTGACGCCCCTCCCCCGATTCAGTCGAGCGGGCGCAGCTCGAGGAGGTCGGCGTCTGTGGAGGAGTCGGCACGGACGAAGGCGAAACTCGTGAAGCCCTGCTCGGCGAGCTGCGCCAGCTGAGTCTTCGTGTTCTTCGCCCGAGCGACGAGCCGGGCGCGGTCTCCACGACCGACGAAGGCGGACTGCAACGCGAGCAGGGTCGCGAGCGGCGCATCCGCGTCGTGCACGAGCGCGACCGCCGCGCCGCCGACGGTCGCCGGAACCTCAACGAGGTCGACCAGCCGCTCGAACCCGAGCGAGAAGCCCGTCGCAGGCACCTCGATGCCGAGGAAGCGCCCGATCATGCCGTCGTAGCGCCCACCGCCGCCGAGCGAATACGGCACGCTCGGGTGCGCCAACTCGAAGATCGGGCCGGTGTAGTAGCCCATGCCCCGCACGAGGAAGGGATCGAACGCGAGCGGCGCAGACGCATCCCCTCGGCCGGCCGCGACCGCCTCGCCGAGCGCCACGAGATCGGCCACCACGGCCCGATCCGCACCGGCGGGCAACTCGTCGAGGATCGCCGCCTCCCCGAACTCCGGGGCCTCATCCGGCCGCGGTCGCAGCAGGAAATCGCGGAGGGCACCCACCGCATCCGGATCGGATCCGCGCTCCGTGAGCTCGGTGAGCACACCCTCGGGGCCGATCTTGTCGAGCTTGTCGATCGTCACGAGCACCTGGTCGTGCGCATCCGCCGCGAATCCGAGCGCGTCGAGCATGCCGACGAGCAGCCGCCGGTCGTTGACCCGGATCGACGCCCCCTCGAGCCCCAGCGCGTCGATCGCGGCGAGCGAGGCGACCAGCAGCTCGGCCTCCGCCTGGATCCCCGGCTCGCCGATGATGTCGATGTCGCACTGCACGAACTGCCGGTAGCGCCCCCTCTGCGGGCGCTCGGCGCGCCACACGGGCGCGACCTGGATGGAGCGGAACACGGCGGGCAGCTCGGCCCGGTGGCTCGCATAGAACCGTGCGAGCGGGACGGTCAGGTCGAAGCGCAGGCCGAGGTCGACGAGGTCGAGCACGCTGCCCGCGGTGCGCAGGTCGTCGACGTCGAGGCCCCGACGCAGCACCCCGAAGGCGAGCTTCTCGTTGTCGCCACCCAGCCCGGAGTTGAGCCGCGCGGAGTCCTCGACCACGGGCGTCTCGATCTCGTCGAATCCGTGCGCTCGGTAGGTCTCGCGGATCACGCCGAGCACGCGGTCGCGCCGCGCCTTCTCGGCAGGGAGGAAGTCCCGCATGCCACGGGGGGGATTCACCTGCGTCGCCACCCGTCGATTCTGTCAGGTGCGAGCGGGACCGGCGGTGACCCGGAGTCGGCCGATCACGGGCGGACGACCCCGGGCGGACACCGCGTCATCCCGGGGAGGGATGACGCCGTCGGGCGGTCCCCGTAGGGTCGCCACATGAGCAGTGCTCCACACCACCACCTGCCCGATCCCGATCCCGCGCCCGCGCCCAGCCCAGCTCCGGCCGACATCTCGGTCGTCGCGCTCGCCCGGTCCTTCGGCGACGTACACGCCGTCCGCGACGTCACCCTCACCGCACGGGCGGGCGAGGTCACAGGCCTCGTCGGACCGAACGGCTCAGGCAAGACGACGCTCTTGCTGATGCTCGCAACACTTCTCGTGCCCGACTCCGGCGAGATCCGGATCGGGGGGCTCGACCCGGTCACCCAGAGCGCCGAGGTGCGGCGGATCCTCGGCTGGATGCCCGACGTGCTGGGGGCCTGGCCGAACCTGTCGGTGCGCCGAAGCCTCGAGCTCACGGCGCGCCTCTATGGAATGGACCGGCGGATGGCAGCCGCGCGCGCGGAGGAACTGACCGACCTCGTCGACCTCGTCGAACTCATCGACCGCCCCACGCGCGTGCTGTCCCGCGGCCAGAAGCAGCGGCTGAGCCTCGCCCGCGCGCTCGTACACGACCCGCGGGTACTGCTGCTCGACGAGCCCGCCTCCGGTCTCGACCCGGGGGCGCGGATCGCGCTGCGCGTGCTGCTCCGCCGACTCGCCGCCGAGGGTCGCACCGTGCTGGTCTCGAGCCACGTGCTCGCCGAGCTCGATGAACTCGCCGATCGCTCGGTGTTCCTCGAGGCGGGTGCGACGGTCACCGACGAGCGCATCGCGGCCGCGCGCCGCACCGCCCGGCCCTGGCGCATCCGGTCCCTCGATCCGACGGGCCTGCGCGCAGCCCTGGTCGCCGCCGGTGTTCCGGACGACGCGATCGGCGTGGACCCGCAGGGGCTCGTCGCGCCTGTGGCGAGCGACGAGGCGGCGGCGGCACTCCTCGCGGAGCTCGTGAAGGCGGGGGCGCCGGTGACGGCATTCGCTCCCGCCGTCGGCGACCTCGAACAAACCTTCCTCGACCTGAACGGGGAGGCCGGACGATGAACACGTTCTCGCAGATCTGGACGATCGCCTCGATCGAGCTGAGGCAGCGCGTACGCGGCGTCGCCTGGTACGTGCTGCTCGCGGTGTTCGTCGTGATCGTGCTCGTGGTGACGGTCCTGACGACGCTCGCGACCAGCAACACCGACCAGCCCGGCGCAGTGCTGTATTCGATCATCGTCTACTTCGTGCTGCTGCTCGGCACCCTCGTCGCACCGGCGCTGAGCGGCACGGCGATCAACGGCGACCGGGAGAACGGCACGCTCGCGACGACCCAGGTCACCCTTGTGACGACGACGCAGCTCGTGCTCGGCAAGCTGCTCGCCGCATGGATCACGGCCCTCGGCTTCCTCGTCGCCGCGTTGCCGTTCCTGATCTTCGCGCTCGCGCTCGGGGGTGCATCGCCGGATACCGCCGTGGTGTCGATCCTCGTGCTCGCCGTCGAACTCGGCGTCGTGGCCGCCGTGGGCGTCGGGCTCTCGGGTCTCATCCGGCGTCCGCTGTTCTCGGTCGTGACGACCTACCTCGTCGTGGCGGCCCTGTCGGTCGGCACGCTCATCGCCTTCGGGCTCGGCGGGTTCGTCGGGCAGGAGCGGGTGACGGTCACGAACGAGTACATCGACTGGTCCGTCGACTACGACGAGAGCGATCCGGTGACCGGACTCCCGGAGGATCCGGTGTGCGTCACCGACACCTACGAGCAGCCGGTGCCCCGATTCGACCGCGTCTGGTGGACGCTCGCGGCGAACCCGTACGTGCTGCTCGCGGACGCCGTGCCCATCCACTTCGACACGTACGGCAATCCGAAGGACGTGTTCGGTTCAATCACCTACGGAGTCCGATCCAGCCAGTCGGCGCCCGAGATCGATACCTCGTACTCGGAGTGCGACGGCGAATACTCGCCCAGCGTCGAGCCGCCGTCAGCGCGCGAGGTCATCGAGAACTCGGTTCCGAGCTGGGCGGTGGGGCTCGCGCTCCATCTCGCGCTCGCGGTGGCGCTCATCCTGGGTGCCATCTCACGCACCCACGCGCCCAGCCGACGGCTCGCGGCGGGCAGTCGGATCGCGTGATTCAGGTGGGCGATGGCGTCGCGTCGCGCGCGCTGTCGCCCACCGGGGCCACCACAGCGATCGGCTCGGTGAGCGGGAGCGGCTCGGCCAGCGCGGGCGCCTCGGATGCGGGCTCCATCCGCACGAGGACGATGCCGCCGAGGATGAGGGCCGCACCCGCGAGGGCGACCGGACCGATCGCCTCCCCCAGCACAATCCACCCGACGATGCCGGCGAAGACCACCTCGGAGAGCCCGAGGAACGACGCGACGCGGGTCCCGAGCCTCGTGATCGCGGTGATGCCCGCGACGTACGCGAAGGCGGTGGAGATGACGCCGACGACGAGCACCGGCACCCACCAGGGGGCACGACCGCCGAAGAAGCCGACCTCACCGAAGCTCGCCTCGAGCGGCGTGATCCCCACGACTCCCGCGACCCCCAAGACGAGCGCCGCGATCACGAAGCCGGCCCAGGCGAGGGTGACCGGCGGCATGTCCGCGCCCGGCCGGTCGCCGATGACGTAGTACACGGCGACGCCGATCATCGCGAGCGCCGCGAACATCACACCCAGCGGGTCGAGCGCACCGGACCCACTCGGTCCGATCACGAGCACCAGGCCACCGAGCGCGAGCGCCGCACCGACGAGGACGATCGGATGCGGGCGCCGACGGGTGCGCGCCCACATGAGCAGCAACAGCATGACCGGCGCGAGGTACTCGATGAGAAGCCCGATGCTCACCGGGATGCGCTCGATGGCGGCGTAGAAGGCCAGCTGAGTGCCCGCGACCGCGAGGGTCGCGTAGAGCAGCACGAGCCAGCGAGCGTTCCAGAGCACCCGCATCCGGCCGCGGATTGCCCAGATGCCGGGCACGGCGAGCACGATCGCGGCGACGGTCACCCGTGCGAGGACAGCCGCGGCCGGGCTCCAGCCGTCGGAGAAGAGCGGCTTCACAATGGATCCGCCCGCGCCGAACGCGAGCGCCGAGGAGAGGCCGAGGAGCACACCCGTGAGTCCGCGCGGCGCCGCTGACAGTCTCGCGCGCATGGCTACCCCTTGTCATGGTCTAAGTTGGATTCGGTCGTGACACTAGCGCCCCGCGAAGTCAGGAGTCAAATGCTTTTCACCCATGACACCGAGTTCAATCTGACCTTCCTGCAGGCGTTGGTGAACACGATCGCCGACGCATCCGAGAGCGGTGACGACGAGCTCGCGACGACCGAGCAACTCCGGGGCCTGCTGGCTCGGTGGAAGTTCACCGGACGCGTCGACGCGGATGCGCACGAGCTCGCCGAGGTGCGCGCGGCGCGTGACCGTGCGCGCGAGGTGTGGGGCGTCGGCGACGAGCAGACCGTGACGTGGGTGAATGCGATCCTCGAAGACGCGCACGCCGTGCCGCAACTCGTCGACCATGACGGGCTCGGCTGGCACATCCACGCTGTCGACAGCGGCGCGCCCCTCGCCGAACGCATCCTCGTCGAGGCGGCGATCGGACTCATCGACGTGGTCCGCAGCGGCCGGACCGACCGCCTCCGTGCGTGCGAGGCCGACGACTGCGAGGGGCTCTTCGTCGACCTGTCGAAGAACGGCTCGAAGCGCTTCTGCTCCACCCGGTGCGGCAACCGGATGGCGGTGCGCGCCTACCGGGCTCGCGCGCTCGACTGATCCGGGCGGTCCGAGCCGTCCGAGGGAGCCGGGCGCCCCGACTCCGCATCACGGATCTCGCCCTGCAGTCGGCGGAGCGCGTCGCGGAGAGCGCGCTCGGCATCGAGCCCCTCCGCGCGGGCCGCGACGACGGTCTCGAGCAATCGGTCGCCCAGCTCCGCCTCGGTCGCAGGCACTGCGGCGGCGCGATTCGGTTCGAGCCCCACCTTCTCGGCACGGCCCACGAGCTTCGCAGCGAGCGCGAGCGCCGGCATCGCCTGCGGGATGCCGTCGAGCACGCTCTCGCGGCCCGGCTTCTCAACCGCCTTGAGGCGATCCCAGTTCGCCATCACCTGATCCGGTGTATCCGCCACGGCATCGCCGAACACGTGCGGATGCCGGCCCACCATCTTCGCCGTCATGTGGGCGGCGACGTCCTCGAGGGTGAAGCGGCCCTGCTCCTCCGCGATGTCGGAGTGGAAGATCACCTGATAGAGCACATCGCCGAGCTCCTCGACGAGCTCGCGATCGTCGCCGGCCTCGATCGCATCGACGAGTTCGTAGGTCTCCTCGACGAGATACTGCACGAGCGACGCGTGCGTCTGCTCCCGGTCCCACGCGCAACCGCCGGGTGCACGGAGGTGTGCCAGCACCGCCACGAGCTCCTCGAGCTTCGGATGCGGCGTGGTGGGCACGATCGGCTCGGCGGGCTCGCTCATGCGGTGAGGCTACCCGACCTCGGCGATGGGCCCCGTGGCCGGGTCGGATGGGCCGATCGGACCCTGCTGTTCGACCGCCGTGCGACGCCCGCGCGGGATGGCGATCGTCGATGCGAACAGGAGCACACCCACGACCGCTGCGGCGATGAAGACGGCCGTCGACGCGGCGACGATCGTCGCCGGATCCGTGTCGTCGCCGCCCTGCGCCGCGATCACCGCATTCGCGACCGCACCGAGCAACGCGGCCCCCACGGCCTGCCCGGCGGAGCGGGCGAACATGTTCGCGCCCGTGACGACTCCGCGCTCCGCCCACTCGACGCTCGATTGCGCCGCGACGAGCGTCGGCACCGCCGAGAACCCGAACCCGACGCCGATCACGAACGAGATCACAGCCACCCACAGGATCGAGGGGTAGGGGCCGACGAAGGCGAGTGCAACGGTGCCGAGTGCGACCACTGCGCCGCCGATCATCGACGTGGCCCGGAATCCGATGCGCAGGTAGAGGCGACCCGACACGGACGCGGCGATCGGCCATCCGATGGTCAGGGTCGCGAGCGCGAGCCCTGCGACGAGCGGACTCGCACCGACACCGATCTGCAGATAGGTGGGCACGAAGGCGGTGAGACCGATCATGGCGACACCGATGAAGATGCCCACGAGGTTCGTGGCCCGCAGGAGCGGCCGCTGGAAGACCCAGAGCGGCAGCACCGGCTCCGCGGCCCGACGCTCCACCAGCACGAACGCGACCAGCAGCACCGCACCTGCCGCGAAGATGCCGAACGACGCCGCCGAATCCCACGCCCAGCCGTGCCCGCCCTCGAGCACCCCGAGCAGCAGAAGCGTGAGGGATGCGGTGAGAAGCAGCGAGCCCGCGTAGTCGATGCGATGCTCGCGGCGCTCGAGCTTCTCGCGGTAGTCGCGCGCGAGCAGCCAGATCGCCACGAGGCACAGCGGGATGTTCACGAAGAAGATCGCGCGCCAGGCGTCCCACTGCGCGAACAGCCCACCGAGCGCGGGGCCCGCGACCGCGGCGACGCCCCACACGCTCGCGATGTATCCCTGGATCCGTGCCCGCTCCTGCAGCGTGTAGATGTCGCCGACGATCGTGACCGTGATCGGCAGCACCGCCCCCGCCCCGATGCCCTGGATCGCGCGGAAGGCGATGAGGCTCGGCATGTCCCAGGCGAGCCCGCAGAGGATCGACCCGATGAGGAAGACCGAGAGGCCGAAGAGGATCACGCGCTTGCGGCCGATCGTGTCGGCGAGCTTCGCATAGATGGGGACGGTCACCGACTGGGTCAGCAGGTAGATCGAGAACAGCCACGGGAACTGCGAGAAGCCGCCCACATCCGCCACGATCGACGGGACCGCGGTCGCCAGGATCGTCGCATCGATCGCGACGACTCCGGTGGCGACCATCACCGCCAGCAGGATCGGACCTCGCTCGGACCGCAGCCCGACATCGCTTCTCGTCATCACCGGTATTCAAGCCCTCCCCGCCGACGTGCATTCCCGACGGACGGCAGAATGAATCCGATGGACTCGCGCCTGCTCGCTCTGCTGCTCGTGGTCGTCGCCTTCTTGGTGTGGCGCGCGGTCACCCGTGAGCGTCGCGAGTACGCCCGATTCCGGCGGCTGCGGGCGACCGGAGCGCGACAGAAGGTCATGCGGCGCTGGCTCGCGGAGTCGGTACTCGTCATGGGCGGGCTCTCGGCGGCGATCCTGCTCGCGGCGGGCGACTACGTGCCCGCGGCGCTGGCGGATGCGCAGGTGCCGTTTGCGGGGATCCGGGACTTCCTCGGCACGGCGGCCGGGACGGTCGTCGCGATCGTGGTCGGGGTGGCGGCGGTGGCGCTGCTGGTCGTGCCGGTGCTACTCCTCGGCGGCACCTCCCTCGACGACGTGCCGAAGGTGGGCGACATCGGGGCGCTGCTGCCGCGCACCCGCGGCGAGCTGCCCTACGGGACGGGGCTCGCGGTGTCCGCGGGGGTGTTCGAGGAGCTCATGTTCCGGCTCGCGCTACCGGCGCTGCTGTTCGGGCTGCTGGGCGACGGGCTGCTGTCGTTCCTGCTCGCGACGCTGCTGTTCGGTGCGCTGCACCTCTACCAGAAGGCGGTCGGGATGATCGTCGCGACTGTGCTTGGCGCGATCTTCGCGCTGCTGTACATCGTGTCGGGCACGATCCTGCTGCCGATCGTCGTGCACGTGCTCGTCGACCTGCGTTCGCTCGTGCTGCTACCGCTCGTGCTCGGCCGGGTGTGGGCGATCGACGGGAGGCCGGGCTCTCCCGCTGCGGGCTCGGCGACTATCCGGCCGAGGGATCCGTGAGCGGGATGTCGTCGGCGTGCCGCGCGAGGTGGCGCGCGTAGCGCTCGGTGAGCTGGACCATGAGGTCCGGAGTCTGCCGGTCGAGCCCGAACACGTAGCCGGGGAAGTCGAGGTCCTGCTGGATCTCCCAGATCTCGTCGTGGCGGTCGGGGCTGAGGATGCGCGCCGGATCGCCGACCGCGACCCACGCGATCGGCACCGTCGAGTCCGGCGGCAGCACCGTTCGCAGGTGCACGACTGCGTTGATGCGCACCTCGCTGCGAGTGCCGATCCGTGCCCCGTTGAAGACGCGGGAGCCGGTGGCGAGGAAGACCTCGTCGCCGATCGTCGCTCCGGAGACCGACGCCATCGGGCCGACGAGCACATGCTCGCCGATGTGCAGCGGGTCGGATGCGCTGGACCGCAGCAGCGCGTTCTCCATGACGATGCTCGAGGGGCCGATCGTGATGGGGCCACCCTCCGCGGTGATGACGGCGCCGTGCAGGATCTGGCACCCGGGCCCGATGGTGACGTCGCCGGATACGACCGCGGTGGGTGCGATGACCGCTGTGGCGTCGATGCGCGGGCTGTGCCCGAGGTGTTCGTACCGCATGCCCGCACGCTACTCCCCCGCCCCGGCCGCCCGCCCCCCGCCTGAGGGGTCGCAAACTGTCGGAGACACGGCGGGTCTCGCGCAGTTTGCGACCCCTCCCGGGAGGAGGCGACGCGGAGCGGCGCGGCGATGCGGCGAAGCCGGCCTGCGGCGAAGCCGCGCCCTAGGGGGTGGGGAGGGCGGCGGCCAGCAGGGTGCCCACCCAGGCGATCAGCTCGGCGTCGGAGACGTCCTCTGGCATCGGGACGTTCACGGCGTGCTGCGCCGCGAAGAACTTGACCCCCGGGTACATGCGCGTCAGCCGCACCTGGATCGAATCCGGCGGATCCAGCGGCGCGAGCCGCAGCCGGCCACCCATCGCGACCACCTCGCCGAGCCCCGCCTTCTGCGCGCGACGCCGCAGCCGCGACACCGCGACCAGCTGCTCCACCGCATCCGGAAGCTCGCCGTACCGGTCGGCGAGCTCCTCGATCACCCGATCGAGCGCGTCGTCCGGAGACAGCGGCGCGGCGGCCGTCGACAGCTTCTGGTACGCCTCGAGCCGCAGTCGCTCCGACTCGATATAGCCCTCCGGGATGCGCGCATCCACCGGCAGCTCGAGCCGCAGCTCCGTCTGTCCCTCGGCGACATCGCCGCGGAACACGCTCACCGCCTCGCCGATCATCCGCAAGTAGAGGTCGAACCCGACACCCGCGATGTGGCCCGACTGCTCGCCACCGAGCAGGTTGCCCGCACCGCGGATCTCGAGGTCCTTCAGCGCGATCTGCATCCCGCCACCGAGCTCGTTGTTCGTCGCGATCGTCTCCAGGCGATCCTGTGCCGTCTCGGTGAGCGGCTTGTCGGGGTCGTAGAGGAAGTACGCATACGCCCGCTCCCGGCCACGCCCCACGCGTCCGCGGATCTGGTGCAGCTGGCTGAGCCCATAGCGCTCTGCCTGGTCGATGATGAGCGTGTTCGCGTTCGCGATGTCGATGCCGGTCTCGATGATCGTCGTCGTCACGAGCACGTCGAACCGGCGCTCCCAGAAATCGACGATCACCTGCTCGAGCTGATGCTCGGTGAGCTTGCCGTGCGCGACGGCGATACGCGCCTCGGGCACGAGCTCGGCGAGCTCCGCGGCCACCCGCGAGATCGACGACACCCGGTTGTGCACGAAGAACACCTGACCCTCGCGCAGCAGCTCGCGCCGGATCGCGGCGGCGATCTGCTTGTCGGATCGCGCCCCCACGAACGTCAGAATCGGGTGGCGGTCCTCCGGCGGCGTGGCGAGCGTCGACATCTCGCGGATGCCGGTCACCGCCATCTCGAGGGTGCGCGGGATCGGCGTCGCGCTCATCGCGAGGATGTCGACGTTCGTCTTCAGCTTCTTGAGCGCATCCTTGTGCTCGACGCCGAAGCGCTGCTCCTCGTCGATGATGACGAGTCCGAGATCCTTGAACCGCACCGCGTCGGAGAGGATGCGGTGCGTTCCGATGACCACGTCGACCTCGCCGCGCTCGAGGCCGTCGAGGGTGTCCTTCGCCTCGCGATCGGTCTGGAACCTGCTGAGCGCCCGCAGATGCACCGGGAAGCCCGCGAAGCGCTCCGCGAAGGTCTCCATGTGCTGGCGCACGAGCAGCGTCGTCGGCACGAGGAGCGCCACCTGCTTGCCGTCCTGCACCGCCTTGAACGCGGCACGCACCGCGATCTCGGTCTTGCCGTACCCGACGTCGCCCGAGATGAGCCGATCCATCGGAATCGGGCGCTCCATGTCGGCCTTCACCTCGTCGATCGTCTGCAGTTGGTCGGGCGTCTCGGCGTAGGGGAAGGCCTCTTCGAGCTCGCGCTGCCACGGGGTATCGGGGCTGAACGCGAAGCCCTGGCTCGCCATCCGGGCGCTGTAGAGCTTCACGAGCTCGACGGCGATGTCGCGCACCGCCTTGCGCGCCTTGCCCTTCGCAGCCGCCCAGTCCGATCCGCCCATCTTCGAGAGCGCGGGCGCCTCGCCGCCGACATAGCGGGTCAGCTGGTCGAGCTGATCCGTCGGCACGTACAACCGGTCACCCGCCTGCCCGCGCTTCGAGGGCGCGTACTCGAGCACGAGGTACTCGCGGGTCACCTTCTCGTGTGCGGTGCCGAGCGGGCCGCGCGCGACACGACCGCCGCCCGCGACCTCGCGCGTGACGAGCTCGACGAAGCGCCCGATTCCGTGGGTTTCGTGCACGACGTAGTCGCCCGCCTTCAGCTGCAGCGGATCGACCACGTTGCGGCGACGGCTCGCGAGCCGCTTGGGCTGCCGCGAGTCGATGCCCGCAGCGCGCCCGTAGAACTCGGCTTCCGAGAGGAGCGCGAACCGGGCGTCGTCGAGCTCGAAGCCCGCTTCGACGGACCCCGTGACCAGGTAGGCGACCCCCGGCTCCGGATGCTCGGGCACCTCATCGACGATGCGCGCGGCGACCTCGCGCTCAGCGAGCACCTGCGCGGCGCGGTCGACGAGCCCGTGACCTGCCGCGGCGACGGCGACCGACCACTCCCCCTTCAGCAGCGACGCCACATGCGCGGCGGCGCCGTCCACCTGGCCGGCGAAGCTCGGGATCGCCCGCCCGTCGATGCGGACCACCTCGTCGTCGTCGGCGTCGAACGGGCTCACCGTCCACCATGTGCGGGGGCGCGCCTCGGCGCGCAGAGCGGAGACGGTCAGGAAGTCGCCCGTGTCGAGGCTCGCCTGCAGGTCGATGGGGGCGGATGCGCCCGCCGTCGCCGCCGACCACGCCGCCTCGAGGAACTCGCGATTGGTCTCCGCGAGACTCAGGGCGCGCGTCGCGACGCGCTCCGGCGAGAGCACCACGACCGCGGCATCCGTCGGCAGGTAGGAGGTGAGCGGCACGAGGCGGCCGACGAGCGCCGGCGTCAACGACTCCATGCCCTCCACCGGGATGCCCTCGGCGATCTTCGCGAGCATCGGGGCGATCGCCTCGTACTCGTGCTGCAGCTCGCGTGCGCGGTCGCGCACGGTGTCGGTGATGAGCAGCTCGCGCGCAGGCGGCAGCTCCACGGCGCCCGTCTCCTCCGGGAGCGAACGCTGGTCGGCGACCGAGAACGCGCGCAACTGCTCCAGCTCGTCGCCGAAGAAGTCGGCACGCACCGGATGCTCGGCATCCGGCGGGAAGACGTCGAGGATGCCACCGCGCACCGCGAACTCGCCGCGGCGGGTCACGAGATCGACTCGCGAGTAGGCGAGTTCGGCGAGGCGCAACGCGAGCCCACCGAGGTCGTAGCCGCGACCTCCGGGCGTCAGCACGATCGGGTCCAGCTCGTCGAGACCCGGGGCGAGCGGCTGCAGCGCGGCGCGCACGGATGCGACGAGCACGACCGGCCGATCCCGCGGCCCCTCCTGCCAGCGGCGGAGTTCGCGCAGGCTGCGGAGGCGGCGCCCCACCGTCTCGGCGGAGGGGCTGAGCCGCTCGTGCGGGAGCGTCTCCCACGCGGGGAACGGGAGGACGAGCGCGTCCGGCGCCCAGCATCCGATGGCATCGGCGACGGCCTGCGCTTCACGACTCGTGGCGGTGATCGCCAGCAGCGCCTGACCCCGGCCGGCGGCCCGGGCGCGACGCTCGAGCAGTCCCGTGAGCAGGGGCACGCGCAGCCCCTCGACGGCGGAGAAGTCGCCGTCGGCCGCGGCCCCGGCGAGGGCGTCGGCGTAGCTGCGGGCGCGCGCCAGCACGAAGGTCAACGAGGCGAGTCCCACTCGTTCGAGCTTACGCGGTGGGGCCGACGCTCCGCCCCGCGGACGACGTCAGCCGCGGGGTGCGTGCCAGCGCTGCTGCGCGGCGAGGAGACCCTCGCGCACGAGGTCCTCCGTGGCGTCGGCGGCGTCCGCCAGAAGCGAGGGCAGCGTCTCGCGCTCGGCCTTCGAGAACGGCGAGAGCACGTAGTCCGCGGGATCCTGGCGACCGGGCGGGCGCCCGATGCCGATCCGCACCCGAGCGAAGTCGGCGGTGCCGAGCGCCGACTGGATGTCGCGCAGGCCGTTGTGGCCGCCGTGACCGCCGCCGACCTTCAGCCGGACCGTGTCGAAGGGGATGTCGAGCTCATCGTGCAGCACCACGACGCGGTCGGCATCGAGCCCGAAGAACCGGGCGGCCGACGACACCGGCCCACCCGAGAGGTTCATGAACGAGAGGGGCTTCGCGAGCACGAGCTTCGGCTGGCCGGGGCCGAGCCGCCCCTCGGCGAGGAGGGTGTTCGACTTGTGGCGCGAGAATCGCGCGCCGATGCGCTCCGCGAGCACGTCGAGAGCCATCTGGCCGACGTTGTGGCGGTGCGCGGCGTAGCCGGGCCCGGGGTTCCCGAGCCCGGCTACGAGCCAGGTGTCGTCCAGGCGATTACTCCGCGGACTCCTCGGCGGCCTCCGCCGACTCCTCCACGGCAGCGGCCTCGGTCTCGCCCTCGGCGGCCTCGGCGCCCTCCTCGGGCAGGTCGGACTTCGCCGGAACCGTGACGTTCACCACGAGCACCTCGGCGTCGGTCACGAGCGTGACGCCCTTCGGCAGGGTCACGTCGCCCGCGAGCACGTGGGTGCCTTCCTCGGCGCCCTCGATGTCGATCACGAGGCGCTCCGGGATGTGCGTCGCCTCCGCCTCGACCGTCAGGGTCGTCTGGTCGAGCGCGACGATGGTGCCCGAGAAGGACTCGCCCTCGACGTGCACCGGCACGTCGACGGTGACCTTCTCGCCCTTGCGGATGACGATGAGGTCGATGTGCTCGATGATCTGGCGCACCGGGTCCTTCTGGACGTCCTTCACGAGCGCGAGCTGGTGCTCGCCCGCGATGTCGAGCTCGAGCACGGCGTTCGCCTTGCGGATGAGCAGCATCGTCTCGTGGCCCGGCAGGGTCAGGTGACGCGGCGCGGTGCCGTGGCCGTAGAGCACGGCGGGGATCTTGTCGGCGGCACGGATCTTGCGGGCCGCGCCCTTGCCGAACTGGTCGCGGACCTCCGCGACGAGCTTCTGGTCGTCAGACATGATGTCTCTCCTTGGTGGGGCTGGGCCCCGTCAGATGTGTGGTGTCAACTCGAACGCGCAACAGCGTGAGGAAAGACCTGGGCCTGCCCACCGCGTCGATCACGGATGCCGCACGCGACATCCCTCGCCGAAGTTCGCGGGGAAGTCTACCCGATCGCGCTGGGGGCCTCACCCCGGGCCGTCAGGTCAGTAGAACTCGCGCGTATCGACCACGTTGCGCAGCTCGCGCCCATCGAGCAGACGGGATGCGTTGTCGGCGAACAGCTCGGCGATGAGCCGCGGCTCGTGGGCGCTGATCGCCGCCGTGTGGGGCGAGAGCACGACATTCGGCAGATCCCACAGGGGGCTCTCCGCGGGCAGCGGCTCGACCGCGGTCACGTCGAGCACCGCGAGACCCACGCGGCCGTCCTCGAGCGCCTCGATCAGCGCGGGCTCGTCGACGGTCGACCCGCGTCCCACGTTCACCACAGTCACGCCCGGGCGCACCGCGGCGAGCACCTCGGCCGAGAGCATGCCGCGCGTGGCGTCGGTGCCGGGCAGCGCCAGCACGATCGCGTCGGCCGAGGCGGCGGCATCCGCGAGCTGCTCCACCGGGACGATGCGCTCGACATCCGCCTCCACCTCGCGGCGGTGCACCCCCACGACTCGGCAGCCGAGCGCGGTGAGCTTCGACGCGGTGAGGCGGCCGATCGATCCGAGGCCCACGATGAGCACGGTCGTCTCGCCGAGGAGCCCCAGCTGCTCCCGCGGACCCCACTCCCGCGCCCGACGCTTGCCCTCGAGCCACGGCAGCCGCTTGGCGCCCGCGAGCACCCCGAACACGGCGAACTCGGCGAGCGGGGTGGCGTGCACCCCTGCGGAGGTGGTGAAGACGATCCGCTCGAGATCGTCTTGAGCGAGTCCCGCCGCGCGCACCTGCTGGCCCCCGCCCGCCGGGATCGTGTGCACCCAGCGGAGGCGCGGATTCGCCGCGACGGTGCGCGCGAGCGCCCGGCCCGACTGGTCGGGCACCCCGAAGAGCGCATCCGCCGAGTCGAGCAGCCGCTCATAGCGCTGCTGCTCCTCGGGCGTGCGCTGCTTCACCCCGACCATCCAGTCGATGTCGGGATCGTTGAGCAGGGCCGGCTCGTGGACCACCTCCAGCCGCTCGTCGCGGGCGATCAACGCCACGAGATCCTCAGGCAGAGGCGTCGCGATCACGACGCGCAGACGGTCGGTCACGCTTCCTCCAGATCGGGGCTGCCGCGAGAGGCAGGCACTCCCGCCCGATCCTACGACTCGGGTGAGTGCCCCTCGGGCCACACCGCCACGACCACCTTGCCGGAGCTCGCGGAGTCCTTGGCTGCGGCGAACGCATCCTCGATGCGGTCGGCGGGGAACTCGTGGGTGATGACGGCCTCGATCTCGGGATGCGCATCGAGCAGGCGAACCGCCTCGTCGATCTCGTCGTGGAAGCGGAAGGTGCCGAAGACCCGCAGCTCCTTCGAGATGAACGGCGCGAGGTTCACCGGGCGCGGCTCGTCGGGCACCATCCCGACCTGCACGACCACCCCGGCCGGACGTGCCGCCCGGAACGCGACCGACACGGATGCCGCGACGCCCGAGCACTCCATCACGATGTCGTAGGACGAGGCCGGCACGTCTTCGCTCGTGACGTCGAAGACACGAACCGCACCGAGCTCACGCGCCCGGTGGAGCGGCCCCGGCAGCACATCCGTCGCGTGGACCTCGGCGGCCCCCGCGGCGACGAGCGCCGCGATCGCGAGCAGCCCGATCGGCCCGGCGCCCGTCACGAGCACCCGCTTGCCGGCGACACCGCCGGTCTTGGCGATGCCGTGCAGGGCGACGGCGAGCGGCTCGGCGAGCGCGGCGCGACGCACCGGCAGCGTCGGCGGGAGCACCCGCACCATGTCGCGCGCCACGACGAGCTGCTCGGCCAGAGCACCTTGTGTGTGCGGCCAGGTCGATGCGCTTCCCAGATACGATCCGCCGGGCCAGAGATGCGGCTGGTCCTCGGCCCCCTCGATCGGCGTGCCGAACCGGGCGGGATGCACCGTCACGGGGGTGCCCGGTGCGAGCTCACCGCTCGGGTCGAGATCGACCCGGCCCGAGAGTTCGTGACCGGGGATGAGCGGCTCGCGCACGACGAACGCGCCGTTCGCGCCTTCGGAGAAGTAGTGCAGGTCGGAGCCGCAGATCCCGACGAAGTCGACGCGGATCCGCACCTCGCCCTCACCCGGCTGCGGCACCGGG
The DNA here is from genome assembly GCF_008017545.1 of Homoserinibacter sp. GY 40078. GTDB lineage: Bacteria > Actinomycetota > Actinomycetes > Actinomycetales > Microbacteriaceae > Homoserinibacter. Next base: position 1,354,694 of record NZ_VRTZ01000001.1, on the reverse strand, counting down.
GTCTCGCGAATGCTCAGGGTCTCACGGGCGTCGATGTAGGCGGCCTTCATCGGATTCCTTACTGTGTGTGGAAGAACTGTGCGCGCATGACGGTCAGACGACCGCGGTCATGCCGCCGTCGACGAACAGGTTCTGGCCCGACACGAAGCTCGAGGCATCCGAGGCCAGGAACAGCAGCGCGCCGTTGAGCTCCTCGAACCGTCCCCACCGCGCGGCGGGCGTGCGCGCCGTGAGCCACGAACTGAACTGCTCGTCGTCCACGAGGGCGCGGTTCATCTCGGTCGCAAAGTAGCCGGGCGAGATCGCGTTTACCTGGATGTCGTGCCGGGCGAGGTCGGCGGCCATCCCCTTCGTCAGCTGGGCGACCGCTCCCTTCGTCGCCGAGTACGGGGCGATCGTCTGCCGGGCGAGCAGCGACTGCACCGAGGCGATGTTGATGATCTTCCCCGAGCCCCGCTCCACCATCCCGGGCGCGACGTACCGCGAGACGTAGAAGACGCCGTCGAGGTTCGCGGCGACGAGGCGATCCCACTCCTCCACGGGGAACTCGGCGAAGGGGCTGCGGTACTGCACACCGGCGTTGTTGACGAGGATGTCCGGCACACCGAGCGTGTCGATCACCTCGGCGACACCGCGTTCGACGGCGGCGTGGTCGGTGACGTCGAACGCGACCGACGAGGTGGTCGCCCCCGTCTCGTCCGCGACCGCGGCGGCCGTCTCGGCGGCCACCGCGGCATCGCGGCCGTGGATGACGACGCTCGCCCCCGCCGCACCCAGGGCCGTGGCGAGCGCGCGGCCGAGGCCGCGGGTCGATCCGGTCACGAGTGCGGTGCGCCCGGAGATGTCGAAGAGCGAGGTCGTCATTCGGGAGATCCCTTCGGATGCTGGGTCAGAACGCGGACGCGAGAGCGAACACGAGAAGCGCGAACACGAAGCCCGTGACCGACTCGAGCGTCTGCTGAACGGTCCACGTCTTGAGCGTGGTCTTGACGTCGAGGTTGAGCAGGCGGCTGACGAGCCAGAAGCCGGAGTCGTTGACGTGACCGGCGAACACCGAACCGGCCGCCGTCGCGAGCACCACCGCGGCGAGCTGGAACTCGTTGAAGCCGGCAAGAGCGACCGCCGGGGCGATGAGTCCGGCTGCGGTCGTGAGTGCGACCGTCGCCGAGCCCTGGGCAACGCGCAGCACCACGGCGATCACGTAGGCGGCGAAGATCACGGGCAGGCCCGAGTCCTGCAGCACATCCGCCAGGGCGTCGCCGATGCCGGAGGCGCGCAGCACGCTTCCGAACATGCCGCCGGCACCGGTGATGAGGATCACCGACGCCACCGGACCGAGCGCCGAGTCGACGAGCTTCTCGAGCGCGGAGCCGGTCGTGCCGCGGCGGGCGCCCAGCACGACGAGCGCGACGAGGAGGGTGATGGCGAGTGCAACCGGCGACTGCCCGATGAACGTCGCGACGAGGTAGAACCACGACTCCGAGTCGATGACACCGGACGAGGCGAGGGCCGAGACACCCGTGTTGAGGAAGATGAGCACGAACGGCAGCAGCAGGATCGCGATGACGGTCGAGACGCGCGGCGGGTTGGTGGGCTGGTCGTCATCGACGGTGCCGAAGAGGTCGGGAACCGGGATCTGGAAGCGGCTGGCGACGAACCGACCCCAGAGGTAACCGGAGAGGTACCAGGTGGGGATCGCGATGACCAGGCCGACGAGGAGGACGATGCCGAGGTTCGCGCCGTAGAACTGGGTCGCGCTCACGGGGCCCGGGTGCGGCGGCAGGAAGACGTGCATGACCGAGAACGCGGCGACCGAGGGGAACGCGAACAGCAGGACGTTCTTCGCGCTGATGCGGCGCGCGATGGCGAAGATGATCGGCAGCATCATGATGACGCCCGCGTCGAAGAACATCGGGAAGCCGAGCAGCAGCGATGCCACGCCGAGCGCGAGGGGTGCGCGCTTCTCACCGAAGACGGCGACGAAACGCTCCGAGAGGGCTTTCGCGCCGCCGGAGTGCTCGATGAGACGCCCGAGCATCGCCCCGAGACCGACGAGCAGCGCGACGCTTCCGAGTGTCGATCCGAAGCCGGTGACCGCGGTCGACACGACGCCGCTGAGCGGAATGCCCGCGACGATACCGGTGAGGAGCGACACCACGATGAGCGTGATGAAGGCGTGCAGCCGGAACACGATGATGAGGATCAGGATGAGCGCGATCGCGCCCGCGGCGATCGCGAGCAGCGGGCCCGCGGTCAACGTCTGTGTCCAGTCGTCCATACGAAATCTCCGTTGAGTTCGAGTCGGGGCCGGGGTGGTCTCCGACGAGTGTCAAGATGGGTTCGCCCGCGTGGAGACCACGCGAACGTCGCGGCATAGCGTCGCACAATAGTCTTACTTATTGCAACATGTAGTGATACTTATCACGAGACGGGACCCGATGGCGGATCGCACGCACCGAACACTCCTCGACGCCCTCGGGGAGCGCATCGCCGCGGGCGAGCTCGCGGCGGGCACGGTGCTGACGCTCGCCGGCATCGAGGCGGAGTACTCCGTCTCGCGCAGCGTCGTCCGCGAGGCCGTTCGAGTGCTCGAGGCGATGGGGCTCGTCGAACCGCGCCGCCGTGTCGGGGTGACCGTCCGCCAGCGCATCCACTGGCACGCTCTCGACCCGCGCCTCATCCGCTGGCGCCTCGCCGGCGCCTCGCGCAACCAGCAGATCGTCGCGCTCACCGAACTCCGCCTCGCGATCGAGCCGACCGCCGCGCGCTTCGCCGCGACCCGTGCCGGCGCCGACGAGCGGGAAGGGATCCTCCGGCTCGCCAGGCGTCTCGACGAGCTCGGCCAGGCAGGTGCAGGCGCGACCGACGAATACCTGCGCGTCGACGTGGCCTTCCACCAGGAGATCCTCGCCGCGAGCGGCAACCTCATGCTCGCCGCGATCTCCGAACCGATCTCGGAGGCGCTCTCGGGGCGACACGCCCTGGGGCTCACCCCGGCCGACCCGACCCCCGAGAGCCTCCACGACCACCTCGCGACAGCCGCGGCCATCGCGCGCGGCGACTCCGCCGCCGCCGAGAGTGCGAGCCGCAGCGCCCTCGAGGGCATCCTCGACGAGGTCAGGCGCCTGCTCTGACCCGCCCCTCGGGCTCCTCGCCCGCGAGCACCGCCAGGATGTTCCGGACGGCGGCACGCGCCGTGCGATCCACCGCCTCGAGCGTGTGCGCCCCCGAGTGCGGCGTCGACACGACATGCGGATGCCCGACGAGCACCGAATCGGTCGGCGGCTCGGTCTCGAACGCGTCGAGACCGACACCGAAGAGCTGACCGTCATCGAGCGCCGCGAGCGCGGCCACCTCGTCGATCAGCCCGCCGCGCGCGGTGTTCACCACGATCGCCCCCGGTCGCAGCAGGGCGATCCGGCGCGCATCGATCACCTCGCGGGTCTCATCGGTGAGCGGCAGGTGGAGGCTCAGCACGTCGCTTCCGGCCAAGACCTCGTCGAGTCCGCCCGGCTCGACGCCCGCTTGGGCGAGCACCTCGTCGGGCACGAACGGGTCGTAACCGCGCACGTGCATCCCGATCCCCGTCGCCGCCGCCGCGACCCGCCGGCCGATCGCCCCGACCCCGAGGACGGCGAGCGTGCGACCCGCGAGCTCGATCCCCGAGCTCCGCGGCCATCCGCCGCCGCGCACCTGCTCGTCGAGACGCGGGATGCGCCGCGCGACCGCGAACATGAGCCCGATCGCGAGCTCGGCGACACCGGATGCGTTGGCACCCGGCGTGATCGCGACCACGACCCCGCGCCGCTCAGCCGCGGCCAGATCCACCCGGTCGTAGCCGACGCCGAAGCGAGCGATCACCCGGAGCATGTCGGCGGCGGCCAGGGCGTCCTCGGCGAACTCGTCGAGACCCGCGAGCACACCGTCGATGCCGGGCAGCATCGCCGCGAGCTCGCTCGCCGTCAGCGGGCGCCCCGCATCGCTGAACACGAGGTCGACGCCCGCATCGCGCAATGGCGCGAGCGCCGGGTGATCCCTCTCGCGGCACAGCGAGGTGGCCGTCACCAGGACGCGCGTCACGCCCCCGTCACCGCCTCGTCGGACGACGGAACCGTGCGCTCATAGGCGTCGAGGTAGCGATCGAGATCCCCGCGCAGCCGCTCGGTGCGCTCGAGATCCGGGGTCAGGATGCGCGCCTCCCCCTCGTCGAAGGCGGGCGGGTCGTCGTCGAGATCGAGCGTGCGCAACGCCATCCGCGTCGCCCCCACGACCGAGCTGTGCTGCCGGGCCGACGTCTCCATCTCGACGCCGAAGGCATCCACCGTGAACTGCGACCAGAACGGCGACGAGAGCACGCCACCCGAGAGCACGATGCGGCGAGGGAAGCCGTTGATCGCCGTGAGCTCCTTGAAGCAGTGGACGAGCGAGAAGGTCACACCCTGCAGCACCGCCTGGTACAGGTCGACCCGAGCGTGCCGGGGCTGCATGTCGAGGAAGCCACCCTGGCGCTGGTCCTGCCAGCCGGGGCTGCGCTCGCCGAACAGGAACGGCAGGAACACCGGCAGGTCGCGACGGTCGTCGCGCAGCAGCGGCTCGATGTCGGCGTAATCGGCTGCCTCGCCGAAGAGCGTGCCCTTCGCCCAATCGACGCAGTTGCCGCATCCGCTCGTCGCCGCACCGCTCAGCCAGCCGATCGGCGAACGGTACGTCCACGTGCTCATCGTGGGAGAGAACGACGGATGCGGCACCGCGAACCGCAGCGCACCGCTCGTCCCCATCGAGAACGTCATATCGCCGGGGCCGTCCGCGCGGTCGCCGACCTGGCTGAGGCCTCCGTCCGGGCTCGCGACGAGCACCGGCACGCCCGGCCGCACGCCGAGCAGGGCCGCCGCATCCGCCCCGAGGGGTGCCGTGTCGGTGCTCTCGTGCAGTTCCGGCAGGCGCACCCGCGGGAGACCGAGGCGCTCGAACACCTCGTCGTCCCACTCGTTCTCGCCCGCCGCCAGCAAACCGGTGCCGGACGCCGACGAGCGGCTCATCCACACCTTGCCGGTCATGCGGGCGAAGATGAGGCTCGCCTGGTCGAGCGCCAGCGCATCGTCGAGGCGCACGCCCTGCTCGGCCAGCATCGCGAGCTTGAACGCCGGATAGATCGCGTTGACCATGCATCCGGTGTGGCCGTAGAACCACGAGGTGAAGTCCTCATCACGCCGCAGACGCGCCGTGAGGCTCTGCGCTCCGGTGTAGGACCACTCCATGACGGGCGTGCGCTGGCGCAGGTCCGACTCGCGCAGCGTGAGTCCGTGCCAGGTGCCGGAGAGCGCGATCGCGTCGATCTGGCGACCCTCGGCGGCCTCCCGCCCGAGCGCCATCAGCTGACCGTAGACACTGTCGCCGTCACGAACGGCGCCGTCCGCGCCGCGGGATTCGAGCGAGCGCGAGCGCACCTCGACCTGCTGGGACTCGGTGTCGAACACCAGCGTCTTCGCGGATGTGGTGCTCGCCTCGAGCGCGAGAATCAACAACTTGCTCTGCCTCCTTGGCCGTCCGCGACGGCCTCGGGCCGCCCCGCCGCGCCAATGATATGCTTAATCACGATGGGCACCAAGAGCGGCGATGATGCGCTGAACGCACTCGCGACACACCGCCTCGTGCCCGTGATCGCGCTCGACTCAGCCGAGCAGGCAGACCCCCTCGCAGCGGCCCTCGTCGCAGGCGGGCTCCCCGTCGCCGAGGTTACCTTCCGCACGGCGGCGGCCGCCGAATCCATCCGGATCATGTCCGAACGCGGCGACGTGCTCGTCGGCGCCGGGACCGTCATCACCCCTCAGCAGGTCGACACGGCCGTCGACGCGGGCGCGCAGTTCGTCGTCTCCCCCGGGCTGTCGGCGTCGGTCGTCGAACGCTGCCGCGAGCGCGGCATCCCCGTGCTCCCCGGAGCGGTCACCGCCACCGAAGTGCAGGCCGCCCTCGAGCTCGGGATCGAGACCGTGAAGTTCTTCCCCGCCGGCACCTCCGGCGGAGCGCGCGCCATCGCCGCGCTCAGCGCCCCCTTCGGTTCGGTGCGTTTCGTGCCCACCGGAGGCATCGGCGTCGCCGACCTCGGCGACTACCTCGACATCCCGCAGGTGATCGCCGTCGGCGGATCGTGGATGGTGCCCGCCGACGCCATCCGCGGCGGCCAGTGGGACCGGATCTCCACCCTCAGCGCCGACGCCGTCGCCGCCGCACACCGCGCGCGCCCGTAGGCTAGACGTCGCTCCCGCACGAAAGGACCCCACTGTGACCCAGGCCAACATCGGAGTCGTCGGACTCGCCGTCATGGGGTCGAACCTCGCCCGCAACCTCGCCAGCCGCGAAGGCAACACGGTCGCGATCTTCAACCGCAGCTACGAGAAGACCCAGACACTGCTCGACGAGCACCCCGAGGCCGGCTTCCTGCCCGCCGCCGACTACGCCGAGTTCGCCGCGACGCTCTCGAAGCCGCGCACCGCGATCATCATGGTGCAGGCCGGCCGCGGCACCGACGCCGTCATCGACGAGCTCGTGAAGGTCTTCGAGCCGGGCGACATCATCGTCGACGGCGGCAACGCACTCTTCACCGACACCATCCGCCGCGAGAAGGCCGTGCGCGAGACGGGCATCAACTTCGTCGGCGCCGGCATCTCCGGTGGCGAAGAAGGCGCGCTCAACGGGCCCTCGATCATGCCCGGCGGATCCGACGAGTCGTGGGTCACCCTCGGCCCGATCCTCAAGTCGATCGCCGCCGTCGCCGAAGGCGAGCCGTGCGTCACCCACGTCGGTCACGACGGCGCGGGCCACTTCGTCAAGATGATCCACAACGGCATCGAGTACGCCGACATGCAGCTCATCGCCGAGGCGTACGACCTCATCCGCCGCGGCACCGGCAAGAGCCCCGCCGAGATCGCCGACATCTTCGCCGAATGGAACCGCGGCGAACTCGAGAGCTACCTCATCGAGATCACCGCCGAAGTGCTGCGTCAGGTCGACGCCGAGACCGGCGCACCGCTCGTGGACGTGATCCTCGACCAGGCGGGCGCCAAGGGCACCGGCGCGTGGACCGTGCAGTCGGCACTCGACCTCGGCATCCCCGTCTCCGGAATCGCGGAAGCCGTGTTCGCCCGGTCGCTGTCGTCGAAGCCCGCACAGCGCGCCGCCGCTGCCGAGCTCCCCGGGCCGTCGGATGCCTGGACCGTCGCCGATCCCGACGCGTTCGTCGAAGACGTGCGCCGCGCGCTCTACGCCTCGAAGATCGTCGCCTACTCGCAAGGCTTCGACGAGATCGTCGCCGGCGCCGAGCAGTACGGCTGGGACATCAAGAAGGGCGAGATCGCGAAGATCTGGCGCGGCGGATGCATCATCCGCGCCCAGTTCCTCAACCGGATCACCGACGCGTACGACGCGGACCCCGGACTCGTCGCCCTCCTCACCGCGCCGTACTTCCGCGACGCGCTCGTCGACAGCCAGGAGGCGTGGCGGCGCGTGGTCGTCGCAGCCACCCAGGCCGGCATCCCCAGCCCCGCGTTCTCGTCGTCGCTCTCGTACTACGACGGACTGCGTGCCGAGCGGCTCCCCGCCGCCCTCGTGCAGGGACAGCGCGACTTCTTCGGCGCCCACACCTACAAGCGCATCGACAAGGACGGCACGTTCCACACCCTCTGGTCGGGCGACCGCACCGAGGTGCAGGCGGTGGATTCGCACTGATTCTTTGGCGCCGCGATAATCCGCGGCGCTGCGCCGGGCGCGCGCACGAGCGCGGTCGCGCACGCGCCCGGGGGTGCGCACATAGGCAACAAACGAGGGCGAAGCCGCTGATTCGTTTGGCGCCGCGATAATCCGCGGCGCTGCGCCGGAACCGCGCACGAGCGCGGTCGCGCACGCGCCCGGGGTGCGCACAGAGGCGACAACTGACGGCGAAACACCGCGGTAATCCGCGGCGCTGGGTCGCGCGGCTACCAGGTGGGGTTGTCGGCGCCGAAGGCTCGGGGGGCGCGGTCCCAGCCGACGCGGGTGCCGGGCACGTCGAACGGCGGGGGCACGATCCGCACCGGACCCCACTGCGCCTGCATCAGCTCCCCCTCCTCCGGCTCGGGCGCGGCGAACCGCGCCGCACGAGGCAGACCGCGCGCTTGCTCCAGCAGCAGCGCCGTCCGGGCCAACGACAGCCGCGCCTCGCGACCCGTACCATCCGTCACCCGCGCGACCAGCCCCGCAAGCACCGCGGCAGCCATCAGATATCCGGTCGCCTGATCGAGCGCCTGCACCGGCAACGGCACCGGCCGGTCCGCGGCCGCAGCGCGCATGCCCGCATCCGCGATCCCGGACGACATCTGCACCAGGCTGTCGAACCCGCGCCGCGCGGCCCACGGTCCCGTGAACCCGTACGCGTCGAGCGACACATCCACGAGACCCGGCCGCGCCTCACGACGCACCTCCAGCCCGAGTCCCAGCCGTTCGAGCGCATCCGAGCGATAGCCGTGCACGATCACGTCGGCGCGACCCAGCAGCCGCACAGTTCGCGCGAGCGACTCCGGATCGTGCACGTCGACCCGTGCCGTGCGCTTACCGAGCGTCATCTCGTGGGCGAGCGCCGGCTCATCCCACGCCGGCGGGTCGATCCGCAGCACCTCCGCGCCGAGACCTCCGAGCATCCGCGTCGCCACCGGACCTGCGAGCACCCGCGTCAGATCGAGCACGCGCAGACCCCCCAGCGGACGCTCCGCAGTCGGACGCCAGTCGGATGCCGCTTCGCCGTGGGTGTCAGCCCACGCGACGAGCGGCTCCGCTGCCACAGCCTGGCCCTGCGGGTGACGCTTCCACTCGTCGACGGTGTGCATCACTGCCGCGCATCCGCCCTCGTCCACGACCTCCGTCTCGAGCTGCTCGGCCTTCCAGATCTTCACGGCGCGGGCGATCTCGGCGCGCTCCGCATCCACCCCGAGCACCCGCAGCGCGGCCTGCCGATGTGCGGGGGCGTTCGTGTGCAGGCGCACCCACCCGTCGGATGCCTCGTAGTCGCCCGCGATGGCATCCCACGGCTCCGGCGCGAACCACCCCACCGGTCGCACGCCGGCGCGGAACCATGCGTCGGCGAGTTCCCGGCGCACCGTCGCGCCGCCCTCCCCCACACCGCACGCCGCGCGCAGGGCGACGACGCCGGCCCCGACCGCGGCGACCGACGCGGCGGCCAGATCGGAGACCGGGTAGGGCGACTCGAGGGTCGCCGTTCCCGTGACGTTGACGGCGGCGACATCGAGGCCGAGCGCCGCGCCGATCTCGTTCCGCAGTTGCGCGTCCGCTGAGCCCGCCATCCCCCGACGCTACGCCGCACGCCGCGCGGCCACCACCGCCCGAACCGCGAACCCAGCCACCAACACGGATGCGGCCACGAGCAGCGCGGCGGGCGGCGCCCACAACGCGAGACCGATGCACGCCACTGCGCCCACCGCGGCGATTGCCCGACCCGCGGCGCCGCCGAGGCGCCAGGCGAGGGTGTGCGAGATGGCGTAGTAGCCGAGCACGGCGCCGGCTGACGCGCCGATCAGCACCGCTGACGGCAGCAGCAGGGCGGCAGTCGCGGCGACCACCGCGACGACCGCATCCGCCCGGATCGGGGTGCCGGTGCGCGGATGGATCGGGGCGAGCGCGCGGGGCAGCTCCCCCGCCTGCGCCATCGCCTGCGCGGTGCGACTGAGGCCGGCGAGCACTCCGAGGGCCGAGCCCACACAGGCGACGACGACGGCGATCACGACGACGGGACGCCATCCGGGCCCAGCGAGATCCGCGAGTGGTGCCGAGCTTGCAGCAAGCCCAGCGGTGCCGAGCCCGAGGAGCAGGATGACGGCGGTCGCCCCGGCGAGGACCGCGACACTCACGAGCGAGACGGCGACCGCGACCGGCAGGGTGCGACGCGGGTCGCGGACCTCGCCGCCGAGCGTCGCGACGCGCGCGTACCCGGCGAAGGCGAAGAAGATGAGCGTCGCGGCGGGCAGCAGACCGGCGGGTGCGTCGGGCCAGTCGAGCGGATGCGGGTCGGAGATCCGGGTGACTCCGACGAGGTCGGCGGCGAGCAGGAGGGCGACGACGATGCCTGCGGTGATCGTGCTGGCGACGGCGGTGCTGCGGACGCCGCTCGCGTTGACGGCGGCGAGGGCGAGGATGATGCCCGCGGCGAGGGGACCGGTGCCGAGCGGACCCGCGGCGTCGGGCGCGAGGTAGTCGGCGGCGACCCGCGCGATGGCGGCGGCGGATGCCAGCTTGCCGACGAGGAAGAGGGCGCCTGCCGCGAAGGCGAGCCGGGGCGCACCGAGCGCTCGGCCGAATGCGAAGACACCGCCGGACTCCGGATAGGCGCGGGCGAGTCGGGTGGTGCTGGTGGCGTTGAGCGTGGCGATGAGGAGGGCGATGCCGAGAGCCGCGAGGATCCCCGCTCCGGCGTGTGCGGCGGCGGGTGCCCAGACGGCGAACACGCCGGCACCGAGCATGGCGGCGAGTCCTACTCCGGTCGCGGTGGGCACCCCGATGATCCGCCGATAGCTCACGGGCGGATGCTAGCGGGGCCGGGTGAACGCGCAGGTGGAAGACTGTGGGGGTGCAGCCGGACGACGACGAGATCCCGCCGGAGCTCGCGGGCTACGAGCCGGGCGAGGGCGGCGCGTTGCGGGGGCGTCGGATGCGGCAGATGGCGCGTCTCGTGGTGGTGCTCGCGGTGGCGGGGCTCGTGCTGCCGGGGGTGCTGATCGGGATCGGGACGGCTGCGCGCACGGCGGACCTCGCGTGCACGGTGGTGGGGGCGTCTCGGGCACCGGATGCGGTCGCGTTGGAGGCCCGGTTCGAGCTCTCGGGTGGCGACGGGCCCGGCTGGTATTGCTGGGCGACGGAGTTCGGTGGGCGTGAGATCCAGCTGCAGTTCTTGGGGTTCATCCCCGAGGTGCGGGTGGTGGAGTCGCCGGGGAACCCGGTCTAGCTCAGGCGGCCCCGTCGAACATCGAGGTGACCGACCCGTCGTCGAACACCTCGTGGATGGCGCGGGCGACGAGCGGCGCGATGGGGAGCACCGTGAGCCGGTCCCAGCGCTTCTCGACGGCGAGGGGCAGTGTGTCGGTGACGACGACGCGGTCGATGAAGTCGGACTGGAGGATTTCGACCGCCGGGTCGGAGAACACCGCGTGGGTGGCGCCGACGATGACGTTCGTCGCCCCGTGCGCCTTGAGCGCCTCGGCCGCCTTCACGATGGTGCGGCCGGTGTCGATGAGGTCGTCGACGATGAGGCAGGTGCGCCCCGCGACGTCGCCGACGATCTCGTGGACGCTCACCTGGTTGGGCACGAGCGGGTCGCGCCGCTTGTGGATGATCGCGAGCGGCGCGCCGAGCTTGTCGCTCCAGATGTCGGCGACGCGGACGCGGCCCATGTCGGGGCTGACGACGGTGAGCGTGGACGGGTCGAGGCTGCCCTGGAAGTGCTCGAGGAGCACCGGCATCGCGAAGAGGTGATCGACGGGGCCGTCGAAGAAGCCCTGGATCTGGGCGGCGTGGAGGTCGACGCTCATGATGCGGTCGGCGCCTGCGGCCTTGAACAGGTCGGCGACGAGTCGGGCCGAGATCGGCTCGCGGCCGCGCCCCTTCTTGTCTTGACGGGCGTAGGGGTAGAAGGGCGCGACGACGGTGATGCGCTTGGCGCTTGCGCGCTTGGCCGCGTCGACCATGATGAGCTGCTCCATGAGCCACTCGTTGATCGGCGGGCAGTGGGACTGGACGATGAAGACGTCCGCCCCGCGAATCGACTCGCCGAAACGGGCGTAGATCTCGCCGTTGGCGAAGGTGCGCGCGTCGGTCTCGACGAGTTCGGTTCCGAGTTCGTTGACGATGTCGACGGCCAGCTGCGGATGCGCCCGCCCCGAGACGATGACGAGCCGCTTTTCTCCGCTGATCTTGATGCCGGACACTGTCCCCGTTACCCGCTCTTCCTTGGCGACTCGCCCACACGAGTCTAGTCGGTCGGCACCCGGCTCCCCGATTGCGTTGTCGTACGGCGCCGCTCGGCCCCCACCGAGTCCGGCCCCGTGGGCATCCGCTGCGGTCATGCGCTTGCCCGGAGTCGGTCGGCGGCGGGGCTGTGGGCGGGAAGCGGCGTACCGCGCACGACGCCGTGCTCGTCGGGGCGCTGAAGCTCGTAGTCCGCGCCGTGGCGCACGATCCGCCAACGGCGGTTGTGCAGCAGCAGGTGGCAGAACCGGCACAGCAGCACCCCGGATTCGACGTCGGTGCGACCCCGGTGCTCGTCCCAATGGTCGATGTGGTGCGCCTCGCACCAGGAGGGTGGTCGGCCGCACATGCGGCATCCGCCGTCGCGTGCCGCCATGGCCGTGCGTTGAGCTGCGGTGAAGAGCCGTTGGGTTCGCCCGAGGTTCAGGACCTGGCCCTCTGAGTCGAAGAGGATCGGTACGGCACCCGTGCTGCAGATGTAGCGCTCCGCCGTGCTGATCGACACCGGCTCGTGCTGACCCTCGAAATACGCGGCGCCGACGCGGTGGCCCGCGGGGCCGGCGGGAGCTTCGAGGTCGGTCTTCGTGACCAGCAGGCGAACAGCCGGGGGTCGGGCCCCGGGCAGGTGCTGCCCGTCGACACGGGCGCCGAGCTGCACGAGCTCGACGAGAGCATCGAGCGCCAACTGTTCGGTGGTGCGCTCCTCGCGTACGAGCTCGTCGGCACGCTGCACGTCGCCGGGGTCGACGAATCGCGGCCCGCCCCGCCGGGGCGAGGTCACGGCGTCGAGCACAGGCACCACGATGGCCGCCGACTCCGGGTCGAGCAGGGCGCTCACGCGCGTCATGCCGTCGAGCTGGCGAGTGACCCGCAGGAAGCGCCGGTCGTGAAGTTCGTGCTCACGCCGCGCGATTCCCGCGGCATCGAGGTCATCGCGCACGCGGGAGGCCCGGACAGCGAGTTGTTCGAGCGTGAGGGTCGAGGCGAGGGCGACGAGACGCTCCGCGGCGGCAGCGAGCGCAGCCTCGATCGCGACGCGCGATTCGTGTGACTCAACGGACGCCGCTCCCGCAGCGGACAACCGAACCCGAACGACATCCGCCGCCTCGGGCGAAAGCGCCGCCCGGGCGACGGCTTCACCGACGATCGACGCCCAGCGCGGCACGGATGCCGCCGCTCCACCACGAGCCGCCTCCCCCGCCGCTGCTGCCGACCCGCCGAGGAGTTCACCCGTCTTCACGAGCGTGCGCGCCTGACGCGCGGACCCACCGGTCAGTGCCGAGATCAACCCCTCGGCCGTGCGCTGCCCGCGGGATTGAGCGAGCCCGTCGTGCCCCAGCTCGCGCCGGGAGCGATGCGCGATCTCGGCAGCGAGCTGAGCCGCGAGAGCATCGAGCCGACGACGGACCTCGGCGATCGCGCGTTGGCCATCGATCAGCTCCCCATCGCGCATGCCTGCGACCTGGGGCAGCGCGAAAGGCGCCCCGAGATCGCCGACGACGGCGAGGTAAGCGGTGAGGGATGGCATACGTCGATCTTCTCAAGGATCGAACATATGTCCGAGGGTTTGGGCGAATCTCCGGATAAGTCGTCGGCCCAGCGGGTGGGGAGGAGTGGCGGACGCTACTCCGCGGTCGGCGCAGCTTCTCCCGCAGCCGCCGCAGCAGCCGCATCCGCAGCAGCCGTCCCCGGCCGGTTCGCCGCGACCCACCCTTCGAGGTTGCGCTGCGGCGCGACGTTCATCGCGAGCGAGCCCGCGGGCACGTCCTTCCGCACGACCGTCCCCGCACCCGTGTACGCCCCGTCGCCGATGGTCACGGGCGCGACGAACACGTTGTGCGATCCGGTGCGCACGTGCGACCCGACCGTCGTGCGGTGCTTGTTGACCCCGTCGTAGTTCGCGGTGATGGTGCCCGCCCCGACGTTCGAGCCCTCCCCCACCTCGGTGTCGCCGATGTAGGAGAGGTGCGGCACCTTCGATCCGCGTCCGATATGCGCGTTCTTTGTCTCGACGAAGGTGCCGATCTTGCCGCCGCCTTCGAGCTCGGTGCCGGGTCGGAGGTAGGCGAACGGCCCGACTTCGGCGAACGCCTTCACGACCGCGAGGGTCGCATCCGTGCGCTTGATGACGGCCCCCTCGCCGACCTCGCAGTCGACGAGCGTCGTGTCGGGGCCGATGACGGCATCCCGCTCGATCGTCGTCGCTCCCGCGAGGCGCGTGTTGGGGAGGATCTCGGTGTCCTGTCCGATCGACACGGTGAGGTCGATCCAGGTGGTCGACGGGTCGAGGATGGTGACCCCGTTCAGCTGGTGGCCCCGCACGATCATCGCGTTGAGGCGCGCGGCCTGCTCGGCGAGCTGGGCACGGTCGTTGACGCCCGCGACGCGCCAGTTCTCGGTGACCGGCATCGCCATCACGGGGTCGGATGCCGCCCGCAGCATGGCCACGACGTCGGTCAGGTACTTCTCGCCCTGGGCGTTGGCGGTGCCCACGCGCGGCAGGTGCTCGCGCAGCGCGGACACCCGGAACACGTAGCTGCCGGAGTTGATCTCGGTGATGGCGAGCACGGCCTCGTCGGCATCCTTGTGCTCGACGATCGCCGCAACCCCGCCCGCGTCGTCGCGCACGATGCGCCCGTATCCGGTGGCGTCGTCGAGCACGGCGGAGAGGATCGTGGCGCTCGCGCTTGCTGCGCGGTGCTGCTCGACGAGCGCTCCGAGGGTGACGGCGTCGAGCAGGGGCACATCCCCCGAGACGACGACGACGTCGCCGTCGAAGTCGGCGGGCAGCGCCGCGACGGCGAGTTCGACGGCTCGCCCGGTGCCCGGCACGTCGTCCTGGTCGACGATGATCGCTTCGTCGGCGTACTCCTCGACGGCGCCGACGACGGCGTCGCGCTGGTGCCGCACGACCACTTCGATGTGCGCGGGATCGAGGTGGCGCGCGGTCGCGATCACGTGCGCCACCATCGGCAGGCCCGCGATCGGATGCAGCACCTTGGCGCGGCGGGAACGCATCCGCGTGCCCTCTCCGGCGGCGAGGACGATGACGGCGAGGTGCGGATCGGTCATGGGTCCATTGTCGCCCGTCGACCCATCCGGGCCGCGCAATTGCGTCTTGCAACGTGTGCAAATCTGCGGCATGGTGGAACCGCGTTGGCGCGTCTCTCGAAAGGCTCGGGTATGACCACCATCGCACGACCTCGACGTCGAGTCGTCCTGCCAACCGTGTTGGCCGTCGCCGCAGCGCTGTTGCTCGCGGCGTATCCGCCCACCGCGCCCGCCGCATCCGCGACGCAGGCGGGGCAGATCCTCTACTCCCCCAACCTCAGCACCTATCCGAACGGCACCGCGGGTTACCCCCGCGCGATCCGCCTCGACCACGACGGCAGCTCGAACCAGACGATGCTCGCCACCTTCGCGAAAGCAGGCCACGGCGCGGCCGGATCACTGCCGATCTACCGCAGCACCGACGGCGGCTCGAGCTGGAGCCAGGTCTCGACGATCACCTCGCACACCTCCGGGTGGGACATCGAGGCGCCGACGCTCTTCGAAGTGCCACGCAACATCACGGGGCTGAACGCGGGCGACATCCTCGCCGCGGGCACGGCGTGGAGTGTCGGCAACTACACGACCCAGAAGATCGAGGTGTTCCGCAGCACCGACCACGGCAGCACGTGGAGCTACCTCTCCGACTGCACGTCGACCTCCGGCCTGCCGAACAGCTGGGGGCACGGCATCTGGGAGCCCGCGTTCCTGGTCGCCGACAACGACACGCTCGCGTGCGTCATCTCCGACGAGCGTCCGGCGAACAGCAGCACCAACAACCAGGTGATCGGGCACTACACCTCGACGAACGGTGGTGCGACGTGGAGCACCACGCTCACCCAGGATGTCGCCTTCCCGAGCGACAACCTCGCGCGGCCGGGGATGCAGACCTTCGCCGAGCTGCCGAACGGCGACTTCGTCATGTCGTACGAGATGTGTCGCGACGCCACGAACGCTGATCACGCGTGCGAGGTCTACATCAAGTTCAGCTCCGACGGCCTCAACTGGGGCACGCTCGGTACGGCGGGCACCCTCGTGCAGACGACCGACTCGCGCGGCCTGCTGCACACTCCCTACATCAGCTGGGCGCCGGGCGGAGGGCCGAACGGCACGCTCCTGCTCTCGGGTCAGCGCGTGACCGCGGGACCGACCGGAAGCAAGACGGTGCTCGTCGAATCGGGCTCGGTGCTCTTCGCCAACACCTCCCTCGGCTCCGGAACCTGGACCGAACTGGAAGCACCCGTGACGGTCAACCCCACCGGTAGCTACGGCTCGGGGAACCCGTCGTGCCCCGGCTACTCCACCCCGGCGATCCCGCGGGAGGACGGCACGAGCTTCGTCTACTTCGCGGCCACCTGGCGCGGCACCGGCAATCTGTGCGAGCTGCGCTTCGGACTCGGCACGATCCCCGGGCCGACGGGTCAGATCACGGGTCCCGCCGGCAAGTGCGTGGACGTCGACACCAACACCGCGGATTCGGGGCGCGTCGTGCAGCTCTACACGTGCGGCATTGCGACCGGCCAGCGCTGGACCATTGAGGCCAACGGCACCATCCGCGCGTTCGGGAAGTGCCTCGACATCACCGCGAACGGCACGGCCAACTTCAGCCCGGTGCAGCTCTGGGACTGCCTGCCGAATGCCGGTGCTCAGCAGTGGCGACCGCAGGCGAACGGCAGCCTGCTGAATCCGCAATCGGGTCGGTGCCTCGATCTGCCGTCCAACAACACCGCGGATGGCACCGATCTGCAGATCTACGACTGCAACGGGACCTCGGCGCAGGTCTGGTCGCTGCCGGGTCAGCCGACCGGTCCGATCGTGGGGCCCGCGGGCAACGGCCTGTGCGTGGATGTCGACACGAATACCGGGGTGAACGGGCGTGCGATCCAGATCTGGACGTGCTCCGGGGTTCAGGGGCAGCAGTGGAGTCGTTACCCGGATGGCACGCTCCGCTCGTTCGGCAAGTGCATGGATCTCGACGGTTCGGGCACCGGCACCGCCAACTCGACGAAGGTCGAGCTGTGGACGTGCGACGGCAGCGCCGGGCAGCAGTGGATCCCGCAGTCGAACGGCTCGATCCTGAACCCCGGCTCGGGACGCTGCCTCGATCTGCCCGCAGGCAACCTGACGATCGGCACCGATCTGAAGATCTGGGACTGCAACGGCCTGTGGCCGCAGCAGTGGTCGGTTCCGGTCTGATCACCGCACCGATAGTCGTGCCCCGTCTCGTCACCGAGGCGGGGCACGATGCGTTCAGCTGCCGAGCGTGCTCTCGCGCGGGATGACGGCGTGCGGGGCGACGATCTCCGCCGCCTCGGCATCGGGGTCGTCGATCCGCGCGACCACCCGCGCGACCGCATTGCGCGCGATGAAGGGGGTGTCGAGCGACACGGTGCTGAGCGACGGGCGCGCGTACCGCCCCTCCTCGATGTCGTCGATGCCGATGATGGCGACGTCCTCGGGCACCCGGAGGCCCGCGTCGAAGACCGCGCGGAGGGCACCCATGGCGAGCAGGTCGGAGTAGCAGAAGATCGCGTCGGGGCGCGGGTCGCGGTCGAGCAGGGCGCGCGCCGCCTGATAGCCGTCGGCGCGTCGGTAGTGCGCGGCCGCCTCGATCCGGATGGGGGCGAGACCGGCGTCGGCGAGCGCCGCCTCGAATCCGGCGGTCCGCTGCTGTGGGGTCGAATACTGCTCGTCCGGCTGGGCGCCGATCGCGGCGATGCGACGCCGGCCGAGTCCGATGAGGTGCGCGGTCGCGTCGCGCGCGGCCTGGACGTTGTCGATCGCGACGTGGTCGAACCGCCCGTCGAACTCGTGCTCGCCGAGGAGGACGAGGGGCATGGAGCTGCGCTCGTTCATCGCGAGGAGTTCGCCGCGCGTGACGAGCGGGGAGAACAGCACCCCGTCGAAGAGCATCGTGCGGTCGGCACCGGTGAGGAGTTCCCGCTCGCGGTCGTGATCGTGGCCGGTCTGGTCGATCATCACGCGATAGCCGACCTCTGCGGCGGCGTTGATGACATCCCGTGCGAGCTCACTGAAGTACGGCACGTCGATCTCGGGGACGACGAGCGCGAGCATCCCCGTGCGCCCGGTGCGGAGGGTGCGTGCCACCGGATTCGGGCGGTAGTCGAGTTCGGCGATCGCGTCGAGGACCTTCTGGCGCATGCGATCGCTCACGTGCGCGTAGCCGCTCACGACGTTCGAGACGGTGCGCATGGAGACCTGTGCGCGCTCGGCGACGTCCCTCAGCGTTGCAGGCATCGCACCTCCCTGATCCTCACCGATCGTAGCGTTTGCAACGTGTGCAAGCATCCTGTACGGTTTTGCATACGTTGGCAAACGTCCCGCACAAAGGAGTGTCCCCATGCACCAGCGCATCACCCGAGTCGCCGCGCTCGGCGGGCTCGCCGCGCTCACCCTGAGCCTGACGGCCTGCGGCCCGACGATCGGCGACAGCGACAGCACCGCCGATCCGTCGAAGCTCCAGGCCCCCACCGAGGCGTCGCCGTCCGGCGAAATCACCATCTGGGATCGCGAAGGCGATCTCTTCGAGGTGTTCGACGAGGCGATCGCCGCGTTCAACGAAAAGTACCCCGACATCGTCGTGCACCACGAGGCGGTCGACATCGCCGCCAAGCTGCAGAACACCCTCATCACCGGCAGCGACGTGCCCGACGGCGTGTTCCTCGACGACCAGCTCGTCGCCGGATACGCGGACCACCTGTGGGACCTGAGCGACGTGCTCGCGCCCTACGCCGACGACATCGCCCCGCAGAAGCTCGACGTGAACTCGCAGGACGGCGGCATCTACGGCGTGCCGTTCGACCTCGACCCCGGCCTGCTCTTCTACAACGAGACCGCACTCGAGTCGGCCGGCATCGACGCGGAGTCGATCGAAACCTACGACGACCTGCTCGAGGCGGCGCGCGCATACAAGGAGGCTGTGCCCGACGCCGGCCCGATCCACCTCGAGCAGAGCCCGTTCCTCGGCCAGCTGCAGCTCGAGATGTACGCGAGCCAGCTCGGCACCGCGATCACCGACGCCGACGGCGAACTCCGCCTCGACTCCCCCGAGTACGAGCAGATCCTGACCTTCCTCGACACCGTCAGCACCGAGGGGCTCGGCACACGCGCCGAGTACCTCTCGCCGACCGACATCGAGACGCTCGACGCGGGCAAGCAGGTCTTCTACCCCTGGGCCCTCTGGTTCGACTTCGCACCCCAGCAGCTGCTCGAGGACACCTCGGGCGACTGGCGGGCCATGCCGCTTCCCGCATGGACCGACGGCGGCGCGCGATCCGGCGCGATGGGCGGATCGTCGTTCATCATCCCGAAGGACGGCGAGAACTCCGAGCTGGCCTGGCTCTTCTACGAGTTCCTGATGTTCGACGAGGCCGGATACTCCGCCGTGTGGGGGCCGAACTCGGTCTACCCCGAGGGGCTCAACACCTCGATCCCGAGCTACGCGCCCGCCGCCGACCCCAGCACCCCGCTGTTCCAGCCCGTCGACGCGTTCGGCGGCCAGGACCTGTGGGCCATCGCGACAGAGGCGGGAGCCGAGATCCCGGGCGGAGTGCCGACCCCCAGCTGGTGGGCGGGAGCCGTCGACTACCTGGGCAACAACATCCAGCTGATGCTCGACGGATCGCTGACCCCCGAGGAGGTCATCGACAACTCGACGGCCGACATCCAGGCGAACCTGATCGACCGGCAGTAGCCGAGTCCGTCATCCGCTGACCACCACCGAGATCGGGAGCCCCGTGACCACGACATCGCTTCCACGCCCAGCGCGCCCGCGGCGCCGCGGCGCGGGGCTCCCGATCACGCGACGACTCGCGCCCTACGTCTTCGTCGCCCCCTTCGTCGCCCTGTTCCTCGCGTTCGGCATCTACCCGATGCTGTTCACCCTGCGCCTGAGCTTCACGAACTGGCACGGCGCAGGCTCGGCCGAATGGGTCGGCTGGGACAACTACACCTACCTGCTCACCAGCCCGGCTTTCTGGAACTCGCTCGCGAACTCCGCGGTGCTGTGGCTGCTGATCATCCCCGTGCAGCTCGTCATCGCCCTCGCGGCGGCGATCCTGCTCGACAACGCGAAGCTGCGGATGCGGGGCTTCTACCGAACCGCGTTCATTGTCCCGTTCGTCACGCCGCTCGTCGCCGTCGCCCAGATCTGGGTCGTGCTGTTCGACCAGAACTACGGCGCCGTCAATGCGGTGCTCGGCGCCCTCGGGCTGCCCGACATCGCCTGGCTCACCTCGAGCGAGTGGGCGAAGCCGACGCTCGCCCTGCTCTTCATCTGGAAGACCACCGGGTTCATCGTCGTGATCCTGCTCTCGGGGCTGCAGTCGATCGACTCCACCGTCTACGAGGCCGCGGAGCTCGACGGCGCGGGCCGGCTCCGCCGGATCTGGAGCATCACCGTGCCCCTCATCCGACGCACCCTGATGTTCGCGATCGTGCTGCAGACGCTCGCCGTGTTCCAAATGTTCGCCGAGCCGTTCGTCGTCACCCAGGGCGGTCCGTACTCGTCGACCACCACTGCCGGTCTCTACCTCTACAACCACATCACCCGCGGCGATCTCGGCACGGGCGCGGCGAACTCGTTCCTGCTCGTGATCCTCGTGATGGCCCTGTCGCTCGGCATGGTGCGCCTGCTGAGGGCGAAGGACTGATCATGACCCTCACCACTCGGGCCGGCGAGCGCCGGCGCCCGCACATCGGCTCGCACGCGTTCCTCATCGTGCTCGCCGTCGCCTTCCTCGCGCCGGTCGTGTGGGCCGTGCTGTCGGCGTTCAAGCCGGCGAACGACATCATCCGGCATCCGCTCGCGTTCGATCCGAGCACCTTCGGCCTCGACAACTTCATCGGGATGTTCGAGGACGTGCCGATCTGGCACGGCTTCCTCAACACCGCGATCGTGCTCGTGCTGAAGGGCTCCATCACGCTCTTCTGCGCGCCGCTCGCCGCCTACGCCTTCGCCAAGTACGACTTCCCGGGCAAGAACCTGCTGTTCGGCACGGTGCTGCTGACCCTCATGCTTCCAACGATCGTGCTGATCATCCCGCTCCTGCTGGAGATGAAGGAGCTCGGCTGGGTCAACACGTACCAGGCGCTCGTGCTGCCGGGGGCGGTCGACGCGTTCGCGATCTTCTGGATGCGGCAGGTGATCGCCGCCGTGCCCGACGAGCTGCTCGACGCGGGGCGCGTCGACGGATGCGGCGAGTTCGGCCTGTACTGGCGGATCGTCGTGCCGATCATCCGCCCCGGACTCGCGGGCCTCGCCGTGCTGACCGTCATGAACATCTACAACGACTTCGTGTGGCCCGTGGTGGTCGCGAGCTCGGAGCGCATGGCGACGCTGCAGGTCGTGCTGTCGACGCTCGCCTCCACGATCTCCGGCAACAAGATCGGCGCGGACTACGCGACCGTCACCGGCGAGCTGCTCGCGGCGAGCACCGTGGCGCTCATCCCGCTTCTCGTCATCTTCTTCCTCCTTCAGAAGCACTTCATCAACGGCATCCTCGCCGGAAGCGTGAAGGGCTGAGCCATGGAAAGGCACCGCATGACCATCCCCAAGCCCGACTACCCGCGCCCGGATCGCGACCGCTCCGACCGGTGGCTGCCGCTGAACGGCGAGTGGGGGTTCGAGACGGACGAGGGAGCGACGAGCATCACGGTGCCGTTCGCGTGGGAGACCCCCGCCTCCGGGGTGCAGCGCAGCTGGCTCGAGCACGGCGTGTATCGGCGCGAGGTGCCGGCGACGGACTGGCCGCGCACCTACCTGTGCTTCGGCGGCGTGCACCATCACGCCCGGGTGACGCTCAACGGGACGCTGCTCGGGGAGCACGTCGGCGGGAGCGTGCCGTTCGAGTTCGAGGTCACGGGCCTCTCGGGCGAGCTGGTCGTCGAGGTGACCTCCCCCGCCGACAAGCGCGAGATCGTGCACGGCAAGCAGCGCTCGATCCCCCGCGACGACTACGACGGCGTCTCGTTCACCCCGACCTCGGGGATCTGGCAGTCGGTCTGGCTCGAGGGACGCGGGCGGGAGGAGATCCGCTCGGTGGTGGTGCGCGGCGACTCGCTGACCGGGTTCGACGTCAGCGGCGAGGCGGATGCGGCCGAGGTGCGCATCGACGGCGTGCCGTTCCCGGTTGTGGACGGGCGCTTCGCGGCGCGGATCGACGTGACCGAGCCGCGACTGTGGTCGCCGCAGGATCCGCAGCTGTACGAGATCGAGGTGTCGACGGCCGACGACCACGTGGTCGTCACCGCTGGGCTTCGCCGCATCGAGGTGCGGGGCGAGCAGCTCTACCTCAACGGCGAGCGGATCTACCTACGCGGGGTACTCGACCAGGGCTACTGGCCGAGCAGCGGGCTGACCGCGCCGGACGACCAGGCGCTCGTCGCCGATCTGGAGCTCGCCCGCGACCTCGGCTTCACAATGGTGCGCAAGCACATCAAGCTCGAGGAGCCACGCTGGCTGCACTACGCGGACCGGATGGGGATGCTGGTGTGGGCGGAGCCGCCCGCTCCGAGCCGCTGGACCCCGGCATCCGCCGAGGCGTTCCTCGCCCAGCTGCCCACGATGGTGGAGCGCGACGGCAACCACCCGTCGATCGTGGTCTGGGGGCTCTACAACGAGGAGTGGGGTCTCGACTGGGACATCCCCGGGAGCCCCGAACGGGCGGCCGCGGCGGTCGACGCGTACGAGGCGATGCGCGCGCTCGACGCGACCCGGCCGATCGTCGAGAACTCCGGCTGGAACCACGTGCGCACCGACCTCGTCGACTGGCACTACTACGACGAGGACGCCGAGTCGTGGGCGCAGAACCTCGCGGACCTCGCCTCGGGCGAGCGCGAGGACTGGCCGGTGAAGCTCGGCCCGGACTTCATCGTCGACAAGAGCCTCTACGGCTCCGCGGACTTCCCGCGCACCGGCGTGCCGATCGTCAACAGCGAGTACGGAGCCGGGTTCACCAGCCTCGAGCGCGCGTGGCATTCACGCTGGCAGACGCAGGAGCTGCGGCGGCACGACCGCTTCGCCGGCTACGTCTACACCGAGCTGACCGACGTCGAACACGAGATGGCAGGGGCGGTCGACGCGGATCGGCGACCGAAGGATGCGGGCGGGCTCGACTACGCGTCCGTCCACGCCGACACGGTGCTCGTGGTCGACGTGATCCCACGGCACGCGGGCGCTGACATCGAGGTTCCGGATGCGCCCCTCGCGATCGACGTGCACGTCTCGCACCACGGGCCGTCGCCGCTCGCGGGCGTGGTGCACGCGGCCTGGGGCGCGGCGGGCTCGGCGTTCCGGACGGATGCCGCTCCTCTCGCAAGCGCGCCGATCGCGGAGGTCGCGCCGTTCGCGCTGAGCGAGGCCCTGACCCTCGAGGTTCCGCCGCCGGGGGCCGCCGCGCGTCTGCATCTGTGGCTGACGGATGCAGAAGGCGCTGTGCGGGCACGCACCTTCGTGGATGCGGCGCCCATCGAGACTCCGAACCGCCGAGGAGCGCGCCCGGAGTGAGTCGTGGCGCGCGTCGGTTCCGCCAACGTCCGGCGCGCGCCACCCGCTTGCGTCGCGCAGCATCCGCCGACGCGCTCGCGAGGCGTGCGGAGTTCAGCCCCGCGGGGCGAGGAGGCCGTCTATCGCGACGCCGATGATGCGCTCCCGCTGGTCCGGGTCGGCGTACACGGCGCCCGCGACGCTTGAGATGAGCCGAACGGCGTCTTCGATGGTGACATCGGTTCGCACCTCGCCCGCGCGCTGCGCCTGTTCGAGCAACGGCTGACCGGCACCGAACAGCACGCCCCGGCATGCGCTGAGGGTCGGCGAATCCCGATTGATGCCGTCGAGCAGCACGTGCTTGGCGGCGGCGAAGTCGGCGTAGCGCCGCATCCAGGCGACGAAGGCGGCACCGGGCGGCGTGCCGTCGAGCTGATCCGCGTATCCGGCGATCGCGGCGACCTCGCCGAGGTAGACGTTCTCGACGAGCTCGTCGCGTGAGGGGAAGTTTCGGTAGAGCGTGCCGATGCCGACCTCGGCGCGGCGGGCGATGTCTTCGAGGGAGGCGTCGAGGCCGTGCTCGGCGAACGCGTCGCGTGCCGCGACCAGCAGAGCGTCGAAGTTGCGGCGGGCGTCGGCACGTGTCGGGCGACGCTCGTCGAGGAGCTGCTGCGCGCTCGAATGCATGTGGACCTCCTGGGGGCTCCGCGCCGCGCGATCCGGCGCGACTTGCAAAACGGAGGCAGCCTCCGCTACTGTCTAAACGGAGGCGCCCTCCGAACGGAGCCTACCTCCACTCTACTCCGGCGTCATCGATGCCGCATCTGCGCCATCCGCGCACTCACACCGTCGAAAGGCCACCCATGCCTCGCCCTGCCCGACCCCGCCTGGCGTTCGCCGCGATCGCCGCCGCGTTCGCCGCTGTCTCGTCACTGCAGTCGCTGCTCATCCCCGTGCTCTCGGTGCTCGGAGACGACATCCACGCCGACCAGGTCGGTCAGACGTGGATCATCACCAGCTGGCTCATCACCGCTGCGGTCGCCACACCGCTGCTCGGCCGCGCCGGCGACCTCGTCGGCCGTCGCCGCGTCTTCCTGGCCGCGATCGTCGCCGTCGCCGTCGGCACGGTGCTCGCAGCGCTCGCCCCGAACCTCGTCGTCATGCTCCTCGCGCGCGTCCTCCAGGGACTCGGCGGCGCGATCTTCCCGCTCGGGTTCGGGATCGCCCGCGACGCCTTCGAGGCGCGCCGCGTGCCCTCGGTGATCGGCGCGCTCTCCGCGATCCTCGCCGTCGGATCCGGCATCGGCACGGTCATCTCCGGCCCCATCGCCGAGGCGTTCGGGTGGCGCGCCCTCTTCGTGCTGCCCCTCGGCCTCGCGCTGATCGCCGGGGCGCTCGCCTTCCGCATCGCTGATGTCGGGGAGCGCGCGACGGGAGGCATCAACATCTCCGCCGCGGTACTGCTCTCCGGGTGGCTCGTCGCGCTGCTGCTGCCGCTCAGCGCCGGCAACCAGTGGGGCTGGGGGTCGCCGTGGGTCGTCGGCCTGCTCGTGCTCGCGGTTCTGCTCATCGTGGCGTGGATCGCGGTGGAGCTGCGCTCACGCGTGCCGCTCGTGGACATGCGGATGATGCGCATCCCCGGCGTCTGGACCACCAACCTCACTGCTCTGCTGACCGGCGCCGCCATGTTCGGGGTGTGGGCGTTCCTCCCCCGGCTCGCCGAGACGCCGACCTCATCTGGATTCGGGATCGGCGCGAGCGTGAGCCTCACCGGCCTCATCATGCTGCCGATGCTCGTCACGATGGCGACGATCGGGTTCGTCGTCGGGCCGCTCAGCCGCCGGATCCCGTTCCCCGCGCTCCTCGCATCCGGGGCGGCGATCTCGGCGCTGTCGATCCTGTCGATGGCTGTCTTCCACGACTCTGCGTGGCAGCTCGCGATCGCGACGGGAGGTCTCGGCATCGGAACGGGTCTCACCGTGTCGGCCACGCCGAACCTGATCGTGCAGTCGGTACCCGCCACCCAGACCGGAATCGCGACCGGGATCAATGCGAACGTGCGGACCATCGGCGGCGCACTCGGCACCACGATCTTCACCGCCGTAGTCGGCTCGACGGTCGTCGCCGGGCTCCCCGGCGAATCCGGCTACATCGCCGCGTTCGTCGTCGGGGCGGTGCTCGCGGGTATCGGCGCGATCGTGCCGCTGCGGCTGCTCAACGTCCGCCCGCGGCGCCCCCGGGCGCGCGCGATCCCGATCATCGAGACGGGACTGCCCGAGTCCGAGGCCGCCTGACGCGGCCCTCATCGGCGACCGGCACCGACGGCTGGGGTCACCTGCGCGTCGCGCTCGTGGCCTCAGCCGTTGAGCTTCGCCTCGTACTCGCGACCCGCCTGCCGCATCTCGTCCTCCGTGACGAAATCGGAGTCCGGCAGGAGGATGGGGCGCTTGCTCTCGAACCCGCGCGTGCAGAGCACGTCGTCGTGCCAGTCGTCGTTGTAGGTGGGAGCCCAATTGCACGACCAGAGCCCACCGGGCTCCTCCTCGGCGTCGGACGACTGCTGGTCACTCGCCGGCTCGAAGTCGTCGCTCGTGGCGGTGGGATGCGCGGGCCCGGCGAGCAACGGCGGACTCGCGGGAAGCCACCCCGAGTACCAGGCGACCGCCACCACGAGCGCGACCAGAACGAGCGCACCGAACAGGCGTCCGGGCACGCCGGATCCGCCGCGGCGCGGCGATGGTGAGGTGCTGTAGCGGGTCATCGGGTGGACCTCTCGGCACGAATGGTGGTGCCTGGACGCTACCGAGCATCGCTCACGCAAGGGCAGCCCCCGTTCGGGGCGGGGTGCGAAACAGCGAGGAGCTCCGTCGTGTTTCGGAGCGTCGCCGAGATAGACGAGAATCACCCTCATGTCCTACGACTTGACGGTCTACTTCGAGACAGATCCGACCGATGCGCTCATCGAACTGATCGAGGCAGAACCTGATCTCTCTGTCGCAACCGACGGGCCTGGGTGGGTCGTCACCCGGGGCGCAGGAACCTACTGCTGTTCCATCGCGCGGCCCGTGCGGGTCGAAGAGGAGGACCTGCCGGATGAGGTCGTCAGCCGCTCCGTTCGGTTCTCGTTCCAAGTCGACGTGCTCGTGGAGGGCAGTACCTCCGCATCGATTGCACGAACCCGGAAACTCATTCGCGCCATCGTCCGGGCCCTCGGGGGCATGAGCTGGGACCCACAGACCGATGCGATCGATCCGGCCGGTGCTCGGAGGTCGACGACCCCAGAACCTGCGGGGCTCGTCGACCTCGTGGAATTCGGGTGGTATGCACCTTCCCGCATTGACGTCGCATCCCAATATTTGGCATCGGTCGGCCGCTATCTGCCCGAGGCCGCTCCACGCCGCTTCGGATCGTTCGAACCCCTGCAGTACCGCCTCGACCGTGACGGTCCATCCCGATTCATCTCGGAGTCAGCCGACGACGACCTGCTGCACTTCTCCGGGACGAAGCCCGTACTCGATGGCTCGATCGGTGCGGGGAGCCGCGGCACCACCGTGCATCTCAGCGTGCTCGCCGCAAGCCTCCACGAGGCACAGTGGCGCGACCCGCTGCAGGCGTTGTTCCTCGATCTGGCACAACGACTCGATTGCTTCTTCGCCGTGGCCGAGGTCGTCAGGAACTTCACATGGTCGGGCAGTCAGATCCGGGTAGGCCCGGAAGTGGAACGGAAATTCCGCCCCCGCTCGAATGAAGGCTGGATGGGCCTGCCGCCACATCCGGTCTGGTGGGCGTTCCTTGGTTCGCAATACTCGACGCTCATCGACGCCACCACGAACGGGGCCCGGACAATCGGTGCCGGCACGTTCATCGAGCTCTCCACCGAACCCCTCAACCGCGACGCTCTCGCAGAGGCGCTCCCTCGCCGCGGTCTTCTCCATCGAGACCCGGCCCCCTGGATCTCCCCCGACCTGCAGATGAAACCGGTCGAGGGCGAGCACCGTCGGATGCCCCCACCTGCAATCCGCGCGAATGTCATCCCCGACGGACTCGGAGTTCAGATCGCGCCGCCCGGGTACCTCATGTAGTCGGGCCGTGGGCGAGACCGCCGCCGCCCCCGCAACCGATCACTGCTCCGCCCCCAGGATTCGAACCTGGACCTCACGGCTCCAAAGGCCGTCGTGCTGCCGTTACACCAAGGCGGATCGCGCAGAGCGCGCTCTCCATTCTGTCAGCGCGTCCCCCGGTCGACTGTCCACCCGCGCCTCGATAATGGGCGGATGCCTGAGAACGACGAGGTCGACCGGATCGTCGCCGCCTGGCAGCGTGCCCATCCGGGGCTCGACTTCTCTCCGTTGCAGGTGCTGTCGCGGGTCGCCCGACTCGCGAGGCACCTCGATCGCGCGCGCCGGGACGCGTTCGCCAGCTCGCGTCTCGAGCCGTGGGAGTTCGACGTGCTCGCCGCCCTGCGACGGGCTGGAGCGCCCTACCAGGCCAGCCCGAAGACGCTGCTGCAGCAGACGCTCGTCTCGAGCGGCACGATGACGAACCGCATCGACCGGCTCGTGCGGCGCGGGTTCGTGGAGCGCAGCACCGACCCGCACGACGGACGCGGGGTGCTGGTCTCGATGACCGCCGCGGGCCGGGAGGCGGTCGACACCGCCATCCGCGAGCTCGTCGCCCGCGAGGCAGAACTGTTGCGGGGCCTCTCGGCGTCGGACCAGGAGCGGCTCGCGGGCCTGCTGCGCAAACTCAGCCTCGACTTCGACTGACGAGCTCCCCGGTCATCCCCGACCTCACGCCAGGACGACGAACACCAGCGCCAGCGCGTTCGAGACCGCGTGTG
>NZ_VRTZ01000001.1:833740-1326275 GCF_008017545.1 Homoserinibacter sp. GY 40078 | reverse complement strand
GACTGCGGAGCCGCCGCGAGGTGCAGGAGCACGAACAGCGCCGTCGACCAGATCACCCCGGAGAAGGCACCCCCGATCCGTCCGAGAGCCGTGCCGCCGATGAGATCGACGGTCGACCTCAGCAGCACCCCGCGGAAGAACGCCTCCTCCAGGAGAGGCGCGACGAGCACCGAGCCGACCGCCAGCACGACGAACGCCGGAACATCGCCGACGCCGCCCGACCCGTCGAGCGCCGCGCCGCCCGTCGTGGGAACGAACGCCTCCAGCACGAACCGCAGCACCACGCCGACGAGCAGCCCGAGCCCCAGGTCGATCACCCGGATGCGCAGCCCCGCGTCTCCGAGCCGCATCCCGCCCAGGCGTATCGCGACCGCGATCCCCGCGACGAGCGGCACCCACACGACGAGGAATACGAGAGCCTGCGCGATCGCCGGGGTGATCGGCAGAGCATCGATGGACGGGACGAGCGCGAACGCCAGGACCACACCGAGCGCTGCCACGGCCCCGGTCGCCGCGAACGCGGTCAGCGGATCCCGTCGGCGGCTCGAGGAACGCGCGGCGCGTGTGGGGCTGTCGGGCGTCAGCTCGCGTCCGTGTCGCGACGCGGGCCGACCGTGGCCTCCGCCATGGTCCGCCGACGGCGCACCACGAGAGGCGGAACGACCACCACGATCACGAGCGCTACGGCGACCCAGATGACCCAGCCGAGATCGGAGTCGGCGCCGTCACCGGGGGACGCGGTTCCGCCCCCGTCACCTGCGGTGCCTCCGTCGACGGCGATGACCGACTCGGCTTCGACGCCGCTCGTCTGGCCGGTGCCGTGGAGGGTGTACTCGCCGGAAGCGTCCTCGGGGAGGGTGACCTCGACCGCAACGGAACCGTCTTCGGCGGCTTCCTTCTGCACCGAGACCGAACCCACCACAGAACGCGCGCCGGCCGTCGCGAGGCTGCCGGGCCCAACTCCCTCGCCTGTCAGCGTGAAGACAACGGTTTCATTGGGCGAGAAGGAACCGAAGTTGAAGGTAGCCGAACCACCCGGGACGATCGTCGTCGGCCCGTCGATGGGTCCAACCGGCACGTAGGCGGGCGCCGCCATCGCGGATGCCGCGGGAGCGGCGACGAGCGCGACCGCGAGCGCGGCTGCAGCGATGAGCTTCTTCATGGCCATGGTCGGACCCCCGGATCAGTGGCGCGGAAGACGGCAGCCGGCGGCGCGCCGGGACCCCCTTGGTACGCGGGGAGACTAACAAGCACCGGGGAGCTGCCGGAGGGTCACGGGGCGAACTGTCGGTGGAAGGTTGACAGTGACCTGCTCGGGGGCGTCATCGACGATGAATTCCACGACGAGACGCTGCGTCTCGCCCGGCGAGAGCGTCATCCGCACCTGGAACACGGGGCGATCCCGATCCACAACGCTCGCCCCGGATGTCGCCACGTCGTCGAGGGTCGCCGCGAGCACTCGCGCGCCCACCGGCCCGTAGACCGCGACGAGCGTGGATGCATCCCCCGGCGCGACGCCGTACGCTCCCCCGCCTGTCACGTAGGCGGGCAGTGAGCGGGCCGCGTCCTCTGGGGCATCGTTCCCGATCTCGACCGCGATCTGCACGACGGCCGTGCCATCCGCCGCCCGGCAGACGGACGCTTCGACCTCGCCGGTCAGGTAGTAGTCCATCTTCGCGCCGGTCGCGTCGTTGAGCACGAGCAGCGCCGTCGGCCCGCCCGCCGCGTCGGAGGCGGGGATGCCGTCCAGACTCGTCTGCGCGAGGAGCGTCTGGTCTGCCTCGTGCGAGCTCCAGATGCGGATGCGCCCTTCGTCGCCTCCGCGCACGAGTGCCCGGACGATGCCATCCGCGGCAGACGCGTCAGCGTGCAGCAGCTGACCGAACACCGCCTGCGCGACGTCGGCGAAGAAGGCGTCCTGGTCAGTGGGGTCCGGGAATCGGGCGTAGCTGTCGCTCAGCAGCACCTCGACCGCGTTCGATGCGGTCAGCTCGACGCCCCGCACCTCGACGGGGCCGATCGCCTCGAGCAGGTAGGCCAGCAGGACGGGGTCGACGGCGACCACCTGGTCGACCCGACCCCCACGGCGCTGCTCCCACATCTCGGCCGCCAGCTGAGCGCTCGTGTCGAACCACGGGGTGAGGTTCACGTCGTGCACATACCGGCCCGTCACCTCCCCGTAGAGCGAGCGGGTCGCGACGTCGAGCGGGAGCACGCTGTGCGGGAAACGCGCGAGCTCGCCGCCCGAGGCCTGATCCGCGAGCTCGATCCGGCCGTCGTCGGCGCGAATCAGCACGAGCGCGCCGCTCACCCCGCCGGATGCGCGCAGCTCCGCGTTGTTCTGCACGAGCACGAGAGTCGTGCGTGCCCCGTCGCCGCCGAGGAGCGACGGGAGCAGCACGGAGGTGCGCTCGAGGGCGTCGGCGGTCTCGGTCAGCTCATCCAGCCGCGGCAACAGCTCGCCGAGCGCGCTCCGCAGGGGGCGTACCGTGCGGGCGACATCGATCCCCGTCGCCCGGTCGCGAGCATCCGCGAGAGCGTCGGCGACCTGCGCGAGCGCCTGCTGCGAGGCCACGATCCCCTCCAGATCGACCGCACCGTCGTGTACCCCGAACGAGGAGGGGTCGATGCGGCTCGCGGAGGCGACAAGCGGCGGCAGCGCGTCGTCGGCGAGAGCCGTCGCGACCCCCGCCGATCCGCGAACCGCAGCGAGGTTCGCACCGAGCCAAGGCAGCCCCTCCGAGAGGCGCCAGACGGGGTCGCCGGTGAGGTCCGACGCCTCGTGCGCGGCAACGCGGATGTCATCCGCGGCACGTTCTGCGGAGGCGAGATCCCCGGAGACAAGGGCCTCCTGGAGTTCGTCGGCGCGCCCGGGCAGGGCGGCGAGGCGCTCCGCGGCTCCCGCACCTCGGACACCGAGCCATGCCGTCCACGCAACGAGGAGGACGAGTCCCGCGACCACGATCCACTCGAGCGGGCCGAGGCGCCGACGACGATGCACGGCGGTCATTCAGTCCTCACGGTTCGGGCGATCGGAGCGCGCTTCAGGGTAGCCACAGGTGAACCCCGCTTCGTGCCATTTGCCCTCCTCAGGATGACATCGACCCCCGTCCCCCCAAATGGGGTTCACCCGAAGGGGCACGCCCCGACACCTTGTCCCCCCAGAGGCCATAGGGCGCCCATAGCGTCGTGGCGTCCACCGCGAATGGAGCCCGACCATGAGTACGCAGTTCGAGTCCCAGGTGCGCGCGCGCCCGACTCAGCGGGTGGCGTCCTGGGAATCCGCCTATTCCGCACGCATCGCCATCAGCGACACCGCGGTCATCATCGTGATGATCGCCGTCTCTCAGTTCATCTGGAGGGCGCTGGTTCTGCACGACCCGTCGCTCACCGTCTCGGTCGGTGGCATCGGCGTGAGCTACCCCGCGATCTCGATCATCATCGGGCTCGCCTGGGTGGGCGGGCTCGCCGCCTTCGGCACCCGCGACACCCGCGTGCTGGGCTCGGGAAGCGCCGAGTACAAGCGTGTGCTCGACGCCTCGGTGCTGCTGTTCAGCCTCGTCGCCATCATCGCCTTCCTCGCGCAGATCGATGTCGCACGGGGGTACATCCTCTTCACCTTCCCGCTCGGGACGGTCGCCCTGCTCGGAAGCCGCTGGATCTGGCGGCAGTGGCTGCGCGGACGCCGCCAGGCCGGCCAGCTCGCCTCGCGCGTCATCCTCTTCGGGTCACTCGAATCGGTGACGGTCACGGCACGCGAGCTCTCGCGCGCACCGGAGGCCGGTTACCGGGTGATCGCCGCGAGCGTCCCTCCGTCGTACGACTCCGTCCCCCGCCATCTGCTCGGCACCACGATCCCGATCGTCTCGGACGGCCGCGACATCATCGACGCGATGGGCGAGTTCGGCTGCGACACGGTCATCGTGACCGGAAGCGACGAGCTGCCGGCGCACCGCATCCGCGAGATCAGCTGGCGCCTCGAGCCCGGCCGTCAGCACCTCGTCATGGCTCCGAGCCTCACCGACGTCGGCGGCCCGCGCATCCACACGCGCCCCGTCGCCGGCCTGCCCCTGATCCACGTCGAGACCCCGCGTTACGAAGGCA
Organism: Homoserinibacter sp. GY 40078; assembly: GCF_008017545.1. GTDB lineage: Bacteria > Actinomycetota > Actinomycetes > Actinomycetales > Microbacteriaceae > Homoserinibacter. The sequence continues at coordinate 1,322,171 of NZ_VRTZ01000001.1, read as the reverse complement.
TCAAGGCCTTCGGCAAGCGCGCGTTCGACATCGTCGTCTCGGGCGTGCTGATCCTGATCGCCTCACCCGTGCTCATCGGTGTCGCGCTCGCCGTGAAGCTCACGAGCCCCGGCCCCGTGCTCTACCGCTCCGAGCGGATCGGATACCGCGGAGCGGCGTTCCCGATGCTGAAGTTCCGCTCGATGCGAGTCGGGGCCGACGCCGAACTCCAGCGCCTTCTCGAGGAGCAGGGCACGGCTCAGACGCCGCTGTTCAAGGTGCAGAACGACCCGCGCATCACCCCGCTCGGCCGCGTGCTGCGCAAGTACTCGCTCGACGAGCTGCCCCAGCTGTTCAACGTGTTCCTCGGCTCGATGAGCCTCGTGGGGCCGCGCCCGCAGATCGCCGCCGAGGTGGCCCTCTACGACGACGCGGCGACCCGGCGCCTGCTGCTGAAGCCCGGCGTCAGCGGCCTGTGGCAGGTGAGCGGACGCTCCGCCCTCACGTGGGAGGACGCGATCCGTCTCGACCTCTACTACGTGGAGAACTGGTCGATCATGGGCGACCTCGTGATCCTGTGGCGCACCTTCAAGGCGGTCGTCGACCCCGGACAGACAGCGCATTGACGGTCGCACGATGGTAGGGGCTCTCATCCACGAATGGGTCGAGCTCCGCGGGGGGTCCGAGCGCGTGCTCGAGGCGATCGCGGACGCGTACCCCGACGCCGACATCTACTGCCTCTGGAACGACGCCCCGGGCCGATTCCCCGGCAGGCGTGTGCACGAGAGCTGGCTGGCGCGCACGCCCCTCAGCCGCAGCAAGGTCGCGGCGCTCCCCTTCATGCCCATGACGTGGCGCCGCCTGCGACCCGCCGAGCAGCCGGACTGGATCCTCGCGAGCTCGCACCTCTTCGCCCACCACGCGCAGTTCGTGGGCGCCGACGTGCCGAAGCTCGCCTACGTGCACACCCCGGCCCGATACATCTGGACACCCGAACACGACCCGCGCGGGCGCAGCCCGCTCATGCGCGCCGCGAGCACCCTGCTCAAGCCGATCGACCGCTCGCGTGCCCAGGATGTGAACGCCTTCGCCGCGAACAGCGCGTTCGTGCGTGACCGCATCCGCACCTACTGGGATCGCGACGCGGACGTCATCCACCCCCCGATCGACGTCGAGCGGATCCGCGAGGTCGCCGCGCGCCGCGAACTGCTCTCGGACACCGACGCGGAGACCCTCGCGAGCCTGCCGGACGAGTTCGTGCTCGGCGCGTCGCGCTTCGTGCCGTACAAGGGTCTCGACACGGTGCTGCGCCTCGCGGCGAAGCTCGACCTGCCGGTCGTGCTCGCGGGCGGAGGCTCCGACGAGGCCCGGCTGCGCGCGATCGCCGCGGACCTGCGGATCGACGCCCGCTTCGTCCACGACCCCTCCGACGAGCTGCTCGTCGCGCTCTTCGGCGAGGCCACCGTTTACGTCTTCCCGCCGATCGAGGACTTCGGGATGATGCCGGTCGAGGCGCTCGCGGCCGGGGGCCGGGTGGTCGTGAACGCCGAGGGCGGTGCCCGGGAGGGCATTGCGAAGTCGGATGCGGCCTGCGCGATCCACTTCGGCGACCTCGACGCGGCAGCCGACCAGGTGCGCGCCCTCATCGAGCAGGGCGCGCGACCGCGCGAATCCGACGTCGACTGGCTCTCGCGCGAGCGATTCCAGGAGCGGATCCGGGACTGGGTGGGCGTCAATGTCTGAGGCGGCGGAGGGCGCGGGGCTCTCGATCCTCATCCTCGGGACGGCGGACTGGAATCAGCCAATCGCGACGAACCAGCACTACATGACCCGGGAGCTGGCGGCGCTCGACGACGCCCGGATCACCTTCGTCGAGTCGATGGCGCTGCGCAGCCCCGAACTCTCGCGTCGCGATCTTGCCCGCATCGCGCGCCGACTTGCCGCGGTGGTCAAGCCGGTCCGCGGCGAGGAGGTACGTCGCCCGGTACCCGCGGGCACCCGAATCGCGTCGCCGGTGGTCGCCCCCGCGGCCTGGACCGCGGTCGCCGCGATCAGCCGGGCGCAGTTGCGCCGCGCCGTCGCGGACTGGAGAGACGCGCCCGGCATCAAGGTGCTGTGGACCTACACGCCCGTGACCTATGGCCTCGAGGCGGAAGCGGACGTCATCGTGTACCACTGCGTCGACCTGCTCGGGGAGGTTCCGGGCATCTCCGCCGCTCTCATCGACGCCCACGAGCGGCGCCTCGCGGAAGCGGGGGCACGCGCGGCTGGCAGCAGCCCCGTCGTCGTCTCGCACCTCGAAGCCGCCGGATTCGGCGACGTGCAGTGGTGGCCGAATGTGGCCGACGTCAGCGTGTTCGAGGGCCCGGAGACGGATGCGACGACCCCCGTCGACACGGCGGACCGATCCGGCGCGGCCGTCTTCGCGGGAAACCTCACCACGACCAAGGTCGACTTCGACCTGCTCGCTGCGCTCGTCGATCACGGGATCGACCTGCACCTGGCCGGTCCCGTCTCAGAGGGCGGCGGGAACGCGCGACCCGAGATCGACGCCCTCGTCGCACGCGGCGCGACCTACCACGGCATGCTCGGCGCGGATGCTCTCGCCCGTCTCTATCGCTCCTGCGCCGTCGGCCTCATCCCCTACGTCCAGAACTCGTACACGCGCGGCGTCAGCCCGCTCAAGACCTTCGAGTACCTCGCCGCCGGACTCGCGGTCACCTCCACGCCCATCCCCGCGGTCGTGCCCTCGGAGCCCGATGTGGTCGTCGCGGAGACGGCGGAAGCTTTCGTGAGCTCGGTGCTCGACCAGGTGGGCTCGCCCTCGACGACCGACCTCGCCCGGCGTCGCGCTCTCGCGCGGGCGAACAGCTGGACGGCCCGCGGAGAGACGGCCCGCGAGTTCCTCACCTCGAAAGTCGGTGCGATCGTCCCGTGAAGGCGTACAACAGCCGACTGATCGCGCTGCTCGTCACCACCTGTGTCACGACGACGATGTGGGTGCTGTTCGTGCAGTTCTCGGGCGACGTCGCGCTGTGGCTGGCGCTGCTGAACTTCACGATCTGCGCGTGGCAGCTCGCCTCCAGCCCGCTCTCCCGGCATAGCGGCCCGGTGGCGCTGACGTTCTGGTCGTTCACGCTGGTCTGGTTGGGTTTCGCCCCGATCGTGCAGATCAGCACGGGAGTCCTCCCCTGGCTCGACGTGTACCAGTCCCGGACGTTCCTGATCTCGGAAGCGCTCTTCACGCTTTCGCTCGTCGCGTTCATCGCCGGCAGCTGGCTGGCCGGTAGGCGACGCGACGCGAGGCCCGTGGAGGATCTGCCTGCCCTCGCTACCGACCCTCGGATCGAGGAGGCGCCTCCCCGCGTCGCACCGCTGCTGCTCCTCGGCTTCGCGTTGCTACCGGTCGTGCTCGCCTCGACAGGCGGGCTGGCAGGCCGTTTCACCACCCGCGACGACGTCGCGCAGGCGTTCGCCGAGTCCGGCGCATCCGACGACACGGTCACGCTCTTCCTCCTCAACCGCTTGCCGTCCGCTATCGCTCTGGTAGGCGGCTACGCCACCGCCTACATGCTGCGCAACTACGGGCGCTACCTCCCCAAGCAGCAGCTGTTCATCCTCCCCGCATTCGGGGCCGCGATGATCCTCGTGCTGATGTTCGCGAACCCGTTCGCGATCTCGCGGTACATCGCGCTGTCGACGATCCTCGGTGTGGCGCTTGGCTTCGTCGATCTCCGCAGCACTCGCGTGAAGTCGGTCTTCGGTTGGGCGTCCGCGATCTCGGTCCTGACGCTCTACCCGCTCGCATCCTGGTTCAAGAAGGACTCTGTGCAGCAGCAGGCGGACGGTCTCTCGGTCGACGTGTATCAGGGAGTCGACTTCGACGGTTTCCAGATGATCGCGAATACGGTCGAGTACGTGCACTCCCACGGATACGCATTCGGGGTGCACATCCTCGCTGCGATCGGCTACTTCGTGCCGCGCTCGATCTGGGAGGCGAAGCCGACTCCCGCGAGCCTCGATGTCGCGGCGGATCGCGGGTACTCCTTCCAGAACCTGAGCCTGCCGATCTGGGGTGAGTTCTATCTGGATCTCTCGATCGTGGGAATGGTCGCCGGCATGCTGCTCTACGGCTACGTAACCCGCGTGCTCGATCATCGCTACAGCAGTGCGCCCGGGAGCCTCGCTGCCCACCTGGCAGTGGTGTTCGCTGTCGCTCAGTTCGGTCTCATCCGTGGGCCCCTCGGCGGCTCCGTGGTCTTCTTCGGGACGGTGCTGATCCTGGCGTTGGCCGTCTTCCTCACCCCCAGGAAGCGACCACGCTCACGCAGGCCTCTTCGCACCGGCACATCCAGCCGCATCCTGGATCCCGCACCGCAATTGGCGGTGCGAACGTGACGGTTCGACTGGTCGTCGTTGTGCGTCGGCTCTCGTTCGCCGATGGAATCGGCGGTCTCGAGCGCGCCGCCGGAGAGCACGCGCGATCGCTCGCGGAGCGCGGCGTACCGGTGACGATCGTGACCGACCGCCGGTCGATGCGCGGCGACCCGCCCGCCGGTATCGATGTTCTTGATGTCCCCTGGCCGCGTTTTGATCGCTACAAGGCGCTGTCGACCTTCGGACTGGCCTACCAGTTGTGGGTCACCCGAGTCGCCAAGGCGCTCGCCACCTCTGGCAACGGGCGAGGTGTGCTGCACCTTCACGGCGCGAGCGCGGGGGTCCTCCGGCACCGCGCGATTCAGGACGCGTTCCCGACGACGATCGTCAACCCCCACGGGATGGAGGAGTTCGGCCGCTTCTCCCTCTTGCGTGTGCCCAACCGTCTCTTCACCCGACACCTTGCGCGGGGCAGCGCCCATGCCCGTTGGGTGATCGCGACCGACGCGGGATTGCAAGATGCCGTCACACGGAACCTCCGGGTACCGCCGGAGCGAGTGGCCCTGATCCCCAACGCGGTCGACGTGGACGCGCTACGCGCGCTCGACGCGGGTGGAACCCGCCCAGCGGAGTTCACGATCGTGAGCGTCGGGCGGCTCGTACACAACAAGGGATTCGACCTGCTCGCCGATGCGCTCGCTCGGCCCGATGTACGAGAGGCACTGCCGGAGGGTTACCGCTGGAGGCACTACGGCTCGGGCCCGGATGCTGAGCGGATCGTCGCGAAGGCTCATGCGGCTCGCGTTCCGCTCGAGATCGCCTCGGGGCGGAGCGACGCGGAGGTGCAGACGGCGGTCGCGGGTGCCTCGCTCTTCGTGCAGCCCTCCCGATACGAAGGCAGCAGCCTCACGACCCTCGAGGCGATGGCGCACGGCCGACTTATCGTGGGTACGCCGGTCGGAGGCATCCCCGACAAGATCGAGGACGGCGTCACCGGGATCCTTGCGGAGGCAGCCACAGCCGATGCAATCGGCGACGCACTGCAGCGAGCCATGGGTTCCGATCCCGAGACGCTCGGCACGAATGCACGGGCGCTGGTCGACGGCCGATTCAGCCTCGCCGCAGCGGCAGACGCATACCTCGCGCTCTACGAACAAGACGGAGCGGTCGGATGATGACGACGCCGACACGACGCGCCGCCCCTCAGACGGCAGGCCCCGCGCTCAACTCCGCCAACCGTTTCGCACACATCGATGCGATGCGGGCGGTCGCGGTGATGCTCGTCGTCGTGATGCATGCGGGCATCCGTGTCTCCCCAGGCGACAGCGGTGTCACCATCTTCTTCACGATCAGCGGCTTCATCATCACCTTCCTCCTCATCTCGGAACGAGACCGCGCCGGAGCCTTCAACGTCCGGCGGTTCTACGCGCGACGGCTATGGAAGATCGCACCGCCCTTCGTGTTGATCATCGCTGTGCCGACCCTCGTCTACGCGCTGTTCGCGACGATCTCCTGGCCGGCGTTCCTTACGCAGATCTTCTTCAGCTACAACTGGGCCGAGATCTACCTTCCGGGGGCGTTCGACGGGGTGCTCCCAGGTTCGACCGTCGTCTGGAGCCTCGCAGTCGAGGAACAGTTCTACATCGTCTTCGCCCTGCTGTGGATCATGTTGGTCCGCAGCAGGCATTGGCGCATCGGACTCGTGTCCATCGCCCTCGTCGGCGTCGTGGGATCGCTCGCCGCCCGAGTCGCCCTCTCCTTCGATGCGGATTCGTTGCACGCGATGAGGGGAACGGACGCGCGGCTCGAGGCGATCGCATGGGGGGTGCTGTGCGCGGCCCTCCTCCATCGGCACGGTGAACATCCGAGCCGGGCTCTCGCCTGGGTGGGAAGCGCACCCGCGCTGATCATCGCCGCGACCCTCTACGGGGTGTCGTTCGCGATCCCCGGCGGTTGGGCCGAGACGGCGTTCCGCCCTACGTTGTGGGCAATCGCGGCAGCCATCGCCGTGCTCTGGGGAATGCTGCCGAGCGACGGACGCGCCAAGGAACTGATGCTGCGCGTCGCGGGATGGCGCGTCCTGCAGCTCATCGGGCTCGCCAGCTACAGCATCTACCTCGCCCACGACGTGATCATCCACCTGGTCCGCGCCCTGCTACCCGAGGTGCCCGGAGTCGCAATGCTGCTGGGAGGGCTCGGCGGAGTTGCGGTCGGGATCGCCGTCTACTTCGCGGTGGAGCGCCCAGTAGCACGCCTCAGCCGTCGCCGGCATCGCGTCAAGGAGACCCAGGCATGACATCGCCTGCAGTCGGCCGAGGGGCACTGCGATGTTGAACCGCGTGCTGCCTCTCGTGACCAGCACCCTCGTGGTCGCCGTCTCCTCGATTCTGCTCGTGCCCGCTCTCGTCACGGCGATCGGACCGCACGCATGGTCGTCGGTCGCCGTCGCTCAAGCAGTCGGAGGCCTCGGAGCCGCAGTACTACTCTTCGGATGGGGAGTCACCGGGCCGGCCCTTGTCGCACGAGCTGACACCGCTGCCAGACATCAACGCAATCTTGAATCCATTCGCGTCAGGAGCGCCTTGACGCCGCCGGTGGTCGTCGCCACCAGCCTCTGCTGCATCGCCCTGACGCCCGAACATATGGGGCTGGCGGTTCTTGGTTGCCTCACCACGTTGGTGACGGGCCTTAGCGCCGCGTGGTACTTCCTCGGAACTGGTCAGTCCTGGCTCGTTCTCCTCTTCGAGGGCCTCCCGCGCTCCGCTGGCAACCTGGCTGCCATCGGGCTGGCGCTCTCGACCAACGATGGCCAGCTCGCCCTCGGCGCGTCGGTCGCCGGCGCATTGCTCGGAGCGGTTGGCGGAACGCTGTACGTTCACACGTCTACGCGCCGCCACCGCGAGGTCCGTGCGCGTCGCTCGCTTGTCTCGCTTCTGCGAGAGGGTTTCAACGGCGTGTCCGCGAGCATCGTGAACTCCGTCTATGGGGCGGCGCCGCTGATGATCTACGCGGCGTTGCCGACATCGGGGCTGACGGTCTTCACTCTCGTCGACAAACTCGTCAAGCAGGCGCTCTCCGGATTCGGGCCGATTGCGAACGCTCTGCAGGGCTGGGTTCCCGCGGCTCAGGAGAGCGATCTGTGGCGCCGCATCCGAATCGCCGCGGCCGTCGGGGCAGCTGCGTTCATCGGTGCGACGGTGACGCTGGCATCAACCGGCACATGGGTGCTCGGCTGGTTGTCGGGTGGGACGATCACCGTGGACTGGACGGCGGGGGCCGCTGCTGGGTTGCTGATCGGCCTCTCATCGATGGAGCTCGTCCTCGCGCGGTCCTGCCTGATCGCTCTGGGGGCGACCAGAGCCATGTCCGTCGCGACGCTGTGGACGTCGATCGCAGGCTTGACGCTGATGGCTGGCGCCGCCGTCTCGATCGGCCCGGTCGCGGCAACCCTTGGCCTGGCAATCGGGGTTGCCGCACGGGTGCTCGTCTACGTCGTCGTCATCCTTCGGCATCGTCGTGCACCCGCGGCCGAGATCGCGATGAACCACATCTCAGGAGCATCGACATGACCGCGCGGAACCCCGGCCTCGACGCAATCCGTGGCCTGGCAGTGCTCCTGGTCCTATTGCGGCACGCATACCCCGAGGTTTTCGGCGGCGCTGGCCTCGTCGGCGTGGTCATCTTCTTCGCGTTGAGCGGATTCCTGATCACCCAATTGATCGTCCGAGACCTCGACAAGTTCGGGCGGCTGCGCTTTGGCCGCTTCTACTGGCACCGCTTCATCAGGCTCTACCCGGCACTCATGCTGATGATCCTCGTCTTCTCGACAGTCACGCTCATCGCAGACCCGCTTAATGATCGGGAGAGCCTTCCGGTCTCCGTCGCCGTGGCACTCGGTTATGTCGCAAATATCCCGGGGATCGAAAAGGGAAGCATCGCGCTGGCACATCTGTGGACGCTCGCGACTGAAGAGCAGTTCTACTTGATCTGGCCCCTGATCCTCATCTTCGCGGTTCGGCGTCGACGCGTCGGGCTGCTGTTGTCGGGGGCCGCGGTCGCCATCATCGCGTTCACAGTCGTCGGATTGGTGATTGCGTGGCCGGACGTGGACCGTGTCTACACCAGCGGAGTTCCGTGGGCGATGGCTATGGTCCTCGGATCCGCGAGCGCCCTGTTTCGCGCGCAGGTATTCACCAGGCTGACAAACATCCCCCGAATCGCGCGCCTGCTTCTCGCCATCCTGATCTTGACGTCGTTGAGTTTCACACCCGATCTCAAGAACCAGGTCTGGGTCTACTTCGCTGGGGCCGCGCTCGTCTGGGCGTGCACGATGCTGCTCATCTCCATCGCTCTTGAGTCGACGAGCGTCGCTGGCCCACGACTTCTTGCCCCGCTACAACGTCTCGGCCTGATCTCGTACGCGGCATATCTGTGGAACCTTCCCCTGGTCGAATGGATAGGGGCGACGGACCTGGGGGCGTGGGCACCACCCATCAGCTTCGTGCTGACGATCCTCGCCGCATACGCCAGCCAGCTGATCGTCGAGAGGCCAGCTTCACGCCTGCGCCAGTTCAGGATCCGTCCAACCGGGAACGAGGGTCCAGTAAGTCCCTAGAACGCCCTGAAGCGATCGGGGGCCCGCCTACGACGCTTCCGTCGGCTCCAGCAGGGTCACGAGCGCCGCGAGCAAGCGACTCGTCGCAGCGTGGACGGCGGTCGCCGACTTCGCGTAGACCGTGTCGTCGGCGCCGTACGGATCCCCGATCTCCTCGATGCCGATCTCGGACGGCGCGGTGAAGCCCCGCCGTGCGGCGATGCAGGGTAGGACCGCGCGCATCCGCCCGGCGATCGATGCGGGACGATCGCCTTCGATTTGAGCCCCCTCGACGGCGACCTCCTCCGCGAGGCGCGCGAACTCGGGAAGCGTGAAGACCTGGGCGCTCAGCCGTGGAGCCATCCGTACGACGTCGGCACGATGGGCAAGATCCATGGTGAGCACGAGGTCGACCTCGGCCAGCATCTCGGCGCCGAGTTGCCGGGCGACGTGCCCTTCGGGGTCGACGCCGCGGAGGGCGGCCTCACGCGCGGCTTGCGGGGTCATCGGCTCGCCGACGAGGGCTGCGAGCCCAGCGCTGCTCACCTCGATGTCCGCCCCCGCACCCATTGCCTCTGCTCCGGCACGCAGGAATCGCTCGGCCTGGGGTGACCGGCACACGTTGCCGGTGCAGACCACCAGAATGCGGAAGGGGCCGTCCGCGGCGTCCATCGTCCTCCTGTCACACCGCTCGCGGTGCATCCACCTTCGGCTGGTAGGTGTAGCCGTATCCGCCGGAGCCATATCCGCCGTAGCCGTATGCATCTGGGCCCTTCGTGGGCACCATCGTCATCACGATGCCGTGGATCGTGGCGCCCACGCCCTCAAGCGAGGCGAGCGCCGCCTCGAACTGCCCGCGGTGTGTACGGCCAGCTGCGACGAGAAGGATCGCACCTGAGGTCTGCTTGCTGAGGATCGCACCGTCGGTCACCGGCAGCAGCGGAGGAGCGTCGATCAGGACGATGTGGAACTCCGACTCGAGCTGGCGGAGCACACGCGACATGGCGGCCGAACCGAGCAGCTCGCTCGGGTTCGGCGGACGCTGACCGGCGGGGAGCACGAACATGTTGCCGCCTCCCCAGCGCTGCAGGGCGTCCTGCAGCGGCACGCGGCCGATGAGGACGTCGCTGAGACCCACAGCCCCTTCGAGACCCAGGTACTCGGCGAGCTTGGGCCGCCGAAGGTCGCCCTCGATAACGCACACCGACAGCCCCGAGTCCCGCAAGGCGATCGCGAGGTTTGCGGTGGTGGTGCTCTTGCCCTCGAGTTCGAGGGAGGAGGTCATCACGAAGGAGCGGTTGGTGCCGTCCATCCCCACGAACTGCAGGTTGGTACGGAGCGCGCGGAACGATTCCGAACGCGGGCTGAGCGGGTCGACCTGAACGATCAGGGGGCGCTCGCTCGCCTTGGGGTCGTACGCGATCGCGCCGAGGATCGGCCGGTCGGTGAGTTGCGCCACTTCGCGGGCGCCGCGGATGCGCTGATCCAGCACCGTATGCAGCACCGCGATCGCGAGGCCGAGGACGAGCCCGACGATCGCGCCGAGAATGATGTTGAGGCTCGTCTGAGGCGAGACCGGCTCGGTCGGCAACACAGCCCTCTGAGCGACCGTGATCCGCACGGGATCCGATCCGCCCGCGTTGGTGGGGGTCAGCTCGGGCGCCGCCTCGATCAGGCGCCGCGCGACGGCGTTCGCGATACGGGCGGCCTGCTCCGCGTCCGAGTCGGTCACGGAGATCTCGACGATCACCGTGTCGAGCTTGACGGATGCGGTGATCCTGGTGGCGAGCTCGGCGGGGGTCTCATCGAGGTCGAGATCGTCGATGACGGGCTCGAGCACGATCCCCGTGCGGACCACCTCCGCGTAGCTACGGACGATCTGCTGGGTGAAGCTGCTGCCTGCGTTGAGCTCGGTCACGCTGCTGGCGCCTGTCGCCGCGACGAAGACCTTCGTCCTCGCCTCGTACATCGGCGTCACGAGCACGGAGTAGGTCGCCGCGGCGCCCGCTCCGACCAGCACCATCACGAGGATGACTACCCAGTGCCGTCGCAAGATGCGCAGGTAGTCACGCAATTCCACAGTCGTCCTCCCCCTCGGGACGTGCGAATCGGTCCCAGGCGATCGTGACGCACCCCCGACTGACTGTCGGTCATCCGTTCACCCGAGGGTTGACCCCCGTTGGTGCCGGGTGTCCCCCACACCGTTCAGTGCGAGCGGCTCGCGCGCACCCTTCTCGCCAGGATCGCGAGAGCGAGAAGCACGCCGACCACGGCGCCCGCCGTGTTGGCGATCACATCCGTGACGCTTGCTGTGCGTTGCTCCAGGAAAGCGCCCTGCACGAGCTCGATGAGCGTCGAGAAGACAGCCGCGGCGGCGATGACGACGACTCGAGAGAGCGCGATAAGTACCCCGATCACGCCGAACGGCACGAAGAGCATCACGTTCGCGACGATCTCGATGCCGTCGTGCCGGATCGCCGGGGCGACCGCCGTCGTGCGCTGGATCGCCTCGTAGGCAACCCCGTCCACCGGGGTCGGCCAGAACGCGATCGCCGCGACCGCGACGAGGTAGAGCGCCCCTACGACGGCGAGGACGCGCCTCGCGCGGGGACTGATCGACTCCACCCGTCCCGCGCGCATCCGCCGATGCTACCGAAGGTTCAGCGCCGGGTCTGCTCCGATCCGGAGAGGCGCTGAGCGAGGTAGATCGGCACGATGGAGACGACCACGAGCACCACCGCGATGACGGCGACGATGGGCGCCTGGTTGGGGCGGAACATGTTGTTCAGGATGAAGATCGGCAGCGTCGTGACGCCTGAGCCGGCGGTGAAGGTGGTCACGATGATCTCGTCGAAGCTCAGCGCGAACGCGAGCAGGCCCCCGGCGAGGAGCGCCGAGCGCAGCTGCGGGAACGTCACGAGCCGGAAGGTGGTCCACACTCCCGCGCCGAGGTCGGCCGACGCCTCTTCGAGGTTGATGCCCATGCGGCGCAGGCGGGCGATCACGTTGTTGAAAACGGTCACGATGCAGAAGGTCGCATGGGCGATCACGACCGTCCAGATCGAGAGCGGCACCCCGAGGATCGTGCGGAAGAAGTTGTTGAGCGCGATGCCCGTGATGATGCCGGGCAGTGCGATCGGCAGGATCACGAGGAGCGAGACCGCATCCCGTCCGAAGAAGCTGAACCGCTGGAGCGCGAGTGAGATGAGCGTGCCGAGCACGAGCGCGACGGCCGTCGAGACGATCGCGACGACGACGCTCGTCGAGATCGCGTCGAGGGCGCCCTCGCTCTGGAATGCGCGCGCCCACCATTCGAGCGTGAAGCCGGGCGGCGGCCACGACAGCGAGGTCGAGGTGGAGAACGAGTTCGCCAGCACCACGAGCAGGGGGATGTAGACGATCGCGAGGATCACCGCGGTGACGGTGCCGAGCGCGATGCGCGTGGCGGTTCCGAGTCGCATCCGATCCCCTACAGGTTGTCGAGGGCACCCGTGCGTCGCACGAGCGCGAGGTAGCCGAAGATGATCGCGATCGGGATGAGCGCGATCGCCGCCGCGAGCGGCAGGTTGTTGGCGGCGCCCACGTTCGTGTACACGAGGTTGCCGAGCATCTGACTCGTTCCGCCGACGATGTTCACCGTGATGTAGTCGCCGAGCGAGAGCGAGAAGCTGAAGATCGTGCCCGCGACGATCGCGGGGAACGCGAGCGGAAGCACGACGCTGCGCATGGTGCGCCAGGTGCCGCCGCCGAGGTCGGCGGAGGCCTCGATGAGCGAGTCGGGCACGCGCTCGAGCCCCGCGTAGATCGGCAGGATCACGTAGGGCAGCCACAGGTACGAGAGCGTGATGATCGTCGCGGTGAGCCCGTAGCCGGGGGTGTGCAGCCCGATCGGCGAGAGCAGCCATTCCAGGATGCCGTCCTGCGACAGCACGGACCGCCACGCATACGCCTTCACGAGGTAGCTCGCCCACAGAGGCATGAGCACTGCGATCACGAGCGCGCGCTGCGCACGGGGGCCTGCGACCTTCGCCATGTAGAACGCGATCGGCAGGGCGAGGGCCACGTCGATCACCGTCACCGCCGCGGCGACCCCGACCGTGCGCAGGGTGACCGTCTGGTAGAGCGCGCCCGTGACGACGGTGACGATGTTGTCGAAGGTCCAGTCGATCCGGATCTCGCCCGTGAAGCTGTCGACGGTCCAGAACGCGGTCACGAGCAGGAGCAGCAACGCGACGATGTAGACGACCACGAGCCACAGCAGGGGCGCCGAGAGCAGCAGCGCGAGTCGTGCGCGCGGATGCGTCGTGAGGAACACCGATCCGCGGCGCGCGAACCCTCCCCGCCGCGGCGGTGGCGTGCGCTCGGCGCGCACGGGGTCTGCGGTGGTCACCGGGTGTGCTCCTCGGGTTCGATGCGGTGGGGCTGGTGCCGGGGCGGCGCGCGGTGCGCCGCCCCGGCGGGCGGTGTCAGCCCTTGATCTCGGACCAGGCGGCGGTCCACTCGGCGTAGTCGACGCACTCGACGTCCGTGCGGCCGTCGACGCAGTCGGCGATCGGGGTCGTCCAGTACCAGATCTTCGAGGCGTAGTCCGCGTCGCCTGCGTGGTACGCGTCGCAGTCGTCGCGGAAGTCGCACGCCTCCTGGCTCGACGGCGCCTCACCGAAGTAAGCCGTTGCCTGCGCGTTCACCTCGGGGCTCGCGATCCAGTCGAGCCACGCGTACGCGCAGTTCGGGCTCTTCGCCTCGGATGCAATCATCCAGGTGTCCGACCATCCGGTGGCGCCCTCGTCGGGCAGCACGACGGCGGTGTTCGACACCTCGCCGGCGAGGACGTTCTGGATGACCTGCCACGTGGTGCCGACGACCGAGTCGCCCGACTCGAACGCCTGGATCTCCTTCAGGTAGTCCGACCAGTACTCGCCCACGTGCTCGCGCTGCGCCTTCAGCAGGTCGACCGCTGCCGCGAACTGCGTCTCGTCGAGCGCGTACGGGTTGGTGATCCCGAGGTCGGGCTCGTGCGCCATCAGGTACACGGCCGCGTCGGCGATGTAGATGGGCGAGTCGTACGAAGTCACCTTGCCCGAGTACGCGGAGGCACCGTCGAAGACGACATCCCACGAGGTCGGGGCGGGGCTCACGACGTCCGTGTTGTAGAGCAGCAGGTTCGCGCCGTAGCCGTGGGGCACCCCGTACGACTGCCCGTCGACGGAGTTCCACTCCTTGTCTTTCAGGAAGTCGAACACCCCGGCGTAGCTCGGGATCAGGTCAGTGTTCACCGGCGCCACGTCACCCGCCGCGATGAGCCGCAGGGTCGCGTCGCCGGATGCCGCGATCACGTCGTAGTCGCCCGTCTTCATGAGGCTGACCGCCTCGTCGGAGGTGCCGTACGACTTCGAGGTGACCGTGCATCCGGTCTCCTCCTCGAATCCGCTCACCCAGTCGACGCTGGGGTCGTTGCTGCCGTCTTCGACGTATCCGGGCCAGGCGAGGATCGAGACGCTGCCCTCGAGCTCGCCGAGTTCGGTCTGCGCGGAGGTCCCCCCGGTGCCTCCGCCTCCGCTGGTGCCGCACGCGGCGAGCAGGACGATCGATGCGACCGCCGCTGTCGATGCGGTGGCTGTGCGCCAGCCGCGAGTCATGGTGCTCATGGTGGGTTCCTCTCGGTGGGTGGTTGGGACGGATCGGGACGCGGGAGTTCAGCCGCCGGGCGGCACGAGCGCGACGATGTCTTCGTCGTGCCAGCTCACGTGGACGCGGTCGCCGCGGAGGTCGTCTTCTTCGCGCGCGCGATCGTTGCGCTGGAGCACGCTGATGCGGGGGCCGTCGTCGAGGTCGATCACCCGCCGGATGGCGCTGCCGAGGTAGATCGTCTCGACGAGCGTTCCCGCGGCGCTGCGCACGCCGACCGCTGTCGGGGCGCTCGCGCTGAGGCTGAGCTTCTCGGGGCGAACCGAGAACTCGCCGTCGCGCCCGAGCACGGTCCGCGCGTGCTCGGCCCCGAACAGGTTCGTCGTGCCGACGAAGTCGGCCACGAACCGCGACGCCGGCCGCTCGTAGAGCTCTCGCGGCGTACCGAGCTGCTCGATCCGCCCGTCGTGGAACACGGCGATCCGATCGGAGAGCGTGAGCGCCTCCTCCTGGTCGTGCGTCACGAAGATGAACGTGATGCCGAGCTCGCGCTGCAGTTGCTTGAGCTCGACCTGCATCTGCTCCCGGAGCTTCAGGTCGAGGGCGCCGAGCGGCTCGTCGAGCAGCAGCACCTTCGGCTCGACGACCGTCGCTCGGGCGAGCGCCACGCGCTGCCGCTGACCGCCCGAAAGCTGGGCGGGCTTGCGCGAGGCGAACTGCTCGAGGCGCACGGCGGCGAGCGCCCGCATTGCGCGGTCGCGACGCTCGGCACGGCCGACGCCTCGCACCCGGAGGCCGTAGGCGACGTTGTCGATCACGCTCATGTGCGGGAACAGCGCGTAGTCCTGGAAGACCGTATTGACCTCGCGATCGAACGGGGCCGAGCGCGTGACGTCGGCGCCGAACAACTCGACGGTGCCGGAGGTGGGCTGTTCGAAGCCGGCGATGAGCCGCAGCACCGTCGTCTTGCCGGATCCCGAGGGGCCGAGCATCGAGAAGAACTCGCCCGCGGCGATCTCGAGGTCGATGTGGTCGACCGCGGTGAGAGCCCCGAACTCCTTCGTGAGCCCGGTCAATCTGATGGCCGCGTGGTCGGTCATCGTCCTCCTCATGACGTCGTTGTCATCAATTCATATAGAACCATATGTCTAGCGAGGGTCGGGCGTGTTACGGTCGTGTCACGACTCGGCCGCACAGCCGACCCCCGACAGGACGACGCAGCCATGCCCCGCTCCCCCGGACACCGGGATGCCACCCGCTCCGTCGTCTTCGCGCCGCTCGACGACGGCACCGCCCGGGCAGAGCTCGTGGCGCGACGCCTGAGCGATGCGATCGTGGGCGGCCTTCTGCGCGACGGCGAGCGCCTACCGAGCGAGGCAGAGCTCGCCCGCTCCCTCGGGGTGGCCCTCGTGACCGCCCGCGACGCGCTCGAGTCGCTCCGCGACAACGGCATGGTCCGCACGGTCCGCGGTCGCGACGGCGGAAGCTTCGTGACCTACGACCGCGAGGCCGCCGCCCGCACCCTCGACGCGCGCCTCCAGGGCCACTCCCGCATCGAGCTGCGCGACCTCTCGGTGCACCTTTCGGCGATCGCCGGCACCGCCGCCGAGCTGGCCGCGGAACGAGCAAGCGACGACGACCTCGAGAGCCTCGTCGGCATCCACGAGGAGGCGGACCTCACGACCGAGGGCGGAGCTAGGCGAGCCGTGCTGCGGTTCCAGCTGGAGGTCGCGGCGATCAGCCAGTCGCCCCGCCTCGTGCGCGAGGAAGTGCGCCTGCAGTCGGAGGCTGGGCCTCTGGTCTGGCTCTGCCTGCGCGAGGAGGAGTACCGTGAGCGCACCGCCGTCGCTCGCGCGAAGACGATCGCCGCCATCCGGGAGGTGTCCCCCACGGATGCGCGCGCGGCGATCCTCGACCTCATCGAGGATGCGACGGAGTGGCTCATCGACGAGAAGCTGCGTCTCGATGCGGGCGCAGCCCGACCCCCGGGAGGCCTGCGATGACGACGACAGTGCTCCACACCCCTGCCCGCGCCGCCGACGAGGTGGCGAGCATCATCGAGGGTCTGTACGCGACGGTCGACGTGTGGCGGGCGGAACTCGCCGGGCATCTCGCGGCGCCCGAGCAGCTGAGCGCGGCCCGGATCGACCCCCTCGTGGAGGCGTTCGCTGTTCCCGCCGTGACGGACGATCCGCTCATCACGGGTGCGGGGTTCGTCGCCGCGCCCGGTCTGCTCGAGGATGCCCACTGGCATCTCGCCTGGTGGCTCGGCTCGCCCGGCTCCGGCGTACGCCGGCTCGCGACCGTCGACGACGAGACGAGCGACCAGTTCCGCGACTACACGGCCCTCGAATGGTGGCGCGTCCCGTTCCGCACGGGTGCCCGTCACCTCACCGGCCCGTACGTCGATTACCTCTGCACCGACGACTACACGGTGACCCTGACGGTGCCGATCGTCGCGGACGGTGAGTTCCTGGGGGTCGTCGGATGCGACGCGCTCGTCGAGCGCATCGAGTCGCGCCTGCTCCCGGCGCTCAGCGCCCTCGACGCCCCGGCCGCGATCGTCAACGCCGCAGGCCGCATCGTGACGGCGACGGATGCCCGACGGGAGCCGGGCGCGATCCTGCGGCTCGCTGGGTTGACGGAGGCTCTCGCACCGCTGCGGGACGCGCATCCGATCTCGGTTGCGACGCAGTTGCCCGGCGGCGAGTCGGTGCGCTCGTGCGGGGCGAGCGGGCTCGCGCTCATCGTCGGCTGACTACGGGCGCAGCCCTAGCCGCTAGCAGGCAATAGCCGATCTACGACTAGTCACCTACGCAGCTGCCCAGCAAACCACTACTCCCCTGTACCACCAAGGACTTCGGCGCCCGCGTGTTCTACGCCGTCACGAGTAAGGGCGCTGCCGCGGGGCTTCCGCCGCGCCGGAATGCCAGCCCACATCCGCGTGTACTCGCTGTCCAGACGTCGCGCAAACCGAAGCACTTCGTTCGGCTCTGCAAACACCGCCGCCGATAGGACATATTGGGGCAAGTCTAGGTCGGGGAGTCCAAGCCAGTCGTAGCTTGAAGGACGCGCGATCACGTGTCTTGCGCCTCGGGGAGCTGAAAAATAGTGCTCACTTCGCCCCCATCGATCGTTCACCGCGTCCTCGACTCGGAACTGCACCAAGCCGAATCCCGCAACTTCGAGAGTCCGGGCACTCAACTCGATCTCACGCAGTGCTGATTCGATCTGCTCGACCCCTGAGGCAGTCTTTCGATAATGTTGGTGTTCGTTTCGAATCTCATTCACTTTGCCGCGCTGGAGCGACTGGGAGACTGAATGAAGTGCATTAGCGATTTTGCTTTGGCTGTGAGGCGTCAGATTGAGGAATGGGACCGTGGAACCGAACGGATACTTCTTGAGCTGACTGCCCCGCGAATATGCCGGCATCTGGTAATCGGGGCGGTGATCGGCACCGGGAGTCTTGCTTAAGCGCGCAAGGTGCTTCGATAGAAACCCAAAACCGCGGGTCAGCGTGTAGATGTCGAGCCGATCACTCAGGTAGTCAAAGGTCATCACTCGATCGGTAGACTCATCGGACGCTCGCTGGACGAACTCCATGCCGCGCGCGTGGTCGGCGTCCAGGCCGTATTCGAACGGATGCGCATCTTGCGGATGGTCGTGAAGCAGAGCCCACGCCGTGAACGCCAGGGACTCCGACAGGAATCGCTCTAGCTCTCGAAAAAACTTCCCGGCGACGCCCAGGAACTCCTCCGTCTCCCGCGAACCGGGAGTATGTGCCGACTTGGTAAGGCCCGTGAGGCGCTCGTGGAGTCGCCAAAACTCGCGGCGAGGATCCTCGTCACCATGAAGGGGATATCCAAGTTTCCACAGAATCCGCTCAATCACGTCCGCGTCGGTCGGCATCCGTTCAGTTGGGATGCGCAGACTCTTCGACACCCGCTCCACGTTCACTCGGCGGTGGAGAACTAGCCTCTCTACACATTCCGAGGGCTCGGTAACGCGAAAGAACGTGTCGAGCTTCTCTTCCAGGTTCTCGCCTTCGATCTCACGAAGTTGCCAATCAAGTTCTTCTCGCTCGGAGGTTTCATCGAGGTCGAATGCCATTGCTAGTTCATGCCTCAGCCGCAACGTCGCGAACCCCGGATCACGCGAAACGAATCTGACACCAAACTGACCCAGCTCGGGCGATAGACCGAATGCGCCGGACCGTCGCTCACGATTGACCACCGGGCGGCGCACCTCACCCAATGGAATCTCGATGCGTCGATTGGCAACGAGATCATCGAGTGCGGCATGAATCGACTTCTCCGAAGCAAGCAGGGCAACCTGCATCAACTCTGCACGCCCAAGAACCTCGACAAACTCTCGAGCCGACCGCACCTCGGCGATCTCAGCAACCCTCGCGCGGAGCTTCCCGGAGGTCTCATCGAGGAGAAAGGCCACGAGGTCGCGGAGTTCCTCTAGGGCGAGCGCATCGCCCAGAAGTGTAGCCACGACACCCACCGCTGCGTCCGCGAAGACAACCGCGTCGAGGTCGCGCACCTCGTCCGCGACACGGAACCAATCCGTGACAGGATCCGGCTCGGCGTCCAGCACTTCATTGAACTTGCTTCGATGCCGATTGATACCCGCCTGTGCACTTGTGGTCAAGTACGTGGTGTGAACCACGTCACACATTGGATCAGAGCAGTGAAATGCCTCCACTCGATGACCTGTAGATATTTGTCTCCGAGAAGCGGAACTCAACAACCCGTAGGGCCCAGTCACGAACTGGCCGTACTGGTGGACTCCTTGAGGCAACTGGTCCAGATACTCCTGAGTCTCTTCGTACGTCAGCTGCGGCTTGCTCTCGTCATACAAGCGCGCAAACGCGTCGTATGCGTCCCGCCCATAAGTCAGAGGAAAGCGGATTCTGCCGTCTCGAATCTGCCGAGATACCGATGCCGCGAGTGCATCAATATCAGTTTCCAGAAGGTCCACGAAGAGCTGATCACTTCCGATGGCAAGCGCGCACATCAACCTGGCTTCTTTCGGAGGCACGCGGTCCGACTTGGCCGTAGCGACCTTGTTCAGAACGGAATCGCCTGCCGACGTCAAATGAATGGCCTCATTCATGGAGTCTGGGATCGTGTAGTCGTTTGCGATTACGCAGTCCGCCAGTAGGCGCATCAGATCGACAAGTTGCCCGTACTTCTCGCGACTGCTCCTATCAGGAAGCACCGCAAGGACATGGGGATCCAGTTCTGGGGCCAAGGGAGCCTCCACATCTCGAGATCAATCGGGTCCAAACACTATCGGCAAGACGAGGATCCGCTACGTCCCAATTCTTTAAAACTCGACCGAAGGCATCGTGGGTGGAGGCCGGATTCAGCCTTCGAGGCGCTGGCCGAGCTCCAGCCAGCGCGGTTCGAGGGCGGACGCTTTGTCGTCGCGCGCCGTGATCTTCGCCATCTCACCCGAGCAGGTCGCACTGGCGGCGGGCGTCCTGGCGAACTACCTGCTCGACTCGCTCGCGGATCGGTCGGCATGGAGGGCCCGCGGGCAAGGAGCCGACCTCGATGCGGGGTCGAAAAATCCACGCTCCCGTTGTCGAAATCGGTCTTGCCCGTTCGCTGTACGGATGACACGGTTCCCATGACGAA
This sequence comes from Homoserinibacter sp. GY 40078, assembly GCF_008017545.1. Lineage (GTDB taxonomy): Bacteria > Actinomycetota > Actinomycetes > Actinomycetales > Microbacteriaceae > Homoserinibacter. The sequence continues at coordinate 1,301,945 of NZ_VRTZ01000001.1, read as the reverse complement.
AGGACGACCCGTGAAGTACGTCATCATGTTTACCTCCACCCCCTCGCTCGCCGAGGACGTCACCGCCACCACCCAGACCGACCTGTACGAGCGCATCTACCGCTGGTTCGGTGAGAACGCCGACTCGATCGCCGACAGCGGCGCCGAACTGCAGCCCGTCTCCACCGCCACCACCGTGCGCCACGGCGCCGACGGTCCGGTGGTCACCGACGGACCGTTCTCCGAGGCGAAGGAGATCATCGGCGGCTTCTCCGTGCTCGACGTGCCCGACCTGGATGCGGCGATCGCGATCGTGAAGACGTGGCCGTCGCTCGAACTGCCGGGCGTCGCCGTCGAGATCCGCCCGATGGTCACCAACTACGACCAGTTCGAGCAGTGACCCCCGAGGATGCCGCGGCGCCGGGCGACCAGAGCGCCCGGCCCGCGGTATCCGATCGCGAGCTCGCCCGGCTCGTGCGCGAGGAGACCGCGCGCATCGTCGGCACCTTGGCGGCATCGACGGGCAGCCTCGACGTCGCCGAGGAGGCCACCGCCGAGGCGATCGAGGAAGCTCTGCGGCAGTGGAGGCGGCAGGGCGTGCCGCCGCGCCCGGGCGGCTGGCTCATGCAGGCCGCGCGCCACAACGCGGTCGACCGGCTTCGGCGGGAGGCCCGCTATCGCGCCAAGCTGGCGCTGCTCGACTCGGAGACTGTCGACCCCTCCGACACCGCGGCCGACGCCGACGAACGGCTGCCGTTGCTGTTCGGATGCTGCCATCCGGCGATCGCCCCGGAGTCGCAGCTCGCTCTCACCCTGCGTGCCGTGCTGGGCGTGACGACCGCCCAGATCGCGCGCGCGACTCTGGAGCCCGAGGCGACCGTCGGGCAGCGCATCTCACGAGCGAAGCGGAAGATGGCCGACGCGGGGATCCCGCTGAGGATCCCCGAGCCCGACAAACGCGCGGAGCGGCTCGACATCGTGCTCGCGGTGATCTCGGTCATGTACGACTCCGCGCACCTCATGGCCGGTGCCGGGGCCGAGGCCGACCGTGACCTCGCCGACGACGCGATCTGGCTCGCGGGTGTCGTGGCGCGAGCGCTGCCCGGTGAGGCCGAGGCGGCGGGCCTGCAGGCTCTGCTGCTGTTCCACCGGGCGCGGGAAGGAGCACGGGCCGTCGACGGCGAGTTCGTGCTGCTCGCGGATCAGGACCGCGGCCGGTGGGATGTGTCTCTCATCACTCAGGCACGCGGCGAGCTCGACCGCGCCGCGCGGCTGCGAGCCCCGGGACGCTGGCAGCTGCACGCGGCGATCGCCGCCTGCCATGCCGATGCGTCGTCGCTCGCCGACACCGACTGGCTGCAAATGCTCGTGCTCTACGACATGCTCCTCGGCTACGACCCGTCGCCGATCGTTCGCCTCAACCGGGCGGTGGTGCTCGATCAGGTCGCGGGCCCCGTGCCCGCTCTCGCCGAAGTGGATGCGGTGCGCGGGCGCCTCGAGAACTACCGACTGTGGCACGCGGTGCGAGCCCGGCTGCTGCGCGAACTCGGCCGCGAGGATGAGGCGATGGCCGCCGACCTGCGAGCCCTCGAACTCACCGCCAACGATGCGGAGCGCCGCCTCATCGGGGCGCGCCTGGCCCGCTGATCGTTCAGCGCTCGAGCAGCTCGCCCACCTCGAGCCATCGTTCGTCGAGCTCGGCCGACTCGGCTTCGAGTGCCGCGAGCGCCGCCTGCAGGCGTTGCAGTTGGGCGTAGTCGCTCTGGTCGGCGGCCGCGAAAGCGGCGTGCTGCTCGGCGACTGCCTCGGCGAGTTTCGCCATCCGCCGTTCGATCGCCGCAAGCTCTTTCTCTGCGGCGCGCCTCTCGGCGCCGCCCAACGCCGGCGGCTGCGCCGTCCCCCCATCCGCTCGCTGAGGTGTCACTTTTGGTCGCTCCGGCACGGCCTGGAACGACAGAAACTGACTCCTCAGGGAGAGGTATTCGTCGACTCCGCCGGGGAGGTGACGAAAGTGGCCGCCGAGCACGGCGTACTGCTGATCCGTCACACGCTCGAGCAGGTAGCGATCATGCGACACCACGAGGAGCGTGCCCGGCCACGAATCGAGCAGGTCCTCCATGGCGGCGAGCATGTCGGTGTCGAGGTCGTTGGTCGGCTCGTCGAGGATCAGCACGTTCGGCTCGTCGAGCAGGATCAGCAGCAGCTGCAGACGCCGCTTCTGGCCGCCGGAGAGATCCTTCACGGAAGTGGAGAGCTGCGCGTTCGTGAAGCCGAGACGCTCGAGCAGTTGCCCCGGCGTCAGCTCCGCTCCCCCGCCCACGCGATAACTCGCCCGCTGCCGGGCCACGACATCCGCAACCCGATCGGATGCGATGTCGTCGAGCTCGGCGAGCCGTTGATCGAGCACCGCGATCCGCACCGTCTTGCCCGTTTTCACCCGGCCGCTGGTCGGCGCCACCGTGCCCGCGACGACGCCCAGCAGCGTCGACTTTCCGGCGCCGTTCACCCCGAGCACGCCCGTGCGCTCGCCCGGTGCGATGCGCCACGTCACGTCGCGCAGCACCTCGCGGGGCTCGCCCGAGGCATCGGGATAGGCCACGCTCACGCCCTCCAGGTCGACGACGTCTTTGCCGAGCCGCGAGGTCGCTAGCTGCTCCAGCGCCACCCGGTCGCGCACGGGGGGCACGTCGGCGATGAGCGCGTTCGCCGCGTCGATGCGGAACTTCGGCTTGCTCGTGCGGGCGGGTGCACCGCGGCGCAGCCAGGCGAGCTCCTTGCGCATGAGGTTCTGGCGCCTCGCCTCGGATGCCGCCGCCATCCGGTCGCGCTCCACCCGCTGCAGTACATACGCGGCGTAGCCGCCCTCGAATGGTTCAACGACGCCGTCGTGCACCTCCCACGTGGCCGTCGACACCTCGTCGAGGAACCATCGGTCGTGCGTGACGACCACGAGTCCGCCCTGTGTGCGCGGCCACCTCGACCGCAGGTGCTGGGCGAGCCACGCCACCCCCTCCACGTCGAGGTGGTTGGTCGGCTCGTCGAGGAAGACCACATCCCACTCGCGGCTGAGGAGCGCGGCGAGCGCCACTCGCCGCCGCTGGCCGCCCGAGAGGTCGCCGATCCGCGCATCCCACGGCAGGTCGCCGAGCAGGCCCCGCACGACGTCGCGCACCTTCGCGTCGCCCGCCCACTCGTGCTCCGCGCGGTCGCCGACGACCGCATGGTGGATCGTCTCGTCATCCGGCAGGCGGTCCGCCTGGTCGAGCATCCCGATCCGGGTGCCGCCACGGACCGTGACACGGCCCGAGTCGGGCTGCTGACGCCCCGCGAGGATGCGCAGGAGCGTCGACTTGCCATCGCCGTTGCGGCCGACCACGCCCACCCGGTCGCCCTCGTCGAGCCCGACGGTCACGTCGTCGAAGACGTCTTTCGTGGGGAACGCGAGCGAGATGCCTTCAGCCCCCAGAAGATGCGCCATCCGTCGAGCCTACGTGCCGCTCGGCGCCCGCTCGGACGTGGGGCCCGACGGGGTCAGCCGAAGCGTCCGGTGACGTAGTCGAAGGTGCGCGAGTCGATCGGATCCGAGAACATCGCGGCCGTGTCACCGTGCTCCACAATGGCGCCCGGCTGCCCCTGCGACGCGAGGAAGAACGCGCACTGGGTCGACACGCGCTGCGCCTGCTGCATGTTGTGGGTGACGATCACGATCGTGACGTCGTCGACGAGCTCGAGCATCGTCTCCTCGATCACGCGGGTGGAGGTCGGGTCGAGGGCGGAGCACGGCTCGTCCATGAGCAGCACGCGCGGCATCACCGCGAGCGAACGCGCAATGCAGAGCCGCTGCTGCTGCCCGCCGGAGAGCCCGCCGCCCGGAGCGCGGAGGCGGTCCTTCACCTCGTTCCAGAGGCCGGCACGGCGCAGCGAGGTCTCGACGAGCTCGTCCTTGCGGTCGCGGTCGGCCGGAACACCCGTGAGCCGGAGGCCCGCGATCACGTTGTCGTAGATCGACATCGCGGGGAACGGGTTCGGCTTCTGGAACACCATGCCGATGCTCTTGCGTGCGGCGGTCAGCGGGCGGTCAGCGCGGTAGATGTCGTCGCCGTCGAGCAGCACCTCGCCCGCGAGCGACGCCGAGGGCACGAGCTCGTGCATGCGGTTCAAGATGCGCAGGAACGTCGACTTGCCGCATCCGGACGGGCCGATGAGCGAGGTGATCACGCCCGCCGGCATCGTGAGCGACACCCGGTCGAGCACCTGGTGGTCGCCGAACCAGGCGGTGATGCCCCGCGCCTCGAGCGTCGCGAGGGTCGCGGGCGCATCGGCCACGGCAAGCTGCCGCGGGGCCGGATGCGGCAGGCGCTCGCGCAAGCCGCCGACGACCGCGAACGAGCGGGTCACCGCCTCTCGGGAGCGCTCGACGGCGGTCTTCCAGAACGGCGGCTCGGCATCCACGGCGGGCAGCACGTAGGTGTCGGATTCCGGAACGACCTCGGCGTCGGGCGCCTCGGGTTCCAGGGCGTCCACGTCCGGCGCCTCGGGGTCGGCCACCTCCGCGTCCTCGTCCGAGGCGTGCGGCTCGTCGATGTCCTCGGGCTCGGCGAGCTCGAGGTGCTCGGTAGGAGTGGTGTCGGTCATGTCGGTCCGTTCAGAGCAGGTTGGGGAGGAGAAGGACGAGCTGGGTGGAGACCCACAGCCCGCCGAGCAGGGCGAGAGGCGCGAAGACGATCCACGCCTTCCGCCCGCCGATGCGCGGGATCACCCAGACCGCCGCGGCTTCGACCAGCAGCAGGAACTGGAGGGCGAAGATGAGCGCCCACACCGTGGTCAGGTCGGTGGCGAGCGCCCGGTGGGAGGGCAGCAGCGAGGCGCCCGTGGTCTGTCGGGCACCTTGCGGCTTCGCGTCGCCGACGAGCTGTGCGTCGAGGTACGCGACGCCCGACGGCGCGAACGCGGGACCGCGGGCGGTGACGAGCACGAGGCGGCTCTCCCCCGCCTCCGGGTCGGGAGGCGCCGGGTCGCCCGCGTACCGCACCCCGATCACCTCGAACTCCATGAGCCCCTGCCCGGTCAGCACCGAGAAGGCGTCACCCGGCTGCAGCGACTCGATCCGGCCGAACGGCCCGCCGTAGGCGGCGGCGCGCCCGAACAGCACCGAGGTTCCCTCCTGCCCGGGGAGCACCGTGTCGCGACGGTGACCGGGGCCGGCCATGAGGTCGCCCGCGGAGGTGCCCTCGACGATGACCTCGTCCACGCCGATCGCGGGGATCCGGATGATGCCGACCGGCACGCCGTCGGCGAGCAGGTGGTCGTCGACGTCTCCCTCGCTCACCGGCGCCGTCCCCTCGGCGAGCTGCTCACGGTAGGTGTTGAGGAGCTGCTGCTGCGACGACGCGTGCTGCACGCCGCTCAGCAGCGCGATGTCGGCCACGAACCCGAGCACGAGGATCGCGACGAGCGCGAACGAGGATCGCGCGAAGACCTGCACCGGTGTGAGCGGCGCGTAGACGATCGCGGCGCTGGGCGGTCGCCGCGGCGGTTTGGGAGGCTTCGGGGGTCGCGGGCCACGCGGCGGGCGCGGCGCTTTCGGCGCTCCCTGGACGGGCGGCTGCTCCGTGACGACGGTCGCCGCCTCGACCTCCTTCTCGGGCGCGAGTGTCATGCGGGCGCCCCGGTGGGCTGAGCGCCGGGCATCCTGAGCCGCCGCGGACCGCGCACGATCCGCACGATCGCGAGGGAGGCGAGAGCGACGACCGCAAGCACGCCGCCCGCCCACGGCAGCACGAGAACCCAGGTCTCGCGCATGAGCGGCCCGGCATCGGCGGCGAGCGCCGCCGGTGGGGTGACGGTCGCCACGACGTGCAGGTACGTCCACTGCCCCGCGCCGTCGAGCCGCGCGCGAACGGTCCGCTGCTCACCGGGCCGGAGATCCCGGATCGCGATCTTCTCGGAGCTCGCGATGAGGCCGCCGAACGGGTTCTCGAGCCGGAACGACACGGAGGTGTCGAAGGTCTCGCTCGACGCGTTGCGCACCGAGATGTTCGCGACGAGCGCCTGGCCGACGGTCTGCCACGACCAGCTGGACGCGGTGCCGACACCGCTCACGTAGAGCACACCGGGGATGCCGGTCTCATCCGGCTCCGCGGGTTCGGGCGCGGGCTCTTCCACCGGGTCGGGCTCGTCGGAACCGGACCCGTAGCCTCCGCCGCCCGATCCATTCGGATCCGATGAGTCGCCGCTCGGCGAGGGGCTGGGCGACGGGCTCGGCGTGCCGCTCGAGAGCACCTCGACGCTGAGATCGAAGCCACCCGGATCGTCGGCTGCCACCGCGGCCGACGCGGACGCCGTGGCGAGAAGTGCGCCGAACAGGAGCGCGGCCAGCACGCGCCGGCGACGCATCATGGCGTCGGCTGCCCGGTGCCCGCGCCGACCGGAGCCGCCTCGGCGCCGTCGGCCGCGTCCGGAGACGCCTCGGCCTTCCGCTGCGCCTCGGCCTCGGTGTAGGCGACCCAGGCGGCGGCACGCTTCTCGTCGCTCCGGCGACGAAGCCGGATCACCGCGAACACGATGAGCGCCACCACGAGGATCGCGAGCAGCCACCACGGCCAGGCGATGACGACCGTGTCGCGCGAGACCTCGCGCAGCGGGCCGGGATCGAGCGCGCCGGGGTCGACCGTGGGGATCATCCGCACGTAGGCGTCGAGGTAGCCGAGCTGCGCGACCCCGGGAAGTGTCACCGTGAGGGTGCGCGATCCGCCGGGAAGCAGCTCGGGCAGCTCCTGCCGCACGATGTCGGTCGCGCCGATGCCGAACCAGGTGTTCACCCCGAACACCATGTTCGCGCCGAGTGCGACGTTGCCCGTGTTGGTGACGGTCGTCGTCACCTGCACGCTGCCGTCGAACGGGTTCACCACCTGCTGGTAGTCCGCCTGCAGCCCCGAGACGGAGAGCCCCGCCTGCAGGTCACCGGGGACCCGCAGGTAGATGCGGGTCGCCACGCGGCGGTCGACGGTGAGGCTGCCGTCCTGAGAGACGGCGGAGACGACCACGCCACCCGCGTGATCGCCGGGGGTCGCGTCGTCCGGCACGTGCACGGTGAAGAGCACGACCTTCTCCGCGCCGGGCTTCAGGTCGAGGACGACCCGCTCCTTGCCGCTGAAGGTGATCCAGGCGCCGACGTCGCTCGGCTGCTCGACGGTGTCGAGGAGGGCGAAGTCGCCGTCGTCGTTGCTGAAGGCATCCGTTCCGAAGACCGTGATCTTCTGACGGGTCGTGCCCGTATTCCGCACCAGGTATGCGTCGGTGAGGTCCTGGCCGGGAGAGGCCTGGTAGTCGAACCGGGTGCGGCCATCGCGGCTCGTGCCGTTCGACGGCGAGGCGGAGAGACCGTTCACGTCGTCGGCGTAGGCCGCGCTCGGAACGGTGGCGAGGCCCGCGGCGAGCGCGAGCGCGAAGAGCGCGGCCAGAACGCGGGATGGGGTTGCGGCAGAGGGCACGGTGCATTCATCCATGTCGAGTCGACCAGTGGGCGACGGCCGGGTGAACGCGCGCCCACATGCTGGTACCGGATGCACGAGGTGGGCGGAGCACCAAGAGTGCTCCGCCCACCCGTGTGGGGATTCCTACTTCGAGATGAGCGTGAGCGTCAGCGTCGAGGTGTAGGTGCCGGCGGGCTTGCCGACCGGGGCGACGAAGGTCAGGTCGCCGCCCAGGACGCTGTCGCCGACGGTCGCGCTGGCGTCCGCCTCCGCGTAGGTCGACGGGTAGACCGCCGACCCGGCGAGCTGCTCCGCGCCGGCCGCGACGCCGGACGGACCGGACGCCTTGGTCGGCTTGATGCCGAGCTGCGACTTGGCGATCGTGTCGGTCCCGTTGGTGAAGTCGGTCACCGTCGAGGTGAGCGTCCAGCCCGGGTGCGACACGATGCGCGCGTCGTGGATGGTGATCGCCGGGAGCGTGCCGGTCGACACCGAGATGCCGTCGACGAGCTCCGGGTCGCCGATCGTGGCGGCGTTCGCGGCGACGGCGAGCGTGAGCCCGGCGTCCTCTGCAGCGAGCGTCTCGGCCGAGAGCGCGATGTCCTCGGTCTGGCAGGACTCCGGGTCGGTGACGCAGGGGTCCTCCGGGTCGGTGCTCGTGGTCTGGTCGTCGAAGGTCCAGTTGCCCGCGCCGCCCGACTGCACCGAGATGTGCACGAACTTCACGCCGGCATCAGCGATCGTGACGCCGTTGTTCTTCGTGAACGCGAACCCGAGGCTGTAGTCGCCTCCGGCCTTCACTCCCGCGTAGTTGCCCACGAGGAAGCCGTCGAGCGTCAGGTTCGGCGCCACGATGTTGCCGTCGATGAGCGGCGTGCTGTAGGTGGTCACCCAGCCGGAGATGTTGTTCTCCTGGCCGCGGGTCGCCACGAACATGGTCGCTCCGGTCGCATCCGACGACCCGACGAACGGGGTCGGAAGGTCGTCGACCGACGGGCCGGGCGAGGCGACGACGTTCGTCGTCCACTGCATCACGGTGCCGTCGGCGAAGATGCTGCCGTCCGAGCCGTTGAGCAGGTAGAACTGCGGCGGGGTGTCCGCGGCCTGAGCCGCGGTGGCAGACAGGCCGGCGAACCCGGCGATGACTGCCACGCTGGCGGCGATCGCCGCCAGCCCGGTCTTACGTGTGATCTTCATGTCGATCTCCTGAAAGCGGTGGTGGGTCAGAGCGTGTTGAAGGCGCGCTGCGGGACCGTGGTCGACGGCGCGAGGAAGCCGTACTTCGACTTCACCGCGCCGGGCGTGGTGAAGAGCGAGCCGAAGTTGATGAGGCTGTTCCCCGAGGTGCTGACGAGAGCGGCGAGCTTCGCGTCGTACTTCGGGTCGGACGAGTTGATGCGTGCGTACTCGACCACCAGGTAGGTGTCGCGACCGAAGGTCGAGTTCGCGTAGTAGCCGCTGCTCGGGACGAGGCTCGAGCCGCTGCCGGTGTAGGGCACCTGACCCGAGACGGCGCTACCGAGGGCGACGCCGGAGGTCGTGGTGGTGTTCGACGGGGTGGCGCCGTTGGCCTGCGCGACCCAGCTGGCGACCGAGAACGGGATGATCTCGCCCGTGCCGAGCACGCTCGCGTCGTTCTCCGGGAGGGTCGACGCGGCCGCATTCGTGCACGAGCCCGGCGTGCTGACGCCGATCGCGCTCAGGAAGAACGAACGCGTTCCCGAACCGTTCTGCGGCAGACGCGGGGTCACCGCGACACCGTCGATGGTGGTGAGGGTGCACTCGTAGACCTGCTTGAGCGTCGCCGCGTCGAGCGTGGCCCACGCGCTCGTGCCGCCCTTGTACGCGAACGACACGGCGTCGCGAGCGTAGGGGATGTACGAGAGCAGACCGGTGGAGGAGGCGTTCGCGCCGGGACCGCTCGAGGAGCGGGCGATGTCGACCTGGCCAGTGATGGTCTTCGCCGGGGTGCCGTAGGAGGCGCCGGTGATCGATGCGCGAAGCGCCGTCACACCCGCACCGGATCCGGCGGGACGCTGGAAGTAGGGTCCACCGGTCTTGGTCTGGATGAGCGCGGAGCCGAACGCGTCGAACGAACCGAGCGTGGTGTTGGCCGAGGTGACGCGCACGGTGGTCCCCGTGATCGAGGTGCCGTTGATGAGCGCGTTGGTGGAGTCCTGCAGGGTGTCCGAGCCGACCAGCACGTAGCTGTTCGAGACGGGCTCTGCTGCAGCGGGGAAGGCGATCGCCGCACCGGAGATCGCAACACCGAGGGCCGCGCCGAGGGCGACGACCTTCTTGGTCTTCACGAGAGTGGTTTCCTTTCGATGGTGACTGCACGACGGAGCGCGATCGCGACCCGTTTCCTACGACCCGGGTTCACCGGGGGCTCCAGGGCAGGACGCGCCTGCGGCTGACGAGGGGCGTGGCGATCGCGGCCGCGACACCCGAGAGGAGGCTGAGGGGGACGGTCGCGGAGAGTCCGCCGACCTCGGGGTCATCGGGCGTCGGGTCGCCCGTCAACGCCCCAGCGGGCTCCCCCGACGCATCCGGGTTGTTGTCGACGGGCGGCTCCTCGACGGTGCTGCCGCCGGGCAGCGGATCGGTCGCGCCGTCGCCGTCGCCGCTGCTCGCGGGCGGCGGTGTGTCGTCCACCCCCGCCTCGATGACCGCCGCGCTGGCCGTGGCCTGGGCGCGCCAACTCTTCGGCAGCGGGGCGTATCCGGCGGGAAGCTGCCCGTCGCTCGTGCCCGGAGTCTGCCCGGATCCGGAGGCGAACCGGATGAACGCGGCGTAGTCGGCACGCAGCTCGTCGTCCTCGAGCGCGGGTCGCGCGGCCGCGTACACCGGCATCGTCAACGGGTACGCCGACGGCGCCTGACGCGCCTTCTCGGACGACGCGTCGTACCCCAGCACCTGGATCTGGTCCGGGTCGGCGGTCATCGCCGCCGCCGCCGCGAGCATCGAGGTCGTGTCGGGGCCGACGAACTCGCCTGCCGGGTTGCGCAGCTCGGCCGTGTACACCTGGTACCGGGCGGCGGATGCGGTGTCGGTGAGCCCGAGCACCCGCTGCAGTCCCGGCAACGAGCGCGCGGTCTTGCCGTACTTCGGAGGAACGCTGATCGGATCCCAGGCCCCGAGCAGCTGGCCGTCTCCACGCAGCGTCAGGTAGGCGCTCGAGTCGAAGTCGTTGACGTAGGGGCGCCAGGTGACGATGTTGATGGGCCCTGCCTGCGTCGTCTCGGCCTGCTCGGTCGGGTCGGCCTTGGGGAAGTCCTCCCGCGGGAGGGTGAGCTCCGCACCCGAGGGGTTGTCCTTCGCCGTGGTGGAGTAGTACGGGTTGACCCGCATCCCCCACGGATCCGGCGTCCCCGCGAGGAACGCCTTGGCGTCGCCGTCCGCGAGCAGGTAGCTCCACAGAGCCCACGCCGCATCCGATCGCCCCTGGGGCACGAGCAGGTCGGCGAGCGACGGCGCGACGAGCGCCTGGTACGCCCACTCCTCGTCGTTGATCTCGAGGAACTCCGGATCGTAGGTGAGGGTCCGCGGGTTGGAGACGGTGCCCCCGGCGCCGTCGGAGTGGGTGAGGTGCGACTTGTCGGCGTCGGTCGGGAGCGAGTCCGTGTAGGAGTTCGTGAGCAGCTTCGCGACGAGGCGCGGGGTCAGCTTGATGGAGGTCATCGGCAGGCGTGCGCGATCGCGGTACTCCTGCGGGGTCTCTCCGCCCGCCCGGGGTTCGCGGTCGATCGCGAACGAGATCGTCAGCCCGGTGAGGGCGATCGGCGCGTACTGGAGCTGGTCCTCCCCCTCGGTCTTCAGGGCACGCGAGGTGAGCGCGAGGGGTGCGGATTCCATCCCGTTCGCCGCGAGCAGGGCGTCCGACTCCGTCCCCGACAGGGCCGAGTAGACGGCACCGCCCTCGCTCATGCACAGCGACGGCTGCCACGACGAGATCGCCACCGAGACGAGCTCGCTGCCGGCGAGCTGCCGCTCCGCGGCCCCGACGGGGCACCGATCGCCGAGCGGCTTGAACTGCAGCTTCACACCGATCGCGTGCTGCCAGGAGTCCCAGAACAGGCCCGACTGGGTGATGCTCGGTGTGCCGTTGTCGCTCACGCCGCGGGGGATCACCACGAGCCAGCACGATCGTCCGGGCGCCGTGGGGTCGGAGCTCACGGGGGTGCCGCATCCGAGGCCGGGTGCCTGCATCGCGGTCTGCACCTCGAACGTGGTGGTACCGCTGCCGTCGTTGCCGGAGCCCGCCCACGCGACCTCGTTGGTGGTCAGCCGGGTGAAGAACTCGTTCGTGTTGACGTCGATCGCCACCTGCTTGTGGTCGACCACCGAGGCGACCGTCTCGCCGGTGACGGAGCGGAACGGGATCGAGGTGTAGGTGGGGTTCGCGAGACCGTCGCCGGGCGCCGTGTACTGCTCGTCCTCGGGGGCGACCCAGGAGTCCTCACGGAAGTTGTCGCGCGTCGTGCCGGCGGAGTTCGTTCCGCCGAACTGGCACGTGGTGCGGTCGGGGCGCGAGGGGTCGTCGGGGTCGTCGCCCCAGCACTGGGCGAACTGGAGGAAGTCCTCGCCACCGGTCTGCTGGCTCGGCACCGTCGACTTGCTGCCGCCGGTCCAGCTGATCCGGATGCCCTGTGCGACGAGATCCTGCGTCTGCGACACGGTGACCCGCAGGTCCGGGAAGGGCGCGGTATCGACGTTCGGGTCGAGATCGGCCGCGCTGATGGTCACCGCCGAACCGTCAGCCGCCGCCGCACCGGGCGCAGGCACCACGACGCCGACGAGCGTCAGGACGCCGAAGACGAGCGCCCCCACGGCGATGCCGGAAAGACCGGATCGGATCGTCGTCGATCGCCAGGCGGTGGTGGTCACGTGGGCTCCAGGAGGATTCGCGTCACTCGGGTGTGCGCGACGGTCGTCACGCTAAGGACGGCCGGTTGAGGGTGGATGAACGATGCGGGAACGCACGCTCCCGGCGGTGTGTCCTACCGCTCTCCGCTGCCGCGCGAGGCGCGGAGCCGCCGAGAGAGGAAGGGCGGGAGCACGATGAGCGCGACGAGCAGGACTCCGGCGGCGAGCATCATCCACTGCGCGGGACCCATCCCGGGATCCGGCAGCGAGTAGGTCTGGGAGACCGCGCCGCTCGCGACGACTCCCCCGCCGCCGTCGGTGCCCGAACCCGTGTCGGTTCCGCCGCCGTCACCCGAGCCGTCATCGCTCCCGGTGCCTGCGTCCGTCCCCCCGTCGCCTCCGGTCGAACCGCCCGAGGACCCTCCGGACGAACCACCGGACGAGCCGCCGGACGACCCTCCCGCACCGCCCGTGGCGGTGGTGCACTGTGTGGCGCCCTTCTTGTCGCACTCGGGTGGATACGGCGCGGATGCGGCCAGTTGGTTCTTCGAGGGCGAGTCGCCCGCCTTGAAGGTCGGGTTGTTGCACTTGGCGGTGTCGATGCCCGTACTGCCGGCACCCGGGATCCGCTTGATCTGGTCGGATCCGGCCATGACGAGGTTCATGGGCAGCGGCGAGTATCCGAGCACCGCCGCCTGCTGCTGCCCCTCGCACAGCATGTACCGCGTGAAGGCGCCGAGGGTGTTGCCCTTCTTCGTGGTGAAGATGCCCCCGACCTCCGTCGGCACGATCATGTACGAGTAGCTCGAGAGCGGGTAGGTGCGCTTGTCGGTGCTCGAGTACACCCCGTCGAGGATCTGCGTGAGGTAGTCGGCGGACCCCTCGTTGGTGTTGATGCGGGCCTTCATGAGTGCCACCGCGACCGCTTCGGCCGTCGGCTCGACGTAGTACCCCGAGGCGTTGAGCACCTTCGCGACCGGGAACCCGGACTTCAGCGCGTAGGAGTACTCGACGTAGGTGATCGCGCCCTCGCCGTAGTTCTGCGACACGTATCCCGCAACGCCGAGCGAGCCGTTCTGCGCCTTCGCACCGCTGAACACGGGGTACTGCGAGGTCAGCCCGCAGGGGGTCGATCTGCCGACCTTCGTGCAGAAGGCGTTCCAGATCGACGACTGCTGCTTCGACATCCACAGCGTGAACTGCGCGGTCGACCCGGAACCGTCGGAGCGCACGACGGGGGTGATCTTCTTGTCGGGAAGCGCCAGCAGGGGGTTGTCGACCTTGATGGCCGGGTCGTTCCACTTCGTGATCACGCCCGTGAAGATCTTTGCGATGACCGGCCCCGACAGGCGCAGGTTGGTGACTCGCTTGCCGCCGATCCGCAGGTTGTACATGAACGCGGTACCGCCCGCCACGATCGGCATGTACGCGTAGCCCGTCTTGGGCTTCTCGGGCGCGGAGCCGTCCTCCGGCTTCGACTGGAACGGGATCTCGCTCACGGCGAAGTCGACCGTGCCCGCGATGAAGTCGCGCCGCCCCGCGGACGAACCGACACCCGAGTAGTTGACCGTCATGCCGTAGTTGGACGCCACGTTCTTGCGCCACTGGTCGAGCGCGTTCTGCGACCAGGTGGAGCCCGTGCCGGTGATGGGCAAGTAGCTGGCGGCGGTCGCGGCCGACTCGGAGCCCGCGGTGGCGCAGACGATCAGCACCGCCACGAGGGCGGCGCGGAGGAGGCGGATCACGGGTTCTCCTTGGGGGCGGATGCGGGAGCGGGGGCGAGGGGCGCCTCGCGACGCGAGATGCGCATCGCGTCGCGCAGGGATGCGGCATGGCTGCGGCGCTGCTGCCCGGCCGAGAGCTGCCCGGGCGGGCGGCCTCCGATGACCCGCGCGAGCACGAACAGTGCGAGCACGAGGATCAGGAGCACCGCGGCCGTGCCGAACCCGCGGGCGATCATGGTCGGCTCGGGCGAGCGGACGAAGTCGAACACCTGCAGCGGCAGCGAGATCATCGGACCCTGGAACGGGTTGAAGGTAAGAACGGCGGTGACGCCCGAGGTGAGCAGCACGGGCGAGGTCTCGCCGATCCCGCGCGCGGTGCCGAGGATCACGGCCGTCACGAGACCCGAGCGCGCCGTCGGCAGCACCACCCCCCACACCGTGCGCCAGCGCCCCGCGCCGAGCGCGTAGGAGGCCTCGCGCAAGTTGCCGGGAACGAGGCGCAGCACGACATCGGACGCGCGCACGACGATCGGGAGCATCATGACCGTGATGGCGAGCGCGGCCGCGAATCCCGAGCGCTGGTGCGTGATCAGCTGGATGACGGCGGCGTAGACGAAGAGACCCGCGACGATCGACGGGAGCGCCGTCATCGCGTCGACGATCGTGCGGACGAAGCGGGCGAAGCGCCCCCCGACCTCGTTGAGGAACACCGCGGTGGCGATCCCGAGCGGGATCGTGATCGCGAGCGCGATCGAGATCTGGATGAGCGTGCCGACGATCGCGTGGATGATGCCGCCCTCGGTGAGCGGGTCGAGCGGGCCCGCGAACTCCATCGACTGCGTGAAGAAGTTGAGGTGCCAGAACGCCTCGCGCCCCCGCAGGAGTGCGAACAGCACCACGAAGACGAGGGCGCCGAAGAGCAGCGTGCCCGCCGAGACGAGCAGCACGGTCGCGACGCGGTCGGCGATCGCCTGCCGGTCGCCGAGGAACGAGGTCAGCAGCACGTAGAAGCCGATGAAAAGCAGGTACGACACCACGACCCACCCGACGACTCCGGTGAGCGGTGCGAGCCAGCCGAACAACAGCGACGAGGTGGCGAGTGCGGCGGCCGCCGCCCCCAGCAGGTCGAACCGTTCGGCGAACGTCGCCCGACGCAGGATGCGCCGCTCGCCGATCTCGCCCTCGGGCAGCGGCGTGCGGGTGCGGCCGCGCGAGGTGGTGTGCACGAGGGTCTCGGTCATGTCATCCCTCCGACTGGGCGCCAGAGCGCGACCGGGCGACGATCGACGACGCCGTGAAGTTGATGACGAGCGTCAGCAGGAACAGCACGAGCCCCGCCGCCATGAGCGCCGACAGCGCGAAGTCGCTCGCCTCGCCGTAGCGCAGGGCGATGAGCGCCGAGACCGAGTTGGAGCCCGACTTCAGCACCTCCCAGTTGATGCTGAACACGGGCGAGATGATCATGTAGACCGCGATCGTCTCGCCGAGCGCCCGGCCGAGGCCGAGCATCGTGCCGCCGATCGCGCCACCGCGTCCGAACGGCAGCACGACCGTGCGGATCATGCCCCAGCGGGTCGCGCCGAGCGCGAGCGCACCCTCCCGCTCCCCCACGGGCGCCTGCGAGAAGGCTTCGCGCATGACGGAGGTCATGGTCGGAACGATCATGAGTCCCACCACGATCCCCGCGATGAAGGCGGAGGACGTGAAGGCGGAGTCGTCGGTGAGCGTCGCCCCGCTGTCGTCCGAGACCCGGAAGATCGGGATCCAGTCGAAGTAGGTGGAGATCCACCGCGCCACGGGGATCACGTTGTCCTGCAGGAAGAACACGCCCCACAGGCCGAAGACGATCGAGGGCACCGCCGCCATGAGGTCGACGAGTGAGACGAGGATGCCGCGGAGGCGGCCGCGCACGACCTCCGACAGCAGCAGCGCGGTGCCGAGGGCCAACGGGAAGGCGGTCACGAGGGCGACGACGCCGATCGAGACGGTGCCGAAGAGCACGGCTCCCACCCCGAAGCGGCCGGTCTCGGGCGACCACTGCTGTTCGGTGAGGAATCCGGGGCCGGCGACACGGAGCGCATCGGCCGAGCGGAGTGCCAGGAACAGCCCGACGGCGAGCATGATCGCGACGGTGATGCCGCCCGCCGCGAACGCCGTGCGGCGGAACACCGCGTCGGCGAGCGACGCCCGCGGACGCAGGGTGCGCCGCTCGGGCACGCCGTCATCCTGCTGGGTGTCGGCGGGGCGCACGGTGCCCCGCACGTCGATCGTCACGCGCGCGCCCCGCCGTCGGCGACGAGCTCCTCGCCGCCCCGCGGGGCCGCCGCGAGCACGTCCAGCGCCTCGCGCGTCGAGCGCAGCGACTCCCGGCGATCGCGCTCCATCGTGTACCAGCGGGCGCTCGTCATCATCGCGCGCGATCCGTCGTACAGCACCCAGCCGTAGCCGCGGCTGGATTCGAGCCGCGCCATCCGCGCGACGAGCCGGTCACGGGCCTCGAGCGCGGCCTCGACGTCGGCCCAGCCCTCGTCGACCGTCGCGAACGCGGAGGCGCTCCGCGCGAGCACCCGGTGGTTGCCCGCGACCAGATGCCACAGGTGGACCGCATGGGTCGGTGTCGCGGCCGGGTCCGCGGGGATGCCCGTCAAGCGTGAGATGTGGTGGATCCAGGAGGACATCCGCACCGGATCCGACGGATCGATGCGCACGAACTGGAACCGGGCACCGGTCGACATCGGTTGGCTGCCTCGGAGTACTCGGGAAAAACTCCGCCACAGCGGCTGAGCGATGCGATTCAAGGACCGCCGTCTGAACCGCGCCCCCTCGCCGGATGCACGGCCACCCTCGTCCGGGTGAACAGCCGGTGCGCGCCTCCCGAGGAAGCGGTTGGCGAGAAGGGCTAGACGATCCGAGCGCCGTGAACCGGGCCGGTGGCCCGCACCACGTTCAGCCGCGCGGCCGAGAGCGCGACCTGCAGCTCGAGCGCCGAGTCGACATCCGCCGCGAGGAACGCGACGGTCGGCCCGGAGCCGGAGACGATGCCGGCGAGCGCGCCGCTCTGCTCGCCGAGCTCGAGCACATCCGAAAGTGAGGGCTCGAGGTGCAGCGCCGCCGCCTGCAGGTCGTTGTGCATGGCGTCGGCGAGCATGTGCGGATCGCCCGCGCGCAGCGCCTGCAGCACGTTCGCCTCGACGGTCGGACGCGGATCGGCGGGGAAGATGTCCTGCGCGTGACGCGCGCGGTGCTCGTCGAGCTCGGCATACACAGCAGGCGTCGAGAGGCCGAAGTCGGCGAGCGCGAGCACCCAGTGGAAGGTGCCCTGGGCGAGTGCGGGCGAGAGTTCATCTCCACGGCCCGTGCCGATCGCGGTGCCACCCGTGAAGGCGAAGGGCACGTCGGCGCCGAGCTCGCGCGCGAGCTCCAGGAGTTCCTCCCGCGGCAGGTCGGTGCTCCACAGCGCGTCGCACGCGAGAAGCGTGGCCGCGGCATCCGCGGATCCTCCGCCCATACCGCCCGTCACGGGCACGTGCTTCTCGATCTCGATGTGCGCGCCGCCCCGGTAGCCGGTGCGCGCCGCGAGCAGCCGCGCCGCGCGGATCGCGATGTTCGCGCCGTCGCGCGGCACCCGCGAGAGCTCGACCGAGCCGCTGACCTCCACCTGGAAGTCGGACGCCTCGCGCACGCGCACTTCTTCGTAGAGAGAGACCGCCTGATAGGCGATGGCGACATCGTGGTAGCCGGTGTCGTCGATGGCGCCCACCTTGAGGAAGACGTTGATCTTCCCGGGCGCCCGCACATGCACGGTGTCGGGCCCGGTGCTGGTCATTGCTCCACCCTAAGGGAGGTGGAACGCCTGGTCCGCCCCCTCCTCGGGACCCGCCGACGCGGCCTGCGCACGAGCGATCTTCAGAAAATCGCCGACGGTCAGCTGCTCGCCGCGGGCGGTCGGATCGACCCCCGCGCGCTCCACCAGCGCGCTCGCCGCGGCGGACGTTCCGAGCGCGTCCGAGAGCGCCTGACGGAGCATCTTGCGGCGCTGCCCGAAGGCCGCGTCGATGAGCGCGAACGTCGCTCGACGCTCATCCTCGTCACCGGGCAGCTCACCACGGCGGAACCCGACGAGCACCGAATCGACGTTCGGCACGGGCCAGAACACCTGACGGCTGATCGTGCCGGCCAGCGACCAGCTGCCGTACCAGGCCGCCTTCGCGCTCGGCGATCCGTAGACCCGGGATCCGGGCGCCGCCGCCAGCCGATGGCCGACCTCCGCCTGCACCATCACGAGCGCGCTCTCGAGCGAGGGAACGGTCTCGAGCAGGTGCAGCAGCACCGGCACCGACACGTTGTAGGGCAGGTTCGCCACGAGCGCGGTCGGCTCGCCCGGAACGGACTCCACCCGCAGCGCATCGGCCGGGATCACCTCGAGCGACGCCCCCGGCTGCATCGTCTCGACCGTGTGCGGAAGCTGCTCGGCGAGGCGGCGGTCGATCTCGATCGCCGTGACACGCGCGCCCGCCTCCAGAAGGCCGAGGGTGAGTGATCCGAGGCCCGGTCCCACCTCGAGCACGTGGTCGCCCGCCGCGACGCCCGAGGTCCGCACGATCTTGCGGACCGTGTTCCCGTCGACGACGAAGTTCTGGCCGAGCTTCTTGGTCGGCTGCAGGCCGAGAGCGTCGGCGAGATCGCGGATCTCCGCCGGGCCGAGCAATGCGCTCATCCGCGGTCTCGGTCGGCCTCGCCCTGCGCGGCGCGTTCCGCAGCCGCCGCCGGATCGAAGGGACCGCGGGGGGCGTCGACGGGCTCGTCGTCCCAGTGGCCGTACACCAGCTCGGTGTTCGACGAGATCTGCGCCGCGAGCATCGACACGTCGGTGCCGAGATGCGCCGCCATCGCACGCAGCGTGTGCGGGATGAGGTACGGGGCGTTGGGGCGCCCGCGGAACGGCGTAGGCGTGAGGTACGGGGCGTCGGTCTCGACGAGGATGCGCGAGCGCGGGATCACCTCGAGCGCGTCCCGCAGGTTCTGCGCATTGCGGAAGGTGACCGTCCCCGCGAACGAGAGGTACCAGCCCCGCTCGGCGACGAGCTGCGCGAACTCGGCGTCACCGGAGAAGCAGTGGAACACGACCCGCTCCGGCGCGCCGACCCGATCGAGGGTCTCCACGACCTCGCGGTGGGCATCGCGGTCATGGATCTGCAGCGCCAGGTCGTGGCGCCTCGCCATCTCGATGTGCGCCTCGAACGAGCGGAACTGCGCCTCACGCGCGGCGTCGCCCTCGGTGCGGAAGAAGTCGAGACCGGTCTCGCCGATCGCCCGCACCCGCGGACGCTGGGCGAGTTCGTCGATACCCGCGAGATGCTCGTCGAGCAGCCCCTTCTCGACCAGCTCAGGGGCGTCGTTCGGGTGGATCGCGACCGCCGCCAGCACGCGGGGTTCGTGAGCCGCGACCTCCGCACTCCAGCGGGAGGTGGCCAGGTCCGTGCCGACCTGCACGACCCCCCGCACCCCGACCGCAGACGCGCGATCCAGGTGCTCGCGGTAGTGGATCGGCTCGCCGCCGTCCTCCACCTCGAGGTGGGTGTGGTTGTCGTACACCGGGACGACCAGCGCCTCCGGCAGCGGCGGGTATTCCCGGGGCGGCCCCTGCGGGGCCTCCCGTGCGCGGAGGAACGAGTCGGTCACGCGGCTCCCGACTCCGCGGCCTCGTCGATCCGCGGGAACAGCGCATCGAGCGCGCCGAACTGCGACCCTGGCGGCAACTGCCCCCAGGTGCCCGCATCCCGGATGTCGTTACTCGGAAGCGCCCCGAGTCCGGCCTCTGCCCCGAGCGCCGTCCAGAGCTTCGCGGTCGCCTTCGGCATCACGGGGCTGAGCAGTACCGCGAGCGCGCGCAGGCCCTCGGATGCGGTGTAGAGCACGGTGCGCAGCCTCGGTCGCGTGGCGTCATCCTTCGCGAGGACCCACGGCTCCTGCTCGGTGATGTATCCGTTGAGCTCGTCGACGATCGTCCAGATCGCGGCGATCGCCTCGTGGATCGCGAGACGCTCGATCGCCGCATCCGCATCCGCCGCGGCCTTCGCCACGACCGCCTGGATCGCGAGATCGGCCTCGTCGGGGGCGCCCGGCTCGGGGAGCGTGCCGCCCTCGTAGCGGTTGACCATCGCCACGACGCGCGACGCGAGGTTGCCGAACCCGTTCGCGAGCTCCGCCTGGTAGCGCGCCGAGAGGTCCTCCCAGCTGAACGAGCCGTCCTGACCGAAGGTGATCGCCCGGAGGAAGTAGTAGCGGAACGCGTCCGAGCCGAAGGTGTCGGTGATCTGGTTCGGCGCGATGCCCGTGAGCTTCGACTTCGACATCTTCTCGCCGCCGACGAGCAGCCAGCCGTGACCGAACACGCGGTGCGGCACCGGCAGCCCCGCCGCCATGAGCATCGCCGGCCAGATCACCGCGTGGAAGCGGGCGATGTCCTTGCCGACCAGCTGCACCGCGGGCCAGCGGCGGGCGAACTGCTCATCGTCGACGCCGTATCCGATCGCGGTGATGTAGTTGAGCAGCGCCTCGAACCACACGTAGACGACGTGCGTCTCGTCCCACGGGATCTTGATGCCCCAGTCGAAGCTCGACCGCGAGATGGAGAGGTCGGAGAGACCCTGCCGCACGAACTGCACGATCTCGTTGCGCACGCTCTCGGGCTGCACGAAATCGGGGCGGGCGGCGTAGAGCTCGAGGAGCTGCTCCTCGAACTGGCTCATGCGGAAGAAGTAGTTCTTCTCCTTGAGGATCTCGACCGGGCGCGAGTGGATGCGGCACACGAGCTGACCCGCGTAGTCGCCCACCTCGGTGAGCTCCAGGTCGTCGAGCTGCTTGTACTCCTCGCAGCCGACGCAGTAGTACCCCTCGTACTCGCCGGAGTAGATGAAGCCGTCGTCGTAGAGCTTCTGCAGGAAGATCCGCACGGCCGACTCGTGGCGCTCGTCCGTCGTGCGGATGAAGTCGTCGTTGGCGATGTCGATCGTCTCGAGCAGCGGCTTCCACGCCGACTCGACGAGACGGTCGGCCCACTGCTTGGGCTCCACGCCGTTCGCGACAGCGGTGCGCAGGATCTTCTGACCGTGCTCGTCGGTGCCCGTGAGCAACCACGTGTCGTCGCCGCCCTGACGGTGCCAGCGAGCGAGGACATCCGCGGCGACCTCCGTGTAGGCGTGCCCGATGTGCGGCACGTCGTTGACGTAGAAGATCGGGGTCGCGATGAAGAAGCTCTCGCCGGATGGCATGAAGTCGAGTCTAGTTCGGACGCCTCGCGTGTGACGGCTCGTCCGGTTCAGCTCCGCAGCGCCGCCTCGTAGAGCTCGCGGCGAGAGAGCCCCGTGGCCTCGGCGACCTCGGCCGTCGCCTCCTTGAGGCGCATCCCTGATGCCGTGAGCGCTCGCACCTGACCGAGCGCGTCGTCGACGGATGCTGCCACGGGTTCCGCCCCCGCCACGACGATCACGATCTCGCCACGTGCTCCCTCCGCGAAGCGCTCGGCGAGCTCCGAGAGTGTGCCGCGGGCGACCTCCTCGTGGAGCTTCGTCAGCTCGCGACACACGGCTGCGCGACGATCGGGACCGAAGGCCTCGGCGAGGTCGGCGAGCGCCGCCCCGATGCGATGCGGTGACTCGAAGAACACGAGGGTGCGCGGCTCGGCGGCGAGCGGGCGCATCGCCTGCAGCCGCCCCTTGCGCGGTAGGAACCCCTCGAAGCAGAAGCGGTCGGTCGGCAGACCCGACACGGCGAGCGCGGTGAGCACCGCCGAGGGGCCGGGGATCGCGGTGACAGTGACGCCGGCCTCCGCCGCCGCCTGCACGAGCGGGAAGCCGGGGTCCGAGATCGTCGGCATGCCCGCATCCGAGAGCACGAGCACGTCCGCGTCGCGGGCGAGCTCGACGAGTTCGGCGACGCGCGCGACCTCGTTGTGCTCGTGCAGGGCGACGAGGCGCGGACGGTTGCCGATCGCGAGCGCCCGCAGGAGCTGGATGGTCGTGCGGGTGTCTTCGGCGGCGATCACCTCGGCGTTGCCGAGCGCCTCGACGAGCCGACGCGAGGCATCGCCCAGGTTGCCGATCGGCGTGGCCGCGAGGATGATCACCCCCTCATCCTCCCAGCCCCGGGCGCTCGCCACTCCGCCCGGCGCCGCCGCGGGGCCCGCCCGCCCCGCCACACGTCCATACCGGTCCCGAAATGCAGGAGATTCTTCCGATCCGCCCCGGGAACCATTGAGCCGGCGACGACGAGACGGAAGATCTCCTGCATTTCTGACCGAGACGGAGCCGGAAGCGATCAACGCGGAAGGTCGAGGCGGGCTGTCGTCGGGAGCTGTCGCGGTGGTTCAGAAATGCAGGAGATTCGTCGTCGGATCCCGGCGGTCTCCGCTACGTAGAGACGAACGGCGGCGACTCTCCTGCATTTCTGAATCAGGAACCGCCGTGGGGGCGCCTCGCGGCAGGCGGGAGGTCGGGGCGCCCGGATCGGGACGGCCAGGCGCCGCGGTTACGATGCGGGGATGGATGCGCGCGCCGAGGAGTTCGAGCGCGCTGTCCGCGGACCGGACGCCCCGCCGATCGATGAGGATGCCGCGATCGCCCACGCCGCCGAGCGCACCCCGACCCCGACCGGCTCGCGGCTCGACCGGTGGTGGACCCGCACCATGTCGGATCCCCGCGCCCGCCGCGCGTGGGAGTGGGGCGCACCGGCCGTGGTCATGGCAGTCGCGGCGGCGACCCGGCTGATCGCACTCGACCACCCGCACGAGATCGTCTTCGACGAGACGTACTACGTGAAGGACGCCTACACGCTGTGGCACCTGGGCTACGAGTCCCGCTGGCCCGACGGGGCGAACGACTCGTTCGCCGCCGGCGACCCCGATGTCTACCTCACCGACCCGTCGTTCGTCGTCCACCCGCCGCTCGGCAAGTGGATCATCGGCGCCGGGATGGCGATCTTCGGCACCGACAGCGCGTTCGGCTGGCGTATCGGGATCGCGGTGCTCGGCATCCTGCTCGTCGCCCTCACGATGCTCGTCGCAAAGCGCCTGTTCGGATCGACGACGCTCGCGGTGGTCGCAGGGGGCCTCATCGCGATCGACGGCAACGCGATCGTGCTGAGCCGGGTGTCGATCCTCGACACCGGCGTGGCCTTCTTCTCGCTCCTCGGCGCGTACTTCGTGCTGCTCGACCGCAGCTGGGCCAAGCGCCGACTCGCCCCGTGGCTCGAGAAGCGCACCGCCGCCGGCCGACCCACCGACTGGGGGCCCGTGCTCTGGTGGCGGCCGTGGCTGCTCGCCGCCGCCGTGGCCTTCGGATGCGCGATCTCGGTCAAGTGGTCGGGGCTCTACTTCCTCGCGATCTTCGGCATCTACACGGTCGTGTCGGATGCGTTCCTGCGTAAACGCGCGGGCATCGCGTTCTGGGGCACGGGCGCGGTGCTGCGGCAAGGGCCCGTGAGTGCGCTCCTGCTGGTCCCGCTCGCGCTCGCGGTGCACCTCACCACCTGGCTCGGCTGGTTCCTGAGCGACGGCGGCTACTACCGCCACTGGATCGAGCAGCAGGGCGGAACCCCCGCCACCGGCTGGCTCGCCTGGGTGCCGTACGACCTGCAGAACTGGTGGCACTACCAGCTCGCGATCAACGGCTATCACCTCGGCGAGCATTCGCCGCATCCGTATCAGGCGAATCCGCTGACCTGGCTGTTCCTCGTGCGGCCGACGAGCATGTACTACCGCGCCGACGACCAGGGCACCGTTCAGGCCATCCTCGACATCGCCAACCCGATCCTGTGGTGGGGCGCGACGGCGGCGGTCGTGTTCCTGCTGGTGCGCGTGATCCGAGGTCTCATCCGGGGGCGCGCCGTGTGGAGCGACGCGTTCATCCTGGCCGGAATGGCGGCCGGGTACCTGCCGTGGATGCTCTACCTCGGTCGCACGGTGTTCCAGTTCTACACGATCGCGTTCGAGCCCTTCATGGTGCTCGCTCTGACGGCGGCGATCGCCGCAGTCGCGGGCCGTGCGAGCGACCCGACGCCGCGGCGGGTGGCGGGGCTCGCGACGGCGGGCGCCTACCTCGGCCTCGTCGTGCTCGTGTCGGCGTACTTCCTGCCGATGTGGACGGGCATGCCCATCCCCCACTGGTTCGCGTACAGCCACTACTGGCTGCGCTCCTGGATCTAGCCAGGATCATCCGCGCGCCGCGGCGGATCATCCTGCGGGCGGACGAGCGGGCGCGGCGGCGCTCCCTACCGTGAGTTCGGGAGGACCGCCATGACACCACACGCGACCCTGCGGATCGAGAAGGCCGCGATCGAGGCGAACACCCGCACGCTCGTCGGATCGACGCAGGCGGAGGTGATGGCCGTCGTGAAAGCCGACGGATTCGGGCACGGCCTCGCGGCGCTGAGCGCCCTCGAGGCGGGCGCGACCCGGCTCGGTGTCACGAGCATCGAGGAGGCTCTCCCCTTGCGCTGGATGGGCGTCGAGGCACCGATCCTCAGTTGGCTGAACCCGCTCGACGCGGACGCGACGGCGGCGATCCGCAACCGCATCGAGCTCGCGGTGCCGAGCATCGGCCACCTCGGGCGCTACGCCGCCGCCGCGTCGCGGTGCGGCGGAGTCGCGCGGATCCACCTGCACGTCGACACGGGGATGGCCCGCGACGGCGCGGCGGCCGACGAGTGGCGTCCGCTGTGCGACCTCGCCCGCGAGTACGAGGCGCGCGGCCTCGTCGAGGTGGTCGGGATCATGAGTCACCTCGCGCGGGCCGACGAGCCCGGGCATCCGCTCACCGTGCGCCAGCGTCTGCTCTTCGACGCCGCCGTGCGCACCGCCGTCCGCCGGGGGCTGCGCCCGCGGGTGCGGCATCTCGCGGCGACCGCCGCGACGCTCACCGACGCCAGCACGCACTTCGACCTCGTGCGTGTCGGCGCGGGGCTCTACGGCATCGATCCGTCCGGCACCACCACGCTGCGCGGCGCGATGACCCTCTCGTCACGGGTGACGACGGTGCGCGAGGTGCGTGCCGCGACCCCGGTCGGGTACGGCTCCCGCTACCTCACCGACCGGCCCACGCGGCTGGCGCTCGTGCCGCTCGGCTACGCGGACGGCGTGCCGCGCGGGCTCTCGGACGGCGCCTCCGCGTGGGTCCGCGGCCGGCGTGTGCCGATCGCGGGCGCCGTGTCGATGGATCAGCTCGTGATCGACGTGGGCGAGCTGGGCGTCGAGGCGGGTGAGGAGGTCGTGCTGTTCGGGCCGGGCGATGACGGCGAGCCGACCCTGCACGAATGGGCCGGGTGGGCGGGAACGATCGAGCACGAGCTCGTGACCCGCATCGGCTCCCGCGTGCACGTGGAGGAGGCCGCGTGAGCACGGAACCGGGCGCCGTCATCCGGGTGGTCGTGATCGGCGGAGGCGCGTCCAGCGAGCACGAGGTGTCGCTCGCGTCGGCGGCGGCGATCGCGGCCGCCCTCGACCCGGCGCGCTTCGACGTGGTTTCGCTCACGATCCGTACAGACGGATCCTGGGCGGGTGCCGATGGCCGACCGCTTCCCGGCGACCTCGCGGGAGCCGTCGCGATCCTGGAACGCGCGGATGCGGCGATCCCCGCCCTGCACGGCCCGCGCGGCGAAGACGGCACGCTCGCGGCCCTTCTCGACCTCGTGGGCGTGCCCTACGTGGGGTCGGGGGTGGAGGCGGGAGCTGTGGCGATGAGCAAGAGCGTCACGAAGCTCATCGCCGCAGCCGCAGGCGTGGCGAGCACCCCCGGATTCGTCGTCGCCGATGCCTCTGCGCCGATACTCGCCGAGGCCGCACTGCCCGCGATCGTGAAGCCCGACCGCGCGGGCTCGAGCCACGGGGTCGCCGTGGCCCGCACGCGTGCCGAGCTCACCGAGGCGGTGCGTGCGGCGCTCGCACTCGACGAGCGTGTGCTCGTGGAGCGCTTCGTGCGGGGGCGCGAGATCGATGTGGCGGTGATCGAGCATCCGGACGGGCGTCTCGAGGCGCTCCCCCCGCTCGAGATCGTGGTGCCCGAGGGCGCGGTGTTCGACGCCGAATCCAAGTACGAGCGCGAGCCGGACTTCCGGGTGCCCGCCCCGGTCGACGACGCGCTCGGCGGCGCGTTGGAGGCTGCCGCGCTCGCGGTGTTCCGGGCCGTGGGCGCTCGCGGTCTCGCACGGGTCGACTTCTTCGCGACCGGCGATGGCCTGCTCCTCAATGAGATCAACACGTTCCCCGGGTTCACCCGACGCTCGCAGGTGCCCCGGATGGCGGCAGCCGCGGGAATCGACTACCCGACGCTCGTCGAACTGCTGCTCACCACCGCGCTCACCCGCGCCGAGCCGCACCGCGTGCGCCGACGGCTGGGCACGACGACGCAACACACCGCAACACGGGAGTCGGCGCCGGTAGCCTGATCGGATGTCTGAGAGCGACGGCGCGACCGCGCACGCATCCGATCACGCCTGGGGTTTCCGCACCCGCGCGATCCACGCCGGCAACATTCCCGACCCGGTCCACGGTGCCCGCGCACTGCCGATCTACCAGTCGAGCGCGTTCGTGTTCGACGACACCGCGGATGCCGCCGCCCGCTTCGCGCTGCAGAAGTACGGCAACATCTACTCGCGCGTCGCGAACCCGACGGTCGCCTCCTTCGAAGAGCGGGTCGCCTCGCTCGAGGGCGGCCTCGGCGCGGTCGCGACCGCCTCGGGCCTCGGCGCCGAGTTCATCACCTTCGCCTCGCTCGCGGGTGCCGGCGACCACATCGTCGCCGCGTCGAGCCTCTACGGCGGATCCGTCACGCAGCTCGACGTGACCCTGCGCCGCTTCGGCGTCGACACGACCTTCGTCACGGGTACCGACCCGGCGGACTACGCGGCGGCGATCACCGACAAGACGAAGCTGATCTTCGTCGAGTCGATCACGAACCCGTCGGGCGACATCGCCGATCTCGAGGGGCTCGCTGAGGTCGCCCACGCTCACGACATTCCGCTCATCGTCGACTCGACGGTTGCGACCCCGTACCTCAACCGCCCGATCGAGTGGGGCGCCGACGTCGTCATCCACTCGGCCACGAAGTTCCTCGGCGGGCACGGCACGACCCTCGGCGGTGTCGTCGTCGAGTCGGGCCGCTTCCCGTGGGCGAACGAACGCTTCCCGCTCTTCGACCAGGAGGTGCCCCACTACGGCGGCCTCAACTGGCACGGCAACTTCGGCGAGTACGCGTTCCTCACGCGTCTGCGCGCCGAGCAGCTGCGCGACATCGGACCTGTGCTGGCCCCGCACTCCGCGTTCCTGCTCGCCCAGGGCGTCGAGACCCTGCCCTTCCGGATGCAGGCGCACGTCGACGGCGCCCGCGCCGTGGCCGAGTTCCTCGCCGCGGACGACCGCATCGAGTTCGTGAACTGGGCGGGCCTGCCGACGCATCCGCACTACGAGCGCGCCCAGCGCTACTTCCCGAAGGGACCCGGATCGGTGTTCAGCTTCGGTGTGAAGGGTTCGGCGACGCGCGACTCCCGCGCCGTCGGGCAGCGCTTCATCGAGTCGGTGGAGCTCGCGAGCCACCTCGCGAACATCGGCGACGCGAAGACCCTCGTGATCCACCCCGCATCCACCACCCACGCCCAGCTCACCGAGCAGCAGCTGCTCGACGGGGGCGTGCTTCCCGGCCTCGTGCGCATCTCGGTCGGCATCGAGGATCCGGACGACATCCTGTACGACCTCGATCGAGCGCTGAGCATCGCGACAGGAGGAGAATGACCGCCATGTCCGCTGTCGCAGAAGCCCCTGAGCTCGAGACCGTCACGCTGCAGAACGGTCTCTCGTGCTCGATCCCGTCGAGTTCGCCGCTCGCGAAGCTGCTGCGCTCGAAGCGCACCTGGATCGGGCCGAGCGCGCAGGAGCGCCTCGGCATCCTGCGTCGGGCGAAGTCGGTCGCGATCGTGGGGGCGTCGCCGAATCCGGCGCGCTCGTCGTACTTCGTGGCGACCTACCTGCAGCAGTCGAGCGACTACGACCTCTACTTCGTGAACCCGAACGCGACCGAGATCCTCGGCCAGCCGGTCTACAAGTCGCTCGCCGACCTTCCGGTCGTGCCCGACATCGTCGACGTGTTCCGGCGGGCGTCCGACATCCCGCAGGTGATGGAGGATGCGCTCGCGATCGGCGCGAAGACGGTGTGGGTACAGCTCGGTATCTGGAATGAGGAGGCCGCCTACGAGGGCGAGGCGAAGGGCCTCACCGTCGTGATGGACCGCTGCATCAAGGTGGAGCACGCGCGCTTCCACGGCGGGCTGCACCTGATGGGGTTCGACACCGGGCAGATCACGAGCCGGCGCACGCTGCGCTGAGCCCCGGTGCTCCGTCGTTCGGACGCTCAGTCGTCCGGGTAGCGGAACACCTCGTCGAGGCGGGTGTCGAGCGCCCGCGCGATGAGGAACGCCATCTCGAGTGACGGCGAGTACCGCCCCTGCTCGATGGCGATGATCGTCTGCCGCGTCGCGCCCACGGTGCGTGCGAGATCGGCTTGCGTGATGCCGCGCTCGCTGCGGATCGCGCGGATGTCGTTCGTGACACGGGTGGCCTTAGCCACGGAGCACTCCGCGGTAGGCGCCCACCTGGGCGATCGCTCCCGCGGTGGCGCCGATCGCGCCGATGAGGAACGCGGCGTTGCCGATCCAGAACACGTCGACCTCGATCATGGCCAGCACGAGCACGGCCAGCAGGCCCGCCGCCGAGATGCCCAGGGCGACCCTGCCGCCCAGGCGGTCGATGCCGCGGTCGCGTTCGTCGGTACCCGTCTCGAGCTCTTGGTGCCGGAGCCCCGCGCCGATCCCGGCGACGATCGTCACGAGGATCGTCACCACGATGGTGCCGACGAAGTTGATGCCCATCGACCACAGCATCGGCACCTGCCAGCCGATCTCGCCGACCGCGGTGCCGGCCAGCTGCGGCACGACCACCACGAGGTATCCGGCCACGGTAACCGGGGTGAGGACCAGCGCGATCCATGCGGCTCGCTCGCTGGTGTTCATCGGGATGCGCTCGTCGATCTCCATGCGATGACGGTAGGGGCGACCGATGGGAATGTCAAGAATCTTTGACATTCTTGCGTCGCGCTCCTATCGTCTCGGTGTCAAGAAAGTTTTACACCGATTCGATAGGAGAACAACCATGTCCACACTGACCGTCGCCCGCTGGACGGGCGCCGCCTACCTCGGCCTCGCCGTCGCCGGTGGAGTGGGGCACCTCGGCCTCACGGGCAGCCTCGTCGTCGGAGGGGATCCGACTGCGACCCTTCAGAACCTCCACGACCACCCGCTTGTCGCCCAACTCGCCGTCATGGCCGAGTTGCTCGTCGTCATCACGCAGGCGCTTGCCGCCTGGGGGTTCTGGGCGCTGTTCCACCGCGATGCGCCCGCCGCGGCCTTCGGCACCGCATCCTTCGGGCTCGCCAACGCCGTGCTGATCCTCGGGAGCGCGGGGATGCTCCAGACGGCCGGCGTCGTGGCGTCGGACCCATCACTCGCCCCCGGCGGCGACGCCGCGGCAACCGTCGGCCTCCTCGCCGAGCTGAGCTCCGCCGCCTGGCAGACCGGCGCCGTGTTCTTCGGGCTCTGGCTCATCCCGATGGGTCTCTTCGCACTGACCACCGCCCGGATGCCGCGGGCCCTCGGATGGGCGCTCGTGATCGGCGGAGTCGCCTACGTCGTGAGCTCGGTGCTCCTGGCCTTCCCCGCTCTCACTGCGCTCGGCACGCCGCTCGCAATGGTCGCCACCGTCGGTGAGCTGTGGATGATCGGGTATCTGCTGAGCGTCGGCATCCGTGGCGGACGGGGCGAGCAGCCGGTTCGTGAGCCCCTGCGTCAGGGCGTGGCGGCGAGCTGAGCCGCGAGCACGGCCGGGTCGTCGGTGGGCAGCAGGCAGAGCGTGCCCTCGCACAGGTAGGCGGCGCTCGCGCCGTCGAGGGTCGAGCGCCCGTGGAAGAGCTCGAATCCGGCGTCGGCGAAGGCGCGCGCCTCGTCATCCGTGACGATGGCGAGCACCCGACCCGGCGTCGCCCACGCCCGCGCCTGAACGACCAGCTCACTCGCGGCGCCTTCGTCGGGCACCACGATCACGAGCTGCGACGGCGGCGAGACGAGGCGCGCGATCGTGGCGAGTGCCGCACCGAACGCGATCGGACGCGCGAGCGCCGGTTCGACGACGGGCGCGAGCGCGAGCTCCGCCGCACGGGCGAGCGCGGTGTCTCCGTCGAGACCCGAGAGGCGCAACGCGGCGTCGGCGAACAGCGCCGCCCCGGAGGGCACCGCCCCTTCGCTGAGGTCGGCCTCGACGGCGATCCCGCGGGCGGCGAGCACCGGATCCCCGCCGCCGGGCGGGCGCACCCGCTCGCCATCGATACAGGCCGCGACGAGGGCGCGGGCTCGGGCGGCGGGCGCGGGGTCGCCCGCGGCGAGCGCGAGCCGCACGAGGCCGCCCGCCAGCCCGCCGTAGTCCTCGAGTGTCGCCGCGGCATCCGACACCCGGCCGTCGCGCGCGGCGCGCGCGAGCCGCGGGCCGTCGGGCGTCTCGGTCACGAGCCTCGCCTCGACGGCATCGGCGGCGTGACGTGCGGCGTCGACCCATTCGGGGCGCGCGAACCGGACCCCGGCATCCGCGAGGGCACCGATCGCCAGGCCGTTCAGCCCCGCAAGCACCTTCTCGTCGATGGCGGGCACCTGCTGCCCGGCGCGCGAGGCGGCGTCGAGCGCGTAGTACCCGCCCTCGCTGCGCTCCCCGTCGATCAGGCTCTCTGAATCCTGCGCCGAGGCGAAGGCGCCGTCGGGCAGACGCAAGACGTTCAGCAGGAACCCGGCCAGCTGCTCGGCAGCGAGCGCATCGCCGAAGCCCGTCGCGAGGTCGAGCAGCAGGGCGTTGTCGGAGAGCATCCGCTCGTAGTGAGGCTCGGTCCAGTCCCGTTGCACGGCGTAGCGGAACGCACCCCCCTCGACCGGATCGCGGAGGGCGGCGGTGGCCTGGAACAGGCGACGCCCGAGAGCGTCGGCGTCCTCATCCCCCTGGCGCCCGAGCTCCGCGAGGAACGACACCGCCGGGGCATTGGGGAACTTCGCTTCGGATCCGAAGCCGCCGTACTGCGGGTCCTCGAAGGAGGCGAGCTCGATCGCGGCGTCACGCAGCGCTGCGGGCGTGGGCAGCCGCGCCTCGGCCGCATCCGGACGGGCGGCGAGCGCCTCCGCCACCGCGGCACCGGTCGCCTCGACCTCCGCTCGGCGCTCGGTCCATGCCTCCACGATCGCCTCCAGCACCTGCCGGAACGACGGAGCACCCCGCACCGGCTCGGGCGGGAAGTACGTGCCGGCGAAGAACACCCGACCTTCCGGGGTCGCGAACACCGTCAACGGCCAGCCGAGGTGCGGGGTGAACGCGCTCGCCGCGGCGATGAAGGCGGCATCCACCTCCGGATGCTCCTCGCGGTCGACCTTCACCGCGACGAGGTGCTCGTCGAGATAGGCGGCGACCTCGGGATCCGAGAACGACTCCCGGGCCATCACGTGGCACCAGTGGCAGGTCGCGTACCCGATCGAGACCATCACGGGGATGTCGCGGCGAGCGGCCTCGGCGAAGGCCCCCTCCCCCCACGGCCACCAGTCGACGGGATTGTCGGCGTGCGCCTGGAGGTAGGGGCTGATCGCGGATGCGAGTCGGGAGCCCACCCGTCCACCCTATGTCGCGTCCGCGTTGCGCTCCCCTAGGCTCGGCCTATGCCTGGACCGTTGGCGGTGACGTACATCGGAGGGCCGACGGCGCTCCTCGAGTACGCGGGGCTGCGGATCCTGCTCGACCCGACCTTCGACGAGCCGCGCCACTACGAGAAGGCGGGGCTCACCAAGACGGTCGGGCCGGGGCTGCCGGCATCCGCCATGGAGTCCCTCGACCTGGTGCTCCTCTCGCATCACGGCCACGCCGACAACCTCGACGACTCCGGCCGGGAGCTGACGATGAGCGCGCCGCTCGTGCTCTCGACCCCCGAGGCGGAAGCGGAGCTCGGCGCGCCCGTCGTGGGCATGACGCCGTGGCAGGAGCACGTCGTGGGCGAGGTGACGGTGACCGCGCTGCCGGGGCGGCACGGTCCGCGCATTCTGCGTCCCCTCGTGGGGCCCGTGACCGGATTCCGGCTCGCGGCGCCGGGCGAGCCGACCGTGCACGTGTCGGGTGACTCGTCGTCGCTCGGGCTGCTGCGCGAGAGCGTCGCCCGCCTCGGGACCGTGGACATCGCGGTCCTCTTCGCGGGAGCCGCACGCGTGATGCCTGCTCCCCTCGCCCTCACCCTCACCTCGGCGAAGGCGGCGCAGGCCGCGCAGCTGCTCGGCGCGCAGCGGGTGATCGGCCTCCACGTGGAGGACTGGGCGCACTTCTCGGAGAGCCGCGCCGACCTCGAGAAGGCCTTCGCCGACGCGGGCCTCGACGAGCTGCTCGTCGACACCCCGCGCGGAACCCGCGTCGCGGTCGAGCTCTAGCCGCGGCTCCTCCCTCGGGTCCTCCCTCGGCTCCGTGAGAGTACGCACTTCTGCGTACTCTCACGCGTGAAGGTACGCAGAAGTGCGTACTCTCACGGGATCGAGACGGGGGCGCCCGGAGACGCGCGGAGTCGGGTGAGGGCTAGAAGGTGGCGGTGTCGGGGTCGGCGCCGACGCGCATCCCGCGGTCGAGCGCGTCGATCGCGGCCATCTGCTCCGGCGTCAGCTCGAATCCGAACACATCGAAGTTGGCCGCCATCCGCGAGCGCGAGTTCGACTTCGGGAACACGATGATGCCCTGCTGCAGATGCCAGCGGATGACCACCTGCGCGGGGCTCACGCCGTGCGCGGCGGCCGCATCCTGCACGGCGGCCTCGCCGAAGAGGTCGTACTTGCCCTGACCGAGCGGACCCCACGCCTCGGTGCGGATGCCGAGCGGCTCGGAGAACGCGCGCAGCTCACGCTGGGCGAACGCGGGGTGCAGCTCGACCTGGTCGACGGCGGGCACGGTTCCCGACTCGGCGATCACGCGCTCGAGGTGCGGGCGGTGGAAGTTCGAGACCCCGATCGAGCGGGTCTTGCCGTCGGCGCGCAGCGACTCGAGCGCGTGCCACGACTCGACGTAGCGGTCGAGGTCCGGACGCGGCCAGTGGATGAGGTACAGGTCGACGTGGTCGAGGCCCAGCTTCTCGAGGCTGAGGTCCATGGCATCGAGCGCCGACTGCGTGCCCTGATCCGAGTTCCACAGCTTCGTCGTGATGAACAGCTCGTCGCGAGGGATGCCGGATGCCGCGATCGCGCGGCCGACACCCTGCTCGTTGCCGTACACGGCGGCCGTGTCGATGTGGCGGTAGCCGACCTCCAGGGCGTCGCTCACCACACGCTCGGTCTCGTCCGGGTCGACCTTGAACACCCCGAAACCGAGCTGCGGGATTGTGTGGCCGTCGTTGAGGGTGAGGGTGGGAACACGCATGCACCCATCCTTGCACCGGCGGCGCACCGGGCGTCGGGTCGGTCGCCGTACGATGGAGGGCTCATGTCCGAGGCAGCCCCCGCGTTCCGCATCGTCTACCCGCCCGAGCTGCCCGTCAGCCAGGCGCACGACGAGCTCGCGCGCGCCATCCGCGACCACCAGGTGGTCATCGTCGCCGGGTCGACCGGATCGGGCAAGACCACTCAGCTGCCGAAGATCTGCCTCGAGCTCGGTCGCGAGCGGATCGGGCACACCCAGCCCCGCCGCATCGCCGCACGCTCGGTCGCGGAGCGGATCGCCTCCGAGCTCGGCGTCGACCTCGGCGGTGTCGTCGGATACCAGGTGCGCTTCGACGACCGCACCCGCGTCGACACCCGCGTGAAGCTGATGACCGACGGCGTGCTGCTCGCCGAGCTCTCACGCGACCGCGAGCTGCGCGCCTACGACACGATCATCATCGACGAGGCGCACGAGCGCTCCCTCACGATCGACTTCCTGCTCGGCTACCTGAAGCAGCTGCTCCCCCGCCGCCCCGAACTCAAGGTGATCGTCACGAGCGCGACGATCGACCCCGAGAGCTTCGCGCGCCACTTCGCGGATGCGGCGGGTGAACCGGCGCCGATCATCGAGGTCTCGGGACGCACCTATCCGGTCGAGATCCGCTACCGGCCGCTCGTCGGCGGCAGCGGTGCCGGAGACGAGGACTCCGACGACGAGGGGGCGGCCGCATCCGACCGCGATGTGACCGAGGGGATCGTCGACGCGCTCGCCGAGCTCGACCGCGAGGAGCGCGGCGACGTGCTCGTGTTCCTCTCGGGCGAGTCCGAGATCCGCGACGCGACGGATGTGGTGCGCGGCCGCTTCGGCGACAGCACCGAGGTCGTGCCGCTCTACGGGCGACTCTCGGCCGCCGACCAGCACCGCGTGTTCGACACCCGCCGCACCCCCGGCATCCGCCGACGCATCGTGCTCGCCACCAACGTCGCCGAGACGAGCCTCACCGTGCCCGGCATCCGCTACGTCGTCGACGCGGGCACGGCGCGCATCAGCCGCTACTCGCCGCGCGCCAAGGTGCAGCGGCTGCCGATCGAGGCGATCAGCCAGGCGTCGGCCAACCAGCGCTCGGGGCGCGCGGGGCGCACGAGTCCCGGCATCGCGATCCGCCTCTACGCGGAAGAGGACTACGAGCGCCGCCCCGCGCACACCGACCCCGAGATCCTGCGCACGGGGCTCGCCGCCGTGATCCTGCAGATGCTCGAGCTGCGGCTCGGCGACATCCGCGCGTTCCCCTTCCTCACCCCGCCCGATTCCCGCGGCATCGCCGACGGCCTCGACCTGCTCACCGAGCTGGGTGCCGTCGATGCCGAGCAACGCATCACCCGCACCGGGCGCGACCTCGCCCGCCTTCCCGTCGACCCCCGATTCGGCCGGATGCTCGTGGAGGCGGGGCGCCGCGGTGTCGCGCGGGAGGTGGCGGCGATCGTCGCGGGGCTCTCGATCCAGGATCCGCGCGAGCGCCCGCTCGAGAAACGCCCCCAGGCGGATGCGGCGCACGCGCGGTTCCGCGACCCCGGCTCCGACTTCATCTCGCTGCTGAACCTCTGGAACCACCTCGAGCAGAAGCAGAAGGAGCTCTCGAGTAGCGCGTTCCGGCGTATGTGCAAAGCGGAATATCTCAACTACCTGCGGGTGCGCGAGTGGCAGGACCTGTATCGCCAGCTCACGCGCGCGGCAAAGGGTGCGCGGATCGAGTTCGGCGAACCGTCGACCGACGCGGACGGCATCCATCGATCCGTGCTCGCAGGTCTGCTCTCACGGATCGGGCTGCGCGACGCCGACAAGAAGGACTACCTCGGATCCCGCGGCCAGCGCTTCGTGATCTTCCCCGGGTCCGGCCTCGCGAAGAAGCAGCCCGCGGCGGTCATGGCGGCGGAGCTCGTGGAGACCTCGCGCCTGTTCGCCCGCACCGTCGCGGCGATCGACCCGGCGTGGGCGGAAGCGCTCGCGGGTGACCTCGCCAAGCGCAGCTATTCCGAACCGCACTGGTCGAGCAAGCAGGGCGCGGCGCTCGTGTGGGAGAAGGTGACGCTGTACGGCGTGCCGATCGTGGCGCGTCGACGCGCGCAGCTCGCCCGCATCGACCCGGTGCTCGCGCGCGAGCTGTTCATCCGGCATGCCCTCGTCGAAGGCGACTGGCCGCACGAGTTGCAGCGCTCGGCGCTCATCGGGTTCGACCGCGCCAACGAGGCGCTGCGGCGCGAGCTCGCCGAGGTGGAGGAGCGCACGCGCCGACGCGACATCCTCACCGGCGACGAGGCCGTGTTCGAGTTCTACGACCGGCGCATCCCCGACGACGTCACCGACTCCCGCCGCTTCGCGAGCTGGTGGAAGCGCACGAAGGCCGACGACCCCGAACTGCTCACGATGACCCGCGCCGACCTCCTCGACGAGGACGCCACGGGCGACGCGGGCGGATTCCCCGACGAGTGGGTGCAGGGCGAGCACGTGTTCCGGCTGCGCTACCGCTTCGAACCGGGAGCGGATGACGACGGCGTGACGGTGGTCGTGCCGGTGGCCGTGCTGCCGCGGGTGGCCGATCGCGGGTTCGACTGGCTCGTGCCGGGGTTGCGCGAAGACCTCGTGACCTCGCTCATCAAGGCGCTCCCGAAGTCGATCCGGCGGAACGTGGTACCCGCCGCCGACTGGGCGCGACGTCTGATCGGGGAGCTGCCGGTGCTCTCCGACGCACCCGTTGGCGAGGCGCTGGCCGAAGCGATCCGCGGCGCGGCGCACGTGCCGGTGTCGGCATCCGACATCGAGTGGGAGAGGGTCCCCGCGCACCTGCGGATGCGCTTCGAGGTGGTCGACCAGCGCGGCCGCACCCTCGCCGCGGGGCGCGAACTCGCGGCCCTGCAGTCGCGCCTCGCGGAGCGGGCCCGCACCGATGTCGCGGTCGCGACGGCAGCGGTGACCCCGGGGCGCGAACTCGAACGCAGCGAGGTGACCGCCTGGGATCTCGGCGAGCTGCCGGAGCGGGTGGAGGCGCGTCAGGGCGGCTCGACGGTCGTCGGGTACCCGGCGCTCGTCGACGAGGGCGGACGCGTGGCGCTGCGGGTGTTCGCCACTCGCGCCGACGCGGATGCCGCTCACCCGAGGGGCGTGCGCCGCCTGGTCGCGATCGGCCTGCCGAACCCGCTCGGCTACGTGCAGGAGCAGCTGACCGCACCCGAGAAGCTCGTGCTCGCCACCGCCCCCTACCCGTCGAGCAAGGCGCTTCTCGACGACGTGCTGCTCGCCGTGGTCGACGAGCTCGCGGGCGACGCGGCGCCACACGACCGGGCCGGATTCGAAGCCCTCCGCGATCGCGTCTCATCCGGTCTCATGGACGCGCTCTTCCGGGCGGCGGGGCTGACCGCGCGCGTGCTCACGGCTGCGAAGGAGGCTGACAAGGCCATCTCACGCGCCTCCAGCCTCGCGTTCATGGCTCCGCTCGCCGACGCGCGCGCGCAGCTCGACGCCCTCGTGCATCCGGGGTTCGTGCGGATCACGGGGCTCACCCGGCTCGCGCGCGTGCCCGTGTATGCGGCCGGCATCCGTCATCGGGCCGAACGCATCGCCGAGAACCCGGGCCGCGACCGCGCCTGGCAGACCCAGGTGGAGGAGGCGGTCGCGCTCTATCGCGCGGCGGGAGGCGAGCTGCCGCTCACGGCGACGACGCCCGAACGACTCGTGGCGGCGCGTTGGATGCTCGAAGAGCTGCGCCTCTCGCTCTTCGCACAGCACCTGGGGGCCGCGGGGCCGGTGTCGGTGCAGCGCATCCGTAAAGCGATCGACGGCGCCGGGTAGCCGTCGCCTCGACGGCCGCCGCGTCTCAGGCCGACTGCATGCGGTGCAGTTGCGCGTAGCGGCCCTCCGCTGCGAGCAGCGCGTCGTGGGAGCCGACCTCGACGATGCGACCGTGGTCGAGCACGACGATGCGATCCGCCTCCCGGATCGTCGAGAGCCGGTGCGCGACGACGAGCGTCGTGCGGCCGCGCATCAGGTTCTGCAGCGCCGTCTTCACCTTCAGCTCGCTTTCGGAGTCGAGGGCGCTCGTCGCCTCGTCGAGCAGCAGGATGCGGGGATCGCGCACGAGCGCTCGGGCGATCGCGATGCGCTGCCGCTGCCCGCCGGACAGGCGCGCACCCCGCTCCCCCACGATCGTGTCCCAGCCGTCGGGAAGGGCGTCGACGATCTCGAGCGCGTTCGCATCCCGGAGGGCGTCGTGCACGCGCTCGTCGGAGACGTCGTCGAGACCGTATCCGACGTTCTCGCGGATCGTGCCCTCGAACAGCACCGACTCCTGCGGAACCACCGAGACGAACTGGCGCACCGTGCGCAGGTCGAGCTGCTCCATGTCCTGCTCGTCGAGAAGCACGCGACCCGAGGTCGGTCGAAGGAACCCGAGAACCAGGTTGAGCATGGTCGACTTGCCGGACCCCGACGGCCCGACGAACGCGACCGTCTCACCCGCGCGGATGTCGAGATCGATGTGATCGAGCGCGACGCCGTCGCCGCTCGGATAGGCGAATCCGACGTCGTCGAGGCGGATGCGGCCCTCCACGCGGTCGACCGGCTGCTTGCCCTCGTTGAGCTCGACGTCGGGCTCCTGCATGACCTCGGCGATCGACTTCACCGACTCGAGACCCTTCGCGAGCAGAGGCATCATCGACACGAGCTGGGTGACCGACCCGGTCAGCACCGAGAAGTACGAACCGAGAAGCACGACCTCACCCGCCGTGATCGGCAGCCATCCGAAAATCGCCGCCGTGGCCGCGAGCAGGAGACACGCGATGCCGAGCAGCTGGAACGACACCCAGCTCGCCGCCCCGAACCGTCCGTTGAGTAGGTCGAGGAGGATGCCCGCGTCGCGCACGCCCTCTGCGCTGCGCGCGACGCGTTCGTGTGCAACGCGCTCGAGTCCGTGCGCGCGCGTGATGGGGATGAGGCTCGCCATCTCGCCGACCCGGCTGGAGAAGCGTTCGACCTCACGGCGGAAGTCCTCGTTTCGGCGGGCGGAGCGCCGCCGCATCGCGAGGGTGAGGGTTGCGGCGACGGGCACGGTGAGGGCGTACACGATGAGGAACTGCGGCACCGTGATCGCCGTCATCACGATGGCACCGGAGAGCGCGAACACCGCCGACAGCGCGGGCGGGCCCGCCTGCTGGAACATCAGCTCGACGTTCTCGACGTCGCGCACGACCTTCGACTGGATCACCGCCGAACTCGATCGCGAGTGGAAACCGATCGAGAGGCTCTGCAGCCGTGCAGCGAGCCCATTGCGCAGCCGCGCACCGAGCGCTCGGCTGGTCCCGAAGAACAAGCGGACGAACGTCACGTGCATGGGCAGGTTGAGCGCGATGAGCGCCACGGCACCTGCCGCGATCCAGACGAGGCGGATCGTGGGCTCCCCCGCCACGACGATGTCGATGACAGCCGCAGTGATCGCCGGGAGCAACCACAGCGGGCTGTCCTTCACCCCGAACGCCAGGAACGACAGCGCGAGGCGCCGCCGGTAGGGGCGCAGCATCGCGACGAGGCTGCGGACGGGGCGCCCGGCGTCGACGACGGAGATCGCGGAGGTGGGAGGATTCACCCCATCATTATCGAGGCGCGCGAGGGTTCTAGGGCCAGAGCCGCTCGCGCGCCCAGTCGCCGTCCGCGCGGCGGTACCGCAGACGGGTGTGGGCGCGGCCGTGTGAGGCCTGCCAGAACTCGACCGAGTCCGCGACGATGCGCCAGAGCGCCCACGACTCCGGCACGAGCGTCGGGTCGGCGATGACCCGCTGCGATGATGCGGCCAGAGCGCCCTCGTAGGCGGCGTCGTCGGTGAGCGTGGGTGTCGGCCGGCCGACGAGCGAGACCGCGCGAGCGGATGCCGGGCGGGCCAGGAAGTCGGCGGCCGACTCCTCCGTGGATGCGCGCACGACGCGCCCCTCGATCCGCACCTGGCGGCCGAGGGCCGGCCAGAAGAAGGTGAGCGCCGCGCGGGGCGTCGTGGTCATGGCGGAGCCGGGGCGGCTGTCGGCGGGGGTCGCGACCTCCCACGCGTCGGTCGCGATGTCGACGTCCTTCAGGGTGAGCACGCGTGCGCTCGGCCCGGTCTCATCGTTCGTGGCGAGCACGCCCGCCTGGGCTGCGAGGACCCCTGCGGACGCGGCCTGCTCGAACCAGTCGACGAACAGCACGCCCGGCGACTCGGGTGTGGCGCCCGGCTCGAAGCTGGGGAGCTCGGCGGGGAAGGGAGGAATGGCCCGCAACCGGGCCCGGAGGTCGTCACTCACGAGTCCGAGGCTAATCGCGTGGTCACGGGCGGCCCCGGGTCGGAGGTCCTGTCGCTTGCCACGATCCGGACGTAGGGTGCCGGTATGCAGCGCGGCGCCGAGATCCTGAACGAGGACGAGTGTTGGAATCTGCTCGCCGACGCCGAGGTGGGTCGTGTGGCGTTCGCGGAGGGCGACGACGTCGAGGTGTTCCCCGTGAACTTCGCCGTCGGCGGGCGCAGCGTCCTGTTCCGGAGCGCTCCCGGTGCGAAGCTCGCGCACGTCGCCGAGCATCCGCGGGTGACCTTCGAGGTGGATGCCCACACCGACGACGAGGCGTGGAGTGTGATCCTCTGGGGTGTCGCAGAGCGCCTCTCGCGCGACGACGAGATCGAGCACTCCGGGATCCTGGGGCTCGTGTCGTGGACGCCCGACGAGAAGTTCAACTACGTGCGGATCACGCCGGATCGGATGAGCGGCCGCCGGTTCCGCGTGCCCCCGCCGTCCAACTGAAGGACGACGGGGGCGGGCGTGTGGCTGTCCGCTACTCCTTGCGTGTGCCCGACGAGGCCGACGCGTTCGACTCGTAGGAGGTGTTCGTGGACTCGAAGAAGTTCACGAGCTGCAGGGTGTCGTTCGCGGTGGCCATCCACTTGGCGGGGTTGACCACGTTGTAGTGCGAGCCGAAGCCCAGCTCCTCGAGGCGACGGTCGGCGAGGTACTTCACGTACTGGTTGATGTAGCTCGCGTTGAGGCCCAGGATGCCGCCCGGCAGGAGGTCGTTGTTGTACTGCTCCTCCATCTCGACCGCGTCGAGGATCATCTGCTTGATCTCGGCGGCGAACTCCGGCGTCTGCAGCTCGGGGTTCTCGTCGAGCACGGTGAGGATCAGGTTGATGCCGAACTTGAGGTGGAGCGACTCGTCGCGCACGATCCAGTCGACGAGCGATCCGAAGTTGCGAAGCAGGTTCCGCTGGCGGAACGACAGCGCCACCATGAAGCCCGAGTAGAACCAGATGCCCTCGAGGATGATGTTGTAGGCGATGAGGTTGCGGATGAAGTCCTGCTTGCCCTCCACCGTGCGGATGTCGAGGGTCTCCTCGGTCATGCGCTTGATGAACTTGACCTCGAACTCCTCCTTGCGGGCCATCGACGGCACGTCGACGTGCGAGTTGTAGGCCTCGTTGCGGTCGATCGGGAACGTCTCGAGCACGTACTCGAACGACATGCAGTGGTTCGCCTCTTCCCACATCTGCTTCGCGAGGTAGAGGT
The DNA here is from genome assembly GCF_008017545.1 of Homoserinibacter sp. GY 40078. Taxonomy (GTDB): domain Bacteria; phylum Actinomycetota; class Actinomycetes; order Actinomycetales; family Microbacteriaceae; genus Homoserinibacter. Next base: position 1,260,811 of record NZ_VRTZ01000001.1, on the reverse strand, counting down.
GCGCCTCGGGAGCGTTGATGTAGGGGTAGACCCCGAACGCGAGCGCCTTGTTCACGAGCAGCTCGTTCGGGTTGAAGTAGGAGATGAGGAAGGTGACGGCGTGCCGCTCTTCGTCGGTCATCTTCTTGAAATCGGCGAGGTCTTCGCCGAGCTGAATCTCGTTGGGGAACCAGGTGTTCGCGACTGCCTGATCGTAGAGATCCATCGCCCACTGATAGGTGATGGGCTTGAGCAGCAGGCCCTCTTGAACGCCCGTGCCGAGGATGGCCATGGTGTGTATCCTTCCGATAACCACTGACGGCTGCCGGGCTCGGCAGCCGGGTTAGCGAGGCGGATGGGGGCCAGCCCATCCGCCTCGCACTTCTTTCACCGTACGTCGGCTACTGGCAGCTCTCGCACTGGAGTTCGTCCATCGGGTCGACGGGAACGTAGTACTCGTCGGTCGATGCGGTGTGCCCGTTCATGCCGTGAGCCCTCCGAATCCACGACGCGGGGAGCCGGACGACGCCTCGGCGGGCGCCTCCGCGGCAGGTGCCGGGCTCGCGGCCGCTGCGCCGAATCCGCGCTTGGCCCCCTGCCCGATCTCCTCGGTCTTGTTCACCTTGACCGTCGACTGCTCGGCCGTGTGGCGCGGCTTCATGTGCAGGTAGTAGGTCGTCTTGACGCCCTTCTCCCATGCCGCGTAGTAGATGTCCATCATGTCGCCGAGGTCGCGCGTCTCGAGGTACATGTTGCGGCTGATGGCCTGGTCGATCCACTTCTGCGCGCGGGCGGCGACCTCGATGAAGGAGTACGGCGAGAGCTGGAAGCTCGTCTTGTAGACCTTCTTGATGTCGTCCGGGATCGCGGCGATGTTCTGTACGTCGCCCTGGCTGCGCAGCACCTGTTCGCGCACCGAGTCCCAGATGCCGAGCTGCTGCAGGTCGTGCACGAGGTTGCGGTTCACCTCGAGGAACTTGCCGTTGCTCGTCGCGCGGCTGAAGATCTGCGCGAACTGGGGGTCGAGCCCGGGGGTCGTACCGGCGACGAGACCGATCGACGCGGTGGGCGCGATCGCCATGAGCGTCGCGTTGCGCATGCCGCCCTTGACCTTCTCGCGAAGGCGGTCCCAGTCGAGGCGCATAGTGCGGTCGACCGTGATCGCGATGCCGCGGTCCTTCTCGGTGAGTTCGATCGAGTCGAACGGCACGAGACCCTGCGACCAGCGGGACCCCGCGAAGTTGTCGTAGGAACCGCGCTCGCGGGCGAGGTCGGCCGACTCGTCGATCGCGGCGTACGAGACGTGCTCCATGATCTCGTCCATGAGCGCGTACGCCTCCTCCGACTCGTAGGAGAAGCCGAGGCGCTCCACGACATCGGTGAAGCCCATGACGCCCAGTCCGATCGCACGGTTGGTCTGGTTGGCGTGGTCGGCCTCCGCCACCGACGACTCGGTGATGTCGATGAGGTTGTCGAGCTGGCGCACGGCGCTGCGCGCGGAATCCTCGATGAGCGCCCAGTCGAAACCGAGCCCACCGTTCGAGTCCACCTTGAGGTGGGTCGAGAGGTTGATCGAGGCAAGATTGCACACCGAGATGTTTTCGAGGTCCTGCGGGAGGCAGATCTCGGTGCACAAGTTGGAGAGGTGGATCGTGCCCGTGTTGTTGTTGAGGGCGCGGTTGTTGATGGTGTCCTTCCAGGTGAGCCACGGGTGGCTCGTCGTCTGGAGCGACATCAGGATGTCCTTGAACTGGGCGCGCGCCGAGATCTTCTTGAACATCCGCAGCTCGCCGGCCTCGGCCTGCGCCACGTACTCGGCGTAGCGGTCCGAGAACTCCTGGCCGTACAGCTCGTTGAGGTCGGCAACCTCGAGCGGGTCGAAGAGGTACCAGTCGCCGTCGTTCTGCACGCGCTTCATGAACTCGTCAGAGATCCACACGGCCGTGTTGGCCGTGCGGGTGCGGCGGTACGGGTCGCCCGAGTTGTTGCGCAGCTCGAGGAACTCGGGGAAGTCGAGGTGCCAGTTCTCCATGTAGAAGCAGAGCGCACCGAACTTCTTGCCGCCGCGACTCACCGCGCGCAGCACCGAGTCGATCGTGTGCATGAACGGGATCGGGCCGGTGCTCGTGGTGTTGTTCGAGCGGATCGGCGAACCCTGCGCACGCAGCTTGGTGACCGAGAGGCCGATGCCGCCCGTGCCCTTCGTGAGCCACATGACGTCGCGCACCGACTTGGCGATGTGCTCGATGTCGTCGTGCATCTCCATGACGAAGCAGTTCGAGAGCTGCGGGAAGGCGGTGCCCGCGTTCACGAGGGTGGACCCCGCGGCGAGGTACTCGAGCTTCGACATCTTGTCGTAGAAGGCGATCGCGTGGCTCGTCGGGTCGGCCTCGTTGAGCGTGAGGCCCATCGCGATGCGCATCCAGAAGAACTGGGGCACCTCGAGCGGCTCGCCGTTGCGGGCCTTGATGCCGTAGCGGTTGTTGAGCGTGACGACGCCGATGTACTTGAGCAGCGAGTCGCGCGAAGGCTCGAGTGCCGCCGCGAGGCGGTCGAGGTCGAACAGCCCGGGGAAACGCGAGTCGAGCAGACCCTCCGAGACCCCGCGCTCGATGGCACTGCGGAAGTGGAGGCGGTGCTGCTCCTTGAGCTCGTCGTCGGTCTCGTAGTCGCCGAGCACGCGCTTGTAGATGGTCTTGAGGAGCAGACGCGCGGCGACGGTGTCGAACTGCGGGTCGTCCTTCACGTTCTGCAGGGCGACCTGGATGACCGCCTCGTCGAGCTGCTGGGTCGTGATGCCGTCGAAGAGGGTGAGCTCGAGCTCCGAGGCGATCTGGGTGACCCAGGTGATGCTCTCGTCGAGCCCGCGGCTCGCGTGCTCGATCGCCAGGTTGATCTTGTTGGCGTCGTACGGTTCGCGCTCCCCGTTGCGCTTCACGACGGTGATTGTCACGTGTTCCCTCTCCTCTCGCGCCGGATGGCGCGGTCCCCTTGCTTCCCAGTGATTCGGCCGCGTGAACAGGCCTGCGACCAGCCGTTTTCGTGCTCCGTTGCGCTTCCCCGGCCGGAAGGTCTCACCACTATATATCGGGCCACCGACGGCGAGCCAACACCAGATGTAGTGGGCGTGTCGTCCACAGATGTGTATAACTTCACCGTTGTTATCCCCACTTTCCACACCCTAGGTGCGGCCCCCGACAGACCGCCGCCGGGGCGGTCGCCGCACTAAACTGGGGGTCCTGTGAACGCCTACCTGAATCTTCTGCGCACCCGGGGCGTCGCCCGGATCATCACCGCGCAGCTGGTGGCGCGATTCCCGAGCGGAATGCTGTCGCTCGGGTTCCTCATCCATATCGAGCACATCTTCCACAGCTATGGCGCCGCGGGTCTCGTGCTCGCCGCGACCTCCGTCGGGCAGGCCATCGCCGGCCCCGTGACGAGCCGATGGATGGGCCGCTGGGGCATGCGCCCCGTGCTGATCCTCACGACAGCGGTGTGCGCCGTCGCCCTCTGCGTGATCGCGCTCGCCCCGATGCCACTGTGGGGCTTCATGGCAGCGGGCCTCGTCGCCGGCCTCAGCTATCCGCCGGTGCAGCCCGCGGTGCGCACGATCTACCCGAAGATGGTGAACTCGCGGCAGCTCACGCCCCTGTTCTCTCTCGACGCATCCGCGCAGGAGATCATCTGGATCGCGGGGCCCGTGGTCGTGACGTTCGTCGCGATCCAGGTCTCCACGGTCGCCGGGATCTTCCTCTCGGTTTTCTTCCTGGTCGCCGGTGGCGCGTGGTTCATCTCCTCCCCCGAGCTCGGGCGCGTGCGCATCCCGCGCAGCAAGCGCCGCTTCGGCGTGGTGCTGCGCCGTCCGCCCGTGCTGCTGGCCACCGTCACCGGATTCCTGCTGGTCGGGTCGTGTGCAGCGGTCGAGGCGGGGGTCGTCGCGACCTTCGGCGAGGGCGGGGCGGAGGCCGGTCTGGTCCTCGGGATCTGGGCCATCGCGTCGTTCACCGGCGGGCTCGCGTTCGGCAACGTGCCGATCGGCCCCTGGGCGCTCGCCCGGCGGATGCTCATCGTCTTCGTCGGCTCGACGCTCGCGGTGTTCGCGTTCGAGTTCTGGTCGATCTCGGCAACCCTCGTGATCGCCGGGCTCGGCATCGCGCCCGCTCTCGCCGTGATGTTCTCGATCGTGTCGGCGAGCGTGAAGTTCTCCGACACCGCCGAGGCCTACGGCTGGGTCGGCACCGGCCAGCTCATCGGTGCCGCGATCGGCTCGGCGGTCGCGGGCTTCCTCATCGACGACCACGGACCCGATGGCGGATTCGTCGCCGCGGCGGCTTTCGCGCTCATCGGATTCCTGGTTCCCGTGGTGTTCCGTCGCGCGCACCCCGATCTGCGCGGGCGCGACGCGAGCCCCATCCCCGACACCGAGCCGGTGCCGATCACCCCCAGCTGAGCGGCGGCGTCAGCGCGCGATGAACGCCGCCTCCGCGGGATCGATGCCCTCGGCCTCCTCGGCCTCCTCCACCGCCCGGCGCGACGCGCCGCCCGCCTGCCGGAAGCCACCGACCACCGCGAGCACCAGGCCGCCGAGCGCCCACGCCGCCAGCACGAGCCACGGGAAGGTCGCGTCCGCCGCGGGGAAGTAGGCAAGGTCGCGGACGAGGGTGGACGCCGCCCCCGGCGGGAACCACTGACCGATCGCGCCCCACGGCTCGAGGAGGAACTCCACGGGCTGCGTGGAGGCGGAGATGGGGTTCGCGAACAACATGAACAGCACGGGCCCGATCGCGAGACCCGGACGACCCACGAGCGAGGCGAGCCCGACGAGCGGGGCGCCGATCGCGGCGAAGGCAAGGCTGTAGGCGAGCGAGTTCACGAGGTAGTCGCCGGGCAGCACACCGAACCACAGCTGCAGCACGGCCGCCGCGACGAACCCTGCCGCGAGGGAGTACACGGCGAGCGCCACAACCCGACGCCAGACGCCGACGAGCGCGATGGTGAGAGCTATGCCGCCGAGCATGCCGCCGAGCACGAGCGGGAACGATGCCGCCGCGAGGCCCGCGCCGCGCGGGTCGGTGTCGACGAACGGCACGACATCCGTGACGGCGACGGTCACGGTCGGTGCGGGCGCGCCCGTGGCGGCGGCCTGCGCATCGACGGCCGCCTGGAGTTGCGCCTGCAGCGGGTCGGCGAGGCCGTCGAGAAGCTGGGCGGCAGCGGCACCCGCCGCGGATGCGGTCAGCACCTCGGGCTCGTCGCCGACCACGATCGCGCCGTACACCTCGCGGCTCTCGATGAGCCGGACGGCGTCGGCACGGTCGTCCGCAGCGACGAGGTCGAAGGCGCCCGGCGCCTTCTCGTCGAGGGCGGTCGCGAGCTGCTCGGACATCGCCTCAGGAGCCACGAGCGCGACGGGGAGGTTCTTCACCTCGGATGTCACGGCAGTCCACGAGAACGCGGCGACCACGACCCCGATGAGCACGGCGAGGGCGACCGAGACTCCGACGGCGCGAGGCCACGGGGTGTGCGGGACGGTGGACATGGGGCCTCCTGAGAAAGAAAAACGAACGCTCGTTCTTTTATAGCAGAACGACTAGAGTCGCACCATGCCCAAGGTGTCCGAAGCCCATCGAGAGTCGCGGCGGGCGCAGATCGTCGACGCCGCGCTCGACTGCTTCGCCGAGAAGGGCTTCCACCGCACCTCGATGGCCGACATCATCGAGCGCTCCGGGCTCTCGGCAGGGGCGATCTACCTCCAGTTCGATAGCAAACAGGACATCGTCGTCGCGGCAGCGCAGCAGATCATCGGCCACCGCGTCGCCGAGCTCCAGGTCCGACTCGCGCAGCCGCCGCTGCCGACTCCTGACGAGTTCATCGGCGTCGTCATGGACGGGCTCGCACTCGAGATCCGCGACTCGCGCCTGCTCGTGCAGCTGTGGTCGGAGTCGTTCTTCGAAGTCGACATGTCGCAGCTCGTCGACACCGTGCTCGTGCGGATGCTCGACACCGTCACGGAGTTCCTCGTCCGATGGGCGGCGGAGGTCCGCCACCTCGACGACGCGAGCGCCGCAGAGTGGGGCCATACGACCGCGCCGGCGATGCTCGGCCTGCTGCAGGGACACATCCTGCAGTCCGCGCTGCTGCCGGGGTTCGACCCCACCGGTTACCGCCGCGGCGTGCGCAACCTGTTCTCCTGAACCGCGCGGGCCGTGCCTCCGCCGCCGCTCACACGGAGGCGACCACCGCGACCCGTAGGCGAGAGACGCGGCCCAGCACGTCATCCGCGAGCGCCGGATCGATTCCCGCATCCGCGAGCACCTCGGCGAGCAGCTGGACCATCCGATCGAAGCGGGCGTCGTCGACGCGCAGGTGGGAGTGCGCCGCGCGCAGCCCCGCCCCCTCGTAGCGCTCCGGCCCGCCGATCGCCGCGATCAGGAAGTCCGTCTGATGCGCGCGCAACCGCGCCATGTCGACTCCGGCGAACAGCGGACCCACGAGCTCATCGGCGAGTGCCCGGTCGTAGAGCAGATCCACGACGCGAGCCACGGCATCCGCGCCGCCCAACCGACGGTAGAGGGTCATCGCGTCACCACCGCGGGTGCACGGCCGCCCGGAAACGACGGTCGTAGATGTCGCGGACCCCGTCGAGAAGGCTCTGCGGCAGCGGCGGCACCGATCCTGCGGCCGCGTTGCCTTCCGCCTGCGCCACATTGCGCGCACCCGGGATGACGGTCGAGACGCCCGGCAGCTGGGCAACCCAAGCAAGGGCCGCGGTGGCGGGCGCGAGCCCCGCATCGGCGGCGAGCGCCGAGAACTCGCGCGCCGCCTCGACACCCTCGTCGTAATCGACCCCCGAGAAGGTCTCACCCTGGTCGAAGGCCTCGCCGTGACGGTTGTAGCTGCGATGGTCGTCGGCCGAGAAGGCCGTGTCGTGCGTGTACCGGCCCGAGAGCAGCCCGCTCGCGAGAGGAACCCGCGCGATGATGCCGACGCCCGCATCCGACGCCGCGGGGAGCACCGCGTCGAGCGGCTTCAGTCGGAAGGCGTTGAGGATGATCTGCACGCTCGCCACTCGGGGCCGCGCGATCGCGGTGAGCGCCTGATCAACGGTCTCGACACTCACCCCGTAGTCGGCGATCGCGCCGTCGGCGACGAGGGTGTCGAGGGCGTCGTAGACCTCGTCGGAGGAGAACACGGCGGTCGGCGGGCAGTGCAGTTGCACGAGATCGAGCGTGTCGACGCCCAGGTTGCGGCGGCTGCGGTCGGTCCAGGCGCGGAAGTTCTCGAGCACGTAGTTCTCGGGGAGCTGCTCCATGCGGCGACCCATCTTGGTGGCCACCGTGACCTCGGCATCCGGACGGTCGCGGCGCCACGCGCCGATGAGGCTCTCGCTTCGGCCGTCGCCGTAGACGTCGGCGGTGTCGTAGAACGTCACCCCGGCGGCGAGGCTCGCGTCGAGCACGGCGCGCGCGTCACCCTCGCTCACCTCGCCCCAGTCGGCGCCGAGCTGCCAGGTGCCGAGACCGATGACGGACACGTCGCGGCCGGTGCGGCCGAGGATGCGATGCTGCATGCTGAGCAGCCTAGAGCGCACGGTTTCGACACGCCCAGCCCCCGCGAGCGGGCCGGCGAGCAGGCTGGCGAACGCTTAGCCGGGTCCCTAGTCCCGCCCGGATGGCCGGTCGACCGCCGCCGCGACAGCCCTCGCCAGTCGTTTACCGATGAGGTGATCGCTCGCCCGCACCCGCGTGACGGAGACCCCGCGAATCCGCTCCGCGATCCGGATGCCGCCCGGCGAGGCGAACTCATCGAGCGTGCCGTAGAGGATCTCCACGGGCACCCGCAGCGCCGCCAGATCGGAGATCGCGGTCTGCGATTCGATGGTGTGCTCGAGCGACTTCACGAACGGCACCCAGGTGCGTTCGTTGATATCCATGGCGCGCGGGATCGCGAGCAGGTCGCCCACGATGCCGCCGTTGCGGAGGGTGAACTCGCGGTTCTCGCGGATGTAGCGGTACGCGCGCAGGTAGAAGTCTTGGCGCATGCGGTCGCGGTCGTCCGAAAGCGCATCCGGCGCGAGGTAGATCGGCGGGCTGACGAGCACGAGCCGACTCACGCGCCCCCGGTGCCGCGCCGCGTAACGGGGCGCGATGAGGCCACCCATCGAGTGCCCCACGAGGATGAACGGCTCACGCAGTCGCAGGCTGCGGATCGTGCGGTCGAGGGCCGCGACGTGCTCCTTCAGGGTGAACTCGGCATCCGCGGGGATCGGCGAACCCCCGAAGCCCAGCAGATCGATGAGGATGCACCGGTGGCTGCCCTCGAGGAGCGGCACGACGTTCGTCCAGGTGATCGACGACGACGCGATGCCGTGAATGAACACGACCACCGGCCCCGAGCCGCGGTCGTCGGCAACGTGCAGAAGAGGAGCACGCCGGAACGGAGACCACCCCATGCCCCGAGGGTATCGGGGCATGGGGTGGTGGGCTGCCGCGGGATCAGTCCTCGCGCAGCTTCTCCTTGTAGTCGTTCTTCGCCTTGACGCTGTCGCGTTCGGCCTCGGCCTTCTTCACGTCAGCCTCGGCTCGGGCCTCGTCGGCCTTGTCGGAGATGCGCTCCTTGGTGTCGTCGACCCACTCGCCGACCTTCTCACCGGTGGCCTCGGCAGCGTCCTTCGCCTGGTCCAGGAATCCCATGTCGTCCTCCTCTGACTCTGAAAGGAATCGCACGACGGCCGATCCGCCGTACGTCCTCTTCATTGGATCGCGGCGAGACGGATGCCGACACGGGCTTGACACGACGCAACGGAGTGCCTACACGCGCATCCGGTCTCGGCGCCCGTGATCGGACCGTGATCGGAAGACGATCGAATCGTGATCGAGGTTGGGTGGTGGAACCCCCGAGCGCGGTCCTACCGTGACGACATGAGGCACATTCGACGTTCTTCCGCCCTCCTCGTGGCGGTCGTGGCATCCGCGATTCTGCTCTCCGGATGCAGCGCGCAGCAGTACGGCAGCGGTGGCGACATCGCGGTGGACTCGGCCGACGGCGAGGTCGTGAGCGGAGGCGACACGGGCGAGGCCGGCTCGGCCGAGGAGCCCGGCGAGGCTGATCGCGCGGTCGTGATCACCGGGAGCATCGTGATCACGGTCGATGACCCGATCGAGGCGGCGACCGACGCGACCGCGATCGTCACCGAGGCGGGCGGGCGGGTCGACGCCCGCAACGAGATCGCACCGCGCGACGATGAGGAGGCGAGCGCCACCCTCACCCTGCGCGTGCCGGCGGACTCCGTCGAGGAGGTGCGCGCGCAACTCGCCGAGCTCGGCGACGTCGATGAGACGCAGTTCGACGCGGTCGAGGTGGGCGCGACGCAGCGCGACCTCGAGGTGCGCATCCGGACCTTGCGAACCTCGATCGCGCGGTATACCGACTGGCTCTCCGACGCGACCGAGACGACCGATCTCATCAAGCTCGAGACCGCGATCGCGGATCGCCAGACCCAGCTGGAGACGCTCGAGGCCGAGCAGCGCGCGCTCGCCGATCAGATCGCGATGTCGACCATCACGCTGCACCTGCGCTCCGAGGGTCTCGCGCCGCCGCCCGAGGGTCCCTCCTCGTTCGTCGAAGGGGTCGCCGTGGGGTGGAACGCCTTCGTCGGGTTCTGGGCGGGAGTCGCGGTGGCGGCCGGGATCGGCCTGCCCTGGCTGCTGCTGCTCGGCGCCATTGCGGCGGCGATCGTCGTGGTCGTGCGACGGGCGAGCAAGGAGCGCCCCCAGGAGAAGTAGACACTGTTCACATGTCGGTGGGTACCGGCTACCCTGACCGGATGCGGACCTTCTTCCAGGTGCTCGTCAACACGGGTATCGCCAACGTGACCACGAGCTACCTCTGGTTCGCGCTGACCTTCTGGGTCTACCTCGAGACGAGGTCGGTGCTCGCCACCGGCATCATCGGCGGCGCGTACATGCTGCTCGTCGCGCTGTTCTCGATGGTGTTCGGCACGATCGTCGACCGGCATCGCAAGCATCGCGTCATGGTGTTCGCGGGCATCGTCACCCTCATCGCGTTCGGGCTCGCCGGGGGCCTCTACCTGCTGTACCCGGAGTCGCAGCTCGTCGACATCGGCGGGCCCGCGTTCTGGTTCTTCACCGTGATCATCCTGATCGGCGCGGTGGTCGAGAACATGCGCAACATCGCGCTCTCGACGACCGTGACGCTGCTCGTCCCGGAGGAGCGTCACGCCAACGCGAACGGCATGGTCGGCACGGTGCAGGGGCTCGCCTTCACGGTCACGAGCGTGTTCAGCGGGCTCTCGGTCGGCCTCCTCGGCATGGGGTGGACTCTCGTGATCGCTCTCGTGCTCACCGCCGCCGCCCTCGTGCACCTGCTGTTCCTGCGGGTCCCGGAAGACGAGCCCGTACGCGACCCCAACCGCACCGGGCTGCTCGACCTGCGCGGCAGCATCACCGCGGTCCGCGCGGCGACCGGGCTGTTCGCGCTCATCATCTTCTCGACGTTCAACAACTTCATCGGCGGCGTCTACATGGCCCTCATGGACCCGTACGGTCTCGAGCTCTTCCCCGTGGAGCTGTGGGGGGTCGTGCTCGGGGTGACCTCCACCGGCTTCATCATCGGCGGCCTCGTGATCGCGAAGTTCGGGCTCGGCCGCAACCCCATCCGCACCCTGCTGCTGCTCGTCATGGTGATGGGCCTCATCGGCGCGGTCTTCACGTTGCGCGAATGGTGGTGGCTCTACGCGGGCGGGATCTGGCTCTACATGGTGCTCGTGCCGGCCATCGAGGCGTCCGAGCAGACGATCATCCAGAAGGTCGTCCCGTTCGAGACGCAGGGCCGCGTGTTCGGCTTCGCGGCCGCGTTCGAGTCGGCGGCGGCGCCCATCACGGCGTTCCTCATCGCCCCGCTCGCCGAATTCGTGATCATCCCCTACGTCGAGTCGAGCGACGGCTCCGCGGCGCTCGGCTGGCTGCTGGGCGAAGGCGAGGCGCGCGGCATCGCGCTCGTGTTCCTCGTGGCGGGTCTCATCATGGTGCTCGCTGCGGCGGCCGCCTTCCTCACGAAGTCATACCGCACGATCTCGGCCCAGTACCTCGGCCAGTCGAAGTCGGTGCCGGTTGAGGATCTTGCGGTGCCGAGCACGAGCCGCGCGGCGGCCGGAGGCGACGGGGGCGTCGACTGACCCGTTTCACGGCCCGCGTCCGGGCGGCGGCTCAGGACGCCGCGCGGATGAGCGCGAGCAGCGCCTCGCCGTACGCCTCGGTCGCGTCGTCGGAATCGAACGCGCGGACCTCACCGCCCAGCTCGATCACCACCCGGTAGACGACACCGCCCTCGGGCAGCGCCTCGCGCTCGAGAAACCGGAACGAACCCCGCAGCAACTCGCGCAGCTGCTCCTCCCGGGGCAGCCAGAGCGCGTCGTCGAGGGCGACCGAGTCCAGCGCCCACTCGGTGGTGCCGTTGAAGCCGAGCACGGTGCCCGTCGGGTAGTGATGCGGCTCGATCGTCATGTCGCTGACGGTGAAGACATCGCCCTCGAACTCACCACCCGCGATCTGGAACGCATCGCCGGATGCGGGGGTCCAGACGAGTCCTGCGTCGCGCAGAGCGCGGGCGAGCGTCGTCGAGATCATCCACCCAGTGTGGGGCAGCGGACGCGCGGACGCCGGGCGCCCGCGCGTCCGAGGTCATCCGCGGGACGGTCCGCGGTCGTCGCCGTCCATGCCGCCACCGCCCATGCCACCGCCCATGTCGCCCGCGAGGGCCTCGCCCGAGGTTGCGGTACCGGCCTCCTGGCCGTCGACGAGCACGGTGTAGCTCGCGCCACCCACGACATCCGGAGTGCTCACCACGACGCTCGCGAACTGCTTCGTGGCGGTCACCTCGGCGATGACCTCGCCATCGGCATCCACCACCTGCACGAGCTGCCCCGCCGATCCGCTCGCGAGCGCCGCCACGAAGCTCTGCGCCGAATCCGTGTCGGGAGACTCGGCCATGCCGGAGCTGCCGATCGCGACGAGCGTCCCGCCCGAAACCGTGAGGCTGCCGTTCGTGTCGAGCGCGCCGTTGCCGTCACCCGTTGGGCCGTAGACGGTGACGGTTCCGCCGGACATCTCGAGCGATCCGTTCGAGTCGAGGCCGTCGCCTTGCGCGTCGATCACGACCTCGCCACCCGAGATCGAGATCAGCTGGCCGCCGTCGCCCATTCCGCCGCCCATGCCGCCACCGCCAGAGGAGTCGCCGCCTGAGGCGTTCACTCCGTCGTCGTTCGACGTGACATCGATCGTGCCGCCCGCGAGCGAGATCGTGAAGCTCTCGAGTCCCTCCTCGGAACCCGCCACCGTCACATCGCCACCCTCGATCACGAGGATCGTCTCGGAGTGCATGCCGTCGTCGGCGGCGGAGATGCTGATCTCGCCTCCCGTGACCACGATGTCGGTGGCCGCATCGAGCCCGTCGTCGCCGGTCGTGAGGTCGAGCGTCCCGCCCGCGATCTCGATCCAGCCCTTCGTCTCGTCGTCGTCCGTGTCGGACTTCAGGGCGTCGCCACCCGAGGCGTCGACGGTGATGTCGCCACCCTTGACGACCAGCGAGTCATGGCCGCGCAGGCCGTCGTCGCCGGAGGTGACATCGATCGCGCCGGAGAGGATCACGAGATCGTCGCTCGTCGAGATGCCGTCGTCGACCGCGGTGACCTCGAGCGACCCCGCGCCCGAGATCGTCAGGTCGGCGGCCGAGGCGATCGCGGCGTGGAAGTCCGCGTCGTCCGCATAGGAGGCGCCCGCATCGGTGACGGTGTTCGTGGTGCCGTCGGCGAGGTAGATGCCCACGTCGTCCGCCGAGGTCACCTGGATTCCGGGGCCACCGTCACCCGCGATGTCGGCGCCGTCGAGGATCAGCACGACCAGCGCATCCTCCCCCGCGTCGATCACCACGCCACCCGTGTACTCCCCCGAGAGGCGATACACACCGGCCTCCGAGATCGTCACGGTGTCGGAACTCGCCGCGATGTCCACCGCGTCGCTCGCGCTCCACTCGTCGTCGTTCACCGTGGTGGCGTCGGAGTTCGCTGCGAGCACGGCCTCCGCCGAAAGGTCGTCGGGGACCACCTGGGTCACCGTTGCCGTCGTCGAGTCGGATCCGGAGCTCGTCGCCGCGACGGCGCAGCCGGTGAGGCCGAGGGCCGCGGCAAGAGCCGCAGCCGAGAACAGGAGTGCGGGGCGTCGTGTGGTCATGGGGTTCTCCTTCCGGGAGATCAAGCGGCCGCTGCGAAGTGACGTCGCAGGACGCGGTTCCATTTGTGCGAAGGAAGGTCGGGCCGGAGGGCCGCGAGACCCGTGCCGAACTTCGACACCCGTACGGGCCGGTGGCCGCGTGACCACAGCAGCCGGTCGAGCTCGGATGCGGCGCCCGCCGACTTCGACTCGACGATCGCGAGGCCGGGCAGCTCGAGGTGGGCGCCGTCGGCGTCCTCCCATGCGAGGTCGGTGTCGACGGTGGCGCGGCTTCCCGTGCCCGGCAGATAGAGGGTCTCGCGGCGATAGCGGGTGACGAGCGTCGGCCGCAGCCGGTCGGGGTCCGGCACGCCGAGTTCCCCGAGCGGCGCCGCGGCATACGCCGCGCCTTCGGGCGTGAGCTCGTCCCGGTGCTCCAGCTCGTACTCGAGGCGCTCCTTCACGGTCGCGCTCCGGGCGCCTTTCGTCTTCAGCTCGAGGTACGCGGCGCCCGAGTCGAGATAGCTGCGGGTGCGCAGCTTGAAGCGACGCCGGCGACCGAGCGCCGCCATCCGGTAGCTCAGGAGGTCGTCGGTGTCGAAATACAGCGACTCGTACTGGGAGGCGCGGATGCCATCCACTTCGAGCGCCCGCGTCGAGCGGTCGAGGGACGCCAGCACACGCTCGGCGTCGGCACGCGGCAGCACGTACTTGCGGTCGATCCGGGTCTGCAGCGCGGCGAGCTCCAGCAGCTCCGCGAGCCCGATGCCCGGGAGGTCGGCGGGGACGAGGATTCCGGACATCAGCGCACCCCCACCTGCGACGCACGGGATTGGGCGGCGGCGACGGCATCCGCGATGCGATCCCCGCCCGGTTCGCGCGGCAGTTCGTAGCGGACCTCGACGACGGTCGAATCATCGATCAGGTCGAGTCGACGCACCGTCACCCGGTGCACCCGCGCCCCCAGCATCCGCTCCAGCTCGACGCGCAGGACGGCCTCGTCGGTGTAGGCGCGATCGAGTCGCACGACCTGCTGCCGATAGCGGCGGAGCAGGAGGCGGCTGTCGCCGAGTGCGAGCACCGCGACGATCAGCGCCATCAGCCCGAGCGACACGAGAGGCGCCGCGGACCCCAGACCCGCCACGAGCCCGAGCGCGAGCGAGGCGAAGTAGTACGCGACCTCGTGCTGCTCGATCTCGGAGGACCGCAATCGGATGATCGACAGCACGCCGAACAGTCCGAGCCCGATACCGAGCCCCGCCGCCGAGGATCCCAGCACGATCGAGACAGCGAGCACGCCGACGTTCACCGTGAGGAACGCGACGACGAGATCGCGACGACGGTGCCTCGGCACGTACAGGCCGAGCACGAGCGACGTGATCGCGACGAGGTCGGCGGCGATGAGCAGCAAGGCGTCCATGGATTCCTCCGGGTCGGGACGGGTGTGACGATCCCATCCCGCCACGGCGGGCTCATGAGAACCCTGGCGGTTCCTTGGTGGCTCCGGGGAATCCCTCGTTCGCCCGCTGGACGTGCGGTGCGGTGCAGTGCGTGCGGGTCAGCCTGCCGCGCGCGGCACGAGCCGCTGCAGCTGCGTCACGTGCGCCGGTTCCAGCTCGGCCAGCGACGACGCCCCGAGGAGCTTCATGGTGCGCACGAGCTCGCCCGTGAGGATCTCGATCGTGCGGTCGACGCCCGCTCGCCCACCCGCCATCAGGCCGTACAGGTAGGCCCGGCCGATCATCGTGAACTTCGCGCCGAGCGCGACCGAGGCAACGATATCGGCGCCGTTCATGATGCCGGTGTCGACACCGATCTCGACATCCGCGCCGACCTCGCGCACCACATCCGGCAGCAGGTGGAACGGGATGGGCGCGCGGTCGAGCTGACGGCCTCCGTGGTTGGAGAGGATGATGCCGTCGACGCCCGCCGCGGCGAGCGCCTTCGCATCGTCGACGTTCTGCACGCCCTTGATCACGATCTTGCCGGGCCACATGCCGCGGATGACGTCGAGGTCGTCGAACGAGATCGTCGGATCCATGGCCGCGTCGAGCAGCTCGCCCACCGTGCCGCCCGTGGACTGCAGCGAGGCGAACTCGAGCTTCGGGGTCGTGAGGAAGTCGAACCACCACCACGGACGCGGGATCGCATTGACGATCGTGCCGGCCGTGAGCTGGGGAGGAATCGAGAACCCGTTGCGCTTGTCGCGCAGGCGCGCACCCGCGACCGGGGTGTCGACGGTGAACTGGAGGGTGTCGAATCCCGCCGCCGCGGCGCGCTCGACGAGACCGTACGAGATCTCGCGCTGCCGCATGACGTAGAGCTGGAACCAGTTGCGGCCATCCGGGTTCGCCGCCTTCACCCCCTCGATCGAGGTCGTGCCGAGGGTCGACAGCGTGAACGGGATGCCGGCCGCACCCGCCGCGCCCGCGCCGGCGACCTCGCCCTCGGTCTGCATGAGGCGCGTGAATCCGGTGGGCGCGATCGCGAACGGGTACGCGCTCGGGCCGCCGAGGATCGTGGAGCTGGTGTCGACCTCGGCGGCGGGGCGCAGGATCCGGGGGCTGAATTCGACATCCTCGAACGCCTGGCGCGCACGGGCCAGCGAGAGCTCGCCCTCGGCCGCGCCATCCGTGTAGTCGAAGGCCGCCTTCGGGGTGCGGCGCTTGGCGATGTCGCGCAGGTCGGCGATCGTGAGGGCGCCCTGGAGGCGGCGCTTCTTCGCATCGAGTTCCGGCTTCTTGAACTTCATGAGCTCGAAGAGCTCGGCCGGGCGGGGGAACTGACGCTGGACCATGCGGGTCACCTTTCGTGGGCGGAGTCGATGTGCGCGAGCAGGCGGTCGCGCGAGGCGAGGACGTGGGTG
This sequence comes from Homoserinibacter sp. GY 40078, assembly GCF_008017545.1. Lineage (GTDB taxonomy): Bacteria > Actinomycetota > Actinomycetes > Actinomycetales > Microbacteriaceae > Homoserinibacter. The sequence continues at coordinate 1,244,737 of NZ_VRTZ01000001.1, read as the reverse complement.
CGGGCGAGCCGGGCCGCGTCGACCGCGTCGCCGGCCGCGATGGCGGCGAGGATGCGGCCGTGCTCGTCGGCGACCTCGGCGACCGAGCGCAGACGGTGCGCCTCGACCTGCGCGATGGCGAGCTCGATCTCACCCATGAGCAGACCGTGCAGGCGAGGCAGCCGGGTGGACGGAGCGCCTTCGACGAGCGCGCGGTGGAACGCGATGTCGGCGGGTGCGTAGGCGGCATCCGGCGCGAGGGCGGCGAGCGCGTCGTGGGCACGCTGGGCGTTCGGCGGGATGTTCGCCTCGGCGGCGAGCAGTTCGACGGCGGCGGCTTCGAGGGCGGCGCGCGCGGCGAAGAGGTCGGTGATGTCGGAGGCGCCGAGGCGCGGAACGCGGGCGGCGTGGTGGGGCTCGCGGGTGAGGAGCCCGGCGGCGACGAGACGGTCGATGCCGATGCGGGCCGTGGGACGCGCCATGTCGAACTCGCGCGAGACGAACGCCTCGGTCACGGGCGCGCCGGGGGCGATGCGGCCTCCCAGGATCGCGTCGCGCAGGGTCGCGACCACGGCATCCGGAAGGACGCCCGACGACCCTGTCTCCCCTGAGCTCACCCGCCGACCCTACCAGATTGTCTAACAATCCCCCTTTCCCCTTGAGGGGTCGCAAACTGCGCTCAACACGCCGTGTCTCGCGCAGTTTGCGACCCCTCAGGGGGAGGGGGGGAGGGAGGGAGGGAGGGGGACGCGGGGGCTACTCCCAGCGGTGGGCTCGGTAGTCGGCGGTGATGCGGCGCATGGTGCCGGAGGCGCCGCGCACCACGATCGACTCCGTACGGATCACCGGACCGAGCTTGCGCACGCCGTCGAGCAACGCCCCGTCGGTGATCCCGGTCGCGACGAAGAAGGTGTTGTCGCCCGCGACGAGGTCGTCGGCCTCGTACACGTGGTCGAACAGCAGACCGGCCGCGGCACCGCGCTCGCGCTCCGCGTCATCCTGCGGCATCAGCCGCCCCTGGATCAGCCCGCCGAGCGCCTTCACCGCGCACGCCGTCGCCACACCCTCCGGGCTGCCGCCTACGCCGACGCACATGTCGAGCCCGCCGTCCGCCGAGGCCGCCGCGATCCCACCCGCGACATCCCCGTCGAGCAGCAACCGCACTCCGGCACCCGCCGCGCGAATGTCGGCCACGAGCCCCTCGTGCCGCGGCCGGTCGAGCACGCCGACCGCGAGGTCGCCGACCCGCTTGCCCGACGCATCCGCGAGCGCGCGCAGGTTCTCAGCGACCGGGCGGCGGATATCGACCACGCCGATCCCCGCCGGTCCGGTCACGATCTTCTCCATGTAGAACACGCTCGACGCGTCGAGCATCGTGCCGCGATCCGACGCCGCGATCATCGAGATCGCGTTCGAGCGCCCCGCGGCGGTGAGCGATGTGCCGTCGATCGGATCGACTGCGATGTCGCACTCCGGCCCATCCCCCGTGCCCACGACCTCCCCGTTGAACAGCATCGGGGCGCGGTCTTTCTCGCCCTCGCCGATCACGACCGTGCCGCGGAACGCGACCGTGCCGAGGAACGCCCGCATGGCATCCACCGCGGCGCCGTCAGCGGCGATCTTGTCGCCGAGCCCCACGAACGCGGATGCGCGGATCGCCGCCGCCTCGGTCGCCCTCACCAACTCCAGCGCGAGGTTGCGGTCGGGTACGGCGGTTCCTTGCACGAAGCTCACGCGACGGCCTTTCTGTCGATCTGCTGCTCCAGCCGGGCGCGGAGTGCGTCCAACTGGCGGGTCATGGCGGCGGGGAGGCGATCACCGAAGCGCCCGAAGAACCGCTCGGTGTCGTCCGCCTCCGCGAGATGCGCGGCGGGGTCGATGCGGAAGAGCTCTGCCCATTCGGCGTCTGTCACCCCCGCGGCGCGGTGGTCGATCCCCGAGACCGACGGCACACGGCCGAGCGGGGTGTCGACGGCGGGTGCCTCCCCCGCGATCCGCTCGACGATCCAGGCGAGCACGCGGCCGTTCTCGCCGAATCCGGGCCAGAGGTACGAGCCGTCGGCGTCCTTGCGGAACCAGTTCACCTGGTAGACGGCCGGCACTCCCCCGGTGCGACGCAGCGCCGTTCCGATGTCGAGCCAGTGCGCGAAGTAGTCGCCCATGTTGTACCCGCAGAACGGGAGCATCGCGAAGGGATCACGGCGCAGCTCGCCGACCGCCCCCTCCGCCGCCGCCGTCCGCTCGGATGCGATCGTCGCCCCCAGGAACACGCCGTGCTCCCAGTCGCGCGCCTCCACGACGAGCGGGACGCCCGTCGCCCGGCGCCCTCCGAAGATGATCGCGTCGATCGGCACTCCCGCCGGGTCCTCCCAGTCGGCGGCGATCGAGGGACACTGCCCCGCGGCGACCGTGAACCGCGCGTTCGGGTGCGCGGCGGGCAGCCCGGAGTCCGGCGACCACGCCTCGCCCCGCCAATCGGTGAGGCCATCCGGCGGCGTCGCCGTCAGCCCCTCCCACCACACGTCCCCGTCCGGACGCAGCGCGACGTTCGTGAAGATGGTGTTGCCCCACAGCGTGTCGATCGCAGTGGGGTTGGTGTCGTAGCCGGTGCCCGGCGCCACGCCGAAGAATCCGGCCTCCGGGTTGATCGCGCGGAGGCGCCCATCCGGCCCGGGCGCGAGCCAGGCGATGTCGTCGCCGAGGGTCTCGACCGTCCAGCCCGGAAGCGTCGACCGCAGCATCGCGAAGTTCGTCTTGCCGCAGGCGGACGGGAAGGCGGCGGCGATGTGGAAGCGCCTGCCACGCGGGTCTGTCACCCGCAGCAGGAGCATGTGCTCGGCGAGCCACCCCTCGTCGCGAGCCATCGCCGACGCGATCCGGAGAGCGAACGACTTCTTCGCGAGGATGGCGTTGCCGCCGTAAGCCGACCCGAACGACGCGATCTCGCGCGTCTCGGGGAAGTGGCAGATGTACTTCACGGGGTTCGACGGCCATGCGACATCCGCGTCGCCCGGCTCGAGCGGCGCGCCGACGCTGTGCACGGCCCGCACCCACGGAGCGCCAGCGTCGATCAGCTGCCGAACGGCGTCGCCGACGCGCGTCATCACCGACATGCTCGCGACGACATACGCCGAGTCGGTGAGTTCGACGCCGAGTCGCGAGAGCGATCCGCCGACAGGCCCCATGGAGAACGGCACGACGTAGAGCGTGCGTCCACGCATCGCCCCGCGGAACAGATCGCGGAGCTCGGCGCGCATCGCGGTCGGCTCGCGCCAGTTGTTCGTGGGGCCGGCATCCGCCTCGTGCTCGGAGCAGACGAAGGTGCGCGACTCGACCCGGGCCACGTCGTCGAGGTCGCTGCGCGCGAGGAAGCTGTAGGGGCGGTGCTCCGCGTTGAGGCGGATGAGGCGCCCCTCGTCGACCATCCGCGTGAGGATCCCGTCGAGCTGAGCCCGCGATCCGTCGACCCACACGACTTCGTCGGGCTGGAGCAACTCGGCGTATTCGGCGACCCACTCGGCGAGCGCGGGTGCGGCGGGCGTTGCGGGCGCGGGCGCGGCGGGCGTCGCGGATGCGGATGCGGGGCGCGCCGATGGCGGGGCGGTGACAGTCATGGGAACCTCCGTGAAGATCAGTTCTGATTTCCACTCTGGCGCGCAGAAGAGGCACAGATTGGCGAACACCGCGGAAATTTCCGCTGATCTTGACGTAGCGTTGATTCATGGCCGATCTCGCGACGCTGGGGCAGCGCATCCGTCATTTCCGCACCGCCGCCGACCTCACCCTCGGCGAGCTGGGCGAGGCGATCGGGGTATCGACCAGCCAGCTGTCGCTGCTCGAGAACGGCCGGCGCGAGCCGCGCCTCTCACTGCTCACCCAGCTCGCCGAGCGCCTCGGCGTACCCCTCTCCGAATTGCTAGACGACGCCCCTCCCTCGCCGCGGGCCGCGCTCGAGATCGAGCTCGAACGGGCGCAGTCCGGCGCCCTCTACGCGGAGCTCGGCCTCCCCGTGCTGCGGCCCGGCCGCGGCATGCCCGACGAGGTGCTCACCGCGATCGTGGGGCTGCACCGCGAACTCGACCGCCGCTCGCGCGAGGCGATCGCGACTCCCGAGGAGGCGCGTCGAGCGAACACCGAGCTACGGGCCCGGATGCGCGAGCGTGACAACCACCTGCCCGAGATCGAGGAGCTCGCCGAGCGGGTGATGGCCGAGGTCGGATACGAGCGCGGGGCCGTGACGCACCGCATGGTCGCCGTCATGGCCCAACGGCTCGGATTCGAGCTCGTGCACGTGCACGATCTGCCGCACTCGGCACGCTCGGTCACCGATCTCGAGAACGGGCGGATCTATCTGCCGCCGGCGTCGATCCCGGGCGGGCACGGCCTCCGCTCGATGGCGCTGCAGGCGATCGCCCATCGCCTGCTCGGCCACCGGGCCCCGCGCGACTACGCGGAGTTCCTGCAGCAGCGGCTCGAGATCAACTACTTCGCGGCCGCGTGCCTCATGCCGCGGGCGCAGGCGGTGCGGCATCTCACGCAGGCGAAGGCCGACCACGACATCGCGATCGAGGATTTCCGCGACGCGTTCGGGGTGACCCACGAGGCGGCCGCTCTGCGTTTCACGAACCTCGCGACCGCGCACCTCGACATGCGGGTGCACTTCCTGCGGGTCGGCGGCGACGGCTCGGTCGCGAAGGCGTACGAGAACGACGGGCTGCGGCTGCCGACGGATGTGACCGGTGGCGTGGAGGGGCAGATCGTGTGCCGGTTCTGGGCGGCGCGCACGGCGTTCACGCGGATCAACCGGACGACCGAGTTCTACCAGTACACCGACACGCCCGAGGGCACGTTCTTCGAGTCGAGCCAGACCGGCACGGGCGCGAGCGACGAGTTCTCGATCACGGTAGGGGTGCCGTTCGCGGAGTCGAAGTGGTTCCGGGGGCGTGAGGAGACACGGCGAGAGCAGTCACGATGCCCGGATGCGAGCTGCTGCCGTCGTGCCCCGAGCGAGCTCGAGTCGCACTGGGCCGGCAAGGCTTGGACGAGCGCGAAGGTGCACGCGCACATCTTCAGCCCGCTGCCATCCGGCACCTACCCCGGGGTCGACGACCGAGAGGTCTACGAGTTCCTGGAAACCCACCGTGCGACGTCGTGACGTCGTCTGCCATAGACATGTCTAGAGCGCCTCGGACACCCGCGCGGCGGTGTCTCTCGCGCCGGAGACATGTCTAGCGCAGAGGACGAGAAGAGGCTCGGGTGATGAGCTCGGGCTGGAAGACCACCTGGCGCGGCGCGAGAGTCGGGTCGTCGGCCTCCTCGAGGAGGATGCGCAGCGCCGTCTGCCCGATGAGGCGACTCGGCTGACGCACGGAGCTGAGCGCCACGATCGTCGCCTCCGCGAAGTCGATGTCGTCGAAGCCGACGATCGCGATGTCGTCCGGCACTCGCAGCCCGCCCGCCATCACGAGCGCCTGCAGCAGCCCCACGGCGAGCAGGTCGTTCGCGGCGAACACCGCATCCGGGCGTTCGGCGGCATCGCGGGCCAGCAGCTGCTCGCCGATCCGGCGCCCCTCGAACACCGAGAGCGACGCACCTTCGAGCACCTCCAACCGCGCATCCGGCACGGCTCCCACGGCCTCACGCGCCCCCGCCAGTCGATCCCCGACCTGGCGGATGCCGAGCGGGCCCGCAACGAACGCCACCCGCCGGCGCCCGAGGTCGAGCAGGTGCTCGACGGCGATCCGGCCGCCGGCCACGTCATCCACCGAGACCGAGCTGAGCACCCCGCCGTCCGCTCGGCGGTCCACGAGCACGACCGGAGTGCCGTGCGCGCGCAGCCGCTCGAGCCGCTCGCCCTCGTCGCCGAGCGGCGACACCAGCACCCCGCGCACGCGCTGCTCCTCGAAGAGATCGAGGTAGGCGGCTTCGCGTTCGAGGTTCTGGTCGCTGTCTCCGAGGAGCACCGACACCCCGTGCGCGGATGCCTCGTCGCCGGCGCCCCGCGCGATGTCGGTGAAGAACGGGTTGCGGGCGTCGAGCACGACGAGTCCCACCGAGCTGGAGCGTCCCGCGCGCAGCTGGCGTGCGGCGTCGTTGCGCACGTAGCCGAGCTCGCGGATCGCGTCGTGTACGCGGGCAACCACGGCCTCCGAGACGCGCTCGGGTCGGTTGAGCACGTTCGAGACGGTGCCGACGGAGACGTCGGCGAGCTCGGCGACGTCGCGGATCGAGACGGCCATCGAGTTCCTTCCGATCCGTCGGGCGCGATCTGGCCAGGTTAGCCGAACGGACGACTTGACCTCCGTCGCGCCACGTCCTACTGTTGCCGATAGTGAATCGTTTCAACGACGAGACAAGCAGGGAAACATGACCGACCTCACCGCGATCGCGCCGCTCCTCGAGGAGCAGGCCATCGAACTCCCCTCCTGGGCCTTCGGCAACTCCGGAACCCGCTTCAAGGTGTTCGCCCAGCCCGGCGTGCCGCGTGACCCCTACGAGAAGATCGCGGATGCCGCCCAGGTGCATCGGCACACCGGCCTCGCGCCGACCGTCGCGCTGCACATCCCGTGGGACAAGGTCGACAGCTACGCCGACCTCCGCCGCCACGCCGACGAGCACGGGGTCGCGCTCGGCACGATCAACTCGAACACCTTCCAGGACGACGACTACAAGCTCGGCTCGGTCACGCACTCCGACGATCGCATCCGCCAGAAGGCGATCGACCACCACTACGAGTGCATCGACATCATGGGCGAGACCGGCAGCCGCGACCTCAAGATCTGGCTCGCCGACGGCACCAACTACCCCGGCCAGGACGACATGCGCGGACGACAGGACCGCCTCGCCGACTCGCTCCAGAAGATCTACGACCGGATCGGCCCCGACCAGCGTCTCGTGCTCGAGTACAAGTTCTTCGAGCCGTCGTTCTACCACACCGATGTTCCCGACTGGGGCACCTCGTACGCACAGGTCGCAGCCCTCGGCGACCGCGCCATGGTGTGCCTCGACACCGGCCACCACGCCCCCGGCACGAACATCGAGTTCATCGTCATGCAGCTGCTGCGCCTCGGGAAGCTCGGCTCGTTCGACTTCAACTCGCGCTTCTACGCCGACGACGACCTCATCGTGGGCGCCGCGGATCCGTTCCAGCTGTTCCGCATCCTCGTGGAGGTCGTGCGCGGAGGCGGCTACGGCACCGACTCGGATGTGGCGTTCATGCTCGACCAGTGCCACAACATCGAGGACAAGATCCCCGGGCAGATCCGCAGCGTGCTCAACGTGCAGGAGATGACCGCGCGCGCGCTGCTCATCGACCGCGACGCGCTCACCGCGGCGCAGCGTTCGGGCGACGTGCTCGCGGCGAACGAGATCCTCATGGACGCCTTCTACACCGACGTTCGCCCGGCCCTCGCGGCCTACCGCGAGGCGAAGGGCCTGCCGGCGGACCCGATGGCGGCGTATGCGGCATCCGGCTACGCGGCGAGCATCGTCGAGGGCCGCGTCGGCGGCGCGCAGGCCGGCTGGGGCGCCTGAGGCGCGGGCGCATCCGATGGAGCGCGTCTGCTTCCAGCTGCAGGTGAAGCCTGGGCGGATGGCGGAGTACGTCGAGCGGCACCGGGCCGTGTGGCCCGAGATGCTGCAGGCGATCGCGGATGCCGGGCGCCGCAACTACTCGCTCTTCCTCCGGGACGACGGGCTGCTCATCGGCTACTACGAGACCGACGACGACGCGGCGTCCGCGGCGGCCCTGGCAACCGATCCGCGAACCGCCGCGTGGGAGGCCGAGGCGGCGGACTTCTTCGTGGCGCTCCCCGGCGCGCGCCCCGACCAGGGCGCCCCGCGCCTCGCCGAGGTGTTCCACCTCGAGGACCAGCTCCCCTGAGCTCCCGCGCCCTCTCGGCTCCGTGAGAGTACGCACTTCTGCGGCCCGCGGCGCGTGAGAGTACGCAGAAGTGCGTACTCTCACGGGGCCGAGGGCTCGCCGTTGGGCGGTTGCGCGTCGAGGTGGGGGTCGGTAGGATTTGAAACGATTCACAGGACGCACCGCGCCCGCGACCCAGAGGACGAGAAACTCCCATGACGAAGAAGTCGCCCGCCGCCGAGCTCATCGAGCGCAGCAATCGGCTCGGCTCCGATCCGAAGATCACCAACTACGCGGGCGGCAACACCTCCGCGAAGGGCACGGCGATCGACCCGGTGACCGGAGACGACGTCGAGCTGCTGTGGGTGAAGGGCTCCGGAGGCGACCTCGGCACGCTCACCGAGGCGGGTCTCGCGGTGCTGCGACTCGACCGCCTCCGCGCGATGGTCGACGTCTACCCCGGCGTCGAGCGCGAGGACGAGATGGTCGCCGCCTTCGCCTACACGCTGCACGGGACCGGCGGCGCGGCACCCTCGATCGACACCGCGATGCACGGCCTCGTCGACGCCGCCCACGTGGACCACCTGCACCCGGATGCCGGCATCGCCTTCGCCACCGCGAAGGACGGCGAGAAGCTCACCAAGAAGGCCTTCGGCGACAAGGTCGTGTGGGTGCCGTGGCGCCGCCCCGGGTTCCAGCTCGGACTCGACATCGCCGAGATCAAGCGCGCCAACCCGAAGGCGATCGGATGCATCCTCGGCGGGCACGGCATCACGGCCTGGGGCGACACGAGCGCGGAGGCCGAGAAGAACAGCCGCTGGATCATCGACACCGCCCAGGACTACATCGACCGCAAGGGAAAGAAGACCCCGTTCGGCGCGACGGTGAAGAAGAACCAGGCACTGCCCGATGAGGAGCGCCGCGCGAAAGCCGCCGCCCTCGCCCCCACCATCCGCGGACTCGCCTCGCACGACAAGCCGATGGTCGGCCACTTCACCGACGACCCGCGCGTGCTCGAGTTCCTCGCCTCGAAGAAGGCCCCCGCGCTCGCGGCGCTCGGCACGAGCTGCCCCGACCACTTCCTGCGCACGAAGGTCAAGCCGCTGCTGCTCGACCTGCCCGCCAACGCATCCGTCGAGGAGTCGATCGCGCGCCTCGCCGAGCTGCACGAGGCCTACCGCGCCGACTACACCGCGTACTACGAGGCGCACGCCGACGCCGACTCCCCCGCCATGCGCGGCGCGGACCCCGCGATCGTCCTCGTCCCCGGGGTCGGGATGTTCAGCTTCGGCGCGAACAAGCAGACCGCGCGCGTCGCGGGCGAGTTCTACCTCAACGCGATCAACGTCATGCGCGGCGCAGAGGCGATCTCGAGCTACACGCCCATCTCGGATGCCGAGAAGTTCCGCATCGAGTACTGGGCACTCGAAGAGGCGAAGCTGCAGCGAATGCCGAAGCCGAAGTCGCACGCGACGCGCGTCGCCTTCGTGACGGGCGCCGCGTCCGGCATCGGGAAGGCCATCGCCACCCGCCTCGCCGCGGACGGCGCGTGCGTCGTGATCGCGGACCTCGACCTCGCGAAGGCCCAGGCGGCCGCCGCCGAGCTCGGCTCCACCGACGTCGCGATCGGCGTGCAGGTCGACGTCACCGATTCGGCACAGGTGGAGCGCGCGCTCGACGAGGCGATCCTCGCGTTCGGCGGGGTCGACCTCGTCGTGAACAACGCGGGCGTCTCGCTCTCGAAGCCGCTGCTCGAGACCACCGAGAAGGACTGGGACTTCCAGCACGACATCATGGCGAAGGGCTCGTTCCTCGTCGCGAAGGCGGCGGCGAAAGCGCTTATCGCGCAGGGCCTCGGCGGCGACATCGTCTACATCGCCTCCAAGAACTCGGTCTTCGCCGGCCCGAACAACATCGCCTACTCGGCGACGAAGGCCGACCAGGCGCACCAGGTGCGACTGCTCGCGGTCGAGCTCGGCGAGCACGGCGTGCGGGTGAACGGCATCAACCCGGACGGCGTGGTGCGCGGGTCCGGCATCTTCGCCTCCGGATGGGGCGCCAACCGCGCGAAGACCTACGGGATCGAGGAGGACGACCTCGGCAAGTTCTACGCGCAGCGCACGATCCTGAAGCGCGAGGTGCTGCCCGAGAACGTCGCCAACGCGGTCGCCGCGATCACCGGTCCCGACTTCTCCCACACGACGGGGCTGCACATCCCCGTCGACGCGGGCGTCGCCGCCGCGTTCCTGCGATGAGCCCCGCACGCGTCGGCACCGCCGCCGCGGTCGACCTGGGCGCGACGAGCGGCCGGGTGATGCTCGGACACCTAGGCTCCGACGGCCTCCGACTCGAGGAGGTCGCGCGCTTCCCGAACTCGCCGGTGCGCACGCCCGACGGCCTGCACTGGAGCGTCACCGAGCTCTACCGCAACGTCGTCGAGGGTCTCGCCGAGGCGGTGCGGCGCGCGCCCGAGCTGACCTCGATCGGCATCGACTCGTGGGCGGTCGACTACGCGCTGCTGCGTGACGGACGGATGCTGGGCGAGCCCTACTCCTACCGCGACGAGCGCAACCTCGCGGCGGTCGAGGTGGTGCACGCGCGCGTCTCCGCCGCCGAGCTCTACGCCCGCAACGGCCTGCAGCACCTCCCGTTCAACACCCTGTTCCAGCTCACCGCCGACCGCCTCGCCGGCACCCTCGACGACGCCGACTCGTTCCTGCTGCTGCCCGACCTGCTCGCATTCTGGCTCACCGGACGCAGCGTCGCGGAGCGCACGAACGCCTCCACCACCGGCCTCGTCGAGGTGTCGAGCGGCGAGTGGGATACCTCCCTCATGGAGCTCCTCGATCTGCCACCCGCTCTCGCTCGCGGGCTCGTGGACCCCGGCACCGTGCTCGGTCCGCTGCTCCCCACGGCCCGCCGCGGCACCGGCAGCTCGGATGCGCTCGTCACGACCGTCGGATCACACGACACGGCGAGCGCGGTCGTCGCGGTGCCGTCGACGGATCGCGACGTCGCCTACATCTCGAGCGGCACCTGGTCGCTCGTCGGCGTCGAGCTCGACCGCCCCGTGCTCGGAGAGGCGAGCCGTCTCGCCGGGTTCACGAACGAGGGCGGCGTGGACGGGCGGGTGCGGTACCTGCACAACGTGATGGGGCTGTGGCTGCTGTCCGAGTCGGTGCGCGACTGGGAGCGCTCGGGCGAGCGCGTGGATCTCGGCGAGCTCCTCGCCGCCGCCGAGCAGGTGGAGGGCGAGGTGCCCGTGTTCGACGCCGACGACCCCGTGTTCCTTGCTCCGGGTGGCATGCCGGATCGCATCGCCGCCTGGTTCGCGGAGCGCGGCATGCGTGCCCCCGCGTCCCGCGCGGAGCTCACGCGCTCCATCCTCGAGAGCCTCGCGGAGGCGTACGCGGCGACGCTGCGTCGCGCGTCCGAGCTCTCGGGGGTCGACATCCGCACCGTGCACCTCGTGGGCGGCGGATCGCAGAATGCGCTGTTGTGCCGGCTCACCGCGCGGGCGACGGGGCTACCCGTCGTCGCGGGCCCCGTGGAGGCGACCGCGATCGGCAACGTGCTCGTGCAGGCGCGCGCGCACGGGCTCGTGTCGGGCGATCTCGAGGCGCTGCGGGCGCTCGTGATCCGGGACTTCCCCGTCACGCGCTACCTCCCCTGATTGAAACGTGTCAAAATAGGTGCGGGCCCGGTGGCCCGGAACCTGGAGCGATGATGCTGGACCGCTGGACCCGACTGCTCGAGAGCCACATCCGCGAGAACGCCGTTCAGATGACGCGCGAACCCGCGGGGCAGCTCACCCATCCGTATACGGTGCCGAGCAGCCCGAACTCCCCCTACTACTCCGACGCCCTCTGGGACTGGGACTCCTGGTCGATCAGCATCGTGCTGGGGCAGGTGGAGGCCGACACCGACCAGCGGGGCCGGTTCTTCGACTACGAGGCGGGCTCGATCCGCAACTTCCTCGACCACACCGACGCCGACGGCGTCATGCCCGTGCAGATGCGCCCCGAGCGCACCCTCATCCACGGCGACGCGACCCGCGCGGGCGGGTTCGCCGAGAACATGCACAAGCCGGTGCTCGCCCAGCACGCCGCGCTCCTCACTCAGCGCAGCGGCGACGCGTCCTGGATCCGCGAGGGCATGCCCGCGATCGAGCGCTTCCTCGACCGCTACCTCGAGAGCCACGTGCACCCTGCGACGGGGCTCGCCTACTGGCAGACCGACTTCGCGATCGGCGTCGACAACGACCCGTCCGTCTACTTCCGTCCGCCGCGCAGCACCGCGGCCGTCTACCTCAACAGCCTGCTCTACCGCGAGCTGCTCGCCTACGGCTACCTGCTCGAAGAGCTCGACGACCTGCCCGCCGCGAACCGCTGGCGCGGGCGCGCGCGCGACCTCGCGGATGCCATGAACGCGCACCTCTGGGACGAGCGGGACGGCACCTTCTACAGCGCCGACATCGGCCTGCGCGATATCGACCCCGAGGACTGGCTGCACCGCGGGGCGCCCCGCCGGTGGTCGTCGCTCATCATGCGCATCGACAACTGGTCGAGCTTCCTGCCCATGTGGGCCGGTCTCGCCTCGGCCGAGCAGGCGGAGCGGATGGTGGAGCGCCTGCGCGATCCCCGCACCTTCGCGGCCCGCTACGGGATCCGCACCCTCTCCCGGCTCGAGAAGCAGTACGACCTGCGCGCCTCGAACAACCCGTCGAACTGGCTCGGGCCCATCTGGGGCATGTCGAACTACATGGTCTTCCGGGGTCTCGTGAAGTACGGATACGACGACGACGCGCGCCGCATCGCCGAGCAGACCATCGAGCTCTTCGGCCGCGACCTCGAGACTTCGGGATCGCTGCACGAGTACTACCACCCCGACAGCGGCGAACCGATCATGACGAAGGGTTTCCAGAACTGGAACTTCCTCGTGCTCAACATGATCGCGCACCTCGAGGGGCGCCCCATGTCGGCCGAGTTCTGATCCGCTCCGGGCTCAGCCGCGCGGCACGAACCCCTCGGAGCTGCGCCGGACGACGAGCGTCGGCTCGTACACGCGGTGCGGGTCCTCGACGACGCCGTTCTGGATCAGCTCCACGAGCAGATCGAGCGCGGCACTGCCGAAGTCGGCGTGGCGACCGCGTACCGAGCTGAGCGGGATCAGCGAGGCCTCGCCGAACTCGATGTCGTCGTAGCCCACCATCGCGAGCTCTTCGGGCACGCGCACGCCTGCGTCCACGAAGACCTGCAGCATGCCGAGAGCGAGCAGGTCGTTGGCGGCGAAGATGCCCTCGGGACGCAGCTCGGGCGGGCGCTCGAGCAGCGCCTGCGCGGCGGCGCGACCTCCGCGGAGGGTGCGGTCGGTGGCGTTCACCACCTCGAGGGTCGCGGTACCCGCCTCACGCACCGCGTCGCTCGCGCCGGTCAGGCGGTCGCCGATCTGCTTGATGCCGAGCGGGCCACCGACGAATGCGATCCGGCGGCATCCGATCGCGAGCAGGTGCGCTGCCGCCTGGTGGCCGCCGGACACGTCGTCGAGCGAGACCGAGGGCTGCTCCTCGGAGACTCCAGCCTGGCCGACGAGCACCGACGGGGTGCCGCGCTGCCGGCTGCGCGCCAGGCGGTCCTCGATGGGCTCGTGCGAGGCGACCAGCAGCCCTTGCACCTGATGCTGCTCGAACAGAGCCAGATAGGCGTCCTCCCGCTCGCGGCTGCGATGCGAGTTCGCGATGAAGACCGTGAGTCCCTGCTCCGAGGCGCGCCGCTCGACATCCTCGGCGATCTCGGCGAAGAACGGGTTCGACACGTCCGGCGCGATGTACGCCACCGCACGGCTCGTGCCGAGACGCAGCTGGCGCCCGGCGTTGTTGGGCACGAATCCGAGGGTCTCGATCGCGGCGCGGATGCGCTCCGCCTTCTCGGCCGAGACCTTGTCGGGGTGATTCAGGTAGTGCGAGACGGTGCCGACGGCGACGCCCGCCAGACCCGCGACCTCGCGAATACCGGCTCGTGCCATCGTGTCCTCCTCCGTCGAGCGACCCGGCACGACCATATCGGACACGCACGGATGGGCGACGTTCGATCGTAACGTTTCAAATGCCATGCTGGTGAGATGGCTTCGCTCATCGCCGACGACTCCCGCCTCCAGCTTCTGACCACCGGATACGAGTGGGTGGAGGGGCCCGCATGGATCGCCGCGACGGGGCGGCTGCGGTTCAGCAGCATCCCCGCATCCGAGGTGCTCGAGTACGACGCCGCGAGCGGTGAGGTGCACATGCACGACGCGGACGCCGAGTACGCGAACGGACGGACCGTCGACGCGGACGGGCGCGTCGTGCAGTGCTCGCACGGCCGCCGGCGCGTGGAGCGCGAGGAAGCGGATGGCCGCCTCGTGGGTCTCGCGGACCGCTGGGCGGGCGGGCGGTTCAACTCGCCGAACGACGTGGTCGTCGCATCCGACGGGGCGGTCTGGTTCACCGACCCGCCCTACGGCATCCACGAGAGCGGACGCGAGGGGCACCCGGGCGAGCAGGAGTACGGCGCGTGCTACGTGTTCCGGATCGACCCCGCGACGGGCGAGGCGGAGCCCGTGATCACCGACATGGTCCACCCGAACGGGCTCGCGTTCTCGCCCGACGAGAGCGTGCTGTACGTCGCCGACACCGGGTTCCTCTGGGCGGATGCGCCGCGCGAGATCCGCGCCTACGACGTGGACGGATGGGCGTGCACGGGAGGCAGGCGGTTCGCGGTCGTGCCGGTGGGGGCGTCCGACGGGTTCCGCGTCGACGAGGAGGGGCGCATCTGGACCTCCGCGGGCGACGGGGTCTACGTCTACTCCCCCGGCGGCGAGCTGCTCGAGCACGTGCCGGTGCCCGAGACCGTCTCGAACGTCGCATTCGGTGGCGAGGACGGCCGCGACCTCTACATCACGGCGACCACGAGCCTCTACCGGGTGCGCACGACGACCCGGCAGGCGCCTCGCCCCGCGTTCCGCGGCTGAGCCGCAGCCGGTCGCTCAGTCCCTCAGTCCCTCAGTCCCTCGGTCCCTCAGTCGCTCGGGCCGAGGGGCTCGGGCAGCTCGACGCCGAGCTCGACGAGCTGGTCGGTGACGACCTTGATCGCGTTGAGCGCCTTCGGGAAACCCGCATACTGCACAACGTGGATCACGGCCTCGAGGATCTCCTCGGCCGTGCATCCGGCGCGGATCGCGCCCTTCGTGTGACCGCGCAGCTGCGGCTCGAGCCCGCCGATGGTCACGAGCGAGGCGAGCGTCAACAGCTCGCGCTGGGCGATGGTGAGCCCGGGGCGCGAGTAGATGTCGCCGAAGTTGAACTCGATGCCGAGGCGCGCGAGATCCTGCGCACGCCCGCGCTGCATCGCGACGAGCCCCTCGGATGCCGACGGCCCGTAGACCTCGTCGAACCAGTGCTTGCCGTGGTCGAGACGTTCCGACATGGCAGCTCCTCTCAGATGGAATGGCCGCCGTCGAGCGGCAGGATGACGCCGGTCACGTTGCGCGCGGCCGGGGAGACGAGGAAGAGGATCGCGTCGGCGAGGTGCGCGGGGTCGCCGAGCAGCCGGGTCGGGATCTGGTCGAGGAGCGCGGCGCGCTGCTCGGGAGTGTCGCGGTCTCGACCGGGGGTCGCCTGCGCGCCGGGGGCGATCGCGTTGACCGTGACGCCGCGGTCGGCGACCTCGATCGCGAGCGACTTCGTGAGGCCCACGACGCCGGCCTTGGCGGTGGCGTAGGCGGTCGCGTTCCGCACGAGCCGTCCCCCCGAGATCGCCGCGATGGAGGCGATGTTGAGGATGCGACCGTGGCCGCGCTCCAGCATGCCCGGCAGCACCGCGCGGGTCACGTGGAAGACGGAGTCGAGGTTGCGCGCCATCTGGGTGCGCCAGGTCGCGGCATCCATCTCGGCGAACGGGGCGACCGCTCCACCGCCCGCGGCGTTCACGAGGATGTCGATGCCGCGCTCGGTCTGCACGGCGCCGAGCGCCTCCTGCACGGCGTCGAAGTCGGTGAGGTCGACCGCGACCGATTCGACCACGCGGCCCGAGTCGGCGAAGGATGCGGCGAGTGTCGCGGCGCGCTCGCCGTCGAGGTCGACCACGACGACGTCTGCACCGGCACCTACGAGTCGATCGACGATGACGCTGCCGAGGGCTCCCGCTCCTCCCGTCACAAGGGCCCGGCTGCCGAGCAGCGGGCGGTCAGAGGTCGGTCCGGTCATTCGTCTCTCCTTCGAGTGCGCAATCGAAACGTTTCAAAGTGTACCTCGCACATGGGCGAGCACACGCGGGCAGGGCGCGTGGATCTCCGCCGAGCCCGTGCGATCTCGCGTCAGTCGCCCCTCATGCGTCACGTTAGCCTGGAACACGGTGGATTCTCAGTCATCGTCGGCTTGTGACGTTTCAGTGCAGTCGGCGTCGACGCGCCGTCGCATCGGGGGTGACACCGCGTGACAACCGCTTTCTCGGGCCGCATGCGTCTTGACACCCCCGGGAAGCGAAGTTAGCATCCCCATTGAAACGTCTCAATTGGGGCGTCGCACTTCAAGGAGGAAATGTGACCACAGCACGTCAGCGACGCCTCGGGCGTCGCTCCCTCGCCCTCGCCGCGACCGCGACGTCGGCGCTGCTGCTCGCCGCGTGTGCGGCCGGCCCGACGGAGCCGCCCGCGGAGGGCACCGACCCGGAGAAGCTCGAATACCTCGTCAACGTCGAGAACGGCAACATCCCGCCCGTGCTCGAGGACATGTCGACCGGCGTCTGCTCGGCCGAGAACGAGGACCTCCCGCTCGAGATCAACTCGATCCCGCAGGCGGACCTCGACGGCCAGATCCAGCTGCTCGTCGGCCAGGACGCCCTGCCGGCCATGTTCGCCGCCGGTGGAACCCCCGCCGAGGGCGCGAAGCTCTGGAACGCCGGCAAGCTCGTCGACTTCGACGAGGCGCTCGACGAGCTCGGTGTGCTCGACCAGATCGAGCCGGCCGCGATCTCGACCATCAAGCAGCTCTACGGCGGCGCGTTCAGCTTCCTGCCGTTCCAGTACAACATCGAGGGCATCTTCTACAACAAGGCGCTCTTCGCGGAGTACGGCATCGAGGAGCCCCAGACCTGGGACGAGCTGCTCGCGGCGTCCGCCACGTTCAAGGAGAACGGCATCATCCCGCTGACCGCCTCCGGTGAGCAGGGCTGGCCGATCACGCGACTGCTCAGCGGATACATCTTCCGCTCGCTCGGACCGGACGCGCTGCAGAAGGTGGCCGACGGCGAGGCGAAGCTGACCGACGAGGGCTACGTCGAGGCCGCTCAGGCGATCGCCGACCTCGGCGCGTCGGGCTACCTCAACGACAACATCGCCTCGCTCGACTACGACGGCGCGCAGAACGAGTTCCTCAACGGCAACGCGGCCATGTTCTACATGGGCACGTGGGCGCTGACGGCCGTCAACAACCCGGAGGCGAACAAGATCGGCGTCGAGAACGTCGGCTTCATGCCGTTCCCGGGTGTCGAGGGCGGCGCGGGTGACATCTCGCAGTACCCCTCGAACGTCGGACTCCCGTCGACCTTCGGCTCGGCGACCTTCGGACCCAAGGTGCAGGCGTGGACCAAGTGCATCACCGAGAACTTCGGTGAGATGTCGCTCGTGGACCAGAACACCATCTCGGGCTTCAAGGTCTCGGACGAGGTCTGGGCCGAGCAGCCGCAGCTGACGCAGGACGTGCACGAGCGCATCGCATCGAGCACGCAGAGCGTCCTGTGGTTCGAGGCGCTGTTCAACGCCAAGGCCGGTCAGGACTCGTCGAAGAACGTTCCGCTGCTCGTCACCGGGCAGATGAGCCCCGAGGAGTTCATGCAGCTTCTGCAGACCGACCTCGACGCGGGCTGATCCCGTCCGCATAGATTCACGGGTGGCGGGGAGTCGCTTCGGCTCCCCGCCACCACCCGCCACCCGCCACCCCCGTCAGAAAGCCCGCTCATGAAGTCCGTCCTCGGAGACCGTCGCGCGATCGCGATCCTCCTCGGCCCGGCCCTCGCCGTGTACACGCTCGTGATGGTCGTGCCGGTGTTCTGGTCGTTCGGCTACACATTCGTCAAAGGCAACCCGCTCGAGGGGTTCCGATTCGCCGGGATCGACAACTTCGTCCGGCTCTTCTCGGACCCCGACATCGGCGCCGCCCTCGGCTTCACCATCAAGTACGCCCTCATCATGACGATCGGGCAGGTGGCCGTCGGCTACGCCCTGTCGCTCTTCTACATCTTCGTGCTGCGCCGCTTCACCTCGGCGCTCATCCGCACGCTCGTCTTCTTCCCCGTGGTCGTGCCGACCGTCGCGATCGCACTGCTCTACCAGAAGATCTTCCAGTCGGCCCCGCGCGACGGCATCGTCAACGAGTTGCTCGTGAACGTCGGGCTCGGAAGCGTCGACTGGCTCGGCCAGTCCGACACGGCGTTCATCGTGATCATCATCATGGACCTCTGGCGGTCCGTCGGCTTCTACGCCGTACTGCTGTTCGCCGGCCTGCTCGACATCCCCGACGACATCATCGAGTCGGCGCGCATCGACGGCGCACGGCACTGGTCGCTGTTCCGGCACATCATCCTGCCGCTCTCGCTGCCGATCCTTCTCGCGGCGACGATCTTCTCGATCAACGGCACGATCAAGGTGTTCGACTCGGTGCTCGCCCTCACCGGCGGCGGACCGGGCAACAGCACCACCCCGCTCACGATGTACATGTGGCGCACCGCGTTCGCCTTCAGCGACTACGGATACGGCTCGACGATCGCGCTGCTGCTCACGATCATGTGCTTCCTCGTGACCCTGTTCATCTTCCGCTCCGCGCGACGCGACAACACCGTCTGAGGTATCGACCATGACCGCGCTCATCGCAGAAAACGTCTCAACGCAGGCACCCGCCCCCGCCCCGCGTCCGCAGCTCCGCCGACGCCGGAGCACCCGCTACTACCTCGGCCGCATCCCCGTGGCTCTGGCGATCGTCGTCATCCTGGTCATCGAGATCTACCCGCTGTTCTGGATGTTCATGAACTCGCTGAAGTCGAGCCAGGAGTTCATCAGCGCCCCCTCGTGGTGGCTGCCGCAGGAGTGGAAGTGGGAGAACTACGCATCCGCGTGGGAGCAGGGCAACCTCGCGACCACCGTGCGCAACAGCCTCCTCGCCACGGTCCCGTCGCTCGCGCTCATCATCGTGCTCGGCGTCGCCGCCGGCTTCGCGCTCGAGATCATGGTCTGGAAGGGCCGCGGCACGGTGCTGCTCGCGATCCTCGCCGGCATCATGGTGCCGGGGCAGATGATCCTGCTGCCGCTCTTCACGATCTACTTCAACCTGCACCTCACGGGCACGCTCTGGCCGCTCATCATCACCTACGTCGGGCACGGATTGCCATTGACGATCTTCATGATGGCGACCTACTTCCGCGCCATCCCGCGCGAGATCTTCGAGGCGTCGACGATCGACGGAGCGTCGATCCTGCGCTCCTTCTTCTCGATCGGGTTCCCGATGGTGCGCAACGCCGTGTTCACGGTGGCGCTCGTGCAGTTCTTCCTCATCTGGAACGACCTGCTCTTCGCGATCACCTTCGCCAACCGCCGCGACCTCAACACGGTGCAGGCGGGTCTGCTCAACTTCAGCGGGGAGTACGGCCAGCTCGACTACGGTCCGCTGTTCGCGGCGATCTGCATCACGGTCGGCGGCATCCTCGCGCTCTACCTCTTCCTCAACCAGCGGATCATGCAAGGCCTCGCGGCGGGCGCGGTCAAGGGGTGATTCGCTGCCGGCGTGCCGGGCACCACTGAGCGGGCGCCCGGTACGCCGGATCTGCGTGTCAGCCGATGCGGCGGATGCGCAGGGCGATCGCCTCGCCCTCGGGCAGCGGCACCGTAACGGGAGCCGTCGCGAAGTTGCGGTGCACCTCGGCGAGCGCGAACTCGGCGACGTTCTCGGCGACCGTCATGTTCCAGGTGTCGATGACGTCGACCGCGAACCGGTCGCCCACCTCGAGGCGCTCCCCCACGACGCCCTGCGGCAGTTCCGCATCCCACGATGCGGGGGCCGAGGTGCCGAGGTAGCGCAGGTAGTGCCGCCGCGGGATGCCGACCGTCGAGGTCTCATCCCACCACTTGTCGATCGGGTCGAGACCCGCGCCGTCGACCTCGTCGAGGATGCGACGCAGGAACCCCAGCCGGCCGGGGCTCTCGCCGCGGAACGCGCCGCCGACCACGATGTGCAGCGATCCGTTCTCGTCGAGGAAGCTCTCGCCGTGCGAGGCGTACGTGCCGTCGCACGTGGCGAGCCAGAACCGATGCACGAGCTGACGAGCGGTGAGGTCACCCCAGCGCTCGGCGGTGTTGCCCTCGTACTGGATCTCGTCGAGCATGATCGGCTTGCGGTAGGCGTCGCGGTAGATGAGCGCGCGCCCCCGCTCCGCGACCGCCCATCCGTTCTGGATGGAGGCGTGGGTGACCCAGGGCTTGTTGTAGTCGTAGAGGCGGATCCAGTTGTGGATCGACCGCAGGCGTCCGTACGGGTCGATGCGCACAAGCTGCTGGAACACGCGATCCCAGCGTTCTTCGGGACGCTCGAGCTGGTCGTACTCGTTCGCGAGCGACCACCAGACGTTCCGGTAGGCGGCGAGGCGCGCGACCAGGTGGTCGAGGTAGACCGCGTCCTCGTCCTCACTCAACCGGTCGAGGCCGAACTGCCCGCCGTCGTAGGGGTGATACAGGATCACGTCGGCCTCGATGCCGCGTTCGAGAAGACCGCGCACGGCCGACTCTACGGCGCGGAAGAACTCCGGATCGGGGCGCTCGACATCCCAGCTGCCGTCATCGCGCCGGGCGAACGGGAAGCGTGGTGGCACGTATTCGACGTGCGCCCCGCCCTGCGGGAACACCAGGAAGCGGAGCTTGTCGAAGCCCGCGTCGGCTACCGCGTCGAGCGTCTGCGCCACGAGCGCGTCGGGCTGGTGGATCCAGTTGTAGACGGTGGCGCCGACCGGGCGATACGGGGTGCCGTCGGCGTGGGCGAAGTGGTACATCGCGGCCACCTGCACCGGGCCGTGATTGTCGGCCGAGGGCCCCACCGCGTCGAACACCCCCGCGATGCCGTCGAGTTCGGCCGCATCGCTCGCGGTGCGGTAGCTCCAGGTGCCCGCCTCGGGCGGTGAGAAGCGGACGGCATACCGGTTCGCGCCATCCCAGAACCCCGGGACCTCGATCCGGGTCGCACCGCTCTCGAACACGGCGCTGAGGTGCGCCCGCGTGGTCGGCTCGGTGCCGTCCGGGCCGTCGAGTTCGAGCTCGGCGACCCCCCAGCGCTCGATGGGTGCGTCGGGGTGGAGGTCGTTGCGCAGGGTCACTGGATTCCTTCGGGGATGATCCCGCCGATGAGGGCGTAGTCGGATCGGTCGAGCTCGAGAGTCGCGGCGTCGATCCAGCCGTCGATCTGCGCGGGGGTGCGGGCGCCGACGATCGCACCGGTGACGCCTCGGAATCCGAGGGTCCAGGCCACGGCGACAGCCGCCTGCGTCACTTCGTGCCGGTCGGCGACCTCCGCCATCGCGCGTCCGATCGCGAGATTCGCGTCGAGGCGCTCCGTGAAGTCGGGGCTTGCGCGGCGCCAGTCGTCGTCGGGCAGCGCCGCCACACGAGCGGCGTCGAACGCGCCCGTGAGCAGGCCCGAGCCCATCGGGCTGTAGACGATCACGCCGGTGTCGTGGGAGGCGCACCAGTCGAGCAGACCGTCGTCGGAGCTCGCGGGGCGGATGGCCGAGAACGGCGGCTGGAGGGTGTCGACGTGAGCGATCGCCTCGGCGGCATCGAGCGCGTCGATCCCGTGGTTCGAGAGCCCGATCGCGCGCACCTTGCCGGCATCGCGCAGTTCGGCGAACACCTGCCAGTACTCCTCGACGGGCGTGCCGTCCTCCGCGGGCCAGTGCATCTGGAACAGGTCGATGCGGTCCACGCCGAGCCGCCGGAGCGACGCCTCAACGCCCTCTCGCAGCGCTCGGGGGTCGCCACGACGAGCAGCCCGCTGCAGGGGGTGGGCGTCGTCCCAGACGAGCCCTCCCTTGGTGAACACGTGCGGGCGATCCCCCTCGGGGATGTCGCGCAGCGCGCGGCCGACGATCTCCTCCGAGTGGCCGAGCCCGTAGACGGCGGCCGTGTCGACCCAGTTGAGCCCTGCGTCGACGGCGGCGCGGATCGTGGCGACCGAGGCGTCGTCGTCCTGTGCTCCCCATCCGAAGCTCCAGCCGCCACCCCCGATCGCCCAGGCGCCGAGCCCGGTGCGGGTGATCTGCATGCCGGTCGTTCCGAGCGGCCTGGTGGGCAGGGTCATCGCTCCTCCTCCGGGACGGATGCCGAGAGCTCGGCGATCTCATCCGCGTCGAGGCGCAGCTCGAGCGCCGCGACCGATCGGGCGACGCTTTCGGGCCGTGACGCGCCGGGGATCGGGATCACGGCGTCCGAGAGCGAGAGCTCCCAGGCGAGCGCCACCTGCTGCGGGCTCGCGTCGTGCCGCTCTCCGATCCGCGCGAAGGCGGGCACGCGACCGCCGAGACCCGCGGTTCCGCGGATCCCGCCGAGAGGGCTCCACGCGAGGAAGGCGAGACCGAGCTCGGTGCAGAGCTCCAGCTCCGCGAGGCTCGTGCGAAACACCGGCGAGAACTGGTTCTGCACCGACACCAGGCCGTCGCCGACGATCTCGCGGGCGAGCCGGATCTGCTCGGGGTTCGCGTTCGAGATCCCGGCCATCTGGATGAGGCCCTCGTCGAGCAGGGTGCGCAACGCCCCGAGGGTGTCGGCGTAGGGCACTTTCGGGTCGGGCCGGTGGTGCTGGTACAGGCCGATCGAATCGACGCCGAGGCGTGTGAGCGAGGCACGAGCGGCGCTCGCGATGTAGGCGGGGTCGCCGTCATGGGTCCAGGTGCCATCGCCCGGGCGCTTGCTGCCGCCCTTGGTCGCGACGAGCACGTGGTCGGTCGATCC
This sequence comes from Homoserinibacter sp. GY 40078, assembly GCF_008017545.1. Classification (GTDB taxonomy): domain Bacteria; phylum Actinomycetota; class Actinomycetes; order Actinomycetales; family Microbacteriaceae; genus Homoserinibacter. The sequence continues at coordinate 1,221,876 of NZ_VRTZ01000001.1, read as the reverse complement.
CCCGTAGCTCGCGAGGGCCTCGGCGATCAGCAGCTCGTTGTGCCCCACCTCTCCCGCGTCGCGGTGATAGGCGTCGGCCGTGTCGATGAGGGTCAGCCCGGCGTCGAGGGCGGCATGGATCGTGGCGATCGAGCGTTCGCGGTCCGGCCTCCCCTCGATCGACATCGGCATCCCGCCGAGTCCGATCGCGCTGACGTGTCGTTCTCCGATGCGCCGCTCGCGCATGATCCTCCTTCTCAGCCGCGCTCGGCGCGCAGCTCGGTCCTCCAGTCGTACGCGGCGCGGAAGCCGAGCACGTCGTGTGCCTTCGTGGTCGAGAGCAGCGAGTCCCGCGCGCCGAGGTCGCCGCGGATCTCGATCCCCGGGAACCAGCGCTCGGCGAGTTCGGGCGACGGGATATCCACGCCGCTGTCGGGTGCGGCCGCGACGTAGGTCTCGAACCCGGGACGAGCGTGTGCGAGTGCGAGGGCGACGAGCTGGGCGCCGTCGCGCGCGTCGATGTAGGAGCCGAGCAGGTCGCGGCGGTATGCGGGGTCGCTCGCGCGCTCGAAGGTTCCGTACTCGCCGACGCCGACGACATTCGTGAACCGCAGTGCCGTGAGCGAGAGCTCGGGATCCCACCGCACGAGCTCGGTCGCCATGGTCTCTTCGAGCACCTTGCCGAGGCCGTAGGTGTTGTACGAGGCCGTGTAGCCCTCGTCGACCGGCAGGTAGGGCGGGGCGTCGTCGAAGGGGAAGCCCATCGCGGTGATGCTCGAGGCCGTGACGATCGTGCGGATGCCGGCGCGCCGGGCCGCGAAGAGCACGTTGAACGTTGCGGTGAGGTTGTTGTGGAAGGTCGTGACGTCGGGAACGAGGCCGTTGACCGGGATCGCGGCGAGATGCACGAGAGCGTCGAGGCCGGTGTGGCGCGCGGTGACGCCGAGCAGAGCGTCGAGTGTCTGGCCGTAGTCCAGCAGGTCGACGCGGGTGAACCCGGGACCCGGGGTGCCCGTCAGATCGAATCCGAGCACCTCGTGCCCGTCTGCCACGAGACGGTCCACGGTGGCGCGTCCGAGCTTTCCGGAGCTTCCGGTGATGGCGATGCGCATGCGGATCAGTCTTCCAGCGGTGCGAGGGCCGCGACCGGGTGACCCTCGGCGTCGGCGGGGTCGGAGTGCTGGTGGCCGGTGGCTCCGCCCGGGGTCTGCAGCTCGGTGAAGAAGCCGACGAGCTCCTCGCTCACGGCGACGATGTCGTGCGGCACGCCCGCGGGGAACAGGACGATGTCGCCCGCGTTGACGCGGCAGCGCTCCCCCTCGATCTCGATGAGCGCAGCCCCGGCGGAGATGTGCCAGAGCTCTTCGCCGTCATGGTGGTGCCGGTCGAAGCGGTCGCCCGGGCGGATGCGGATGCGGCCGGCTCCCGCGACGGCGCTGCCGTCGGGTCGCGTGCCGGGGTTGACCCAGCTGCCTGTCGGGTAGATCGGCATGGCTCCTCCGTCGCCTCGTCGGGACCCGCCCATCATAGCCGGAATTGAAACGTGTCAAGTTCCGGTTCCCTTGTGTGTAAAGCGTGAGGTAGCATCCGTTTGAAACGTGTCAGCCCCAGAGACGAGGTACAGATGCCGGTCGAGCCGTCCGCTCCGACGATCGAGCACCATCGCGATCCGTTCGGCATCGGAGAGGCCGCACCCCGCATCTCCTGGAAGGTGACGGGCGACCCCGCCTGGCGCGCATCCGACTCCGAGATCCGCATCGTGCGTGACGAGGCGACATGCATCTACCGCACCGGATCCGCCGAGCAGCTGCTCATCCCCTGGCCCGACGCACCCCTCCGCTCCCGAGAGCGCGCCGAGGTGTCGGTGCGGGTGCGGGGGCAGGACGGCGCGTGGAGCGACTGGAGCGCCCCGACGCGCCTTGAGGCGGGCCTCCTCGATCCGGCCGACTGGGTCGCCGTACCCGTCGGCGGCAGCTGGAAAGAGACGCCCGACGCCGATGACCGGCGCCCCGCGCTCGTGCGGCGGGAGTTCGAGGTGGGCGAGGACCTCGTCGCCGCGCGCCTCTACGTGACCGCGCACGGACTCTACGAGGTCGAGCTCGACGGCGAGCGCGTCGGCGCCGAAGCCCTCGCCCCCGGGTGGACCGTCTACCCGCAGCGTCTCGTCTACACGACCTACGACGTCGGAGACCGCCTGCGTCCGGGTCGCCACGCGCTCGGAGCCTGGCTCGGGGACGGCTGGTACCGCGGACGCCTCGGATGGCGTGGCGGATTCCGCAACCTCTTCGGCTCGGACCAGTCGCTCATCGCCCAGCTCGAGCTGCGCTACGCCGACGGCCGCACCGAGACGGTCGCGACCGACGGCAACTGGAAGGCCAATACCGGCCCCATCATCGAGAGCGGGATCTACGACGGCGAGCACTACGACGCCCGACTCGAGCAGGCCGGATGGTCCGCCCCCGGATTCGACGACGCCGGGTGGACTCCCGTCGCGCGCCACAAGCGCGACACGGCGACCCTCGTCGCCCCCGTCGGCCCGCCGATCCGGTGCACCCAGGAGGTCACGCCCGTCGCGGTGATCCGCACCCCCTCGGGGCGCGCCGTGCTCGACCTCGGGCAGAACCTCGTGGGTCGCCTGCGCATCCGCGTGCAGGGTGCCGCGGGCACACGCGTCACCATCCGCACCGCCGAGGTGCTGCAAGAGGGCGAGATCTACACGCGCCCCCTGCGCGACGCGAAGTCCACCGACAGCTACACGCTCGCCGGACGCGACGAGCCCGAGGAGTGGGAGCCCCGCTTCACGTTCCACGGCTTCCGCTACGCCGAGATCGACGGCTGGCCCGGCGACCTCGAGCAGGCCGTCGCGGCAGGTGACGTGGTGGCCCGGGTGTACCACAGCGACTTCGAGCGCACGGGCTGGTTCGCGAGCTCCGACGCCGAGCTCGACCGCTTCCACGAGAACGTCGTGTGGGGAATGCGGGGCAACTTCGTGGGCGTTCCGACCGACTGCCCCCAGCGCGACGAGCGGATGGGGTGGACCGGCGACCTGCAGGTCTTCGCTCCCACCGCATCCTTCCTCTTCGACGTCTCGGGGATGCTCGACGGCTGGCTCGCCGACGTGATGGCCGAACAGCTGCCCGACGGCACGGTGCCCTGGTACGTGCCCGTGATCCCCGCACACCACATGTGGACCCCGATCCGCCCGGGCGCCGCGTGGGGCGACGTGATCGCCTTCACGCCCTGGACGCTCTTCGAGCGCTACGCGGACCGCGGGCTGCTTGAGCGCACGTTCGAGTCGGCCCGGCGCTGGGTCGACCTGCAGACGCGTCTCTCGGGACCCGACCGCCTGTGGGACGACGGCTTCCAGTTGGGCGACTGGCTCGACCCCGACGCGCCCCCGCAGGACCCGGCGGACGCCAAGACCGATCGCTACATCGTCGCGACGGCATACTTCGCCGCGTCGGCGCAGCGGGTCGCCTGGATCGCTGAGCAGATCGGACGCGACGAGGAGGCGGCGCACTACGCCGGCCTCGCCACCGAGGTGCGGGCCGCGTTCGTGAACGCCTACGTCGGCCACGACGGCCGCATGACGAGCGATGCCCAGACGGCGTACGCTCTCGCCCTCGACTTCGACCTGCTTCCCGAGGAGCTCCGCGCCCCGGCGGGCGAACGCCTCGCCGAGCTGGTCGCCGAGGCCGGCAACCGGATCTCAACCGGCTTCGTCGGCACCCCTCTCCTCACGGATGCGCTGACCGACACCGGTCACCTCGGCTCCGCCTACGACCTGCTGCTCGAACGCGGCTGCCCCTCGTGGCTGTACGCGGTCACGATGGGCGCGACGACCGTGTGGGAGCGCTGGGATGCGATGCTCCCCGACGGCACGGTGAACTCCGGCACGATGACCTCGTTCAACCACTACGCCCTCGGTGCGGTGGCCGACTGGATGCACCGCACGGTCGCCGGGATCGCGCCCGCCGAGCCGGGGTACCGCCGCATCCGCTTCGAGCCGCGTCCCGGTGGCGGTCTCACGCACGCGTCAGCGGCGCACGAAACCCCGTACGGGCGCGCGTCGATCGCCTGGCGCCTCGTGGACGGTGCGCTGGAGGTCGACGTCGAGGTGCCCCTCGGCACGACCGCCGAGCTCGTGCTCCCGGGATCCGCCCCGCAGCACCTCACCCCCGGCCGCCACAAGCTCTAGCCCCGCCCTCCCCTGAGGGGTCGCAAACTGCTCGAGACACGGCGTGTTTCGAGCAGTTTGCGACCCCTCAGGGAGAGGGAAGGGTGCGCGTCAGCGCTCGATGTGGTCGAGATGCAGCATGCGAGCGAGGTTGCGGTCGAGCTCCTCATCCTCGAAGACGCGCTTCCAGTCGGGCTTCACGATCATCTCGCGGCCGTAGTCCATCGCGATGAGGCACGCGTCGCTGAAGGGGTTGTCGCCCTTCAGGGTGTTCGCGAGCGCCACCTGGGTGTGGCCCAGCAGGATCGCGCGCGCGGCGGGCTCCGGGATCCCGATCTTCACGGCCTCGTCGAGCGACTCCTTGAGGAGCGCACCGACCATGCACGCGATCGTCTCGACGAGCGTCGGCTCGAGCTGCGCGAGCTGCTTCACGGTCACCCAGTGCACGTCGATCACGGGCGCGAAGATCGCGCGCACGACCGTCTCGACACGGGCCTGAACCGCCGGGTCATCCGACTCCACGGCCGCGATCGCATCCTGCTTCGCCGCGATGCCGCCGAAGGTGTCGGCGTACTCCTCGGGCGTGTGACGCTCGACGAACACCGACGGATGGCACGGGTGGGTGACCGCCTGCACGACGTCGTCGCTGCGGGTGAGGAGCCCGGCGTACGCGGCGGCCGGATCGAGGGTGAGCAGCACGGCGCCCCGCTTCATCTGCGGCACGACCTCCGCCGAGACCGCCTGCAGCGCGAGGTCGGGCACCGCGAGGATCACGACATCGGCACCCGCGACGGCATCCGGGGTGGAGGTCAGCTCGCGACCGGCGGCCGTGACGCGCTCCTGCCCGGCAGGTGAGTTCTCGGAGTAGCGGACGTCGTGCGCTGTCTTCACGAGGTTGTTGGACACGCGCATGCCCATCTTGCCCCCCGCGCCGATGACGGCGATGGCGATGGTGTCGGGGGTGGCCAGGGTGTCGGTCACGGTGATCAGTGCTCCTTCAGGTAGTCGATGTTGTGAGAGGTCCAGTCGCGTTCGAGCTCGACGGTCGCGGCGAGGTCGCCCTGCCACGGCAACCAGTGCTCGACGATCCGACTGAGTCCGCGGGCGTCCGCGTCGACCGTGTCGACGAGGTGCGGGTAGTCGAGAAGCCCCTCGCCCATGCGCGCGCCGGCGAGGGTGAAGCCCACCCATCCGTCGCGGCGCGAGAAGGCGAAGTCCTTCACGTGGATGCCGGTGACGTACGGCGCACAGCGCTCGACCACCTCGCGCGGGTTCTCGAGGCCGGCGACGGTGTTCGCCGGGTCGAGGCAGATGCCGAGGCTCGGCGATCCGATCCGCCGCACGAGGTCGACGAGCTCGGTCGACGACACCTGCTCGTACGTCTCGAGCCCGAGCTGCACGTCGGCCGCCTCGTACGCGGGCAGCGCCTCACGCAGCATCCGCTCGGCCTCCGGGATCGTCGGCCGCGAGTCGGGTGCGAAGAGCATGCTGCGCACGTAGCTCGCCCCGAGCACGGCGGCGAGCTCGAGATACGACGCGAGGTGCGCAGGCGCGACGCCCTTCGTCCCGAGCTCGAGCCGGACACCGAGACGGTCGGCTGTCTCGCGGACCTCCTGCAGCTCTGCAGCGGAGAACGTCGCGAGGGGCGCGTAGTCGCAGATCTGGAACAGCGCGAGCCCCGCCTCTGCGGTGCGCTCGATCATCCCGGTGAGCGGAAGCGGACGGGGGTTCGGGCCGGTGGGCAGCGTCGCCGCGCCCTCCCAGAAGAAGGCGTAGGTGCCGAGGCCGAGCGGACTGGTCACGCGACCGCCGCCCGTCGACGATCCGCGAGGGCGGTCGCCTCCGCGAGCACGGCTCGTAGTGCCTCGGGGTCGTGCGCGAAGCGACCGAGGAACAGCCCATCGACGTCGTCGCCCAGCTCGGCGAGAAGACCCGGGCCGGCGCTGCCCCCGTAGATGACCGAGCTGCCCGCCCGATCCGCGAACTCCGCGACCAGGTCGCGCAGTCCTGCGCACACCGCACGGATGTGTTCGACCGCAGCGGGCTCGGGCGCGCCGATCGCCCAGACAGGCTCGTAGGCCACGACGAGGCGACCGGCGGGCGCATCCGCGACCGCCTGCAGCACCTGCTCGCGGGCGAACGCGAGCGCGTCGAGCGGATCCACACGAACCGGCTCCCCGACGCACAGCACCGGCACGAGCCCATTGCGGATCGCGGCGGCCGTCTTGCGGGCGACGACGCCGTCGGTCTCGCCGTAGAGGCGCCGCCGCTCTGCGTGCCCGAGCTCGACCATGCCGACTCCGACCTCCGCGAGCTCGGCGGGGCTCACCTCACCGGTGTAGGGGCCGGCGTCGTGGTCGGTCGCATCCTGCGCCGCGATCACGGCGCGGGTGCCCGCGACTGCCTCGAGCGCCGGGATCAGTTGCAGGTAGCCGGGCGCGATGAAGAGCTCCACGCGCCCATCGGCGACGGCAGGGGTCGCCGCGGCGATGTCGGCGACCTCGGCCGCCCACTCGCGGCCTGCTCGATGCCCGAAGTACATCTTCAGGCTCACACCCACCGTCACCGGCATCAGCAGCTCCCGGTGGCCTCGTACTGACCGATGACGGCGACCTTGTCGGCGCTCGCGCTCGCACGGTCGAATCGGTAGGTCAGCCACTCCCGCGCGAGGCGGCGCGCGAGCTCGATACCGACCACGCGCTGGCCGAAGCAGAGCACGTGGGCGTCGTTGGAGAGGATCGCGCGCTCGACCGAGAAGGAGTCGTGCGCAGTGACCGCGCGGATTCCGGGCACCTTGTTCGCGGCGATCGCGACTCCGAGACCGGTGCCGCACACGAGGAGGGCCCGATCGGCGTCCCCGCGCGCGACGATCTCGGCGGCGGCGATCGCGATCCGCGGGTAGGCGGTGTGCCCGTCGGCATCGACTCCGACGTCGGCGACGGAGGCCACGAGCTCGCTCGCCTCGAAATCCTTCTTGATGATCTCCTTGTAGTCGAAGCCTGCGTCGTCGGATCCGACCACGAGACGCAGGGGCTGGAGTGTGGTGCTCATCGGTTGCTGTCCTTTCCGGAGATGACGGCGGCCACGGCGGTGACGACGAGGCCGAAGGAGTGGGCGCCCGCATCGGGCGTGCCGAGACTGCGCTCGGCGTGCGGACGGGCCCGACCCATCCGCGGGAGGAGGTCGGCGGTGGCGGCGGCCGCCTCGGTGGCGGCTCGGGCGGCGGTGTCCCAGGCGGCGGCGAGCGGGTCCCCGGCGGCGGCGCGCTCGGCGAGGACCTCGACGAAGGGCACGATGGCGTCGACCATCGTCTTGTCGCCCACCTCGGCCTTGCCGAAGGTGCGGATGCCGTCGAGCGCGGCGCGAACACCCTCCGCGATCGCGGTGACGTCGGGCGCGCCCTCGTCGCCGACACGGGTGCCGAGGGCGCGGAGTGCGACGCCCCACAACGCTCCGGAGGTGCCGCCCGCGCGGTCCGACCACGCGTCGGCGGCGCGCACGAGCACCGTGCCGGCGCCCGCTCCCGCGGCGAGGGTCTCTCGGGCGGCGACCGCCGCGGCGGTCGAGCCGCGCTGCATGCCGATCCCGTGGTCGCCGTCCCCCGCGACGGCGTCGATCCGGCCGAGCTCCTCGACGTTCTCGTCGATGACGGTGGCGATCGCCTCCACGGCGGCGACGACGCGCGCCGCGGACTCCCGGGACGCCTCGGAGGCCGGCGCCATCACGGCCTCCGAGGGTGCCTGGTAGCGCGCCTCGGTGTCATCGAGCTCGCGCGGGGCGACGGAGCCGGTGCGGTAGCCGGGGGTGTCGGCAGCAGCGCTCCAGAGCCCCTCGAGCTCCTCGTCCAGCCAGAGGAGGGTGAGCGAGGCGCCCGCCATGTCGAAGCTCGTGCAGAATTCGCCGACCTGGGGCGAGACCACCTCGAGGCCCGCTTCCTCGAGGCGCCGGGCGACGCCCCCGTAGACCACGTAGAGCTCTTCGTACTTGACCGATCCGAGTCCGTTGAGGATCGGTACGACACGCTGGCCGCGCGCCTCGTCGATGCCGTCGGGCAGCTCACCCAGCAGCGTCTCGACGAACAGTTCGGCCAGGCCATCGGCGGTGGGGATGTCGGTTTCGCCGATGCCCGGCTCGCCGTGGATGCCGAGGCCGACGGCCATCCGCCCCTCGGGGACGGTGAAGAGGGGTTCCTCGGCCCCGGGGAGGGTGCACCCGGTGAAGGCGACCCCGAAGCTGCGGGTGCGCTCGTTGGCGAGCTCCGCGACGCGCACCATCTCGTCGAGGTCGTATCCCGCCTCGGATGCGGCGCCCGCCACCTTGAAGACGGTGAGGTCGCCCGCGATGCCGCGGCGCTTGTGCTTCTCCTCGCGGGGGGCGCTGGAGATGTCGTCGGTGACCCGGACGGTCCGGGTGCGGATGCCGTCGGCGTTCAGCTGCGCCTCGGCGGCGTCGAAGTTCAGCACGTCGCCCGCGTAGTTGCCGTAGCTGAGCAGCACACCGCCCCCGTGCTCGGCGGCCCGGGCGACACTCAGCACCTGCTGCGTGGAGGGCGAGGCGAACAGATTGCCCATGGCCGCGCCGTGCGCGATGCCCGGTCCCACCAGGCCGCCGAAGGCCGGGTAGTGACCCGATCCACCCCCGATCACGAGGGCGACCGTGCCCGGCTCGCTGCGCGTCGCACGGACGACGCCTCCCGTCACGGGTCGGACGTGCCCACGGTTCGCGGCGACGAATCCGGCGATGAGCTCGTCGGCGAACGCCGTCGGATCGTTGAACAGGCGGGTCATGCTTCCTTCTTCTTCTGTCCACGGTGGGATCGTGAGCGGAACATCGGCACCCCGTGGGGGGTGCGTGTGATGTCTACGTCGACTCCTTGTGTCTGACGGCGCTGTCGACGCGCGGCGGGCGCGTACAGGCACTCAGTATTGGTCAACCGGTTTCAGTTGTCAACCGGTTGACCAATTGCGTGAGACGCCGCTCCCACCCCCTGCCGAGAGCTCGAACGTTGCTAGCGTTACCGCATGCCGGCGTATCCCCAGGACGAATCGATGGCCATCTCGGCCGCGCTCGACCGCCTGCCGTCCGGCTCCCCCGTGTCCGCCGTCGCCACGCGCCTGCTCGAACTGTTCACGAGCGGATCCATCGCCCCCGGCACCCGGCTGCCCCCCGAGCGGCAGCTCGCCGCGAGCCTCGACGTCGGCCGATCCGCCGTACGCGAGGCCCTCGCCGCGCTCGAGGTGCTCGGCGTCGTCGACGTGCGCCCCGGCTCAGGCACCTACCTGCGCTCATCGACCAGCGAACTGCTCCCCCAGAGTCTCAGCTGGGGCATCCTGATCGGGCAGCGGTCCACCACCGAGCTCATCGAGGTGCGCGGCGCGCTCGAGATCTACGCCGCACGGCTCGCCGCCGAGCGCATGGACGCCGACTCGGCTGCCGAGCTCGACACGCACCTCCAGCGGATGGCCGAGACCCTCGACGACCTGCCCGCCTTCGTCGAAGCCGACCTGCAGTTCCATCTTGTACTCGCGCGAGCCACCGGCAACAGCGTTCTGCTCGACCTGCTTCAGATCATCCGCTCGCTGCTGCGCGTGTGGGTCGACCGCGCCGTCGAGGATGTCGACCACGCGCGCGCCGCGCTCGCCGAGCACACCGCCGTACGCGACGCGATCGCCGCGGGAGACGGCGACGCCGCCGCCTCGGCCATGGCATCTCACATGCTCACGGCCGGGCGGCGGCTCGCCAACGTGCAGCAGGCCTAGCCCGCCGCGATGCTCAGCGCCCCGAGCGGCGCTTGTTGTAGACGTCGAAGGCGACCGCGAGCAGCAGCACGAGGCCCTTCACGGCCTGCTGCCACTCGATGCCGATGCCCATGATCGACATGCCGTTGTTGAGCACGCCGATGATGAGACCACCGATGATCGCGCCGCCGATCGTGCCGACGCCACCCTGCACCGCCGCGCCGCCGATGAACGCGGCCGAGATCGCCTCGAGCTCGAATCCGTCGCCCGCCTTCGGCCCCGCGAGGTTCAGGCGCGCGGTGAAGATGAGGCCCGCGAGCGCCGCGAGCAGCCCCATGTTCACGAACAGCAGGAAGTCCACGCGGCGGGTCTTGATGCCCGAGAGCTCAGCCGCGTGACGGTTACCGCCGATCGCGTAGATGTGGCGGCCGAACACCGAGCGGTTCATGACGATGCCGTAGATCAGCACGAGCGCGGCCAGCACGATGAGCGTCACCGGGATGCCCTTGTACGAGGCGAGGGCGTAGGCGAAGAACGAGATACCGGCGGCGATGAGCACGAGCTTCGCGATGAACCAGGCGAGCGGCTCGACCTCCTGGCCGTACTTGATGCGTCCGCGACGCGATCGCACCTGCTGCACGACGATCGCGAGGATCGCGAGCGCACCGACGCCGAGCGTCAGCGGGTCGAGCTCGAACTCACCGAACACGTCGGTGAGGAAGCCGTTACCGAGCGCACGGTATTCGGTCGGGAACGATCCGATGTTCTGGTTACCGAGCACCACGAGCGCGAGCCCGCGGAAGATGAGCATGCCGGCGAGCGTCACGATGAACGCTGGGATGCCGACGTACGCGATCCAGAACCCCTGCCAGATGCCGACGAGCGCGCCGATCGCGAGCGACAGGATGATCGACAGCCACCAGGGAAGCCCCCAGTGCACGGCGAAGACGCCCGAGCAGGCGCCGACGAACGCGGCGACCGATCCGACCGACAGGTCGATGTGGCCCGCGATGATGACCATCACCATGCCGATCGCGAGCACGAGGATGTACCCGTTCTGCACGATCAGGTTCGAGATGTTCTGCGGGCGCAGCAGGATGCCGTTCGTCAGGATCGAGAACAGCACGACCACCGCGACGAGCGCGATGAAGATGCCGTTCTTACCGAGGTCGGACAGCACGTGGGTCAGCCACGAGGTGAACTTGTTCTCGGGCGGGTTGATGCTCCCGCCGACCGCCTGCGACTCCGTCGGGGTCGGGGTAGTGGGGTTCGACATTGCGGTTCCTTCTCCTCTTCCGCGCGTCAGCGGGAACGTTCCATGGTCATGAGGGTCAGCACCGATTCCGGTGTGGCCTCCTCGATCGGCAACTCACCGGTGATGCGCCCCTCCGAGATCGCGTAGACGCGATCCGAGATGCCGAGCAGTTCGGGCAGCTCGGAGGAGATGACGATGACGCCCTTCCCCTCGGCGGCGAGCCGGTTGATGATCGTGTAGATCTCGTACTTGGCGCCCACGTCGATGCCGCGGGTGGGCTCATCGAGGATCAGCACGTCGGGGTCGGAGTAGATCCACTTCGACAGCACGACCTTCTGCTGGTTGCCGCCCGAGAGCTTGCCCGTCTTCACGAGCACGTTCGGCGCCTTGATGTTCATCGAGCGGCGGAAGCCCTCGGCGACCTTGTACTCCTCGTTGTCGTGCACGAGCCCGGCACGCTCGAGCTTCCCGAGGGAGGCCATCGAGATGTTCCGCTTGATGTCCTCGATGAGGTTCAGGCCGTAGGTCTTGCGATCCTCGGTCGCGTAGGCGATGCCGTTCTGGATCGCCTCCGCCACGGTGCGCGTCTTGATCTCCTTGCCGCGCAGGAACACCTTCCCCGAGATCCGCGATCCGTAGGAGTGCCCGAAGAGGCTCATCGCGAACTCCGTGCGGCCGGCACCCATAAGGCCCGCGATGCCCACGATCTCGCCCGCACGGACGGTGATCGACACGTCGTCCACGACGACGCGGCTCGTGTCCTGCGGGTGGTGGGCGGTCCAGTGCTCCACGCGCAGCAGCTCCTCGCCGATGTGCGGGGTGTGGTCGGGGTAGCGATGCTCGAGATCGCGGCCGACCATGTCCTTGATGATGCGCTCCTCGGTGACGGCCTGGCGCGGCATGGTCTCGATGGTCTGACCGTCGCGGATGACCGTCACCGAGTCGGCGATCTTCTTGATCTCGTTGAGCTTGTGGCTGATGATGATCGACGTGATCCCCTGCTCCTTCAGGTGCAGGATCAGGTTCAGCAGGTGGTCGGAATCCTCGTCGTTGAGCGCGGCCGTGGGCTCGTCGAGGATCAGCAGCTTCACGCGCTTCGAGAGCGCCTTCGCGATCTCGACGAGCTGCTGCTTGCCGACGCCGAGCTGACGGATCGGCGTCGTCGGGTTGTCGCGCAGACCGACCCGCGCGAGCAGCTTCTGCGCCTCGTGGTTGGTCTTGTTCCAGTCGATGAGACCGCGGCTGGTCTGCTCGTTGTTGAGGAAGATGTTCTCGGCGATCGAGAGGTAGGGGCTGAGCGCCAGCTCCTGGTGGATGATGACGATGCCCTTCTCCTCCGAGTCGGAGATGTCGCGGAACGCGACCGTCTCGTTCTCGAAGACGATGTCGCCGTCGTAGGTGCCGTGCGGGTACACACCCGACAGCACCTTCATGAGCGTCGATTTGCCGGCGCCGTTTTCGCCGCAGATGGCGTGGACCTCGCCGCGAGCCACCTCGATGGTCACGTCCGAGAGCGCCTTCACGCCCGGGAAGGTCTTGGTGATGCCGCGCATCTCCAGGATGTTGTTCGTCACGATCGCCGACTTCCTCATTGATTCCGGAGATGGTGGGGGAGGAATGCCATCCTCCCCCACCACCGTGGGTGTGTTGAATACCCCGCTGTTTAGAGGCCGAGCTCCTCGGCCGTCCAGTAGCCGGTGTCGACGAGCGCCGACTCCACGTTGTCCTTCACGACCGGCACCGGCGCGAGCAGGTACGAGGGCACGACCTTGACGTCGTTGTCGTACGTCTCAGTGTCGTTCACCTCCGGCTCCTCGCCGTTCAGGATCGCGACGGCCATACCGGCGGCCACCTTCGCGAGCTCACGCGTGTCCTTGAAGATCGTCGCGTACTGCTCGCCCGAGAGGATCGCCTTGACCGAGTCGACCTCGGCGTCCTGGCCGGAGATGATCGGCCACTCGTCGCCGACCGTGTAGCCGGCGTCGGTGAGAGCCGAGATGATGCCGCGCGAGATGCCGTCGTAGGGCGACAGCACCGCGTCGACCTTCGAGCCGTCCGAGTAGTTCGCGGTGAGGAGGTCCTCCATGCGGCTCTGGGCGGTCTCGCCGTCCCAGCGCAGCGTCGCGGCCTGCTCGATCTCGGTCTGACCCGACTTCACGACGAGCGTGCCGTCGTCGATGAGCGGCTGCAGGACGTCCATCGCGCCATCCCAGAAGAAGAAGGCGTTGTTGTCGTCGAGCGAGCCGGCGAACAGCTCGATGTTGAACGGACCCTCGGGCGCGCCGTCGAGAGCGTTGCCCTCGAGGTCGGTGAGGCCGAGGCCGTTGAGCACCGTCCACGCCTGCTGCTGGCCGACGAGGAAGTTGTCGAACGTGGCGTAGTAGTCCACGTTCTCGGAGCCCTTGATGAGGCGGTCGTAGGCGATCACCGGGATGTCGCTGTCGGCGGCCGTCTGGAGCACCTCGGAGAGGGTGGTGCCGTCAATCGAGGCGATGATGAGCGCCTCGGCGCCCTTCGTGATCATGTTCTCGATCTGCGAGACCTGGGTGGGGATGTCGTCCTCTGCGTACTGGAGGTCGACCGAGTAGCCCTGCTCTTCGAGCGCGGCCTTGACGGCGTTGCCGTCCTGGATCCAGCGCTCCGAGCTCTTCGTGGGCATGGCGACGCCGATGAGGCCGCCATCGCCTCCGCCTGAGCCGCTGTCGCTGCTCGGGGCGCAGGCGGCGAGCGCGAGCATCGAGCCCGCCGCGACCGTGGCGAGCACGAACTTCTTCGTCTTCACGGGGATTCCTTTCACTGTGTGGTGCGGACGTCGTTGTCGGGGACAGTGCTCGGGATCGGGGTCGTCCGTGACCCGGTCCCGCCGCTCGGCCGGGCGGCGCCCGGTCGGGAGGTCGGATAGGAGTCCGCCGCGGCGGACTCGGCGGCGCGCTCAGCATCAGCGCGCAGACGGCGCTCGCGGATCGCGTGGATCTCGTCGGGCTCGAGCGCCGTGAGCGCGGATCCCTCGGGAAGACCGGCGCGGGCGAGCTGCACGGCGCGGGCGGCTTCCTCGAGCAGGACCGCGGCGCGTACGGCCGAGCGCGCATCCGCTCCGACCGTGTACGGGCCGTGCCGTTCGACGAGCACGGCGGTCGCCTCGGATGCGGTCAGCGTGCGGGCGATCGCGTCGCCCACCCGGTCGTCCGGGCCGACGTATGCCACGACGGGCACATCTCCGCCGAACTCGTCGGCGACTCCCGTGGAGATGCACGGCACGGGCTCGCCGCGGAGCGCGAAGGCGGTCGCATACGGCGAGTGCGTGTGCACGACCGCGCCGATCCGATCGGACGAGCGGTAGAGGTGCGCGTGCACGGCAACCCCGCGCGACGGCGGCAGCTCGGATCCGGGGGTGCCTGTGACGACCCGGCCGTCGAGGTCGACGAGCACCATCTTCTCGGGGCTCAGCTCGTTGTGGTCGAGGCCGCCGGGCTTGATGACGAAGAGTTCGGAGTCGGGGACACGGGCCGAGAGCACGCCGCTCGTCCAGCTGACGAGCCCCCCGCGCACGAGCATCTTATGCAGTCGGGCGACCTCGGCGCGGGTGCGCGCCACGGCCACTTCGACGCGTGGCTCGAAGCGGTTCACCTGGCCTCCCGACCTCATCGTCCGAAATGTGACCGGTAAATGTGACCGGTAACATCGAGCACTCTAACCGCATGGCAGCGCACCGTGTCAAGTCGGTGAATGTCTCGGGACGGTAACGCCCGATCAGCGCTCGAGAACCGCCGTGGAGGAGCGGATCATCAGCTGCGGCGGGATCGTGTGCGAGTCCTGGGCATCGAACTCCCCCAGCAGGAAGGCCACCGCGCGTCGCCCGAGCTCCGGAAAATCCTGTCGGACGGTGGTGAGCGGCGGCCAGAAATGGGCAGCCTCGGGGATATCGTCGAAGCCGATCACGCTCACGTCTCGGGGCACATCCACTCCCCCGTCGCGGAACGCGTGCAGAAGCCCCAGCGCCATCTGGTCGTTCGACGCGAACACGGCCGTGAAGTCGCGCACCCGCAGCAGCTCGCGTCCGGCGAAGTAGCCGAAGTCGGCGCTCCAGTCGCCGAGGATCGGCGCCGTCGTGGGCGCATCCCACGCGTTCATCTCGTCGAGGAAGCCCTGCATGCGCGCATCCGCCTCGATCCAGTCCTGCGGGCCCGAGAGGTGATAGATGGCGCGGTGGCCGAGCTCGAGCAGATGCCGGGTGGCGAGCCGCGCGCCCGCGTACTGGTCGAAGAACATTGCGTGGCCGTCGTCGCTCGTCGACTGCAGAGTCACGTACGGGACATCGAGCGGCAGCTGGGCGAGCGCCTCGAAGACGCGTACCTGCGGAGCGATGACCACGATGCCTTCGACCGCCTGGGCGCGCAGTTGTGCGAGCGCGTCGACGATCGACCCCTCGACCCCCGGGTCGAGGTTGGCGATGCTCACCCAGTAGCCGTTCGCGCGGGCGGCCGACTCGACCGAGGTCATGATCGACGCCGGTCCGTAATCGGTGCTCATGGCCGAGAGGATGCCGATCGTGCGCGAGCGACTCGAGGCGAGGGCACGAGCCGCGCGGTTGGGCTCGTACTGCAACTCGGCCATCACATCGAGAACCCGCTGGCGGGTGGTGTCGCGGATCGACGGATGCTTGTTGAGTACGCGCGAGACCGTCTGGTGCGAGACGCCTGCCACGCGCGCGACGTCCCGGATGCTCGGCGGGCGACCGGATGCCGACGGATCGGGTGACACGTGAACCTCTCGGGCGATGAGGGCACTGGGCGGCGAGTGCCGTCCGGCCATGATGGCACAGCGCGCGGGAAATGTGACAGTCACATTCTGCCTGGCTCCGGTCTATGCTGGCCGCACCATGAGCGAGATGTGGCGCGATCTTCCGCTGTTCGGGCGGGAGCGCGCGGACGAGTCGGGCGTCGGTGGAGGTTGGGCCGACGACCTCGCCGCCGTGCGCGACGCGGCCGCCGCGGCGCTCGCCGTGCACCCGGATCCGGCTGCCGCGGATGCGTTCGACGCCGCACTGCGCCCGGCGCGTCCGACCCGATCCGGACGCCCACGCGCGGTGAAGCTGGCCGAGCTCGATCGCGCCGTCTACGCCTACCTCGAGCTCTGCCGTCGCATCGGTGTCGCACCTCGCCTTCCCGAGCGCGCGGCCGGTGCCGTCGCGCTCGGACGAGCCGCCCGCGCGACCGTCGAGATCCGCGCGGTCATCGGGGGGCACGCGCTGCGCGCGACCGACGCCGAGTGGAGCTTCGGGCGCGGCCCCATGCTCGAGGCGCCCGCCGCGGAGCTGCTGGAATTCCTCGCGGGAACAGGAGTCGCGCCCCGACCGGCCGCGGACGGCGGATCCGCCTGACTCCCAGGCGGATCACAGCCCGATTGGTACCCTGGGGACGCGGCACAGGCCGCCCCCGATGCCTATGTTCACGACCTCCCCGCTCTCCGATCGCGCGAGACAGAACGTCCCGCGCGGCGTTCGGCGAACCCCGGGAGCACTCGTGGCCGGTGCCCTCGTGGCCGCGTTCGGCATGACCGCCTCTCTGGCTCTCGCGCCGCCCGAGCGGCCGAGCCAGGCATCCGTCGTGCACGCCTACGCAGTCAGCCACGCGCAGGAAGTCGAGGTCGAGACCGACGAGGCGGCCGAGCATCTCGAAGAGACCGGGGCTGCCGTCCGTGACGAGTTCGACGCGACCACCGGCATCGAGACCCTCAAGGCCGGCGGCACGAACTACGACTGGGCGAAACTCGTGCTCCTCTTCGCCGGCTTCCCGCAGACCGATGACAGCGTGACGGTCATCACCCGCTGGATGCGCCAGGAGAACTACGAGGACTCGTGGTGGAACCGCAACAACCCGCTCAACAACGGGTGGGGCGCGAGCTACGGGCCGGGCGGAACGGGCAGCAACGTGAACCTCGTCGAGGCGGCGCGGAACGCGGCGGATGCGCTCACGAGCTTCAGTGGCTACTCCGGCATCCGCGCGGCCTTCGAAGCCGGGGCCGACTCCGCGACGATCGAGGCGGCCATCTGGGCGTCACCCTGGGCGTCGGGCCACTACGCCAACGGTTCGCACTGGCACTACACGCCGGTGACGGTGGTCACCGCGCCCGCGTCAGCCTGGGGCTGAGCCCAGGCCGCGCGGGCGCCGCGACCACCGCGTGATCAGGCGAGTGCGGACTCGATGGCGTCGAGGTTCGCACCCATCCAGCCGAGGTAGTCCTCCCCGTCGGGGAGCAGCTCGCTGAAGGAGACCACCGGCGTCCCGGCCGATTCTGCCGCCGCGAGCACCTCCTCGGTCTGCGGACCGACCGTCTGCTCGTTGTAGGCGAGGAACGCGATGGAGCCGTCGGAGACCAGATCGATGACCTCCTGGACGACGAGCACGGGAGCGTCGGTGCCTTCCTCGACCGCTTCGCTGAACTCCTCAGGCGTCTCGTTGACGAGACCCGCAGCCTCCAGCAGGTAGAGCGGGACGGGCTCCGTGATCGCGACCCCCGCTCCCGCGTGGGCGTCGGAGATGCTCGTGGCACGATCGGCGAGCGCCGAGAGTCCGTCGGCGAACGCGTCGGCGTTCGCGGTGAACTGTGCGGCCGACTCGGGAACGATCTCGCCGAGCTCGTTCGCGATCTCGTGCGCGACGGCGTCCATCGCATCGAAGTCGTACCAGACGTGCTCGTTGAACTCGCCGTGGTCGTGGCCGTCGTCGTCTGCGTGCTCGTCGCCGTCGTCGTCCGCGTCGCCCTCGTCCGCGTGCTCGTCGCCCTCGAGGCCCGACACGTCGACCGCGTCGATGACCACCTGGTCGGCCGTGTGCGCATCGAGCAACGTCGAGACGAACTCGTCGTAGCCGCCGCCGTTCATCACCACGATGTCGGCCTCGGAGATCGCGAGGGCGTCGCGGCTCGTCGCCTCGTATTCGTGGGGGTCCTGTGAGGCGTCGTGGATGATCGCGGTCACCTCGGCGGCGTCGCCCGCGACGGTCTGGGCGATGTCGGCGTAGACGTTCGTCGATGCGACGATCGACACGGCATCGTCAGAGGACTCGTCGCCGTCGGTCGCGCATCCGGCGAGGACGAGCGCGGTGACGGCGGTGGCGGAGAGCAGGAGGGCAGTGCGGGTGGAAGTCATGTCGACGACGCTAATCGCTAATGATAATGATTGTCAAAACGAACAGGGGATGCGACGCGCGCGCGAGATCTGCGAAGACTCAGGCCACGCCGCCTAGCCTGATTCGGTGCAGACGAAGCGCGCGGGCCTCCCCCTTGGCGTATGGGCCCTCGCTGCCGCCGCCCTCCTCGCCGCCATGCTCGCGATCCGCACCGCGAGCGCCGCTGCCGCACCGGCGGATGTGCTGCCGTCGGCCCTCCGCGATCTCGTGACGCTCTCGCTGTCGGTGTTCATCGAGTCGCTGCCGTTCGTGTTCCTCGGCGTGCTCATCTCGATCGTCGTCCAGGTCTGGGTGCCCGCCGCCGTCTTCGACCGGCTCATGCCGCGCCGCCCCGCCGCCCGGCGCGTGGCGATGTCGATGCTCGGCGTCCTGCTGCCGGTGTGCGAATGCGGCAACGTGCCGCTCTCGCGGGGGCTCATCATCCGCGGCTTCACCGTGTCGGAGTCGCTGACCTTCCTGCTCGCCGCGCCGATTCTCAACCCCGTGACCATCATCACCACCTACCAGGCGTTCGGCTTCGACCACGGCATCCTCGTCGCCCGGGTGGTGGGCGGATTCATGATCGCGAACCTCGTGGGCTGGCTGTTCAGCCGCCACCCGCGCCAGCACGAGCTGCTCACGCCGAAGTTCGAGGCGAGTTGCCGCGCTCACGGGGACACACCCGCGGCCGGATCGAGGATGCGCCGCAGCGCCGTCGGGTTCGCCGAGGAGACGAGCGCGATGCTGCCCGCACTCCTCATCGGCTGCTTCCTCGCCGGGGCGATCCAGGTCGGCGTGCCGCGCGACGTGCTCATCGCGCTCGGCGGCGACCCGATCTGGTCGGTGCTCGCGCTCATGGCGCTCGCGTTCGTTGTGGGGGTGTGCTCGAACGTCGACGCGTTCTTCATCCTGTCGTTCGGATCGACGTTCATGCCGGGCGCGATCGTGGCGTTCCTCACCTTCGGGGCGATGGTCGACGTGAAGATGCTCGCGCTGCTGCGCACCACCTTCACAACGGCCACGCTCGCCCGCGTGACGGCGGTCGTGGGGCTCTCTTCCCTCGTGATCGGATTCGGGGTGAATCTTCTTGCGTGAGCGTCTTCTCTCTCACTGGCGCGGGGTGATCCTGAGCCTCATCGGCGTCGCCGGAATCACCTGGCTGGCCGCCACCGGGCGCCTCGGGCTCTACATCCATCCGCGCTACTTCGTGTTCACGATCGTCATGGCGGTGATCGCGGGGGTCGTCGCGATCGTCGCGTTCGCCGTCCTGCCGAGCTCGCGCGAGGGCGCGCACGACGATCACGATCACGCCCCCCTCTCCCCCACCCGCCAGCGGTGGGCGACCGGCGGAACCCTCGCGCTCATCGCCGTGACCGCGGTCGTCGTGCTCGCCTTGCCGCCCGCGACCCTGACCTCGAACACGGCCGAGCAGCGCTCGGTGAACGCATCTGCCACGTCGGGGGACGCATCCCCCCAGCTCGCGGGCGCCGACACCTCCGCGTTCACCGTCAAGGATTGGGCGAACATGCTGCGGCAGGGGGCGGATGCGGCCTCGCTCGCGGGCGAGAGCCCGACGCTCGTCGGATTCGTGACGCCCGACCCCGACGACCCCGAGAACGTGTTCTTCGTGGCGCGGTTCGTGGTGACCTGCTGCGCCGTGGACGCGACGCCCGTGGGCGTGCCGGTCTACCTGCCCGGGTGGCAGGACGATCACCCGGTCGACGGGTGGGTCGAGGTGACCGGGCGGTTCATCGAGAATCCGTCTGCCACGAGCGCGGAGGTCGTCGTGGTGGATCCCGCATCCGTGGATGCGGTGGAGGAGCCGACGGATCCCTATGTCTACTGAGCACGAGAGCCCATCCGCGACGCGCGCTGCGTTCGTCGACGCGGCACGCATGCGGCGTTTCCGGCTCGGCTGGGTGACGACGGTCGTGGTGCTCGCGCTCGCTGCGACGGGGTTGGGCGCGGCGGGGGCCGCGCAGGGGCCGCGGCTCGCATCCGGCTCGGTCAACGCGGAGGCGGCGGTGAGCCGCCCTGCCGGGCGCATCGTGCTCGATGCGAACCAGCCGATCGACGACGTGGCGGCGAGCGATGTCACGATCACTCCGTCCGCCGGATTCGAGGTCACCCAGGACGGCGCCGCGGTGACCGTCCGCCTCACCGGGATGCTCGACTACGCGCAGGACTACACGGTGGAGGTGGCGGCCCGTTCGGCCTCGACCGGCGCCCCAGGCGTGCTGCGGTTCTCGTTCACCACACCGGGTGCGGATGTGCTCGCCCTGCAGCGCGGGGCGGGTGCCGACGGGGGCGACCGGGTCGTGCGGACCTCGCTCGCGGGGTCGGCGGAGGTCGAGACGGTCTTCGAGGCGCCGCGCATCCAGGAGTACGCACTGCTCGGGCGGGTACTCGTGGCGGTCGTGCTCGACGCCGACGACACCCCGAGTCTCGTGACGGTGGACACGACTAACGGCTTGGTCGGCGAGGTCGCGGTGGGCGAGGCGGACGGCATCCGCGAAGTCCACGCCTCGCCGAATGCGCTGCTCGTCGGCTTCCTCGTGGACCGGCAGACCGACGAGGGGCTCGTGAGCACCCTCGCCGTCTACGACCCGACGGACGGCTCGGGCGTGATCCGCGAGATCGCCGACGCCGACGGGGTGCCGCTGGCCGCCCGCGATTGGGCGTTCGTCCCCGGCACCGGATCGCTCGTCGTGCAGACGACCGATAGGCAGCTGTACCTCGTCGATGCGGTCGCGGGCACGGAGCCGTCGCCGCTCGGCTCCCATAGCGAGCTGCGCGGGTTCCTGCCCGGCACGACGACGCTCGTGGTCGCCGACCCCGACGGAGGCACGCTGCTCGATCTCGCGGCCGGCACATCGACCCCGCTCGAGCTGCCGACGGCCGAAGTCGACCCGCATCTGACCCTCGGCACGGTGCTGATGCTCGGCCCCGACAGCTACGTGCAACTGCTCACCGACCCATACGACTCGGGCGCGATCCCGGCGCTCTCGGCGCTCGTGCGGGTGGATGCGAAGGGCACTTCGCCGCTCTACGCCCCGGCGACCGCGACGAGCCGCATCGGCCGCGTCTGCCTCTCGCCGAACGCGCAATACCTGGCGGTGGAGGTGATCCCGGGCGGTAGCGGCTCGGACCTCTATCCGGCGGTGCCGGGCTACCCCGACACCACGATCTACTTCGTCGATGCCCGCGACGGGTCGACCTCGCGGGGCGTCGTGGGGATGCTGCCCGACTGGTGCTGAGGCGCGGGCGTCAGGCGCCCCCGGTGAACGGCTCCTCGTGCAGGCCCTCGAGCGCCGCGGTGAGGCGGGGTGCCCCTCCCCCGAATTCGGAGTCGAGGGCGGCGAGGTGGGCGTCGGCCCGGGCGAGCACCGCGTCGCCGGCGGGGGTCGCCCGCAGATCGGATGCGGCACCGGCCTGAGCGGTCGAGTCGGCCACGAGCCCCGCGTCGACGAGCGCCCGGACGGCGGTGTGCGCGGACTGCACGGTGATCTGCGATCGCCGCGCGAGCTCCGAGAACGAGATGCCGGGGGTCGCGCGGATGTGGGCGAGCAGCCCGTACTTGCGGGTGGTGAGCCCGTGGTCGCGCAGCGCCGCATCGAGCCGCGCCTCCCACACGGCCGACACCGTGAGCAGCGCGATCACCGGGCTGAACGGCGGTCTCGCCGCGCGCGCCTCCCCCTGTGCATCCGGCATCCGACGCTCCCCTCTCGCGCCCGCCAGCCTAATGCCGTGGGGCCGGACGGACTGCGCGGCTACGCCGACGCGAACTCCAGGGGATGCACCAGCCAGTTCTCCGCACTCCTCCCGAGCGCCTTCGAGCGTCATATCGATCGCGCGGAGTTTCGTAGTCAGCCGGATGACAGTGCCGCGAAGATGCCGACTGGTGACTCAGTATTCGGAAGCAGGCTACGGCAGGAGGTCGAGCATCTGCGGTCGGGCCTTCATGGCGTGGATCACGAGTTCGTTACCGCTGTCGAATACCAGCACGACCGTCTCCAGCAGCCGACCGCGGGTGTCGAACCCGAGACGAAGCTGCCGGGCCGGGCTGTCATCTTCGAGGTCTTCGATCCAGGTTGCCCACGTCGCAGCGTGAATTGCATCTTCGGCGGCGATCCCGTGTTTGAGTGCCGACGAATGGACTCTCACGCCGAGGCCAGCGCTTCGCGGATCACCTCGGAGCGGGACTTGCCCTCCCGCTCCGCGCGGGAATCAAGGGCGGCGATCTCGTCAGCTGTGAGGCGCAAGGCGATGACCTGCGACGGCTCGGCACCACGACCCGGCCGACCACGCCCTCGCTTCTTCAAAGCTGCCACGTCGTATCCAGCCTCAGCTTCGATTGCCCAGGCTGCGATCTGCTCCTCGGTAACGGGAGTGCCGTTGATCGTCTCGCGCTCACTCACATGATTAATGTTATACGAAAACATCGCGTGCGGCGAGGCTGCCGTCGCCCTCCGACAGGGGTCGCGAGCACCGCCAGAACGACGACGACCACGTCAGCCATTCCTGCTCTGCGCCGCAACCTTGAGTGTCGAGCCTGTGCGTGACTCGCCACGTGCACGGCCACCTCCGGACGCGGTGGCATCACCCTGGCAGTCGCGTCGCGCCCGGGGCAATCGACCCGAGCTGTTCGCCCGTTCGAGCGACGTGGTGCGCTGTGGCGCTCAGGCGGATGCGAGTTCCAGGGGATGCACGCGACCGAGGTCGAGGTGCTGCCGCGCCACCCACAGGTCGTGAGTGTCCTGCATCGCCAGCCAGCTCTCGGCACTCCTCCCGAGTGCCTTCGAGAGGCGCAGAGCCATCTCGGGCGTCACGCGGCTCGTGCCGCTGAGCACGCGACTCAGGGTGGATGCGGATACGTCGAGCTGATTCGCCAGCTCACGTCCACTCACGCCGAACGGCTGGAGATACACCTCGGAAATGAACTCGCCGGGGTGGGGAGGATTGTGCATCGAGATACCCGACTCATCGAACGGTGGAGGTTCTGGGACGCTATTCAAACCGCAAGGTCCCCGTGTTGATTGGGACGATACCCAGAGACGCGGGCCCCGAGGTGCCCCTACATCCCCCTCGGCGCGCGACACCTAACGGGATTCGAAACTCGAGAGCTAGGGCGCGTCAGTTGACCGAGGTCGAAATCGCTTCGATCTGCGCTGACTACGCCGCGGGGGCGATCGACGTACGCGCTCGCAACCGAGTGGTCAATCTGGCGGGGGACAGTCTCGAAGCTGCTGGTTCGGAATGGGATTTCGCGTCGCCGCCGCTAGATGAGTGAGCGCCGGATAGCGTCTTCATTCATAGGCCGGGCGGTTTCCGACGAGGTGCCCAGCACGATTGCTCACGGAGGGGATCCATGCGTGCAGTCCTAATCAGCTACGACCTCAACAACTCAGGCAAGGACTACACCGACGTTCACGAGTACATCAAGGGTGAAGGCACCTGGTGGCACCACCTCGAAAGCACGTGGATTTTGCGCACCGAGAAGCCGGTAAGGCAAATTCGAGATGAGATCAAAGCCGCCGGGCTCGATGGGGATGACGAACTCCTGGTCGTCGAGTTGAAGGGTGCGGCCGCCTGGACCGGATTCAGTTCTCGCGGGAGTGAGTGGCTCAAGAAGCATTTGTCGTAGCGTCATCGCGGGGCCCCTGATATCGGAGGCAACCAATAGGGTTGTGCGCGCTGCACAATCCGACCTGCAGCTACCGCAGAGGAGCGATATGCAGATGGCCAGCCAGCCGCTCACGTCAGCTGACCTGATTCCTGACGAAACGCTCGAGCGGATCGCCAACGGGAAGATCACTGAGAACGAGGACCTCCTCAACCATCGTGCCGTCGCGAGCCGTGTCGCCGAGCTCGCCGCCTCTCAAAGCGGTCGGCTCAACATTGCATTGTTCGGCCCGTGGGGCTCAGGGAAGAGCAGCTTCTTCGGGCTTCTGCGAGAAGAGCTCGAACGCGTAGACGATGGCGTCACGCCCGTAGTATTCGACGCCTGGCGCAATGCCGGCACCGCGTTCCACGCCAACTTTCTCAACGAGATCGCTCGACAAGTGTCGGGCGCCAACCAGGACGTCGCGAAGAAGCTCTTCCAAACCACTCGAAGCGTCAACCTCCCTTTCAAGCGATTCTTCGACGGCTGGTCGAAGCGCCGGACGGGCGTCACCGTCGCACTGGCGTTCCTCGCCGTCTTCGTGGTTCCGCCGGTGATCTTCTCGCTGTTCATGAATGCATCCGACCCGATGGTGTCGTTCTGGCCCACTCTCGCGATCAACCTCAAGGATTGGTCGGGGTTCGCCGTCGGCGGGACTCTTCTCGGGATCGGAGTTACGACTGTTCTCGAGCTGTCGAAAGTGACGGTCGAGGAATCAGCACCGAGTTACGTGACCCAGTTCGGTCGCCTCTTCGACGACGTAGTGAAGCCCGGCACACGATGCGTTGTCTTCATCGATGAGCTCGACCGGTGCAGCCCCGCGGACGTCATGACCACACTCGAGGGCTTGCGCACGTTTCTTGGCCACGACAGATGCATTTTCGTCGTGGCCTTCGACCGCGAGGCAGTTTCCGCAACGATCGCCGGGCACCTCAAGAACGTCGTTCCGCAACGAGATGACAGTCCGTACTACGAGACGAGCGGTGAATACCTCGACAAGATCTTCCAGTTCCAGATATCGCTCCCACCTCAGCGCGTCCACACCTTCCGCCGCTACGCGCTCTCTCTCGTTCAGGAACGGGATGGGCTTTGGGGCGAACTACGCGGACATTCGCCTCGGACCCTTGGCCGTGTCGTCTCGATCTTGTCGCCGATCCACATCACCAGTCCGCGCCGCACCAAGGTGCTGCTCAACGATTTCGCTGTCAATGTCCGCATCCTCGAACGGCTGGGGTTCGACTGGCTCGCCCGCGCTGAAGAGATCGCCGCGTTCACCACGATCCAGACCGAGTTCCCGCAACTGGCCGCCGACGCTGAGCGCCACCCCGCGCTTCTGCAAGCACTAGCGGACGGGACCCCACCGACGAGCCGATCGGCGCTCGAGGTCTACGAAGAGTACCGACCCTCGATCGTGGAATCTCCAGAGGTCGCGGACGACGAGCTCGACGATGACACCGAAGACGAGGCCACCCC
Organism: Homoserinibacter sp. GY 40078; assembly: GCF_008017545.1. Classification (GTDB taxonomy): domain Bacteria; phylum Actinomycetota; class Actinomycetes; order Actinomycetales; family Microbacteriaceae; genus Homoserinibacter. Next base: position 1,196,423 of record NZ_VRTZ01000001.1, on the reverse strand, counting down.
CACTGGTAAGGACCTCGACCTCATCGTCCGCGATCGGCTTCACGGTGAAAGCCGACGCCGTGCCGTGTCCGCGCGTCTAGCCGCAAACCTCGACAAGTACCTCCGGAAGCTCGTGGAAATGCGTTGCGCGATCCCGAAGGCCGACCTTATGCTCATGCACTCCGGCGGGCTGGTCAGCTTCGACGACGCCGACGTGTACAACGCCCTCATCCTCGCGGGCGACGCTCCTCGCGCCGACACGATGGCGGTCCTGGACCTCGCTGGCGACGAAGATCGCCGCCGAGCCATCGTCTATCTCGCCGAAGAGCTCGAGGGCGAAGAAACCATCGACGTCGCTCAACTTTGGACCTCACTGGCCGGTGAGATCTCTCAAAAAATGGAGTTCGTGGATGCGGAGACGTCGGCCATTCTCCTAGGGCTCTGGGAACGATCGCTGGCCGAAGATGACGACATCGTTCCGAACATCTCTCCGCGCGGATACCAAGGGTATGCCCGAGCGATGGCAACCCTATTCGACACAGAAGTCGTACATCTGTTCTTGGACAACGTCGAGGACTACGCCGACGAAGCGTTCCCTCAAGTGGTCGAGGAGCTACTCAGATCAACAACTGACCAACAGTTCGCGGAGGCCGCAAGTACGTTGGCAGACCGCGTCGTGCGCGACATCCGCGCGGCGCCCGGAGGCTTGACGAGACTGATACATCGCGCCGATGAGCTTGAGGTCGATGTGCCCCCTGCCATCGCCGCGAAACTGCCTGGTCAACTGATACTGAAGGAGCCGGCGCGGGTCGCGCCCGAGGCTCAGACTGCAGCAGCAATCGCCGCAGCGGCGACCAAGAACACGGCCGCGCAAGCGAGCTACAACCAAGGAGTGACCGACCGTGAGACCGCCATGCGCGAGGTTGTCGCTGGCTGGGATGACCTCCGCCCAGAGAGCCCGTTCCGCATCGAAGTCCTCTCAGTACTCCGTCAAGTCGGCGAGACCAACCAGTGGGCACTCGATCTCCACGATGAATTGATCGATCGCGACAAGGAGGCGGGTCTGAATGAGCTACATAACAACGAGTTGCTGCAAGCCGTCGCTGCACTACCTCAGCACGCGGCCGCCCGGTGGCGCCATCGATTGACGTCCGGGCCCGCGGCACCAAAGCATGCTCGCGCCGCTTTCGTGGCGGTCGTCGAACGCGCACTCACGACCGGAGATACTCAAGCCAGGACCAATGCGATCGCGAACGCTGAAGCAATCGCGCCGCTCCTCGAAGAGGGCGAAGACCTGGACGAGCTCATCGAGCGGTACATCGAGAACTGCGACGAATGGGACGAGTTCGACTCAGATCGTCTCCATTCCCTGCTCGACCTGGGTGCAGTTCTCCAGTCGCTGAAGTCCAACGAAGACGAACTCGACCGAGCAGCAGTCAATGCCTACGTCGGGTGTCTCGAACACGCCGCCGATGCCGACGACGTGACGCGGATCGTCCGGCGGCTCCGTGACGAAAGCGAGCCACGACTCGCAGCCATCGCCGACTCCGATTTCGGCGTGGACCCGGCTGACCCTGCCGATGGCGACCTCCACCGCCTCACAGTGACTCTGGCCGCCCAGAGCGGCTCAGGGGGACGAGACTCCTCGCCGAGGATTCCATGGGCCACCTTGATCGCCTTGACCCCCACTCCGACCGCTGAACTCGTGGCAACATGGGTGCAGACTGGCCCGCCCGCCGACGAGCTCAGCAAGACGAGCCCTGCTTTCTCCCTGAGATCCGTGCCACGTGCTGCTTGGACCAGCTATTCGGCGGCCACAGATGCGGACATGCGATCTCGCGCATGGCGCGTGTCTCGTCGCGCGAACGTCGACCGCGATGTACTCAGTCGAATCGCATCTCGAGGTGTCACCGATGCTTTCTCGACCGAGCTTGCGAACGCGATCGGATCTGGCCCGACGATTGGCGCGCGCGCCGAGCTCGCACGCGACTTCCTTACGCTTCCGCGCTCAGCTGCATCGTTTGCACGACAAGCAGTCGACGCGGCCGAGAGCCTGGTCGCGGCCGGTCACGCTGGTGATGCGCCAACGGTGGCCGCACTCCTCGCCGCCGCAGCACCGCAGCTCACCCCGCGCCAAGTCGGCGGTCTCCGCAATCGACTCGAGAATTGGATCCGCGGAGCTAAAACGGTCAGCAGGACCGAGCTCCGGACCCTCGAAAGTCTCGGTCTCTTGAGACCGCAGAAGACCCTCGTACAGAGGATCTTCTCGGGCGACTAGCCAAAGGGCACGCCGTGACTAGTTGAGGTCCTGATCCTCCGATAAAGCCCTGACTGCGAGCCACTCGACGCCCTGATTGACGAAGAAGAACGACAATCAAGAGAAGGCCCCCTGGTCACAGGACCAGGGGCGTTCTCAACTCTTCTGCATGCGACAACGGCTTGAGTTCAAACCACGTTCCATGTACCGATGAGTCACGAGATAACACCCTGATCAGGGCATCCTCAACCTGTCTCATCGCCTGTCTCGTCGGTGGACCCAGGGGGATTCGAACCCCCGACCTTCTCATTGCGAACGAGACGCGCTACCAACTGCGCCATGGGCCCGGACTGCCTGAACACGATATCACCCTGCGGGCGGGGTGCTTGACCGGTCAGCCGAGGCGACGGCGGCGCAGCACCTCGTCGAGGTCGAGCTGCTGCTCGACATCCCCGACGACACCCATCTGCGCGAAACGGCTCTGAGCGGCGGGCGCAACCGGTGCCGCTGCCGGGGCAGGAGCAGCCGCGGGGCGCGCCGGGAAGCGCACGACCTCCGGCTCCGCGTGCGCCGCCGCAAGCGCGCGCTCCGCCTCCGCGGCGGCCGCAGCGAGAAGTTCCTCGGCGCTCACCGCGGGCGCCACCGGCACGCGCGGCGGATCGTTACGTTCGAGGTAGAGCGGCTTCGGGATCGGCACGGGAGTCCACTCGCGCTCGACCGGAGCGGGCAGCGGCTCCGCATCCAGCAGCGTCGAGCTTGTGCGTCGACGAACCGGCTGGGCGACCGCGAGCACACGCGCACGCGCACGAGCGATGATCGCCCGCTGGAGCGAGAGGGATGCCACACCCGCGGCGGCGCATCCGGCGAGCACCAGCCACGACCCAGCCACTGCGCCGGTCGTCGCGATGAGCCAGACCTGGACCACCGCCGTCACGAGGGCGGCAAGAAGGAGCAGCCCCGCGAGCCGGCGGGCGCGGTTGAGAGGAGCGCGCGACGCCACAGGGCGCAACGGCCCCACAACGGGAACGGCCGGTCGCGACACCTCGCGCCGCGGCTCGGCGATCGCACGAGCCTCCGCGGCACGCGCCTCGGCGGCGGCGACCCGGGCAGCATCCGCGCGGGCGGCAGCCTCCACCCGGGCAGCCTCGATCTCGGCCTCGCGCGCGCGGATCGTCGCGGCACGCAGCTCGGCCCGCTCCTCCGCGTCACGGCGACGGCGCTCGGCGCGCAGCAGCTTCTCGCGGCGCAGCGCTTCGCGAGCGCTCACCTCGACGCGCACCTCATCCGGCACCTCCGCCGCCTCCGCGAGCACCCGCATCGCGCGCTGCAGACGTGTGGCGTTGCGCTCGGTCGCGAGGTACTCACGGCGGCGAACCCAGCTCGGCAGCAGGTACAGGAACCACAGCACGGCGGCGAGAGCCACCATGATGCCGGTACCGGCGCCCGAGAGATCCATGCGAGCAGAGTACGAGCGGATCGCGCGTCGGCCGGTGAGGCGCGGCGAGCGCGCGCGAGACTCGGCGCGCTGCTCAGTACCGCAGCGGGCGGGTCGACGCCCGCAGGTCGTCCTCGGGGATCCGCGCCACCGACTCCGGCGCGCGGCCGTCCTTCCAGCGCCGCAGAACCCCCTGCGGCACCTCCTCCACCACGAGCCCGAAGCAGAAGTGGTCGCGCCAGTCGCCGTTGATGTGGATGTAGCGGCGGCGCAGCCCCTCGTAGCGGAAGCCGAGTTTCTCGACCACCCGCAGACTCGGCGCGTTCTCGGGGCGGATGCAGATCTCCATGCGGTGCAGGCCCAGCGTGAAGAAGCAGTGGTCGGTCGCGAGCGCCACCGCCGTCGGCGTCACGCCGCGCCCAGCGAACCGCTCCGCCACCCAGTACCCGATGGTGGCCGACGAGAGCGAGCCGTAGGCGATCGACGACACGTTCAGCTGCCCGGCGAACTCGCCGTCGAACTCGACCGCGAACGCCACCCCGGCGCCCGTGCGCGCGTGCGACTGCAGCGCCCGGATCGAGGCCTTCACATCGAACCCGGCCGGACCGTGCGGGTTCGTCGCCTCCCACTGCCGGAGCCACCCGCGGTTGCGCACCAGCTCATGCTCGAGCGCACGCGCGTCGCGGATGCGGATCGGCCGGATCGTGACCGGTCCATCGCTCAGGGTCGGAGTCGCCATATTGGGCGTCAGACTACTGGGATCGGGGCCGCATCAGGCGGCCACGCGGACATGCGGCGCGCCGGATGGACGCACCGGATACGCCGAACGGGCTCGGCTCAGCCGTCCTCGCCGTCCTGAGGCGCCTCAGCCGCACCCAGCTGCGCCGCGAACGACGTCAGCCACGGACGGAAGTCGACGCCGAGATCCTCGCGGTCGACCGCGAGCTGCACGATCGCCTTCAGGTAGTCGAGACGGTCGCCCGTGTCGTAGCGGCGACCGCGGAACACGACACCGTGCACGCCGCCGCTCCAGCTCGGGCCGCTCGCGAGCTCCTGCAGCGCATCCGTCAGCTGGATCTCGCCGCCCTTGCCCGGCTCCGTGCGCTCGAGCACGTCGAAGATCTCCGGACGAAGCACGTAGCGGCCGATGATGGCGAGGTTCGAGGGCGAGGTGCCGGGTGCCGGCTTCTCGACGAGTCCCGTGATGCGCACCACGTCCTCCTCGTCGGTGGGCTCGACGGTCGCGATGCCGTAGAGGTGGGTCTGCGAGGGGTCGACCTCGAGCAACGCGACGACGGTCGTGTTGAGTTCGCTCTGGACCTTGAGCATCCGCGGGAGCAGCGGGTCGCGCTCGTCGATGATGTCGTCACCGAGCAGCACCGCGAACGGCTCGTGCCCGACGTGCATCTTGGCGCGCAGCACCGCGTGCCCGAGACCCTTCGGGTCGCCCTGACGCACGTAGTGCACATCGGCGAGCCCGGTGGCGAAGTTCACCTTCTGCAGCTTCTCGTCGTCGCCCTTGCTCGAAAGCACGGCCTCCAGCTCGCCTGCTCGGTCGAAGTGATTCTCGAGCGCGTTCTTGTTACGGCCGGTGACCATGAGCACGTCGTGCAGACCGGCGGAGACCGCCTCCTCGACCACGTACTGGATGGCCGGCTTGTCGACGACGGGCAGCATCTCCTTCGGCATCGCCTTCGTGGCGGGGAGGAATCGCGTACCGAGTCCGGCGGCGGGGATGACAGCTTTGGAGACGGGCGCGGGAGTAGCCATGTCCCCAGGCTATCTGGCGCTACCGTGCCGACAGGTTACGCGCCTTTTACAATCATCCTTGTGACGGACGAACCCGGCAATCTGAAGCGCGCGCTCCGCGCCGAGCTGCGCGAGCGACGACGGATCCGTACGAGCACCGAGCGCGAGAGCGCCGCGTCGTCCCTCACCGAGCACCTCATGCAGCTCGCCACCGACCTCGACGTGCACTTCATGGCGGCGTACCTCTCGACCCCCGACGAGCCCAACACCCGCGATTTCCTGCGGTGGGCCGACGAGCGCGGCATCCGGATTCTGCTGCCCGTCTCGCGGGAGGACGGCCTGCTCGACTGGGCCCCCTACGACGGCGCCGACGAAGACCAGGACATCCTCGGGATGCCGACCCCCACGAGCGAGCTGCTCGGGCCGATCGCGATCAACGGGGTCGACCTGATCCTCGTGCCGGCCGCGTGCGTCGGCCGCGACGGCATGCGGATGGGGTGGGGCCGCGGATACTTCGACAAGACCCTCGGTTCGATGGAGGGCTGCCCGCCGGTCTACGCGGTCATCTACGACGACGAGCTCGTCGACGAGGTGCCCACCGAACGCCACGACATGCCCGTCGACGGGGCGGTGACCCCGGGCGGGATCACCGCCTTCGCGCACGACTGACCTCACGCCCTCCCGTCACCCCGACCTCCGAGAGAACCGATGCCCACCTACTCCTACCGCTGCACCGCGTGCGGCGACGCCTTCGACATCCAGCAGGCGTTCACCGACGACTCGCTCACCATCTGCCCCGCGTGCGGCGGCGCGCTCCGCAAGCTCTACGGATCCGTCGGGGTGACCTTCAACGGGTCCGGCTTCTACCGCACCGACTCGCGCGCGGCGGCGGGCTCGTCGTCGTCCGAGGGGTCCTCCTCCGGATCGGGCTCGGGGTCGTCCTCGGGTTCCGGCTCCGGATCGGGATCCAGCTCCCCGGCCCCCGCCGCGGCGAGCACCACCTCGACAGAATGAGAGCCACCATGAAGGGTTTCCGCGACTTCATCCTGCGCGGCAACGTGATCGACCTCGCGGTCGCGGTCGTCATCGGCGCCGCGTTCACCGCGATCGTGAACTCGATCGTGACCTCCGTCATCAACCCCGCGATCAGCGCCCTGTTCCAGGCGGATTCGCTCAACGAGGCGCTGCCCGTCTCCATCCCCACCACGAGCGGCGGGGAGTCGACCATGTACTTCGGTGCGGTCATCGGGGCGGCGATCAACTTCCTCATCGTCGCCGCGGTCGTTTACTTCGTGCTCGTGCTACCGGTGAACAAGCTGCGCGAACGCCAGGCGGCCCAGAAGGGCATCGCCGCGGAAGAGGCCGGCCCGACCGAGACGCAGCTGCTCGCCGAGATCCGCGACCTGCTCGCCGAGCAGAAGTAGGGTCCGCGGGCGCGGCTTCGGCGGCTACCGGGCTCCGCCGCGCCCGCCGCGCCCACCGCGCCCACCGCGCCCGTAGCGCTCAGTAGTGCGGCGGCTTGTCGCGGCGCATCCGCTCGTCGTTCTCCTGCGACCCGTGGCGGGTCGGCTCGGGATCCGGATGCGGATCGCTGCCGGGCGGCGGATCCGTCGTCACCCGGCGGCGAACTCGCCGCACTGAGCGCGGCGCGGCCTCCGCGTGATCGTCCTGCGTGCTGTCGTCAGACGGTGCGGGCGGCAACGACGGGGATCTCCTCGGTCATCGGGCCTCCGGCGAGGCCCACCGTGCGCGCGATGCGGTCGGCGACGCCGTCCGGATCGGCGAACAGCTCGAACGAGTGGACGCGCGCGTAGTGCCAGCCGAGGCGGCGCAGCACCTCGGGACGGAGGCGGAGCGCCTCGCGAAGGCTGCGTCCCGTGAGCACCGCATCCGTGTCGACGACCACGCACATGCCACCGTTCGCGGCGACGAGACCGAGCTTGCCGCGGTGCCCGAGGGCGACCCGCAGGCCACGTGCCTCGAGGCGACGTGAGAGATCGACGAGCATCGGGTCGGAGTCATCCGGCAGCGGCGGCTCCGCGCGACGCGAGACGATCTCACCCAGCAGCTGGGCGAGCGCGACGGCGCCATGCTTCATGCGGTCCTCGTCGAGGTCGCCGGGCTTCACGCACGTGACGATCACGAGCGAACGCCGGGCACGCGTCATGGCGACAGCGAGCAGGCGCTCGCCGCCGGGCTGCCCGAGGGGGCCGAAGTCCGAGAGCACACGGCCGTGCGGGGTGCGACCGTATCCGAGCGAGAACACGACGCGGTCGCGGCTGTGGGCCACGGCCCGCTCCACGGGGAGCACGGTGAACGGCTCCGCACTCTCGCCGAGCACGAACGCGTTGAGCTCGGCATGCGTCGCGGTGCGCGCGAGCACGGCGTTCATCACGCGGACGGCGTGCTTCTCGGACGCGGTGACGACCATGAGCGATTCCCGCGGGCGACTCGTGGCGTGTTGCACGACCAGCTCGACCACGCGCGAGACCTCGGCGTCGACGGATTCGATCGCGCCGGTGTCGGGGTCGGGCAGGCCGGTGCCGTTCTCGATGTAGTCGAGCGAGAGGCTGCCGTGACCGAGGAACGACCCCGCCCACGGGAGCGCGTCGATCCGTCCACCGTAGAAGCGTCGGTTGACGAGCTCGGCGAGGTCCTCGCCGCCCGCGCGGTAGCTGCGGGTGAGGGTCAGGGTCGGGAGCACGCCGGCGAGCTGCGCGAACGCCGACCGTCCGTGGAGGTCAACGGGGGCGGCCTCGGCGGGCTCCGTGACGGGTGCGGGGGGCTCGATGAGCGTCGGGCCGGTTGCGTCATCCGTCTGGGCGTCGTCGTCGGCCTCGAGCGCGTCGTCGGCATCCGCCTCGGTGCGCACCGGCATGGCGCGCGGCGACGGGTAGGCGACGGCTACGGGCGACGCCTCGCCAGCTTCCAGTCCGATCCGGAAGGTCGCGGGGGTCTGCGTGACGGGGTCGCCGAAGGCGATCACCTGCTTGGAGCGGCGGATCGCGCCGACGTTCTCGGCGACGGTCGTCGCACCCGCGTCGAGCAGGATCACGGTGTCGATCGTCATCGTGTCGGTGATCTGCGCCACCTCGTACGGCGAGGCCAGCCACACGGGGGCGACCGTGCGCGAGAGGTGCGGCGCGAGCCGCTGGAGCGACTCGGAGGTCAGCCGCGCGTCGATGATCAGCTGCTTGAGAGCCGCCGCCTCGTCGGGCCAGTCGACGATGCCGATGCGCCAGTTCTCGGCGAACTGCCACGCGAGAAGCGCCGCGCTGCCCTGCGAGTGCGCCTCGTCGACGAGACGGAAGTCGGCCTCGAGGCGCTGCAGAACATCCGTCTTCGCGCCGAGCAGGGCGCGGTCGGCGGCGAGCAGACCGTCGAGAGCCGAGCGCCACCAGGCCAGCTCGAGCTCGGCCTCCACACGGTCTTCCGGAACGTGCCGGGCCGAGAGGTCGGTGATGAGCTCGTCGAGGTCGAGGTCGCGCAGCTCCTGCATGAGGGTGCTGCGCTCCTGCAGGTTGTGCAGCGCGTCGGAGTCGGCCGCGAGCTCGGCGAGCAGCTCGGCCAGCTGGTGCAGCGGCAGCGTGGCGAGCTGCGTCTCGCGCGCCGTGCGCCCGAGGGGGCCGTCGAGCTCGGCGAGGTCGGCCGCCACCTGCTGCCAGGCGACCTGCACATCCGAGACGCCAGTCGGCACCTCGGGGGTGACGCCCGCCGTCACGTAGCGCTGCCAGAGGATGCGCTGCGACTGGATCGCGGTGAGCGCCTCGTGGAGGTCGCCGACGTGCATGCCGGGGCGCACGTACTCCTTGGCGAGCTTGCGGAGGCGGCGACGGTTGACGCCGCTCATCTCGGGGGCGTCGCGGCGAGGAGCGGTCGCGACGATCAGCTCCGACAGCGAGCGGTCGAACACGGCCGGCTCGAAGCGGTCGAGGGTGTCGCGCAGGTCGTGCAGCAGCCGCAGGTAGATGCCGAGCTCGGCGACCGAGGTGTAGGGCCGCATCCGGGTGGCACCGATGACCTCGTTCGCCCGCACGAGCAGGCGCGGCAGCGTCTCGGTGTGCAGGCGCTTCGCGATCGCGTGGGCGCGGAGGGCGTCCTCACCGGACGAGAACTGGGCGCCGTACCAGGGCGAGTCGCCCGGGCCGTAGCGGAACTCGCCGAGGCGGGCGGCCTCCACCATGACGTGCGCGGCACGGTTGCGGTTGCCCGAGAGCCGCTGCACCGCGGATGCGCTGAGACGCGCAGACGACGACGGCGGATGCGGCAGCAGCGCCAGTCGCGACAGCTCCGCCACGCAGTCGAACACCGACACCCCGAGGGTGTCGTCGGGTCGCGAGAGCGCTTCGCGGTAGTCGATGAGCACGCTACGAAGACGCACGAGCGCCTCGTCGACCTCGGTGAGCTGCGGCTGGGATGCCTTCTCGGCGCGCGCGATGCCGCGCACCACGTCTCGCCGCAGGGTCGAGGGGGTGACGGCGATGCCGGCGAGGCCGACATCCGCGAGCCGTTGCGAGATGCCGCGCAGGCTCGCCCGCCGCGGGCTCACGACGAGCACGCGCTTGTTCTGCCCGACGAGCGCGCCGAGCGCGTTCACGATGGTCTGCGTGGCACCGGTGCCGGGCATCGTGCGCACCGCGAGCGAGTTGCCCGCGGCGATCTGCGCGACGATGTGCTCCTGCTCGGAGTCGGCGTCGAGCACGAGCACGTCGGTCGAGGGGTCGCGGCGGTCGGGGTCCACCGGGTCGACCGGCTGGAACGCCTCCTCGAGGGCCCAGCGGGAGGTGGCATCGCCCGCGAGCGCGTCGAGCACCGGATGCGCGAGGTCGACGGCATCCGCGATCAGGTCGGGCGCGACCTCGGCGAAGCAGCTCACCACGAGACGCGGCTGCACGACGATCTCGCCGAGGTGGCCGGTGAGGCGGCGCAGCTGGTCGATGACGGCGTTCGGCTTGAAGGTGCCGTCCTCATCCGACAGCGCGACGAAGCTCTCGGCGTCGAGCGAGATGCCGTACTGCGCTTCGAGGGCTCGGGCGAGCGACGGATTCAGCTGGGCGGCACCGCGCAGCCGCAGCTCGAAGTCACGTCCGTGGCGGCGGATGGCGAGCGGACGCAGCAGCAGCGGGGCGCAGAACTCGACCCCGGCGTACACCCAGCGCACGACGCCGATGCCGAGGTGCACCGCGTCGATGCCGCGGGTGGTGGCGAGCTCGAGGCTGCGGGTGGTGATCCGCTCGGCGGCGATGCGTGCAGAGCGCAGGGCGAGGTCGTCGCGGATGAGCTGTGAGAGCAGGGTGCTCTTGCCGGTGATGAACCGCGCGAGCCCGCCCGGGTGGGTGGTGGAGAGCTCGATGCGCGTCGTCGGCGCGTCGATGAAATGGATCAGGGGCGACGGCCCGCCGAGTTCGGAGAGCTCCGCGCGCCAGGCGTCTCGCGCCGGTTCTGCAACATCACGGGCCGCGGGGGCGGCAGTCAGCAGCGGCGCGGTCGCCGGATGCGGGGTCGCGTCGATGCTCATCGGGTTCTCCTCTGAGTCGTCATCCCGTCGGTTGGCAGGCCACACATGGCCACGATAGGTGCGCTCCCCCCGCGACCCCGGCAACGAAACACGTTCCCCCGATCCCGCGAGATGTCCCTTTCGGGTCATCTCGTTGGTCAGAACCCGCACTTTTCGACATCTCGCGGGATCGGGGGTGGGGTGGGGTGCGGATGCGGTCAGAGGTCGAGGGTCATGAAGACGCTGTTCGGGTCGGGGGCGTAGTCGGCGAACGGGGCGGTCTCGCGGAAACCCGCCCGCGCGTAGAGGGTGCGCGCCGGGAGGAAGAACTCCTGTGAACCGGTCTCGAGGCTCAGGCGGGCGTAGCCCCGGCTGCCCGCCTCCGCAAGCACGTGGTCCAGCAGCATCCGGCCAAGGCCCCGCCCGCGCTCCGCGGCATCCGTGCGCATCGACTTGAGCTCGCCATGCGCGGGGTCGAGTTCCTTGAGCGCCACGCAGCCGAGCATCCGCTCGCCGTCCGCGAGCACCCAGAACGTGACCGACGGATGCTGCAGGCCGCTCACGTCGAGCGCGTGCACGCTCTCGGGCGGCGACGTGGCGAACATGTCCGCAAGGTGATCTTCGAGCAGCCGCCGCACCCGCGCATCCCCCAGGTCTCCCAACTCCACCCGCATCCCCCCATTCTCCCCGCCCCCGATCCCGCGAGATGTCTAAAAGTGCGGGTTTCAACGAACGAGATGACCCGAAAGGGACATCTCGCGGGATGGGGGCTTACGCTCGTGCGGTGCGGCTCGGGATCGTGGGGGGCGGGCTCCTGGTGCTCGGGGGCGTCGCCGTCGCGTCGGGGCTCCTGCCGCTCGACGAGGCGGCCGCGATCGGCGAGCGCGTCTGGCCGATCCTCCTCTTTGCCGTCGCGGTGACCGTCGTCGCGGAACTCGCCGACCACGCCGGGCTGTTCGCCGCCATCGCCGAGCGCCTCGCCCGCCTCGCGCGCGGCCGCGGATGGGCGCTCTGGGTGCTCGTCGTGCTGCTGGCCGTGGCCTGCACCGTCTTCCTCTCGCTCGACACCACCGCCGTGCTCCTCACGCCCGTCGTGGTGCTGCTCGCGCGCCACCACGGATACCCGCCTCTCCCGTTCGCCCTCACGACGGTGTGGCTGGCCAACACCGCCTCGCTCTTGCTGCCGGTCTCGAACCTCACCAACCTGCTCGCGGAGCACGCGCTCGGGTTCTCTGATCCGGGTCGCTTCGCGGCGCTCATGGTCGCGCCGGCGGTCGTCGCGATCGTCGTGCCGAGCGCGATCATCGCGGTCGTGTTCCGGCGGGAGATCGGAACTCGCTACACCCCGGCGGAATCCGAGCCACCCCGCGATCCGGTCACGTTCCGCGCCGCAGCCGTGGTGGTGGGCCTCCTGCTTCCGCTGCTCGTCAGCGGGATCCCGGTGTGGATCCCGGCGACCGGCGCGGCGGTCGTGCTGCTCGCCGTGTTCGCTGTGCGGCAGCGTGAATCCGTGCGCCTCGGCCTCGTGCCGTGGGGCCTCCTGGTGTTCGCGAGCGGACTGTTCCTGGTGGTCGGCGCCGGTCACGCGATCGGGCTGACGGATGCGGTCGCGGCGATCGCGGGCGGAGGGGACTCACCGGATGCGCTGCTGCGCCTCTCGGCATCCGGAGCTGCGGCCGCGAACGCGGTCAACAACCTCCCCGCCTACCTCGCGCTCGAGCCGATCGCCGACTCCCCCGCCCGGATCGCGGCGCTCCTCGTGGGCGTGAACGCGGGCGCGCTGATCACGCCGTGGGCGTCGCTCGCGGTGCTCCTGTGGCACCAGCGGCTGACGTCGCTCGGCGTGGAAATGCCCTGGCGGCGATACGTACTGCTCGGGCTCGTCGCCGCGCCCGTCACGGTGGTGCTGGCAACCCTGGCTGTGGCTGCGACGGCGTCCGCGAGCTAGACGCGGTCGATCAGCCCGGTGACCTTCGTCAGCCGCTCTTGCGGCACGGGCGACTCCGGGCCGCCTGCGACGACGGATGCGAGCACATCGCGGAACACTTGCATGGCCCACCGTGGGGCTTCCTCATCGTTTCCGGCACGCAGCTGGTGCTCGACGGTCGCCGTGGCCTGGCCGGTGGGCCCGAATTGGACGATCAGCGCGCGCCACTCCGACGCATGAGGGAACAGCACCACGCGGATGCCGGGAAGCACGTCGAATTCGGCCGACTCGACCAGCCCGTCCGGGTTCGGCGGCAGCACACCCGCCCGCGGTTGGAACTCGGGCACGTTCCACATGAGTGTCGCGACGAGGTCTCTCACTCGTCGTGTCTCGGCCCGTCCCACGCGAGAACGCTATCCGAGCGTGCACCCGCAGCGGCATCACCACGTCGGGGGGCACGGATCACGCTCGACTAACCCGTTGGTTCCCGCGCACCGGCCGCAGGTACCCCCGCAGGAAGTCCTCGAACGCCGCAGACATGTCTATGTCGCCGTCGAGCAGCCACTGCAGCTGGAGGCCGTCCATGACGGCCGCGATCAGACGCGCCGCGTGCGCCGGGTCGATGTCGTCGCGAATGAGGCCGTCTCGCTGCGCGTGCTCCAGCACCTCGGTGGTCGAGGTGGCGTTCTCGGCGTATCGCCGAGCGAAGTCCGCGTGCGCCGGATGCTCGGGCGCGGTCGCCTCGGCGGAGATCACCGTATAGAGAGAGGTGAGGCCGCGCGTCGTCTGGTTGTACGCGACGACGTTGCGCATCTGATCGATCAGGTGGAACTCCGTCACGTCTCCCGCAGCCGCCTGCACCTTCTGGTCGCGCTGCCGCAGCACCTCGGCGAACAGTTCCTCTTTCGACTTGAAGTGGTGAAGGAGGCCCGCCGGGGTGAGCCCCACGCGCTTCGCGATCTCGCGCATCGAGCCACTGTTCCACCCCATGCTGCCGAACACCCCGAGGGCGGCGTCGACGATTTCCTGCCGCTTGACCTGCCCTTTCGGGTAGCTGCCGCGGCGTCGGGAGGCATCCTCGGGAGTCATTCCACAGAATCTACTCGCACCCCTGGACAAAAACCACACATGTGTTAGGTTTTCGAAATACGCCCGCACCGAACGGCGGGCGAGCACTGAATCCGCACCCTCGCGGACGACCAATGGAGGCCGACATGAATCGATGGAGATCCGACCGGGGCACGCGGCAGCGCCGCATCCTCACCGCGGGGGCGCTGCTCACCGTGGGAACGCTCGCGCTGACCGGATGCGGCCGCGGAGACGGCAGCGACTCCGCACCCGAGAGCAAGGGTGCGATCGACGACTCCCCCGCCACCGGCACCGTCGAGATCTGGGCGATGGGCAACGAGGGCGAAGTGCTCGACCAGCTCGCCGCCGAGTTCGAGAAGGACAACCCGGATGCCGACATCCAGGTGACCGCCGTCCCGTGGGACAGCGCGCACGACCGGATCGCCACTGCCATCGCCGGCGGCTCGACGCCGGACATCACGATGCTCGGCACGACCTGGGTCGGCGAGTTCGGGGCGACGGGCGCCTTCGAGCCCACCCCCGACGGGCTCGTCGATGAGAGCACCTTCTTCCCCGGCTCGTGGGACACCACGGTCGTCGACGGCACCGCGTACGGGGTGCCGTGGTACGTCGACACCCGTGTGCTCTACTACCGCACCGACATGGCCAAGGCTGCGGGCGTCAACGCCCCCGAGACCTGGGACGAGTTCTCGGGCTTCGCCGCCGCGATGGTCGACCAGGGCGCCACCTCCGGCGTCTCCCTGCCTCCGGGTGGGTTCGACTCGTGGCAGTACATCACCCCGTTCGCCTGGCAGCAGGGCGGCGACATCCTCACCGACGACGGACAGTTCGCGTTCGACGACGCCGCGTGGACCGACGCCTTCGAGTTCTACGCATCCTTCTTCGACGACGGCCTCGCCGAGCCCGTGCGACTCGAGGGCGGCGAGATCGAGCAGAAGTTCATCGACGGAGAGGTGGGGTCCTTCTTCTCCGGTCCGTACCACGTGAGCCTCCTGCGCGAGCAGGGCGGCGAGGACTTCATGGACAAGTTCGCCGTCGCGATGGTCCCGGGCGCGACCAACCGCACGAGCTTCACCGGCGGCGGCAACCTCGCGGTCTTCGACGACGCCGCCAACCGCGACGCCGCCTGGAAGTTCGTCCGCTGGTTGAGCCAGCCCGAGACGCAGCTGGCCTGGTACGACATCTCCACCGACCTGCCCAGCGTGCAGTCGGCCTGGGACGACCCGGTATTCGCCGACGACCCCTACCTGAGCGTGTTCGGCGAGCAGCTGAGCGACTCGAAGGCGCCGCCCGCGATCCCGACCTGGGCGCAGGTCTCGGCGGTCATCGACCAGGAGCTCGAGAAGGTCGCGCGCGGCGAGACGGATGCGGCCACCGCCGTCGACACGATCCAGCAGAGCGCCACCTCGATCGGCACGGGCCAGTAGTCACGCCATGACCGCATCCGCTCCCTCCACCCCGGCGCGCCGCAACACGGCGCGCCGGGCGCGGAGGATGACCTGGATCGCGTGGGGCTTCGCCACGCCGTTCCTCGTGCTGTTCCTCGTGTTCATGGCGGGGCCGATCGTCGCGTCGTTCGCGATGAGCTTCACCGACCTCACGACACGAGACCTGGAGACGCCGTTCGCCGTCAACCTCATCGGGTTCGACAACTACGTGCGCCTCTTCGAGGACCCGCGGTTCGTCCGCTCGATCCTCAACACGCTCGCCTTCGTCGTGATCGGCGTTCCGCTCACGATGGGCGTCGCGCTCGCCGTGGCGATCGCGCTCAACACCGGCATCCAGCGCTTCCGCACCGTCTTCCGGGTGGGCTACTACGCGCCGGTCGTCACGAGCATCGTCGCGATCGCGATCGTGTGGCGGTTCATCCTGCAGCCCGACGGCCTGCTCAACGGAGCCCTCAGCCTCGTCGGCATCGAGGGACCCAACTGGCTGCAGTCGACCACCTGGGCGCTGCCCGCACTCATCCTCATGGCCGTCTGGCGCAACCTCGGAACGCTCATGGTGATCTTCCTCGCCGGGCTCCAGGGGGTTCCGCGCGAACATCACGAAGCGGCGATGGTCGACGGCGCGAACGCCTGGCAGCGGTTCGTCAACATCACACTGCCCGCGATGCGGCCCCCGATGCTCTTCGCCGCCGTGATCACCGGCATCGGTTACCTGCAGTTCTTCGAGGAGCCGTTCGTCATGACCCGCGGCGGCCCCCTCGACTCGACGCTGTCGACCGCGATGTACACGTACCAGCAGTTCGGATTCGGCAACTACTCGCTCGCCTCCGCCGCGAGCTACGTGCTCTTCCTCGGCATCGTCGTGCTGAGCCTCATCCAGTTCCGTGTGCTCGGAAAGAAGGACTGACCGTGACCCGCCGCAGAAGCTGGTGGCTCTACCTCGTGCTCACCGCCGGACTCATCGTGATGGTGATGCCGTTCGTGTGGATGTTCATCAGCGCGTTCAAGAGCACCCCCGAGATCCGACAGCATCCGACCTCGTTCTGGCCGATCGATCCGACGCTCGACAACTTCGCCGAGCTGTTCGGGCGCCTCGACTTCACGACCTTCTTCGCGAACAGCACGATCGTCGCGGTGTGCGTGACGCTCGGCAACATCGCGTTCTCGTCGATGGTCGGATACGCGCTCGCGAAGCTTCAGTTCCGCGGCAAGCGGCTGCTCTTCGGGATGGTGCTGACGACCCTCATGATCCCCGGCGTCGTGACCTTCGTGCCCCTGTTCGTGCTCACCGCGAACCTCGGCCTCGTGAACACCTACCCGGGGCTCATCCTGCCGTTCCTCATCACCCCAGTCGGGGTGTTCCTCATGCGGCAGTTCATGATCGGGCTGCCCGACGACATCATCGAGGCGGCGCGGATCGACGGCGCGAGCGAGTGGCGGATCTTCCTGCGGGTGATCCTGCCGCTGTGCGGTCCCGCGATCGCGACGCTCACGATCCTGACCTTCCTCGGCAGCTGGAACAACTTCCTCTGGCCGCTCGTCGTCGCCACGAGCGAGGAGATGTACACGCTGCCCGTCGCCCTCGCGCTCTATTCGATCAGCCAGAACGCGGCGCAGTACGGACTGATGCTGGCCGGTGCGGTCGTCGTCGTGGTCCCGGTGCTCGTCGTGTTCGTCCTGCTGCAGCGCTACTTCGTGCAGGGCATCGCCCTCACGGGAATCAAGTAAAAGGAGTCTCCCGATGACCACCGTCCCCGCCTTCCCCGCCGATTTCCTCTGGGGCGCCTCGACGGCAGCCCACCAGGTCGAGGGCAACAACGTGAACTCCGACTGGTGGCAGCGCGAGCACGGGCACCTCCCGGGTGCGCCGGTCGAGCAGCCGTCCGGCGACGCCGCCGACAGCTTCCACCGCTACCCGGAGGACATGCGCCTGCTCGCCGACGCCGGGCTCGGCGCCTATCGCTTCAGCGTGGAGTGGGCGCGGATCGAGCCCGAACGCGGATACGTGTCGCGCGCGATGATCGACCACTACCGCCGGATGGTCGCGACCGCTCGCGACGTCGGCCTCACTCCGATGGTGACGCTGCACCACTTCACCAACCCGGTGTGGGCGGCGCGGGCGGGCGGCTGGCACTCCGACGAGATGCCCGAGCTGTTCGCGCGCTACGTGGAGGCGGCGCTTCCCGTGCTCGACGAGGTCGAGCTCATATGCACCATCAACGAGCCGAACATGGTCTCGGTGCTCGCCGACCCTGAGGTGGGCTTCCCGGCCGCAGGGCTGCCGCCGGGGGTTCCTGCGGTGACCGAGCGCCTCATCCGCGCCCACCGGCTCGCCGTCGAGCGCGTCCGAAGCGCCGGGGCCCAGGCCGGATGGTCGGTCGCCACGCAGGCGTACCAGCCGCTCCCGGGGGCCGAGGCCGTCGCCGCCGAGTACGGCCGTTCGCGTGAGGACGTCTTCCTCGAGGCGGCGACGGGCGACGACTGGGTTGGAGTCCAGGCCTACACCCGCACCAAGATCGGAGCGGATGGCCCGCTCCCAGCGCCCGCGGACGCCGAGCGCACCCTCACCGGATGGGAGTACTACCCGCCCGCCATCGGCGACGGCATCCGCAACTCGTGGAAGCTCAACGGCACGCCCGTGTACGTGACCGAGAACGGCATCGCCACCGCAGACGACACTCGCCGCATCGACTACACCACCGGCGCCCTGAACGCGGTCGCCGACTGTATGTCCGAGGGCATCGACGTGCGCGGCTACCTGCACTGGAGCGCCCTCGACAACTACGAGTGGGGCAGCTACCGCCCCACCTTCGGGCTCATCGGATGGGATCCGGTGACCTTCGAACGGCATCCGAAGCCCTCGCTCGCGTGGCTGGGCTCGGTCGCCCAGCGTGCCCGGGCGGAGGTGCTGTCGTGATCCGCCGGAACGGACGCCGGGTGAGCGTCCTCGCCGCGAGCGCCGTCATGGCGGTCGCCGCCACCACCCTCGGATGCGCGACGCCGCCGTCCGCCGGTCACGACGAGCGGCGGACGCTGCTGCGCTACGCGAGCGACACCTGGGAATCGCTCACGGCGATGACGGACCCCGACACCGGGCTCCCCGCGGACAACATCGACGGTGACCTCGCCCACGGCAGCGCGAGCGCCTACACCTCGCCGACGAACATCGGCGGCTACCTGTGGTCGACCGTCGTCGCACGTGATCTCGGGATCATCAACCGTCACGAGGCGCGCGAGCGCATGACGACCACCCTGTCGACGCTCTCGACCCTCGAGCGCAATGAGGCGTCCGGGATGTACTTCAACTGGTACTCGCCGACCGACGGTCACCTGCTCACCGAGTGGCCCGACAGCGGCGACCCCGTGTTCCCGTTCCTCTCGAGCGTCGACAACGGCTGGCTCGCGGCAGGGCTGCGCGTGGTCGCGGAGGCGGAACCCGCACTCGAGGCCGAGGCGAACGAGCTCGTCGACTCGATGGACTTCGGCGCGTTCTTCGACCCGGAGCCGACGGGCTCGCTGCCCGCGGGCACGAACCGCGGCGGCTTCTGGGAGGAGCCGCCGGGCGAGACCTGCGCCGTGCAGGCACCGAACTACAACGGCACCGGGCCCGAGGTGTACTACACCTGCCACCACTACGACACGACCGTGAGCGAGAGCCGCATCGCGACCTACCTCGCCATCGGCGACGGACGCATTCCGGCGACGAGCCTCTACGGCACCTACCGCACGATGCCCGACGGATGCGACTGGTCGTGGCAGGAGCAGCGGCCGATCGGCGAGACGCGCGAATACTCCGGGCTCTCGGTCTTCGAGGGGGCCTACCAGTACGACGAGCTCGCGTTCGTCCCCGGCTGGGGCGGCAGCATGTTCGAGGCGCTCATGCCCGACCTCTTCGTGCCGGAGGCCGAGTGGGGCCCCGACTCGTGGGGTCTCAACCACCCGATCACCGTCGAGGTGCAGGAACGCCACGGCGACGACGCCGGATACGGCTACTGGGGCTTCTCCCCCGCCTCCAACCCGGAAGGCGGGTATCGGGAGTACGGGGTGGATCTCGCCGGCATCCGATCCGACGGCTATCTCTCCGACACCGAGAACACCGACGTCGACATCGACTACACGGGGTGCAAGGGCGCCGAGGGCACAAACCCGGATCCGGAGTTCGGCGACGGGGTCGTGACGCCGCACGCGTCGTTCCTCGCCCTCGAATACGACGCGGATGCCGTGCTCGAGAACCTCCGCGGGATCGAGAAGGATCTCGGCGCGTACGGGGCGGGCGGGTTCTACGACGCGGTCGCCGTGCACTCGGGCACAATCGCCGAACGCTACCTGAGCCTCGACCAGTCGATGATCATGGGGGCGATCGGCAACCACCTGCGCGACGGCATGCTCCGGACCTACTTCGTCGACGACGACCTCGAGGCGCGGCTGCGTCCGGTGATCGAGCAGCAGCGCTTCAGCGCGAGTTGGGACACGACCGACTGACTGATTCCCTCGCGCACGCCGACCCCGTACGGTGAGGGCACATCGCACACAGCCGAGACGGAGACACCATGGGTCGCTACCTCTACTGGATGAACGTCTCGCTCGACCTGCGCATCGATCATGTGCCCGGCGAGGGCGGCGGCGGCGACTGGATGCACATCACCGAGGAACTGCACAGCGAGTTCAATGCGCGGGCCCGCGCGCTTGCGCTCATGGTGCAGGGCCGGGTGATGCACGAACTCATGGAGGAGTACTGGCCGCACGCGCGCACCGACATGTCTCAGCCCGAGGTCATGCGGGAGTACGGCGAGATCTGGACGACGATGCCGAAGGTGCTCGTGTCGCACACGAGGACGAGCGCCGAGCACAACACCCGCATCATCGGAGGCGACGACGCGATCGAGCAGTTGGCGGCCCTCCGTGACGAGACCGAGGGCACGCTCGGCGTCGGAGGCGCGACGCTCGCCACCCAGCTGCTGCGGGCCGGGCTGCTCGACGAGCTGCTGCTGTTCACGCATCCGGCGTACCTCGGATCCGGCCGACCGCTCTTCGACGACTACGAGACGCCGCTCGACCTGGAGCTGATCGAGCAGCGCTCCTTCGCGGAGGGCGTCACGATGCACCACTACGCGATCGTGCGCAGCGACGACTCGCACGCCTCCGCGTGAGGATCCGCTGAGGCGCTCGGCTACGGCCGAACGCTCTGCCTCGTTCCGTCGCTCGTCACCGTGAAGCTCGTCCGACGCCAGTCAGGCGTCACGACCGTGACCGTGCGCTCGCCCGGCTCGCCGGGGAACATCTCGAGAGAGAGCCCCTCGAGATAGTCGTAATCGGGACGGTCGTCGACCGGACCGATCGGCATCACCGCGCCCTCGCGAACGAAGAGCGGCAGGGAGTCCACGGGATGCGTCTCGTGCATCCACCGACCACCCTCGACGACTTCGCCCGCGGCCGCGAGCGTCGGGTCGAGGCGCGTCCACCGACCGTGCGGGAGGTAGAAGTCCACCTCGCCATCCGCCGAGAACACCGGAGCGACGAGCAGCTCGCGACCGAGCATGTACTGCCGATCGAGGTAATGCACCGCCGGGTCCGAGGGGAACTCGAGCACCATGGGACGCATGAGCGGGATGCCGCGTTCGGTCGCCTCCGCCGCCGCAGTAAAGAGGTACGGCATGAGCCGGTTCTTCAGCTTCGCGAACTTGCGCGTGACCTGCACGGCCTCATCGTCGAACACCCACGGCACGCGGTACGACCCACTGCCGTGGAAGCGCGAGTGGCTCGAGAGCAGGCCGAACGCGGTCCAGCGCTTGTAGACATCCGGATCGGGGGTGCCCTCGAATCCGCCGATGTCGTGGCTCCAGAACCCGAAGCCGCTCATCGCGAGCGACAGGCCACCGCGGAGGGTCTCGGCCATCGACTCGAAGGTCGACGTGGAGTCGCCTCCCCAGTGCACCGGCATCCGCTGACCGCCGACGGTCGCGGAACGCGCGAACAGGACCGCCTCCGACGGGCCGCGCACCTCCTCGATCACCTCGAACACCGCCTGGTTGTACAGCTGGGTGTACCAGTTGTGCATGCGGTCGGGGTTCGACCCGTCGAACCACGACACCTCGAGCGGGATGCGCTCGCCGAAGTCCGTCTTGAATGCGTCGACACCCTGGTTGAGGAGGGCGCGTAGCTTGCTCTGGTACCAGCGGGTCGCCTCGGGGTTCGTGAAGTCGACGAGCGCCATGCCCGCCTGCCAGAGATCCCACTGCCAGACTCCCCCATCGGGTCGCCGCACGAGATACCCGGCCGCGGCGGCCTCGGGGAAGAGCGCCGAGCGCTGGCTGATGTAGGGGTTGATCCACACGCAGATGCGCAGACCCCGCTCCTTGAGCCGGGCGAGCATCCCCTCCGGATCGGGGAACACCCGCGGATCCCACTCGAAGTCGCACCAGTTGAACTCGCGCATCCAGAAGCAGTCGAAGTGGAACACGCTGAGCGGCAGCTCGTTCTCGGCCATCGCCTCGACGAACTGCGTGACCGTGGTCTCGTCGTAGTCGGTCGTGAAGCTCGTGGAGAGCCACAGACCGTAGGTCCATGCGGGGACCGAAGCGGGGCGACCCGTGAGGCGCGTGTACCGTTCCAGCACATCGGCGGGAGTCGGGCCGTCGAACACGAGGAACTCGATGCTCTCGCCGGGGACGCTCATCTGGACGCGCTCCACCGCCTCCGAACCGATCTCGTACGACACGTGCCCGGTGTCGTTGACGAGCACGCCATAACCCTTGCTCGACAGATAGAAGGGCACGTTCTTATAGGCCTGCTCGCTGGAGGTTCCGCCATCGGCGTTCCAGATCTCGACCGACTGCCCGTTCTTCACGAGCGGGCCGAAGCGCTCACCGAGACCGTAGATCGTCTCGCCGACACCCAGATCGAGCTGCGCGAGGGTGTAGCGGTCGGAGGTCGGGCGCTGCGTGCCTTCACGGTGGTTGCCGACGATGCCGACGTCCACCTGGGCGTCGTCCTCGAGCCGCGCGTGGGCGAGCGACTTGGCGCCGAGCCCGGTGAGGCGTCGGCCGCCCGAGAGGAACTCGAGCGACCACGGCGCACCGCGCTTGATCCGCGCGCTGAGACTCCCCGACGACAGCGATCCGCCGGTCTCGTCGATCATGACGACACCGTGGCCCGACTCCTCGCCCACGAGATCGAAGCCCGGGGGGCGGTATCCGCCGATGAAGTGCTCGACCCGCACCCGGATCACGCCGTCGAGCGGCGCACTGAGGGTGACCGTGAGCATCGGTCGATTGAGGGTGTCACCGCGGTGCAGGATGACAGCGGTGGGCGCCGAGACCACGATCTGCTCGCCCGACTCCGCCGAGGCGGCCTCCACGTCATACGCCTCGACCGCGTGGCCGAGGGTGACGCCCGGCCTCACCTGCCAGAAGCCGTCAGTGAATTTCACGATCCGCTCCTCAGCTGCGCTCGTCGAGGACGACGACGCGGCCGGCCGGGACCACGGCGGGCGCCTCGTGCTGCTCGCCGGTGATGAGGTCGACACCGGATGCGTCCACCGTCAGGTCCTGCTGCGTGTGGTTGATGAGGAAGAGGAACGAGCCGTTCTCGCCCACTCGACGCGTCACCGAGATCCCGCGGTCGACGGCGGCGACCGGGGTCACGCCTGCGAGCTCGACGAGCTCGTCGACGAGGGCCTCCAGGCCCGCACCATCCGGCTCATAAGAGAGGTAGGTGGCCGTTCCCGCGCCGCGGACGGATCGCGTGAGCGCAGGCTGACCCGCGAGGGCCCCCTCCGCGTACCGACGCAGCACATCTGCATCGCCCACCTCGACCAGCTCGGTCCAGATGGATGCGGCCGTGCCGTCGTCGAGCGCGACGGTCTCGCCCTCGAACAGCGGGCGGATCTCCTCCGCGCGCATGCCGAGCAGGTCGCGGAACGCGCCCGGATACCCGCCGCGGATGACGCGGTTGGTCTCGTCCACGATTCCGGAGGCGAAGGTCACGAGAACGTGTGCCCCGGCCTCGACCGCCTGCGCGAGCTGCTCGGCGACGCCGTCCTTCGCGAGGTAGAGCGTCGGCACGATGATCACGCGGTACGCGTCGAGGGGTGCTCCGGAGGGCACGACATCCACCGAGATACCGCGGTCGCCGAGCTCCTTGTGGATGCGGCGCCCCATCTCG
This sequence comes from Homoserinibacter sp. GY 40078, assembly GCF_008017545.1. Taxonomy (GTDB): domain Bacteria; phylum Actinomycetota; class Actinomycetes; order Actinomycetales; family Microbacteriaceae; genus Homoserinibacter. The sequence continues at coordinate 1,172,879 of NZ_VRTZ01000001.1, read as the reverse complement.
AGCGGCTTCAGCAGACCCGTGGGAAGGCGCGAGGCCTTGATCGCCCACTGCGACATCTCGTCGACGAGCATGCCCACCTGCGCCTGCTCGACCACCGAGCCCTGCGCGGGCGCGAGCGCCTTGAGTGCGGCGCCGAGCGCTTCCACCTCGCGGAACTGGCGGGTCTCGCCGCCCGAGTGCGGGACCATGCCCGAGTGCCACTGCTCGATCCCCGCGGTCGATGCCCGCCACTGGAAGAACAGTGCGCCGTCGGCGCCGCGCGCGATGTGCGAGAGGCTGTCGCGGATCATCTCGCCGGGTTCCTTCGCCCGGTTCACCTGCTGCCAGTTCACGGCGTTGGCGGCGTGCTCCATGAGCAGCCACGGGCGGCCCTCGGCCATGCCGCGGGACCGGTCGGCGCTGAACTCCAGCTCGCGGTGGCGCAGCGGGTCGGTGCCGATCGTGTAGTGGTCGTTCGAGAGCACGTCGACCTCGTGCGCCCAGCCGCTGTACTCCTCCGAGCCGTCCTCGCTGAGGATCATGAAGTTCGTGGTGATGGGGGTGTCGGGAGTGACCTCGCGCAGCACCTCCCGCTCGGCGATGAAGTGCTCCAGCAGCGAGTCCGAGGTGAACCGCGCCCAGTCGAGAAGCAGGCCGGGGTTGTGCTTGGTGCGCGCGTGGTGCGGCGGCACGATCTCCGACAGATCGCCGTAGGTGTGACCCCAGAAGGCCGTGCCCCACGCCTGATTGACGCCCGCGACTCCGCCGTAGCGCTTCCCGAGCCATGCCTGCCAGGCGGCCTCGGCCTCCGGGCTGTAGTCGACGTTGTTCTCGTTGCCGATCTCGTTGCTCACATGCCAGAGGCGCAGCGCCGGGTGGTCACGGTAGCGAGTCGCGAGTTCCCGCACCATGCGCAGCGCATAGTGGCGGAAGGTGGCGGAGCTCGGCGACCAGCTGAGACGCCCGCCGGCCGCGGTGCGGTGTCCGAGCTCGTCGACGGTGGTGATCTCCGGATGGGCACGCATGAGCCACATGGGCGGCGCGGCCGTCGGGGTGGCGAGGTTCGCGCCGATCCCGTGCTCATGGAGCATGTCCATCATCCGGTCGAGCCAGCCCCACTCGAAGACACCGTCCGAGGGCTCGATGAGCACCCACGAGAAGATCGCGAGGCTCACGTTCGTGACGCCTGCGCGTCGCATGAGCTCCATGTCCTCCGCCCACACCGACTCCGGCCACTGCTCGGGGTTGTAGTCGGCGCCGAAGGCCATGCCGTCGGCGATCCAGCGGAAGCTCCGCGACCCGTCGAGGTCGACGGCGTGCGAGGTCAGGTCTGTCATTGTCTCTCCAGGTGAGGCCCGCCGAGGATGGCGGTCGGCACGATTGCGGTGGTCGGTGTACTGCTCGCGGCTATCCCTTGACCCCACCGGTGATGAGGTCGAGGCGCCAGAAGCGCTGAAGGGTGAGCACGAGAAGGATGAGCGGGATGATCGCGACCGCCGCTCCGATGATCGCGAGCGAGTACAGCGCGGGCGAACCCGAGCCGCGGCTGAGCAGCGAGTAGAGGCCCACCGTCAGGGGGAAGGTGTTGGTGTCGGACAGCATGATGTACGGCAGCAGGAAGTTGTTCCAGATGCCGACGAACTGCAGCAGGAACACCGTCGCCATCGCCGGGAGCATGAGCGGCAGAGCGATGCGGCTGAAGATCCGCCACTCGCCCGCGCCGTCGATGCGGGCGGATTCGAGCAGCTCCTCGGGAATCGCTCCGCGCGCGTAGATGTAGCAGAGGTAGATCCCGAACGGGTTCAGGATGCTCGGCAGCAGCACCGACAGCTGTGTGCCGGCAAGGCCCAGATCCGAGAGCAGCAGGTACTGGGGCACGGCGAGGGTGATCCCGGGGATCAGCAGCCCCGCGAGCAGCGCGATCAGGAAGATGCGACCGCCGAGGAAGGTGTAGCGCGCGAGCGCGTATCCGGCAGCTGCGGAGACGACGGTCGAGAGCAGCGCGCCCACGCCGGCGTACAGCAGCGAGTTCAGGGCCCACAGTCCGTAGGCCCCGCCCCGGTAGGAGAACAGCTCGCTGAGGTTCTCCAGGAGTCCCGTGCCGGGCTGGAGGGTGAACGAGTTGAACAGCTCGTTCGGCGCCTTCGTGGATGCGATGAAGACCCACGCGACCGGGATGAGGCAGTAGATGGCGCCGAGGATCAGGATGATCGTCGGGAGGTAGCGCGTGCGGCGATCCGCCAGCTCGCGGGTCGTCGCGCTCATCGTGCCGCCCTCGCGTTGATCCGGCGCACCACGAACAGAACGGTGAGCGAGAGCAGCACCGTGCCGATGGCGAGCACGTTGGACGCCGCAGCGGCCTCGGGCAGGTTGTCGAGCACGAAGGCGTCGCGGTAGATGCTCATGAGCGGTGCCCACGTTTCAGAGATGCTGTTGGTCATGGGCTTCAGGGTGAGCGGCTCGCCGTAGAGCTGGAGCGCGCCGATCAGACCGAAGATTCCGGTAAGGATGAGGGCGGGCAGCACGAGCGGCACCTTCACGCGCAACGCGATCTGCACCTCCGACGCGCCGTCGAGGCGAGCCGCCTCGAGCAGCTCTCCGGGGATGCTCCGCAATGAGGTGTAGATGACGAGCATGTTGAAGCCGACGCCCGCCCAGATCGAGATGTTGGCGAGTGCTCCGTAGAGCCCCTCCGGCTCCAGGAACGGAATCGATCCGAGGCCGATGGCGCGGGTGATGTACGAGAACGGGCTCGTCTCGGGCAGGTACATGAAGCCCCAGAGGAGCGCCGCGACCACGCCCGGCACCGCGTACGGCACGAAGATGGCGGTCCGGCCGAAGCGCTTGAGACGCACGCCGGGCGAGTCGAGGAGGAGCGCGAAGAGCAGGGCCAGGCCGATCGTGAGCGGCACCGCGATGATGCCGTAGATCGCGAGGCGGCCGAGGCCCGCCAGCATCTCCGAGTTCTGGAAGACGGCGATGTAGTTCTCCAGCCCGACGAAGACGCTGGTGCGGATGCCGCCCAGCACGCCCTCGCCGGTGAGTCGCATCGCGAAGAAGCTGGAGCCCAGGGTGTAGCCGACGGGGATGACCGTGAATGCGAGGAACAGGACCATCGCCGGCGCCGCCAGCAAGTACGGCGCGAGGCGTGGACGGCGAAGTCCTCGCCGTCGGGATGGCTGCGGTGTCTGTTCCTGCAGCCTCGTTGCAGTTTCGGTCGTCATCGTCATGCTCTCACCCTGGGCCCCGATGGGCTCAGCCCTCCCGGACCTCGAAGCCCTGCTTCTTCATGTCCTCATAGACCGCCTTCTGGGTGGCCGTGAGCACGTCGACCCAGGGGGTCCCATTCTGAACCGCGGCGTTCATCGCGTCCGTGAAGGCGCTCTGAGCGACGTCGGTGTTGGGGCCCCAGGTGACGGCGCGGGTGTTCTTCGAGATGTCCGCGACCACCTGGTAGTAGTCGGTCTGCTGCGGCATGAGCTTCGGCGGGTCCTGCGAGATGGCGCTCTCCTGGCCGCTGATCGCTGCCGGGTAGAGGTTCGACTCGTTAAGGAGCAGGTCGACGCCCTCGTCGCTGGCGTTCAGCCACTTGATGAACTCGGCCGTCTGCTCCGGGTGCTCGCTCCCGCTGATGAGCGAGACGCCCGATCCGCCCTGGTACGAGGTCTCGGTGTCGCCCTCGTCCCACACGGGGAACGGCGAGAGCTCCCAGTTGCCGGCGGTGTCGGGTGCGACTCCGTAGATCACGCCGGGCGCCCAGGCAGCCGACGGCCACGACAGCATCGTGCCGTCGTTGAGCTTGGAGTTGTAGCTCGGGTTGAGGATCGGGTCCGCGGCGATGAGGCCGTCGTTGTACATGTCGTTGAAGAAGCTCAGCACACGCTGCGAGCCCTCACCGTCGATGTTCACGGTCCACACGTTGTCCTCGACGCTCCACCAGTCCTCGCCGAGCGTCGCGGCGACCGCGGCGTACCAGCCCCAGGCGTCGGTGCTGAGCGACGCGATGGTCGCGTCGGGGTCCTCGACCTTGAGGGTCTCTGCCGCAGAGCGGAAGTCGTCCCACGTGGCGGGGGCGTCGAGGCCGTACTTCGAGAAGATGTCGTCGCGGTAGACGAACGCCATCGGGCCGACATCCTGCGGCACGCCGTAGACCTTGCCGTCGAAGGTGGTCTGCTGCCAGGTGCCCTCGGTGAAGGCGTCCTGGACGTCACCGACGTACTCGGTCATGTCCTCGGCCACGCCGGCGATGATCATGCGGGGCAGAGCGGTGTACTCGATGAGTGCTGCGTCGGGCGCGTTGCCGGCACGCACGGCGGTGATGAGCTTCGCCGACGAGTCGTTCCCGCCACCCGCGTCGGTGTACTCGACCTGGATGTCGGGGTGGGTCGAGTTGAACTGCTCGACAGCCACGTCCATGCCCGGAGCCCATGCCCAGAACTGGATGGTGACCGGCTCGCCGTCCGCGGTGTCGCCAGCCGAGCATCCGGCCAGGCTGACGCCGAGGGCCGCCACAATCGTTGCGGCTACGAGGCGATGTGTACGCATATGAGTCTCCTTCGACTCTCAGGGTGCAAATCGGAACCCGGTGAACCCGGGCTCACCCATGATTCACAGAGGATGAATTCTTTGTCAAGTGGTGTAACAAATTAGTTGTCGAACGCAGCGACGGCTCCCAGGGAGCGCAGCGCCACCGGCGCCCGGAAGCTCGGGAACTCGACCCGGACCCCCGAGAGAGTCTCGGCGGGGAACTCGATGATGCGCTGGTAACCCACGACTCCCGAGGTTGCGAGCTCGCGCTCGCCTGTCTCGCCGAGGCCCACGACACGCACCTTCTCGACCCGCTGGCCCTGCGAGATGTCCTCGCGCAGCACGAGCCCGCCGACTCGCGTCGGGTGCTCGAAGCGGAGCTCGATCCACGGGTCGGCGTCGTCCTCGCCCGGTTGCCACGCCGTCGCGAACGACGGATCGCCGAACGGGTCGACGAGCATCCGGGGGTCGGAGATCTCCCCCGACGACACGGTCGGCGTCGCCGCGAGCACGCCCGCGCGGAACGCCCGGATGCGGTCGCCGAAGGCCCGCAACGCCGCTTCGTCCGGGGCCGCCACGCGACCGGTCGCATCCGGCGGCACGTTGAGCAGCAGGGTGGCGTTGCCGCCGACCGCCGAGGTCCACAAGCCGAAGAGCTCGTCGGGCGAGCGCACGGCGTCGTCCTCTGTCGAGTGGTAGAACCATCCGGGCCGGATCGAGGTGTTCACCTCGGCCGGATACCAGACCGCCGTGTCGACATGCTCGGCCATCGCGAGACGGCTGCCGAGGTCTTGGTCGTCGCTGCGCACGAGACGCGAGAACTCGCCGTCGTCGACCTGCTGCGACTTGTCGGCGATCTGCTCGATGTCGCGCAGCTCACCCGCGACGACACTCCACTCGTCGGGCCTCGTGTGGCCCGCCTCGTTGCCGCACCATCGCACATCCGGCCCGCAGACCGAGATGGCCGCGCCTGGCTGCAGCCGCCGGATCACCTCGTAGTAGCGATCCCAGTCGTACTCCTGGGTCTTGCCGTTGGGGCCCTCTCCGTTCGCGCCGTCGAACCAGACGGAGAAGATGTCGCCGTACCCGGTCAGCAACTCCTCGAGCTGACCGACGAAGAAGTCGTCGTAGGCGGCACCCTGGCCATAGCTGGCCTCGGTGCGATCCCACGGCGAGAGGTAGATGCCCACCGCCAGTCCGTGGCGGCGTGCGGAGTCGGCGAACTCCCGCACGAGGTCGCCCGCGCCGTCTCGCCACGGCGAGCTCGCGACGGAGTGACTCGTGAGGGCGCTCGGCCACAGGCAGAAGCCGTCGTGATGCTTGGCGGTCAGGATGGCGCCGCGCATGCCCGCATCGACGAAGGTCTGCATCCACTGGTCGACGTCGAGGCCCGACGGATCGAAGAGCGAGGGGGACTCGTGCCCGACCCCCCACTCGACATCCGTCATCGTGTTCATGCCGAAGTGGACGAACGCGTAGTACTCCAGCGACTGCCAGGCCAACTGCCGGGGCGATGGACGCACCGACACCAGGCGGTCGAGTTGGGTGGGGGTAAGCACCGCGTCGGCGACGTCAGGGCTGTGCTCCATTGAACTGCTCCTCATCGATAGGCGAGCGAATTTATATCGCCGCTTTACAAATAGTAGCGGCAGGCCGACGAGGGTTCAGGGGTGACGGACGGATCAGGGAGCCGCGAGCAGCTGACGCAGAGCGGTGACCGCCGCGCCGCGCGCGTAGTCCTCGAATCGGAAGTCGGGGATCACGACCTGCGGCGGCTCCGACGTGGGATCGAGCCGTCGGGCGATGGACTGCGCGAGAAGCTCCTGGTCGTGACGGGCTACCACGATCCCCTCGCCCGCGATGACCACGAGCTCCGGATCGACGAGGTTCGTGATGTGCGCGACGGCGGCACCGAGGGCGTCGATCGCCTGATTGAGCGCCCCGACCGCGGTGACGTCGTCGCGCGCTGCGGCGTCGAGCACCTCGGTCATCGTCTCCATCCCGGTGGCCGCGAGGATCGCGGGGGTGGTCACGTACGCGGACACACAACCGACGTGGCCCATGTCGCACATGGGGCCGTCCGCCGAGACCATGAGGTGACCCACCTTTCCCGGGTGGCCGCGCGCACCCCGGATGAGCTCGCCGCCGACGATCATGCCCGCGCCGATGCCCTCACCCAGGCCGATGACCGCGAGCTCGTCGGTGCCCACACCGGCGCCGAACCAGTGGTGGCCGACGGTGAGCGCCTGCACGTCGTTCGACACCGCGACCGGCAGACCCACTGCGCGCGACACCAGCTCCTGCAGGGCCACCTCGTCCCAGCCGAGGAAGTGCGAGCCCACCACGACGGCGCTGCCATCCGGTCCGTGCAGAACATCACCCGCGAGGCATACACCCACGGCGGCGATGCGCGACTCGGTTCGCCGGAAACCGTCGACGACCTTCGCGATGAGATCGACCACCTGCAGCTCATCCACCGACCTCAGCACGACCTCGCGCTCAGCCCGCGGCTGCGCCCGTAGATCCGAGAGTTCGGCGTAGAGCATGTCGCCCGTGAGCTTGATGCCGACGAAGTATGCCGATGACGGCACGACTTCGAGCATCTCGGACGGACGACCGCGCCCCGCACGCTGGGCGATCTGCCCCTCGGTGATGAAGCCGAGCTCCATCAGGTCGCGGGTGAGGCGGGTGAGGCTCGCGCGCGTCAACCCGATGCGACGGGCGACATCCGCCCGTGACCGGGCGCCGTGCACGAGGATGTCCAGCAACGCGAGACGTTGCGCTTCGTGCAGGAGGGGCCAGCTCCACTCCTCCGTGTCGGTCACGCCGCGAGCCTAGCGCGGCGCGACGGAGGCGACACGGGCGGCGTTTCGGATTCGGTAGGTTGTGCGGATGACTCGTCGCGCGGGAATGATCGGAACCGGCTGGATGGGTGAGGCGATCGCCGCGGACTTCCGTCTGGCCGGGTGGGACCTCGTCGCCGTCGCCGGCCGCGACGCCGCTCGGACCGCGCACTTCGCATCCGAGCACGGCATCGCCCGCGCGGTGGGCGTCGACGAGCTGCTGCGGATGGACGACCTGGATCTCGTCTACATCGCCACGACGCACGATTCGCACCTGGCGCTCGCCAAGGCCGCTCTCGAGCACGGGCACGCCGTGCTCGTCGAGAAAGCGTTCACGGTCGACGCGGCCGAGGCGGAGGAGCTCGTGTCGCTCGCGCGCGAACGGGGCCTCTTCCTGATGGAGGCCATGTGGATGCGCTTCACGCCCGCGCTGCGAACCACGCAATCGCTCATCGCCGACGGCGCGATCGGCGACCCGCGCACGGTGCTGGCGAGCTTCGGCTTCGCCCTTCCGCCCGGCCCGCACCGCCTCCGCGACAAGGCACGTGGCGGGGGTTCGCTGCTCGATCAGGGCGTCTATCCGCTCGCGCTCGCCGACGTGGTGTTCGGCGAGCCGTCGACGGTGAACGCCACCGGCTCGCAGATCGACGCCGACGGCACGGACGTCGGCGTCGACACCGAACTGGGGATGCTGCTCGGCTACCCCGGAGGCCAGCAGGCCGTGCTCGCCACGTCGATCCGGGCAGACCTGCCGTTCGACGCCTCCATCGGCGGATACGGGGGCCGCATCGACCTCGAAGGCGCGTTCTGGGGGTCGGAGTCGATCCTCGTGCGGCGCGCAGGTGCCGAGCCCGAGCGCATCGAACTGCCCCACGAGGGGCGCGGGTACACGCCCATGCTCCGTGCGACCGCGGAGGCGCTCGAGGACGGCCTTACCGAGCATCCGCTCTGCGACCTCGCGGCGACCCTCCGGGTCATGCGCACCGCCGACCTGGTGCGCGCGGCGCTCCCTCGCACGGCTCCGATGGCTAGCTCGGGGGCGTGAGTCCCATCGCCGCGACGATCTCCGGATCCGCCACCCGCTTGCCGGGCAACCCCGGGGCCACGGCGAAATCACCCGCGTAGTCCCACACCGACCACCCGATGCCCGCGTCGCTCAAGGCGAGCGAGACATCCCCCAGCCAGGCGATGCGGGTGGCGCGCGGCGCCTCGCGGTAGATGCCGAATTCGTTGCAGGTCAGGGCGACCCCGCGGTCGTTCGCGAACGTCACGGCGTCTCGAATGTGCGCCCGGTAGCGGCCCAGCCCCCACGGCTCCTCGAGGTAGTCGATGAGTGCGCCGCGCGTACGCTCGGGAACGTCGGATGCGATGCGCGAGCGCACGTTCTCGGCATCGGTCGGGTAGATGAGGCCCGTCACGGCCCTGACCCAGTCCGCGGCGAAGTGGGCCGACTGGTGGCTGATGATCATCGGGTCGTACATGTGGAAGTTGTAGACGAGCCGCGGGTCGTCGAAGACGGGGAGGTCGAGCAGCTGCGGGAGCTCGCTGTAGCCGTCGCCCGAGACGATCACGAGATGGTCCGGGCAGTGCTCGCGCACGTTCGCGAGCGCCCCACGGGCGATCGCGTGCCAGGTCGCTGCGTCGCCTGTGCTCGGCTCGTTGAGGATCTCGATCGCGGTGCGATCGGTCGGCAGTTCGGCGAGCCGCGCCGCGAGCCTGCCCCATCCGGCGACGAATGCGGCCGCGGAGTCGGGATCGCGGAGGCTCGCCTTGAACTCCATCTCCGGGTGGGCGTCGACGATGACCGAGAGGCCGGCGTGCTGGAGCCGGATCGCGTTGTCGACGATCCGCTCGATCGCCGCATCCGTCGTCGCCGGGTCGCCGAACATCCACTCCCACGAGAAGGGGAAGCGCACGTGATCGAAGCCCGTGGCCGCGATGAGTCGGAAGTCGTCATCCGACAGGTATCGATCGAAGTGCTCGGTCGAGTAGCCGGCGGCGGTGTACACCTGCGAGTACCAGTGGCTGAGGTTGACGCCGCGGCGCAGGGCGCCGTCGATCTGCGGCGTCGCCGTCACGCGGAATGTCATCGGTCCTCCGATTCGTCGGTCTCCGGATCGTGGAGGACGAGCAGCGCGTGCCCGTCGAGGATCGTGCATCGCACCTGCACGTAGCCGTCTTCCACGGTGAAGGGCAGCTCCTCCCCCGCGGGCTCGAGGGTGACCCGGCTCGGAACGGAATCCGACCTCACGGCCACGGGAAGATCGACCACGGGGAACGGGTCCTCCACGAGGTCGAGCTGCTCGCCAACGCGCGTCGGGAGGAAGCTCAGCAGATGCACGATGGTGGAGTGCGGCGAGCGCATCAGCGTCGCCTCCACGGGTGTGGGGCCGTCGACCCGGACCGCGGGGCGCGGAAGGAGCTCGCCGATCGCGGTCGCGATGAGGTCCCGGTAGGCGGGCGCTCCGTGCTCGCCGAACGCCTCGAACAGCGGCACGGCAGCGAGCACCGCCGGACCCCGTCGCGTCATCGCGGCCCAGGGGCTGAGCCGTCCGCTGTTCGGCGTGTACTCGTGGCCGCTGAACCGATCCCAGCTGCGCGCGAAGTAGGGCTCCACCACGCCCGTCAGCACCACGGTGCCGTCGTCGGCGCGGATCCGCAGCGACCTCTCGTACATCACGTGGTCGAACCCGTTCACGCCGCCGACCTCCGGTCGCCGCAGGAATACCTCGGGGTAGGGCGAGTCGCCCGTCCATTCGACACCGAGGAACGGCAGGAGCTCCGCGCCATTGCTGCCCTGGGAGGCGCCGCGCACGACGAGCACCCGCCCGCCCGTGTCGACGTACTCGGCGAGCCGCCGCGCGAGCTCGCTGTCGATGGGCGTGGTCTCGAGCAGGATCACCAGCCCGTACTCGGCGAAGTCGGCCGGGTAGGCGAGGATGTCGAACTGCTGCCGCAGTTGCTGAAGCGCACGCACGGCCCCGATGCCCGCGGCGCCGGGATTGTCGCCGAGGTCGGCATCCACGAGAACCGCGATCTCCGACACGACGTGCGCGTCTTCGACGAGCGGCTCGCACCGCTCGATCCGCCCGTACACCGATCCGATCAGCTCGTAGGTGGACGGATCGAGAGCGCCCGAGGGAGCGAGCAGATCGCCGACGCCCGCCGTCATGCCCTGCGCGAGGATCCGGGTGCACTCGTAGGTGAGCGCGGCGTGCGGCTTGAGACCGCCGTTGTCGCCCCAGCCTTTGTAGAAGCGTCCCGTGTGACTCAGCGTCGAGCGGCCGACGGTACGTGCGAAGCGCGACACATACGGGAAGTTCGCGTAGCCCCATCCGCCCGACGGCAGCGACTCGATCTCGACGTGGCGGCTGAACTGCGACTCCTCGGCGAGCGCGGTCTTGGGGCGGCTGTTGAACCACACGCCCGAGGCGACATCGGCGGCGAGATGCGGCTCGATCAGGTCGCGGTAGCGCCCCATGTAGGCGTGCGCGACCTCGCGCGCGTATCGGTCGCGCTCGAGCGGGTCGGCGGGATCCACCCCGCGCTCCTGCATCGCACGGCGGGCCCACACGGATGAGCTCGGCTGGTCCCAGCACATGTCGAGGAAGACCCCGTCGAGGGGTGCGAACCGCTCCACGACCTCCTGGATCTGGTCGGCGAGGTAGTCCTGGTAGGGGCTCGACATGTCGAGGATCTGCCACCCCGCACGGTAGGCCGAGCCTCCCCACTTCACCTGGCGAAGATCCTCGTCGAGGGCGACCCACTCCGGATGCGCGTTCGCGGCGTACTCGTCGCACTGCACGCTGAGGTAGATCGGGGTCCGGATGCCGACCGCATGCAACGCCTGCACCTGGTCTTCCAGAAGGTGACGGTCGCGCGGGAGGCCGGGGTGACGCTCCGGCCGTTCGGTGTCGAAGTAGAGGAGCCCGTGGTGGCACTTCGCGAAGAGGGTGACGCTGTCGACGTGCGCGTCGACGAAGGTCTGCGCGAAGGCCTCCGGGTCGAAGGCCGACCCGACATCCGGGATATCGGGACCGGTGTGGAAGTCGAGGTGGACGGTGCGCTTGGGGAAGAACGATCCGGGCATGGTGGTCTCTCACGCCGTCGGCGTGACGCCCTTGCTGAGGATCACGTTCGCCCACGTCCGCGGTTCGAGCGTGCGCAGGACGACCTGGGCCCGCGCGGCAAGCTCGTAGAACTCGGCGCGCCCCACGAACGAGGCGTCCGCCTCGCTCAGAGCTCCCGCCTCGAGGATCTCGCGCTGCACGTCGAGCAGGGGTGCGCCGCTGTCCATCATCACCGCCGCGTCGACCGTGTCGAGGTCGATCACCGAGCACACGGCGCGGACCGCCCGAGGAACGTCGACGGCGAGCGTGATGACGTGGTCGACCAAGCGGTAGGCCGGGAAGTGCGCGTCCGCGACGATCAGGCGGTCCGAGTGCCCGAGCCGATCGAGCGCGCGCAGCACGTCTCCGTCGAGCACGGGGTCGATTCCTTTGAGCACGGGGCTCCTCTCAGTCGGTGACAGTGTCGGTGACGCGGGCGACCGAGGCGCCCGCGTTGAGTCGCGGCGCGAGCAGCCGCTCGCGTGCGGGGGCGCGCTCCCCCTGGAGGAGGTCCAGGACGGTGCGTGCGGCCTCCTCGGCGATCTCGCGCATGGGCTGCTCGATGATCGTGAGCCGCGGCCTGCTGGCGCGTGCGAGATCGGTGCCGTCGAATCCGATCAGCGAGACGTCGCGCCCGAGGATCCGCCCGGACTCGTTGATGGCGATGAGCGCCCCGAGCGTCAGCTCGTAGTTCGGCGCGAAGAAGGCGGTCGGCGCGTCCGTCGGCCCGAGCACCGACGCGAGCACCGACGCGACCGCATCCCGCGCCCCGTCGACCGAGAGCGGCGCGGCGAGCGATACCCCACCGGGTCCGAGCTCGGCGAGGAACCCGTCGACGCGCGCGGCGACCGAGGAGAGCGGCGGTTCGGGCGACAGCACGAGGGCCGCCGTATGCCCGTGGCTCCGCAGATGGCGGGCGGCCAGCTGACCCGCGGCGCGGTTGTCGAGGAACACCCCGTCGACGTCCAGCCCAGGCGCCCTCCAGTCCAGGGCGACGACGGGGATCTCCCCCGCGGCGCGCGAGAGCGCGTCGACATCGTGGGGAGACGGGACGGCGACGATGCCGTCCACTCGGCGCCCGAGGAGCAGGTCGACGGTCGCCGCATCCGCCGAGGGGCTCGTCGCGACGACGACCCCGATGTTCACCTCCCGCAGCCGCTGTTCGACGCTCGCGATGATCGTCAGGTGGAAGTCGTTGTCGAGGGCGGGCAGCAGCACACCGACGGTGCGCGACTTTCCCGAGCGCAGCCCGCGCGCGATCGCGTTGGGGCGATATCCGTGGATCGCGACCGCCGCGTCGATCGCCTCGCGATTCGCGGGGCGAACGTTGCCACCATTGAAGTACTTCGAGATCGTCGCCAGCGACAGTCCGGTCGTGAGCTGGATGTCCTTGTAGCTGACCATGCGCGAACCCTCTCGGCCCGGGGACGGTGACGGCGCGCTCAGAGCGCCGGCGAGCCGTACCCCTGCCACCCGGGAATCGTGCCGTCGACGTCCCACAGGTCGAGGTACGACCCCGCCCCCGGCCAGAGGAAGACCTGCCCCTTGATCAGGCGGTTGTTGCGGTCCACGCCGCGCAGCGCCTCGATCTCCTCCGGGGTGAGCGGCGGCGCTGTCGCGGCGTCGAGATTCGAGCGGATCTGGTCGGGCTTCACCGCGAACGGAATGGGGATCTGCCCCCGACTGATCGCCCACTGCAGACACACGCTCACCGGATGCACGCCGCGGGCTTCGGCGATCGATCGGATCACGGGGTCGTCGATGTCGGAGATATCCGCCTCGGTGCGATCGCGGGCGGGACGCGACGGCGAACCGAGCGGCGAGTAGCCTACCGGCTGGATGTCGTGGTCGAGGCAGAAGCGGAAGAGCTCGGGCTGCTGGAACGTGGGGTGTAGTTCCATCTCGTTGAGGCTCGGGGCGATCCGCGCGTCGCGCAGCACGAGCCGCAACTTCGGGATCGTCATGTTCGAGGTGCCCAGGTGCCGGACGACGCCCTCGTCGACGAGCGACTCGAGGGCGCGCCAGACCGCCATGAACGCGGCGTGTGCGTACGGCCGGGCATGGGGGTCGCGATCCTCCGTCGAGGCGAAGGGCGCGTGGTGGTTGGGGAAGGGCCAGTGGATGAACACGGCGTCGAGGTAGTCGAGCCGCAGGTCGCGAAGGGAGGCACGAACGGATTCGATCGCGGCCTCGGGGCTGTGGGCGTCGTTCCACACCTTGCTCATCACGAAGAGCTCGCCCCTCGGCACACCGCCCGCGATGGCCTCGCTCAGCACCTCGCCGATCTCGGGCTCGTTGCCGTAGACGGAGGCGCAGTCGATGAGCCGGTAACCCCGGTCGATCGCCGCAGCGACGGCGCGGGAGACCTCGGCGGGGCCGTATCGGTCGGAACCGAAGGTGCCCGTGCCGATGACGGGCATGGGGGTGCCGTCTCGAAGAGGGCGTGTCGGGAGAGTGCTCATGGTGGGTCCGCCGAAAAGCGTAACGTTTCGCTTTCCGGGAGTGCAACGGCGAGCAGGATAGGCCCACGTGCGCGAAAATCCCTCGGCGGGACCTATTCCCATCGCGGGAAATGGGGGCGAGAATGGGTACCGGACGAAGGGACCATGACATGAGCGACGTGACGATACGACGCGGTCGCGGAATCCAGGTGGGACTGAACGTCGAGCGGATCATCACTGCAGCCCGGTTGCTGGATCCCCCCAGTCTCACCATCACGGCCGTGGCGGAGCAGCTCGGAGTGGACCGCAAGGCGATCAACCACCACGTGACCGACCGAGAGACACTCCTGGCCCTGGTTGCTCGTGATGCGTTCTCGACCGCGTTCTCCGGAGCGGGTGTCGCCTCGCACGCGGCCTGGCAAGACGCGTGTCGCGCGTACGCCGAGATGTTCACCGAGAGCGTCATGGCTGCGGGTGCGTTCGCAGGCCATCTCGAGTTCGACGATCTGCCCTACATGACGGTTTTTCTGGACTGCCTGGAAGTGCTTCTGTCGCGACTGCGCAATGCCGGATTCCCCGACGAGCAGGCGCTCGGGCTGCTCGCACTGCTGAGCAACATGTGCCTCGCATACGCCGCCGACATGGTCCAGAACCAACGAGAAGGTCAGCGACCTCGAGCCGTTCGGCTGAGGGACGCCCTGGCTCGCCGCGCGGCGAGCGCCTACCCGGAGCTCGCCCGCGCCTCGGCTCTCGACATCGACACCTACGGGCCGGCGCAGCTCGAGCTCACGATCGACGTCTTTCTGGCCGGAGCTGAAGCCCTCCTGACCCGCACGAATGACTCCGGTGCGACACCTCGCGCCGGCTCACCGGTCACTGACCGGTGGAATCACACAGAGGAAGAAAAATGAGAACTCACGTCGTCACAGGAGCCGCGTCGGGAATCGGCAAGGCAACGGCCGAACTCCTCCGGTCTCAGGGCCACAAAGTCATCGGCGTCGACCTTCGAGGGTCGGACATTGACGTCGACCTCGCCACGGTCGAAGGCCGGAACTCCCTCGCGGAGAAGGTCGCCGACGCATCCGGAGGGGTCATCGACTCCATCATCGCCGTCGCCGGGGTGGCGCTGCCGTCATCGACGACGGTCAAGGTGAACTACTTCGGCGCCGTCGCCACGCTCGAGAACCTGCGCCCGCTGCTCGCCAAGTCATCCGCGCCGCGTGCGGCGGTCGTCGCCTCGTTCGCGGCGCTTCAGGCGAACGACGCCGATCTGGTGAGCCATCTTCTCGCCGGCGACGAGGAGGCTGCCGTCGCCCGTGCGGACGAGTTGGTGAAACCCGAGCAGGCCGGGCTCATCTATGCATCGAGCAAGCGCGCGATCGCGGAGTGGGTGCGTACCACCGCGATCACCGACGAGTGGGCCGCCGCCGGCATCCCTCTGAACGGCGTCGGGCCAGGCGTGATCCTGACTCCGATGACGGCTCCGATGATGGAGACCGAGGAAGGTCGCGCGGCACTTCTGCAGGTCGTCCCGATGCCGCTGAACGGTCCGGCGCAGCCCGAGAAGGTCGCGGAAGTGCTGGCCTTCCTCACCGACGAAGCCAACACGCACATCACCGCTCAGATCATCTTCATCGACGGCGGAGCGGACGGGATCCTCCGCGGACCCCACATCTTCGACCCCGCCTGGTGAGAACGGGGGCGCGAACCCTCCCCTGGATCAGCACGGCACACGACCTGCTCATGCGGAGGTTGCGCACGGCCCGTTGACGGGCGGAGCCCCCGTCGTCAATGCGCGCTGCACAAGCCGGACCGCGGCGAGGCCCGCGGGCATGCCGTGGCGCTTGGCCCTAATGTCGTACCAGCGATGGACGAGTTCGATGAAGATCGGTGGTGGGCGAGGTGACGGTCGGACCGACTCGCGGGCCGACGATGGCCGACGTCGCGCGCCTGGCGGGGGTTTCCGTGCCCACGGTCTCACGCGTGATCAACGACGCCGACCACGTCACTCCCGAGAAGCGTGCGCGAGTACGTGAGGCGATCGAGCGCCTCCGCTACCGGCCGAGCGCCGCGGCCCGCACCCTGGCATCCCGCCAGTCCCGCACGATTGCCGTCGTCGCGGGCGACACGATGCAGTACGGCTACGCCGCCACCATCAGAGGCATCGAAGAAGCCGCCCGAGCCGATGGCTTCGCCGTGACGATCACGGTCATCGACAGCGCGGACGCCAGCGATGTCAGCCGAACAGCGGCCGCGGTTCAAGGTCAGGCGCCGGCCGGCATCGTGGTGCTGAAGTTCGATCCCCCGGGTGTCGCGGCCCTGGCCGAACTCCGCGATTCGGCGCCGATCGTCGCCGTGTCCGGTGTTCGCGGGCGGGACGTGCCTCAGGCGGTGCTCGACGAACTGCACGCAGCACAGGCGCTGACAGCTCATCTACTCGAGCTCGGTCACGCGACCGTGCACCACGTTCGTGTTCCTCCGTCGCGTAAAGAGGACGGGCGCACAACCGGATGGCGAGCGGCGCTTCGGGCCGCCGGCGCCGAGATCCCCGCTACCTACGATGCCAGCTGGGATCCGGAGTCCGGTCGGGAGATCGGGCACCGCATCGCGGAGGATGCGCACGTCACCGCTGTGTTCTGCGGCAACGACGAGATCGCGATGGGGGTCATCAAGGGCCTCACCGAACGAGGGCTCACGGTACCCGACGACGTGAGCGTCGCGGGCTTCGACGACCACCCGCTTGCGGCGGTCTGGAACCCCGCCCTCACCACCGCCCGACAGGATTTCGTGGCGCTCGGTCGTCGGGCGTACGGGCTGCTTCGCTCGGCGATCAGCGGCGACGAATCGGCACGGTGGTCAAGCGAACGCCCTCCCGTGATCGTTCGTGAGAGCACCGGACCAGCTCCCGGCAAGCGACGGACGCCCCTCAGCTGAGGGCGGTAACCGCGTTCCTCGTCGGGCTGGTCCCCGCTGGAGCGGGTGGCCCGGCACTTTCTCGCACGACGAGCGCCGGGCGCTGAGACGAGAGTCGAGCCGGGCCCCCCTCGATCCTCTCGACCAGCAGGTCGAAGCCGCGACCTCCCAAGTCGAAGAAGTCCTGCCGAACCGTGGTGAGAGCGGGGGTCCACAACCGCGCCAAGGGATGGTCGTCGAACCCGACGACACTCACATCCTCCGGAACGCGAAGCTCGCGGTCCTGAAGTCCACGGATCACCCCCATCGCGATCTCGTCGTTGCCGCAGAACACGGCCGTGATCTCGGGATCCGTTGCCAACTGATGGCCGATACGGCGGCCCGTGTCGGGGTTCCAATCCGCGTCCCACAGCCGGGGAACCTCCACCCCCGCCGAGCGAAGCGCACGCCGCCAGCCCGTGGTGCGCCCATCTTCGCGCCGCGACGGAGGGATCCGCACGTGATGCACCGTGCGATGGCCGAGTTGCAGCAGGTGGGTGACCAGCTCATGAGCCGCGCGGGTCTCATCGATCATCGCCTGCGCCCGACCGGGCTCTCGAAGTCCCGACAGCGCCACCGCCCGGATGTCGCCCGGAATCCGGTGGAGCGCGGCGACTCCCTGCGGGTCGAACGCCAAGACGACGACCCCTGCGATCGGCTGAGACAGGGTGGCTTCGAGAGCCGCGTCGACATCCGCGGGGTCGGCCGACTCGACGACCGTGATCATCACCGTGTATCCGGCCGATCGCGCGGCGACCTCGACGCCCCGGATGGTGTGCGCGTAGCCGTAACGCGAGGTGTCTCCCGTGATGATCGCGACGACTTCCGGGCGCCGCGACGCCAGCACGCGGGCGGCGGCGCTCGGCCGAAAGCTCAGAGCCTCGACCGCGGTCTCCACCCTGCGACGTTTCTCGTCGCTCACCGGCACCGAACCCGACAGCACCCTCGACACCGTCGGCACGGAGACGCCGGCGAGGTTCGCCACGTCGGCCATCGTGGGTGCTGTCCGGTGCGTGCCGGTTCGACCTTCCGCGCTCCTACTTGACGGCGCCACTGGTGATGCCGGAGATGATCCACCGCTGGGCGATCACGAAGGTGATGAGCAGCGGCAGGCTCATGAGGATGATGTAGGCGAAGATCAGGTGCCAGTTCTGGAGGTAGAGTCCGGCGCTCGCCACCTGGAAGAGGTTCAGCGGAAGCGTGTCGATTCGCCCACCGATGACGAACAGCGCATAGAAGACGTCATTCCAGATGTAGAGGCAGATCAGGATCGTCGCGGTCGCGAGCACAGGCACCAGCAGGGGCAGGATGACCTTGCGGAACACCTTGGCGGGCGAAGCGCCGTCCATGCGCGCCGCCTCTTCGAGCTCGATCGGGATGGTGCGCACGAATCCTGTGACGAAGAAGATCACGGTCGAGAGGTACATGCCCATGTACACCGCGATCATGCCGATCGCCGTGCCGGCCAGCCCGAGCTGGCGAAGGAGGAGCACGATCGTGACCACCGCAGGCGGCAGCACGATGCCGCTGATTGCGAGCGCATAGACGAACGCCATCAGGCGGGTGGCCCGACGGGCGAGCACCCACGACGCCATCGAACCGAGGATCAGCACGCCGGCGACCGACGGCACCATCACGAGCAGGCTGCCGAAGAACGCAGACACCATCCGCCCATCGGTGAAGACGGTGACGAGGTTGTCGGTCAGCTGCCAGTGTTCGGGCAACTGCAGGTTGGGAGTGAACGCCTCCGCTTGGTTCTTCGAGGCCGTGATGAGGACGAGCCAGAACGGGATACCGAGCAACAGCAGCGCGACGACGATGGCCGCGACGGGCTGAGCGAGACGACCCACGCTCCCCCGAGCGGAACGAATGGTGCTCATAGGACGTTCTCCCGTCGGCGCAGGAACCTGATGAGCGGGAACGCGAGGATCGCCACCATCAGGAAGAGGATCAGGCTCATGGTGTCGCTTGGGCGAACAGACCCTGGCCGAAGGTGCGGAAGATGAAGATGTTCAACAGCTCGGTGGTGCCGCCGGGGCCGCCTTCGGTCGTCGCCTGAACGATGTCGAATCCGTTCATCGAACCGAGCAACGCTGTCGCCACGTTGAAGGTCACCGCGGGGGCGAGCAGGGGGAACCGGATGCGTGCGAACGTCTCCCAGTAGCCGGCACCGTCGATCTTGGCCGCCTCTGTCACCTCAGCGCTGATGGTCTTGAGCCCCGCGAGATAGATGAGCATCGAAAGTCCCATCCATTTCCAGGCGTGGATGAGGGCGACGATCACGATCGTCCAGGTCGTGTCGCCGAGCCATGCGATCGAGACCTGGCTGCCGGTGACCGTCGACAGGATGCCGTTGAGTGCGCCCTCGGGCTTGAGCAGCGCCTGGAAGATGTAGCCCACCGCGAGCGCCGACATGATCACCGGGACGAAGAAGGCGGTGCGGACCGCGCGGTTGATGCGGGTGTCGCGCTCGAGCAGCAGCGCCAGAGCCAAGCCGAATGTGTTCTGGAAGATGGCGACCAGGATCGCGTAGATCAGGGTCACGCGAATCGCGTTCTGAAGGCTCCCGTTCGTGGCGAGTGAGACGAAGTTGTCGAATCCGACGAAACCGATCTCCGACTTGAAGCTCGACCAGTTGGTGAACGCGTAGATGAAGTTGTAGAGCGTCGGGATGACGAAGAAGACGACCAGAACGGCGAGTGCCGGAATGAGGAACCAGAGAGGGTGGTCGCGATGTGCGCCTCTCGCCTGCTGAGCGAAGAGCCGTCCCGACCTCGGCAAGCTGCGGGTGTATGCGGTCACGTGGCAAATCCTTCTCGGGGTGCGGTGGGGGCGCCGCGCGGCGACGCCCCCACCGGGTGAATCAGAAGCCCGCGGCTCCCTGTGCCTTGGCGAGCTCGGCGAACTGCGACTGTGTCGCCTCAGCGACCTCGACCGGCGTCTTCGTTCCCTGGATCATGTCAGCGAGGAAGATGTACAGGTCGGGGTTCGCGATCGCGAGCGCCTGCATGGATCCGACGGAACTTCCGAGCGAGTCGCTCACCGAGAGCAGCGCCTGGGGAACGCCGGCCGGCGTGTCCACGCCCGAAATCAGCGACACGGTGGACTGCGCCGTGACGAAGTCCGCGTATCCGTCGCCGAGCCAGTAGGAGAGCAGCTGCCGTGAAGCAGCCTCGCGCTTCGCGTCACCCGTCTTGAACGCAACGAGCGCGTTCGACTGGTCGGGGATGAAGGTGCCGACGTTGCCCGACGGGGAGATCGGGAAGAAGCCGATCGTGTCGTCGAGGGTGGCGGTGTCGGCCTTCGCCTGCAGCTGGCTGAAGAAGGAGTTCACCTGCACCACGAAGCCTGCCTTGCCTGCCAGGAGCGCGTCGCCCTGGTCTTCGAAGGTGGCCGTCTTGATGTCGTCGTTGAAAAGTCCTTCGTCGATGAGCGACTTGTACTCATCGATCGCTCCCTGAATCGTCGGGTCGGTGAACTTCTCCTTGTTCTCGTTCACGCGGTCCCAGAGACCCTCGACGGCCGCGTCGGCGAGCTGGACCTGCACCCACCACTGCGTCGCCCAGCGGTCGGCACCCATCTCGTAGAAGGGGGTGACGCCGGACTTCTTCAACGTGCGTCCGGCCGCGATGAACGAGTCCCAGTTGGTGATCGACGCCGGATCGATCCCGGCGTCGGCGAGCACCTTCTTGTTGTAGTAGACGCCTTCCACCGCGGGCGTGCTGATGAGGGTCGCGTAGCGCGTGCCGTTCAGCAGCCCGGTGATGTCGCGCAGGGCCGGCTGGTAGGAGTCGAGCCACGGAGCGCCATCGAGCGACTGCAGGTTGGTGGTGGCGTTGAGCGCCGTCAGCTGCGACGCGGTCGGCTGCCAGAACGCCAGATCCGGCTTGTCGCCGGTGGCGACCTTGGTTTGCACGCTCTGCTCGTACGGGTCGGGAATCGTGACGACGTCCACCTTCGCACCGGTCAGCTTCTCGAATCCGGATACGACGCTGTCGGGAACCGTGTTCGAGTTCTGAGCGGCCCAGATGGTGAGCGTGGTGCCGGTGAGATCCGTGTCCTGCGCCGGCCAATCGGCGGGCTGGCCTCCCCCTCCACCGTTGCCGGGGTCGCTGCACGCGGCAAGCGTGAGCGCGAGCACCGCAGCCGTGACGACGGCTGCACCGCGGAGTGCCTTCTTCATTGAAATCTCCTTCATTTACATTGTGGGTGCGACGGATCGCTGTTGGTGCGTACCTCAGACCCCAGGCGCGGGTTCGAGGCGGAACGTACGTGCCGAGACAGGTGCACTCGCGGCTCGCACAGTGAGAACCCCGGCGTTCTGGTCCCAGGTGATATCCCAGGGAGCCAACGCGGAGGGGTAGACGGTGGAAACCCTGAGGTCGCGTCCGCGGAATTGCGGAAGCGAGATCCGGGTCTCGGGTTCGGAGGCGTCGCGGTTCCAGAGCGATACGTACTCGACCTCGCCGGTTCCGCGCAGAGCCAGCGCGATCCATGCGGCATCCCACTGCGGAAGGCCGAGCGGCCACGACGGAACCGAACTGCGGACGACTTCGCGAAGCTCTGTCGCGTAGACGGCGACGGCCTCTTCGACCAGCGCACGTGAGGTGCTGCGCATGTTGTTGAGGTAACCCGAGAGGTAGAGACGACCGAGGAGTCCGGTCACCATGCAGAAAGCCACTTCCTCGTCGGTCATCTCCGGCTGCGGATACGCCCAGTTGGCTGCCTGTTCGGGAAGCATCCCGAACGGGGCCGACGCCGCGATCGGCGGAAAGAGCCGGTAGTCCTGCTGGTCGGAGGTGGACTGCATCGCGAGTCGCGAGAGCATCGCGAAGTCGCTGCGCATCGCGCCCGACGAGCAGTTCTCGATGACGAGGTCGGGGTGACGCTCGAGCAACCGGTCGAGCCACGCCAGATGTGCACGGTTGTGCTGCAGCAGGCCATCGCCGACGCTGTCGGCGTCGAGATCGGTGCCGGGCCCCGGATCGACGTTGTAGTCGAACTTGAAGAAGCCGATTCCGAACTCGTCGACGAGCCGGTCGACCACTCCGTCGAGATGCGCGATCGCCGCGGGGTGCCGCAGGTCGAGGTGATATCGGGCGTGTTCGACGAGCCGCACACCGCGCCGCTGCAGGAACGCGTCGTTGGGCAGGATGTCGGCCATCGGGCTGCGCACGCCGACGACTTCCGGCTCCAGCCACAGGCCGGGGACCATCCCCGCGTCGCGAATCGCGGTGATGACCTCGCCCAGCCCCCGGGGGAAGCGGGTCGTGGAGGGCAACCATGCTCCGACCGAGTCCCACCAGTAGCCCGAGTCGTCGTACCAGCCCGCATCGATGCAGAAGATCTCAGCGCCGACCTCGGCAGCCGCGGCGATCAACGGCAGAAGTCGATCAGTGGTGGGGTCGCCGTTCAGCGTGTTCATGTAGTCGTTGAAGACGACGGGAAGTGCGATGTTGTCGGCGCTCTGACGGCGCGCGATCCGTCGGTACCGGGTGAGATTGGCCACGACATCGTCAAGACCGGTGCCGGCGCTGACTGCGACCGGCACCGTCTCGAAGTCGTCGCCCGGCGCGAGCTCGACGAACCAGGAGCTGTCGTCATCGGTGGGGCCGGACAGCGCCAGGTAGCCGCCTCGGGTGTCCTCCCCCACCTCGGATCGCCACGCGCCGTTGTGTTCAACCTGCCAACCCCAGGCGAGGTCGTCGGACTCGAGGAATCCCTGTGGGCTCACCCGACCCGTCGACCACGTGCCGGTGGAGGTGCGAATCAGAGCGCCTCGGGGATTGTGCCCGGTGAGCTCCTCGCGCAGACGCGGGAGGGCGGATCGGAGCTCTATCCGATTCCACCGAGATTCACCGAGCCAGTCGCTCGCGCCGTCGACCAGGTCCCATCCCGCGAGGGCGCCGCCGCCGACGCCCTCGCGGGTGAACCCGGCAACCCAGCTGGCGACCGAGCGAAGACCGATCGGCGTGGAGCCGGCGTTGTGCACGCTCACCCACGATCGGAAAGCAGGTGCACCGCCGACTTGCTCAAGATGCCACGTCGCCTCGAGGTCCGACGACGCGACGTGGACGGAGAGGCGGTGGGTGCCCTCGTTCTCAAGAAGATCGTGCGCGACGTAGCGAAGGTTGGCCCCGACCTCGGTGTGGTTGAGCCGTGCGGATGCGGGAGTGTGCCCGCCGTCGACCGTCAGGATCTCCACCGCCGGCGTCGCATAGAGGTGGTGCTCAATGCCGCCGGCACGAACGGCCGACACAGCGGGCGGAAGGTCGCCTCCGAGTCGAATGACGAGTTGGACCGGCCCGACGCCCCACACGAGCTCATCGACCTGCGGCCCTACGTGGAGACTCACGTCACTCCTCATCGTCGAAGATCTTGGCGCGATCGCCGCGCAACACTTCGATTATGATAGCGCTATCAACGATTTGCGCAAGAGTGCGCCTTGTTCCCTTTCATTTACTGCTCGATAGCGTTATCAGTTCTTGCCTGACTGCGCTATCACAGCTGAAGGTGGGAACCTCGCGACGACATGACAGGTGGGCCTCGCGGGGCAGCCTCACCGGGCCCTCCGGGCACGGAGTGCGGCGATCGCACCCAGCACCGCGAAGCCGGCGGATCCGAGGAACAGCCAAGAGAAACCGGCAGTCAACGCGTCGGCCGATGCCATGCCGACCGCTTCGAGTGCCGCGGTGCGTGCCGTGGCGACGGAGGCGAGGATGGCGAGGCCGAGCGCGCCCCCGATCTGCTGGCTGGTGTTGATGAGTCCGCCGGCGAGGCCGGCTTCGGCGTCGTCGACCCCGTCGACTGCGAGTTGCGTGGCCGTGACGAATGCCGCGCCCAGGCCGACACCGATCAGCACGCTCGGGCCGAGGATGCTCCGCACGAAGTCGGCGTCGCTGGGTGATGCCGCGAGCCAGACCAGGCCGCCGGCGAGCACGACGAGGGAACCCATCAGGGTGCCCTTCACCCCGAACCTGCCGACGATCCCCGGGGTGACGCCCGCGACGATCACGAGCGCGCCCGCGAGAGGGAGCTGGGTGAGGCCCGTCGTGAGAGCGTCGTAGCGGAGCACAGCCTGCATGTACACGGAGAGGGCGAAGAACAGCGCGACCATCGCTGCACCGATGAAGAGCATGGCGAGATTGCCGGCGGCCAGGTTCCGCGTGCGAAAGACCGACAGCGGAACCAGAGGGTTGGGACTGCGGCGTTCGATGAGCACGAATGCGATGGCGAGAATGATCGCCGTGGCGCCGAGTCCGATCGTGATCGGGTGGATGAAGCCGACCTGCTCGACGGCGCTGAGCGCTCCGACCATCGCGACCAGGGCACCTGTGACCGCGGCGGCTCCGGGGTAGTCGAGTCGGGACGGAGTTCCGATCTGGTCTCGGGTGATGAGCATCGGGATCAGCACGAGCACCAATGCGCCCACCGGGACGTTGACGAAGAACACGGCCTGCCAGCCGATCGCCGCCGTCAAGACACCCCCGAGCAGGACCCCGGCCGCCGACCCGATGCCCGCGACACCGGCCCAGATGGAGAGAGCCTTGGTGCGATCGGCGGCCACAGGAAACAGCTGAGTCACGAGTGCGAGCGCCGCCGGCGCAAGCAGGGCCGCTGATGCTCCCTGCGCAGCCCTGGCGCCAAGCAGCATGCCACTGCTGACAGAGAGACCGGCGAGCAGCGAGGCTCCCGAGAAGCCGAACACGCCGATGAGAAAGAGCCTGCGGTGCCCGTAGCGGTCGGCCAGCCTGCCCCCCAGGAGCAGGAGCCCCCCGAACGGCAGGACGTAGGCGGTGATCACCCACGCGAGCGCCACGGTGTCCATTCCCAACTGGGCCCCGACCTCCGGCAACGCGATGTTGACGATCGAGGCGTCAAGCACGACCAGGAACTGGGCGAGGGCCAGGACCGACAGCGCAATCCAGCGGTGGCGACTTCTCTCGGCCTGGTCCCCTTTGCGGGCCGCGGAACCATCCGCTGCGGTGGCTTTCACATTCATGACACTTCTCCTTCAGGCGGGTATTGAGAGAGTGACTGACCACTCACTCTTTGCGGCACAGGAATTGGCGCCGCGATGGATCGGGCATGGGGCTAGTCGGGATGGCGGATGCCGTGGGAGA
The DNA here is from genome assembly GCF_008017545.1 of Homoserinibacter sp. GY 40078. Lineage (GTDB taxonomy): Bacteria > Actinomycetota > Actinomycetes > Actinomycetales > Microbacteriaceae > Homoserinibacter. The sequence goes on along the minus strand of NZ_VRTZ01000001.1, from coordinate 1,147,905 downwards.
GAATCGCCGCCCACGACTCCGGGACCTCATCGATGTGTGCCGTCACGATCAAGTGGCACAGCTGGCCGTAGGCGATGAATCGCTGCACGGCGTCGTCGCTGCCACCTGAGCGACTCTGGGCGAACCCGGTCACCTTCGCGAGGCCGGCGCGAAGCGCCTCCCCGATCTCAGGAATCTCGGCGACGGATTGCGCATGCACCTGGAGCAGCAGCAAGGTGCGGTCCGCGATCAGCTCGGCATACGCCGCTCCCATCTCGAACAGGATGGAGTCGGCATTCTGCTCGGGCGCTCGGTCGGCGCCCTCCTCGAGTGCCGCCAGCACCTGCTCGAAGCAACTCTCGAGAGCCGCCACGAAGAGCCGCTCCTTGCTCGGAAACAGCTTGAAGACGTATGCCGGCGAGATCTTCGCCTCACGACCCACGTCGGCGATCGTCGTCCCGTGGAACCCCCCGCGAGCGAATTCGCGCACCGCAGCAGCGGCGACAAGTGGCCTCCGCGCATCCGCGGTCGAGAGGACCGAACTCCGATTCGACATGAGAGTGACTGTACACTCACTCTTCCGTGGGCGCAATCTGCTCGGAGTCGCCTCGGGCCCTTCGACGCCGTGATCATGCTGCTCTTCACGACGGGCACCTTTACTAGTGGCGCTGATCAATTGCTTGAGAAACCTGGGCTAGTTTCGATGAACGGCGAGCAGCTGGCCGCCTTCCTCGCGGATGCCGGCGTTGGCATTGATGCGAATACCGTCGAGTTCGACGCGGCGCAATTCAAGGTTGAACTCGATGTCAACGCGCCCAATCCGCGGGCCGCGGAGTGAAGGCGGCACCCACGGTAGTGGGATAAGTATGCGCCCCTGTGCCCCTGGAGGGACTCGAACCCCCAACCCTTTCCTTAGGACGGAACTGCTCTTCCATTGAGCTACAGAGGCTGACCGCTCGAGTCTATCGAGCCGTCGCTACGGCCTCGGTGCGTCGGAGCAGGAGCGCGCGAAGAGCGAGCACATACGCCACCGTGGAGGCGGCGGAGATCCCAGCCGCCCACCCGCTGCCCGCAGGCGTCACGAACAGCAGCGCCGACCCCGCCGCAAGAGGAACCGCAGAACCCCCAGCGAACAGGTTCACGCATCCGCGATGCCCACCGATCCACCGCGCTCCCACGAAGACGCAGACTGTGCCCGAGACCCACGCGGCCAGGATCGACCCGAGCGACAACATGATCCAACGTCCGGCGAACTCAGCGATCGCAACGACATCCGACAGCTGCATACCCACCCCGATGAGCGCAGACGAGACGAACCCCACAAAGCCCAGCGTCAGCAGCAGCGCCGCCGACCACGAGAAGCCTCGGATGACAACCGACGGGAATACTCGGGGGTTGACCATATGGCTAGATTACCCAGCCAGTGGAACCCTCTGAGCGCCGAACTACGCGGGCGGGGGCGAGAGGTAGATCGCGTCGCTCGGCTGGATGATGCGCTGGCCGTAGATGTTGGGGCCCCAGTTGTACTCCTCGACCACGACGGAGCCGTCGTCGAGAACACCGGACACGTACGCGACGTGGTTCTGGCCGGGGAACCAAGCGACCCATCCGGGGCTCGGCTCGTTGCTGATCGGCCAGCCGTGCTTCTCCCACTGGCGCTTCCAGGAGTACGCGCTGCCGGAGCCCGGCGTGAGCGTCGACCAGGTCCACTTGAACGGCGCACTCGTGGATCCTGCGTCGCGGTTCAGGCGCCAGGCCACGAAGTCGACGCACTCGCGGTAGAAGTAGTTGAGGGGCGAAAGGCCGCCGCCCTGACCGCGCGTGAGCTCAGCCGCCCACGGGTAGTCGTCGCCCATCTCCTTCGCGCCCGACGCGACATACGCCTCGAGGTTCTGCTGACGAACCGCATCTTGATACAGACGCCGAAGGTCGGTGGCGCTCGTCGCGCTGTAGTCGTCGCGCTCGTCGCCGGCGACCGACTTCGCGTCGACCTCGGATTCGTCGAGGGCGAGCACCTGAGCCGACACGGGCGCCGCGTCGTCGAGGGTGCCCGCGTAATCGTTCGACGCGTAGGCGGGAAGAGTCAAGGAGGCGAACAGTCCGCCCACGAGCACCATCGTTCCGGCCGCGGTGAGCCGCTGACGCACGGGACGCTTCGAGCTGCCGCTCGCAACCGCAGCCGAACGCGGAGCCCGCGGAGAGGATGCGGACCTCCGAGCAGCGGCGGGAGGCGGCGTCGGCTGCTGGAACGTCGAGAACGGAGCCGCGACGGTCGGCAGAGGCGCAGGCGGCGCGACGACGGGAACGGCGGATACCGGAGAAACCTGCACTGCGGGTGCCGGAACCGCGGGGGCGATCGGGACGGCGGATGCGGGAGACACCTGCACCGCGGCGACCTGACCGGCCCCGCCCAACTGCGCCTCACGCTCGGCCGCCTCACGCGCGATCCGCAACGACCGACGCGAGGGGTACTCGACATTCGTCGGAGCGCCCTCAACTGACGCAGCGAGGGTCTCGTTGTCAGTCACGTGGTTCGGTTCTCCGGGTTGCAAAGGACCCAGTCGACGTTACGCGAGATCACCGCGAATGTCACGTCTTGGTAACGCCCGAGTTGACAGGCGACAGACGCCGACGCTCAGCGTCCTCCCAGACGCGCGCCGGGCAGCCGCGCCCGCCACTCACGCCGCAGGGGCGAGGAATTCCTGCCACTCCGGCTGCGCGCGCTCGGCGCCGCGCACGAGCCACGCGGTACCGTGCGGCGGACGCGGCGAGAAGCGCAACGACCACCCCATCTCCTGCGGCGTGCGGTCGCCCTTCACGTTGTTGCAGCGCAGGCAACAGGCCACCAGGTTCTCCCAGCTGTCCGCTCCACCCCGCGACCGCGGCACCACGTGATCGATCGTCGACGCGTTCACCCCGCAATAGGCGCACCGGTGATCGTCGCGTCGCAGAACCCCGCGACGCGACACCGGCACGGCCCGCCCGCTCGGCACCCGCACGTAGCGGCTGAGCAGGATCACGGAGGGTCGATCCCAGGCGCCCGTCGTGCTGCGCACCGGGTGATCGTCGTCGCGAGCGATCACGACGGCTTTACCCGACAGCACGAGCACGAGGGCTCGCTTGAACGACACGATCGCCAGAGGCTCATATCCGGCGTTGAGAACGAGGGTGGTGCGCAACGGGTCTCCTCTCGAGGAGCCTGCACGGCTTGCAGGCTGTCGAACCTCCCGAAGAGCCGCGGATGTGGGTCCGAGAACAGAAAAAGGCGCCGTCGCGAACGACAGCGCCTCACACGACCAGGTCGCGACAGTGCACGACCGGCCGGCTGCTCAGCTGTATGCGGAACCACGCGCGCGCATCCATGGTGCGGATGCTACGTGCGGTACGCATACGGCCCTCCCCAATCCGAAGATCTCCGAGGAACCCAGGGTAACCCCGCCAGGTGAACATTCCGGCAACGACACAAGACGCGCGATTGCGGCGAACGCGTCACCCGACGCGCATGCCCCCGGCGTCAGATGCCGTAGCGGACGAACCAGGCGTTCGAGTCCCAGATGTTGTGCACCTCGACGAACCTGCCCGGACGGGGCGAGTGCACCATCGTGTTGCCGCCCATGTAGATGCCCGAGTGCCCGCCGCCATCCATCACGACGATGTCGCCGGGGCGCGCATCGGCGCGCGAGATGATGTGCCCCCCGCCGGAGCCTGCACCTTGTGCGCTCGACGAGTGCGGAAGCGAGACGCCGAACTGGGCGTACACGAACATCACGAAGCCCGAGCAGTCGAAGCCGGCCGGAGTCGCACCGCCGTAGCGGTAGGGAACGCCCTGATACTGAAGCGCGACGTCGACGACCTTCGAGAGATCGAAGTTCGGGTACGGCGGGTTCGCGAGGTAGTCCCGCACCGTCGGACCCGAATACGCGGCGAAGGCTGCGCGCTGCGCCGCACGCTGACGAGTAGCGGCCGACACCGTCTCGTAGCTGTCGCGCTTGGCGGCGGCGACCTCGACGTCCTCGACCTCGATCGACTGCGCGTTGTCGGCAGCCAGCTGCGCGCGTGCCTCGAGTGCGGTCGTGGGCGCCGCATCCGGGTTGTAGGCGTATGCCGGCAGAGCCACGGTCGCGAACAGCCCCGGCACCACCACGGCCATGATCGCGATCGATCGGATCGGGTGGCGCTTCCCGCCCGCCGCGGGGCGGTGAGCAGAGTGTCGGGGAGTACGGGTACCGGAAGTCAAGAAGTTGCCTTTCGTGCCCCCGCCTGTCTCGGGCTGCGGTGCGGGGAACCCCGAGAGTCTACCTCAGGCCTCTACGTAGACGTGAGAGGCGACCTCGCTCGGAAGCTCCAGCCCGTCGCCGAAACCGTCGACCGTCACGATCACGTAGGTACCGGCGGCCGAGACCGTCGCGGTCGCTCCGGGCATCACTCCCGCTTCGCGCAGCTGCTCCAAGAGCTCCGGCTCGAACTGCACGGGCTCCCCCAGGCGCCGGATGACGGCGGTCGATTCGCCAGGCGTCGACGCGACGTGGTTCACGAGGCTCACGACACCGTCGAGAAACCGACCCGCCGGCGCGTCACCCAGCTCGTCGAGGCCCGGGATGGGGTTGCCGTAGGGCGACTCGGTCGGATGGTCGAGCAGCTGCAGCAGACGCCGCTCCACCTGCTCGCTCATCACGTGCTCCCAGCGGCACGCCTCGTCGTGCACGTACGCCCAGTCCAGGCCGATCACGTCCGCCAACAGGCGCTCCGCAAGACGGTGCTTGCGCATGACGTGCATCGCCCGCGTGCGGCCATCGGTCGTGAGGGCCAGATGGCGGTCACCCTCGACCACCACGAGACCGTCGCGCTCCATACGGCCGATCGTCTGCGAGACGGTGGGACCCGAGTGCCCGAGGCGCTCCGAGATGCGTGCGCGCAGCGGCACGATCCCCTCCTCCTCGAGGTCGAGGATGGTCCGAAGGTACATCTCCGTCGTGTCGACGAGATCGGTCATCGTGGCCTCCCAGCAGCTCGGCATAAACACTACCTGGGCACGGGCCTCCGGACAGGGCGCCTCCGACGGTCACGCACCGTTTCACGCGGCGAGCGCGGTCGGGCGAGCGGCCTAGAATCGTCAGGTGGCTGACCTGGTGATCCCCCGCGACCTCCTTCCCGCCGATGGACGCTTCGGATGCGGCCCCTCCAAGGTCCGCCCGGAGCAGATCGCGCACCTCCAGGCACACCAGGAGCTCCTCGGCACCTCTCACCGGCAGAAGCCCGTGAAGTCGCTCGTCGGCCGGGTCCGCGCGGGACTCTCCGAGCTGTTCCGCCTGCCCGAGGGCTACGAGGTCGTCGTCGGCAACGGCGGGTCGACCGCCTTCTGGGACGCCGCCGCGTTCTCCCTCATCGAGCGCCGCGCCGAGAACCTGTCGTTCGGCGAATTCGGCGCGAAGTTCGCGCAGGCCGCGGGCGCCCCCTTCCTCGAGGCACCCCACGTGGTCACGGCACCGGCCGGATCGCGCGCCGAGATCGAGGTGCTCGACGGCATCGACGTATACGCCTACCCGCATAACGAGACCTCGACGGGCGTGATGGCATCCGTCGCGCGGGTGCAGGGCGACGCGGGCGCGCTGACCGTCGTCGATGCGACAAGCGCCGCGGGCGGCGTGGACGTCGACATCGCCGAGACGGACGTCTACTACTTCGCCCCGCAGAAGAACTTCGCAAGCGACGGCGGGCTCTGGTTCGCTCTCATGAGCCCCGCGGCCATCGAGCGGATCGAGCGGATCGCGGCGAGCGGTCGCTGGATCCCCGAGTTCCTGTCGCTCAAGAACGCGGTCGACAACTCCCGGCTCGACCAGACGCTCAACACCCCGGCGATCACGACGCTGCTGCTCATGGAGGCGCAGCTCGACTGGATGAACGCCGGAGGCGGTCTCGGCTTCGCGGATGCGCGTACGCGCGAGTCGTCCGACCACCTCTACGACTGGGCGGAGCGCACCGCCGTGACGACTCCGTTCGTGGCCGACCCCGCACACCGCTCGCAGGTGGTCGTGACGATCGACTTCGACGACACCGTCGATGCGGCGCACGTCGCGTCGACTCTCCGCGCCAACGGGATCGTCGACACCGAGCCCTACCGCAAGCTCGGGCGCAACCAGCTCCGCGTGGCGACATTCGCCGCGATCGACCCCAACGACGTGCGGGCGCTCACCGCCTGCATCGACCACGTCATCGGCGCCCTCTAGGCTGACCGCATGCGGTTCTGGCTGAGGGACGACGAGCGCCGCCCCGATCCGGAACCGGTGCCCACCGACGACCGCACCGCGATCCTCGTGGGGCTCGCGCTCTGGGTCGTCGGGTTCGCGGTGCTACTCGCCTTCGCGGGGACCCTCGTCGAATCCGGACGCGTCTCGTGGCTGTGGACCTGCCTCGTCGGCATCGGACTCGGGCTCGTCGTCCTCGTCTACACCCACCGCGTCCGTCGTCGTCGCCGCGGGCGCTGACAGCTCGTCCGACTCGAAGTCGATCCCGTCGTCCGGGTCGTCGCCGAAGTCGTCGTCGACGTCCGCGTCGTCGAGCTCATCCAGCACGTCGAGCTCATCCAGCACGTCGAGCTCGTCTTCGTCGTCGATGTCGTCCGACTCGTCGTCTTCCGCGTCGCCCTCGGCGTCGGCATCGGCATCCGCGTTCTCCGCAGCGGCGGCAGCCTCGGCGGCCTGAGCGGCCCGGTACTCCTCCAGCCGGTCGGCCCACGGCACCCAGTCGGGCGCGAGGAGCGCGCCATCACCGGGCAGCAGCTCGGCCTCGAGCACAGACGGCTGCTCGTCAGGCAGCTGCACGATGCTCACCGCCCAGAACCACCCGGGGTACCCCGGCATGGTCGCAGCGAACGCCGCGGTCGCGACGCCGTCCTCCGACTCGGTGATCCGCAGCAGCTCGCCGACCGTCGCATCCGGGGTGATCTCGCTCAGCGCCTGGCGCGCGATGTGCTGCCGTGGGTCGTCGGTCACGATGAGGTCAGGCATCCAGATCGTCGGCAACCTTGCGCAGCACCGCAGCGATCTTCGCGCCGTGCGCGCGGTCGGGGTAGCGTCCGCGACGCAGACCCGCACCGATGCCGTCCAGCAGCTTCACGAGGTCCTCGACCACGACCGCCATGTCGTCGGCGGAGCGACGGTTGATCTTGCTGAGGCTCACGGGCTGGTCGAGCACGCGGACCGAGAGCGCCTGAGCGCCCTTACGGCCGTCCGCGATGCCGAACTCGATGCGCGTGCCGGCGCGGACGACAGCGCCTGCGGGCAGTGCCGAGGCGTGCAGGAAGACCTCCTGGCCGTCATCGGACGTGACGAACCCGAAGCCCTTCTCGTCGTCGTAGAACTTCACCTTGCCGGTAGGCATGCCGGGGCCTCTCTCGCTGAACGGACACGCGGGACGCGGGGCATATTGTTGTCTCGTGCCCGAGAACGCCCCCGTGCCCCTCAATCGTACCGAACGCGTGCTCGCCGTCATGATCGCGACCATCGTCGGATTCTCCATCGTGGCGATCGTGATCGTCATGATCGCGAGCGGCGCCGGAGCCGAGATGTCGGGCGGCATCTGGCCGACCCTGGTGCTGGTCGGGTTCATCGGATTGCCGATCGCCTTCCTGCTCGTCGTCGCCTTCATCGTCGTGAGCGTCGTGCGGCGTCGGCGGATCGCACAGGACGGTGGGCGGTAGCAGTTCGGCTCTGGCGCTCGCGGCGTGGCTGCGTGCGCTCGACGACGGCGCCCTGACGTCCCTTCTGCGGGAACGCTCCGTGCGGGCAGCGGGCATTCGCGACAGCTTCGACCTCGCGGAAGCGCTGCTCGACCCGGCGGGCGTGCAGGCCGCGCTCGCGCACCTGGATCGGGTGGCTCTGGGCGTGCTGGCGGCATCCGGCGCCCTCGCGGAGCGCGGTGACGCGCCCGGCCTCGCGGCCGTTGCGGAGCGGATGCGGCTCGAACCGCAGCAGCTCCAGGAGCCGCTTGAGACCCTTCGGCGGCGGGCGCTGCTCGACGAGACCGGCGACGGCATCGTGCCCTGGGGGCCGGTCACCGACGCCCTCCTCGGCTGGCCCGCGCAGGGGCTCCCGTCGCGCGACGCGCTCATCGACGAACCGCCGCCGCCCACACTCGAGACCGTCACCGACGACGACCGCGCCACGATCGACCGCACCGCCGCCGACCGAGCCTTCGCCGCCGTCGTTGCGATCGGTGAGCTCATCGCGGCACTCGGGGTCGACCCCGCACGGATCCTCCAGCGAGGAGGCGTGGCGCTCCCCGACTGGCGGCGGCTTCTCACCGCGACCGCGGCATCCGACGATGCCGAGCTGCACACGATGCTCGCCGTCGCTGAAGGGGCGGGGCTTGTCGCGCCCGAGGCCGGCGCCTGGCACGCGACCCCCTCAGGCAGGACGTGGCGCGAGCTGCCCCGCGTCGACCGGTGGACGGCGCTCGCCGAGAGCTGGCTTGCTCGGGTACCGGGGGAGCTGCGTGAGCACATCCGGCTTCGCGCCCACAGCCGCTGGGGCGAGGGGCTGCTCGACTACCTGCGGTGGCTGTTCCCCGCGGGTGGCGACTGGCTGACCGAACGAGCCCAGGCGGCTGTGCGGTCGGCCGAGCTGCTCGGGATCGTGGGCGGCGGTGCGCCGTCGAGCCCCGGATCGGCTCTGCTCGCCGACGGGGTGGATGCGGCCGCGCACGCGGTGGGCGAGCTGTTCCCCGCGGACGTGCGCCAGGTCTACGTGCAGCACGACCTCTCGGTGATCGCGCCAGGCCCGCTCGCAGCCGACATCGACGCCCGGCTGCGCGAGCTCGCCGAGGTCGAAGCCGTCGGCGTGGCGACGAGCTACCGGATCACGAACCCCTCCCTCACCCGCGCGCTGACCGCCGGGCGCAGCGCCGCCGAACTGCGCGACTTCCTGGCGGAGATCTCGCTCACCGGCATCCCGCAGCCGCTCGACTACCTGATCTCCGAGACCGCGGGGCGTTTCGGCAGCCTCCGGGTGGGTCCGCTGTCCGATGCCTTGGGGACGCCCGAGGCGGGCTCGCGTGCCTATGTTCAGGGCGACGACCCGGAGCTCGTGGGGCAGCTCGTGATCGACCAGTCGCTCGTCTCGCTCGGGTTGCGCCGCGCGGGCGAGCATCGTGCGGTGAGCCGCTTCGACGCCGAGACCGTCTACTGGGCGCTCGTCGATGCGCGCTATCCGGCCGTCTACGAGGATGCCGACGGCAGGATCCGCGCCGTGGAGCGGACCGTCACGCGAGCGGCGGCGGCCGTGGCTGGGCCGGATACGGCGGAGCTGCTCGTGGCCCGACTGCGCGAGGCCGACTCGGACCGACCGGAGGAGGGCGGTGCGGCCTGGAACGCCCGGCAGCTGGAGCTCGCGATCAAGCAGCGGCTCGAGGTCACGGTGACCGTGCGGATGCCGGACGGCCGCGAGGTCCCATATCTGCTCGAGCCCGCGGCGCTCGCGGGCGGCCGGCTCCGCGCCCGAGACCGCCGCGCGGACATCGAGCGCACCCTCCCGCTCTCCCACATCGTCGACGTCACCCCCTCCTCCCCCTGAGGGGTCGCAAAGTGCTGGAGACACGGCGCGTCTCGCGCACTTTGCGACCCCTCAGGGGCGGGCGGGGCGGCACGGAAGTGGGGTGCGCGGGTAGGCTTGTGCGGTTATGAACGGACCTCTGATCGTGCAGAGCGACCGCACCGTGCTGCTCGAGGTCGCGCACCCGGATGCCGACGACGCGCGCCACGAACTCGCGGTCTTCGCCGAACTGGAGCGCGCGCCCGAGCACGTGCACACCTACCGCATCACGCGCCTCGGCCTCTGGAACGCCCGCGCCGCCGGCCACACCGCCGAGCAGATGCTCGACACCCTCGACCGCTACGCGAAGTTCCCCGTGCCGCAGACCGTGCGCATCGACGTCGAGGAGACGGTCGGACGCTACGGGCGCCTCATCATCGCGCGCGACGACGCGGGCGAACTCGTGATCCGCGGCACCGACCCCGCCGTGCTCGCGGAGATCACCCGCAACAGCAAGGTCGCGCCGTTCCTCGGCATCCGCCGCTCCACCACCGAGTGGACCCTGCAGCCCTGGGCGCGCGGTCAGGTCAAGCAGGAGCTGCTGAAGATCGGCTGGCCCGCGGAGGACAACGCCGGTTACACCCCCGGCACCCCGCACGACATCGAGCTCGTCGAGAGCGGATGGCACCTGCGCCCCTACCAGCAGCAGGCGGTCGACAACTTCTTCGCCGGCGGCTCCGGCGTCGTCGTGCTCCCCTGCGGCGCCGGCAAGACCCTCGTCGGCGCGGGCGCGATGGCCGCCGCCGACACGACCACGCTCATCCTCGTCACGAACACCGTCTCGGCGCGTCAGTGGCGGGCCGAGCTGTTGAAGCGCACGACGCTCAGCGAGGACGACATCGGCGAGTACTCCGGCTCGGTGAAGGAGATCAAGCCGGTCACGATCGCCACCTACCAGATCCTCACCGCCAAGCGGAAGGGCGAGTACGCGCACCTCGCGCTGCTCGACGCGCTCGACTGGGGGCTCATCGTCTACGACGAGGTGCACCTGCTGCCGGCGCCCGTGTTCAAGCTCACCGCCGAGCTGCAGGCTCGCCGCCGCCTGGGCCTCACCGCCACTCTCGTGCGCGAGGACGGCCGCGAGTCCGACGTGTTCAGCCTCATCGGCCCGAAGCGCTTCGACGCGCCGTGGAAGGAGATCGAGGCCCAGGGCTTCATCTCGCCCGCGTCGTGCTTCGAGGTGCGGATCGACCTGCCGCAGTCCGAGCGCCTGGAGTACGCCGCGAGCGCCGACGACGAGCGCTACCGCCTCGCGGCAACCGCACCCGCGAAGCTGCAGGTCGTGAAGGATCTGGTGGCGCGGCACGAGGGCGAGCGCATCCTCGTGATCGGCCAGTACCTCGACCAGATCGAGGAGCTCTCGGAGGCGCTCGGCGCACCGCAGCTCACCGGGTCGACGCCCGTACCGGAGCGCGAGCGGCTCTACCAGGAGTTCCGCGACGGCACGACGAAGGTACTCGTGGTGTCGAAGGTCGCGAACTTCTCGGTCGATCTGCCGGAGGCGACCGTCGCGATCCAGGTGTCGGGGTCGTTCGGATCCCGCCAGGAGGAGGCGCAGCGCCTCGGCCGTCTGCTGCGGCCGAAGGAGTCGGGCCTGCCCGCGAACTTCTACACCCTCGTCGCCCGCGACACGGTTGACCAGGACTTCGCCCAGAACCGCCAGCGCTTCCTCGCCGAGCAGGGCTACAGCTACACGATCCTCGACGCACACACCCTCGCCGCCTGACCGCCGCGAGCGCTATGGTGTGCGCGAGGAGGGCCTGATGACCACTATCGAACCCGCCGGTCAGGGTGCGGTCGACCAGTGGCTCGTGCAGATCGGCGACGTGAGCGTGAGCCGCCACTGGGTGGGCACGCCCGCCGGCACGGTCCCCCTCCGAGGCTCCGCGTTCGCCGTCACGGACCTCACCCGCACTGAGACCCGCACGCCGACCTGGGCGATCGTGCTCGCGGTCATCGGGGCGCTGTTCTTCCTGCTGGGGCTGCTGTTCCTGCTCGTACGCGAGAGCTATGTGAGCGGCCAGCTCAACGTGAGCGTGCAGAACGGATCGCTGTTCCACGTGACCCAGATCCCGGTGACCTCGCAGACCCAGATCGCCGACATCCACGCGCGGGTGAACTACGCGCGGCAGCTCGCGGCGCTCAGCGCGTGACGAGTGCCGCCACGACGGCGGCCGACCGCTCGGATGCCTCTTCGGCGCCCAGCCGGAACTGCTCGTGGTTCGCGTCGCCGTCCACGAGGTCCGACACCGCGCGGACCCCGACGAAGGGGATCTCGTGGCGGTGGGCGACCTGCGCGATCGCCGCCGACTCCATGTCGACGAGCACGGTGTCCGGGAAGTCGAGCTCGAGCCGAGCGGCCCGCTCCCGCATGACGAACGCGTCGCTCGAGACGACCGATCCGACTCGCACCGGAAGTCCGCACGCGAGCTCCAGCTCACTCGCCCGCGCGATCGCGCCGGGGTCGGCGCGGTAGTGCTCGGGCATGCCCGGCACCTGGCCGAGCGCGTAACCGAACGCGCGCGCGTCCGCGTCGCCGAGCACACACTCCTCGGCGAGCACGACGTCGCCGACGGCGACCCGCGAGCCGATTCCGCCGGCGGTCCCCGCGCTCACGACGAGCTCCGGCGTGCGCCACGCCTCGATCCGCGCGAGCACGGCGGTCGTCGCGAGCGCCGCGTTGACGAGCCCCACACCGCCGCGCACCACCACGACGTCGCGTTCGCCGATGGTGCCGCGCCACCAGTGAACTCCGGCGACTTCGGGCTGCAGTTCGGCCGCAACGACACGCGCGAGCAGCGCTTCCGCCTCGACGGGCATCGCCGCCACGAGGACGACGGTCACGCCATCACACTTCCCCACGCCTCACGGGCGGCGAGGAACGGACGGACGGCGGCCTTCGCGCCCTCGAGATCGTGGTGCGCGGCCCAGCCGCACTGCACCTCGTTGGCGGCCGGGACCGCGTCGGCCTCGAGCAGTTCGGTGAGCGTCGCCTCGATGAGCGCGAACACCTCGTCATCGCTCGGCTCGCCGTCGAGGGCGAGGTAGAACCCGGTGCGGCATCCCATGGGCGAGAAGTCGATCACGCGGTCCGAGTGGCCGCGCGAGAGCTCGGCGAAGAGATGCTCGACGGAGTGCACGGCGGCGGAGTCGAGGTGCGCGATGTTCGGCTGGGTGAAGCGCACGTCGTACTTCGACACGACGCCTCCGCTCGCGAGGTGTTTGCGGTCCGCGAGCCGGACGTAGGGCGCGGCGACGGCGCGGTGGTCGAGGTTGAAGGACTCCACGCGGTGGCGTGCGGGTTCGGTCATGGCTGCTGCTCCTCAGGATGGTGACCGTCCATTCTCTCGCGTGCGTACCTGAGCAGCAGCGTGGAGCCGGATCGGAGCACGTGTGCGAGCGAGAGCCCGCGGGGATCGGGCAGTTCCCCAGCGGTGATCCGAGGCGCGTCGCCCGCTTCGAGCGATGGTGCGAGCGTCAGGCAGAGCTCGTCCACGACGTCCGCGGCGAGCAGCGCGCCGAAGAGGTGCGGCCCGCCTTCGTTGAGGATGCGCCCGAGTCCGCGTGCACGGAGTCCCGCAACGGCGGCAGCCGCGTCGATGTGCTGGCCCTCCCCCGCCTCGATCACGTCGGCGACCTCCGCGAAGCCGCTCGTGTCGTGCCCGGCCGCCGTGATCACCACGGGTCGGATGGGGGCCTCGGTGAAGATCGGCGAGCTCGGATCCAGGTCGAGCGAGCCCGAGACGATTGCGAAGACCGGATGCGGGGTCAGCCCATGCGCGACCCGCCAGCGCACCGACTCCTCGCCGACGCGCAGCGCTCCGTACCCTTCGGCCCGCACCGTGCCGGCTCCGACCAGCACCGCGTCGGCCGCGCGGCGCAGCAGTTCGAAGTACCGCTTGTCGGCCGCATCGCCGAGGCCGCCGGAGAGGCCGCCTCGGGTCGCTGCGCCGTCGGCGGACGATACGAAGTTCACCCGCAGCATGCGATCCGCGACGAGAAGTTCGGATGCGAGTGCGTCGTCGTCGAGGTCGACGGCCGGGTCGGGCCAGATCCGGTCGATCGTCACATGTTGTGCTTCAGCCACGCGGGCTCCCTCCATCCGAGGATCGCCTCCGTCATCCGCACGGCGGCGACGGTCGCCCGCACGTCGTGCACGCGCACGATCCGCGCTCCGTTCATGATCGAGACGACCGCGGCCGCGAGGGAGCCCTCGAGCCGTTCGTACTGGGGTCGGTCGAGGGTCTCGCCGATGAAGTCCTTGTTCGAGAGGGCGACGAGCACGGGCGGCCCGAGCTCGGCGACCTCCCCGAGCCGACGTGTGATCTCGAGCGAGTGGAGCGTGTTCTTGTTGAGATCGTGACCCGGGTCGACGATGAGTCGCTCGAACGGCACCCCCGCCTCGAGCGCCATATCGATCCGTACGCGCAAGTGGTCGACGACCGCGCGCACGACATCGTCGTACTGCGGCGAGGGGTGCGGGGTTCGCGGCGGGGTGAGCGAGTGGGTCAGCACGATGTGGCCCGCGGATGCGGCGACCACCCCCGCCATGTCGGGATCCCAGAGTCCCGAGGTGTCGTTCACGACGTCGGCACCGGCCGCGAGCGCTGCCTCGGCGACGCGGGCGCTGAACGTGTCGACCGAGATGACGACGTCGCTCGACCGGCGGATCGCCTCGACGACCGGCACGATGCGGTCGATCTCGTCATCGAGCGCGACGACGGGGCCTCGACCGAACGGCACCCCGCCGACATCGACCCAGTCGGCCCCGTCCGCCACGGCGGCGAGCGAGGCCTCGACGGCACGATCGAGCGCGTACGTCGCGCCCCGGTCGTGGAAGGAGTCGGGCGTGCGGTTCACGATCGCCATCACCGCGACTCGTCGCGAGAAGTCGAACTCGCGGGCGCCGATGCGGCGGACGGATGGGGGCGAAGTCACGGCTCGATGCTATGCCGGGGCGACGCGGATGCGCGGGGCCGTATGCCGTGCATACGCCGTCTATCCGAGCGGCGAATCGGGGTCGGCCAGCCGGGCGAGATCGGCCGTGTCGCCGCCGATGCCGGCCCGCACGAGCGCGGCGATCTGATCGGCGACGTCCCACACGTTGATGTTCATGCCGGCGACGACATGTCCCTGGCGCACCCAGAACGCGATGAACTCGCGTGCGGCCCGGTCGCCGCGGATCACCACCTCGGCGTCGGCGGCGAGGTGCGCGAAGCCCGTGTACTCCATGCCGAGATCGAACTGGTCGGTGTAGAAGTACGGGATCTCGTCGTAGGGCGTCTCGTCGCCCAGCATCGAGCGGGCTGCGGCGGGCCCCGTCTTCTCGGCGTTCGCCCAGTGCTCGCTCCGGATGCGCGACGGCAGCCCGGCTGCGGCGAGGAGCGGATGCGTGGCGGCGGCGATGTCGCCTGCGGCCCAGATGCGCTCGTCGCTCGTGCGCAGCCGCTCGTCGATGAGCACGCCGTCGTCGGTCGCGAGTCCTGCGGATGCGGCGAGCCCCACGGCGGGCTCGGCACCCACCGCTGCGATCACGACCTCCGCGGGCAGGACTTCGCCGCCATCCAGCTCGACGCCGCTCACCCGTCCCGCGCCCCCGAGTACCTCGCGCACGGCCGCGCCGGGCCGCAGCACGACCCCGTTCTCCTCGTGCAGCCGGGCGAAGTCGGCGCCGAGCTGCGCTCCCAGCTGGGATGCGAGGGGGACGCCGCCTCGCATCAGCACCGTCACCTCGTTGCCGAGGGTGCGGGCGGCGGATGCGGCCTCCATGCCGATCCACCCGGATCCGATCACCACGACACGACGTCCGCCCTCGTCGAGGGTGGCACGCAGGGCATCCGACTGCTCGACGGTGCGCAGCAACTGCACGCCGGCGAGGTCTCCCCCCGGCACGGGGAGGGGCCGCGGCGACGCCCCCGTCGCGAGCAGCAGACGGTCGTATCCGGCCGCGTCGCCCCCGGCGAGCTGCACGAGACGCGCCTCGCGGTCGATCCCCGTCGCTGCGACACCGGGCACGAAGTGGATGCCGTGTTCCGCGTACCAGCCGAGCGGATGCACGTCGAACGAGGCGCGCTCCTCCTCGCCGAGCAGGTACCCCTTCGACAGGGGCGGGCGGATGTACGGGGCGTGCGGCTCGGCTCCGATGAGTCGGATCTCGCCCTCGAATCCGCGGTTCCGTAGCTCTTCGGCGGCCCCCGCTCCTGCGAGCCCTGCCCCGACGATGACGATGCGCTCCTCAGCCATCGATCCAGGCTAAGCGCGACTCCACGTATCTTCCAGACCACATTCAGCGAACATGCAGGATAATGGCGGACATGAGCGACGGACCCAAGATCCTGATCGTCGACGACGAGCCCAACATCCGCGACCTGCTGACCACCAGCCTCCGCTTCGCCGGCTTCGCCGTGCGCGCGGTCGGCAACGGTGCCCAGGCGATCTCCGCGGTCCTCGATGAGGAGCCCGACCTGATCATCCTCGACGTCATGCTCCCCGACATGAACGGCTTCGGCGTCACCAAGCGGCTCCGCGCCTCCGGGTACACGGCGCCCATCCTGTTCCTCACCGCGAAAGACGACACCGAAGACAAGATCACGGGCCTCACGGTCGGCGGCGACGACTACGTGACGAAGCCGTTCTCGCTCGATGAGATCGTGGCCCGCATCAAGGCGATCCTGCGCCGCACGATGCAGGACGAGGAAGACGCCATCATCCGCGCCGGCGAGCTCACGATGGACCAGGACACCCACGAAGTCACCGTCGGCGACGTGTCGGTCGAGCTCTCGCCCACCGAGTTCAAGCTGCTGCGCTACCTCATGCTCAACCCCAACCGGGTGCTGTCGAAGGCGCAGATCCTCGACCATGTCTGGGAGTACGACTTCAACGGCGACGCGGGCATCGTCGAGAGCTACATCTCCTACCTGCGCCGCAAGATCGACCAGCACTCGGCTGAGCCGATGATCCAGACCAAGCGCGGGTTCGGCTACATGCTCAAGACGCAGAAGGCGTGACAGCGGGTCCCCCGATGTCGAAGCTCCACACCTCGTTCGACCGGATGTGGAACGGCATCTCGCTCCGCACCAAGATCACGGGTGTGACGGTGCTTCTGCTGACCTTCGGCCTCGCTGTTGCCGGAATGGGCACGATGACCGTGCTCAGCACCTACCTCTTCGAGAAGGCGAACGAGAACGTCACCGCGGGATTCCAGGAGGCCCAGCGCAATCTTGACCCCGTGCTGACGTGCTCCGTCCAGTACGACCCCGGCTACCTCGTGGCCATCCTGAGCCCCGGAGGTCGCACCTACTGCGACAACGTTCCGGATTCCGCACTGCAGCCGGACTTCTCCGGCATGACGCTCCCCTGGAGCGCCGTGCACGACGGCCAGTTCACAACGCTCACCGACGCCTCCGGCCTCGGGCAGTGGCGGGTGAAGACCACGGTGCTCACGGTCGACAGCGGCGAGTTCGTGACCCTCGTCGTCGGCGTCGACCTCACCGACGTCAACAGCACCATCACCCGCTACGCGCTGATCTTCTTCCTGTTCGCGGTCGCGGTCGTGCTGCTCGGTGCCGCCGTCACCCAGTTGCTCGTCAACAGCACCTTCGGGCCCCTGCGCGACGTGGAACGCACCGCCGCGCGATTCGCCGCCGGCGACTACTCGCAACGACTCGGCGGGGCGACCCCGAACACCGAGGTGGGTCGCCTGAACCGATCTCTCAACACGATGCTCGCGCGCATCGACCGGGCGTTCGCCGACCGCCAGCACGCGGTGGAGCAGATGCGCCGGTTCGTCGGCGACGCGAGCCACGAGCTGCGCACCCCGCTCGTGTCGTTGCGCGGCTACGCGGAGCTCTACCGGATGGGCGCGCTGCAGAAGCCGGAGGACGTCGCTCAGGCGATGGACCGCATCGAGCGCGAGGCGATCCGGATGGGCGGCCTCGTGGAGGACCTGCTCGAGCTCGCACGCCTCGACGAGACGCGTCCCCTCGTGCCCGCACCCGTCGACCTGCTGCCGATCGCCCAGGATGCCGCGCTCGACGCGTCGGCTTCGGCACCGCAACGCCGGATCACCGTCGAGGTCGCCGAGCCGAACCCCGTGCCGTCCTCCGACGACGAGACCGACGCCGCGCCGCCCACCGATGCCGGCGCGATGGCGGCGACCGGACCGATCGCGTTCGCCGGATCCGCGCTCGCACGCCTGCGTCGGCGCCGCCCGAGCGACACGATCCCGACGGTGACGACCCCCGCGCAGCCCCTGCCGGAGGTCGGCCCGGTGGTGCGCGGCGAAGAGGACAAGATTCGTCAGGTCGTCACGAACCTCGTGGGCAATGCGATGCGCTTCACCCCCGACGACAGTCCGATCGAGCTCGTGGTGGGCGTCGACCGCGTCGGCGGATACGGCAGCATCTCGATCGTCGATCACGGCGAGGGGATCCCGCCTCAGCTGCGCGAGAAGATCTTCCAGCGGTTCTGGCGCGCCGACACCTCGCGCACGCGCGAGACCGGTGGGTCGGGGCTCGGTCTCGCGATCGTGCAGGGCATCGTCGCGAAGCACGAGGGTCTCGTCGAGGTCGTCGAGACGCCCGGCGGCGGGGCGACCTTCCGCGTCAGCATCCCGCTCCTCCCCCGCACCGATGAGTCCGCGTCCTCCCCCGATCCGGAGTCCGCGGGCGAGAAGGCGGATGCCGGCGCCTAGCGTGGCGCCCATGACCAGTTATCACGTCGACAGCGACGCCGTCCTCGCCCATGCGACGGCCGCCCGCACAACGGTGGGGCGCATCCAGTCCGAGACCTCCTCTTTGCACGCCCAGCTCGAGCAGTTGCAGGGATCGTGGTCGGGTTCGGCGGCCACCGCCTTCCGCGGTGTGGTGTCCGAGTGGCGAGCCGCGCAGCAGCGGGTGGACGACGCGCTCACCGCGCTCGGCGGTGCGCTCGCCCAGGCCGGCCGCCAATACGCGGAGATCGAGCAGCACAACACGCGCCTCTTCGCGAGCTGAGCGCGCGCAGCCGGATCACTCCTCCCGGATACGACGAGGCGGGCGGCCCCTTGTGGGAGCCGCCCGCCTGTGGTGTGGCTGGTGCTTAGAAGTCCATGCCGCCCGTCGGGTCTGCCGCCGGCGCCGGGTTCTTCTCCGGCTTGTCGGCGACGACCGCCTCGGTGGTGAGGAACAGACCCGCGATCGAGGCTGCGTTGAGCAGCGCCGAACGGGTGACCTTCACCGGGTCGTTGATGCCCGCGGCGAGCATGTCCACGTACTCGCCGGTAGCAGCGTTGAGGCCCTGGCCCACCGGCAGGTTGCGCACCTTGTCGACCACGACGCCCGGCTCGAGACCGGCGTTGAGGGCGATCTGCTTGAGCGGCGCGTCGATGGCGACCTTGACGATGTTGCCACCGGTCGCCTCGTCACCCGAGAGCTCGAGCTTCTCGAACGCGGTCTTGCCCGCCTGGATGAGGGCGACGCCACCACCGGCGACGATGCCCTCCTCGACGGCGGCCTTCGCGTTGCGGACGGCGTCCTCGATGCGGTGCTTGCGCTCCTTCAGCTCGACCTCGGTGGCCGCGCCCGCCTTGATGACGGCGACGCCGCCGGCGAGCTTCGCGAGGCGCTCCTGGAGCTTCTCGCGGTCGTAGTCGGAGTCGGTGTTCTCGATCTCCTGGCGGATCTGCTTGACGCGCCCGGCGATCTGGTCGGCCGAACCGGCACCCTCGACGATCGTGGTCTCGTCCTTGGTGACGATGACCTTGCGCGCCTGGCCGAGCTGGTCGAGCGTGGCGTTCTCGAGCTTGAGGCCGAGCTCCTCGCTGATGACCTCGCCACCGGTGAGGATGGCGATGTCGGCGAGCTGCGCCTTGCGGCGGTCGCCGAAGCCGGGGGCCTTCACGGCCACCGACTTGAAGATGCCGCGGATCTTGTTCACGACGAGAGTCGCGAGCGCCTCGCCGTCGACGTCCTCGGCGATGATCAGCAGCTGCTTGCCCGCCTGGATGACCTTGTCGACGATCGGCAGCAGGTCCTTGATGTTCGAGATCTTGCCGTTGACGATCAGGATGTACGGGTCTTCGAAGACCGCCTCCTGGCGCTCCGGGTCGGTCACGAAGTACGCCGACAGGTAGCCCTTGTCGAAGCGCATGCCCTCGGTGAGCTCGAGCGTCGTGCCGAAGGTGTTCGACTCCTCGACGGTGACGACGCCCTCCTTGCCGACCTTGTCGATCGCCTCGGCGATGAGCTCGCCGATCTCGGGGTCGGCGGCGGAGATGGACGCGGTGGCGGCGATCTCCGCCTTGGTCTCGACCTCCTTGGCGTTGGTGCGCAGCTCGGCCTCGACAGCCTTGACGGCCTTCTCGATGCCGCGCTTCAGGCTGATGGGGTCGGCGCCGGCCGCGACGTTGCGCAGGCCCTCGCGGACGAGCGCCTGGGCGAGGACGACCGAGGTGGTCGTGCCGTCACCGGCGACGTCGTCGGTCTTCTTCGCGACCTCCTTGACGAGCTCCGCGCCGATCTTCTCGTACGGGTCGTCGAGCTCGATCTCCTTGGCGATGGACACACCGTCGTTCGTGATCGTGGGGGCGCCCCACTTCTTCTCGAGCACGACGTTGCGACCACGGGGGCCGAGCGTGACCTTGACGGCGTCGGCCAGGGTGTTGAGGCCGCGCTCGAGGCCGCGCCGGGCGTCCTCGTCAAATGCGATGATCTTAGCCATGGGTTAGTGTCGTCCCTCCCGGACGTGATCCACAGTGATTTGGCACTCACAGATCACGAGTGCCAGGGACCAGTTTGGCACTCGCGGGTGGGGAGTGCAAGCCGACGACAGACGGCTGCACGACACCCTCGGCGGCACGAACGCGTGCCGCATCCGGCGCCCGATCGAGCCTGCTACTTGGCTGCGATCGCGGAAACCGAGCCGGAGGTCGGCACGAGCTCGATCCAGCTGTTGCCGGGAGCCAAACGGATCACCGCACCCGTGCTGTCGACCAAGCGGATCGGCGCCGTCCGGCTCGCCTTCGACCACGTTGCGCTCACGATCCGGCCCCCCGAGAGCACCTTCGCCTCGCCGCTGCCGATGAGCTCGGTCTTGGGCACGCCGAGGCCGTACGAGACGGGCACGCGGATGACCACCACGTTCACCGCGCTCAGGCGATTCCCCGCGGAGTCGAGGTCCGGTTCGCCGTCCTGGCTGCGCAGCCAGACCCCCT
This sequence comes from Homoserinibacter sp. GY 40078, assembly GCF_008017545.1. Taxonomy (GTDB): domain Bacteria; phylum Actinomycetota; class Actinomycetes; order Actinomycetales; family Microbacteriaceae; genus Homoserinibacter. The sequence continues at coordinate 1,127,148 of NZ_VRTZ01000001.1, read as the reverse complement.
GCTTCCAGCGCCAGGACGGTTGCGACGACGATCCGAAGACGAGGTCGACGCCCGAGATCGCCTTGCCCTCCCGTGCAGCGGTCGACGCGTCGGCCGAATCGGCGAACGCGAACAGCTGCGGGGGCGCGGCCAGATCGGAGTGCGCGGCGACGAGTTCACGCGCCTTCACGATCACGTTGTGCGGTGCCGCCTTCGACGAGGTCCGATACATGACGTCGGCTGTGTCGGGCTGCCCGTGGATCGCGTTGTAGACATCCGTCTGCTGCATGAGCGCCACGAAGCGCAACTGGCCGCCCGAGTAGGCGATGATGCCGCCGAGCGGGGAGGCGATGTCCGGATCCATCGGTCGGATCGAGCGGATCGGCCCGATCTCCTTCGGAAGATGCGAGTGCCACACCGCCATGTAGCGGGTGAGGCCTCCCTCGACCAGCTCCTCGAACACGAGATCGGTGCTCTCGAGACCGACCTGCGGGCGGGCATCCCAGTGGTTGTCGATCTTCGCCGCGAGCGAGGGACGTTCGATCGATGCGGGGTCGTCCACCGGCATCCCGGTGAGCGGGGCGTAGACGACCGGTTCGGGCGTGACGTAGTCGGAGGTGTACGTCGGTGTCGGAGTCGGCACGGGCATGACCTCCGGCGAGGTGCACCCCGCGGCACCGATCGCGATCACCACCGCCAGGCCGGTCACGATCGCCCGGCGGCCCCTCGACTGCATGCGGGCCATGCTAGGGCGCCCACTCCGACGTTCCGCGGCGACCCGCGGAACAGGGGGCGAGCACGCTCAGACCGGGCGAACCGACTCCGCCTGCGGGCCCTTGGCTCCGGTTCCGACCTCGAAGGTCACCGCCTGGCCCTCCTCGAGGACCTTGTAGCCGGGCATGTCGATGGCCGAGTAGTGGACGAAGACGTCCTGTCCTCCGTCGACGGTGATGAAACCGAAGCCCTTCTCCGCGTTGAACCACTTGACGGTTCCGTTGGCCATGGTCGTGCTCCCTGCTGTGCATCCGTGCAACCGCTTCTCGGGCCGCACACCCGCGATGGTAGCCATCCCGGGCCGCCGCAGATCGCCCGGAAGCCCCGAAAAAGGCAGGCATGACGAAGAATCAACGCAGATTAAACATCGGCGTAACACGGGACGCCCCGACGGGCGTTCAGAGGGGTGCTCAGCCCCCGGCGGGAGGCTCGTAATCGGACCCGAGGACGACCGTGACGACCGTCGCGGGGAAGGCGTCTGAGAGGCTCACGTCGGCCGCTCCGATGAGCTCCATGATCCCGCGCGCGACGCCCTCGTACTCTTCGGACGAGTAGTAGACGATCGTCTCCGTGTCGTCGGTGACGTCGGCCGCAGCGCGGCTCGGGTTGGGCCACCCCGCGTCCGCGATCTGGTCGCCGGCCACATTCGACAGGCCCTCGGTTCCCGTCGCGTTCAGCACCGCGATCGTGAGGCCGTCGCGCAGCGCGTCGTCGAGCGTGGAGGGGTCGGTCACCGGGTCGGCGGTCTCCACGATGGTCTCGCTCGGGGTCGCACTCGGGGTCTCCGGGGCGAACACGGGCAGTTCGAAGCGGGAGTCGAGCGCCGCGAGCGCGAAGAGACCGACCACGACGAGAACGCCGGTCGCGAGAGCGGCCCACGCGAACGCGACCCACCCTCGACCCGGCTTGCCGGGGGCGCGGTGCGCGCCGACACGGTCGATATCGCGGGGGATCTCGTCGAACTGATCGCGGGGAAAGGCTGCCATCTACGGAGTCGGGTCCTGGGGATCGATGCGGAAGGTCCGCGAGGCTCGTGCTGCGGCCCGTGCATCTTGGACGCGCTGCAGGCGACGCACCAGGAGCGGATCGTGACGCAGCGCCGCCGGCGAGTCCAGCACCGCCGACAACATCTGATAGTAGCGGGCGGGGGTCACCCCGAACTCCACGCGGATCGCGCTCGCCTTGGCGCCGTCGCGGCCCGTCCATGAGAGCTCGAACTCGAGCACCCGACGCGAGAGCTCGTCGAGCCCGGCGGGGAGCGGCGGATCGTCGGGGAGGCGCGCGGCGCCGGCTGTACCGACCATGTGCACCTCCCGATCGCGTCCCCGGATTCGGGACGCCGTCATCCTAGGCGCGACCTGCTATGAATCCGGTGAGCCCCGCGGCGGAGCCCCGGGAACGCCCGGCGGTCACGTGACGTTGCATTCAGCGGGAGCCCGATCCGGGCCCCTACGATGTGCGAGGAGAGGAGCCCGATGAGCTACAAGGTCAGCAAGACGGACGAGCAGTGGCGAGAGGAGCTCGGCGACGACCGCTACAAGGTGCTGCGCGAGGCGGGCACGGAGCGCGCGTGGACGGGCGAGCTGCTCGACGAGCACCGGGCGGGTCTCTACACCTGTGCGGCGTGCGGCGCTGAGCTGTTCAAGAGCGGAACGAAGTTCGACTCCGGCTGCGGGTGGCCGAGCTTCTACGACTCCGTGAACCCGGATGCGGTGGAGCTCATCGAGGACCGCTCGCTCGGCATGGTGCGCACCGAGGTGCGCTGCGCGAACTGCGGCGGCCACCTGGGTCACGTCTTCGACGACGGCTTCGGCACGCCCACGGGGCTGCGCTACTGCATGAACTCGCTGTCCCTCGGCTTCGCGCCCGAGGCCGAGCCCGAGAGCTGATGCCGACGCGCGGGCCGGCCGCCGAGGCGATGCTCCGGCGCCGGTCGCGGTCGAGCGTCGGCGACGCGGCCCCGACCGACAAGCGGCTGCGCAAGATCCTCGAGGTCGCCGGCACGGTCGCCGACCATGCGGCGCTTCACCCGTGGCGGGTCATCGCGATCCGCGGCGAGGCCCGCGAGAAGGTGGGCCGCGCGATCGCGGAGGCCTCCGGCGCGACCGGATCGGATGCGGACAAGCTGGCGCGCAAGCCGCTGCGAGCGCCCCTGCTGCTCGCCATCGTGGTGTCGCCGGTCCGGAGCGAGAAGGTGGCGGACTGGGAGCAGGAGGCTGTCGCATCCGGCGTCGCGCACTCGCTCAGCCTGTTGCTCGACGAAGACGGGTGGGGTGTGATGTGGCGCACCGGTTGGTACACCCGAGCCGAGGCCCTGCACCGCGCCCACGACCTCGCACCCGGCGAGCGCCTACTCGGCTGGCTCTACGTAGGGTCGAAGGAGACGCGCTCGAGCAAGCCGCGCACCACCGTCAACGCGAAGAAGCACCTGTCGCGTCTGTGACATCCTGGCGCGGAGGCCGCCGGATCGCCGCGACCGCGACTGCGACGATGGCGAGCACCGCACCCCCGACCGTTGCCGTGTCGAGGGTCGCGACCCCCACGGGCGCGATGAGGTCGAGGAGCACAGCGATGCTCAGCTGACCGGCGATCGTCGCGAGACCGAACATGAGCACGCCGATGAGGGGGACGAGCGCGGCCGCCGCCGCCACGAAGACGATCCCGAGCAGGCCGCCCGTGTAGAGCCAGGCCTCACCGGGCAGCGGGTCCGGCGGACCCGCGACGGCGACCTCGACGCCCGCGGCCACGATGAGCGCCGCGGTGCCAGCGACGAAGCTCACGAACGTCGCGCTCAGCACCGATCCCGCGCGCTCGCGCAGCTGCCCGTTCACCGCCTGCTGCCAGGCGGCACCGGCGCCCGCGAGCAACGGCAGCACGAGCATCCACCACGCAACCTCGGTCGCGATGCGATCCGAGACGGCCCACCCGACCGCGACCACGGCGAGCGCGGCCCCCAGCAGTCGCTGCACCGTGAACGGCTTCGGGCCCATGGTGCCGACGCCGCGACGATCGACGACGAGAGACCCGATCGTCTGCCCGCCGACGAGCGCGACCGTGAAGAGCGCGACCCCGAGCACGGCCGCCGTGAGCCCCTGGGCGGTGACGAGCACGGCACCCGCGACCCCGCCGAACAGGTAGGGCACGGGCAGCGTGCGCAGGGCGAGCGCCTCGCGGATGCGTCCGAGACCGCGGCGCCCCGGCGCCCAGACCACGAGCGCCAACCCGCACGCGATGGTCCCGACGGCGAACGAGATGAATGCCGCGACGATGCCGTCGTCGAGGTGCACGGCGAGCTCGCCGTTGACCCGCGGCTGAAGCGCCATGACACCGCCGACGCCTATCGACGCGATGAGCGCCGCCGCAGTCAGAACGGGGCGGACCGCATGCTCGGTGCTCACGATCCTCCGTCCGGTGGAGCCCCCTGTCGGATTCGAACCGACGACCCTCGCTTTACAAGAGCGATGCTCTGGCCGACTGAGCTAAGGAGGCGGAACGTCGCGGCCCGGTGGTCGGCCGCACGCATCCGACAGCCTACGCCGCTACGGGGTGGGCGTCGGAGACGGGGTCGGAGTGCCTGTGTACTGGTCGCCGGCGGCGTCGGTCACGGCGAGCGCGAGCTCCTGCGGGTCGAAGTCCTTCGTGTAGGCGAGCTGCTTGCCGTCCACGAGGATCGTCGGCGCCGTCGTGATCGCGGGGATGTCGGCCCCCGGGATCGGCCCGTTGAGGGCGCGGACCGTGGCGGCCTGCACCCAGGGCACGAAGCGCTTGGAGGTCACGCACGCGTCGATCCGGGCGATGCTCGTCGCGCCGGCGAGCTCAGCGCGGTCGACGAGCTCCTCATCGCTCAGCCCCTCCGTGCCCTCCTCCGGCTGGGCCACGAAGAGCGACTCGTGGAATGCGAGGAAGGCGTCGGGCGAGTACTCGGCCACACAGGCGGCCGCGTTCGCGGCGCGGAGCGAGTACTGGGTGCCGTTGGACTTGGTGGTGAGCAGCGCGATCGGATGGATCTCGAGCGTGGCAGCACCGTCCTCCACCCACTTACGCAGCTGCTCGGAGTTGTTCTGCTCGAACGTGCCGCAGTTGGCGCAGAGGTAGTCGACGTAGAGCTGGATGTCGATCACGCCGTCCGGGTTCGCCTCCGACGGCGCCGGGGTCTCGCCCGACTTGATCGCGACCGTCCGCACGGCCTTCAGATCCTGGCCGATCTTGATGCCGTCGCTGGCCATGTTGAGCGGCCCGCGCGTCGGCGACTGGTTCATGGTGACGAGGGTGACGACGACGACACCGAGCACGACGAGCGAGACCCCGACGACGCTCAACTGCAGCACGAGGCGGCGCCGACGCTCCTGCTTCTTGTGCTGCGTACGCAGTTCGCGGGCGCGCTCCTTCGCGGCCTCCCGGGCATCGTTGGCTCCGGGCTCCGGGCGATCGGACTCGCCGTACGTCATCGATCCTCAGTTCTCGGGTATGGGGAACGCGCTCCGCAGAATACGTCGCGCCGGGGTCGCACGCCAAACGCGCAATCCCTCCGATGCTAGGAATCCTGTCTGGGAAGCGCCCGGAAGACCGCTGGGACGGTGGCCCATCGGATGCCGTGACATAATGGGCGGGTTCGTCGGCGATGACGCCGGCGGCTTTCCATTCACTACGGATCGTCCGGCACGTACCTGCCGGTGAAGGAGAAGTACCGATGGCAACCGTCACGTTCGACAAGGCCACCCGCATCTATCCCGGATCGACTCGCCCCGCGGTCGACCAGATCGACCTCGAGGTCGCCGACGGCGAGTTCCTCGTCCTCGTCGGTCCCTCCGGCTGCGGAAAGTCCACGACCCTCCGCATGCTCGCGGGCCTCGAAGAGGTCAACGACGGCCGCATCCTTATCGGCGACCGCGACGTCACCGACGTCCCGCCGAAGGACCGCGACATCGCCATGGTCTTCCAGAACTACGCGCTCTACCCGCACATGACCGTCGCCGAGAACATGGGCTTCGCCCTGAAGATCGCGGGCGTCGGTAAGGAGGAGCGGGCCTCTCGTGTTCTCGAGGCTGCGAAGCTTCTCGACCTCGAGCCCTACCTCGGCCGCAAGCCGAAGGCGCTCTCCGGTGGTCAGCGTCAGCGCGTCGCCATGGGCCGCGCGATCGTCCGTCAGCCCCAGGTCTTCCTCATGGACGAGCCGCTCTCGAACCTCGACGCGAAGCTGCGCGTTCAGACTCGTACCCAGATCGCGTCGCTGCAGCGCCGCCTCGGCGTCACCACGGTCTACGTCACCCACGACCAGACCGAGGCGCTCACGATGGGCGACCGCATCGCGGTCCTGAAGGACGGCGTGCTCCAGCAGGTCGGCACCCCGCGCGACCTCTACGAGACCCCGAACAACGTGTTCGTCGCCGGCTTCATCGGCAGCCCCGCCATGAACCTGTTCCCGACCGAGATCGTCGACGGCGGTGTGAAGTTCGGCACCTCCACGGCGGCGATCGAGCGCGACGTGCTGGCATCCGCCACGGGCAGCAAGGCGATCGTCGGCATCCGCCCCGAGGACGTGCAGATCGCGACCTCGGGTGAGGGCCTGTCGGTCGAGGTCGACGTCGTCGAGGAGCTCGGCGCCGACGGCTACCTCTACGGCCACGCGGACATCGAGGGCGAGCGCGTCGACATCATCGCGCGCGTCGACGGCCGCAGCCACCCGGAGGCGGGCGACAAGGTCGTGGTGACCCCCGTTCCGCAGCACGTGCACGTGTTCGACGTCGAGTCGGGCGAGCGCCTCAACGCCGCCCCGATCGCGTCGAAGGCGACCGCGTAACGCGCCAGTTGATCTCAGGAGGCCGCATCCCGTGAGGGGTGCGGCCTCCGTCGTTCCGAATAGGGTCGTCGTGTGAGCTCCTCCCTCTCCATCACGTCCGCGATGCCGGACCCCGCCCTGCTCGACCTCCCGTGGGAGCTTCCGCTCGAGCTGTGGCCCGACGAGACGATCGCCGCGCTCCCGAAGGGGATCTCGCGCCACCTCGTGCGCTTCGTGCATCTCGAGGGCTTCGTCGTGGCGATCAAGGAGACCTCCGCCGAGCTCGCCCGACGCGAGTACGAGATCCTGCGGACCCTGCAGCGCCTCGACGTGCCGTCCGTGGAGCCGGTCGCGGTGATCACGGGTCGCGTCTCACCGGACGGCGAGGAGCTCTCGCCCGCACTGGTGACCCGGCACCTGCGGTTCTCGCTCCCCTATCGCGCCCTCTACTCGCAGGCTCTGCGCCCCGACACCGCGACGCGCCTCGTGGACGCGCTCGCCGTGCTGCTCGCCCGGCTCCACATCATTGGCTTCTTCTGGGGCGACGTCTCGCTCTCGAACACTCTCTTCCGCCGCGACGCGGGGGCCTTCGCGGCGTACCTCGTCGACGCCGAGACCGGCAAGCTCTACGAGGGTGGTCTCTCGAACGGTCAGCGCGAGAACGACCTCGAGATCGGCCGGGTGAACATCGCGGGCGAGCTGCTCGACCTGCAGTCGGGCGGGCGACTCGACGAGGGCATCGACCCGGTGGAGATCGCGGATGGCATCGTCGCGGCGTACCGCTCGCTCTGGCAGGAGCTGACCGCATCCGAGACCTTCCCCGAGTCGGAGCGCTGGCGCATTCGTGAGCGGGTGGAGCGGCTCAACGAGCTGGGCTTCGACATCGAGGAGCTCTCGATCCGCAAGGACGGCGACGGCACCCGGGTGCGCATCCAGCCGAAGGTGGTCGACGCCGGACATCATTCGCGGCGGTTGCTGCGCCTCACGGGCCTCGACGCCGGAGAGAACCAGGCGCGCCGGCTGCTCAACGACCTCGACTCGTTCCGCGCGATCCGCGGCAAGGCCGACGAGGACGAGGAGGTCGTCGCGCACCAGTGGCTCGTGTCGGTCTTCGAGCCCGTCGTCCGCGCCATCCCGCGGGACCTGCGCGGCAAGCTCGAACCCGCCGAAGTGTTCCACCAGCTGCTCGACCACCGCTGGTACCTCTCGCAGAACGAGGGACGCAACGTCCCCCTCGCCGAAGCGCTCACGTCCTACGTCGACACGATCCTGCGGCACCGCCGCGACGAGGTGACGGTGGTCGGCCCGATGACCGCGGCCATCACGCTGCCGGTCGCGGTGGCGGACGACGGCGAAGAGGACTGGCGCGCGAAGGTCTGAGCGGGCCCGGCGGCTATTCCGCGCGGAGCTTCGCGACCTCGTAGAGGGCGACCGAGACCGCGATGCCTGCGTTGAGCGACTCGGTGTCGGCCGAGATCGGGATCGACACCACGGCATCGCAGGTCTCGGTGACGAGACGCGAGAGCCCCTTGCCTTCGGAGCCCACGACGATGACGATCGGGCGGTCGGCGAACGAGATGCCGGGCAGCGGCACGTCACCTCCGCCGTCGAGCCCGAGCACGAACACCCCTGCCTTCTTGAGCGCCTCGAGCGACTGGGTGAGGTTCGCGGCCATCGCGACCGGCACGCGCACCGCAGCACCCGCCGACGTCTTCCACGCAGCAGCGGTCATGCCGACCGACCGCCGCTGCGGCACGATCACGCCGTGGGCGCCGAACGCGCCCGCCGACCGGATGATCGCCCCGAGGTTGCGCGGATCGGTGACCCCGTCGAGCGCGACGAGGAGCGGAGGGCGACCCGTGCGATCCGCGCGGTCGAGGAGGTCGAGCGGATGCGCGTACTCGTACGGCGGCACCTTGAGCGCCACGCCCTGGTGCACGCCGTCGGGTCCGCTCATGCGGTCGAGCTCGGCACGCATCACCTCGAGCACGGGGATGTCGCGCTTCGTCGCAATCGACAGCGCCTCCTTCACCCGGTCGTCCATCTCGACGCGCGCGGCGATGTAGAGAGCCGTCGCGGGGATGCGGGCCCGGAGCGCCTCGACCACGGAGTTGCGCCCCGTGACGAGCTCGTCCTCGGACCGCTTCGCCCGTTGCGGGCGCTTCGCGGGCGCGTCGCCCTTGCCGTGGCGCGCCCGTGCGGCGTCGAGCCGATCCTGGGCGGCCTTCCTCTTGCCGGCGACGTGCCAGCTGCGGTCCTCCGCCTTGGGCGTCGGCCCCTTGCCCTCGAGCGCCTTGCGGCCGTGGCCGCCGGTTCCGACGCTCGCGCCCTTCTTGCCCTTGCGTGCGCCCGGACGTCCCGGCTTGGTCATCGAATGCTCCCCTGTCTCACGCGAGGCTCCAGCGAGCGCCCGCGGGTGTGTCGTCGATCGAGATGCCGGCTGCCGTCAACTCGTCGCGGATGCGATCGGCCGCCGCGAAGTCCTTCGCCGCGCGCGCGGCCGTCCGGTCGGCGAGCAGACGCTCGACGAGGCTCGCGAGGGCGAACTCCACATCCGAGACGCCTCCCCCGCTCCACTCCGGCGCGGTCGGGTCGACGCCGAGCACGCGCGTCATCGCGTGGACCTGTTCACGCAGCACCGCCACGGTCTCGAGGTCGCCCGAGTCGAGGGCGCTGTTACCCGCCCGCACCGTCTCGTGCAGCACGCCGAGCGCCTGCGGCACTCCGAGGTCGTCGTCGAGGGCGGCACCGAACGCATCCGGGACGCGCCCGTCTCCGGGGCCCGCGACGTGCGCGTGTTCGAGCGCGGACTCCGCGCGGCGCAGGAAGCCGGCGATGCGGTCGAGCGCGGCCTCCGCTTCCTCGAGCGCCCCGGGGTGGTAGTCGATCGCGGAGCGGTAGTGCGCGCTCGCGAGGTAGTAGCGGACGACCACGGGCGGAGCGAGCGCGAGGAACTCGGAGGCGAAGATCGAGTTGCCGAGCGACTTCGACATCTTCTGGCCCTCGACCATGACGATGCCGTTGTGCACCCAGTAGCGGGCGAAACCGTCGCCCGCTGCCGTCGACTGGGCGAGCTCGTTCTCGTGGTGGGGGAATCGCAGGTCGAGCCCGCCGCCGTGGATGTCGAACTCGGATCCCAGATAGCGCTTCGACATCGCCGAGCACTCGATGTGCCATCCGGGTCGGCCCGCGCCCCAGGGCGACGCCCAGGATGCCGACTCGGGCTCGCCGTCTTTCGCGCCCTTCCAGAGGGCGAAGTCGCGGGGGTCGCGCTTGCCGCGGGTGGCCGCGTCCGGCGAGTCGCTCATGTCGTCGAGCCTCTGCCGGGTGAGCGCGCCGTAGTCGGGCCACGTACGGACATCGAAGTAGACGTCGCCCGAAGCGTCGTCGGCGACGTAGGCGTGGCCGCGCTCGATGAGCGTGCGGATGATCTCCTGCATCTGCGGGATGCTCGCGGTCGCCCGAGGCTCGTAGGTCGGCGGCAGGATGCCGATCGCGCGGTAGCCCGCGGTGAATTCCAGCTCGACGCGATAGGCGACCGCCCACCATGCCTCGTGCTCGGAGGCGTTCGCGAGCACCTTGTCGTCGATGTCGGTCACGTTGCGCACGAAGGTGACGTCGTATCCGCGGTACGACAGCCACCGCCGCCAGAGGTCGTAGGCGAGCGCCGAACGCAGGTGCCCCACGTGCGGGGAGGACTGCACGGTCGGCCCGCAGACGTACATGCCGACCTTGCCGGGCACGAGCGGCTCGAAGTCGCGGAGTGCCTGGGATCGGCTGTCGTAGAGGCGGACGGTCACCTGGGGAGTTTACCGGCGGGGGCCGCGTGGGACGGCGGGGAGCCGAGAGGGATTCGACACAAGACGCTCCAGTTAGATAAGGTAAGCCTTACCTGAGTCACTCGCGATGGTGCGCGTCGCGTGACGAGAGAGCCCCTGAAACCCCTTCGGAGAACTGTTGTCTTACGCGCCAGACCGCGTGCGCCCTCGTGCGCCGTGGATCGCCTTCCTGCTCATCCCCCTGCTCGCGCTCGCGGCCGTCGTCGCGCCCGCGGGTGTCGCCACCGCGGTGTCCGGTCCGTCGATCGAGGCGACCGTGACCGACGCGTCCGAGACCACCGGCCTCACCGTCCGCGTCACCGGAACCAACTTCGGCGACATCACCGGCGCCTACGCCGCCCTCATCATCGAAGGCACCGAAGCAGCAGTCACCGCAACCGAGGGATACGCCGCCTTCGGCTACTGGATGACCCCCGGCGCCATCACCGGCGGCACCTTCGACAAAACCCTCACCGCCACCCCCGACACACTCGACCCCACCCAGAACTACGAAGTCATCGTCTGGCAAGGCCACACCACCCCCACCACCGACACCATCTACGCCCGAACCCCCGTCACCATCACCACCGACACCTGGAACACCATCTACCCGCCGGCGCTCCCGGACTTCGGCATCGCGGTCGACGACAGCGGGCTCGCCGACGGCAGCGTCGAGGTGACCGGTGTGTTCCCCACCACCTACAGCGCGACGAGCGGATCGACCCTCACCACGGGCCTGTATCTCATGTACTGCGTCGCTCCGGCTGGGGAGCCCGGATCCGGTGCGAGCGGACGAGCCGGGGGCACCGGCAACTGCGAGAGCACCGCACAGAAGTGGGTGGTGCAGCCCGGCATCGCAGCGACCCCGGGAACCACGCAGATCGGCACCATCGAGGACGGCATCTGGACGTTCACGACGACCGTCGCGGTCACCTCCGCGTTCGGCACCAAGACCTGCCTCGACGCGGTCACCACCGATGACGGCGCCGAGCAGTGCGGCATCGCCGTGCGCCTCGACCACAACTCGGGCAGCGGCGCGAACGCCACCTACACCTTCGACCAGTTCGTTCCCGTGAGCTTCCCCGAACCGGCTCCCGGTCCGTCGATCGAGGCGACCGTCTCCGACGCATCCGAGACCACCGGCCTCACCGTCCGCGTCACCGGAACCAACTTCGGCGACATCACCGGCGCCTACGCCGCCCTCATCATCGAAGGCACCGAAGCAGCAGTCACCGCAACCGACGGATACGCCGCCTTCGGCTACTGGATGACCCCCGGCGCCATCACCGGCGGCACCTTCGACAAAACCCTCACCGCCACCCCCGACACACTCGACCCCACCCAGAACTACGAAGTCATCGTCTGGCAAGGCCACACCACCCCCACCACCGACACCATCTACGCCCGAACCCCCGTCACCATCACCACCGACACCTGGAACACCATCTACCCGGGCGAAGACCCGGGCACCGAGGAGCCCGGCACCGAGGAGCCCGGCACGGACGAGCCCGGCACGCCGTCGACGCCCACGCCGGCCGCCGGCCGCCTGACCTGGGGCGTGAAGGCGAGCTTCCGCTCCTACGTCACCGGACCCATCGCGCAGGGCACCATCACCACGAGCGGCGTCTCGAACTCGAGCAGCGGATACGTCTTCCCCCAGGCGGGCGACGCGACTCTCGCGAACGGAACGGGAACGGTCTCCTACGCCGGCTCCGTTCGGTTCACGGGTCACGGCGGCCAGCTCGACCTGCGGCTGTCGGACCCGCAGGTTCGGATCGACTCGTCCAGCCGCGGCACCCTCCTCGTGCGGGTGGACGGTGGATCACGGATCGCGTTCGCGACGCTCGCACTCTCGTCCGGAGCGCGCACCACCGGGGCGGATGGTTCGCTGCGGTACTCGGGCGTACCCGCGACGCTCACGAGCACCGGCGCCGACGCTTTCTCGTCGTTCTACTCCGCGGGCACGGCGCTCGACCCGGTGTCGTTCGTCGCGGGGTCCGCCGGCAGCTCGCTGGGCGGCGTCGTGATCACCGCAGCGAGCTCGGTGTCGACGACGCGAACGCCGGCGACCACTCCCCCGGCCACCAGCGGCATCACCCTCACGGGCTCACCCGTACCCGGAGGCACGGTGGTGATCGAGGCCGGCGGCTTCGAGCCGAACGAGACCGGCATCCTCGTGGTCGCCTACTCGACCCCGACCGTGCTCGACGAGAACGCGACCGCGGACTCCGAGGGTCGTGTGCGCTGGGAGGGCGTCCTCCCCGCGGGCCTCACGGGCCGCCACACCCTCACCCTGCAGGGTTCGGTGAACCGCGGCGTCGTGATCGAGATCGCGGAGGCCACGGCACTCCCCTGCACCGTCTCGGATGCCGAGATCGTCTGGGGCTTCAAGGAGAGCTTCCGCGCGTATATCGACGGAGCCATCGCGAACGGCGAGTGGACGACCGACGGCGGCGCGAGCTACGACACCCCCGTGTTCACCTGGAGCGGCGGCACGGGTGGCATCGACGCGGACGAGTTGCTGCTGGACGTGAGTTTCACCGGGTCGGTGCGGTTCACGGGCCACGACGGCGCGCTCGACACCACGGTCGCCAACCCGCGCATCGTCGCCGACGGCGAGCGCACCGTGCTCCTGCTCGACGTCTTCGGCACCACGCAGGACGGCGCCGAGGTAGCGCAGACCGGCGTCGAGTTCGCGGAACTCGGCCTCTCGGATGTGGAGCCGGCCCGTGACGGCGACACCCTCACGTGGACGGACGTCGCCGCGACGCTCACCGCATCCGGCTCGGCCGCATTCGGCACCTACCCCGAGGGCGAGGCACTCGATCCGGTGACGATCGTCGCACCGGTCGAGGCCGGCTGCGCCACGACCGCCGAGCCGACCCCGGACGTCGAGGCGATCGACGGCGAGGAGACGGACGTCGAGCCGACCGCGACCGCATGGCCGGTGTGGGCGACCGTGGTCGCCGTGCTGATCGGGCTGCTGATCATCGCCGCGATCGTGTTCCTCGTGCTGCGCCGCCGCCGCGCCGCCTGACCCGGATCGGCGATCGGCCGCGGGCTTCGCCCGCTCGCGGCACCCGACCCCGCCCGCCCGTCTCCGGCGCACCTGGAGCGGGCGGGCGGCCTTCGTATGAATTGGCTCTCGCCGAGCGGGATGCGCCTCAGTCGGCGAGCAGGGCGGTCGCGATCGCCACGAGCCCCTCGCCGCGGCCCGAGAACCCGAGTCCGTCGGCGGTCGTCGCGGCGACGCTCACGGGAGCCTGGACCAGCTCGCCGAGGTGGGTCTCGATCTCGCTGCGACGGGTCGACAGGCGCGGGCGGTTGGCCACGACCTGCACGGCGATGTTCATGACGCGAAGGCCCGCGCCGTCCACGAGTCGGAGCGTCTCTCGGAGGAACACCGAGCTCGCGGCGCCCGCGTATCGCGGATCGGCGGATCCGAAGCGTCCGCCGATGTCGCCGAGTCCGGCAGCCGAGAGGAGAGCGTCGCAGATCGCGTGGATCACCGCGTCGCCGTCGCTGTGCCCCGCGAGACCCGGCTCATCCGGGAAGAACACGCCGCCGAGCCACAGCGGAACCGCGTCGTCGTAGCGGTGCGCGTCGATGCCGATCCCGGTGCGCGCCTGCGCTCCCCGATCGAGCAGCTGCTGCGCCCGGCGCAGATCCCACGGAGTGGTGATCTTGAACGCTTGAGGCTCACCGGGGACGACGGAGACGGCGAAGCCCGCAGCCTGCACGAGTGCGGCGTCGTCGGTGTGGTCGTCGGCCGCTGACGCGTAGGACGTCACCAGATCGGCGCGCGGGAAGCCCTGTGGGGTCTGCACCTGCACCAGTTCGCTGCGGTCGACGGTCTCGACCACGCGATCCACCTCGACCCGCTTCACGGTGTCGCTCACGGGCATCGCGGGAATCACCCCCGCGCCGCTCGCGTCGACCGCAGCCACCACCCGATCGATGAGGGCGCTCGGGGTGAGGGCGCGTGCCGCGTCGTGGACCAGCACGACCTCGACACCATCCGCGAGCACCGCGAGCCCGCGCGACACCGACTCCTGCCGGGTCTCTCCCCCGGCGACGACATCGACATAGCCGGACGCGGCCCCTGCGGCGTGTTCCGCGATCGCGCGCGCCTGCCCCAGGTGCGATGCCGGTGCGACGACGACCACCTGCGCGGGTGTCGCGGAGGCGAACACTCCCCGCAGGGCATGCTCGAGGATCGTCGCCCCGTTCAGTTCGACGAACGCCTTCGGCTCGTCACGAGCCAGACGAGTGCCGCTGCCCGCAGCGACGACGACGATCCCGACGCGCACGGCGTCCGTGAGGGAGCTCACGCGTGCCTCGCGCCGACCGGGATCAGGAGGCGAGGACCTCGTCGAGGACGGTCGAGGCCTTCTCCTCGTCGGTCTTCTCGGCGAGCGCCAACTCGGAGATCAGGATCTGACGCGCCTTCGCGAGCATGCGCTTCTCGCCCGCCGAAAGGCCGCGGTCCTGGTCGCGACGCCACAGGTCGCGGACAACCTCGGAGACCTTGATGACATCGCCCGAGGCGAGCTTCTCGAGGTTGGCCTTGTAGCGGCGGCTCCAGTTCGTGGGCTCCTCCGTGAAGGGGGCGCGCAGCACCTCGAAGACCTTGTCGAGGCCTTCCTTGCCGATCACATCACGGACGCCGACGAGGTCGACGTTCTCTGCCGGGACCTCGATGATGAGATCACCCTGGGTGACGTTGAGCTTCAGGTACTTCTTGGCCTCGCCCTTGATGACCCTTTCCTTCACCTCGATGATCGTGGCAGCACCGTGATGGGGGTAAACGACAGTCTCGCCGACCTCGAAGAGCATGGAGTTGTTCCTTCCGCAGACCTCTAATTTTATCACAGCGAGGTCTCGTCGGACCGGCCGGGCATCGGCCCGCTCCGGTGCCCGCTAGGCTAAGCACGGCTCGTTGTCATCTGCCCTGGAGGATCCGTGAGAGCACGTTTCGTGGCCGCCATCGCCCTGAGCGGAGCGCTTGCCCTCGGGCTGTCGGGGTGCAACTTCATCACCTACGCGGCGACCACCAAGGAGTACGACCCGAGCGACGGCGTCAACTTCACCGTCGGCGACCTCGAACTGCGCAGCATGCTCGTCATCACCGACGACGGCGAGACCGGCAGCCTCGTGGGTGTCGCCGTCAACGACACCGGATCCGCGATCCCGTTCACGCTCGAGTGGGAGACCGCGAGCGGCTGGACGGGCGTCGACCTCAGCGCCGCAGCCGACGGCTCGACCTCATTCGGGTTCGGCGACGGTCAGCGCGTCAACCTCGACGACATCGGTACCGAGCCGGGCGAACTGCTCGAGGTCGTCGTTCACATCGACGGCGACCAGAAGGGCGCGAAGCTGCCCGTGCTCGACACGACCTTCTCGGAGTACGAGGACTCGCTGCCGACGCCCACGCCGACGCCCGTGATCACTCCTAACCCGACGGAGACCCCGGCTTCGTAGCCTGGTCGACGTAGTCGTTGGTCGACCCCGGCATCCGGGGAGCGACGCGGGCGACCGCGTCAGTTCTCGAAGCGGTAGCCGAGTCCGCGGACCGTCACGAGCAGCTGCGGCTGCGACGGGTCGGGCTCGATCTTCGCCCGGATGCGCTTGATGTGAACGTCGAGCGTCTTGGTGTCGCCGAAGTAGTCGGAGCCCCAGATCCGGTCGATGAGCTGACCGCGGGTGAGCACGCGGCCCGCGTTGCGCAGCAGGAACTCGAGCAGCTCGAACTCCTTGAGCGGCATGGAGACCTCCGAGCCGCCGACCGTCACCGCGTGACGCTCCACGTCCATCCGCACCGAGCCGGCCTCGAGCACCGACTCGAACGGCTCGTCCGACGCCTCGACGTGGCGGCGCAGCACCGCGCGGATGCGGGCGAGGAGCTCACGGCTCGAGTAGGGCTTCGTGACGTAGTCGTCGGCGCCGAGCTCGAGGCCCACGACGATGTCCACCTCGCTGTCCTTCGCGGTGAGCATGATGATCGGCACCGACGAGCGAGCCCGTAGGTCGCGGCACACCTCGGTACCCGGCAACCCCGGCAGCATGAGGTCGAGGAGCACCAGGTCGGCGCCGTTGCGGTCGAACTCCGCGAGCGCGGCGCGCCCGTCGCCGGCGGTCGCCGTCTCGTAGCCCTCGCGCCCCAGCAGGAACGCGAGAGGTTCGGCGAGCGAGGGCTCGTCTTCGACGATGAGGATGCGTGTCACGTACGTGCTCCACGGGTCGGTGCCGCCGCGGCCGCTTCGGCCTCCGGCAATCGGATGGTGAATGTCGAACCGCGGCCCTGCTGAGACCATACGCGCACATCCCCGCCGTGGTTCTGCACGACGTGCTTCACGATGGAGAGGCCGAGACCGGTGCCCCCGGTCTGCCGACTGCGCGCCGAGTCGACGCGGAAGAAGCGCTCGAAGACGCGATCGCGCTCGGATTCGGGGATGCCGACCCCTTGATCCGTCACGGCGATCTCGATCGCGCCGTCGCGGTGCATGACGCCGACCCCGACGCGGGTGCCGTCGGGCGAGTACTGGATCGCGTTCGCGATGAGGTTGTGCACGGCGGTCACGAGCATCGACTCGTCGCCCCACACGACGGCGGTCGAATCCGCTTGGGCGACGATCGTGATGCGGTGCGACTCGGCCGAGACGCGGTTCGCGTCGACCGCCTGAGCGACGATCGAGTCGACCTTGACGCGCTCGGCGTGCTCCAGGGCGTCTGCGGCCTGCAGACGGCTGAGCTCGATGATCTCGTGGGTGAGGCTGCGCAGGCGCTCCGCCTCGACCGTGAGGCGCCGCGCGAAACGCTGCACCTCATCCGGCTCGTCCGCCGCCGATTCGAGCGCCTCGGCGAGAAGGCCGATCGCCCCGATGGGCGTCTTCAGCTCGTGCGAGATGTTCGCGACGAAGTCGCGGCGCACATCCTCGAGGCGATAGGCCTCGGTGCGGTCGTCGGCGAGTAGCAGCACGTAGCGGCTGCCGAGAGGCGCGGCGCGGACCAGGAGATGCACCTGCGCGTCGCCGAACGGGCCGCGGGGCAACTGCATCTCCTCGTTGGAGGCGAGACCCTCCCGGCGCACCCGGTCGACGAGGTCGACGAGCTCCTGATGCACGAGCACGTGGTTCCACACGAGACCGAGCGAGACCGCGGCAGTCGAGCAGGTGACGACGTTGTTGGAGGAGTCGAGCACGACGCCCGCGGACTCGAGCGCGTCGACGACCTCCTCGACCCCGTCGGGCACAGCGGGACTCACCACAGCCGCCGCGCGCTGCCCCCGGGCGTGCGCGGCGACGACGGCAGCGGATGCGCCGACGCCCACCGCGAGGCCGAAGCCGAGTGCGGCGGGCACAAGCCATGCCGCGTCCATGCGACTAGATTAGGGCGAGCCGGAACTGCGGGCCCGACCGGGCGAGTACGTCTCGTCGGAGCTTCCCGCGACGTTCACGACCGAGTCACCGCTCGTTAACCTTCCCGCGGGACGGTTGCATTCGCGGTGCGGAACGCATCCGGAGGCGTGCGCGCCCCACCAGGCGACCGCCTCCCGGCGACGAAAGGACGAACACAGCATGCGCGAGGTCTTCCAGCAGGAGCTCCGCGAGGTGCAGGAGCGGCTCGTGGAGATCTCCACGCTCGTCGCCGACTCGATCGAGAAGGCCACGCACGCCTTCAACGAGTCGGATGTCTCCCTCGCCGAGACGGTCATCGAAGACGACGACCGCATCGACGCGCTCGCCGCCGAGCTCGACGAGCTGGCGATCACGATCCTCGCCCGCCAGCAGCCGGTCGCCCGCGATCTGCGGATCGTCGTGAGCGCGCTGCGGATCAGCGCCTCCCTCGAGCGGATGGGCGACATGGCCGAGCACATCGCGCAGCTGGCCCGCTACCGCTTCCCCGAGAAGGTCGTGCCGAAGGGACTCCGTTCGACCTTCCGCGAGATGGGCGCGCTCGATGTCGAGATCGCGCGCAAGCTCACCGAGCTGCTTGCGACGCAGGAGCCCGACGTCGCGGAGCACATCCGCAACGAGGACGACAAGGTCGACGCGCTGCACCTCGCGGTGTTCGACAAGGTGCTCGGCGAGACCTGGAAGGGCGAGACGGTCGACACGGTCGACGCGACGCTCGCCTCGCGCTACCACGAGCGCTTCGCCGACCACGCCGTGTCGATCTCGAAGAAGGTGCTCTACCTGCAGACCGGCGACTGGGTGCCCGCCGAGTCCTGAGCGATCGCGCTCCGCGTCTGCCCCTGCTTCCGACCCCGCCCGCGAGGCAGGTCCGGCGAGCCCGTCAGGATCAGAGTTCGTCGATCGCGCGCTCGAGGCGCTCGATCTTGCCGTCCAGCTCACCCGTGTGCCCGGGTCGGATGTCGGCCTTCAGCACGAGCGACACTCGCGACCCGTAGGCGCCCACCGCCTCCGTCGCACGCTTGACGACATCCATCACCTCGTCCCACTCCCCCTCGATCTCGGTGAACATCGAGCTGGTGCGGTTGGGCAGCCCGGACTCGCGCACGATCTTCACGGCCGCAGCGACCGCATCGTGCACCGAGCCGTCGGTGTTGCCGGTGCCGCCCGGGGCGACAGAAAATGCGACGATCACAGCAAGTTCCTCCTGATTTCGGTCGTCACCACGAGAGATGGCTCGGGCGCGCGCCGCCCGCCCATTCCACCGATCCGTCGGTCGCGTCGACCTCGAACGATTCGAACATCTCGGACCCCCGACACTCGAGGCGTGTTCCGACGACCCGAACGACCCGAAGGTCGTCGGTCGCGACACGGTCGGTCGTCCACACCTGATCCAACACGCCGTCGCCAGCTCGACGTGCGATACCCACGAGCGTGTCCGGGCTCGCGAACACGAGGGCCCCGGCATCCGGAACCTCGACGACCTGAGACGCAGGAAAGACGTCCAGACGCCGCCAGCTCCGATCGACGACATCCACCAGGTAGGCGCTCCCGCCTGCCACGACGACGGCAACCCGCGGGTCCGGCGTGGGTCGAACGGCGAAGGGCACGAGGCCCATGTGCTCCTCAGCCCGAATCCGCGCGACCCAGGGTTCGGCGTCCCGGGGGATGAATCGCACGTCGTGCTCGACCGTGTGGGCCGATCCGATCTCGAGCGCCTGCCACGCCGAGCCGTCTCCCGGCAGCTCGGGGTCGAGCTCCCAGGAGTAGTCGGCCGCGAACCCGGGCGTGATCGCTACTTCTTGCCCTGGGCCGCGACCGCGGCGGCACCGGCGGCGGCGGCCTCCGGGTCGAGGTAGCGGCCGGGCGCCGTCGGGCGGAAGTCGTCGTCCAGTTCGTAGACGAGCGGGATGCCGGTGGGGATGTTGAGCTCGGCGATCTCGTCGTCCGAGACGCCGTCAAGGTGCTTCACGAGCGCGCGCAGCGAGTTGCCGTGGGCGGTGACGAGCACCGTCTTGCCCGCCGCGAGATCCACCGTGATGTCGGATTCCCAGTACGGCAGCATCCGGTCGATCACGAGCTTCAGGCTCTCGGTGCGGGGAAGGTCGGCGTCGGGGACGTCGGCGTAGCGCTCGTCGCCCACCTGGCTCCACTCGGCGTCGTCGGCAAGCGGCGGGGGCGGGGTGTCGAAGCTGCGGCGCCAGATCTGGAACTGCTCCGGGCCGTACTTCTCGAGCGTCTCGGCCTTGTCGAGGCCCTGCAGCGCGCCGTAGTGGCGCTCGTTGAGGCGCCAGCTGCGCTTGACCGGAATCCACAGGCGATCGGCCTGCTCGAGCGCGAGGTTCGCGGTCTGGATCGCGCGGGTCAGCACGCTCGTGTAGAGGATCTCGGGCGCGAGACCGGACTCGGCGAGCAGCTCGCCGGCGCGCTTCGCCTCGGCGACACCCTGCTCCGAGAGGCGGACGTCGACCCACCCCGTGAAGAGGTTCTTCTGGTTCCATTCGGAGTTGCCGTGACGCAGCAGGATGAGCGTGGAGGTCATGCGTCCACCCTACCGAGGGCACCGGCCGACGATCGCGCCGGTAGCGTGAGGCCGGTGGGGAGGACGCCGAGACCCGAGGGGCGCATCACGCGCGGCACCACGGGCGTCAACCGGTTGCGGCGCGTGGACCGCTGGATCGCGGCGCTGCCCGCTCTGCGCGAGGCCGCCGATCCGCTCGTCGTCGACCTCGGATACGGTGCCTCGGCCACGACGAGCCTCGAGCTGCACGCCCGGCTCGCCGCGGTGCGTGCCGACGTAGAGGTGATCGGGATCGAGATCGACCCGGAGCGGGTGCGGCTCGCCTCGCTCGCCGCGCGCCCCGGCGTGAGCTTCCGGGTCGGCGGGTTCGAGGTGCCGACCGGCGAGCGGCGGCCCGCCGTGATCCGGGCCCTCAACGTGCTGCGGCAGTACGACGAGAGCGAGGTAGCGGACGCGTGGGCACGGATGACAGCCCGCCTCGCCCCCGGCGGGGCCCTCATCGAGGGCACCTGCGACGAGCTCGGGCGGATCGCGAGCTGGGTCACGCTCGACGCATCCGGCCCGCGCACTTTCACGATCTCGCTGCGGCTCGCCGAGCTCGATGCGCCCTCGATCGTGGCGGAGCGACTTCCGAAGGCGCTCATCCACCGGAACGTGCCCGGCGAGCGGATCCACGCACTGCTGGCCGACCTCGACCGCGCGTGGGCGACGCACGCGCCGCTCGCCGTCTACGGACCTGTTCAGCGCTGGCAGGCGAGCGTGGCCACCCTGCGCGACGCCGGGAATCCGGTGCTCGACACTCCCCCGCTCGGCGGGCGCGGCCGGTGGCGCCTCGGCGAGGTGACCGTGCCCTGGAGTGCGGTCGCCCCCGCCTGACCCGCACCGCCGCGTTCCCTGCGGCGGATCAGGTGACCGGGGGCAGCAGGGCCCGTGCGTCCTCCGCCTCGAGACCGGTCGCGACGAGCAGATCGACCACGAGGGGGCGCACGAGCAGCAGCACGGCCGCATCCGTGACGGGCGCACCCGGCATGAGGGTTCCCGGATCGAGTCGCTCGGCGAGGTGCGACAGCTCCGCCCGGGCGGCGCCGGCGAGCTCCGGGTCGTCCAGCTCGCGACGCAGGAGCCCGAGCGAGGTCGCGAGCTGCGACAGCGCCCCCGCGAGCTCGGGGCGGTGCGCCCCGTCGCGCACGAGGAACTCGACGCGCCGGGCGATGGTGCGCAGGTGCCGCGTCGCGAGGTCTGCGTTGCGGAGCACGCGCGACGACCGCCTCAGCTCCGCCAGGTGCCGGTGCACCCAGGGCGAGATCCGCGCGACCGAGATGGCGCTGTCGAGGCTCGCCGCCCACGCGTCGACGAGCGGCTGGGTGCGGCGCAGGCGCGCGAGGGCGAGCTCGGCCGCCGCCGGCTGCGCATCGGTGAGTGCGTCGACCATCGACGCGACGGACTCCTCGAGCACCGAGAACAAGGTCCGGGCGTCACGGGCGGCGGCACGCCGCGGGTCCCGCGGAACGAGCGCGGTCGCGAGCAGCGCGATCACCCCGCCAACCAACCCATCGAGGGAGCGCGTGAACGGCCCGCCGTCCGGGTCGGGGAGCATCACGACGAGAGCGGATGGCACAGCCGCTGCAAGCGCGAAGCCGGGGCTCGCCGACACGGCACGACCCACCACGAACACGGTCGTGAGCACGATCAGCAGCTGCCACAGCCCTCGACCCACGAGCAGGGCGAACGCGTCACCGAGCGCGATCCCGAGAAGAATGCCGAGCACCGTCTCCGCCACACGAATCGGCCGTGCGTCACGGGTGAACCCGAGCGAGTTGATCGTGACGGTCACCGCGAGCAGCGGCGTCGCATGGCCGAACCCCCAGTGCGCGATCGCATAGGCCGCCGCGACCGCCGACACGATCTGCAGGATCGCCGGCAGCGACTCCCAGACGCGCCGTCCGGCGAGACGCAGATCGACCTGCCGGCGCACGCGTCGTTCAAGGCGCCGCAGCTCGGCGCTCATCGACTCGGTGCGCGACGACACGTCAGCGGCGGACCGAACCGAGACGCGGGATGCGCGGCACCTCTGCCACCGATCCCGCCCCCGGGGGCACGACAACCTGCTGCGCGGCGGGCACGAGGACCCCGTCGGCGTCGACGGTGAGCTCGGATGCCGGATCCGCCGACCGCTTCACCACCGCGAGCGCGATCGGCCCCAGCTCGTGGTGCCGCGCGGATGCCGTGACACGCCCGACCACCGCACCCCCGTCGTCCGGCCGCCCGAGTCGCACCTCGGCGCCCGGCTCCGGCAGCACGCCATCGCTGCCGTCGAGGTGCAGCATCACGAGACGACGCGGCGGATGCCCGAGGTTGTGAACCTTGGCGACCGTCTCCTGTCCGCGGTAGCAGCCCTTCGCCAGGTGCACCGCGGAGCGCAGCCAGTCGAGCTCGTGCGGGATGGTCGTGGAATCGAGTTCGGTCGCGGCGCGCGGACGCCAGGCGGCGATCCGGAGAGCCTCGAGCGCAAGCGATCCGGCAGCGGGAAGCTCGGCGAGCTCACCCAGGCGCGCCCGATCCACAAGAACCTCGCGGTAGCTCCACCCGTCGGCCGGGTGGGCGCCCACGGCGTACTGGAATCCGCCCGGCTGCACGGCGCCCCACGGATCGCTCCACACGAGCGGCACACCCGCGGGCGCTGCGGTGGCGGCAGGAGCGTCACCGAAGGTGCCGACGGTCGCGAACTCGTCCGAGCGATCGGCGACCTCGACGCGCAGCATGAAGCGCATCCGGGTGAGGAAGGCGGCGAAACCGGCACCCGTGCCCGCGTCCATGAGCAGCCACGTCGTCTCGCCGTCGTCGATCACCCGGGCCACGTATTCGATGCGGCCGCTCGGGTCGAGCAGCAGGGTCTCGGCGGAGTCGCCCGGCCCGAGCCCCGTGAGCGTCTGCGATGTGAGGGAGTCGAGCCAGGAGAGACGATCGGGGCCCGTGATCGTCACGACGTCGCGGTCGGAGAGGTCGACGAGCGCCTCCCCCGCCTCCAGCGCGCGCTGCTCGCGGACGGGGTCGCCGTAGTGCTCCGGCGGATCGCCGACCGCACCCGGTCGCGCAGAGAAGGGCGAGCTCATTCGAGCCTCGCGAGCCGGCCGGATGCGTGGGTGCGCAGATCCTGCCCGAGGGCTGCGATGTCCCACGCCCACAGCAGGTGCTCGTCGACGAGCCCGTACAGACGCGTCGCGGCGGCGTACTCCTTGGCCGTGCCGGACCGCAGCACGGCATCGGTCGCGAGGTCGATGCGCGGCCCCTGGATCTGGCCCAGGTAGAGCTCGCTCACCCCGCCCGGCTGCACGAGGGCGACCTCGAGGTCGAACCCTCCCCGCGCGTTGCGGAGCGTCTCGACCGACTCGGCCGTCTGGAAGACGGGCGGCTCCGTCGCGGGCAGCATCGCGGGCCCGTCGTCGCCGTCGCCGAGCGGACGGGAGAGCCGCCAGAAGCCGATCTCGGAGAACAGCGGACGCGGATGCGGCACGAGCGCGTCGTCGTCCTCTTCCGCCGGGGCGTCCGGCAGCAGCCACGCGGTGGCGCTGTACTGCAGATGAGGGGTGCCGTCGTGGCTGAAGGCGATGCGCTGTCCGAACTCGTGCTCGCGCACGTTCTCGCCGACGCGGTACGAGATCACGCCACTGCCCTCCCAGACTCCGATGAGCCAGGAGAGCGGAACGAGTTCCGCGGGAAGGTCGAGGTCGAGCTCGAACACGGAATCAGCGCTGGCCGCGGAAGAGGTTGTAGAGCACCACGACGGAGACGGCGCCGATGGAAAGCGTCGCAAGGCCGAGAAGACCGACGAAGAAGAGCTCGAGCGCCAGCATCATGACGCCCAGTCTAGACCCCGGCTCAGACCGACGCCGGGATGCCCGTGCCCGCCCAGACGACGAGCACGAGAGTCGCCGCGGCGAGGATCAGGAAGGCACCCGCGAGGCTCGCCACGATCCGCGAGACGAGGCCCTCCTTGCGGCTCACCCCGAGCTGGATCACGAAGGTCAGCAGCACGGCACCCGCCATCACCACCGGAAGCCACACGATCGCTGCGGATGCGGAGAAGACCGCGACGAGCACGGCGCCGACGAACGCCGCAACCCACACGGGGATAACACTGGGGGACGAGGCCGGCACGCGACCATGGTACGGCTGCGTAGACTGACGCGGAGGGAATCGGCCCGATCACGCCCGGAAAGGACTCGAGTGGCGCAGCTCCTGATCCTGACCTCTGCCGCAGACGCTGACGTCCTGCCGGCCTTGGGGCTGCTCAGTCACCGCATCCGCGCGATCCCCGCGGAGCCGTCGTCACTCGTGAACGCCCCCACCGCCGACCTCGTCTTCGTGGATGCGCGCCAAGATCTCGCGAGCGCCAAGTCGCTCTGCAAGATCCTCCGCACCACCGGCCTCGCTGTCCCCCTCGTGCTCGTGCTCACCGAGGGCGGGCTCACCGCCGTCTCGGCCGACTGGGGCGTGGACGAGGTGATCCTCGCGACCGCGGGGCCCGCCGAAGTGGATGCGCGCATCCGGCTCGTGATCGATCGTCTCTCGAAAGAGAACTCGGTCTCGAAGATTCAGGCATCCGGTGTCGTCATCGACGAGGCGAGCTACTCGGCGAAGGTTCACGGGCGACCGCTCGACCTCACCTTCAAGGAGTTCGAGCTGCTGCGGTTCCTCGCCACGCACCCCAGCCGCGTGTTCACCCGCGAGCAGCTCCTGAGCGAGGTGTGGGGGTACGACTACTTCGGCGGCACCCGCACGGTCGACGTGCACGTGCGGCGCCTCCGTGCGAAGCTCGGCGACCTCGAATCCCTCATCGGGACGGTCCGCAACGTCGGATACCGCTTCAACGTCTACGACGACGAGCCCGGGGTCTAGACCCGTTCATCGCCCGTTCACGCCGGTGCTGGCAGGATAGGGCGATGGAGACCAACAGCCCGCTCGGCGACGCGACTCTCGCGGCCGATCTGCTCGACGACTACGAGGCCGATCCGGCACCTGTCGACGACGGCACGTTGCCTCCCGACCGCTTCCTCGACCGCGAGATCAGCTGGCTCGCGTTCAACCAGCGCGTGCTCGAGCTCGCCGAGGACGACTCCCTCCCGCTCCTGGAGCGCGCCAACTTCCTCGCGATCTTCGCGTCGAACCTCGACGAGTTCTTCATGGTGCGCGTCGCGGGCCTCAAGCGCCGCATCGACACCGGGCTGGCCGTGCCGACCAACGTCGGGCGGGCGCCGGTCGACGTGCTGAACGACATCTCGGATCGGGCGCACGAGCTGCAGGAGCGGCACGCGCGCGCATTCCGCGACCTCGTGAAGCCCGCCCTCGACGAGGCCGGTATCCACGTCGAGGGGTGGAGCGACCTCGACGAGGCCGACCGAGCCTCGTTGAACGAGATCTTCCTCACCCAGATCTTCCCCGTGCTCATGCCGCTCGCGGTCGACCCCGCGCACCCCTTCCCGTACATCTCGGGGCTCTCGCTCAACCTCTCGATCCGGGTGCGCAACCCCAAGACCGGCAAGGTGGAGTTCGCGCGCCTCAAGATGCCGCAGAACCTGCCGCGCTTCGTGCAGTTGCCGAACGCCGACTCCGGCGTGCTGCGCTACATCCCCCTGGAAGACCTCATCGCGAACCACCTCGGTGAGCTGTTCCCCGGCATGGAGGTGCTCGAGCACCACGAGTTCCGGGTGACCCGCAACGAGGACGTCGTGGTCGAGGAGGACGAGACCGAGAACCTGCTGCAGGCGCTCGAGAAGGAGCTGCTGCGCCGCCGCTTCGGCTCGCCCATCCGCCTCGAGATCTCCGACGACATGGACGAGCTGACGCTCGGGCTGCTCATGCAGGAGCTGCGGATCACCGACCGCGAGGTGTACCGCCTGCCTGCGCCGCTCGACCTCGGCGGGCTCTTCGAGATCACAGGGCTCGACCGACCGGACCTGCGCTACCCGCGACAGGTGCCCACCACCGCGGTCGCCCTGCAGCCGAGCGAGCCGACCGAGAAGGCCGACATCTTCGCCTCCATCAGCCGCGGCGACATCCTGCTGCACCACCCGTACGAGTCGTTTGCGACGAGCGTGCAGTCCTTCCTCGAGCAGGCCGCCGCCGACCCGAACGTGCTCGCCATCAAGCAGACCCTGTACCGCACGAGCGGTGACAGCCCGATCGTCGAGGCCCTCATCGACGCCGCCGAGGCGGGCAAGGCCGTGCTGGCGCTCGTCGAGATCAAGGCGCGCTTCGACGAGCAGGCGAACATCTCGTGGGCGCGCAAGCTCGAGAAGGCCGGCGTGCACGTCGTGTACGGGCTCGTGGGGCTCAAGACCCACTGCAAGCTCGCGCTCGTGGTGCGGCAGGAGGGCGGCACCCTCAAGCACTACAGCCACATCGGCACCGGCAACTACAACCCCAAGACGAGCCGCATCTACGAAGACCTCGGGCTGCTCACCGCCGACGACACCGTCGGCAAGGATCTCACGCGCCTCTTCAACGAGCTATCGGGATACGCGATCGAGAAGAAGTTCAAGCGGCTGCTGGTCGCCCCGCTGCATCTGCGCGCGGGTCTCCTCAAGCGGATCGACGCGGAGGCCGAGGCGGCGCGCGCCGGCAAGCCCGCCCGCATCCGGATCAAGGTCAACTCGATGGTCGACGAGGCCATCATCGACGCGCTGTACCGGGCGAGCCAGGCGGGAGTGCCCGTGGAGGTGTGGGTGCGCGGCATCTGCTCGCTGCGCCCCGGGGTTCCCGGCCTCAGCGAGAACATCCGCGTGCGCAGCATCCTGGGCCGCTACCTCGAGCACTCGCGCATCTTCGCGTTCTGGAACGGCGGCGAGCCGCAGGTGTTCATCGGCAGCGCCGACATGATGCACCGCAACCTCGACAGGCGAGTCGAGGCGCTCGTGCGCCTTGCCCGACCCGAGCACGTCGAAGAGGCGGACGAGCTGTTCGACCTCGCGATGGATCCGGGCACGGCGTCCTGGCACCTCGAGGACGACGGCACCTGGACCCGCCACGACCGCGACGCGGATGGCGAGCCGCTGCGCGATCTGCAGGGCGAACGGTGGCGGCAGGTCACGAGCCGTCGGCGGGGCGGCCGATGAGCCCGGCCCCGCAGCTCGCCGCGGGCGCCGTGTGCTGGCGCGTGTCGAAGAAGGGCAAGCCCAAGGTGCTGCTCGTGCACCGCACCCAGCACAAGGACATCTCGCTCCCGAAGGGCAAGCTCGACCCGGGCGAGACGCTTCCCGAGACGGCCGTCCGCGAGATCGCGGAAGAGACGGGCCTCATCATCGCGCTCGGCGCGCCGCTCGGTGTGGTCGAGTACCAGCTGCCGAGCGGGCGCGACAAGCAGGTGTACTACTGGGCGGGCGAGGTGAGCGCCGACGCGATCGCGAACTCGACCTTCGCCTCGAACGACGAGATCGAGGAACTGCACTGGGTGGGTCTGAAGAAGGCCCGCAAGGTGCTGAGCTACCCGCACGACCTCGACATCGTCGAGCGGTTCCGTGAGCTCTTCGAAAAGGGCCGCGCCCGCACCTTCGCGATCATCGCGTTGCGGCACGGCAAAGCGGTTCCGGCGGAGGACTGGGACGGACCGGATGCGACCCGCCCCCTCATGCAGCGGGGCATCGACCAGGCGATGAGCGTCTCCCACGGCGTCGCAGCGTTCCGCCCGCGCACGCTGATCAGCTCCACGGCCGAGCGCTGCATCCGCACCATCGCGCCGACCGCGCGCCTCACTGGAGTCGACGTCGATGACGAGCACGTCATCAGCCAGGACGCCTACCGTTCGGGCGGCAAGGCCGTGCGCGAGTTCGTGGCCGAGCGGATCGCCGCGCGCGAGACCGCGGTGCTGTGCAGCCACGGACCCGTGTTGCCGCAGATCATCTCCGCCGTCGCCGAGCTGACCGGCACCGAGGGCAGCTCGAAGCTGCAACGCGCCGCGGCGCTCGCGACCTCCGAGTACGCCGTGCTGCACGTGCCGGTGGACGATCCCGAATCCGGGATCGTCGCGGTCGAGGTCCACGGGCCCACCGCCTGAGCGGCGCGCGTTTCGCGCGATCCGCACCCCCGGCGACGGTCCGCTTTGT
Source organism: Homoserinibacter sp. GY 40078 (assembly GCF_008017545.1). Lineage (GTDB taxonomy): Bacteria > Actinomycetota > Actinomycetes > Actinomycetales > Microbacteriaceae > Homoserinibacter. The sequence goes on along the minus strand of NZ_VRTZ01000001.1, from coordinate 1,098,763 downwards.
TGACCGCTCGTTCACCTCCCGTTCACCATTCCCGTCGAACCTGGTCACCGTCGATTCGTAGCGTCGCCCCCGAGGCCACCAAGAGCCTCGAACCTGACCGACATTCCCGAAGGGAACACAGTGAAGATCACGCGTATCGGCGGCATCGCCGCCCTCGCGCTTGCGGGCGCCCTCGCCCTCTCGTCCTGCGCAGCGAACGAGACGCCGTCCGGTGACGGCGAGACCACCAGCGACCTCTCCGGCACCTTCAACGGTGCCGGCGCCTCGTCCCAGGGCTCCGCACAGGAGGCCTGGATCGCCGCCTTCCAGACGGCCAACCCGGACGTCACCATCAACTACGAGCCGAGCGGTTCGGGTGCCGGCCGCGACACCTTCATCGCCGGCGGCTCCGACTGGGCCGGTTCCGACTCCGCGCTCTCGGACGACGAGCTCGCCGGGGACTTCGCGACCTGCGCCGCCGACACCAAGGCGCTCGACATCCCCACCTACATCTCGCCCATCGCGGTGATCTTCAACATCGAGGGGGTCGACGAGCTCAACCTCGACGCCGCCACCCTCGCGAAGATCTTCAAGGGCGACATCACCAACTGGAACGACCCGGCGATCGCGGCGCTCAACGAGGGCACCACGTTCCCCGACCTGGCAATCACCGCCGTGCACCGTTCGGACGACTCCGGCACCACCAAGAACTTCGCGGACTACCTGAACAAGGTCGCCCCCGAGGTCTGGGACGCCGACCCGGCCGACACCTTCCCGTACCAGTCCGGTGAGGGTGCGCAGAGCACCTCCGGTGTGGTCGACGCCGTGACCAACGGCACCGGCACCATCGGCTACGCGGACGCGTCGAAGGCCGGCTCGCTCGGCACCGCCGCCATCAAGGTCGGCGACGAGTTCGTGAACTACACGCCGGAGGCCGCTGCCGCCGTCGTCGCTGACTCGCCGCTCATCGAGGGCCGCGACGCGAACGACCTCGCGTTCCAGCTCAACCGCACCACGACCGACCCGAGCCACTACCCGCTCGTGCTCGTCTCCTACAGCATCGTCTGCCAGGAGTACGCCGACGCGGCGAAGGCGGAGTTCGTGAAGGCCTACATCGGCTACATCACGAGCGCCGAGGGCCAGCAGGTCGCCGCCGAGTCGGCCGGTGCTGCGCCGCTCTCGGACGACCTCTCCGCGAAGGTCGCCGACGCGATCGCGTCGATCAAGTAAGCACCACGTCGGGCTGCGGCTTCCGGGCATTGCACCGGGAGCCGCAGCCCGACACACTGAATCCGACACCGACCTAGACGACGAGGAACGCATGACCGCCGCCCCGGCCCGGATCACCGCCAAGAGGCGGCTCGGCGACACCCTGTTCTCCGGCGCAGCGCTCGCCGCCGGCGGGTTCATCCTCCTCGTCCTCGCGGGCGTCGCGATCTTCCTCATCGCGCAGTCCATCCCCGCATTCCTGATCGACCCTGCTGAGATCAAGGGGCAGCCGGACAGCTTCTGGCAGTACGTCGGGCCCCTCGTCTTCGGAACCGTGTGGGCAGCCGCCCTGGCGCTCCTCATCGCCGTCCCGATCGCTCTCGGAATCGCGCTCTTCATTTCGCACTACGCCCCCCGCCGACTCGCGCAGGGGCTCGGCTACACGATCGACCTCCTGGCCGCCGTGCCATCCGTCGTCTACGGCCTCTGGGGCGCCGGGGTTCTCGCCCCGTCGATCCAGCCGGCATACGTGTGGCTCGTCGACAACCTCGGCTGGATCCCGCTGTTCGCACCGCCCGTCTCCGGCACGGGCCGCACGATCCTCACCGTGGCAATCGTGCTCGCCGTCATGATCCTGCCGATCATCACCGCGCTTTCCCGCGAGGTATTCCTGCAGACGCCGAAGCTGCACGAAGAGGCCGCGCTCGCCCTCGGAGCCACCCGGTGGGAGATGATCCGAATGGCGGTGCTGCCGTTCGGCCGCCCCGGTGTCATCTCGGCGATCATGCTCGGCCTCGGGCGGGCGCTGGGCGAGACGATGGCGGTAGCGATGGTGCTCTCGCCCGCGGCGGTGATCAGCATCGTGTTGACCGGGCCGCAGAACCCCACGACCATCCCCGCGAACATCGCCCTGAACTACCCCGAAGCGCACGGCAGCTACGTCAACGTGCTGATCGCGACGGGCCTCATCCTCTTCGTCATCACCTTCGCCGTGAACTCGGCGGCGCGGTGGGCGATCGCCCGCCGCAAGGACTTCTCGGGAGCCAACTGATGACCGCAGTCGACAACTCCCCCCGTACCGTCGTGAACTCCTACACCGCAGGCAAGCTGCCCCGGTGGATGCCGGGCGTGACCCTCGCGATCGCCCTCCTCGTCTCGCTCGGCGCCTTCTGGCTGATGTCGATGGCCGACGGCGGTGAGTTCAACTGGATCCTCGCCACGATCGTCGGCGCCGTGCTGTTCGTCGCAGCGAACTGGTTCATCGCCCGCCTCGTCGAAGGCGGGCGCCAGGCGGTCAACCGTCTTGTCACGTCGCTGGTGATCGCCGCGTTCGTGCTCGCACTCATCCCACTCGTGTGGCTCACACTCACCGTCGTGGTGAACGGCACCCCGACCCTGATGAACGGCACCTTCCTGACCAGCTCGATGCGCAACGTGGTCGGCGCGGGCGGCGGTGCGCTCCACGCGATCGTCGGAACGCTGCTCATCACGGGGCTCGCCGCGGTGATCTCGATCCCCGTCGGCCTCATGACCGCCGTGTACCTTGTCGAGTACGGCACCGGGAAGATGGCCCGGGCGATCACGTTCCTCGTGGATGTGATGACGGGCATCCCGTCGATCGTCGCCGGCCTCGCGACCTACGCGCTCTTCGCCCTCTTCTTCGGCGAAGGAGTGCGGATGGGCTTCGCCGGATCCGTCGCTCTCTCGATCCTGATGATCCCTGTGGTCGTGCGTTCGAGCGAGGAGATCATGCGGCTCGTGCCGAACGAGCTGCGCGAGGCCTCGTATGCTCTCGGGGTGCCGAAGTGGCGCACCATCACGAAGGTCGTACTGCCGACCTCCGTCGCGGGCATCACGACGGGCGTCATGCTCTCCATCGCACGCGTGATCGGCGAGACCGCGCCGCTTCTCATCGTCGCCGGGTTCACCGCCTCGATGAACTACAACCCGTTCTCGGAGCGGATGATGTCGCTCCCCGTTTTCGTCTACACCCAGTACGTCAGTCCGGGCACTGACGCCCAGGCGTACTTCGACCGCGCGTGGGCCGGTGCGCTCACCCTCATCCTCATCGTCGCGCTGCTGAACGCCATCGCGCGCATCGTCTCCCACTACTTCTCGCCCAAGCTCGGGCGCTGACCCGCAACCGAAGGAACCCACGTGTCCAAGCGCATCGAAGTCCGCGACCTCGACGTCTACTACGGAAACTTCCGAGCAGTCGAAGGTGTGAGCCTGACGATCGAACCCCGCACCGTAACGGCCTTCATCGGCCCGTCGGGCTGCGGCAAGTCGACCTTCATCCGCACCCTCAACCGCATGCACGAGGTGATCCCGGGTGCGCGGGTCGACGGCGAGGTGCTCATCGACGGCAACAACCTCTACGGACCCGGCGTCGACCCGGTGCTTGTGCGGCGACAGGTGGGCATGGTGTTCCAGCGGCCGAACCCGTTCCCGACGATGTCGATCCGCGAGAACGTGCTCGCCGGTGTGCGGCTCAACAACAAGAAGATCTCGAAGCCCGAGGCCGATGAACTCGTCGAGAAGTCGCTCGTGGGTGCGAACCTCTGGAACGAGGTGAAGGACCGCCTCGACAAGCCGGGCTCGGGCCTCTCCGGTGGCCAGCAGCAGCGTCTGTGCATCGCGCGCACCATCGCCGTGTCGCCCGAGGTCATCCTGATGGACGAGCCGTGCTCGGCCCTCGACCCGATTTCGACCCTCGCCATCGAGGACCTCATCGAGGACCTCAAGACCGAGTACACCATCGTGATCGTCACCCACAACATGCAGCAGGCGTCGCGGGTGTCGGACAAGACCGCGTTCTTCAACATCGAGGGCACCGGCAAGCCGGGCAAGCTCATCGAATACGACGACACCACGACGATCTTCTCGAACCCGTCGGTCGAGGCCACCGAGGACTACGTCTCCGGCAAGTTCGGGTGAGCGGGGCGGGCGCTGTGCGCCCTGGCTCCGTGCTGTGATGCCCCTGGATATGAGGGTGCCGGACCGCAGAACGCCTCTCGGCGGAAGGCCGCTCGAAGCGGCTGAAGTTGGAGCCCGGGGTTACTGCGGCCCGGCTGTTCCAGTTTAACCACGGCCGCGGTGGGCTCGCAGATCGGGGAGACTGTTCCCCTCCCCCGCCCTCCTGGGCCATCCTCTGCCCCCTGAGCCCCGACCTCCTGTTCCGACCCGATCTCTCCGTCAGAAATGCAGGAGATTCGGGCCGGAACCCGAGCAGATCGCGGACACAACGGATGTCACTCGGCAGATCTCCTGCATTTCTGACGGAGAGATCGGGTAGCGACGGAGCCCGAAAGGGCTCAAGGTCAGATCCGAGGGGATCAGTCGAGGGCGCCGTCGCGGGCGAGGCCCGCGCAGGCGGAGAGTTCTTCCGCGGTGGATGCCAGACGGGATGCCTGCGTGGTGAGACGCTTCGAGCGCTCGGGGGCGGCCGCGTCCTGATCGTCGGCGACGCTCAGGGCTCCCGCGGCCTCCACGCGGCAGAACGCCGCGGCACGCTCGAGCGCGTAGGCGAGCTCGCCGTCGAAAGCTCCGCGAAGGATGCGGTCGGCGAGCTCCAGCACCTCCTGCGGCCCGGCGGGCGCGGGCGCGCCTGCCACCACCGGGTCGATCGTGGGGAGCACCTCGGTGCCGCGCTGGAACAGCTGGGCGGTGCCCTCCGGATCCTGCCGGATCATCGCGTGCAGTAGGTAGATGCGCCACATCGCCCCGGGGAGGGTGTGCGGGCCCGCAACGGCCCACAGCTCGGCGAGCGCGTCGATGCCGTTCTCGTCGACGAATCGGACGGCGCGATCGAGCACGCTCGGGTCGTCGCTGTCGCGAACCCGCGTGAGCAGAGCGCGCGCCGTGTCATGTGCGATCCGCAGAGTGGCCGCGGGGTCGCGGGAGCCTGCGAACGCCTCGAACTCGCGCCCACCGAAGAGCACGGGCTTGCGGAAGTCGTCGGCCATCCGACCATTGTCGCCGACGAGTGCGACAGCCCGCTGGCGCACTACCCTGGAAGGACGGGCCTGTAGCTCAGTCGGTAGAGCATCGGACTTTTAATCCGCGGGTCGTGGGTTCGAGCCCCACCGGGCCCACCACAATTCGTTGGCATCTCGCCTGGTTCTCGGATAACTTCAGAGGCCGCAACCCCTCCGAACCCTCTCCGCGAGCTCGCTATGTCCACTCCGTTCGATCCCGACGCCACGCTGCCGGACGCCCACATGGACCTGCTTGCACAGATCGTGCATCCGTTCAGCGCGCGGCTTCGCCAGGCAGATTGGCCTGTTTGGGGTTGGGTGCAGCGGGAGTTCGAGAAGGCACACCCTGACAAGTCCGCGGCCGCGATTCTCGAGACGCTGCCCACAGCCGGACCGACCTATCCGGGTTCGAAACCGTATGGCCTGGTTTGGCGCAGCGACTGGAACACAACCGAGCCGAGCCAGAACGAAGCGGTCGGTCTGACTATCGTCGGGCTCGCGTATCTGGGCGCGCGCAATCCCGCGTACAGGCAGACAGCCGACGAGCTTGTCGGAGTCCTTCGCGCTCTCGCGATTGCCGAGGGGCAAGTGACTGTCACCCCGTCTCGCGTCGAGGACGTGGAAGTTCCGCTCGGCCAGTTCACGCGAGACCTCGACAGCTTGTCTCGCAACCGACCGTTCGCGCTGGCCCATCGGGCAGTGGGGCGTATCCTCCAGCGCGAGTACGACACTCCACTGGCGCTGTTTGACACCGCGGAAGGGTGGACAGTACGCCTACGGAGCAACGGTCTACGTCGCTACCTCCAGATGAATACCGCGTACGACTACGCCGACTACATCAATCAAGCTGACTTGGAGGCGCGCTTCACGCCGGAGCCGGACCGGTATGTAGATGCGCCCTCGACGCCTCCCGACGCGGACGTATCGAACGTGAGACCGGCTGATCACGACGCTGCGCTTTGGGAATACGTCCGACGTTCGATAGAGAGCGAGGACTGGGACAAGGTTGCGGCCCAGGTCGCCATCTTCGTGGAAGACAAGGTACGCCGCTGGTCTGGAGTTGACCGCAAGATCGTGGGGCACGGACTCTACGCGAAGGCACTGAACGAAGGTGGGCCGCTGGCTCTCGGCGCACAGCCAAGCGAGACCCAAGGCTGGCTCCACTTAGGCATGGGTCTTGCCCAGGCAGTGGGGAATGTCGATCGCCACCACGTCAACGACCGGGACGACGCGCGACAGTACGCCCTGGGAGTGCTGGGTCTGGGCAGTCTGCTCTTGACGCAAATCCGATACGAGCATCCGGATCGAGTTTCGACGTAGCGCATCCGTATCCTTGTCCATCCCTCACCACATCAGCCTCGACAACATTCACCGACTCGCGTCGGCGCTGAGAGTGAGCGTTAGGGAGCTCTTCTAGGTCCTGCTCGACTAGTGGGTTCGAACCAGACCGCACTCGTTAAAGGCCCATGTGTCGACGCGGCTCTCGCCCAATACGAGCGGCGTCAGGCGCCCCGGACAGTTCGGCGTCCCAGATAGATCGTCAAGAGCGCGTCGAGCGTCGAAGAACCGCCGGGACTCGTCTTGCAGCGCAGCATCGACCTCAGCTGGCCAGTCGTAGGCGACCTCCAGATCGACCCAATGCCGAGCCGCAAAGTCACTCAGGAACCGGTCGTAGGCGCGTTGCTCAGCGAATCGCCTGTCCGCAGCGTCGTCCGTCATAGCCGAGCTACCTTACGGGTCAATACGACGTTTGGCCTTCTGGAGTGCGGCAGCGAATCGGTCCCTCGCGCCTGACCTGTTCAGCGATTGCGCGCTCGGATGGGGTAAACCGATCGGGAACGGATCGTTGTCGAGGTTTGGAGCGACGTAGTCGCGCCAGCCACGCTGGGCGTACTCGCCGGCCAGCAACACGACGGTCACGTTGGGCAGAAGCTTCAGGAGGCTCATTGCCTCTGCACCGCCCTGCTCAAGTTCGCGGTCCGTCGGCTTCAGGCTGGCAACGCCGAGGTACCAGGGAACGATGTTCCAGTGGAGCATCCCGTGGTGCAGACCGACGGCGTTGCGACCCTTCCAAACGTTTCCAGCGGTCTGATCGTCGTTGTCGACCGAGATGAAGCCAGAACCAGGCAGACCAGTATTGGCGTTGGTCATAGGCCCTGGCGCCTCCATGACCAGCAGAACGCGCGCTTCGGCTCCTGCGTCCGCCGGATCGAAGTGCGGAATGTAGACGCCACGACGCGCCGCCACTTCCTCGCGCCATGCCTCGAGAGCCTGCACCGATTCCTCCGAGGCGAGCATCGCCTTGCGCTCCTGCACGCGAGCGGGATCGCCGAAGCCTCGAGCGTGCGGCAAGAACATTGCGGAATGCTATCGACCCCTCGACAACCCCTCCAACCCTGCCCCACCGACACGCACCGAAGCCCGCCGCCGAACACCCCCGCCCCCCGCCACGTTGCCCGGTATCCAGTGGTGTAGTGGCGGCTCGCGGTGGACGGGCGTGCCAAGGTGTAGCTTGGCGCGACACAAACCACGGCCTTTTAATCCGCGGGTCGTGGGTTCGAGCCCCACCGGACCCACCACGCTATTGGGTGTTATTCCTCTTGCTGCCCTTCGCGCGGTCGCACCCACGCCCGCACGATGCGAATGATGAACACTACGCCGAAAAGTGCGCTGCCGATGAGCCAGAAGGCAGGGGCCTCACCGCCATTCGAAGCGAGCCCCAGAGCTACGACGATGATGAGCATGACGAGAGGTATGAACGAGCTGAAGCGCCCCTCCATGCGAATCCGTTTCGCCACCTTGCGCGCGTCCACGACATACCTCCACGATCGGTGGCCGCCTCCTACTGCGGAGAAACGGACCAGGTTCCGAACAAGTCTCCCGATGCAACGATCGACGTGATCGCCAGAGCGGCGATCCCCAAGGCGCCGATGGCGCAGATGATGTCAGCGAACCTCATCAGCCCATCCGGCGGCCGCCTCCCCCAAGGGCTCGTGAACAGTTCTCGCTGTACGTCCATCCCTGGTCCAGCAGCCAGCACACACACAACAGCCATTGCGAGTGCCACCACGCCCACGATGATCACAAGAAACACCACCCGATGCTGATCATTGCAGTCGCCCGTACCGTCCTGCATTCGTGCGAACCCAATCCGCGAGTTCCTGCCGGATCGTGGCCGCGTCGTTCTTCAACTTCGAATTCCGTGCGTAGAAGACCAAGTAGTGAAGTTCATCGACCCAGTTGAGGGTCTCGACGACCTCGCCGACCCCCTCTCGAAGATCGTCCTCGGCACCCCACCGGTCTGCGATGCTCGCCAGCAGCAGGAAAGCCCACACCTGCAGATGTCCGTCCAGACTCGGATCCCACAGATCGGCGTCGTACGGCCACTTCGAAATCGCGGCACTCTCAAGTAGTTCGAATCGCTGGGGCGGCGTTTGAAGCGTCCGCCCGCCGTCATGCCCCGAATAGGCCGTGAAAATATCGGCCCCGAAATGCGCCTCGATCACGGCCAAATCTTCGACATCGAACAGCGACCGTCGTACTCCGCAGAGAATCGTGGTGAACGGCAACGACTCCGGCGTCATGACCTCGATCACACGCTTCGTTAGCACGGGACATCACCCCCACTTTCTGAAGCCAGCGTGCCAGAACTTGTAACGGGTGATGGCGCTGCTGTGGCAAGAGTGGCCCCTACCGCCGACGGCCGCGACCTCCTACCCTCTTGAGTCGTGGCCATCAATGAGCTGGGCAACTACCTGCGGGCGCGCCGGCAGACCGTCCGGCCAAGCGACGTCGGCTTGCCGATTGAGACCGGTCGTCGCGTCGACGGTCTGCGCCGAGAAGAGGTTGCACGGCTCGCCGGGATCAGCCCGGAGTACTACCTGCGGCTCGAACAGGGTCGCGACACTCACCCCTCGGATCAGGTGCTGCGGTCTCTCGCGAGAGCCCTCAATCTCGACGAGGTGGCAACCGCATACCTGCACCGCATCGCTGACCCGCCGCCGCTTCCGTCGTTCGCCCCGCTCCCCGGCTCGCTCGACGACGAGGTCTTCGTCTTCCTCGACGGCTTCGAGGAGACCGCCGCCTACGTGATCAGCTCCTGCCACGACGTGCTTGCCGTGAACGACCGCGCCAGCCGGATCTTCGCCTTCGGTACCGTCGGATGGAACCTGTTCGACGCGCTGTTCACCGACGAGGCCCGCGCCAACCTCCCGAGGTGGGAGGAGCACGTCGCACTCGGCATCTCCGCTCTGCGCGAGCGCTGCGACCCGAACGACCCGCGCCTGCACGAACTGGTTGGACGCCTTCTCGTCAGGGAGCCGGATTTCGCACGACTCTGGGAACGCCACGACGTCTCCATGCAGTCCAGCGGCGTCAACGCGACGTACGTGCCCTCGCTCGGTCGGATGCTCACTCTCAAGTGGCAGAGCCTCGCCGTACCGGGAAACGAGCGTCTGACACTCGTCGCGCACTACGCCGACCCGGGCACGCCCGAGGCCGAGGTGCTGCGCTCGCTCGGCGAGTAGCCCACATGACTGGGTGCGACAGGGCCCTCTTCGGAACTCCACCCGAAGATTAGGCTCGCCGCCATGGACCGGGTCAATCCATTGCTCGCCGAGCTCGTGGAGTCGCTGACCACCACGCCGGCGGTCGTCGTGAACGGCAGCTGGGACGTGATCGCCTCCAATGTGCTCGCCCGCGCGATCTCCCCCAGTTTCACGGTCGGCACCAACCTCGCTTCCGCGCTCTTCGACAACGAGCGAGCGCGCCGCACCCTGCCCCGCTGGGGCGAGGTGTCGGCACGCATGGTGAGCCTGTTGAAAGAGGCGCACCACGATTCCTCGCCCGACGACACCCGCATCGATCGGTTGCGCACGGAGCTCGAACGGCGCAGCGAGGAATTCCGGCGCGCGTGGAGCGAAGGTGTTCTCCCCGACGACTACGCGCTGCACGTGCCGATGGATCATCCCGAGGTCGGCCGCCTGACCATCACCTACGAGGTGATGCGCGTACCGGACAGCGATAGCTCCCTCGTGATCGGGCACGCCGAACCAGGCAGTACGTCTGAGAAGCGCCTGTTCGAGTTGGTATCGAAAGGCGAACCGTGGATCACGTGAATCCGCTGGCGCAATTCCTGCGCGCCCGCCGGGCACTCGTCGAGCCCGAGCAGATAGGCCTTCCACGCGGCTCCTCACCTCGCCGTGTGGCGGGCCTTCGCCGCGAAGAGGTCGCACTCGTCGCCGGGATCAGCAGCGACTACTACCTCAAGCTCGAGCAGGGCCGCGAGCTGCATCCGTCGGCCGCCGTCCTCGACGGGGTGGCTCGCGCTCTCGCGCTCGACGCTGACGGGGTCGCGCATCTCCACCGGCTCGCCCGCCCACCGATCGTCCCGATCGCCGCGGCCGATGAGGTCGTCAGTCCGAGTCTGATCGGATTGCTCACCTCACTCCCCTCGGTTCCGGCGCACATCACGACGCGCTACCTCGACATCCTCTACGTCAACCGGCTCGCCGAGGTGCTCACCCCGGGGTTCCGCGTGGGCAACAACCTGGTGAAGCTCATGTTCAATCCGCAGGTGCCCCGAGACGCGTACTGGTGGGTCACCGCACGCCGTGCCGTGGCGTTCCTGCGCGCCACCGTCGATCCGTACGACGACGGCCCGAGGATGACCGCGCTGCTCGCCGATCTGCACGAGATGGCGCCCGAGTTCGACGAGCTGTGGGAGCGCCACGAGAGCCGGATGCCCGGCGGGCACCCGTCGACGTTCAGTCACGCCGAGGTGGGACTCATCGAGCTACGACACCAGACGTTCCAATTGCCCGGCACCGGCGGGCAGGTGCTCGGGATGTACATCCCCGCCCCCGGTGGGCCGTCAGCCGAGAAGCTGCAGATGCTCTCGGTCATCGCCGCCGAGGCTGACCGTGTCACACCCAGGAAGAGCAGGGACACGACCACCCTCTGAGGCCTCCGTAGCCTCGCCGCATGGACCTCGAACTCGACGGCAAGAATGCGATCGTCACCGGCGCCGGACGGGGCATCGGCCTCGCGGTGACGACGGCGCTCGTCGCGGAGGGCGTGCACGTGATCGCCGGATCACGATCGACGACGCCCGCCCTCGCAGCGCTAGGTGACGCCGTGACGTTCGTGTCGGTCGACCTCACCGACCCGGAGGCGCCCGAACAGCTCGTATCGGCCGCCCGTGCGCAGGGTGGCCTCGACATCCTCGTGAACAACGTCGGCGCCGTCACCCTGCGCGACGAGGGATTCCTCGCGATCGACGACGGCGCGTGGCGACGCACGTTCGAGGTCTGCTTCTTCTCCATGCTGCGGATGTCGCGCGCCGCGATCCCCGAGCTGGTCGCCCGGGGCGGGGGCAGCGTGGTGACGATCAGCTCGGTGAATGCCTTCCTCCCCGACCCCGGGGTGATCGACTATTCCGCCGCCAAGGCATCCGTCTGGAACCTCTCCAAAGCGCTCTCGAAGGAGTTCGGCCCCCGCAACATCCGGTTCAACAGCATCAGCCCGGGGCCGGTCGCAACCGATCTGTGGTTGGGCGAACACGGCGTCGCCGCGACGGCGGCCGCGCAGCTCGGCGTCGACTTCGCGAGCGCACGCGACACGGTCATCGCAGCCCAGGGCGGGTTCTCCACAGGGCGGTTCACCGAGCCCGCGGAGGTCGCCGACCTCGCGCTCGTGCTCGCGAGCGGCCGGGCCGGCAACGTGACCGGCTCCGACTTCCTGATCGACGGCGGCCTCATCAAAACGCTCTGACCTGTAATCCCTCCCATCGCACAACTCACAAGGAGAACACCATGTCGAACACCTCACCGGATGTCGTCTTCATCCACGGCCTATGGGTTCACGCCTCGTCGTGGCAGCCCTGGCAGGATCTCTTCGCCACGAAGGGCTACACCTCGATCGCCCCCGGCTGGCCGGGCGACAAGGACACGGTCGCCGCCACGCGGGAGGAGCCGAGCGGCATGGACGGCGTGGGGATCGCCCAGATCTTCGACCACTACGCCGACATCATCCGCGGACTCGACACCAAGCCGATCGCCATTGGGCACTCCTTCGGTGGGCTCATCGCCCAGGAGCTGCTCGCACACGACCTCGTGCGCGGCGCGGCCGCGATCGACCCGGCTCCGATCAAGGGTGTGACGGCGCTCCCGTTCTCGCAGCTCAAGTCCGGACTCCCGGTGCTGAAGAACCCGGCGAACAAGAAGCGCACGGTGGCGCTCACCGCGAAGGAGTTCCACTACAGCTTCGGCAACAAGATCGACGAAGCGGAGTGCAACGCCATCTTCGAGTCCGTCATGATCCCCGGGCCCGGTCGACCGCTCTTCGAGGATGCGACGGCGGCGTTCACCAGGAACTCGCCCGCTGCGGTGGACACCCACCACGCGGTGCGCGGCCCACTGCTCCTCGGCGCGGGGACGGAGGATCACGTCGTGCCGCTCGTCGTCACCAAGCAGGTTGCGAAGCTCTACGCCGACAACCCCTCATCGGTCACCGACCTGCACGAGTACCCGGGCAAGGGACACTCCCTCACTCTCGACAGTGGCTGGCGCGACGTCGCCGATGACGTTCTCGCGTGGCTGGAGGAGAAGGCGCTGACGCCGACCCCCGCCACTGCGTAAGAGAGCCCCGGCCGACTCACCGCGACCCCGCGAATCCACTCCATCGCGGGGTCGCGGCGCGGGCCAGCACCGTCCCCGGGTCGCGTAGACAGCATCTAGCCGCGCAACGTCGCGAGCGTGACGTGGGTATCGGTGGCGATGCTCCCGCGGAGTTGGTTGATGCAATCGGCATCGGCGTATTCCGGCGCGGAGCCACCCACGAGATCAAAAGTCACGGTGAGGCATGAATAGACCTCAGCCGACCGTGAGCCCCACCCAGCCGGAGACGAGTACCCCATGACGATGAGCCCCAGCACTCCTTCCCCGCCGGCCTCCTCGGCGGCATATATGAGAGTCGACGTGCGCCCACCGATGCCGACATCGGTCGCTCTCGTCTGTCCGCTCTCGTCGATTCCCAGCTCGCCCCAATCCAGTTGATAGGTGTAGACGTAGTCGACGAAGTCGGTCCCCGCAGGCGGAGCTTTCAGTTCGAATTGCTCCTCCATGGCGCGGAACTCCTCGCGCGCATGATGCGTCGCTTCGGGAGTCCCGCTCAGCCCGCAGCCCGCCAGGCCGGTTGCGAGCAGGATGATTGCTGCCGCGACCCAGCACCCACGGATGCGCATCGCACCTCGGCTTGTGAATCCGATGGACGCCTCAACCTGCACGAGACACAATCTGAGGCACAGTCCGAGCAATTGTCAATCACTCACCGGGGTCGAGCCGCACGGTGCGATCGACAGCCCCGTTCGGAGACACTGCCCGCCCCCTACGGATCCCTGACGTTCAGCGCGGTCACGCCATAGCAAAGAGGTGTACACGAACGCCGAGTCCATGCGAACTGCCCAACTCCGTTCCGGAGTCGAACTAGGCGTATCCCCCGCGTCGGGCATTGGCACTTCGGTCGGCTCTGCCTCCGCGGGCCCACTCAAGGGCAGGTCGCTCGACCAATCGCCAGGAAAGCAACGCAACCACACCCGTCGTGGCCACCGTGAGAGCAATTTGTGCAACAAGAGGGGCAGAGGGAAACAACGAATAGTAAACCTGCTGTGTTGGGAAGCCCCAAAGGTAGATCCCGTAGGAGAAATCTCCGTACCTTCCCGCCCGGCGGACTAGAGGCGTGTTGCATTCCCCGAGCGCAACCACCACGTAGGGCAACACGAGCCAGGCCAGCGGCAACAGCAACTCGGGTGCAAGCGACACGCAAACAGCTGCAAGAGGGATCGCGGTCAGCGCCGGCCAGATCGGCGGAGTGCGGAGAACCGACCATGCCGCTCCCGCCGCGAAGAACGTCATGGCCGTCACAATTGGGCGAACCGGGTCCAGCAGGGCTGACGGCGTGAGCGCGACAACCCCCAGGGCCACCGCAAACCCAATAGGAATGATCATTCGTACGGCCATGGGATGCCGCCAAAGGAAGCGGGAACCCAGCACACCGCATACGAGTACGCCCAGGTAGCAGACGAACTCTGGACCAAGTGACCAAAAGACGCCGTTGACTACGGGCCTCGGATTCGTTTCGAACACACCAGGAAGTTTGTACGTTGAAATTAGGGAGACATTGGTCAAATAGAGCCATGTCTCCGAGGAAGAAAAGTACTGCGGGATAGGCACGGTTGTCACCGCAGGCCCCAAGACAAATGTCGTCAGGACGACGACTGCCGTCAATCCGGGAAAGATGCGGCCAGCACGGCGGCGAACGAACCCGAGGACGCTTGGCGAACGAACCCAGCTTTGGGTGATCAGCGACCCGCTCACGGCGAAGAATACCCAGACTGCAATCGTAAAGACAGGGACTCCGGCTATCGATGGCGGATCTGGCACGCCCGTCAACGGCCATGCGTGGCCGACTACCACCGTCAGCGCGGCGAAGAGTCGGATGGCGTCGAAGTTGTTGCCATGTCCCCCCCGGGCCACCATCGAACCCGTGACCCCGGTCGAGGTATTTGAACCCGTCCGCTCGCTGATCTCCGCTCCCCCTCGCGCCATGTGTGCCGCCCCTGCAACTTTGCCACTTGACTTTAGCTCACCCTCGCGGCCAATGTTGAGCCATGCGCAACTCCGCGCGGAACAAGCATATTGAGTGGAGCGTCATGACTAGCAAACTGCTCAAGGCCAGCGTCGCAATTGCCGCATCTGTCGCCCTCACCCTCGGCAGTGTCTCGGCTGCGACCGCAGAAGGGCAGAGACTCAGCTATATGGTCGGTTGGTCGGTTGGGGCGCGTTCGAACAGCTGGGCGGATAGTGACGGGGACGCCGCAAAGACTCGCGTCCGCCTTACCGGCGTCGAGATCTACTTTGTTGGAACGGGGTTGACGAAGAGTGTCAGTTCCGTGCAACTTCAGCTGCTTAAGGACACATGGGGGGTGGGCTACGTGTCCCAGGGGAACAAGACCGCTGCGCCGGGCAGCTACCAGGACTGGGGTCGGGTCAGTGCGGGGACGTACAAGTACCAGTACAACGGGTCAACCTCGGGCGGGGTGTTCTACGGCGCGAACGGTGGATGGAACATCAACGCCGATAACGCCAACATCTACTGGTGATCACCAGGTGGGGCGCATCGCTGGGTGGGGAGGGCGTCCCCTCCTGACGAATCCGGCGCTGTGGGCAGGAGTGTCGGTATCCGCGATCATGCTCGTCTCTTTGACGAACAACTATCCCGGCTACCGCGCTCCCGCCACCTGGGAAGCGGTGTTGGCAATCGCAGGGGTAGGACTCCAACTTGGGATGCCACTCGTGGCGGCGGGTGCGGCGTGGGCGACTGGCCCAATCGAGCGATGGGGGCGAGCAAATTCGATTGCCCCGGTGAGGCCGCTCATTTCTCGAATCATTCGAATAAATGCGCCGATCATTGTCTTCGCGGTGTTCGGCTACAGCACCTCGCTCATACTTGTCGCGGAGGCTACCCGCCCGGTTTGGGTCGGCCCCGCGTCCGCTACGGTGGTCGTCGCGTATGGGGCGATGCTCCTCATCTTCATATTGATCGGGGGATTCCTCGGGCTGATCTTGCCAACAGCTCTGGCAGTCCCGACCGCGCTTTTGGGGTCCTACCTCATAGTCGCCCTCCCACTGGTAAACGACGATCTGCCAGTCATCCGAGCGTCCTTCGGCTTCGGCCTGCCTATCGCATTGATGTCCATGGACCAGCAGATTCAAGTAGCAGCGATCATCGGGCCGCTGGTCGTCCTGGTGATCTGTCTCGCGCTCTTCATTCTCGCCGAGGTTCGGAGAACATTGATCCGAATCGCGGGCCAGCTTGGCGCGATCGCGGCCGGAGTACTGGTGCTGACAACGCTCGCCGGGGCCATCGATGTCCCACCGACCGAGCCCCGTGCTGGCGCAGAAGCGGCGTGTGAGGGGGCACACCCTCGAGTCTGCCTTTGGCCCGAGTTCGCGCCGCTCCGCGATCAGCTCGTTCAGGAAACGCAGCTATTGTCGACTCGACTCGCCGCGCATGACCTCGACGTTCCGACCCTCGTCACCACCAGCACGATGCTAGCCAAGGAGGATGGCGCCGTACTCTGGGACATCCTTCCCGACGATGACCAGAACACTCGGACGCTCTTCTTCGCTTTCGGTTACCAGCTACGCGAATCGTGCATCGATACACCTAAGACACTTGAGCAGGCCGAAAGCGGTGAGCGTGCCGCTTTCGGTTTGGCAATCGCTCTCGGCGCCAACCCACAGGCCATCGCCACACCGGGCAGTTCACCCCTCTTCGACACAATTTCCATCCCCGCCAAAAGCGACGAGGTTCTCGCAGCGATAGGCATCAGTAGCGCGGAGGACGGTTTCAGCGTCTACAAACGATGGCGAGAAGACAATGCGAGCATATGCATATGAGACAAATGGCAAGCCTCTCTTTCAGCAACGTTACGGTTCGCCGCGGAGCCACGCGTCGCCCCGTGCTCAGCAATTTCTCGTGGAGCTTCGACCATTTTCCCTTAGCACTGCTAGGTCCAAACGGGGCCGGGAAGTCGACAATTCTCCATACCGCAGCGGGTGCCTTGAGACCGTCTCGAGGCCTAGTCGCAACAATTGACCCAGACGGCAAGATGATCGAATCTAGTCGAGGCCGCCGCCGTGTTGTGGGTCTAGTTCCCCAGGACGCCCGGGGTTTTTCCGGATTGAACGTTCGGGAAGCAGTCGCATACGCCGGATGGCTCAAAGGATTGAGTCGCAGCCACGCCTGGGATCGGAGCGAGTGGTGTCTCGAACGCCTCAACCTGATGAAGCAAGCGCGAGCTCGCTCAACACAACTCTCAGGAGGGGAACAGCGGCGTCTCTCGATCGCACAAGGCTTAGTAGCTGATCCCGCTGTCCTCCTGCTGGACGAAGTCACAACGGGGCTCGACCCCGCAGAGCGCGAGAATCTGATCGCTATCGTCGCAGAGTTGTCGGCATCCAAACCCGTTCTCGCCACAACGCACGAGGTGGACGACCTCGACGAGGTGTTTCACTACGTGGCAGTGCTGTCGGAGGGGTCTGTCGTCTACGAAAACACAACGAGCGACTTCTTTCGTCTCGGCTCGGCCGGCAGAAGTTCCAGAGATCAAGCTGCAACCGCCTACCGTGTGGCTCTGGAGCGGCCTAACCCGAACTCGCCGACGTGACTTGGTGGTTCCGGGCGTCGTGGTCGTGGTGGGCGGTGGCGGGCTGGTTGCTCTTGGTCATCGCAATCGACCTCACTCACGGATTGCGGTTCCCGTATCCCACATTGCGCGGCGGCGCCTTCGTTTCGACCGCCGTGCCGGTCTTCCTGTCCATCGGACCGCCACTGTTCTGGCTCAGCGTCCGAAAGCGGTCAATAGCGGAGCGGGCGCTAGGCTCCGTACGCCAACAACCGCGCTGGTTGGATGTCGTCGCTGCGCTGTTGTTTCCCGCAGTGACTTGGATGGGGTTGCTGGTGGGGCTCGCGGGCTTCCGTGCGGCCTTAGTTCCCGGCTTGTTCAATACCGCACTTGTCTTAGTCGCCGCCATCCCCGAGCTTTCCAAGGAGTTACGAGTACTTCCGGCAGCTTGCCTCGCGGCCTGCATGCTCCTCGGCACGACCCCCAACGGGCCAGCCGGATGGGCGTTGTCGACGTTTGAATCGACAGATCTCTTCTCACCGACTCTCGGCATTGCCCTCGCGTTGTTATCGATCGCAGCAATCGCATTCGTACTATCGCCGAGCAGAAGATAAAAGTGGTCCTCAGAGATAGGGTCCCTCGGGTGCGGCATTGCAGGATTCGAGACTGCCCCGAACCTGGTCGCCCTCTAAGAGAGGCTGAGCGCACCTGACATGAGCGACCAGCCCAAGAGACCATCCCAGCCGCCGATCTTCTGGATCACCATCGTCGGCGGCGCGATCGGCCTCAGCCTCGGCCTGATCCGGTTCGGCGACCGGCTCGACATCCTCGTCCCGGTGATCGGGATCACCCTCGCGGTCGTCCTCCTCATCATCGGAGGCTTCGCCCTCAGCATCCGCGGGCGCGAGAAGAGGCTCGCCGCGGCCTTCCCGGACGCGATACACGTCCCCATCGTCGTCGGATACGAGCTCGCATCGGCCAGTCAGCAGGTGGCGAAGATCCTCGGCGATCAGCGAATTGCCTTGCGACCGTCGACCTATGCCGCGCTCGCGTTCGACTCGGAGGGGGTGCATGTCGCATCCGGCGGTTCTGACGCGTTCGGGCTCATCCCCTCAAACCTCGTGGAAATCAAGGGAATCGGTCGCTCACTGCTGGGCGTGCGCGAGACAATCAGCCTGACGTTGCTCGTGGCCACCGAGTCGGGCGATGTGGAATTCGAGTTCGTACCAACGCGGATGATCGGTGTGATTCCGCGGGCGCTGTCGAGGGCCGACTTCGTCTCTCTCTTCGAGAAGCTGCTTCCGGTGATTCCGGGGAAGGAAGTCAAGGAACGCCGAGA
Source organism: Homoserinibacter sp. GY 40078 (assembly GCF_008017545.1). Classification (GTDB taxonomy): domain Bacteria; phylum Actinomycetota; class Actinomycetes; order Actinomycetales; family Microbacteriaceae; genus Homoserinibacter. The sequence goes on along the minus strand of NZ_VRTZ01000001.1, from coordinate 1,080,072 downwards.
AGCGGCGCGGCCCAAAGCCCCCGCCCTCACCCCGGACCTCGCCGCACAGCTCGCGCGCGTGGCTCCGAGTCACGACGGCACCCTGCAGTACTTCCCGTGCCAGGTGACGCTGCGATCTGGTGAGGTCCTCCCCCGGGTGTGCTTCGCGGAACAGTCCCGACTCCGCGCTCACTGGGGCGACGATCCCCGCGGCAACACCGTCGACCCGCGCGAGGTGGTCGCCATCGAGGAGAGCCCGTACCGGATGCCGCAGCGATTCGCCGACGAGCTCTACGAGGTGGGCGAATCCGGAATGGGCTACCTCATCTTCACGATGCGGCTGCGAGATGGCCGCGCACTGCCGTACATGACCGGCAACGCGCTGGACTTTCCCGAGTGGCCCGACGGCGTGACGCCGGAGGACGTCGTGGCCGTGGAACCACACGTCGGCCGCGAGCACTTCGTGGAGCGCAACAGCACGACCGGGCACGGTGTTGCGCACCACATGTGGTGCCTGTACAGCAACACCGAGGAGCCGACGCCGTCAGCCGAGTTGCCGGCGCCCGGCAGCTAGATGTGCGGGAACGAGCGAGGCGAGCAGCAGACTCAGGCAGGCGACGGCCGCCCCCAGCGCGAAGATCGTCTCGAAGGCCCACCGCTGCAACCCACCGTCCGACAGCGACGCCGCGATGATCGCACCGACCACCGTCGCCGACAACGTCGAACCGAAAGTGCGCATCAGCGAGTTCAACCCGTTGGCCGCAGCGGTCTCCGACGACGGCACCGCCGCCATGATGAGGGTCGGCATGGCGCCGTAGGCGAAACCCACCCCGATGCCCGTGAAGGTGGAGACCGCGATCACGTGCCAGACCTCGTCGAGAAACAGGGCCCCGAACGCGAACCCGGCCACGATCACCGCGATGCCGAGCAGGAAGCTGAATCGTGCCCCCCTCGCCCGGGAGAGGCGCCCGGCGAGCGGCGACACCAGGAACATGACGACACCGAGCGGCATGAGACACAAGCTCGCGGTGAACAGGTCGAGGCCGAATCCGACGCCCTCCACCGGCTCCGCCTCCAGGATGACCGGCAACGACCCCGTGACCACGAAGAACGAGAAGCCGACCCCGACCGACGCGAGGTTCGTCAGCAGCACCGGGCGGCGAGCCGCCACCCGTAGATCGACGAACGGATCCGCCACCCGCAGCTCCCGGCGCGCCCACCACGCGAAAACGGGTGCCGCGGCGAGCGCGAGCAGGAGAGCCCACCAACCCCACGCCTGGGCTTTCGAGATCGCGAGAGTCACCGACGTCAGTCCGACGCCCGCGCCGATGGCGCCGACCAGATCGAAGCGCCCGCCGGCTCGCAACGTGCTCGGAGGCACGACGGCGAGCACAGCGATGCCTGCGGCCGTCGAGAGCATCGCCCCCAACCAGAAGAGGGCGTGCCAGTCGAAGTGCTCGGCGATGAGGGCCGCGACGGGCAACCCGATCGCCCCTCCGATACCCAAGGTCGCGCTCACAAGAGCGACCGCGCCACTGAGCGAACGCGGATGAAGGATGTCGCGGAGGATGCTGATGCCGAGCGCGATCGCGCCGAGTCCGGTTCCCTGGAGAACCCTCGCGACGATCATGGTGGTGAGCTCGTTCGAGAAGCCCGCGAGCACGTTCCCCGCCACGACGATCCCGAGGAGCACGAGAAGCACGCGTCGCTTGCCGTACATGTCGCCCAGGCGGGTGCTGATCGGCGTCGACACGACCGCCGCGAGCAGGGTCGCGCTGAGAACCCACGTGATGTCAGCTGGCGCCGCGTCGAGATACTCGGGCAACTGCGGGTAGATGGGGGTCACCACCGTCTGCATGACGGCGACCACCATCCCCGTGCCGGCAAGCGCGGCAACCCGGGCACGATCACTCGAGATGCGCGTGAGCCGGCGACGGGCGTCCGGATCCTCTGGGTCGCTCGCCTGACCGTCGGTCATGCGAAGCGCAGTCGGGAGGTCATTCCCGCGCGAAGATGCTGCCCGGCTGCAGCTCCGGGATCTCGTGTGTGGAGTACTCCCGCCAGACCGTGTCGATGAGCATCGTGGAACGGGCGACGCCGAACGGTCGCCACTCCGGGATGCCGGGGTGGTTCGGGTCCCCCGACCTCGCGAAGGAGGTCCACGCGAGGGCCATGTCCGTCGAGACCTGATGGCGGTCGGCGTTGTCTCCGGCGAACGGCGAGCGCCCCACCGTCCGGAACACGAACGGCAGGTCGAGGCTGTGCGGGCTGCCGAGCAGGTTGTCGAAGATCGGCGTCTGGTAGCCGAACTCGTACGACCAGACGGGTGCCGACTGCTGCGACTTCACTTCCGCCAACCGCAACACCGCGGGACGGAACGACTCGTCGGTGACGATCCGTGCGAGCAGCAGGCGAGGTGGCTCGTCCGGGTAGGCGGCCTCCCACTTCGCCAGCTCCGCCTCGGGGTCGTCGTTGCTGAGCGCGAGGCGCGCCAGGAGCCGCTCACGCGTGTAGTCCCGATAGTCGGGATCGTTGCAGAGCAGGAGCGACGCGTCATGGGACGTGTACCCGACGAGCATGGGGATGGCATCCGTGCCGTCCTGCAGCGGATGGAAGGGGGCATCCGGCAGATGCGCCTCGTCCTCCGTCGGCGCGAACATCAGACTCGGCTCGCCGTGTTCCGCCTCGCCATCCAACGAGAACGCCGCGCCGAGGTTGGTGAGCTGCTCCTGGATCTCGAGGAGACGCTCGAGCGGCACGTCCGCCAGCCGGTGCGCCTCATCCGGCGCGATCCCCGCCTCCGCGAGCACGGCGTCGATGAGCCGTCGAGACTGCTCTGCCGGCGGGCGGCGCAGCATCGCACCACTCTGGACGATTGCCTTGTGGAACAGGCCACGGGCCGCGGGCATCGCGTGCAGCACGCTGACCTTCGCCCCGCCGCCCGACTGCCCGAACACCGTCACGTTGTCGGGATCGCCACCGAACGCGGAGATGTTGTCACGCACCCACTCGAGCGCCTGCACGATGTCGAGCATGCCGGCGACTCCCGAGTGGGCGAATTCCGGATCCGCGAGGTCGAGGGGGAGGTACCCCAGGATGCCGAGCCGGTGGTTGAGGGTGACGACCACCACATCGCCCAGGGGGGCCAGCTCGTCTCCGTTGAAGAGCATCTCGCTCCCCGTGCCGTGAGCGAATCCGCCTCCGTGCAACCAGACCATGACCGGGCGCTTCTCGGTGTCGACGGCCGGCGTCCACACGTTCAGCACGAGGCAGTCCTCGGACATCGCACCGCCCTCGGTCGGCGAACCCGTCCGCGGGTACATCATCGTGATGACATCGATCCAGGTGCCATCGGCGGTGAGGCGCGTGTCGTTCTGCGGCGCCGCGGGGCCGAACACCGTGGCATCGCGCACCCCCTCCCACGGCTCCACCGGCTGCGGAGGACGGAAGCGGTTCGCACCTCCCGTGGAAGCGCCGTACGGGACACCGAGGAACGACACCGCTCCCCGATGCTCAACACCGCGCAGGCGCCCGTGACGTGTGGTGACTTCGACATTGCGTTGCATGGCAGTTCTTCTCATCTTGATTCGAAGGGGACGTGGGTGACGGGCGCGGGGGCGGCCGCGAGGAGCCGCTGGGTGTACTCGGCCTGCGGGTTGTCGTAGACCTGGGCGGCCGGACCTCGCTCGACGATCTCGCCGTGCTTGAGCACGACGATCGAGTCGGCGATGTAGCGGACGACGGCCAGATCGTGCGAGATGAACAGCAGGCTCACGCCGAGCTCGCGCTTCAGATCGCCCAGCAGATTGAGCACCTGCGCCTGGATCGAAAGATCGAGGGCGCTCACGGGCTCGTCGCAGATGATGAGTCTGGGCGACAGCACCAGTGCACGGGCGATGGCGATGCGCTGCCGCTGACCCCCCGAGAACTCGCTGGGGTATCGCTGTGCCGAGTCGGCCGGCATTCCGACCTGGTCGAGCACCTCGCGGATCCGACGCTGGATCTCGGCGCGACCGAACCGGCCCTGCTCGTGCATCGGCTCCGCCAGAGTGGAGCCGATGGTCCGGGTCGGATTCAGCGACCCGTACGGGTTCTGGAACACCGCCTGGAGGTCGCGACTCAGCCGACGTCGCTGACGGTTGCGGGCGTGGGAGATGTCCTCACCCGCGAACGTGATCGTTCCCGACGCGACGGGCGCGAGGCCGAGCACCGCATTGCCGAGGGTCGACTTGCCCGACCCCGACTCTCCGACCAGCCCGACTGTTTCGCCCTCGCGGATGGTGAGGTCCACACCAGAGAGAGCGGTGACCTGCTTTCCGCGCCGTCCACGGAACCGGACGACGAGGTCCGCGACATCCAGCAGAAGACCAGTCTCGGTCATCGTGCCACCCCCTCGGTCTGAAGAGCGTCGACGCGCACGCACCGGGACGCGCGACCGGGCGCCACCGCCACGAGCGGGATCGGGCCCACGCGGCACGCCTCGGTGGCGAGCGCACACCGGTCCGCGAAGTGACAGGAGACCGGCCACTTATCGGGAGGCGGCACACTGCCGGGAATGGTCTGCAGGCGTGAACCCGGCGTCGCGAAGTGCGGGTTGGCAGAGAGCAGGCCCGCGCTGTACGGGTGAAGCGGCGTCGACATCAATTCGCCGACGGGCGCCCGCTCGACCGCCTGCCCCGCGTACATGACCACGGCACGCTCGCACAACGCGGAGACCACGCCGAGGTCGTGACTGATGAGCATCACCGCGAGGCCCGTCTCCTCCTGAAGGGTGCGCAGGAGCGCGACGATCTCTGCCTGCACGGTCACGTCGAGCGCCGTCGTGGGCTCGTCGGCGATGAGCAGGCGCGGAGCGCCGGCGAGCGCGATCGCGATCGAGACGCGCTGCGCCATGCCACCGGAGATCTCGTGCGGGTAGCTGCGGGCGACACGCTTCGGGTCGACGATCCGCACCTGTTCGAGCAGTTCCAGGGTGCGGGCGGCGGCACGCTTGCGGCTCGCCCCCGTGTGAACCCGAACGGCCTGCGAGATCTGGTAGCCCACGGTGAACAGCGGGTCGAGCGCGGTCATCGGCTCCTGCGAGACGAACGCGATCGTCTTCCCGCGAACGGCTGCGCGCTCGCGCGGGCTCAGCTCGAGCAGCTCGACCCCATCCAGCTGGATGCTGCCCGACACGACGCGCGCACCGCCCGGCAGCATCCCGAGCACACCGAGACCGGTGATCGTCTTGCCGCATCCGGACTCGCCCACGATGCCGACGGCTTCACCCGCGCCGATATCGAACGAGACCGACTGCACCACGGATCGGGCGGAGCCGTCGGCATCAGGGAACGCGATGCTGAGGTCTCGCACGCGCAGCAGCGCATCCGCCGACTCGATCACGGCGTCGTCCGACGAGGTGGCAGGAACGGTGGTCGCCCGAGTGATCGACGCCCCCTTGCTGCGGCCCGCCGTCCAGCCTTCCGCCGTCACGTCGCGGATGGCGTCGCCCAGGAGCACGAAGGCGATGACCGTGATGGCGATCACGCCGCCGCTCGGCACCAGCGTCCACGGTTGCTGATTCATCACGGCCGCACCGTCGGCGACCAGTCCGCCCCAACTCGGAGTCGGAGGGGTGAGGCCGAGGCCCAGGAAGTTCAGACCGGCCGCGGTGACGAGGGCGTTGGCGGCGATGAGCGAGACATTGACGAGGATGGGGCCCGCGATGCGGGGCAGCACGTGGCGGAACGCGATCTTCCACTTGCCGACTCCGAAGACCCGCGCGGCGGCGATGTAGGGCTCCTCGGTCACGGTGGCCGCGGAACTGCGGACCACACGGACCAGGCCGGGGGCCGTGAGCAAGCCGACCGCGACCATCGCCCAGTTCATCGAACCCGACAGCGCGAGCACCATGAGCAGCACGATGATCCCGGGGATCGACATGACGAGGTCGTTCAGGCGGGTCACGACCGCATCCACCGGCCGGAACATCGCCGCGGCGAGCCCTGCGGGAATGGCGACCAACGCGGCGACGCCGACGGCGATGAGCACGCCGAGCAGGGCGGGGCCGGTGCCGTAGATGATGCGTGACAGGATGTCGCGCCCGAGCGAGTCGGTGCCGAGCCAATGGGCGGCGGTCGGTCCGCTGAGCACGTTGGCGAAGTCCGCCGCCTGCGGGTCGATGGAGGTCAGCAGCGACGGCGCGAATGATGCGACGACACCCAGCAGCAGGAGGACCGCTGCGGCGACTCCCAGCGGCTTGCGGATGAACCTGGCGAGCGGGCCGCGGCGTCGACGGTTGCGCGGCTGTGTCGCGATCCACGTGGTCGAGTCGGGCGCCGGTGTGGGCGAAGAGGTCATGAGGTACGCACCTTCGGGTTGATCCAGCCGTATGCGATGTCGGTGGCGAGGTTGACGACGATCACGATGAGCGTGAAGTAGACCGCGATCCCCTGGATCATCGGGAGATCCTTCGAGGTCGTGGCGCTGACGGCGAGCGTGCCGAGCCCGGGCAGACCGAACACCTGCTCGATCACGACCGAGCCGCCCAGCGCACCGATGAAGAGCAGTCCCGAGATCGTCACGATCCGCACCGCGGAACTGCGCAGCGCGTGCCGGAACACGATGGCGCTCTCGGGGATCCCGTTCGCCCGCAGGTTGCGGATGAAGTCGCTCGCCTGAACGTCGAGCATCGCCTCGCGGGTCTGCTTCGCGATCGCGGTCACCCCGGTGAGCGAGAGGGCTGCAACGGGAAGCGCAAGTGAACGCAGCCACTCGGAGGGCGAGTCCGCGAATGCGACGTATCCGGTCGCCGGGAAGATGCCGAGCTGGACGCTGAACACCGTGATCAGCAGGAGCGCGAGCCAGAATCCGGGGACGGCAAGGCCCGCGATCGACAACACGTCGATGAATCGTGCGGCCGCGCCCTTGCCCCGGCTGCTGATGACACCGAGGACGACGCCGACGATCGTCGCGATCACGGTCGAACCGATCACGAGCGACAGTGTCGTCGGAAGCCGCTGGTTGAGGGCATCGATCACCGGCTGACCGTTGAGCAGGGACGTCCCGAGTGATCCGTGCAGGACCTCACCGAGCCATCTGGCGTACTGCTCCCAGACGGGGAGGTTGAGACCGAGCGCTTCGCGCAGCTTCTCGACCATTTCCGGTGAGGCCTGCGGCCCCGCGATCTGCTGTGCTGCGTCGCCCGGGATGAACGACTGGAGCACGAAGACGAGAACCGAGACCACGAACAGCAGCGGTATGGAGATGAGCACCCGTTTGAGGATGAGGATGAGCATGACGTATCGCTGCCGTTCGTGGTCGTCGGGTCAGTTACCGGCCGAGAAGAAGACCGGGTTCGGGTTGAGCGAATCCGGAGTCATCTGGATTCCCTCGAGCCCGGGGCGGCTGATCACCACCTTGTCGATCGAGGCGAAGGGGGCGAACCATGCCTCCTTCTGCACCTCCGCCTGGAGCTCCTTGTAGATCGCCGGAGCGTCGTCGGAGTTCGCGGCAGCGCCCTCCGCGATCAGCGCGCTGATCTCCGGATCGGTCGAGTTGAACGGGTTGAAGAACCCGGGCGCCAACAGCTGGGTCGCCACGAGGTAGAACGGCTGCCCGCCGTACTCGAAGACCGTCGAGACCGCTTCCTTGTTGAGGATCATCTGCGCGTAGTCGTTGATCGTCTGCGCGACGGTCACCTCCGTGGTCACGCCGATGGCGTCCCAGTAGCTCGCGATCGCCTGGGCCACATCCGTCTCGCCGGGCTGAAGGTTGTAGGCGGCCATCGGAATGGTGAATCCGTCGGCGTAGCCGGCCTCAGCCAGCAGTGCACGTGCCTTGTCGGGGTCGTACGTGTAGGCGCTTTCCAGCGACTCGTCGTACCCATCGGCGCCGGGGAGCAGCAACTGCTGGCTCGGGCTGGCGTAGTCGCCGAAGAGGCCGCTCACAAGCGAGTCCCGATCGATCGCGTAGTTCAGGGCCTGACGCACGCGCAGGTCACCGAGCGCGGGCACGACCTCGCCACCGCGATCCAGCAGGGAGACGAATCCGAAGAGGTACGGCTCGGTGGTGACGTTGAAGCCCGCCTCCTCGGCGGCCTCAGCCTCCTTGGCGCTTCCGAACATGTAGTCGATCTGGTTGGTTCGCATCGCGGACAGGGCGGCAGCCGTGTTCGCCAGCACCTTCACCTCGATGGTCTCCCAGTTGATGGCGTCAGGGTTCCAGTAGTCGGGGTTCGCCGTGAACACGTAGGTCTGGTTGGCCACCGTCTTCGTCTCATCGAGCACGTACTGGCCGGCACCGGCGGTGGAGGTTCCGAGCGTCTCGACGTTCTCGAGCGCGACCGGGCTGATCACGTTGCCCGTTCCCAGGTCCTGCGTCAGCATGTAGGCCAGCTGCGGGTTCGGCTCCTTCAGCGTGATCCGCAGACTCAGGGGTCCCGTCACGTCGATGGACTCGAAGTTCTGAACCCGCGAGCCGAAGCCGCTGACCGAGCCGTAGTACTCGAAGTACGCCTTGACACCTTCTGCGGTGAGCTCACCGCCGTCGGTGAAGGTGACTCCTTCGCGGAGCGTGAGGTCGAAGACCTTGTTCCCCTCACCGACGAAGCCCCACTCGGTGGCCAGCCCCGGTGCGAACGAGCCGTCGGGCAGCTGATAGATGAGCGGATCGTAGGCGAGTTCGTAGAGGATCTGGAGCGGGTCACCGTTTCCCGCGAGCGCCGGGTCCAGGCTCGCCGGCGGACTGCTGATGGCGATGCGGAGCGTGTCGGGCGACTGTTCGGCCAGCCCTCCGCCACTGCTCCCGCTTGAGCAGCCCGTGAGCGCGGCAGCCGCGGCGACGGCGGCCGTGATGGCGATCAACCGGAGTGAACGACCGCGAGACAGATGGAACATGAATGCCTCCTCCTTGAAGCACTGGGGGTCGACCAACGCTGGTCGATTCGCCCTCTTGGTTTAGCAACTAAACCATAGCGACCGTTCTGGGTCAATAAATTAAGTCAATCGCGCATCGCGGCGTCTGCTGCCGCATACGCGGCCCCGATGCAGACGGAGTCCTGGCCGAGCTCGGCGAGCACGATCTCCCCGCGCCACGCCCACCCGAACGCGTGCGAGGCCTCGATGACCGGCGCCAGCATCGCCTCGCCTGCGATCGACAGGTCGCCTCCGACGACCACGCGCTCCGGCGCCAGCAATGCCACCGGGTTCGCCAGGCTTCGCGAGAGCGGGCTGGCGAGCTCGCGCAACGCCTTCGAACACGCCGGATCACCGGCCCCCGCCAGACGCGCGAACTCGCGAATGCTCATCCGACCGTGCACACCCTCGACCTTCGCCAAGAGCGCCTCGCCGAACAACGGCTCCAGGCATCCTCGGTTGCCGCAGATGCACAGGGGGCCTTCGGAGTCGAACGAGAGGTGCCCGATCTCGCCCGAGAATCCACCGCGACCTCCGCGATACAGCCGGCCGCCGAACACGAGCCCGCCGCCCACTCCGTCTCCGAGCTGAATGTAGAGCACGTCCTGGGAGCCCACAGCCGCGCCCGCGCGCAACTCGCCCAGCACGCCGGCATCGGCGTCATTGAGCACGGTCGTCGGCACACCGAACCGCTCTGCGAGATCCGACCTGAGGTCGGCGGGTTGCCACGACGACGAGAACCCGGGCACGACCTCCGGCCCCGAGCTGACGACGCTCCCCACACGCTCACTGACCGGATCGACCGTCAAGCCGAGCCCCACCCCGATGCTGCTGACGGGAACCTCGAGCGAGAGCTCTTCCACGGCGTCGACGATGCGCCGCAGATCGTCCGCGTACTCGAACGGCGCGACGCGCTCGATGGTCGGAGTCCGGACGACCTCGCCATCGGGCATGATCCCGAGCACCTCGATCCGGTGCCGCGAGATACTCGCTCCGATCATCACGCCCCGACTGGGCGCGGCGCGGCTGAGCAGATTCGCGCGCCTGCCGTTCCGCCGCCCCGCGGTGACCTCGATGCGCCCCTGCTCCACGAGCACGGCTGTGAGATTCGAGACGGTCGCCTCCGAGAACCCGGTCGCTTCAGCGATCTCCTTCTGCGACAGCTCCAGTCCCGTCGGAAGGTGGGAGAGGACCAGGTCGAGGTTGCGCTGACGAACGCTCGTGGATCCGCGACGGCGTTGGTTCATTTGCTAAAGATACTCGACCTCGCCCTCCTCAGCAGGTGTGATCAGTAACGGCGAGCCACCCGCTCTGCGAACAGCAGATACACGGCCGCCGTCCAGGTGTAGGCGCGATCGCGCAGGCCCGCGCCCGTGAGCGCGTCGAAGTTCTCGGCGAAGCCGGAGCGCTCGCAGAGGCGGCGGAACCGCGCGCTCACCTCATCCGCGAGCTCCAGGCGACCCGCTGCGCGCAACCCCTGCTCGATGAGGTAGGTTGACGGCGCCCAGATCGGTCCGCGCCAGTACCCGTCGGACTCGTACTCCGAAGAGTCGACGAGCTCGGTCGCCGGGCCGAACTCGGTCAAGTGGGCATCGATGTCGGCCACGAGGGCTTCGACGACCTCGGTCGGAAGCCGGTCCGCCGCGAGGATCGGCAGGCAGGTGAGCAGGCTCGTCACGGACGCGACCCCACCTCCCGCGACCGCCCGCGCGACGAGGCGGTCGCCGTCGCGGAGCTCCTCGAGCATCGCCGCGAGCACCCGTGCGCTCTCCGCACGCCAGCCCGGCTCCTCATCCGGAGCCACGGATGCCGCGAGGCGCGCGAGCTCGTCGAGCTGCAGCACCAGGAACGCTGCCAGGTCGGGCGACTCGACGACGCGCGCGACGTCGAACACCGTCGCGTTGTCCCAGCCCGAGTCGTTGCCGTGCTCGTAGAACGGAAGCGCCGACCCGGGCGCGCGCCGCCGGTCGAGCCAGAAGCGCGTCCACGCGGCGACCCGGGCGTACACCTCGCCGGTCACCTCCGCGACGAGCTCCGCGGGAAGTCGTTGCCGAAGCTCGGACCACACCCACCCGTGAATCGGCGGCTTCACGAAGTTGTAGAGCACCTCTGAGTGCGTGACCGAGTCGGGAAGGGCGCCATCCGCGGCCTGATGATCGAAGGGAAGGAGGAACTGGTCGATCGCTGCGCGCGGGTCCGCCCGGGCAAGGGCGAGGGCGTTGAAGCAGTGATCCCAGCTCCACACCTTGTCCATCCAGTGCTTCGACATCAACACGGCCTCGCGGCCGACGAAGCCCACGGGAGCGACGGTCGCGCTCCACAGCACGTAGGCGGCGAGCTCCGCCGCCGGAGGCGCGTGCTCGTCGTGCACGACCCGCCCCGCATACGCAGAGAACTCGGCGGCTCGCGCCGCCACGACCTCGTCGAAGGTACGCGACGAGGAATACGACTCCCCCACCGACTCGAGTTCCTCGATCGCGAGCTCCCAGTCCGGTCCGTCCGTCTGAGCGAACCGCGGCGACTTGCCGAGCGCCTCCGCTCCCGTCACCGCCAGCGTCCCCTCGATCGGGGTGATCCGGTAGCGGCGTCCGCTCTCGTATGACGTCAGCACCACCGACCCGTCGAGCGGCGTGACGTAGAGGTAGTGCCCGGTGAACGGGGTCAGCCCGGGCGCAGCCGCGTCGAAGCGCATCCGCATGCCCCGACCCCGCACCCGCACGGCATCCGCACGGTCGAACGCCGCCTCGACGACGCCGGCCGACGATCGCCACCGGAGCGCGGCGGGCGTCGCCTCGATCTCCACTGCTGCACCATCCGCGAGAGGCGAAAACGCGAGCGCCGGATGCATCCCCGTCGTGTGCGACACCAGGTGAACCAGTTCGGCCCGTTGATGCAGCCCCACCACACGGGAGAGCGAGAGCCACGAACCCCGTGCGCTGAAGGGGATCTGGTCGAGGTCGAATGCCGTCATCACTTCACCGCCCCCGCCGTCACGCCCGCAGCGACGTAACGCTGCGCGACGACGAGGAGCACCGCCGCCGGCACCGAGGCGACGACCGCCGTCGCCATGATCGCGTTCCAGTCCTGGGTGTTGTTGCCGATGTAGCGGTAGATGCCGATCGTGATCGGCTGCAGCTGGCCGCCCCGGTTGACGGTCGACGCGAAGATGAAGTCCGACCACGACCAGAGGAACGCGAAGAGCGAGACGGTCACCACCGAGTTGCGACTGATGGGCAGCACGACGGAGCGGAAGGTGCGCCAGGCACCCGCCCCGTCGATCTTTGCTGCCGAGATGAGCTCGTCGGGGATGCCCGTCATGAACGCCGTGAAGATGAGCACCCCGAACGGCACCGCGAGGGTCGAATCGGCGAGGATCAGCCCCGGGATCGAGTCGAGCAGGCCCCAGCTGTAGAAGATCAGGTAGAACCCCATCGCCATGATGATCCCGGGGATCATCTGTGCGATGAGCATCACGAAGTCGAGCACGCGGCCACCGCGCGGACGCAGCTTCGCGAGAGCGAACGCCGCCGGGGCTGCGAGCGCCAGGGTGATGACGACCGTGCCGAGGCCGACCACGAAGCTCGTGAAGAGGTACGGCAGCTGGTCCTGGACCACCCGCGTGTACCCCTCGAAGGTCGGGTTCACCGGGAAGAGATCGGGCGGATCCTTGCGCAGCCGATCCGGCTGAGTGAGCGAGACGTTGATCATCCAGTAGAGCGGGAACAGCATGATCGCGGTGAGGATCACACCCACCACGCTCGTCAGGATGCGCTTGGCGCGGGCGGTCACAGTTCGTCTCCCGTTCGACGCTGCGTGCGGATGTAGATGATCCCGAAGACGAAGGCGATGAGGATCAACAGGTTGCCGACCGCGGCGGCCGGGCTGAGGTCCGGCGAGCCGCCACCGAATCCGAGCCGGTACGACCAGATCGCGAAGGTCGTCGACGAGTCGCCCGGGCCGCCCCGGGTCATGATCCAGATGATGTCGAAGACTTTGAGCGTGTAGATGAGCCCGAGCAGCAGCGTGATCGCCGACACCGGGCGGAGCATCGGGAAGGTGATGCGCCAGAAGGTCTGCCATCCGTTCGCGCCGTCGAGCGCGGATGCCTCGTATACCTCCGAGGGGATGTTCTGGAGGCCGCTGTAGAGGATCACGAGGTTGAACGGGATGCCGATCCAGATGTTCGCGATCAGCACGCCGACCATCGACCACTGCGGGGAGGTGAGCCAGTTGACCTGGGGAATGCCGAACACGGCGAGCGCCGCGTTGACGACACCCGAATCCGAGTTGAGCATCCACGCCCAGATCGACGCCGAGACGAGCAGCGGCAGCAGCCACGGCACGAGGAAGAGCGCGCGCAGCGTCGTGCTGAGCGGGAAGCGCCGATAGAAGAAGACGGCGAGAGCGAGGCCGAGGGCGAACTGCACGATGATCGACCCGAAGGTGAACACGGCCGTGTTCCAGAGCGCCGGCCAGAAGGTCGGGCTGCGGAAGACCTCGATGTAGTTGTCGAATCCGGCGAACGGCGCCTCGCCGGTAATGAACGAGGCGAGCGAGTAGTCGCGGAAGCTGAGGTCGAGATTGCGGATGAGCGGCCACGCGTAGAACAGCACCATGTAGATCGCGACCGGGGCAATGAACGCCCACGCGATGAGCTGTTGGCGGATGCGCTGGCGGCGGCGCCCGCCGTCGCGCTCCGACGGGAGGGCGGCACCGGCTGCCGGCACCGCCCCTCCGTGTGCGGTCGTGTTCCCGCCCGCGCCCGTCCTCGGTGCGGTGTGCATCGCGGTCATCGGGGTGTCCTCCTCGGTGTGGGGCGCGGGCGGGATGCGATCAGCCGAGCTTCGCGTCGACGGCCTGCTGCGCCGCAGCGAGAGCGTCAGCCGGGCTCGACCCTCCGGAGAGGGCGTTCTGCACCGCGGTGTAGAGCTGCTCGGAGATGGTGCCGTACTTGATGCCGAGGTTGTCGGCAGTGCGCGGCTTCGCGTCGCCGACGGCGGTCACCCATCCCTGCAGGCTCGGGTCGGCGGCCAACTGCGCCTCCTGGCCCGCGGCCGTGGGCGCGACGTAGCCGAGCGCGTCGGCGCCGGTGTTGCCCTCGGTCAGGCACTTCACGATCTTGACGGAGGTCGCGTAGCGCGAGGTGTCCTTCTGGATCGGGATGGTGATGAACTCGCCACCGGTCGGAGCGGGAGCGGGCTGGCCGTTCTCACCCGGGATCTGGATCGACATGTAGCCGGCCGCGTCGGCGTCGGCCTTGAACCACGAGCCGTTCTCCGCGAAGGCGAACTCGCCGGTCTTGAACTCGTCCCAGCTGGTGCCCTGCGTGTTCTGCAGCACCGACTGCGGCGCGAGGCCGTTCTTCACCCAGTCGGTCCAGAGCGTCAGCGCAGAGGTCGCCTCCGTCGAGTCGAGAGCCGTCAAGTCGGCCCCCGCTCCCCAGAACCAGGGAAGGAACTGGAAGGTGCCCTCCTCGGTGCCGACGGCAGAGAAGGTGATGCCCTTCTTGCCTGCCGCCACGACCTTCTCGAGCGCCGCGGTGAGCGAGGCGCCGTCGGTGACGGAGGCGATGTCCACCCCGGCGGCGTCGAGCACCTCCGGGTTGTAGTAGAGGCCCAGCGTGTTGGCGCCCACGGGAACACCGTAGGTCTTCCCGTCGATCTGACCGGCGGTCAGGATGTTCTCCTGGATGTCGGAGACATCGAGACCGTTGTCGTCGGTGGTGGTCAGGAGCCCGGCGTCGGCGAGCGTCGAGACCTTCGGGTTGTCGACCATCGCGATGTCGGGCAGCTTGCCGGCCGCGGCGGTCGTGAGGTCCTTCACAGTGTCGCCGGTGTTGCCGGCGTTGCGCTCGATCGTGATGCCGATGTCGGCGGCGCAGGCGTCGATCGCCTTGGCCCAGTCCGACGACGCGTCGCGGTCGGGATACGGATCCCACAGGGTGTACTCCGTCGATCCCGACGACGTCTCGCTCTGTGTGGTCGAGCAGCCCGTGAGTGCGGCGACGACGAACGCGCCGCTCAGCACGGTGGCACCGATCACTCGGGCCTTCCGATTCTTGTCCACGGTATTCCTCTCTGAATGTGCGGTGGGTTGGGGTGTTGTCTTGCTGTCGAACCGGTTCGACACTGGCGCGGACGGAACTCTCGCCGCCGCCAGCACGGTCAGCGGGTGCTGGTACTGCCTCGATCCGTCAGCTCGGGTGCGATGAACCGGACGACGGGGGCACCAGCGCCCTCCCCGTCCCGCATTCGATGCACGAGCGCCTGGACCGCGGCGCGGCCCAGCTTGTCCGGAGACGTCTCGATCGCCGTGTACGGCAACGAGAACAGTCGTCCGAAGTCTTCGGAGAAGATGCCGACCACCGAGAGGTCGCGCGGCACCTCCACTCCTCGGGCGTTGAGGACGGGCGGCAGGCCCGCGATCATCGCGTCGTTGTGCACGATGACGGCGGTCGCGGTGGGCCGCGCGTCGAGCACCTGGTTCCACTGCTCGGCGACATCCGGCTGCTGGGTCTCGCCGTAGTAGGGGTAGATCCGGAGGCCGTAGCGCGCCGCACGCTCGAGCGCCGCATCCCGGAAGCGCCAGACGTATGCGCCACCGCGGGTGATGACGTGCTCGTTCGGCGAGACCAGGATGATCTCGCGATGCCCGAGCCCCTGCAGGTGGTCGACCAGCATCCGCGCGGCCTCGCCGAAGTCGAGGTCGAACACGTCGAGCCCGTCGGTGTCGCGCGGAAGACCCACGAGGGCTCCCGGCTGACGCGCCGATCGCAGCGGGCCGACGCGCGGATCGTCGTGGGCGACGTTCAACAGCACGAGGCCGTCGACCATGTCGGAGTCGGTGATGCGCTTGAGCGCGTGGGGTCCGTCATCCTCGGTGACCATGAGGATGTCGTAGCCGGCCTCGCGGGCTGCATCCGAGATCGGCAAGACGTACTGCATCATGGCCGGCGAGAACTCGTCGCGGAAGAACTGGACGAGCAACCCGATGACGCGGGTCTGGCTCGTGGCGAGCGCGCGGGCACCCGCGTTCGGAGTGAAGCCGAGCTCGCGGATGGCGCTCTCGATGCGCTCGCGCGTCTCGTCGGAGATCGTGCGCTTGCCGGAGAGCGCATACGACACGGTGCTGCGGGACACGCCCGCCGCCTTGGCCACGTCGCCGATGGTCGCCACTCGCCGTTCTCCTTCGAACTGCTTCGATGATCCGTTCGGATCCGTAGGACGCGTTCCGCACGATCCCGTGGTCGAACGCGGGTTCGCGAATCGAACGTGTCGTGCGGACGAGGCCCAGGACCCCGAAGGTGGTGCCCACGGTAATCGAACCGGTTCGACATTGCAAGAGGCGGCGACCGAATCAAGCGGAGCACGTCGCCGTCGAGCGAGTGGTGACTACCGGGATCCGTCGAGCTCGGTCGCGATCGTCGCGAGCGCCAGGTCGAGCGCCGCATCCTCGGCGGTGAGCGAGGCGCGGATGAAGCCCTCCGACGCGCTGTAGACCGTCCCGGCACTCACACCGATGCCGCGAGCGGCGAGCGCCGCCGCGATCTCGGTGCCCGTGCGGCCGGTGTCGCGCGCGTCGATCCAGAGATAGAAACCGCCGAGCGCACCGGATCCGAGCGCCGGGAGTCGAGGTCCGAGGAGGGCTGCGGCTCGCGTATAGCGATCTCGATAGATGCGCGCCAGCTCGTCGCCGCGATCCGGCATCTCGGTGAGCGCCGCGATCCCGACCTCCTGGGCGGTGATCGGCGCACAGCCCGCGGTCGTCCCGTGGATCGCCGCGACCTCACGTCGATAGCCGGGAGGCGAGACGAGCGAGCCGAGACGGAGTCCCGTCATCGAGAACCGCTTCGAGAACGTGCGGGCCGCGAAGGTCACATCCGCCCCGCCGACCTCGAGTGGGGACGGCGCGCGGCCACCGGCGAACACGATCGACTCGTACGCCTCGTCCGAGAGGATCCGAGCGTCGTAGCGACGCACCAGGTCGACGAGCGCGGCGAGCGCGCGGCGCGAAGCGACCGCACCGGTGGGGTTGGAGGGCGAGTTGACGGCCACGAGACGGAAGCCGTCGCGCAGGCCCGCCTCGATCTCATCGAGGTCGAAGAAGTCGTCTCCCGACGAACCCTGCGTGTACGAGCGGGTGCGGAAGCCCATGCTCGTCGCCAGCACCACGTAGTTCGGCCACGCGGGATCCGGGACGAGCACTCCCTCGCCGCCGGCCGCCAGCAACGCGATCGCCACCGCACCGGTCCCGCCGATGGTGACGATCACATCCTCGACCGCGATCGACGGACCCTGGTCGGTCGCGGTGTCCTCGGCGATCAGTCGGCGAAGCTCCGGCAGCCCGAGCTTCGGGGTGTAGCCGGTGTGCCCGGCACGGATCCCCGCGACCGCGGCCTCCGCGAGCGGGAGCGGCAGCGGCTGATCGGGTTCGCCGATCCCGAGATCGATGAAGCCCTCCCCCGCGGGCCCCGCCATCAGCCTGTCGACGGCGTCGCCCGTCGAGCGCGAGGGGGCGGGGGTGTCGCTGGTCATGCTGGATCTCCCGGGGGCTCGGCGGGTCGGACATCGCCATCGTAGGAAACCCTTCATGTCCGTTTCGTGTCGAAATCGATGCGCGAAACGCAAATACGCACATTGTTGACACATCTACGAAACATTCCGGGGTTCTCCTGGTGATGCGCCGCCGGATCACCGGCACGGCGACCTGCACTTCACCTTTCATCCGTTCTCCCGATTCGAGGAGCCCCCATGAACACAATCCGTCGCGGCTACCGTGCCGCGGTCATCACCGCCGTCTCGGCGATCGCCCTCACCGCCTGTGCGACCGCCGACGACACCACGTCGGATTCCGCGTCCGACTCGGGCGACGTCATCGTCGCCGCGGCCGACCCGTCGCTGCTGCCCTACAACTTCATCGGAGACGACGGCAGCACCTGGGAAGGTCTGAACGTCGACCTCGCCGCCGCGCTCTCCGAGGAGCTCGGCCAGACGATCGAGTTCGAGAGCGCCAGCTTCGACACGATCATCCCCGGCCTCGCCTCGGGTCGCTACGACATCGCCCTCACCGGCATGTTCGACACCAAGGAGCGCCAGGAGACGGTCGACTTCGTCGACTACCTCCGCGCCGACAACAACTTCCTCACCCGCGAGGGCTACCGCGAGATCGCCGACCTCACGGACCTCTGCGGCGAGAAGGTCGGCATTCCGGGCGGAGCGCTCGAGGGTCAGTGGCTGGCCTCCGAGTCCGACACTTGCGTGGCCGACGGCAACGAGCCGATCGATGTCTCGGAGTTCGCCGACCTCGACGCGGTCGTGCTGGCCCTCACCTCGGGCCGCATCGATGTCGCGCCGAACGACTCGGCAGCCAACGCCTACATCGCCAAGGGCACGGACGGACTCGTCGTCTCCGGCTCCTACGAGAACGAGGGCTACTTCGCCGTCGGCTTCCCGAAGGACAGCGACCTGACCGAGAAGTTCGAGGCCGCCTTCACCGCGCTCATCGAGGATGGCACCTACGCCGAGATCCTCGAGACCTGGGGCATCCCCGGCCGCGCCCTCGACGCTCCGATCATCAACGGTTCGCCCTTCTGATGACCTCACCGCGTCAAACGGTTGATGCCGACACCATCGTCCGCCGCCCCCGGCGGTGGCGATGGGTCGGCATCGCCGCCGTGGTGATCGCGGCTGTCTCGGTCGCCACGAACTTCATCACCAACCCGAACTACAAGTGGGATGTCGTCGGGCGATACCTCTTCGACCCGCGCATCCTGAACGGCCTCGGCACCACCCTCCTGCTCACACTCGTCGGCATGGTCATCGCTCTCGCGGTCGGCCTCGGCCTCGCGGTCATGCGGATGTCGAAGAGCGGCCTGCTCAGTGCGAGCGCCGGCGCGTACATCTGGTTCTTCCGCGGCACCCCCGTACTGGTTCAGCTGATCCTCTGGTACAACCTCGCGATCGTGATCCCCGAGTTCTCCATCGGGATCCCCTTCGGTCCGACTCTGTGGTCCGCCGACACCAACTCGCTCATCACGCCGTGGACCGCCGCGGTCCTCGGGCTCTCGCTCAACGAGGCCGCCTACCTCGCCGAGATCATCCGATCGGGAATCGTCTCGGTCGATCGCGGGCAGACGGAGGCCGCCGACGCCCTCGCGATCGGACGCGCCACCTCGTTCCGCCGCATCATCCTTCCGCAGGCGTTGCGCGTGATCGTCCCGCCCGCCGCGAATGAGGCGATCGGACTGCTGAAGTACTCCTCGGTGGTCAGCGTCATCGCGCTCCCCGAGCTGCTCTACTCGGGCCAGCTCATCTACTCGCGCACCTACGAGACGATTCCGGTGCTCATCGTCGTCTGCATCTGGTACCTCGTCGTCGTCACCGTCCTCACCGGTCTCGAGCATCTGCTCGAGCGCCGACTCGGGGTCGGGTTCACGACCGGCGGCACGACATCGAGGAGGTGGTCGCGATGGCTGATCGCGAAGCGCTGATCCGTCTGCGGAACATCCGCAAATCCTTCGGCGAGAACACCGTCCTGCACGGGATCGACCTCGACGTGCACGCGGGCGAGGTGCTGTGCCTCATCGGCGCCTCCGGTTCCGGCAAGTCGACTCTGCTGCGCTGCATCAACCACCTCGAGGTGCCCGACAGTGGCCGCATCTACGTGGGCGACCACCTGATGGGATACGAGGAGCGCACCCCGGGGCGCCTGCACGAGCTGTCGCGCCGCAAGGTCGCCGCCCAGCGCACCGAGGTAGGGATGGTCTTCCAGCATTTCAACCTGTTCCCGCACCTGACCGTGCTCGAGAACATCGTCGAGGCGCCGCTGCGCGTGCGAAAGCTCGACAAGTCGACCGCGATCGCGACGGCCCGCGATCTGCTGCAGCGGGTGGGGATGTCGCACAAGGAGAACGCCTACCCGCGCCAGCTCTCGGGGGGCCAGCAGCAGCGCGTCGCGATCGCCCGCGGCCTCGCCATGCGCCCCAAGGTGATGCTGTTCGACGAGCCGACCTCCGCTCTCGACCCCGAGCTGGTCGGTGAAGTGCTCGACGTGATGACCGGCCTCGCCCGCGACGGGATGACGATGATCGTCGTCACGCACGAGATGGGGTTCGCCCGCGAGGCCGGCGACCGTGTCGCCTTCATGTCGGACGGCATGATCCTCGAGATGGGCACCCCGACCCAGGTGCTCTCGAACCCTGTCCACGAGCGCACGCGCGCCTTCCTCTCGAAGGTGCTCTAGCCCGTGTCCCGCCTCACCTCTCTCTCGTCGCTCGTCGCGCAGGGCCTGACCGGGCGCGACGCCGCGGTCGTCGGTCCGGCCGTGATGTGCGCCGAGCCGGGAAGCGCTGCGGCGGGCCTGAAGGTGCGGATCGGACGGGGCGCGTGGCCGAGCGTGGTGGTCACCTCCCCCGCGGAGGCCGCCCACGCCGCGGCAGAACGCGACGCGCGGCTCATCCTCGTCGGCGGTGACAGCGTCGACTGGATGGTGCAGACGCTGCGGATGCTGCGCGCCACAGGAGAGACTCCGATCGCCGTCCTCGACGCCGACGTGCGCGACGGTGCCGAGCTCGCCCTGCTCGACGCGGGCGCGAACCTCGTGATCGACCGCACCGTCTCGCCCCGCGAGCTGAGCGCCCGACTGGTGGGCCTCGTCCGGGCGCGCAGCGGCGAGGAGCGCCTCCGCGTCCGCTGGCTGCAGGCCGAGGGGCTGTCGGTCGATGTCGCCACGCGAAGCTGCACCCTCGACGACGAGCATCTGGCGCTCAGCCGTCACGACTTCGAGCTGCTGTTCCTCCTCATGTCGAACGCGGGTCGGGTGGTCAGCCACCAGCAGCTCGCGCAGCAGCTGTGGGACGACTCCGACGAGGACGCCCAGAACGCGCTGCGCCTCGCGGTCACCCGCCTGCGTCGGCGGCTCGGCGACAGCTCCGATCGCCCCCGATGGATCGCCTCGGTGCGGGGTGTCGGATACCGCTTCCTCCCCCGCGTGGCCGAGATCGGCGACAACCGTAACGACGACCGGATGCGCTCGTCGCTGGCACGACTGACGGCCCAGGCAGACGCGCTCGCCGCACTCACGGACGCGCTCGCCGCCACGCGCGACGTGCAGGCGGTCGCCGAGACTGTCGTGACCTGGGCGGTGGCGCGCGGCCTCGCCGACGCCTCGACCGTCTTCCGCCTCGACCGCGCCGCGGAAGACGGCGCCCGCGCGGTGCTCGTCGCAAGCTCCGGGATGTCATCGCGGTGGCGCCAGACGATCGCGAGCGGCCACCCCATGAGCGGCGCCTTCATCGGATCCCGCATCTACGGGAGCGGCGAGACGGTGCAGCTGAGCGACATCTCGAACCTGGCCGGACGTTTCCCCGTGACCGCACGGATGTCGACCGCCGAGGATCTGCACGCCTGCGTGCTGTTCCCGCTCCACGTCGGCGACGCCATCTGGGGCGACCTCGCGTTCCTCAGCCGATCGACGAACTCGTTCAGCCCCGCGGTCGCCGCCTTCTTCCGCACGATCTCCACGATCGTCTCGATCGCCATCTCGGCCGTCGACGGCGAGACGCGAGCGGAGGGCCTCCATGCGTGAGCTCTCGGATCGCGAGGTCGCCGCGATCGACACCCGCGCGCTCATCGACGCCTGCGCCGGCGCCCTCGCCGCCCTCGGCCGAGGCGACGCGATCCAGGCCGAGAAGCAACTGCTTCCCACACCCGACGGCGGCTTCTTCCTCTCGATCTCGGCGGTCGTCCCCGAACTCGGCTGGGCGATCACGAAGTGGGGTTCCTACGTGCCCGCGGCCGACGGATCGGGGCGCTCGAGTTCGACGATCCTCGCCAGTCCCGCGACCGGCGGCGCCCCGACCGCGATGCTGCGTGGGATGCTGCCCACCCGGCTGCGCACCGCCGCCTCGGCACTCGCCCTCCTCGAGGCACTCGGGCGCATCGACCGTGGGGCGACCGTGGGCCTCGCCGGGTTCGGACCCACGAACGCGCACATCGCCGAGATGCTCGCGAGCACCCATCGGGTGCGGAGCTGGCGGGTGCTCGCCCGCGCCACCGCCACGCTGGACCGCGCATCCGAGGCCCTCTCCGGCCAGCTGACGACCGGCACCGACGCCGCCGTTCTCGCCGACGCCGATGTCGTAATCAGCGCCACCGGCGCGACCGCCCCGATCCTGTCGACCGCGCTCCTCCGTGACGACGCCACCGTGCTGTGCCTCGAGGGGCGCGCTGCGTGGGACGTTCGCGACGCGGTCGACCTCGATGACCACTCCGTGCCGGGCGACCCCGGCGGCATCGCACGCCTGATGGCCGGGCTCGGCACGGTGCCCACCGGCCGCGTCTTCCTCGACCAGGCCGGATCGGCCGTCACCGATGTCGCACTCGTGAGCGCCCTCCTCGGCGCGCCGGGAGCCGCGCGATGAGCGGCAGGACCTGGATGCTGGTGACCCTCGCCGCGGTGAGCGCGTTCTCCGCGATGCCGAGCGCGTTCTACGGCGACATCGCGACCGCGACCGGGACGACGTGGAGCACCGCCCTGCTCTTCAGCGGGCACGGGCTCGCCGCGGTGATCGGCATGAGCGTCGCCGCCCGGCTCGCATCCCGGCTCGACGGACGAGTCCCGACCGTCCCCGTGCTCGTCGCCGTGGTGCTCGATGTCGCGGGAGGCGTCGTGCTCGCGCTGAACGCACCGCAGAACCTGTGGATCCTGCTCGTCGCCCGGTTGATCTGCGGGTTCGCGCTCGGGATCGTCACCCCGCTCGCCTCGTCGGTGATCGTTCACGGGCGGCGCGGCAGCGCGCGCGTGACGGCCGCGATCTTCGGCGGAGTCGGCGTCGGATCGCTCGCATCCGGCGCCCTCATCGCCTCCGGCGCGAGCATCTCCCTCACGGTGTTGCTCGGCCTCGTGCCGCTCCTCGCGATGGCGGCGAGCGCCGCGTTCGTCAGGCAGGCGCCGCCCTCCGTCGCGACCGGCGCTCTCGTCGACACCGAACGCGCCGCTGGACTCCTGATCGTGGTCGCCGCGGTGGTCGGGGCGTTCCTGGCCAACGGCGTACTCGCCCTCTTCACCTCGCTGCTTCCCGCTGCGATCGCCGACCTCGCGGGCGGAGCGAGTCTCTACGCGGGCCTCGTCGGCGGATCCGTGATGATCGCCGCCGGAACCGCACGGCTCGCATTCCGCACGACGCCCGGCGCCGGAACGACCACTCTGGCGCTCGTCGTCATCCCGACGCTGGCGGGAACGGCCCTGCTGACGGCCGGACTGCTCGTGCGAGAC
Source organism: Homoserinibacter sp. GY 40078 (assembly GCF_008017545.1). GTDB lineage: Bacteria > Actinomycetota > Actinomycetes > Actinomycetales > Microbacteriaceae > Homoserinibacter. The sequence goes on along the minus strand of NZ_VRTZ01000001.1, from coordinate 1,056,925 downwards.
GGGATCGGCGTCGGACTCGCTGTGCTGGGCGGGGTCGGCTTCGGACTCGCCGCCGGCGTGCTCTACGACGCCTCGCTCCGCGCCGTCGGGCGGTCGACACGGCTGCTCGCGACCGTGCAGCGCGGCGGCCAGGCCGGGCTCGTCATCCCCCCACTCGTCGCCACGGCGGTGACCGCATGACACACCAAGGAGACCGGATCTCACAGGTGCTGATCCCGCCGCGACCGCCGACGCATCCGGCCGACCTCTGACCACACATCCGCACCATCCCAAAGGACTTCCCACATGAGAGTGAGCTTCGACATCGGTGGCACCTTCACCGACATCGTCCTTCTCGACGAGAACACCGGCCGCACCTGGCTCGGCAAGGCACTGACCACCTACAACGACTTCAGCCAGGCGATCGCGACCGGCATCTCGCAGGTTCTCGGCGACGCCGACCGCGACACCGACGCCATCGATTCGGCGGTGGTCGGCGCGACCACCCTCGTCACCAATGCGCTCATCGAGCGCCGCGGCGCCACCACGGCACTCGTCACGACCGAAGGCTTCGGTGACGTGCTCGAGATCGGCCGCGAATGGCGCTACGACCTCTACGACCCGCGCCTGCAGCTGCCCGACCCGCTCGTCGACCCCGAGGCGCGGTACGAGGCGACCGAGCGCCTCGACGCGACAGGCGCCGTCGTCACTCCGCTGGATCGCGCGGGGGTGGAGCGCATCGCCGACCAGCTCGCGGCGGCGGGAGTCGAATCCGTCGCGGTCTGCCTGCTGCACTCGTACGTGTCGGCGGCGCACGAGGAGGAGATCGCCGAGATCCTCCAGGCGCGCCTGCCGGAGGTGCCGGTGACGCTCTCCGGCCACCTCGTGCCGGTGATCCGCGAGTACGAGCGGACGGTGACGACGCTCGCCAACGCCTACGTGCGACCCGTCGCCGGGGAGCACTTCGAAGACATCGAGCGGGCCCTCGTGCAGCTCGGCATCGACCAGCAGCTCATGCTCATGCAGTCCAACGGCGGCGTCGTCTCGACCGCGACCGCACGTGCGTACCCGATCCGCCTGCTCGAGTCGGGGCCGGCCGCCGGTGCGATCGGGGCCGCCTACGTGGGGCGTCAGCTCGACATCGAGAACCTCATCGCCTTCGACATGGGCGGCACCACGGCCAAGGTGTGCATCGTCGAAGGCGGTGCGCCCACCGTCCGCAACGGATTCGAGGTGGGTCGGGTTCACCGGCTGAAGTCGGGGTCGGGCCTGCCGGTCTCGATGCCTGTCGTCGACATGATCGAGATCGGAGCGGGCGGCGGATCGATCGCCCACCTCGACGGTCTCGGCCTGCTCAAAGTGGGCCCGAAGTCCGCCGGATCCCGCCCCGGCCCCGCCGGGTACGGGCTCGGCGGCACCGAACCCACCGTCACCGACGCCGACATCGTGCTCGGCTACCTCGACCCCGCCTACTTCCTCGGGGGGCGCATGTCGCTCGACGTCGAGGCGTCGCGCCGCGCCATGGTCGACAGCCTCGGCACCGCGTTCGGCGACGACCCGGTGGCGGCCGCCGCCGGCATCGCCCGAGTCGTCGACGAGCACATGGCCCTCGCGGTGCAGGTGCATCTCACCGAACACGGTCACGACCCGCGCACCTTCCCGATGGTCGCGTTCGGCGGCGCGGCACCCGTGCACGCGGCCCGGATCGCCCGCATCCTCGGCGTCGGCCGCCTCATCATCCCGGCCGCAGCCGGTGTGCTCTCGGCGACCGGCCTGCTCGTCGCCGCCCCGATGGTCGAGGAGTCGCGCACCCGCCTGCGCGAGCTGCGCGACTGGGACTCGGACGACATCGAGGCGATCTTCGCCGACCTCGTCGCCCAGGCCCGGCACGAGCTCGGAACCGACATCGACCGGGTCGACCGCTTCGTCGAGATGCGCTTCCTCGGGCAAGGCTTCGAGATCGAGGTCCCCGTTGCCGCCGGAGACGGACCCGACGAGTACCGGGCGAAGTTCGTCGCCGAGTACGAGCACATCTACGGCACCACGCCCGACTACGAGCGCATCGAGATCGTGACCTGGCGGGTCCGCGTCTACGGGCCGTTCGAAGCCCCGGACCTGACCCGCACCGTGAGCCGCGACGCGGCGGAGGACACCACCCGCACCCGCGCGGCATGGTGGCCCGAGACCGGCCTCGTCGAGGCTCCGGTGCGGCGGATGCTGGCCCTCCCGGTCGGCGAGCGCGTGGTCGGTCCGGCGATCCTCCAGCTTCCGGAATCGACCGCCGTCGTCGGGCCTCTCGACGAGGCCTGGCTCGACGAGTTCGGGAACCTGCACGTCGACATCGCGACAGGGAGCGCATCATGACCATCGACACCGCACGCGAACACCTCGCATCCCTGGGCTACGCGCCGGGCGACATCGCCGACGCACCCACCAGCACCCTGCGCTTCGCCGACGGCGGATGGTTCAAGTGGGAGGTCGCGGGGGCGCTCGACGCACCCTCGCTCGCCACGCTCCACGCGACCCTCGCCGCCGAGGGGGTTCGGCTGCACCAGGCGACCAACACGGTCGGCACGATGCGCTACCTCGACGCGGAGATCACCGACCTGGTGCAGACCGCCCGCGATCTGGGCGTGCAGCTGCGCATGGCGTCCGGTCCGCGCGGAACCTACGACATCGGGGGCCAGAAGCTGGCCTCCGGCAACGTCGCCGCGGCGAGCGCCTACCGGCTGCGCGGGGGTGACCATCTCGCTCAGGGTCTCGACGACGTGCTGCACGCGATCGAGCTCGGCGTGCGCGGTTTCCTCGTGTTCGACGAGGGTCTGCTGCACGTGCTGCACCAGCTGCGCACCCGCGGGGCGATCCCCGACATCCGGGTGAAGGCGTCGTCCAACATGGGTGCGGCCAACCCGGCGCACACCGCCCTGCTCGCCGCGACCGGTGCCGACTCGGTCAACCTGCAACGCGACCTCGACGTGTCGATGATCGCCGCGATCCGCGCTTCGACCCCCGTGCCGCTCGACCTGCACACCGACAACCCGCGCGCCACCGGCGGATTCGTCCGCGGATACGACGTGCCGGAGTTCGTGCGCGTCGGCGCTCCCGTCTACCTGAAGGCCGGGAACGCCGCCCAGGACTTCTCCGACGATGCGCCCACCCCGCGGGTCATCGACGGGATCGTCCGTCAGATCCTGCTCGATCGCCAGCAGATCGACCGCCACCTTCCCGAGGCCGTGGCCTCGGACAATCCCGAGTTCTAGGAGTAACACCATGACCCAGTGGGATGCCGCGACGCTGCAGATCGTCTGGCAGCGCCTCATCTCCGTGGCCGACGAGATGGCCGCCGTGCTGCTGCGCACTGCGTTCAGCTCCGTCGTCCGCGAATCGAACGACCTCGCCTGCGCGGTGCTCACGCCGCGCGGGGATCTGCTGGTCGAGTACGGCCGATCGGTGCCCGTGTTCACGGGAACCGTCGCCGGCACGGTGCGCGCGATGGTCGCCGAGCTCGGGGAGGAGACCCTCCGCCCCGGCGACGTGATCGCCACCAACTCGCCGCGGTACGGCAACACGCACCTGCCCGACCTCACGGCGGCGACGCCCGTGTTCCGCGACGGCCGGATCGTCGCCTACGTCGCGTCCATCTGCCACCTCTCCGACATCGGCGGCGCTTCCGAAGGCGCCTTCGCCCAAGACGTCTTCGAAGAGGGGTTCTGCCTGCCCCCGGTGAAGCTCGTCGACGCCGGATCCCCCAACGAGCTGGTGCGCTACATCCTCGCGAACAACGTGCGCGTGCCCGCGCAGGTGCTCGGCGATGTGGATGCGCTCATCGCCGCGAACGCCCTCGGCGCACGTCGCATCACGGCGCTGCTCGACTCGGATCCGACCCTCGACCTCGAGGAGGCGGCGGCCGAGATCTGCGGAGCCACCGAACGCGCCGTGCGCGCCGCGATCTCCGAGATCCCGGACGGCGACTACCCGGCCTCGATCGATCTCGACGGCTTCGAGGAGCCGAAGACGATCGTGGTGAACGTCAGCGTTCACGGTGACTCGATGACCGTCGACTACACCGGCACCTCGCGGCAGTCGACCTACGGCATCAACTCCGCATCGCCCACCTTCGGCTACACCCGGTACGGCATGGCCTGCCTTCTCGCACCGGAGCTGCCGAACAACGAGGGCGCGCTGCGCGCGATCGACATCGTCGTGCCGAAGGGCTCGCTGCTCAACCCCCGCACCAACGCGGCCGTGAGCGCGAACTTCCCCGCGCACGCGATCCCCTCGGTGCTCTCGCGGGCCCTCGTGGATGCGCTGCCGGACCGCGCATCCGCCGCGGCGGGCACCCCGTTCTGGGTCGTCGGCATCCGCGGCGAGAAGGAGACCGGACCCTTCGCCTCGCTGCTGTGCTTCAACGGCGGTCAGGGCGCGTCGCGCGGTCAGCGCGGCTACGCGACCCTCTCGACACCCTCGAACGTGTCGAACACTCCCGTCGAGATCGTCGAAAGCCAGGCTCCCGTGCTGATCGAGTCGAAGACGATCGTGCGCGACTCCGGCGGAACCGGCGCGTGGCGCGGAGGCGAGGGCCAGGAGGTGGTCCTCGTCTCGCGCCACGACGCACCGCTGGACGTGATCTTCCTCACCGAGCGCATCGAGCACCCCGCACCCGGGCTCGCCGGTGGCGGAGCCGGGGCACCCGGAATGCTGCTGGTCGACGACGTGAAGGTGGCCGAGCCGAAGGGGCGCATCAGTTGGCAGCCCGGCTCGCGCATCCTCATGCGGACCCCCGGCGGCGGCGGCTACGGGGCATGAACGACCACCAGATGACACCGAACAGAGAGCACGACATGACAGACACAGCCACGACCACCCCCTTCACCGAGCCGGGCACGTGGGTGCTGGAGCCGAAGGGCCGCAAGGCGATCGTGCTGCGCAAGGGCCAGACAATGACCATCACCGACCTCGAAGGGCAGCAGGTGATGGACTTCATCGCCTCGATGGTCGACGATCCGGTGGAGCGGCTCTCGGCGATGTTCACACGGGTGAGCAACGGGATGTGGGACCTCAAGGAGGGCTACACCATCTACTCCGACAAGTGCCGCCCCATGTTCAAGGTCGTCGCGGACGACAACGGCATCCACAACATGACCGGCGGCTACTGCTCGAAGTACTCCAACTCGATCCGGTACGGGGTGGAGGAGACCTGGGGCTGCCTCGACAACCTCGTCGGCGACTGGCAGGAGCTCGGACTCGACGAGACCGCGATCAACCCCGACCAGTGCATCTCGCTGTTCATGAACATCCACCACCACGCCGATGGACGCATGGAGATCGTGGAGCCGACCACGAAGCCGGGCGACAAGATCGTGCTCGAGGCGCTCGACGACGTCTACGTGGGCTTGTCGAACTGCCCCGAAGAGCACAACCCGTGCAACGCGTTCCACGTGACCCCGATGGAGGTCACGGTCGCCTGAGCGGGGCGGGTTCGCGCGCGGGCGAGGCGTCGTAGGTCACGGCGACTCGCCTCGCGTGCGGAGGCTAGGCGTTGTTGATCGCTGCGACGATCTCGGCGACCAGCACCGAGCGATTGTCGGCCGCGTGCGCCTGCATCGCCTGGATCGTGCCCGAACCCACCTCGGTCGACGTTCCATAGACCTTGGAGTACGGAATCGCCTCTGCCTGGTTCGCGAGTTGGGTCACGCGGAACTCCTCCACAAAGTAGTAGGTCCCCGATGTCTCGCTCTTCACCAATACGCCCACGGGTGGGGCCTCCATTTCTTCGACACTTTGGTACGGCGGACGCCGGTACTCCTTGGCCACGTGCTCGATGAACGTGTCCTCTTTCACGATGTTGCTGCGGTTGCCGTCGATCGATCGCAATCCACCGCTCGTCTGGGTCACGATCGCGACGTGATGGTTACCGTCGGCACGGGTGAAGATGACGAGATCGCCGACGGCTGGAGTGGACGCCAACGGGAGATCTTCAAAGTTGGTGGCCAAGGTCCGCTTCCCTAGGCCGAGACCTCTCAAGCACCACGTGGCAAACCACGCGCACCAGTCGCCGTTGTACCCGGCCCACGCGCCATCCGGGGGATCCTCCGAGGCCTTGACGCCATCCAAGTCCAGCCCCAGGTACTTGCGCGCGTACGCGATGACGCCCTCGGGCGTGACGGGTGCCGCTACAGCGAACGCAGGGCCGGGAGACGCGAGGTCGATTCCGAGAGAAGCGAGCGTCGCGATGGCCGCCGCACCACCGAGCAACGTTCGGCGCGAAAGCCGAGGATCGATGGTCTCACCATGTTCGTCGTCCACAGCGCCAGAGTCTCAGCGCTGAGACTTGCTCGACAGCCCCCGTAAAGGGACTAGCCATGCGCCCCATAGCTGAGATATTATCGCGACCTTGCACCCGCGGCGCCGCTACAGTTCCCAAGTGACTCCCGACCCGCTCGTCGCGCGACTGCGCGCCGCCGGGTGCGTGTTCGCGGAGGCTGAGGCGCGGCTGCTGCGCGAGGCGGCAACCGGCGCGGAGTTGGAGGCGCTCGTCCGCCGCCGCGTCGACGGTGAGCCGCTCGAGACGATCCTCGGGTGGGCGGAGTTCGCGGGCCTGCGGGTCGCCGTCGCGCCCGGAGTGTTCGTACCGCGCGTGCGATCCGAGCTTCTCGTCGACCTCGCGAGCGATGGACTCGCGCCTGGCGATATCGTCGTGGAGCTGTGCTGCGGCGTGGGGGCAATCGCGGCGGCCCTCGCGCACCGTGTGCCGGGAATCGAGCTGTGGGCATCCGACATCGACCTGGACGCCGTCGCCGTCGCCCGGCGCAACCTGCCGCCCGAGCGAGTGCTCGAGGGCGATCTCTTCGACGCACTGCCGCCCGAACTCCGCGGTCGGATCGACGTGCTCGTCGCGAACGCGCCCTACGTGCCCACCGACGAGATCGCGTATATGCCGTCGGAGGCACGTGACTACGAACACCTCGTGGCGCTCGACGGCGGACCCGACGGTCACGCCATCCAGGCCCGCATCGCCGTCGAGTGCAGCGAGTGGCTGGCACCGAGCGCTCGCGTGATCATCGAGACGAGCCGCCGCCAGGCCGGCCGCACCGCGTCACTGCTGAGCGACCAGGGCCTCCGCACACGCATCCACCGCGACGACGAGCGCGACGGCACCGCCGTCGTCGGGCGCGCCACCTAGCGACAGTCGCGCCACCAGCTCGGCCGCCGCGCGCGGCGCGGGTGTCCAGCGACCATCACCCGTGACGACCCCGCACATCAGCTCTGAGCGAGCCGGATCTGATTGCCGGCGGGGTCGCGGAACGCCGCGTCACGAGCACCCCACGGCTGGTCCATCGGCTCCTGCACGATGTCGGCACCCGACGCCTCGATCTTCGCGAAGTCGCCGTCGAGATCATCGGTGGCGAGCACGAGCCCGCCGAGCACACCCTTCGCGAGCAGGTCGGCGAGCGTCTCGCGGTCGGCATCCGACTCTCCCGCACCGACCGGCGTGAGAACGACCGCGACATCGGAGCCGGCGGGCGCGACCGTGATCCAGCGCATCCCGCCGCCCATGTCGACGTCGTTGCGCACCTCGAACCCGAGAACGTCCCGGTAGAAGACGAGCGCGGCCTCCGCGTCGTCGAAGGCGATGTAGCTGTGCTGCAGTGAGATCGTCATGCGGCTCACGCTACGACCGCGACGCCTCCGCCGCTTCTCGAATCCTGACCGGTCGGGTGATCGCCTTCGCGACGCACGGGATGCCGTCGAGCGCGGCGTCCGGCGCATCCTGGTCCGCCGCGCGGCGATACGCGCTCGGCGACATGCCCACGAGCCGCGTGAAGCTCGTGCTGAACGACCCGAGCGAGGTGCAGCCCACCTCGACGCACACCTCGGTCACCGACAGGTCGCCGCGCCGCAGCAACGCCTTCGCCCGCTCGATGCGCCGAGTCAGGAGGTACCCGTAGGGGGTCTCGCCGTACGCCGCACGGAAGCTGCGCGCGAAGTGACCGGCCGACATGAGCGCGGTGCGCGCGAGCGCCTCCACATCGAGCGGCTGGGCGTACTCGCGGTCCATGCGGTCGCGCGCCTTGCGCAGCAGCACGAGATCCGAGCGGTCCACCCGACCAGTGTGCGCTACACGCCGAGGTAGCGCAGCCCCCAGCTGCCTTCGTAGCTCTCGCCGGGTTCCAGCCACACCAGGTCGTCGCCCGAGTTCAGGGCGTCCGGCGGGGCGGTCATCGGCTCGATCGCGACAGCCGTTCCCGGGCCCGCCGGGCGCGGGAAGATCGGCGTCGTGAACACCTGCAGGTAGCGCCAGTCGTCGTCCTGGAAGATCTCGAGGCGGCGGCCGTCGGGGGCGGCGAGCGTCGCGGTCACACCGTCGGCCGGTCGCAGCCCGCGGAACGCGGTGTCGAGCGCGAGCGCGCCCACCGGCACTCCGCCGCGCAGGTCGGTGCCGCCCTCCACCGGATGCCAGGCGATCGGGTCGAGCCGCTCATCCACTTCGAGGTATTCGTCGGCGTGGGCGGTGAGCACGAGTTCGGCCACGTCGACCTCGCCGATCCGCGGATACGGATGCGTCCCCGCCGCGAACGGCGCCCGGCGGTCCGAGAGGTTGCGTGCGCCGTGTGTCATCCGCAGTCCGTCCGCGAGCGCCTCGATGCGCACCCACGTGTCGACGAGGAACGGCCAGCCGTGCTGCGGGTGGATCGTCGCGCCGAGCAGGATCTGCGACTCGGTGAGCTCGCGCACCTCGTACTCGGCGAACTCGAGGAGCCCGTGCAGCGCACCGCCGCGCGCCGGCTCTGTGATGTCGAGCTGCTGCACCGCGCCGTCGTATGTCCACTGCCCAGCACGCACGCGGTTCGGCCAGGGGGCGAGCGCGATGCCCGAGCAGAACGGCGGGGGCGCGACGCCGTCGGCGAGAGGCTCGACGATGTCGACTCCCCCGACCCGCGCCGAGCACAGCACGGCCGCGACGGTTCCGACCTCGACCTCCGTGTCGCCCGCGCGAAGCGTGAAACGCTCGCCGACTCCCGTGACGGTGCTCATCGTGCCTCCTCGTAGCGGATGCCCCACGACGCCTCCCACTGCTCCCCGGGTTCCAGCCAGGCGAGCCCCTCGCCCGAGTTGAGCGCATCGGGCGCCGCCGACATGGGCTCGAGCGCCACGGCCAGCGTCGGGGCCTCGGACCCGTCTGCGGCGACGTGCGGGAAGTCGCGGGGCGTGAACGCCTGCAGCCAACGGAACGCCGGATCCTGCCAGACCACGACGCGCGATCCGTCCGGCGCGATGAGCGACGCGGCGCCCTCCGGCCCCGTGCGCACGCCCTCGTAGGCGACGTTCAGGTCGAGCTCGCTGAGGGGACGCGGCGAGCGCACGTCCAGCTCCGGGGCATCCGCGAGCTCATGCACGGCCACCGGGACGAGGCGGTCGTCGAGCTCGAGGTAGTGGTCGGCGTGCACCTCGAGACGCACCTCGTCGAGGGCTACCTCGCCCACCCGCAGGTACGGGTGCGCACCGACGGCCCACGGGGCGCGAACGCTGCCGATGTTGAACGCGGCGTGGGTGACGGTGAGCCCGTCGTCGGTGAGCTCGTAGCGCACCGACGTGTCGAGAAGGAACGGCCAGCCGTGCTGCGGGTGGATGCGGGCTTCGAGCTCCACGAACGCCTCGCCGCGCTCGCGGATGCGGTACGCCGTGTTGCGCAGCAGCCCGTGGATCGCGTTGCCGCGGCTCGGGTCGCTGAGGTCGAGCTGCTGGACCTCGCCCTCGTGCGTCCAGCGCCCGTCGCGTACCCTGTTCGGCCACGGCGCGAGCACGATGCCGTGACCGTGGGCGGGCAGCCGCGTCGGCGGGGTGGTCTCGGCGAGGCGATGCCCGTCGACGGAGAGATCGAGAAGAGCGGCTGCGAGCGGCGCGATCCGCGCTGAGGAGCGGGCGGTGCGCAGCTCGATGAGTTCGCCGAGCGGAGATGTCACGGTGAACACCCTAGGCGCATCGGCTCACGCGTCCGCCCGCAGCACTCGCGCACCGGCGGCGGCGAGGGCCGCGGATGTCACCGCGGCCGCCGCCGTCCACGTACCCGCCGTGACGATCGTCGTGCCCGGCCCCGCGCTGCCGATCGCGCCGAGGTGGCGTTCGCCGAGCTTGCTCGTGTCGGCCACGACCACGCGCGCGGCGGATGCGGCGATCATCGCGCGCTTCACCTCCGCCTCGGCGAGGTTGAGGTTCGAGATGCGCCCATCGTCGGCGATGCCGTTGCACCCGAGGATCGCGAGATCCACATGGAGACCCGCGAGCGACTCGGATGCGCCCGGGTCGACGAGCGAGTGCTGCAGCGGCCGGAGGGTGCCGCCCGTGAGCACGACCGTGATCCGGGGAACCGCCTCCTCCAGCTCGAGCGCGATCGTGAGTCCGTTCGTGACGACCACGAGCTCGTCGAGATCGCTGCGCTGGGCGCGCTCGACGAGCGCACGTGCCACCGCGAGCGTCGTGGAGCCGACGTCGAGCAGGATGCTCGCCCCGTTCGGCACGAGCGCCGCGGCACGTCTGCCGATCGCCCGCTTGACGGCGGCATCGCGCGCCGACACGCGCTCGACGGGCTCCTCCCGGGGCACACCGAGTGCCGGGAGCGCGGATCCGTGCACGCGTCGCACGAGGCCCGCGGCTTCCAGCTGGGTGAGGTCGGTGCGGATCGTGACCTCGCTCACGCCGAACTCGGCGGCAGCCTCTGCGACGCGCAGAATGCCGTCATCGCGGACCCGCTCGACGATCCGCTCTCGCCTCAGTTCGGCGGGCTGCGCGAGGTCCGGCATGACTTTCGAGTCCTTTCGATTCGGCAAGATCGGCTTACGGTACCGTAAGTGCATGACCGGTGTCACCCGCCGCGCCGCCCGGATGGCCGACGGCCGCGAACTCATCTACTTCGACGACGCCGACACGACCCTCCCCCCGGAGCGACGCGTCGACGAGCGCGCCCTGGACCCGCGCCCAGCCACGGCCACCATGCGCCAGGACGTCCTCACGGGCGACTGGATCTCGGTCGCATCCGGACGCAACAACCGCGTCTTCCTGCCGCCCGCGCACCTCGATCCGCTCGCCCCGCAGACGCCCGAGAACCCGTCCGAGATCCCCGACCTCTACGACGTCGTCGTCTTCGAGAACCGGTCGCCCTCGTTCGGGCCCGAAAGCGACGGCCCGCTCGCGCCGGCCGGACGGGACTTCGACCGCACCTCGCCCTCCGTCGGTCGCTGCGAGGTCGTGTGCTTCAGCCCCGCCAGCGAAGGCTCGCTCGGCACGCAGAGCGTCAGCCGCATCCGCACCGTCATCGAGGCGTGGGCCGACCGCACCCGCGAGCTCTCGGCACTGCCGGGCGTCGCGCAGGTGTTCCCCTTCGAGAACCGAGGCGAAGCGATCGGGGTGACCCTCGGGCATCCGCACGGCCAGATCTACGCCTACCCGTACGTCACCCCCCGCACCCGGTCGACCCTGCAGGCGATCGCCGAACTCGGCCCAGACCTCTTCGCCCGCATCCTCGAGCGCGAGCAGGCGGGCCCCCGGGTCGTCCTCCGCGGCGAACACTGGACGGCGTTCGTGCCCTTCGCCGCCCGCTGGCCAATCGAGCTGCACCTCCTGCCGCACCGGCACGTGCCCGACATCGACGCGCTCGATGAGGCCGAATGCGCCGAACTCGCCGACGTCTTCAAGCGCCTCCTGCTCGGCATCGACGCGCTCTACGACACCCCCACGCCCTACATCGCGGCGTGGCATCAGGCTCCTGTGCGTGAAGGGCGCGACGACGTGCGCCTCATGCTGCAGATCACCTCGCCGCGGCGCGCGGCCGAGCGCCTCAAGTTCCTCGCGGGCTCGGAGGCGGCGATGGGCGCGTGGGTTGCGGATATCGTTCCGGAGGATGCGGCCGCACGGCTGCGGGAGGCGGTGGCGTCGGTATGACCCAGGATCTGCGCGAGCTCGTGCGCGCCGAGTTCATCGAGGTGTTCGGCACGACGCCCGTCGGCGTCTGGTCGGCACCCGGCCGGGTCAACCTCATCGGCGAGCACACCGACTACAACGAAGGCTTCGTGCTGCCGTTCGCGATCGACCGGCGCACCTTCGCCGCGGTCGGCGTGCGCGACGACTCCCGGATCCGCGTCGCCTCGACGTTCTCGGACGAAGTCGCCGAGATCTCGATCACCGAGCTGTCGGCCGACGCCGTGTCCGGCTGGGCCGCCTACCCGCTCGGGGTCGCGTGGGCGCTCGGCGAGCTCGGATTCGCGGACCTCGGCGCGGTCCCCGGCGTCGACATCATGATCGAGTCGGATGTGCCGGTCGGCGCAGGGTTGTCGTCGTCGGCGGCGATCGAGAGCGCCGTCGCCGTGGCGCTCGCCGAACTGTGGCAACTCGACATCGACCGCCCCGCCCTCGCCCGCGTCGGACGCCTCGCCGAGAACGAAGCCGTCGGCGCGCCGACCGGGATCATGGACCAGATGGCGTCGCTGCTCGGACGCGACGACGCCGCCGTGTTCATCGACTGCCGCTCGCAGGAGGCCGACGCGGTCGACCTGGGCCTCGCGGGCGCAGGGCTCGCGATCCTCGTCATCGACACCCAGGTCGAGCACGCCCACGCCACCGGGGGCTACCGCGACCGGCGCGCCTCGTGCGAAGCGGGCGCCGCGGCGCTCGGCGTCGCCTCGCTGCGCGACGTGGAGGTCGCCGACCTGGTGCGCGCGAAGGAGCTGCTCGACGACGTGACGTTCCGCCGGGTGCGCCACGTTGTCACCGAGAACCAGCGCGTGCTCGACACGGTCGCGACCCTCACGGCAGCGGGCCCGCTCGAGATCGGCGAACTGCTCGACGCGTCGCACCGATCCATGCGCGACGACTTCGAGATCTCGGTTCCCGAGCTCGACCTCGCCGTCGAGACGGCGCAGGCGAACGGCGCGCTCGGTGCGCGGATGACAGGCGGCGGCTTCGGCGGATCCGCGATCGCGCTCGTGCCGCAGGGCCTCGTCTCGCAGGTGCAGGTCGCCGTCGACGGCGCGTTCGCGGAGCACGGATTCGGGCAGCCGGTGACGTTCACCGTCACGCCGTCCGCCGGTGCGCGCCGCGAGGTCTGAGCGACCTCACCGAAAAGCTCCGAGTCCCCTCCGCATCCGGCGACCCGCCGCATCCGGGGTTGCGGTTCCGCCGCATTCTCGGAATCGTGGCCGGTTCCGATACCCAAGGGAAAGGGGAACCGCAATGCTCACCCTCACCGAGAACGCCGGAACCGTCGTCTCCGACCTCGTGTCGCGGGCAACGGATGTCGACACGGCGGGCCTGCGCATCCAGCAGGGCGAGAACCGATTCGACGTCGCGATCGCCACTGCGCCCACCGCAGAGGACGTCGTGATCGAGCAGTCGGGCGCTCGCGTCTTCATGGACGGGCAGGTCGCCCAGGTGCTCGACGAGATGACGCTCGACGCTCAGGTCGACCCGGAGGGCAGCATCCGCTTCGCCCTCGCGCCGCAGGCCTAGCCCGCAGCACGTCTCAGCGGCCGTCCCTTCGGGGGCGGCCGCTTCGTGTTGCCGGGCGCGGGTGTGCCGCCGCGCCCCGAGGTCGGTCATGACCCGAGTCGCAGTCCCCCGCGCGCCACAGCGCGCTCCCGCCAAGCCCGATGCCAGCGACTCGGGTCATGACCGACCTCGGACCGCGGCTACAGAGCAGCTCAGCCGGCCCGGCGCTCGGCCGCGTCGACGACGTTCGCGATGAGCATCGCGCGGGTCATGGGACCTACGCCGCCCGGGTTCGGGGAGAGCCAGCCGGCGACCTCGGCGACATCCGGGTGCACGTCGCCGGCGAGCTTGGCGCGTCCGGATTCGGTGGTGCCGACGCGGGTGACGCCCACGTCGAGCACGGCGGCGCCCGGCTTCACCCACTCGGGCTGCACGAAGTGCGGCACGCCGATCGCGGCGACCACGATGTCCGCGCGGCGCACTTCGGCGGCGAGGTCGACGGTGCGGGAGTGGGTGAGGGTCACGGTCGCGTCGATGCCCTTGCGGGTGAGGAGCAGTCCGAGGGGGCGGCCGACGGTGATGCCGCGGCCGATCACGGTGACGTGCTTGCCGGCGATCTCGACGTCGTGGCGGCGGAGCAGCTCGACGATGCCTGCGGGGGTGCAGGGCAGGGGCGAGGTGAGGTCGCCGCTGACGCCGAGCACGAGGCGGCCGAGGTTGGTGGGGTGGAGGCCGTCGGCGTCCTTGTCGGGGTCGATCAGCTCGAGCATGGCGTTCTCGTCGATGCCCGCGGGGAGCGGCAGTTGGACGATGTAGCCGGTGACCTCCGGGTCGTCGTTGAGGCGGTCGATCGCGGCGCGGATGTCGGCTTCGCTGGCGTCGGCGGGCAGCTCTTCGCGGATGGAGCGGATGCCGACCTCGGCGGAGTCGCGGTGCTTGCCGCCGACGTAGCTGACGGATCCGGGGTCGGCGCCGACGAGCAGCGTGCCGAGCCCCGGCACGACGCCGCGCGCGGCGAGCGCCGCGACCCGCTCCGTGAGCTCACTCTTGATCGCCGCCGCTGTGGCGACGCCGTCCAACTTCCTCGCGCTCACGAGAGGGGTCGCAAACTGCGCGAGACACGGCGTGTTGAGAGCACTTTGCGTCCCCTCAGTTCCAGGAGGCGGGGGACGTCAGTCCCTCGTAGAGGGGGAAGGCGTCGGCGAGAGTGGCGACGCGCGCACGGAGGGCCGGGATGTCGGCGCCCGGCTGCAGTGCGAGCGCGATGATGTCGGCCACCTCGCGGAACTCCTCATCGCCGAATCCGCGGGTCGCGAGCGCCGGGGTGCCGATACGCACACCGGAGGTGACCATCGGCGGGCGCGGATCGTTCGGCACCGAGTTCTTGTTCACGGTGATCCCGACCTCGTGCAGGCGGTCCTCCGCGTCCTTGCCGGTGAACTCCGACGCCCGCAGGTCGACGAGCACGAGGTGCACGTCGGTACCGCCGGTCAGCACGTCGACACCCGCGGCCTTCGCGTCATCCGCCACGAGACGCTCGGCGAGGATCGCGGCACCGCGCACCGTGCGCTCCTGCCGGTCGCGGAACTCGTCCGTGCCGGCGAGCTTGAATGCGGTCGCCTTCGCGGCGATGACGTGCATGAGCGGGCCGCCCTGCTGCCCCGGGAACACGTTCGAGTTGATCTTCTTCGCGATCTCCGGGTCGTTGGTGAGGATGAACCCCGACCGCGGACCGCCGATCGTCTTGTGCACCGTCGAGCTCACGACGTGCGCGTGCGGCATCGGCGAGGGGTGCAGACCCGCCGCCACGAGCCCGGCGAAGTGGGCCATGTCGACCCACAGCTTCGCGCCGACCTCGTCGGCGATCGAACGGAACGCGGCGAAGTCGAGCTGACGCGGATACGCCGACCATCCGGCGATGATCACCTGCGGCTGCACCTCGAGCGCCGCGCGGCGCACCTCATCCATGTCGACACGGAACGTCTCCGAGTCGACCTTGTAGGAGTGCGCCTCGTAGAGCTTGCCCGAGAAGTTGAGCTTCATGCCGTGGGTGAGGTGCCCACCGTGGGCGAGCTCGAGGCCCAGGATGCGGTCACCGGGCGACGCGATCGCGGCGAGCACCGCGGCGTTCGCCGAGGCCCCCGAGTGCGGCTGCACATTCGCGAACTCGGCGCCGAAGAGCTCCTTTGCGCGCTCGATCGCGAGCGTCTCGACGACGTCGACGAACTCGCATCCGCCGTAGTAGCGACGGCCCGGGTAGCCCTCGGCGTACTTGTTGGTGAGCACGGACCCCTGCGCCTCGAGCACGGCGCGCGGCACGAAGTTCTCGCTCGCGATCATCTCGAGGGTGGACCGCTGACGCCCGAGCTCCTGGGCGAGTGCCGCGGCGACCTCGGGGTCGACCTCGGCGAGCGGGGCGAGGAAGGTGGATTCTGCGGACACGTGCGCTCCTTGGGGACAGGCGGTCATCGTCGCGGCCCAGGCGTACGGCCGCTTCTCCGTCTCGTCGCTCCCCGATGGTGACCCATCCGAACGCCAGTCACGACGCGCTCAGTCTACGGGATGCCGGGTGCCGCGCCAGAGGCTGAGGCGGTCGCGCTCAGCTCGGGTGCGCGGCGATCCGTGCGCGGTCCGTCGCGAGCACGAAGACGAGGCCCACCAGGATCACGGCGGAGGCGATCCACGGCAGGATCTGGATGCCGTAGGCGTCCAGCAGGCCCCCGCCGATGAGCGCGCCGCCGCCGATCGCCAGGTTGAACGCGGTGGTGAGCCATGCCGCGGCGAGGTCGCGGATCCGATCGGATGCCGAGTGCAGCACGCGCGAGTGCATGAGCGCCGGCACCCCGCCGAAGCTCGCGCTCCACACCGCCATGCCGATCACCACAGGGAGGACCTCGGTGCCGAACGCGGCGAGGAAGAGCACGCTCGCCGTCAGCCCGGCGAGCGCCACGTTGACGGCGCCGCGCGGGTAGCGGTCGCCGAACGCACCGCCGAGGGCGAGGCCGATCGCACCCGCCGCGCCGTAGGCGAACAGGAGTCCCGAGACCCAGTCCGGCTCAACCCCGCCCACCTGGATCGCCCACGGAGCGATGTAGGTGTAGAAGAGGTTGTGCCCCGTGGCGACGAGCGTCACCGACACGCACACGATGATCACGGCGGGCAGGGAGCGGTCTTTCCGGGTGGGCAACGGGATCTCGCCCGTCGCGAGCGGCACGAGGTGCGACACCGGGGGCAGATAGAGCACGACGAGCACCATGAAGACGAGAACGGTCGCCGCCATCGCCGCGAACGCGAAGCGCCACCCGAGCGCGTGCCCGAGGAAGGTGCCGAGCGGCACGCCGAAGATGAAGGCGAGGGTGCCGCCCGCATTGGTGAGGGAGATCGCGCGCGCCAGCTGGTGCCGCGGGACGAGGAGCGCCGCGTAGGGTCCCGTCACGGCCCAGAACAGTCCGTGGGCGAGACCCCCGAGCACACGCGCCCCGAGCAGGAACTCGTAGCTCGGCGCGATCGCACACAGCACGTTCGTGAGCGCGAAGATCCCGAGCAGCAGCACCATGAGCCACTTGCGCGAGTAGCGGCGCGTGAGGATCGTCAACGGCGCGGTCGAGAGCACGACCGTGCCGGCGAACACCGTGACGAGCAACCCGATCCGCGATTCGGAGACGCCGAGTTCCGCCGACATCTCGGGCAGCAGACCGGTGGGCAGGAACTCACTGGACACCGACGCGAAGATCGCCCCCGTGAGCACGAGCAGCCGCAGGGTGGGGAAGCCTCCGTCGAGCGTTCGTGTCACTCGGCGAGCCTAGCCGCCACGGATGCGGCCCCGCCGCGTCGTCCACACCCCCGGGCGCCCTACGCTGGGTGACTGTGACACCGACCCACTGGATCCTCAC
This sequence comes from Homoserinibacter sp. GY 40078, assembly GCF_008017545.1. Lineage (GTDB taxonomy): Bacteria > Actinomycetota > Actinomycetes > Actinomycetales > Microbacteriaceae > Homoserinibacter. Next base: position 1,039,571 of record NZ_VRTZ01000001.1, on the reverse strand, counting down.
CCTCGTCTGCGAGGACAGGCCCGGGATCGTGCACGCGATCTCCGGGGCGATCGTCGAGGCGGCCGGCAACATCACCGAGTCGCAGCAGTTCTCGAGCGACGACACGGGCACCTTCTTCATGCGCCTGCAGGTGGAGTCGCTCGCCTCCCGCGAGGAGTTCGAGGCGGCACTCGCGCCCGTGACCGAGAGATACGGGATGACCTGGCAGCTCGATGTCGTCGGACGTCCCCTGCGCACGCTCGTGCTCGTCTCGACCGCCGCGCACTGCCTCAACGACCTCCTCTTCCGTCAGCGCGCTGGACACCTCGCCGTCGACATCCCGCTCGTGCTGTCGAACCATCCGGATCTCGGCGAGCTCGCCGCCTTCTACGACGTCCCCTTCGAGGCGCACCCCGTGACCTCGCCCGGGCAGAAGCTCGCCTTCGAGCAGCGCGTGCTCGAGGTCGTGGAGGAGCACGACATCGAACTCGTCGTGCTCGCCCGCTACATGCAGATCCTCTCCCCCGAGCTCTGCGAGACGCTCGCCGGACGCGTGATCAACATCCACCACTCGTTCCTACCGGGCTTCAAGGGCGCGAACCCCTACAAGCAGGCGCACGCGCGCGGGGTGAAGATCATCGGAGCGACGGCGCACTTCGTGACGAGCGATCTCGACGAGGGCCCGATCATCGAGCAGAACATCGTGCGCGTCGATCACACCCGCTCGTGGGAGCAGCTGCGGGCCATCGGCCAGGACGAGGAGAGCCGCACGCTCACCCAGGCGGTGCAGTGGTTCTCGGAGGACCGGGTTCTGCTCGACGGCGCGCGCACGATCATCTTCCGCTGACCCGCCGGTACCCTCAAGGCGTGACCCGGCTCCTTCATTCCGCTCTGCTCACGGACGAGCGGGGCGAGACCCCCGACGGATGGGTGCTGTTCGACGGCGATGTCATCGCGGCCGTCGGCTCGGGTGCCCACCCGGATGCCGACGAAATCGTCGACCTCGGCGGGGCGCGGCTGACCCCCGGATTCATCGACATCCACGGACACGGCGGCGGAGGGCACTCCTACGACGACGGGGGCGAGGAGCTCGCCGCGGCGCTTGCGACGCACCGCGCGAACGGGACGACCCGAGCGGTCATCTCGCTCGTGGCCAACCCGCTCGCGGCTCTGCGGTCAGCGCTCGCGGAGATCGCCGAACTCACGGAGACCGACCCCCTCGTGCTCGGCACGCATCTCGAGGGACCGTTCCTCGCTCCCGCCCGACGGGGCGCACATCATCCCGACCATCTGCGCGAACCGGACCCGATCGCGGTCGACGAGCTCATCGAGGCCGCTCACGGCACCTTGCGGCAGGTGACGATCGCCCCCGAGCTCCCGGGTGCGGACGACGCGATGGATGCGTTCCTGCGTGCCGGGGTGCGCGTCGCGATCGGCCACACCGAGGCCGACTTCGCCTGCGCATCCGCGGCGTTCGACCGCGGCGCGACGATCCTGACGCATGCCTTCAACGCCATGAACGGCATCCACCACCGCGAGCCGGGCCCGGTGGTCGCGGCGCTCGAGGATCCGGATGTGACGCTCGAGCTGGTGCTCGACGGTCACCACGTGGACGAGCGAGTGGCGGCGCTGCTGCTCGACGAGGCACCGGGGCGTGTCGCGTTCGTGACGGATGCGATGGCCGCCGCAGGCAGCGCGGACGGCCACTACCGACTCGGCGCGCTCAACGTCTCGGTGCAGGACGGGCTGGCGGTGCTGTCGGGCACGTCGACGATCGCGGGCTCCACGCTCACTCTGGATTCGGCGGTGCGACGCGCGGTCGACGTCGTCGGTCTGTCGTGGCCGGATGCCGTGGGGGCGGTGACCGCCGTCCCGGCTCGCGCCCTGGGCTTGGGCGACCGGTTCGGCCTGCTGGAACCCGGTTACGCGGCGGATGCGGTCGCACTCGACGACGACGGATGCGTCACCGCAGTGTGGGCCGCCGGCTCCCGCATCCGCTGAGCTTCGAGCTCCCGCCCCCGAGCTCTCGCCTCCGTGAGAGTACGCACTTCTGCGTGCTCTCGGCCGTGAGAGCACGCAGAAGTGCGTACTCTCACGGGAACGAGAGGGCGGCCCGCGCCAGCGGGGCCTCGGGTCAGCGGGCCCAGTCGGGGCGGTTGTCCCAGGCGTCGCGATAGTAGTCGGCGAAGCGGAGCTTCGATGCCGCCGCCTCATCGAGCAGCACCGTGACCTCCGGATGCAGCTGGATCGCCGAGCCCGGCACCGAGGCCGACACGGGCCCCTCGACCGCGCCGGCCACCGCATCCGCCTTGGCCTCGCCGAAGGCAAGCAGCACGAGCGCCCGCGCCTCGAGGATCGTGCCCAGCCCCTGCGTGAGGCAGTGCCTCGGCACCTCGTCGGGCGACGAGAAGAACCGCGCGTTGTCGGCTCGCGTCGCCGCGGTCAGCGTCTTCACCCGGGTGCGGGAGGCGAACGACGAGCCCGGCTCGTTGAAGCCGATGTGGCCCGTGCGCCCGATCCCGAGCACCTGAACATCGACACCCCCGGCCGCGGCGATCGCCGCCTCGTACCGCTCCCCCGCGGTCTCGATCGGCCCGCCGTCATCCCCAGGCACGTGGACGAGCGCCGGATCGAGGCCGAGGGTGTCGACGACTTCGCGCGTGATGACCGCGCGGTAGCTCTCGGGATGCCCCGAGGGCAGCCCGATGTACTCGTCGAGCGCGAATCCGCGCACCCGAGACAGATCGAGCGGACGCGACGCGAGCGCGCTCCAGACCGGCAACGGCGTCGAGCCGGTTGCGAGCCCGAGCACGGCGTCGGGACGGGCCCGCACGACACGCTCGATCGCATCCGCCGCCAGCTCACCCGCGGCCGCCTTCGCCTCGTCGGGCGTCCCGGGCAGGATCACCACCTCGGCCATCAGTCCACCTCCAGTGCACGCTGATCCGGATCGCCGACGAACGCGGCACCGACGGCCGCCGCCGGGAAGTCGATGGGCAGGAGTCGCAACCGGTCGCCGAGGGCGAGTGATGCGATGAACGGCGACGCCGCCTCCCACCGGGTGATCACCGATCGGACGCCGTCGAGCAGCGGGGCGCCGATCCGGCTGATGCCGCCGCCGATCACGACGTCGTCGACATCGACCGTGAGCACGAGTAGCCGCGCAGCCTCGGCGGTCGCCTCGAGCAGGCGATCGCGGACCCCGGCCGCATCGGCATCGCCGGATGCGGCGGCGGCGAACAACGCCCGCACCGGCAGCGGGTCGCTGCTCGGCCACTGCCGCGCCACCCCCGACCCGGAGGCGTACAGCTCGAGGCATCCGCGCTGCCCGCACGGGCACACGGGTCCGGCCGGGTCGACGGGGATGTGCCCGATCTCGCCGGCGACACCTCGCAGGCCGCGCCAGAGGCGTCCGGCGAGCACGAGCCCCGCGGCGAGCCCCGTGCCGAGGTTGAGGTAGGCCATCGACTGGGCGGGGCCGAGCCCTCGGAGGTGGAATGCGCCGAGGGCGGCCGCATTCACGTCGTTCTCGACGCGCACCGCGCGCCCGAGGCGCGATTCGAGCTCCGCCCCGAGTTCGAGATCGGCGAGACCGAGGTTCACGGCATGCGACACGCGTCCCGTCGCGGCCGAGACCGCCCCGGGGATGCCGACGCCGATCGAGGTGAAGTCCGCCACCCCGATACCGGAGCGCGCCGACAGCTCGGCGACCGCGCTCACCGCCGTGGCGAGCACCTCGTCCGCACCGAAGCCGGTGGGCAGACGGAGGGTGTGGGCGACGGCACCGTCGTCGCCGATGGCGACGGCGTCCGTCTTGGTACCTCCGATGTCGATCCCGACCCTCACTGCGCCTGTCCTTCCCGCATCCCGTTCAGAGCCTCCGCCACGACGCGCGACGCCCCGAAGGTGGCGATGTCGGCATAGTGGCGGTCGGGTCCGGGCCAGCCCATGTCGACGATGAGCACTCCGGGGCGTTCGATCCGCGCCCGGTCGACGTAGGCGCGCGTCCATGCGTGCCGGTGGATGTCTTTGCCGACGATGACGAGAGGGCGGCCGTCGTCGACGGGCAGCGCGTCCCCGTCGCGCACTTCGACGACCGCGACGCCCGCCGCGGCGAGGCCCCACGGCACCACGCCGACGGCGATGTTGGCCGACGTCTCGAGTGTGAGTATCCGCGCGTCGGCAGGGATCGGCGGGATGCCCTCACGGATGTCGAAGGCGGATCGGATGCGCGCCGCATCCCCCACCCACTCCGCGGGCGCCGGTCCGACCTGGCGCGACGCCGCGAGCTCCTCCGCGAGCGCACGCACCCGCGCGGTCGCATCGGCGAGCCGCGACTCCTGGAGCTCTCCCGAACGCACCGCCGCACGCACGACGTCCTCGATCTCCTGCAGTTGCGCATCGGTGTTGCGGGTTCCGATGCAGAGCAGGTCGCATCCGCCGCCGATCGCACGCACCGCGGCGGCGGGGATACCGATCGTGCCCGACGCCCCGACCATGTCGAGCGCGTCGGAGACGATGACCCCGTCGAATCCGAGCTCACCGCGCAGCAGCCCCTGCAGGATCCGAGCCGAGAAGGTCGCCGGCGCCATCGGATCCAGCTGCGGCAGCAGGATGTGGCTCGACATGATCGTGCGCGTGCCAGCCGCGATCGCCGCCTGGAAGGGCACGAGTTCGCGGTCTCGGAGCGCCGGGAGCGGGAGGTCGACGACCGGCAGGGCGCGATGCGAGTCGGCAGCGGTGTCGCCGTGCCCCGGGAAGTGCTTCGCGCTCGCGGCCACGCCCCCCGCCTGCAGCGCCGCGACCCATGCGGCGGTGTGCCGGGCGACGAGCTGCGGATCGGTGCCGAAGCTGCGCACCCCGATCACGGGGTTGTCGGGGTCGGAGTTGATGTCGGCGTCCGGGGCGAAGTCGAGGTCGACGCCTGCCGCACGGAGCTCCGCAGCGACCGCGGATGCGACGGATCCGGTGAGCGCGAGGTCGTCGATCCGCCCGAGCACCGCGTTGCCCGGATACGGTGATCCGGTGGCCGCGTGCAGCCGGGAGACGTCGCCGCCCTCCTCGTCGATCGCGATGATCGCGAGCGGATTGGCGGCGTGGATCGCCGCGGTGAGCTCGCGCAACTGCTCGGGCGAGGCGATGTTCTCGGCGAAGAGGCAGACCGCGCCGAGGCCCGCGCGAAGGCGCGCCTCGAGCCACTCCGGAAGCTCGGTGCCCGCGAACCCGGGCATGAGCAGCGACGCGATCATCCCTTGACCGCTCCTCCGACGAGGCCGCTCGTCATCCGGCCCTGAACGATCAGGAAGAAGATGATGACCGGCACGGCCACGATCGTGGACGCCGCCATCACGGCACCCCAGTCGGTCTCGCGCGTCGCGGAGGCCTGCACGAAGCCGCGCAACCAGAGGGGCAGCGTCTGCGCCGACTCGGCCGGCAGCAGTACGACCGCGACCGTGAACTCGTTCCACGCCTGCAGGAACGCGTACACCCCGGATGCCACGAGCCCGGGAGCGAGCAGCGGGAACGTGATGCGCATGAACGCCTGGAAGCGGCTGAGCCCGTCGACCATGGCGGCCTCCTCGAGCTCCGCGGGGACACCCGCGACGAAGCCGCGCAGCATCCAGACGGTGAACGGGATCACCGCCGCGACGTAGATGATGCTGACGCCGAGGATCGAGTTCAGCAGCCCGACCGACGACATCATCTTGTACTGGGCGATGAAGAGCCCCTCGGCGGGCAGCATCTGGATGAGCAGGAGCGCGAGCACGAAGCTCGTGCGCCCGCGGAACCGGAACCGGCTGATCGCGACGGCGCCGAGGAACGCGAAGCCGAGGCACACGGCCACGACGATGAGCGTGATCGAGACGCTCATCCCGAGCGCCCCGAAGAAGGAGCCGTCGGCGATGGCGCTCTGGAAGTTCGCGAAGGTGAAGTACTCGCCCGGGAAGAACCGCGGCGTGAACTGCTGGAGCACGGCGTTCGAGACGAACGACGAGTTCACCATCCAGTACACGGGGAACACCCACACGAGGGCGACGACGACGGCGAGGAGGGACAGCAGGGTGCGTCCGGTGCGGCGGCTCATCGCGTCTCCTTGTCCTGGGCGAGGAGGTCGCGCACGTACACCCAGCTGATCGCGAGGGTGATGATCAGCACGACGATCGACACGGCGCTCGCCATCCCGAAGTCGTTGGCGCTCGCCCCGAGCTTGTAGATGTAGGTGCCGAGCAGGTCGAAGTCGCCGGACTTGGATCCCGCGTCCTTCAGCAGCGTGATCTGCGCGAACACGCGCAGGTCCCAGATGAGCTGCAGCAGCAGCACGATCGACAGCACCGGTCGGATCATGGGGCCGATGATGAGGCGGTACCGCTGCCAGCCCCCGGCACCGTCGAGCTGCGCGGCCTCGAGCACCTCCTCGGAGACCTGCGTGAGTCCCGCGTAGACGGCGAAGGCCACGAACGGCACCGACATCCACACGATGAGGATGCTCGCCACAAAGAAGAAGGTGAGCGGATGCCCGAGCCAGTCGTAGCGGTTCATGTCGACGCCCGGGAGCAGGTCGAGCAGGTAGTTGACGACGCCGCGTCGGCGGTCGAAGAGCCAGATGAAGATCGTGGTCGCCGCGGCAACCGGGGTCGCCCACGCGAGAAGCAGCGAGATCTGGAGGGTCAGGCGGGCGGCACGCCCGATCGCGTTCATGAGGAGGGCGAGGAGGACCCCCACGAGCACTGTCGCGAATGCGGTGACGACGCAGAACAGCAGCGAGCGGACGAGCACCGCCCAGAACTCGCCGTCGGAGACGAGCGCTCCGAAGTTGGCGAAGCCGACCCAGTCGGGAGCCTTGCCGAACTGCTGGGCGAGGCCGTACTCCTGGAAGGCGGTGATGAACTGCCAGACGAGCGGGTATCCGAGCCCGAGGAGGAGCGCGAGGATCGCGGGGACGATCAGCAGGTAGGGGACGCCGGTGCGGCGAGGCGCGATCCGTGCGCCGTTGCTGGTCGCGGACATGCGGGATCCTCCTTTCGACAAGGCTGACAGGTGGGATGGGGAAAGGTCGGAGCCGGGCGGACGGCAGCAGCGCGCGCCGCCCGCCCGGGATCCGGACTAGCCGTTGATCAGTGCGTCGATCTTCTCGTCGTACTCGGCCGCGAGGGCGGTGATGTCGCCGCCGCCGTTGACCTTGCCGAAGAACTCCTCGAGCAGGCCCGAGCCCTCGACCGCGGCCCAGCCCGGCGCCGCCGGGGTGAGCTTGGAGCTGAGAGCGGATTCGATGAGGGCGTTCGCGAACTGGTCGTCGCCGAGCGAGGAGACGTAGTCCTCGTTCGCCGGGCCGAGTCCGTTCTCGCCGAGCATCTGCTGGTACTCGGGGCTGAAGATGATCGTCATCAGCTCGCGGGCACCGGCCTGGTTCTTCGACGCCGCCGAGATCGCGATGTTCGATCCACCCGCGAACACGGGGGCGACTCCGCCGTCGACGCCGGGCAGCACGTAGGTGCCGAACACGTCGTCGTTCCAGGTGGGGATCGTCTTCGTGTCATCCTCGGGGTCCGGCGCCAGGTCGCCGATCGACCAGTGCGCCCATCCGGGGGCGATGATCGTCGCGGCCTCGGGGGCGTCGGCGTCGGGCTGCGTGTTGATGTTGACCCAGGGGGTGCTGTCGGACTCGGTCACCGGGGCGTTCGACGCCTCGGTGTAGAGCTCCTGCAGAGCCGTCAGACCCTCGATGCTCTTCGGGTCGGAGAGGGTCGACGACCAGGTGTCGCCGTCCTTCGTCGCGAGGTCGCCGCCGTAGGCGAAGATCCACGAGATGCCGTTGCGCCAGTCCTCGCCGCCGAGGTAGAAGCCGGAGAGCGCGCTGTCGTGGAGCTTCGAGGCGACCTCGGTCAGCTGCGGGAGGGTCGTCGGGACGTCGACGCCCGCCGCCGCATAGAGGTCCTTGCGGTAGAACACGTAGCGCGAGCCGAAGTAGTACGGCAACGCGTAGTTCGCGCCATCCACCTCGCCCACCTCGACGAACGAGGGCAGCAGCTTGTCGCCGCCGAGGTCCTCGTACATGTCGGAGATGTCGCTGAAGGCGCCCACGTTCGTGAACGTCGGCGACCAGGTGTTCCCGATCTCCGTGACGTCGGGGGTATTGTCGGCGTCAGGCAGTGCGGTGGTGAGCTTCGCGAGAGCATCGCCCCAGTCCTGCTCCTCGATAGTGAGGGTGCCCCCGGTCGCGTCGGCGTACTCGGTCTTCAGGTAGTCGCGCAGCGCGTCCGGGGTGTCACCTCCCATGAGCCAGAGAGTGATGTCCTGGCCCTGTGCGTCGTCGGCAGGTGCCTCCGGGGTGGTGGAGCAGCCGGCGAGGACGACGAGCGCAGCTGTCGCCGCGGCGACCGCTCCGATCTTTCGCTTCATACGTGCTTTCCTTCTTCTTCGGATTGCGGAGACGCCGGGTGGCGGCACCGCTGGTGCAGGGTTGGCGTCAGGAGACGCCGAGTCTCCCGGCCAGCACCATGGCGGCCGCGCCGCGCATGACGATGTCCTGGCCGAGAGCCGACATCCGCACCGCGAGCGCCCCATGGAACTCGGGCATCGTGCGGGTGCGGAAGGTCTCGATGGCCGCCCCGAGAAGCGGGCCGTCGAGGAGTTCGACGGGGCCGCTGATCACGACCTCGTCGAGGTTGAGGGCGCCCACCACGGGGGCGAGGGCGATGCCGAGGCGTTCCCCGGCGCGGTGCAGCACGGCATCCCGCTCGGATGCGGATGCGGCCTGGGCGAGTCCGTCGCGCAGGTGCGGCACGGCGAGCCAGGTCTCGAGGCATCCGTGCTTGCCGCACGCGCACAGCGCGCCGCCGTCGGTGCCGACCACGACGTGGCCGATCTCGCCCGCGGCGAAGCGGCTGCCGTGCAGCAGCGTTCCGCCCACGATGAGGCCCGCACCGACACCGCGGCCGACCCGGATGAGCATGAGGTCGCCCTGCGCGTCGCCGAAGCTGCGCTCGGCGAGGGCGGCGGCGTTCGCGTCGTTGGCGACGACGACACCGAGCCCCGTCGCCTGGGCGATGGTCGCCTGGAGCGGCTCCCCCTCCCACCCGAGGTTGGGTGCCGAGAGCACGGTGCCGTCGATGCCGACGACACCGGGAGAACCGATGCCGACACCGAGGAGCGGTCGGTCGGCGGCGGCGACGAGCTCGAGGGTGAGGCGCGTGGCGATCCGGGTGACTTCGGCGCCGGACGCACCCCCGGTCTCCACCTCGAGGCGGGTCACGACAGTACCGTCGAGGTCGAGCACGGCGCCGCGGAAGACGCCGGTCTCGGAGAGGTCGACGCCGACGATCTGGAATCCGGTGCGGTTGATGTCGAGCAGGATCGCCGGCTTGCCCGGCCGGGATTCCCCACGCTGGCCCGTCTCGATGACGAGGTCGTCGTTCATGAGTTCGGCGACGAGGTCGGAGATGGTCACGCGCGTGAGGCCCGTCTCTCGCGCGAGGTCGGCGCGGCTCGCGAGCCCGCCGCGATAGAGGGTCTGCAAGACGAGCGAGCGGTTGTGGCCGCGCGCGTGCTCGGGGAGGACCTTGCCGCTCGGCCGGAAGGCACGAGGAGGTGCGCTGCGTTGCGCGTCGGGGGCGACCATGTTTGTTAGTAAAGCGTACGAACTAACGGCAGACAAGGTTTGAACGGACGGTTTACAAACCCGTAACCAATGGCCCGCAGTGCCGGCCCCCGGCGAACTGTCAGCACCGGCCAAGGATCCGCTGCGATCCTGAGCGACATGACGCTTCAGACGCCCCGCACTCGGACCCACGCTCTCGCCCGGTTCGGCGCCCTCGGCGCCACCGGCCTCGGGATCCTCGCCCTGGCCGGCTGCGCCGCTACGGCGACGACCTCCGACGACACCTCGAGCACCTCGAGCGGATCGAGCAGCTCCGGTAGCTCCAGCAGCTCCAGCGACACGAGCGCCTCGTACACCGACGGCACCTACTCGGCGAGCGGAAGCTACACCGCGCCGAGTGGCCAGGAGGAGATCGACGTCGAGCTGACGCTCGTCGACGATGTGGTCACCGAGGTCACCGTGACCCCCACCGCGACCGACCAGCAGGCCGCCGGATTCCAGGAGCAGTTCGCCTCCGGCATCGCGGCGGAGGTCGTCGGACAGGACATCGACTCCCTCAACGTCACGCGCGTCGCCGGATCCTCGCTCACGAGCACCGGGTTCATGGCTGCGGTGGACGCCATCAAGGCCGAGGCGCTCGAGTCCTGATCACCGACCCGCTCCCCGCCGCGTGGCGGTTCGACGCGCTCGGGACGCCCTGGCGCATCGACACCCCCGAGCCGCTCTCGCCCGAGCTGCGTGAGCGGATCGCCACCCGCATCGCCCGGTTCGACGCCGACTGGTCCCGCTTCCGCGAGGACTCGCTCGTGGCGCGGATCGCCCGGACCCCCGGACACCATCGGCTGCCGGACGAGGCGGGCGAGCTGCTCGACCTGTACGGCGAGCTGTACGCGGCGACCGCTGGGCGGGTCTCACCCCTCGTCGGCTCCGCACTCGCGGGTCTCGGATACGGTCCGCGGCTCGCGGGGGCGGTGACCGCGGTCCCGCGATGGGAAGACGCCCTCGCCTGGGACGGCGAGCATCTCGACACCGTCGCCCCTCTCCTGCTCGATGTCGGCGGGGCCGGCAAGGGCCTCCTCGTCGATCTGGTGAGCGGGCTGCTCGACGAGGAGGGCGTCGACCGGCACGTCGTCGACGGATCCGGCGACCTGCGCATCCGCGACGTCCCGATGCGGATCGCCCTGGAGCATCCGGCAGACGCGGCGAAGGCCGTGGGGATCGCCGAGCTCACCGACGGGGCGCTCTCGGCGAGCGCGAGCAACCGCCGCGCGTGGGGCGATGGACTGCACCACGTGCTCGACGCCCTGACCGGACTTCCGACGAGGCGGATCCGCGCCACCTGGGCGATCGCCGACACCGACCTCGTCGCCGATGGCGCGGCGACAGCACTGTTCTTCGACGTCGACCCCGCCTGGCTCTCGCGCCGCGGTGTGCGGTGGGCGAGGATGCTCGACAACGGCCGGATCGAGCGTTCGGCCGACTTCCCGGGAGAGGTTTTCGCATGATCGCACGGTTGGATCGGATGCTCGGGCGCCTGACGATGTACCTCACGGTGATCGTGTGTCTCGGGGTGATCGGCTTCGTGGCGCTCGGGATGTCGATCGCGGGATTGCTCGCGGTGGACCCTCTCGCCCTTCTCGCGAGCGCCGCGGTGCTGCTCGTGACGAGTTGGATCGCGGGCGAGGTGCTCGCGCGGATCTTCCGCAGCCGAGCTCACACCTCGTCGAGCGTCATCACCGCGCTGCTGCTGGCGTTCGTGTTGCAGCCGACGCTCACGCTGGACGGGCTTCTCGGGCTCGCCGCCGCTGCGGCAGCCGCCGCGGCCTCGAAGTACCTCATCGCCTGGCGGGGACGGCACGTCGCCAACCCCGCGGCCATCGGAGCCCTCGTGGTGGGCACGACCGGGCTCGCCTTCCCGTCCTGGTGGGTCGGCACCGGCCCCCTCCTCCCGGTCGTCGCGATCGCGGCGGCGCTCGTGCTCTGGCGCACCCGTCGACTCGAGATGGGCCTCACATTCATCGTGCTCGCCGCGGCGATCACGATCGGACGGCTGGTCGTCGGCGGCGCGCCTGCCGACACCGCGGTCTCCATCGCGTTCGCGTCGAGCCCCTACGTCTTCGCGGCGGGCTTCATGCTGAGCGAGCCCCTCACCCTCCCCCCGCGGCGATGGCAGCGGATCGTCGTCGCCGTGGTGGCCGCGCTCGTGATGACCGTGCCGTTCGTGCTCGGCCCGATCTCGAACTCCCCCGAGCTCGGGCTCGTCGTGGCCGGCGTCGTCGCCTTCGCGTTCGGCCAGCGCCGCGGGATGCCCCTCGAACTCGTGGCGCGGCGCTCACTCACCCCGACGGCGTGGGAGTTCCGATTCCGCACGTCCTCCACGGCGCGCTTCGCACCCGGGCAGTACCTCGAGCTCACCGTGCCGCACCGTCGCCCGGATGCGGGCGGCATCCGGCGCGTGTTCTCGATCACCTCCACACCGGGTTCCGACGAACTCACGATCGGCGTGCGGATCCGCAACGAGCCGTCGAGCTTCAAACGGGCCCTGCTCGAACTGCCGATCGGCGCCCGCATCCGCGCGACCGGTGTGTGGGGCGACTTCCTGCTGCCCCGCGACCCGCGGGAGAAGCTCGGATTCGTCGCCGCAGGCATCGGCGTGACGCCCTTCGTGGCGCAACTCACCGCGCTCGCCGAAGCCGGACGCGCAGGGAATGCCGAACTGCTTTACTCCGTGCGCAGCGGCTCCGACCTCGCGTACCGCGAGGAGCTCGCCGCGACCGGAGTGCGGGTCGTGGTGCTCGCGCCGGATGACCCGGGCGAGCTTCCCGCGAACTGGAGCTGGGCGGGCCCCGCGCCCCTCGACGCCGAGACGGTGCTGCACGCCATGCCCGACGCCGCCGAGCGCACCGTGCTGATCTCGGGGGCTCCGACCGACGTCTCCCGCCTGCGTCGTTCGCTGCGGCGGGCGGGTGCGCGACGGATCCGCACCGACGTGTTCCTCGGGTACTGATCGGCCTTCTCGGCGCCCGGATGTCGCGTCGTTCGCCCTTGGCGAGCGGGCTGGCACTCGCATATACAGAGTGCTAAAACTGATCTCAGGAAAGTTGAGTCGTCAAGACTCATATCTTGAGGAGGAACCCACATGACCATGTTCTTCGATCCGTTCCGCGAGCTCGACCGCGTGGCCGGCCAGCTCCTCGACAGCCGCCAGGGCCCCCGGCTGATGCCGATGGACCTCTACCGCGACGGCGACCACTACGTGCTGAACGCCGACCTACCCGGCATCGACCCCGGCAGCGTCGACATCGACGTGGACGGCCAGCTGCTCACGATCCGCGCCGAGCGCACCCCGCGCGGCGTGGAGGGCGTGAAGTGGATCGCGCGCGAGCGCTCCGGCGGTTCGTTCCTGCGCCAGCTCAACCTCGGCCAGGGCATCGACACTGCCGGCATCTCGGCGAGCTACGAGAACGGCGTGCTGAGCGTCGTGATCCCGGTGAGCGAGAAGGCCAAGCCGCGCAAGATCGAGGTGCAGACCTCCGACGCTGCGCGCGAGGTCGAGGCGAACGCCGACGCGGTGTAGTCGCTCGCGTCGCTGAGACGGGCCCCGGACGGATGTCGTCCGGGGCCCGTATCGTATGCGGCATGTCGTCGTTCGCCGAGAAGCCGATCCTGCACTTCACCTCGGTCGAGCAGTGGGAGCAGTTCCTCGAGAACGACCCGCCCCACGACGGCGTACGACTGAAGATCCTCAAGAAGGGCGCCCAGACGCCCGGTCTCACGCGGCAGGAGGCGCTCGACGTGGCGCTGTGCTTCGGGTGGATCGACGGACAGGCCGGCGGATTCGACGACGAGTTCACCCTGCAGGCGTACACCCCGCGCCGGTCGCGGAGCCCGTGGTCGCAGATCAACCGCGATCACGTCGCTCGCCTCATCGACGAGGGCCGGATGCGACCCGGCGGCCACGCCGAGATCGAGCGCGCGAAAGCCGACGGTCGGTGGGATGCCGCCTACCGGCAGAAGGGCGCCCCCGTTCCGCCCGAGCTACAGGCGGAGCTCGACGCGAGTCCCGCGGCGGCGGAGGCGTTCGCCGCGCTCAACGCCCAGAACCGCTGGGCCTTCATCTTCCGCATCCAGCAGGCGGTGCGCCCCGAGACCCGCGTGCGTCGATCCGCGGAATTCGCCCGGATGCTGGAACGCGGCGAGAAGTTCCACTGACCTGGCTAGATCGAGATGCCAAGAGCGCGCACCGCGTCACGCTCGGCGGTGAGCTCCGCCACTGAAGCGTCGAGGGCGCGGCGCACCCCGTCGGACAGCTCCAGGCCCTCGACCACCTGCCACTCGCCATCGACGGAGACCGCCGGGAACGAGCTCACGAGGCCGTCCGGCACGCCGTACTGACCCGCGCTCGGCAGCGCCACCGACACCCAGTCGCCGTCGCGTGTGCCCTGCACCCAGTCGCGCACGTGATCGATCGCCGAGGAGGCGGCGCTCGCCGCCGACGACGCACCGCGCGCCTGGATGATCGCAGCCCCGCGGTTCGCCACCGTCGGCACGAAGTGGTCGGACACCCACGCCGGGTCGAAACCGACCGGTTCGCCATCGAGCAGCACCCGGGAGGGATCCGGCACCTGCGTCGAGGAGTGATTGCCCCAGATGCTCATGCGCGCGAGGCGGCCGGTGCCGACCTCGAGCTTCGCGGCGAGCTGTGCGAGCGCGCGGTTGTGGTCGAGGCGCGTCATCGCGGTGAACCGCTCGCGCGGCACGTCGGGAGCGTGCGCCGCGGCGATCGCGGCGTTGGTGTTGGCGGGGTTGCCGACCACGAGCACGCGGATGTCGTCGGCCGCATGCTCGCCGATCGCGCGCCCCTGGGGCCCGAAGATGCCCGCGTTCGCGGCGAGTAGATCGGCCCGCTCCATCCCGGACGTGCGGGGACGCGCCCCGACGAGCAGCGCGACCTGCGCGCCGGCGAACGCCGCATCCGGGGTGTCGAAGACATCGACTCCCGCCAGCAGCGGGAAGGCCGAATCCGCCAGTTCCATGGCCGTTCCCTCGGCCGCGGCGACCGCCTGGGGCACTTCGAGGAGCCGCAGGCGGACGGGCACGTCGCCCAACATCGCACCGGATGCGATGCGGAAGAGGAGCGCGTAGCCGATCTGGCCGGCGGCACCCGTGACCGTGACGTTGACGGGAGACGGAGTCATGCCACCCACGCTACGCTTCCGGGCGCGCGCCGCCCCGGGCCCAAGGGCCCTCGCACCCCGTGAGAGTACGCACTTCTGCGTGCCCTCGTCCGTGAGAGTACGAGAAGTGCGTACTCTCACGGAACCGAGAGGGCTGGGTCAGGCGAGGCGCGCCTGGAGGTTCTCGTCGAGCGTCGCGAGGAAGTCCTCGGTGGTCTGCCACTCCTGCTCGGGGCCGACGAGCAGCGCGAGGTCCTTCGTCATCTTGCCCGACTCGACCGTCTTCACCACGACGTCCTCGAGGGTCTCGGCGAAGTCGATGAGCGCCTGGTTGTCGTCGAGCTTGCCGCGGTGCATGAGGCCCCGCGTCCACGCGTAGATCGAGGCGATCGGATTGGTCGAGGTGGGCTTGCCCGCCTGGTGCTGGCGGTAGTGGCGCGTGACGGTGCCGTGCGCCGCCTCCGCCTCGACGATCTTGCCGTCGGGCGTCGTGAGCACGGAGGTCATGAGGCCGAGCGAGCCAAAGCCCTGCGCGACCGTGTCGGACTGCACGTCACCGTCGTAGTTCTTGCACGCCCAGACGTAGCCGCCCTCCCACTTGAGCGCGGAGGCGACCATGTCGTCGATCAGCCGGTGCTCGTAGGTGATGCCCGCGGCCGCGAACTTCTCGGCGTACTCGGCGTCGAAGACCTCCTGGAAGAGGTCCTTGAAGCGGCCGTCGTACGCCTTCAGGATGGTGTTCTTGGTGGAGAGGTACACCGGGAACCCGCGGCTCAGGCCGTAGTTGAAGCTCGCGCGCGCGAAGTCGCGGATCGAGGCGTCCTGGTTGTACATCGCCATCGCGACGCCGCCATCCGGAGCCTGGTAGACCTCGAAGCTCTGCGCCTCCGAGCCGTCCTCGGGCTGGAACGAGAGCGTGAGGGTGCCCGCACCCTCGAACACGAAGTCGGTCGCGCGGTACTGGTCACCGAACGCGTGGCGCCCGATGATGATCGGCTTGTTCCAGCCGGGCACGAGGCGCGGGATGTTGGAGATGACGATCGGCTCGCGGAAGATGACGCCGCCGAGGATGTTGCGGATCGTGCCGTTCGGGCTCTTCCACATCTTCTTCAGGCCGAACTCCTCCACACGCGCCTCGTCGGGCGTGATGGTGGCGCACTTGACGCCCACACCGTGCTTCTGGATCGCGTGCGCCGCGTCGATCGTGACCTGGTCGTCGGTCGCATCGCGGTGCTCGATGCCCAGGTCGTAGTACTCGAGGGTGATGTCGAGATACGGGTGGATGAGGCGGTCCTTGATGAACTGCCAGATGATGCGGGTCATCTCGTCGCCGTCGAGCTCGACGACCGTTCCCTCGACCTTGATCTTGTCGACCACGTGTTGTCCTTTCGCGTCGTACGCCGCGGAACAGCCTAGCGTCCTCCTCAGTTATCTTGATATCGAGATAACTGGCTATGCACCGCACAGGCGGGCGGGTTAGCCTGTCCCGTATGGCCGAGCTGAGACTCCAGGAGCTGACCGCGCAGACGATCGTGGCGGCACGCAACCTCGCTCTGAAGCCCGGCCAGGCCGACTTCCTCCAGCCTGAGACGTACGTGCACTCCGAGCAGGACCTCGACCCGGCGGGTTCGTGGCCGCGGGTCGTGCTCGATGGCGACCACGTCGTCGGCTACGTGATGGGCACCTTCGACCCCGACGCGACCGAGGAGTTCCTCAAGGCCGCGCTCTGGCGCGTGCACGTCGAGGCGGATGCGCAGGGTGCCGGCGTCGGACGCTTCGCCGTCAAGGCCCTCGCCGAGGAGGCCCGCCGACGCGGCTTCCAGCGCCTCACCGTCGTGTGGGCGCCGGGCGAAGCGGGCCCCGAGGCGTTCTTCCAGGCGGTCGGCTTCGAGGTCGTGGGCGAGACGCCGTACGGCGAGAAGCTCGGCGCACTCAGCATCTGAGGCCACGTGCCGCCCTCGGACGACTTCACGAGCGCGGTGCTCGAGGTCGTCGCCTCGATCCCCGAGGGTCACGCGATGAGCTACGGGGATGTGGCCGCCACCCTCGGGTCACGCGCGGCGCGCGGCGTCGGGCAGGTGATGGCCTATGCCGGAGGCGACGTGCCCTGGTGGCGGGTCGTCCGCGCATCCGGCCACCCCGCTCCCGGCCACGAGCAACGCGCCCTCGAGCATTACGAGGCTGAGGGCACGCCGCTCATCTGGTCGCGTGACGGTTCGAGCTTTCGTGTGGACCTGCGCGCCGCCCGCTGGATGTGAGCGGACGGCGCGCACTCACACGAGCGAGTCGCGCCAGGCCTTGTGCAGCGCGGCGAATCGACCTGTGCCGCCGATGAGCTCGGTCGGCGTGCCGTCTTCGACGATGCGGCCGTCCTCCATCACGAGCACGCGGTCGGCGATCGCGACCGTCGAGAGCCGGTGCGCGATGACGATCGCCGTGCGGTCGGCGAGGAGGGTCGTGAGGCCCTCCTGCACGAGCCGCTCGCTCGGGATGTCGAGCGACGCCGTCGCCTCGTCGAGGATCAGCACCGCGGGGTCGGCGAGGAACGCGCGCGCGAAGGAGAGCAGCTGGCGCTGCCCCGCCGAGACGCGCCCGCCGCGCTTGTTCACATCCGTGTCGTAACCGTCCGGCAGCGCGAGGATGAACTCGTGCGCACCGACCGCCCGAGCGGCCGCCTCGATCTCGTCGCGTGCCGCACCGGGCTTGCCGAGCGCGATGTTGTCGGCGACCGACCCACTGAAGAGGTACGCCTCCTGCGTGACCATCACGATCGCGCGGCGGAGGTCCTTCGGGTGCATCGCGCGCAGGTCGACCCCGTCGAGCGAGACGCTGCCCTCGGTCGGGTCGTAGAAGCGCGCGACGAGCTTCGCGAGCGTCGACTTGCCCGCCCCCGTCGACCCGACGAGCGCGATGGTCTGCCCCGCCGGGATGTCGAGGTCGAAGTCCGGCAGCACGACGAAGTCGTCGCGGTAGGCGAACCGCACGCCATCGAACCGGATCGCGCCGCGCGCCTTCCACAGGTCGATCGGGCGCGTGGGGTCGGGCACGCTGGGGTTCTCGTCGAGCACGCCCGAGATCTTCTCGAGAGCGGCGGCGGCCGACTGGTACGAGTTGTAGAACTGCGCCATCTCCTCCATGGGGTCGAAGAAGCGCCGCGTGTACATGAGCGCCGCGAGCAGCACGCCCACGGCGAGGGTGCCGTCCGCGACCCGGAGCCCACCGACGAGCAGCACAGCCGCGACCACCACGTTGCCGATCACGACGAGGCTCGGGTCGAACACCCCGAACACACCGATCGCCTTCGCGTTGGCCGCGCGGTAGTCCTCCACGTGCTGTCCGAACTCGCGCGCGTTGCGCTCCTCGGCCCGGAACGCCTTCACCGCGCGGATGCCCGTCATCGTCTCGACGAACTTGACGATCAGGCGCGCCGAGTAGATGCGCGTGGCGCGGAACGCGCGCTGCGAGGTCACCTGGAACCACCGCGTCAGCAGCGCGAGGATCGGAAGCGACGCCGCGATCACGAGCGCCGACATCGGGTCGAGGAACAGCAGCGCGATCCCGATGAATGCCATGTACAGCACACCGCGGATGAGCCCCTGGATACCCGAGTCGAGCAGCTCGCGGATCGAGTCGAGGTCGTTCGTCTGCCGCGCGATGATGCGCCCCGAGGTGTAGCTCTCGTGGAACTCGAGGCTCAGCAGTTGCGCGTGGCGGTAGATGCGGCCGCGCAGGTCGAAGAGGAAGGCCTGGCTGATGCGCGCGGAGAGCATCGTGTACTGCCACATGAGCACGGCGCCTGCGATCGCGGCCGCAAGGTAGAGCAGCACGATGAGTGCGAGCGGCATCGCATCCTGCTGCTCGATGATGGCGGGCAGGCCCGTGTCGATGCCGTACGCGATCAGCGCGGGACCCGCGGTCTGCAGCCCCGTGCTCACGGCGACGATCAGCATCGCGATGATGACCCGACCGCGCAGCGGGCGCAGCAGCGATCCGAGCAGGCGCAGCGAGCGCTGGCGCATCGCGCGGCTCTCGTCGCGCGTGAAGTCCTGGCGGTCTTCGCCCTCGACCCCTTCGAGCGTGATGGTCATGCGGGCACCTCCCCCGTGATCGGTTGCCCGTCCTTCTCCTCCAGAGACGAGATGACGTGGCGGTAGTGGGCGTTGCGGTCGAGCAGCTCCGAGTGCCGGCCGACGTCGGTGACGCGCCCGTTCTCGAGGAGCGCCACCCGGTCGGCGAGCATGACCGTCGACGGGCGGTGCGCCACGACGAGCGCCGTCGTGTCGGCGAGCACGCGCCGGAGTCCCGCTTCGACGCGCGCCTCGGTGTCGACGTCGAGCGCGGAGAGGGGGTCGTCGAGCACGAGCACCGAGGGCCGCGCCGCGACCGCGCGGGCGAGCGCGATGCGCTGACGC
This sequence comes from Homoserinibacter sp. GY 40078, assembly GCF_008017545.1. Taxonomy (GTDB): domain Bacteria; phylum Actinomycetota; class Actinomycetes; order Actinomycetales; family Microbacteriaceae; genus Homoserinibacter. Next base: position 1,020,405 of record NZ_VRTZ01000001.1, on the reverse strand, counting down.
TGACCGCCGGAGAGGCTCAGACCTTCCTCGCCGATCGTGGTGTCGGCGCCGAACGGCAGGCGGTCCACGAAGTCGGCCTGCGCGATCTCGAGCGCCTCGCGCATCACGGCCTCCGCCTCCGGCGAGTCGGCCTCGAGCTCAGGGCGACCGAGCAGCACGTTCTCGCGTACCGACGCCGAGAACAGCGTGGCCTCCTCGAACGCCATCGCGATCCGTGCGCGCAGCTCGGCACGAGTGAGGTCGCGCACGTCGACACCGTCGAGCACGACCGCGCCTCCGGTCACGTCGTAGAGGCGGGTGGTGAGGGCGGTGAGGGTCGTCTTGCCGGATCCGGTGAGGCCGACGAGCGCCATCGTCTCCCCCGGCTCGACCTCGAGCACGATGTCGTCGAGCAGGTCGGGCACCGCCGCGGGCGAATCCTGATAGCGGAAGTGCACGTGCTCGAAGACGAGACGCCCGCGCGGCTCGGTGACCGTCCGGGGCTCCTCGGGGTCGCGGATCGTCGTGGGCTCGTCGAGCACCTCGAAGATGCGCTCGACGGCGGTGCGGGTCTCGTAGGTCATCGAGAGCAGCCAGCCGATCGACTCGATCGGCCAGCGCAACACGGCCGCCGCCGCGAAGAACGCGACGAGGCCTCCGACGGTCAGCTGCCCGCCCGCGGCGAGCACCACGCCGCCGAGCAGCGACAGGGCGAACGCGACATCCGGGATCAGCAGCAGCCAGAGCCACAGTCCCGCGATCGACCGAGCCTTCTCGAGCTCTGTGCCCCGCAGCTCCTCGGCCTGCTGCAGGAACCGCTCGAGGCTGTGACTGCCGCGCCCGAACGCCTTCAGCACGCGGATGCCGTGCACCGACTCCTCGACCGTCGTCGCCAGGTCGCCCTGCTGGTCCTGGGCACGTCGCGACACCACCGAGTACCGGCGCTCGAAGCGGAACCCGACGATCCACATGGGCAGCGAGCTCAACAGGAACACGAGCGCGAGCTGCCACGACCAGGTGAACAGGATGCCGAAGCCGACGAGGATCACCACGACGTTGCCGACGAGCAGGATCACACCGAACGCGAGCCAACGGCGGATGAGGCCGAGGTCGCCCATCGACCGCGACAGCAGCTGGCCGCTCTGCCACCGGTCGTGGAAGGCCACCGGAAGGTCCTGCAGCTTCGCGTAGAGCGTGTCGCGCATGTCGGCCTCGATGTAGGTCGAGGGCGTGAGCACGAGCCAGCGGCGGAGCATGATGAGCAGCCCCTCGGCGAGACCGAGCGCGAGAACGATGCCCGCGGCCGGCCACACCTCGGCGGCATCGCCCGACGCGAGCGGACCGTCGATGATCCACTGCAGCACGACGGGCACCGCGAGGGCGACGAGCACCAGCGCGACGTAGACGAAGAGACTGACGATCGTGCGGCCGAGGAACGGGCGCACGAAGGGCAGGATGCGAGCGAGCGTGCGGACGGTTCCGCGCGCGGGGACGTCAGGCGTCAGTTGAGACATGGGTCATCCGGATGAGCGTGCGCAATGCGCACAGAGTGGTGGGAAGGGGTGCGGAGGGAGGCGGACCCGGGAGGTCCGTCGCGGTGGGCGGTGCGGGCGAGCGGTGCTGCCTCTAACGGCGTCGCGCCGGGAGGAAGACAGCCGGATACGCCGCGACAAGACGCGAGATGCCGGTGTTCGTCATGATTCCTCCTCGGGAGCGAGCTGACCGCCCGGCGGATGACCGGACAGCCTTACAGACTATGCCCGCCGCATCCGACATCGCAACACGGATCGGCGTTGCCGGGTGGAGGCGCTCAGTGGAAGAAGTGCCGCTCGCCCGTGAGGTAGAGGGTCACGCCGAACTCCGCGCACGCCGCGATGACATCCTCGTCGCGGATCGAGCCGCCCGGCTGGACGATCGCCTTCACGCCCGCCTCGAGCAGGATCCGGGGGCCGTCGTCGAACGGGAAGAACGCATCGGATGCGGCGACGGAACCCGCCGCGCGCTCCCCGGCCCGCTCGACGGCGAGCTTGCACGAGTCGACCCGGTTCACCTGCCCCATGCCGACGCCGACCGAGGCGCCGCCCGAGGCGAGCAGGATGGCGTTCGACTTCACTGCGCGCACGGCACGCCACGCGAACTCGAGGTCGGCGAGGGTCGCCTCATCGGCCGGCTCGCCCGACGCGAGCGTCCACTGCAGCGCGGGAGCGAAGTGGGTGTCGGCCTGCTGCAGCAGCAGCCCGCCCGAGATCTGCCGCAGCTCGGTCTCGGTGCGACCGTAGCCGTCGGGCAGGCGAAGCAGGCGCAGGTTCTTCTTCGCGGCGAGCACCTCGAGAGCGCCCGGTTCGAACTCGGGGGCGACCACGACCTCCGTGAAGATCGGCGAGATCGACTCCGCCGCCTCGCGGGTGAGCGGGCGATTCGCGGCGATCACGCCGCCGTAGGCCGACACCGGATCGCACGCGTGGGCGAGCGCATGGGCTGCGGCGATCGTGTCGGCGGTGGCGATGCCGCACGGGTTCGCGTGCTTGATGATGGCGACCGCGGGGGTCTCGTGGTCGTAGGCGGCGCGGAGCGCGGCATCCGCGTCGACGTAGTTGTTGTAGGACATCTCTTTGCCCTGCAGCTGCGTCGCCTGCGCGATCCCGAGCCCGTGCGGGCTGCGGTAAAGAGCGGCGCGCTGGTGCGAGTTCTCGCCGTAGCGCAGCACCTCGGCGCGCGTCCAGCTGGCACCCGCCCAGCCGGGGAAGCCCGAGCCCTCGTCGTCAGGGGCGACGACCGAGCCGATCCAGCTCGCCACGCCGATGTCGTAGCTGGCCGTGTGGCGGAACGCCTCCACCGCGAGCGCGCGTCGCTGCGCGAGCGTCGTGCCGCCCTCGGCGATCGCGTCGACGATGTCGCCGTAGCGCTCGGGCGAGACGACGACCGCGACGTTCGCGTGGTTCTTCGCCGACGCGCGCACCATGGCCGGTCCGCCGATGTCGATCTGCTCCACCACGGCATCCGGCTCTGCGCCCTGCGCGACCGTCTCGGCGAAGGGGTAGAGGTTCACCACGACGAGCTCGAACGGCTCGATCTCGAAGCGCTCGAGCTCGGCCTCGTGGCTCTCGAGCCGCAGGTCGGCCAGCAGCCCCGAGTGCACCTTCGGGTGCAGGGTCCGCACGCGTCCGTCGAGGTGCTCGGGGAATCCCGTCAGGTCGGCGATCTGCGTGACCGGGAGGCCCGCATCCGCGATGGCCTTCGACGTTCCGCCCGTCGACACGATCTCGATCCCGGCCGCCGCGAGCGCCGACGCGAGCTCGACGAGGCCGGTCTTGTCGGAGACCGCGACGAGGGCCCGGCGGATCTGCACGCGGTCGCGCTCGCGGTAGAGGGACGGGTCGATGCGCGCAGTGCTCACGCGGAATACTCCTCGAGATCGATGGTGCCGTCCGCGATGTCGAGGACGGTCTGGATGAGCAGCGCCCGCTCCACGGGCTTGATGCGTTCGTGGAGCGTCGCCTCGGTGTCGTCCGGCAGGACGGGCACCCGGCGCTGGTGCAGGATCGGGCCCGTGTCGACGCCGTCGTCGACGACGATGACGCTCGCGCCCGTCTCGGAGGCGCCCGCCGCGATCGCGTCGCGGACGGCATGGGCTCCGGGGAACTCCGGCAGGTAGGCCGGATGCGTGTTGACGATCGCGGGGCTGTACGCCTCGACCACCTGATGCGGCAGCAGCCGCATGAGGCCCGAGAGGATCACGACGTCGGGCTGCCACTCGCGCAGCTGGGCGAGGAGCTCGTCGCCCCACTCTTCGCGCGACGGGTACGAGGTGAACGGCACGACGAACGAGGAGATGCCGAACTCCTCGGCGTGACCGAGGCCATCGGCCTGCCGATCAGCACCGACAGCGACGACGCGCGCCGGGAATTCAGGGCTCTGCGCGGCCTCGAGCAGGGCACGGAGGTTGGACCCGCCCCCCGAGATGAGGACGACGAGGCGCAGCACCCACCCAGCCTACCGGCCCCGTCCGCGCACCAGCGCGGGCAAGGAGACCGGTGCGGCGCCGGAGCGGAGGATCATGGCTCCCCGACAGACGTGACGATCGACTTGGTCACCAGGTAACCCTCGATCGCCTCCGCGCCGTTCTCGGCGCCGATGCCCGAGAGTTTGACCCCGGAGAACGGAACGGGCGTCGCGCTGACGGCGAAGGTGTTGATGCCGACAAGCCCGGCCTCGATCTGCTCGGCCGCCCGAGTCGCGAGGCCCAGGTCGCGCGTGAAGACGTACGCCGCGAGACCGTATCGCGTCGAGTTCGCCTTGGCGATGACGTCGTCGAAGGTGGAGAAGCTCGCGATCGGCACGACCGGTCCGAACGGCTCCTCCTGCATGAGAGCAGCGTCGTCGGCGAGCCCCGTGAGGACGGTCGGCTCGTAGTAGAACCCCGGTCCGTCAATGGGGCGCCCGCCCAGCACGAGCGAGGCTCCCGCTCGGGCCGCCTGTTCGACGACCGAGTGGACGGCGTCGCGCCGACGACCGCTCGCGAGCGGGCCGACATGTGTCGACTCGTCCATTCCATCTCCGACGCGAAGCGCAGCGGTCGCCTCGACGAACGCCGCGCTGAACTCCGCCGCGATCTCATCCTGAACGTAGAAGCGGGTGGGGGAGATGCACACCTGTCCGGCATTGCGGAACTTGCCGGTGACGCAGGCGCGGGCCACTTCGACGGGATCCACGTCGCCGAAGACGACGACCGGTGCGTGGCCTCCCAGTTCCATCGAAACCGCGGAGATGTTGCGGGCGGCCAGTTCCATCACGCGCCGCCCCACCGGCACGGATCCGGTGAGACTCACTTTGCGGATGATCGGAGACGAGACGAGGTGGTCGCTGATCTGCACGGGATCCCCGGTCACGATCACCAGCGCGCCTTCGTCGACGCCGGCCTCCACGAGGCACTCGGCCAGGGCGATCGCGGCACCGGGGGCCTCTTCGGCGGGCTTCACGATGATCGAGCAACCTGCCGCCAGAGCCGGGCCTATCTTGCGCGCGGCGAGCGAAATGGGGAAGTTCCACGGCGTGAATGCCGCCACCGGTCCGACCGGAGCACGCTCCACCCGGTATCGGATGCTCGGCGACGGCGCCTCCATGGTGCGCCCGTAGATGCGGCGCGCTTCGTCGGCGCACCAGTCGAGCTGCTCGATGGCGAGGGCGACCTCGAGGCGCGCCTCGCGCAGCGGCTTGCCCTGCTCCCTCGTGATCGTCTCGGCGACGGCGTCCGCTCGCGCCGCAAGAAGTGATGCCGCAGCTCGAAGCACCGACGATCGCTCCCACCCCGATCTGCTCCGCCAGCGCTCCCATCCACCGGCGGCCGAGTCAAGCGCGCGATCCAGATCGTCCGCAGTCGCCCGCGCCGTTCGCGCGCAGACCTCGCCGGTCGAAGGGTTCACGACCTCGATGAACTCACCGTCTGATGGGGCCGACCACCGCCCGTCGATGAGCAGGTCATAGGTTCTCATCTGCTATCCCTTCCCCTGTGCCGATTCACGCGGCTGTATATCCGCCGTCGACGAGCAGGTCGTGTCCGGTCACGAACGAAGCCGCATCGCTCGCGAGGAACTCGACACAGGATGCGATCTCCTCCGGCTGAGCGATTCGACCCATGGGCGTCCGGTGCAGCCACTCGGAGAGGCGCTCCGGGTTCGCACGGCTCTGGGCGGTCAGCGCGGTTTCGACGTAGCCCGGTGACACGCTGTTCACGCGGACACCGAAGGGAGCCCATTCGACGGCGAGCGACTTGGTGAGCAGGATGACGGCGGCCTTCGAGGCGTTGTAGACCGCCTGCGCCTGCGGCACGTTGACGATGCTTCCCGACATCGATGCGATGTTCACGATCGAGCCCCCGCCCTGCTGGAGCATGACGCGCCCCTCGGCACGACATGCGCGAAGCACGCCGTGCGCGTTGACGTCGAGAACATGCGCCCAGTCGTCGTCGGTAATCGAGATGCCCGGGGAGGAGTGCCGGATGCCAGCGCAATTGACCGCGATGTCGAGCGAACCGTACTCCGACAAGACGGCGTCGACGGCGTCGTCGACGGCCGATGTGTCGGTCACGTCCGCGGCGATAAAGCCCGCGCCGATGCCGGCGGCGCTCGCCGCTCCGCTGGAATGCTGCGTATCGACGATCACCACCCTCGCCCCGTTCTGCGAGAGGAGGGTCGCGGTCGCGAGACCGATCCCCTGGGCGCCGCCGGTGACCAGGGCGATCTGCCCGACGACCGAATTTCTCGTCCTCTGCTCAATCGTCATGGGTTCCTCTCCATGTCGTCATAGGAAACGCAGCAACGCCACGTCGGTCAGCTCGCCCGTCTCGGCCGAGTCGATGCGATCCATCTGCTCCTGGGTGAGCGCGAAGTCGAACACCGCCATGTTCTCGGCGAGCCGTCCCGGATCGGACGACTTGGGGATCACGGAGAACCCTGACTGCAGGTGCCATCGGAGCACCACCTGAGCCGGCGTCCGTCCTGTCTCGAGGGAGACCGCCTCGACCACAGGAGATGCGAGCGCCTTTCCGCGCGCGAGCGGCGCCCAAGCCTGGGTCACGATCCCTCGCGCGAGGTGCATGGTGCGCAACGCGCGCTGCTGGTGGAGAGGATGCAGTTCGACCTGATTGAGTTCCGGTGCCTCGAGTTCGGCCGAGTCGATCTCGGCGAGGTGCTCGGCCGCGAAGTTGCACACGCCGACGCTCCTGACGAGCCCGTCGCGACGAGCCCCGAGGAGCTCCTCCCATGCCTCCAGGTAGAGTCGGGAACCGCCCTGGGCGGCTGGCCAGTGGATCAGGAAGAGGTCGAGGTAGTCGAGACCGAGACGATCCAAGCTGGCCTCCAGGGCCGGGCGAACACGATCCCGCGGATGATCGTCGTTCCACAGCTTCGTGGCAACGAATACATCATCCCGAGGAAGGCCGCTGCCAGCGAGGCCCCTGCCCACGCCGGCCTCGTTGCGATAGATCGACGCGGTGTCGAACGCGCGGTACCCGAGCTCCGTCGCACGCTCGATCGTCCGCGTCGCCTCGTCGTCGGTCATCGCATAGAGCCCAAGCCCTAGCTGCGGCATCTCGGAGCCTGACGCGAGACGGATCCTCGGCACCTCGTCGGCCGCCGCTCGCCCGGGTTGTGGTCGCGCGCTCACCGACCCACCCCGTGCGGTTCCCGCTCTTGCAGCAGCTTCGTCAGCCAACCGTCGCGAGCGTTCGCGAGATCATCGGAGCGCGGATAGGGCTCGACGCCGCGGAGCGGCGTGTCGACCGCACCGGCACTCGAGCCGGCACCGCTCGCGATCCGCGCGCATCCGAGGATGCTCGCGTCCGGTTCGCCCGCGAACAGGGGCGCATCGACGGCGAACGCAAGGCTGCGCAGGAACACGTCGGAGTGCACTTGGCCGCCGCAGACCAGAACACGCTGGTCGGCAGCCACCTGGAGCGCGAGCAGGCTGTTCGCGTGATGCCCAGCGGCCCAGGCGTTTGCCTCGAGACACGCCCGCAGCAACGCGGCCCGGTCAGCCTGGGCGATCTCGCGGCCAGGAAGCGAGACGACGTGGGGGCCGCTCGAGTTGCCGAAGTCGGTGGGTGCAGCGACGGACTGCCCCAAATAGACCGCCACACCTCCCGCACCGGGGTGCGCCGACGAGGCCACCGCATCGATGTCCGCAGCGTCAGTTCGGGTGAGATGGCGAGCCCACTCGATGCCCTGACCGGTTCGGCCGGCGTTCCGCTCACCGAGCCACCGCCGTCGCCCGCCGATCGCGATGCTGCTCCAGATGGCTGCAGCCGGTTCGGGCTCCGGGATCGCGTCTGTGATCACGACGACGGGGGTCGTCGTTCCGGCGACGACCACCACGTCCCCCTCACGCAGATCCGGGAATGCGAAGACCGCCGCGTAGGTGTCGCCTGGAGCCGCCGCCAGGGGAACCCCCTGCCACGGCCACTCGCTTCCCATCGAGCCCACCACATCGCCGGGAGCGACCAATGGCGCCCCGACACCGGCCAGTGGCTCGCGCCACGTTGCGTCGGCGAGGTCGAGGGATCGGGTGTCGGCGGCGCTCAGGATGTCGAAGTGGGCGATGGCACCCAGCTGCATGAGCACCCAGGAATGCAGCGTCACGATCGTCCAGCCATGCGGGACGTGCCCTCGCGATGTCAGGGAGGACAGGCGCGAGACGAGGCTGAGAGCGGTGGGCCTCCCCCCGAGCACGAGCGCGGTCTGCGCATCCGTCGCGCGTGCGAGCTCCTTGGCGATCTCGTGTGCGGAGCGATCTGAGTTCGTCCAGGACAGCACCGGCGAGCCGTCCGACTCGAGCGCGACGAAGGCGTAGCGGATGCCCGTGCAGGTGACCATCGTGGGAGTGACACCTGTCTCGGCGCAGAATCGCGCGCACTCGTCGAGCAGATCACGCACCCGATCTCGGACCTCCTCGAGACCGATCTCGTCGTGGCCGAGGGCGCTCGGCCGCACCGGCAGCGGCACGCGCAATCGCCATACGTTGAGGAGGGTTCCCGAACCATCCACCAGTCCGACTCGAGTGGAGCCGGAGCCGACGTCGATGACGACGGTCGCGCTCGTCTCACTCGACACGCGCACCTGCCGGGAGCGGCTCGTCTCGGATGGCCGCGATCAGAGCGTCCGCCATCAGCCGGGAGTGGTGCTGCTCGACCTGATGGCTCGCGCCGGCGATGTGCGGTGTCACCACGACGTTGGGGAGTGATACGAGCGCGCGATCACGCTCTCCGAGCGGTTCGTCCCGCAGGACGTCGAGGGCCGCACCCGCGATTCTTCCCGTCGAGAGGGCGTCGGCCAGGGCGTCGTAGTCCATGACCGCCGCCCGCGCACTGTTGATCACCCGCGCCGATGTCGGCAGGAGCGACAACAGGCGGGCATCGATGAGGCGCTCGGTCGCCCTCGCCACGGGCAGGTGCACGGACAGGACGTCCGCGATGGGGTACGCCTCCTCGGCCGTCATCGCTTCCACTCCGGCCGGCAGCGAACTCGGATCGACGAACGGGTCGACGGCGATCAGCCGGCACCGGTAAGGACGCAGCAGCTCGGTGACCACGCGCGGGACCGCCCCATAGCCGTGGAACACGACCGTACGGCCGCCGAGCTCGTCGCCCCGGAAGCGCAGATACGGTCGATCGCCTTGCTGCCAGGCGTCCCCGAGCACGAAGTCGGTCGATGGAACGATGTTGCGCATCAGGACGACCATCATCGCCACCACATACTCGGCGACCGCATGAGCGTTCCGTCCCGGAGTGTGGAGCACCACGATGCCCGCCGCCTGCGCTGCCTCGACGTCGATGTTGACGAGCCGCGCGCGGCATCCGCCGATGATCTCCAGACTCGCGTTCGCGATCGTGTGCGCGCCGACGGGATCGAGCTCCACCACGAGCACATTCGCCCCGGTCTCGGCGAGCATCGCCCCGAGCTCTTCCTCGGAGTGCGGACGACCGAGTGGGGTCCACGGACGGTATACGACGGTCGCGATCTCGCGCAGTCGGTCGAGCTGGGCGCCATCGAACGGCGCCGTGATCAGGATGGTCGTCACCGGGCTTCCCCCTCTCCGATCGGTTCTACCGAGCCCAGGTAGCCGCGCGTCCTCATGCGCTCGGCGACCATCCCGATCTCGGCGTCTCCGAGCAGCCGGGGGGCGCCGATCGACATCGAGTTCACGAAGACCTCACACATCCACTCCAGGTTCTGTGCCCGGTTGTAGGCCTGGAGCAGGCTCGCTCCATGGGCGACGGCCCCGTGGTTGCCCATGAGGACGGCCGAGCGATCTGCCAGCGCCTCCCCGACCGAGCGAGCGAGCTCCTCGGAGCCGTAGCGGGAGTACGGCACGACGGGCACGGCGCCCGGCCCCATCGACGCGGTCATGTAATGCACGCTCGGCAGTTCCTCGGCGACCACCCCGACGACGGTCGCGAAGGTCGAGTGGGTGTGGACCACGGCCGATGCGGGCGTCCGGCGATAGATTCCCAGATGCAGAGGCGTCTCCGATGAGGGGTTTCGTCGACCCGCGACCCGATCGCCGCCGACGGTCATGACGACGACGTCCTCGTCGGTCAGCACGTCGTACTCGACGGCACCGGGAGTGATGGCCACAAACTGACCGACCCGTCGGGAGATGTTGCCCGAGGTTCCTCGGACCAGCCGATCCGTCACCATACGGCGAGCGAAGTGGACGACCTCGGCACGCGCCTCGTCCACCTCCGCCGGCAGCCCGCTCATCGCTTGACCGCGTATCGCCGGGCGACCGTGCTGAGCGCGACGGCCATGATGAGCAGACCCCCCGAGAAGAGGAACTGGACGAAGGTCGGCGCACCGAGGATCGCGAGACCGTTGAAGCCGACGCCGACCGTGAGGACACCGATGAAGGTTCCGAGGATGTGGAACTCGCCGTCGCGAAGCGCGGCGGATCCGAGGAATACCGCAGCGAAGGAGTTCAGAAGATAGCCGTCACCCGCGGTGATCTGACCGCTGCCGACGCGCGACGCGAGAAGGAGTCCGGCGATCACAGCGCAGACACCCGCGATGGCGAACGCGGCGATGCGCACCCGATCGACGCGAACCCCCGCGAGGCGGGCGGCATGGCGGTTGCCGCCCACCGCCTGGATGTGCTGCCCGAGCACGGTCCGGTTCAGGACGATCCAGAGAATCGCGAGGACCCCCGCCATGATGAGGACCGTGTTGGAGAGCCCCCCGATCTTCCCCTGCGCGATCGCTGTGAACTCGGGGAACGCATCGAGGCCGGCCACTGGGATCCCGCCCGAGTACGCGTAGTTGAGTCCGACGACGATCGTTCCCGTGCCGAGTGTCGCCACGAGTGCGTTCACTCCGAGCTTGGTGACGACGAGACCGTTGACGACGCCGATCAGTGCACCCACGAGCACGACCACGCCGATGGCGACGGGGATCGGGAGTCCTTGCCGCGTGATCAGTCCCACGACGAGCACTCCACCGAGGCTCGCCTGATATCCGACGCTCAGGTCGAACTCACCGACGGCGAGCGGCAAGGTGAGACCCGCGGCGATGATCGCGGTCAGCGAGATCTGGCTCAGGATGTTCAGGAAGTTGTCCGGAGTCGCGAACGATCTCGGCGCCGCGATCGACAGCCCGATGATCATCGAGACGAGCACGACCAAGGTGCCGTACTTCGCGACGAACGGCAGCAGCCGGGAACCGGGGCTGCGGCGCTGTGTGTCTGTGAGGGTCATTTGTCCTGCACGCCTTTCGCATAGCACATCTCGAGGAGGTACTCCTCGCTGATCTGATCGCCGGCGACATCGCCGACATCGTGTCCTTCGACCATCACGACCACGCGATCGCAGATGGTCAATTCATCGAATTCGGAGGAGATGACGAGCACCGCCATCCCCTCGCTCGCGAACTGTCTGATCGCTCGGTAGATCTCCGCACGAGCCCCGACATCGACGCCCTTGGTGGGCTCGTCGAGGATGAGCAGATCGACGCGACCGGCAGTGAACCACTTGCCCATCACGACCTTCTGCTGGTTGCCGCCGCTCAGTGTGTCGACACGGTCGGCGACCGAGTTCAGCTTCACCGTGAACTGTCGTGCCACCTCGCGAGCCCGCTCCTGAACGGCGCCCATCCGAAGCAGCGGGAACCAGGGAGAGATCTGGAATCGCCGTAGAGCCGGGAGCGTGAGGTTGAAGGCGATGCTCTTCTCAAGGAGCACACCCTCGGCTCGGCGCTCCTCCGGCACCAGCGCGATCCCTCGCGCGATGCTTTCCGCGCACGAGCGCGGCTGGTGGGGCGCCCCGCGGTATTCCATGGTTCCCGAGTCCGGGCGGGTCTCCCCGAAGATGAGCTTCGCGAGTTCGGTCCTCCCGGACCCGACGAGGCCCGCGATCCCGACCACTTCGCCGCGTCGCACGGTGAGCGACATGCCCCGCACCGAAGGCAGCTGCACCAGGTCCTGGATCGCCAGCACGACCTCGCCCGCATCAGATCCCCCTGCGGACACCGCGGAGGTGCCCTCGAGCGAGCGGCCGACGATGTGGCGCACGAGTTCGTCTTTCGTCAACGTCTCTCCCGCCAGTTCGGCGACGACGGAACCGTCCTTGAAGACGGTGACGGTGTCGCACAGGCGCACCACCTCGTCGAGTCGGTGAGACACGTAGAGGATGGCGACACCGGCGGCACTGAGCTGCTCGATGATCGCGTAGAGACGAGAGGTCTCCTCCGCCGACAGCGACGCCGTCGGCTCGTCCATCACGATCAGCCGCGCATCGTTGACGAGAGCACGCCCGATCGAGACGAGCCACTGGTCCGGAACGCTGAGATCTCGTGTCTTCACGTCGAGCGAGAAGCCGAACGAGAGCTCCTCTGACACTCGCTGAGCCTTGCGTCGCATCGCGTTCCGCCTGAGGAAGCCACCGACGTTCTGCTCGCGACCGAGGACGAGGTTCTGGAGCACGGTGAAGTCGGGGATGAGGTTCAGCTCCTGGTGGATGAAGCTGAAGCCGTGATCGGTGGCGTCGTCGGTGGTGCGGATTCGAACAATCTCGCCGCGCACCTGGATCGTTCCCGCGTCGGGGCGCTCCAGCCCGGCGAGGATCCTGATCAGCGTCGACTTCCCGGCGCCGTTGGCACCCACGAGGCCGTGAACCTCTCCGGGGCGGACCGCGAGATCGACACCGCGGAGCGCGTGGACGGCACCGTACTGCTTGTGGAGCCCCCTCACGCGGATCAGCTCTTCCGAACCCGCGGAACCCGGGGCGTCATCAATGGTCATGATGCTCTCCTGCACTGGGCCGGCCCCCGTTCCGAGAGGCCGGCCCCAGCGTTCGGTGTCAGCCCGTGATCTCGGGGTGATCGGCGATGAACTGGTCGACGTTCGAGGCATCGACGATCTCGTAGTTCGCCTCGATCTCCTTGTCCTCCCAGCCGTCGCCAGCCGCGAGGATCTCCTGAATGCCGTCGACGAGCTGCTTGCCCGCCCCGTAGTGATCGATCCAGAGCGTGACCGTGAGCCACCCCTCCTGGATCGCGGTGAGCGCCTCCTTCGTGCCGTTCGTACCGGTCACCAAGACGTCTCCGGGCTCGAGTCCCTGCTGCTTGAGGCCGGCGATCGCGCCGAGGGCCGAGTCGTCCCAGCATGTCCAGATGGCACTGGTCCCGGGGGCCACCTGATTCGCGGCCAGCCAGGCGACTGTCGCGGCCTGCGAGGACTCGACCTGGCCGGGGATCGTGACCTCCTGCTGCGTCACCGTGTAATTCTGGTCAGCGACGGCGGCATCGAAAGCGTCCTCGCGAAGCTGGCACGGGCGTCCGGAGCGGTATGTCAGCTTCAGCACGTCGGCTCCGGGCTGGATCTTCCCCATGACGTATTCGGCGACCGGCTCGTTGAGGGAGTCGTCGACCGAGAGCTTCACCCCGTCGGCAAGGCCTCCGCCGAGGGTGACCACCGGGATGCCCGCGGCGCTGGCGCTCGCGAGACCGGAGGCGAGGGCCGACGACGGCCACACCGTCACGAGGATCGCGTCGACGCCCTTCTGCGCGAGGTTCTGCATCGCGGTGTTGGCCTGGTCGACGCTGCCGTTCGAGTCCACGACTGAGGTCGTGTACCCGAGCGCCTCCGCCTGCTCCTCGGCGCCACGCACCAGATTGTTGACGGCTACGTCTGTCGCCGAGAAGGTGATGATCCCGACCTCGACCGTGTCATCACCGCCGTTCGGGTCATCGCCGGACGAGCATCCCGCGAGAGCCAGGGCCGCCACGGCCAATGATGCCGCTGCTGTCATCCACTTCTTCACCATTTCCTCCTTGAAATGCGTTCTGTCAGTTCACTCTCGAACGTCGTGCGATGTCGAATGAGCGTCACCGCATCCTGAGCATACGCTCATATGGGTAGATGCTCGCAAGTGCGCGATGGCGCGTATGAGCAGGCCTCCGCGGCTAGGATTCGACGTGCACACCAGGAACGGAGACCGATGGCCGACGTAGAGCTTCTCGTTCGAATCGCTCGCATGTACTACATCGACCAGCTGAACCAGGATGCGATCGCTCGGCGCGTCGGCATGTCACGCCAGAGCGTCTCGCGATTGCTGGGGCAGGCAATGACGGAGGGGATCGTGCACATCGAGGTGCGCCCTCCCGCTCAGAGCGTCGTCTGGCTCGAGGACGAGCTCTCGCGCCGCTATCGCATCCCCGAGGTACGAGTCGTCGAGACCGACGAGGAGTCGAGCCTCGCAGAGCGCACCCGGCTGGCCGCCCGGGCGGCCGCCCGAATGATCGCCGGTCGGCTGGACGGGTCGGAGCGAGTCGCCGTCGCGTGGGGACGCACCATCCTGGAGTTCGCCTACGGGCTCCCCCGTACAGCGCACAACCAGATGCTCGTCGTTCAGATGAACGGAAGCGCTTTGGGCGCATCCGGTTCGGGCAGGCCGGAATCCGTGGCCACCGTGATGGCGGAGGCGTGGTCGTGCGATCAGCTCACCCTCTCAGCACCCCTCTATGTGGACACACCGGAGATCAGGGAGATCCTGGCCGGAGACACCGGGATGAGGCGAGTGCTCGACGCCGCCCGCCGCGCCGACGTCGCCGTCTTCAGCCTCGACACGCCGTCGATCGACTCCGGACTGTACAAGGCCGGACTCATCGTCGATCGCGATCTCGATGCGGGACGACGAGACGGGGCGGTGGGCGAGATCTGCGGGCAGTTCTACGATGCCGACGGTCGACCGTGCACGCTCGAGCTGTCCGCTCGATGCATCTCGATCACGCTCGACGAGCTGGCGCGAATCCCGACGAGGGTGTGCGTCGCGGTAGGTGAGAAGAAGATCGGCGCGATCCAGGGGGCCCTCTCCGGTGGATATGCGACCTTCTTCGCCACGGATGCTGCGACTGCAGAGCTCTTGTTGCGCTGAACGTCGTCGACGCTTCGTGCACTTTGCGGAGCGAACCGTCATGTGACAAAATCCCGCATGAGCATTCGCTCAACTGTCGATGACGCCAGGAGGTACCCATGACGCGACGCATCCCGAGATTCGGGGAACTTCGCTTCCATCCCGGGAGCGAAGAACGCAGCGCGTGGGGCGTGTTCGGGGACGATGACGAACTCGGTACGCTCAATCTGCTCAGCCCGGCCGCACGCAGGCGGGGCCTGGACGCGGTGGTCGACGGCACGACCTACTCACTCAATTGGGACATGACCCTTCCCGATCCGACGTTCTTCGAGCGGAAGCCGCTGAAGCACGTGGTGATCGACCTCGGCGACGTGCACGCCGGCACGGATGACCGCTACGAGAGCTACTACAGCCAGTCGTCCACGCAGTGGGACGCCCTGTCGCACGTCGGCACGCCCGACGGAGAGTTCTACAACGGGCGCACCGAACGAGACGTGCACGACCCGGCCCGGCTGATGCTCAGCATCGCCAATGCGGCTGCATCCGGGATCGCGGGGCGCTACGTGCTCCTCGACATCGGTCGGTACCGCGAGAGCATCGGCCGCCGTGTCGACAATGCGGCACGAGACATCATCACGCCCGCCGAGCTGGACGCCGCGCTCGCGTGGCAGGGCTCGAAGCTGGAAGAGGGCGACATCCTGCTGCTGCGCACCGGGTGGATCGAATGGTACGAGGGCCTCGACTCGGCGGCGCGGACATCCTTGGCGGCCGACTCGCGGGCCATGCGGATGCGAACTCCTGGCCTCGAGTCGAGTCGCGACAGCGCGGAATGGATTTGGGATCACGGGCTCGCCGCCGTCGCATCGGACACGCCCGCCCTCGAGGCCTCCCCGTTCACCTTCGACGACTGGGACGGCTTCCTTCACTACCGCCTTATCCCGCTCCTCGGCCTCACGATCGGCGAGTTCTTCGTGCTGGGACCGCTCGCCGAAGCCTGCGCCGTCGACCGTAGGTACGACGGGCTGCTGACCGCAGCCCCCCTCACGATGCGCGGAGGCTCGGGATCCCCCGGCAACGCGCTCGCGCTCAGGTGACGGCTCCGGAGGCTGCCCCTGCCGGGGCGCCCCCGCTGCAGGGGGTGCTGGTCGCAGACTTCTCGCGCGTACTCGCCGGACCGCTCTGCACGATGATGCTCGCCGACCTCGGTGCCGAGGTGATCAAGGTCGAGCACCCCACCCGCGGAGACGACACGCGCAGCTGGGGCCCGCCGTTCACGCCGAGGGGATCGAGCTACTTCGACAGCGTCAATCGGGGAAAGCGGTCCGTTCGACTCGACCTGAACTCGCCGGCCGACCGCGACCGCGCGCTGGCCCTCGCGCTTCGTGCGGACGTGGTCGTCGAGAACTTCCGCAGCGGAACGATGGAGCGGTTCGGGCTCGGATTCGAGCAGCTGCGCAGCCACAAGCGGGGTGTGATCTACGTCTCGATCTCCGGATTCGGATCCGCGCCAGCTGGTCGACTGCGCCCGGGATACGACTTGCTGGCACAGGCCGTCGGCGGCCTGATGAGCATCACAGGTCCGCCGGGCGAACCCACGAAGTCAGGCGTCGCGGTGGTCGACGTGCTCACAGGAAAGGATGCGGCAATCGGCGTGCTCGCCGCGCTGCACGCACGCACGCGCACTGGTGAAGGTGCACACATCGAAGTCAACCTCCTCTCGAGTGTCCAGTCGGCCCTCGTCAATCAGGTGCAGGGCTTCCTGAGCGCCGGCACAGAACCTCGTGCCCTCGGAAACACCCACCCGTCCATCAGCCCGTACGAGCTGCTGCATTGCGCCGACGGCGAGATCGTCGTCGCCTGCGGCACCGACGCTCAGTTCGCGAGATTGTGCGGCTCGCTGGGTGCGCCCGAGCTCGCCGGCGACCCACGCTATGTCGGCAACGAGAACCGGGTAGCGCACCGGGAGGACCTCCGACGCGAGCTCGAGCGGTTGCTCGCCTCGGCGGGCGCGGACGAGTGGGAGCAGATCATCGCAGACGCGGGGGTTCCCGTCGGGCGTGTAGGGACCGTCTCGAGTGGGCTCGCTCTCGCCGACGAACTGGGCCTCGAACCCCTCATCGAGGTCGTCGATGATGAGGGCGCCACGACGCGGCAAGTGCGTTCTCCGATCACGTGGAAGCCTGCTTTTCCACCTCAACGGCACGCACCGCCGACCCTCGGACAGCACGACGACGAGCTGCGCGAGTGGCTCGCCGACGCTGGCGACCCCCGTCCCTCTCCCCCGACGACATGGAGTGCTGATGCAAGATCCTCTTGACCTTCTCGACCTCGACGCGGACCTGACGGCGAACGAACGCTCGCTGCGGAGCGATGTCCGTGCCCTCGTCGACGAGCATGTGCGACCGAACATCGCCGAGTGGTACGAGTCGGCGCACTTCCCGCGTGAGCTCGTTCCGGAGCTCGCCCGACTCGGATTGCTCGGGATGCACCTCGACGGCTACGGATGCGCCGGAAGGGGCGCGGTCGAGTACGGCCTCGCCGCGCTCGAGCTGGAAGCGGGCGACTCAGGGCTCCGCACGTTCCTCAGCGTCCAGGGCTCGCTCGCGATGGGAGCGATCCGCATGTTCGGCAGCGAGGATCAACGGAACAGGTGGCTCCCCGAGATGGCGCGCGGAGAGGTCATCGGCTGCTTCGGACTCACCGAACCGGATGCGGGATCCGATCCGTCCGGGATGTCCACCTACGCGCGACGCGACGGCGGCGACTGGGTGATCTCCGGACGCAAACGCTGGATCGGCCTCGCGTCCATCGCGGACGTCGCGGTCATCTGGGCCAAGACCGACGACGGGATCCGGGGCTTCATCGTGCCCACAACGGCGCCTGGGTTCGCGGCGACGCCGATCGCCGGGAAGCTGTCGATGCGCGCGTCGGTGCAATGCGACATCGCACTCGACGATGTGCGCGTCCCCGGAGATTCGATACTGCCGGAAGCCCGCGGCCTGGGAGCCCCGTTCCGCTGCCTCAACGAGGCGCGATACGGCATCGCGTGGGGTGTCATGGGTGCTGCCCGCGACAGCTTGACGACGGCACTCAGGTACTCCTCTGACCGTCGCCAATTCGGGCGCGCGATCGCCGGCTTCCAGCTCACGCAGGCCAAGCTCGTCGACATGTCGCTCGAGCTGGAGAAGGGCACGATGCTCGCCCTCAGGCTGGGGCGCCTCAAGGAGTCGGGTCGCCTCACCCCCGAGCAGATCTCGATCGGCAAGCTCAACAACACCCGCGAAGCGATCAGGATCTGCCGGACCGCCCGGACGATCCTCGGCGGCAACGGCATCTCGTCGGAGTACTCACCCCTGCGACACGCGAGCAATCTCGAGAGCGTGAGGACGTACGAGGGCACCGACGAGGTGCACACCCTCATCATCGGGAGGCGCCTGACGGGGATCGACGCGTTCCGCTAACGCGGTTCAAGAACCTCGACGAGGATCTGGCCGTGCACCGTGCCGTCTGCTCGGGTCGAAGACGCTCGCGGCAGCGAAACCGAGCGCGAGCCCGATCGCGAACTCGAGCGCGAACGCCAGTCCGACGGCAAGCGGGTCGGGACCGATACGGCTGAAGCGTCCCGGCCCGAGGCCCCCCGCGGATGCCGCCGCCAACAGAGCGAAGAGAAGGCCACCGGCCGCACCACCCAGAAGCGCGGTGAACGCCATCCAGCCGAGGCGGGATCCGTCTCCGACCGCGCGTAGGAGCGCCGGGCGTACCGCGGTCGCCGCGAGGAAGGCCGCCACGACGGGAACGATGAGCCCTGCGAACCCGAAGGAGAGATCTCCCGCGGGCACGGCGCCGAGCAGCGGGATCGTGGGGAGGGGACCGACGGCGGTGCCGAGCGGCGAGACCTGCGAGCCCACGCCGAGAGCGAATCCGGGGCCGGCGAACCACGAGGCCGCCCAGATCACGACGTTCGGTACGAACGCGAGCTGACCGGCCGTCAGCACGACGCCCCCCAGCACCTCGGTGTGCAGTGTCTCGTACAACCGGATGGCCTGCGCGTAGTTGATGACGACGAGCACGGTCACCGCGAGCGCCGCGACGAGGAGCGTGACCGCCACGGATGCCGCCCCGGCACGCACCCCCGCGCCGACCGCGCCGCGCACCCGCGGATCCCAGTCGGCGATCCAGTCGCGCAGCGAGCTGCCGTTGGCGCCCGGGCCGCGCTCCGCTCCCGCGCGCAGCACCCCGAGCAGCAGGCCGACACCGAAGACGAGGGTCGGCAGCAGGGTGCCCTGCCAGAGCGACGGGCGTGCGGCGCTGTCGAGCGCCGAGAAGGTCAGCCCGAAGGAGGCGAGGGCGAAGACGACGAGACAGGTGAACTCGCCGAGTGCGCGGTGCCCGGTCTCGGCGACCCGACCTCCGGCGCGCACGCCGAGCGCGAGCGTGAGCAGGGCGAAGCCGAGCGCGGCGATCGTGACGACGACGATCGTCCCCGCGGGCGCGCCGATGGAGGAGGCGGTCGCCGCATCGAGCACGAAGGTCACGTCCACGCCGTGCCCGATGAGCCAGACGTCCACCGCGGCTCGCCAGAATCCTGCCCAGTCCGGACCGAATCCGAACTGCGCCGCCCACATCACCGTCGCCACGACGAGCGGGATGGCGACGCCCACGGCAGCGACGAGGAGGGCCTCGAACGCCGAGAAGAGCAGAGTGAGGCGGCGCGTCACGTCAGCAGTTGGGGTCTGATCCGGGCACGGTGCCGTCGAGCAGGTAGGCGTCGACGGTGTCATCGACGCACGCCACGCCCTGCGCGTAGATCGTGTGCCCCTCCCCCTCGTAGGTCACGAGGAACCCGCTCGAGAGTTGCTCCGACAGCGCGACGGCGTTCGCGTAGGGGGTCGCCGGGTCGTTCGTCGTGCCGATGACCATGATCGGCGCGGCCCCGTCCGCCGTGAAGGTCGTGGGCAGGTCGGCCGTCGGATACGGCCAGTTCGAGCAGGCGACGTCGAGCATCGCGTAGTCGTCGTATGCGCCGTAGCGGCCGAGGATCGGGGCGGCCTCGTCGATCATCGCGATGCCATCGAGGGTTCCTACGCCATCGCTCGCGAGGTCGCCCTCGTCGCAGATCACGGAGGTATAGATCTCCGAGCTGTTGTCGGAGTAGCCGCCGTCATAGTCGCGGCCGTTGTAGGCGTCCGCATAGGCGAAGACCGTGTCGGCATCCCCCCGGCGCAGCTGCGTGAACAGGTTCGTCAGCTCCGGCCAGTAGCTCTCGGAGTAGAGGGTGAAGATGATGCCCGTCGCGACGGTCGCCGAGTCCAGCACGCGCCCGTCGCTCGCCGTGAAGCCGCGCGCGTCGACGGTGTCGAGCATCTGCCGCACGCTCGCGAGCGAGGCGTCGACGCCCCCCGAGAAGGGGCAGTCGCCCTGGGTGAGACACCACTGCATGTACGCGCGCAGCGCCGAGTCGAAGCCCGCCATCTGCATCACGAGCGAGTCGAGGTCTCCGACCGCGGGGTCCACGGCGCCGTCGAGCACCATCCGCCCCACCTTGTCGGGGAACAGCTCGGCGTACACCGTCCCGAGGTAGGTGCCGTAGGAGTAGCCGAGGTAGTGCATCTGCGTGTCGCCGAGCACGGCGCGGATGACGTCCATGTCGCGCGCGACGGAGCCCGCGTCGAGGTGCCCGAGCAGCTCGCCGGTGTTCTCCTCGCACGCGTCGACCCACCGCAGCTGGCGCTCGGTCAGCTCCGCGAGCCACGCGTCCGTGCCGTAGGCCGCGTCGAAGGTGCCGTAGAGGTGCTCGTCTTGATCGGCGGCGTCGGTGTAACAGACCACGGGCGACGAGTGGTTCACTCCCCGCGGGTCGAAGCCGATCACGTCGTAGGCGGCGAGAACGTCGGGGGTGACCACGTACTCCGCGGAATCCAAGACGAAGTCGTACCCGGACCCGCCCGGTCCGCCCGGGTTCATGAGCAGAGAGCCGAGGGCCGTGCCCTGCGCGCGGTGGCGCGCCACTGCGATCTCGATGGTGTCGCCCTCGGGCTCGCTCCAGTCGAGCGGCACGGTCACGTTCGTGCAATCGACGCGGTCACCGCAGGACGTCCAGTCGAGCTCCTGCTCGTAGAACACCTTCAGCTCCTCGGCGACCTCTTCGCCGGTCGGCCCGGGACGGTCTCCCCCGGCCTCATTGCCTCCGAGGAACGGCAGGATCGTGCACCCCGAGAGGAGCAGTGCGGATGCGGCGAGGGCGGCGACCGAGGCACGGAGTCGGCGAGCGCGGGACGACATGCCGTCAGCCTACGTGGTGACTTCGGCCGGATCGGGCTCCTCCGCGGCGTCCGACACGACGACCGGTGGGCGCTCGAGGATCCGCGCCACCGCCACGACGAGAAGCGCGAGCACGAGAGTCCACACGACGATCGCGGGGCTCAGCGGGCGCACGAACATCAAGATCACAGCCGCGATGAGGCCGACCGCCACCCGGATGCCGAGTCGCGCGCGGAAGACGAGCTCGCCGAAGCGCCCGGTCGTGACCCCCCGGTGCTCGCCCGCCTCGCGGAGGGAATCGGCGCCCGCATCGGCGAGCGTCCGGACGGCACGCCCTCCGCGCGTCGGTCCGCCGAGGTAGGCCACGAGGGCGACCCCGAGCCCGATGAGCACCCCCACGACAGCGGCCGTGGCGAGGGAGACGACCGCGGTGTCGTAGATCACACCCACCGCGCTGCCGATCGGACGGCCCGACGTGGCCGTGAGCGAGAATGCGCGACCCACCGCGAGGGCCGCGCCCAGCACGCCGGATGCCGCCGCGAAGGCGAGTCCGGCGCCGATGAGGGCCCGAGATCGGCGCCGCGCGGCGATCACGCCCCCGGCGAAGAGCGCGAGCACCACCCACTGCAGCCACGGCCCTACCCCGACCGCGAGCTGGTACATCCACACCAGCTGGGCGAGCTGAGACGACTCCGCGACGACGATGACGCGATCCGTGTCGGGGATCGCCTGCGCGAACGGAAGACCCGCATCCGTCAACGCGGTGCGGACGCGGTCGAGGATGGGCGAGAGCGCGATGCCGACCTCGCCCGACGGTCCGATGACGAGCACCTCACCCTGCCCCGAGAGAGCGGCGATCGCCTGCGCGTGGCTGATGCGGAGCGATTCCGAGATGACGTCGACGAACGCGTCCGAGGTCACGACGCTCGTCACGACCCGCTCGATGAGCGCGTCCACCCCCTGCACCGCGGGCCCCTCGAGCAGCCGCAGCGCATCGACCGCGCGCGGCGGGAGGTCCAGCCGGTCGAGGCCGTCGAAGAGGTCGGAGACGATCCGATCGACATCCGACTGGGTCCGGATCACGTCGCTGACTTCGGAGATGATGAGCTGCTGCACGGCGTCGTCCTCGACGATGGGCTGCAGCGTCTGCACGAAGAAGTCGGTGTCGGTCAGCAGGCGGTCGGCGGTGTTGGCGACGAGGGCGACCGGGGCGAGGATCGCCCCGGTCGCGATGAGCGCGACCGAGGCGATGGCCCGCCCGGGTCTCCGGCGGCGGTCGACCCCGACGGGCTCGATCGGCGGCTCGGCGGCTCTGGCCTCGAGCTGCTCCTGAGCAGCCCCGAGCTCCTCCCGGGCCACGGCCAGCTCGTCCTGCAGCCGAGCGTTCTCCTCCTGGATGCGCGCGATCCGTTGCGCTTGCGTCTCTCGGGGCATGGCGTCTCCCTCTTCCGCTGGAAGACATCATCCCGCGCCGGGGCGTCCCGCGCCTCCCCCAGATCCATGGAGGAGGCGCGGGACGGATCACCCCTCCGTGGAGGAGCGCTCGGCGAGCGCGAGTTCGACGGCCTCCTGCACGCGGGCGTCCTCGCGCTGCTGTGCGAGGATCCGGCGCCGCGAGCGGAACCAGAGCCCCGCGACGACGAGCGCGGCGAGCAGCAGGATGACGACGATGAGCGTCCACGGCACGGCAGCTCCGGTGGCACTCGCCTCGACCGGATCGAGCGGCGTGGTGGAGCCGGACGCATCGACCACGACCGGCACGACCGACACGGAGGCGGCGAGCAGCAGCACCGCGGGAACGTCATGCACCGTCGTGGTCACCAACCATTCCTCGCCGGGCAGCAGGGTGGGCGGGTCATCGAGTGCCCCGACCTCCTGCGGGAACCAGCCGAACGGTCCCGTGAGGGTCGCCGCCTGACGGGCCGTGAGGATCGCGTTGCCGGTGTTGCGCAGGGTGTAGCCGATGGTCGCGTCGCCGCCTGCGAAGGGGTCGAAGCTTCCGTTCCAGTCGATGTGGAATCCCTCCACCGCGAGCGACGGGGCGAGGTCGCCGCCGACGCGCAGCCCGATCCGGATGCCGAGCCGGCGATCCACCTCGATCTGCTCGCCCTCGTCCGGGCGCACGAGCGAGGTGACGATGCCGCCCGCGTAGTCTCCCGGCGTCGCGTCGTCGGGAACTTCGACCGTGAACGGTACCTCGACGGTCTCACCGGCGGGCACGACGACCTGGTCGTCCGTGGTGGTCACCCAGACTCCGATGTTCCGAGACTCCTCGCCCGCCACCAGGAGATCGAAGAGGCCGCTCTCGGTCGTGTAGCCGTCGGCGGCATACACCCCGAGAGAGAGGTCGGTGTCGCTCTTGTTGGCGACGATCATGGCGTCATGGACGCGGGATCCCGGGTCGAGGGTGTAGCTGAAGCTCGCCCGGTCGTCGCCGAAACGGTTCTCTGCAGTGCGGACGGTCCAGGTGACGTCGCCGTCGTCGGCCGATGCCGACGCGACGGGAACCAGCACGAGCCCCGCGACCGCAGCGGTCAGGAGCAGGGCGGTCGTGCGGCGCCGGGCGGGGAGTGCGTGCATGGTGATCCTTGCGTGGGGGACTGTCGTCGGGAACGCCCGATGGGACGGGCGCCCGAGAGCGCCCGCCCCACCGGTCGGTGTGCGGATGGTCAGCCGACCAGAGCCGTGATGGTGAGGGTGCTGCGGTACGTGCCCTTCGCGGCGCTGCCCGGGATCTTCAGATCCAGGTCGGCGCCGAGCTTGGCGGTTCCGCGGTCGTGGCCCTGCGCGCCCTCGCCGAGGGTGCGGGAGACCGAGAGGCCGTCACCCGAGACGAAACCGGACGCGATCGCGCCGCCGGCGACCGCCCCGATGCCCTCCTCGAGCACCTTCGGCGTCCAGCCGAGGTACTTGCCCGAGAACGACTTGTCGCCGTCGCGGAAGTCGCTCACCGAGGCCGAGATCGACCACGGCGCCTGCGTGCGGCGGGTGTCGGTCACGAGGATCGGGTTGAGCTCACCGGTGGCCTCGAAGTACTCGCCCTGGTGGTCCACCGCGGTGCCGAGGTCGACCAGGCCGTTGTACCCGTCGATCGTCCAGCCGAACTCGCCCGGAGCCGGGTTCGGGACGTCCACCTGGATGTCCTGGTCGTCACCGTGGTTCTGGTAGATCGCGACCTCGTCGGTCACCGAGCCGACCGCACCTGCGGCGCTGGCTCCGTTGTTCGGGCCACACCACGAGACGCGAGCAAGCTCCACCGCGGCGTTCGGCGCGGCGCAGGTGCCGGCACGCACGTTCGAGACGACGAGCTTGTCGGACTCGACCGCGACCTTCACGTAGGTGCGCACGTGCTCCTGGTTCTGCGAGGAGTTGTACCAGTAGCTCGACGGGTTCAGCGGGTCGGCACCGTTTCCGGCTCCGCTCGTGCCGCTCGAGTCGGGCGCGGTGATGTCGTAGTACTTCGAACCGGAGGCCGAGTTCGCCGTCACGTAGATGACGCCGCCGGGGCCGGGGAAGATCTCGTTCTCACCGGGCTGCTCGTCGGGGTTGGCCTTCTCGCCGTTCTTGATCTCGTAGCTGCGGGTGTAGACGTGGTCGTGACCCTGGAGAACGAGGTCGACGCCCAGCTCCGAGAACGTGGTCGGGAAGTCCACACGACGGACCTTGTTGTCGCTGTCCTTCGCGTGGCTCGCCGCCGAGTAGATCGCGTGGTGGTACACGAGGACCGTGTACTTCGCGTCGGCGCCGTGCTGGTTGACGACATCCGTCACGTACGCGACGTGCGCGTCGTCGCCGCCACCGCCCGTCGAGGTCTTGTAGCTGTTGCTGTTGAGGTCGATGAACAGCACATCCTTGTAGATGAACCAGTAGTCGCCACCCGAGGTGTTCGACGACGGGGTGCCGTTCGCGTAGTAGGCCGCGCTGCGGTCGGTGTTCGGCGTGAACAGGTGCTGCTCGTACGCCTTGCCGCCGACGTCGTGGTTACCGATCGTGGCCACCCACGGCACCTCGCGCAGACGGTCGGAGCCGAGGAAGGCGTCCCACTGCGACTCGGTGTTGGCCGTCTCGACCTGGTCGCCGCCGGAGACCAGGAGCTCCGCGTTCGGCGTCGCCGCGAGCGACACGTCGAGCGTGTCGGCCCAGCCCGCGCCGTCCTTGGCGACGTCACCCGACGCGCCGATCTGCGGGTCGCCGTAGAAGAGGAAGTCGAAGTCACCCTCGAACGACTTCGTGCTGAAGCTGTAGGTCGCGGACCAGTTGCCGTCGAATCCCACGCGGTAGGAGTACTGGGTGTCCTCCTCGAGACCCGAGAGGGTCGCGTGGCGGTTGTAGCCGCCGCTCGTGGAGATGTTCGCGCCGCCGAGCGCCGAGAAGGTCGCCGCGTCCGCGGGGAACTCGCCGCCGGTGAGCGCCGCGGTCGGGGCGAGCTGCACCGACTCGGCCACGTCGTCCGACGTGTACCAGGTGACGATGCGCTGCGACTCGTCGGCACCGACACCGAGGATGATCCCGGTGAGGGAGACCGGGTCGGCGGCCATTGCCGGGGTGGCGGCCAGTCCGACGAAGGCGCCGCAGCTGAGTGCGACGGCCGTGAGCGTCGCCACCGCGCGGTGGCGGTGACGGTGCCGGATTTCGCTGGGGGAAGACATGTGTCGTCCGTTTCTCTGAGCTCCTGATGGGGAGCGTGGGTGGTTGGCGATTGCCAAGCTCCGCTCGCGCGGTGAACGGTGCTTGAACGGCGGGCAGTGACCCGTGCTCGGTGGGAAGAACTCTGGATTCACGCTCCGAGGAGACGCTCGACGAACCAGACGAGACCTACGAGGGCGACGCCGCCCGCGAGCAGGCCGGTGGCCCAGAGCCCCACGACCGGCCACCGGCGGCGCAGCAGCACGATGAGCGGGAACACGACGGCGATGAGCGCGAGCTGGACCGCCTCGATGCCGAGGTTGAAGACGAGGAGCGACCACAGGAGGGTCCACGACCACGGCTCGTCGATACCGAGGGCGCCCGCGAAGCCGACACCATGGACGAGCCCGAACAGGAACACGACGCCGAGCCGGAGCCATCCGGCGCGGTCGAGCCCCAGAGGGCCGCTTCGGGCGTCGAGATCTTCAGCTGCTTTGCCCTTGCGCCACAGCTGCCAGAGGTGCCACGCGGCGACCACCGCGATCGAGAGCGCGATGATCGGTTCCACGATCGCCGCCGGTGCGGAGACGACTCCCG
The DNA here is from genome assembly GCF_008017545.1 of Homoserinibacter sp. GY 40078. Taxonomy (GTDB): domain Bacteria; phylum Actinomycetota; class Actinomycetes; order Actinomycetales; family Microbacteriaceae; genus Homoserinibacter. The sequence continues at coordinate 994,046 of NZ_VRTZ01000001.1, read as the reverse complement.
TCGCGGCGAGGATGAACGTGACCGAGTGGGCGAGCGTGAACGCCGTAGCCGCGAGCACGACCTCCCGCAGGCGCCGGGATCCTGCGATCAGGGCGAGCAGGAACAGGATGTGATCGATCCCCGTGAGCAGGTGCTCCGCGCCCAGCAGGAAGAACTCCCCGAACCGCTCGGCGATGCTCTGCCCGCTCGAGAACGACGACTGGTCGGGACCGAGCGCGGCGCTCCCCGAGGTGCCGTCGAGCTCGTAGGTGACGATTGTCGCGGTGCCCGTCACGTATCCCTCGGCATCGGGAAAGAGCTTGCTCGTGAACTCGTGCGTGGACGCCTCTCCGCAGTCGTGATCCAGGGTGAGAACCGCGTAGGGCACGCTCTCCCGCTCGCCGAGAGCCGCATCGCCCACGAGGTCGGTGGTGCAGGGACGACCGTCGGCGGTGACCGTGAACCGGTCGTCGAGATACGCGAGCACGGAGTCCGCATGGTCGGCGAGCGCCATGAGCATCGCGTCGTCGTCGCGGTCCTCCCACGCGGGGGTCGCCTCGCGGAAGAAGGGGTCGTCGTCCTCGTAGTCGGCGACCGACACCACGAGGAGGTCGTACTCGAGCTCGAGTTGGGTGCGCACGTGGCCCGGTTCGCCCTCGGTGACGTCCGCATAGACCACAGAGCTGAAGCCATGTGCGGATGCGGGGGCGGCGAACGAGGCGAGGAGCGCGGCGGCGAGGGCCGCGAGCGCCAGGGCCCACGGCAGACGACGAACGCGCGACGACGGCGCGGAGAAGGTCATGATCGGCACGGTCGTCACCGCAGGTGAACGGCGGGGGCACGGTCTCGGAACGGAACACGAACCCTCGCCCAGGTCGATGGCGCGGACGCCCCGCGTGCCGCAGAGTCGGAAGGCACTCACCCTCGCTCCCACCCGGAGGACGTTCTTGCCTCACCGTCCGCGGTCCGCCGCGCTCGTCACCGCCGCGGCCACCGCCGTCGCCGCCGCCATCGTTCTGACCGCCTGCACCGGCGACCCCTGGGAGTCGCCGCACGACCCGCCCGCCGCCATCGGCGAGCTCGGGGCCGGATTCGAGCCGTCGGATCCCCCGTCGCCCGAGGCGACGATCGAGCCGGCCGCCGGGTCGTGGGACGACGTCCGCCCGTCACCGGGCTATCGCGTGGTGCTCCTCACCTCGGGCGACGATGCCACCACCCGCACACTCGCGGACTCCGTACGCGACTGGGCGGAGGATGCGCACGTCGATCTGCGGGAGGTGCAGGCCGACACCGACCACATCGACGGGATCGTCGAGGCGATGGACCTCGGCCCCGACCTCATCGTCAGCGTCGGCGACCAGCTCATCGACCCGCTCGCCCTCGTGACCGCCAGCCACCTCGACCAGCAGTTCCTCATCGTCGGCGCGGAGATCGCCGAGCCGACCGAGAACGTCACCGCGGTCGACTGGACCGGCGCGTCGTTCCGGGGCGAGGGGCTCGGGACCGCATCGGACTACGACGCGGCGACCTTCACCCCCGAGCGTGGCGGGCGAGCGATCCGTGCCGGCGTCGCCGCGGTACTGCATGATCTCACGGGGATCGTCGTCTGGATCGACTGAGGTCGAGCGCTGCCCCGGTCGCCGTCCTGTGCCGTCAGGGGTGGTGCTGCGCGTGAACGTCGGTGCTGTGCAACGGCACCGTGTTCCAGCGCACCGAGGCCGTCCCGGAATCCGAGCAGACGACGCGCATCGAGTGGGGCGTGTCCAGGAACAGGATCTCGGCCTCGAGCCCGCCGTCGGACATCCAGCCAGCCGACGCGGCGACCGGGACGGGAGCCTCTCGGTCCGCGACCCAGTCGCCGAATCCGATCGGAGTCTCGATCGTGCCGTGCTCGTCGGTGACCGCGAGCCGCCACCCATCCGCCTCACGACTCACCCGCACCTGGGAGGGCGCGCGGTCTGCAGAGCCCGAGACGAATGGCGCGACGTCCTCGACGGGGTCGACCGCGAAGACCGCGCCATCCCACCGGTCGGCGTCCTCGGGCGCCGGTGCGCCCGCCACCACCGGAAGCGCGAGCGAGGACAGGCGCCCCGCGAGCTCGGCGTCGGCTGACGGATCCGACGAACCCGCCTCGATCGCGGGCAGGATGTGACGCCAGACGAGGTCGAGCACGCGCTGCATCTGGACGGTCTCGGAGGTCAGCGCGATGACGGCATCGTGCTCCGGCAGCACCAGACAGAACTGCCCGTACGCGCCATCGCCGCGGTAGCCGTGGCGCGACATCCAGAACTGCAGGCCGTAGCCCTGCCGCCAGTCGGGGCCCTCTTCCGCGTTCGGCACCTGCACGCGGGACGCCTCGGCCACCCAGTCCGCGTCGAGCAGCTGCTGCTCGCCCCAGCGACCGCCCTGCAGATAGAGCTGACCGAGCCGTGCGACGGCATCCGTCGTCGCGTGCAGCCCGCTGAAGCCGAGGTTCCGGCCCGCAGGCTCCTCCATCCAGAACGCCTCGCCGATGCCGAGAGGCTCGAACAGCCGCGGACGCAGGTAGTCGACGAGCGACTGCCCGGTCTGGCGCTGCACGATCGCGGCGAGCGTGTACGTACAGGGCTGGTTGTAGGCGAAGAGAGTGCCCGGTTCGGCGTCCGGCGGGATCATCAGGAAGCCCCGCACCAGGTTCGTCGGGTCGTTCGCGGCGGCACGGTCAACCGTCTCGGCGGCATGCCCGCTCGCCATCGACGCGATGTTGCGCACCGTCATCCGCCGCGTCCGGGGGTCGGTGATCTCGGCCTCGAGCTCGGGGAAGTACGAGAGGACGGTCGCATCGAGGTCGAGGAGCCCCTCGGCGCGGGCGAGGCCCGCGGCCGTCGCGGTGAAGCTCTTGCTCAGGGAGTAGAGCAGCTGCACGCCGTCCGGGTCGTAGGGGCTCCACCACCCCTCCGCAATGACCGCGCCCCCGCGCAGCACGATGAGACCGTGCGGACGGATGTCGGGATCGGCGTCGAGGGCGTCGAGGAACGCCGAGATCCCGCGGGCGTCGACGCCCGCGTCGTGCGGGGTGCTGTGCCGGAGGTCGTCTGTCGTCATGTGGTTGCTCGACCTCACGCGGAGGCGAGCACCTCGCGCAGCAGCGCCGCGGTCTCGGACGGCGTCTTGCCGACCTTCACACCCGCCGCCTCGAGGGCCTCCTTCTTCGCCTGGGCAGTGCCCGCCGAGCCGGAGACGATCGCGCCCGCGTGGCCCATCGTCTTCCCCTCGGGGGCGGTGAAGCCCGCGACGTAGCCGACGACCGGCTTCGTGACGTTCGCCTTGATGAAGTCGGCCGCGCGCTCCTCGGCGTCTCCGCCGATCTCGCCGATCATGACGATCGCCTTCGTCTCGGGGTCGTCCTGGAATGCGGCCAGCGCGTCGATGTGCGTCGTTCCGATGACCGGGTCTCCCCCGATGCCGATCGCGGTCGAGAAGCCGAGATCGCGCAGCTCGTACATCATCTGGTACGTCAGCGTGCCCGACTTCGACACGAGGCCCACGGGACCCTTGCCGGTGATCGTGGCGGGGGTGATGCCCACGAGCGACTCGCCGGGGGTGATGATTCCCGGGCAGTTCGGGCCGATGATGCGGGTCGCGTTGCCCTTCGACTGCGCGTAGGCCCACGCCTCCGCCGTGTCCTGGACGGGGACGCCCTCGGTGATGACGACGAGCAGCGGGATGCCCGCGTCGATCGCCTCGATCATGGCGTCCTTCGTGAAGGCCGGGGGCACGAACGCGATCGACACATCGGCGCCCGTCTTCTCCATCGCCTCGGCGACGGATGCGAAGACCGGCAGCTCGACAGCGGCGCCGTCCTTGTCGGTGTGCGCGACGGTCGTACCCGCCTTGCGGGCGTTCACTCCGCCGACGACCTGCGTGCCCGCCTTCAGCATCAACGCGGTGTGCTTGGTGCCCTCGCCGCCGGTGATGCCCTGGACGATGACCTTGGAGTCCTTGGTGAGGAAGATCGACATTTTCTCTTCAGTCCTTCGTGCGTGCGGGTCAGGCGTTCGCGAGCTCGGCGGCCTTGTCGGCGCCCTCGTCCATGCCCGTCGCGATCGTGACGAGCGGGTGTGCGGCCGCGGCGAGGATCGCGCGGCCCTCCTCGACCTGGTTGCCGTCGAGGCGGACGACGAGGGGCTTGGTCGCGGCGTCGCCGAGGATCTCGAGCGCCTTCACGATGCCGTTGGCGACCGCGACACATGAGGTGATGCCGCCGAAGACGTTCACGAACACCGACTTCACCTGCGGGTCGCCGAGGATCACGTCGAGGCCGGCGGCCATGACCTCCGCGGAGGCGCCGCCGCCGATGTCGAGGAAGTTCGCGGGCTTGACCCCGCCGTGACCCTCGCCCGCGTAGGCGACCACGTCGAGCGTCGACATAACGAGCCCGGCGCCGTTGCCGATGATGCCGACCTCGCCGTCGAGCTTCACGTAGTTGAGGTCGTGGGCCTTCGCCTTCGCCTCGAGCGGGTCGGCGGCGTCCTTGTCCTCGAGTCCCTCGTGCTCGGGGTGGCGGAAGCCCGCGTTCTCGTCGAGCGAGACCTTGCCGTCGAGGGCGACGATGTCGCCGGCGCCGGTGAGTACGAGCGGGTTCACCTCGACGAGCGTGGCGTCCTCGCCCGCGTAGACCTCGTAGAGCTTCACGAGCACCGGGGCGACCTTGTCGACCAGCTCGGCCGGGAACTTCGCGGCGATGGCGATCTCGGTGGCCTTCGCGAGGTCGATGCCGCCGAGCGGGTCGACCTCGACGCGTGCGAGCGCCTCGGGGCGCTCCTCTGCCAGCTGCTCGATCTCCATGCCGCCCTCGTAGCTGGCGAGGCTCAGGTACGAGCGGTTCGCGCGGTCGAGCAGCACGGAGAAGTAGAACTCCTGCGCGATGTCCGCGCCCGCGGCGATCATGAGGCGCTTGACGACGTGGCCCTTGATGTCGAGCCCGAGGATCGCCTCGGCGGCGGCCTCCGCGTCATCCGGGGTCTTCGCGACCTTCACACCGCCGGCCTTGCCGCGCCCGCCTGTCTTCACCTGGGCCTTGACGACGGTGACTCCGCCGAGCTTCTCGGCCGCGGCGCGCGCCTCGGCGGGGGTGTCTGCGACGATGCCGGGCAGCACGGGCACCCCGTACTTCTCGAACACGTCGCGGGCCTGGTACTCGTAGAGATCCACGCTGTCGCTTCTTCCATGCGTCGGAATCGGATGTGGCGGCGAACTTTCTCGACGCCGAGATAGTTCGATGTCGAGATATGCGGCCTGTGCCACTCTACCCGCTCCCCCGGGGGCGTTGACACGCCCGCCGCCCCCTCCCCCATCCCGCGAGATGTCCATATCTGCACATCTCGTGGGTCGGAACGTGCACTTTTCGACATCTCGCGGGATGGGGGCGGGAGGGGGTGGCGGAGGATGGGGGCGTGGAGACGGCGGACGACTACCTCGCTGAGGGGGCGCTCGTGCTCGGAGGCGGAGCGGCGCTGCTGCTGCAGCTCGCGCATCCGGCGATCGGGTCGGCGGTCGCCCGCCACTCGCGCTTTCCGCGCGACCCGATGCGTCGGCTCCGGCACACGCTCGGGTACGTCTACGCGATCGGACTCGGCACTCCCGAAGCGGCGGCAGGCGCCGCGCGTGCGGTCGACCGGATGCACGACGGGATCCCCGGCGCACGCGACGCGGAGCTGCAGCTCTGGGTCGCGGCGACGCTGCACGGCGTCGGGATGCAAGTACACGACCTGCTCTTCGCGCCCCTGCCCGATGCGGTGGCCGACGAGGTCTACGCCGTCTCCGGTCGCTTCGGTACGAGCCTGCAGGTGCCGCCCGAGCTGTGGCCCGCGACCCGGGCCGACTTCGACGCCTATTGGGAGCGGATGCTGCCGACGCTCGACGTTCGCGACGACGCGCGCGCGGTCGCTGCGGCGATCCTGCATCCGGTGCGCGGCACCGCGCCGTGGTGGGTTCGGGCCGCGCTGCCGCTCGGCCGGCTGGTGACCGCTGGGCTGTTGCCGTCCGTGATCCGGGACGCCTACGGCCTGCCCCGACGGCCCCGCCGTGAGCGCGCCGCGAGCACCCTCATCCGGATCCTCGCCCGACTCACGCCGCGCCGCATCCGCCGTCTCCCCTCCCGTCTGCTACTCCCCGCACTCCGCTAACCCATCCCGCGAGATGTCGAAAAGTGCACGTTTCGGACCACGAGATGTGCAGATATGGACATCTCGCGGGTCAGGGGCGGATGAGGGATTGGTACCAGAACCAGGAGTCCTTGCGGGTGCGGGTCTGGGTGGCGTAGTCGACATGCACGAGGCCGAAGCGCTCCGCGTAGCCCGCCGCCCACTCGAAGTTGTCGAACGCGCTCCACACATAGAAGCCGCGGATGTCGACACCCGCCTCCATCGCGTTCGCGACCGCGCGTACATGCGCGTCGAGGAATGCGATCCGCCGCGTGTCGTGCACACCGCCATCCGCGTCGACCGTGTCGTGGAATGAGGCGCCGTTCTCGGTGACGACGATCGGCGGCATGTCGGGATAGCGCTCGCGCAGCCCCACGAGCACCGCGGTCAGCCCCTCCGGCACGATCGCCCAGCCGAAGTCGGTGCGCTCCTCCGACGGGTACACGGCGGGCGCGAACGGCATCCCCTCCGGGATGTCGACCTCGAGGGTCCCCTGGTAGTCGACCCCCTCCTTCGGCGCCTCGATGAGGATCGGCTCGTAGTAGTTGACCCCGTAGAAATCCAGCGGCGTCGAGATGATCTCGAGGTCGGCGGCGAGCTGCTCGTCGTCCACCGGCATGCCCTGCCGCAGCTCCTCGTTCGGGTACCGCCCCGCGAGGATCGGATCCGAGAAGAGCAGATTCGTGAGCGCGTGGAAGGTACCCGCCGCCACGAGGTCGGCCTCGTCCTCCGACGCCGGCTCCACGGGGAACGACTGCGCCGCGATCCCCACGCGCTCGGCGCCCGCCGCGCGCAGCGCCCGCACGGCGAGCCCGTGCGCGAGGAGCTGGTGGTGCGCCGCGGGGAGTGCGCCGAAGCCGAGCCCCCGCCCGGGAGCGTGCTCGGTGAGGCCGTAGCCGTAGAGCACCTGCACGCTCATCTCGTTGATCGTGATCCAGTCGCGCACGCGGTCGCCGAGTCGCTCACCGAGGATCGCCGCGTAGTCGGCGAAGGCGTACGCCGTGTCGCGCGACATCCAGCCGCCGCGATCCTCGAGCGCCTGCGGAAGATCCCAGTGGTAGAGCGTCGGCACCGGGCGGATGCCGCGCTCGAGCAGCCCGTCGACCAGCCGGTCGTAGAAGGCGACCCCGCGCTCCTCGACCGCTCCGGTGCCGAGCGGCAGGATGCGCGGCCACGAGATCGAGAAGCGGTAGTCGTGGATGCCGGCGTCGGCGAGATGGGCGAGGTCGGATTCCCACAGGTGGTAATGGTCGATCGCGACATCCGCCGTCTCGCCCCCGATCACGCGGCCCGGTTGTGCCACGAAGGTGTCCCAGATCGAGACCCCGCGACCGTCTTCGGCCACCGCCCCCTCGATCTGGTAGGCGGAGGTGGACATGCCGAAGCGGAACCCAGGAGGGAACACGGGCAGGTCGGTCATGGGGATTCCTTTCAGAAGGTTCACGCAACCGACCGCAGGCGCGGCAGGCAGACGAGCGCGAGGAGGGAGATGACGGCGGTCGCGAGGTACAGGGCCGGGTAACCGCCGAGGGAGGTGACAATGGGCGCCGCGATGACCGGCGCGAGCGCCTGCGGCAGCGAGGTTGCGATGTTGGCGATGCCGAGCATGCTGCCGGTCGAGCGGTCGCTCGGCAGCACCTGCGTGATGATCGCCACGTCGACGCTCATGTAGAGCCCCCAGCCCACACCGACGAGCACCGTCGCCACGATCACGACGGGCAGCACCGGCAGCACCGCGAGCAGCACCGCGGCGGCGGCCAGGACGAGCGTCGTCCACACGACGAACACCTTCCGCCGCGCGATCCTGTCGGACCAGGCGCCCCCGATGCCTGCGCCGACCGCGGTGACGACGACGTTCAGCAGGGTGAGCACGAGCACCCACCTACCCGGATCATCGAGCCCCACTCCGTCGGCCAGGTAGTAGTAGAGGTACAGGAGCATGAGCGCGTTCACGAGGTTCAGCAGCAGGCGGATCGTCCACGCCCACACGAACGCCGAGGTCAGGCGCCACGACCGGACGACCTCGCCCACTCCGCGGCGGCCGATCGTCGGCAGCGTCGACTCTGCGATCCGCTCCTCCGGGAGCACGACGATGGCGATGCTGAGGAGCGGAATCGCGGCGGCGATCGCGACGTATCCGATCGGGCTCTCGTCGAGGGCCTCCGCCACTGCCGTGCCGAGCACGATGCCCGCGATCTGGGCGATGCCGAACAGCGAGCCGACGAGACCCCGGCGCTCGGGCGGGACGCGATCGGCGATCATCGCGATCAGTGCCGCAAAAGGTCCGTTGAGGCCCAACTGCACGAGCGCCCAGCCCACGATCATCCAGGTGGCATCGGATGCCGACCACAGCACCACGAGGCCGACGATCCCGATGAGAGCGCCCGCGACGATGACCGGGCGCCGACGCGGACGCTCGAGCGACATCCGGTCGGAGATGAGCCCCCAGACCGGATTCGCGACGAGCGAGACGACCGCGCCGATCCCGGTCACGAGGGCGAGCAGGCTCTCTTTGCCCGCCTCGCCCCCGAGGGCCGCCGCCTGCGCCGGCAGAAGGATCTGGATCGGCCCGAACCAGCCCACGAACACGCCACCGGTCGCGAGCAGCAGCGCGACCAGCCAGCTGCGGCGGATCATGCGGTCACCGGAACCGCGGATGCGGCGATCCAGGGGGCGACGCTCCGCACGAACTCCCGCGCCGCGGGGGTGTCGCGGTCGGCGAGCCACGTGGTCGTCACGCCGTCGATGACGACCACCAGCCGACGCGCCATCACGGGCATCGGCTCACGCCACGTCAGTCCGCACATCGTCGCGAGCTGGGTGAGGATCGCCTCCCCCTCGCGGTAGTACACGCCGTATTGCCGGCCCACGAGGTCGGGCTCGGAGCGCATGCCGTAGAAGGCGAGCTCGAAGAGCGCCAGCTCACGTTCCGGATCCGCGATGAGCAGGTCGAGGTAGGCGTCGAGCGCCGCGACGACGACCTGCTCGAACGTCGCCCCCTCCCCCGGGAGCGCGAGCTCGACGGCCATCCGCTCGTCGTCGGTGACGGTGCGGATCACCTGCGAGAGCAGTTCGTCGCGCGAGGTGAACACGTAGTGGAAAGCGCCGAGGGGCATCTTGGCCTCGGACACGATCGCACGCGTCGTCGCCGCCGACACCCCGCCTCGGGCGATCACCCGGATCGCGGCCCGCACCAGCGCGGCTCGGCGATCGTCGGGACTCATTCGTTGTGACACATCTCACCTCTGTCAGTCGGTGGAGCGCTTTTTGGACGATCGTCCAAGATTGGAGCTATCGTGGCGGACCGCGGGGGCGCGCGCAAGAGTTGCGGCGTATCTGCCGCCGCGATTCACCCCGAGGACCACAGCTCGAGGGGCGAGAACTCCGGGGCTACAGCTTCTCGATCGGAGCGATCTTGATGAGGAGGCGCTTGCGGCCCGCGGTGTCGAACTGCACCTCGGCGACCGACTTCGGACCCTGCCCGGTGACATCCGTGACCCGACCTTCGCCGAAGTCCGTGTGCCGGATGCGATCGCCGGGGGCGAGCGTCAGGTCGCCGTTGTCGCGCACGGCGCCGGTGACCGCGCTCGTCCACTCGCGCTTCTGGCGGTTCGGCGCGGGGGGCAGCGAGTCGCTGTAGCTGAATCGCTGCCGCGACGCGCCACCCGCATTGAGCGCGCGCGACCGCGTGCCACCGCGGGAGTTCGCCATGCCGGGCGACTGTCGCCAGTCGATGAGCTCCCCCGGCACCTCCTGGAGGAACCGGCTCGGCAGCGCGACGGAGGTGTCGCCGAACTGGGCGCGGGTCATCGCGAGACTCAGGTAGAGGCGCTTGCGGGCGCGCGTGATGCCGACATAGAACAGCCGCCGCTCCTCCTGCACACCTCCCGGCTCGCCCGCCGAGATCCGGTGCGGCAGAAGGTCCTCCTCGATCCCGGTGAGGAAGACGGTGTCGTATTCGAGGCCCTTCGCCGTGTGCAGCGTCATGAGGGTGACGGTGCCCGACTCGTCGTCGATCTCGTCGGCGGCCGCCACGAGAGCCACTTCGGTGAGGAAGTCGATGAGGCGACCTTCGGGGTTGCGCTTCGCGAACTCCTTCGTGAACGAGAGCAGCTCCTCGACGTTCTCAGCCCGCACCTCGTCCTGCGGATCGCGGGTCGCCCGCAGCGCGTCGACGTAGCCCGTGCGCGTCAGCAGCTCGGTGAGCACATCGGCGGGAGGGGAGGTGGCGACCATCGCCTCCACCTCGTCGAGGATCGCGCCGAGGTCGACGATGGCCTTCGTGACCTTCGGACCCAGCCCGATCTCGCCCGCATCCCGGAGGGACTCGCGCAGCGGCACACCGACCCGATCGGCGTAGGCCTGCAGTGCCGCCTCGGTCGCGGGGCCGATGCCGCGCTTCGGCACGTTCATGATGCGCCGGAGGGCCAGATCGTCCGCGGGGTTCGCGACCTGGATGAGGTACGCCATCGCGTCCTTGATCTCGGCGCGCTCGTAGAACTTCGTGCCGCCCGCGATCCGGTACGGGATCGCCGAACGGATCAGGATGTCCTCCATCGCGCGGGTCTGCGAATTGACCCGGAAGAACACCGCGATGTCTTTGTAGGCGGCGCCGGCCTCATGCAGCGCCTGGATCTCGTCGGCCACGAACTGCGCCTCGTCGTAGGCGGAATAGCCCGTGTAGCCGACGATCCGCTCCCCCGCGCCGACCGTCGTGAAGAGGTTCTTGGCCTGCCGGTCGAAGTTGTTCGCGATCACGGCATTCGCCGCATCGAGGATGTTCTGCGTCGAGCGGTAGTTCTGCTCCAGGAGCACGACGCGCGCGTCGGGGAAGTCGCGCTCGAACTCGACGATGTTGCGGATGTCGGCCCCGCGGAATGCGTAGATCGACTGGTCGGAGTCGCCGACGACGGTGAGCGACGCGGCCGGGATGCCGCCGGAGGCGTCCACGCGCATCCGCGTGTCGGCAGGCACGTGCTCAGGGAGGATCGGGCGCGTCAGCTCGCGGATAAGGGCGTACTGGGCATGGTTCGTGTCCTGGTACTCGTCGACGAGCACGTGCCGGAAGCGCCGCTGATAGAGCGCGGCGACCTCCGGGAAGGCCCGGAACAGGTGCACCGTCTCGGAGATGAGGTCGTCGAAGTCGAGCGCGTTCGCGCGCCGCAGCCCCTCGCTGTAGCGGCGGAAGACCTCGAGGAAGGCGACATCGGCCGGGTCGTCGGCGTTCACCTGCCGGGCGTAGGAGTCGACGTCGGCCAGCTCGTTCTTGAGCTTCGAGATCTTGCCGCCGACGCTCGAGACGGTGAGGCCCAGGGTGTCGACCTCGAGCTCCTTGATGATGCGCTTGAGGAGCGCCCGCGAGTCGGCCGAGTCGTAGATCGTGAACGCCTGCTTGAGACCCATCGCCTCCGCCTGGCGCCGCAGGATGCGGACGCACGCCGAGTGGAACGTCGAGATCCACATGCCGCTCGCGCCGCCGCCCACCAGCTGCTCGACACGCTCGCGCATCTCGTTCGCGGCCTTGTTGGTGAAGGTGATCGCGAGGATCTGGCTCGGCCACGCCTCGCGGGAATGGATGAGGCTCGCGATGCGCCGGGTGAGCACGCTCGTCTTGCCGGATCCTGCCCCGGCGACGATCAGGAGCGCGGGACCCCGGTAGAGCACCGCCTCGCGCTGCTGCGGGTTGAGCCCGTCGAGCAGGGCGTCGTCGACGGCGGGCGCGGACGCGCTCGGATCACCCGGATCCGTGAACCCGTCGAGAAGGAACGTCATGGCGGCCCCAGTCTAGGTCGCGCCCCCGACCCCTGCGGGCGGGTGCGCACATCCGTCAGTCTCCGTCGCGGGCGGCGAGGGCGAGGTCAGGGTGATCGGCGAAGACGCCGTCGACGCCCGTCGCGAGGACCTCGGTGAACTCGCCTCTCCAGTCGCCCCACTCTCGAGGGCCCGCTCCCACGCGGAACGGCTTCGTGAGAAATCGGTTCTCGGGCCGGAGCGTCCACGTGAACACCTCGAGACCCGCTCGATGCGCACGGTCCACGAGCACGGCACCCGCGCGCACATCCGGACGCAGCAGCCGCCGCTTGTCGACGCTGATGCCGTCGACCCGCGACGCGAGATCCGCGAGGCCGTCGTCGGTGAGCTGCGCGTCGTAGTCGGGGGCGGATGCGCCGAGGCGCGCCACGAGGTCGGCCGCCACGCCCTCTGCCTCCAGCAGGTACACGTAGCGGGCGTCGAGGCCGCGCTGCCGCAGCAGGCCGAGCACGGTCTCCTCGAAGCTCTCGACCACGAGGGGCCCGCCGAAGCCCGCCAGCACCGGCGCGGCGAGCTCGTCGAGCGGCAGCCCGACGGACTCGAAGTGCGTCGCGTGCTTGATCTCGGCGACAAGCCCGATCGGGCGCCCGTGCCGCACAGACGCCTCCTCGACCATCCGCACGAGTTCGGCGAGTCGCAGGATCGGGAAGCGTCCGTCGAACGTCGCGGATGCGGGCCGCACCTCCGGTAGACGCTCGCGGGCGCGAAGCGTGGCGAGCTCGTCCCACGTGAAGTCCTCGGTGAACCACCCGGTGAGTGTCTGCCCGTCGATCCGCTTCGTCGCGCGGCGATCCGCGAACTCCGGATGCGCGGCGACGTCGGTCGTGCCCGAGATCTCGTTCTCGTGGCGCACCACGAGCACCCCGTCACGCGTCGCGACGATGTCGGGCTCGACCGCATCGGCCCCGAGTGCGAAGGCCAACTCGTACGCGCCACGCGTGTGCTCGGGCCGGTAACCACTCGCCCCGCGGTGCCCGATCACCCACGGGCGCCGCTGCTCGCTCACCGGGCCACGATAGCCGCCACACCTTGCGCTGGCCTGGGCGAGCGCGCGGGTTACGCTGATCGGACCATGAGCGCACCCGAGCCGGGTACACCCCCGGCGCTCCCGCGGATCCCCCTGTCGTCACTCCCCCTGCGCTGGGGCGACGCCCCCACCCGCTGGTGGGCGGGGATCTGGCTCATCATCGGGGGTGGCCTCGCGATCGCCGGCGCGAACACCTTCGCCCTGTGGATCCTGCCGATGGGCAGCGCCGCCCACGTGGCCGGATGGTGCATCCTCCCGTGCGCCGGATGGCGCCGCACGCTCGCGGTCGCGCCATCGCTGCTCACCATGTGGCTGCTGCTGACCGGCCCGCGTTTTCTGATCGTGCTCGTCGTGCCGTATCTGTGCTGGCTGCTCGTGCGGCACCGGCCGGCCGTGACCGCCCTGACGGGCATCATCGTCGCCGTCGTCGCATGGGTGGTCGGCGACCTCCTGGGCGACGACTATTCGCGGATGCTGCCCGCGCTCGCGATCGTGCTGGCGACCATGACGGCGGCGAGCATCCTCGCGCGACTGATCGAGCAGGCCATCCGCCGAACGCCGGCGTGAGCTGATCAGACGCGCATCGCGGCGACCCGGCGAGCCTCGAGACCCCCGGCGAGACGCTCCAGCGCAGCGGGGGTGAGCGACGACAGCCCCCCGAGGCCGGTCCCCACGACGGCGACCGGAAGCTCCACGCCTCCGTCGGCGGCGATGCCCACCGTGAAGAGCAGCCCGTCGGATGCGCGGCCGGCACGATTCACTCGGCCCACGCGGATCGCCTGAACGGACTGCCAGGGAGCGCGCGCGATGCGCACCGGCTCCTCGGCGGGCCCGCCCCATACCTCGATGCCGCCGTCGTCGGCGACGAGGGTGATGCCGATCGGGAGCACACGACGCCCCGAGGCCATGCCCGCCGCGGCGGATGCGAGCCCGCGCGAGCGCATCGCCCGGATCACGACCGCGCCCGGACGGGACGCCGAGAGCACCGCCGCCCGGTGGCCGGCGCGCGTCGCCCACACCATGATCCCGACGAAGGCGAGGAGCACGCAGCCCGAGACGATCGAGGCGAGAAGCAGGAAATCGCGCACGGTCGAGGCGTCGAAGCCGGTGCGGAACGCGAATGCGGCGGCGAGCACGAGAGCCCCGAGGAAGGCCAGGAAGAGCGGCGTGGGTGCAGCGTGGCCGCGGTCATCCGTCCGCAGAGCGCGCAGGAGGAGCACGGTCGACATGCGCCGAGCGTACGCACCCGCGGTCAGCGCGCGGGAGTCCCCTGAACGGGTCGCCCCCGCGCCGGGGGACACCCGTCGTGGTGGCGGGCGGGGCCCGTCACTCCCACTCGATGGTGCCCGGGGGCTTCGAGGTCACGTCGAGCACGACGCGGTTGACGTCGGCGACCTCGTTCGTGATCCGGTTCGAGATGCGCGCCAGCAGGTCGTACGGCAGGCGGGTCCAGTCGGCCGTCATCGCGTCCTCGGACGACACGGGACGCAGCACGATCGGATGGCCGTAGGTGCGTCCGTCGCCCTGCACGCCGACCGAGCGCACATCGGCCAGCAGCACGACGGGGCACTGCCAGATGTCGGCGTCGAGGCCCGCCGCCGTGATCTCGGCGCGGACGATGAGGTCGGCCGCGCGGAGCGTCGCAAGACGCTCCTCGGTGACCTCTCCGACGATCCGGATGCCGAGGCCCGGCCCGGGGAACGGGTGCCGCGAGACGATCGCCTCCGGCAGCCCCAACTCGCGACCGATGGCGCGCACCTCGTCCTTGAAGAGGGTGCGCAGCGGCTCAACGAGCTCGAACTGGAGATCTTCGGGGAGTCCACCCACGTTGTGATGCGACTTGATGTTCGCCGTGCCGGTGCCGCCGCCCGACTCCACGACATCCGGGTAGAGCGTGCCCTGCACGAGGAAGCGGATCGGGTCGCCCTCGGCCGCGAACTCGGCCACGAGCTCCGCCTGCGCCTGCTCGAAGGTGCGGATGAATTCGCGCCCGATGATCTTGCGCTTCTGCTCCGGATCGGAGACGCCGGCGAGCGCGGTCAGGAAGCGTTCGCGCGCGTCGACGGTGACGAGCCGCACCCCGGTGGAGGCGACGTAGTCGGTCTCGACTTGCTCCCGCTCCCCCGCGCGCAGCAGGCCGTGGTCGACGAAGACGCACACGAGCTGGTCGCCGACCGCCTCGTGCACGAGCGCGGCGGCGACGGCCGAATCGACGCCTCCGGAGAGCGCGCACAGCACGCGTCCGCCGCCGACCTGGGCACGGATGCGCTCGACCTGCTCCGCGATCACGTTGCCCGCGTTCCAGTCGGCGGGGATGCCCGCCGCCCGGTGCAGGAAGTTCTCGATGACGCGCTGGCCGTAGGCGGAGTGCTTCACCTCGGGGTGCCACTGCACGCCGTACAGCTTGCGGTCGTCGTTCGCGAAGGCCGCGACCGGGGTGGATCCGCTCGCGGCGAGCACCTCGAACCCCTCGGGCGCCTTGACGACCGAGTCGCCGTGGCTCATCCACGCGGTCTGCTCGATCGGCTGCTCGGCGAGGAGGGTGCCGCCGTCCGTGCCGCCCACGAGCCGCACCTCGGTCGAGCCGTACTCGCGGGCGCCGGTCTTGGCGACCTCGCCGCCGAGCTGCTGCGCCATCACCTGGAATCCGTAGCAGATGCCGAGGGTTGGCACGCCCAGCTCGAGGATGCCGGGGTCGAGGCTGGGCGAGCCCGGCTCGTAGACGCTCGACGGGCCGCCGGAGAGCACGATGCCGACGGGGTTCATGGACGCAAGGTCGGCGGCAGCGATCGTGTGAGGCACGATCTCGCTGTAGACGCCCGCCTCACGGACGCGACGCGCGATCAGCTGCGCGTATTGGGCGCCGAAGTCGACGACGAGCACGGGGCGCTGAGCGGTTTCGCTCACGCGCTCACCTCCTCCGCGGCGGGCGCCGCATCCGTGGTCTGGGCGATGCGGCGCTCGATGTACGGCGGCACCTGGAACTCGAAGAAGTACGACAGGAACGGCACGACTCCGCCGAGCGCGATGAAGAGGAAGCGGCCGAACGAGTACCGCGCCAGCCGCCACATCACGAAGTCGCAGCCGAGGTACAGCACGTACAGCCAGCCGTGGACGGTCAGGATCACCGTCGACAGGTTGATGGCGGTGAGCTGGTCCTTCGGCGTCAGCGCCAGGAACCCGAACGGACCACCGAACTCGATGTCGACACCGAAGCCGTATCGAAGGACCATCATCACCACGAGCAGCAGGAGGAACGTTCCCGTGATCGCGGCCGAGACGCGGTAGACCTTCAGGGCCGTCCGGAGGCGAGGGATGTCGGCTGCGCGGGGGCCTTGAGGCATGCGTCCAGTCTACGGACCCGCGGGAGCGTCGGCCGCCCGACGCTCCTCCTCCTCGCGCTCCCACACGTCGCGCACCACGCGGTACCAGAGGTACACGGCGAAGCCGGCGAAGATCACCCACTCGATCGCGTAGAAGAGGTTCAGCCAATTGAGGCTCGTGTCGCGGAGCGGCGGCGGCTGGTGGATCGCGTCGAGGCCCGGTGTCGGCTCCTCGAGCACCAAGTAACCGGCGTAGGTGGGGCCCGGATCCGTCCAGAGGTTCACGAGGGCGCCGATCGAGAGCGCTCGCTGCTCTCCCGCCTCGACGTCATCGACCTCCGGAGACTCCGAGGGCAGGTACCGCCCGGCGATGTCGATGGTCTGGTCGGTCGGCACCGCGGACTCCGCCGCCGCGGCCGCCGCCGCATCCGGCGCCCAACCGATCCCCACGGCGAGCGACGCGCCATCGTCGGTCACGAGATGCCCGACCAGCCACGCCCCCTCGGTGCCGTCGTTGTCGCGTCCGGTGAGCACGAGGAACTCGTCGGTGAAGCGGCCAGCGAGCGTCACGCGCTGCCCGATCGACGCATCCGTCATCGGCGCCTGAGGCGTGGCGACCTGCGCGAGCGGCACCGGAGTCTCGGTCTCGGGCTCCTCGACCGTGACGTTCTCGACACTGCGCTCCAGCTGCCACTGCCCCAGGGCCGAGAACGCCGCCGCGATCGCCAGCGCGAGCACGAGCGCGCCGATCCAGCGAGGGCGGCGCGCCACCTGGGCGAACTGGCGGAGGGTCGGCCGCGGGGGCCGTACGGATGTGTCGGGCACTAGTACTCCGGATCGATCTCACGCTCGCGCGGATGCTCGGCGTCCGGGGCGCCATCTGACTGCAGCCGCGCCTGCTCGGCGCGCCGGGTCTCCTCACGCTCAAGGGCGGATGCGACGTCGGGCACGGTCTCCTCGATCACCGGCACGGGCGCGGTGCTCGGATGCTCCCCCGCGGCGACCTCCTGCGCCTCCGGTTCGCCCGACATGGCCGCCTCGGCGAGGGCGATCGCGCGATCGCGCTCGGCGTCGGGTGCGGGCACGCTCCGCGCCTTCCGCCCGAAGATCCACGCCCCCGCGCGCTCGGAGTTGACGGCGAGCACCGGGCCGATGACGGCCATGCTCAACACGTAGAGGCCGGCGAACGGAACGAGCCTCGGATCCAGTCCCGCCGCGGTCGACAACGTCGCGAGGATCAGCGCGAACTCGCCGCGGTTCTGCAGCATCGCGCTGACGTTCAGCCCCTCCGCCGGGGTGAGGCGGCTGATCCACGCGATCAGCTGGCCACCCGCCGTGTTCAGCACGAGGGTCAGCCCGACCGCGGCTGCGACGGGCGCGACGACCGCGCCGAAGTCGGCCGGATCGAGCGAGAGCCCGAAGCTCAGGAAGAAGAAGGCACCGAAGACGTCGCGCAGGGGCAGGGTGAACTGCTCGATGCGCGCACGGAAGCGCGTCGCCCCGAGCACGAGCCCGATCAGGAACGCGCCGATCGCGTCCGAGACGCCCAAGAGCTCGCCGATACCGCCGAACGCGACCGCCAGCCCGAAGAAGAGGATCGTGAAGAGCTCGTCGTCGCGCGTCTGGATGAGCCGCGACACGAGCGAACCGCCCCAGCGGGCGAGCACGAACATCGCGATCAGGAACGAGAACGAGATCACGAGCTCGACGACGATCGCCCCGACATCCGTCTCACCGCCGATCACGACGGAGACGATCGCGAGGTAGATCGCGATGAAGACGTCCTCCACCACGGCGATCCCGAGGATCACCGGGGTCTCGCGGTTGGCGAGGCGCCGCAGCTCGATGAGCAGCTTCGTGACGATCGCGCTCGACGAGGTCGCCGTCATGCCCGCGATGATGAGCGCCTCACGACCACCCCAGCCGACCATCATCCCGAAGGCGAAGCCGACGCCGAAGTTGATCGCGATGCGGGTGCCGCCCGAAAGCAGCAGGGCGCGGGCGTTGCCGAAGAATTCGTCCTGATCGAACTCGAGTCCGAGCGTGAACAGCAGGAAGATCAGCCCGAAGATGGCGATCAGCTCGACGTCGAGGGAGTCGAAGGCGAGGGGGAAGAAGCTCACGTGCGGGCTCGCGAGCAGGCCCACGATCATGTAGATCGGGATGGACGGAAGGCCGATCAGCTTGCCGAGGCGGCCGAGTACGTACGCGATGACGAACAGGACGCCCAGAACGAGCAGATCTCCGCCGTGCTCCATGACTCAGCCCCCGGGTGGAGCTTCGGCCGAGCGAGGCTTGAAGTCGCCCGTGCGATAGAACTGGAACGCCTTCGCGACCTTCTCGGGCGCGCCCGCGACGACGAGCGTGTCGCCGGGGAAGACCTTGAAGTCGGAGTCTGGGCCCGGGTTCGCGGCGTCGCCCCGCACCACGGCCACGACCGTGATGCCGGGAAGCCCGCGGTCGGTCATCGAGCCGAGCGGCTGGCCGGCGATGTGGTGGTCGTAGTCGACGTGGAACCAGTCGATCGAGAGGCCGGGGATCTGGTCGAGGCCGCTGAGGGACTCGGTGATCCGGGTGCCACCGAGCAGCTCGGCGAGCGTGTGGGCCTCATCCTCGTCGAGACGGAGCGAGACCTTGCGGCCGTCGCCGTCTTCCGCATCCGCGAACGAGATGAGGTCGGATGCTCCCGAGCGGTGAGTGATGACGCCCACCTTCCCGCCGTCGGCGGTGACGAAGGTGTGCAGCACCCCCACCCCGGGGAGTTTGACCCGTCGCACGTCGACCATGCCCGCTCCTCACTCGCGCTGCCCTCAACCCTATCGGGGGCGCGAGGGCGCGGCCTGAGCGCGGGGGCGCGGGTGTGCGGTGCGGACCGGCCTCAGACCTCGCGCGCCGCGAGCCGGACCCGATCCGCGGAGGCGTCGTCCGGTTCGAGCTGGCTCGCGCGCTCGGCCGCCACCCGCTCGAGATACAGCTCGGTCTCGCGCGCCGTGCGCTCCGCATCCCACCCGAGCACGTCGGCCATCAACTGCGCGGCGACCGGCGCCGCCGAGACGCCGCGATCCCATGCCTCGATCGACATACGCGTTCGCCGCGAGAGCACGTCGTCGAGGTGGAGCGCACCCTCGTGCCCTGCCGCGTACACGACCTCTGCGGCGAGGTAGTCCTCGGACCCGGGCAGAAGCTCGCCGAGCTCCGGACGCTCGTCGATCAGCGCGAGCACCTCGCGCGCGTGCGTCCCGTAGCGGTTGAGCAGATGCGCGACGGCGCCCGGGCTCAGGCGGTGGCGGCGCGCGATCCGTCCGCGGCGATTCCACGCGGCCGGGTACCCCTCGGCCCCCGTCAGGCCGATCTTCTCCGTGACGGACGCGGGGGTCGGCCGGTCGAGGCCGCGGGCCGCCTGATCTACGGCGTCGCGCGCCATGATCCGGTAGGTGGTGAGCTTGCCGCCTGCCACGACCGTGAGCCCCGGGACCGGGGATGCGACGATGTGCTCCCGGCTGAGCTTGCTGGTCTCGTCGCTCTCGCCCGCGAGCAGCGGACGGAGCCCGGCGTAGACGCCCTCGACGTCGTCGCGGGTGAGCGGTGTCGCGAGCACCCGGTTGATGTGGCCGAGGATGTAGTCGATGTCGGCCGCGGTCGCTGCGGGGTGCGCGAGATCGAGGTGCCAGTCGGTGTCGGTCGTGCCGATCAGCCAGTGCCTGCCCCACGGGATGAGGAACAGCACGCTCTTCTCGGTGCGCAGCAGGAGGCCGAGGGTCCCCCGGATGCGATCGCGCGGCACCACGAGGTGCACGCCCTTCGACGCGCGCACCCGGAACGGGCGGACGTTCGCGAGACCCTGCACATCGTCCGTCCAGACCCCGGTCGCCGAGATCACCTGGCGGGCGCGAATCTCGAACGTCTCGCCGGTCTCGCGGTCGAGCGCGGTGACGCCGACGACTCGCGCGCCTTCACGGAGAAGGCCCTCGACGCGCACCCGGCTCGCCGCGTGGGCACCGTACTCTGCGGCGGTGCGGGCGAGCGAGACCACGAGGCGCGCGTCATCCACCTGCGCGTCGTAGTAGACGAGTCCGCCGCGGAACGCATCCGGGGCGAGGTCGGGTGCCGCCTTGGCGAGCTGCCGCTTCGAGAGGTGCCGGTGGTGCGGCACTCCCGGCGCGCTGCCCCCGGTCCACGAGAACAGGTCGTAGAGCGCCATGCCCGCCCCGATGTACGCGCGCTCGGCGACCGGGACGGTGACCGGGTAGAGGAACTTGACCGGCTTCACGAGGTGCGGCGCGATCCTCTGCAGGAGCAGCCCGCGCTCGATGAGGGCCTCGCGGACGAGGCCGAAGTCGAGCTGCTCGAGGTAGCGGATGCCGCCGTGCACGAGCTTCGACGAGCGGCTACTCGTGCCGGAGGCCCAGTCGCGGGCCTCGACGATCCCGGTCGACAGCCCGCGGGTGACCGCGTCAAGCGCGGCGCCCGTGCCGACGACGCCGCCGCCGATCACGAGCACATCGAGCGTGTGCGTGCGCAGCGCCTCGAGGGCGCGAGTACGTCCGTCCGGTCCGAGTGCTCCCACGGATGCCAGCGTACGCGCGACGCCTGACGAGGGCCTGGGTCAGCTCTGCTGGTACGGCGCGACGACGACCTCGACGCGCTGGAACTCCTTGAGGTCGGAGTAGCCGGTCGTGGCCATCGAGCGTCGCAGGGCTCCCATGAGGTTCACCTGGCCGTCCGGATGCGACGACGGGCCGAAGAGCACCTGCTCGAGCGGCGCGATCGTGCCGACCTGCACGCGGTTGCCGCGCGGCAGCTCCGAGTGGTGCGCCTCCGTGCCCCAATGCCATCCGCCGCCGGGGGCCTCCTCCGCGCGCGCGAGGGCGGATCCGAGCATCACGGCGTCGGCGCCGACCGAGATCGCCTTCACGATGTCGCCGCTCGTACCGAGGCCGCCGTCCGCGATCACGTGCACGTAGCGTCCGCCGGACTCGTCGAGGTAGTCGCGACGCGCGCCCGCGACATCCGCGACCGCTGTTGCCATCGGCGCGTGGATGCCGAGGCTCGTACGGGTGGTCGAGGCGGCGCCTCCGCCGAATCCGACCAGCACGCCGGCCGCTCCGGTGCGCATGAGGTGCAGCGCCGCGGTGTAGGTGGCAGCCCCGCCGACGATGACGGGCACGTCGAGCTCGTAGATGAACTTCTTGAGGTTGAGCGGCTCGACGGTCTTGCTGACGTGCTCGGCGCTCACGGTCGTGCCGCGGATGACGAACAGGTCGACGCCCGCATCGACGACCGTCTTGTAGTGCTCCTGGGTGCGCTGCGGGCTGAGGGCGCCCGCCACCGGCACTCCCGCGGCACGGATCTCGGCGAGGCGTGCCTTCACGAGCTCGGGCTGGATGGGCGCCGCGTAGAGCTGCTGCATGCGGGCGGTCGCCTTCTCGGCGGGCAGCGCCCGGATCTCGGCGAGCACGGACTCGGGATCCTCGTAGCGCGTCCACACGCCTTCGAGGTCGAGCACGCCGAGTCCGCCGAGTCGGCCGATCTCGATCGCGGTCGCGGGGCTCACGACGGAGTCCATGGGTGCGGCGAGCACGGGGATGTCGAAGGTGAACGCGTCGATCGTCCAGCTGACGCTGACGTCCTGCGGGTCGCGCGTGCGACGGCTCGGCACGATCGCGATGTCGTCGAATGCGTACGCGCGGCGGGCTCTCTTGGCGCGGCCGATCTCGATGTCGCTCACGCCCCCACCCTACCTGCGGGTCTGGTGGGCGCCGTAGACATGGCTATGCCCCGAAAGACACCCGCGGGGCGGTGTCTACCCGGCCAGAGACATGTCTATGGCGGGGCAGACCCGCGGATTCGAGGAGGGCCGCGAGCGCTCGGGGGTCACGGACGTCATCCCACGTGAACCGCACCACCGTGCGGACCTTGCGACGCAGGCGGTCTTCGCGCAGCTTCTCGCGCCACACCACCTCCGACGGATCGCCGCGGGTGAACTCCTCCCGCGTGTACTTGATCTTCCCGTCGAACTCGCCCGCGATCCGGTACTCGGGCCAGAAGAAGTCCGCGTACATCCGCCCGGCGGCGTCGACGAACTCCGCTTGGAGCGCGGGCTCCGGGAACCCGAGCGTGACGATCGTCGCGCGGCACGCGGACTCCCCGAAGGATCCCGACGCAGGTCGGGCGTGAGCCAGAGCCACCACGCACCGCGTCATCCCCGTCGCAGGCCGCCACCGCTCCAGGAACTCGGCCAGCTCCGCCGAGTCCGTCGTCCCCCGGCGGAGAGCCGAATCGAGACTCGCGACTCCTCCGACGAACCCATCTCGCAGCACGATGTCGAAGAGTGTTCGGGGCTCCGATGTGACCGGCAGATCTTCGACGGTCGCGCCGTGGTCGTCGCGCCAGCGAGCGGAGGTCCGGATGACGCCAGGCTCCGCGGTCCCGCCCCCGCGGAACGGGGTGAGCAGCGTGACGTCGTCGGGGAAGCGCCGTAGGACTTCGAACCCGTGAATGGCCGCCGCGGAGTAGCCCGCGACCAGTGCCCGCGAGTCGGGGCGCAGCTGTGAGACGACCGCTCGCACACGTGCGATGTGACGTCCGCGTCCGTCGGCGAGGTCCCAGTCCGGTCGGGCGCAGTAGACCCCGCGACGAAGACGGAGGTAGTGACCCGCCCGCGCGGCACGGCGGAACGCCCGCGCATCCTCACCCGCCGCGACGATATCGGAGGTGAAGATGAGCGGCGGGATGTAGGTGTCCATCCCGGGAGGCTGCCGCGTGCGGGCGCCACGCGTGGCTCCAACCACTCGTCCTGGGAGCCGATCGGCCCGCTGGTACCCCGGGGAGGACGGGCTTAGTGCGCGATAGACACCCGCGCGGCGGTGTCTATCGCGCCATAGACATGTCTATGGCAGCAACCAGAGGGTTAGCGGGTGTAGTTGGGGGCCTCCACGACCATCTGGATGTCGTGGGGGTGGGACTCCTTCAGCCCGGCGGGGGTGATCCGCACGAACTTGCCACGCATCTTCAGGTCGTCGATGCTGCGAGCGCCGACGTAGAACATCGACTGCCGCAGCCCGCCCACGAGCTGGTAGACGACCGCCGAGAGCGATCCGCGGTACGCGACGCGCCCCTCGATGCCCTCCGGGATCAGCTGCGCATCCGACGGCACATCCGCCTGGAAGTACCGGTCGCGCGAGTAGGACGTCTTCTTGCCGCGGTCTGACATCGCACCGAGCGACCCCATGCCCCGGTAGTTCTTGAACTGCTTGCCGCCCACGTACACGAGATCGCCGGGCGACTCGTCCGTACCGGCCAGCAGCGAGCCGAGCATCACCGTGTCGGCACCCGCGACGAGCGCCTTCGCGATGTCACCGGAGTACTGCAGACCGCCGTCGGCGATCACCGGGATGCCGCGCTCGCGCGCCGCGAGCGACGCCTCATACACCGCCGTCACCTGGGGCACGCCGACGCCCGCCACCACGCGCGTGGTGCAGATCGAGCCCGGGCCCACACCCACCTTGATCGCATCCGCACCCGCGTCGATCAGCGCCTGTGCGCCCGAGCGGGTCGCGACGTTGCCGCCGATCACGTCGACCCCGGCGAATGCCGGATCCGCCTTCAACCGGCGGATGATGTCGAGCACGCCGGCCGAGTCGCCGTTCGCCGTGTCGACCACGATCACGTCGACGCCTGCATCCAGCAGCGCGCCCGCACGATCCCACGCGTCGCCGAAGAAACCGATCGCGGCGCCCACGCGGAGGCGGCCCTCCTCGTCCTTCGTGGCGTAGGGGTACTTCTCCGTCTTCTCGAAGTCCTTCACCGTGATGAGGCCGCGCAGGCGACCCGCCTCATCCACGAGCGGCAGCTTCTCGATCTTGTGCTGCGCGAAGATGGCGACCGCGTCATCCGGATCGATGCCCTCGCGCGCGGTGATCAACGGCGCCTTCGTCATCACGTCGCGGACGAGCGTCGTGCCCGCCTCGAACGGCGAGACGAACCGCATGTCGCGATTCGTGATGATGCCGACGAGCGTGCCGTCGCCCTCGACGACCGGAAGCCCCGACACCCGGAACTGCCCGCACAGCGCGTCGACCTCGGCGACGGTCGCATCGGGAGTCGTCGTCACGGGGTTCGTGATCATGCCCGACTCGGAGCGCTTCACCTTGTCGACATGCGTGGCCTGATCCTCGATCGACAGGTTGCGGTGCAGCACCCCGATGCCGCCCTGGCGGGCCATCGCGATCGCCATCCGCGACTCCGTCACCGTGTCCATCGCGCTCGACACGAGCGGCGCGTTCACACGGATTCGGCGAGTGAGGCGCGACGACGTATCGGCCTCGCTCGGGATGACGTCGGTGTGTGCCGGCAGCAGCATGACGTCGTCGTAGGTGAGTCCGACGAAGCCGAACGGATCGGGCTGGTCCATTGTGTCCCCTGATGTCGCGTGAGATCTGGCCCGGCTGCGCCGTCGAAGACCGGTAGTACATGTTAACGGTTCGGACGCGAGCACATTCCGAACTCATCCGACAGCTAGACGAACGCGAGTCGCGTGAACATACTGTTCGAACGCCTTGTTGAGTTCGAAACACGAAGGCAACAATGCGGAAGTAACGTCACAGGCGACGAAGCGCCCCGAGCATCGTCGTGCACCCGAGATCTTGGAGGTCCCGTGGCCCACGCTGGAGCAGCGCCCGCCCGTCGGCTGCGGCGAACACTCGGCGTCGCCCTGCTGATCGGGGCGGCTGCCGTCGCTCTCTTCCAGTTGAGCGCCGGCGCCGCGTACGCCGACGACGTCGACACCGACACGTACCCGTACCGGGTGAGCGGCAACGTCCAACTCGACGGCGAACCGCTCGAAGGCGTCGAACTGAATGTCTCGGGCAACGGCATCGACACGGATGTCGCCACCGACGCCGACGGCAAGTGGGCGGTCGGAGTCCCCGAGCGCAACGCCGACTACACCGTGACCCTCAACGAAGACACCCTCCCGGAGGGCATCGCCGTCGTCGAAGAGGGCAACGACTCCCCCAACGTCAAGGAAGTCACCGTCGGCCCCGGAGGTCGCGTCTCCACGAACTTCTTCATCGGCGAAGGCGAGCGCAACACCACCAGCTTCTTCGACCAGCTCGTGCAGCGACTGATCGGCGGCATCAACTTCGGCCTCATGCTGGCCCTCGCCGCGATCGGCCTCTCACTCGTCTACGGCACGACCGGCATCTCCAACTTCGCCCACGCGGAGATGGTGACCTTCGGCCCCGTCATCGCCCTCTTCCTCGGCTCACTGGGCGTGCCGCTCTGGGGGGCACTCCCGCTGGCCGTGCTCGCCGGAGCCGCATTCGGACTCGCGATGGATGCCGCGCTCTGGCGCCCCCTGCGCCGCCGACGCGTCGGCATCGTGCAGCTCATGATCGTGAGCATCGGCCTCTCGCTCGCCCTGCGCTACCTCTTCCAGTACTTCATCGGCGGAGGAACCCTCCAGCTCCCCGGCGCGAACGCCCCCAAGCTGCCGATCTTCGGCGCCGTGACCCTCAGCGTGATCGACATGATCTCGATGGGCATCAGCATCGTGATCATCATCGCCTTCGCGCTGTGGCTCATGTACTCACGCATCGGAAAAGCCACCCGCGCGATCTCCGACAACAGCCCGCTCGCCGCGGCATCCGGAATCGACGTCGACTCGGTCGTGCGGGTCGTGTGGATCGTCGCGGGCGGCATGGCGGCGCTCTCCGGAATCCTCTGGGCGTACTTCCGCCCCGGGATCAAGTGGGACATGGGCGCCCAGATCCTGCTGCTCATGTTCGCCGCCGTCACCCTCGGTGGCCTCGGCACCGCGTTCGGCGCCCTCATCGGCTCGATCATCGTCGGCGTGCTGGTCGAGGTCTCGAGCCTCTGGATCCCGGCAGACCTCAAATACGTCGGAGCACTCGTCGTGCTCATCGTCATCCTGCTGTTCCGACCGCAGGGCATCCTCGGTCGACGCGAGAGAATAGGTTAGGCACCCCCGATGGACTGGCTGCAGATCCTCTCCAACACCGCATCGTCGATCCTCGCGCCGACGACGATGGCGTACGCCCTCGCCGCGATCGGCCTGTCCGTTCACTTCGGATACGCCGGGCTGCTCAACATGGGTGTCGCCGGCTTCATGGCCATGGGCGCCTACGGGTACGCGATCTCGATCCTCACGTTCGGGCTGCCCTGGTGGGCCGGCGTGCTCATCGGACTCGGAGCTGCCGCGATCTTCGCGCTCATCCTCGGCATCCCGACGCTGCGGCTGCGGGGCGACTATCTCGCGATCGTCACGATCGCCGCCGCCGAAGTGGCCCGACTGCTCTTCCTCACCACCGCGTTCGACGACGTGACCGGATCGGCGGACGGCCTCAACGGCTACCACGCGAGCTTCCGCGACTCCAACCCCATCCCGCCCGGCACCTACGGCTTCGGACCCTGGGTCTACAACGAGAACCAGTGGTGGGTTCGCATCGTGGGACTCATCACGATCGCGTTCGCCGTGCTGCTCGTCTGGCGCCTCATGTCGAGCCCCTGGGGCCGGGTCATCAAGGGCATCCGCGAAGACGAGGATGCGGTGCGCTCGCTTGGCAAGAACGTCTTCTCCTACAAGATGCAGGCCCTCGTGCTCGGCGGCGTGATCGCGGCCGCCGGCGGCATCGTCTACGCCCTCCCCTCCGCGGTGAGCCCCGGCGACTACGTGACCTCCCTCACCTTCTTCGTCTGGACGGGGTTGCTGCTCGGCGGTGCGGCGACGATCTTCGGCCCGGTGCTCGGCGCAGTCCTGTACTGGGTCGTCTTCACCTTCCTCGGCAACCTGCTGCCCGCACTCGTGCGGGCCGACATCCTGCCGTTCATGACGGCCATCCAGGCGGCGACCCTGCGCTACATCCTCGTCGGCGTGGCACTGATGCTGCTCGTGATCTTCCGCCCCCAGGGCATCCTCGGCAACAAGAAGGAGCTGACCTTTGTCAAGTGAGACTCCATCCGCCCCGGCACCCCGCCCCAAGTCAACGGGACTGCACACCGGCGAGATCCGCCCCGGCGTCGCGAAAGTCGACCCGATCATCGTCGTCGACGGCGTGCGCCGCACCTTCGGCGGTCTGACCGCCGTCGACGTCGAACACCTCGAAATCCCCCGCGGCGCCATCACCGCCCTCATCGGCCCCAACGGCGCCGGCAAGACCACCCTCTTCAACCTGCTCACCGGCTTCGACAAGCCCGACGCCGGCAGCTGGGACTTCGACGGCACCTCGCTCTCCGGAGTCCCCGCGTTCAAGGTGTCGCGGATGGGGCAGGTGCGCACCTTCCAGCTCACCAAGGCACTCGGACTGCTCACCGTGCTCGACAACATGAAGCTCGGAGCCAAGAAGCAGACCGGCGAACACTTCTGGTCGAGCCTCATCCCCGCCCTCTGGCGCGGCCAGGAGGACGCCGCCGAGAAGCGCGCCCTCGAACTGCTCCAGAAGTTCAAGCTCGACACCAAGAAAGACGACTTCGCGGCATCCCTCTCCGGCGGACAGCGCAAGCTCCTCGAGATGGCGCGCGCCCTCATGAGCGACCCGCAGCTCGTCATGCTCGACGAGCCCATGGCAGGCGTCAACCCCGCGCTCACCCAGTCGCTGCTCGACCACATCCTCGACCTCAAGGAACAGGGCATGACCGTGCTCTTCGTCGAGCACGACATGCACATGGTGCGCCACATCGCCGACTGGGTCATCGTCATGGCCGAAGGCCGCGTCGTCGCCGAAGGCGACCCCCACGGAGTCATGAAGAACCCCGCCGTCATCGACGCCTACCTCGGCGCCCACCAGGAGCTCGACCTCGGGGTCGTCACCGGCCGCTACACGGACGGCACCGCCGGTACGGCGACCGCACCGGGCGACATCGAGAGCATGGACCGCATCATCGAAGCGGACGCCCCCGAAGGGAACGAGAAGTGACCGTCACCACGACCGGCACCCCCGTCGTCCTCGTCGACGACGTCACCGCCGGATACCTTCCCGGAGTCAACATCCTCAACGGGTGCACGCTCACCGCCCACCAAGGCGAACTGATCGGCATCATCGGCCCCAACGGCGCCGGCAAGTCGACCCTCCTGAAAGCCATCTTCGGCATGGTGAACATCCGCAGCGGAACCGTCACGCTCGAGGGTCAGGACATCACCAACCTCAAAGCCAACAAGCTCGTCGAACGCGGCGTCGGCTTCGTACCCCAGACGAACAACGTGTTCCCCAGCCTCACCATCGAAGAGAACCTGCAGATGGGGCTGTACCAGAACCCCAAGTCGTACTCGGAGCGACTCGAGTTCGTGACCGGCATCTTCGCTGAGCTCGGCAAGCGCCTGAAGCAGCGCGCCGGATCGCTCTCCGGCGGCGAACGGCAGATGGTCGCCATGTCCCGCGCCCTCATGATGAACCCCAAGGTGCTGCTGCTCGACGAACCATCCGCGGGGCTCTCCCCCGTGCGACAGGATGAAGCCTTCATCCGCGTCTCCGAAATCAACAAGGCCGGCGTGACGACCATCATGGTCGAGCAGAACGCCCGCCGATGCCTGCAGATCTGCGACCGCGGGTACGTGCTCGACCAGGGCCGCGACGCCTACGAAGGCACGGGGCGCGAGCTGTTGGCGGATCCGAAGGTGACGGAGCTGTACCTGGGGACGCTCGGGCAGTAGTCCGCTGCCGCGGGGGGCGTGTGGGTGCGGGGGTGCTTCCCTCGCGTGCGGCGGAGCCGCGCGCTCACGCCAGACCCGACCACGCACCCCCGCACCCACACGCCCCCCGCTCGACCCAGTACCGAACCTCCCCAGGTACTTGGAGAAGGCAGCGGCGCTTCCCTCGCGTGCGGCGTAGCCGCGCGCTCACGCCACCCGACCAGAAAGCCCTGCAATGCGGCGAAGCCGCGAGCAGGGCCCCTGCCTCGAGCGACGGGTGGTCGGTGGGGGCGCAGGGTGCGCGCCGCTGGCCGGGCCTGGCGTGAGCGCGTCGCGCAGCGACCCGCGAGGGATGCGGCGCGCACCCTGCGCCCCCACCGACCGCCCCCACAGCGCCCCCACCAAGCACCAGCCGGGAACGCCGAAGGCCCCGGCCGCCGAAGCGACCGGGGCCCTCGAGCCGGATGGATCAGCCGTTGTAGGCGGTGTAGTTGTTGTCGTCGCCGTACTGGTAGATCCCGATCGACGCCTCGGTCGGGTCGCCCACCTCGTCGAAGGTGATCGGGCCCGAGATGCCGTCGTAGTCCGCGACGCCACCCGAGAGGATGATGTCGGCGCAGTCGGCGTAGCTGGTGCACTTCTCGCCGTCGCCCGAACCGCCGGAGACCTCGACGAGCTTCGCCGCGATGTCCGTTCCTTCGGTCGACTGGGCCGCGAGCGATGCGAGCGCGATGAGGATCACCGCGTCGTACGACTCGGCCGCGTAGCTGTAGTCCTCCAGCGGCTCGTCGCCTTCGCTCTCGAGGAACGCGTCGAGCTCACCGGTGAAGTCGGAGATCGAGTCCACCGAGAGGCCCGGCAGCGTGCCCTTGGCGCCCGCGAGGGTGCCCTCGGGGAACGCGTCGCCGAAGTTCTTCAGGTTGCCGTCGACGAAGTACAGCTTGTCGGCGGGGAACTGGCTGACGAGGTTCGGGAGGATCGTGGAGACCTCGTCGAACGTGATCAGTGCGATCGCGTCGGGCTTCGCCGCGAGGACCTCGCTGATCTGTGCCGAGAAGTTGGTGTCGCCCGTGTTGTAGGTGGGCTCCGCCACGACCGTGCCGCCGGCGGCCGTGAAGGCCTCGGAGACGTACTTCGCGAGTCCGGTTCCGTACGAGTCGTTCAGCACGATCATGCCGAGCGTCTGGTTGCCGTCTTCGGCGATCAGGTTGCCGAGCACCTCGCCCTGCAGGACGTCGGACGGCGCGGTACGGAAGTACAGGCCGTTGTCGTCGTAGGTGGTGAAGGCGTCCGAGGTGTTGGCGGGCGAGAACTGGATGACGCCCGCACCGACGACCTGGTCGATGAACTTGAGCGACGTGCCCGAGGACGCGGCGCCGATGATGGCGGAGACGTCTTCGCCGAGCAGACGCGGGATCTCGGTCTCGTAGGCCTTGTTGTCGGTGTCGCCGGAGTCGCCGTAGACGACGTCCAGGTCGAGTCCGGTGGTCTCTGCGTAGTCGTTGACCTGCGACGCGGCGTACGCGACACCTGCCTCCTCGGGCGGGCCGAGGAAGGCGAGGTTACCGGTCTGAGGAAGGGCGGTGCCGATCTTCAGAGCGAGTTCCTCGCCGGGGGTCGGGGTCTCGGCCTCGGGAGAGGACGCGCAGCCACTCAGTGCGATCGCGGCCGCGCTGATGAGCGCGACGCCACTGACGACGACCTTCGTCTTCCGAGAGCTCGGGGCCTGAGCGGCCCGGGAAAATGCACCCATGATGCTCCTTGTGTGAACAGGTCGCACACGTCTGGCACGCGTGCGTGGATGCCACGGTACGGGCCACCCGATGCGTTCACAATACGAAGGTGTTACGGGGGTGTAACGCGACTAAATCGTTACCAACCGCTCATCCGCTGACGGATTTCGCGCGTGCATAGCGGTTCTTGCTGCTGTATTCGTACACTCCGTAAACCGCGACGGTGGGGTCGCCGGCGTCGTCGAGACGCAGCGGGCCGGTGATCCCTTCGTAGGCGATGTCGGGCTCGGTAGTGAGCACGTCGAGGCATTCTCCGAAGCTCGAGCAGCGGATGCCTTCGCGCGTGACGTCGAGGATTCGCGACCGGATGGAGGGGCCTCCGTCGTCGTCCGCCATCGTCGCTGCGAGGGCCGCGATGATGACGGCGTCGTACGCCTCGGGCGCATACCGCGTCGAGGAGAGGCCCGGGTCCTCCTTTTCGAGACGGGCGCGGAACGCGTCGTCGGCGCGAACACCCTCGAGCACGCCGTGGGCGCCGGTGAGCGTCCCCGCCGGGAGTGCCTGGGAGTAGTCGGCGAGGTTCTGACTCGTGAGCCAGAGCTTGTCTTTGCCGAGGCCTGCCGCGGTGAGCTTCGTGATGAGCGACTGGGTGGTGTCGCCGTTGTCGATCGTCGCCAGCACGACGACATCCGGGTCGGCGGCTTTCACGGCCGAGACAGCGGATGCGACGGAGGACGATGATCCGGCTTCGGCGGTGACGACGAGTTCGCCGCCCGCCTCCTCGAGGGATGCCGCGAGTGTGCTCTCGATCGTCGAGGTGACCGCGTCGCCGCCGGTGATCAGTGCCACGGAAGCGTCGCCGAGCAGTGGACCGAGGACGGTTCCCTGGTGCGGGTAGCTCGGGATCGTGCGGAACAGCATCCCGTCCGCGTCGACGGAGGTCAGCTGGGGGTAGGTCGCGGCGGGCGAGATGAGCGGGATGCCCGCCTCGGCGGCGAGAGGCAGCAGCTCTTCGGCGATCGCGGAGGACGACGGCCCGATGATCACGTCGACGCCCTTCTCCACGAGGGCCGCGAACGACTTCTTGGCCGTGTCGCTGCCCGCGGATCCGGAGTTGCGGTTCACGATTTCGATGCGCTCGCCGAGCACCCCGCCTGCCGCGTTGATCTCGCGTGCGGCGGCGTTCACGCCGGCCACTTGAGCGGCACCGAGGAACGAGGTTGCGCCGGTCGTGGGGAAGAGCGTGCCGATCCGCAGCACGCCGTCGCCGCTCGGCGCGACCGTCTCGGTCGGCGTCGGCGTGGGCGTCGGCATGGGCGCCACGGCGGTGCAGGCGGTGAGAGCTGCGAGCGCGCCGCCGACGAGGGCGGCGGCCGACGCGCGACGGATGCGGGCGGGGAGCGCACGCGTCATGCGGCATCCTTCCTCGTCGGGTGTTCGCGGTGACCCTATCGCGCGGTCAGACGCTCGCCGCGAAGGCGCGACGACGGGGACGCGAGGCGCGGATCATGTCGGCGGTGAGCACGACGAGTGCGAGCCAGACGAGTGCGAATCCGATCCACCTCCCGGTGGGCATCGGCTCGTGGAGGATCAGCACCCCCATCAGGAACTGCAGCACGGGAGCGAGATATTGGGTGAGCCCGAGAGCGACGAGCGAGATGCGGCGGGCGGCGGAGGCGAACAGCAGGAGCGGGGTCGCGGTCACGATCCCCGCGAGCGCGATGAGCACCGCGTGCGCCGGGCCGGCGTTGCCGAACGCGATGCCGACGGTCGAGCCGACCACCACCAACTGCACGACGGCGACGGGAGTGAGCCAGGCGGTTTCGAGTGCGAGGCCGCTCAGGGCGTCGACCCGGGGGCCGACACGCTTCTTGATGAATCCGTAGAACCCGAACGAGAGCGCGAGCGCCACCGCGATCCAGGGGAATGCGCCGTAGCCGACGGCGATGACGATGATCGCGACCGCCGAGATGCCGACGGCGAGCCACTGCAGAGGGCGCAGCCTCTCCCGGAGCACGACGACCCCGAGAGCGACGGTGACGAGGGGGTTGATGAAGTAGCCGAGCGACGCCTCGACGACGTGCCCGCCGAGTGTCGCGAGCACGAAGACCTGCCAGTTGACGTAGATCAGCACGCCCGCGATCGCCATGGAGAAGAGGACCCGAGGCTGTCGGACGAGCGAGACGAGACGGCCCCAGCCGCGGGTCGCGGTGATGAGGACCACGCAGAAGGCCAGCCCGAAGAGGATGCGGAAGGCGACGACCTCCCACGGGCTCGACGGCGTGAGGAGAAGGAAGTACGCGGGCAGGAAACCCCAGAGGCCGTAGGCAGAGATCGCGTACGCGAGGCCTGCGCCCGTTCCGCCGATCCCCGACGG
The DNA here is from genome assembly GCF_008017545.1 of Homoserinibacter sp. GY 40078. Lineage (GTDB taxonomy): Bacteria > Actinomycetota > Actinomycetes > Actinomycetales > Microbacteriaceae > Homoserinibacter. The sequence continues at coordinate 960,962 of NZ_VRTZ01000001.1, read as the reverse complement.
CGTTGCGGGTGCTGGAGTCGTCACCTCATGAGGTTAGTGGTGGAGCCGGGCGCGCCGCCGACGCCCGACGCCCGACATGCGGAAGGCCCCCGCGCGAGCGCGCAGGGGCCTTCCGGGTGGACGCACAGGCGTCCGGATGTCAGCGGACGACGACCGCCAGCACGTCGCGCGCGGAGAGGACCAGAAGGTCCTCGCCGCCGAACTTCACCTCGGTGCCGCCGTACTTGGAGTAGATGACCTTGTCGCCGACGGCCACGTCGAGCGGCACGCGGTTGCCGTTGTCGTCGATGCGGCCGGGGCCCACGGCGACGACCTCGCCCTCCTGCGGCTTCTCCTTGGCGGTGTCCGGGATGACCAGACCCGACGCGGTGACCTGCTCGGCTTCGACCTGCTTGATGACGATGCGATCCTCGAGCGGCTTGATGGAGACCGACACGTGTGACCTCTTTCTGAAGACTCAGGGTTTGGCACACTCCCTTCGAGAGTGCCAGGACAACTATAGGCCTTGGGTTAGCACTCATTCAATCCGACTGCCAACCGCATCGGGATACGGTGTCGGAGTGGATCCCGAGGAGCTGCGCGCCCTGCTCTCGACCGACGGGCTGCGCCTGCTCGACGAGGTGGGAGCCCTCGGAGCGGAGGCGGATGTCGTCCGCACCGTCTCGCGGCTGCGGGCGGCGGGTCATCCTCCCGCGCTTGTCGCAGCGGTGCTCACCCAGGCCCGACTGCGTACCCGCGCGCGTGCCCGATTCGGTGACTTCGCCGACCGGATGCTCTTCACCCCCGACGGTCTCGAGCAGGCCACACGACTGCCGGTCGCGGCTCATCACGCGGGCAGGTTCGCCCGCGCGGGGCTCACCTCGGTCGCCGACCTCGGGTGCGGGATCGGCGCGGATGCGATGGCGTTCGCGGGCCTCGGACTGCGGGTCGTGGCCGTGGAGCGCGACGAGGTGACGGCCGCCTTGGCCGCCTACAACCTCGCGCCGTTCCCGGATGCCCGGGTGGTACACGGCGACGCGCTCGATGAGGAGCCGGATGACGTCGACGGCCTGTGGTTCGATCCCGCGCGACGCAGCGGCGGACGCCGCACGATGGATCCGGCCGACTGGTCGCCGCCCCTCGACGCGGTGTTCGCGCGCGCAGCGCAGAGACCCACCGGCGTGAAGCTCGGCCCGGCAATCGATCATGCGCTCATCCCGGACGGCGTCGAGGCTCAGTGGGTGTCGGCTGATCGCGACGTCGTCGAACTCGTGGTGTGGTCGGGCCGGCTTGCGCGTGACCAGGTGGGGCGAAGCGCTCTCGTGATCGGCGCGGGCGGCACACACGAGATCACGGCTCCCGAACCGAGCCCCGACGCCGAGACCGGAGCGCTGGGGGATTATCTGCTCGAACCCGACGGCGCCGTGATCCGTGCGCGTCTCATCGGCGAGGTCGCCCGCCGGGTCAACGGCCGGATGATCGACCCGTCGATCGCCTGGATCACGGGCGACATTGAACCGCAGACACCATTCGGGCAGTCGTTCCGGGTGCGCGAGACCCTCCCGTTCGACGAACGGAAGCTGAAGGCGGCGCTGCGTGAGCGGCGCATCGGGACGCTCGAGATCAAGAAGCGCGGAGTCGACGTCGATCCGGCCGCCCTCCGCACCCGCCTCGCGCCGAGGGGCGACGAGACTGCGACCCTCGTACTGACACGGGTCGGTGGGGTCCGCACGGCGGTCCTCGCCGACCGCATCCCCTGAGACGCGAGAGGGCGGGGCGCCACGCGCCCCGCCCTCTCGGTGCCTGGTATCAGCCGACGTACCCGTACGAGCCGAGCACGGCGAAGTAGGCCACCAGCGCGACGACCGCGATGAGACCGAAGATGACGCTGAAGCCGATCGCGACGAATCCGGTGATGATGCCGGTCAGCCACATCCACTTCGGCGCACCCGGCTCCTTCTTCTTGCCCTGGAATCCGAGCACCACGGCGACGATCGCCGGGATGAGGCCGAAGCCGTACACGAACGACAGCAGCACCGAGATGATGCCGAGGATGAACGAGACGAGGCTCAGGGTCTGCTTGACCGGAGCCGGCGGCACGTACCCCGGTGCGGCCGCGGGGGCGGCATAGGGGTTGGCAGCCTCGGGAGCCGCGGGCGGAGCCGGCGGGGGCGGGGGCGTGGACGGGGCCGCCGGTGCCGCGGCAGGCTCGGCGGGCACCGAGGCCGGTGTCGGCTCCTCGGGCGTCGAGGGGGTGGCAGTGGGGTCGCTCATGTCCGTGCTCCTTCGTGGGTGGTGGACGGCCCCATGCTTCCAGCGGGCCCGTCGGGTGTCAACGCGGGTCCGACCTCAGTACTCCGAACTAGCTGAAGGAGGTCGAGCCCTCAACGGTGGCGAAGAGCAGCCCGAACATCGCGAAGAAGAACACGAGAGAGAGCGCGAGCACGGCGATCATGGCGTACCCCACGATCACTCCCGCGATAGCGAGGCCCCGGCCATCGTCGCCCGTCCGCTTGATCTGCGCGAGCGCGATGTGTCCGGTGATGACCCCGCCGATCGCCGTGATGGAGAACAGCAAAGAGCTGAGCGAGAGAACCAACGAGACGATCGCGAGGGGGTTCGTGCGACGCGCCGTGACATACGCCACGCCTCCCGCGACGTAGGGCGGGGGCGCTGCCGGCCCCGGGACCGTCGGCACCGGCTGATAGGCGGGAGCGACGTACGGGTTCGGCTGCGCCGCGTACGGGTTCGCGGGCGCGACCTGCGGGTTCTCGTCGGGTGCAGCATCGGGTGCGGATGCGGTGGGGTCGGACAACGTGACTCTCTCTCGTCGGTCGTGCCATCGTGGCAGCCCGCACGGAGCAGTGGCAAGCCGACGAGCGGCCGTGCGACTCAGGCCTGGATGGTGGTGACCGGAAGCGTCGAGTCGGCACCGAATCCGAGACCGGAGGGGGCGTGGCCCGCCTCGATGAGCTGGGCGGCGAGCGCGGCGATCATCGCCCCGTTGTCGGTGCAGAGCTCGAGCGGCGGGATGCGCAGCGCGATCCCGGCGTCGGCGCACCGCTCCACGGCGGCTTCCCGCAGGCGGCGGTTGGCGACGACTCCGCCTCCGAGCAGCAGGCGCGGGATGCCGAGGTCGCGGCATGCGGCGAGGGCCTTGGTGAGCAGCACGTCGACGACCGCTTCGCGAAAACCAGCCGCCACATCCGCGGTCGGCGGCTCCTCCCCCGACTCGCGCGCCGTCTCGACGTATCGTGCGACAGCGGTCTTGAGGCCCGAGAACGAGAAGTCGTAGCGGTGCCGCTCGAGGTCCTTCGGGGCTGTGAGGCCTCGGGGGAAGCGGATCGCCGCGGGGTCGCCCCCGACGGCCGCACGGTCGATCTCCGGCCCACCGGGGTACGGCAGTCCGAGGAGGCGCGCGACCTTGTCGAAGGCCTCCCCTGCGGCGTCGTCGATGGTCTCGCCCAGCAGCTCGACATCCGACACGAGATCCCGCACGAGCAGCAGCGAGGTGTGCCCGCCCGAGACGAGGAGCGCGATCGTCGGGAGTTCGAGCTGCCCGTCGCCGACGAGCGGGGTGTGGTTCAGCACGTCGGCTCCCACATGGCCCACGAGGTGGTTGACCGCGTAGAGCGGACGGTCGAGCGCGAGGGCGAGCGCCTTCGCCGCGCCGACCCCCACCATGAGCGCCCCGGCGAGCCCCGGCCCGCTCGTGACGGCGACCGCGTCGATGTCGGCGAGCTCGACGCCTGCTCGGCGCAGTGCCTCGTGGATCGTCGGTGTGAGCGCTTCGAGGTGCGCACGCGCGGCGATCTCGGGCACGACGCCGCCGTAGCGGGCGTGCTCGTCCATCGACGACGCAATCACGTTGGCGAGCAACTCGGTGCCGCGGACGATGCCGATGCCGGTCTCGTCGCAGCTGGTCTCGATACCCAGCACGATCGCGGTCATGAGAGCACCGCCGTCATGATCACCGCGTCGACGTCGTCGGGCTGGTAGTAGCGCGGACGGATGCCGATCCGCTCGAATCCGCGGCTCGCGTAGAGCGACTCGGCGCCCGGGTTGTCGGCACGCACCTCGAGGAACACGTCGCGCACCCCGCGCGTGCGCGCTTCGGTGAGGAGAGCGTCGAGCAACGCCGCGCCGATCCCCTGCCGACGTCGCTCGGCGGACACGGCGATCGTCTGCACGTCGGCATCGGTCGCGCCGTGCGGCGCACGCAGCCCGGCGTAACCGATCACGGCGTCCCCGTCGTCGAGGGCGACGAGGTAGTAGCCGTGCGGGCTCGCGAGCTCTTCGGCGAGCATCTGACGCGACCACGCGTCGGTCGGAAACGTCACCTGCTCGAGGGTGTCGATCGCGTCGAGGTCGGTGGCCGTCGCACGACGCAGCCGCGCGGTCATCCGAGCACCCGCTTGGGCGCGGAGAGGGTGACGTCGGGGGCGCGGAGGTAGATGGCGTCGTCCGGCGGGAGCGGCGCCCCGGCATCGAGGAGTGCGAGCGCCAGCATTCCGAGCGAGCCGGCGTCGATCGTCGCCGCGTCGATGCGGCGTTCGGATCCGTGGACGATGGCGTCGGATTCGGCCACGGGCACGAGCTCCGGCCCGCCCGTTCGCACCGGGAGGCCGTCGGGGGCGGGTGTCCCGTAGCGCGACACGGCGAGCTCGCGGCGCCGCGCATCCGTCACGACCACGAGCGGCTCGGATGCGCCGAACGCCACGGCGTCGTGCGACACCACCGGCACGACGCGCACCGCTCGTCCGAGGGCGAAGGCGCGCGCGGCCGCGATGCCCACCCGGAGGCCCGTGAACGGACCCGGGCCCATCCCCACAGCGACCAGGTCGATGTCGGCGGCGACGATGCCGGCCTCGGCGAGCACCGCCTCGATCGCGGTGCCGATGGCCTCCGCGTGGCCGCGCGTATCGGCGCTCGTGCGCGTGGCGCGCACCCCGTCGCGATCGACGACGGCGACGCTCGTCCCCGTCGAGGTGTCGATCGCCAGCAGCACCGCACCAGCCTACGTCCGCAGGGCCGCGCCCTCCCATCGGGCGCCGTGCCCCGCGATGCGCACGTTCCGCGGCGCGTCGTCCGCCGCGGGGTCGCCGCCCGTCGGGCGCTCGATGTCGACCTCGAGCCACGAGTCGACGGCGCCGTCGAGCTTGCCCGCACCCCACTCGACGACGGTGATCGCTCCGGCGAGATCGAGGTCGAGGTCGTCCACCTCGGCGGCGGTGGCGAGCCGATAGGCGTCGACATGCACGAGCGGCACCCCGGAGACGGTCGGATGTGTGCGGGCGAGCACGAAGGTCGGGCTCGTGACCGAGCCGCGCGCGCCGAGTGCGACCCCGATGCCGCGCGTGAGGGTGGTCTTGCCGGCGCCGAGCTCGCCGTTCAGCAGCACGAGGTCGCCCGCGCGCAGCTGCCCCGCGATCCGCGCGCCGAGCTGCTCCATCGCGTCGGAGTCATGCACCACGAGGCGGACCTCCGTCACGGCCGCGCCGTCCGAACGACCCGCGGGCCAACGCGCGTCACGATCTCGTAGCCGATCGTGCCGGATGCGCGCGCCCAGTCGCTCGCGCTCGGCACGCCATCCGCCGGGTCGCCCCACAGCACCACCTCGTCGCCGACCGACACGGGATGGTCGCCCACGTCGACCACGAACTGGTCCATCGCGATCCGCCCCACCTGCGGATGCCGGACGCCGCCGATCGCGACCTCCGCGCGCCCCGAGGCGTGCCGCGGCACCCCATCGGCGTAGCCGAGCGGCACGAGGGCGAGCGTGGTGGGGCGGTCGGTGCGATGGACGAAGCCGTATGAGACCCCGGTTCCCGCAGGCACCCGTCGCACCGCGGCGACCCGCGTGACGAGCTCCATGACGGGGCGGACTCGGAGCACGGCGAGGTCGAGTTCGTCATCCGGCGCGACGCCGTAGAGGGCGATGCCGAAGCGCACGAGATCGAGACGCGTGTCGGGCGCGGTGAGCGCTGCGAGGCTCGCGGCGAGGTGCCGCAGTTCGGGGGTGAGTCCCGCCGCGGTGGCCGTATCGACGAGCGCCGCGAAGCGGGCGCGCTGCAGCTCGTCCTCCTGCGGCGAGGCGCCCGAGAGGTGGCTCATGAGTCCGCGCACGCGGGTGCGTCCCGCGCGCTCGAGCTCGACGGCCCGGGCGAACACGCGCTCGGCGTCATCCGGCGCGATGCCGTTGCGGCTGAGGCCGGTGTCGAGCTTCAGGTGTACAACCGCTCCGGCATCGGCCGCGGCATCGAGCTGCTCCGGCGAGCTCACCGCCACATCGATGTCGCGTCGGGCCGCTTCGCGGAAGTCCGCGGGGGTCGCGTGCAGCCAGGCGAGGAGCGGCGTGCGGATGCCGGCCTCCCGGATCGCGACCGCCTCCGCGAGGTCGGCGACACCCAGCCAGTCGGCTCCCGCATCCGCGAGCGCGCCCGCCACGGGAAGCACACCGTGTCCGTAGGCGTCCGCCTTGACCACGGCGAGCACGCGCGCGGGAGCCACCGCCCGGCGGAGCGCCGTGAGGTTCTCGGCGAGCACGTCGAGGCGGATGCGCGCCTCCCGCTCCGGCACGCTCACGCGTCGGACTCCGCGACGACCGTCGCCACCGCCACACCGGCGTCGTGGCTCATCGAGACGTGCAACCGCGCGATGCCGCGGCGTGCGAGGAGCGCGGCGAGCGGGCCTTCTTCGACGAACGAGGGATTTCCGGTGGCATCGCTCGCGATCGCCATCTGGTTCCAGGAGACGTCTTCCGCGTCGCCCAGCGCCTTCACGAGGGCCTCTTTCGCCGCGAAGCGGGCGGCCAGGGATCGCAGCGGGAGGCCGCGTTCGCTCTCGGCGAACAGGCGCTCGCGCAACCGCGGCGTCCGCGAAACGGCGCGCTCGAACCGGGCCTGATCGACCACGTCGACGCCCAATCCGACGATCACCGTCACTCCACCGTGACCGACTTCGCGAGGTTGCGCGGCTGGTCGACGTCCAACCCCTTCGCCGTCGCGAGCTCCATGCCGAAGATGTGCAGCGGCACCACCGTGAGGAGCGGCTCGAAGAAGGGTGCCGCGAGCGGAATACGAATGACTTCGTCGGCGAACGGCACGACCGCGACATCCCCGAGCTCGGCGATCGCGATCACCCGTGCCCCGCGGGCGCGGATCTCCTGGATGTTCGAGACCACCTTCTTGTGCAGCGACGACGGATCGCGCGGGCTCGGCACCACAACGAACACGATCTGCCCCGGCTCGATGAGCGCGATCGGGCCGTGCTTCAGCTCGCCCGCCGCGAAGCCCTCCGCATGGATGTACGCGAGCTCCTTGAGCTTCAGCGCACCCTCGAGCGCGACGGGGAATCCGACGTGGCGACCGAGGAAGAGCACCGACTGCGTGTCGCTCATCCAGTGCGCGAGCTCGGCGATGCGCGCGGAGGCGGACTCGACCACCGTGCTGAGCTTCGCCGGCACCGACTCGAGCTCCGCGATCACGCCCGCGACATCCGGGGCGGCGAGGGTTCCGCGCAGCGTCGCCAGGTGGAGCCCCAGCAGGTAGAGCGCGGTGACCTGCGCGACGAACGCCTTCGTCGAGGCGACCGCGACCTCGGGGCCCGCATGCGTGTAGAGCACGGCATCCGACTCGCGCGGGATCGTCGCGCCCTGCGTGTTGCAGATCGACAGCGTGCGCGCACCCCGGTCGCGGGCGTACCGCACCGCCATCAGGGTGTCCATCGTCTCGCCCGACTGACTCACCGACACCACGAGGGTGCGCTCGTCGAGCACGGGATCGCGATACCGGAACTCGTGCGACAGCTCCACGTCGACCGGTATGCGCGCCCACGCCTCGATCGCGTATTTGCCGAGCATCCCCGCGTAGGCGGCGGTGCCGCACGCCAGGATCAGCACACGGTTGACGTCGCCCAGCATCCCCGCGACCTCGTCGAGCTCGGGAAGCGTCACGGCGCCGTCGTGCACGCGGCCGCGGAGGGTGTTCGCCACCGCCTCGGGCTCCTCCGAGATCTCCTTCTTCATGAAGCTCGGCCAGCCACCCTTCTCGGCAGCGGAGGCGTCCCAGGCGATCTCGAACTCCTTCGCCTGCGCGGGGGCGCCGGAGAAATCGGTCACGTCGACACGGTCGGGGCGGATGGTGACGATCTGGTCCTCGCCGATCTCCATCGCGCGGCGGGTGTGCTCGACGAACGCCGCCACATCCGATCCGAGGAAGTTCTCGCCCTCGCCGAGCCCGATCACGAGGGGGGAGCTGCGGCGGGCGCCGACCACGACGCCCGGCGCGTCCGCGTGGAGCGCGAGGAGCGTGAAGGCTCCCTCGAGGCGCGCCACGGCCTGCTGCATCGCCGCGGTCACGTCTCCGGTCTCGCGGAAGGCACGCCCGATGAGCAGGGCGGCGACCTCGGTGTCGGTCTCGGATTCGAACACCTCGCCGTCGGCGATGAGTTCCGCCTTCAACTCGGCGAAGTTCTCGATGATGCCGTTGTGGATGACGGCCAGACGCCCGCCATCGCCGAAGTGCGGATGCGCGTTGACGTCGGTGGGGCCGCCGTGCGTCGCCCACCGCGTGTGGCCGATGCCGGTGCGCCCGTCGGTGATCGGGGCGGCGTCGAGCTCGTCCACCAGAACACCGAGCTTGCCCGCGCGCTTACGGGACCCGATCGTGCCGTCATCGGCCAGAACCGCCACACCGGCGGAGTCGTAGCCTCGGTACTCCAGGCGCTTGAGGCCCCCGAGAAGGACGTCGAGGCTGCTGCCCGGACCCACGTATCCGACGATCCCGCACATGGTGTCGATCCTAGGCGACGGGCTCGGGAGCGAGCCGTGCGGCGGCCCGCACAGGACTACGCTCGGAGGGATGTCTGAGCCCGCAGACCGCGAAGCGCCCGCGACCCCGTTCCTCGAGCTCGACCGCGCGGAGTGGGCGGCCCTCGCTCCGGCGGCGGCGAACCCGCTCACCGAGGAGGAGCTCGTACGGTTGCGCGGTCTCGGCGACGCGCTCGACCTGCGCGAGGTGGCCGAGGTGTACGTGCCGCTCAGCCGGCTCCTGAACCTGTACGCGGTGGGGGCGCGCAGCCTGCACCGTTCGACGCGGCAGTTCCTCGGCCACGAGGATGACGCCCCGACGCCTTTCGTGATCGGCATCGCCGGGTCGGTGGCCGTCGGCAAGTCGACCATCGCGCGCCTGCTGCGCGAGCTGCTGGCCCGGTGGGACGACACACCCCGGGTCGAGCTGGTCACGACCGACGGCTTCCTCCTGCCGAACGCCGAGCTCGGGCGCCGCGGGCTCATGACCCGCAAGGGCTTCCCGGAGAGCTACGACCGCCGGGCGCTGCTGCGGTTCGTGAGTCGGGTGAAGAGCGGCGTCGAGGAGGTGCGCGCACCCGTGTACTCGCACCTCGTCTACGACATCGTCCCGGATGCCGAGATCGTGGTGCGCCAGCCCGACATCCTCATCGTCGAGGGGCTCAACGTGCTGCAGCCCCCCGGCTCGGATGCGCAGCTCGCCGTCAGCGACCTCTTCGACTTCACCGTGTACGTCGACGCGCGCACCTCCGACATCGAGCGCTGGTACGTGGATCGCTTCCTCCGCCTGCAGCGCGGCGCGTTCTCGGACCCGCGCTCGTACTTCCACCGCTATGCGGCCCTCACCGAAGAGGACGCCACGGCCCGGGCGCGGTCGATCTGGGACGAGATCAACGGCCCGAACCTCGAGCAGAACATCGCACCGACGCGTGCACGCGCCTCGCTCGTGCTGCGCAAGGCGCCGGATCACACGGTGTCGAGTGTGCTCATCCGCAAGATCTAGCGCGTCGCCAACTCCGCGATCGGCTCCAGAACGAACACCGGGATGGGGCGCTCGGTCTTCTTCTGGTACGCGTCGTAGTCGGGCCAGACTGCCGTCGCGCGCGCCCACCACGTCGCCTTCTCATCCCCGGTGACCTCGCGGGCGAGGTAGTCACCCTTGCCGCCACGGTCGTGCAGCTCGACATGGGGATTCGCGACGAGGTTGTGGTACCAGGCCGGATGCGTCGGGGCACCTCCGCGCGACGCGACCACCGCGTACACGCCGTCGTGCTCCACGCGCATGAGCGCGTTCTTGCGAAGCTTCCCGGACTGCGCACCCACCGAGGTGAGCACGATGATCGGCTTGCCGCGCAGCTCGTTCGCCTCGGCTCCGTTGGTCGCCTCGAACGTTTCCGCCTGCGTGCGTGCCCACTCGGATGTGCTGGGCTCGTACTCGCCGGTCAGCGGCATGTGGTCCTCCTCGTTGTCGTCTGGTCTACGACAACGCGAGACGTTCGCGGACGATTCCCGCGAGCTCGTCGGCGATGCTCTGCGCGCGCTCCGCGTCGCGCGCCTCGACCATCACGCGGACGAGCGGCTCGGTTCCGGACGGGCGCAGCAGCACCCGCCCCTCCCCGCCGAGCGCCGCCGTGTGGGCGCGGACGGCATCCGCGATGACCTCGTCGCCGGCGAGCGCGTGATGATCGACGCCTCGCACATTCACGAGCACCTGAGGAAGGACGGTCATCACCGCAGCGAGCTCGGCGAGGCTCTTGCCCGTTCGCACCATCTCCGCGGCCAGCTGGAGGCCGGTGAGGATGCCATCGCCCGTCGTGGCGTGCTCGCGGAAGATGATGTGCCCCGACTGCTCGCCGCCCAGGGTCAGCCCACCCTCGTTCATCGCTTCGAGCACGTAGCGGTCGCCCACGGCGGTCTCGACGAGGTGCACCTCGTGCTGCTCCATCGCGATCCGCAGTCCGAGGTTGCTCATCGTCGTGACCGCGAGGGTGTCGTGCGCGAGGAGACCCCGGCGCTTGAGCGAGAGCGCGAGGATCGCCATGATCTGGTCGCCGTCGATCACGGCGCCCGTGGCGTCCACCGCGAGGCAGCGGTCGGCGTCGCCGTCGTGGGCGATGCCGAGGTCGGCGCCCGTGAGGCGCACCGCCTCCTGCAGGGTCTCCAGGTGGGTCGAGCCGACACCGTCGTTGATGTTGAGGCCGTCGGGGTCGGCACCGATCACGGTGACCGTCGCGCCCGCATCCGCGAACACCTGCGGCGAGACACCCGCGGCCGCGCCGTGCGCCGCATCTATCACGACCGAGATGCCGTCGAGCCGCACGTCGAGGGTGCCGAGCAGGTGGAGCAGGTAGCGATCCTCGGCGTCCGAGAAACGACGGATGCGTCCGACACCGGCTCCGGTCGGCGCCAGCTTCGGCTGAGCGAGGGCCGCCTCGATGCGGTCCTCGACCTCGTCGGGCAGCTTGACCCCGCCGATCGCGAAGAACTTGATGCCGTTGTCGGGCGCCGGGTTGTGCGACGCCGACACCATGACGCCGAAGTCGGCGCCGATGTCGCCCACGAGGAACGCGGCCGCCGGCGTCGGGATCACGCCCGCGTCGAGCACGTCGATGCCAGAACTGGCGAGCCCTGCGGCGACCGCGGCCGAGATGAACTCACCGGAGACGCGCGGATCGCGAGCGATCACGGCACGCGAACGCCGGCCCTCCCCGCGGACATGATCCGCGTGGCGGCCCTGCGTGAGCACGCGGGCAGCAGCCTGCGCGAGGCCGAGGGCCAGGTCGGCGGTGATGACCTCACCGTTCGCCAGCCCCCGGACCCCGTCAGTGCCGAAGAGACGCGGCATGCGCCAGGACTCGGATCAGCGCTTCGAGAACTGCGAGGCCTTGCGGGCCTTCTTGAGACCGGCCTTCTTGCGCTCGATGACGCGAGCGTCGCGCGAGAGGAAGCCCGCCTTCTTGAGCGCCGGGCGGTTGTTCTCGCGGTCGATCTCGTTGAGCGCACGCGCGATCGCGAGGCGCAGCGCACCGGCCTGGCCGGAGGGGCCACCGCCGGTGATCTTCGCCTTCACGTCGTAGGCGCCGAGCAGGTCGAGCACCTTGAACGGGTCGTTGATCAGCTGCTGGTGCAGCTTGTTCGGGAAGTAGTCCTCAAGCGTGCGGCCGTTCACGGTGAACTCGCCCGCGCCGGGGGCGATGCGCACGCGCGCGATGGCCTCCTTGCGGCGGCCGACGGCCGCACCGGGAACGCTGAGAATGGCGCGGGGGGCGCGGGGCGCCTCGTCGGCCGGGGTCTCGGTCGAGAAGCTGGAGAGCGCCTCGCCGGACAGGGTGTCTTCGATCTTCGCCATCAGTGATGTCCTTGAAAGTCTCTCGGCGCTTACTGCGCGACCTGGGTGAGGGTGTAGGGCTTGGGCTGCTGCGCGGCGTGCGGGTGCTCGCCGCCTGCGTACACCTTCAGCTTCTTGATCTGGGCGCGACCCAGCGAGTTCTTCGGCAGCATGCCGCGGATGGCCTTCTCGACCGCGCGGGTGGGGTGCTTCTCGAGGAGCTCCGAGTAGGAGGTCGCCGAGAGGCCGCCCGGGTAGCCGGAGTGGCGGTAGGCCTTCTTCTGCTCGAGCTTCGCACCGGTGAGCGCGACCTTGTCGGCGTTCACGATGATGACGAAGTCGCCCATGTCCATGTGGGGAGCGAAGGTGGGCTTGTGCTTGCCACGGAGGATCGCGGCGGCGTGGCTCGCGAGACGACCGAGCACGATGTCGGTGGCGTCGATGACGATCCACTCGCGCTTGATGTCCGACGGCCGCGGGCTGAACGTACGCGTCACGGATTGACTGCTTTCTTGTCGGTGATGTTCGTGAATCCCGCTCCGGTGCGCGTTCCTCGCGCGAAGCGCGGGAACCCGGCGGTGGAGGGCCCAACTGGTCGCCGCACGGCGCGCGGACAACCTGAACAGATTAGTCGATCGGGCCCTCGTCCGGCAAGCCGGGCGTGTCGCGGCGGGCCCGGGTGCGCTCCGCGCGGGCCGCGAGCTCGGCATCCGGCGGGTATCCGACCTCCATGAGCGTGAGCCCGCGCGACGGCACGACGATGAACTCGCTCGTCCGAACCGCCTCATCGCGGATGCCGGCGGCACGCGATGGATCGAAACGCCCCTCGCCTGCGGCGACGCACGCGCCGACCAGGGCGCGCACCATGCTGTGGCAGAACGCGTCTGCGCGCACCTCGGCGATCAGCACGCCGTCGGCGTCGCGGCTCCACGAAAACGCCTGCAGGGTGCGGATGGTGGTCGCGCCCTCACGGGGACGGCAGTAGGCGGCGAAGTCGTGCAACCCGAGCAGGCTGCGTGCGGCGGCATCCATCGCGTCCAGATCCAGCTCCGACGGATGCCATAAGGTGAACGCTCGCGAACGGGGATCGCGCAGCGCAGCGGCGTCGGCGATCCGATAGGAGTAGCGGCGCCATTCGGCCGAGAAGCGGGCATCGAATCCGGCCGAGGCCACCGAGGCGCGATGCACCTGCACGTCGGCCGCCTGGCCCACCACTCCGTTCAGACGCCGCGCGAGCGACTCCACTCCCGCCGCTCCCGCTCCACGGCCCCGAGGACGCCGATCGAGGCGCGCGAGCTGGGCGGGCTCGAGGTCGACGTGGGCGACCTGACCGATCGCGTGCACCCCGACATCCGTGCGGCCGGCGACCGTGAGCCGACACGGCTCGCCCCCGAGGATCGTCCCGAGGGCATCCTCGAGGACGCCCTGCACCGTGCGCAGGCCGGGTTGACGCGCCCAACCCGTGAAGTCGGACCCGTCGTAGGCGAGATCCAACCGCACACGCACAGGTGCTTCCGGGTTGTTCACGAAGCGAGCTTAGGCTGTTCTGGAACTCCGACCATGACCTCCCCGAGCAACTCCTCCGGTGCCGCGACCGCGCCCCAGACGGCCCCGACGACGCCCCGCGTCGCCGGGCTCGACGGCCTGCGCGCATTCGCCGTCGCTGTCGTGGTCGCGTTCCACCTGACGCCGGGGGCGCTCGTCGGCGGGTATCTCGGGGTCGACGTGTTCTTCGTCGTCAGCGGGTTCATCATCACGCGCCTCCTGCTCGCAGAGCGCACCCGCACCGGACGCATCCGGCTCGGTGCGTTCTGGAAGCGGCGGGCTCGGCGGCTGCTGCCCGCACTCGTGGTGCTGCTGCTGGCATGCAGCACGCTGGCGGTCGTGGTCGGCGGGGACGTGCTCGTGGGCCTCGGCGCGCAGCTGCTCACGGCGCTCACGTTCTCGAGCAACTGGTATTTCATCGCAACCGGGTCGGAGTACTTCACCGAGTCGACGCCGGAGCTGTTCCGAAACCTGTGGTCGCTCGCCGTTGAGGAGCAGTTCTACCTGCTCTGGCCCCTCGTGCTGCTGATCGTGCTCGTGCGACTCGGGCGGCCCGCGCGCATCGTCGTGCTCGCGGTGGCGACCGCCGCATCCGCACTGGCGATGGCGCTGCTGCTCGATCCGGGATCGCCCACGTCGGTCTACTACGGCACCGGCACGCATGCGTTCGGGCTGACGCTCGGCGCCCTCGTCGCGGTCGTGACGCAGTGGTGGTCGCCTCGCGTGCTCGAGTGGTCGCGGTGGAGCCGCGCGCTGCTCGGGACGCTCGGCGTCGCTGCTCTCGCCGGCCTCGCGGTGCTCTCGGCGGTGATGCCGGGCACAGCCGACTGGGCGTACCGCGGAGGGCTACTCGGCGTGGCGGTGCTCACCGCCGTCGTGATCGTCGCGTGCCTCGTCCCCGGATCGCCTCTCGCCCGAGCGCTCGACGTCAGGCCGCTGAGGTGGGTCGGGGTACGCAGCTACGGAATCTACCTGTGGCACTGGCCCGTGTTCGTGCTGCTCGCGGCGGCGCTGCCGACCTGGACCTCCGATACCGGCCTCGCCTGGGCGCTCGGCGGTGTCGCGCTCGGGATCACGTTGATCGCCGCGGCGCTCAGCTTCCGCTTCGTCGAGCAGCCCATCCGCCGGCACGGATTCCGGAGCGCGTGGCGGTCATGGGCGGCCGGGTGGCGTCGTTCGCGCGCGGCGGCCGTGGCGAGCACAGCCGGTCTCGTGCTCGTGCTGGGCGGCGCGACCGGCACCGCCGTCGCGCTCGTGATCCAACCCGCCACCTCGGAGGTCGAGAGTCGCATCGAGGCGGGGGAACGGGCCGCCCAGAGCCCCTCGCCCACCCCGCCGCCGACCGCGGATCCGAGCGCACCGCCTCGCCCCTCCGGCCCGCCCATGCAGTTGCAGGGCGATTCGATCACGGCGATCGGCGACTCGGTGATGCTGGCCGCGGTCCCTGAACTGCAGGAGGCGTTCCCCGGCATCGGGATCGACGCGGTCGTGTCGCGCCAGATGTGGACGGCACCCGACATCCTGAAGAAGCTGCGCGAGTCGGGGCGGCTCCGCACGGTCGTGGTGCTGGCGCTCGGCACGAACGGATCGGTGAGCACCGACACCCTTGAAAAGGTGCGCGCGGTGATCGGACCCGAGAGGGAGCTCGTGGTGGTGACAGCGCAAGCACCGCGGGACTGGATCCCGACGGTCAACGAGCGTCTCGCGGCGTTTGCGTGGCAGCACCGCAATGTCGAGCTGGCCGACTGGCACGCCGCCATCCAGCCGCATCTCGACGAGCTCGCGCGCGATCAGGTGCACTTCGGTCACGCGGGGGCGCGGATCTTTACCGCCTCGATCAAGGAGGCGCTGCAGCGTCTGGCGGCGCTGCCTCCGCTGCGCGACGAGCTAGCCGACGAGTCGCTCCCCCGTCCCGTCTAGGCGCCATAGACATGTCTCTGACGCGCCGGACACCCGCGCGGCGGTGTCTATCTGTCCGTAGACATGTCTATGGGCGGAACGAGAAAGACCCCGCCCGGGTGGGGGCGGGGTCTCTCGGCGTACGAGCGAGGAGTTACTTCTCCTCGGACTCCTCGGCAGGCGCCTCGGCGTCGGCGGGAGCTTCCTCAGCGGGAGCCTCGGTCTCTTCGACCGGAGCCTCCTCAGCGGGGGTCTCCTCGACCGGGGTCTCCTCGGCGACCGGCTCGGCCTTCGGGGCCTCGGTGCGCGCGGCGGACTTCTTCGAGGACGCCGGCTTCTTCACGACCGGCTCGAGCACGAGCTCGATGACGGCCATGGGCGCGTTGTCGCCCTTGCGGTTGCCGATCTTCGTGATGCGGGTGTAGCCACCCTCACGCTCGGCGACGAGCGGCGCGATCTCGGTGAAGAGAACGTGCACGACGGTCTTGTCGCCGATGACCGACAGCACGCGACGGCGCGAGTGAAGGTCGCCGCGCTTCGCGAACGTGATGAGACGCTCGGCGAGCGGACGCAGGCGCTTGGCCTTCGTCTCGGTGGTCGTGATGCTCTTGTGGGTGAAGAGGGCCGCGGCGAGGTTCGCGAGCAGCAGGCGCTCGTGCGCCGGACCGCCGCCGAGACGGGGACCCTTGGTGGGCTGGGGCATGATCAGTCGTTCTCCAGAATGTGTGTCAGGTCAGACGGACTCAGACGGTCTCGTCGTCGTATCCGCCGTAGAAGTGGGCGCCGTCGAATCCGGGCACGCTGTCCTTCAGCGACAGACCGAGCTCGACGAGCTTGTCCTTCACCTCATCCACGGACTTCTGACCGAAGTTGCGGATGTTCATGAGCTGCGTCTCCGAAAGGGCGACGAGCTCGCTGACGGTGTTGATGCCCTCGCGCTTGAGGCAGTTGTAGCTGCGCACCGAGAGGTCGAGGTCCTCGATGGGCATCGACAGCTCGTTCGACAGCACCGCGTCCACCGGCGCGGGGCCGATCTCGATGCCCTCGGCCGCGGTGTTCAGCTCGCGGGCGAGACCGAACAGCTCGACGAGCGTGCGACCGGCGGAGGCGATCGCGTCGCGCGGCGAGATCGCCGGCTTCGTCTCGACGTCGACGACGAGGCGGTCGAAGTCGGTGCGCTCACCGGCACGAGTGGCCTCGACGCGGTAGGTGACCTTCAGCACGGGCGAGTAGATCGAGTCGACCGGGATCTGGCCGGCCTCGCTGAACTCGCTGCGGTTCTGCGTGGCCGAGACGTATCCGCGGCCGCGCTCGATGGTGAGCTCGAGGTCGAACTTCGCCTTCTCGTTGAGGGTCGCGATCACGAGCTCGGGGTTGTGGATCTCGACGCCCGCGGGAGCCGAGATGTCGGCCGCGGTGACCTGACCGGCACCCTGCTTGCGCAGGTAGGCCGTGATCGGCTCGTCGTGCTCGCTGGAGACGACCAGGTTCTTGATGTTGAGGACGATCTCGACGACGTCCTCACGGACACCGGGGATGGTGTCGAACTCGTGCTGGATGCCGTCGAGGCGGATGCTCGTGACGGCCGCGCCGGGAATCGACGAGAGAAGGGTGCGACGCAGCGAGTTGCCGAGCGTGTAGCCGAAGCCGGGCTCGAGGGGCTCGATGACGAACGCGGAGCGGAACTCCGAGATGCTCTCCTCCGAGAGCGTGGGACGCTGTGCGATGAGCACGTGGTTTCCTTTCGGCGAGGGCGTCCGCCATATGACGCCCACGACAGTTGCGGCGGGTGGCTGGGCCGCCGTGATGTTGAGTTATGGAGTACCGGTCGATCGAGCAGCGGATTCGGGATGCGCGTCGGGACCACCACCGTGCGATGGTCCCGTGAGCCTCACGACGCGCGCCGCTCGACCGACGAAAGAGTTAGACGCGACGACGCTTCGGCGGGCGGCATCCGTTGTGCGCCTGCGGCGTCACGTCGTTGATGCTGCCGACCTCGAGGCCCGCGGCCTGAAGCGAGCGGATCGCCGTCTCGCGCCCGGAGCCCGGGCCCTTGACGAAGACGTCCACCTTCTTCATGCCGTGCTCCTGCGCCTGGCGCGCGGCCGACTCGGCGGCGAGCTGCGCGGCGTAGGGGGTCGACTTGCGCGAGCCCTTGAAGCCCACCCCACCCGAGGACGCCCAGCTGATGACGGCGCCCGAGGGGTCGGTGATCGAGACGATGGTGTTGTTGAAGGTCGACTTGATGTGAGCCTGGCCCACGGCGACGTTCTTCTTCTCCTTGCGGCGCGGCTTGCGCGCGGCGGCCTTCGGAGCAGCCATTACTTCTTACCTGCCTTCTTCTTGCCGGCCACGGTGCGCTTCGGGCCCTTGCGAGTGCGTGCGTTGGTCTTGGTGCGCTGACCGCGAACGGGCAGGCCGCGGCGGTGGCGGAGGCCCTCGTAGGAGCCGATCTCGACCTTGCGGCGGATGTCGGCCTGCACCTCGCGGCGCAGGTCTCCCTCGACCTTGAAGTTGCCTTCGATGTAGTCGCGAAGGGCGACGAGCTGGTCGTCGGTCAGATCCTTCACGCGGATGTCACCGGAGATCCCGGTCTCCTTGAGCGTCGCGAGCGCACGAGTGCGGCCCACGCCGTAGATGTACGTCAGAGCGACTTCCACGCGCTTATCGCGCGGGATGTCGACGCCGGCGAGACGTGCCATGTCGGCTTCTCCTTATGGAGTCGTTCGGAGGTGTGGAGCGCCGCCGGTGCCCGGGCCTCCGACCCGAGGTGTCCCCTCTCGCGAGGTTCTGGCGGCGCTTGGTGTGTATTGAGTTGTGAGTCCGCGGAAGCGGCGGGCGATCAGCCCTGACGCTGCTTGTGACGCGGGTTGCTCTTGCAGATGACCATCACGCGGCCGTTGCGACGGATGACCTTGCAGTGGTCGCAGATGGGCTTGACGCTCGGGTTGACCTTCATGTTTCCTTCTCGCTGTCCTCGTACTCGCGCCGCAGCGCGAGCCGTTACTTTCCGACCGTTACTTGTAGCGGTAGACGATGCGGCCGCGGGTCAGGTCGTAGGGGCTCAGCTCCACGATCACGCGGTCCTCAGGGAGGATGCGGATGTAGTGCTGACGCATCTTGCCCGAAATGTGGGCGAGAACCTTGTGCCCGTTGCTCAGCTCGACGCGGAACATCGCGTTCGGCAGAGCCTCGAGGACAGATCCCTCGATCTCGATGACGCCGTCTTTCTTGGCCATACCCTCTAAATCGCTATCGGTGACGCTCGGTCATGCGGGTGATTGATTCGGTGCGGACGACCCAAAGGGCACAAGGCACCAAAGATCGATCCTAGCTGATTAAACGCGAGGACGCCACGCGATGTTCCCGTGGCGTCCTCGCGGCAGGGATGGAGCGGCCGAGGTCAGTCCTCGTTGACCGCCGAGATGAGCGCGAACAGCTCCTCGGCGGTCGAAGCCGCGAGCAGCGCCTGCACGTCGTCGTCCTCCGAGAAGAGCACCGCGATGCGCCCGAGGATCTCGAGGTGCTCGTTCTCGCGCCCCGCGATGCCGACGACGAAGCGCACGTCGTCGCCGTCCCACGAGATGGCCTCCGGGTAGCGGATCACGGCGAGCGCCGTGCGGTCGATGAACTCCCGGCCCTCGTTGGTCCCGTGCGGGATCGCGAGGAAATTGCCCATCGAGGTCGAGACGGTCTCCTCCCGGGCGAGCATCGAGTCGACGTACCCGGGACGCACGGCCCCGGCGTCGACAAGGAGGCGACCCACGTCGCGGATCGCCTCCTCACGAGACGGGGTCCGGTCGGCGAGCACCACGCGCTCCGGAGTCAGGATGTCGTCGCTCATGGTGTGATTCTCCTCTCTCGCCGCCGGACCCACTGGGCCTACTGCGCGGCCCCTTCCTTCTGCTCCTTGACCAGCTGCACGACCTCGTCGTACTTCGGGCTGTTCATGAAGTTGTCCACCGAGACGTGAACCGCGTTGGGTGCCTTCTGGCGCGCACGCTCGGTGAGCTCGTTCTGGGTGATGACGAGATCCTCATCACCCGTCAGGTTCGCGATCGCCGCGTTCGACACATCCGCCTCAACGCCGGCCTTCTTGAACTTGTTCCGCAGCACGGATGCGCCCATCGCGCTCGAGCCCATGCCCGCGTCGCAGGCGAAGACCACCTTGTTGATGACCTTCGTCTCGGTCGCGCCGGAGCCCATCGTGGCTGCCATGCCCGACAGCACCGAGCTCTCCTTGCCCTTGTTCTTCTCGGTCTGTGCAATCGACGCGGCGAGGCGCGCATCTGCATCCGCCTCGGACGCCAGATCGCGCTTGCGGGAGGCCCGCAAGATGATCGAGGCGATCACGAAGGTCACGGTAGCCGACAGCAGCACCGAGAGGATCACGCCCACATAGCTGTCTTGAGCAGTCTGTGCGAGCACCGCGAAGATACTTCCTGGCGCAGCAGGAGCTCGCAGACCCGAGTCGAACAGCATGTTCGTCGTGACTCCTGTCATGCCACCCGCGATGAGAGCGAGAATCAGCACCGGCTTCATGAGCGCGAACGGGAAGTACACCTCGTGGATACCGCCGAGGAACTGGATGACTGCCGCACCCGGAGCGGATGCACGCGCGGCGCCGATCCCGAAGATCGTGAACGCCAGGAGCAGCCCCACTCCGGGGCCAGGGTTTGCCTCGAGCAGGAAAAGGATGCTCTTTGGCGCTTCGCCTGCCGCGATTTGGGCATCCACCTGCGACGTCCCGAGCGGAGTCAGTACGCCGTGGTTGATCGCGTTGTTCAGGAAGAACACCTTCGCCGGCTCGATGATGATGCTCGTCAACGGCAGCAGGCCGGTGTCGATGAGCCAGTTCACCGCACCCCCGAGTACATTCATCAGCCCGTTCACGAGCCACGCGACCGGGTAGAACCCGACCACGGCCATCACGAAGCCCCAGATGCCGGCCGAGAACATGTTGACGAGCATCTCGAAGCCCGCCTTCACCTTCCCGGTCCAGATCCGGTCGAGCTGCTTCATCGTCCACGCGCCCAGAGGGCCCAGGATCATCGCACCGATGAACATGTGCACCTGGCCGAGCTGCGCCTCGCCTTCCGGCAGGGTCGCGTTGAAGTTGGCGACCAGCAGGTCAGACCCCGCGATCGCACCGAACGTCGCGATGGCCCCGACCACGGCACCTCGCACGCCATAGACCATGTTGCCGCCGGTGTAGGCGATCAGAGTCGGAAGCAAGTAGTGAATTACCGGACCGACCATGGTCGCCAGGTCTGCGTTGGGCGTCCATCCCACCGGGATGAAGAACGCGGTCACGATGCCCCACGCGATCAGGGCGGGGATGTTGGGCATGATCATGCCCGAGAGGAATGTTCCGAATCTCTGGACTGCGACGCGGGCCCCTCCGCCCCGCGGTGCCGCCGTCGTTGACGTCGTCGTCATGGTGGTTTGCCTCCTGGCTCCTACGCGGGGATCTTCCCTGCGGTCGTGGTGTCGGCGGCCGCGCGGGCCGCCTCTCGGGCATCGGCGGCCTCGGAGGCCGCCAGGGCTGCATGGGCGATCGCGCGAGCGTCGTCCATGCTGTACCGCGCGAGGGATACGCGGACATCTGAGAGAGCCGTCGGCGACATCGACAGGCTCGTGACACCGAGACCTGCGAGCACGACGGCGAGAAGAGGATCGGCGGCGGCCTCGCCGCACACGCCGACCGGCTTGCCCGAGGCTGCGCCCGCTGCGCCCACCTCGGAGACGAGTCGCAGCACCGCCGGGTGCCACGGGTCCTGCAGGGCCGCGACCGAGCCGAGCTGGCGGTCCGCGGCCATCGTGTACTGCGTGAGGTCGTTCGTGCCGATCGAGGCGAAATCGGTCTGGGCGAGCACCCGATCCGCGATGAGCGCCACCGACGGGATCTCGACCATGACACCGGCCACGGGGATACCCGCTTCGTGGATCGCGCGCGTCACGAAGCGCGTCTCCTCCACAGTCGCGACCATGGGGGCCATCACCCACAGTTCGGCGTCGGTCGCGGCATCCGCTGCGGCGAGTGCGGTGAGCTGGTCCTGGAGCACCTGCTCCGAGGCGCGCAGGGCGCGAAGCCCGCGCTTGCCGAGGGCGGGGTTCTCCTCTTCGCCGGGCGACAGGAACGCGA
Source organism: Homoserinibacter sp. GY 40078 (assembly GCF_008017545.1). Taxonomy (GTDB): domain Bacteria; phylum Actinomycetota; class Actinomycetes; order Actinomycetales; family Microbacteriaceae; genus Homoserinibacter. The sequence continues at coordinate 939,257 of NZ_VRTZ01000001.1, read as the reverse complement.
GCGGCTTGTCGGCTCCCGCATCGAGCAGCCGCACCACGACCCGCTTGCCGGGGAAGGCCTCCAACACCTCGCGGTAGCTCTCGGTCTGCTCCTCGACGGTCGGGGCATCGGCGGAATCGAGGAAGAGGAACTCCGTGCGGAACAGGCCCACGCCCTCCGCGCCCATCTCGACCGCCCCCTTCGCCTCGCCGGGCTTCCCGAGGTTCGCGAGCAGCTTCACGGGCGTTCCGTCGGCGAGAGCACCCGGTCCTGCGGGTGCCGATGCCTCCGCCTCGCGCGCCGCGATCCGCGCCTCGGCGTCGGCGAGCTCGGCCGCATCCGGGTCGACGAAGACCCGCCCGCGCTCGGCGTCGACGATCACCTGCGTGCCGTCGGGAAGCGACTCCACACCGCCGGCTCCCACGAGGGCCACGATGCCGCGCTGGCGCGCGAGGATCGCGGTGTGCGAGGTCGGTCCACCTTCGCTCGTCACGAACGCGAGCACCCTGTCCAGGTCGAGCACGGCCGTGTCGGCCGGCGCCAGGTCGCGCGCGACGAGCACATACGGATGCCCCGGGTCGACCACCAGGTCGGTGGAGCGGCCCTGCAGCACCGCGACCGCGCGATCCGAGAGATCGTGCAGGTCGGCGGCCCGCTCGGCGAAGTACTCCCCCGCGTCGGCGAGGAGCGCCGCGAATTCGGCGAACGCGTCGGCGACGGCCTTCTCCGCGGTCACCCCCGACGCGAGACCCGCCTCGACGCCGTCGAGCAGCGCCGGGTCCTCGGTCATCAGAGCCTGGGCCTCGAGCACGTCGCGCGTCGCCTCATCCGCGGCCTCCGCCCGCTCCCGAAGCTGCTGCGACACCGCCGCGAGCGCGGTGCGCGCGCGGTCGAGCTCGGCCTCCGCGCCGATCGTGCTCGCCGCATCCGTCGGTGCCGCCGCAGCCTGCCGGCTCGCGTGCAGCACCGGACCCACGACGATGCCGGTGCCGATTCCGACACCGACGAGCTCCTGGACCTCGATCACTCAGCGGCCTCGTCGTGATCCGTCGTGAGGAAGTCGGTCAGATCGTCGAGGACCTTCTCCGAGTCGTCGCCCTCGACCGTGAGCACGACCTCGTCGCCGTTCTCGAAGCCCGCCGCGATGATCGACAGGATGCTCGCGGCGTTGACCGCCTTCCCATCGGGACGACCGATCGTGACACGATGACCGGACGCCGTCACCGCCTGGGTGAACATCTTCGCGGGACGAGCGTGCAGCCCGTGGCCGGATGCGATCTTCAGCGTGCGTTCCATTCAGGAAATCCTCTCCGGGTGGCCGGCTGCGACAGCCGCCAGCATGGTCTCCAGCAGTCCCTCGCCATCCTGCCGTGCCACGTCGTCGATCACGGCGAAAGGCACGGATGATGCCGTCGCGAGCCCCGACAGGCTCACCGCGGCTTCGCCCAGATGCGCGCCGATGAGCAGAGCATCGGCGGACGGGACAAGGTCCGGGGCGGCGGACGCTGACGAGGCGATCGGTGTGAGGTCGAGACCGCGAGCTGCCGCCGCCAAGCGCAGTCGCTGTGCCACGAAAGTACTGGAGACTCCAGCCCCGCACACGATGAGCACCCGCACGGTGCCACCTCCGCGTCTCTTCGCCCCCGCGCGAAACGCGTCGGCGGCGATGCCGTCCCCGGACCAAGTTCGGGGCCCGCCGGTTCCCTCACCCGGCGGGCATCCACAGTGTGCGTCGCACGGTGCGGCCGCCGCCAGCCCAGCCGCTTCCGCTCCCCCGGAAAAACCTGCCGAATCCCGCTCTCTGCCGCGCTGCGGGTGCTTGACTGGGGGCGTTCCTAGGTGGTGGCGGAGCGGATGGTCGATCGACACGAGCAACTCGTCGACGTGCTCGCACAGCACGACGGCTGGCTGACGGCAGCCGACCTCGGCGCGCGACTGGGCGTCACCGACCGCAGCATCCGGGGCTACGTCGCCGCGCTCAACAGCGGATCGGACGCGCCCGTGATCGAATCCGGCCCGTCCGGGTATCGGCTCGACCGTGGCGAATGGGCGAGGCGCCTGCGCGACGACCGCGGCGCACGCGCCGAGACCCCCACCGAACGCGCCACCGCCGTGCTGCGGGCACTGCTCGACGCTCCCCCGGAGTCGGAAGGCGTCGACCTCTACGAGCTCGCCGAACGACTGCACGTGAGCGACTCCACCCTCGAGACCGACCTCGCCCGCGCCCGATCGCGGGCCGGAGCCGCGGGACTCACGATCGTACGGACGCGCGAACGCGTACAGCTCGAGGGTCCCGAAACCGCCCGGCGACGCCTCATCGGGGCGCTCTTCCGCGACGAGGCGACCCGCGGCATGCGCGAAGTCGACCGGATCGAGAGCTGGTTCGCCGCCGGAGACCTGACCGCCTTCAAGACCGCCCTCATCGCGCGACTCGTCGCCGACGGCTACGAGATCAACGACTACGGGCTGAGCACCGTGCTGCTGCACCTCGCCATCGCCGTCGACCGCTCCCAGACGCAGAGCGCGCTCCCCGCACGCGGAGGCGAGACCGAGGAAGGCGTGTTCGCCGCGATCATCGACGAACTCGTCGCCGACCACTTCGACGTGAAACTTCCGCCAGGCGACCTCGACTACCTCGGATTCCTGCTCGGGACCCGCGTCGCGGTCGCCCCCCTCGACGCCGGCCCGCCCCCCATCGACGACGAACAGCTCGCCGAAGTGCGGGCGATCGTCGAGAAGGCGGCACGCGAATACCTCATCGACCTCGACGGCGACGGCGACTTCCTGCTGCGGCTCGCGATGCACATCCGGCAGCTCGTGCGGCGCGCGCAGGAAGGATCCTTCTCGCGCAATCCGCTCACGCGCTCCATCAAATCCGGCTACCCGATGATCTACGAGCTCGCCGTGTATATCGCCCGCGAGCTGCAGATCAGCACCGGCATCGACGTGCCGGAGGACGAGATCGCTTTCCTCGCGATGCACCTCGGCGCGCGTCTCGAGGAACGCCGCCAGACCGAGCAGGCCGTCACCGCGACCATCGTCGCTCCCGCCTACCACCGGCTCCACCTCGAGCTGCTGCACCGCGTCGAATCCGCCGTCGGCCACGACCTCAGGATCGAGCAGCTCGACACGCGCTCCGACGTCGACTGGGACGCCCTCCCCGGCGACCTCATCATCTCGGTCATCGACCCGCCCACCCCGAGCGACCGCATCATCGTCGTGCACCCGTTCCTCGGCGAGGCGGATGTGAAGGTCATCCAGGCCGCCATCTCGCGCACACGCCGCGGCCGCCGCCGCGCGCGCCTCGCGGAACGCCTCGGCGGCTACTTCGACGAGCGCCTCTTCTTCCGCGAGCTCTACGCCCCCGATGCGGAGGCCATGATCCGCATACTCGGCGAGAAGATGATCGAAGCGGGGATCGTCGACGACACCTACGTCACGGGAGCGATCGAACGGGAGCGGCTGTCGTCCACCGCCTTCACCGACGGGCTCGCGATGCCGCACGCGATGGCGATGACCGCCGAACGCACCGCCATCGCACTCGTGCTCAACACGACGTCGATGCAGTGGGGCGGCTCGCGCGTCGAGGTGGTCGCGTTCATCGCGTTCAGCGAATCCGGTCGCGCCAGCTTCCAGGAGGTGTTCGACCAGCTCGTCGAGGTGTTCTCCGACCGCGAGAACGTCCGCACCCTCGTCGCCCGGGCCACCGACGTGCCGACGCTCGTCGCCGAGCTCACCCGCCTGATCGACACGTGAGCCCCGCTTCGCAGGGGTGACGGGATTTCTCCGCGACGCCTACCCCCGCAGGCCTCCGGCCTGCTCCCGCCAGGCCCGATGCCAGCGTCCCGGAGAAATCCCGTCACCCCTGCTACGCACCCAGCACCAGCAGCTTGCATTCACCGCCCGGGCCCGCCCGCCCGCAGTGGCGTCGGCCGCTGCAGCTGCCGCAGGACGGAGAGCGGCGCGGGCGGGGTGCGTATGCGGTAGCGGTGTCGCTGGCATCGGGCCTGGCGGGAGCGCGCGAAGCGCGCGGGGGAAGCGACGCGGCTACCGCATGCGCATCCCGGCCGCGGGGAAGGCTAGAGGTCTACGCCGACGCCTCGACGGCACCGATGCCGGCGTCAGCGAAGGCGGCCCAGATGCGGCCCGTCACCTCGTCGACCGACCCGAGCCCGTCGACCTCGATGAGGAGACCCTGCTCGCGGAACATCTCGAGGACGGGCGCGGTCTCGCGCTGGTAGACCTCTTGGCGGTGCCGGATGGCCTCTTCGGAGTCGTCGGCGCGGCCCTGCTCGACGGCGCGCTTGCGCAGACGTCGCACGATTTCGTCTTGGTCGGCCACGAGACGCAGCACGGCATCGAGCTTGTGCCCGTGGGAGCTGAGGAGTGCGTCGAGGAAACGCACCTGGTCGGGGGTGCGCGGGTAGCCGTCGAGGAGGAAGCCGGTGGTGGCGTCCGCTTCGGAGAGCCGGTCGGAGACGAGTTCGTTGGTGAGCGAGTCGGGAACGTAGTCTCCGGCGTCGACGATCGCCTTCACCCGCTTGCCGAGTTCGGTCTCTCCCGCGATGTTCGCGCGGAAGATGTCGCCGGTGGAGATGGTCGGGATGCCGAAGCGGGCGGCGATGCGTTCCGCCTGCGTCCCCTTGCCGGCGCCGGGGGGGCCGACGATGAGCAGGCGGACCGTCATCGCAGGAGCCCCTCGTAGTGGCGCTGCTGGAGCTGCGAGTCGATCTGCTTCACCGTCTCGAGCCCCACGCCGACCATGATGAGGATCGACGTGCCACCGAACGGGAAGTTCTGGTTCGCGTCGACCATCGCGAGGGCGATGAGCGGGATGAGCGCGATGAGACCGAGGTAGATCGATCCGGGCAGGGTGACGCGGGTGAGGACGTAGTCGAGGTACTCGGCGGTCGGTCGGCCCGCGCGGATGCCGGGGATGAATCCGCCGTACTTCTTCATGTTGTCGGCGACCTCGTCCGGGTTGAACGTGATGGCGACGTAGAAGTAGGTGAACCCGACGATGAGGAGGAAGTACACCAGCATGTAGAGCGGGTGGTCGCCGCGCGTGAGGTAGGTGGAGATCCACTGGACCCACGGCTGGGCGGTTTCGCCCGCGGCGGGCTGGTTGAACTGGGCGACGAGCGCCGGAAGGTAGAGCAGCGACGAGGCGAAGATGACGGGCACCACGCCGGCCATGTTGACCTTGATCGGGATGTAGGTGTTGTTGCCGCCGTAGGTACGGCGTCCGACCATGCGCTTGGCGTACTGGACGGGGATTCTGCGTTGCGACTGCTCGACGAAGATGACGGCGAACATGATGAGCACGCCGATGCCGATGACGAGAAGCAGCGTCTCGACGTTGCGCTGCTGGGCGATCGAGATGAGCGAGTTGGGGAACGTCGCGACGATCGAAGTGAAGATCAGCAGCGACATGCCGTTGCCGATGCCGCGCTCGGTGATGAGCTCACCCATCCACATGATGACGCCGGTTCCGGCGGTCATGGTGATGACCATGAGCAGGATGCCGTACCAGGTGTCGCCTGCGGGGACGATGAGCTGTGCGCACTCGGCGGTGCTCGTGGTGCCGAAGAGCGCACCGGAGCGGGCGACGGTGATGAGCGTCGTGGACTGCAGCACACCGAGCGCGATCGTGAGGTAGCGCGTGTACTGCGTCAGCTTCGCCTGGCCCGACTGGCCCTCCTTGTAGAGGGTGTCGAAGTGCGGGATGACGACGCGCAGCAGCTGCACGATGATCGACGCGGTGATGTACGGCATGATGCCGAGCGCGAAGATCGACAGCTGCAGGAGCGCCCCACCTGAGAAGAGGTTGACCAGGTCGTAGAGACCCGAGGCGCCTGCGTTGCCCGCGAGGCAGAGCTGGACGTTGCCGAAGTCGACGAACGGTGCGGGTACGAAGGACCCGAGCCGGAACAGGGCGATGATGCCCAGCGTGAACGCGATCTTGCGGCGGAGGTCCGGCGTGCGGAAGATCCGCGCGACGGCACTGAACACGACGCCTCCCGGTGAGATTTCGAAGCGTGCCGCACACGTTCGGTGCGGCGAGGAGGTGGCCCCGGGTGGGGCCACCTTCCCGATGGCTACTTGACGGAGCCGCCGGCGGCGACGATCTTCTGCTCCGCAGAGCTCGAGACCTTGTCGACCGCAACGTTCAGCTTAACCGCAATCTCGCCCGTGCCGAGAACCTTGACCTTCTCGTTCTTGCGCACGGCACCCTTGGCGACGAGGTCGCTGATGGTGACGTCGCCGCCCGAGGGGTAGAGCTCGGCGAGACGGTCCAGGTTCACGACCTGGTACTCGACCCGGAACGGGTTCTTGAACCCGCGCAGCTTCGGCGCACGCATGACCTGGTTCAGGTTGCCGCCCTCGAGGCCGACGCGCACCTGGTAGCGGGCCTTGGTGCCCTTGGTGCCGCGACCGGCGGTCTTGCCCTTCGAGCCTTCACCGCGTCCGACGCGCGTCTTGGCCTTCTTCGACCCCTCGGCGGGGCGGAGGTGGTGAGCCTTGAGCACCTGCGGGCGCGCGACGTCGGCCGACTTCTTGGCCGCGGGCTTCGCCGGAGCCTTCTTCTCGGCGACGGTGTCGTCCGCCTTCGCGGACGCCGCGGACTTCGAGGTGGCGGCCTTGGCCGGCGCCTTCTTCTCCGCGGCAGGCTTCTCAGCAGCGGGCTTCTCGGCAGCAGCCTTCGACGTGGCCGACTTCGCGGCGGTCGTCTTGGCAGTCGCCGGAGCCTTGGCTGCGGTCTCCTTGGCGGGGGCCTTGTCCGCAGCCTTGGGGGCGGCGGCCTTCTTCTCGGCGGCGGGCTTCGCAGCAGCCTTGGCGGGAGCCTTCTTCTCCGCGGCCGGCTTGTCGGCGGCAGCCTTGGCGGCCGTCGGCTTCTTCTCGTCAGCCATTAGTCAATCTCCTCGACCTTCACGAGGTGCGAGACCGTGCGAACGTAGCCGCGGTTGGCCGGGGTGTCCTCGCGCACGACGACGTCGCCGATGCGCTTGAGGCCGAGGCTCCGCAGCGTGTCACGCTGGTTCTGCTTCTCGCTGATAACGGACTTGATCTGGGTCACCTTGAGACGCGCGGCCATCAGGCACCAACCTTTGCAGTAGCGGCCTGCCGGGCCTCCTCCTCGGCGCGGATGAGGCGCTCCGGGGCGACGTCCTCGAACTCGAGGCCGCGGCGGGCGGCGACGGCGCGGGGCTCTTCGAGCTGCTTGAGCGCCTCGACCGTCGCGTGGACGATGTTGATCGTGTTGGAGGAGCCGAGCGACTTCGACAGCACGTCGTGGATACCGGCGCACTCGAGCACCGCGCGCACCGGACCACCGGCGATAACACCGGTACCGGCGGCGGCGGGACGAAGCAGCACCACACCAGCGGCGGCCTCACCCTGCACGGGGTGCGGGATGGTCGCTCCGGAACGCGGGACGCGGAAGAAGTTCTTCTTCGCCTCCTCGACGCCCTTCGAGATCGCGAGCGGAACCTCGCGGGCCTTGCCGTATCCGACGCCCACGAGGCCGTTGCCGTCGCCGACGACGACGAGCGCCGTGAAGCTGAAGCGGCGACCGCCCTTGACGACCTTCGACACACGGTTGATGGTCACGACGCGCTCGAGGAACTGGCTGTCCTCACGGCCGCCGCGAGCACCGCGGTCGTTGCGCGCACCGCGATCGCGGCTGCCACGACGGGCCTCACGAGGCTCCTGAGCCTGCTGGGTGCCGGCGGCGGTCTCCACGACCTTGCCCTCGGCGATGTCCTCGGACTGCACGTCCTGCTCCTTGTTCTCGGTCACGTCGCTCACAGCTCGAGCCCTCCCTCACGGGCGCCCTCGGCGATCGCCGCGACGCGTCCGGCGTACTTGTTGCCGCCGCGGTCGAACACGACCGTCGCGACACCGGCCTTCTTGGCACGCTCGGCGACGAGCTCGCCGACCTTGCGGGCCTTCGCGGTCTTGTCGCCGTCGAAGGTCCGCAGGTCCGCCTCGAGCGTCGACGCGGAGGCCACGGTGTGACCCTTCGAGTCGTCGACGACCTGCACGAAGACGTGACGGGCCGAGCGGGTGACGACGAGACGCGGACGCGCCTCGGTTCCGACGATGCGCTTGCGCAGTCGCGTGTGGCGACGGTTGCGCTGCGCCGACTTGCTGATGCCAGCCATGATCACTTACCAGCCTTTCCGGCCTTGCGGCGGACGACCTCGCCCGAGTAACGCACACCCTTGCCCTTGTAGGGCTCGGGCTTGCGCAGCTTGCGGATGTTGGCGGCCACCTCGCCCACGGCCTGCTTGTCGATGCCGCGGACGTGAAGCTTGTTGTTGCCCTCGACCTCGAACGTGATGCCTGCGGGCGGGTCGACGGTGATGGAGTGCGAGTAGCCGAGCGCGAACTCGACCGAGCTGCCCTTGGCCTGCACGCGGTAACCGGTGCCGACGACCTCGAGGCTCTTGGAGTAGCCCTCGGTGACGCCGATGATCTGGTTCGCGATGAGCGTGCGGGTGAGGCCGTGGAGCGACCGCGACTCGCGCTCGTCGTCCGGACGGGTGACGAGCACCTGTCCGTCCTCGAGTGCGACTGCGATGGGGCTCTTCACGGTGAGGGCGAGTTCGCCCTTGGGTCCCTTGACGCTGACGTCCTGGCCCTCGATCGTCACGGTGACGCCGGAGGGAACGGTGATGGGGAGTCTTCCGATACGCGACATCTCAACTCACCACACGTAGGCGAGGACTTCCCCGCCGACGCCCTTCTTGCTCGCCTCGCGGTCCGTCAGGAGCCCGGAGGAGGTGGACAGGATCGCCACACCGAGGCCGCCCAGCACGTGGGGGATCTCGGTCGACTTCGCGTAGACGCGCAGACCCGGCTTCGAAACGCGCTTGATGCCGGCGATGGAGCGCTCGCGGTTCGGACCGTACTTGAGGTCGATCGTGAGCGTCTTGCCGACGCGGGCGTCCTCGACCTTCCAGCTCGAGATGTAGCCCTCGCGCTGGAGGATCTCGGCGATGTGGGTCTTGAGCTTGCTGCTCGGGAGCGAGACCGTGTCGTGGTAGGCGCGGTTCGCGTTGCGCAGTCTGGTCAGCATGTCTGCGACCGGATCTGTCATCGTCATTTCGTTGGTTTCCTATTCTCAATCGGTTTCGACATCCGCTAGCTCCTCAAGAGCACGGACCGGATGCCGACCTGGTTGATGTCCCTGATGCGGGCTTATTCGGCCTTGAACGGGAACCCGAGCGCGCGCAGCAGGGCGCGACCCTCATCGTCCGTCTTGGCGGTGGTCACGACCGTGATGTCGAATCCGCGAACGCGGTCGATCTGGTCCTGGTCGATCTCGTGGAAGATCGACTGCTCGGTCACACCGAACGTGTAGTTGCCGTTGCCGTCGAACTGCTTCGACGACAGGCCGCGGAAGTCGCGGATGCGCGGCAGCGCGAGCGACAGCAGGCGGTCGAGGAACTCCCACGCACGGTCGCCGCGAAGGGTCACGTGGGCACCGATCGGCATGCCCTCACGCAGCTTGAACTGTGCGATGGACTTGCGGGCCTTGGTGACCTGCGGCTTCTGGCCGGTGATGAGGGTGAGGTCCTTGATCGCACCGTCGATCACCTTGGAGTCGCGGGCGGCCTCGCCGACACCGGTGTTCACGACGATCTTCACGAGACCCGGCACCTGCATGGGGTTCGAGTAGCCGAACTCCGAGGTCAGGGTCTTCACGATCTCGTCGCGGTACTTCGACTTCAGTCGGGGCTGGATTTTGCCAGCCACAGCAGTCGTAGCCATTTAGATCTTCTCTCCGGACTTCTTCGCGTAGCGCACGCGAACGGTCTTCTTCACGCCGTCCTTGTCGACGGTCTCCTCGCGGAAACCGACACGCGTCGGCTGCTTGGTCTTCGGGTCGACGAGGGCCACGTTCGAGATGTGGATGGGTGCCTCGTGCGTCTCGATGCCACCGGTCTTCGTGCCGCGCTGGGTCTGGCCCACGCGCACGTGCTTGGTGACGAAGTTGACGCCCTCGACGATCACCCGGTCCTTCTCGACCAGGACCTCGATGACGCGACCCTGCTTGCCCCGGTCACCGCCGCGATCCTGCGAGGGACCGCTGATGACCTGGACGAGGTCGCCCTTCTTGATCTTTGCCATGACTAAATGACCTCCGGGGCCAGCGAGATGATCTTCATGAACTTCTTGTCGCGAAGCTCACGGCCGACGGGCCCGAAGATGCGGGTCCCGCGGGGGTCCCCGTCGTTCTTCAGGATCACGGCGGCGTTCTCGTCGAACTTGATGTACGAGCCGTCGGGGCGGCGGGTCTGCTTCTTGGTGCGGACCACGACAGCCTTGACGACGTCGCCCTTCTTCACGTTGCCGCCGGGGATCGCGTCCTTGACCGTGGCGACGATGATGTCACCGAGGCCCGCGTAGCGACGGCCGGAGCCGCCGAGCACGCGAATCGTGAGCAGCTCCTTGGCGCCGGTGTTGTCGGCGACCTTGAGGCGGGATTCCTGCTGAATCATGGGTTACTTCGCCTTCTCCACGATCTCGACGAGACGCCAGCGCTTCGTGGACGAAAGCGGACGGGTCTCCGAGATGACGACGAGGTCGCCGATGCCGGCCGTGTTCTGCTCGTCGTGGGCCTTGATCTTCGAGCTGCGGCGGATGACCTTGCCGTACAGCGGGTGCTTCACGCGGTCCTCGACCTCGACGACGATGGTCTTGTCCATCTTGTCGCTCGTGACGTAGCCGCGACGCACCTTGCGGTACCCGCGGGCGTCCGCGTCCTTGACGTCGTGGGCGGCGGACTCGTGGCCCGGCGCCGCCTTCGTGGCGGCCTTCTTGGTATCGGCCATTACTTGCTCGCCTCCTCGGCGGTCTCATCGGCGGGGGCCTCGGCGGCCTCCGACTTCTTGGTGGACTTCTTCGCCGCCTTCGCGGGCACCTCGGCGGGGGCCGGGGTGGCCCGGATGCCGAGCTCGCGCTCGCGGATGACGGTGTAGATGCGCGCGATGTCGCGCTTCACGGCACGCAGGCGGCCGTGGCTTTCGAGCTGTCCGGTCGCCGACTGGAAGCGGAGGTTGAACAGCTCTTCCTTCGCCTTCTTCAGCTCGTCGACGAGACGCTCGTCTTCAAAGGTGTCGAGCTCGACGGTGGCGAGCTCCTTGGATCCGACGGCCATTACGCGTCGCCCTCCTCGCGCTTGATGATGCGTGCCTTGAGCGGCAGCTTGTGAATGGCCCGGGTGAGCGCGCCACGGGCGAGCTCCTCGCTGACGCCGGCGACCTCGAAGAGGACGCGGCCGGGCTTGACGTTGGCGACCCACCACTCGGGGCTTCCCTTACCGGAACCCATGCGGGTTTCGGCGGGCTTCTTCGTGAGCGGACGGTCGGGGTAGATGTTGATCCACACCTTGCCGCCACGCTTGATGTGGCGGGTCATCGCGATACGAGCGGACTCGATCTGGCGGTTGGTCACGTAGGCCGAGGTGAGGGCCTGGATGCCATACTCGCCGAAGCTGACCTTGGTGCCACCGGTCGCCTGACCATCCCGCTTGGGGTGGTGCTGCTTGCGGTGCTTGACCTTACGGGGAATGAGCATGATTACGCCTCGACTCCTGCGGCGGCCTCGGCACGGGGGCCACGGCGCGCGCCGTCACGACGCTCGGGGCGGGACGACTTCTGGGCCGCCTGCTCGCGAGCTAGTTCCTTGTTGGTGATGTCGCCCTTGTAGATCCAGACCTTCACGCCGATGCGGCCGAAGGTGGTCTTCGCCTCGTAGAAGCCGTAGTCGATGTTCGCGCGAAGGGTGTGCAGCGGCACCCGACCCTCGCGGTAGAACTCCGACCGGCTCATCTCGGCGCCGCCGAGGCGGCCGGAGACCTGGATCCGCACGCCCTTGGCGCCGGCGCGCTGAGCACCCTGGAGGCCCTTGCGCATGGCGCGACGGAACGCGACACGGGCGCTGAGCTGCTCCGCGATACCCTGGGCGACGAGCTGAGCCTCGGCCTCGGGGTTCTTCACCTCGAGGATGTTCAGCTGGATCTGCTTGCCGGTGAGCTTCTCGAGGTCGGCGCGGATGCGCTCGGCCTCGGCGCCGCGGCGGCCGATGACGATGCCGGGACGCGCCGTGTGGATGTCCACGCGGACGCGGTCACGGGTGCGCTCGATCTCGATCTTGGCGACACCGGCGCGGTCGAGGTTCGTCTTCAGCAGGTTGCGGATCTTGACGTCCTCGGCCACGTAGTCGGCGTAGCGCTGACCGGGCTTCGTCGAGTCGGAGAACCAGCGCGACGTGTGGTCGGTGGTGATCCCGAGACGGAAGCCGTACGGATTGACCTTCTGGCCCATTACTTACCTGCCTTCTTCGCCGCAGCGTTGCCGGCTGCAGCCGTGAGCTCGTCCGGCGTCGCGAGCACCACGGTGATGTGACTCGTGCGCTTGTTGATGCGGAACGCGCGACCCTGGGCACGCGGCTGGAAGCGCTTCAGCGTGGTCCCCTCGTCGACGAAGGCACGCGCGACCACGAGGTCGGCCTCGTCGAGGAAGCTGTTGGTCGCATCCGCCTTCACGCGGGCGTTCGCGATCGCGGATGCCACGAGCTTGTAGACGGGCTCGCTGGCGCCCTGCGGGGCGAACTTCAGGATCGCGAGGGCCTCCTGGGCCTGCTTTCCGCGGATCAGGTCGACGACGCGACGGGCCTTCTGAGGCGTCACGCGGATGTGTCGCACGCGGGCGATCGACTCCACCATCTCTATTCCTCCTCGCATCGCCGCGTCAGCGGCGACGACCCTTCCTGTCGTCCTTCTCGTGTCCACGGAAGGTGCGGGTGGGCGCGAACTCGCCGAGCTTGTGACCCACCATGGTCTCCGTCACGAAGACGGGGATGTGCTTGCGGCCGTCGTGGACCGCGATCGTGTGACCCAGCATCGCCGGGACGATCATCGACCGACGCGACCAGGTCTTGATGACGTTCTTCGAACCCGCCTCGTTCTGAGCCTGCACCTTGCGGAACAGGTGCTCGTCGACGAAGGGTCCCTTCTTGAGACTGCGCGGCATCTTCTACTACCTCTACTTGCGCTTCTTGCCGACGGTCCGGCGGCGGACGATGAGCTTGTCGCTCTCCTTGTTGGGGCGACGGGTGCGGCCCTCGGGCTGACCCCAGGGGCTGACCGGGTGGCGTCCACCGGAGGTCTTGCCCTCACCACCACCGTGGGGGTGGTCGATCGGGTTCATCGCGACACCACGCACCGTCGGGCGGACGCCCTTCCAGCGCTTGCGGCCGGCCTTGCCCCAGTTGATGTTCGACTGCTCGGCGTTGCCGACCTCGCCGATCGTGGCGCGGCAGCGCACGTCGACGTTGCGGATCTCACCCGAGGGCAGACGCAGCTGCGCGTACGGGCCGTCCTTCGCGACGAGACGCACCGAGGCACCCGCCGAACGCGCCATCTTCGCGCCGCCACCGGGCTTCAGCTCGATGGCGTGGATGACGGTACCCACGGGGATGTTCTTGAGCGGCAGGTTGTTGCCGGGCTTGATGTCGGCCGAGGGACCCGACTCGACGATGTCGCCCTGGCTGAGCTTGTTCGGCGCGAGGATGTAACGCTTCGTGCCGTCCACGAAGTGCAGCAGCGCGATGCGCGCGGTGCGGTTCGGGTCGTACTCGATGTGCGCGACCTTGGCGTTGACGCCGTCCTTGTCGTTGCGCTTGAAGTCGATGACGCGGTACTGGCGCTTGTGGCCGCCACCGATGTGGCGGGTCGTGATGCGTCCGGTGTTGTTGCGCCCACCGGTCTTCGGCAGGGGCTTCAGCAGCGACTTCTCGGGCGTCGAGCGCGTGATCTCCGCGAAGTCGGCGACCGACGAGCCACGACGACCGGGGGTCGTCGGCTTGTACTTGCGAATGGCCATGATTCTCTTCCTGGTCCTTAGCCGACAGCCGTGAAGATGTCGATCGAGCCGGACTTGAGCGTGACGATGGCGCGCTTGGTGTCCTTGCGCTTGCCCATCCCGAACCGGGTGCGGCGAGTCTTGCCGACGCGGTTGATGGTGTTCACCGAGGCGACCTTGACGCCGAAGATCTTTTCGATCGCCAGCTTGATCTCGGTCTTGTTCGAGCGGGGGTCGACGATGAAGGTGTACTTGCCCTCGTCGATGAGCCCGTAGCTCTTCTCGCTCACGACCGGCGCGATGATGATGTCGCGCGGGTCCTTGTTGTAGCCGCTCACTGGGCAGCCTCCTCGGTCTTGGTCTTGCTCGACACGAACGCGTCGAAGGCAGCGCGCGTGAAGACGATGTCGTCGGAGACGACCACGTCGTAGGCGTTCAGCTGGTCTGCGTACAGGACGTGCACGTTGCGGAGGTTGCGGACGCTCAGAGCACCCACCTCGTCGGCACGGTCGAGGACGACGAGCACGTTCTTGCTCGTGGCGACCTGGGCGAGCAGCGCGACGGCCGTCTTGGTCGACGGGGCGTCGGTGCCGAAGGACTCCACGACGTGGAGACGCTCACCGCGGGCGCGGTCCGAGAGGACGCCGAGCAGAGCCGCGGCGATCATCTTCTTCGGGGTGCGCTGCGAGTAGTCGCGCGGCACCGGTCCGTGGACGATGCCACCGCCGGTGTGCTCGGGGGCGCGGATCGAGCCCTGACGGCTGCGGCCGGTGCCCTTCTGCTTGAACGGCTTGCGCCCGGCACCGGAGACCTCACCACGACCCTTGGTCTTGTGGGTGCCCTGGCGCGCGGCGGCGAGCTGGGCGGTCACGACCTGGTGGATGAGCGGGACATTGGTCTGCACATCGAAGATCGCACCGGGGAGCTCGACCGAACCGGCCTTCTTCCCCTTCGCGTCGACGACGTCGAGAGTGGTCGCAGCCATGGCTACGCTCCCTTCACAGCGTTGCGGACGAAGACGATGCGGCCGCGGGCGCCGGGAACGGCACCCTTGACCAGCAGGAGGCCCTTCTCGAGGTCGACCGAGTGGACCTTGAGGCCCTGCACGGTGACGCGCTCGCCACCCATACGGCCCGCCATGCGCATGCCCTTGAACACGCGGCTGGGGGTCGAGGAGGCGCCGATCGAGCCGGGCTTGCGGTGGTTGCGGTGCGCACCGTGCGATGCGGAGACGCCCTGGAAGTTGTGGCGCTTCATGACACCGGCGAAGCCCTTGCCCTTGCTCGTGCCGACGACGTCGACGAGCTGACCGGCTTCGAAGATGTCGACCGCAAGCTCCTGGCCGAGCGTGTACTCGGCGGCGTCGGCGGTGCGGACCTCGGTGAGGTGACGGCGCGGCGTGACGCCCGCCTTCTCGAAGTGGCCGGCGGCGGGCTTGTTGACCTTGCGCGGGTCGATGGCGCCGTAGGCGATCTGGACGGCGGCGTAGCCGTCCTTCTCCTCGGAGCGGACCTGCGTCACGACGTTGGGGGTGATCTGGACCACGGTCACCGGGACGAGCTTGTTGTTCTCATCCCAGACCTGGGTCATGCCGAGCTTGGTGCCCAGCAGACCCTTGGTCGTCTTCACTGCAGACATGGGTTTCCTTCTGGCTTCCGATTCAGCTCGGGCTAGAGCTTGATCTCGATGTTGACGTCGGCGGGCAGGTCGAGGCGCATCAGCGAGTCGACCGCCTTCGGCGTCGGGTCGATGATGTCGATGAGGCGCTTGTGGGTGCGCTTCTCGAAGTGCTCGCGGCTGTCCTTGTACTTGTGCGGGGAACGGATCACGACGACCACGTTCTTCTCCGTCGGGAGGGGCACCGGACCGACGACGGTCGCACCCGCACGGGTCACGGTGTCGACGATCTTTCGCGCCGATGCGTCGAGGCCGGCGTGGTCATACGACTTCAGCCGGATGCGGATCTTCTGTCCCGCCATGGTCAGCTCTCTTCCTTGTTCCCGTGCGCGACCGCAACCGGCCCGCACATCCGCGCGCCCTTCGACGCGCACCGCTGTTCTTCTGTCAATCACCGCTTCCCCGAGACGCGCCGTGCGCCGTGGCGCACACGTCTCCCCGGAGGAATCGGGATTCGATTGAAGCTGTGTTCTTCTGCCTGCGGCCCAGCCGCTTCCGACCGTGAGCCGGGGGCTGTGCACTGCCAAGGCAGTGAGCCACGCGCAAGGCGCGGCGTGTTGAACCATGAAAGTCTGCCACACGCCCGCATTTGCTGCAACCCGGGCGTGTCGCGCCCCGCGGGTCGGCTCAGGTCACCCCGCGGCCCCCGTGAGAGTACGCACTTTTGCGTGCTCTCGGGGGTGAGAGCACGCAAAAGTGCGTACTCTCACGGGGTTGAGGGGGGCTGGCGGCGGGTTGCCACGATCATGAGGGTGCACGCGGCCGCGTAGAGGACGCAGGCGACCGAGAGGGCGACGACGGTCGACGCCGAGAGGATCGCGTACGCGCCGAGCGCAGCCCCCGCACCCATCGCCACGACGGCGAGCAACCGTTGCATCCACTGCTGACCGTGCCCGCCGCCGAGGCGGGAGTCGCGGGCGAGGTTGGCGATCGTGTTCGTCACGACGATCGTCGTGATGTCGCTGTTGCCGACGGGCTTCACCGCCGTCACCTGACCGCCCATCGCGAACGCAAGGCCCGCGGTGACCGCCAGCAGCGCCGGATCCGGAAGAGACGGCGACAACAACGACACGAGCACGACCGCGGCGATGATCACCGCGCCGATGACCAGCACGACGATGCTTCCCGTCGGCAGGCTCCCGGGGCGATGACCGCGACCCACGATGCGCCCGCTGACGATCGAGCCCGCGACGAACCCGAGCAGCGCGACCGCATTGTTGAGGAACGGAATCCCCGGCACCCCCACGAGCGCGAACCCGAGGAAGAGCACGTTGCCGGTCATGTTGCCCGTGAACACGCGGTCGAGCCCGAGATAGCTGACCGCGTCGATCGCGCCGGTCGAGGCGGTGAAGAGCAGCAGCGCCGTGACCGACAGACGAGGGCGCAGCGTGTGATCCATGACGACAGGAGATTAGCGGCTCAGGTGAACAGCAGGGAGCGCAGCTCGGACTCGACCGACGCCACACGGTTCGGATCGATGGTCACACCATCGCGGTAGAGGTCGAACAGACGCGGGTCGATGTAGCTCGAGCGGGCCACCGCCGGGGTGTTGCCGAGCACCTGCGAGGTCGCGCGTACCGCCGCCGCGACCGCGCGGTCCTGGGCCGAAGCGGAGCGCTTGGGGCCGGTGCGAGCCAGCACGACGGCCGCGGCGGCCGTGCCGTGGAGCGTGCGGAAGTCCTTGGCGGTGAAGTCGCCACCGGTGCGTGCGCGGATGTCGGCATTGATCTCCTGCGGAGTCACCGGATGCGCCCCGGCGTCGTCGTGCCAGGCGAGGAGGCGCGCACGGGGGCCGCGGCGCTTCAGCGCCCTCACGACTGCGGCGAGGTCCGGGTCGCGCACCTCGGACTCCCAGTCCTGGCCGCTCTTGCCGGGGAACGAGAGGTGCACGATCTCCCCCGCCTCGACGCGCGCATGCGACCCGAGCAGCGTCGAGAGACCGACGCTTCCGTGTTCGAGGGCGTAGCGCTCCGAGCCGACCCGCAGGTGGCCGGTGTCGAGCATCCGGAACGCTGCCGCGAGCACGCGCTCGCGTTCGAGGCCCTCGCGGCGGAGGTCGACGGTCACGCCCCGGCGCGCGACGGGAAGCGACTCTGCGAGCGCGAGCGCTCGGTCGTACTTCATCCGATCGCGCTGCTCGCGCCACGTCGGGTGATAGAGGTATTGGGTGCGACCGGCGGCGTCGACACCGGTCGCCTGGATGTGACCGTTGGCGAAGGTGCAGATCCACACCTCCGTCCAGGCCGGGGGGATCGCGAGGGCGTCGATCCGCTGCCGGAGTTCGGGGTCGTCGATGGCACGCCCCTCGCCGTCGACGTAGCGGAAGCCGCGTCCGGATCGCATCCGCCGGATTCCCGGATCGCTCGGTCGCGCCCGCCGCAGTCGCACCATGCGATCAGTATCTGCGAACGAAACTCGGAGCGCGGGATCAGGCGCCCGACGCGTCCTCGAGTCTCTCGCGACGTGCGAGCTCCTCAGCGTCCGGAATGCGCACGTCGAGCCAGCGCAGCATCTTGTCGACCGCTTCGGCCGGGGTGCCGATCTCGTCGACCGACCATTCCATCAAGGCCGCGAAGACTGCCGAGTCATAGGCCGCCGCAAGCGCACGGCATATCGCCGGCGGAAGATCGGGGCGGCTGTCGGCGATCTTCTGCGCGACGGCGCGCACCCACGGTGCCGACGTGGACTGGATCTCCGACATGAGGCGAGCGTCGCGAGCAACGAGGCGTACCCAATTGATCCCGACGTCGGGATCGCGATACGCGGCCTCCAGCCCCTCGGCCACGGCGCGACGTAGAGCTGCCATGAGGTTGTCGTCGTCCATCTCGGCCAGCTTGTGCGCGAACAGCTGCCACGCGGGTTCGATGCCGATGCGCACCAGGTCGGTTTTGGACGAGAAGTGCCTCATGAGCGAGCGCGTGCTGACACCGGATGCCTCCGCGAGGTCTTTCCAGGTGGTCGCCTCGAACCCCTTCTCGAGGAACACCTGCAGAGCATGCCAGGCGAGGGTGGGGGGATCGATCACGGTCGGTCTGCCTCGAGGGCGGGCCGACGCGCTGGTGGGGGGAGCTTCGGGCGCCATGCCGACAGCATGGCATGGCACGCAGGTCCGGTCAGGTGTCGACACATGATTATGTCTACATCCGCCATTAATCGGTGCGGACCGCCGAACGCGGTTGTCCGCATCCCACCACTCCGTTCAGCTCGCCACCGAATCCGCGATGCCGCCCGACACCTGCGGGGAACGCGCATCGCGCGGCACGATGCCGTCTTCCACCGCGAGCAGATAGAGGTCCGTCTTGTAACGGGCGCCGCGATCCAGAGCCGCGTACTTGGCGCGGATGTTGCGAATGTGATCGACCACTGTGTGCCGTGAGATGAAGAGCTTCGATGCGACGGCGCTCGCCGTGTGCCCCGACACATAGAGGGCGAGAATCTCTGCCTCGCGGTCGGTCAGATCGGCGTGCCGAACAGGCTGTCGCATCGACACCGGGTCCGAGGGCCGTCCCGCCGCGATCTCACGGATGGCTCTGACGATCGCGTCGAGAGCGTCGGCCTTGGAGACGACACCGACCACTCCCTTGGAGTCGGATGATCCACGCGAGTCGACAACCGCCGGCGAATACGCCAACACCGCGACGCCGCGCACTCCGAACGCGTGGAGCTGCCGTGCGGCGCGCGCGCTATCGCCGCTCGATCCCCACACGACGACGTCGAGGTCGACCTCCTGCGCCAGCAACTCGTCGGCCGAGGCCGCAGAAGCCGCGACCTGCATGTCGGGTTCCAGGTTCACCACCACGGAGAGTCCGACGACGACGGCGGGGTGCGCGTCGACGATTCCGATACGAACGGGCGATGACGGGCGGGTCTGCACTGGAGTTCCCTGACCACGTCTCTGTGTCGCCTGATCGATGAAGCGCCGTGCCGAACACATCTCGACGCACCTCCATCGGTCTCATCCGGGATGCCGTTAATTTGGCACCCGCTGCCATATCTCATTTGGCAGCATATCGCCAAATATACGGTGCTGTGCAACCCTCACATCTGGGGGTCTCTTCGCGCGCAGAACCCACCGCCCTCGGGATACCGCGCCGACGCCTCACATCCGAGGGTGGTGAACGGGGGACGGCGGTCTCGAGCCGCCGCACCACACCCGGCGGGCGTGCACCCCCGCGCGCCCGCCGGGAGCTCCGAAATCGGGGCGGAGGCCAGAGCGGAGCACGGCCGTATTCGGGCGCGCCGTGCTCCGCGACGGCCCTGCACGAGAGGCGACATCTATGACGAACTCCGGGCGACGGCAGAACCCACCGCACCCCCGGCACCGCTCACGACACCGGTTCACCCGCAAGGACATACCGCTCGGGCTCGGCCTCGCCGCCCTCGTCGTGATCACCGGCGCGCTTACCCAGCTGCCCCAGGCGGCCGACGCGGCATCACCCACCGCATTCGACCCGTCGACCCCACGGGTCTTCGTCGCTCAGGACACCCCGACCAGGCTCTACTCCGCCGTCCAGGGTGCCGGAACCGTCACCTTCGTCCCGTCGGGGGGCAGCACCGCCGGAGTCAGCTACAACGCGATCGCCTACCACCAGTCGGACAACTACATCTATGCCATCCGGCGCGACAAGGACCACCGGCGCGAAGTCCTGAAGATCGGCCTCGACAACACGACCCAGAATCTGGGCGCGGCCGCCGGGCTCGCCGCCCCCGGCCCCAACGCGGGAGCCATTTACAACCAGGGCGCGTTCGGTGAAGGCGAGTTCTCGGACACCCTCTTCATCCGCAGCTCGTATGCGGACTACCTCACCGAGATGTACGCCATCGACATCACCCAGACGCCACCGGTCGCGACCAAGATCACCCTCCGGTCCGAGGTGCCCAATGTCTCCGACATCGTCTTCCGCGACGGATACCTCTGGGGCTTCGAGACGGGGAGCACGATCTGGCGCATCGACCCGACCCCCACGATCGATCCCGACGATCCGACCGCCGCCCCGACCGCCGCCATCGCGTCGTTCGAAACCGGTCTTGGCCCCCGCGCCGGTGCCCCAGCCGGAACCTTCATCGCCGAGAGCACCTTCGGCGCGCAGTGGGTCTACGGCAACGGGAACCTCGGCATCTCCGCGAACACCACGGGCAAGGTGTACCAGATCGCGATCAGCGACGCCTCGTCGGGGACCCCGACGTTCCGGCTCGTCTCCATCTCCAACGGGCCGGCCTCCGACAACAACGACGGGACCGCCATCATCGGCGACCCGCTCGACCTCGCCATCGTCAAGACAGGCCCCGCGACCTACACGCCGGGTGATCAGATCACCTACACCCTCACGATCACCAACAACGGACCCTCCGGCTCGTCCGGCTCGGTCGTGACCGACGACATCCCCGACGCGATCCTCTCCCCGTCGATCCCCTCCGGAACGGATGCTCCCCCGGCAAACGCCGGCTGCGAGATTCTCGACGTCGACGGCGGAGGACATCAGCTGCGCTGCGTGGTCGGAGAGCTGGCCTCCGCGCCCGCTGCGAACTCCTCGACCACCATCACCTTCACCGGCACGGTGGCGGCAGGCACCACCGGGATCCTCACCAACGCCGCAACGGTGACGGGGTTCGAGGTCGACACCGATCCGACCAACAACACCGACGAGTGGAGCTCGACGCCGCCGGGTGCGCTCCGCTGCGACGTCGTTCATGGCATCACCGCCGCGGGCGCGCTGCACGCCATCGACCCCGCGACCGGCAGCACGATCACGTCGGGCTCCATCGCCGCGTCCGGCCTCGACGGGCTGGGGATCAGCAGCGACGGCACCACCGCCTACGCGGTGAGCTCGACAGCGGGAACACACCACGTGTACCGCTACGACGTCCTCACGGCCACCACCACGGATTCGGGTCCCCTCGACGGGGCGGAGTCTCTGGAACTCGTCGCGGGTGCGGTGAACCCCGCGGACGGCGCGTACTACGTCGCGGGATTCACCGACGAGACCCTCGTCGTCTTCGAGTTCGATCCGACCGCCGGCGCGCTCGTTCCCCGATTCGCGGTCGACAACCCCGTGTCCACTCCCCCGATCGGAGTCCTCGGGCCGCAGGCCGACCTCGCGTTCGACACCACCGGGCGCGCGTACCTTCTGATCTCCTCCGGCACCGAGCGGGTCTCCGACGGCAGCGGAAACCAGATCGTGGCGGTCGACGCCCCGCCGACCGACGGGAGCATCGCCCCCTACCGGGTGCTGATCTTCCCCGAACCCGCGGCGGAGGTCTTCGCCGGGGTCGCCTTCGGAACCGAGAGCACCCTGTACGGCAGCGGCAGCACGTCGACGCCGGAACTGACCCAGATCGACCCCAACAGCGGGTCTGCGCTCGACGCGCACGAGATCCGCGACTCGTCGGGAGCCGCCGTCGCGATCGACGACCTCGCATCGTGCGCGTACCCGAGCACGATCACGCTTCAGAAAGACGTGGTCTCCCGCTTCCGCGAGGCCGATCAGTTCGTCCTGAAGATCACCGGCAACGGGCTGCTGGGCGGAAACATGGGCGCGACCGCCGGGGCCGGGCTCGGGCTGCAGACCTCCACCGCCGCGACCGCGGGCGCCGTCATCGCCGTCCCGGGTCGCAGCTACACGATCACGGAGACGGAGCAGGACGGCACCGACTTCACCTACTACGACAGCAGCTGGGAGTGCGGCGAGCCCTCGGGGGGCACCGCACTCGCAGACGGTGCGGGAACGACAGGGGCGATCTCGCTCGCCAGCGCGCCCGTCGCCGGGCGACACGTCCGTTGCGTGTTCGCGAACGTGGCCAGTGCCGACTGGCATCTTTCGAAGCGGGCGCTGCTCGACGGCACGACGACCCCGCTCGAGCGCGGCGCGACGGTGCACCCGGGCGACACCCTCCGCTACGAGGTGACGATCGAGAACTCGACATCGCCGGATGTGGAGGACGTCACGATCGAGGACGACCTGGGTGACGTGCTCGACGACGCGACATTCGTCACCGGGTCGGCGCAGCTCGAGATCGACGGGTCGACGACGGCTGTCTCGGACCCGGTCGGCGGCATGCTCACGACCGAGCCGTTCACTCTGCCTGCCGGTGCGACCGCAACGCTCAGCTACCTCGTCAGAGTCGACGACGACGCGTTCGCGGCGACCCTTCGCAACGTCGTGACCGGCAACTCGCCTCAGGTGCCTCCTGCGCCGTGCAGCGATGAGTGCGAAACGCTCCAGGTGACTCCGGACTCGGTGCCGCTGCAGGTACTCAAGGTCGGCGAGGACACCACGGCGCAGGTGGTCCCGATGGCCGGCTCCGAGTGGGCGGTATACGACGCCGCGGTCGGAGGAACGGCGCTGCTCGACCCCCTTCCTGCAGCGGAGGACTCGGACGGACCGATCACGGGACTCTTCGCCAGCATGGCGCTCCCGCCCGGAACCTACTGGCTCGAGGAGACGCACGCGCTGCCCGGCTTCCAGCTCCTGGCCGAGCGGGTCCCGTTCACCCTCGACGCCGGGGGAACGCACCTCGCCGACGACGCGCCCGCGAACATCTCCGTCATTGACGTCGACGGCACACCGACGATCCGCGTCGAAGACGTGCCGGTCTACGACATCCCCGATGCGGGAGGACCCGGGACCGCGCCGTTCCTGCTCGCGGGGGGAGCGCTCCTGGTGGTCGGCGCAATCGGCGCGGCCGTCATCGCCCTGCGCCGCACCTCCCCGACTGGACGGAGGGTCGCACGAACCTCACGCCTCCGTTGACCGCACCACGACCCGCACCACGACCCGCGCAACACCTGAGACAAGGGACCACATCATGACCACCCACCCCTCCCGGCGCACCTCACGCGCCCTGCTGATGGCGGCCGCACTGGCCGTCGCGACCTTCGCAGGCGTTGCGTCGCCCGCGGCCGCCGATCCTCTCATCGACCCCACTCAGACAGGCACGATCTCGGTGCACAAGTTCGAAGCACCGGAGGAGCCGACCGGGCTTCCCCACAATGGCCTCCCCGTCGACACGACCGGTCTCGTCCCCGTAGAGGGCGTCAGCTTCCGCGTGCGGCAGGTGCTCGGGATCGACCTCACAACGAACGCCGGCTGGCTCGCGGCGCAGGATCTCTCCGACAACTTCCCGCCCGGCTCCGAGGAATCAGTGATCACGGGCGCCGGCTACAGCTTCGGAACAGCCGAGGTCAAGGTCACGAACGTCGCGGGCGACGCCATCTTCTCGGGACTCTCCCTCGGCTTGTACTACATCGACGAGACGGACTACCCGACGGGCGTGACGCCGGCGTCCCCGTTCCTCCTCACCGTGCCCTTCACCGACCCGGTGGCACTCGACGACTGGCTCTACAACATCCACGTCTACCCCAAGAACGCGCTCAGCGGCGCGGACAAGACCGTCGCCGATGCCAACGCAGTGGCCCTCGGCGATGCGGTGACGTGGACGGTCACGGCGGATGTGCCGAACGTCGAGACGATCGACGGTCTGCGAATCGTCGACGAACTCGACGCGCGGCTCGACTACGTCTCCACCGATGTCAGCCTCGCGAACGGGGCCACCATCGTGCGCGACACGGACTACACCGTGGTGCACGACCCGAGCACCCGCACGCTCACGGTCGACTTCACGGCCAGCGGGCGCGCCATCCTCTCCGCGAATATCGCCACCAGCATCGTCGTGGAGATCGGCACGACCGCGAACGCGATCGGACACATCCCGAACGTCGCGCTGTTCTATCCGAACGCTGCGAGCATCGCCGACGACGACCCCGCCACGACTGCGGCCGTCGAGACGCGGTGGGGCGAGCTCACCCTGCAGAAGGTCGACCACACGACCGGCGAAGCGCTCACCGGGGCGCAGTTCCAGGTGTTCACCTCGCTTGCTGACGCCCGGTCCTCGACCGACCCTGTCGTCCTCGACGGCGAAGACACCTTCGAAGTGGTCAACTCCGACGGCACCCTCACCATCAGCGGTCTGCGATACAGCGACTTCGCCGATGGAGAGACCGTGTCGGATACCGACCCCGGCTACAACACCTACTACCTGGTCGAAACGGTCGCCCCCGCTGGCCATGAGCTGCTGACGAGTCCGATCGCCTTCATCGTGGACGACGACACGACGGCGGTAGGAGTCGACCTGGTCGTGCGGAACGCCCTCACCGTCGTCGACTTCCCGCTGCCGATCACCGGCGGCACGGGCACGATGCTCCTCTACGGTCTCGGCATCGCCTTCGTCGCCGGGGGCATCGCCGCCCAGGTGGTGCGCTACCGCAAGCAGCGGAGCTGACCTCCCCATGACCGCCGCTCCGGTGCTCGCGCCCTTTCCCCGGCGCGAGCGCCGGAGCGCCGTTCGCCCACGCTCCACCCCCGCGAGTCTTGTCGCCGCGTTGGTCCTGCTCACCGGATCTGCGCTGCTGCTCTACCCCACCGTCGCGGCGTGGATCTCGGACCGCATCCACGCCTCGGTCATCTCCGGATACGTCGATGACATCTCCGGGAGCGCACCCTCCCGGCTGACCGAGCAGCTCGACTCTGCCCGGGAGTACAACAGCACGCTCCCTGACGGGCCACTTCGCGACCCCTACCTGCTGAACGCGGATGGGACGGCGGGCGAGAGCGGTGCGCAGTGGAACCAGTATCTGCGCGAGCTCGACCTCGACCCGAACGGGCCGATGGCTCGGATCCGCATCCCCTCGATCGACGTCGATCTGCCGATTTATCACGGAACCGACTCGGACACTCTCGAGCAGGGAGTGGGGCACCTCTACGGCTCATCGTTGCCGGTCGGCGGAATCGACACGAACAGCGTTCTCGCCGGGCACTCCGGTCTTCCGAGCGCACCCCTGTTCACCGGGCTCCACGACATCGCCGAAGGCGCGATCGTGGAGATCGACGTCATGGGCGACACGCTGACCTACCTCGTCACATCGATCAGCGTCGTCGAGCCGAACGACGGCAGCTCTTTGCGGCGGGTCATGGGGAAAGACGTTCTGACTCTCGTGACCTGCACACCGATCGGCGTGAACTCGCACCGGATCATCGTGCGGGCCGAGCGCGCCGGTGGCGGCGAGGACCTTCCCACGAGCGCGGAGGTGGAACTCGGCACGGATCCCGGAGTGCCATGGTGGATCGTGCCCCTCCTCGCAGCCGTAGGAGCCGCCCTGTGGGTGGCGTGGCCACGCACCAGGGCGAGCCTCCGGGCAGCGCGGCACCGGGCGCGAACCGTCAGCGCGCGAGGCGCCGGGACGCGCGCAGTGGCGGCTCGGCGCGTCAGGGGGCGACGAGCTCCTCGCTGTCCAGGACCACGGGCGTGTATCCACGCTTCGTCACCGTGACGCGCACGCGGAAGCTCGCCCCACTGTCCGCGGAGGTGGGGGTGTACGTGTCGAACACCGCGCCCGCGACGACCACGCCGTCACGGAACCACATCCACCCGTACGCGACACCCGACTCGGTGATGCTTCCGAACGGAAGCGCAGCCACCCAGCTGCCGTCGTCGGCTTCGAGCACGGGCACGTCGTACGAGCCCGCGATCGTGCCGAGCGCTGCGGGCTCGGCCGCCTTCCAGGTCTGGTCGAGTGTGCGGTATCCGAGGAACTGGATGCGCTCGCGCACCGAGATGATCGTGCCGAAGTCGGCCGCCACCAACGTGTAGCTGTCGGCGGTCGCCCCGGTGATCGCG
The DNA here is from genome assembly GCF_008017545.1 of Homoserinibacter sp. GY 40078. Lineage (GTDB taxonomy): Bacteria > Actinomycetota > Actinomycetes > Actinomycetales > Microbacteriaceae > Homoserinibacter. The sequence goes on along the minus strand of NZ_VRTZ01000001.1, from coordinate 913,053 downwards.
ACCCCGTTCCGATACCACTGCCACGACAGGTCGGGGTCGATGGTCGAGCCGGTCTTCGAGGTGTAGGTCCGCTCGACCACCGTGAGGGTTCCCCCGACCGCGAGCTCGCCTTCAGCGGTCAGCGAGCCGACCGGCACCGTGACGTTGTAGCGCGAGGCGGAGGTCAGGCTGACCGACGAGTATCCGGACTTCGAGACGGTCACCCGAACCTTGATGGTCGTCGACGCATCCGACGAGGTGAGCGTGTAGCTGCGGCTGGTGGCACCGGTGATGGCCTTCGAGCCGCGATACCACTGGTACTTCTGGGTGGCACTCGGCTCGAGGATGCTGCCCGCGGTGAGCTCCGCGGTCACCTTGCCGTAGCCACTGGGAACGATCTGCGGGCCCGCGAGCGTGCCGGTGAAGGTGCCCTTGACGACCGTCGCGGTCTTCGCCGACGTCTTGGCGTACGAGAGTGCGCCCGCCTCCTTCGCGGTCACCTTCACGGTGATCGTTGCGGAGAGGTCGGATGCGGTGAGCGTGTAGGAGAAGGCAGTCGCACCCGAGATCGCCGTGCCCGAGCGATACCAGCGGTAGCTCACCGAGTCGGGCGTGAGGGGCGATGCCTGCAGCGTGAACCCTCCGACGACGGATGCCGTGAGGGTCTGGCCGACCGCGGCCGTGCCCGACAGGGTCGGGGTCGCGCCCGAGACGGTGTAGTTCTCGGCAGCCGTGACGATCACGAGGGTCGTGTAGCCGGACTTGCTGATCGTGACGCGCACCTTGATGGTCTTCGCGACGTCCGAGCTCGTGAGGGTGTACGACGACTTCGTGGCTCCGGTGATCGCCGACGAGCCGCGGTACCACTGGTACGCGACCTTGCCGCCATCCGTCGTGCCGCCGACGACCGCCTGCAACACGAGGGCCGACTTCGTGACGGTGACGCCTTCGACGCCCGTGAACGCCGAGCCGCCGATGGCGCTCGTGGACGCACTCGTGGAAGCGAGAGCAAGCGCGTCGGGGTAGGTCGCCGTGACCTTCACCTTGAGGGTCTTGCCGAGGTCGGCGCTCACGAAGTCGTAGTCGGCCCCGGTGGCGCCCGAGATCGCGACGCCTGAGCGGTACCACTGGTAGGCCAGCGTCAGCTCGGGGTCGTCGCCGATGTCGACGCCGTTGAGGGAGTAGCCCCGATCACCGACCGAAACGGTGTTCCCCACCGCAACGACGCCCTCGATCAGCGGCGTCGAGGGGGTGGCCCGGATGCCGTATCCGACGGGCGTGGACGAGAGCGTGACGGTCGAGTAGCCGGACTTCTTCACGGTCGCCCTCACCCACACGGTCGAGGCCGCATCGGATGAGGTGAGCTTGTAGCTCGAGGTCGTCGCCTTCGAGATCGCTGTGGACCCCCGGTACCACTGCCAGGTAGTCGAGACGGTGTCCGTGATCGATCCGGCCGGGAGCGCCGCCGCGAGGACGAGCCCCGTCTGCGTGACCTCGGGCACGTCACGCGTGCCGCCGATGACCCCCGACTGGATGGTCGTGCTCGTCGTGCTCGTGGTGCGCGACAGGTACCCGGATGACTTCTCGGTGACGCGGAGCGTGATCGTCTTCGTACGGTCGGCCGAGGTGAGCGTGTAGGTGGTGCCCGTTCCCACGACCGTGCCGGAGCGCAACCACTGGTAGGTCACGGTGTTGGGCGTGCCGTTCGTCTCCCCCGGCGTGAATCCTGCTGTCAGGGTGTGACCCACCCGCAGCGTGCCGCCGTCACTGCCGGAGATCGTGAGGTCCGAGCCGCGCGTCACCCCGTAGGCGGTCGCCTCCGAGTACCGCACTGACGTGAGGTAGTCGGTGCGCTTCACCGTCACCCGCACCCGTACCGTCGAGGCGGCGTCGGAGGACGTCAGGGTGTAGGTCTTCCCGGTCGCCTTCGAGATCGCCGTGCTTCCGCGGTACCACTGGTACGTGATCGTCGAGCCCGAGGTGGGGCTGATGTTGAGGGCCGAGACGGTGAGCTTGGTCCCCGACTGCGTGACGATCGGGTCACCCGTGACCGTGAACGCGTGTCCGACGACCGTCCCGGTCGCGGAGCTCGTCGCCGTGGTGGGAACGCCGCCGACGCTCGCCGCGTAGGCGGTGGTGGGCGTGACCTTCACGGTGATCTTCTGCCCGCGGTCCGCGGAGGTCAGGGTGTAGCTGTACCCGGTGGCACCCGAGATGGCCGTGCTGCCGCGGTACCAGCGCGCCGTCAGGTCCGTGTCGGGATCCGGGCTCACCGGCTCGCCGAGATGCGTGAACGCCGGCGGGGTAGCCGTGAGCGTCGTGCCGACCACCGGTGTGCCCGAGATCGTCGGCTTGCCGGACGCGCGGAGCGAGTAGTCGACCGCGGCGCTCGACAGCGTGCGGCTCGTGTATCCCGACTTCGAGACGGTCACGCGCACCTGGACGGTCTTCGCCGCGTCGGATGCCGACAGCACATAGCTCGCCGCCGTGGCACCCGTGATGGCGGTGCCGGAACGGTACCACTGGTACTTCGTGGTCGTTCCGGATTCGGTGATGGATCCCGCGGCGAGCGCGGCCGTCAATGTCGTGCCCGACTGGGTGACCGTCGGGGCGGCACCACTGCCCGCAATCGTGCCGTAGCCGATCGCCGTGGTCGCAGCGGACGTGTGCACACGCGACTGATATCCGGAGACCGCCGCCGTGACGCGCGCGGTGATCGTCTTGCCCCGGTCGGACGACACGAGCGTGTAGCTCGCGCCGGTCGCACCGGAGATGGCCGCGCCCGATCGGTACCACTGGTAGCTGAGCGTGGGGCTCACCGGGTCGCCGTCGATGGAGTACGACGGATGCGCGACCTCGAGGGTGCGCCCGACCTTGAGGACTCCACCGATGACCGCCGACCCGGAGGCGGAGATCGTGTACGTGCGTGCCGCTGATGTGCGAACGACGGTGTCGTATCCCGTCTTCTTCACCGTCACGCGGACCGACATCGCCTTGCCCGCGTCGGAGGAGGTGAGCTTGTAGGTCGATGCGGTGGCGCCGGAGATCGCGGTGCCCGCCCGGTACCACTGGTAGGTCTTCGAGACGCTCGGCTCGGTGATCGCCCCGTCGGGGAAGCCTGCCGTGAGGGTGAAGGTCGTCGTGCCGGAGGTCGTGATGACCGGGTCGGCAAGGGTGCCCTGGATGGTGCCCTTCGCGACCGTTCCGGCGGCCTCCGTGGAGATCACGTGGCGCATGAGGCCCGGTGCGGCGGCGGTCGCCGTGACCGACACCGTCGCCCCGGCGTCTGCGCCGACAAGAGTGTAGGTCGACGCGGTCGCGCCGCTGATCGCCGTGCCGGATCGGTACCACTGGTAGCTCACCGTCGGCGTGACCGGCTGATCGTCGGGACCCGTGTAGCTGAGACCGCTGACGCTCAGCGTGTTGCCCGCCTTGAGGGTGCCGCTCACGGAGAACGTCCCGTCGGCGTTCATCGTGTAATCGGCGGCGTCCGAGGTCGCGGTGGCTTTCAGGTATCCGCTCTTGGTCCCGGTGACGCGGACCGAGAGGAGCTTGCCCCGGTCGGCGCTCGTCGGGGTGTAGCTCGACTTCGTCGCGCCCGAGATGCTCGCCCCGTTGCGGAGCCACTGGTACGCAAAGGTCGTTCCCGAGGTCCATCCCGACGTGACCGCGCGGAATGGATAGGTGGATGCGTCTATCGTCACCGGCCCAGCCGCTACCTGTCCGTACCCGATCGGACCGTAGATGCCATCAACAGCGGTGCCCGAGCTCCCGTCCCATCCGGTCACCTCGACGGAGATGTACTTGCCGCGATCGGCCGAGGTGAGGGCATAGGTGGACCCGGTGGCACCGGAGATGATGGACGAGGAGCCGTCACCCGACCAACGCGTCCACTCGAAGGTGTACGAGGATGCCCGCCAGTCAGCCTTCAGGAATGCCGTCAACCGCTGACCGACTCGCCATTCGTCGTCGACCTGGTCGACGTTGACGATGGTCACGGAGCTGGTCTTCACTGTGGTCGACGGCTTCGTCACCGAGATCGTCGCCGTGCTCGCTCCGATCGACGTAACGGTCATCGAAATCGATCCGAGCGCGAACGTCTCGCCCTGGCGGTAGCCGATCCGATCGGCTCCACCAACGGTTCGTCCGATGAGGTACGCGTCGTCTCCGGGAAAACCCTTGAAGACGTAGTCGCCGAACACCTGCTGCTGCAGGCGCAGCACTCGAACCTCCGGCTGCGACGAGACGCAGTAGTCGGTTGCGCAGCCGAGGGCTGCTCGCGCCGAGTCTTCGCCCGCGAAGTTGCGGAACTCGACGAAGTAGTTGACGCCGTTCGTGTCCTCGATGATGACAGCGCGCAGTCCGCTGTGCGAGTCGACCGGTTTCAGCGTGTATGTCCATGTGCCGGATGAGGCCGCCTCGTAAGCCGACTCCGGCCAGATGCCCGAGCGGATGGCGCTCGGGCTCGAGAGGGCACCGCCTTCGATGCCGGTGAACCCGTAGCCCATGGTGTCGACGGCGTCGCCGTAGGGCTTCACGGTGCAGCCGGTCGTGCCGTAGAAGCCGGGGTTCGGGGTGGGGCTCGAGCAGTCGAGCCAGGTGGCGTGGCCGAGGCTCAGGTTGTGTCCGAGCTCGTGCTGGAGCGTCGCACGCTCGAGCGGAGCGTCGGTCCCGATGACCCAGACCGCTCCGCCCTCGTTGACGGTGTAGCCGACGGTGCCGAGCCCGATCGCGCCGTCGCACGACGAGTTCGAGGGGAAGAACAGCGCGAGGTGCGTGTTCTTGTCGGCCTGGTAGCCGAGCTGGGTCGCCGCGACCTGCGCGGCCTGCGTCCAGAGTGAGGTCGAGCCGGAGTCGGTGGCGCAGCTGTAGCTGCCCTTGTACCAGGCGGTCGTGCCGGCGAGCTCGAAGCGCACCGAACCCTCCGACTGATCGTCCCAGTAGGCGTCGGCGGCGGTGACCGCGGTCTGCACCTTCGCGGCCGTCTGGTTGGAGGCTGCCGAGCTTCCCGAGACGTTGCTCGGGGTCACGAGCACGGCGAAGATCTTGTGCGTCGCGGCGGTCGCGGGCGTCTGGTTGACGAGAGAGCTCGTCGAGCGGCGGGTCGCCAGCGCGACCCGTTCGAGCGCGACGACGGGCTTCGCAAGCGAGGCCTCGGCGATGTCCGCGAACACGGCGTCCGAGTCCTGGTCGAGGTCGACGCCGGCGGGAACCCGGAACGAGAGGGTGAGGCTCGAGAACAGGTCGCGTCCCAGATCGACGCGCGACAGGTCGACGCGAAGCTGACCGAGTCCCGTGACCGTGAAGAGCTTCGCCGTCTGATCCTCGACCTCGTCGAGGCTGTCGTCGGCGATCCGCTGCACCCGCCCGGTGTAGACGATCGTCTCGGATTCCGTGGATTCCGTGGACTCCGGCTCGGGCGACGGCTCCGCGGTGTCGGAGGGTGCTGGCTCGGCCGTCGGGGCCTCAGTGGCTTCGAAGGTGGGCTCGGCTGTCGGCTCCGCTGTCGGCTCGGCGGTCGGCTCGGAGCTTGGGTCAGCCGTCGGCTCGGCGCCCGGATCGCTCGTCGCTTCAGAGGTGGGCTCCGTCGTCGGCGAATCAGCCGCGTAGGCAGGGGCGGATGTGAAGACGCCACCCACCGCCACCGCGAATGCGATGAGGGCAGCGGCGACCTGGGTGCGAAGCGATGCGGGCACAGAGGTTCCTTGGGAAGCAGCGATGTGGTGGTGGGCTGACACTACATTGCGAGCCGCCCTCACACCTATACCCCCTTCCAGGGGTTCCCGGCATGCGAAAGGGGCCGGATCCTCTCGGATCCGGCCCCTCGCGATCAGCAGGTGATTACTTGATGATCTTGGTCACCTTGCCGGCGCCCACGGTGCGGCCACCCTCACGGATGGCGAAGCCGAGGCCCTCCTCCATGGCGATGGGCTGAATCAGCTCGACCGTCATGTCGGTGGTGTCGCCGGGCATGACCATCTCGGTGCCCTCGGGCAGCGAGATGACGCCGGTGACGTCGGTGGTGCGGAAGTAGAACTGCGGACGGTAGTTCGCGTAGAACGGGTTGTGACGCCCACCCTCGTCCTTGGAGAGGATGTACGCGGTGCCCTCGAAGTTGGTGTGAGGGGTGACCGAACCCGGCTTCACGACGACCTGGCCGCGCTCGACGTCCTCGCGCTTGGTGCCGCGGAGGAGCAGACCACAGTTCTCGCCGGCCCAGGCCTCGTCGAGCTGCTTGTGGAACATCTCGATACCCGTGACGGTGGTCTTCTGCGTCGGGCGGATGCCGACGATCTCGACCTCGGAGTTGATGGCGAGGGTGCCGCGCTCCGCACGGCCCGTGACGACGGTTCCACGACCGGTGATCGTGAAAACGTCCTCGATGGGCATGAGGAACGGCTTGTCCTTGTCGCGCACCGGGTCGGGGATGTTCTCGTCGACGGCCTCCATGAGGTCGAGGACCGACTGGACCCACTTCTCGTCGCCCTCGAGAGCCTTGAGGCCCGAGACGCGGACGACCGGCGCGTTGTCGCCGTCGAAGTCCTGCGAGGAGAGAAGCTCGCGCACCTCGAGCTCGACGAGCTCCAGGATCTCCTCGTCGTCGACCATGTCCGACTTGTTGAGGGCCACGAGCAGGTAGGGCACACCGACCTGCTTCGCGAGCAGCACGTGCTCACGGGTCTGGGCCATCGGGCCGTCGGTCGCCGCGACCACGAGGATCGCGCCGTCCATCTGGGCCGCACCGGTGATCATGTTCTTGATGTAGTCGGCGTGACCGGGGGCGTCGACGTGCGCGTAGTGGCGCTTCGGGGTCTCGTACTCGACGTGCGAGATGTTGATCGTGATGCCGCGCTGGCGCTCCTCCGGAGCCGAGTCGATCGAGGCGAAGTCACGCATGACGTTGACCGACGACGGGTACTTGTCGGCGAGCACCTTCGAGATCGCCGCGGTGAGCGTGGTCTTGCCGTGGTCGACGTGACCGATCGTTCCGATGTTGACGTGCGGCTTGGTCCGCTCGAACTTGGCCTTAGCCACTTGGTGTCCTCCTCAGGACTCGGTTGCAAGCGTCCGGATGGCGTTCCGGACGCGGATGCGGGGTTTCGATTTACTTTAGTGGTTGGTCTCGAATCGCGCCTTCGGCGCTGCGAGCCCGGTGGACGAGCTAGTCGCCCTTGCTCTTCTGGACGATCTCCTCGGCAACTGCCTTCGGGACCTCCGCGTAGCTGTCGAACGACATCGAGTAGACCGCACGACCCGAGGTCTTCGAGCGGAGGTCTCCGACGTAGCCGAACATCTCGGACAGCGGCACGAGGGCACGAACGACCTTGACGCCGGTCGCATCCTCCATCGCCTGGATCTGACCGCGCCGCGAGTTGAGGTCGCCGATGACGTCGCCCATGTACTCCTCGGGCGTACGCACCTCGACCGCCATGAGCGGCTCGAGCAGAACAGGGCTCGCCTTGCGCGCGGCCTCCTTATAGGCCATCGACCCGGCGATCTTGAACGCCATCTCCGAGGAGTCGACGTCGTGCGAGGCACCGTCGACGAGCGTCGCCTTGACGCCCACCGTCGGGAAGCCGGCGAGCACGCCGACCTGCATCGCGTCCTGGATGCCGTGGTCCACCGAGGGGATGTACTCGCGCGGCACGCGACCACCGGTGACGGCGTTCACGAACTCGTACGAGACCTCGGGGGTCACTTCCAGGGGCTCGAGGGTGATCTGGACCTTCGCGAACTGGCCAGAGCCACCGGTCTGCTTCTTGTGGGTGTAGTCGTACTTCTCGACCGTCTTGCGGATGGTCTCGCGGTACGCCACCTGCGGCTTGCCGACGTTGGCCTCGACGTTGAACTCGCGCTTCATGCGGTCCACGAGGATGTCGAGGTGCAGCTCGCCCATGCCCTTGATGACCGTCTGGCCGGTCTCGACGTTCTGCTCGGTGCGGAACGTCGGATCCTCTTCGGCGAGCTTCTGGATCGCGGTGCCCAGCTTCTCCTGGTCGGCCTTGGTCTTGGGCTCGATCGCCACCTCGATGACCGGCTCGGGGAAGGTCATCGACTCGAGGATGATCTGGTTGCCCGGGTCGCTCAGGGTGTCACCGGTGGTGGTGTCCTTGAGGCCGATGACCGCGTAGATGTGGCCCGCGGTCACCGAGGGGACGGGGATCTCCTTGTTGGCGTGCATCTGGAAGATCTTCCCGATGCGCTCCTTCTTGCCCTTGGTGGAGTTGATCACCTGGGCGCCCGACTCGAGCGCACCCGAGTAGACGCGGATGTAGGTGAGACGACCGAAGAAGGGGTGCACGGCGATCTTCGACACGAGCGCCGAGAACGGCTCCGTCGCATCGGCGTGACGCTCCAGCACGACCTCGGCGTCCTTGACGTCGTGACCCTGCACCGGCGGCACGTCGAGCGGGCTCGGGAGGAAGTCGATGACCGCGTCGAGCATCGGCTGCACGCCGCGGTTCTTGAAGGCCGAGCCGCAGAGGACCGGGTAGAGCTCGCCGGCGATGGTCAGCTGACGGATCGCCGCCTTGATCTCGGCGACCGTCAGCTCCTCGCCGCCGAGGTACTTCTCGAGCAGCTCCTCGGAGGTCTCGGCGACGGTCTCGAGCAGGACGGCGCGGTACTCCTCGGCCTTCGCCTGGAGGTCGGCCGGGATCTCCTGGATCTCGTACTTGGCGCCCATGGTCACGTCGCCCTTGGCGTCGCCCGGCCACACCAGCGCCCGCATCTCGAGCAGGTCGACGACGCCGACGAACTCGGACTCGGACCCGATCGGGAGCTGCAGCACGAGGGGCTTGGCACCGAGGCGGTTGATGATCGTGTCGACCGTGAAGTAGAAGTCGGCGCCCAGCTTGTCCATCTTGTTGACGAAGCAGATGCGGGGCACGTTGTACTTGTCGGCCTGACGCCACACGGTCTCGGACTGGGGCTCGACGCCCTCCTTGCCGTCGAACACGGCGACCGCGCCGTCGAGGATGCGCAGCGAGCGCTCGACCTCGACGGTGAAGTCCACGTGACCGGGGGTGTCGATGATGTTGATCTGGTTCTTGTTCCAGAAGCAGGTCACCGCGGCGGAGGTGATGGTGATGCCGCGCTCCTTCTCCTGCTCCATCCAGTCGGTCGTCGAGGCGCCGTCGTGCGTCTCGCCGATCTTGTGGTTCACGCCCGTGTAGAAGAGGATGCGCTCGGTCGTCGTCGTCTTGCCGGCATCGATGTGCGCCATGATGCCGATGTTGCGGACCTTGGTGAGGTCGGTGAGCACGTCTTGTGCCACGGGGTCTTCCTTACTTTCGGAAATGTGATTCGGGGCGGCCCGGATGCCGCGGCGTAGGCTACGGCATCCGGGTGACCCGGAGGTTTACCAGCGGTAGTGGGCGAAGGCGCGGTTCGACTCGGCCATCTTGTGGGTATCCTCGCGGCGCTTGACCGCGGCACCCAGACCGTTCGAGGCGTCGAGGATCTCGTTCTGCAGCCGCTCGGTCATCGTCTTCTCGCGACGCGACTTCGAGTAGCTGACGAGCCAGCGCAGCGCGAGGGTGTTCGCGCGGTGCGGCTTGACCTCGACCGGCACCTGGTAGGTGGAGCCACCGACGCGGCGGCTCTTCACCTCGAGGGTCGGGCGCACGTTGTCGAGGGCCTTCTTGAGCACGACCACGGCATCCTGCCCGGACTTCTGGGCGACGCCATCGAGCGCGCCGTAGACGATGCGCTGGGCGAGGTCCTTCTTGCCGTCGAGGAGGATCTTGTTGACGAGCTGGCTGACGACGGGCGAGCTGTAGACCGGGTCGGCGACGACCGGGCGCTTGGCTGCGGGTCCCTTACGAGGCATCTGACTCAGCCCTTCTTCGCGCCGTAGCGACTACGGGCCTGCTTGCGGTTCTTGACGGCCTGGGTGTCCAGGGCGCCGCGGACGATCTTGTAGCGCACGCCGGGGAGGTCCTTCACACGGCCACCGCGGACGAGCACCATCGAGTGCTCCTGCAGGTTGTGGCCCTCGCCGGGGATGTAGGCGGTGACCTCGGTGCCGTTGGAGAGCTTCACACGGGCGACCTTGCGCAGAGCCGAGTTCGGCTTCTTCGGGGTCGTGGTGTACACACGGGTGCACACTCCGCGCTGCTGCGGGTTCGCCTTGAGGGCGGGCGCCTTGGTCTTCGTGACCTTCGGCGTGCGGCCCTTGCGGACCAGCTGCTGAATGGTGGGCAAAATTGCTCCTTGATCATGCTGCACGGTGACAGCTGATGGTGGATCCATCGGGATCCGTCACCCGCCGAGGAAGCTCGTCGGGGAATCAGACGGACATGCCGTGGGGGTCAGCTCCGGCGGGCGCCGGGGCCTGGCCCTGTGTCGCATCCGCTCGCCCTCCACGCCGCGACGGCCTCCGGAGGAGGTGTCGGATGGCAGGGAGAAGGCGTGCGAAATGCACACACGCGGTCAATCATACGCTCGCGCGTAATCTCCCGCAATGTTGGCGCAGAAGAGCCGGCGACCGCGACGGGAGGGACGCGGCCGCCGGCAGTCTGTCACCCCGCGGATGCGGGGGCGGTGGTCGACGCCTCGGCGCCGTCGGCGTCGCCGCCGTCGGCATCCGGCTGCGTCGCACCCGGGCGCAGGAGCACATACATCGCGCCGGAGAGCGTTGCCGAGTAGGCGGTGTCCGTTACCGACGTCGTGATCTTCGTCACGAGCACGAGGCGGTCCGTCGACTGCACGCCGTGGATGAACGACAGCACCTCGTTCCACCCGCCCTCCACCGAGATCGTCACCGGCACGAGGATGAAGTTGTCCGGAGAGATGCGGGCGTCGGTCGCGGGCGTCGGCGCGAGATCCGGATCGGCGGCCTCCCCCGCGGGCGGTGCATAGGGCGTCAGCTCGCCGAGCGTGAACTCGGCGACGGTGACGTCGGCCTTCGTCGCGAGGCTGTTGACCTGCTCCAGGAACTCCGCGCTCTCGACGTCCTGCGGGATCGCGCGCTCGAGCTCGGCCGCGCGCTTCTCATAGGAAGGGAGGTTCTCCTCTTCCTTGGCGAGCGTCATGATCGCCATCTGCAGCGTCTGGTTCTGGCTGGCCGCCGCGATGCGCTGCTGCTCCGCGTCGTTCTGGGCGTCCAGCAGGGGCGACACCCCGAGGAACCAGCCGCCCGCGAGGAGGCCGATGATGACGACGCCCGAGATGAGCGCCCACACGTTCGTCCCGATCTTCATCACTCCGCCTCCTCGGTCTCGGCCGTCAGCCGGTTCGAATACGCCTGAGCATCGATGTGCATCGTGACGCTCGCGCTGTAGGAGCCGTCTTCCAGGAGCACGATGCTCCCCGGCTTCGCGTCCACGAATCCGGGCAGCTCGCGGAGACGATCGAGCCAGGCAGGAATGTCCGGGAGGTCCTTGCTCAACGCCGTGAACTGCAGCGTCGCGATGCGCGCACCCTCGAGGGGCACCGTCGACTGCGGGTACTGCTCGGTGATCGTCGCCGCCTCGACCGAGAACGTGTCGAGCGAGACGCCGTCCGGCAGAGATCCCTGCACCTGCGTCAGATAGTCCTGCCAGTCGATCTCGGTCGATCCGCCGACCACGAGCGCCGCTTCACCCAGCCGCACCGCGTTGATCGCGCTCTGGACCTCGGAGTACTGCAGCTGCTGCTGCGCCAGATCCTGCGTCTTCAGCTGCTCGGCGGCCAAACCGGCCTGCGCCGTGAACGAGTAGTACCAGGCGGCACCGATCGCCGCGACGACGAGGATGAACACGCCGAACATCGCCAGTCGCAGGAGGCGCTGGACACCCAGCTGCCGGTTGCGGTCGCCGATCTCGGGCGGCAGCAGCGAGACGCGCGGCGACGTCCCCACGGGGACGCTCTTGCGCCCTGCCTCGCGCTTGGACGGCGCGGGGGGCGCGACGGTGGCGGTCATGCCTTGCTCCCGAGTGTGAGTCCTGCGGCGACGGTGACCCCGGCGACGCCGGCGGCCATCTGGTTCGGATCGACGGTTCGGGCGACCGACAGCCGCTCGAGCGGCCCGGGGGCCCGCACCGGGATGCGGGTCGCGTCCGCGAGGGCGGTCGGGAATCCGTTGAGCTCGGCTCCCCCGCCCGAGAGCAGGATGCGCTCGATGACCGCCCCGGGTCGGTTGGAGACGTAGAAGCTCAGCGTGTTGCGGATCGCCACGACCAGGTCGCCGGTCGACTCGTAGATCACCTCGAACGCCGGACGCAGCTCGGGGCCGGCGCCTTGGGTCGCGAGGCCGAACCGGCGCTTCACCTGCTCGGCCTGGTATTCGTCCATGCCGAGGCGTTCGACGAGCGCGCGGTTGATGTCGTCGCTGCCGTTCTGGATGATCCGCACGAACTGCGGGATGCCGTCGACCGCGATCGTGACCATGGTCGTCGCCGCCCCGATGTGCACGAGGGCGACCGAGCCCTGGGCGGCGGGTCCGACGAGGAGTGCACGGCTCAGCGCGAACGGGATGAGGTCCACGTCGACGGGCACGAGCTTCGCGGCCTCGACCGCCTCGACGGCCGCGAGGACGCTGTCCTTGATGGCGGCGACGAGGAGGCCCTGGATGACGGGGCGGCCCTCCTCGTCCGCTTCCGCGATCGGATAGAAGTCGAGCAGCGCCTCGTTCACCGGAACGGGCAGGATGTCCTGCACCTGGAACGGGAGCGATTCCCGGATCCGGTCGAGCGGCGCACGCGGCACTGACAGCTCGCGCACGAGCACGCGGGCATTGCCGACGCCGACGATCACCTTGCGGGTCTTGAATCCTGCTTGCGACCAGAGCTGCTTGAGCGCGGCCACGACGACCTCGCGTTCGAGCACCTCTCCGCGGTCGATGGCCGAGGTCGGGACGGCGATCTGGTGATAGCGCACGAGCGTCGGCTTGTTGCCGCCGGAGCCGAGTACCTCGGCCGCGCGGATCACCCCCCGCCCGAAGTCGAGCCCCACGATGGTGGATGCCATGTTTCCCCCTTGTTCTCCCGTATCCCCGTGTCAGCCCAGGCCGACCAACGCGAGGTAGCCGGCGGCGATCTGCTCGCCTCCGACGACTCCCACCCAGGCCCCGGCGATCATCCAGGGTCCGAACGGGATGCGGCGGTCCTTGACGGACCGCCTGATGATCAGCACGATCGCCCCCGCGATCGCGCCGAGTGCGAAAGCCACGATGACTCCCACCGCGAGTTGCGCCCATCCGAGCGCACCGAGGTAGAGCCCGAGGACTCCCGCAAGCTTGACGTCGCCCATCCCCATCCCTCGCGGGCTCACGAGCGCGAGCGCGAGGTAGAAGGCGAACGATGCGGCCGCGCCGATACCGGCGGAGACCAGCAGCTCGGGCCGCCCGAGGAGCAACAGCGCCGGCACGAGCAGCACGACGCCGCTCACCAAAGCGAAGAGCACGATCGGGTTCGGCAGCCGGTGCACGTCGAGGTCGATCGACGCGAGCGCGATGCTCACCCCCGCGAGCACGAGGAACGCGAGCAGCTGCAGCACGGCGCCCGTCGCCTCCGCCGCGGAGCCCGACTGCCCGATCTGCGGGGCGAAGAACAGCGCGACGAGCACGAACACGACGCCCGTCAGAGCCTCGACTGCCGGATACCGGGCCGAGATCGGCATCCGGCAGTCGCGGCAGCGCCGCCCGAGCAGCAGCCAGGACAGCACTGGCACGTTGTCGCGCGCGCGGATCTCGGATCCGCAGCCCGGGCACGCCGAGGCGGGGGCGACGACCGACATCCCCGCAGGCACCCGATAGACGACGACGTTGAGGAACGAGCCGATCGCAAGACCCGAGATGGCCGCGAGCGCGGCGAGCAGCGGCGTCATCGGGGCGCTCCGTCTGCGTCGAACGCGGAGGGCACACCGGCGATCTGCGTGGTGCCGTAGGTGGTCGACGTGGGAGTCAAATACTTCGGCGGCGCGGAGTAGGTGAGCCGCTCGTCGTAGTTGTAGTCCTTGGCATATCCGGTGGCGACGCCGTATGCGCTTCCGGTTCCGACAGGGCCGCGGAACTTCTGCGCCATGCTGCCGACGATCTTGAGGGTGCCGCGAGGGGACCCGCTGCGGTAGTTCTGCACCTGGATGGTATGCGCCACCGACAGCAGCGAAGCGTAGATGGTGCGGTTGGTGCCGAGCAGAGCGTTGTCGCTCGAGTTCATCGGATTCCAGACCCAGATCGCGTTGTTGCCGACCACGCCGAGCATGTCCTCCTGCGTGTCCGCATACGAGAGGTCGCCGGTGAGATAGACGAAGTTCTCAGCGGCGGTGGTCATGCGCCCGTGCAGCGTGCCACTGATGTAGAGGTCGCCGTTGCGACATCCGTAGGCGGGCGTCGACGAGGTCGAGCTCGAGGGCATCACCTCGTTCGCCATCGGGAAGCGCTGCGTGGCCGAGCTCGAACTGTTGGTGCTGCCGATGTACCAGGCCTGGTCGCTGCCGGTCCCGGTGCAGTGGAACTTGTTGTACGTGAACGTGCCCGTGCCGAGGCTCGAGGTCGGATAGTTCGGGTCGCTCGTCGAGCTCGGGATGTTCTGCACGTAGAGCAGGTTGAGGTTGAGCACAGGGATCGTGGCGCCACCGGTGCTGCCGAGCTGCCCGGTCGAGGTGCCCGGGGTGCCGCACTTCGCGGGGGTCGTCGCGCCACTCGAACTCGCCGCCACCTGCGTCTTGCGGGTGAAGGGCGACCAGACGGTCATCGTTCCGTTGCTGTTGAGCTGGATCACGGTCGGGCCGGTGTACAGGCAGCCCGGATCCGGCACCTCGCTCGGCAGGTCGTTGCGCGTCTCCTTCTTCATCTGCGCATTGGTCGCAGGCATCGTGATCGCGCCGACGCGCTGAGGTACGCCCGCCTGGAAGTTGGGGGACGAGCATCCGCTCGCTGTGCCGTAGAGCGGGTTTGTGGTGCTCGCCGTCGTGACCGCACCCTTGAACGTCGCCGAGCAGAGAAGGAGACGGTCGTTGGTGTGCACCTTGCCCTTGATGACGTCGCTCCCGGCGAACTGGATGTCGCCGCAGGTGGGCGAGCCTCCGCTGTAGCCCGGCACGCCGGAGGTCTTCTGCGGCGGGCGGTTCCACCAGTAGTTCTCGCAGTACGGGTCGTTGCCCGAGGTGACCAGCGGATCCTGCGTCTCGTAGTCGGTGAAGTAGACGAAGTCGCTGAAGCCGTCCTGCCGCAGGTCGGCGATGACCGATCGCGTCTGGCTTCCCACGAGGCCCGTCGACCGGATGCGGATGACTCCTGTTGCCGGGTACATCGACGTGTCGATCTCGTAGCGGAACTTCGCCTTTCCATCGGACCCCGGCACCGTCGCCCACGGCGCCGAGGCCGTCACGTTGAACGCGGCATTCGCGTTGGAGCCGGTGGGCATCGTGAGCGTCGGGCTCTCGGAGCTGAACTCGGAGGCGGTGTTCCCGTAGCGCACATAGCTCGGGTCGTTCTCGACACGGCTCGAGTAGTCTTCGATGCCCGCATACGCCGCTGCGAGCGCCCCGTTCCAGTCGGTCTCGGTGTCGGCCTTCTGAGTGCCGCCGACGGTGGAGCTCAGGGCTGTTGCCACGACCAGCACGAGTACCAGGCCGAGGCCCATGACTAGAGGAAGGACGTAGCCATCCTCGCGACGCAGAAATCGACGCATGGTCCTTACTCCCCTCCTGTGAGACCGAGGTTCATGTTGGGCATCCCAATGGTGTTGTCGAGCACCACTACCTCATGTGAATTCGAGGCGCGTACGCGCACGTTGAATCGCACCGTGGTGACCGCAGCGCGCTCGGAACTGGATAGCGTGCCGCCAGTTCCGAGCTGGGAACCGGTGACGGAGTAGTACCGAAAGAGGGGCTCCCCGGAGGTATTCACGACGACGTTCCCAAGCACGCGCGTTGAGTTCGGCGCGGTCGTCATCGAGGGGAACACCGCGTAACCGTTGACCACGGAGGCCTGCCACTGATCTTCGATCATCCGACCTTCGCCGTCGACGCGGTAGCGCAACCGCAACGGGGTCTCGAAACTGGGGCCGGCGTCTGTATAGGTGATCACTGTTACGGAAGTGGTGCTCCCCGCAACGATTGCCGGGTCGGGGTTCGGTGACGTCGCCACCGCATTGCGAACCGCGGCGCGAATCGAGGTGGACACAACGTTCATGATGTTGCTCGCGTCCGCCGTGGAGCGCCGCAATCCCTCAGCGCGGATGGTGTGCTGTGACACATTCACGAAGAAGGTGACTGTGATCGACATCAGCAACGTGCTGAGCACCATCACCACAAGCGCTTCGACCAACGTGATGCCAGCGTCATCGCGCATCCTGCCGTTCCGGAGAACGCGAACAAGCTCGCTCACGGGGCACCCCTGGGGTCGAGGGTGACGGTGTTGCCGCTCACCATTCCGCTTGTGACCACGTTGGTACGCGGATCGATGTTGGAGGCAGAGAACGAGTTCGAGGTCGATCCGGACGATCCTCCGTAGTAGAGGCGCCAGCTGCCGTACGGGAGCGCCAGATCGCGACTCGAGGTCGAGGTGCTCGAGGACTCGCGGCCGAAGCGGTACGTCATGCCGACCTCGCAGGTCGGCTGACCGGCGACTGTTGCGGTCGCGACGCTCACGGCGGTCACGTACTGATTGCGAGCGAGGTTGTTGACGCGCACGATGCCCATGGCGACGGATGTCGAGGCGGTGCCGCCCGGGGTCGTCGCAACGGGTGCCGGCAACTCGCCCGCCGCGAGGGCGGTCGTTCCCACCGTGGCGGCGTCCCACTCCGAGGGATCCACCGCGCGGCAGCCACCCGTGCCGTCCGCGTCGGGCGCGACGTAGTGTCCGGCGATGATCGTGTACCCCGAGCTCCATGGGAAGAATGTGGCACTCGACGGTGTCCCGGAGACGTAGTAGGTGCCGTAGGTGTTGATAAGGCTGGTTTCGTTGTTGGTGGCGAACCAGTTGCTTCCGGAGCCGTCGGCGAAGCTGAGGCCGAAGGTCGATGCGGCGTCGAAGCCAAAAGAGACGTTGACGGTGGATCCCGCCGTCACCGTCACCTCCTTCGACGGAGATGTGTTCTGGTCGACATCGATGTACCCCGACTTCGACAGGGACACGGCGTACGTTCCGGGCTTAACCTGCATCGCATACGTGCAGCCCTCGCCGTTGGTCGCGTCCGGCTGGGAGTCCAGCGCAGCAGCACCCCCGCTCGAAGGAGAAACTGCGACGGAGACGCCAGCGGCACCCGTGCCATCGGCGCGGGTGACCGCAATCATCACCGTGCCGCGAGCCGGGTCATTGATTCGGCCCGCCGGCGCAAGCACGGTGTCCGAGGAGACCGGGGTGGTCGGCGTCATCTGACCGGTCCAGTTGACGCGAACATTCACTCGCTTCAACTGCAAGTTCCCCGTGCCGCCGGACCCGCACGGGATGTCGAGACCGCTGCCCGAAACCCATGAGGTGTCGCGGGTGATCGTGTAGGTCGTGCCGTCAACAGTCTCAGACGTCGTGGCGTCGATAACCGAGAACGGATCGACGACGGCGCGGACTCGATCGATCTCGCTCGCGGCGAGGCTGAGCGCTGTGACTCGGTGCTGCTGGTCTCCGGCCAGTCGAATCGACACCAATGTGGCCTGTGCGACCGCGACGGAGAGCACGAGGAACACCATCGTGGCAACGATGACCTCGACGATGGATACGCCGGCCTCGTCGCGACGGGCGCGGCGAATCAGCCCCTCGCGCGGCGCGTCAGTGTTCCTCATCTCACCGCCCCCCCTGCGGAATATCGAATGTGGAACCGGCGGGGCACCTCGGGGTGCCCCGCCGGTCAAGGGCCGACGAACTAACTCGTCGGCATCGAACTCAGGAGCAGGCGCCCTCGACGACTCCGGCGGAGTCGCTGACGCTCAGGACCTTCGTCGTCGGGCTGGTCGCCTGGATGCAGAAGTCCTGCGCGGTGGAGCCCTCGGCGAGAGCCGGAGCCGACCCACCCGTGTAGTCGATGCTGCCACCGGGCGGGAACCCGTCGGCCTCGAGGCCGGTCAGGTCGGCCGGGAACTCGCCCGTGCGGGTGTAGCTGGCCACCACCGCAGCCTTGGCGTTGGTGAGGTCGGACTGTACGGCCGAGTCCTTGGCCGAGTTCTGAACCCCGATGTAGACCGGGATCGCGATGGCGGCGAGGATGCCGATGATGATGACGACGACGAGGAGCTCGATGAGGGTGAAGCCCTCGTCCTTCTTGGCGAGCTTCTCGCGCTGAGCCGCAAGTGCGGCGGTGATGCGAGTCATGTGCTTTTCCATTCCACTTTGTTTGTTTGATGGGTCGCGAGCCGTCCCCCCTACGGTTGTGACTCGACGCTTGTATGGTTTCGTGTCGTATTCCGCCAGCGGTATCCCACGATGAGGTGGCACCCGTGCGGGGGGTCACCCCCCAACGACCCCGATCATGCTGAAGATCGGCATGTAGAGGGCGACGACCATGCCGCCGACGACCACGCCGAGGAAGGCGATGAGCAGCGGCTCGATGATCGAGGTGAGGCCCTCGGTCGTGGCCTGCACCTCGTCGTCGTAGAAGTCGGCGACCTTCGAGAGCATGGTGTCGAGCGCCCCCGCGTCCTCACCGACCGCGATCATCTGCACTGCCATCGACGGGAACACCTTCTCCTCGGAGAGAGGGCCCGAGAGCGACTTGCCGACCCGCACCGAGTTCGCGATGTTCTGAGCCGCTCGCTCGATGACCCAGTTGCCCGATGCCTCACCCACGATTGCAAGCGCTTGCAGAATCGGGACACCGGCGGTGACCATGTCGGCCAGGTTGCGGCAGAAGCGCGTGATGGCGATCTTCGCGATGAGCTTGCCGAAGATCGGGATCTTGAGCTTCGCTGGATCGACAACGCTCCTCACGCGCTCGGTGTGCTTGTTCGCGTTCCACCAGATCGTGAAGGCGATTCCCCCGACGACACCCACCGGCACGACGAAGACCATCGCCTGACTCAGCCAGACGAGGAACATCGTCGGCAGCGGAAGGTCGGCGCCGAAGTCCGCGAACATGTCCTTGAAGATCGGCACGATGAACAGAAGCATGATCACAACCGC
Source organism: Homoserinibacter sp. GY 40078 (assembly GCF_008017545.1). Lineage (GTDB taxonomy): Bacteria > Actinomycetota > Actinomycetes > Actinomycetales > Microbacteriaceae > Homoserinibacter. The sequence continues at coordinate 894,032 of NZ_VRTZ01000001.1, read as the reverse complement.
GACGATCGACATGATGAACACCATCACGGGATACGTCATCGCCGACTTGATCTGCTGCCGGAGCTTCGCTTCCTTCTCGTAGTTCGTCGCGATCGTGTCGAGCGCGCCGTCGAGGAAGCCGCCCGTCTCACCAGCGCGCACCATGTTGATCATGAGCGGTGGGAAGACCTTCGGGTGCTTGCCGAGGGCGTCCGAGAACGCCCAACCGACCTCCACCTCGCGAGCGACCGCACCGAGTGTCTCCTTGAGCTTCTTGTTCTCGGTCTGGTCGGCGAGGATGCTCAGGGTCTTGAGCAGCGAGAGGCCAGCGTTGACCATGGTCGCCGCCTGGCGGCTCAGCACGGCGAGATCCTTGAGGCCGACCTTGCCGCCGAAGCCCAGTTCGATCTCGCGGTTGAGACCGGTGCCCGCGGCCGCCTCCTGGATCTTGACGGGACTCAGCCCCATGGATCGCATCCGGTCGATGGCGGCGGACTCGGTGGGCGCCTCGAGGCGCCCCTTGACGACCTTGCCTCCTGCGTCGCGTCCGCGGAAGCTCCAGTTGCGTGCTCCGGTCGCTGGGGCCGGCGCTGTCGCGGTCACCATCAGATGGCCCTCGCATTCTGGTTGTTGAGGTCACGACGGGTGACCAGCCGGTTGAACGTCTCGGGGTCGTGCACCTTCTCGATGGCCGCCTCGTAGCCCACCTCTCCGGAGTTCACGAGCTCGCCCAGGTGCTGATCCATCGTGTGCATGCCGAGTGCGGAACCCGCCTGCAGGGCGGACGTCACCTGATAGGTCTTGCCCTCGCGGATGAGGTTCGCGAGCGCCGGGGTGATCACCATGACCTCGGTGGCCACCGCGCGACCGCGGCCGTTCGCGCGCTTCACGAGCGTCTGACACACCACGCCCTGCAGAGTCGCCGCGAGTTGCACTCGGATCTGGTCCTGCTGGTGAGGCGGGAACACGTCGATGACGCGGTCGATCGTCTGACCGGCGTCCTGTGTATGCAGCGTCGCGAATACGAGGTGTCCGGTCTCGGCCGCCGTGAGAGCCACCGAGATCGTCTCGAGGTCGCGGAGCTCGCCGATGAGGATCACATCCGGGTCCTGCCGCAGCACGTGCTTGAGCGCGTTCGCGAAGCTGTGGGTGTCGGCCCCCACCTCGCGCTGGTTGACGAGCGCCTTCTTGTTGGTGTGCAGGAACTCGATCGGATCCTCGACCGTGACGATGTGGTCGCGGCGCGTGGAGTTCACGAGGTCGATGAGCGCCGCGAGAGTCGTCGACTTGCCCGAACCGGTCGGACCCGTGACGAGCACGAGCCCACGCGGCAGCTTCGCGAAGTTGCCGACCTGATCCGGCACACCCAGCTGCCCGAGCTGCTTGATCTCGGTGGGGATGATGCGGAACGCACCGCCGATCGCGCCGCGCTGCTGGTAGAAGTTCACGCGGAAGCGCGCGTTCGCCGAGAGGGTGAACGCGAAGTCGAGCTCGAGCTTCTCGTCGAAGGTGGCGCGCTGGCTCGGCGAGAGGATGCTGTAGAGCGCGGTCGCCGTGCGTTCGCGGTTCCACACGGGCATCTCGTGCACCGGGGTGAGGGTGCCGTCGATGCGGAGCAGCGGAACCGCACCCGCGGAGATGTGGAGGTCAGACGCTCCCGCAAGGAGCACCTCCTGCAGGCAGTGGAGGAGCTCGGCGTCCGCGTTGGCACGGGCCGCGCGGGCGTAGTCGTCGTCAAGCGAGTCCGTCTCGCCCAGCTGCGGGGGCGCTGCGGCGGCAGGCATCGCCCCACCCGGCGTCGGCATCGTGGGCATGCTCGGCGGAGCACTCGGCGCGGGCACCGCGGCGGACGGCACCGAGAGCGGGCTCGGGAGGGGATCCGGCATGGGCGCCGGCGCGGCGGCGGGCATGCCCGGCACGGGGCCGGGTGCGGGCATCTGCACCGGTGCGGGCATCTGGGCCGGCATCGGCGCGGGGGCCGCGTCGACGTGCGCGCCCGCGACGGGCGGCGGCAGGTGCGAGAAGTCGGGCGCAGCCGCCGCCTCCGGGGGCAGCTCGCTCCGCGGAGGCGGCAACGTGCCGGCCGCTCCCGGCACCCCGAAAGGTGGTGCCGCCGGATCCGTCAATGGGATCTCGTAGATGTTGTTGTCGTTCATGCGCTGGTTTCCCCTTCCCCGCGCCCCGCGGCCGCCCTCAGGCGACGACGCGGAGGATCTCCTCGACGCTGGTCATCCCGAGCAGTGCCTTCGCCCACCCGTCCTGCCGCAGCGTGTGCATCCCCTGCTGCACCGCGACACGGCCGATCTCTGCGCTCGACGCACGGGACACCGCGAGGCGCTCGATGTCCTCGGACACCGACATCACCTCGTGCAGAGCCATGCGGCCCCGGTACCCGGTGTTCGAGCAGTGCTGGCAGCCGACCGGGCGGAACAGGGTCGGCACCCCCATCCGCGGATCGGATGCGAAGCCCATCGCGGCGAGCTCGTCAGGCGACTGGTGGTACGGCTGCTTGCACTTGTCGCACAGCCGCCGAGCGAGACGCTGGGCGACCACGCAGTCGAGCGCCGATCCGACGAGGAACGGCTCGATGTCCATCTCGATGAGACGCGTCACCGCGCTCGGCGCGTCGTTCGTGTGCAGTGTCGAGAGCACGAGGTGGCCGGTGAGGGCCGCCTCGATCGCGATCTGAGCCGTCTCCTTGTCGCGGATCTCACCGATCAGCACGACATCGGGGTCGGATCGCAGGATGCTGCGGAGCGCGCTCGCGAACGTGAGGCCCGCCTTCGGGTTCACCTGCACCTGATTGATGCCCGCGAGGCGGTACTCCACCGGGTCTTCGACGGTGATGACGTTGATCTCGGGCTTCGAGACCTCGTTGAGGGTCGTGTACAGCGTCGTCGACTTGCCGGACCCCGTGGGGCCCGTCACGAGGATCATGCCGTAGGGCTTCGTGTACGAGGTGCGGAAGCGCTCCAGGTTGTTCTCGAGCAGCGCGAGCTGGCCGATGCCGAGCGAGGTCGACGAGTTGTCGAGGATTCGCATGACGACCTTCTCGCCGTAGACCGTCGGCAGGGTCGCCACGCGCAGGTCGATCTTGCGGCCACCGTGCATCACCGACAGCCGACCGTCCTGCGGCTTCCGCCGCTCCGCGATGTCGATGTCGCTCATGATCTTGAGGCGGCTGATCACGCCGTTCTGGATCGACTTCGGCGCGCGCTGCATCTCGTGCAGCACCCCGTCGATCCGGTACCGCACGTGCATGTCGTGCTCGGCGGGCTCGATGTGGATGTCCGAGGCGTGGTCTTGGATGGCCTGGCTGATGAGCAGGTTCACGAAGCGCACGATGGGCGCGTCGTCCTCCGCTTCGGCGAGCGCGACATCCGTGCCGGACGGCTCGGAATCCTCCTCGATCGCGGTCGTCAGATCCGACAGCTCGCCGTCGGCACGGACGAAGCGGCCGATCGCGTTCAGCAGGTCGGTGCGCTCCGCCACGACCGCGCGCACCTGGATGCGCACAGCGGCGCGGATGTCGTCGAGCGCCACCACGTTGTTGGGGTCGGCCATCGCGACGAGCAGCCGATCGCCGTCACGTCCGATCGGGAGCACCTCGTGCCGACGCAGCAGCCCGAGCGGCACGAGCGAGACCGCAGCGTTGTCGACCGGGTACTCGGTGAGGTCGACGAACGGCAGGTTGAGCTGCGCGGCGCGCGCGGAGGCCACCTGCGACTCGGTGAGCACGCCCTGTGCGATCAGGTCGCGGATCTGGCTCTCGTCGGAATCGCCTGTGGTATCGATGCTGGTGATCGGCAGCTGACCGCGGATGATCAGGATCTCGGAAAGGGAGGCCATGCCACCCCCTCAGGAGCCGAGACCCACACCGCGGCGTCGTCCCCCCGATCGAGGCCGCGATTCGGGGGCGTGGCGCCCCCGACTGCGTCAGGCTATCCCGGGGGTCGGGGGCGTCACGAGTCCCGCATGCGGGGGTCAGAGCGCACGTTCTGCCGGGCGAAGTAGGCCCAGCATCCGATCGGAGGGCCCGCGGCGATGAGCGCTGCCGCGATGACGAACGGGCTCTGCGCCTGGGCGAAGGCGAGCCCCACGTCGACTGTCGCCGCCGACGCGACCAGGACCAGGTAGACGGCCGCGACCGTGCCCACGGTGCCGAGCCACGGGCTCCGCGTCGGCACCGTCACGACGATCCCGAGGTACACGGCACCCATGGCGAGCGTCAGCGCGGCGACGGCGTAGAGCGGACTCACCGGGAACTCGATCGGGTCGCGGTCGAGCGCCACCGCAAGCAGGCCGTCGACCGCGAACACGACGGCCGCCCATGTCACCGCGACGAAGAGACCGGCGACCCGCTCCGGATGGCGCGACGGCTCAGGCGGGGTGGGCGCGCTCATACTCCGCACGCCGCTCGGCCGCCGAACGGTCGAACTCCTCGCGATCGGCGACGTTGCGCTCCTTCACCTTGCGCCCACGGGCGGCGATGGCGAGCCCGAACCACAACGCGCACTCGCGGGCGAGCGCGAGGGCGCACAGCAGGAACGCATTCGTGGCAAGCGCCGAGATCAGGCGCACCCCCTCGTCCGGCGTCAGGGTGATCACACCGCTCAGCAGCGCGAGCACCCCGAGCGAGACCGCGTACGTCAGAATCGCGACGAGGATGCTGCCCAGCACGTGCGCCCACCAGGCGGCCCGGTCGACGATGAGCGCGAACAGGATCGACACGAGCGCGTATACGCCGATCGGCACCCAGAACGCGGCACTCCGCAGGAACGATCCGAGACTTGCGTCGAGGTTGGCTCCCGGGGTCAGCGCGATGATCGCGCAGCCTGCCCCGAGGTAGAGCAGGGCGAATGCAACGGCCCCGAGGAGCGAGATGAGCACCCCGAATCCGCGGTTGTGACGGGGCGCGGGCGGCTCGGGCGCCTGCACGTAGACGACCTCCCGGGCCGAGGCGGGCGGCGGGACGACGACGGGAGCGGCCGTGTCGGTAGACGGTGCGGGCTCGGCAACGGGCTCCGCGGCGGGCCCGGCAACCGGGTCGGCGACGACGACAGGTTCCGCAGGCGCCTCCACGGGTGCAGGCTCGACGAGCGGCTCCGGCTCCACAGGCGACACGGGAGATTCGGGCGACTCGGGCGACGGAGTCGCCGCAGGCGATGCGGGCGAAGCGGGGGTGGTGTCGTCCGCGGGGGTCGGATCGGTGGGCTCGGCCATGATTGCTCCTTCGCTCGGCGCCCTCAGCCTAGCGAGGGCACTTCCCGACGGAAACGACGAAGGCCCCCGCTTGACGCGAGGGCCTCCGACGTGATCAGTCGATCAGCTGTAGGTTCCGGGCTGGAAGTCGTCCGAGCTGAAGCTGTCGAAGTCGACGAAGCTCAGGTCGGACTCGCTGAACGCCGAGTCGTCCGCGAAGATGCGGTTCGGGTAGCGCTCTGCCTTGGCCTCCTCCGTCGCCGACACCTCGACGTTGCGGTACTTCGAGAGACCGGTTCCGGCGGGGATGAGCTGACCGATGATGACGTTCTCCTTGAGACCGACGAGCGGGTCGGAGCGACCCTCCATCGCCGCCTGCGTGAGCACGCGGGTGGTCTCCTGGAACGACGCGGCCGACAGCCACGACTCGGTCGCGAGCGAGGCCTTCGTGATACCCATGACCTCCTGACGCGCCGACGCGGGCTTCTTACCCTCGACGATCGCGCCGCGGTTGATCTCGGTGTACCGCGAGCGGTCCACGAGCTCGCCCGGCAGCAGGTCGGTGTCGCCGTGCTCCACGACGGTCACCTTGCGCAGCATCTGCCGCACGATGACCTCGATGTGCTTGTCGTGGATCGGCACACCCTGCGAGCGGTAGACACCCTGCACGCCGTCGACCAGGTGCAGCTGCACGGCGCGGACGCCCTGCACGCGCAGCACCTCCTTCGGGTCGAGGTTTCCGACCACGAACTGCTGGCCGAGCTCGACGTGCTGGCCGTCCTCGACGAGGAGGGTGGCGCGCTTGAGCACGGGGTAGATCTCCGGCTCGTCGCCGTTGTCGGGCGTGAGGATGATCCGACGCTGCTTCTCGGTGTCCTCGATCTGGATGCGTCCGGCCGCCTCGGCGATCGGGCTCGCACCCTTCGGGGTACGCGCCTCGAAGAGCTCCGTGACACGCGGCAGACCCTGGGTGATGTCGTCCGCACCCGCGGTGCCTCCCTGGTGGAAGGTACGCATCGTGAGCTGCGTTCCGGGCTCACCGATCGACTGGGCCGCGATGATGCCGACGGCCTCGCCGATGTCCACGAGCTTTCCGGTCGCGAGCGAGCGACCGTAGCAGGCGGCGCAGACGCCGACCGCCGACTCACAGGTGAGCACGGAGCGGACCTTGACGGTCTCGACGCCCGCAGCGATGAGCTTGTTGATCAGCACATCGCCGACGTCGGAGCCGGCCTCGGCGACCACCTCGCCCTTCTCGTTCACCGCGTCCTCGGCGAGCGAGCGCGCGTAGACCGAGTTCTCGACGTTCTCGTCGCGGATCAGGACGCCGTCGGCACCCTTCTGCGCGATGCGGAGCTCGAGGCCACGGGTCGTACCGCAGTCGTCCTCGCGGATGATGACGTCCTGGGCGACGTCGACGAGACGACGCGTCAGGTAGCCGGAGTCCGCGGTACGGAGGGCGGTGTCGGCGAGACCCTTACGGGCACCGTGCGTGGCGATGAAGTACTCCGCCACCGACAGGCCCTCGCGGTACGAGGAGATGATCGGGCGGGCGATGGTCTCACCCTTCGGGTTCGCGACGAGGCCGCGGATACCCGAGATGTTGCGCACCTGCAGCCAGTTACCACGTGCACCGGAGGACACCATCCGGAAGATGTTGTTGTCCTTCGGGTAGCTCGCCTGCATGGACTGGGCGATCTCGTTGGTCGCCTCCGTCCAGATGTCGATGAGCTCCTTGCGGCGCGTGGCGTCGTCGATCAGACCCTTGTCGTACTCGGACTGCACCTTGGCGGCCTGCTTCTCGTGCTTCGCGACGATGGTCGGCTTGTCGGCCGGGGTCACGATGTCCGAGAGAGCGACGGTCACACCCGAACGCGTGGCCCAGTAGAAGCCGGCGTCCTTGATGCGGTCGAGCGCCGCGGCGACCTCCACCTTGGGGTAGCGCTCCGCGAGGTCGTTGACGATCGCGGAGATCTTCCCCTTGTCGGCGAGCGCCTCGACGTACCAGTAGTCCTCGGGGAGGGCCTGGTTGAAGAGCGCGCGACCGAGGGTGGTCTCGACGAGCTTCGCCGAACCCTGCACGAAGTCCTCGGGGGCGTCCTCGAGGTACACGCCCTCGAGACGGATGCGCACCTTGGCGTTCAGGTCGAGGCTGCCCTCGTCCTTCGCCAGCAGCGCCTCCGACAGCGACGAGAACGCGCGGCCCTCGCCTGCGGCACCCTCGGTGAGGGTCGTCAGGTGGTGCAGACCGATGATCATGTCCTGCGAGGGCAGGGTCACCGGGCGGCCGTCCGACGGCTTCAGGATGTTGTTCGAGGCGAGCATCAGGATGCGGGCCTCGGCCTGCGCCTCCACCGAGAGCGGAAGGTGCACGGCCATCTGGTCACCGTCGAAGTCCGCGTTGAACGCGGTGCAGACGAGCGGGTGCAGCTGGATCGCCTTGCCCTCCACGAGCTGCGGCTCGAACGCCTGGATGCCCAGGCGGTGGAGCGTCGGCGCGCGGTTCAGGAGCACAGGGCGCTCGCGGATGATCTCCTCGAGCACGTCCCACACCTGCGGGCGCGACCGCTCGACCATGCGCTTGGCGGCCTTGATGTTCTGCGCGTGCGACAGGTCGATGAGGCGCTTGATGACGAACGGCTTGAACAGCTCGAGCGCCATCTGCTTCGGCAGACCACACTGGTGCAGCTTCAGCTGCGGACCGACGATGATGACCGATCGGCCCGAGTAGTCGACGCGCTTTCCGAGCAGGTTCTGACGGAAGCGGCCCTGCTTGCCCTTGAGCATGTCGGACAGCGACTTGAGCGCGCGGTTGCCGGTACCGGTGACCGGGCGGCCGCGGCGGCCGTTGTCGAACAGGGCGTCGACGGCCTCCTGCAGCATCCGCTTCTCGTTGTTGACGATGATCTCGGGCGCGCCGAGGTCGAGCAGACGACGAAGACGGTTGTTGCGGTTGATCACGCGACGGTAGAGGTCGTTCAGGTCGGAGGTCGCGAAGCGGCCACCGTCGAGCTGGACCATCGGGCGCAGCTCCGGCGGGATCACCGGGACCACGTCGAGCACCATCGCGGCCGGCGAGTTGCCGGTGGCGAGGAACGAGTTGACCACGCGCAGACGCTTGATGGCGCGGATCTTCTTCTGACCCTTGCCGTTCGCGATCTGGTCGTGCAGCAGCTCGGCCTCGGCCGCGAGGTCGAAGGACTCGAGGCGACGCTTGATCGCCTCGGCGCCCATGTACGCCTCGAAGTACAGGCCGTAGCGGTCCTGCAGCTCGTGGAACACGGAGTCCTCGGGCTTCAGGTCGCCGACCTTGAGGTTGCGGAAGTCGTCCCACACCCGCTCGAGCTGCGCGATCTGCTCGTCGAACGACTTGCGGATCTGCGACATCTCCTTCTCGCCGGCGTCCTTCACCTTGCGCTTCTGGTCGGCCTTTGCGCCTTCCTCCTCGAGCGCGGCGAGGTCGCCCTCGAGCTGCACGAGACGCGCGTTGATGCGGTCGTCGCGCTGCTGCTCGAGCGCCTTGATCTCGAGACGCATCTCGTTCTCGAGGCCGGGGAGGTCGGAGTGACGGCCGTCCTCGTCGACATCGATGACCATGTACGCGGCGAAGTAGATGACCTTCTCGAGGTCCTTCGGCGCCATGTCGAGCAGGTAGCCGAGGCGGCTCGGAACACCCTTGAAGTACCAGATGTGCGTCACGGGCGCGGCGAGCTCGATGTGGCCCATGCGCTCACGACGGACGGAGCTCTTGGTGACCTCCACGCCGCAGCGCTCACAGACGATGCCCTTGAAGCGCACGCGCTTGTACTTGCCGCAGGAGCACTCCCAGTCCCGGGACGGTCCGAAGATCTGCTCTCCGAACAGGCCGTCCTTCTCGGGCTTGAGGGTGCGGTAGTTGATCGTCTCGGGCTTCTTGACCTCGCCGTACGACCACGCCCGGATGTCGGCGCTCGTCGCGAGGCCGATGCGGAGCTGATCGAAAGTGGTTGCGTCGATCACGTGTGTGTTCTCTCTCGCTTCTTCTCTACGAAAACCTTGTTGGGCCCGGATCAGATGTCGTCGATCGACGACGACTCGAAGCGGGTGGAGATGTTGATGCCCAGCTCCTCGGCGGCACGGAAGACCTCGTCATCCGTGTCCTTCAGGCTGAGGGCGGTGCCGTCGGCGCCGAGCACCTCGACGTTCAGGCACAGCGACTGCATCTCCTTGATGAGCACCTTGAAGCTCTCGGGGATACCGGGCTCCTGGATGTTCTCGCCCTTGACGATGGCCTCGTACACCTTCACGCGGCCGAGGATGTCGTCGGACTTGATCGTCAGGAGCTCCTGGAGGGCGTAGGCGGCACCGTATGCCTCGAGCGCCCACACCTCCATCTCACCGAAGCGCTGGCCACCGAACTGCGCCTTACCACCGAGCGGCTGCTGGGTGATCATCGAGTAGGGGCCCGTGCTGCGTGCGTGGATCTTGTCGTCCACGAGGTGGTGCAGCTTCAGGATGTACATGTAGCCGACCGAGATCGGGTGCGGGAACGGCTCACCGGAGCGGCCGTCGAACAGCTGGGTCTTGCCGGAGCTGTCGATGAGGCGCACGCCGTCGCGGTTCGGGAGCGTCGAGTCGAGCAGACCCGAGATCTCCTCCTCCGCGGCACCGTCGAACACCGGGGTGGCGACCTTCGTGCCGGGGGCGGCCGAGTGGGCCTCCTTCGGCAGACGCGCAGCCCACTTCGGGGAACCCTCGACCTCCCAGCCCTGCTTCGACACCCATCCGAGGTGGGTCTCGAGCACCTGGCCGAAGTTCATGCGGCCGGGGATGCCGAGCGGGTTGAGGATCACGTCGACCGGGGTGCCGTCGGCGAGGAACGGCATGTCCTCGACCGGCAGGATCTTCGCGATGACGCCCTTGTTTCCGTGGCGACCCGCGAGCTTGTCGCCCTCGGTGATCTTGCGCTTCTGCGCGATGAACACCACGACCCGCTGGTTGACGCCCGAGCCGAGCTCGTCGTCGCCGTCCTGAGCGTCGAACACCTTGACGCCGATGACGGTGCCCTCTTCACCGTGAGGAACCTTGAGCGAGGTGTCGCGCACCTCGCGGCTCTTCTCGTTGAAGATCGCGCGGAGCAGGCGCTCCTCGGCGCTCAGCTCGGTCTCGCCCTTCGGGGTGACCTTGCCGACGAGGATGTCGCCGGGGCGGACCTCGGCACCGATGCGGATGATGCCACGCTCGTCGAGGTCGGCCAGGAGCTCCGGGCTGACGTTCGGGAGATCACGGGTGATCTCCTCCTTGCCGAGCTTGGTGTCGCGGGCGTCGACCTCGTACTCCTCGATGTGGATCGAGGAGAGGACGTCGTCCTTCACCAGGTTCTGGCTGAGGATGATCGCGTCCTCGAAGTTGTGACCCTCCCACGGCATGAACGCCACGAGCAGGTTCTTGCCGAGCGCGAGCTCGCCGTTCTCGGTCGCGGGACCGTCGGCGATGACCTCGCCCGCCTCGATCCGCTCACCGGCCGAGACGACAACGCGGTGGTTGTAGCTCGTGCCCTGGTTGGAGCGGTCGAACTTGCGGAGGAAGTAGTCCTGCGTGCCGCCCTCGTCGAGCTGCACGGTGACCTGGTCGGCCGAGACCTCGAGGACCACACCCGACTTCTCGGCGGTGACGACGTCGCCCGCGTCGACCGCGGCGAAGCCCTCCATACCGGTGCCGACGAACGGCGACTCGGAGCGGAGCAGCGGCACCGCCTGGCGCTGCATGTTCGCGCCCATGAGCGCGCGGTTCGCGTCGTCGTGCTCGAGGAACGGGATGAGCGAGGTCGCCACCGACACCATCTGGCGCGGCGAGACGTCCATGTAGTCGACCTGGTCGGCGTCGACGAGCTCGACCTCGCCGCCCTTCTTACGAACGAGCACCTTCGCCTCGACGAACTTGCCCTCGGCGTCGAGCGGCGCGTTGGCCTGCGCGACGACGAAGTCGTCCTCCTCCGATGCGGTCAGGTAGTCGATCTGGCTCGACACCTTGCCGCCCGATGCCTTGCGGTACGGGGTCTCGATGAAGCCGAACGCGTTGATGCGGCCGAAGGTCGCGAGCGAACCGATGAGACCGATGTTCGGGCCTTCCGGCGTCTCGATCGGGCACATGCGGCCGTAGTGCGAGGGGTGCACGTCGCGGACCTCGACGCCGGCACGCTCACGCGAGAGACCACCCGGGCCGAGCGCCGAGAGGCGGCGCTTGTGGGTGAGCCCCGCGAGCGGGTTGTTCTGGTCCATGAACTGGGAGAGCTGGCTGGTGCCGAAGAACTCCTTGATCGCGGCGACGACCGGACGCACGTTGATGAGCGTCTGCGGCGTGATCGCCTCGATGTCCTGGGTGGTCATGCGCTCGCGCACGACGCGCTCCATGCGGCTGAGGCCGGTACGCACCTGGTTCTGGATCAGCTCGCCGACCGCGCGGATGCGACGGTTGCCGAAGTGGTCGATGTCGTCGGTGTCGAGGCGCACCTGCACCGGCTTGCCGTCGCGCTGCCCCGGAAGCGAGGTCTCCCCCGCGTGGAGGGCGACGAGGTACTTGATCGTGGCGACGATGTCGTCGATCGAGAGCACCGAGTCGGCGAGCGGCGCGTCGATACCGAGCTTGCGGTTGATCTTGTACCGGCCGACCTTGGCGAGGTCGTAGCGCTTCGGGTTGAAGTAGAAGTTGTCCAGCAGCGCACGCGCGGCCTCGGCGGCCACCTGCTCGCCCGGACGGAGCTTGCGGTAGATGTCCTTGAGCGCCTCCTCCTTGGTGAGGATGGCGTCCTTCTCGAGCGTCGAGGCGATCGACTCGTAGCCCGCGAAGCGCTCGAGGATCTCCTCGCTCGTGAGGCCGAGGGCCTTCAGGAAGACCGTGACGGACTGCTTGCGCTTGCGGTCGATGCGCACGCCCACCTGGTCGCGCTTGTCGATCTCGAACTCGAGCCACGCACCGCGGCTCGGGATCACACGGGCAGAGAAGACGTCCTTGTCGGAGGTCTTGTCGGCGGCGGACTCGAAATAGACACCGGGCGAACGGACCAGCTGCGACACGACGACGCGCTCGGTTCCGTTGATGATGAAGGTGCCCTTCTCGGTCATGAGCGGGAAGTCGCCCATGAAGACCGTCTGGGTCTTGATCTCACCCGTCATGTGGTTCATGAACTCGGCGTTCACGTACAGCGGAGCGGCGTAGGTCTTACCGCGCTCCTTGCACTCGCCGATCGAGTACTTCGGCTCTTCGAGCTCGGGGTTCGAGAACGAGAGCTGCATCGTCTCGCCCAGGTCCTCGATGGGGGAGATCTCCTCGAAGATCTCGTCGAGGCCGGTCGCGTCGGTGCCGCCCGTGCGCTGCTTCCAGGCCTCGTTCCCGACGAGCCAGTCGAAGCTCTCGGTCTGAAGGGCCAGCAGGTCCGGGACGGTCAGCGTGTCCGTGATCTTGGCGAACGAGAGCCGCGATGCTGCACGGCCGTTCTTGGGGGAATTCTTACTGGATGCGGTGCGCGCAGCAGCCAAGGAAAACAACCTCCGTGAGACCCGTCGGTCTCCGTGTGTGTCGGTAGTGGAGAGGCGCCCCGCGACTGCAGAACCGGAACCCGCCGCCATTTTCGGGTTCTCCGTCCGGAGCACACGCCGGCCGACCGCAATATGAGGGCTCGGGTGTGGGGGAGCGCAAAGAACAACTATATGTCGGAACGACGCGCCGTGTCCACATATTCCTTGACTTGGTTCCGCATCAGGTCTATAAGGCAATCCGCCGCCCCGGAGCGGACCCCGTGGGAGTTCACGAGCCCGTAACCCGGCGCCTCATAGGAAGCTCTACAGTTTCGCCAAGCACCGCCGCCGACGGGTCCTCCCGAACCCTAGACGCGGGGCCCGTCGGTCACCCGCCCGCTCTCCACCCTCTCCCCCCGGAGGTCGCCAATGATCGACTCCACCGCCGCTCGGACAGCACTCACCCGAGCGCCGGGGCGATCGGCAACCGGAGCGGGGCGGTCGGCGTCGTGCCCCTCGCGCCACGCGAGCTGTTCGACAGGACCGAGGCCCTAGGCCCGTCCGCCTCCGGTGCGCTCCGGGCGAGCGCACCGGAGGTCACGTCAGCGCTCGATCAGGTCGCCCGAGCCGCCGCCGTGCCGTGAGACGCGAGCGCCACCGCCGACGATGATGTCGCCCGAGCCGTTGACGACTGCGATGACACGGCCTGTCGCGGTGAGCACGACGTCGCCCGAACCCTGCACCTCGACATCCGCATCGACGGCCTGCAACCCACCCGCCTCGATGTCTCCCGAGCCGCGGATCGAGAACACGACCGCCTCGGTGGCGCCGCGCAGCTGCACGTCGCCCGAGCCGTCGATCTCGACGTCCACGCGGGTCGCGTCGATGTTCGCCGCGGCGATGTCACCCGAGCCCTGCACGCGGATGCCGACCTCGTCGGCCTCGGAGAAGTCCGCTGCCACGTCGCCGGATCCCGCCACCTCGACCTGCGACAGCGAGGTGAGCGTGAGGACGCCGCGCAGGTGTCCGAGGGAGCCCGGGCCCGTGCTGCCGACGACGATCGTGCCGCCGGACTCGCTGATGCGCACGCGGTCGAGCGCCGACGTGTGCCCTCGAAGCTCGAGGCCGGGCTCGGAGCCAAGCTCGACGACGAGGTCGATGGAGGTCTCGAGGCGCAGCGCGTCGATGTCGTCGCCGACCTCCAGTTGTCGGGTATCCATCGGCCCGGAGGCGCGCAGCGGGAGCGCAACGCATCCGGTGAGCGCGACGGCCGCGGTGACGACGAGCGCGGCGGCCGCCGCGAGACGAAGACGGGGGGATGTGGTGGTCATGGGGAGTCCTCTCTCTACCCGATCGACGCTACGGAGCGGCGGCGTCCGGCGGCATCCGGCCCTCCCCCGCGTGCGGTGGGGTCATCCCCCGCATCCGTGGCCGGGGCGAGAGAATGGGCGGATGCAGGATGCTCCGGGAGTGCGGCTCGCCAACGGGATGCGCGCCGAGGTGCGCCGAGATCGCTTCACCTCCTCGGGCTACGAGCTCGTCGTCGACGGCACGCCGCAGTCGCACGTCGACCTCGACGACCCCACCCACCTCTTCTTCGAGTACGTGGCGCGGATGGGCCACGTGATCGACCAGCTCGCGGATCCGGGTGCACCCATCACCGCCCTGCATCTCGGAGCGGGGGCGCTCACGCTGCCCCGGTACATCGCGACGACGCGTCCCGGGTCGCGTCAGCAGGTGATCGAGATCGAGCCGGAACTCGTGGAACTCGTGCGCAGCGAGTTGCCGCTCCCCTCCGGAGCGTCGATCCGGGTGCGCTACGGCGACGCCCGCGAGACGCTCGGCCGTCTGCCCGCGGGACTGCGCGGCACGGTCGACCTGCTCGTCGTGGACGTGTTCGCCGGCGCCCGCACCCCCGCACACGTCACGAGCGTGGAGTTCTACACCGAGTGCGCCGCGCTCCTCGCCCCGGGCGGGGTGCTGCTCGCGAACATCGCCGACGGCCAGGGGGCGGCGTTCGCCCGCGGACAGGCCGCCACGCTCGGACTGGTGTTCGCCGACACGGCCGTGCTCGGGGAGGCACAGGTGCTCAAGGGCCGCCGTTTCGGCAACTTCGTGCTCGTCGGATCACCGGCCGCGCTTCCGCTGGAGTGGATCCCCCGCCTGCTCGCCGGCGGGCCGCATCCGGCGCAGGTTCTGCACGGCGCCGAGCTGCGCGACTGGGTCGCCGGAGCGCCGGTCGTGACCGACCAGACGGCCGTCGCCTCTCCTCCCCCGAACCGCAGCGTCTTCCAGCTCCCCAGGAACGGCTGAGTCCGAGCCGATGCCGTGGGCCGGTGCTGAAATGGGTTCATGAGACCCCGGCCGCTTCTCCTCGTGAGCGCCGCATGCGCGCTGCTGCTCGCCGGGTGCACGGGCACCGCCATGCCCGAGCCGAGCGGCTCGACCCAGACACCGGAGCCCGCACCCGCGCGGGTCGGGCCGGTGCAGCCCGCGGGCGACCCCGAGCGCGTCGCGTCGGGTCTCACGAGCCCCTGGTCGGTCGTGCCGCTTCCGGATTCCCCGGGCGAGGCGCTCGTGAGCGAGCGCGACACCGGGGTCGTGCGGCATCTGGCCACGGACGGCACGCTCGACGTGATCGGCACGGTGCCGGATGTCGAGCACCGGGGCGAGGGGGGCCTTCTCGGGCTCGCCATCGCCGAGAGGGGCGGCGTGCGCTGGCTCTACGCCTACACGACCACGGCGACCGACAACCGCATCGTGCGGATGCCGCTCGGCGACGATCTGGAACTCGGCGATCCGGAGCGGTTGCACACCGGACTGCCGTCGGCGCGTAACCACAATGGCGGTCGCATCGCGTTCGGCCCCGACGGCATGCTGTACGCCACCGTCGGCGATGCCGGGGTGCCGGAGCGGGCCCAGGACCCGACCAGCCTCAGCGGCAAGATCCTCCGGATGACGCCCGAGGGTGGCGTGCCGAGCGACAACCCCTATCCGGGCTCGCTCGTCTACTCGCTCGGCCACCGCAACCCGCAGGGCATCGCGTGGGATGACGCGGGTCAGCTCTGGGCCGCGGAGTTCGGGCAGGACACCTGGGACGAGGTGAACCGCATCGAGCCGGGCGGCAACTACGGCTGGCCGGTCGTCGAGGGTCGCGCCGACGACCCGCGCTTCATCGATCCGTCAGTGCAGTGGAATCCGGACGAGGCGAGCCCGAGCGG
Organism: Homoserinibacter sp. GY 40078; assembly: GCF_008017545.1. Lineage (GTDB taxonomy): Bacteria > Actinomycetota > Actinomycetes > Actinomycetales > Microbacteriaceae > Homoserinibacter. The sequence goes on along the minus strand of NZ_VRTZ01000001.1, from coordinate 878,134 downwards.
CCTCGCCTACGTCGACGGCACCTTCTTCCTCGCGTCCCTGAAGGGCGAGCGCGTGTGGGCGCTCTACCCCATGGCCGACGGTCGGCTCGACGCGGTCGCCTGGTTCGCGGGCGAGTACGGCCGCATCCGCGACGTGGTGCCTGCATCCGACGGGTCGCTCTGGTTCGTGACGAACAACACGGACGGCCGGGGAGACCCGTCGCCCGAGGACGACCGCATCATGTCGGTGCGGCTCGTGGAACTGCAGGAGGGCTGAGCGTGGCCGACCCGGCACGTGTGCGCACCTGGGCGGAAGCGCTCATCCGCCTGCACCTCGATGAGAGCTGGAGCTTCGCGTTCGACAACGCGAAGACCCGCGCAGGGCTGTGCAATTTCACCGCCAAACGGATCTCGGTCTCGCGGTACATCTCCGCCCGGTCGGACGACGACGACATCCATCAGGTACTGCTCCACGAAGTCGCGCACGCGATCGCCGGACCGACCTCCGGTCACGGAGCCGCGTGGCGCACGGCCGCGGCCGAGCTCGGATACGTCGGAGGCCGCACCCACGATGGGCCCGTGCCGAACGAGCTCGCCCCCTGGGTGGGCACCTGCCCCAACGGCCACACCAGCTACCGCTACCGCCGACCTACCCGCCCGACCTCATGCGGCGTATGCTCCAGGCGTTTCGACCCTGCCCTGCGCATCCACTGGGTGCGCCGCTGAGAGGAGCGGACCAATGTACGTCGCCCTGCGCATCGAACTGGCCGCCGACGCCGACCACGTGTGGAACATGCTGCGCTCACCGGAGGCCGCCGCCGAGATCTACGCGCCCGTGATGATCCTGCATCCGGAGACCGACCCGCCCGCCCGCTGGAGCACCGGCGACGCCGTCACGGTGCGGCTCACGAGCCTCGGAATCCCGGTCGGGCGCCAGCTGATCGACGTTCGGCTACGCAGGCGAGGCACCACCCGGATCTTCGAGGACGTCGGCAAGCCGCTGAGCGGAGCCCTCGCGCGCGTCACGTCGTGGCGGCATCGGATGGCGGTGACTCCCCTCGGCGACGGCCGCTGCATCTACCGCGACCGGCTCGATGTCAGCGCGGGCCCGCTCACCCCGCTGCTCTGGATCGGCCTCTGGACGGTGTGGCAGTGGCGCGGAGCCCGGATCCGCCGCCTCGCGACCGCACCGACGCCGTAACTTGACATGATGGTTACATGACGGGGCAGTGGGTCGACGGACACGACGGCGGGCGACGCCTCTTCGAGGCGGGAGCGCCGAGCCTCGACTTCGCGGCAACCGCGCCCGGCGGGCTCGGCGACACGGGGGGCGAGCTCCTCGCCACCGCGACCACGCTCGACGCGTGGCTCGCCGAACGCCACCCGCAACTGACGATCACCCCCGCCTCCGAGGGCGACCTGCGCGACGCCCGACTGCTGCGCGAGGCGATCGATCGACTCGCCCGCGCACGCGCCGATCACGACCCGCTCGAGCCCGACGACATCGACACCGTCAACCTCTACGCGGCATCCCCCGACATTCCGCCCGCGCTCGACGGCGGGCGTCGCCAAGCAGGCGCGGGCCGCATCCGGGTGGCGCAGGCGCTCTCGGCGCTCGCCCGCGACGCCGTCGAGGTGCTGGCCGCTGACGACGCGGACCGCATCCGCCGGTGCGCCGCCGACGACTGCCGCACCGTCTACCGCGACACCTCGCGCACGGGTAGTCGGCGGTGGTGCTCGATGCAGCGCTGCGGCAACCGCGCCAAGGTGCGAGCGCACCGGGCGCGAACCCGCACCGAGGCGAGCTGAGGGCTCAGGCCTTCGAGACCTGGACGTCCTTCCAGAAGGCGACGTACCCGCTGAAGTCCTTACCCACCCGGTCGAACGCCGTCGGATAGGGGTGCGGATACGACCACGCGCGGTCGGTGAGCCACTGCTCGCCATCGCGCACGCTGTAGTACTGGCACTCGCCCTTCCACGGGCAGGTGTACGGGGTGGGGCTGTCGCGCAGCACACCCTCCACGACCGACGACGGCGGGAAGTACACGTTGCCCTCGATGTGGATGACGTCGGCCTCGTCGGCCTGGGCGATCACCTGATCCCCGAGCTTCGCCTGGAACATGATCCCGAGGCTACGCCGGAGAACCCCCGATGCGCTGGACGGCATCGACCGGGGTGACATCGAACTGCACACCCCCGAGCTCGCGCGCCGACACGGATGCCGACACCAGGTGCCGGGTCGCGTTCCGGAGGCCGGCATAGGCCGCAGCCGCGGCCGCAGCCTCCGGTGACTGGTGATCGATGCCCGTCTCGGCGATCGCGTCGATCACCGCACCCGCTCCGAGCAGGTCCTCTACGGCGAATCGCAGCGAACCGTCGGCCTGACGCGCGCCCGCCGCGACGACGCCGACCACGAATCGGCCGCCGAGCTGCTCCTGGCGCTCGAGCGACCACCTTGCGACGGCCGCCGCCGAGCTCACTCCGCCTGCGACGACCTCGATGCCCAGCTCGGGCGCCGCGTCGTCGCCCAGCTCATCGACCCAGACGATCGCGTGCACGCCCGACGCGAGCGCTTCCGCGCCCTCCGCGCCCCACTCGAAACGGACCTGATAGCTCGTCTGGGCGCGCGGGGTCGTCATGATTCCGAGGGTACGACCGACCGGCCGCACCCCCGGAATCGCACGTCACGCTCCGTCATCCTCGGCGCGCCGGCGACGCAGGGCCGCCACGGCCAGGGCGAGCACACCGAGCAGCAGCGCGAGCAGACCCACGAGCCCGACCACCACCGCCTCGCGCACACCCGTCGCGGCGAGACCCATGCTCATGCCGGTCGCGTCGTCGTCCACGGCCAGCGTCGGCAGTTCGCGATCCGGGTCGGTCTCGACCTCGTCACCGGTCAGCTCACCGACGTTGCGCACCTGGCCGACTCCGGCATCCGCCGCGAGCCGCACCGACAGCACCACCGCGGGGGTGCGCTGCCCGACGCCCAGCGGACGGTCGAGGGCGCAGCGGAGCACGCCGCCGTAGCCGGTCGCGTCGCGGTCCGTCACCTGGCAGGAGGACCACGTCGGGTCGCCGGCCGAGGCGGCCGCGGCCGGAGCGACGCTCAGCACCCGCAGGTTCGAGGGCACCGCGTCCACGAGCACGACATCCGTCGCAGCGCCGTATCCGTCGTTGCCGCCCACCATCGTGTACGTGAACTCGTCACCCGGCGAGAGCATCGTCTTGTCGGCGTCCTTGGTGAACCACAGGTGCGCGTCCCGCGGCCCGAGAGTCTCGGCGCACGCATCGCTCGGCGGCGGGTACTCGGCGGTGACCGTCGTCTCCGGGTTGATGTGCAGGGTCACCGAGGCGCCGTCGCGCAGCGCCTCCTCGGGCAGCGAGGTGTCGTGCACGAGGTTCTCGTAGTCCGGGGTCTCGCCGGGGCCCGCTGCCCGGTATCCAGGCCACAGGATGCCGTACCCGTCGGCGTCGACCGCCGCGCCGGGCCACAGGATGCGCCCGTTCACGACTCCGTCGTCGTCGATCATGTCGGCTGTGATCGGCACCACGTCGGTGTGCACGATCTCACCGCCCGCCGACTTCCACTCGATCGTGAGGCTCTGACCGTCGAGGTCGACGTTGCGCGCGTCGATCCGGTAGTACAGCCACGGGGCGTCCCGGAGGCACGTCGGGGTCGCCGAGGCGTCGAGCCACTTCACCGGAGTCGTCACGTCGTCGTCATCGCCGTCCACCTGCGGGGTGGTCGAGGTGACCACGGCCGTGTTGGGCAGCTGGTCCTTCGCGATCGTGTCGCGAACGGTCACGGTCACCAGGATGTCGGTCGCGTCGTCACCGGCGTCGAGCACGGTGTCGTAGTCGCACGCGAGGACCCCGCCGAAGCCATCCGGGTCATCGCCGTTGAACTCACAGGTCCAGCCGGATGCGTCGACGCCCTCGAACGCGAGGTCCGCGTCGAGCTCATCCGCCACATGGACGCCTTCGGCGTCGACGTGGCCCGAGTTGGTGACCGCGAGCGTGTACGAGAACTCCGTCCCGCCCTGAACAGCGCCGACCGAGGCCGTCTTCTCGATCGACAGCGAGCCGAGGAGGAAGGTGTTCGTCACGGTCACCGTCGCCTCGCCCGTCGCCGGGATGACGGCCGGATCGTCGTCGGTGCTGACCTCGCTCTCGATCGCGTAGCCCGCATCCGTCTCGGCGACGGTGCACTCGGCGCCGACGAGCAGGTCGTCGAGGTGCGCCTCGTAGCCGTTCGAGGAGCTCAGCTCCTGCGTGGCGTCGGATCCGAGGTCGATGTCGACCCAGGTGCCGTCACGGTCGTAGCCGCACTCGACCTCGACCTCGAACGGCCCGTCGCCCCAGCGGGAGACGCCCTCACCGACGCGCTCCTTGACGATCTGGAGACCCGCGACGTCGAAGCGGTTGTCGATGTCGACCTCCGCGGTGCCGCCGTCGGTGATCGCGGGGACGTCATCGATCGTGGTCTGGGTGGCGGCTCCGGACTCGGGCTCCGTCACGACGCAGTCGGCGCCCGCGATGAGCCCCGTGACCGTGGCGGTGTAGCCGCCCGCGGCGTCGAGCACCACGAGACCGTCATCGGGCAGCGGGATCTCAAGGGTCTCGCCGTCACGCTCCCAGGTGCAGGCGAGCTGGGCGGTGAACGGTCCGGCTCCGTAGGTCGCCGCCCCGTCACCGGTGCGCGCCTTGGTGATCTTCACGCTCCCGGTGTTGAACTGGTTCGTCATCACGGCCGTGACCGAACCGAGCGTGTCGCCGACCTCGGGTCCCGGGATCGTCACACTCGCGTCGTCCGCCGGGTCGCTCGCCCCGCCGGCATCCGTCTCGACGATCTCGCAGGAGGTTCCCGCCGGGAAGATCTCGTCGAAGTCGTGCGTCTCGGACGCCTCGAGGGTGAGCTCGGTGTCGAGCAGCGTCTGGCCGTCGTACGTGCAGGTGACGTCGAACACGAACTCGGCATCGCCGTAGGAGGTGCCGCCGGTCACGACCTTGCGCACCGAGAGCGTGCCCGCCTCGTACGTGTTCGTCACCGTCGCCGTGTAGGACGCCGCCGAGCCGAGCTCGAGCGGAGCAGCCTCGCCCTCGACCACCGTGTTCTCGGCGTCGCCGAGGGTCACCGTGATCGCGTCAGCCGCGTCGGCATCCGTCTCGCGAAGGGTGCAGTCGGCGGGCGCGGGGATGTCGGTCACCGACTTCGACTGGCCGTCGGCCAGCGTGAACGCCGCGTCCTCGGCATCGAGCTCCACCTCGACGATGCCCGAGCCGGTGTCGGACGCGCACTCGAGGGTGAAGTCGAACGGACCGAACTCGCCCTCCGTCGCGAGCGTGTCGACATCCTTCACGATCGTGAGCGAGGTGGTGCCGAAGGTGTTCGTGACGCTCGCGCGCTGCGCGGTCGGCACGGCGTCGGCGACGGCGGCGGCCGTGGTGACCGCCAGCAGGGCGGCCTCGCCTCCGGGAGCCTCCGGCGAGTAGTCGACGCTCACCGCGTCGGTCTCACCCTCGACGATGCGGCACTCCGCACCGATCGGGATGCCGTCGATGCGCGCCGTGTACGGCACCGCGTTGCCCTCCGCGAGCGTCAGGGCTCCGGAAGCGGGCAGCGGCACGCTCACACCCGCGACCGTGCAGCTCGCGGTGACGCTGTAGCTGGTCGGGGCGAAGTCAGCGGCGACTCCGGCGATCGCCTTCGTCACCTGGATCGGCCCGGTCGCGATCTGCACACCCGCGCGGATCGGCTCGACCCGTCGCATGTCGTTGTTCGTGAAGCGGGCGCTCACCCCGAAGCTGTTCCACGCGCGCACGGGCGAGGTGCTCGCCGTGACGGGGGCCAGCTGGTCGGTCGCCGAAGTGGTGGGCGTGTTGACCGTGCGGTAGGTGACGCCGACCCGGGCACCCGGCTTCAGGACGCCCTCTGTGGCTCCGGAGAAGTCGAACACGATCCGCACCGCGGTGACGCGGTCGTAGTCGTCGGAGTCGAACGCCGATCCGTCCACCCAGCTCGCGGTCGAGCACGTCGGGTTGGACTCGAACGTCGGGCAGGGGTTCGCCGTGGTCGTCAGCTGCCAGGTGAACGTCGTGCCGACCGACTCTCCGGCGGTCCGCAGCTGCAGGTCGCCCGCGAACACGGGCCGGTAGTCCGACTCGCGCGCGAGTCCGGAGCGCAGGTACGAGTCGCCCGGGATCGGAAGCACGTCGACGATCGTCGCCGTCGAGGCGCTGATGTTGCCACCGTTGGTGAACTGCAGCTTCCACAGGTCTGTGCCGCCCACGACGGTGTTCGCGGCGCACGGGTAGCGGTAGAAGCCCTCCGAGTCCGAGACGCACGGGGTCGCGGAGTCCTTCGCGTTCACGGCACCGCGCGTCGAGACGGTGCCCGTTCCGACGTCGCCCTTCACGCCCTTGAAGGAGGTGATCGCCGACGCGTCGTAGGTCGTCACGAGGGCGTCCGTGGAGCAGCTCGTCGAGCCGTTCGTGAAGGTCACGCTGCGGCCGTTCGAGGTCGCGAGGGTGCACGCCTCGAGGCTGCGGTCGCTCGTGAAGCGGAAGGTGTTGAGCGCGGCCGGGTCGGTGGTGCGCAGACCCGGCGCGAGCTGCAGCGGGATCACGACCGTGTACTCCTCGCCGGGGGCGAGCCGCGACCCAGCGGGCCAGCTGATCGTGATGCGGCGAGCGGTGTCGTCGTACGAGACCGTCTGTCCGCTCGTCGGCAGGATGCCGGCGGACGAGGTGGAGTACGTGATCTCGCTCGTTGGGTCGAACAGGAGCGATCCGCCGTACGGCATCGTCGCGTCGACGGGCAGCTGGTCCACCACGACCGGGTTGTTGAGGTAGCCCGTGCCGGTGTTGCGCATCACGAGGGTGAAGTTGACCGTCTCGCCGGCGGGCGAGCTGGTCACCGCAGGAGTCTTCGAGATCGCGACGCGGAAGGTGCCGGTCGCGAGCGTGAGGTTGCGGTTGGCGGATGCCGTGTCGGTTCCCCAGCTGGGGTTCGTGGCGCTCGTGTCGACCGTGTTGGTCACGGTCGAGGGGAAGGCCACCGAGGTGCCGTCGGCTGCTGTGTCGCGAATCGCCACGGTGAAGACCGCCTTCGCCGTCCAGTTGGCGGCAGGCGCGGTGGTCGAGATGATCGCGCCGTCCGCGCGGCCGTAGCTGAAGCGCACACCGCGCACGTCGGCGAGGTCGACCGAGGGCAGGGTCGCGTTCGAGCCCCACGCCCCGTCGACCCACGAGTCGTCCTCGAGCTTCACCGACATCCGCACGCGGTCCGCACCCGTCGGACGCTGCGTCGAGGTGAGCCCGCGCAGTTCGAAGACGTTCCAGAAGTCGGAGCGCGTGTCGGAGATCACGATCTCATCGGGCGACGCGGTCGAGGTGCCCTGCGTGGCCGTGAGTGTCACGGTCACCGGCGTGCTGCGGTCCTTCTCGAGGATGGTCGTCGGCGAGACGGCCTTGGCCGCCGTCACGTCGATCGCGGCGTTCGCGAGGGTGACATCCGCGCTGCGCGAGGCGTAGGCGTTGACGCCGGTGTCGTTGAGCACGCCGTCCCACACCTGGGTGAATGCGTCGTTCGTGATCACGCCGGGGGCGGGCCGCGTGGTGGGATCGCTGCGGAGGAACTCGCGCAGCTGCGTCTTCAGGGTGATGGAGAGGTTCGCCCCGGTGACGATCGAGCCGCCGTCGGCGTTCACCCCAGAGAAGAGCACACTGATGCCCACGGCGTCGGCCAGCTGCGAGGTGTTCGGTCGCCCGGATCCGTTCGTCACGTTGTACGTGTAGTCGACCGTCGAGCCGTCGGGCTTCCACACGGTGATGACCGCGCCGGTCACGCCCGCCGCACTGAGCGTGGAGGTGCTCGGCATCGTCAGGCTCGTGATGGTGAAGGCGTCGAACGGGCTCGTCTCCGGGTCCCACGTGTGACCCGTGTACGGATTAACCGTCGACCCCGAGACGCCACCGGCGGTCGGGTGCACGCACTCCGTGACGTCGGAGCTCGAACACGGCATCTGGTCGGTCACCCGCAGGTACCAGGCTCGCGCATCCGAGGTGTTGCGCGCCGTCAGCACGAAGTCCGTGGTGGGGTAGTTGCCCGCCGCCACGTCGCCGAGGATCGGGATCGCCATCGACCCGGAGCTCGACGTCTTGGTGAGGCCGACGCCCGGCAGGCGGTCGAGGATCTGGATGGTGTCGGCGGCACTGCGCTGGTCGGCGCCCGTGACGACGAGCACGTTGTTCTCGACGAGGCCGGCATCCGGGGCGCGGTTCAGCACGCGGCTGGCCGTGATCCACGGGTTCTCGGGCGAGGCGGAGCTGTCGCGCAGGCGGTTGCGCAGCTGGAAAGTGAGGTCGAGCGGACGCTCGTCCGGGCCCGAGGTGACGCCCGAACCGACAGGCGGAGTGAGCGGGTCGTCGGTGTTCTCGGGGAGGCGGCCGTCCTCCCACTCCTCGAAGGTGATCTCGACGCCGACGGTGCTGGCGCGCTCGGCGGCGGTCAGCGTGTATCCGTTGAAACGCCCCTCGCAGTCGCTCGCGGTGGCGCACGCCGCCGAGCGGATCGACGTCCACGTCGAGCCGTTGTAGAGGCGGATGTCCTTCACGCGGTCGAACGCGATGAACGGGTCGGCTTCGCGCGTGATCGCCTCGATCCGCACCAGGTCGAAGGCCTGGAAGACCGTACTCGTGACGGCTGCGGTGGGGTCGGCCGGGTCGGCCACGACGACCGTGTCGGACCCGGTCACCTGTGTGCCCCATCCGAGGCGCGCGGTGCGCTGCTGGCCCGACTGGCTCGACACGGTCGCGGAGCCGTCGACCAGCTGCCAGTCCTTGCCGGCGAGCAGACCGCCGAAGCCCGGGTCGGGGATCACGGGGCCGGAGCCCGTGTCGCCGTCGCTGTCGGTGACCGTGCCGCCACCCGGCAGCTCGACCTCGCCGCCCGAGTCGACGGTCGCGGCGTTGGTGTAGCTCGTCGCACCCGAACCGGAAGCGACGGGAAGGCCGCTGTTGCGCAGCTCGGAGCGCGCGACGAACGCCACGTTGCCCTGCACGGCCGTGCCCTGGGCGAACCCGTCTTCGTTGGTGAACTCGAAGCGCACACCGACGAGACCCGCGGGGAGTGCCTTCGCGTAGGTCGTGCCGACGTCACCGGTGATGATCGTGTCGAAGATCGTCCAGGTGGTGCCGTCGGTGGTCGTCCGGATCACGAGCTTCGAATCGGCGGGCACCGAGGTGGGCGCGATGGCGACCGCGTCGAACGCATCCCAGTAGTCGGTCCCGCTGCCGTCGACATCCGTGATGATGATGCTCGTCGGGTTCACGAAACCGGACTGGCTTCCGACGGAGGCGCGGAGCTGGGTCACCGAACGGCCGCCCGCGGGCACCGGGGCGGACGGGGTGACCGTCTTCTTGAGGGTGACGTCGATCTGCGGGTAGATGACCTGCAACGAGGCCGACGGGTACGCCGGATCGGCGTCGCCCGCATCGTTGTGGGCATCGACGCGGATCGTGTTGTCGAGGTCGACGACATCGCTCGGGTTCGTGACGATGTTCGGCGCGACCTCGAAGCGGAACGGCACGGTGGCCGATTCACCCGCGGGGATCGATCCGATGAAGTCCACCGAGAACCCGACGATGCGCTGGCCGCCCGTCAGGCTCGGGGCGGGCCAGTCGTCATCCGGCCCGATCGTCGTGGGGGCCGGAGCCGAACCGGAGTCGACGAGCCAGGTGATCTTGGCCGACGTCGCGCCCTCGGGCCAGGCAGTGCCCTGGTCGACGAGGCGCGTGAAGGTCAGGTGCGTGTCGGCGAGCAGCTCGTCGGCCTGCTGGGTGAGGCGCAGCACCGACACGGGACCGTTGGAGTCGTTGCGGCCGCTGAGCGTCGCGGTCGTTCCCGTGCCGGCGGCGATGACCGATGCCGCGAAGGATACGGTGCCGCTGACCTCGACCGTGAGAGGGCTGATCGTGTACGAGTCGGATCCGTTGGCCGAGGCCGAGCCGTGATCCGGCACGGTCACGGTGCCGCGGGTGAGCATCGTGGCGGATGCGCCGAGCACGAGCGAGTCGGAGGTACCACGGCGGGTGGCGCGCTGCGCGACCTGCAGTTCGATCGAGCCCTCAGTGCCGTTGGCGGCGATCGCCACACCCGAGGTGGATGTGAATCGGATACGTAGGCCCGTCACGTCTCCGGCGGACACGCCGCCCGGAAGCGCCGCGGAGCTCGACGGGGTGCCGACGACCCACGCGCCGTCGACGTAGGCGTCGATCTGCACGCGGTCGGCGCCCTGCGGGAACACGAGCTCGCCGAATCCGGTGAGGTCGACGATGTCGAAGGCGTTCCCCGTGGCGGTGGGGTCGCGCGGGGCGACCAACTCGAGCGAGTCCGCGAGCGCGTTCGAGGTGTTGCGGGTGGTGAGGGTGATCGTCGAGGCCTCGCCCACCTTGAACTGCGCCGACGGCGGAGCCCAGTCGATGCTCGTCGAGGTGGAGACCTCGAACGGCACGGAGACGGTCACGTTGGCCGAGGCCGACTCCTCGAGTGCGTTGTCCGCGCGCACGGTGGCGGTGTTCGGCACGGCGACACCGTTGTGGCTCCAGTTCGGCGACAGCCCTGCGGGCACCGTCAGTGCGACCTGGATCGAGGGGCCGTCACCCGACGCGAGGCCCACGCCGCCGCCGTCGAGCGCCCGCGTGAACGCCACGGTCAGGGTGCGGCCGTCCTCGCCGCCCCAGGTCGTCGTCGCCGGAGCGCCCGTGACCACGACCGTGGGGTTCACCTCGAACGAAGCGAACGGCTCGGGGAGGGCATCGACGACGGTCGCGTTCAGGCAGTTGTCGCTCGAGCAGTCGACGGTGATCGTGTAGGTGAACACCTGCCCGCGGGCGGGGGTCGCCTTGTCGACCGACTTCGTGATGTCGAGCACGGCCGAGTTCTCGGCTGCGGCGGCGGGCACCGCGGCGGTACCGATGAGGAGAGCGGAGAGGGCTGCGAAGGCAGCACCGAATTGCAGGCGGCGACGTGCACGTACCACGGAGAGGAGAACCTATTCACACTTGACGGCGCACGACATCCCCGGCTGCATCGGCGTTCGAGTGCCGATTCGGGTGAGCAACGCGGGTACGTCACTGGGGTATCGGGTAACCGTTTGCGCTTACGTTATCGAGGGTTGTTCACCGCGTGCATGCGCTTTCGCCCCCGGGGGCGACCCCAACCCGGGGGTGTAGAACGAGGGGTCGTCCCCCCAGATTTCGGCTGAACGTACCCCGGATACGGCTAAACGTACCCCTCAACCGGCTGGACGCGTACCCCGACGGTCGAATCAGCCGAGGACGCCGACCGAGGCGAGCGCGGCGCGCAGCAGGCTGCCGCGACCGCCCTCGAGCTCCGCATGGAACGTCGGCGACGACGCTTCGGCGGGGGTGACCCAGGTGAGCTCGAGCGCATCCTGCCGCGGCTCGCAGGTGCCGGTCACCGGCACGACGTAGGCGAGGGCGACGGCGTGCTGGCGCTCGTCGACGTAGGCGGAGAGCCCCGGGATGGGGAAGTACTCGGCCACCTGGAACGGCACCGGGCTCGCCGGGAGCAGAGGGAAGGCCATCGGGCCGAGGTCCTTCTCGAGGTGGCGGAAGAGCGCGTCGCGAATCGTCTCGCCGAACATGACGCGACCCGAGACGAGGGTGCGGGTGATCTCGCCCGCCGGGTTCGCCCGCAGAAGCACGCCCACGTGCGTCACCACGCCGAGGCCATCGACGCGCACGGGGACCGCCTCGACGTAGAGGAGGGGCAGCCTCCGCCGCGCCTCCGACAGCTCCTCTTCGCTCAACCACGCCGAGTTCGGCTCGTCGCGAGGAGGTTCGGGGATGCCTGCGCCCACGGTGCTCATGCTTCATTCTGGCGCACGCGCCCCCCGGTTCCCGTGAGAGTACGCACTTCTGCGTGCTCCGAGCCGTGAGAGCACGCAGAAGTGCGTACTCTCACGGGGCGGGGCAGTATGGGGATGTGACAGCGCTGTCGATCGACCCGGACCTCGTCGTGTGGAGCGACGAGCCCGACGCCTGCCGCGGCCGGCCCCTCGTGCTGCTCCTGCACGGCCGCGGATCCGACGAACACGACCTCGCCTCCCTCGCATCGCTCCTCCCCGCGCGCTTCGTGTACGCGTCGCTGCGCGGCCCGCATCCGTTCGGCCCCGCGTGGGCCTGGTTCGACGACGCGGTCGAGACGCCCGGCGACCCGAGTCTCGACGCGGCAGACGCGGCAGCGGACGCCGTGCTCGGCTGGCTGAGGCATCTACCGTGGGTGCCGCCGCGCGTCGGAGCGCTCGGCTTCTCGCAGGGCGGCGCACTCGCCGTGCACCTGCTGCGCCAGAGCCACGGGGCGGTCTCGTTCGCCGCGAACCTCTCGGGGTTCGTCGTGGGCGGCGAACATCCGGCCGACGCACGGCTCGCGCGAGAGCGGCCCGCGGTGTACTGGGGACGCGGCACTGTGGATCCGTTCTTCACACCCGCCCTCATCGCGCGGGCCGAGCGGTGGCTCGCGCACCACACCGCGCTGACCGGTGCCGTGTATCCGGGGCTCGGGCATGCGGTGTCGGATCAGGTCCTGAGCGACGTGGCCGCCTTCCTCCGCGCCCGCTCCTGAGCGGGGCTCTCCCCGCACCGGCGCCCCTCTCAGCCCCGTGAGAGTACGCACTTCTGCGTGCTCTCACGGCTCGGAGCACGCAGAAGTGCGTACTCTCACGGGGCGGGGGCGCGCGGCAGGTCAGGAGTCGGGGGTTCGGGGTTGGATAGGGGCATGGATCCCGCGCTCGAGCGCTTCTCCCCCGCGACACGGGAGTGGTTCGCCGGCGCGTTCCCCCAGCCGACGGCGGCGCAGGCGGGGGCCTGGCAGGCGATCTCCTCCGGACGTCACGCGCTCGTCGTCGCCCCCACCGGATCCGGCAAGACGCTCTCGGCGTTCCTCTGGTCGCTCGACCGCCTGCTCCAGGCGCCCCCCGCAGCCCCCGCCACCCGCACCCGCGTGCTGTACATCTCGCCGCTCAAGGCGCTCGGCGTGGACGTCGAGCGCAACCTCCGCTCGCCCCTCGTCGGAATCACCCAGACCGCGAAGCGCCTCGGCACCGAGCCGCCCTCGATCACGGTGGGCGTGCGGTCCGGCGACACGACGCCCGCCGATCGGCGGCTGCTGCAGCGCGAGCCCCCCGACATCCTCATCACGACGCCCGAGTCGCTCTACCTCATGTTGACGAGCGCCGCGCGGTCGACGCTCGCCGGAGTCGAGACGGTCATCGTCGACGAGATCCACGCGGTCGCGGCGACCAAGCGCGGCGCACACCTCGCGGTGACGCTCGAACGGCTGGATGCGATGCTCCCGCGCCCCGCGCAGCGCATCGGCCTCTCGGCGACGGTGCGTCCGCTCGAGGAGGTCGCGCGGTTTCTCGGCGGACGCGAGAGCGTCGAGATCGTCTCGCCGCCGATCCAGAAGACCTTCGACCTGCGGGTCGTGGTTCCCGTGGAGGACATGACCGAACTCGGGGCTCGCTCCACGGCCGAGGACCTCGACGACGACGAACGCGCCCTCGCATCCGGCGGGTCGATCTGGCCGCACGTCGACCGCGCCATCGTGGACGAGGTGCTGCAGCATCGCTCGACGATCGTGTTCGCGAACTCGCGGCGGCTCGCGGAACGGCTCACGGCGTCGATGAACGAGATCTACGACGAGCTGCAGGCCGAGCCCGGCGAGCGCGAACCGACCCCCGCCCCCACGCGTCCGCCCGCGCAACTGATGGGCGGATCCGGCCAGACCACGGGCGCCGAGCCGGTGCTCGCGCGCGCCCACCACGGATCCGTCTCGAAGGAGCAGCGCGCCCGCATCGAGGACGACCTCAAGTCGGGGCGCCTGCGCTGCGTCGTCGCGACGAGCTCGCTCGAGCTCGGCATCGACATGGGGGCCGTCGACCTCGTGATCCAGGTGGAGTCGCCGCCCTCGGTGGCGAGCGGACTGCAGCGGGTGGGTCGCGCCGGGCACCAGGTGGGCGAGATCTCGAAGGGGGTGCTGTTCCCGAAGCACCGCGCCGACCTGCTGCACTCGGCGATCGCGACCGAGCGGATGCGCGAGGGCCTCATCGAGGCGATCCAGGTGCCGCAGAATCCGCTCGACATCCTCGCGCAGCAGACGGTCGCCGCGGTCGCGCTCGACGCGCTCGATGTGGAGGAGTGGTTCGACCAGGTGCGGCGCTCGGCGCCGTTCGCGACGCTACCCCGCTCGGCGTTCGAGGCGACGCTCGACCTGCTTTCGGGCCGGTATCCATCGGACGAGTTCGCCGAGCTGCGCCCCCGCATCGTGTGGGATCGGGTGGCCGGCACGATCGCAGGGCGGCCGGGCGCCCAGCGGCTCGCGGTGACGAGCGGCGGCACGATCCCCGACCGCGGCATGTTCGGCGTGTTCATCGTCGGCGACGAGTCCGGTGCACGCCGGGTGGGCGAGCTCGACGAGGAGATGGTTTACGAGTCGCGGGTGGGCGACGTGTTCGCCCTCGGGGCGACGAGCTGGCGCATCGAGGAGATCACCTCGGATCGCGTGCTCGTGAGCCCCGCGTTCGGGCAACCGGGGCGAGTGCCCTTCTGGAAGGGCGACGGGCTCGGGCGACCGGCGGAGCTGGGGCGCGCGATCGGGGCGTTCCAGGCGGAGTTGGCATCCGGTGCATCGGATGCGCTCGTCGAACGGCTCGAGCGCGGCGGCCTCGACGAACGCGCGGTGCGCAACCTCACCGCGTTCGTGGCCGAGCAGAAGCAGGCCACGGGCGTCGTCCCGTCGGATCGCACCCTGCTCGTCGAGCGGTTCCGCGACGAGCTGGGCGACTGGCGGCTCGTGCTGCACTCCCCATACGGCACCCCGGTGCACGCGCCGTGGGCGCTCGCGGTGGCGGCGCGCATCCGGGAGCGGCTCGGCGTCGACGGGTCCGCGATGGCGGGCGACGACGGCATCGTGGTGCGCCTGCCCGAGACCGATGCCGACCCGCCCGGCGCGGAGCTCTTCGCGTTCGAGCCGGGTGAACTCGAGACGCTCGTCACGGAGGAGGTGGGCGGCTCGGCGCTCTTCGCGTCGCGCTTCCGCGAGTCGGCGGCGCGCGCGCTGCTGCTCCCCCGCCGCAATCCGGGGCGTCGCTCGCCGCTCTGGCAGCAGCGGCAGCGCTCCGCCCAGCTGCTGGAGGTGGCCCGCAAGTATCCGAGCTTCCCGATCATCCTCGAGACGGTGCGCGAGGTGCTGCAGGACGTCTACGACCTGCCGTCGCTCGCCGAGCTGGCATCCGAGATCTCCACCCGGCGCGTGCGGCTCGTCGAGGTGGAGACGGATGCGCCGAGCCCGTTCGCGCGCACCCTGCTCTTCGGCTATGTGGCGGCGTTCCTCTACGAGGGCGACTCGCCGCTCGCCGAGCGACGCGCTGCGGCGCTCTCGCTCGACCCGACGCTCCTCGCCGAGCTGCTCGGCCGCGCCGAACTGCGCGAGCTGCTCGACCCGGAGGTGATCGCGCAGACCGAGCGCGAACTGCAGCGCCTCGAGCCGGATCGTCGCGCCCGCGACGCGGAGGGCATCGTCGACCTGCTGCGCGTGCTGGGCCCGCTCTCGACGGCCGAAGTCGCGGAGCGGTTCCGGGCCACCACGGATCCCGCGGACGATCTCCGAGAACTCGCGCGCGCGAATCGGGTGCTGCCCGTGCAGCTCGCGGGGGTCGAGCGGTGGGCGGTCGTCGAGGATGCCGCGCGCCTCCGCGACGCGCTCGGGGTTCCCCTGCCGATCGGCGTGCCCTCGGCGTTCCTCGAGCCGGTCGCCGATCCGGTGGGCGACCTCGTGAGCCGCTACCTGCGCACCCACGTGCCGTTCGCCGCATCGGATGCGGCATACCGGTTGGGCCTCGGCATCGCCGTCGTGACCGATGCGCTGCGCCGACTGGCCGCCGACCGGCGGGCCGTGGAGGGCGAGTTCCGCCCGGGTGCGGTCGGGCTCGAGTGGGTGGACCCGGAGGTGCTGCGCCGGTTGCGGGCGCGATCGCTCGCCGCACTGCGGGCGGAGGTCGAGCCCGTGCCGCAGGCGGCGCTCGGCCGGTTCATGCCCGACTGGCAGCATGTGGCATCCGCTCCCCGCCAGGGTGCGCTGCGTGGCATCGACGGGCTCGTGTCGGCGATCGACCAGCTCGCCGGTCTTCCGCTGCCGGCCACCAGCTGGGAGAGCCTCGTGCTGCCCGGCCGCGTGCGCGACTACAGCCCCGCGATGCTCGATGAGTTGATGAGCGCCGGCGAGGTGCTGTGGGCGGGTCGCGGCGAGCTCCCCGGTGGCGACGGCTGGGTGAGCCTGCACCTCGCCGACGCCGCGCCGCTCACGCTCGCCGAGCCGCTCACGCTCGAGCCGGATCCCCTGCGCGACCGCCTGCTCGACGCGCTCTCGGGCGGCGGCGGCTACTTCTTCCGCCAGCTGGCGGGGGCGGCGACACCGCCCGACGCCGACCCGGCCACCGACTCCGACATCGCGCGCGCCCTGTGGGAGCTGGTGTGGGCGGGCCGCGTGACGGGCGACACGTTCACGGCTCTGCGCGCGCGGCTGGGGGCGACCACCTCGCGACCCCGCGCGACCCCGCGCGGCCGAGCTCACCGGGCGCGAGCGCGGGTGGCGGCCTCGCTCGCGGCATCCGCTCCCCCAACGGTCGCCGGGCGATGGAGCCTGCTGCCCGCCCCGAACGGGGTGCCCACCGCGCGCGCAACCGCCCTCGCCGAGCAGTTGCTCGAGCGCTACGGCATCGTGACCCGCGGATCGGTGCAGGCGGAGGGCGTCGAGGGCGGGTTCGCGCTCGTGTACCGCGTGCTCAGCACCCTGGAGGAGAGCGGCCGTGTGCGCCGCGGTTACTTCGTCGACGGGCTGGGGGCTGCCCAGTTCGCGACCCCGGCCACGGTCGACCGGCTGCGTACGTTCCACTCCGACCGCACGGACCGCGAGCCGCCGGTGGCGATCACCCTCGGCGCGACGGACCCGGCCAATCCTTATGGCGCCGCGCTCGGCTGGCCTGCCCGCGCCGAGCAGGGCCACCGCCCGGGCCGCAAGGCGGGCGCGCTCGTGGTGCTCGTCGACGGCGAACTCGGGCTGTACGTCGAGAAGGGCGGCAAGACGGTGCTCGGCTTCCTCGACCCGGATGACGACGAACGCATCGCGGCGGCAGCGGCGTCGCTCGCAGACACCGTGCGTGCGGCGGGGGGCCGCCTCCGGGTGGAGCGGATCGACGGCGAGTTCGCCGTGGGCACCCCGCTCGGCCGAGCGCTCGAGCACGCCGGTTTCGCACCGACGCCCCAGGGGCTGCGGCTGCGGTGATCGCCGAGCCGCGAGCCGAACGGTGCCCCGAGCCCGGACCCGTCAACGGGGGCTGGCGCGCACCCGGGACCTTCGGGGTACGGTTACCGCGTGCCTGAGGGGGACACCGTCTATCGGACGGCGAGGCAGCAGCACGATGCGCTCGCCGGACGAGTGCTGCGTGCATCGGACTTCCGCGTGCCCGAGTTCGCGACCATCGACCTCGCGGGCGAGACCGTGCACGAGGTCGTCGCGCGCGGCAAGCACCTGCTGCACCGCATCGGCGACTGGACGGTGCACTCCCATCTGAAGATGGAGGGCGCGTGGCGCCTGTTCCATCCGGGCGAGCGTTGGTCGCGGCCCGCGTTCCAGGCGCGCGTCGTGCTCACCACCGAAGGCCAGGAGTCGGTCGGGTTCGAGCTCGGGGTGCTCGAAGTGCTGCCGACCACCGACGAGCAGAGCGTTGTGGGCCACTTGGGGCCGGATCCGCTCGGGGACGACTGGAACGAGGACGAAGCGGCGCGGCGGATCGCCTCCGACCCGGAGGTGCCGGTGTTCGCGGCGCTGCTCGATCAGCGCAATCTCGCGGGTGTCGGCAACGTGTACGCGAACGAGGTGTGCTTCGTCCGTGGCGTGATGCCGTCGCGAGCCATCGGCGACGTGGACGATGTGCACGCCCTCGTGCGGCTCGCCTACCGGATGCTCAACGCGAACCGCGATCGCTGGACCCGCTCCACCACGGGAGACCTGCGGCCCGGGCGCCGCACATGGGTCTACTCGCGGACCGGCGAGCAGTGCCGCCGCTGCGGTACGCGGCTCGAGGGCGGTGAGCTCGGACGCCTGCCTGGGCAGGAGCGCGTGGTCACCTGGTGCCCGAGCTGCCAGACCTGAGCCTCAGCCCTCGTCGGGCTCGGGGCGCCGGGCCCAGTGGAGACCGCAGATCACCAGCACGGCCGAGACGATCAGGAGCCCGGCCGCGAGCAGCGGAGGTGCCCCGAAGATGGACACCTGCGCCAGGTAGTAGGAGTCGGGGTTCGTCATCGCGTCGCTTGCGGTGAGCAGCATGGACCCCGCCATCGCCGTCAGTGCGAGGCCGAGGATCGCCGTGACGATGATGAACGGATTGGTCCAGGGTGCGCGCAACGGGGCGGGCGCGGCGACGACCACCACGGGCTCGGGCGCCGGGGCCGCGGGGACCGTGCCGGTGCCGGCATCTGCGGCGGCAGTCGGTGCGTCGGTCGCAGCGGCGGGAGCCGTGTACCCGGCCGCGACATCCGAGCGGGTGGCGTGCGAGGCATACGGGGCGGAGGTCGCATCCGGCGCGTGCTCGGCCGCTGGCCGCTGCAGTGCCGAGCCGAAGCGCGGTGCGTGCCGGGCGGTCTCGGATCGCGTCGCGCTGTGCCCGTCGTAGCCCCGCTGGAAGGCGGGGTCGTACCGCGGATCGAGGCCCTTCTCGTCTGCCATGCGGTCGAGCCTAGACGCGTCGGGCGCGTGTGCCCAGCGTCGGCGGTACGCCCCAGAATGGGTGAGTGAACCCCCAGCCGCCGAGCCGTCGACGCACGCTGGTCGGCGCATCCACCCAGGTGGGCACGGAGGTGTCGATCAACCTGGGTTCGGCCCTCGCGGGCGTCGCGATCGGCTACGTGGGCTCGCCGATCGTGGTCGCGGCACGCCAACTCGTCATGGTGATCGTGCTGCTGCCCTTCTACCGGCCCCGGCGATCGCTGCTCACCTGGCGTCGGCTGTGGCCCGCCGTCGCGTTGGGCGTGACGCTCGCGGTGATGAACCTCTCCTTCTACCAGTCCATCCACCTGCTGGGGCTCGGTATCGCGGCGACGATCGAGTTCCTCGGCCCGCTGCTGCTGGCACTCGCCACCTCGCGGCGTGTGCTCGATGTCGTCTGCGTCGTGGTCGCCGGAGCGGGCGTGGTGCTCCTCACCGGGCTCGAGGGGCAGATCGATGCTCTCGGAGTCGTGCTCGCGCTCATCGCGGCGGGAGCATGGGCCGCCTACATCCTGCTCACGCGCCGCGTGGCGCTCGGCCTGCCGGGCCTCGAGGGGCTCACGGTGGCAAGCGTCGTGAGCCTCATCCTCATCGTGCCGCTCGCCGTGTTCGGCATCCCGCAGGCGCAGTTCTCGTGGCCGGTGGTGGCGCTGCTCGGGGGAATCGGTGTGCTGTCGTCGGCCATCCCCTACGCGCTCGACACCTTCATCCTGCGGCGGATTACGGCGCGGCTCTACGCGATCATCACCTCGTTCGGGCCGGTGGTCGCCGCGGTGTTCGGGTGGATCGTGCTGCACGAGCGGCTCGGCCCCGTGCAGCTGTTCGCGATCCTGCTCGTGTGCGCTGCCGCGGGCACGGCGATCGCGACCCAACGCGAGCGGCCGGCGACGGATCTGGAGCAGACGGCGGAAGGGATCACCTAGGAGCGGGTCTGCGGCGTGCGGCGGGCCCCCGGCGAACAACAGTTGACACTACAACCATTCGTGGTGCATATTGGTTGTCACTACAACGAAAGGTTCGCCGTGCTCATCGCTCTCTGGATCATCAATGGGCTTCTCGCTCTCGCGTTCCTCATGGTCGGGATCACCAAGCTCGTCCGTCCGCGGGAGGCACTGAGCGCCTCGGGGATGGGCTGGGTCGAAGACTTCTCCGGCGGCACCGTGCGCGCGATCGGTGCGCTCGAAGCGCTTGGCGCACTCGGGCTGATCCTGCCCCTGCTCACCGGCATCGCCCCCGTGCTGAGCCCGATCTCCGCCGTCGGGCTCGTCCTCGTGATGATCGGCGCGATCATCGTCCACTCCCGCCGCAAGGAACCGTTCGTGCCGCAGATCGGGCTGCTGGTGCTCGCCATCGCGAGCGCCGTGCTCGGCTACCTCGTGGTGCTCTGAGCCAGGAGTCCCGCATGACCGAGCAGCTGCTCGCAGACGCCACCGCGATGGGCGCGGTCACCCTCAACGTGGCCGACCTCGACGCCATGACGTCGTACTACCGCGACGCCGTCGGGCTGGAGGCGCTATCAGCCGACGGCTCGCGCGTCACCCTCGGGCGGCGCCGACCGGACGCCACGGCGCTGCCGATCATGGTGCTCGAGCAGACCCCCGCGCTCCGGCACGCCGGGCCGCGCGAGGCCGGGCTCTTCCACACCGCGATCCTGTTCGACGATGAATCCGCCCTCGCCGCGGCGGTCTATGCGACGGCGCGGCATCCGCGGGGACGGTTCACCGGATCCGCCGATCACCTCGTATCGAAGGCGTTCTACTTCGACGACCCCGAGGGCAATGGCGTCGAGCTCTACTGGGACCGCCTCCGCACCGAGTGGAGCTGGGTCAACGGCCACATCACGATGGGCAGCGAGCGGCTCGATCCGAACGAATATCTGCGGGAGCATCTCACCGAAGACGGCATCGATGGCCCCCTCGCGGGCGCCGGCGCGCAGGTCGGCCACGTTCACCTCTCGGTAGGCGACGTGGCGACGGCCCGGGAGTTCTACGTGAACCGGCTCGGCTTCGACGAGACGGTCTCGATGCCGACCGCGCTGTTCGTGAGCGCCGGCGGCTACCACCACCACATGGCCATGAACGTGTGGAACTCGCTCGGCGCGGGTCGGCGTCAGCAGACCCTCGGCCTCGGCCGACTCGACATCGTGGTGCCGGGCGACGACGACCTCGGCGAGATCGGCGAGCGGATGGCACACCACGGATCGCGGGGTCGCGACGACGGACGCTCGCTCGCGTTCGACGATCCCTGGAACAACGTCGTGCGGATCACGACGGCAGCGGCCGAGTCGTCCGTCTGAACTTCCGCGGGCGCGAGAGACCCGGACGCGCCCGCGGATCCCCCCTCCTCTGTCGCCGGCCGATGCCAGCATGAGTGCATGACCCAGGTCGGCATCGTCTTCACGCCCATCCGTCCGCCGGAGCTGATCCGCGAGGTGGTGCAGCGCGCCGAAGCGGTGGGGCTCGACGAGGTGCTGTTCTTCGAGGACTGCTTCCGTGAGTCCGGCATCGCCCCGGTGGTGGCTTCGCTCGCCTGGACTGAGCGCATCCGGGCGAGCATTGGAGTGCTGCCCATGCCGCTGCGCAACGTGGCGCTGCTCGCGATGGAGGTCGCCACGATCGAGCGGATGTTCCCGGGCCGACTGCGGCTCGGCGTCGGGCACGGGGTACAGAGCTGGATGGGCCAGGTGGGAGCACGCGTCGAGTCGCCGCTCACCCTCATGCGCGAGTACGTCACGGCGCTCAGGCAACTGCTCGGGGGCGAGGAGGTGAGCTGCGCGGGCCGCTACGTGACGCTCGACAAGGTGAAGCTCGACTGGCCGCCGACCACGCCGGTGGCGGTGCACGCCGCGGGCGAGGGCCCGAAGACGCTTCGGGCGACTGGCGAGGTCGCCGACGGCACGATGCTCACGAGCGGCACGTCGCCGCAGATGGCGAAGGATGCGGTGGCGCTCATCCACGAAGGGCGCGGCGGCCGCGAGGGCGCGCATCCGGTGTCGGTGCTGCTCATGACCGCGTTCGGGCCGGGCGCGCGTGAGCGCCTCGCGGAAGAACTCGCTCAGTGGGAGTACCGCGACGAACGCGCGACAGGAGCCGCGGGCACCGTGGACGAGGTCGCTGACGCCGTGCGCGCCTGGGCGGACGCGGGCGTGACCGATGTGCTGCTGCAGCCGCTCGACTCGGAGCCCGACATGCTCGCGTTCACGGAGCGTTGCGGCGAGGTGGCGCGGCTCGTCCGGGCGGCGGACTGACCGCGCGCACTCGGCGGAAGACGACCCGAGGCGTAAGGCGACGCGAGGCGTAAGGCGACGCGCGAGTCGTCACCCGAGGCCGCGGATCTGATCGCGCAGGCGCGCCATCTTCGCGTCGAGCGCATGCGCCGCATCCGCGGCTGCCGTCAGCTCGGCCACAAGCTCGCTCGGCACGTCGCGGTCGTACTTGTAATAGATCTTGTGCTCGAGGCTCGCCCAGAAGTCCATCGCGATGGTGCGCAGCTGGATCTCGACCGGCACCAGTTCGGTGTGGTCCGACAGAAATACAGGAACCGTCACGATCAGGTGCAGGCTCTGGTAGCCGTTCGACTTCGGGTGCG
Source organism: Homoserinibacter sp. GY 40078 (assembly GCF_008017545.1). Classification (GTDB taxonomy): domain Bacteria; phylum Actinomycetota; class Actinomycetes; order Actinomycetales; family Microbacteriaceae; genus Homoserinibacter. The sequence continues at coordinate 855,717 of NZ_VRTZ01000001.1, read as the reverse complement.
CGATGTAGTCCTTCACTTCGAGCACGTCGATGTCGGTCTGCCGCGTGAGCATCTCGGCCACCCAGTAGGCGTCGGCGACGAAGGCGCATGTGATCCGCACCCCCGCGATGTCGCGGATGCGCGCCCGCACGCTGTCGACGTCGGGCGGGGTGCCGGTGCGCTGCACCTTCTCGATGATCGAGTCCATCGTCTTGAGCCGGGTGCGCACGTGCTCGATCGGGCTGTAGTCGTGGGTGTTCTCGAACTCCTCCTGCAGGATCTCGATCTTGGTGGTCAGCTCGTCGATCGCGAACTTGTACGAGAGGTGGAACTGCGCCACCCGCTTCTGCAGGTTCTTGATGACCTGCAGCGGCACCTGACCGTCGCTCACCGACGCACCGTCGAACTCGGTCATCGACTGGAACAGACCGCGGTAGATGTCGAGCGCCGCGGACGTCATCGGCACGCTCGGCCCGGCCAGCTCGAGGTCGGATGCGGTGGGGTCGGTGGGGGCGGTGGCTTCGGTGGCGGAGGGAACTGCGGGGACGGCGGCGGTGTCGGTCACGATCTCGACGCTATCCGCCGCGTCCCTCCGGTCTGCTGTGGGGAAGCTGTGGGCGCGCTCCGAGCGGTGCGGGGTCGGCACCGCGGGTCATCCGCGCTCGCGCGCAACCGCCTCGCGCACCGCTGGCGCGACCTCCGCGGCGAAGCGCTCGAGCGCGGCCGGGTCGTCGCCTCCGATCGTGAATGCCGAGAACCCGTAGCCGAGGATCAGCGCGGTGAGCGTGCCCACCTGTTGCGCCGAATCGCCCGGGAGGTTTCCCACGTTCAGATAGCGGCGCACACTCGCCGGATCGCGACCGGCGGCGCGGGCGTCGTCGTCGATGCGCTCGTTCGCCGAGGTGAGGTCCTCTGCCTTCAAATAGCCGAGCGAGGGCACCCAGCCGTCGGCCTTCTCTCCGACGAGCCGCAGCATCCGTGGCTTGTAGGCGCCGACCAGGATCGGCACGTCGTGGGCTGGCCGGGGGCCGCGTTTGGCCCCGTCGACGTGGTGGAACTCGCCACCCGCCACGAGGCGTTCGGGGTTGCCGGCGTCCCAGATGCCGCGGATCACGTCGATCGCCTCGCTCAGCGCGGTGACCCCCTCACCCGGGGTGAGCCGCCTGCCGCCCATCGCCTCGATCGCATCCCAGAACCCGCCTGAGCCGATGCCGAGGTCGATGCGGCCTCCGGTGAGCAAATCGAGACTTGCGACCGAACGGGCCAGCACCGCGGGCGGGCGCAGCGGCAGGTTGTGCACGTTGCCCATGAGGCGGATGCGGCTGGTCTCGGCCGCCGTGAACGCCATGAGGGTCCACGTGTCGTGGAAGCGCGGCTGGTAGGGGTGGTCTTGGAAGCTCGCGTAGTCGAATCCGAACTGCTCCGCTGCCTGTGCCATCCGCACCGGCTGGTGCGGCGGCGCGTTCACGGGAGTGATGAACGTGCCGAACTCGATCGGGTGCCCGTAGTCGGTCATGCACCGATCTTGCTCCTGCGGGAAGTCTCGCGCTCGCGTCTGGGTTGCGGATGTCATGACATATCTGATTACCGGTGCTTCCGGACACGTGGGCCGTCTGGTCGTGGAGGCGCTGCTTGCGCGGGGCGTGGCGGCATCCGACATCCGAGCGGGCGCCCGTGACACGGCGAAGATCGCCGATCTGGCCGAGCGGGGCGTGGAGGCGGTGCACCTCGACTACGACGACGCGGAGTCGGTGGCCGCGGCCGTCGCGGGCGCCCAGAAGGTGCTGCTGATCTCGGGCACCGCATTCGGAAGCCGGGTGGAGCAGCACCGTCGAGTGATCGACGCGGCCGCGGCCGAGGGTGTGGAGCAGCTCGTCTACACGAGCGCGCCTCGCGCGACCACCTCGGCGCTGCTCGTCGCGCCCGAGCACAAGGGCACCGAGGAGGCGATCGCGGCGGCAGGAGTGCCCGCGACGATCCTCCGCAACAACTGGTACAACGAGAACTACCTCTCGACGCTGGCCCAGGCGGATGCGTCGGGCGTGGTCGCGTCGAGCACCGACGAGGGGCGCGTGGCGAGCGCGTCGCGTGCGGACTATGCGGAGGCGGCCGCGGTTGTGCTCACGACCGACGGACATCTCGGGGCCGTGTACGAGCTGGCGGGCGACGTGGCATGGACATACGCCGAGCTCGCGGAGGCGATCGGCGAGGTGCTCGGTCGCGAGATCGCGTACGTCGGGCAGACGCCGGAGGAGCAGGCGGCGGCGCTCGCTCAGGCAGGTGTCGATGAGGGCACCGCAGGGTTCGCGGTGGGCATGGACGGCAACATCCGCGACGAACTGCTCGGCGAGGTGACCGGAGACCTGTCTCGGTTGATCGGACGTCCGACGACTCCGCTCGTGGAGACCCTGCGGGCGGGGCGCGCCGCGGGCTGAACGTGGCGACGTGGGGCGGCGGCGGATGCGACACCAGCGCCGCCGCCCCGTGCCGCGTAGTCTCGACGGATGCTTCGTTTCCCGTCTCAGCCCGCAGGGCGTCAGGAGGTCGTCGGCGGTTCCCCCGCCGGCGCGAGATAGTCGTCGCCTTCCGCACGACATCCCTGACCCCTCGCAGTTGCGAGATGACACGAAACGAGTTCTCTCATGCATGCCCTCAGCGAGTCCGCGATCCGCGGTTCGTTCATCAACGCGTCGCTCCGTGAGCGACAGAATCTGCTCCTTCCTCCCGACTTCGGGAGCCTCGATTGGGAGCGCATCGACTATCTCGGCTGGCGTGACCGCAAGTCGCCGCAGCTCGGCTATGTGGTGGCCGAGCTGGACGGCGAGCCGGTCGGCCTGCTGATGCGGCAGGCGGAGGCGCGCCCGCGCGCCCGGGCCCAGTGCTCGTGGTGCGAAGACGTGCAGCTGCCGAACGATGTGGTGCTGTTCACCACCAAGCGCGCGGGTGCCGCCGGCCGTAAGGGCGACACCCTCGGCACGCTCGTGTGCGCCGAGTTCCAGTGCTCCGCGAATGTGCGGAAGCGCCCGACGCTCGCCTACGTCGGGTTCGACCTGGATGCCGAACGCGAGCGGCGGATCACCGCGCTGCGGGAGCACGTGGCCGGGTTCGTGCGCAACGCGAAGTCGGAGCGGTAGCGAGGCGGCGGTAGCGTCGGGGGGTGCCTCAGCTGGATGCGCTCCTCGACGCACTGTCGCGCACCCCGGATGTCGGCGGTGCAGAGCTGCGCGCGTGGGATGCGGCCGACCGGTACCTGCTCGACTACGCCGCGGCCGAGTTCCCGGACGCGCTCGCGGGTGAGGTGGCGGTGATTGACGACACCCACGGGGCGTTGACGCTCGGCGCTGCTGCGCTCGGGGCGGCTTCGGTGCGGGTGCATCAGGACCCGATCGTGAGCGAACGGGCGCTCGCCGCGAACGCGGAGGCGACGGGTGTCGGCGGATGGTCGTCGCATCCGCTGGCGTCGGTGGTGACCGGCACGACCTCGCTCGTGCTCGTGCGGATGCCGCGGTCGCTTGCGCGGCTCGACGCGGTGACGCGGGTGATCGCGCGGGCGGCGGGGCCGTCGGTGGTGGTGCTCGCGGTCGGGCGCGTGAAGCACATGACGCCGACGCAGAACGGGGTGCTCGGGGCGGGGTTCGCGCGGATCGATGTGGCGCACGCGCGGGCGAAGTCGCGGATCGTGGTGGCTCGGGAGCCGGTCGCGGTTCCACTCGCGGAGCCGGAGCGTGCGGTGATGGGCGGAGTGACCGTGGTGGCGGTGCCCGGGGTGTTCGCGGGGGCGACGCTCGACATCGGCACGCGGGCGCTGCTCGCGACGTTCGATTCGCTGCCAGCGGGTTCGCGCGTGGTGGACCTGGCGTGCGGCACCGGGGTCGTGGCGGTGGAGCTGGCGCGGCGGATGCCTGCGGCGCGGGTGCTCGCGTGCGACGTGTCGGCGGTGGCGGCGGAGTCGGCGCGGCTGACCGCTACGGCGAACGGGGTGTCGGTGGAGGCGCGACAGGACGACGGACTGTCGGCCGAGCCGGATGCGTCGGCGGATCTCGTGGTGCTGAACCCACCGCTCCATGCGGGAGCCGCGGTGACGACCGCGATCGCTCTGCGCCTCTTCGCGGATGCGGCCCGCGTGCTGCGCCCGGGCGGGGAGTTGAGGGTCGTGTGGAACTCGCACCTGGGGTATCGCGCGGCGCTCGAGCGGATCGTCGGGCCGACACGGCAGCTCGCGCGGACACCGAAGTTCACGGTGACGGCGTCGGTGCGGCGGTGAGCTGCCGGGGGCCGGGGGGAGAGAGAATGCCACCGATGCCAAGTCCTAGCTAGAGCTTGACTGAGCGCGTGATTGCCTCCGCGGCAGCCGCGAATACAAGCCCGAGAGGCACCAGGAGTAGGGCGTATGCGGCGCCCATGTCGCGGATGAAGTGGAGGCCATACGTCCACGAGCCGGGTAGCGCGCTCGTCCAGAGCGCGAAGGCGAGGAGCGTGAGCACCGAACGAACGATGAGCGCCCAGATCGAGGGCCTCGTGCCGGGTTTACGGGAGCCCGTCGTCAGGGCACCGACGATCACGAGCGCCACCGCCACAGACGCCCCCGCGACAAACCACGGGAGCGACCCCGCGTCGATGCGCTCAAGTAGTTCCTTTGCCGTCTCGTCGCCCGTCAGCGCCTCCTGCGCGGCACCGATACCGATGATCCCGGCGTAGAACGTGATCGCCTCTCCCGGGATCCACTTCACGATCGTCTCGGGAACGTTCGACTTCTTCACGGGCACTCCGCGCTGTTTGCCCTTCGGTGCCGCCATTGCGGTGTCAGCTCCGATTCCGTATGCACTCATGTCCAGCTCCTTGTACTGGGAGGCATAGGCAGTGGGGAATGTATACACCCGCGGCATCGACCTGCACCAGACATCGCATCGGCGGTAGGCAGACGTACTGGCTGCGTGCGGACAGGGCGCCGGAGTCGGTTAGACTCTTCGGCGGTACCGTGTCCGAGCGGCCGAAGGAGCATGTCTCGAAAACATGTGATGGTTCACGCCATCCGTGGGTTCAAATCCCACCGGTACCGCCAGGTGATTGACGCTAGAACCCCTGGTAAGCAGTAGCTCACCAGGGGTTCTGCCGTTGAGCCCCCTGGGCTCAGCGACGACGGCGCCGCGTGCGACCCTGTCGGCCACGTCCTGGGCCGTAGGTGCGTACCGGCCTCGACCGGGGCGCTGAAAGCCCCGGACGTGGCCGGACAGCCTGCCTGGGTGGCCTCACCCGGTTGCGGGTCGTCTGGATCCACTTCGTCCACAGCGATGTAGTCGAAGACGGCCTGGTTCAGCTTCTGCCTCGTAGCCTCTTCGGACTGTGCGTAGAGATTCCAGGCGACTCGGGTCAGTGCGAGCACAGTGTCGAGGCGTTGCCGCACCTCGTCTTGGTCGGCTGAGTGCTGCCGAATCTGCGACTCGGCGTCGGAGATCTCTCGGGCAACGTCGAGTTGCCGGGCTTTGAGGTCGGCGATGGGGATGGCATCTGCCATGTAGGCGTCGATGAGCTTCTGCTTGGATCGCTCGAGGGTCACGACACGTCGCCGTTGCTGGGCGACGTGCTTCTCGCTGGACTGGAAGTAGCTGTCGAGTTCGACGCGGGCGGTTACCTGCACCTGCGCGACGAACGGTTCGGGGAACTGCGCTTCGGTGCGCCAGGTCTTTTCGACCCGCTGCTCGACGGCTTCGATGGGGAAATAGGGCAGCTGACAGTCTCAACGCTTGGTGTGTCGTCCTAGGCAGAAGAAGTACTCATAGGTGCCACCCCGGCCCTTACTTCGGCCGTAGCCGCGCCGCGACCCGCAGCGGGTCTGCGCCAAAGCGCAGACAGTCGGCATCCTTACGCTCGCCCCTTCCCCGTGGAATCGGGCGAGAACTGCCGAACCTGTGCAAGCGAGAGGATGGGCGACCGGATGGCGTCGATTTCTCATCAGATCGTCCATTTACGGCCCAACCTTGACCGCGTGTGTGATGCCGAACTCGAACAGGCTTGTTGCCTGAGTAGCTCGGAACCTCGCTCGGATCTCGTTGAGGTGCGCAACAAGCTCAGGATCCTGCAGGAGATTGTTGCGCTTGAGCTCTTGTTCGGTCTCCAAGAAGCGCTGCTGACCAGTCCGCGCGTCAATAACCGTGTCCCTAAACCGAATGACCACTTGCTCGCCGGAGATTGCTAGATCCAACTCGATGAGAGGGTTCTCGAAGCCCACCTCGCGAAGCGCCATGCACGCGACCTTGATGCGATGGAGGTTCAGGCGAACAGGTAGATCTCCCTCCGGGGTGAGCGACAAGTGAATTACTTCTCGTGTTGCAACCACATCGAGAAGTGTGAATCTGGTCCAGCGCCAACTCTTCTCACGGGGCGAGCCGCGTTGATCTGTCTCTCTAGCTAGCGGAGTACCCGCCTGCAGCCGTACCAGGTGATGAATAGATCGGAGTTGCCTATGGTTGAGGCTCGGCGCTCCGAGGAGCCTCGCAATTTCACCCGGGAAGAAGTGACCCTCTTCTGGGCGCGCTTCATCGATGCGCCACATGGGAGCGCGTGGGTCGTGATCAGCGAGTCTCTCGGGCAATCAGACGAATATCCATTAATCTCGATAAACCGGATATATGGTTTTGAAGGTAGGGCTAGAGTGCAGGAGACCCGAGGGACACGGCAAGCCCCTACTCAGGTGAGGGCGGATTATACGCCTATGCACCGCATAGTCGCGATATTGCGACCGGCGCGCCTGCGACCTAGTGTGGCTGTCACCGCACGCATGACCCACGAGTCTGCGAACGGGAGAAGTCGGGGGAGATCCGACTTCCGCATCCATCCATCAAGAAGAATAGGTAAGGCTATCCTTACTTGTTGTTCTGGTTGCAGATGGAGGGCGAACCAAGACCACCGTCTGGAGATGAGCGCTTGAGCGATCGCGCTGATCACCTCACCGCTCACGGCGAGAGCCGAGGAGTTGCTGATGACGACTTCCGTCCGGATGATGTGACTGACTGGTCCCACGTTCGAGAGATTATGCGTCTTGCCCGCGAACGTGACGGGGTGCCAGTGACACTTGATGATCTGAGCGTAGATGAGTTCACCGAGCGTCGGATAGCCAAGTCGGACTTTGCGGGCGTCATCAAGATCTGGCGGCGTCCCGAGGGTGCCGGCTTCCATCCCGGTATCAAGCGAGAGATTGAGTTGGCGCTCAATGGTCGCAATCCGGACGTCGATGTGACTTCTGATCCCCTCACGATCCAAATGAACGTCGCTGATGACTCCTTCGAAACTCGTTGGCAGGTGGAGTTTTTTGGGCTCCATCTAGCACTTATGCTCGACGGCCTACCTCGGGTGGTCGTCGGCCGATACCGCAACTTCGACTCGGAGGACGCGAAGGACAAATAGCCGCTGGGAAACTGACCGGGACAAGCATTGCTTGCTCCCGGCCTTTGGCGCGCTATGATGTGCCTGTTCAGCCCGCGACGAGGCTGCAATCCCCAGAAGGGGGGCGACGATGATCGACCCGAACGACCGGAGCTTCTCCGATCCCAACGAGGATCCGCAGCGTGCAGACGCGGATGACAACAGAGCCGGTAGCCCGTTCGGGGCCATCGGCTCTTCTTTCAAGTCCAAGGGGGTTCCCTCTGGTGCTGTGACGCTCAGGTTCTACGCGTACGAGCGGGTGGTCGTTCGGACTGTCGAGGTGCCCGCGGCCCTGCGTGGACAGGAACGGCAGGCCTTCATCGACCATGCTCTCGGCGTATCGGACTGGCGCGAAGTCGAGTGGGAGATGTCCGGGCACTGGGGTCCGACCTGGGGCGAGCCGTCGGACCGGGCGCTGCGGATGGAACGTGATGAGCCGAAGCTCTACCGTGCGCTCAAGGCACTCCGCGATCGGCACTGGCACTTCCCGTTCGGCCCGAGCGAATCCGACCACTAGCGTCAAGGCAGTCGGTCCGAGACCCTGCTCCAGGCGACGGGGTTCCAACCTTCCCTCAGTGTGACCGCCACGAAAGCCCCCGAGACACCCGCATCCGCTGGAGTATCGGGGGCTTCTCGCATCGGGGTCGACTGGCTTGCCCACATCTTGCTCACACTCTGAGGAGAGTGCGGCATCCAGGGCATCTGCGACCGCGTCGAGGTCATCCTCGAACAGGTCGGCGAACCTCGGCGCGACCGGCGATCTCGAAGCCCTCGGTCGCCACCGAGCCGACCGATATGCGGACCTAGTGAACGCCGCGCGCTACGCCCTCGTGTTGCTGCCGATGTAACTCAGCCGCCAGAATATTCGCGCATCAGGCGTGGTCCTCCTCTACTTGAAAGGTTCCAGACGATCGCCCGCGTGCCTCCGGGCGTGCGGCATCACTTAGACGCCGTGGCGCGGGCAGCATTGGTGCCGGTCGACGAGGTGAAGGAACTCTCAAGGCTGCGGGATCAATCGTCGCGAGGGCAACCATGGCTGGACGAGTTCAAGTACCACCGGTACCGCCAGGAACAGCCCCGCTGGGCGGGGGCCTTTCACCGCGCTCTCCGCGATCTCATGATCCTCTCCCAGTGGCGAAGGGAGCATTGCAACCCGAAATCGGCACTGCGGCATTCCGAACCCGAAGAGGAGATCGAGCAGCAGTCGGAGGTGAGAGACGGCCCGCCCACCCGCGACAACTGGCTTCCTGTGGTCGCCAGTGCGATCGATGACCCGGAACCCCTGCCTCAGCACCGCAAACACGTGATCCTCTTCTCCGAAACCGCGACCGGTTCGCTCGCGCCATCGATGCCCTGGTTTCGAGCCGGCTACTTTAGCGGGTCAATGCTGTGACTCTTCTCGCCGAGATCGGACCGGGCATCGAAGCGCTCGGCTACCTGCCGTTCGTCCGTGACGGAGAGCCGGACAGGCGCGCCAAAGACATCCCCTGCGAGCCCGTCCGGGCCGTGTCGCATCCGCTGTCGCCGAAGTCGTGCCGTTCGGTGGGCAGTGAACACCGTGTCCGCCTACAACGCGCTGAAGCACGCGAACCGACGAAGCCCTGCGGATGTTGAGGTGTTGAGTCGTTGGCAGGAGACAGGCCTCGTCATGCGAACGTGGGTAGCCACCCAATTGGGCAGCGACGTCGCTGCGCTTCGACGCCGATCGCGGACGATCCGCAGTCGTCCCCGCTCGTCTCGGTCAACTAGCGACACCTCGCCCCGCCGACGACCATGTGGACGTTGCTCGGTCGCTTGGCTCTGCCAAGATACGGACATGCCACCGACGTCGCCGACGGACGATTCGTTTCCCGAGGAACTGCGCGCTCGAGTTTCCAGCTACCGCGAGCGCGAGCGTGATCTGCGTCAGCCCGAGTACAAGGAAGCATCGACTCGAATCGAGTTCATCGATCCTCTCTTCACTCACCTGGGGTGGGACGTGGCGAACGCGGCATCCCTACCGGAACGCTTCAAAGAGGTGGTGGTCGAGCCGAGCACCGATGTCGAGGGCCACAAACGCGCTGCGGACTATGCGATGCGTGTCGACGGCGACTCCCGGTTTTTCGTCGAGGCAAAGAAGCCGAGCGTGTGGATCAAGAACCAGCGGGAGCCCGCGTTCCAAGCTCGCCGGTACGCATGGTCAGCACAACTGCCGATCGCCGTTCTCACAAACTTCCGAGAGTTCGCGGTCTACGACGGTCGGGCGAAGCCCTTGGAGACCGACTCCGCATCGAAGGCGCGAGTCCTCTACTTCACCTATGACGAACTCGAAGAGCGTTGGCCGGAGCTGGTGGCCCTTCTCGGCCGTGACGCGGTACGCGACGGATCGCTGGAGCGGTTCACGAGCACCCTCGGTGCTCGCGGTGGCCGGGAGCGGATCGACCGAGTCTTTCTCCGCGACCTGGAGTCGGCACGCGCGGACCTGCTTGCACACGTGGCCACCCAGAATCCCCACCTGACCGACGCCGAACTGCTCCGGGCGATTCAACTCACACTCGACCGCATCATTTTCCTCCGCTTCTGCGAGGACCGATTGGTCGAACCGTACGGAACCCTTCGCGACGCCGCGAACTCCCCCCGCCCTCGCGAGGCGCTTTGGGAGCTATATCGGAGCGCGGACTCGCGGTTCAACTCGGGGCTGTTCCATTTCGAGAATGAATCGGGTCGCGAGGGTCCGGACCTCATCACTCCGTCGCTCACCATTGATGACGCCGTACTCAAGAGCACCATCCTTCGCTTCTACCCTCCGGTGTCGCCGTATGCATTCGGTGTGATGCCGGTCGAGGTGATGGGGCGCGCGTACGAGACCTTCCTCTCGCAGCGCATCACTCGAGTGAACGGCCGAGTTGCGCTCGAAGTGAAACCCGAGGTTCGCAAGGCGGGGGGTGTGTTCTACACGCCGGAGTGGCTCACCGCCGAAGTCGTAGCTCAGACTCTCGACCCCCTGCTCGAAGGTCGCACTCCCGAAGCGGTCCGTGCTCCCCGAACACGCGTGCGCGTGGTCGACCCCGCATGTGGCTCCGGCACATTCTTGGTCCAGTCGTATCGACACCTGCTCGACTGGCACCTGCTGAAATACACCGAGGATGAAGGTCGGTGGCTCACCGCACGAGGAACGCAGCCCGCGACCCTCGAACGCAATGCTCTCGGTGAGCTGGCATTAACGCTCCGTGAGCGCAAGCGCATCTTGACCGACCACGTCTTCGGCGTCGACATCGACGCACAGGCGGTGGAGGTCGCCAAGCTCAGCCTCCTACTCACCTTGATGGAGGGGCAGGTAGCGAGCTCGGTAGCGCAGCAGCTTGCGATCTTCCACGACCGAATACTCCCCGACCTTGACGAGAACGTGAAGTGCGGCAATAGCCTCGTGGGCCCGGACATCCTTTCCGATCTCGAACTGGGCGACGTCTTCAGCCCTCGGCGTGCCCGCATCAATCCGTTCGACTGGCGCTCCTTCGATGGACAGTTCAGCGTCGTAGTCGGAAATCCTCCCTGGCTCATGGCGGGGTATGAGATCCCAGACGACCAGCTCGAATACCTTCGCGACAAGTACGACAGCTACGTCGGCAAAGCGGACCTCTACTACCTGTTCATCGAGCGCGCGCTCGGCCTCCTTGAGGACGGCGGTCGACTCGGATTCGTGGTCCCGAACAAGATGTCCCACACGTCCTCCGCGCGAGGCCTGCGGCAGCTCCTCTCGGCCTCACCATGGATTGATGGCGTAGTCGACTTCCAGGCCGAGCGCCTCTTCGAGGAGGCGACCAACTACACGCAGGTTCTGTTCGCGTCGCGCCAGTTCGCCAACCCGACGTCGACTATCGGGTACACACGGGCGCTTGATCGGCTCGCCGCCACGCAGAGCTGGGAAGTCCCTCGCGCACGTCTCGGGGAAGCGCCCTGGGATTGGTCGTCACCCGACGCAATGGACCTTTGGGATCAGATCGTTGAGGGCTCTATCCCTCTGGGCGAGATCGCAACGAGCTTCAGCAACGGCGTCCAGAGCGGAGCCGATCCGGTCCTCATCATGTCCCTCGAGGCAGCCGCCGAACGCAGACTGGAAGAGGCCTTCCTGCGACCCGTGATCCGGGGGCGTGACGTGCGCGGCGGCGAAGTCGCCGGGGGCAACGATGTACTTGTCTTCCCCTACTTAGTCGACAGCGGGGCCTTCCGACCGATAACGGCGTCGGAACTCACGCGCGCCCCGTGGCTCCAGGCCTACCTCGCCGAGAACGAAGCAAAGCTGCGCCGGCGGAAGTGGTTCGGAAGCTCGGCGCTCGATCTCACCGGCGAGTGGTGGGGAATGATGTACCTCGAAAACGAGAGCTGGTTCCACGGGAAGCATCTCCTCAGTCCTGCGCTAAGCAACCGGTCGCAGTTCGCGCTGGGAGATGGACGCCTCTTCCTGACTGGTACGGCAGGGGTAACCGGCATCGCACTACCGGACGACTTCGATCACCGTCCGCTCCTGGCGATACTCAACAGTCGCCTGATTTCGACCTACGCACTCGCGCACAGTCCCGTGTATCAGGGGGAGTACCACAAGTTCTCTGCCCCGTACGTTCGCGGGCTTCCAATTCGCGAGGCCGCGACGGACGCGCAACGTGAAGTGTGGACCCGCCTCGGCGGCCTCTGGGACACCCGGATGGGACTCCACGGGCGAGAGCGGCTCGCGGTCGACGCAAGAATCGATGACCTGGTGAATGACCTCTACGAGGTCGACCCCTCGCAGCTCACGCGCGCCATCGCCGAGGTCGCCCCGCTTCAGAACGAGGACCAATAGCCACCGACGTTGACACCCACAAGTTGCCCACACTCATCGCCACTTGACAGCGAACCACCGCGACCGGCGGCGATTCAAACCGGCTCGATTGCTGGGCATTCGAACGCGAAGAGCCACGAACAGCGAGGACGAAGCGAGTTCAAATCCCACCGGTACCGCCACTAAAGCCTCTGCTCCGGCATGGGCTTTCGTTCTACGGCCAGCAGTGCCCCCATTCTCGCTACGTTACGAGATAGGAGCAGATGCCAGCCGAAGGAGCCTCCACCGCTACCGTGATCCCATCACCACGCGAGGAGCACCATGGGCACAACCGTCATGTACGCATCCGTCTCGGTCGACGGGTTCATCGCCGACGACGAAGACGATCCGGGGCCTCTATTCGAGTGGCTGCTGAGCGGCGACGTGCCGCTCGATGACAGCGGCGTGCTGAAGGTGTCGCAGGCGTCGTTCGACCACGTGCGCCCGTATTGGGATGCGATAGGGGTGACCGTCGTCGGCCGCCACGTCTTCGACCTCACGGACGGCTGGGAGGGAACGCCGCCGAGCGGCATCGACCATGTGGTGGTCGTCAGTCACCGCCCGGCACCCGACGGATGGGATCTCGAGGCGCCGTTCCACTTCGTCGACAGCATCGATGCGGCGATGGCCCTTGCTCAGGAGCTTGCGGGCGACCGCGTCATCGAGGTCGCCGCGGGCGACGTCGGCGGCCAGGTGTTTGCTGCAGGCATGGTCGATGAGGTGCGGATGGATGTGGCCCCGGTCGTGTTCGGCTCCGGCAAGAAGTTCTTCGGAGCGGTCGATGGGCAGCACATACTGGAGGATCCTGCCGTGGTGATCCAGGGCGAGCGCGTGCTCCACCTGCGGTACCCGGTACGCCGCGCCTCCTTTCAGTAAGGGCCCATAACACCGAACTTGGCAACGTCAGCGACGACGCCGTGTCCTTCTACGGAAAGTTCGGGTTCACACCCCTGCCCGGCTCGTCACAGGCGATGTACCTGCTGACTACAGACGCCGAGGAGACCCTCCGCACCCTCGCGTAGCCTCACGCATCCGCGTGCTCCTGCGGGGGCAGGTTGGCGATGAGGGGGTGGTCGAACGGGAGCGCGCCCGTGCGTGCGGCGCCTCCGGGAGAACCGAGCTCGGAGAAGAACTCGATGTTCGCCGTGTAGTAGTCCGCCCACTCGGCCGGGAGGTCATCCTCGTAGTAGATCGCCTCGACGGGGCACACCGGTTCGCATGCTCCGCAGTCCACGCACTCGTCCGCGTGGATATACAGCGACCGCTCGCCTTCGTAGATGCAGTCGACCGGGCACTCGTCGATGCACGCGCGGTCCTTCACATCCACGCACGGAAGTGCGATCACATAGGTCACCGGAACCACCTCTTTCGCTGTTTCGACGCACGCTAATAGCTACAGTGAACTTGAGGTCAAGCTGAAGGAGGGCCGATGAGCGGCTCACACGATCCCGACGAGCTGCTGACGATCGGAGAGATGAGCTCCCGCACGGGCGTCGCCGTCTCCGCTCTGCGGTACTACGAGGAGCTGGGTCTCATCGCGTCGATCCGCACCTCCGGAAATCAGCGGCGCTATGCCCGCCACATGCTGCGGCGCGTGTCGCTCATCTCGGTGGCGAAACGCCTCGGCATCCCGCTCGCGGATGTCCAAAGCGCCTTCACCGCGGTGCCTCTCGACCGCACTCCCAGCCACGAAGACTGGCAGCGGGCGTCCCGTCGCTGGAAGCGGCAACTTGAAGATCGACGCCACGGGATCGAGCGACTCGAGCACGAACTCACCGGATGCATCGGATGCGGGTGCCTCTCGATGAAGGCGTGCGCCCTGCTCAACCCGAACGATGCGCTCGCCACCACCGGCGCAGGCGCCCGACGTCTCGACGACATTCCTGAGGAGTGACCGAGTGAGCATCCCGGCCGCTTGACCTCAAGCGTGCTTGAGGTTTTAGCGTCGAGTTATCACTCGCGAAAGGACCTCGAATGAGCGTCTACACCCTCCCGGATCTGACCTACGACTACTCCGCGCTCGAGCCGCACATCTCCGCGACGATCATGGAGCTGCACCATTCGAAGCACCATCAGGCCTACGTGACGGGGGCGAACACCGCGCTGGAGCAGCTCGAAGAGGCGCGAGCCACCGGCAACCTCGCGAACGTGAACAAGCTGGAGAAGGATCTCGCCTTCAACCTCGGCGGGCACCGCAACCACAGCGTGTTCTGGCAGAACCTGTCACCCGATGGCGGCGGAGAGCCCGAGGGCGAGCTCGCGGCTGCCCTCGCCGACAACTTCGGGTCGTTCGACGCGTTCAAGGCGCACTTCACGGCGACCGCTCTCGGCGTGCAGGGGTCCGGCTGGGCCGTTCTCGCCTGGGATGACCTCGGGCAGCGGCCGCTCATCTTCCAGCTCTTCGATCAGCAGGGGAACACTCCGGCCGGCGTCACGCCGCTGCTGCAACTCGACGTGTGGGAGCACGCCTACTACCTCGACTACAAGAACGTCCGCGCCGACTACGTGAAGGCGTTCTGGGAGATCGCGAACTGGGCCGACGTGGCCCGCAGATTCGACGCCGCGGTCGCCTGACCGCGTCCTGCCACGAGCAGGCCGATCCGTATCAGCCGGTCGTCGGCGCGCCCATGAGGCGACCGGCGACCGGCATCGGAACCCGCACAGAAAGCACCCGAGACCCCATGACCACCGAGCCCTCGCTCTACGAAAGCTTCGCCCTCTACGGAAGCGGGGTCACGCTCGTCGCCGTCCGCGACGGAGACTACGACCGGTTCTTCGTCGCCGCGTCCGTGCTGACCGCATCGGTGACGCCGTTCACCCTCGCGGTGTCCGTCGGCCAGGATCGGGACGCGATCCCCGCCATCCAGTCGGGCGCGCCCTGGACGCTGTCGGTGCTCGCTGCGCACCACCTCCCCCTCGTGCGCACGCTGACCGCCCCGACCACTCACCAGGAGCGCCTCGACGCCCTGGGTGCGGCGGGAGCCGAATCCTCCCCCGAAGGTCCGCTGTGGCTTCCGGACGCCCTCGTCACGTTCTGGTGCTCGACCCGATCGATCACTCCGGTGCATGATCAGCGCATCGTGGTGGGCGAGGTGCAGCACGGCAGCTTCCACGGCAACGGATCGCCGCTGCTTCGCTGGAACCGAGACTTCCGCACGACTGCCGATGTCGGTCAGCTGACGAGCGCGTGAGCACGGCCGAGGAGCGGCAACGTCGTTCGACGTTCCGCGACCTCGCGTAGCACCTAACCGCGGCGCGTCTCGTTCGCCGCGTCGACGGCGCGCGTGAGCCACTGCCCGAGCAGCGCACGCTCTTCGGGCGAGAGGCCCGGAAGCTCAGACACCTGGGCTGCGAGCGCCACAGCAGCGGGCACGACATCGTGCGAGGCAACCGGAGCCGCGCCATGGTCGACGATGGCCGCGAGAACGGAGTCGAAGAGCGCGTCGGCGAGACCCCGATCGCGCCGCTCGGGGGGCGCCTCGAGCAGCGCGACCACCGCGCCGGCGCCGGCCGCGTGGATCAGCCACAGGGCTCGCTCTTCGCTCACCCGCATGATCCCGGCGGAGGCGAGGCGCCGGATCCGGCCGCGCAGCACGTCGATGCCAGCCGACATGGCGGGCGAGGCACCCGCGCGACCGGAGCGGTTGAGCAGCTCGTAGAGCTCCGGATGCGTCAGGGCGAAGTCGATCTGCAGATCCCATCCGAGGCGGAGGTCATCGATGGGGTCGCCGCTCGCGCTCCCGGCCGCCTTCTCGGCGACGTGCGCCGACATCACGTGCTCGGCGACCGCCTCCACGAGGCCGTCCTTGTCGCCGAACAGCCGGTAGATGGTCGGCGCCTGAACTCCGGCCGCCTCCGCCACGGCGCGCGTGGTGAGCGCGGTAGCGCCGTGCGCGGTGAGAAGCCCCGCGGCCGCCTGGATGATGCGGAGGCGGTGGTCGTCACGTGCGGGCGTCGGCTGGGTGTGCGTCGGGGCCGGTGTGGCGGTCGGGGTCACGAATCGACGATAACACCGACTTGTTATCGGTGAATATCGTCGCTACGGTGCTCTTGTTATCACCGCTAACAATTGGAGCGCCCCCATGACCGAGAAGATCCGCATCGTCGGACTCGAAGAACACATCGCCCTGCCGCTCGTGCTCGATGCGTGGGAGGCATCCGGAATGACGCCGAACCCGCACGCGGGGTGGGGTGACGAGCCCTTCGCCCGCCGACTGCGCAGCACGGGCGAGGAGCGCCTGGCCGACATGGACGACCAGGGGATCGACGAGGCCGTGCTGTCGCTGAACTCCCCGGGCGTGCAGAACCTCTCAGCGGCCGATGCCCCCGCGGTTGCCCGCGACGCCAACGACGCCCTCGCCGCGATCGTGGCCGAGCACCCCGACCGCCTGCAGGCCTGGGCTGCGATCCCGACGGCAGACCCGGTGGCGGCACCGCTCGAGCTCGAACGGGCAGTCACCCAGCTCGGGTTCCGGGGCGCCATGCTCTACGGGCGCACCGGCAGCGAGCTCGCCGACTCCCCCGCGTTCGACGACCTGTACGCGATGGCGGAAAGCCTCCGCGTGCCGCTGCACTTCCACCCGCAGACGCCCCAGCAGCCCATCATCGACTCCTACTACTCCGGCCTCGGCGGCCCGGGGATGGGGTTGGCGACCGCCGGACTCGGCTGGTACTACGACCTGGGCGTGCAGTACCTGCGCATGATCTTCTCGGGTGTCTTCGACCGCCACCCCGAGCTGCAGGTGCTCGCCGGCCACTGGGGCGAGCTGGTGCTGTTCTACCTCGACCACACCGGCATCCTCGCCACCAACGCGAAGCTGCAGCGGCCCCTGCTTGAGTACTTCACCAACAACTTCTGGATCGCGGGCAGCGGCACAGTCAGCGAGCGCTACCTGCGCTGGACCGCCGAGATCGTCGGCACCGAGCGGATGGTGTACTCCACCGACTACCCGTACACCTTCGGCACCCGGCCCGGCGGCTTCCCCTTCCTCGACACGTCGAACGGCGTCGCCCGCTCGTTCCTGGAGGACTCGCCGTTCACCCACGAGGAGAAGGTCGCGATCGGCTCGGGCAACTGGCAGCGCCTGGTCGATCGTCGCGCGAGCTGATCCGGGCGCGGGTTCACACAGCCCCGGTGCGGATCCGCACCTCGCGCTCCATCCGCTTCTCGTGGCGGGCGCGCCCCTTGACCGCCTCCGCCTCGCGGTTCTTCGGAGGGGCGTTCGTGACCAGCTGATCGAGCATGCGCCTGGTCGCCTCGGCGATCTCGTCGATCGCCTGCTCGAACGCGGGCGTGTTCGCACGCGACGGATGCGTCGAGCCGCTCACCTTCCGCACGAACTGGAGCGCAGCCTCGCGCACCTCATCGTCGGTGGTGGGCGGATCGAAGTTGTGAAGGCAGCGAATGTTGCGGCACATGCGGCGAGGATAGGCCGTCGGAGACGGGATCAGTTCTATCGACCCATACCGATATAAGTTATATTGCACTTATCTCGGTACAGTTTATGGAGGTGCGGCATGGCAATCACCGCCACCGACGCGACCGACCTCCTCCAACTGGTCGGCATCCCGGTCCGCGTCGCGTCCGCCGACACTCTGATCATCGACGACCAACCCACGCGCGTTCAGGTACGGCAGTCACCTCCGCCACCATCGACGATCGCAACCACCGCCGACGCCCACATCTTGTATGTGACTCCGCGACTCACGGAGAGCATGCGATTGGCCGCCGAGCAGAATCCGAGGATCGCGATCGCAGCCATCGGCGATCAGGTGGTGATCGTCAGCGGGAGGCGCTATGACGCGGCAATCGCCCGCGATGAGGCGCCCCCCACGCGCCGGAAGCCCTGGGCTCGGATGGCCTTGGTCCGCGCACTCGCACGAACGAGTCGTCCACGACGTCAATCAGAGCTGGCGCTGGAGACCGGCGCGACACAGGCAGCGGTGTCGCAAGGCTTGAAGCAGATCGAGTCGCTCGTGGAGCGACGCGGTGGCGGCTGGGCGCTGAAAGACATCCGGCCGACGATCGACTACTTCCTCGCTCACTACCCCGGCCCGCACGGCATCACCCAATATTGGTACGGCGTGCAGCCCGTGATCCAGCAGGCCGAAAGGGTGGCGACACTCAGCCCCACCGCGCTTCTGTCGGGAGATGCGGGCGCCGATCGCATCGCGCCGTGGAGGACCCCCCGCATGGCGATCATCTATGTGGACCAGGGCCTCGACCTCGCGCCGCTAGGGTTCGCTGAAGCAACCCCAGACCGGGCAACTGTTTCAGTCACAGTGCCCTCCGACCCGACCATCTGGCATGTCGCGACCGCGTACGCCGGCGGACGTCGTGCGGCATCCGTTGTCGACCCGCTGCTCTGCGCGTACGACGTCGCTCGCTCGGGCGGCTCAGACGCCGACGAAGCACGGGAACGCATCCTCGAAGCGTTGACGAAGAGCTGGACTGCCGGACGTGATTGAGGCCAACGCGAGCACCGTATCGACAAGCGCTGCCGACGACCTGGCGTTCAGAGCGCTCGCCGATGTGTGCTCGATCACGCGCGAGCTTGATGCTCGGATCGTCGGTGGCCAGATGGTCGGATTGCTCCTCACCGCATTCCCAACGCCGAACGCAATCCCCCGCCGAACAGCCGACGCCGACGCTGCCCTCAGCACTCAACTCGCATCCACGGGGGATGTCCACCGACGGTTGACCGATGCGGGATACGAGGCGACCTCTGGCAACTCGTATTCGAAGAGCGGGCAGCGGATCGACCTGCTGGTGCCCTCGAACGACGGCAGCTTCCACTCAACCGAACTGGGCGGCCGCGCCTTCGACAGCGCTCCGGGTCTCTCCCTCGCACTAGCCGCAGAGCCCATCGCCATCTCGGTTGACGTGACCCTCACCGATGGCTCGACCGCAGAGTTCATCGCACGTGTCCCGCCGGTCGAAATCGCGGTGATCCTCAAGGCGAACTCCTACGGGAGCCGTCTTGCCGAAAGGGACCTCACCGACCTTCACAACCTCCTTTGGATCGCCCAGTCGTACGGCACTGCCGAGATCGGTGGGTGGCAACTGGACTCGGCGACAGCAGGAGCGCGTGGTGACGCTCGCCGCACCCTGGGTGACATTTCGACGCTGCTCTCTCGTTCACGCGGAAGACGAACCGAAGCGCCTCGCGAGGCACTCGTCGCGCTCATCCGGACGCTCGTTCCGTCCGCACACTGATCTGCCAGCCAGCACCCGCACGCGCGTGGCGAACCGGAGGCGCGCGTCAGTCGGTCGTCACGATCTGACGCAGGGCGGTGCCGTCCGAGAGGTCGTCCATCGCCGCGTTCAGTTCGGAGAGCGGCACGCGTCCCGAGATGAGCCGCTCCACCGGCAGACGGCCGGCACGCCACCACTCGACGAATCGTGGGATGTCGCGTGAGGGCACCGCCGAGCCGAGGTAGCTGCCGACGATGCTGCGGGCGCCGCTCACCAACGCGAGTGGGCTGATCTCGGCGACCGCATCCGCGCGGGGCAGCCCGACGGTCACGGTCGCCCCACCGACGCCCGTAAGGGCCACGGCGGTCTCGAAGGCTCGGGCGCTGCCCGCCGCCTCGATGACGGCATCGCCCATCACACCGGCCGCGACTGCGTCGTCGGGCGTGTAGACGGCGTGCGCCCCCATGCCGAGGGCGCTCTCGAGCTTGGCCGGCGACATGTCGACGCCGATCACCTGCACGTCGTCGTGCGCGAGAGCGGTGAGGATCGCGGCTAGGCCGACGCCGCCGAGCCCGACGACCACGACGGACTGGCCCGGCTCCGGGCGCGCGGCGTTCACCACCGCGCCACCACCGGTCAGCACGGCGCAGCCCATGAGTGCGGCCACGTCGTACGGAACCCCCTCGCCCACCGAGACGAGCGAGCTGCGGTGCACGACCGCGTGGGTCGCGAACCCGGAGACCCCGAGGTGATGGCCGACCGGTTCGCCACCACGGCTCAGGCGTCGACCGCCTCCCAAGAGCTCGGCCTCGGCGTTCGCCGCGCTGCCTCGACTGCACGGCACCCGGCCGTCGGTCCGGCACTCGCGACACTCGCCGCATCGGGGCAGGAAGCTCGCCACCACCGTGTCGCCCACGGCGAGGTCGCGAACGCGATCGCCGATCTCCACGACCGTGCCCGCGGCTTCGTGCCCGAGGAGCATCGGCAGCGGGCGCGGGCGGTCGCCGTTCACCACCGAGAGGTCGGAGTGGCACACCCCCGCCGCACCGATGCGGACGAGCACCTCATCCGGTCCGGGCGGGTCCAGCTGCAGTTCGTCGATGGTGATCGGATGCGACTCCGTGTACGGCCGTGGGGCACCTGATCGCTCAAGCACGGCACCGGTGATCTGCACGAGGGAACTGATCCTTGTTCGTCGTCGGATGTCACACAACCGGTCCGCTGAGCGAACCCGCGTTGCGCACTGTGGAACGGATGCAATCATGTGTCGGGGCGCGTGTCAACGTCGTTTCTCTCGCGTGAAGATCAGATTTCGTGCTTGCGTTGGCCCCCTGGACCATTTACGGTCTGGGTCCATGGAGCGAATCGACGGTTCGGAAAACGGACCCGACCTGCAGACGGTCGTACGTGCCGGGAACATGCTGTTCGCCTTCACCTCCGAGCAGCCCGAGCTGGGCCTCACCCAGCTGACGGCGGCCCTCGGCCTCAGCAAGGCGAGCGTGCACCGCCTCGCCCAGACCCTCGTGAGTCTCGGCCTTCTCGAGCAGAACGCCGAGACGCGCAGCTACCGCCTCGGCGTGCGCATACTCCAGCTCGCCCACGTGGTCGAAGCCTCGCTCGACCTGCGCACCGAGGCGCGGGCCGCCCTGCGCGACCTGCGCGACCAGACCGGCGAGACGGTCTACCTCATGCTGCGCCGCGGCGACCAGGCCGTGTGCACCGAACGGATCGAGGGGACGCACCCACTGCGAGATCTCTCCACGCCGCCGGGCACGTTCGTCCCGCTCAGTGTGGGCGCGGCCGGCACTGCGATCCTCTCCACGCTCGACAACGCCACGGCCCGCTCGCTCGTCGGCCGCGCCGGCATGAACGACGCGCTTCGCGACCGCATCGACGCGGCGCGCACTGCCGGTCACGCTTTCAGCCGCGGCGACGTCACCGACGGAGTCGGAGCGATCGCCGTGCCGCTGCGCGACGAGCGCGGGACGGTGGTCGGCGCCATCAGCCTCGGCGGTCTCCTCACCCGGGTCGAAGCATCCGAACAGGACCTGGCGAACGCGGTCCACCGCGCCGTCGCCGCTGTCAGCACCGCCATGGGATGGACCCACGAATGAACCTCGTCCGCATCATCGCCGACTCAGACGGCCCGCTGCTCGTTCCCGGGGTGGGCACCGCGCTCGAAGCCGTCGCGGCCGAGGCCGCCGGTTTCCCCGCCGTCTACGTCAGCGGATACGCGACCGCCGCCTGGCGGCACGGCCTCCCCGACATCGGGCTCATCGCGCTCTCCGAGATCACGGCCGCGCTGCAGTCGGTCTCGGCAGTCACGACCGTGCCGCTGCTGGTCGACGCCGACACGGGCTACGGCGACGTGAGCAATGTGGCCGATACGGTGCGTCGCCTGGAAGCCACCGGCGCGTCCGCGATCCAGATCGAGGACCAGACCTGGCCGAAGCGCTGCGGTCACCTGAGCGGCAAGTCGGTCGAGCCGATGGATGTGGCCGTACGCAAGGTGCGCGCCGCGGTGCAGGCGCGACGCCACCCCGA
>NZ_VRTZ01000001.1:640080-833708 GCF_008017545.1 Homoserinibacter sp. GY 40078 | reverse complement strand
ACGTGATCTTCATCGACGCTCCCGAGAGCGCGGAGGAGGTCGAGCGGATCGCCGCCGAGGTGCCGGGCATGCGTCTCATCAACATGTCCGAGTCGGGCAAGACCCCGCCGATGTCGCTCGAGCGATTCGCGGAGCTCGGCATCGAGATCGTGCTCTACCCCACCTCGGCGCTGCGCGTCGCCTCGCAGGCGTTCGTCGACTTCTTCGCCGACCTCCGTCGCACCGGCGACACCGCCGCCTGGACCCCGCGCATGCAGTCGCTCGACGACCTCAACGCGCTCGTCGGCCTCGGACGCATCACCGCGTTCGAAGAGGGCATCCTCTCGGGAGCAGGCGCGTGACCGACATCCGTGACGTGCTCCAGGGCGCGATCGATCTTCACCGGCACGGCTACCCGGAGATCTCGCCCGACCTGCGCACACCCGCGTCCGACGTCGACGACATCGCACTGTGTCGCGATGCCGGGATGGCGGGAGTCGTGCTCAAGTCGCACAGCTGGCCCACCATGGGGCGGGCCATGCTGCTCGAACAGCTCGTGCCCGGCATCCGGGTGATCTCGAGCGTCACCCTCAACCCCATCTCGGGCGGCATGCGCCCGGAAGTGGTCGAGCTGGCCGCCAAGCAGGGCGCCGGGGTCGTATACCTGCCCACCGTCGGCGCACACAACGACATCGAGCGCGGGGGCATCTCGCACACCTTCGAGACGACCATCGACGCGTTCGACGCGCACGGCATCGACGGCGTCACAATCGCCGACGAGTACGACCGACTGACCCCGGAAGTGACGGCCTGCCTCGACGTCGTCGACGCGCACGATCTCATGGTCTACAGCGGGCACGTCTCCCCGCGGGAAGTGCTCGCATTGGCACGCAGCCGACGTCTCGCCGACCGGTTCGTCTTCTCGCACCCCGACAGCCACTCCATCGGCGCGGACGACGAGGTGATCCAGGAGGTCGCGCACCTCGGCGGATTCATCGAGATCTGCGCCCTGGGCACCTACCCGCAGATCGGGCGGATCACTCCCGAGGGCCTCGCCCGCATCATCCGCATGGTCGGCGCGGAGCGCTGCGTCATGACCACCGACTACTTCTTCGACTGGTGCCCGCCGTCGAGCGTCATGCTCGCCGACCTCGCGAAGCGCCTCGTGCTCGCCGGGATCACCCGCACCGAGATCGAGCTCATGGTGCGCGTGAACCCGGCCCACCTCACCGCCCACGCGTTCCGCACCCCCATCCCCGCCTGACAAGGAAAGAACGAAGATGACCACTCCCGAAGAGCGCAAGGCTCTGCTCGACCGGATCGCCGAAGATCGCGGCGTCGTGCACCCGAACCTCGCCATCGCCGGAAAGTTCGACGCACCGCTGCTCGAGCAGTTCCACACCTCCTACATGTGGGCCGTGCACCACAACGAGACCCTCGATCGCAAGGTCAAGGAGCTCATCATGCTGTCGGCCGACGCCGCCGTGTACTTCACCTACGGCTGCAAGTTCCACATCGGCGAGGCCCTCCGCCACGGCGCGACCATCGAAGAGATCGTGGCGTCGCTCGAGCTCGTCGGGCTGGTCGGCGGCTTCCACGTGCCGATGATGGCGCTCCCGCTGCTCGACGAGGTGCTCGCCACCGACGAGTTCGCCCACCTGCGCCCCGCCGATCAGACCGACGGCGCCTGACCACCACCGCGACCCGTGCCACGGGACTCGCGCCGCACACCACGAGAGGTAGAGCACCACATGAAGTCACGAAAGTTCCTCCCGGCTCTGGGAGTCGTCGCGACCGCGGCGATCCTCCTCGCCGGCTGTACCGTCGACGGCGCACCGAGCGATGACAGCACCGACACCGATACCAGCAACGTGTCGCAGGCCGTCCTCGATGCGGTCGAGCAGGGCAAGGCCCTCCCCGAGTTCACAGCTCCCGGCGACCCGATCGACATCTCGTCCCTCAAGGGCAAGAAGGTGTTCGTGATCCCGTCGGCCCCGGTGCCGTTCATCCAGGCGATCACCGATGCGATCGTCGAGGTGGGCGAGGAGACCGGAATGGATCTCACCGTCTACGAGAACCAGGCTCAGGTGAGCCAGTGGGTTCAGGGCATCGACCGTGCCATCGCTGATGACGCGGACATCATCATCCTGTCGGGCTCGCCGGACCCCCGCGCCCTGCAGCCGCAGCTGCAAGCGGCCGAGGAGGCCGGCATCCCGGTCGTCGTCGGACACTTCCACGACGACTCCACCGTTGCCACGCCCGACTGCGAGGGCTGCAACGGCGGTGTCACCGGCCTCGTCACGGCGCCGTTCTACACGGCAGGCAAGGCGGCCGCGGACTGGATCATCGCCGACTCGAACGGCGAGGCCAACGTGCTGCTCGTCGGCGGCTCGGACGTGCTCCCGAGCGCGGGAACGGTCGACGCGATGAACGCCGAGTTCGAGGCGGAGTGCCCCGACTGCTCGACGACCGAGATCAACATCCCGGTCGCCGACTGGGGCACCAAGACGCAGTCCGAGATCCAGTCGGCCCTCACCAAGGACCCGACGATCGACTACGTCTACGTGCTGTACGACGCGATGGTCGCGGGCGCCGTTCCGGCGATCGAGACGCTCGGTCGCGCCGGTCAGGTGAAGGTCGCCGGATACAACGGCTCGCCGTTCGCCCTCGACTTCATCCGTGACGGCGACGTCGTCGCGATGAACGTCGGTGAGGACACCGCCGCCATCGGCTACGCGACGATGGACCAGGCCTTCCGGATCATGCTCGGCGAGCCCACGGTTGAGACCCGCACGCCGATCCGCATCTGGGACGACACGAACATCACCGAAGCTGGCGACCCCGCCGCTCCGGGTGTCGGCTACGGAAGCGCGTACGTCGACGGCTACCGCGCACTCTGGGGCCTCTGAGCCCTGACCGCACGCCGGCCGCCCGGATCCGCACCGGGCGGCCGGCCCACCCCCAACTGTGAGAGGAGCGAACGTGAACTCGACAGCACTCGTCGACGTGCGCGGCGTTTCGAAGTCGTTCGGCGGCGCGTCAGCGCTCGATGACGTGTCGATCGCGATCGGCCCGAATGAGGTGCACGGCCTGCTCGGTGAGAACGGATCCGGCAAGTCCACCCTCATCAAGGTGCTCTCCGGATTCCACGAGCCCGACGCGGGCGCGCTCGTCGTGCGCGGCCAGGATGTGCCGCTGCCGCTGCGGCCCGGCGGCTTCCGCGAGCTCGGGTTCGAGTTCGTCCACCAAGACCTCGGCCTCATCCCGAGCCTCAGCGTCGCTGAGAACCTGTTCCTCAACGAGACCGCCGGGTCGCGGTCGCTCTTCGTCTCACCGCGCGCGGCTCAGCGCCGCGCGAGCGCGATCCTCGAGAGCCACGGCGTCATCCTCGACCCGTCGGCGCCGATCGACTCGGTGCGTCCTGTCGACCGCGCGATGCTCGCTATCGTCCGCGCCATCGAGAACCTCCGCCGCGACGGCGGGTCCGAGGCGACACTGCTCGTGCTCGACGAGCCCACCGTCTTCCTCCCCCAGAACGAGGTCGAGATCCTCTTCGGATTCGTGCGCTCCATCGTCGCCGACGGCGCGAGCGTGCTGTTCGTCTCGCACGACCTCGACGAGGTCCTCGACATCACCGACCGCGTCACCGTGCTGCGCGACGGACGCGTCGCCGGCTCCGTCACGACGAGCGATGTTGACAAGGCCGAGCTGGTGCGAATGATCATCGGCCACGAGCTCACTCCCCACCTCCAGGTCGAGGAGGCCGCCCCGCTCTCCGACGACGAGATCGCGCTTCGGGTCACCGGTCTCTCCACGACCGCTCTCGCGGATGTCTCGTTCGACCTGCGCGAAGGCGAGGTGCTCGGATTCGCCGGACTCGTCGGCTCGGGATACGACGACGTCGTCTACGCGCTCTTCGGCGCGAGCCCCGCGGAGGGACGCATCGAGATCCCCGGCCATGCACCCATCGACCTCGCCCGGCACACCACACACGCCGCCGTGCGCGACGGATTCGCGCTCGTACCCGCCGACCGCAAGAACCACGGCAGCATCCCGACGCTGAGCGCCGCCGACAACATCAACATGACGGTGCTCGACTCCCACTTCCGCGGGGGGATCCTGCGCCGTGGCGAGCTGCGCCGTAACGCGCACGGACTGATGACCTCGTACGACGTCCGTCCGATGCGCCCCGACCTCGACTACGGATCGTTCTCGGGCGGCAACCAGCAGAAAGCCATGATGGCGAAGTGGCAGCAGACCGCGCCGCGGCTGCTGCTGGTGCACGAGCCGACCCAGGGCGTCGACATCGGAGCCCGCGATCAGATCCACCGGCTCATCCGATCGAACGCCGCGACGACCGCGGCGATCTGCGCGAGCTCCGACTACGAGCAGCTCGCCGAGCTGTGCGATCGCGTCGGGATCATCGTGCGCGGTCGCCTCACCGGATTCCTCTCCGGTTCCGCTCTCACCAAGGCCGCGATCGCCGATCGTTGCCATGGCCGGACCGACGCCTCCCCCACCAGCCGCACGTGACACGCGCCAACACCCCAGGAGTCACCGTGACCAACACCGCACCCTCGACCGCAGAGTCCACCGCACGCGACGTCATCCGCCGTTCCCAGCGCGCCCGGCGCCTGGAGGCCGGCGCGCTGCCGCTCGCGTGGCTGGTCGTCGCGGTCATCTTCAGCATCCTGCAGCCCGCCGCGTTCCTCACCTGGTCGAACGTCGCCTCGATGTTCGCCTCGCAGACGGTGCTCGTCGTGCTGACCCTCGCCCTCATCGTGCCGCTCACGACGGGCGACTTCGACCTCTCCGTCGGCGCCGTCGTCGGCATCTCGGCCATGACGGTCGCGATCCTCAACGCCAGCATGGGCCTGCCGATCGGCCTCGCGATCCTGGTCGCGCTGATCGTCGGGCTCGTGATCGGGCTGATCAACGGGGCGCTCATCGTGCTCCTCGGCATCGAGAGCCTGATCGTCACGCTCGGCATGAGCACCGTCATCACCGGTGTGACCCTGTGGGTCAGCGAAGCGCGCACCATCACCGGTGTCGACCAGGCGCTCATCGACGCCGTCATCCGCACGCGACTGTTGGGCATCCCGATCGAGTTCTTCTACGGTCTGCTTCTCGCGCTCGTGATCTGGTACGTCTTCGAGTTCACCCCGATCGGCCAGCGGATGCTGATCGTCGGGCGCAACCGCGACGTGGCCCGCCTCGCCGGAATCCGCGTCGGGCGCGTGCGCTGGGGCGCGCTCGCGACCTCGTCGCTCATCGCCGCGTTCGGCGGAGTGCTCGTCGTCGGAACGTCCGGATCGGCGGGCCCGTCGACCGGACTCGACCTGCTGCTGCCGGCGTTCGCCGCCGCATTCCTCGGCTCGACCACGGTGAAGCCCGGCCGCTTCAACCCGTGGGGCACCCTCATCGCGGCGTACTTCCTCGTGACCGGCATCACCGGTCTCCAGTTGCTCGGCGGTCAGACGTTCGTGCAGAACCTGTTCTATGGTGGCGCCTTGATCGTGGCAGTTGCGTTCTCCCAGACCTTCAAGCTGTGGCGCGAGCGCGCCCGCAACCGGATCCGATCGTGACCGACCTCGTCGAGCACTGGGACACCGCGCACGAGCGCTACCTCGAGCGGGATGAGCTGCTGCGTGCGGTGATCACCTGGAATGACGCCTCCCGCCGCGACGCGGAGGCGCTCACCCGTGCCGATCACCGCGGCCCCCTGCACGGCGTGCTCGTAGGCGTGAAGGACAACATCGACACCGCCGGGCTGCGCACGACGGCCGGCTCGGCGATGCTCGACGACAACGTTCCGGCCGAG
This sequence comes from Homoserinibacter sp. GY 40078, assembly GCF_008017545.1. GTDB lineage: Bacteria > Actinomycetota > Actinomycetes > Actinomycetales > Microbacteriaceae > Homoserinibacter. Next base: position 827,908 of record NZ_VRTZ01000001.1, on the reverse strand, counting down.
GACGCACCCGTCGTCCGGCGCCTCCGGGAGGCGGGGGCGATCATCGTCGCGAAGACGAATCTGGCCGAGTTCGCGTGGGGCGGCACCACCCAGAACACCGCCTACGGCGGGTGCCGCAACCCTTGGAACACCGACCGGATCCCCGGGGGATCGAGCGGCGGGTCCGGCGCGGCCCTCATCGCCGGATACTGCGACCTCACGCTCGGCACTGACACGGGTGCGTCGGTGCGTCTGCCCGCGTCGATCAATGGCGTGCTCGGGCTGCGGCCGACCTTCGGGTCCGTTTCGAACACGGGCGTCTTCCCCACCGCCCTCACCCAGGACACCGTGGGAGCGATGGGACGGTCCGCCGCCGCCACCGCGCGCCTCGCCGCCGTGATCGCCGGGTACGACCCGCTTGATCCGAACTCGACCCCCGAGCCCTTCGAGCCGGCGGATGCGCGCCTCGGCCAGGAGGTCGCCGGGCTGCGGGTCGGGGTCCCCGAGACCTTCTTCTTCGACGACCTCGACGCAGGCGTCGCCGAGCGCGTCGACGGCTTCCTCACTTGGCTGCGCTCGGTGGGCGCCGTGCTCGTCCCGGTCGCCGACTTCACCCAGGCGGATGCATTCCAGCACTGGTCGACGATCGTTCCGGCGGAGGGCGCCGGGCACCACGAGGAGCGCCTCCGCGAGCGCGGCGACGAGTACTCCGCCGACGTGCGGGGGCGCCTGACGGCGGGTCTCGAGATCACCGGCGCCCAGCTGGCACGATCCCTCGCCTGGCGCGCGGCGTACCGTCGGCGCCTCGCCGGGCTGCTCGCCGACCTCGACCTCATCGTGACCCCGACCGTCGCGAGCGACGTTCCCCCGATCGACGGCCTCGACTCGCGCGCGCAGACGGCCGCCCTCGGCCGCATCACCTACCCGTGGGCCCTGCACGACGGCCCGACTCTCAACCTGCCTGTCGGATTCCATCCCGCCTCCGGGCTTCCCGTCGGCATGGCGCTCACCGGCGCGCGCGGGCACGAGTCGACGCTGTTCCAAGTGGCCGACCGCTACCAACGAGACACCGACTGGCACCTCCGCACGCCCGAGCGATACCCCTGAACAAGGAGAAGAACCCGTGTACGACCTGATCATCACCAACGGACGGGTGGCGTCGGAGCACGACGTGCTGCCGCTGGACGTCGCCGTGCTCGACGAGAAGATCGTCGCGCTCGGAATGCACGGCCAGTTCGACGCCGTCGGAGCGAAGAAGGTCATCGACGCGGGCGGCAAGTACGTGGTGCCCGGCGGTGTCGACCCGCACGTGCACTTCGATCTCGCCGTCTCGGAGGTCATGGTGGCGCAGGCGCCCACCGCGGGATCCCGTGCGGGGCTCTGGGGCGGCACGACCACGTACATCGACTTCTCGCTCGCGATGGGCGACGACGACCTCGTCGAATCCGTGGGCAGCAAGCTCGAGTCCACCCGCAGCCAGCGGCCGCACGCCGACTACGCGCTCCATGCCATCGTCAGCGGCGACTGGCCGCTGCGCACCGCGGAGCAGATGCGCGAGGTGATCAACGGCGGCGTCGTCTCGTTCAAGTTCTTCACGACGTTCCAGGGCACCGAGACCGTCGGCGGCCTCATGAGCGACGACGGCCGCATCTACTCGGCCATGCTCGAGACCGAGAAGCACGGCGGCATCACGATGGTGCATTGCGAAGACGAGTGCATCATCGACTACCACGTGCGCAAGCTCACCTCGGAGGGGAAGACCCACTTCTCGCACATCCACGAGGCCCGGCCCACGCTCGCCGAGGAGGCCGCGGTGCGCCGGATGCTGCACCTCTCGCGCCGCACCGGATCGCCGCTCTACATCGTGCACGTCTCCGCGGCGGAGTCGGTCGAGGCGATCGCCGAGGGCCGCGCCGCCGGCATCCCGGTCGCAGCCGAGGCGCTGCACTCCAACCTGCGCTTCGACCCGGCCGACTACCTGCTCCCCGAGGGGCAGCGCTACATGAACTACCCGCCGAACCGGCCGATCGAGCACCGGGAGGAGCTGTGGGCGGCGCTCGCCGACGGCCGCCTCGACACGCTCGCGAGCGACGACTACACGGTCAAGCTCGGCAAGAAGCTCACCGGCGCCACGATCGACAACCTCGCGGGCGGCACCAACTCGATCGAGACCCGCATGGCGTACTTCTGGTCGGAGGGCGTCACGAAGCGCGACCTGTCGGTCAGCCGCTTCGTGGAGCTCACGGCTGCCGCCCCCGCCCGCCTCTTCGGGATCTACGGGCGCAAGGGCGTCATCCGACCGGGTGCCGATGCCGACTTGGTCGTCTTCGACCCCGACCGCCGGCACACCTGGACCGAAGACAACCTGCATTCCGACTGCGACTACAGCAACTGGGAGGGCTGGGAGGTGCACGGCTTCCCCGTCACAACCGTGCTCCGCGGGCACGTGATGGTGCACGAGGGCGAATGGGTGGGCCCCGAGGGAATCGGCCAGTTCATCCCCGGCGGAACCCCCGAGCTCTGAGCCGCACCCCGCAATCCCCGCACCGATACGAACGAGAGATAGTACGCATGAAGGCAATGGTGTTCCGCGAGTTCGGCGGACCCGAGGTTCTGCACATCGAGGAGCTTCCGGATCCCACCCCCGGATTCGGCGAGGTGGTCGTCGACCTCAAGGCGACGGCGCTCAACCACGTCGACATCGACGTGCGCGACGGGGTGTCACGGTTCGACTTCCAGATGCCGCACACGCTCGGCCTCGAGGGTGCAGGCGTGATCTCCGTCGTCGGTGACGGCGTCGATCCCTCCCGCATCGGCGAGCGCGTGGCCGTCTCGTACATCCGCACCTGCGGTCGTTGCGAGTGGTGCCTGCGCGGCATGGAGAACATCTGCGTGAACCGCAAGCTCCTCGGGGAGCACGTTCCGGGAACCTACGCGCAGAAGATCCTCACCCCCGCCGACCACTGCCTGACTCTCCCCGACAACGTCGACTTCGCGGAGGCGGCGGCTGCGCTCAGCGCCTTCGGCACGGCGTGGCACGCGCTCATGACGCGAGCCGAACTGCGCCTCGGCGAGACCGTGCTCATCCACTCGATCGGATCCGGCGTCGCGTCGGCGGCGCTGCAGATCTGCAAGGCGGCGGGCGCCACGGTCATCGGTACCGCGAGCCGCGACGACAAGCTCGAGCTCGCGAAGGCCGACGGGGCCGACCACGTCATCAACTACACGACGACGGATGTGCGCGCCGCCGTCGACGAGATCACCGGTGGGCGGGGCGTGGAGCTGGTCTTCGACGTGGTCGGAGGTCAGGCGTTCGTCGACTCGATGTTCATGCTGCGCCCCTATGGCCGGCTCGTGTCGATCGGCGCTCACGCGGGAGAGGTGGTGCCGTTCGACATCATCGAGTTCTTCCGGCGGCAGATCTCGTACATCTCCTCGCACACCCAGACTCGCGACGAGATGCGCACGGTGCTCGACCTCGTCGGGCGCGGCGTGCTGCATCCGCGTATCAACTCGCGCTACCCGCTGGAGCGCGCAGCCGAGGCACAGGAGGAGCTCGTGGCGCGAACCGCCTACGGGAAGATCATCCTCGACATCGACTGAGAGACTTCCCGGTGACGCCCGTGTGGTGGCGTGGCGTCACCGGGAACCCTACCGCTGGGATGCGGACGACCGTTGCCCTCGTGCGGGCACCGGTGGTAGTTCTGGCGGCATGCCCGAACTGAAGCTGACCCCCAGCACGTTCGCGTGCCGCATCCACGACAACCGCGAGAAGCTCACGCCGCTCGTGCGCGGCGCCGTCATTCAACGAACCGCCGCGTTCATGGTCGGTGGTGCGAACGACTTCCGCGTAGTGGTCGAGTGCCCTGGCGCGGGCACGAAGGAGGACGGGGCGCATCCGCTCACCTTCAGCGGGAAGTGGTCGCGCGAATGAGCGACGTCGGCTACGGCGAGGAGCCCACCCAGGACGACCTCGACTGGGCCGAGTACGGCAAGACGTTCACCCCCGCCACGCAGATCGAGCTGCTGAACGCGACATCGGAGAAGCTCGTCGGGCGCACTGCACTCGTCGGCATCGTGCTTGCGGCAGGCGGTTTGGTCGCCGTCTCGTCGGTGCTCGCCAACTCACTGAGCCGCGGGTGGGCGATCGCCGCGGTGACGATGGCGGGTGGCGCGATCCTGGTCGCGCTCGTCACACAGGTGAGGTGGCCGAGGAAGGTGCGGCCCGGCGACATTCACGACCTCAAGCGCTGGCACGCCGACTACGTGGGATGGCGTCGTACCGCGCTCGCGTTCGCGTCGTTCCTGCTCGTGCCTGCGTTCCTCGCGGCCGCGGTGGCGGCGGGGGTCGCGTTGACGGCGCCTCCCGCCCCGCCCGCAGTGAACGTCACCGCCACGACCGTGCCGGGTGCCGACGGTGGCGCACCCACGCAGACGCTCACCGGGTCCGTCACGATTCCGGCTCAGGGTTCCGACGACGTCGCCGAGATCACGGTCGTCGCGAACGGCGAGACCGTGGTGCGGATGCGCCAGGCCGCGAGCGCCGGCACGATCGCGGCCTCCTTCGAGGCGAAGGGCGTGCAGACCGACGTGGGCATCACCGTCACCGCGACGAGCGCGGCCTGGAAGTGCGTGCTCAACCTCGCTCGCCCGCGGGGCGAGGTGTGCCGGGCGCTGGCGGCAGAATGAGCCGTAGCCCCCTCCGGATGCCTTCCGCGGCGGGGGCTACAGCCCCTCGGCGATCCGCTTGATCGCGGACAGGCGGCGATCCCACTCGGCCCCGACGGCGTCGAGACGGCGGGCGGTCGCGGTCAGCTCGGCGCCGACTACGCGGTAGCGCAGCTCGCGCCCAGCGGGAACCGGCTCCACGAGACCCACCTCCCGCAGTACGGCGAGATGCTTGGCGATCGCCTGACGCGTCACCGGCAGGCGCTCGGCGAGCGCGGAGGCCGATGCCTCGCCCTCGCCGAGCGCCGCCAGGATGCTCCACCGGGTGTCGTCCCCGAGCGCAGCGAACACGGCAACGAGCGTCGCGTCTGTCACAGGCGACCATCCAGCAGGGCCACCAGCTTGTCGAGCTCGTCGGTCCATCCGGTGCGGTGGGCGCGCAGGTTCGCGAGCGCGTCGCTCGTGTTCTCGAAGCCCGTCTCGACGACGGTGAGCTCGGTTCCCCCCTCGACCTCGGCGAGGGTGAAGGTGAACACCGTCGAGGTCTCGTCGTTCACGCTCTCGGGCAGCGAACCTGATGCGTCGTCGTTGGACCAGCGGTAGGTGACCGAGTGCGGGGCGTCGATCGCCTCGACTCGGATGGGTACGGCCCCGTAGCCCTCGAAGGTCATCGTCCCCGAGGCCCCCGGCCCCGTGCCGTCGAGCGCGGCGATGCCGAACCACTGGGAGATGTGCTCGGGCTCGGTGACGGCGCTCCAGACCTTCTCGATCGGGGCGGCGATGCGGATGGTGCGCCGCACGCTCAGCGCGGTCTCATCGGCCTCGGCTGCCGGGTTGATGGTCATGCTCATGATCCTGCTCCTCTGTCGGAAATTGTGCAACTCTGCGGTTGCACTGAATGTTCCGCCAGGATGGCACGCGGGCGGCCTTATAGCAACCCTTCGGTTGCAGAAAGCGGGCCGTTCAGCCGAGCTCGCCGGGGTGGGTGATCCGCCACCACACGTCGGGTTGGTGGATGTCGGCGTCCACCACGAGCTCGCCGCTCACCATCTCGGGGCCCGCGGTCCAGGTGACCATGCCCACCACATCGCCCTCGCGCACTGTATTCACATCCCACATCTCGACCGAGACCTCGATGGAGGTGTCCGACCACGTGAGAGCTGCGGCGTCGGCGAGAAGCGTGATTCGCGCCTCATCGCCCCAGGCGGTCGAGTAGGTGCCGAATACGTCGCCCGCTTTCCCGAGACTCACCTGGTGGAAGCCATCGTGGATGCTGTCGAGCAGCAACGTCACCTGAGTGTCGACCGACTGCTGGTTGTTCGCCCCGAGCAGCACACCGGTGATCTCGAGCGGCGCGCTCGCGCCGACCGCGAGGCGGGCCGAGTAGAGCAGGTTCGCTCCGGCACCGTGAAGGGTGCCGGTCTTGACCCCCTGCACACCGTCGACTCCGAGCAATCGGTTCGTGTTGGACGCGTGGTGATCCGGCGACTCGACCTCCGGCATCCCGACGATCTGCGCGATCACCGGATCCGCCATCGCCAGCTTGCCGAGGGCGATCAGGTCGCTCGGGGTACTGACGTTTCTCGCATCGATGCCGGTCGGCTCGACGATCGTGGTGTGGGTGAGCCCGTGTTCGGCGAGCCACGCCTGCGCAGCCTGCACGAACGCCCCCTGCGAGCCGTATGCCCACGTGGAGACCGCCTCGGCGTAGTTGCTGGCGGAGGCGATGAGCATCATCTCCAGGGCATCGTGCTCCGACATGGTGCTGCCCGTCGGCATGGTCGAGATCGTCGCGTTGAGCACGTAGTACTTGTCGTAGAGGGCGTGATCGGCGGCGGTGAAGGTGATGGTCGGGCCGTCGTCGTCGGCGGATGCGAGCGGCCTGGCCTCCAGCACGACCATCGCGGTGATGACCTTGCTGATGCTCGCCATGGGCCGCGCCCCGCTACCGCCGGCGGACAGTGAGAGCTCGGACACACCAGACTGGAAATACGCCTCGCCGCCGGAGATCTCGATCGCGGATGCCCCGTCCGTGGGGAGCCGGATCTGCGCCGCCTCCCCGGGTGCCGGCTGCGGCGCATCCACCTCGGCCGCGGGCCGGGCGAGGGGCGCCGCGAGCGCCCATCCGATGTAACCACCCAAGGTGGTGAACGCGACGGCGGCCACGATCGCCGTGACCATCCACCCCCGGCGGCGACGACGGCGGCGTGCCGCCGGATCGACCTCGGGCGTCGGTGCCGCGACGCGATCCTCCCGCATCAGCTCGGTCATCTGCGCAACGCCGTCGGACTCTTCCGGCAGGTCATCGGCCATGTTCACCCCTCCCGCGTCAGAACCCGCGGGGCGGGATCGTCGAGCGAACTCCGCAGCTCGACCGTCGTCCAGGGGACGGGCGCCGCGGCGAACACGGGCTCCAACGCATCCCACATCTCACCCGCGTCGTCGCCGACGAAGTACAGGTCGTAGACGCCGTCGCCGACCTCGTTGCCGTCGATCCCGCCGATCCCCGGCGCGGTCAGCGCCTCGTCGGCCGCCAACTCCGTCTCGAGGAGGGAGTCCATGAGCGCCAGATCGAACTGCTCGTCGCGCCCGCCGAACGTCACCACGACCCACTGATCGCCATCCGAGTCGGTCGGCTGAGCGGCCGGGGCGGCCGGGGCAGTCGTCGCGCATCCGGCGAGGATCGCCGCGGTGAGTGCGGCCAGTGCAGCGAGCGCCCACCGACCACGGAGACGCGCCCGGGCCGAGCGCTGCGCCGACCCGACGAGGGCCGGTCGACCCGGGAGAGCGACCATGGGACTCCTCGTTCGCGAGCTGGGGTGCGCTCATCTTCGCACCCCCGGCCGCGCCGCGCGACCCCGTGCGTGAAGGCCCCTGCCGCGCCCTACCTCGCGGCGGGCGCGGCCTCGACCGCCTCCGCCTCGACCTCCGGGTCGTCGAGGGTCGCTCGCAGCGGAACCTCCTTGATGAAGGCCAGCAGCACGAATCCGGCCGCGATCATCGGCAGCAGCACGAGGAACACGGGAGTCAGCGCGTCGTTGTAGGCACCCACGATGACGTCGTGGATCGCGTCGGGCAGGTCGTTGACGATGCTCGGCGTGAGCGAATCGATCGAGGTCGAGGCCCCGTCGCTCGCGGGCAGGCGCTCCGCCAGAAGGTCCGCCAGCCGCGACGAGAACAGCGCCCCGACGACCGCGCCGCCGACCGACGCCCCGATCTCGCGGAAGAAGTTGTTCGACGCCGTCGCCACACCCACCTGCCGGTTCGGGAACGAGTTCTGCACGATCAGCACGAGGATCTGCATGCCCGTGCCGATCCCCGCGCCGAGCACGAACGTGTACGTCAGCAGCACCGGGATCGACGTCTCGACCGTCATGGTCGACAGCAGCCAGAGCGCGACGCCGGTGATCACCATGCTCGCGAGCGGCATCCACTTGTAGCGTCCCGTGCGGGCTGCCAGCTGACCCGTGACGATGGAGGTCAGCATGAGCCCCACCACCATCGGGATCAGCATGAGCCCCGACACGGTCGCGTTCACCCCGGTCACCATCTGCAGATAGGTGGGCAGATAGCCGAGCGACCCGAACATCGCGACCCCGATGAAGAGGCCCGCGGCGGTCGCGAGCACGAAGTTGCGGCTCCGGAACATCGCGAGGGGGATGATCGGCTCGGCCGCACGGTGCTCCGCCAGCACGAACAGCGCGGATGCGACGACGGCGAGCACGATGAGCCCGATGATCGTCGGCGAGCCCCACTCGTACTCGGTGCCACCCCACGACGTCACGAGGATGATCGAGGTCACCGCGACCGCCATCGTCACGATGCCGGCGATGTCGAGCTTCACGGCGACCTTGTGCTTGGGCAGGCGCAGGAAGATGAGCGCCATCACGATGGCGGCGATGCCGAGCGGCACGTTGATCCAGAAGGCCCAACGCCATCCGATGCCCTCGGTGAACCAGCCGCCGAGCAGCGGCCCCGCGACGCTCGAGACACCGAAGACGGCGCCCATGACACCCATGTACTTGGGGCGGTCACGTACCGGCACGACGTCGGCGATGATCGCCTGCGCGAGGATCATCAACCCTCCGCCACCGATGCCCTGAATGGCCCGCGCGATGATGAGCCACGTCATGTCCTGAGCGAGGCCGCCGACGACGGATCCGACGACGAACACCGCGAGCGCGATGGCGAAGATCGACTTGCGCCCCAGCAGATCGCCGAGCTTGCCGTAGATGGGCATCATGATCGTCGCCGCGACGAGGTACGCGGTCGTGACCCACAGCATGTGCTCGACTCCGTTGAGCTCGCCGACGATCGTCGGGAGGGCGGTGGAGAAGATCGTCTGGTCGAGCGACGCGAGCAGCATCGCCACGAGGAGCCCGGCGAACACGGGCGCGATGCGGGTGCGCGTCGGAGCCTCCGCCTCGTGCGCGTCGGGTCCGGACGTCATCGAAGTTGTCATGTCACCAGATTCGTCCGCGCGTGCGACGCGCGCGTCCGGCATCCGCGGCAAATCGGCCTACCGCATCCGCGGTATTCGCGGCGCTCTCAGGCGCCGGGAGCGACCAGCCCGCTCTCGTACGCGACGATCACCAGCTGGGCGCGATCGTGCGCCTGCAGTTTCGTCATCACCCGGTTCACGTGTGTCTTCGCGGTGCTCGGCGAGATGTACAGCTCCTGCGCGATCTCCTGATTGGAGCGGCCCCGGCCCACGAGCACGAGGATCTCGCGCTCTCGCTCGGTGAGCAGCTCGAGTTCCTTCGGCACCTCCAGGGCCGATGATGCGGCCGCTGAGGGCAGCACGTACTTGCGGATGAGGGCGCGGGTCGCCGTCGGCGACAGAAGGGCGTCGCCATCGTGCACGGCGTGCACCGCCCGCACGATCTCGTCGGGCTCGGCGCCCTTCCCGATGAAGCCGCTCGCCCCGGCCCGCAGCGCGGCGACGAGGTACTCGTCTTCCTCGAAGGTCGTGAGGATCAGCACGCGGGTCGACGGGTTGGCATCCTGCAGAATCCGTTCGGTCGCCTGGATGCCGTCGAGCTCGGGCATGCGGATGTCCATCAGCACGACATCGGGGCGAAGCGTCGCCGTCTGCGAGACGGCCTCCAGCCCGTCGGATGCCGTGCCGACCACCTCGATGGCGTCGTCGGTCGCGAGGATGTCGCTCACCGCCTGGCGGATGAGCGGCTGATCGTCGACGACGAGCACCCTCGGGGTCATGCGTGCTCCTCCCCGAGCGGCAACTCGACCGCGACGCGGTAGCCGAGCGGCGACTCGCCCGCGCTGACCGTTCCGCGGACGGATGCGACGCGCTCACGCATCCCGATGAGCCCGTGGCCGGTGGAGGGCACTCCGTCGCGCTCGCCCCCGACCCACGCCACCGGGTTGGTCACATCGATCCGCAGATGCGCCCCGTCCGCAGCCAGGTGCACGTGCGCCGCGCCGTCGACTCCGTGTTTGTGCGCATTCGTGAGCGCCTCTTGCACCACCTGGTACGCCACGCGATCCGCGGCCCCGGTGACCTCGTCGAGGTCGCCCTCGACGCGGGTCGTGACGTGCAGGCCGGCCTCCTCGAACCGTTCGACGAGGGCCGCGAGCTGTGCGAGACCCAGCTGCGGAGTCGAATCCGGCACCCCGTCGCCGTCCGAGCGCAGATACTCCAGCAGATCGCCGATCTCGCCGAGAACGGTCCGCGCGGCGGTGCGGATGGCGCCGAGCGCCTCGCGCGCCTTCTCCGGGCGGGTCTCGAGCGCCGAGCTCGCGACGCCCGCGTTCAGACTGATGACGGTGATCTGGTGGGCGACCGCGTCGTGCAGGTCGCGTGCGATCCGCAGGCGCTCTTCGGCGACCCGCCGCTGGGCCTCCTCGTCTCGCGTACGCTCGGCGCGATCCGCGCGCTCGACGATCGCCGCGATGTAGGCGCGGCGCGACCGCACCCCGTCGCCGAAGGCGAACCCGAAGCCGACGGTCAGAGCGAACTGCACCACCTGGGGAGCGAAGACGTTCGGGACCGACGTGAGCAGGCTCAGCAGCACGACCGCCACGACCGCCACCCCGGCGATGATCGCGGAACGGATGCGCGAGGACGTCAACGCCACCGAGAAGACCGCGACCGGGATCGCGATCACGATGCCCGGCGACATCATGCCGCTCCACGCCCCCAAGCCGTAGAGCACCAGTTCCACCGCGAGCACGGCGAGGGGCCAGCGCCGCCGGAACGGCAGCACGACCGCTGCCGCCACGATGAGCGCCACCTGGAACGGAGTCTCCGGTCGGTACTCGGCGACCGAGAACGGCACGAAGATCGTCAGCAGTACGGCCGACATCCAGACGGTGTCACCGAGCCAGGCGGGAAGACGCGGCATCGGCCGCATGCCCGGTTCAGTGCTCATCGCCCCAGTCTGCTCTGATCCTCCCGCGGCGGCATCCGACGATCGCGGCACGGCGGGATACCGCGCTCGCGGTAGGAGGAGACACCCGCCGCGGGACGACGTGGCGACGCGCCCGATCGAGCATGAGGAGGTCACCAACCACATCCATCGACTGGAGCGATCATGACCCGCACTCCCGTCCTCGCCGCTCGCGACCTGCGTCGCAGCTACGGCCGAGGACAGAACAGCTTCGACGCCCTCCGCGGCGTCTCGTTCGAGATCTTCGAGGGCGAGACCGTCGCCATCGTCGGCAAGAGCGGATCCGGCAAGTCCACCCTCATGCACGTTCTCGCCCTCATGGACGAGCCCACCTCGGGCACGGTCGAGCTGAGCGGCACCGACACCCGACGGCTGCGCGGCCGCGTGCTCAACAAGGTGCGCAACCGCACCTTCGGGTTCGTGTTCCAGCAGTTCTTCCTCACGCCGAAAGCGACGGTGCTCGACAACGTCACCCTCCCGCTGACCATCGCTGGGGTGCCGCGCTCCGAGCGCCGCGCGCGGGGCATGGCCGCGCTCGCCCAGCTGGAGCTCGCCGACAAGGCGCGCAGCAAGGCGAACGACCTCTCCGGAGGTCAGAAGCAGCGCGTCGTGATCGCTCGAGCCCTCGTCAACCAGCCCCGGATCATCTTCGCCGACGAGCCGACCGGCAATCTCGACTCCACGACCGGCGCGATCGTCGAGGACATCCTGTTCCAGCTCAACCGCGAGACGGGCATCACGCTCGTGATCGTCACCCACGACGAGACGCTCGCGGCGCGCTGCGACCGCCGCCTCGTGATCCGCGACGGCGAGCTCGTCGACGAGACCCGGAGGGCCGCCGCGTGAAGACCACCGACCTGATCGGAACCGCCGTCTCGAACACCTTCCGCTCGAAGACGCGCACGCTTCTCACGGTGCTCGCTATTTTCGTGGGGGCGTTCACCCTGACGCTCACGAGCGGCCTGGGAACCGGCATCAACGCCTACATCGACGACACGCTCGCGGGCATCGGCGCATCCGACATCATGACCGTCACCAAGAACGCCGACACCGCGACTGATCCGACCTCGACCGAGCCGGAGAAGTACGACCCGGATGCGGTGCAGTCGGGAGTCGGACCGGCCACGACGACGGTCACGGCGCTGACCCCCGACGACATCGACGAACTCGCCACCATCGATGGCGTGCTCGAGGTGACGCCCGTCATCTCGGTGACGCCCGACTACATCGAGACGGAGAGCAGCGACCCTTACGTCGTGAGCATCGCCGGAGTGATGGAGGGGCAGTCGGCGCAGCTCGCGGCCGGATCGATGATCGACGACGGCGACGACCTGGAGCTGCTGCTCCCCACCTCGTACGTCGACGTACTCGGGTTCTCGTCCGCCGAGGATGCCGTCGGCGCCACGGTGACGATCGCGATCACCGACAACGAGCGCGAGCAGCACCTCATCGACGCCACGATCGTGGGGGTCGCCGACGAGACGCTCGCCTCCCCCGCCGGAGCCGGCGCGGTCGCGAACGACGCCCTCACCGATGCGCTCTTCGACGCCCAGAGCACGGGGCTCACGGATGAGGAGGCCGACCGCTACGCGCAGGCGACGGTTCGATTCGCGGACGACGCGACCGACGACGAGATCGCCGACCTCAAGCAGAACCTGGAGGACGCCGGCTACACGGGAACGACCGTGGAGGACCAGCTCGGCGCGTTCACCGCCGTGATCGACGGGATCGTGTTCGTGCTCAACGCCTTCGCGATCATCGCCCTCCTCGCCGCCGCGTTCGGCATCGTCAACACCCTGCTGATGTCGGTGCAGGAGCGCACCCGCGAGATCGGGCTCATGAAGGCGATGGGCCTCGGAAGCGGGAAGGTCTTCGGCCTGTTCAGCCTCGAGGCGACGTTCATCGGATTCCTCGGCAGCGCGATCGGCGTCGTCCTGGCGATGCTCGCCGGAACGGCTCTCAGCTCGGCCCTCTCGGGTTCGCTGCTGGCCGACCTGCCGGGACTCACCCTGATCGCCTTCGACCCCGCATCGATCGCGGTGATCATCCTCGCGGTCATGGCGATCGCGTTCCTCGCCGGAACTCTGCCCGCGGCCCGCGCCGCCCGCGCCGACCCGGTGAGCTCGCTCCGCTACGAGTGAGCGGGCGGGGCGATCGACTCCCTCTCGACCACGGGCATCGCGACGAGCGACTGCCCGTGGTCGGGCTCGCGGAGCAGAAGCTCCACAGCTCGGCGGCCCATCGCCTCGTGCGGGAGTGCGACCGTCGTGAGCCCCGGGCGCAGGTAGGCGGCGATCTCGTCGTTGTCGAACGAGACGATCGACAGGTCGCCCGGCACCGACATCCCGAGTTCGGCGGCCGCCTGGTAGGCGCCGAACGCGAGCCGGTCGTTCATGCAGACCATCGCGCGGATGCCGGGATCCTCGCGAAGGATCCGCAGCGCCGCCTCGTAGCCCTCCTGCGGCTCCCACAGCCAGATCGACTCTTCGCGCGCGAACGAGAGCCCGTGCTCGTCGAGCGCCGAGCGGATGCCGGCCACACGCCGCGCGACCGTCTCGGATCGGAACAGCTCGCGCTCGGCCTCGTCGCTCTGCCCGAGAAGGGCGATGCCGTCACGGTGCCCGGCGTCGACCAGCAGCTCGACGGCCGCGCGACCTCCCGTGTACTCGTCCGGAAGCACACTCGTGCGGTGGCGGGCGTTGATCGCATTGAGCATCACGGCGCGCGTGCTGTCGGGAAGATCCGGAACGAAGAGCTCCCGGGCGCGCATGGTCGCGAAGATGATGCCGTCGACCTGGCGGTCCAGCAGCGCGGCGATCGCTTCCTCTTCGCGGCGGGGATCGCCCTCGGTTTCGGCGACGAGTACGAAATGCCGGGCGTCCTCCGCTGCTTCGAGAGCCCCCTTGATGAGGCCGCTCGCAAAACGCGTGGTCGCGACGAGGTCGGAGACGAAGCCGATCGTGAGGGTCTTGTCGGTGCGGAGCCCGCGCGCGGCGACGTTCGGTCGATACCCCAGCTCGGCTGCCGCAGCGTTGACCCGTTCGTGCGCCTCCTGCGAGAGCCGGGTGTCGGGACGACCGTTGAGGATCATCGAGGCAGCGCTCATCGACAGACCCGCCTTGCGCGCGACATCGGCAAGGGTCACACGCTTCGCCATTGAGCCTCCTTCGACGGTCCCGATGTTAACGGCGTGATCACGCCGCTTGACAGACTGCCCGTTCGCGATGCAGTCTATGCCCTGCTGAACCCATTTAGCACGGGGGACGCGCGGGTGCGCTTTCCAGGCCGCCGAGACACCGTCGAGTGCGAACGCACTGCACCAGAACACCAGACAAAGGAGTCCTCCATGGCAATCCACACCCCTCGAGGGCGCCGCGGGATCCGTCTCGCGACGGGCCTCGTGGCGACGGCCGCGATCACCGGCCTCGCCCTCACCGGGTGCGCGCCCGGCACATCGGCGCCCACCGAGACGACCAACGCCGACGTCAGCACTGAGCTGACGACCGAAGAGGTCAACCTCGTCATCGCCGACGAGACCGGCTTCCCCGTGACCGACAAGCTCGCGGAGGAGTTCACCAAGCAGCACCCGAACATCACGTTCACCATCAACCGCGACACCTTCCAGAACCTCACGGCCAACGCTCCGAAGCTGCTCGCGAGCTCCACCCCGCCCGACCTCATCCGTCTGCCCACCATCGGCGACACGGTGAAGGACGGCCTGCTCGCCAACCTCGACCCGTATTACGACGCGTACGGCTGGGACGCATGGCCCGCGTCGCAGCTCGCGCCGCTGCGCATGAGCGAGGACGGCATCCGCGGATCGGGTTCGCTCTACCAGCTCGGCCTCGGCTACAGCATCACCGGCATCTTCATGAACCTGGAGCTCGCCGACCAGCTCGGCATCGACGCCCCGCCGCAGACCATGGCGGAGCTCGAAGAGGACCTCGCCACCGCGAAGGCGGCCGGCGTGCTGCCGATCATGGCGGGCGACAAGGACGGCGTCGTGAACTTCGTCGTGCAGGCGGCGATGAACCAGTACGCCGACAAGGACGAGTTCATGTCGTGGATGTTCAACGAGCCGGGCGCCACCTACAACACCCCCGGCAACGTCGAGGGCGCGGAGCTCATCCGCAAGTGGGCTGACGCCGGGTACTTCCCGTCGGACATCAACGCGATCGACTACTTCACCTTCACGAGCCGGTTCTCCGAGGGTGAGGGTCTGTTCACCTTCAACGGCAACTGGGCCGCGGCCGACTACCAGAAGGCGCTCGGCGACGACGTGACCTTCTTCCTCGTGCCGCCGATCAACGAAGGCGACGGCCACGTCGCGATGGGTGCGGCGAACTCGTTCTCCGTGGCGGCGAAGTCCGCTCACCTCGACGAGATCGTCTACTTCCTGAACTGGATCCACACCGACCCGACCGCTCGCCAGATCATCGTCGACGTCACCGGGGCCTCCCCCGGCGGCGACCCGTCGCTGCCCCTGCCCGAGGTCGAGTCCGGATCGCTCATCGAGAAGGCGCTCGAGATGTCGGCCCAGATCGGCGCCGAGAACGGTCAGGTCGACTTCATGGCCAACACGACCGCCGGAATCTACGCCGGCTCGATCATCCCCGAGTCCCAGCTGCTCGTGACGAGCAAGATCACGGGCGAAGAGTTCGTCGAGCGCGTTCAGGCGTTCTACGAGAGCGAGGTCGGCTGACCATGAGAGACCGCAGTCGGATCGGCGCGCGAACCGCGACCGTGAACGAGCCTGGACAGGATCGGGGACGGTCCGCGTGACGGAATCGACTGCCCCCCGTCGGGGCGCTGCTCGCGCGGCGTCCCGACGGGGCACCCTCGTCGGCTGGGCCCTGCTCGCGCCGGCGCTCGCCGCCTACATCGGATTCGTCGTCGTGCCGTTCGGCATGGGGATCCAGTACTCCTTCTACGACTGGAACGGTGTCGGAGTCGCCACCTGGGTCGGCTTCGAGAACTACGCGAAGGTCTTCACCGACGCGACGCTGCTCGCGTCGATCGGGAACGCGTTCGTGCTGATCATCTACTTCACGATCATCCCGGTCGGCACCGGGCTGATCCTCGCGAGCCTCATCCGCTCGATGCGCGCCGGAGCGTTCTCCACGATCTCGCAGGCGGTGCTCTTCCTGCCGCAGATCATCCCGCTCGCCGCAGCCGGTATCGCCTGGTCGTGGATGTACGCCCAGACCGGCACGATCAACCAGATCCTCGGATGGGTGGGGCTCGGCGGCCTCGCCCGCCCCTGGCTCGCCGACTACGGCACCGCGCTGCCTGCCGTGGGCCTCATCGGCTCGTGGGTGCTCACCGGTCTCTGCACCGTGCTGCTGCTCACCGGCATCGGCAAGATCGAGACCTCGCTGTACGAGGCGATCCGCCTCGACGGTGCCGGCTGGTGGCGCGAGTTCTTCACGATCACCCTCCCCGGCCTCCGCCAGGAGATCGCGGTGCTCGTGACCATCACGGTCATCGCCGCCCTCAGCAGCTTCGACATCATCTACACCTCCACGCAGGGCGGCCCGGGTCGCGCCACCCTCGTGCCCGGCATCTCGATCTTCCGCATCGGATTCACCCAGAGCGACGTGGGCCTCGCATCCGCGTTCGGCATCGTGCTCATGGTGATCGTGCTGGCGGTCGTCCTGCCCATCCAGCGACTCTCGAGGAGTTCCCGATGATCGTCAGCCGCACCGAGGTCGTCATCGGCCGCATCCTGCTCATCGTCGTGCTGATCGCGACGGTGCTGCCGCTCATCTCCATGATCTCGGCCGCCCTGCAGCCCGCCGATGTCAACCCGACCGGCCTCGTGTGGCCGTCCGACCCGCAGTGGGGCAACTTCGTGACCGCGTTCGAGACCGGCCACGTGTGGACCCTCATGGTGTCGAGCTCGCTCATCGTGCTCGGTGTCGTCCCGGCGAGCCTCATCATCGCGACGCTCGCGGGCTACGCGCTCGGCGCGATGAAGGTGAAGGGCAGCCGTTGGATCCTGATCTTCTTCGTGCTGGGTCTCACGATCCCGTTCGAGGCGCTCATCATCCCGCTCTACTACCAGGCCCAGGGGCTCGGCACCCTCAACACCCAGCTCGCGGTCGTGTTCCCCCTCCTCGGGCTGTACATGCCGTTCAGCGTGTTCTGGATGCGCGCCCACTTCGTGAACGTGCCCACGGAGCTCTCCGAGGCGGCCCGGGTCGACGGCGCGAGCGTCTGGCAGGAGTTCCGCAGCATCCAGCTGCCGCTCGCGATGCCCGCGCTCTCGGCCCTCGCGATCCTGCTGTTCCTGTGGACGTGGAACCAGTTCCTGCTGCCCGTCGTGCTCATCGCCGACCCGCTGCAGCGGACCGTCGCGGGAGCGCTGACCTTCTTCCAGGGGCAGTACTCGCTGAGCATCCCGCTCCTCAACGCGGGCGCGCTCATCATCATCACGCCCGCGATCATCGTGTTCCTGATCTTCCAGCGGCAGTTCATCCGCGCACTCCTCCAGGGAGCCGTGAAGGGCTGACCGGCCCTGCCGACCCGCCTCTCCGCCCGATGGCGCCTGCCGCGCCGACCCACGAAAGCGAGCACTGTGAGCTTCCGCAGCGACACCCACTGGATCTGGGACTTCTGGATCGCCGACGACGGCGACAGCTTCCACATGTTCTACCTCCACGCCCCGAAGTCCCTCGTTGACCCGCATCTGCGGCACCGCAACGCGCGGATCGGGCATGCGGTGTCGACCGACCTGCGGTCGTGGACCGATCACGGCGAGGTGCTCGCCCCGGGCGCGGCCGGATCGTTCGACGAGACGGCCACGTGGACCGGCAGCGTCGTGCGCGGTGACGACGGCCTGTGGCGGATGTTCTACACGGGCGCGATCTTCCTGTCCGACGAGAACATGACCAACATCGAGGCGATCGGGGTCGCGACCTCCGACGACCTCCACACCTGGCAGAAGACTCCCGGTCCCATCACGGAGGCCGACCCGCGCTGGTACGAGACGCTCGCCGACGGCACCTGGCGCGAGCAGGCGTGGCGCGATCCGTGGGTCTACCGCGACGAGCGTGACGGGGTGTGGCACATGCTCATCACCGCACGGGGGCGCGACGGCGACGACGTGCTCGACCGCGGAGTGATCGGGCACGCGACCTCCCCCGACCTCGAGACGTGGACGGTACAGCCGCCGCTGAGCGAGCCGGGTATCGGGTTCATGCACCTTGAGGTGCCGCAGCTCTCGCACATCGACGGGCGCACACTGTTGACCTTTTCGTGCGATGGCCCCCACCTGACAGGGCGCCGGGCGGACACGACGGGCGGAGTGTGGGTGGCTCCGGTGGACGACATCCGCGGACCGTTCGGGCTCGACGACGTGGAGCTGCTCGCCCCCGAGACCTCGTACGCGGGTCGGCTCGTGCAGGATCGAGACGGCGCGTGGATGCTGCTCGCCTTCGAGAACGTGGTCGACGCGAGCGACGACGGCTTCGGCGGATGGATCGCCGACCCGGTGCCGGTGGCGAGCATCTGGTCGGCGTCGGCGGATGCGACGGGAGCCGGGCGATGAGCACCCCCACCGCTGCGCCCACGATAGACGGCTTCGCGGACTCCGGATTCCGCCGCACGCGCGCCGCGTTCGAGCAGGCGTTCGCCGGCAAGCCCGAGATGGGCGCCGCCCTCGCCGTGCGATTCGCGGGCGAGACGGTCGTCGACCTGTGGGGCGGCGTCGCGGACGCCCGCACCGGTGCCCCCTGGGAGCGGGACACGCGCAGCGTCGTGTTCTCGTGCACGAAGGGACTCATGTCGGTGCTGATCGCCCGACTCGTGGAGCGAGGGCTCATCGAGTACGGCGCGCCCGTCGCCCAGTACTGGCCCGAGTTCGCCGCCGCGGGTAAGGAGCACATCACCGTCGCCCAGGCGCTCTCGCACCGGGCGGGGCTCTCGGCGTTCCGCGAACCGGTGAGCGTCGACGAGCTCGTCGACTGGAACCGGATGACCGCGCGCATCGCCGCGGCCGAGCCGATCCGCGAACCCGGATCCGGCTACCAGTACCACGCGATCACCCACGGCTGGATGACGGGCGAGCTGATCCGCCGCGTCACCGGGAACACACCGCGGGCCGAGTTCGAGTCGGTGATCTCCGCTCCGCTCGGCGGGGGCATCGGCCTCGGCACGGTGCCGGGCGACGACCCGGGCGTCGCGCACCTCGTCGCCGCGCCCAGCATGTACGAGAACACCGCCGCGCTGACGGCGTATGCACCGCCCGGCGAGCCCGACTGGCTCGACCTCGCGATGACCCTCGGCGGTGCGCTGCCGTCCGAGCTCGTGAGCCCGACCGGCGGCTTCAACGACCCGCGTATCCGCGAGGCGCAGATCCCGGGCGCGGGGGGCATCGCATCCGCACGCGCACTCGCGACCGCCTGGTCGGCGACGATCACGACGACCGACGGCGTGCGACTCGTGGGCGACGATGCGCTCGCCGAGGCGACGCAGGTGCAGTCGGAGGGCGAGCCGCTCATCTCGGTGCCCGGTCCGTGGCCGCGCTGGGGCATGGGCCTGCAGCTCGACTCCGGTGCCCGCCGGTACGTGACGGGCCGCGGATTCGGCCACGACGGCGCCGGCGGTCAGGTCGCGTTCGCGGACCCCGGATTCGGCGGCGGCATCGGCTTCGCGTTCGTGACGAACCAGCTCGAGGCCGTCGACGACACCCGCGCCACCGCGATCGTCGACGCCCTCCGCGCCGACCTCGCCTGACGCCTCCGGCGCCCCCTCAGCCCCGGCGCCCCCTCAACTCCGTGAGAGTACGCACTTTTGCGTGCTCTCGACCGTGAGAGCACGCAAAAGTGCGTACTCTCACGGAGCCCGGATTCGGCGTTGACCGCGGACGCGAGTCAGTCGGCAGACGAGGCGTCGTCCTCAGCAGCCACACTCGCTCGGTATTCCGGCGCGGAAGGTTCGACGGTGTATTCGAGGACCTCAACGTGGTGCTCCTTAAGCGCCTCAAGCACCTCGGCCGGAGTGGTCCGAAAGTACTCGCGGCGGAGATTCACCCGATTGAGCCTTCGTGCCGCAAAGTGCTGGTGCAGGCGCGACTCGATCGCCACGGCGTCGTCCGCGAAGAACATGGCGTGTACATCGAACCGGAACGGAACGGAAGCGTCCCCGAGCTCGTTGACCCGGTCCATCGGCTCTAAGCGGCGCGTCATCCCGATCTTCACGACCTCAGGTCCGAACGACCCTACGTTGCTGATCACGTACACATACCCCGCTCGGATGTTCGCCGCCCTATAGTCAACGTCCGAGATCGCCTTCTCCACGTCTTCGAGCTGAGCGCGGATCCGCTCGGCGCCCTCGATGTCGCCCTTCTCGACCAACGCCGCCAGGACATTTGCGTAGTGCTTTCTCTCCTTCTCGAGTCGCTCCTTCTCTCGCGCAAGTTCCTGCTCAGCGAGCCTCTGCTGTCGCAACTCCTCGCGCCGCTCACGTTCCAGTTCCTTCTCCGCCTGAACTGCCTGGAGATGGCGTGCCGCCAACTCCAACTCGCGCAATCGGAGCCCATGGAAATATGGTGTGATTCTCAGGTCGATCATCGTTCCAAGCCGGGCGACTTGATCGACCGCAGTGCTGAGGCGCTTTTGTGCAGCCGGGAGGTTTCCCGCACGGACGGCCTTCACACAATTCTCGGCTTCGGCGTTGTAAGAGCGGAGCATCAGCTTCGACATATCTCGGACGAATTTGTCACCCTTCGATTTGCTGTTATTGAAGGTGAAGTTCGAGGTCGCAAAGGTCGCCCGACCTCCGCGAACGGCGTCCTTGATTTCTGACCTCAGTTTCTCCAGCTCGGTCGCAAGCGAAACGGAGGACTCTGCCGGATGTTCGAAGTCGTAGACTCCGAACTCCTGGATACCAACCGCCGCCCGCAGATCAACGACCTCGGCGCGGACCACGTCCAGGTCAGTTCTCGCCTGAGCTACCGACGCCTCGACCGAACTCAGCTCGACGCGAGCCAGTTCGACTTGGCCGAGAATGCTCTGCTTCAACGCGTCGAGTTCTGCTACCTCTCGGAGGCCATACTGATCGATCAGCCCCTGAAGGCGCTGGTTTTCCGCATGCGCGGCGGTGGCCGCCTTCCGCGCCCCAAAGAGGGGTACACGCGGAGCTGTCGGCTCGACCGCTCCCACATAGTTGGCAGGCTGCACGGCCGTGCCCGCGGGTGTGGCGGCGACCAACGGGTCGATGGACTGCACTCCCTGGGAGAAGACGTGATCGGTCCACGAACTCCCATTCCAGTAGCGCCGTTCATTCCGGCCAGTGGGGTCGGCGTACCAGTCGGCAGGGGTCTGCGGTCCAGAGTTCATCTTCGGGCTCTCCTCGGGTTTGGGCGTCATGGTAGACGCTCTTCCACGCGAATCGCATCCCGCGTTCGCCCCGCCTCAACTCCGTGAGAGTACGCACTTTTGCGTGCTCTCGACCGTGAGAGCACGCAAAAGTGCGTACTCTCACGGGGCTGAGACGGGGGCGCGGCACAGCTACGGGCTCGGAGGAGGAGCGGATGGAGCGGGGGCGCTCAGCGCTCGCGGACCTCGCCGAAGCGGCGGGCCACCACCGCCGCGAGCGTCGGACGCACGAGCGCCCACCCGGCGGCGATCACGAGCAGCGACACCACGAAGATCGCGAAGCCCACGGGATTGACCTCGTCGCTCGCGGTGTAGATGTGGTTGAGGTTTCTCAGCGCACCGGTCGTGAGCACGAGGCCCACGTGCACGATCACGAAGAGCACGAAGACGAGCATCACCGGGAAGTGGATCGCGCGCGCCAGATCGAACGGCACGATCCGGCTGAGGCGTTGGGCGTCGCGCGGCCAGAGGGCCGACATCCGGTATCCCGTCGCGATCGCGAGCGGCGACGCGATGAACACGATCGCGAAGTAGCTGAGCTGCTGGAGGCTGTTGTAGTTCACCCAGCCGTCGGTGGTGGGCCAGTCGAACGACACGTACTGCAGCAGCGCCGAGATGGCGTTCGGGATCACATCCCAGCTGGTCGGCACGATCCGCATCCACTGCCCGGTCGCGAACAGCAGCACGACGTAGACGACGCCGTTCACGATCCACAGCAGGTCGAGGGCGAGGTGCGTCCACACCGTGAGGCTCATCCGCCGCCGCCGGTTGCGGCGCGAGGTCCACAGCGCCCGGGGGTTCCGCTCCCGCCGCGACTGCCACCCCGTGCGCACCACGAGCACGAGCAGGAACGCGTTGAAGAAGTGCTGCCACCCGAGCCACGCGGGCAACCCGACGGGCGCGCCCTTCGGAAGCGGATACTCGCCCGGGTAGCGCTGCAGGAACTCCTGCACGGGCTCGAGCGTGCGCAGTCCGCGCGCCACCGCGACGGCGACAACCGCGAGCACCACGATCCCGATACCCACCGCGATCCAGAGCCGGATGCGACGACCGGCGGTCGGCGTTTCGGGCGGGGGTGTCACAGCTCTCGAGACTATCGGAGGCCTACCATGACGAGGGATCGACCGGGCAGGAGACCATGACGACCGCGACGAGCGCCGCCATGCACTGCGGCTACTTCGACGCCGGGGTGTGCCGCTCGTGCACCCTCATGGGCATCCCCTACGACCGCCAGTTGGCGGGCAAGGTCGCCGAGGCGGAGCAGCTGCTGGCGCCGTGGGCGGATGCGGTGTGGCTGCCGCCGGTCGCGAGCACCCCGGAGGCGTTCCGCAACAAGGCGAAGATGGTGGTCGGCGGCACCGTCGATGCGCCGACCCTCGGCATCCTCGACGCGGACCGGCGGGGCGTCGACCTGCAGGGGTGCGGTGTGCTCGCGGATGGGCTGCGCGACGCGTTCCCCGCGATCACAGCGTTCATCTCCCGTGCGCGGCTGGAGCCGTACGACGTGCCCGCGCGACGCGGCGAGCTCAAGAACGTCCTGCTCACGGAGTCGCCGGACGGGCGCCTCATGCTGCGGCTCGTGCTGCGCTCGACCGAGTCGCTCGCGCGCATCCGCAAGCACCTGCCGTCACTGCTTGAGGAGCTGCCGCGACTCGCCGTCGCGACCGTCAACCTGCTGCCCGAGCACAAGGCGGTGCTCGAAGGCGACGTGGAGCTGCCTCTCACCGCCGACGAAACGCTCGCGATGCGGCTCGACGACGTGGTGCTGCACCTGCGCCCGGGCGGCTTCTTCCAGACGAACACCGCGATCGCGGCGGGGCTGTACCGGCAGGCGCGCGAGTGGATCGACGAGGTCTCGCCCGCATCCGTGTGGGACCTCTACTGCGGGGTCGGCGGATTCGCGCTGAACGTCGCGGCACCGGGGCGGCAGGTGAGGGGCATCGAGGTGAGCGAGGCCGCGGTCGAGGGCGCGCGGATCTCGGCAGCGGATGCGGGACTCGACGTGATCTTCGAGGTGGGCGACGCGACAGCGCTCACCGCCGACGCCGCCCCGGATGCGGTGATCGTGAACCCGCCGCGCCGCGGTCTCGGGGCGGAGCTGTGCGCGACGCTCGACGGGTCGGGTGCACACACCATCGTCTACTCGAGCTGCAACGCGGAGTCGCTCGCACGCGACCTCGCCGCGATGCCGTCACTGCGGCCGGAGCGGGTGCGGGTGTTCGACATGTTCCCGCAGACCGGGCACTACGAGGTCATGGTGCTGCTGCGCCGACGGTGACGCGGTGCCGACTCAGCGGTTCGGGTTCGTCGCCTTGCCGTCGAGCCACAGCAGGTTCGACGGGTCGTCGTGCGCGGTGCCGGTGCCGACGTGCTTGTCGGAGATCTGCGGCCCCTTCGTGATCACGTGCACGAGCGCCATCGCGTGCCCGCGTCCCAGGTCGTAGTCCTCCTTCAGCCACTCGACGATCGCACCGGCCTTCACCCCCGGCTGATCGAGACCCCGCTCGTGGGCGAGCTCGACGAACTGCCGCGGGGTGAGACCCGTCTTCTCCTCGATGTTGTCGAGGTACGCCTGAAACGACATGTGCTCATTGTGCACGCACCGTCCGACGGCGTGGGGCCCCGACAGCTCGGGGCCCCGACGGCTCGGCTTACTGCCCCGGCGGGGTACCGCCGCTGAAGCCGCCTCCGCTGAATCCACCGCCGGAGAAGTCACCACCCGAGAAATCGCCCGAGAAGTCACCCCGCCCCGAGAAGCCGGTGGTCGTCGACGTGTCATCGCTCGTGATGTCGGCACCGAGGTCGGCGATCACCACTTCGTCACCCTCCGAGAGCCCCGACACGATCTCGGCGACATCCGTGCCGATCGCACCGACTTCCACCTCGACGCTCGAGACCTCGCCTCCGTCGAGCACCTGCACGGTCGTCGTGGTGCCGTCCACGTGAAGTGCGGACAGCGGCACCGTGAGCACATCGCTCGCAGCGGCGAGATCGACCGCAACCTCGACGGCCGCCCCGTTCAGGAGCGTGTCACCCGCGGGGTCCACGGCGATCTCCACCGTGAATGACGGGGTCGAGGTCTCGGACACGTTGATCACGCCGACCGACGAGACGGTCGCGGAGTAGCTTGCGCCGCTCGAGGTCACCACCGCGGTGCCGGTCTGGCCGGCCTCAACCTTCGCGATCTGGGCGAGCGTCACCGTGGATTCCACGGTGTACCCGTCGTCGCCGATGATCGTGATCACCTGCGTGGTCGAGCCCGCCGAGACGTCGTCTCCGACGGCGACACCCACGTACGCCACCGTGCCGGAGATGGGCGTGGTCAGCTCGGCCGCGGTCAGCTCGTGCTCGGCAATCGCCAGCTCGGCTTCGGCCAGCGAGATGGCGGCCTGGTCGGCGACGATATCCGCGGCGGATGCCGTGGAGGACTCACTGGAACCGCCTCCGCCGGAGGTGGAGCCGGCCGACGAACTCCCGCTCGAGGATCCGCTGGTCGACGATCCGGAGCTCCCCCCCGAGCTCGACGAGCTCGCCGCGATCGCCTCGCGGAGCTCGGTGAGCACGGAGTCGAGATCGGTGACGGCGGCCTGCACCGCATCCTGCGCGGATGCCACCACGGTCTGGGCGTCCCCAGTGCCGGCGATCGCCTCTTGGCAGGAGACAAGCAGCTCCTGCACGGCCTCGAGCGTCAGGGGCTCGTCCGCATCCGCTTCCGCCTCGGTATCGGTGTCCGCGTCCGTCTCGGTGTCGGTCTCCGCGTCCGCATCGGTTTCCGCGTCAGCGTCAGCATCCGCATCCGTCTCGGTGTCGTCCACGAGGGTCGCGTCGAGGAACGGCTGGCACACGGTCTGCGCGTTCGCGGACTCGTCGGTGGATGCCGCGAGCGCATCCGCCGCCGCCTGGGCGAGCGTGAGCAGGTTCTGCTGAGCCGCGACCACCTTCTGCACGGCCGCCTCCACGGCCGGGTCGGTGCCGCTCGACGAACCGCCCCCTGCGGAGGACGACGAGCCGCTCGACCCGGACGCAGCCGTCTCGGCCTGCGTGTCATCCCCCGCATCGGAGGAGGTCGAGGTCGAGCTCGAGCTCGTCGACGTCTGCGAGTCGAGGTCGTCGGCGAGCTGCTGCTCGGCATCCGCCACCGCCGACTCGGCCGCGTCGACCGCGTCCTCGAGGTCCGAGGGGTCGATGGTCGCGAGCACATCCCCCGCCTCGACCTCGTCGCCCACGGCGACGTTCACCGCATCCACCGTTCCGGATGCGGCGAAAGCGCGATCGCGCCGCGTGGCGGATGCGAGCGTGCCGCTGAGCGACAGCGTCTCGTCGACCGACCCGATCTCGGCGGTCGCGGTGCGGTACGCGGCAGCCGCGCTCCCGACGTTCGCCCACGCGATCCCGCCACCGGTGACGACGATCGCCCCGGCGACCACCCCCGCGCCGATCAAACGGCCCTTCGTGAACCAGGCGCGCAGGCCCTTCTTCCTCGTCATGTCCTGTGTCATTCCGTTCGCAGTGCGTCGATGGGGGCAAGTCGTGCGGCCCGGGTCGCCGGGTACACACCGAAGACGATGCCGATGGCGATCGAGACCCCGAGGGCTCCCGCCACCGCCGCGCCCGAGAGCACGACCGAGCTCCCGATGAGCGCCGGCAGCACCAGGGTGCCGAGCGCCCCGAGGAGCGCCCCGAGGATCCCGCCGCCGAGCCCGAGGATCGCGGCTTCGGTGAGGAACTGCCGTCGGATCGCCCACGGCGGCGCGCCGAGCGCCTTGCGCAGACCGATCTCGCGGGTGCGCTCAGTCACCGAGACCAGCATGATGTTCATCACGCCGATCCCGCCGACGAGCAGCGAGAGCGCGGCGATGCCCGTGAGCAGGATCGTCAGGGTCTGGTAGATCGACGTCGCCGTCTCGACGAGGGCCTCCTGGCTCGAGATCGAGAAGTCGGCCGAATCGGCGTCGGTGATGCCGTGCAGGTTCAGCAGCACCGCTTGCGCCTCCTGATAGGCGGCGGCGAGCTGGTCGGCCGAGGCCGCCTGCAGGTAGATGGTCGACACCGACGACGCCGAGGTGCCGCCGACGAGCACATTCGCGACCGTCGAGATGGGCGCGACGGCGATGTCGTCGAGGTTCGACGACGAGTCGGAGCCCGCAGAGGCGAGCACGCCGACCACCTCGAACGGCGTGCCGTCGATCTCGACGGTCTGCCCGACGACGTTCGTGCGCCCGAACAGCTCGGTGGCCGTCTCCGACCCGAGCACCACCACGCGGGCCGCGGAGGCGACGTCCTCCTCGTCGAAGAACGACCCCACCTCCAGTTCGCGGGCGCGCACGTCCACCCACGAGGCGGTGGTGCCGGTCACCGAGGTCGTCCAGTTGGTGTCGTTCGCCTCAAGGGCCAGCGACGTGGTCTTCTCGGGGGCGACGGCTGCGATGTCCGGCGCCGAGGTCTCGGAACCGAGAGCCTCTGCATCCGCGAGCGTCAGGGTCGTCGCGGTGCCGAAGCCGCCGCGCATCCCCGAGGAGTCGGTCGAGCTACCGGGCGAGACGATCAGCAGGTTGCTGCCGAGCGAGTCGATCTGCGAGGCGACGTCCTTCTGCGTGCCGAGGCCGAGGCCGACGGTGAGGATCACCGCGGCGATGCCGATCAGGATGCCGAGCACCGTCAGCAGCGAGCGCAAGGCGTGCGAACGCACCGCCGACCATGCCGTATGCAGGGTCTCCGTCCAGTTCACGCGGCCACCGCCTCGGAGGTCTGGATGAGTCCGTCACGCACCCGTACGACGCGCTCCGCGTGTTCGGCCACCTCCGACTCGTGGGTGATGAGCACGATCGTGCGGCCCGCGGCGTGGAGCTCCTCGAAGAGGTTCAGCACGTCGACGGTCGACACCGAGTCGAGGTTGCCGGTCGGTTCGTCGGCGAGGATCATCGTCGGCTCTCCGACGAGCGCCCGCGCCACCGCCACGCGCTGCTGCTGGCCACCCGAGAGCTCTCCCGGGCGATTGTCGAGCTTGTCGCCGAGACCCACCCGTTCGAGCGCGACGGCGGCGCGCTCCCGGCGCTCGTCCTTCGGAACGCCCGCGTAGATGAGGGGCAGCTCGACGTTGCGCCAGGCCGACAGCCCGGGCAGCAGATTGAAGCCCTGGAACACGAACCCGATCTCGCGATTGCGGATGCGCGCGAGCTCTGCCTCGTCGAGGTCGCCCACGTCCGAGCCCGCGAGCCGGTAGGTGCCGCTCGTCACGACATCCAGGCATCCGAGCACGTTCATGAGGGTCGACTTTCCAGAGCCCGACGGGCCCATGATCGCGACGTACTCGCCGCGGCGGATGTCGAGGTCCACACCCCGCAGCGCTTCGAACTCGATGGAGCCGGTGCGGTACACCTTGCGCACACCGGACAGCTCGATGACGACCTCGGCCGCCTCACGCGAGGGGCTCATCCGTTGCTCCCGGGCATCTGGCCGCCCTGGTCCCCGCTGGGGAAGTCGCCACCGCTCGGGAAGTCACCACCGCCGGGGAACTCCCCGTCCGAGGGGAACTCCCCGCCGCCCGGGAACTGACCGGTGTCACCGGTGTTGCCCTCGCCCGGCGTGAATGAGGCGACGAGCACCTCATCACCTTCCGAGAGGCCCGAGACGATCTCGGTGACCGTTCCGACGGTCTCGCCCACCTCGACCGTTGCGGTCGTGCGGGTCCCGTCGGATGCGACGAGCGTCACGGTGCTCGTGCCGTCGTCGGCCGTCGTGACGGCCGCACTCGGAACCGTGAGCACGCCGTCGCGCGATTCGTAGACGATCTCGAGGTCGACCGCGACGCCGTCGAAGAGGCCGTCGGCGGTGCCGTCGACAGAGACGGTCACCGGATACTCGGCGGCTCCGGAGGTCGTGGAGGGCAGCATGCCCACCTCGGTCACCTCGCCTTCGAGCTCGGTGCCGTCGTCGGTCGTGAGGTGCACGGCGTCGCCCACCGCGATGAGCGCGAGATCGGACTCTCCGACCGTGGCGTCGACGCTCCAGGAGTCCGTGCCGACGATCGTGAACGCGGCGGAAGAGGAGGAGCTGCTGCTGGTTGAGCTGGTCGAGCCGGTCGAGCCGCTCGAACCTCCCGTGCTCGACGAACCGACGCTGTCGCCCACCTCGATGCCCACCGAGGTGATCGTGCCGGCGACGGGAGCCTTCAGCGTCGCATCGTCGACGGCATCCTCCGCATCCTCGACGGCCGCCTCGGCGACCTCCACCTGGGCGGCAAGGGCGCTGATCTGCGCGAGATCCGCACTGCTGCCGCTCGACGACGACCGCGCGTCCGAGAGCTGAGCCGAGACTGAGGCGAGAGTCGACTTGGCCTGCAGCACCGCCGCATCCAGCGACAGCGTGTCGACAGTCGCGAGGGTGGCGCCCTTCTTCACTACGTCGCCCTCCGACACCTTCACAGAGGTGACGGTGCCGGAGACTGCGAAGTCGACATCCTCGTTCACGAGGGGCGTGAGCGTGCCGCTCGTCGCGACCGTCTGCTCGAGGGTCTGGACTTCCGCAGCCTGCGTGACCTCGAACGATCGCGCCTCGGCGCCCTGCTGGGCTCCCGGTATCGCGAATCCGAACACGTAGACGGCGACGCCGCCCAACACGAGGGCGACCGCGCCGCCCGTGATGATCCAGGTGCGCTTCCGTACGCGCGACAGGAACGATGCCACCGATTGCCTCCCCGTGCCCGCGACGGTTCGCGGGATCACAAGCGCGACGGTAGGGAGCCCGTTCGGGGGAATCGCTACGGAACGCTAAGGAGAAGCTGGGAAATAGCAGGTCGCCGCACAGCGCGCAAGCCCCCCAGCTCCGTTTCGACGGCGCGCACCCGGATCGGCAAGATGGATGCATCGGGTACAGACCCCTCGAATCCCGCTCCCTTCACGAGAGGAACGGCACCACCATGAGCACCACGATCGCACCCACCACTCGCGCCGCAGCCTCCGCCACGGAGCCGCTCGTCGCGGTCCGTTGGAACCGGGTCGCCGAGCGACTCTGGGCAGGAACCCACGACGGCGAGTTCTTCGGCACGATCGAGTTCACGGGTGGAGCGTTCGAGGTCTCCGACGACCGAGGCCTCTACCTCGGCCGCGCTCACAGCCTCGCCGCGGCCAAGCGCATCATCGACCAGCCGGACCAGCAGGAGCCCGCCGTGCTCGAGTGGCGCGATGGGCGTCGCGTGATGATGTTCGGCTGGATCGGATTCGTCAGCGCCGCGGTCGCGGCCGTGACGATCGCGACGCAGCTGTTCATCTAGACGAGCATCAGGCGGGAGTCGTTCGTCGACTCGACCGTCATGCGCCGGGCCCGACGACTTCTCGTCACCGGACCCGGCGATGGTTCACACGGTGTGATTCAGACAGTGTGGTTCCCGACGAACAGACCCGCCGGGTCAATCGCCGCCCGGATGCGCGCGAGTTCGTCGCTGTCCTCCGCACTGAAGAAGGTGCGACCGCGGCGCTCCGTGAACGTCGGCGCGTACCTGCCCGTCGCCCACGAGGCGAGTCGCGCGTCGAGCGCTTCTCCTGCCGCGAGTCCGGCTTCAGCCGCCTCAGGCGTGGGAGCGACCGCGACGGTGTGCAGCGCGTAGTCGCCCTCCACCCGCGAGAGGATCCCGCCGTCATCGGTAGACCGGGCGAACGCTCCACCCAGGTGCCGGACCTCGGCGACCATGAGGGGCGTCCTCGTTCCCGGCCCGACGAGCTCCAGGAATCCGGCCGCCGCCTCCTCGTCGAACTCGGCGAGCATGCTGTGCGTCGTGACAGCAGGCGTCGGCTGGGGCGGATCCATGTGCACCTCAAGCAACGCCGCGAGCGGAATGCGGCCGAAGGTGTCGACCTCCGGAGACAGCCGCCGCAGCTCCGCGAGCACCTCATCGGCGCGCTCGTCCTCCTCGAGCACCACGCCGTCGATGACCACGAGGTCGCGGCCAGAGAGGAACGGCGGAAGCTCCGGCAGGGGCGGGAAGCTCATGATCCTGAGGGACGTGGTGGCCGACTCGGGTGCGTCCCGGGTCCACCGCGCCCAGGCGGTGACCACCTCTGGCGCGCGCTCGCGGTCCCAGAGGAGCATGCCGGCGTAGACATCCGCGTAGGGGAGCAACTCGAGCTCGACGGCGACCACGATCCCAAGGCCGCTGCCGCCGCCACGTAGCGCCCAGAAGAGCTCAGGCGCATGGACGCCGTCGACGTGCCGCAGTTCGCCGTCCGCTGTCACGATCTCGATCGAACGGACGAGGTTGGCGCTCACGCCGTGGCGCCGGCCGTAGAACGACAACCCGCCGCCGAGCAGGAATCCGACAGCGGACACATCGCCCGCAGAGCCGTGCGGAACCGCAAGGCCGAATCCTGCCGCCGCGACGACGACGTCACGCCAGAGCGTGCCGCTCATGATGCGCGCGATACGCCGATCGGGGTCGATCGTGACCCCGGTGAGGTGGTCCGTCTTGACGATGAACACATCGGACAGGTCGACCCCGACGAAGGGGCCGACCCCATGCCCGGTGCGCATGGCGGCGAGACGCAGACCGGTCTCGGCGGCTGCGCGGACCAGCGCACAGACCTCCTCCGCGTCGCGGGGGAAGGCGACCCCGGCGGGCCGCAGCTCGACGGCGCGGTTCCACGGGGTGCGGGCGTCGTCGTAGCCGTCGTCGCCGGGAAGGTGGGTCTCGACATCTGCGAGACGCAGCTCGGTGTGAAGTGAAGTGATCATGCCGCCCAGCGTGGACGCGGCGGTGCGCCGCGACCATCCCAGACGGCCGCAGAGTCCGCGACCGGTGAATCGGGGGTGACGGTCCTCCAGATATCTGGGATATCCCTCCGCGACCGGAAGGAACATAATCATCGCGTGACCGCCCTCGACCTCACCCGCGAACGCGTGCGACGCGACGTGGATGCGCTCGCGCGCGCGGGGCTGGATCTCGACACCTTCTTCGAGGAGATGGTGCACTCGGTGCAGCGCGCGGTGCCGTGGGTGGCGGCGTGCCTCGGCACACAAGACCCGGCGACGCTGCTGCTCACCAGCGCACACAAATACGGCCACCTGCGTGGCGACAACAGTCACGACCTGGAGTTCGGGATCCTCGAGTACGGCACGGTCGAGACGACGGCGTTCACGGAGCTCGCCCGGGCGCCCGTGCCTGCGGCGGGGGTCCACCTGGTCACGAACGGCGACGTCGAGCGCTCGCACCGAATGCGCGACTTCATGACGCCGCACTACGGATTCGCAGACGAGATCCGCGTGATCTACCGCGAAGGTACCCGTGCGTGGGGAACCATGTCGTTGTTCCGCGGATCCGACGATGATCCGTTCGACGCCGACGATGTCGAGTTCCTGGCGTCCCTCTCGCCGATCTTGGCACTCGGAGTGCGTTCCGGGATCCTCTCGCGCCTCGCGGCACCGGCCGCCGCCCCTGACGCGGGTCCGGCGGTGCTCATTGTCGGCTCCGATGACCGGATCCAGCAGCTGACGCCCGGGGCGGAGGCGAGGCTTTCCGAGCTCGACTGGGGCAGGGCTGCAGTGGAGCCGATGAGCACCGTCTACTCACTCGTCGGAATGGCGCGCCGGTTCGGCGACGGCGAGTCGGTCAGCCCTCCACGGGGGCGGATCCGTACCGCCCGCGGCCAGTGGCTCATGCTTCACGCCGCTCCGCTGTCGAGCTCGAGCGAACGACGCGGCGACGTGGTCGTCACGATCGAGGAGGCCAGGCCTCCCGAGATCGTCGACCTCGTCGTGGCCGCGTTCGACCTCACCGCACGCGAGCGCGACGTCACCCGGCTCGTTCTCCAGGGGGTCGACACGAAGGAGATCGCGGCGGGCATGCACGTGTCGACGTACACGGTGCAGGATCACCTGAAGTCCATCTTCGACAAGGCCGGGGTGCGATCCCGGCGCGAGCTCGTCGGGCGCGTGTACTTCGACCAGTACGTGCCCCGGATGGGAACGCAACTCGACCCGTCGGGATGGTTCTCCTCCCCCACCTCGTGACGTCGGAGGGCGGGCCTAGGCTGACGGCATGGCACGCCCCACCTCCCCCGGCTTCTCCTGCACGGAATGCGGGTGGTCGGGCGCCAAGTGGTTCGGACGCTGCCCCGAGTGCCAGGCCTGGGGCACCGTGGTCGAACGCGGAGCCCCCACGACCTCCGTCGCCCCCGCGTCGGTTCCCGCGGCGCGGGCGGCGCGACCGATCACCCAGCACATCGCCGACGAGGCGGCACACCGGCCCACCGGCATCGGCGAGTTCGACCGCGTGCTCGGCGGCGGGCTCGTTCCGGGCGCGGCCGTGCTCATCTCGGGCGAGCCGGGGGTCGGCAAGTCCACCCTGCTGCTCGAGGTCGCGGCACGCACCGCACGGCGTGGAACGCGGGTGCTCTACGTCTCGGCCGAGGAGTCGGCGAGCCAGGTGCGGCTCCGCGCCGAGCGCACCGGCGCGCTCGACGACGAGCTCTATCTCGCATCCGAGACCGACCTCGCGACGGTCCTCGGGCACGTCGAGGCGGTCGCGCCTCAACTGCTCGTGGTCGACTCCGTGCAGACCGTGGCATCCGCCCAGTCGGATGGCGCCCCCGGCCAGCCGGCGCAGGTGCGGGAGGTCGCGGGCGCGCTCATCCGCGTCGCCAAGGAGCGCGGCATCCCGCTACTGCTCGTGGGGCACGTCACGAAAGACGGCACGATCGCCGGCCCCCGGCTGCTCGAGCACCTCGTCGACGTCGTGCTCTCGTTCGACGGCGACCGGGCAACGGCGCTGCGCTTCGTACGTGCCATGAAGAACCGCTTCGGGCCGACCGACGAGGCCGGCTGCTTCGAGATGTCGGGCGACGGGATCCTCGAGGTGCCGGATCCGTCGGGCCTGTTCCTCTCACGCTCGCGCACGCCCGTGCCCGGCACCTGCGTCACGGTCGCTCTCGAGGGGCGCCGGGCGCTCCCCGTCGAGGTGCAGGCGCTCGTCGTCGGCACGACGGCACCCAACCCGCGGCGGATCGTGAGCGGCGTCGACAGCGCCCGAGTCGCGATGCTCATCGCCGTGCTCGAGAAGCGGTGCCGCATCCGCCTCTCCGACAAAGAGGTGTACGTCTCGACGGTGGGCGGCATCCGCCTCTCCGAGCCGGGCGCCGACCTCGCGATCGCGCTCGCCATCGCGAGCGCCGCGAAAGACACGGCGCTCCCCCGCACCCTCGCCGCGATCGGCGAGATCAGCCTCGCCGGCGAGGTGCGACCCGTCGCCGGCGCCGCCCAGCGGATCTCGGAGGGCACCCGGCTCGGCTATCGCACCATCATCGATGCCGAGGTCGGGAGCCTGCAGACCGCGGAGTCGCTGGCATTCTCGGCGCGCGGCGCGGAGAAGGTCGACGTTCCGACGTTCTGATCCTGCGGCGCGCTGCCCCCGACGTCAGTCGACGTCAGTACAGCAGGAAGGGCACGTCCTCTTCGGACTTCGCCTGACCCAACGCGACCGAGAGGCGATAGGTGGCGCCCTCCGCGGTCACGAGCGGACGGTCATCCCCGCAGTTGTCGGTGCCGGACCGCACGCGCCCCCACTCGAAGGGTGTCGTATTCGTCTCGACACCCGGCTCGAGCACCATCTCCTGCGGCGCCGATTCGCTCTGGCAGTCGCGTGAGTTCCAGATCGGATCGGATCCCGACACGATCGAGTACAGCTGCGCGTCCGTGCCCACGTCGAAACTGCAGGCCTCCGTGCCCGAGTTCACGATCGTCATCGAGATCATCGGGAACTCGCCCTCCTGATACTCCGACTTATCCGTCACGGGAGTGAGGGTGATGTCTGCGGGGTCGCACGCGGCGGCATCCGCGGGCTCGGTCGACTCGGCACTCGGCGTGCCCGACCCGGACGGCGTGGTCGGGTCGGGGGTCGTCGGCTCGTCTCCACCGCGAGGAATCAGCAGCAGAACGATAATCGCGATCACCGCGAGCGCCGCCAGCCCCACGACGACGCGGCGTCGGCGGTACACCGAAGCGGGCAGGCGCCCGGGCTGCGGGGTCGACATGTCCACAGAGTAGGCCTGCCCGGGGCCGATGCCCGGGGAACGCGCCGCCGTCCACCGACCTCGATGGGATTCCCGGGTTCCTCTTAGGATGCGCCAGGAGTTCGCTCGGACCGCTCCCCGATTCTCTATGCCATGAACGACTCCACGACCCCACCGGCGGACGGCACTCCCGCCGCCGAAGAGGCCGCCCCGGCGGCCGTATCCTCGCCCGCAGGCACCGCATCCGCACCGGTTGCCGCCGATGCCGAACCCGCAGACGCGACGGTCAAGCAGCCACGCACGTGGCGGACTCGTGCCATCGCGCTCACCGGCATCGCGGCTCTCGTGCTCGGACTCGGCGCCGGAGGGGTGAGCGGATGGGCGATCGCCAACGCCCAGCGCCCGTCGTTCGGCCAGATGGGAGGCTTCCCGGGCGGCGACGGCGACTTCCAGCCGCCGGACGGCCAGATGCCCGGAGGCGACGGCGACATGCCGCAGCGCCCCGACGGTGGCGACTCCAGTGGCGACACCTCATCCGGGTCGACCGACTCGAGCTCCAGCTCGAGCTCCTAAGCCGCCCACCGCAGAGCGGGCATAAAAAGCGAGGGGCGCGACCGGCGTACACAACGGTCGCGCCCCTCGTCGTGTCTAGAGCTGCTTGAGCATCCGGGTGTTGCCGAGCGTGTTCTGCTTCACCCGCGCGAGGTCGAGGAACTCGGCCACGCCGTCATCCGGTGAGCGCACGAGCTCGGCGTAGACCTCCGGATCGACGACGCGCTCCCCGATCGGGGCGAAGCCGTGACCGCCGAAGAAGTCGGTCTCGAAGGTGAGACAGAACAGGCGCGTGAGCCCGAGTTCGCGGGCGTCGTCTTCCAGGTGCTCGAGGAGCGCATGCCCGACCCCGTGCCGCAACCAGCCGTCGGCGACGGCGATCGTGCGGATCTCGCCGAGGTCCTCCCAGATCACGTGCAGGGCTCCGCATCCGATGAGCGTGCCGTCGGCCGTCTCGGCCACGCGGAACTCCTGGATGTCCTCGAAGAGGGTCACGCGCTCCTTGCCCAGGAGGATGCGTCGCTCGACGTACGGTTCGATGAGCGCGAGCATTCCCCGGACGTCTGCGGTGCGCGCCCGGCGCACCTGGAACTCGGATACCACCCGATCACCCTAACGACGTGGCGGGCCTGCCGTCGCGGCGGGGGAACCCGCAGACGCGGGCGGAGATACGCGAACGGGGCGGGAGCACCAGCTCCCGCCCCGTCACAGCTTCTCCGCCCGCGAAGGCGGAACCTCGGCTACGCCTCGGCCGCCTCGACCTCGTCGACATCCGCGGCACCGGATGCGGCACCCACCGCCGCCGGCAGCTCACGGCCCGGCTGACGCCCGGTCGTGAAGATGAACTCGCCGTCCACGAAGTCGACGTGCACGTGGTCGCCCGCGTCGAGGCGGCCGTGCAGGATCTCCTCCGACAGCTTGTCCTCGATCTCGTGCTGTACGGCCCGGCGCAGCGGCCGCGCACCGAGGGTCGGCTCCCAGCCGATCTCGATGAGGCGGATCTTCGCCGGGTCCGACACCTCGATCGTCATGTCGCGGTCGAGCAGGCGCTCCGAGAGCCGCTTGATGAACAGGTCGACGATCTGGCGCAGCTCGTCCTGCGAGAGCTGCGGGAACACGATCGTCTCGTCCACACGGTTCAGGAACTCGGGCTTGAAGTGCTTCTTCAGCTCCTCCACGACCTTCGACCGCATGGCGCGGTAGGAGGTCTCGGAGTTGCCCTCGATCGTGAAGCCAACCGGACCGCCCGTGATGTCCTTCGTGCCCAGGTTGGTCGTCATGATGATGACGGTGTTCTTGAAGTCGACCAGGCGACCCTGACCATCCGTCAGACGACCCTCCTCGAGGATCTGCAGGAGCGAGTTGAAGATGTCCGGGTGGGCCTTCTCGATCTCGTCGAAGAGCACCACGCTGAACGGCTTGCGGCGCACCTTCTCGGTGAGCTGGCCGCCCTCTTCGAACCCGACGAACCCGGGAGGGGCTCCGAACAGGCGCGAGACGGTGTGCTTCTCGCCGTACTCCGACATGTCGAGCGAGATCAGCGCGTTCTCGTCATCGAAGAGGAACTCCGCGAGAGCCTTCGCGAGCTCCGTCTTTCCGACGCCGGTGGGGCCGGCGAAGATGAACGAGCCGGAGGGACGCTTCGGGTCCTTGAGGCCGGCGCGCGTGCGGCGGATGGTCTTCGCGAGGACCGAGATGGCCTCCTCCTGACCGATGACCCGCTGGTGCAGCGCCTTCTCCATGAAGATCAGGCGCGCCGACTCCTCTTCGGTGAGCTTGAACACCGGGATGCCGGTCGCGTTCGCGAGCACCTCGGCGATGACACCCTCGTCGACGGTGCCGGATGCGGCCACGTCACCCGCGCGCCACTGCTTCTCGAGACGCAGGCGCTCGCCGAGCAGGCGCTTCTCCTCGTCGCGCTTGGTGGCGGCGAGCTCGAAGTCCTGATCCTCGATCGCGCCCTCCTTCTCGGCGCGGACCGCGGCGATCTTCTCGTCGAATTCGCGCAGCTCCGGCGGGGCGGAGAGGATGCTGAGGCGCAGACGCGCGCCCGCCTCGTCGATCAGGTCGATCGCCTTGTCGGGCAGGAAGCGGTCCTGCACGTAACGGTCGGCGAGGTTCGCGGCCGCGACGATCGCGCCATCCGTGATCGACACCTTGTGGAAGGCCTCGTACTTGTCGCGCAGACCCTTCAGGATGTTGATCGTCATCGGCAGGGTCGGCTCGGCCACCTGCACCGGCTGGAAGCGGCGCTCGAGCGCGGCATCCTTCTCGAAGTGCTTGCGGTACTCGTCGAGCGTCGTCGCGCCGATCGTCTGCAGCTCACCCCGGGCGAGCAGCGGCTTCAGGATGTTGGCCGCGTCGATCGCGCCCTCGGCGGCACCCGCACCGACGAGGGTGTGGATCTCGTCGATGAAGGTGATGATGTCGCCGCGGGTGCGGATCTCCTTGGTGACCTTCTTGAGACGCTCCTCGAAGTCGCCGCGGTAACGCGACCCGGCGATGAGGCTGCCGAGGTCGAGCGTGTAGAGCTGCTTGTCCTTGAGCGTCTCGGGCACCTCGCCGCGCACGATCGCCTGGGCGAGGCCCTCGACGACGGCCGTCTTGCCGACGCCCGGCTCGCCGATCAGCACGGGGTTGTTCTTGGAGCGGCGGGAGAGGATCTGCATGACCCGCTCCATCTCCTTCTCGCGCCCGATCACCGGGTCGAGCTTGCCCTCTCGGGCGGCCTGGGTGAGGTTGCGGCCGAACTGGTCGAGGATCTGGCTGCCCTTGTCGGGCGCCGTCTCCTGGCTGCCGACGGCGACCTGCTCCTTGCCCTGGTATCCGCTGAGCAGCTGGATGACCTGCTGGCGCACGCGGTTGAGGTCCGCGCCGAGCTTGACGAGCACCTGGGCGGCGACGCCCTCGCCTTCGCGGATGAGGCCGAGCAGGATGTGCTCGGTGCCGATGTAGCTGTGGCCGAGCTGCAGCGCTTCCCGGAGGCTCAGCTCGAGCACCTTCTTGGCGCGCGGGGTGAACGGGATGTGGCCCGTCGGCTGCTGCTGGCCCTGGCCGATGATGTCCTGGACCTGCTCGCGGACGGCATCGAGCGAGATGCCGAGCGACTCGAGCGCCTTCGCGGCGACGCCCTCGCCCTCGTGGATGAGGCCGAGCAGGATGTGCTCGGTGCCGATGTAGTTGTGGTTGAGCATCTTGGCCTCTTCCTGGGCCAGGACGACCACCCGACGGGCTCGGTCGGTAAAGCGCTCGAACATGTCAACTCCCCTCGCCGCGCGGACACGGGTGGCGCGGCGATACATCGAGGGTAACGATCGGCCCCTCCCGCCGATGCCCCTGTTCGCCCTGGGCGCATCCCCTTCTCTGGGTGCGCGATAGACATGTCTGCGGCGCGTCTGACACCCGCGCGGCGGTGTCTGCGGGGCCATAGACATGTCTACGGCGGCACCCACACGAGCTGGCGTAGCGTACGGGGGTGAGCAACCTCGAGAAGGATCCGCAGGAGCTCGTGTGCGTGGTCGATCCGGATGCGGGCGAGGTCGAGGTGCTCGAGCCGCGGGAGGTGCCGCTCGGCGGGCCGCGTGCTCTCCACGTGCGCCGCACGCTCCCCCAGCGCAAGCGCTCGCTCATCGGAGCCTGGTGCTTCGTCGACTCCTACGGCCCCACCCCCGTCGCACGACAGGGCACGATGGACACCCCGCCGCATCCGCACACCGGGCTCCAGACGGTGAGCTGGCTCTACCAGGGCGAGATCGAGCACCGCGACTCGACCGGCGCACACCAGTTCGTGAACCCCGGTCAGGTGAACCTCATGACCGCCGGGCGCGGCATCCAGCATTCGGAGGTGTCGACCACCGCGGCAACGCAACTGCACGGTGTCCAGCTGTGGACCGCGCTCCCCGACGCCTCCCGCGGCGTCGCCCCCTTCTTCGAGCACCACCTCGCCGAGGCTGTGACGGTTGGCGAGGCGACGCTCCGGGTGTTCGTCGGATCCTGGGTGGGCGTCAGCTCACCCGTCACGACCTACACGCCGCTCGTCGCCGCCCAGCTCGACCTGCCCGCCGGAGGCTCGGTCGAGCTTCCTGCCGGCCCCGCCTTCGAGTACGGGCTCGTCGTGGATCACGAGCCGGCGCGACTGCAGGGCGTCGATGTGCCCGAGCATCACCTCGGCGTCGTGCCGCTCGGCAGCCGTGCGATCCGCATCGAGGCCCCCGCCGGTCCGCTGCGCGTGCTCGTCATCGGAGGCGAGCCGCTCGACGAGCCGATCGTCATGTGGTGGAACTTCGTCGGCCGCAGCCACGACGAGATCGTCGCGTGGCGCGGCGAATGGCAGGACGAGGTGATCGCGGACACCGACCGCACCGGCCGCTACGGGCACGTCGACGGATACGACGGATCCGCCCTGCCTGCCCCCGAGCTGCCGAATGTACGGCTCCGCCCGCGGGAGTGACTAGTGACTAGCCAGCTAGTGACTAGCCGGTTAGTGGACTAGTCGGTTAGTCAGCCGCCTCGCGCGCCGCCGCACGCCGTGCGCGCTCCTCGGCCTCCATGTCGGAGTACACCTTGCGCTCGGTGCGGTCGGCCCGCAGGATCGCGCGCAGGATGAACCAGAACACGAGACCCAGCGCGATCGTGGGGATCACGGAGAAGATCGCGTTTCCCCAGAAGTCGGTGGGCATGCGGAAAGCCTACGGCGCGCTGCTCAGCGTGGGCTGAAGACGACGACGAGCACGACGACCGCGAGGATCAAGACGAGGCCGCCGTACATGACGCGCCTCGAGGTGCGGCGGTCCATCAACTGCCCTTCGCGATGATGCCCGCGATGCCCGTTCCCACGAGCCACAGACCTACGCCCGCCACGACGATCCAGATGATGATCCGGTTCGTCGTGATCTTCGGGGGCGGATCCCCGGGCAGCCGGTCGGGCATGCGACGACCCTACTTCACCAGGGGGAAAAGGATGGTCTCGCGGATGCCGAGACCCGTGATCGCCATCAGCAGGCGGTCGATGCCCATCCCCATGCCGCCCATCGGAGGCATGCCGTGCTCCATCGCACGCAGGAAGTCCTCGTCGAGGCGCATCGCCTCGTCGTCCCCGCGGGCGGCGAGCTTCGCCTGCTCGATGAACCGCTCGCGCTGGATCACGGGGTCGACGAGCTCGGAGTATCCGGTGGCGAGCTCGAAGCCGCGCACGTAGAGGTCCCACTTCTCGACCATGCCGGGCTTATCCGGATGGTCGCGCACGAGCGGCGAGGTGTCGACCGGGAAGTCCATCACGAAGGTCGGCCGCTCGAGCCCGCCCTTCACGAAGTGCTCCCACAGCTCCTCCACGTACTTGCCATGGGTGGGGAGCTTCACCTCGACGCCCTCGCGCTCGGCGAGTGCCGCCAACTCGGCGAGCGGCGTCTCGGCCGTGATGGAGACGCCCGCCGCCTCCGACAGCGAGTCGTACATCGAGATGCGCGCCCACTCGCCTCCGAGGTCGAACTCGGTGCCGTCGGCCCAGGTGACCACGTGCGAACCCGAGACGGCCGCCGCGGCGTTCTGGATGAGCTCCTGGGTGAGGTCGGCGATCGTCGAATAGTCGCCGTACGCCTGGTACGCCTCGAGCATCGCGAACTCGGGGCTGTGGGTCGAGTCGGCGCCCTCGTTGCGGAAGTTGCGGTTGATCTCGAACACGCGGTCGATGCCGCCGACCGCCGCGCGCTTGAGGAAGAGCTCCGGCGCGATCCGCAGGAACAGCTCGGTGTCGAACGCGTTCGAGTGCGTCACGAACGGACGCGCAGCGGCGCCGCCGTGCATCGTCTGCAGCATCGGTGTCTCGACCTCGAGGAAGTCGTGCGAGGCGAACGTCGCCCGCAGCGACGCGACCGCCTTCGCCCTTG
This sequence comes from Homoserinibacter sp. GY 40078, assembly GCF_008017545.1. GTDB lineage: Bacteria > Actinomycetota > Actinomycetes > Actinomycetales > Microbacteriaceae > Homoserinibacter. Next base: position 787,037 of record NZ_VRTZ01000001.1, on the reverse strand, counting down.
CCACGACGGTATTGCGGGCCTGCTCACGCACGATCAGGTCGAGGTAGCGCTCGCGCACGCGGCGCTCCTCCGAGAGCTCGGAGTGCAGGTTCGGGAGCGGAAGGATCGCCTTCGCCGCGATCCGCCACTCGCCGACCAGGATCGACAGCTCGCCTCGCCGCGACGAGATCACCTCGCCAGAGACGAACAGGTGGTCGCCGAGATCGACGAGCTCCTTCCAGCGCTGCAGCGACTCCTCGCCCACCTCGGCGAGCGACACCATCGCCTGGATGCGCGATCCGTCGCCCGACTGGAGCGCCGCGAAGCACAGCTTGCCGGTGTTGCGCAGGTGCACCACGCGCCCCGCGAGGCCGACGCGCTCACCCGTGGTGGCGTCCGCCTCCAGGTCGCCGAAGCGAGCCCGCACCTCGGGGATCGTCGTCGTGATCGGCAGCCGCACCGGATACGCCTCGTCGCCCTCCGCGATGAGCCGCGCCCGCTTCGCCAGGCGCACTGCCTTCTGCTCGGCGACCTCCTCCTCGGAGAGGGCCTCGGCGGGGTTCTCGGTGTGCTCGCTCACGGATGCTCAGTTCAGGTCGTCAGGTCGTCAGGCGGTCGGTCGGTGTCGGTCAGTTCAGGTACAAGGCGTCGTTGTCGATGAGTCGCGCGGGCCCCACCTGCGCGGCGATGAGGGCACGCGCGGGGCCGCGGTAGTCGTCGGGCACCGGCAAGAACGTGCGCGGCTCGACGACCTTAAGGTAGTCGACCTCGATGAGCTCCTCCCCCATGAGCACCGACTGGGCGGCGGCGAGCGCCGCGTCGATGCCCCGGTCGCCAGCAGATGCGGCGGCCTCCAGCGCCCGATGCAGCGCGGGCGCCGCGGCGCGCTCCTCGGGCGACAGGTAGCGGTTGCGGCTCGACAGGGCGAGGCCATCCGCCTCACGCACGGTCTCGACCGGCACGATCGTCGTCGCGACATCGAGGTCGGCCACCATCCGCTGCACGAGATGCAGCTGCTGGGCGTCCTTCTGGCCGAACATCGCGAACGCCGGGCGCGCGATGCCGAGCAGCTTCGCGACGACGGTCAGCATCCCGTCGAAGTGCCCCGGACGCGACCGGCCCTCGAGCGTCTCGCCCACGGATCCGGCGCGGACGGTCACCTGCGGGCGTCCGTCCGGGTACATCTCGGCGGCGCTCGGCGCGAAGACGCAGTCGACTCCGCGCCCCTCCAGGGCGGCGAGATCGCCGGCGAGATCGCGCGGGTAGCGGTCGAGATCCTCCTCCGGCCCGAACTGCAGGGGGTTCACGAAGATCGAGACGACGACCGTCTCGGCACGGCGCACCGCCTCGTCGACGAGGGCGAGATGACCCGCGTGCAGGGCCCCCATCGTCGGGGTGAGGGCGACGGTGCGCCCCTCGAGCCGGGCACGCAGGTCGGCGATCGTCGTCACGACGGCGGGCTGTGTCACGGTTGACAAGGCTATCCGGCTGTCAGGCAACCGGCTCGTCGCCGGCCGCCGTGAGCGCGTTCTCGATCTCCGACCGCATGAGCGAGCCGATCATCCGCCCCGGCTGGGGCACGCCCGCGGCCCGCAGCCGCGCGACCGCATCCGCCACGACACCGCCGGACAGCGCCCGCACCGCGGCGATGCCCGCACCGTACTCGGCGCGATCCGCTTCGGCGACGACCACGGGCTCCGCCCCCAGCTCGACGACAAGCGCCTGGGCGATCGGGAGCACCGGCGCGGGAGCGGTCACCGCGCACCAGCACTCGTGCAGGCGCGCGAGATCGAGGCTCGTGCCCGTGAACGCCATCGCCGGATGCACGGCGAGCGGGATCGCCCCCGCCGCGAGCGCCGGCTGCAGCACCTGCACCCCGAAGCCGGGCGCCGTGTGGAGCACGAGCTGGCCCGGCTGCCACGCGCCGACCGCGGCGAGCCCGGCGACGAGCGCCTCGAGCTCCGCATCCGGGACCGCGAGCACCACCAGCTCGGAGCGCTCCACGACCTCGGGCACCGTCAACACCGGCACTCCCGGCAACAGGGCCTCCACGCGGTCGCGCCCCGCGTCCGACACCGTCGCCACGCCCACGATGGCGTGTCCGGCGCCCCCGAGGGCCGCCCCCAACACCGGGCCGACGTGGCCACCTCCGACGATGCCGACGCCCAGCCGACCGTCGCGGGTCACGAACCGCCCCAGCGATGCGACTGATCGGCGCGGATCGCCGCGACGTCCGCCGCCGCGACCTCGCCGAAGAGAGTCTGCGCGTCGCGCGCGTCGAGAGCGCCGATCGCCGTCGTAACCGGGCCCTGCACGGTGTGGACGCGCACATTCGCGAGGCCCAGCGCTCGCTCGACGGGCCCCTGATGGACCGCGACGCTCTGACTGCGCGCCGTCGGGACGACGCTCAGCGACCGCCAGATCGCCCCACGCCGCAGGATCAGCGCCTCCGGATGCAGCACGAAGCCGTTGCGCCGCCAGGAGAACCAGCGCAGCACGGCGCCCCGGCGGGGTGATGTCGTGAAGCGGTCGTCGGGTCGGGGCCGCTCGAGGCCCGCTTCGACGAGCTCGCGGGTGTCGCCGCTCGCGAGGGCGGGCATGACGAGCTCGAGCACCTTGAGCACATCGGCGCGCGAACCGACGGGGAGGATGGTCGTGTTCTGCTGACCTGCCGCGCCGTTGCGGTTCGAATGCGAGGCGACGGTGATCCGCACCGACCACCAGTCGGCGGGCCGCCACAGCAGCTCCTGCGTGATCTCGATCGCGTGGATACGACCGGGCGGCAACGTCTCGTTGCTCGTCGAGAGCAGCCCGAACCCGACCCGCACGCCATCCGGCGTCGCCGCGATCGAGTACCGAAGCGAGCGCGTGATCCGCCGGACGAGGAAGGATCCGAACCCGAACAGGGTGGGGATGACCGCGAAGACGAGGAAGATGCCCGCGTCGCTCAGCGCGAGCACCGTGATGAGCCCGGCGAGAGCGACCAGGAAGAAGAACATGGTCGAGCTGAGCAGCGTCGACCCGACGAGGCGCCCGGGGTGCATCGTCACGACGGATGTGACGGGCGCGAGCGCGGGGTCGAGCTCCGGTGCGGCGAACTCGGCGAGCCGCTGGCGGGCGATGTCGCCGAGACCCCTCTGCACCTCGGGCGACGCGCCGACCGCGACGCCCTCGGCGCGCTCGACGCCCTCGGCGGCAGGAACGGCAGGACCGTTCGCGGCACCCGCTGCACCTGCAGCGCCCGCGCGGGCTCCCGACGCTCGCCGCAGGATCTCGCCCCGCAGCCCGTCGGCGTTCCCGCTGCCGAGATACGCGAGCTGCACGTTGGCGTCCGAACCGGCGGTGCTCACCTCGAGGCGCGCCGCCCCGAAGATTCGCGCGAACAGGGGACGCACGATGTTGATCCCCTGCACGCGATCGAGTCGCGCCTTGCGGTGCGAGCGGAACACGATGCCCGAGCGCACCTCGACCACCTCATCCGTCACCCGGAAGGTGTGCATGCGCCACGACCACCAGAACAGCGCGATGATCACGATGAGCAGACCGGCCGCGATGAGCAGGGCGGGCAGCAGATAGTGGTCGAGCACGATCGTCAGCGGGTCGCTGTCGCAGAAGCCCTCGGGGCACGCGAGCTGCGGCAGGAAGATCTCCACGAGCCGCTCGCGCAGGTTCGCGATCACGATGCCGAGGATCGCGATGAACGCGATGCCTCCGCGCAGCAGGGGCGTCGCCGGATGCAGCCGGTGCCACTCGCCGTCGGCGAGCTGCGTCACAGTCCGGCCCGCCGGGTCTCTGCGACGGCGACCAGGTGATCGCGCAGCCACTCCGCCTCTTCGAGGGGAAGCCCGGGGATCACGACCCCGGATGCCGCCGACGCCGTCACGAGCTTCAGCTCGGCGAGCCCAGCCGCGCGGGCGATCGGACCCCGGGTGATGTCGACGAGCTGCATCCGCCCGAACGGCACGGCGACGAAGCGCTGGAACATGATGCCGGTGCGGAACAGGAGGTCGTCATCGCGCAGCCGGTAGCCGATGGCGCGCACGCGACGCGGGACGAGCGCGAGGGTCACGATCGTGATGATCGCGAGCACCGCGGGCGCCACCCACCACCAGACGCCCCAGTCGAGCAGAACCGCCGGAAGCGCGGAGAGCGCGGTGAAGACCACGCCCCAGAACAGCGTCGAGATGAGGTCGACGACGAGGTACTTGCGCGACACCCGCTGCCACTCACCCGGCACAGGGTCGAGACCACGTGGGGAGGGGGCGGGGGTCGCGTCGTCGGTCACGCGTCCACGCTACCGGGCGGGCGGGCCGGGTCAACCGACGGCCGCACCGCCGGGAGGCTGCTTCTCGTCGTCGTCGGGAGGCACGATGCACAGCGTCTCGGCCACGAGGCCCGCGACGAGCAGCACGACACCGGCGACGAGCGTGGCCACGGTGCGCCATACGGCATCCGTTGCGCTCACCGGGCGGATGAGCAGTTCGACCAGCAGACCCAGCCCCGCACCGCCGACGAGCGCGCCGGCGACGGCGGAGGCCTTCGCGAGCAGCACGACGCGCGTCGCGTAGAACGGATCGACCGGGCGCCGCACTCGGCCTCGCGTCGCGCGGCGGATCGGGATCGCGAGCGCCACCACGATCACCGCGATGAGCAGCAGTGTGGCCGAGAGCGTCAGCTCGGGCAGCAGCTTCGAGAGCCCCAGGGCGCCGAGACCGATCTGCACCAGGAACCCGACCACCGCCCCGATGGCGGCGAGCAGCACGAGGAGCGAGCCACGCGTGCGGGTCACGAGGCGGTCCCGTCGATCTCGGCGAGCAGGGCATCCGCCCGACCGCGACCGGGGATCTCGGCGTGCGCGTCCACCGTGAGCCACGGCCGCAGCACGAAATCCCGCTCGTGGGCGCGCGGATGCGGGATCGTCAGCTCGGGGTCGTCCTGGAGGATGTCGCCGAAGATGATGAGGTCGAGGTCGAGGGTGCGGTCGCCCCAGCGCTCCGTGCGGACACGACCGTGCTCGTCCTCCAGCCGCCGGAGGACGGCGTGGAGCCCGGCGGGGTCGAGCGTGGTGCGCACGAGGGCGACCGTGTTGAGGTACGCGGGCGCGTCTCGGTCCACCCCGTAGGGGCGCACGGCGGGCGTCTCGATGACCGGCGCGACGGCGACGAGCTCCACGCCGTCCGCCTCCGCGAGACCCTCGGTCGCAGCCTGGATGGTCGCGGCTCGGTCGCCGAGGTTCGCGCCGATCGCGACGACCGCGGGCGTCCCGGCGCTCACGCGCGGCTCCGGCGGATGGTGACGCTGACGTCGGCGAACGGCACCGTGATCGGCGCGCTCGGCTTGTGCACGGTGACCGTCGTCTCCTCCACACGCGGCGACGAGAGCGCGATCGCGGCGACGCGCTCTGCGACCGTCTCGATCAGGTCGACCGGGTCGGACTCGACCGCGCGCACCACGCGAGCGGCGAGGTCGCCGTAGTCGACGGTCGCCGTGAGGTCGTCGCCGGCAGCCGCCTCCGCGAGCGAGAGCCGCAGCACCACGTCGACGACGAACAGCTGCCCTGCCACGCGCTCTTCGGCGAGCACGCCGTGGTACCCCATCGCACGCAGCCCGGTGAGGGCGATCTCGTCACGAGCGCTCACGGCCACCTCCCGAATCCCAATGCTCCCAGACGGAGAGCGCGAGACGGGTCGCCGCCACGTCGTGGACGCGAACGCCCCAGGCGCCTGATCGGGCGGCGAGCGCGCTGACGGTGGCCGTGGGTGCGTCGCGGTCGGCGACCGGCGCATCCGCGGGAAGTAGCGCCGCGAGGAACCGCTTACGGGAGGCGCCGATGAGCACGGGCCCCAGCTCGGTGAAGGTGTCGAGCCGGTCGAGCAGCTGCCAATTGTGCGCGGCGGTCTTTGCGAAGCCGAGCCCCGGATCCACGACGATCCGCTCGCTCGCGACGCCCGCATCGAGCGCCGCCTCCACCCGCGCCGCCAGCTCGGCGCGCACCTCGGAGACGACATCCGCGTAGACGGGTTCGGCGTCGGCGCCGCCGCGCCAGTGCATGATCACGAGCCGTGCCCCGGTCTGAGCGACCGTGTCGAACATCCCGGGGTCGTGGAGGCCGCCCGACACGTCGTTGACGATCGCCGCACCCGCCGCGACGGCCGCACGTGCGGTGGAAGCGTTCCGGGTGTCGATCGAGACGACGATGCCCTCGCGCGCAAGTGCCTCTACCACCGGCAGCACGCGATCCTGCTCCTCGCGCGGGTCGACGGCCTGGGCGCCCGGGCGCGTGGACTCGCCGCCGACATCGATCACGGCCGCACCCGCCGCGACGAGCTCCGCCGCGTGCCGCACAGCGTCGTCGAGCCGCTGCCACCGTCCGCCGTCGCTGAACGAGTCGGGGGTGACGTTGAGGATGCCGAGGATCGTCGTCACGGGGTCACCGCGCCGCGACCGAGCAGCGCGAGCACCCCCGCCTGAGCCGCCGGGTCGATGAGCGTGCCGCGGGCCGCGACCGTGACCGTGGTCGACTCGGCCTGGCGAACGCCACGGGCGGTCACGCATCCGTGGCGGGCGTCCATCACGACGAGCACACCGCGGGGCGCGAGGCCCACCTCGATCGCGTCGGCGATCTGCTCGGTGAGGCGCTCCTGCAGCTGCGGCCGGGCGCTCACCGTCTCGACGACGCGGGCGAGGCTGCCGAGGCCGACGATCCGCTCGCCCGGCACGTATGCCAGGTGCGCGACGCCCGTGAACGGGAGGAGGTGGTGCTCGCACGTGGAACGGAACGCGATGTCGCGCAGCAGCACGAGCTCGCCGGATGCGTCGTCGCCGGTGAAGTCAGCGGCGTCGGCAAGGTGCGTCAGAGGGTCCTCCCCGACGCCCGAGAACAGCTCCGCGTACGACTCGGCGACACGACGCGGGGTCGCCGAAAGACCCGGACGATCCGGGTCCTCGCCGATCGCGCGCAGCAGCTCGACGACGGCCGCCTCGATGCGCTCCGAGTCGATCGCCATAGCGGCCTACGCGGGTGCGATGCCGGGCGTCTGACGGCGACGCGGGGTGCGCGTCGGCTTCACGGGCGGCTCCGAGTCGACGCCCGCATCCACGGCTGCCGGGTCGACCGGCGCGGATGCGGCGATGTCGATCGGCGGCAGGTCGCTGATCGGGCGCGACTGGCTCGAGAGCCACTGCGGCCGCTCGGGGAGCTTCACGACATCGGCGAAGATCTCGGCGAGCTGCTTGTGGTCGAGGGTCTCCTTCTCGATCAGCTCGCGCGCGAGGCGGTCGAGGATGTCGCGGTTCTCGTTGAGCACGTGGTACGCCTCGTCGTGCGCCTGCTCGATGAGCGCGCGCACCTCGGCGTCGACCTGCTCCGCGATCTCCTCCGAGTAGTCGCGCTGGTGGCCCATGTCGCGACCGAGGAACACCTCGCCCTGCGACTGGCCGAGCTTCACGGCGCCGATGTTGGCGCTCATGCCGTACTCGGTGACCATCCGACGCGCGGTCGCGGTCGCCTTCTCGATGTCGTTCGACGCGCCCGTCGTGGGGTCGTGGAACACGATCTCCTCGGCCACACGACCACCCATCGCGTAGGTGAGCTGGTCGAGCAGCTCGTTGCGGGTGACCGAGTACTTGTCTTCCAGCGGCAGCACCATCGTGTAGCCGAGGGCGCGACCACGCGGGAGGATCGTGATCTTCGTGACCGGGTCGGTGTGTCTCATCGCCGCCGCCGCGAGCGCGTGACCGCCCTCGTGGTAGGCCGTGATGAGCTTCTCGCGGTCCTTCATCATGCGCGTGCGGCGCTGCGGACCGGCCATCACGCGGTCGACCGCCTCATCGAGAGCGCGGTCGTCGATCAGCTGCGCGTTGCTGCGCGCGGTGAGGAGGGCCGCCTCGTTGAGTACGTTCGCGAGATCCGCGCCCGTGAAGCCCGGCGTCTTGCGCGCGAGCACCTCGAGGTCGACGTTCTTCGAAAGCGGCTTGCCCTGCGAGTGCACCTCGAGGATCTTCTGGCGACCCTTGAGGTCGGGTGCGTCGACGCCGATCTGGCGGTCGAAGCGACCGGGGCGCAGCAGCGCCGGGTCGAGGATGTCGGGACGGTTCGTCGCCGCGATGAGGATGACGTTCGTCTTCACGTCGAAGCCATCCATCTCGACCAGCAGCTGGTTGAGGGTCTGCTCGCGCTCGTCGTGACCGCCGCCGAGGCCCGCGCCACGGTGCCGACCGACGGCGTCGATCTCGTCCACGAAGATGATCGCCGGGGAGTTCTGCTTCGCCTGCTCGAACAGATCGCGCACGCGGCTCGCGCCGACGCCCACGAACATCTCCACGAAGTCCGAACCGGAGATCGAGTAGAACGGCACGCCCGCCTCACCCGCTACGGCGCGAGCGAGGAGCGTCTTACCGGTTCCGGGAGGGCCGTACAGCAGCACGCCCTTCGGGATGCGCGCGCCCACCGCCTGGAACTTCGACGGGTCCTTGAGGAAGTCCTTGATCTCCTCGAGCTCCTCGACGGCCTCCTCGGAGCCCGCGACATCCGCGAAGGTGACCTTCGGGCTCTCCTTCGAGACGAGCTTCGCCCGCGACTTCCCGAACTGCATGACGCGGTTGCCGCCGCCCTGCATCGAGTTGAAGAGGAACCAGAAGATCACGCCGATCAGCAGGAACGGGATCAGGATGCCGAGCAGGCTCGTGAACCAGTTGGTCTGCGGCACCTCGTCGTCGAAAACAGCCTTCGAGTCGGTGATCGCGGTGATCACCTCTTCGCCACGCGGCTCGACGTAGTAGAACTGCACGGTCTCGCCCTTGTCGACGCCGTCCGCGTCGACGTACGCCTTCGAGAGAGTGAGGTCGACGCGCTGCTCGCCGTCGACGATCTTCACCTTCTCGACCGTCTTGCCCGAGAGCAGCTCGAGGCCCTCCTGGGTGGTCACCTGCCGGAATCCGGTTGCGGTGAAGAGGTTGAACGCGACCACGAGGAGGATCACGCCGAGCGCGACGTAGATGAGCGGGCCGCGGAAGATTCGCTTGAAGTCCATGTGAAACGGGGTGAGGCCCGCATCCTTCCTCTGACGGGATCAGATCAGGCTACCGCCCGGTCGCTTTGGCCGACCTGGATGTTCGCCGGAGGCTGACCGGGTGCCGGGCGTGTGCGGGGCCGGAGCGGAGCGTGAGCGAGCTCCGCGATCCGGGCCTCGGGGTGCGGCTACGAGTAGACGTGCGGGGCGAGCACGCCCACCGCGCGGAGGTTGCGGTACTTCTCCGCGAAGTCGAGGCCGTATCCGACCACGAACGCGTTCGGGATGTCGAAGCCGACGTAGCGCACGTCCACCTCGACCTTCGCCGCATCCGGCTTCCGCAGCAGCGCGCAGATCTCGACGGATGCCGCACCCCTGCTCGAAAGGTTCTCGCGCAGCCACGAGAGGGTGAGGCCGGAGTCGATGATGTCCTCGACGATCAGCACGTCGCGCCCGGTGAGGTCGGAGTCGAGATCCTTCAGGATGCGCACGACGCCGGAGGACTGCGTGCCGGTGCCGTAGGAGCTCACCGCCATCCAGTCCATCTCGATGTGGCGGCGCAGCTCGCGCGAGACGTCAGCCATGACCATCACGGCACCCTTCAGCACGCCCACGAGAAGCAGTTCGCGCCCCTCGTAGTCGCGCTCGATCTCGCGGCACAGCTCGGCGATCCGGTCATGGATCTCGGCCTCGCTGAGCAGCACCTCGGTCAGGTCACCCTGGATCTCGGCCGGCTCCATGGGTCAACCCTATGACGGCGAGGAGGCTGCCGGATCGGCCGTGCCGGGCGTGAGATCGGCGGCCGAGAACACGAGCCAGCGCCCCTCGCGGCGCGCGATGAGGCCCGGGAGGTGGGTGGGCGCCTGGCCGTGCCAGTCGGTGACGAGCCGCGCCACCTCAAGAGTGTGCGCGCGGGTGAGCGAAACCCCGAACTCGGCGAGCACGACGTAGCGGATCACGCGCTGCCGCAGGGCGGCAGGGTTCGCGGCGAGCGCGGACACCGACACCGCAATGCCCGCCTCGGCCGGCTCGCAGATGTCTTCCACGAGCTCCTCGATCTGGTGCTGGAACGCCTCGGCGTCCTCGCGGGCCTGCTCGGCGGTACGGGCGAGGGCCTCTGCCACCCCGGGGCCGAGTTCCGCCTCGAGCACGGGCAGCACCCGGTCGCGCACCCGGACGCGGGCGTACGCGGGGTCGGCGTTGTGCGGGTCGTCCCACGGCTCGAGGCCCTGGTCGAGGCAGGCCTGACGGGTGTCGGCGCGGCGGATGCCGAGAAGTGGGCGCCGGTATCGCCCGGCGACGGGCGCCATGCCCTGCAGGCTGCCCGCGCCGCTGCCGCGCGCGAGTCCGAGGAGCACCGTCTCGGCCTGGTCGTCGAGGGTGTGGGCGAGGAGCACGGCGGCGGCTGCGGCGTCGGATGCTGCGGCGTCGAGGGCCGAGTAGCGCGCGTCGCGGGCCGCCGCCTCCGGCCCGCCGGCCGTGCCCACCTCGGCGCGGACGACGCGCACGGGGTCGAGGCCGAGCTGCCGCGCCTGCTCGGCCGCGCGTTCGGCGACCTGCGCTGAGTCGGGCTGCAGGCCGTGGTCGACGATGACCGCGCCGGCGCGGAGTCCGGCGCGGGGCGCCTCGAACGCGGTGGCTGCGGCGAGCGCGAGCGAGTCGGCACCGCCCGAGAGCGCCACGAGCACGAGGGGCGCGCCTCCTGCGGGCTCCCCCGTTCTGCCCGATTCCCCCGGTCCCCCCGGTTCCCCCGGCCCCTCCGGTTCCCCCGGTGTCCCTGTCAGAAATGCAGGAGATTCGTCGGCGGCGGCCCGCGGCCCAGCTGATCCACGCGGGTCCTCCGCAGAATCTCCTGCATTTCTGACGGGAGGAGCGGCGGGAGGAGCGGCGGGAAGGGTGGCGGGGCGAAGAGCGGGGCCGGCCGCGGAGGCCAGGTCGGCGAGCGAGGCCCGCACCGCACGTCGGATGTCGGCCATCGGCGGGGTGAGACGGGGGCGCGGGGCGTCAGCAGGCATCGGCTAACGTTATTCCGCGCGCAGGAGCTCCGGGAATGCCCCTGCGAACCGGCACGGATGCCCGCGCACTACCGAGCACAGGAGAGACCATGGCCGACTACGCCGCCGTCATCGAGATCCCCAAGGGAAGCCGCAACAAGTACGAGGTCGACCACGAGACCGGCCGCGTCTTCCTCGACCGCGTGCTGTACACGACCTTCGTCTACCCGACCGACTACGGCTACTTCGAGAACACGCTGGGCCTCGACGGCGACCCGGTCGACGTCCTCGTGCTGCTCGACTACCCGCTCTTCCCGGGTGTGGGCGTGAAGGTGCGGCCCGTCGGGGTGTTCAACATGACCGACGATGGCGGGTCCGACGCGAAGGTCATCGCGGTGCCCGCGAAGGACCCGCGCTGGGCGCACATCCAGGACGTCGCGGACATCCCGGAGTACACCCGCAAGGAGATCGAGCACTTCTTCGAGCACTACAAGGACCTCGAGCCCGGCAAGTGGGTCAAGACCGAGGGCTGGGGTGACGCCGCCGAGGCGGAGAAGATCATCCAGGCCGGAATCGCGGCCTACGTCCCCGAGCACTGAGGCACCGGGGGCTCCGAGCGGGCGCGGATCGCGCTACGCCGCAGGGGCTCAGCCGGTGGGGCGTCCCGCGTAGGGCACGAGGTCGGACTGGCGCACGGTGACGATGCGCACCGGCGCGCTCGCGTTCGGCGCTTCGATCATCTTTCCGCCGCCGAGGTAGATGGTGACGTGGTACTTGCGGGCCACTGACGCCGATCCGCCGTCGGAGTAGAAGAGCAGGTCGCCGGGCTGCGCCTGGCTGTAGGGCACGAGGCGTCCCTGGCTCTTCATGTAGTTGTACTGGTCGGTGGAGCTGTGGGTGCCGATGTACACCCCGACGGATGCGTACGCCGCCTTGGTGAGGCCGGAGCAGTCCCACACATCCGGGCCCATGCCACCCCACTGGTAGCGCTCACCGAGTTGCGCCTTCGCGTAGGCGATCGCACCGTTGACCTGCGACGCCACGGGGGTCGGGGTGTCGTCGGATCCCGTGTCGCCGCCGGAGCCGCCGCTGCCGCCGGAGCCGGAATCGCCACCGCCCGAATCGCCGCCGGACCCCGAACCCGAGTCGCCGCCGCCGGAGTTGCCGCCAGAGTCGGATCCGCCGCTCCCGCCGGAACCGCTGTCGGACCCGCCGGTGTCGTCGTCTTGGTCGGCCTGACCTTCGGCGTATTCCTTCTCGAGCTCGGCGGTCGTTCCCTTGAGGGCCGCGAGCTGCGCGTACAGAACCGAGCGGCTGGATGCCTGCTCGGCGACCTGCGCTTCCACCTGGGCCGCGGCGGCATCCGCCTCGGCTTTCGCCTTCTCGGCGTCGTCAGCACGTGTGCGCCGCTCGGTCTCGGCGACCTCCGCCTCGGCCTGGAGGGACGAGACGGCGCGCTTGTCGAACAGCGCCTGCTGCACGAGGGCCGTCGACGATTCGGTGAGCTTCGACATGGTGCCGAGGCGCGAGAGGAGCCGGTCGGCATCCGCTTCGGATGAGAACGCGAGCAGCATGCTCGAGTCGCCGCCGTTGCGGGCGAGGCGTGCCACGAGGCTGGCGGCGAGGGTGGCGGACTGGTCGGCCCGACGTTGGGCTTCGTTCAGCTGCTCGGAGAGTCGGGCGGTTCGCGCCTCGGCGGCTTCGAGGTCGCTCTGCGCGAGGAGGGCGTCCTCCCCCTTCTGCATGGAGACTTTGGCGAGCTGGTCGGCGGTGGCTTGCAGTTGGCTGACGATGCCTTCGAGCTTCTCGATCTCGGCCTTCTTGGCTGCTTCGCTCTTCTTCGCCGCCTGCACCTCTTGCCAAGTGGGGTAGTCGGGGCGCTGTACGGCGGATGCCGAGACACCACCGGTGGCGGTCAGCGCGAAGGCCGCCGCGATCGACATCGCTGCGGTGGCCGCCTGTCCGGAGGGTCGCCGACGCGGGGTCTCGCGGTCGGCGGCGCCGGGGGCCTCAGCCAAGCGTGATCCCGCGCTGGCGCATGAACGGCACCGGGTCGGTGGTGTTGCCGTTGATACGCGTGATGAAGTGCAGGTGGCATCCGGTGGACATGCCGGTGGTTCCGACCTTCGCGATCAGCTGGCCGGGTCCGACCTCCTGACCCACGTGCACGCCGATGCCGCCCGGCTGGATGTGCGCGTAGCCGGTGTCGTAGCCGTCGCCGTGGTCGATCTTCACGTAGTAGCCCCACGTGCCGAACCATCCGGCGTAGGTGACGGTTCCGGCGTGTGCGGCGTAGATGGGGGCGCCGCAGCCCTGGCCGGCGAGGTCGACTCCGGTGTGCAGCATCCACACGCCCGTGACGGGGTTGCTGCGCATGCCGTAGTTGCTCGAGATGTAGCCGGATGCGGGTCGGGCCCAGCCCTGCGAGCTGACCTCGCCGCCAGCACCCGAGCCCCACTTCTCGCGGATACCCTTGAGGTAGTCGGCCTCGGTGACCTCGCGCTTGTCGGTCAGGTAGGCGACGAGCGCCTCGGCCTTGGCCTTCGCCGCCTGCAGCTCCTCGTAGCGGGTGGCCGCCTCTTCGGATGCCTGCTGGGCGACGAGCATCTTCTTCTCGGCGTCCTTCTTCAGCTCGTCGAGCTTGTCTTGGGCGACCTGCGCCTGCTCGGCGAGCGACTGCGCCGTGTTCTGCAACTGGGCCGCCTGCGCGTAGACGGCGTCGCTGCGCTCGGTGACCTTCTGCATGGCGCCGATGCGGTAGAGGTATCCGTCGGCGGCGCCGCTGTCGCCGAAGAGCCCCGAGGTGAGGTCGGTTCCGCCCTGCTTGGCGAGGCCTGCGATGAGCTGCGCGGACTCGCGCTTGGCCTTGTCGGCCTGCTTCTGTGCGGCCTTCTGCTGCTCGACGATGTTGCCGGTGACGATCACCTGCTCGTCGTACTTCTGCTGCGCCTCGGCGTATTCCGTGCCGCGCTGCTCGGCGATCTTCTGCGTGCGGTCGACCTCGGCCTGCGCGGAGGTGATGGAGGCGCGGATGCTCTTGAGCTGCGCCTTCGCCGCCTTCTCGTTCTTCTTGGCCTTCTGCACGTCGGACCAGCTGGGGAAGTCGGTGGGCGCGGCGAAGGAGGGGGTGGTGCCGAGAGTCGCGATGAGCACGCCGGACGCGATCGCGGCCACGACGGCTGCGATCGGGCGCCGGCTGCGGGCACCTGTGCGCACCCCAACCCCCCCGGTTGCGGACCTGCATCTACTCCCCCATCCCTGTGACAACCGCCTCGATCGGTTTTATGTCACATGGACAACATCATCAACATTAGCAACACAGGTGCTCGAGGCGAGGCTACCCGTGCCGCCCACAAGCCTCAACCATCGGTCGAACTTCGGGGGCGCGCCGCGCCGGGTCCGTGGGAAGCGACGGATGCCGTTCACCTGGGGAGGAACGGCCCCGCGGCGCCCGCGGATCGGCGGATGCGCGGAGCGTCGAGCCGACATCCGCTCCGATTAGCGTTAAGGGCGCGTGGCACGTATGCTTGATCCTCGGTTGCTATGCGGTTCGCCGTCATGGCCCCATCGTTTAGTGGCCTAGGACACCGCCCTTTCACGGCGGCAGCACGGGTTCGAATCCCGTTGGGGTCACCAACCGAAAAACTGAATATGCAAGGCCCTGTAGCGCAGTTGGTTAGCGTGCCGCCCTGTCACGGCGGAGGTCGCGGGTTCAAGTCCCGTCAGGGTCGCTCGTCGCGAGAGCCTTTCCGAAAGGGGAGGCTCTCCGACAATCGGCGGTCACCCGCCGAGGCTCTGTAGCTCAGTTGGTAGAGCGCACGACTGAAAATCGTGAGGTCACGGGATCGACGCCCGTCGGAGCCACCCTTAATGGCACTGCGTCCCGAGGCCGCTTCCGCCACTGTCTCGCCCCTCAGGTGAGTTCTTTCCTGGTACCGAGGAACGCCACTGGCCGAAGGATCAGGGAATCACTCCGACCAGGGCCAACACGAAGACGCCCAGCCCCGCGATCATAAAAACCACGCCGCCGATCCGAAACAACATGACGGTGAATTTTCGCGGGGCGACGCGCTCGCGCAGCGGTCTGATCCGCGCGAATCTATCCACGCGCGTCTCGTACCGAGCGGCAGGGATGTGCGGGCGAAAGGCGAAGAAGGAGCCGAGGCCGAGCGCGAATACGCCCCAGCACAGTAAGAAGACTTGTCCGCCACTCATTATCTCAATGTAGGGCGCGGGGACCCCATGCAGAGCCCCGGCACGACAGCTGGGGAAGCAAGGTGGGCACCGACTGCGCCCGAAGCGTCTGCGGGTCCCCGGGCCCGGCCCGGCTCGAACGGGACTGCCACCCTCGCCGACTTCGGGCAGGACGCACCCTTACCGGGTAGATGCGCCTTGGGCGGGTTCAATGCGCGAGTCTACGGGCCGGTCGAAAACACGTCGAGGGCTCCGTGCGCCCCTAATGCCAGTGCTCGATGACAAGTACGGCGATTCCGCCGCCGGAGTAGAGACGGGCCGCATGCCCCTCGAGCTCGGGATCCAGTTCGACTCCCGCGAGCAATGTGTGCACGCGCTTTGCGTCCGACGTGATGTCGGTTGTATGCGGGTAGCTGTGCAGAAGGACGCGCTTCACCGAGTTGAGCGAGGCGAGCGCGTCGGCGCTCGTCAGCCACGGCCCCGCATCCAGCACGGCAGCGTCGGTCTTCAAACGACCATCGGGCATGAAGCGGATCACGCCGTAAGGCTACGGGGCCGGCAGCGCAGCCACCCCTCACAACCGCGGGTCGACCGGCTCCGACTCCATCGCGAGCACCGCGAACACGGCCTGGTGCACGCGCCAGAGCGGCTCGCCCCGCGCGATGCGATCCAGCGCCTCGAGGCCGAGGGCGTATTCGCGCAGGGCCATCGAGCGCTTGTGGTTCACCGAACGGTCGCGCAGGCGATCGAGGTTGGCGGGGGCCGTGTAGTCGGGGCCGTAGATGATCCGCAGGTATTCGCGCCCGCGCACCTTGATGCCGGGCAGCGCGAGCCCGCGCGCGGTCCGCACGAGTCCCGCGGCGGGCTTCACCACGACTCCCTCACCACCGGATGCCGTCAGCTGCTCCCACCACGCGACGGCATCCGCAACCGCCTCCGCATCCGCGAGATCGACGAACCGCCGCTCCGTGCGCTTCACCCTCACCGGGTCCGCGGCCACCAGCCGGTCGATGCGGTCGAGATGCCACGCGTGCGGCTCGGTCGCGTGGTTGCGGCCTTCGCTCGCGAGCAGCTGGAACGGCGCGAGCTGGACACCGTCGAGCCCTGTCGCGGGAGCCGCGTACTGCCGGTACGCGGCGCGATAGGCGAGCGCGTTGTCCGACCTCTCCCGCGTGCGCGCGAGCAGCTCGCCCGCATCCACCCCGGATGCCACCGCGGCCTCCAGCACCGACACCGCGCGCGGCAAGGCGTCGGTCGCCGCCGCGCCGGTCGCGGCATAGAGGTCTCGGATCAGGTCATCCGCCTTGAGCGACCACGGCAGCAGCTCGGCGTCGAACAGCAGCCAGCTCGACTCGAGCTCATCGAAGAGACCTGCGCGTTCCGCCGCCCCGCTCAGCTCGGCGAGGAATCGGGTCGCGAGCTCCTGCTCGAAGAACGGGCGACCCGTGCGCGTGTGCACCACGCCGTTCCATCCGGCGGGGGCGTCGAAGCGCGACGGGTCGCGTGCGAGCAGCACTACGGCCCGCGAGCCCATGTGCTTCTCCTGCACCACCACCTCGGACACCCCGTCCGCACGGAAGGCGGCAAACGCCTCATCGGGGTGCTCCAGGAGCCCGGGGCGGCTGGACGTGGTCGGCGGGCTCATCGTCGGCGGCAGATACAGAAGGTGCCGCGGGTCGATCGCCCACCTCGCCATGACCTCCAGCGCGCCGGCCGCGTGTTCCTCGCGCACGCTGATCCGCCCGTGGGTCGACGTCTCGATGACGTGCTTGCCGAGAACGTCGTCGATCCGCAGCACACCCGGATCCCGCTCGTCACCCGGCTGGGTCGGCGCCGCGAGCGGACGAACCGGCTCGTACCAGACCCGCTCCGCCGGCACGGAGACGACCCCGCGCTCGGGGTAGCGCATGGCCGAGAGCGACCCGCCGAACACGGCCCCGGTGTCGACGCACGCGGTGTTGTTGACCCAGGTCACCTCGGGCGACGGTGTGTGCCCGTAGAGCACCACGGCGTCGCCTCGGTAGTCGTCCGCCCACGGCAGCCGCACAGGCAGGCCGTACTCGTCGGACTCGCCCGTCGTGTCGCCGTAGAGCGCGAAAGCACGCACCCGCCCCGACGCCCGGCCCTGGTACTTCTCGATCAGCCCCGCATGCGCCACCACGAGCTTGCCGTCGTCGAGCACCAGGTGAGAGACCAGATCGCGGCAGAAGCGCAGCACCTCCGCGCGGAATTCCTCGGTCTCATCCGAGAGCTGGGCGAGCGTCTCGGCGAGACCGTGGGTCGTCTTCGGGTTCTTGCCGTCGAGGGCCCGGATGAGCTTCTCCTCGTGGTTACCCGGGACGGCGAGCGCGTGACCGTTGCGCACCATGCCCATCGCCAGCCGAAGCACTCCGGGCGAATCCGGCCCGCGGTCGACCAGATCGCCCAGGAAGATCGCGCGGCGTCCCTCCGGGTGCACGGCGTCGACGGGCCGGCCGGACGCATCCGTCTCGATGACGTAACCGAGCTTCGTGAGAAGCGACTCGAGCTCCGACCGGCAGCCGTGCACGTCGCCGATCGCATCGAAGGGGCCGTGCTCGCCGCGGCGGTCGGTGAGCAGCGGCTCGCGCACGATCTCGGCCTCCGCGATCGCCTCCTCCGAGTCGAGGATGTGCACACGGCGGAAGCCCTCCCGCCCGAGGCCGCGCAGCGAGCGGCGCAGCTGATCGTGCTGCCGCCGGACGACGCCCGCCCCGAAGTCGCGCCCGACTCGGCCCTTGTTCCGAGCGATCGCGAGCTTCTCGGGAACGTCGAGAACGATCGCGACCGGAAGCATGTCGTGCGCGCGTGCGAGGTCGATGAACGCCTTCCGTGCGGCGGGCTGTACGTTGGTCGCATCGATCACGGTCAGCCGGTTCTGCTCCAGACGCTTCGACGCCACATAGCGCAGGGCATCGAACGCGGCGGCGGTCGCCGACTGGTCGTTCTCGTCATCGGCGACCATGCCGCGGAAGGCGTCGCTCGAGAGGGTCTCGTACGGCCCGAAGTGGGTCGCGGCGAACGTCGACTTGCCCGACCCGCTCACCCCGATGAGCAGGATCACGCACGACTCGGGCACGGAGAGCTTCATCGCGCCTCCCGGAGGAACAGGGCGAGTTGGGTCGGAGAGCCGAGGCGCTCGTCGACCTCACCCACCGTCCGGAACTCCACCGAATAGCCGTACTCCCCGGCGACCCGCGATGCCCAGCCCTGGAACTCGTCGCGGGTGAACTCGAAGCGGTGATCCGTGTGGCGCAGGTGCCCCGCCGGGAGTGCGGGGTAGAGCGCGTTGTAGTCGGCGTTCGGGGTCGTCACGACCACCGCCTCCGGCTGGGCGAGCCCCCAGACCGCGCGCTCCGCGGCGGGAAGCCGGTCGAGGTCGATGTGCTCGATGACCTCCATCAGTACGGCCGCATCCATGCCCGCGATCCGGTCGTCCTGGTACGTCACGCTCGACTGCAGCAGCCGCACCCGCTCACGCACACGGTCGGGCGCGCGGCGCAGGTCGAGCCGCCGCTCCGCGATCGTCAGCGAGCGGGACGAGACATCCGTGCCGACGATCTCGGTGAACGCGGAGTCGGCGAGCAGCCGGGCCAGCAGCGCACCCTCCCCGCACCCGAGATCGGCCACCCGATGCGCGCGCACGTCGTGGAGAGCCCGCATCACCGCATCGGCGCGCTGGTCGACCAGTCGCGGCGCCGCGCGGGGCTGGTTCTCGTCCTCCTCGACGGTGCCGTCCGCGTCGGGGTTCGCGAGGCGCGCTGCCGCGTCCGCGACGATCCGCTTCTCATGACGCAGGTAGCGGCGAGTGATGAGGTCCTTCTGCGGGTGGTCGGCGAGCCACCCTTCCCCGGCCCGCACGAGCTTCCCGACCTCGTCGTCGCTGACCCAGTAGTGCTTCGCGTCGTCGAGCACGGGCAGCAGAACGTAGAGCTGATTGAGCGCATCGGCGAGGCGGATGCTGCCCTCCAGCCGCAGGTCGACGAACCGGGAATCACCCCAGTCGGCGCGTTCGGGATCCAGCGGGATCGGATCCGCCGTGACCGACCACCCGAGCGGCTCGAAGAGCTCGCGAACGAGCTCCGCGCCACCCCGAGCGGGCACCGCTGCCACGGTGACGACCAGCGGGATGGTGCCCGCCGCGAGCTCCGGGTACGAGTCGCTGCGCCCCGTCATCGCCGTGCGGAAGACCTTGCCGAGCGCGACCGCCATCATGCTGCTCGACGCGTACGGGCGATCGTTGACGTAGTGCGCGAGCGCGAAGGCGTCGCCGGTGAAGCGTCTGCTGCGGGCCAACTCGACCGGATCGAGTTCGAGCATCAGGGCGACGGTGGTCCGTTCGGGCGTCGCCTCCGGGTAGAAGACATGCGCCTGTCCGACCGTCACATCGAACGACTGCAGCTTGGCTGGGTGCTTGAAAAGGAGGAACCCGAACGCCGTCGAGTCGTGGTCGGCGCCCTCGGGCGCGCTGTAGCTCAGCGTGATGAGCACGGGCACCCCCTGAAGTCGACGAAGCCTCTGATGCTATCCCGCCGCTACGGCCTCACGGGGTGCTTCGCCGCCTCCGTACGCCGGTCCACGACGAGCGCCCGCACCAGCAGCACCGCCAGCACGCAGCCGACGAGCTGCGCCCCCACGTACCAAGGCACGGATGCGGGGGCGATGCCGGCGAAGGTGTCGCTGAACATGCGGCCGATCGTGATGGCGGGGTTCGCGAAGCTTGTGGAGCTGGTGAAAAAGTAGGCGGCGCCGATGTAGGAGGCGACCGCCACGGGAATCACGGAGGCGCGGTCGAGGCGCAGGAGCGCGAAGATCACGAACACGAGACCCGACGCGGCCACCACCTCGGCGAGCAGGTGCGCGGGGGTCGCACGGTCGGCCGTGGCGAACTCGAGGGGCGGATGCTCGAACATCAGGTTCGCGAGGGCAGCGCCCGCCACGCATCCGACGATCTGCGCCGGCAGGTACACGAGCAGCCCGCGGGCCGGCCGCTCCCCCAGCACCACATCCGCGATCGTGACGATCGGGTTGAAGTGCGCGCCGCTGATCGGCGCGAACACCACGATGAGCACGCCGAGCCCCATCACGGTTGCGAGGGCGTTGATCAGCAGCGCTACACCCGCATCCGCGCTCAGCTGCTCGGCCGCCGCGCCGGATCCGACGACGACCGTGCACAGCAGCGCGCTGCCGACGAACTCCGCCGCGACGGGGCGGATGCCAGGCCCGTTCATGCCGTGACGAGCAGCCCGGCCACCGCGTCGAGCGAACCCGGCACGAGACGGTAGTACGACCAGGTGCCCCGCTTGCTGCGGGTGAGGTAGCCCGCGTCGACGAGGATCTTCAGATGGTGCGACACGGTCGGCTGGCTGAGGCCCACCGGCTCGGTCAGGTCGCACACGCACGCCTCCTGCCCCTCGGATGCGGCAACGATCGAGATGAGCCGCAGCCGCGTCGGATCGGCGAGCGCCTTCAGGCTGTGCGCGAGCGAGGACGCCTGCTCCGCGGGGATCGTCTCGCGGGTGAGTGGAGCGCAGCACGCGGCCGCGTCGATCACAGGCAGCAGTTCGATGGTCGTCACGCGCCCAGCATATCTCTTCATTGACAAACTTCAATGAACTGGCATACTCGCTCCATCGACAGACATCGATGCAGGAGGACCCATGACGCTCACCGCACCCCCCACCACCGACCTCGCGAGCACCGCCGCGAGCACCGAGCGGCGCGCCGCACTGCCCGTCGCGATCATCGGAGCCGGCCCGATCGGCCTGGCCGCCGCCGCCCACCTGCTCGAGCGCGGCATCGAGCCGATCGTGTACGAGAAGGGTGCGGGCGTCGCATCCGCGATCGCCGCCTGGGGCCACACCCGCCTCTTCTCGCCCTGGTCGCTGCTCGTCGACTCCGCCGCGGAGCGCCTGCTCGAACCGACCGGATGGCAGGCGCCTCCCGCCGATGAGCTGCCGACCGGCTCCGAACTCATCGACGCGTATCTCGCGCCGCTCGCCGCAACCCCGCAGCTCGCCGGCCGCATCCGCTACGGCGTCGAGGTGCTGCAGGTGAGCCGCGCGGGCATGGACCGCACCCGCTCCGCGGACCGCGACTGGGCACCGTTCGTGCTGCGCATCCGCACCGCGGACGGCCTCGACGAGGTGCACGCGCGCGCCGTGATCGACGCATCCGGCACCGCGAGCAGCCCGAACCGTCTCGCCTCATCCGGCCTCGACCCGCTCGGCCTCGACGAGGTACGCGACCTCGTCGATCCGGCTCTCCCCGACGTGCTCGGCCGCGATCGCCACCGCTACGCCGGGCGCCACACGCTCGTGGTCGGAGCGGGACACTCCGCCGCGAACACACTGCTCGCGCTCGCGCGACTTGCCGAGACCGACCCCGGCACGCGGATCACGTGGGCGATCCGCACGGCTACGACCGCCCGCATCAGCGCCGACGCCGAAGATCAGCTCCCGGCACGCGGGGCACTCGGCGGCTCCCTCGACGCACTCGTCGCGCGCGGGGTCGTCACGAGGGTCGAGCGTTTCGAGATCCAGACCCTCGCCTCCCACGCGGGCGGGGTGCGGGTGCGGGGCTTGCGTGCCGGGGAACCCCACACGATCGACGTCGACCGCATCGTCAACGCCACGGGGTTCCGGCCCGACCTCGACATGCTGCGCGAGATCCGGCTCGAGCTCGACGAGGTCGTAGAGGCGCCACGACGCCTCGCCCCGATGATCGACCCCAATGTGCACTCCTGCGGGACCGTGCCCGTTCACGGCGTCGACGAGCTCCGCCACCCCGAACGCGACTTCTTCATCGTCGGCATGAAGAGCTACGGCCGGGCACCGACCTTCCTGCTCGCCACCGGCTACGAGCAGGTGCGCTCGATCGTCGCGTGGCTCGCGGGAGACCTCGCGGGGGCGCGGCGGATCGAGCTCACCCTGCCCGCGACCGGGGTGTGCCGCACGGATGCGGGCGGGTGCTGCTGAGCTGAGCCTCGCGACTCCGGCATAGACTCGCGTCTATGGTTCGCGCCGCCTCGGGACCGCTCAGCGGATTGGCCGATCCGACGCGCGCACGCATCGTCTCGATCATCCGTTCCGATCCGGACGGCCGTGCCCGCGTGGGCGACCTCGCCACCGCGATCGGCGTCACGCAGCCGACCATCTCGCACCACGTGAAGGCGCTCGTCGATGACGAGCTGCTCACCCGCGACCCGCACGGACGGAACGTCTGGTACTCGATCCGCCCCGAGCGGCTCGCGTCGGTCGACGAGTTCCTCGCACTCGCGCCGCGCGAGCATCCGGACGCCCGGGCGCGGATCGCGGTCGACCTCTCGCTCAGGTTCGCCGGGCGGATCGAGCCGGCGACGGTCGCGCACTACGTCACCGACAGCTTCGCGCTGCTCGGTGCAGACGGCCGGGAGGTGCGACCTTCCCGTGCGGCCCGGTTCGCCGCGGAGCGGCTCGAGGCACTCGCCCGCGCCGACGAGCGCCCCACGAACGGCGCCCCCGAGGTGCTCTTCGTCTGCGTGCAGAACGCGGGGCGCTCGCAGCTCGCGGCGGCACTGCTGCGCCAGCTCGCGGGCGACCGGGTGCGCGTGCGCACGGCGGGGTCCGAACCGGCCGATAGCGTCAGGTCGAGCATCGTCACCGTGCTCGACGAGGTCGGCGTCTCGATCGACGACGAGTTCCCGAAGCCGCTCACCGACGAGATGGTGCGCGCGGCGGATGTCGTGGTGACGATGGGCTGCGGCGACGCGTGCCCCGTACTGCCCGGTCGCCGCTACCTCGACTGGGAGCTCGACGATCCGGTGGGCCGGCCCCTGCACGAGGTGCGGGCCATCCGCGACGACATCGACGCGCGCGTGCGGCACCTGCTCGCCGAGCTCACATGAACATCCGGTGAATCGCTCGCTCAACCCATAGATGTTGGTCTATGGTTCTCGTGTGACCGACACGACGACCGACACCGCCCACCGCCCCACCGTCCTCTTCGTCTGCGTGCACAACGCCGGCCGCTCGCAGATGGCCGCCGGCTACCTCGCGGCCCTCGCGGGCGACCGCGTCGAGGTGCTCTCGGCGGGCTCCGAGCCGAAGGACATGATCAACCCCGTCGCCGTGGAGGCGATGGCCGAGGAGGGCATCGACATCGCCGGCAACGTGCCGAAGGTGCTCACCGTCGACGCGGTCCGCGAGTCGGATGTGGTGATCACGATGGGCTGCGGCGACACCTGCCCGATCTTCCCCGGCAAGCGCTACGAGGACTGGGAACTCGACGACCCGGCCGGCCAGGGCATCGAGGCCGTGCGACCCATCCGCGACGAGATCCGGCGACGGATCGACGTGCTGCTCGCGGAGATCCTGCCCGCGAGCTGACCCGGGCTCGGCCGCGATCAGCCGATGATCGGGCGCTCCTCCGGGAGCGAGTACATGAGATTGCGCTGCCGCAGGGCGAGCGCTGCGGCCAGGCCCGCGGGCCCGATGCGCCCCGCGAGCATGAGGAACCCGAGCACGTATTTGCCGAATGGCACGAGCTCCTCGCTCAACCCCACCGACAGGCCGCAGGTCGCGAACGCCGAGATCACCTCGAACAGGATGCGGTCGAGCGGCGCCTCAGTCACCAGCATCAGCAGCCCGGTCGCCACGAGCACGAGCGTCGCCCCGAGGAAGGTGACGCTGATCGCCAGGCGGAAGGTGCCCTCCGGAATCGTGCGCCCCCACACGATCACATGCTTGTCACCACGCGCCTCGGCGATGATCGCGAGGAACAGCACGGCGAGCGTCACGACCTTGATGCCGCCCGCGGTGGAGGCCGAGCCGCCGCCCACGAACATGAGCGCGTCGGTCGCGAGCAGCGTGATCGGATGCGAGTCGTCGGTGGGGATCAGCGCGAAGCCGCCCGAGCGCATCATCGTCGAGGCGAAGAACGCGTGGAAGATCTTCTCGCCGATGCCCATCGATCCGACCGTGTCGGAGTTGGCCCACTCGAACACGCCCCAGGCGAGCGTTCCCGCGATGAGCAGCGTCACGCTCGTGACGATCGTGAGCTTCGCATGCAGCCCGACGCGGCGCAGATTGCCGCGGCTGCTGATCACCGCGAGGAAGACCGGGAACCCGAAGCTGCCGATGAACACACCCAGCATGATCGGCACGAGGATCCAGAAGTCGCCCTCGTAGCGGCCGAGGCCCGCGTCGTCGATCACGAATCCGGCGTTGTTGAACGACGAGACCGCGTAGAACAGGCCGTGCCAGAACGCGCGACCGACCGAGTCCTCGATCATGAGGAACCGCGGCAGCAGGATCACGAAGAGGGCACCCTCGATCGTGAGCGTCGTGAGGATGACCGTTCGCAGCAGCGACTTCACCTCTCCGAGCTGCGAGGTGCCGATGCTCTGCTGCGCGAACACCTTGCTGCGCACCCCGAGCTGTCGCGTGACCGCACGCGCGAGCAGCAGGGCGAGGGTCACGATGCCGAGCCCGCCGGTCTGGATGCCGGCGAGGATCACGATCTGCCCGAACAGCGACCAGTGGGTGCCGGTGTCAACCGTGACGAGCCCCGTGACCGTGACCGCCGAGACCGCCGTGAAGAAGGTGTCGTGGAAGGGCGTGGGCCGCCCGTCAGCCGATGCGATCGGTAGCGACAGCAGTCCGGTGAACACGACAGCGGCCAGCAGGAACGCCCCCGCGGCGGCCCGGGCGGGAGATCGCTTGATGAGCTCCTGCCCGGTGCGGATGAGCCCCGCACGCCGCGGTGTCGCGTTCGGCCGCGCCATCGCTCAGTACCGGGCTTCCCGGATGCGGGCACGCAGTCGGCGCATGCCGCGATAGGAAGCGCCGAGCCGCAGCACCATGAGGCTCGCGACCACGATGCTAATGCCCGAGCCGAGCAGCACGGCGAGGGTGCCCTCGTCGGCGACCTCGGGAGTGCTCGCGAAGGCGAGTTCGTTCATGAGCAGCGACACCGTGAACCCAATGCCGCCGAGCGCGCCCGCGGTGAGCAACCCCCACAAGGTGATGTTGGGCCGCGCCTCACGCGGGCCGATGCGCGAGGCGATCCACGCGCCGAAGCCGATTCCGACCATCTTGCCGACCGGGAGTGCGATGGCGATGCCCCAGAACGGTGCCGCGAGCTCGTCGATTCCGACATCCGGGATCACGACGAGCGCTGCCGCGAACGCGAACACCGGCAGGATGAAGCCGTTGGTCACCGGTTCGAGCGCGTGCCGCACGCGCAGGCCCGGCACACGGCGCATCGCGAGGCCGAGCGCCACGCCGGCGATCGTCGCGTGGACGCCGGATGCGTAGACGAGCCACCACGTCACGAGCGCCAGGATGACCATCGCGATCGCGACGGGGACGCGCCATCGTCCATCGAGGAACCGGCTCGCGAGCCCGAACAGCGCCACCCCGACGGCCGCGAGCAGCATGAGGGGGATGCTCGGATCGCTCGTGAAGAACACGGCGATGATGACGATCGCGATGATGTCGTCGAGGATCGCGAGCGCCAGGATGAAGATGCGCAGTCGCGAGGGGATGCCCGATCCGAACACGGCGAGGATGCCGAGCGCGAAGGCGATGTCGGTGGCGGTAGGGATGGGCCAGCCGCGCTCGTAGCCCGAGCCCGCCGTGACGGCGAGGTAGATGAGCGCCGGCGCGATCACACCGCCCACGGCCGCGATCGCCGGGCGCACGGCCTTGGCGACGCTGTTGAGCTGCCCCACGGTGAGCTCGTTCTTCAGCTCGACCGCGGCGAGGAAGAAGAAGACAGCCAGGAGCCCGTCGCTCACCCAGTGGCCGATCGAGAGATCGACCGGCGTCCCGGGGATGCCGAGGTGCACGTCGCGCAGCTCGAGGAGTCCAGGGCCCACGGGAGAGTTCGCGAGGACGAGGGCGAGGACCGCGGCGGTGAGGAGGAACGCGGCTGCAGCGCGTTCCGATCTGAGTAGTGACACGAGGCTCCTGTCGATCGGGTGGGGTACTCGACCCTCGGTCGAGGCCGACCAGACTTCCCGGCTCTCCGGCGTCCAGCCTAGGACACGCCCGCGGGCCGACGTCAGGGCGAACCGCTACTCTGAAACGTCTCCGCCCAGCCTGTGGAGAGGACGAACCATTCCCCGCCGAACCCGCTTCGCCGACATCCTTTCGGATGCGATGCTCGTCGCTGTCGCCGCGGTCCGGCAGGACGTGAAGAACCTCATCATCGTGCGCGCTTTGCGCGACGGCGCGGATTTCGACGCCGACTGGTACGCAGAGGCGACGCGCCTCGAGTTCGAGTCGCTCGCGCTCCAGCTCGAAGCGGATGCCGACCGCCTCGAGCGCACGGCGGCCGCGACGAATCGCAAGCGCGGCAAGGCACAGCACGTGGCCGATTACCGCGCGAAGGACGCCCGCCCGCTCGCCCTGCGCCGCAAGGTGCTGCGCGCTCAGGCGGAGCAGCTGCGCCAGATCGCGAGATCGGACGACCAGGTGATGGCGATCATCGTGGAGGCACGCACCAACGCACTCGACGAGATCGCTGCAGCCGCGGCCGACGTGCGCCGCGCTACCCGCGGCAAGCGGATGTCGCCGAGCGAGCGCCGGATCGCGATGGCCGACGTGGGCGACGACCTGCGCGACCTGCAGCGCGAGCTCGAGCAGAACGAGCGCTGACCGTCACTCCGGATCGGGCTGCACGAGCACCCGGCGCGGATGGCCGGAGGATCCGGTGATGACGTACCGCGGGGGCGGTGCAGGCGCCGCGGATTCCATGGGCTCGGCGCCATCGGGCTCCGCCGTTTCCGCGCGCTCTGGATCCGCGACATCCGGACGTTCCTCGGGCTCGGCAGTCACCGTGGTCGCGCCTTCGGCAACACCCGCCGACTCCCCCGCGAGCGCCTCGCGCACGATGCGACGCGGGTCGTAGCGCCGCGGGTCGAGCGCCTCCCAGTCGGCGGCCGACACCCCCATCTCGGTCTCGGCGCGCGTCCGGGCGGTGTCGAGGGTCTGCCGCACGGCACGCACGAGCTCGGCCAACCTCCGCGTGTACTCCGGAATCCGCTCGGGGCCGAGGATGAACGCTGCGACGACCATCACGATCACGAGCTTCTCGATCGAGAGTCCGAACATGTCCGTCTCCTCTCAGGCGGCAGGGGTCGTGGGGGTGGCGAGTTCGGGCGCGGCGAGTTCCTGCTCCTCGGGCGCGCGGCGACGCATCCGCCGCTCGCGCACGAGCACGACGAGCACGGCCGCGAGGTACAGCAGCGCCATCGGCACGGCGACGAGGAACATCGAGAAGACGTCCGCGGCGGGCGTGACGAGTGCGCTGAACAGCACGATCCCGACGAGCGCGAGCCGCCATCCGCGCAGGATGGTTCGCGCCGACAGCACCCCGAGCAGGTTCAGCACCACCACGAAGACCGGAAGCACGAACGCGATGCCAGTGGCCAGTACCACCTTCAGCACGAAGTCGATGTAGGTCGAGGCCTGGAGCACCGTCGAGTCGTCGTCGGATGCGAACCCCGCCAGCAGCTCGACCATGTGGGGGAAGATCGCGAGCCCCATCGCGCATCCGGCCGCGAAGAGCGGGACGGCGGCCGCGACGAAGCCGAGCGTGAAGCGGCGTTCGCGGCGCGTGAGGCCCGGCGACAGGAACGCGAGAATCTCGTACAGCCACACCGGGCTCGACAGCACGATGCCGGCGACGAGTGCGACCCGCAGGCGCAGGTCGAACGCCGAGGTGACAGTGTCGAAGTTGAGGCTCGCGTCGCGCGAGGCGGCGAGCTGCTCGATCGGCTCGCGCAGGACGTCGAAGATCGCGTCCGAGAGCAGGTAGCCGGCGACGGCGCCCACGAGGAGCGCCGCCGCGGCGCGGACCGCGCGCACGCGCGCCTCCCGCAGGTGCTGCGCGAGCGGCATCCGTGCGGTCGGCGCGGTGCGCCCGGTCATCGGGTCACGACCTCGCGGTCGGATGCGGCGTCGGATGCGGGCGTCGATGCGACCCGCGCGTCAGCCGCGGCAGGCTCGGTCGGTGCAGCCGACGCGGGCTCTGCCGCCTGCGGGTCGGACGACGCCGACTCGCTGCGCAGGATCCGCACCGACTCCCCGACGCTCCGCGCGAGAGCGGGCAGCTTCGCCGCCCCGAACACGAGGAGGATGACGGCGAGCACGATGAGGGCGTGCCAGCCCGTGAGGTTCTGGAACATGATGATCTTCCTTTCCGTGAATCAGCGGCTCGGGGCGTCACCGGGCGGGGTGTCGCCCTGCCCGCCGCCCTGGCCGCCGCCGGACGGCGCGTCGCCGCTCGAGGGGGTGGTCGTGGTGTCGACGCGGGCGACGAGCGAGGCGGTGTAGCCGGAGTCGACATCACCCGAGACGGTCGCCAGCTGGAGGGCTCCGCCGTCCTCGCCGAACACATTGTCGGTATCGAGGCTCACCTGCGAAAGGTTGCTGCTGGATCCGTCGTATGCCGACAGCGCATACACCGTGTTGCAGACGTCCTCCGGCATCGCGATCTGCGAGGTGGCGATGGCGTTCGTGGAGTCGCTGATCGAATCGAGGTCGGGGTAGACCTCGAAATGGATGTGCGGCCAGCGACCCGTGTAACAGGCGGGGAAGATCGACGTGAAGGTGACCACGCCGTTCTCGTCCGCCACCTGCACCCCGCGCAGGTACGTTTCATCCTCGACGCCCTCCGAGTACATGGAGTAGCGGCCCTGCGCGTCGCAGTGCCACGCGTAGACGGCCACCCCCTCGAAGGGCGCGTCGTCATTCGCCATGTCGGTGATCGTGAGGCTGAACTCGAGCGGCACGCCCTCCGCAGTCGCACCGCCGTCGATGCTCGAGCGGATGTCGCTGCGCACGATGCCGGACTGCTCCAGCACATCCGGACCGTTCGATCCGTCGCCGGGGTAGGGGCCTGCCGTCTCGTCCGGGATCTCGCCCGAGGGCAGACCCGACGCATCCGTCGTGCCGGTCGAACCGCTGCTGGTCGAACCGCTGGAGCTGCTCGACGTGCTTGAGTCGGAGGTGGGGGCGCATGCGACGAGCGTCGCCGCGCCCACGCCGAGGATGCCGAGCCCCAGCACGTTGCGCCGGGTCAGCAGGGTGCGGATGTCGAAGGATGCGCCCTGATCGACGACCTCCTCGTCCGCCCGGTCGAGCAGTCGGCCCTCGTAGGCGGGGCCTTCCGGGGTCATCTCCGGTTCGGGTACACGTGCCATGATCGGCTCCTTCCATCGTGTGGAGCCCAGGATCACGAGCGCGCCCGGAAGGCGACTTGGCCTTTCCTATGAGGTGGCCTAGAGAGCCCGATCAGTCCGGCAGCTGCAGCCGGTAGCCCATCCCCGCCTCGGTCAGCAGGAAGCGCGGCTCCCCGGGATGCGGCTCGAGCTTCTTGCGCAGCTGCGACATGTAGAGGCGCAGATACCCGGTGTCGGTCACGTGCGAGGTTCCCCAGATACTCGACAGGAGGGTCTGACGCGTGACGAGACGCCCGGGATTGCGGATCAGCAGCTCGAGCACCTGCCACTCGGTGGGCGTCAGTCGCACGCTCTCGCTGCGCTCGTCGCGCTCGCGGAGCACGGTACGCGCGGCGAGATCCACGGTGACGTCACCGAAGCGCACCACCGGATCCTCCGCTTCGCGCGGCACCCGGCGAGTGAGCGCCCGGATGCGCGCGAGCAGCTCGTCGATCGCGAACGGCTTCGTGACGTAGTCGTCCGCTCCCGCGTCGAGTGCCTCGACCTTGTCGGCCGCGCCCGTGCGGCCCGAGACGACGAGGATCGGCGCTGCCGACCATCCGCGAATGGCCTCGATCACTTGAACGCCGTCGAGGTGCGGCATGCCGAGGTCCAGCATCACGAGGTCGGGGCGGTGGTCGACCGCGGCGCTGATCGCGGCCGGTCCGTCCGACGCGGTCACGACGTCATAGCCTTTCGCCGCGAGCGTGATGCGCAGGGCCCGCAGGATCTGCGGGTCGTCGTCGGCGATGAGGATCCTCATCTGCCCTCGACCTCCTGCCGCCCTCCGGCGACCGGCAGCGAGACCACCATCGTGAGACCGCCGCCCGGGGTGTCCTCGGGAATGAGCGTGCCGTTCATGCCCTCCGCGAATCCCTTGGCGAGCGCGAGCCCGAGTCCGAGGCCCGCGGAGTTGTCGGTGTCGCCGAGTCGCTGGAAGGGGACGAAGACGTCGTCGCGACGGTCGGCGGGGATGCCAGGGCCGTGATCGACGACCCGGATCTCGATGCGATCCGCCAGGCCGCTCGTGGAGACGCGAACCCGCGTGCCGTCGGGGGCGTGGCGCGTCGCGTTGGCCAGCAGGTTAACGACCACGCGCTGCAGAAGCACCGGATCGGCGAGCACCGGAGGCAGCTGGGTGTCGAGATCGACCTCCACACGATCGGGGCCGAGATCGAGCTCGTCGAGCGCGGGAACGATCACATCCGCCGGATCGACGGGGCTCGTCGAGACGCCGAGCACCCCCGCCTGCAGGCGGCTGACGTCGAGGAGGTCGGTGAGGAGCTGGGCGAGGGTTCCGAGGCTCTCATCGGCGGTCTCGAGGAGCTCCTCGCGGTCCGCGTCGCTGAGACTCGCGCCTGCTGTGCGCAGCCCGCCGACCGCCGCTGCCGCCGCTGCCAAGGGCCGACGGACATCGTGGCTCAGCGCCGACAGCAGGGCGCTACGCACGCGGTCGGATGCGGCGAGCGGCTCGATCCCCTCCGCCGCCTCCGCGAGGTCGCGGTGTTCCAGCGCCGCAGCCAGCTGAGCGGTGAGCACGCCCAGCAGGCGCCGCTCGGAGGCGGCCAGGTCGGGGCCGTGCAGTTCCAGTTCGCCACGCGCACCGACCGGGAAGCGGGCGAAGCGCCCATCCGGGAGCGGCTCACCCGACGCGGCGACCAGCTCCGAGCCGACGAGGAGACGCACCCCGGCGAGCCCGAACGCCTCGCGCGTGCGGTCGACGAGCGCCTGCACGGCCCCCTGTCCCCGCAGGACGCTGCCCGCGACGGTCTGGATGAGCTCCGACTCGGTCGCCGCTCGCCGCGCCGCACGGGCGGTGCGCGCTGCGCTGTCCACCACGACGCTCACGAGGACCGCGATCACGACGTACAGGATGAGGGCGAGCAGGTGCAGCGGCTCGGCGACGGTGATCGTGTAGAACGGCTCGACGAAGAAGAAGTCGAGGGTGAGCCCCGACATCACCGCGGCGAACAGCGCCGGCCAGATCCCGCCCACGAGCGCGACGAGCACCACGAGGAGCTGATAGCTGAGCACGTCGCTCGTCAGCGTCTCCTCGTTGCGCCCGCTCACGAGCAGCCAGGTGAGGAGCGGGCCGCCGACGGTCGCGATCGCGAAGCCCGCGATGCGGCGGCGCCAGGTGAGCGATCCGCCCACCCGCGGTAGCACCATCCGGCCGCCGGCCGCGGCGTGGTTGACGATGTGCACATCGATGTTGCCCGCGAGGCGCACGAGAGTCGCGCCGATGCCGGGACCGGTGAGCGCCGCCTGCACCCGCCCGCGCCTGCTGACCCCGATCACCAGCTGGGTCGCGTTCACCGAGCGGGCGAATTCGACGAGCGCCGTGGGCACATCCTCGCCGACCACCTGGTGGTAGCTGCCGCCGAGCTGCTCCACGAGCGAGCGCTGGCGGGCGAGGGCCTCCGGGTCGACCACGCGCAGGCCGTCCTGCGAGGTGACGTGCACCGCGAGCAGCTCGCCGCCTGCCGAACGCGCGGCGATGCGGGCCCCGCGGCGCAGCAGCGTCTCGCCCTCCGCGCCCCCGGTGAGGGTCACGACGACCCGCTCGCGCGCCTCCCAGGTGCTCTCGATGCCGTGCTCGTCGCGGTAGTCCTGCAACGCCTGGTCGACCTCGTCGGCGAGCCACAGCAGCGCCAGCTCCCGCAGCGCCGTCAGGTTGCCGAGCCGGAAGTAGTTCGACAGCGCCGCGTCGATCCGTTCCGCCGGATACACGAGTCCGCCCGAGAGCCGGTCGCGGAGCGCCTGCGGAGTGAGATCGACGACCTCCACCTGGTCCGCCGAGCGCAGCACCTCGTCGGGGATGGTCTCGCGCTGCGGCACTCCCGTGATCCGCTCGACGACATCGTTGAGCGACTCGATGTGCTGGATGTTGACGGTGGAGATGACGTCGATCCCGGCGTCGAGGAGCTCGGTGACGTCCTGCCAGCGCTTCTCGTTGCGCGACCCCGGCGCGTTGGTGTGCGCGAGCTCGTCCACGAGCGCGACCTGCGGATGCCGGGCGAGCACCCGGTCGATGTCGAGCTCGGCGAGCTCCACGCCGCGGTGCACGAGCGATGCCCGCGGCACGATCTCGAACCCGGCGGTCATCGCGGCGGTGCCGGAGCGCCCGTGCGTCTCGACGAGGGCGACGACGACGTCCCGACCCTCCGCCGCGAGACGCCGCCCCTCTTCGAGCATCGCGAACGTCTTGCCGACACCGGGTGCGGCCCCGAGGAGCACCCGGAGTCGTCCCCGTGCGGCCATGAGAGTCAGCCTTCCCGCTCGTCCAGCGCCTGGTTGAGTTCTAGCACGTTCACACGCGGCTCCCCGAGGTAGCCGAGGTCACGGCCGACGGTGAAGCGGGCCACGAGCTCCCGCACCTCGTCCTCGCCGATCCCTCGCTCGCGCGCGACCCGAGCCACCTGGAGCTCGGCGCACGCCGGGCTGATGTGCGGATCGAGACCCGAGGCCGACGCGGTGAGCGCGTCGGCGGGAACCAGCTCCGGGTCGACACCCTCGAACGCCGCGATCTGCGCACGACGCTCGGCGATCGCGGCGATGAGGTCCGGGTTCTCAGGGCCCAGGTTCGAGCCCGACGAGGCGCCGCCGTCGTAGCCCTCCCCCGCGGCCGACGGGCGCGGCTGGAAGTACTGAGGCGCCGGCTGCCCGTCGGCGTCGAGGTAGCTCTGGCCGATGAGCGACGAGCCGACGACGACGCCCTCCTCGTCGCGGACGAGCGACCCGGCCGCCTGGGCCGGCATCAGCAACTGCCCGAGCGAGGTGACGACGAGCGTGTAGCCGACGCCCAGCACGATCGTCGCGAGCAGGAGCGTGCGCACGGCCGTCCCGAGGGAGCGTCCCGTCGTGCGGATGGAGGTGTTCATGGTTCTCTCCGAGATCTCAGAAGCCGGGGATGAGGCGCACGACGAGGTCGATGAGCCAGATCCCGATGAAGGGGGTGACGACGCCGCCGAGTCCGTAGACGAGCAAGTTGCGGCCGAGGATGCTCGAGGCTCCGCCCGCGCGGTAACGCACGCCGCGCAGCGCGAGCGGGATGAGCACGACGATGACGATCGCGTTGAAGATCACCGCGGACAGCACGGCCGACGACGGCGAATGCAGACCCATGACGTTGAGCGTCGCGAGACCGGGATAGACCCCCATGAACATCGCTGGGATGATCGCGAAGTACTTCGCGATGTCGTTCGCGATGGAGAAGGTCGTGAGCGCGCCACGCGTGATGAGCAGCTGCTTGCCGATCCGCACGATGTCGATGAGCTTCGTCGGGTCGGAGTCGAGGTCGACCATGTTGCCGGCCTCCTTGGCCGCCGACGTGCCGGAGTTCATGGCGACCCCGACATCCGCCTGGGCGAGCGCGGGGGCGTCGTTGGTGCCGTCGCCGGTCATCGCGACGAGGTTGCCGCCCTCCTGCTCGCGGCGGATGAGCGCGAGCTTGTCCTCCGGGGTCGCCTCCGCCAGCACGTCATCGACTCCCGCCTCACGCGCGATCGCGGCCGCCGTGCGCGGGTTGTCGCCGGTGACCATCACGGTGCGGATGCCCATCGCCCGCAGCTCGGCGAACCTCTCGACGAGCCCCTCCTTCACGACATCCGTCAGCTGCACGACGCCGAGAACATCGCCGGAGCCCGGGGCCGTGACACGCGCGACCACGAGGGGCGTGCCGCCGCCCGCCGCGATCCGATCCGTGTGCCCCTCGACCTCCGCGGAGACCTCCGCCGCAAGTCGGACCCCCTCCTGGTCGAGCCACGCGAGCACCGCCGATCCGGCACCCTTGCGGATGCGCGTGCCGTCCGGCAGGTCGACCCCCGACATCCGGGTCTGCGCGGTGAACGGGACGACCTCCCGCGCCTGGCCCTCGTCCGGCTCGATGCCGCGGCTGCGGGCGAGCTCGACGATCGAGCTGCCCTCGGGGGTCGGGTCGGCGAGCGAGGACGCGGCCGCCGCCTCCGTGAGCTGCGGTTCGGTGATCCGCCCCACGGGGATGAACGCCGTCGCGCGACGGTTGCCGTAGGTGATCGTCCCGGTCTTGTCGAGCAGGAGCGTCGTCACGTCGCCCGCCGCCTCCACCGCGCGGCCCGACATCGCCAGCACGTTGCGCTGCACGAGGCGATCCATACCCGCGATGCCGATCGCCGAGAGCAGGGCGCCGATCGTCGTGGGGATGAGGCAGACCAGCAGTGCGACGAGCACGGCGATGCTCACCGGGCTGGCGGCGAACGAGGCGATCGGGTTGAGCGTGAGCGCGACGACGACGAACACGATCGACAGGCTCGCGAGCAGGATGCCGAGAGCGATCTCGTTGGGCGTCTTCTGCCGCGACGCCCCCTCGACGAGCGCGATCATCCGATCGACGAAGGTCTCGCCCGGCTTCGAGGTGATGCGCACCACGATCCGATCGGAGAGCACCCGCGTACCGCCCGTGACGGCACTGCGGTCACCTCCGGACTCCCGCACGACCGGGGCGGACTCGCCGGTGATGGCGGACTCGTCGACCGAGGCGATGCCCCACACGATGTCTCCGTCGCCGGGGATGAGCTCACCCGCCGACACCTCGACGATGTCGCCGAGCGTGAGATCCGATGACGCGGCATCGCGGGATCCGGCTGCCGTGCCGGCCGGATCGGACTCCGCGTCGTATCCGTCGAGGATGTGGGCGATGGTCGACGTGCGGGTCGCTCGCAGCGAATCCGCCTGCGCCTTCCCGCGCCCCTCGGCCACCGACTCCGCGAGGTTCGCGAACAGCACGGTCAGCCACAGCCAGCCCGCGATGACCGCGGTGAAGGGACCCGGCACGGCGGTGCCGCCGGAGTCCGCGGGGCCGCCCAAGAACGGCTCGGCGACCGCGATGAGGGTCGTCAGTGCCGCACCCACCCACACCAGGAACATGACCGGATTGCGCCACTGGGTGCGCGGGTCGAGCTTGCGAACCGCCCCAGGGAGCGCCGCGAGCAGTTGTGAGAGGCCGAGCGCGGTGCGCGGCCGGTCACCGCCCGTGCGGGACGGACGAGCGGATGAGACGAGTGAGGACATGGGGATCAGAGCCCTTCCGCCAGGGAACCCAGCGCGAGAACGGGGAAGAAGGTGAGAGCCGCGACGATGACGACGACGCCGACGAGGAGCCCGACGAACATCGGCCGGTGGGTGGGGAGCGTCCCCGCGGTGGCGGGCACGACATCCTGACGGGCGAGCGAACCCGCGAGCGCGAGGACGAGCACGATCGGCACGAAGCGCCCGAGCAGCATCGCGACACCGAGAGCCGTGTTCAGCCACGGGGTGTTCGCGGTCAGTCCCGCGAAGGCGGAGCCGTTGTTGTTCGCCGCGGATGTGAAGGCGTAGAGCACCTCGGACATGCCGTGGGCTCCCGGATTCCAGACCGAGGTCGACGCGACATCGTCGCGGACGCCCGGCAGCGCGAAGCTGAGAGCGGTGCCGACGAGCACGAGCACCGGCGTCACGAGGATGTACAGGCTCGCGAGCTTGACCTCCCGCGGGCCGATCTTCTTGCCGAGGTACTCGGGGGTGCGGCCCACCAGCAGCCCGGCCACGAACACGGCGATCACCGCGACGACGAGCATGCCGTAGAGCCCCGAGCCGACGCCGCCGGGCGCGAGCTCGCCGAGCATCATGTTGAGCATCGTGACCATGCCCCCGAGTGCGGTGAACGAATCGTGCATCGCATTGACGGCGCCCGTGGAGGTGAGGGTCGTCGACGAGCCGAAGATCGCCGAGAGGACCACGCCGAAGCGCTGCTCCTTGCCCTCGAGCGCACCGCCCGCGAGTTCCGGTGCCGTGCCCTGGCCCGCGAGCTCGAACGCGACGAGCGCCGAGGTGCACACGAGGAAGAGGGTCGCCATCGCGGCGAGGATCGCGGTGCCCTGACGGGTGTCGCCCACGATCCGACCGAACGCGCGCGGCAGCGAGAACGGGATCGCCAGCAGCAGGATGATCTCGGCGAGGCTCGTCCACGGTGTCGGGTTCTCGAACGGATGGGCGGAGTTCGCATTGAAGAAGCCGCCGCCGTTGGTGCCGAGCAGCTTGATCGCCTCCTGGGACGCGACCGGACCGCCCGGGATCGTCGCCGGATCGCCCGCGACGCCTGTCACCTCCGTGAAGCCCGTGAAGTTCTGCACGACACCGCCGAGGAGCAGCAGGAGCGCAGCGAGGAGCGCCCCCGGGAGAAGCAGGCGTCCGAGGATCCGCACGAGATCGACCCAGAAGTTGCCGATCGTCGCCGACCGGCGCGCGGCGAACCCGCGGACGAGCGCCACCGCGACGGCGATGCCGACGGCGGCCGAGAGGAAGTTCTGCACGACGAGGCCCGCGAGCTGCACCGTGTAGCCGACGGTGACCTCGGGCGAGTACGACTGCCAGTTCGTGTTCGTGACGAAGGAGACGGCCGTGTTGAAGGCGAGGCCCTCGGGCACCGCTGGCAGCCCGAGGGCGTACGGCAGCCACTGCTGGGTGCGCTGGAGGAGGTAGACGAGCAGCACACCGGCGACCGAGAACAGCAGGACCCCGCGCAGGTACGCGCGCCAGGTCTGCCCGGAGGCGGGATCGACCCCGATCAGCCGATACACGCCTCGCTCGACGCGGAGGTCGCGTGGCGACGTCACGACCCAGGCGATGTAGTCGCCGAGCGGTCGCTGCAGCACGCCGATCACGAGTGCGATGGTTGCCAGGACGGCCACCGCGATGAGGGCGTCCATCAGAACCTCTCCGGCGCGATGAGCGCCACCACGAGGTAGATGATCGCCGCGACCCCGAGCGCTGCGGCGAGGAGCTCGATGACGATCACAGCCGCTCCACCGCCCGTCCGATGAGGGCGACGACCGCGAAGAGGGCGATGATGCCCACGACGTAGACGATGTCGAGCACGAGAGTTCCGTTCCGAAGTGCTGCGGCGATCAGGACGATCACCGCACGCCCGGCGGGCGCACCACGATGCAACTCCTGTGACAGCGCCGCGATGGCGGTCCTCACGGAATCCATACGGCATCCGCGCGGATGCTCACGGAGTCCTCACGAAGTCCCGGCGAGAGCCCCTTCGACGGCTCGAATCAGCCGGGACGACGCGCGACCAGCTCGCGCACGGCGATCCCGATGGCCGCGACCACGAGCGCGACCCCCACCGGCGGAAGCACGAGCTGAGGCATGAGCACGGCACTACGGAAGACCCCCGCGCCGTAGTCGAGCATCTCGAGCGGATAGTGCAGCAGCGCACGGGACCCGACGGATGACGAGACGGCCGTCGCGACGGCGGGCACGATCCAGAGCATCAGGATCGCCACGGCGGCCGCGATCGCGCGGCCTGCCGTGCGGATGCCACCCCACGCGATCGCCGCGCCCACGAGCACGGCGGGTCCCCACCGCACGACGTCCCACAGTGCAGACGACGACAACACCCATTCATCGCGAGCGATCGCGAGGGCCGACACCCAGGATCCGAACGCGAGCGCTCCGGCCGCGAGCGCGGGAACCGCCCCAGCGACGGGTGCGCGAGCGATGAGCACGAAGGCGACGAATCCCACCACGAGGCCGAAACCTGCGACCGCGATGCACGCGAGGAGGTAGACGGTCGACTCGGTGCGATCCTGGAGCCCCGCGCCCACGACCACGCTCGTCTGCACGATCGCGACGAGCTGCACGAGCAGATAGCCCGCGGCGGTCGCGGGGGCGGATCCGGGCGGCATCCGCGACCGCAGTGCCCGGCTCGCGATTCCCGAGACCACGCCTCCCACCACGAGCAGCGCGATCAGCGACGTCACCGCGTACTGGCTGAACGGGAGCAGCGTGATCGGCATGAGCGCGGGCAGGGTCTCGGCGCCCCACAGGTTCTGCAGCGGACGCCGCGCACCCGTGACGAGCCAGGGCAGCAGGCCGACGAGTGCCGCGCCGACACCGATCGCCCCGGATACCAGGAGGCCGAGGGCGGTGCGCCGAGCCGAGGTCATGTCTCCCGGCGGAGGTCGATGCGCACCCGACCATCCTCGAGGTCGAGCGGGCCGTCACCCGGCGCGGGTGCCGGTGCCGGAAGCTCCGTCTGCTGCACGAGCTCCTGCTGCGCCTCGTGCTTCGTGGGGTGGAACACCTCGTCGACGAATCCCAACGCCCCCGCGCCGGAACCGCGGCCCCGGTCGACGCCGCGCAGTTCGATCCAGCCGAGCACCTGGGCGACGACGACCCCGGCGACCAGGAGGACGCCGATCCCGACCCAGACGTACCACGGCATGGCGTACAGGCTACGCGGTGGCCCGACGGGGGATCACGAGCGGACGGCCATCGCGCACGAGCACCTCGACGTCGAGCCCGTAGACCTCCGCCACGAGCTCCTGCGTGAGCACCTCGACCGGCGCACCGAGGGCCCGGATGCGCCCCTGCTCGAGGAGGGCGATTCGGTCGGCGTAGGCCCCCGCGAGCGAGAGGTCGTGCAGCACGACCACCACGGCGCGCCCGGCAGCGGCGAGCTCGCGCGCGATCCGCAGCACGTCCTCCTGGTGACGCAGGTCGAGGGCGGCGGTCGGCTCGTCGAGCAGCACGATGGCCGTCTCTTGCGCGAGGACGCGCGCGAGCGAGACCCGAGCACGTTCGCCGCCCGAGAGCTCGGTGAAGCGGCGCTCCACGAGATGCTCCACGTCGGTGCGGGCGAGGGCACGCGTGATCGCGTCGGCGTCGCCTTCGCGTCCGGGGGTGCGTGCCCAGGGGCTCCGGCCCATCTCGACCACCTCGATCACCCGGAATGGGAAGCTCACGGCGTTGTCCTGCGTGAGCACCGAGCGCGTGCGGGCGAGCTCCAGAGCGTCGAACGAACCGATGGCGCGACCGTCGAGCAGGACGCTGCCGGTGGCGGGCACTTTCTCGCCCGAGAGGGCGGTGAGGAGCGTCGACTTGCCGGCCCCGTTCGGTCCGACGAGCGCGAGCAACTCGCCCGGCGGCACCTCGAGGTGCACGTCGTCGACCACCCGTCGGCCGCCCAGCTCGATCGAGACGCCCTCTGCCCGGATGCCGCTCACGCCCATCCTCCCGAAGCTCGGCGCTGCCGCCACAGCAGGGCGAAGAAGAAGGGCCCGCCGACGAGCGAGGTGAGCAGGCCGATCGGCAGCTCGGCCCCGGCGACGACCGTGCGCGCGAGCAGGTCGGCGACGACGATGAGCAGCGCGCCCCCGACGGCGCTCGAGATGAGCAGCGAACGGTGGGCGGGTCCGATGATCATGCGCATGAGGTGCGGCACGACGAGGCCCACGAAGGCGATGATCCCCACGAAGGCGACGGCCGCGCCCGTGAGAAGTGCCACGAGCACGATCGACCAGAGCCGCAGCCGTTCCACGTCGATCCCGAGGTGGCGGGCGTTGCGCTCGCCGAGCGCGAGGATGTCGTAGCGCCTCGCCAGGGCCACCGCAGCGATCGTGCCGGCGACCGCGATGACGAGCACGAGCAGGGCCTCGCGCCAGAGCGAGCCGCTGAGCGATCCCAGCTGCCAGAACACGATCTGCTCGCGGCTCGACGACCCGGCCACGAACAGCAGGAACGCGAGGCCCGCACCGCCGAACGCGTTCACGGCGATACCGGTGAGCAGCAGCGTCACGACCTCGGTGCGGCCGTTCGCGCGCGAGACCCCGTAGACGAGCAGCGTCGCGCCGAGTCCGCCCGCGAACGCGAGCACCGCGATGGTCCACTCCCCGTAGGCGAGCAGGCCCGTGACGATCGCGAACGCGGCGCCGAGCGCGGCGCCCGCCGACACACCCACGACCCCCGGCTCCGCGAGCGGGTTGCCGAACACGGCCTGCATCACCGCGCCCGCGACGGCGAGCGCGGTACCCACGGCGAGCGCCATGACGATCCGCGGGAACCGGATCACCCAGAGCGCCGCCTCGGTCGTGGGGTCGTCCGGGGCCCAGGAAGTCGGGATGCCGACCGCGCGCAGCAGCGATCCGACCACCTCGGCGGGGCTCACCGCGAATTGCCCGACGACCGCCGACGTCAGCACCGCCACCACGAGGAGGACGGCGAGCACGACGCCGAGAATCGCGCGGCGCCGTGCGAGCTGGGCGATGCGGCTCACGGAACCCGGTACAACCACTCGTCGGTGCCGAACTTCTCGGCGACCAGCTGCTCGGCGCGGGCGTACTCCTCGGGGGTGATCTCCCCGTCGGTCAGCCCGTGCAGCGAACGGAAGGTGTCGACCATCCGGTCGATGATCTCTGCGCGTGGCAGACCCGTCTGGCTGCGCAGCGGATCCACCCGCTTCTGCGCCGACTTGGTGCCCTTGTCCGAGAGCTTCTCGCGCCCGATCCGGAGCACCTGCACCATCTTCTCGGCGTCGAGGTCGTACGACATGGTCACGTGGTGCAGCACCGCGCCGTCGGCGAGGCGCTTCTGCGCGGCCCCGCCGATTTTGCCGGCCGGACTCGCGATGTCGTTGAGCGGCTGGTAGGTGGCCTCGATGCCGAGCGAACGCAGCGCCACGAGCACCCAGTCGTCGAGGTAGGCGTAGCTGTCGGCGAAGCTCATGCCCTGCACGAGGTCGACAGGAGCGTAGAGGGAGTAGGTGATGATCGCGCCGGCGTCCATGAACATCGCGCCGCCGCCCGAGATGCGCCGGACGACCGGGAACCCGAAACGGGCCGCAGCCTCGGGGTCGACTTCGTTCTTCACCGACTGGAAGCTGCCGATCACAACGGCGGGCTCGTTCCACTCCCAGATGCGCAGGGTGGGGGCACGGCGGCCCGCGCCGACCTCCTCCGCGAGCACCTGGTCGAGGGCCAGGTGGGTGAGCGGTGAGAGCGGACCCGGATGCACGAGCTGCCAGTCGTAGTCGCTCCACGTGGTCGCGCGGTGCAGCGACCGGCGCACCGCCGTGGCCACCGCCTCCGGTGAGAAGCCGAGCATCACGGCCCCCTCGGGGAGCGCGGACTGCACCGCAGCGGCGATGGACTTCGCGTCGACATCCGCGGGGAGCCCCGTGAGGGCCCGATCGATCAGCGGCAGCGCGTCGTCGGGTTCGAGGAAGAAGTCACCCGACAGCCGCACCTCGGCGAGGCGCCCGTCGACGACATCCAGATCGACCACGACGAGCTTGCCGCCCGGCACCTTGAACTCGCCATGCACCCCGCCAGCCTAGCCGCGGCGACTTAGGCCGACCTAAGTTCAGCGGTGACCATCCAGCCGGGCGTCGAGCCAGCGGATGACGTCGGCGTAGACCTCGGCGCGATTCAGCTCGTTCAGCGTCTCGTGCCGGGCCTCCGGATAGACGGTGACGGTGACGTCACTGAGACCGCCGCGAGTCCGATACGCGTTCGCGAGGAGCTCGACGCTCTTCGGGCCGCCGAGCGGATCCTCCTCGCCGATCATGATGAGCATCGGCACGTCGCGGTTGAGCCGCCGCGGGGTGCCGAGCAGCCGGAGCGTGTCGGCGAGGCCCCAGAGTTTCAGCACCGTCGCGTCGAAGGTCAGCGGATCGGCGGCGAAGGCCTTCTGCACCTCCGGGTCGCGCGAGAGCCACTCGTGACCGGTCGTTCCGAGGTGGCGGTGCCGGGCATTCAGGTCGCCGCCGTTCATGTGACGCACGGTCCGGTACGCGGTGCCCGACAGGATCACGGCGTCGTAGGGCGCCGCATCCGCGTCGATGAGCTTCTGCGCGAAGAGCGACCCCATGCTGTGCCCGAAGAGCGCGAACGGGAGCCCGGGGGTCTCGTCGTGGATCATGCGCGTGAACTGCAGCACAGCCGCGATCGCGGCATGCAGCCCCCCAGGACCCAGGCGCCCGAGGCGGGAGTGGTCGCCGCCGTACTGGCCGAGCCCGGTCGCGCCGTGGCCGCGCAGATCGGCGGCGTACACGACGTATCCGGCCGAGGCGAGCTCGCGCGCGAACGCGTCGTACCGGAGGGCGTACTCCCCGATCCCGTGGACGATCTGCACCGCAGCGCGCGGTTCGGGCCCCGACCAGACATGGAAGTGGATGGTGACGCCGTACGTGTCGACGAACGTCCGATCCACTCGCGTGATGTCGTTCATGAGGCCTCCTCGCCGGTGAGAGCGTAGCGCGAGCGGCCGCGCCTGCGGGAGGAGCATGATGGAGGGGATGAGTCAGACGTTCCGTTCCTTCGCGACACGGAACTATCGGCTGTGGTTCGCGGGCGCGTTCGTGTCGAACATCGGCACCTGGATGCAGCGGATCGCGCAGGACTGGCTCGTGCTCGTCGAGCTGACCGACGAGGATGCCATCGCCGTCGGCGTCGTGATGGCTCTGCAGTTCGGGCCGCAGCTCGTCCTGCTCCCGGTGACCGGGTGGGTGGCAGACCGCTTCGACCGGCGGCGCGTGCTCGCCGTTACACAGGGCGTCATGCTGCTGCTCGCGCTCGGGCTCGGCCTCGTGACCTTGCTCGGCGTGGCCGAGTTGTGGATGGTGTTCGGATTCGCCCTCGGACTCGGCGTCACCGCCGCGTTCGATGCCCCCGCGCGTCAGGCGTTCGTGGGCGAGCTCGTCGACGGCCGCCTCCTCGCGAACGCCGTCGCCCTGAACGCGGCATCCTTCAACGGCGCGCGCCTGATCGGCCCTGCCGTCGCGGGCATCCTCGTCGCCGCCGTGGGCTCGGGCTGGGTGTTCATCATCAACGCGGGCACCTTCGTCGCGATGCTCGCGGCCCTCGCCGCGCTCCACACCTCCGACCTCACCCCCTTCACCCGCAAGGCGCGCGGGCCGGGTCAGCTACGCGCCGGGTTCCGGTACGTGCGCCGTCGACCCGACATCCTGCTGGTCTTCACGATGGTGTTCCTCACGGGCACCCTCGGATACAACTTCCCCATCTACACAGCCACGATGGCGCGGGTCGAGTTCGGTGAGGGGCCCGAGGAATTCGGCTGGCTCTCGTCGGCGCTCGCCGTCGGATCGGTCGCGGGAGCGCTGCTCGCGGCGCGGCGGGATCGACCCCGTCTGCGCACGCTCACCCTCGCCTCCGCCGGGTTCGGGCTCTCGCTCGCCGCCGCGGCCCTCGCGCCCGAGCAGCTGAGCTTCGGCGTGCTGCTCACCCTCGTCGGGTTCGCGGGGATCACCATGATGAACACAGCGAACGCCTACGTGCAGACGACGACCTCGCCCTCCATGCGCGGCCGGGTCATGGCGCTGTACCTGGGGATCTTCCTCGGCGGAACCCCGATCGGCGCGCCTCTCGTCGGTGCCGTCGCGGATGCCGCGGGGCCGCGGTGGGCGATCGCGGTCGGAGCCGCATCCGGGCTCCTCGCCGCCGGCATCGCCGGGGTCTTCTACGTGCGCACACGCGAGGTGCGCCTGCGCTGGGATCGCGGACGCGCGTGGCCGCTGCGCCTCGACCGCCCGACCCCCGCGGATCGCGACACGGCCACGCGGGAGATCGCGATCGTCGAGGCGACGACGCAGCGCTAGCGGCGAGCCGGGGTCAGGCGCCCGGGACGAGCCGCCCGTCGACCCGACGCGGGATGCCGAGCGGGTTGTCGTCGCGCAACTCGGGCGGCAGCGCGCGCTCGGGGGCGTCCTGGTAGGCGACCGGCCGCAGGAAGCGCCTGATCGACGTCATGCCGACGGAGGTGTGCTGGGTGTTCGTGGCGGGCCACGGTCCCCCGTGGTGCTGCGCCCATGACACGGCGACGCCCGTCGGCCACCCCGCGAAGAGCACCCGGCCGGCAAGTCGGCCCAGGCGGTCGACGAGGCCGTCGATGTCGTCGGAGTCTTCCGCGTGGAGCGTCGCGGTGAGGCTACCGGGAAGCTCGGCCAGCACGCTCTCCCGTTCCGCCGCGTCGGCGTAGCGCACGAGCAGCGTCAGCGGCCCGAACACCTCCTCGAGAAGCACCTCGGCGTTCGCGAGCAGCACGGATGCGTCGGTCGCGAGCAGGGTCGGAGCGGTCGCGCCACCGCC
Organism: Homoserinibacter sp. GY 40078; assembly: GCF_008017545.1. Taxonomy (GTDB): domain Bacteria; phylum Actinomycetota; class Actinomycetes; order Actinomycetales; family Microbacteriaceae; genus Homoserinibacter. The sequence continues at coordinate 742,729 of NZ_VRTZ01000001.1, read as the reverse complement.
GCCTGCGAGCACCTCGACGCCATCGACCGCGGTGGCGGCTGCGCGTCCGGTCGCGAAGCCCTCCGCGATCCGCTCCGTGAGCATCGTCGGCTCCTCCTCGGCGACCTGCGCGGGCAGCTCCTGGATCAGGCGCGACCCTTGAGGCACCAGCACGAGCCCCGGCTTGGTGCAGAACTGGCCCGCCCCCAACTGGAACGAGCCCGCGAGTCCCGCGGCGAGCTCGTCGCCGCGGGCCGCGTCGGCGGCGGCGGTCACGACCACCGGGTTGAGGCTCCCGAGCTCGCCGAAGAACGGAATCGGCCGGGGCCTGGCGGTGCAGCGGTCGAGCAGCGCTCGGCCCCCGGCGACCGATCCAGTGAACGACACCGCCTCGATCGGCTCCGCATCGACGAGGGCGAGCCCCTGCTCGAAGCCCTCCACGAGTCCGAACACCCCGGCGGGCAGACCCGCCGCCTCGACAGCAGCCGACACGAGCTCGGCCGTGCGCCGCGAGAGCCGCGGATGTCCCGAGTGCGCCTTCACGATCACCGGGCACCCCGCGGCGAGCGCGGACGCCGTATCGCCGCCCGCGACAGAGAACGCGAACGGGAAATTCGACGCCGCGAACATGGCGACAGGGCCGAGCGGGCGCAGCATCCGGCGAAGATCGGGGCGCGGCGGCACGTCCGACGGATCGGCGTGGTCGACGACCGCCTCAAGGTAGGAGCCCTCCACGACGGCGTCGCCGAACTTGCGCAACTGCCAGGTCGTGCGAGCCAGCTCGCCGCGCAGGCGCGCCTCGGGCAGCGCCGTCTCCTCGCCCGCGATCGTGACCAGCTCGTCGGCGCCCGCATCCATCACGTCGGCGATTCCGCGCAGCAGCGCCCGGCGCTCGGCTGCGCTCGTGGCCGCGAACTCCGGCGCCACCTCATCTGCCCTCGTCACGAGCTCCTGCACATCGTTCATCGATCGCTCTCCTCCCGGAATCGGATACCGAGCCCGACCTCGGGCCCGCCGGACACCCAGCCGTCCGCGAACGTCAGCCGCGGATCCTCGGCGAGCACGTCGAGCTCCGCGAAACGCGCGTCCTCGACATCCTCCACCCACCACTCATCTTCGTCGGCGAAGGCGAGCTGCGCCGAGAGCTCGGGAAGCAGATGCGGAGCAAGGCGCACCTCGCTCTGCCGCGCGAGCCGGGCGATCTCGAGGAACGGGGTGATCCCGCCCACGCGGATCACGTTCGGCTGCACGATGTCGGCGCCCGCGTCGATCGCCTCGCGGAAGCGGTGGATCGTGTGCAGGTTCTCGCCGACCGCGAGAGAGATGTCGATCCGCGCCCGCAGCTCTCGGTGCGCGGCGAGGTCATCGGCGCGCAGCGGCTCCTCGATCCACGCGGGTCGCACCTCGGCGAGGAGCCCGAGGGCGCCCTCGGCCTGCGCGAGATCCCACCGCTGGTTCGCGTCGATCATGAGCGCGACATCGGGGCCGATCGTCTCGCGGACGGCGCGCATCCGGTCGAGGTCCTCGCGGGGGTCGGGCTTGCCGACCTTCACCTTCACGGCCCGATGTCCGGCATCGATCCAGCGGCGCGCCTGCGCCACGAGGTCGTCGATCGGATAGTGCAGGTTCACGCCGCTGCCGTACACGGGCAGCCGATCGTGGTGGCGCCCCAGGAGCTCCGGAAGCCCGCGGCCCCGGCGCCGGGCCTCCGCGTCCCACAGGGCGAGGTCGATGCCGGCGAGCGCGATCGTCGTGACCCCTCCCCCGCCCGCCTCGTGCAGGTGCGCCCAGGCGGCGTGCCATCCGGCGGGGTCGGCCGGGCGGCCGGTCCACCACGCGGTGAGGTCCTCCTCGAGCATCGCGCGGACGGCGCCCGCACCGATCGTGGGAGTCCAGCTGAAGCCGTGGCCGACGACGCCATCCGAGCAGCCCACCTCGACGGGCAGCACCGTGACCGTCTGCACGTCGGCGCCCCAGGGCCGCGTCAGGGGAATCGCCACCCGGCCGACCCGGATGCTCTCGACGACGGGTGCGGTCATGCGGCGACGAGCGCCCGCCCGGCATCCAGGATCGCGGCGAGGCGGTCGAGTTGCGCGGTGCTCGGGTCGACGAGCGGCGGACGCACCGAGCCGACGTGGTCGCCGCCGAGCCGGAGCCCTGCCTTGATGAGCGACACGGCGAAGCCCGGAGTCTCGTCGCGCAGCGCCACGAGTGGCCGGTAGAACCCGTCGAGCAGGCGGTGCTGGGTGTCGAGATCGTCGCCGATCGACGCCCGGTAGAACGTGGTCGCGATCTCGGGTGCCATCGCGAAGACCGCGGACGAGTACAGCGGCACCCCGATCGCGCGGTATGCCGCCTGGCTGGCCTCTGCGGTCAGCAAGCCGTTGAAGAACAGCGTGGTGCGGTCGAGGCCGGCAGCGACGCGCACGAACTGCTGCGCGAGGGCGATGTCGCCCACGCCGTCCTTGATGCCCGCGACGCGCGGGTTCGCGAGCAGCCGCTCGACCGCTGCGGTGGTGAGGCGACCGGCACCCCGGTGATAGAGGATCACGGGCAGCCGGGTTGCTGCGAGCACCGCCTCGATGTAGGCGACGACTCCTGCGGTCGGTCCCTCCACGAGGTACGGCGGGAGCAGCAGGATGCCGTCGGCTCCCGCCTGCTCTGCTGCACGGACGCACGCGATGGCATGCCCGAGCGGCCCACCCGCTCCGGCGATCACCGGCACCCGGCCGGCCGTCGCCTCGACCGCGGCGCGTACGACCTCGGCGTGCTCATCGGCGGCGAGGGCGTGGAACTCACCCGTGCCGCACGCGGCGAAGACGCCGCCCGGCCCCTGCTCGACGCGCTCGGCGATGTGGCCCGCCGTCACATCGCGGTTCACGCGGCCGTCCGCGTCGAACGCCGTCACCGGGAAGAACAGCACCCCGTCGGGGAAGCTCAGCTCAGTCATCCGCACCCTCCTCGGGGAGTTCGGTGCGCCAGGTACGGCGCGCGTGCCAACCGAGCAGCCGTGCGGCCCGCTCGGTCGAGAACAGGGGACCCGTGTCGCCGATCGACGACGCCGCGGGCGCGGCCGCCGGGAGAGCGCGGGCGATGGCCTCGTGCACCGACCCGGTGACGAGCGGATCCGGCGCGGCGACGAAGAACACCTCGCCGTTGGGTGTCGAGTCGGGGGCATCGAGCCAGGCCACCACGAAGTCGCCCGCATCCCGCGCGTCGAGGTAGTTGAAGAACGACCCCACAGCGAGCTCGGGCTGCGCGAGGCGTTCGCGGATCGTGTGCCCCTGCTGGGTGGGCGCGCCGAGCCACTCCTCCGGAGCGACCACGTACGAGGGGCGGAACGAACCGACGCGGATGCGGTCGCCGTCTCGCCGGGCCACCATCCGCATGAGCTCCTCGACGGCCACCTTCGAGAGCGCGTATGCGTTCCACGGGGCGACCGGGTGGTCCTCGTCGATCGGGAGGTAGGCAGGCGCCCATCCGCTGGGCGATCCGTATCCGATCACCGTGGGGCTCGAAGCGACGAGCAGCGCGCGGACGCCGGTGCGGAGCGACTCCTCCACAACACCCAGGGCGAGCGTCGTGTTGACGAGGTAGGTCTCGTCCTCAGGCGCCATGCGCGGTGCGGGGATCGCGGCGAGGTGCACGACCTCGTCCGGGCGTACGTCGTCGAACACCCGTCGGCGGGTGTCGGCGTCGAGCAGATCGGCCACGATCTGCCGCGCGGGGAGGCCCTCCGACGTGGTGCGGTCGACCGAGAAGACGTGGCGTCCGGATGCGGCGAGCACCGCCACGACGCTGCGCCCCAGTCGACCCGCTCCCCCGGTCACGAGGGTGCGGACGGGTCCGCCATCGACCACGGGTCTTCCCTTCCTCCTGGCGAGAAAGCGCTTTCTCGACGCGGCAAGTATGCCCGCCCGCCGCGGCCCAGGTCAAACCGGCGGCGGCTAGGGTGGCGCTGTGACGCACGCTTTCCGCCGAGCCGGGTTCCCCACCATCGCGGACGTCGCCGAGCACGCGGAGGTCTCGCCCGCGACCGTGTCCCGGGTGATGAACGGGCGCTTCGCCGGCGAGGAATCCGTCGCGGATCGGGTGCGCGCCTCGGCGACGGCCCTCGGCTACCGCCCCAGCCACCTCGCCCGCAGTCTCGCCCTCGGACGCACCGGCGCCATCGCACTCGTCGTCCCCGACCTCGGGAATCCCGCGTTCCAGGCGGTGCTCGCGGGCCTCACCCGCGCGGCCGCGAGCGACGGCTACCGGGTACTCGTCGCCGACTCGACCGAGTCGCCCGGCGACGAGCCCGACCTCGCCTCCGAAGTGCGCCACCGCTGCGACGCCCTGGTGCTGTGCGCGCCACGCATGCCCGACGACCGGCTCGCGGCGCTCGACGCCGAGCTGTCACCGCTCGTGCTCGTCAACCGCGAGCGGGCGGGCGTTCCCTCGGTCGGGATCGACTACGCGGGCGGCATCGCCCAGCTCGCCGAGCACCTCATCGGCCTCGGCCACGAGCACCTCGCCTACGTCGCGGGGCCCGAGGCATCCGTCTCCGATCGCCACCGCCGTCGCGGCCTCGACCGCGTGCGCGAGAGCAACCCGGGCGTCAGCATCCACGAGCTGCCGGGTGGGGCCACCACCGACGACGGACGCCGAGCGGCGGACAACGTGCGGCAGACCGGGGCCACCGCAGTACTCGCCTTCAACGACCTCGTCGCGATCGGGCTGATCGACGGCCTCAGCGCGTTGGGGGTGCGAGTTCCCGACGACGTGTCTGTCACGGGCTTCGACGACGTGCCCTTCGCCCGGTACACCGCGCCCGCGCTCACGACCGCGGCTGTGCCCCACGAACGACTCGGAGCGGACGCGTGGGACCGGATGCGCGCCCTGCTGCGCGGCGAAGCGCCCGCTCCCGACGAACTGCTCCCGGCATCCGTCGTGGTGCGCGCATCGAGCGGCCCGCGCCTACGCGCCTAGGGCTCCCGGAACGCGGCGGCGATGGCGGCGGCCTCGGCCGAGGCGCGACGGTCGACCACGATGGTCGCCGGCGCTCCGACGAGGAAGGCCAGCAGCGCTCCGCCGAGCACGGTCAGCACGGACGTACGCGCATCAGGCAGGTCGTGCAGGAGCGCGAGCGGTGTGCAGCTGACGAGCAGAGCGAGCACCAGCACAGCAAGTACAGCCGGGATGCGCTGCGCTGATGTCCACCGGCGCATGACCGGCACGAACACGAGCGCGGGGACCAAGCCGAAGAACCCCCCGAGCAGGAGGACCGCCACCGTCACGAGCGCGACGGGCGGCTCGAATCCGATGACGATGTAGTCGTACGCGAAATACCAGGGACCCGCGGTCAGCCACCACCAGGTCACTGCCGTTGCCTGTGCGAGCGCAGAACCCACCGCGACGCCTGCTACTGCAGCACCCGGAGAGATCCTCACAGACTGAACAGTAGCGGCTCGCAGCTCGGGCGCTCTACGCCTCGCGCGTGATCTCGACCGTCACGAACAGGCGCGACCGCGACGGGCCCGCGTACACGCCGCGCAGAGGGGCGACGTCGTTATAGTCGCGGCCGCGGCCCACGATCACGTGGCGGTCGCCGATGTCGATGAGGTTCGTCGGATCGAAGCCGTGCCAACGTCCGCAGTACCACTCCACCCACGCGTGCGACTCGCCCGCGACCGTCACGCCGACATCGGCATCCGGCTGCGGGTGCAAGTAACCCGAGACGTAGCGCGCGGCGATGCCCACGGAACGCAGGGCGCCGATCGCGAGGTGCGTGATGTCCTGGCACACGCCCTTGCGGTGCTCCCACGCCTCACGCGCCGTCGTGTAGACCCCGGTGACACCCGGCATGTACTCGATCTGCTCGCCGATCGCGGTGCAGATCGCGAGCGCCGCATCGCACGGGGTCTCGTGCTGCGCGACGATCTCCGTCGCGAGATCCACGACCTCCTGCGGCGGGCGGGTGAGGTTCGTCTGGGTCAGCTGCTCGACGTATTCGGTGGCGCGCGCCGTCCCGACGTTCAGCTCCTCCCATCCGAGGCGACCGTCGAGGGCGTCGCGCGCACGCACCTCGACGAGGCTCGTCGCCGTGAGGCTCAGCTCGTCGTGCGGGGTCAGGATCTCGAAGCTCGAGACGCGCGTGCCCCAGTAGTCCACGTAGCTGTGGGTGCTCGACATCGGTGAGATCTCAAGGTTCGAATACAGCACGAGCTGGCCGTCGCCCGTGACGGGCAGCATGCGCGCCTCGTTGTACGACGCCGTCGCAGAACCCTCGTAGTGGAAGCCTGTGACGTGGCGGATGCGCAGCCGGTTCATGTGCTCTCCCCCGCCCAGCTCGGCGCGGCGTTCGTCGGGAAGTACCGCTGCCGGATCACTTCGGAGGCGGCGCTGGTGGCCGCCTGCACCTGATCCATGTGGCGCGGAAGGTCTTCGATGATGTCGGCGATCGCGCGGTACTCGAGCTCGGAGCGGATCTGGCCGAGCAGCCGGAGCGCATGATCCGAAACCCCCACCCGGTCGCTTCGAGGTGCGATCTCGCGGAGGCACTGCTCGGATCGAGTCACCGAGAAGAGGATGCTGCGGGGGAAGAGCCGGTCGAGCAGAAGGAACTCGGCGGCGTTGCGCGCGCTCGGCATGCCGCGGTAGGTGCGCAGGTACGCCTCGTACGCCCCCACCGAGCGGAGGATGGTCGTCCAGCTCGGGCCGGACGCCTCGGTGAGCGACCGGGTGGCGAGCAGCCGGGCGGTCATGTCGGCGCGTTCGAGGGAGCGCCCGAGTGTGAAGAAGCTCCAGGCCTCATCGCGGCTCGCGGACGACTCGATGATGCCGACGGCGAGGGCGGCCCGCTCGCGCACCCAGCCGAAGAACTCGTGCACCTTGTCGGATGCGATCTTGCGCGGCATCCGGCTGCGGGTGGTGTTCAGCACCTCCCACAGCTCGGTCGAGACGACCTCGCGCGCGCGGCGGGCGTTCTCGCGTGCGGCGGCGAGAGAGTAGGCGATGGATGCCGGCTGGTTGCGGTCGACGGCGAGGATCGAGAGCACGTCGGCGCGTTCGAGTTCCTCGTCGGGGCCGACCTCCACGCCCATGACCGACAGCAGCGAGCGGCAGGCGAGGTTTTCTTCGATCCAGGGGTCTTCGAGCAGCAGCTGCAGGTGCACGTCGAGGATGCGCGCGGTGCCGTCGCTGCGCTCGATGTACCGCCCGATCCAGAACAGGCTCTCCGCGATCCGACTCAGCATTCTGCTGTGCCTTCCTCGCCGTAGACATGGCTATGGCTCGTGGGATACCCGCGCGGCGGTGTCTCTGGGTCCGTAGCCATGTCTATGGCACCCACCGACTGCTGCTGTTGCTGCTGCTGGTCTTGACGGACGGTGTCCTGGGGGTTGTGGTCCTGCAGGTGCGGCTCCACGATGATCGGGATCGCCTGGGTCACCGCCGCCTGCTCCGCCACGAGGCCCTGGATGTTGTGATCGTGCGAGACGAGCGGCGCCGAACCCACGACCCAGGTGTCCTTCGAGCCGCCACCCTGCGAGCTGTTCACCACGAGCTGCCCCTCCGGCAGCGCCACGCGCGTGAGCCCGCCGGGCAGCACCCAGATGTCGGATCCGTCGTTCACCGCGAACGGTCGCAGGTCCGCGTGCCGAGGCCGCAACCCGTCGTCGACGAGCGTCGGGATCGTCGACAGCTGCACCACCGGCTGCGCGATCCAGCCACGCGGATCACGACGCAGCCGCGCCCGCAGATCGTCCAGCTGCGTCTTCGACGCATCCGGCCCGACCACGAGGCCCTTGCCGCCCGAGCCATCCACCGGCTTGATCACCAGCTCGTCGAGCCGATCGAGCACTTCCTCGAGCGCGCCCGGCTCCTCCAGCCGCCACGTCTGCACGTTCGGCAGGATCGCATCCTCACCCAGGTAGTACCGGATCAGGTCGGGCAGATAGGTGTACACGAGCTTGTCGTCGGCGACGCCGTTGCCGACCGCGTTCGCGATCGTCACGTTCCCGAGACGCGCCGCGAGCATGAGACCCGGAGACCCGAGCATCGAATCCGCCCGGAACTGCAGCGGATCGAGGAACTCGTCGTCGACGCGGCGGTAGATGACATCCACGCGGGTCGGCCCCGCGGTCGTGCGCATGAAGACCCGACCGCCGGAGCAGTACAGGTCGCGCCCCTCCACGAGTTCGACACCCATGAGGCGCGCGAGCAGTGTGTGCTCGAAGTAGGCCGAGTTGTAGACGCCGGGCGTGAGCACCACGACCGTCGGATCCTCGATGCCGTCCGGGGCCGCCGCACGCAGCGCCCCCAGCAGCCGCTGAGGATAGTCGCCCACGGGTCGCACCCGCATGGAGACGAACAGCTCCGGCAGAGTCTGCGCCATCACGCGTCGGTTAGAGATCACGTACGAGACGCCGCTCGGCACGCGCACGTTGTCTTCGAGGACGCGCCACCCGCCCTGCTCGTCACGGATGAGGTCGATGCCCGACACCTGGATCCGCACGCCGTTCGCCGGCTCGATCCCGGCGGCCTCGCGGTGGAAGTGGCTCGACGAGCTGATGAGGCTCGCCGGGATGACCCCGTCGAGAACCGCTCGCTGCGTGCCGTAGACATCCGAGAGGAAGGCCTCGAGCGCCTTCACCCGCTGCTTGACGCCCGCCTCGACCCTCGACCACTCGGCCTGCTCGATGACCCTCGGCACCGCGTCGAGGGGGAAGGGTCGCTCCTCACCCGCGAAGTCGAAAGTGACGCCCTGCGCCAGGTAGGAGTTGGCGAGCGACTCGGTGCGGCCGCGCAGCTCCTCCTGCGTCATTCGGGCGAGCGCGGCGTGGATGTCGCGATACGCGGCGCGGGTTGTGGCCGGGCCCGCGAACATCTCGTCCCACGGGGAAGCGCCCCGCCGGCGTGTGGCGACGGCGCCATAGCCTTCGAAAAGGTCGCCCATGACATGAGCCTACGTTGACGATGTTGCGCCGTTGTTTCGCGTGCAGGGCGATTCGGACCGCGGCTCCGGAATGCTGCTGAACATCCCGAACGCAGAAGAACGGCCCGCCGAGGAGGGGCCGGGGCGGGCCGTTGAAGGAGCGAGAACCGCTCCGGGGGGATCTCCCGCGGCGGCGACCACCACAGCGCCGCCGCGGGAACGAGACTCATGCTAGGAACGCTGCCTGGACGTCCGCCTCACGCGTGCTGGGAAATCGACAAGTCGGGTCGATTCTCACGCTCAGGTTAGGCTCACCTCATCTCGCCTAGAGTTGTCGCGTGATCCGAGCCGCCCGACCCGCCATCGCGGGCCTCGCGGCTCTGGCAGGCCTCGCGATCCTCGCCGGATGCGCGGCCCCCTCCGGCACGTCCGACTCCGGATCGCCCGAGCCGACCGGCGACCGAACGCCGCTCACCGAGCTCGAGCTGTACCCGGATCCGAAGGCGGCGGAGGGCCCGTCCACGGCGGTCGTCGCGGCTGACGCGATCGAGCCGATCGCCACCGATCCCGCGCAGACGCTCCCCGCGACGATCGTCTCGCACGACCCCGACGGCGAGCGCGAGGTGCAAGTCACCGACACGTCCCGGATCATCGCCCTCGACATCGCCGGGTCGCTCGCGGCGACCGTGTGGGGCCTCGGGCTCGGGGATTCGCTCGTCGGCCGCGACATGTCGACGCAGTTCCCTGGCGTCGAGGACCTCCCGATCGTCACCTCCGGTGCCCACTCGGTGAGCGCCGAGAGCGTGCTCGCGCTTCGTCCGACGCTCATCATCACGGACGGCACGGTCGGTCCGCGCGACGTGCTCGAGCAGCTGCGCAGCTCGGGGGTGACCGTCGTGTTCCTCGACAACGAGGCGAGCTTCGAGGGGGCGTCGACGCTCGCGCGCGACGTCGGCGCGGCGCTCGGGGTACCGGAAGCGGGTGCCGCCCTCGGCGACCGGATCGCGGCCGAGGTCGCCGACACCGTCGCGCAGATCACCGAGATCGCGCCGACCGATCCCGCCGACAAGCTGCGCGTGATGTTCCTCTACCTGCGCGGATCCTCGGGCATCTACTACCTCTTCGGTCAGGAGTCGGGTGCCGACCACCTCATCGAGGCCCTCGGCGCGCGGGATGTCGCGTCCGAGCTCGGCTGGGAGGGCTCGCGCCCGATGACCGACGAAGCGATGATCGAGGCGGATCCCGACCTCATCCTCGTGATGACCGACGGGCTCAGCTCCGCGGGAGGGGTCGACGGCCTGCTCGCCGCGAAGCCCGCGATCGCTCTCACCACGGCAGGCCAGCACCGCCGCTTCGTCGACATGGCGGATGCCGAGATACTCAGCTTCGGCCCGCGCTCCGCTCTCGTGCTCGACGCCCTCGCGCGCGCCGTGTACGCGAAGCCCTGAGGGCCGACGTCAGTCGGTCGGCGACTCCGGCGGCTCGCCGAGGGCATCCAGTGCGGCCCAGAACTCCACGTCGATGACCGCATCGGCGTGCGCGCCGAGCTCGTCGAGGCGCTGGACCGAGTTGATCCCGACCACCGTCGTGTGGATCCGCGGATCGCGCATCGAGAAGTGCAGCGCCGCCGTCGCGGGGTCGACCCCCCACTCGGCGCAGAGGGCCCGGTACGCGTCGATGTGCGCGAGGAACTCGGGGCTCGGCTGGGCGTAACCGTAGGTCTGGCCGCGGAAGTTCCCACCCGCGAGGATGCCCGCGCCGAACGGTGCCGCGTTGAAGACGGTCATGCCGCGCTCGGTCGCGAGGTCGATGAGGGTGTTCGCCGAACGGTCGACCACCGTGTATCGGTTGTGGGTGAGCACGACGTCGAAGACGTCGGTACGCACGTACTCCTCCATGAGCGCGAGCGTGCCCGCGGCGACGCCGATCGCGCCGATCCGCCCTTCCTCCCGCAGCCGCAGCAGCACATCGACCGCACCACCCGGGGCCATCGCCTGCGACACCGAGATCGAGTACGGATCGTGCAGCTGGTAGAGCGGCAGCGTCTCGAGGCCGAGGCGGGAGGTCGACTCCTCGAAGGAGCGCCGCATCCGGTCGCCCGTGAACGCGCCGGTCACCGGGTCCTGGTCGCCCTTCGAGAAGACCACGTGGTCATCGGGAAGGCCGCCGAGTTCGCGGATGGCGACGCCGAGCGTCCGCTCGCTCTCACCATCGGAATAGTTGTTCGAGGTGTCCGCCTGCCGGAACCGCGACGTGAGAATCGCCTTGGCGAGACCGAGATCGGCTCCGGGGCGCTTGCCCAACCCGGAGGTACCTACGGTGATCGGCTGCAGTGGGAGATCGAACATGACACCCATCCTGCCGGGTGTGGCGCCCGAGGCACAGCCGGTCAGCGGTCGATCGAACCCTCCGCGGCCTCCCACGCCTCGGCGATCAGCTCGGATCCGAGGGGCGTGGGGTGCACCCCGTCCGCCGCGATCGCCTCCGGCCCGTGGTGGGCGGCGGCGTTCGTGAGGATGCGGTGCAGCGGCACGAACGCCGCCTGGAACGCACTCGCGAGGGCGGCGACCGCGTCGCGTTTGCCCTCCAGATCACCCAGCCATTCGTGCTGTTCGTCGCGGACCGGTGTGAGGAACGGCTCGACGAGCACGAGGCGGGGAGCGGATCCGGCGACAGCCTCCTCGAGCATCCCGCGGTAGACCGCCTCGAAGTGCTCGGCCTCGGTCACGACTCCATGATCGAAGCGGCGCCAGGTGTCGTTGATCCCGACGTAGACGGACAAGGTGGACGGCGCGAGCGCGAGCACGTCGGTCTCCCACCGGTCGCGGAGGTCGCCGATGCGATCACCCGAGATGCCACGGTTGACGATCTCGCGCTGATCGCCGCGCTGCGCGAACGACTCCGCGACGCGCCGCACGTACCCGTCGCCCAGCCCCTCGGGGTCGGTGCGACGACCCGCGTCGGTGATCGAGTCGCCGATGAAGAGGAGCGGTCCGGTCATGGGGTCAGATTAGCCGGACGGAGGGGACTCAGATCGGCCCGAAGAGGTTCGTGGCGACCGTCGCGTGCACCGACTCGGTGTCGGAGGGGTGGTAGATGCCTGCCAGCACATCGCGCTGCAGCCGCACGAGTTCGCTCGAGGAGCGATAACCGCCTCCGCCGGCCAGGCGCATCGCCTGATCGACGACGTAGCGCGCGGTCTCGGTGGAGCGGTGCTTCACGCCCGTGAGGTCGCGGAACCAACGCGCGCCGCGATCCGCGAGGCCGTCGACGTCGGCCGCGATCGTCTCGAGCTGCGGGGCGAGGGCGTCGAGCGCGAGAGCGGCGTCGGCGGCACGCCACCGGATGTCGGGATCCGCGGCATAGGCTGCCCCGCCGTTCTTGAGGCTCGTGCGTTTCTGCGACGCCTCGACCGCGAGCTCGAGTGCGCGGTCGGCGATGCCCGCGTAGACGGCGGCGATGAGGGTCAGGAAGTTGGCGAACAGGGCGAAGATGAACGGGTCGGCGTTGGGGCCCACCGGAAGGAAGCGCACGATGCGGTCGTCCGGGATGACCGCGTGGTCGAGCTTCGTGGTGCGAGACTGCGTGGCGCGCATCCCGAGGGTGTCCCAGTCGTCGAGGGTGGTGACCCCGGCGTCGTCGCGAGTGAGGATGCCATGCACGAGCCGAGGGCCGTCAGGCCCGTCGGTCTGCTTGCCGAACACGATCAGGCGCGTCCATGCGGGCGCGAGCGAGGTGAAGATCTTCGTGCCGGTGAAGGCGTAACCGGCGACGGGGGTCTCCGCGCGTTCGGCGACGGTGAGCGAGTCCCACATGACCAGGTCGTTGCCGGGCTCGCTGTTGCCGAAGGCGAAGAGCTCGCCGGCCTCCGCATCCGCGAGCACCCACGCGAGGGAGTCGTCGCCGCGGTCGGCGAGCGTGCGCGCGATGCCGACCACCACGAGGTGCATGTTGACCGCGAGCGCCGTCGCGGGTGCGTAGGCGGCGAGCAGCCGCTGATCGCGGACGCTCTCGAGGAGGCTCCGCGGACGCAGGTACCCCGCCTCACGGAGCTCGGCGAGATCCTCGTCGAAGAAGGCGTTGTCGCGGTCGTAGGCGGCGGCGCGCGAGCGGATGCGCTCGAGCAGCTCAGGGGTCAGCACAGACACGCTCCCACGCTACGCCGCGCGCCCCCGCCGCGCCGGGCTCTCATCCCCGTGAGAGTACGCACTTCTGCGTACCCCGACGCGTGAGAGTACGCACAAGTGCGTACTCTCACGGGGTCGAGGGCGGGGGCGGGGGCTAGGCGGATGCCAGCTCGGCGAGCACCGCCTCCAGCTGGTCGACGGCCCAGTCGAGCTCCTCGGGCTCCACCACGATCGGCGGGGCGAGGCGGATGGTCGACCCGTGGGTGTCCTTCGCGAGCACGCCTCGTTCGGCGAGCCGCTCCGCGACCTCACGTCCGGTCGCGAGCGCGGGGTCGATGTCGACCCCCGCCCAGAGCCCCGCCGACCGCACCTCGACGACACCGCGGCCCACGAGCGCGTCGAGCCGCTGCCGCATCCGGGCGCCGAGCGCCGCCGCGCGCCGCTGGTAGTCGCCCGACTCCAGCAGGCCGACGACCGCGAGCCCCACCGCGGCGGCGAGCGGGTTGCCGCCGAAGGTCGACCCGTGCTCCCCCGGACGCAGCACCCCGAGCACGGATGCGTCGCCTACGACCGCACTGACCGGCACGATCCCGCCGCCGAGCGCCTTGCCGAGCAGGTAGAGGTCCGGGATCACGCCGACGTTCTCGCAATGGAACGTCGCGCCCGTGCGTCCGAGGCCGGACTGGATCTCGTCGGCGATGAAGAGCACGTTCCTCTCGCGCGTGATGCGGCGCACCGCCGCCAGGTACCCGTCGGGCGGGATCACGATGCCCGCCTCGCCCTGGATGGGCTCGATGAGCACGGCGACGGTGTCGTCGTCGACCGCGGCGGCGAGCGCATCCGCGTCTCCGTAGGGCACCGAGACGAATCCGGGCGTATAGGGGCCGAAGTCGGCGCGCGCGTCCGGATCGTCCGAGAAGCTCACGATGGTGGTGGTGCGGCCGTGGAAGTTGCCGTTCGCGACGACGATCGTGGCGCGATCGTGTTCGACCCCCTTCACGCGGTAGCCCCACGCGCGGGCGACCTTGATCGCCGACTCCACGGCCTCGGCCCCCGTGTTCATCGGGAGCACCATCTCTTTGCCGGCGAGCCGCGCGAGCCCCTCGAGGAAGGGTCCGAGGCGATCGTTGTGGAACGCCCGGCTCGTGAGGGTCAGGCGGTCGAGCTGGGCCTTGGCCGCGTCGACGAGCACCGGATGCCCGTGCCCGAAGTTGAGCGCGGAGTAGGCGGCGAGGCAGTCGAGGTACCTCTTGCCTTCGACGTCGGTCACCCAGGCGCCGAACGCCTCAGCCACCACGATCGGCAGCGGGTGGTAGTTGTGCGCGCCGAACTCGTCGGCCTGCGCAAGGTAGCGCGCGGTCTCGGAGGCGGCGCCGGCACTCATCGCCGCAACTCCAGCGTGCAGCACTTCACGCCCCCACCGCCGAGCAGCAGCTCCGACAGGTCGACGCCGTGCGGCACGAAGCCGCGCTCGCGCAGCTGGCGCTCGAAGTCGGTCGCCCGCGACGCGATCACCACATTGCGGCCGTCGCTGAAGCTGTTGAGACCGAGCACGGCGGCATCCGCGTCGTTCACGTGGATCGCCTCCGGGAAGCGCTGCTCGAGGATCGCGCGGCTCGCGTCGTCGAATGCCTTCGGCAGGTAGGCGACGGATGCCGGCCCGCCCGCGGAGTCGAGCACGGCGAACGCGGTGTCGAGGTGGTAGAACGCGGGGTCGACGAGGCGGAGCGTCACGACCTCGCGGTCGTAGATGCGACGCAGCTCGTCGTGGCTCGCGGCGTCGGAGCGGAATCCGGTGCCCGCGAAGATCGTCTCGCCGACGAGCAGGAAGTCGCCCTCTCCCTCGTTGGTCGAGACCGGCTGGCGCACCTCGAAACCGTTCGCGGCGAACCAGTCCATGTAGGCGGGCCCTTCGGGGCCGCGCTCGGGGAACTGGAAGCGCGCACCATAGGCGATGCCGTCGAGCACGAACCCGCCGTTCGCGGCGTAGACCATGTCGGGCAGGCCGTCGATCGGATCGACGAGCTGCACGTCGATGCCGAGCTCGAGGTAGAGGCGGTAGAGCGCCTCCCACTGCTCGAGCGCGGTGCCGGTGTCGGTGGGCTGATCGGGATGCATCCACGGGTTGATCCGGTAGGCCACGGTGAAGAACTCGGGGCGGCACATGAGGACGGTCCGAGCGGTCGCGCGGCGATCCTCGGTGCGCGGAGTGGGGTCGGCGAGGGTCATCCGTTCAGTCTCGCACGCACACTTCTCGCAGCAATCGCCGCAGGCTGCGGGAATCCTGCGCGAATAGGTGCTCTGACGCAACGAACGCGCGTACACTGTCGTGGTGGACAACATCGACTACGGCATTCTCGACATGCTCCGCCAGAACTCGCGGGCGGGCTACGGTGACATCGGAGACCGCGTCGGCCTCTCGGCCTCCGCCGTGAAGCGGCGCGTCGACCGCCTCGTCGCTGACGGCGTGATCCGCGCCTTCACCATCCAGGTCGACCCTGCAGTCGACGGCATGACCACCGAAGCCTACGTCGAACTCTTCTGCCGCGGCACCGTCGCACCCGACGAGTTGAAGCGCATCCTCGGGCAGGTGCCCGAGGTCGTCGACGCCTACACCGTCACGGGGTCGGCCGACGCGGTCGTCCACATGCGCTCCCGCGACATCCCGAGCCTCGAGGACGCGCTCGAACGCGTGCGGATCGCGCCGAGCGTCGACCACACGCGCAGCGCGATCATCCTCAGCCACCTCATCCATCGCAACTACGACTGATGCGCCTCACGATCGACGCCGCGTCGCCGACGCCCCCGTTCGAGCAGCTGCGACGCGCGCTCCTCGAGCGGATGCAGGACGGCACGCTGGCGCCCGGCACCCGCCTGCCACCGGTGAGACAGCTCGCCGCGGAACTCGACCTCGCCCCCGGCACGGTCGCCCGCGCCTACAAGGAGCTCGAGGAGGTGGGAGCGCTCGAGACCCGCGGGCGGGCGGGCACCTTCGCCGCCTGGTCATCGGACGCCGCCGAGCGTCGCGTCGAGCAGCTCGCCGCCCAGCTGGCCAGGGCCGCGAACGAGGACGGCATCCCCGCAGAGCGTGTCCGCGCGATCGTCGACAGCGCGCTGAGCGCCGACTGACCCGAGCCGGCCAGCGCCCGCCTCAGTGACCCGTGGTCGCCGAGTCGACCCCGGCGTCCGGGCCCTGCGAGAGGGTGGCGAGGGTCGCCATGTGGGCGTCCGAGAGCTCGAAGTCGAAGATCGCGAGGTTCTCGCGCATCCGCTCGGGGCTCGCCGACTTCGGGATCGCGACGAGACCCTGCTGCACGTGCCACCGGAGCACGACCTGCGCCGGGGTGCGGCCGAGCTCCGTCGCCACCTGCACCACGACGGGCTCGTCGATCACCCGCGCACCCTGCCCACCGAGCGGGCTCCACGACTCGGTGACGATCCCGTGCGCGACGCCGTAGGCGCGCTGCGCGGGTCGCGTGATGTAGGGATTCAGCTGGATCTGGTTGACCGCGGGAACGACGTCCGTCTCGGCGAGCACGGTGTCGAGGTGCTCCGTGCGGAAGTTGGAGACTCCGATCGCGCGGGCACGGCCGTCGGCGTGCAGACGTTCGTAGGTCCTCCAGGTGGAGATGAACTCCCCGCGCTGCGGCAGCGGCCAGTGGATGAGCAGCAGATCCACGTAGTCGAGCCCCATGCGGTCGAGGGCGGCCTCGAGGCCTCCGATCGCCCGGTCGTCGCCCTGGAAGTCGCCGTCGAGCTTCGTGGTGACGAAGAACTCCTCGCGCGGGATGCCCGTGCGACGGATCCCCTCGCCCACACCCGCCTCGTTGCCGTAGCGCGTGGCCGTGTCGATGTGCCGGTATCCGAGAGCCGCCGCGGCCTCCACCGCATCGGCCACCTGGGCGTCGTCGAGGGGCCAGGTGCCGAGGCCGAGCTGGGGGATCTCGGCACCGGTGTTGAGGGTGAGGGAGGGGATGCTCATGCGACCACGCTACGCCGGACGCCGGACGCCGGACGCTCGGATCAGACCGGCAGCCCGATCATGGCCGGGTCGGGGTTGCCGAAGCGGTGGGCCGTGATCGACACCGCCTGCTCGTGCAGGAACGGCAGCAGTTCGATTCTGCCCGCCGAGGTCACCTCTCCCGCGTAGATGGCGACGTCGATGCTGCCGCCGAGCGCGTGCGCGAGCGCTGCAGCGTCGCCTCCGACCAGGCGGATGCGCGCGGGCAGCTCGCGGGCCGCACGCGTCGCGAACGCGGCGTCGCTCTCGACGACGGAGGTCCAGCCGAGCTCCCGCGCGACCCGGTCGATGCGCAGAGGTGCGGCCGAGCTGATCGCCAACCGAGATCCGGCCCGGGCACCGGCGGCGAGCACGCGGACGAGGTCGGCGAGCGCCGCCCCCTCGGCGAGCCGCACCGTCACGGGCGTGGGCCGGTAGCGCAGGATGTTCCGCTCGACCCCGAGGCCGGAGGCATCCCGGGCGACACCGAACTCCGCCTCCCACGCCTGCGCATCCGAGAACGCCCCGCGACGCACCCGGTCGAAGCCCGCGTAGTCGAGGGTCGGCTGGAACGCCTCCACGACCGCACGCGGACCGTGCGCGAGACCGTCGAGGCGCAGATCGCCCGCGGGCTCCAACGGCACATCGCGCCACGCGCCCAGCACGAGGAGGGTGTTCGGTCCGCCCGCCTTCGCGCCCGGGCCGACGCTCGAACGCTTCCAGCCGCCGAAGGGCTGCCTGCGGACGATCGCGCCCGTGATCGGCCGGTTCACGTAGAGATTGCCTGCCTGTACCCGGTCGATCCAGGCCGAGACCTCGTCGAGGTCGAGCGAGTGGATGCCCGCCGTCAGGCCGTAGGCCACCCCGTTCTGCAGTGCGAGCGCCTCGTCGAGATCGGCGGCGCGCATGATCCCGAGCACGGGCCCGAAGAACTCGGTGCGATGGAAGTCGGATCCGGCCACGACCCCGTCGCGCACGCCCGGCGCCCAGAGCCGGTCGGTGCCGTCGAGCTGACGCGGCTTCACGAGCCAGGATTCGCCCTCGGCGAGACGGGTGAGGCCCCGCGCGAGCTTGCCCTGCACCGGCTCGACGAGGGGGCCGACGGTCACGGCCGGATCCTGCGGGTAGCCGACCGAGAGGCTCGCGACGGCATCGGCGAGCTGGCGACGGAAGCGCTCGGACTCGCCGACCGACCCCACGAGGATCGCGAGCGACGCCGCGGAGCACTTCTGCCCCGCGTTGCCGAACGCGCTCTGCACGATGTCTTTGGCGGCGAGGTCGAGGTCGGCGGACGGGGTCACGACGATCGCGTTCTTGCCGCTCGTCTCGGCGAGGAGCGGCAGGTCCGGTCGCCACGAACGGAACAGCTCGGCGGTCTCGGACGACCCCGTCAGCACGACGCGCCCGATCGCGGGCGCCGTGACGAGACGCCGACCAAGGTCACCCTCCTCGATGTCGACGAGCGCGAGCAACTCTCGCGGCACGCCCGCCTCCCACATGGCCTCGGCGAGCACCGCGCCCGCACGGCGGGACTGCGGCGCAGGCTTGAGGATCACCGCGCTGCCGGCGGCGAGCGCCGAGAGGACCCCACCCGCGGGGATCGAGACCGGGAAGTTCCACGGCGGTGTCACGAGGGTGAGCGCCACGGGCTCGAAGCGCGCGTCCCGGATGCCGGCGAGCTCCCGCGCGCGCTCGGCGTAGTACGAGGCGAAGTCGACCGCCTCGCTCACCTCGACGTCGGCTTCGGCGATCGTCTTGCCGGTCTCCGCGGCCATAACCTCCACGAGACGCCCGCGATACACGGCCAGCACCTCGGCGACCTGGTCGAGCAGCTCGGCGCGCGCGGCGGGCGGCACGGTCCCCCAGCGCGCGCCCGCCTCGGCTCCGCGACGCACGATCTCATCGAGCCGGTTCGGGTCGTCGACGCGGGCCGCCGCGATGCCGTCGACGCCGAGCCTGCTCGTGGCCGAGCGCTCGAGCACCGAGCGGCCCCACACCCGATTCGCGACGAGCGCGGGATCGGTGTCGGGCTCATTGTGGAAAGCGCGCGAGGTGCGGGGAAGCGCGGCGCTCAGACGGTTCTGCGTGCGGTTCGGGGGCGGGATCTCGTCGTCGAGCCCCGCGAGGGAATCCGCGAAACGCTCCGCCTCACGTGCGAAGGCACGCTCGTCGTCGGCGAGGTCGAAGACGGCCGACATGTAGTTCTCGTCGGATGCGTTCTCTTCCAGCCGTCGCACGAGGTAGCTGATGGCGGAGTCGAACTCGGCCGGATGCACGACCGGCGTGTAGAGAAGGAGCCGCCGTGTGTCGGCACGAACCGCCTGCGCCTGCGCCGTCGCCATCCCGAGCAGCATCTCGATGTCGACGCGACTCTCGACACCACGCCCGCTCGCGAGCAGCCACGCGAACGCGAGGTCGAAGAGGTTGTGGCCGGCCACACCGATCCGCACGGCGTCGGTCGCGGTGGGGGTGAGCGCCGCCACGAGCATCCGCTTGTAGTTGGTGTCGGTGGCGCGCTTGCTGGGCCAGGTCGCGAGCGGCCACCCGTGCAGCTCGGCGTCGGCGCGCTCCATGGCGAGGTTCGCGCCCTTGACGATCCGCACCTTGATGCCCGCCCCGCCGGATGCGACGCGGCGACGCGCCCACGCCGTGAGCTCGTGCAGTGCGGCCACGGAGTCGGGAAGGTAGGCCTGCAGCACGATCCCGGCCTCGAGCCCACGCAAGGCCGGCTGATCGAGGAGGCGGGTGAACACCGCGATCGTCAGGTCGAGGTCGCGGTACTCCTCCATGTCGAGGTTGATGAACTTGGCGGTGCGCGAGCTCGCCGCGTACTCGTAGAGGGGCGTGAGACGCCGCACGACCCGCTCGACCGTCTCGTCGAAGCCCCACATCGACAGTTGCGCGGCGACCGACGAGACCTTGATGGAGACGTAGTCGACGTCGCTGCGCTCGAGCAGCTCGCGTGTGCCGTCGAGGCGCCGCTGCGCCTCCTTCTCACCGAGCACGGCCTCGCCGAGGAGGTTGATGTTGAGGCGCGCGCCCTGGCCCCGGAGGCGGGTGAGACTCGCGCCGAGGCGATCCGGCGTCGCGTCGATCACGAGGTGCTCGACCATGCGACGCAGCACCCGCCGTGCGAGGGGGATGACCGGCCAGGGCACGAGCACCCCGACGCCGCCGCCGATCACGACGAGCGCGCGCAGGTACCAGGGCAGGAACCGGGGCACTCGCCGCGACAGACGCTCGAGGTTGCGGGCGGCTACGCGCAGGTCTTCCGGCCGGACCACGCGGTCGACGAAGCCGAGGGTGAACTCGAGTCCGACGGGATCTTTCAGGAGGCCCGCAAGGCGCTCCGCGCTCGGATCGCGATCGGCGGTCGCGGCCTTCGCGAGCCATCGGCGCACGAGAGCCGTGACCTCATCCGGGGTCGGGAGATCGGAAGCCACCGCCATGTGTCGAGAATAGACACGCGCCCGGCGCACTCACTG
The DNA here is from genome assembly GCF_008017545.1 of Homoserinibacter sp. GY 40078. Lineage (GTDB taxonomy): Bacteria > Actinomycetota > Actinomycetes > Actinomycetales > Microbacteriaceae > Homoserinibacter. Next base: position 722,221 of record NZ_VRTZ01000001.1, on the reverse strand, counting down.
TGCACCGGGCGCGTGGTCGTTCAGGCCGTGATCAGGCGGCGGCGCGGGCCAGCGCCTTCTCGGCGCGGACGACCTTGAGGGCGCGGCCCCAGGCCTCGAGCTGCTCGGTGAGCACCTGGAGGAACGAGATGTGCTGCTCACCCGGCTTGAAGACGGTGTAGTTCTCGAAGTCGACCGGGATGGAGAACACGAGCTGCTGGCGGACGTCGGCGACCTGCAGCTCGCCGAGGATCGGGCGGAGCATGTCGGCGGCGCGAGCGCCCGACGCGGTGTAGCCGTAGCTGACGAGCGCGGCGGACTTGTCGTTCCACTCCGCGTAGAGGAAGGAGAGGGCGTTCACGAGGGCCGCGTTCGGCGCGTGGTTGTACTCGGGGGTGACGAAGATGAAGCCGTCGAACGGCGCGATGCGCTCGGCCCACTTCTTGGTGTGCTCGTGGGTGTACTGACCCGCGGATGCCGACATCGGCTCGTCGAGCAGCGGCAGGTCGACCTCGGCGAGGTCGATGATCTCGTAGTCGGCGGCGCCGAGGCGGTTGGCGTGCTCGTGCACCCACTCTCCGACCTGGTGTCCGATTCGCGTCGGGCGCGTGCTGCCGATGATGATGGCGATGCGGAGCGGGGTGCTCATGTGGGTGTCCTCCGAGGTAGTTGACGTGTCAGCAAGCATAACGGTTGACACATCAACTTATTCCGCGCGCTATCCTTTCCGGGTGTCGACGCTGTCCGAAGTCAATCCCGAGGACTGGGACGTCTGGCGCGACTACCACCGCGCCGGCCGAGAGTTGACGCACGCCCTCGACCGCCGCCTGCAGGCCGACGCCGGCATCTCGCATCCGGAATACCTTCTGCTGCTCACCCTCTGGACGGCGCCGGAGCGGCGACTGCGCACCGGAGAGCTCGCCGACGAGCTCGCGTGGGAGAAGAGCCGCGTGTCGCATCAGGTGACCCGCATGGTCGCCCGCGGTCTCGTCGAACGCTCCGCATGCGACACCGACGCACGCGGCGTGTGGGTCGCCCTCACGCCCGACGGCCGCCGAACGGTGATCCGCGCGACACGGGACCACACCGATGCGATCCGGGCCTGGTTCTTGGACGTGCTGACCGACGACGAGTTGCGCGCGTTCCAGACCGCATCGCAGCGCATCCGCGAAAGGCTCGCCGACGACTCCGCGCTCCCCCGTGAGATGGAGGCGCGCGCGGACGGTGCAGCCTAGGCTCACCGCGTGACCCAGACCCTGCCACCGCGCGGAACCTCCGCGGCGGGCTGGTCGCGGCAGCCCGCCACCCGCCGCGAACGCGGCATCGACGCCGTCGGCGCCGCAGGCCTCTTCGTCGTCGCCGTGCTCAGCCAGCAGCTCTATCGGATCGCCGGGGTGTACACCGAGCCCGCCGAGGGCACGTTGACGATCGCGCTGCTCGCCCTCACGACCCTGCCGTTGGCGGTGCGCCGGAGCCACCCGATCGTCGCGCTCGTCGCCGTCGCCGCAGGATTCATCGCCTGCGGATCGCTGCAGGTGCCCGAACTGCTGGTCATCAACATCACCCTCTTCATGGCGTTGTACACGGTGGGGGCGTGGGTGTCGCACCGCGGGCTCGCGAACGGGGCACGCGCGTTCGTCATCGCCGTGATGGCGATCTGGCTGATCCTCGCGCTGTTCCAGAGCGCGACCGATCCCGAGATGCTCGACACCTACTCATCCGCCGGGGCGCTCTCGCCGCTCGTCGCCTACCTGTTGATCCAGATCGTGATCAACCTCCTCTACTTCGCCGGGGCGTGGTGGTTCGGCAACCGCAGCTTCGCGTCGGCACGGCAGCACGCAGAACTCGAAGCACGGACCCGCGAGCTCGAGCTGCTCCGCGAGCGCAGTGCCGAGCAGGCCGTCGAGCTCGATCGCATCCGGATCGCGCGCGAGCTCCACGACGCCGTCGCGCACCATGTGAGCGTGATCGGCATCCAGGCCGGAGCGGCGCGGACGGTCATGCAGAGCGATCCCGAGGCTGCATCCGCGGCGCTCAGCACGATCGAGCAGACCAGCCGCGCGACGATCGCCGAGCTGCACACGATGCTCACCACGCTGCGCGATCCGCACGAGGTCGGCGACGGCCGGCCGGGGGTCGACCACCTGCCCGAGCTCGTGTCGGCATCTGCCCAGGCGGGGGTTCCGACGAACCTCACCATCGTCGGCGACCCCACGCCGGTGCCGGAGATCGCGAGTGTCAACCTGTACCGGGTGGCGCAGGAGGCGCTGACCAATGTGCGCAAGCACGCGGGCGCCGACGCGACCGCCGACGTCCGGCTGCGGTTCGGCGCAGGATTCGTCGAGGTCGAGGTCGCGAACACCGGCGGAGCCGCGCCGCGTCGGCTGCCCGGTGGCCTCGGCCAGCTCGGGATGAAGGAGCGCGTCGCCGCGTCCGGCGGCACTCTCGAGATCGGGCCGCGCAGCCGGGGCGGCTACCTCGTGCGCGCCCGCATCCCCCTGCCGGAGGCGACGTCGTGATCCGTGTGCTGCTGGTCGACGACCAGGCGCTCGTCCGCACCGGGTTCCGGGTGATCCTCGATGCCCAGCCCGACATCGAGGTGATCGGCGAGGCCGGCGACGGGCGGACCGGTTCCGAGCTGGCAGTGCAACTCGCCCCCGACGTCGTGTGCATGGACGTCCAGATGCCGGAGGTCGACGGGCTCGAGGCGACCCGGCGGATCATCGCCGGATCGGAGCCGCCTGCGGTCCTCGTGCTCACGACCTTCGACCGCGACGACTACCTGTTCCAGGCGCTCGACGCGGGAGCCTCCGGGTTCCTGCTGAAGACGGCGAGCCCCGAACAACTCGTCGATGCCGTCCGCGTGCTCGCCCGGGGCGACGCCCTGCTCGCGCCCGCCGTGACACGTCGCGTGATCGCGCGCTACGGCTCCGCGGATGGCGCGAGCGACGACGAGGGCGCGCGCGGCGACGCCGATCCGCGGCTCGGCGACCTGACCGAACGCGAGGCGGAGGTCTACCGGCTGCTCGCCGACGGCCTCTCGAACGCCGAGATCGCGGCCGAGCTGTACGTGGGCGAGGCGACCGTGAAGACGCACGTCTCGAGCATCCTCTTGAAACTCGGCGTACGGGATCGTGTGCAGGCGGTGGTGCGCGCCTATCGCACCGGGTTCATCTCGGCCCACTGATCGCACACCCGCGAATCGGGGTCCGCCTTGCGCAGTCCGCCGAAGGGGGGAGGCGCGTGCGCCCTCCTCTGCCTAACGTGAGAGCGGACCAGAGGAGGGGACTGTGCTGCAGATCCGAGGAGTCGGCAAGAGCTACGGCGCGCGGCGCGTGCTCGACGACGTGAGCTTCGACGTGCTTCCGGGCCGGATGACGGGCTTCGTCGGCGGCAACGGAGCAGGCAAGACCACCACGATGCGCATCATCCTGGGCGTGCTCGAGGCCGACGAAGGCTCGGTCACGCTCGACGACGCGCCGCTCGGCCCGACGGGGCGGCGCCGGTTCGGGTACATGCCCGAAGAGCGGGGCCTCTATCCGAAGATGAAGCTCGCGGAGCAGCTCGTGTACCTCGCGCGACTGCACGGCCTCACCGCGGATGACGCCCGCCGCAGCACGGACGACCTGCTCGGCCGCTTGGGGCTCGCGGAGCGCGCAGGAGATGCCGTCGAGAAGCTCTCGCTCGGCAACCAGCAGCGGGCGCAGATCGCCGCCGCCCTCGTCCACAAGCCCGAGGTGCTCATCCTCGACGAGCCGTTCAGCGGACTCGACCCCATGGCGGTCGAGGTCGTGCTCGAGGTGCTGCTGGAGCGGGCGCGCGCGGGCGCTCCCGTGCTGTTCTCGAGCCACCAGCTCGACATCGTCGAGCGCCTCTGCGACGACCTCGTGATCATCTCCGAGGGCACGATCCGCGCGGCAGGACCCCGCGAGGAGCTCCGCGACGAGCACTCCTCGCTGCGCTACCAGCTGCAGACCTCTGCCGACGCCGGGTGGCTTCGGCAGGAGGCGGGCATCGACGTCATCGAGACCGACGGCGGGTTCGCGCTCTTCGACGCTGAGACCCCCGAGGCCGCCTCCCGGGTACTCCGTGCAGCCGTCGAACGCGGCGAGGTCACCGACTTCTCTCGACAGCATCCGACCCTCTCCCAGATCTTCAAGGAGGTCGTGCGATGAGCACCGCAGCCCCCATCGCCCAGCCGTACTCCACGGTCCGCACGATCTGGCTCGTCGCGCAGCGCGAGATCATGGTGCGCCTGCGCAGCGTCGCCTTCCTCGTCTCGACGGGCATCCTGCTGCTCCTGCTGCTCGGGTCGGTCGTGATCAGCGCGGTCACCGCGCTGGGCGCGGAGGCCCCGAAGGTCGCGGTCGTCGCAGGGGTTCAGCTGCCTGCGGCAGCGGACCTCACGGTCACGGAGGTGGCCGACCGCGCGGCGGCGGAGGACCTCGTGCGGGCAGGCGACGTGGACGCCGCGGTGATCCCCGACGACGGGCCGCTCGGCTACGCCGTGATCGGCGACGACAGCGCGCCGACCGGCGTGCTCCAGGCCCTCAGCGTCTCACCGCCGGTCGAGCTGCTCGACACGAGCGGCACGGGCGGGTTCCTCGGCTACCTCGTGGCGATCGGCTTCGGCCTCGTCTTCTTCATCTCGGCGATGACGTTCGGGCAGACGATCGCGCAGTCCGTCGTCGAGGAGAAGGCGACTCGTGTGGTCGAGATCCTCCTCTCGGCGATCCCCACCCGCGCGCTCCTCGCGGGCAAGATCCTCGGCACCACGATCCTCGCGTTCGGTCAGATCGCGCTGCTGCTGTCGATCGCGATCATCGGCCTCACGACGACCGGCCAGGCCGCCCTGCTCACCGGCCTCGGCGCGCCGTTCGTGTGGTTCGCGGTGTTCTTCGTGCTCGGGTTCGTGCTCCTCGCTTCGCTCTTCGCCGCCACCGGCGCGATGGTGTCGCGACTGGAGGACATCGGATCGACGACCACGCCCGTGACGATGCTCGTGATGATCCCGTACTTCGTGGTCGTGTTCTTCAACGACAACGACCTCGTCGTCACGATCATGTCGTACGTGCCGTTCTCGGCACCCGTCGGGATGCCGCTGCGGCTGTTCCTCGGAACGGCCGAATGGTGGGAGCCGATCGTCTCGCTCGGCATCCTCGCGGTGTCGTGCGCGGGTGTGATCGCCCTCGGTGCGCGTATCTACGAGAACTCCCTGCTGCGCACCGGACAGCGTGTGAAGCTCGCGGAGGCGCTGCGCGGCTGAGAATGGAGGGGTGAGCATCCACGACACCTCCTTCCGCGGCTTCGCGAGCGACAACTACGCCGGCATCCATCCGCAGGTCCTCGAGGCCCTGCACGACGCGAACGGCGGCCACCAGATCGCCTACGGCGGAGACGACTACACGCGCCGCCTCTCGGAGGTCGTCCGGAGGGAGTTCGGCGAGCAGGCCGAGGTTTTCCCGGTGTTCAACGGCACCGGCGCGAACGTTGTGGGACTCACGGCGCTGCTCCCCCGGTGGGGCTCGGTGATCGCCACCTCGACCGCGCACATCCACACCGACGAGGGCGGGGCGCCCGAGAAGGTCGCAGGTCTCAAGCTCTTCGTGGTGCCGACGCCCGACGGCAAGCTGACCCCCGAACTGCTCGCCACGGAGGCGTGGGGCATGGACGACGAGCACCGCGCCGAACCCGCCGCGGTGTCGATCACCCAGACCACCGAGCTCGGCACGCTCTACACGCCCGAGGAGGTGCGCCGTCTCGCGGATGCCGCCCACGCGGCGGGCCTCGCGGTGCACATGGACGGCGCACGCATCTGGAACGCGGCCGCCGCGCTCGGCGTGCCGTTCCGGGAGTTCACCACGGATGCCGGGGTCGACGTGCTGAGCTTCGGCGGCACGAAGATCGGCGCCCTCGGCGTCGAGGCGATCGTGGTGCTGAACCCGGACCGGGTCTCCGACATCGTGCGCCTGCGGAAGACGACGATGCAGCTGGCGAGCAAGATGCGCTTCTTCAGCGCACAGCTGCTCGCGCTGTTCGAGGACGGCGTCGGCCTCGAAGCGGCGGCGCACGCCAACCGGATGGCCGCCCGGCTGCGCCGCTCGCTCGAGGCGGGGATCGCCGAGGGATCGATCCCGGGCCTCGCGTTCAGCCAGCCGACGCAGGCGAACGCCGTGTTCGCGGTGCTCGCGAACGACGCAGCCGACCGCATCCGCGAGCGCTACCGCTTCTACGACTGGGACCGGGCCGCCGGCCAGGTGCGCTGGATGACGGCCTTCGACACGACGGAAGCCGACGTCGACGGCTTCGTGACCGCCATCCGCGAGGAGCTCACCCGCTAGCGGGCACCCCGGGCGCACCGCGTGCCGGGCGCGGATGCCGCGGCGTAGGCTTTCCGGGTGACGAGGTCGCCCGCAGAGATGCCCTGGCTCGACTCCTACGCCGACGGCGTGCCCCGCGAGTTCGAGGTGCCCCCGGGCACGCTCTCCGATCTCATCACCGAATCGGCCGCCAGGTACGCCGACCACGTCGCCCTCGAGTTCTTCGGACGCGAGACCCGCTACGCCGAGCTCGCCGACCACATCGCGCGCGCCGCGGAGGGCCTGCGCCGTCTCGGGGTGCGCCGAGGCGATCGGGTCGCGCTCGTGCTGCCGAACTGCCCGCAGCACGTCATCGCGTTCTACGCGATCCTCCGGATCGGCGCGATCGTCGTCGAGCACAACCCGCTCTACACGCCGCGTGAGCTGCGCCATCAGTTCGAGGATCACCGCGCACGCGTCGCGATCGCATGGGACAAGACGGTGCCGACCCTGCAGGACTTCCCGAGCGACCTGGCGCTCGACGCGATCGTGTCGGTCGACATGACGCGGGCGTTCCCGCTGCGGATGCGTGCGCTCCTCAAGCTCCCGATCGAGCGCGCGCGCACGAGTCGCGCCGAGCTGACGATCGAGGTGCAGGGCACGACCCCGTGGGAGGCCCTGCTCGACGGTCCCGGCATCCCCGCGGAGATCGCCGGTCCGGCGCCCGAGGACATCGCCCTCATCCAGTACACGAGCGGCACGACCGGATCGCCGAAGGGTGCCGCGCTCAGCCACCGCAACCTCGTGGCGAACGCGGCTCAGGCGCGCGCATGGGTTCCGGCGGTGCCGCGCGGCTCGGCGAGCGTGCACGCGGTACTGCCCCTCTTCCACGCCTACGGGCTCACCCTCTGCCTCACCTTCGCGATGAGCATGGGCGCGCGGCTCGTCCTGTTCCCGAAGCCGGATCCGGATCTGGTGCTGCCCGTCTTCCGCAAGCGGCCTCCGACCTTCCTGCCCGCCGTGCCCCCGCTCTACGACCGCCTGCGGAAAGCCGCAGAAGAGAAGGGCGTCTCGCTCGCGGGGATCGAGATCGCCATCTCGGGCGCGATGCCGCTGCAGTCCGCGGTCGTCGAACCCTGGGAGGCGCTCACGGGCGGATACCTCGTCGAGGGCTACGGGCTCTCCGAATGCTCGCCCGTGCTCATGGCGAACCCGGTCGCACCGAACCGCCGGATCGGCACCGTGGGGCTGCCGCTGCCGGGCACCGAGCTGCGGGTCGTGGACCCCGACGAACCGACGCGCGATGTCGAGCCCGGGACGCCCGGCGAACTCGTGGTGCGCGGGCCGCAGGTGTTCACGGGCTACTGGAACAAGCCGGAGGCGACCGCCGAGGTGTTCACCGACGGCTGGTTCCGCACGGGTGACATCGTCACCGTCGATGACGACGGCTTCGTCACCATCAGCGATCGCATCAAGGAGCTCGTGATCACCGGCGGATTCAACGTGGCGCCGTCCGAGGTCGAGGACACCCTGCGGGCGTACGACGGCATCGAGGATGTCGCGATCGTCGGCATCCCGGACGCCCGTGACGGGGAGCACGTGGTGGCGGCCGTCGTGCTGGCACCGGGCGCGCAGATCGACACCGAGGCGCTGCGGGCCTGGGCGAAGCGTCAGCTCGCGGCCTACAAGGTGCCCCGCCGGGTGCACGTCGTCGAGGAGTTGCCGAAGTCGATGATCGGCAAGGTCCTCCGGCGCAAGGTCCGAGACCAGCTGATCGAGATCGAGGGCGGCACCGCCCAGAAGGAGGCACACGCGTGAGGTTCGGCATCTTCATTCCCCAGGGTTGGCGGTTCGATCTGGTGGGGATCGATCCTGCTCGGCACTGGGGCGTCATGCACGACTTGGCGCGGTCAGCCGAAGAGGGGCCCTGGGAGTCCATCTGGATCTACGACCACTTCCACACGACGCCCGTCCCGAGCGACGAGGCCACCCATGAGGCCTGGACGCTCATGTCGGCACTCGCGGCCTCCACGTCGCGGGTGCGCCTCGGCCAGATGTGCACGTGCGTCGGATACCGCAACCCCGCCTACCTCGCGAAGGTCGCCTCGACCGTCGACATCATCTCCGGCGGTCGCGTCGAGATGGGCATCGGCGCCGGCTGGTACGAGCACGAGTGGCGCGCCTACGGGTACGGCTTCCCCGACGCCCCCGCTCGTCTGCGGATGCTGCGCGAGGGCGTCGAGGTGATGCACCAGGCGTGGACGACCGGTAGCGCGAGCCTCGACGGCGAGTTCTGGAAGGTGGACGGCGCGATCGTGCAGCCGCAGCCGCTCCAGGAGGGCGGCATCCCGATGTGGATCGCCGGAGGCGGCGAGAAGGTGACGCTGAAGATCGCGGCGCAGTACGCGAGCTACACGAACTTCAACGGCGGCGCCGAGTCGTTCGCCCACAAGAGCGAGGTCTTGCGACAGCACTGCGAGACGCTCGGCACCGACTTCGACGCGATCACCCGATCGAGCAACTTCGCCACGATCGTCGGCGAGACGAGCGCCGACGTGCACCGCCGGGTCGACAACTACGAGGCTCGCCTCTCGGAGGTGATCGGCGATGCGAAGGCCGCCGAAGTCGTCGCGCAGTACCGGAGCATCGATTCGAACGAGGGCATCGCGGGCACGCCGGACGAGATCATCGAGGTGCTCCGCGCGCGGCAGGCGCTCGGGCTGGGGTACAGCATCCACTACTTCCCGGAGTCGGCGTACGACCGCAGCGGCGTCGCGCTCTTCGAGGAGCAGGTGATCCCGGCGCTGTCCTGAAGCCCCCACACGCCTGACCCTCGTCGAGAGTTGCCGTGTGTGACGGGCGGATTCGGCGGAGCGCCCGGCGGCGGATACCGTCGGTCGCGTGACACGCGACGCCCCCATCCACGAGCTGCTGGTCGAGACGCGGGCGTTCCCTCCGCCCGCGGAGCTCGCCGCGACGTCGAACGTCGATCCAGACGCGTGGCGGCGCGCGGCGAGCGACCCTGTGGCGTTCTGGGCCGACGCGGCTCGGCGCCTCCGCTGGGAGACGCCGTTCACCCGCACTCTCGACTGGACTCCGCCCCTCGGGCCGGACGGCGAGCCGCGCCCGCCGCGCGCGGAGTGGTTCGCCGATGGCACGCTCAACGTCGCGGTGAACTGCGTCGACCGGCACGTCGAGGCGGGCCTCGGCGACAAGGTCGCGTACCACTGGGAGGGTGAGCCCGGCGATCGGCGCACCCTCACCTTCGCCGAGCTGCAGGAGGAGGTGGCGCGGGCGGCGAACGCCCTCACCGAACTCGGCATCCGGTCCGGTGATCGCGTGGTGATCTACCTGCCCGTGCTTCTCGAGACGGTCATCGCGACACTCGCCGTGGCTCGCATCGGGGCGGTTCACTCGCTCGTATTCGGGGGCTTCTCGGCCGAGGCTCTGCGCTTCCGGGTGGCCGACACCGGCGCGAAGCTGCTCATCACCTCCGACGGTCAGTTCCGCCGAGGCGCGGCGGTTCCGGTGAAGCAGAACGCGGACGACGCGGTCGCCGGCCTCGCGCACGTGGAGCACGTGCTCGTCGTGCGCCGCACCGGTGACGACATCCCCTGGACCGACGGCCGCGACGTGTGGTGGCACGAGCTCGTCGACCGCCAACCCGCGACCCACGAGGCCGAGGCGTTCCCCGCCGAGACGCCGCTGTTCATCATCTACACCTCCGGCACCACGGGGAAGCCGAAGGGGCTCGTGCACACGAGCGGTGGCTACCTGACCCAGGCCGCCTGGACGCACTGGGCCGCGTTCGACGCGAAGCCGGACGACGTGCACTGGTGCACCGCCGACCTCGCGTGGGTGACGGCCCACACGTACGAGCTCTACGGACCTCTCGCGAACGCGACGACGCAGGTGATCTACGAGGGAACACCGGACGCCCCGCGGCGCACCCGTCATTTCGAGATCATCGAGCGCTACGGGGTGACCGTCTACTACACGGCCCCGACGCTCGTGCGGACGCTCATGACCTGGTTCCCCGACGGCGCGCCCGCGGATCACGACCTCTCGAGCATCCGGCTGCTCGGCTCGGTGGGCGAGGCGATCAACCCCGAGGCGTGGATGTGGTTCCGCGAGCACCTCGGTGCGGGGCGCGCTCCCATCATCGACACCTGGTGGCAGTCGGAGACGGGCGCGGCGGTCATGGCGCCGATCCCGGGGCTCAGCACGATCAAGCCCGGCTCGGCGACCCGCGCGCTCCCCGGCCTTCGGACGCTCGTGGTCGACGAGCAAGGTGCGGAGGTCCCCGCCGGCGCGGGGGGATACCTCGTGATCCCGGATCCGTGGCCGGCGCTCGCCCGAACGGTGTGGGGTGATCCGCAGCGCTACCTCGACTCGTACTGGCGGCGCTTCGCCGAGCTCGGCTACTTCTTCTCGGGCGACGGGGCGAAAGTGGACGCCGACGGCGACGTGTGGCTGCTCGGTCGTGTGGATGACGTCATCAACGTCTCGGGGCACCGCCTCTCGACGATCGAGATCGAGTCGGCGCTCGTGGCGCATCCCCTCGTCGGCGAAGCCGGGGTGACCGGTGCCGACGACGCCGTCACCGGCGAGGCCATCGTGGCGTTCGTGATCCCGGCACGCGAGACGGGGCCCGACACCATCGTCGAGCTGCGCAACCACGTGGCGCGCGTGATCGGGCCGATCGCGAAGCCCCGCGAGATCCACCTCGTGCCCGAACTGCCGAAGACCCGCTCCGGCAAGATCATGCGACGCCTGCTGCGCGACATCGTCGACGGACGCCCCCTCGGCGATACGACGAGCCTGCAGGACCCGGAGGGGCCGGGGCGCATCGCGCAGCTCGTGCGAGGCTGAGCCTCAGACGGGAGCCGCCTCCTGAGGCGCCTCACGCACCACGCGCCACGCCGCCGCGCGGAGCAGGTCACCGCGAGTGAGTCCGGCGTCGCCCCGGATGGCGAGAGCGCGACCCTCGAGCAGCTCGGCGATCTCGCGTTGGTGGTCGTCCACGTGCTCCGCGTCACGCATCCGGCGATCCACGACGATCGGAAGCCGGCCCGCTTCGAGCACATCGAGCAGCACGCCCACCGCACCATCGGCGATCACCACGTCGACGCCGCCCGCGAGCTCCGCCACCTGCAGGGGGTCGAGCCAGGGAACGGTGCGCCCCGGAAGATCAGTGCGGTCGGTCGAGCCGAGCTGCCAGGTGACCTCGTCGTCGGGTCCGAGCACCGCGAGGACGCTCTCGACCAGGCGATCGAAGCGGTACGGGCGGATCACGCCGACGCTCACCAGAATCCGCAACGGTCGGTCGATGTCGACGCGTGCTGCCGAGACCGGCTCTGACCGGTAGTCGCCGAGCAGTGACGGCGCCTGTCTCCACCCCCGCAGGCCGTAGTCGTGCTGAGTCCAGGTCTCCACCCCCGGCAACAGGCGCAGAATCCGCCCGGTGAGGCTCGGTCCGCTGACGCGGGCCACCGACTCGATGTAGTGCATCGGGATCTTGTAGCGATACGCCGCCGGCCAGACGGCGAGCGCGACCGCGGCGCCGGTCGAGATCACGATCTCGGGATCACGCGGCGGCACCAGCCGCCAGAGCAGCAGCGCGGCACGAGCGGCGCCGCGCCAGTCACGGGGTCGCACGTGATCGAGGTAGCTGACCGCCTGCCCTGCGAGCACGGCGCGAGCGTGCGGATCGTCGAACGTCACGAAGACGCTGTCGTCGGCGAGGTGCATCCGCCGGCTCCACCGGATGGCCTGATCGAGCAGACTGCCGAGCGAGGCGACCACGAGGGCGCGCCGACCGGCGAGCCGTCGCTCGAAAGCGTCCGTCCCGTCGTCATCGACAGCGTGCGATCTGTGCACCGCCGGTCTCCGTCTCGTCGTCCTCAGCAGATGCTAGGGAAGCTCGCAAAAAGCGATCCGGGGTACGCGTGCGGCTGTCCTCGCCTAGATGACCCTTCTTCGGGGGCAGGACGCCCGGGCGAATCGGGGGTCAGGATCCGGTGGCCGAACCGCCCCCGCGATAGACGCCGTTGACCGCATTCGACAGCTGCACGCGGTTCACCACACCGAACTTCACGAACAGTCGTGACACGTAGGTCTTGACGGTGTTGACGCTGACGCCGAGGGCCGCGGCGATCTGCTCATTGGAGCGGCCCTGGGCGATCATCTCGCCCACGTCGCGCTCCCGCGGGCTGATCCGCGGGCCCATCGACCGGGCGGGGGCGGCACGGCGTTCCGTGCCGAGCACGGCCGCGATGATCTCCTGTGCGTGGGCCGACTTGCGGAAGAAGCCATCGGCGCCCGTCGCAGCCGCGTGGGCCTCGAACCGGTCGGGGCTGAAGGTGGTCATCATCACGATCCGGACGTTCGGGAACTGGCCCCGGATCGCCGGTGCCACCGCGAAGCCGCTCAGCTGCTGGAGCTGAATGTCGAGCAGCACGATGTCGACTTCCTGCGACCGCAGCACCCGGATCGCGCTACCGCCGTCGGCGGCCTCACCCACGACGCTCACGCCGGGGACCCGCGAGAGCAGACCCTGGAGGGCGAGACGCACGAGCGGGTCGTCGTCGATGATCAGAATGCGCTTGGTCATCGTGTTCCTGCCTCGGTGATAGGACGTGCTCCGGCGGAATCGCTCGGGATGCGCGCGTGGAGCACGAAATCGCCATCCGAGGAGAAGGTCTCGAGCTCGCCGCCGGCTGTCGCCGCGATGCGACGCAGAGCGCGGAGGCCGTAGCCGCCCGAGGCGATCGGCGTGGACTTCGCGCGCCCCGACCGCAGCTGCGAGCGAATGACGACCTCGACGGCGGAGTCCTCCGGGTCGATCACCGCGGAGAGCCGCACGGGTCCCGCATCACCGTGCTTGACGGCGTTGAGCAGACCCTCGTGGCAGATCAGCCCCACCACCTCGCGGACCTCGGTGCCGAGCGCGTCGATGGCGGGGTCCTCGAGCACCTGGATGGGGATGCCGAGCCGACGGATGTCGTCCGCGAACGCCCGGAAGTCCGAGAGCGGCGCATCGTACTCGGCGCGCTCTCCTGTCTCCACGAGGCTCCGGAGATCGCCGAAGGTGCGGTGGATCTCCTCGGTGATCTGCTGGAAGTCGTGGTTCTCTTGGATCCGCTCATCGCTCAGCGCCTGCATGCGGAGGTTGATGAGCGCGAGACGTCGGCCGAGACCGTCGTGGATCTCCTGGGTGAGGTTCTCGCGCTCGCGCTGAGCCCCGGCTTCACGGAGGGCGTGATGGTTGCGCTCCTCGATCGTCTTCAACACCGCGCCGAGTCCCGCGATCAGCATCGCCGAGGCGACTTGGATGGTCGTCATGAGGTCGGGTATGCCGTTCGACTTCACGATCGTCGTCGCGACTGCGATCAGGACGGCCGCGAGACCCGCCCCCCACGCGACGCGACCCCCGCGCATTCGGGCGAGGTCCACCGCCACCTGCGAGAACACCACGATCGGCACGACGAGCAGCATCGTTCCGAGAAGTCCGACGACCGTCGCGGCCTCGGGGTGCATGTGGGAGAGCAGCAGAGCGAGGACGATGATGGCGACGGTCACCCCGATGGCCACCACCTGGAGGGGCGTCACCGGGAACTCGTACCTCAGGAACATGAGGGCGACGGCGACCACGACGACGCGACTGATCCCGAGGGCGCGTCCGGCGCGGCGAAGCCGCTCGGAATCGGTGCGCCGGCCCAGCAGCAGGTCGCGCCCTCGACCTACATGCGTCTGCATCCGTTCCCCTCTCGAGATGTTCCCCGAGCCCAATGGTCATCCACCCGTTCGGATGGCTCTACTCAGATGTCAACCCAGGAATGAATCGTCCCCCAAAAGGGGTGTCCCGGCCGGGGCGCGAGGGGCCTCCCGGTGGCCCTTCGATCATTCTGGGGGACTCGCGTTTCGCATCCGTTACGAAACGGCGAGCACCCGCCCCAGAACATCCCTGAGGTAGTGTCAACCTTAGAACGACGGCCATGTCCCTCGCTTCCACATTTGGTGCGATGCTTGCGCTGCCATGCGGCGATCGTGCGGATCCGGGGGGGTTCGCCAGTCGTTTGGCGATATCGGGGACAGCACCGTGTTCGGGTGGTGCGTCCCCCATTCCGACGCCGGAGACGTGGATCCCCCTTCCGTGTCTCCGGCGTCGCCCCCTGTCTGAGCCCCTTGTTCTTCGGGCGATATTCGGGTCACGCGCGCCATCCGCTGCGGCCGATCTCGCACGTCGGCGTGCCAGGTGTTCGGATCGGGGCGTCAACTATCTCACGACAACTCCACCTGACCACCGGCGACGAGGGAGGAGTATCTGGATTCATGTCCGCAGAAATGACCAGCTCGTTCCCGGTCGCCTTCCGGGGGTACGCGAAGGCCGACGTGGAGCGCGAGCTTCGGCAGTTGCGCCGCGAGATCAGCTCTCGCGCCGATCACAATGCCGCGCTCGCCGCCGAGCTCTCGGAGACGAAGCAGGAGATCAAGCTCCTCAAGGCTCAGATCAAGCGCCTGCCCGCCAAGCCCAACTACGCGTCGCTCGGCGCGCAGTTCGAAGAGGTCCTGCGTCTCGCAGAGGAGAAGGCGAACCGTCTCGTCGAGGAGGCGCGAACCGAGGCGGAGCGCACGAAGCGCAACGCCGGCACGCGCGCGGCCCGACTCGAGCGTGAGGCGTCGGCGCACGCCGATCAGCTCGTCGCCGAGGCCGAGTCGCGGGCCACGGAGATGCGGCTCGCGAGCGAGTCGTACGCGGCCGACGCAACCCTTCGGGCGAACTCGGAGCTGCAGGAGGCGGCAGAGCGCCTCGCGGGCGCCAAGCGCGCAGGTGCGGCGCTCATCGCTCAGGCTGAGCGCGAGATCGCAGCCGCACGGTCGAATCTTCACGCCGAGATTGAGACGGAACGCGCCGCTGCCGCCGAACGTGTCGAGCAGGCGCAGCGCCGCCGCCTCGAGATCGAGGAGTCGATCCGCCGTCGGGTGGAGGAGTCCGAGACCGAGCTCACTCAGCGCTACGAAGAGGCTCAGGCGCTCGCGCAGAGCGTGCTCGACGAGGCCAACGCGAAGGCCTCCGAGATCAGCCGCCGCGCGAACGTGATCGCGAGCGAGTCGGAGTCCGTGCAGCTGCGGGCGTCGTCCACCGCCGAGGAGATCATCGCCGACGCACAGCACGCTGCCGCCGGGCTCCTCGAGCAGGCCCGGATGCGGTCGACCGAGGCGAGCGCCAAGACGGCCGAGCACATCGACCGGCTGCTTCTGCGCACCGTGGAGCGACTCGACGCCCTGCGCGAGGATCGCGACGCCCTCGAGACGTTCATGACGAGCGTGCAGGACACCCGCACGACCGACATGATCATCGCCGAGATCGAAGAGCAGCTGCGCGCCGCAGACCGCGACTCGTCGGCGTCCTCCGCCGAGTAGCCGCCTCCGGGTCGGCACTACGGGGGACCGCGGCGTGATACGCCGAGTCCCCCGTTCGGCATCTCAGGGGACCTGATCCGCGATCGGGGGACAGCCGTGCGGACCCCGCTCAACGTTCGGGGGGCAGACTGCGAGGCGTGTCACCTTCCGGGGGACGCCGCCGTAGCGCGGGGGCGCCGTGCGGCGACCGCCGTGCGCCGACCTCAGTCGTCGAAGCGCGACACCACCAGACCGCCGCCCGCGCGTTCGAGGTCGACGCGCACGGTGTCGCCGTCGCGTATGTCCCCCGCGAGCAGGGCGCTCGCCAGCCGGTCATCGATCTCGTGCTGCATGAGCCGCCGCAGCGGGCGTGCACCGTAGATCGGGTCGTAGCCGCGCTCCGCGAGCCACGCCCGCGCGTCGGGCGTGACCGCAAGCTGCAGGCGTCGCTCTGCGAGGCGGCGCTCCAGCCGATCGACGTAGAGCGACACGATCTGGCCGAGGTCGGCCTCCGACAACGGCGCGAAGATGACGATGTCGTCGAGGCGGTTCACGAACTCCGGCTTGAAGGCCTGCCGTACCAGCTCTTGGACGGCATCGTGCTTGCGGTCCCAGCTCAGCTCGCGGTCGACGAGCACCTGGCTGCCGAGGTTCGAGGTGAGGATCAGGATCGTGTTGCGGAAGTCGACCGTGCGCCCCTGGCCGTCGGTGAGGCGGCCGTCGTCGAGCACCTGCAGAAGCACGTCGAAGACCTCGGGGTGTGCCTTCTCGACCTCGTCGAGCAGGATCACCGAGTAGGGGCGCCGGCGCACCGCCTCGGTCAGCTGGCCACCCTGCTCGTAGCCGATGTATCCGGGAGGGGCGCCGACGAGGCGGGACACGGCGAACTTCTCGCCGTACTCCGACATGTCGATGCGCACGAGCGCCTTCTCGTCGTCGAACAGGTAGGCCGCGAGCGCCTTCGCGAGCTCGGTCTTGCCGACGCCCGTCGGGCCGAGGAACAGGAACGACCCTGTCGGCCGGTCGGGGTCGGCGATGCCGGCGCGCGTGCGGCGGACCGCCTCGGAGACGGCGCGCACCGCATCCCGCTGCCCGATCAGCCGCTTCGCGAGCTCGTTCTCAAGGTTCAGAAGCTTCTCGGTCTCGCCCTGGCGCAGCTTGTCGACCGGGATGCCGGTCCAGGCGGCCACGACCGCGGCGATGTCCTCGTCGGTCACCTGGTCGTTGACCATGCGCGGGCCCTGCTGCTCCATCGCCTCCGCCCGGAGCAGCTGGTTCTCGATCGCGGGGATCGTCTCGTAGTTGAGCTTCGAGGCGTCCTGATAGCGCTGCTCGCGCATGGCCCGGTCGAGTTCGATGCGCGCGTCGTTGAGGCGCGACTTCAGGTCGCCGACGCTGTGCAGCGTGTGCTTCTCTGCCTGCCAGCGCGTCTGCAGGGCGTCGAGTTCCTGCTCCTTCGCGGCCTTGTCGGCGCGCAACTTCTCGAGGCGCTCACGCGAGGCCGCGTCCTTCTCCTTCTTGAGCGCGAGCTCCTCGATCGTGAGGCGGTCGACTGCGCGCTTCAACTCGTCGATCTCGACGGGCGAGGAGTCGATCTCCATCTTGAGCCGGCTCGCCGCCTCGTCGATGAGGTCGATCGCCTTGTCGGGCAGTTGCCGCGCAGTGATGTAGCGGTTGCTGAGCGCCGCCGCAGCGACGAGCGCGCTGTCGGCGATCGCGACCTTGTGGTGCGCCTCGTAACGCTCCTTGAGACCGCGCAGGATCGCGACGGTGTCTTCCACGGAGGGCTCGCCGACGTACACGGGCTGGAAGCGCCGCTCGAGAGCCGCATCCTTCTCGATGTACTCGCGGTACTCGTTGAGGGTCGTGGCCCCGATGAGCCGCAGCTCGCCGCGCGCGAGCATCGGCTTCAGCATGTTCGCCGCCGCGACGGACCCCTCGCCGCCGCCCGCGCCCATGAGCGTGTGCAGCTCGTCGATGAAGGTGATCACCTGGCCGTCGGACTCGTCGATCTCCTTGAGCACGGCCTTCAGCCGCTCCTCGAACTCGCCGCGGTACTTGGCCCCCGCGACGAGAGCCGCCAAGTCAAGCGCCACGAGCTGCTTGCCCTTGAGGGAATCGGCGACATCGCCCGCGACGATGCGCTGGGCGAGCCCTTCCACGACGGCAGTCTTGCCGACGCCCGGCTCGCCGATGAGCACGGGGTTGTTCTTCGTTCGCCGAGTGAGCACCTGGCTGATGCGGCGGATCTCGGCGTCGCGCCCGATCACGGGGTCGAGCTTGCCGCTCTGCGCGATCTGCGTGAGGTTGACGCCGTACTGCTCCAGAGCGCTCTTCTGCTCCTCCTGTGTGGAGGGGGCACCCTGCATGTTGGCCATGGTTCTCCGTCGGTCGAAGTTGAGTGTCGGGGACTCAAGTTTAGCGTGCGCGGGTGGCGAATGCACGCCTCAGATCGCCATGGATGCGTTCGCCTCCGGGGTGTAGAAATGGGCCAAGGCGTCTCGCAGGGAGGCCGCCGCCAGAAAGGAACCACCACGATGTCTTTCCTCAACAACGTCTGGGATCTGATCCTCCTGATGTTCTGGATCTTCGCGTTCATCGCCTACCTGTTCGCGATCTTCTCGATCATCGGCGACCTGTTCCGCGACAACACGCTCAACGGCTGGTGGAAGGCACTCTGGATCGTCTTCCTCATCTTCCTGCCCTTCCTCACGGCGCTCGTCTACCTGATCGCCCGCGGACGGGGCATGGCGGAGCGCAGCCAGCGACAGGCCGACGCGCAGGCGCAGATCGCCGAGAAGTACATCCGCGACGTTGCTGGAACGGCCACCCCGACCGACGAGATCGCCAAGGCGAAGGCGCTGCTCGACGCGGGCGCGATCTCCCAGGCGGAGTTCGAGTCGCTGAAGGCCAAGGCGCTCTCCTGAGCTGAGCGCCCGTCCGACTATGACCGCGCGCCCGCGTCCGGCCTCTCAGGTCCGGCCGGGTGCGCGGTCTCGTCGTCTCGGGGCGGGTTCACGCGGTCGCCCAGGTAGCTGACCACGAGCGCGGAGGTGGAACCGATGATGCCGACACCTCCGATCATCAGCAGGATCGTCCAGAGCCGACCGATCACGGTCACGGGGTAGAGGTCGCCGTATCCCACCGTGAAGAGCGTCACGCACGCCCACCAGAGCGCGTCCGGCAACGTGAGGATCACCGCGCCATCCGCATCCCGCTCGGCGACCAGCACCGCCAGCGACATCGAGTAGACGAAGACGACGGCGAAGGCGACCATCAGGATGACGACCCGCAGGCGCTGCGCCGAGCCCGTGCGACGCCGGAAGTACGGCACGCTCGCGAGAAACCGCAGCTGCACGACGGGACGCAACGCGGGCAGGATGGCCGCGACGAGGTCCGGCACGCTCTTGGCCACGAACGAGACGCGGTCGCCGGCAAGCGCGAGGCGCACGATGTAGTCGACGATGAAGGTCAGCCAGACGAGCAGTAGCACGATGATCGCGACAAGGCTCGTCACCGAGACCCGTCGCTCGTCGATCGCGACGACCGTCCATGCCGCGAGGTAGACGAACGCGAGCGCGATGAACGGAACGCGCGTGCGCTCCTCCCAGCGGATCCTGCGAGCGTCATCCCTCGTCACGCGGGCATTCTCCCGGTTCCGGGGGGCGAGTCGGAGCCACCGCGCCGGGCGGACGTCAGGTGCGGTCGCGACCGTCGCCGAGCGCTCGCCAGACGACGATCTGGTTCTGCTTGCGCACACGGGTGCCGGCGCGGAGCGAGACGACCTCGCCCTCCGCACCCGCCGCGAACACGCGACGGCCCGGTCGGTTGAGCAGCTCGTCGGCGAGCGCGGCCTCGAGTTCCCGGACGCGGGTCGAGAGCGTCGCGACCTCGTTCTCGAGCTCGAGGATCCGGCGGATGCCCTCGAGGTTGAGACCCTCGGCCGAGAGACGCGCGATCTCGCGCAGCTGAACCACGTCGCGCATCGAGTATCGACGCGACTTCCCCGCAGTGCGCTGCGGGGTGACGAGCCCGAGACGGTCGTACTGCCGCAACGTCTGCGGATGCATCGCCGCGAGCTCCGCCGCGACGGCGATCGGGAACAGCGGCGTCGACTCGTCCATCACCGTCGCGCCTTCTCCAGGAGGTCGGCGCGCGGGTTCTCGTCCGGCAGGCTCGCCGCGAACTCCTCGAGGCGGCTCTTCGCCTCCGCGGAGAGGTGACTCGGCACGGCGACCTGCACGGTCGCGAGCAGGTCACCCGTGCCCTTCGCCGTCTTCACGCCGCGGCCCTTCACGCGCAGCACCCGCCCGCTCGGGGTGCCGGGCGCGACGCGCAGTCGCACCGGGTCACCGTCGAAGGTCGGCACCTCGATCGTGGCGCCGAGTGCAGCCTCGGCGAAGGTCACGGGCACATCGAGACGCAGATGCTGGCCGTCGCGCTCGAACACCGGGTGCGGCCGCACCGTGACCGTGAGCACGAGGTCGCCCGCCTCGCCTCCGTCGGGGCTCGGCTGGCCCTTGCCCCGCACCTTGATCTTCTGGCCGTTGGCAACTCCCGCGGGGATCTTCACCTTCGTCGAGCGCCCGCCGGGCAGCTGCAACGTCACGGTGTCGCCCTGGATGGCCGTCGCGAAGTCGAGGGTCGTGGTCGCGGTGATGTCGCCGCCGCGGACCGGGCCGCCGTATCCGCGGTAGCCGCCCGTGGGGTTGCCGAACCCGCCGCTGCCGAACATCCCGCCGAGCAGGTCCTCGAACCCGCCCGCGCTGTAGCTCGTGCGCGTGCGGGGTCCGCCGCCGGCTCCGAACATGCCGCCGAACACGTCCTCGAATCCGCCCGCGCCGCCGCTCGTGAACCGCGCACCGGATCCCATCGCGCGCACCTGGTCGTACTCCGCACGCTCCGACGGATCGGACAGCACGGAGTACGCCTCGCTGATCTCCTTGAAGCGCGCCTCGGCGGCGGCATCACCCGGGTTGGAGTCCGGGTGATACTGCCGCGCGAGCTTGCGGTACGTCTTCTTCAGCTCCGCCTCGGAGACGTCCTTGGAGACGCCGAGCACGGCATAGAAGTCCTTGTCGAACCAGTCCTGACTGGCCATCGGACCCCTCTCGGGTTATTCGGATGCGGGCACGCTCACCGCGACCTTCGCGGCGCGGATGAGACGGTCGCCCAGCGCATAGCCGGTCTGGATGATGTCCTTGACGGTCTCGCCCTCGGCGCCCTCCTCGGGCACCTGGACGACGGCCTCGTGGAAGTTGGGGTCGAACGGCTCCCCGACCTCGCCGACACGGCGCAGCCCGTACCGCTCGAATCCCGCCCGGAGCTTCTGAGACACGAGCATGAGCGGTGCACCCTCGACGAGGTCGCCGTGAGCGTCGGCCCGATCGAGGTCGTCGATCACCGGGAGAAGCGAGCGGATCACCTCAGCGATCACGGCCTCGCGGTTCGCGGCGCGGTCGCGCTCGACGCGCGTGCGGAAGTTCTTGAGATCCGCCTGGGCCCGCGCCGCGATCTCGCGGTACTCGGCCACGAGGTCGCGCTCGGCGTCGGCGAGCAAGGCGAGGTCGTCGTCCGACAGGCCGTCGTCACCGCCCTCGGGCGCCTTGTCGTCGGCCGGGGCGTCGGCCGCGGGAGCAGGGGTCTGCTCCCGCGGCTCGCCCGTCTCGGGGTCGATCCGCCGCTTGTCGTGGACCTTGGGTTCCTCGTCGTCGCGGTCGTTCTCTGCCATGGGCTTTACTTCTTCTCGTCCTCGTCGTCGACGATCTCGGCGTCCACCACGTCATCGTCATCGGTCGTGGGCTGCTCGGAGTCACCCGCGGGCGACGGGCCAGCAGCGGCCTCGGAGCTCGCCTGGTAGATGGCCTCGCCGAGCTTGGTCTGGCTCTGGTTGAGCTTCTCGAAGGCCGAGCTGATCGCGGCCTCGTCCTCGCCCTGCAGCGCGGTCTTCAGCTCGTCGATGTCGGCGCGGACCTCGGACTTCACGTCGTCGGCGATCTTGTCCTCGTTCTCGGAGATGAGCTTCTCGAGCGAGTAGACGAGCTGCTCGGCGCTGTTGCGGACCTCGGCCGCCTCACGACGAGCCTTGTCTTCAGCCGCGTGCTCCTCGGCCTCGCGCACCATGCGGTCGATGTCGTCCTTCGGCAGCGAGGATCCGCCGGTGATCGTCATCGACTGCTCCTTGCCGGTGCCCTTGTCCTTCGCGGAGACGTGGACGATGCCGTTCGCGTCGATGTCGAAGGTGACCTCCACCTGCGGAACTCCGCGGGGGGCGGGGGCGATGCCCGTGAGCTCGAAGGTGCCGAGCGCCTTGTTGTCGCGGGTGAACTCGCGCTCGCCCTGGAACACCTGGATCGCGACCGACGGCTGGTTGTCGTCGGCGGTCGTGAAGGTCTCGCTGCGCTTGGTCGGGATGGCCGTGTTGCGCTCGATGAGCTTCGTCATGATGCCGCCCTTGGTCTCGATGCCGAGGCTGAGGGGGGTCACGTCGATGAGCAGCACGTCCTTGCGCTCGCCCTTGAGGACGCCCGCCTGGAGGGCCGCACCCACGGCGACGACCTCATCCGGGTTGACACCCTTGTTGGGCTCCTGACCGCCGGTGAGCTTCTTGACGAGCTCGGTCACGGCGGGCATGCGCGTGGATCCGCCGACGAGCACCACGTGGGCGATGTCGCCGACCTTGATGCCGGCCTCCTTGATGACGTCGTCGAAGGGCTTCTTGGTGCGGTCGAGCAGGTCGGAGGTCATCTGCTCGAACTGGGCGCGGCTGAGCGACTCGTCGAGGTTCGCCGGTCCGCTCTCGGTGAGCGAGAGGTAGGGCAGCTGGATGCTCGTGGACGACGAGGAGCTGAGCTCCTTCTTCGCCTGCTCCGCGGCCTCCTTGAGACGCTGGAGGGCGATCTTGTCGCCCGAGACGTCGACGCCGGTCGTGTCCTTGAACTTCTTGATGAGGTGGTCGACGATGCGCTGATCCCAGTCGTCGCCGCCGAGGCGGTTGTCGCCCGCGGTCGAGCGCACCTGGATCGTGGAGAAGTCGTCGTCCTTGCCCACCTCGAGGAGGGAGACGTCGAACGTGCCGCCGCCGAGGTCGAAGACGAGGATCAGCTCATCCTCCTTGCCGCGGTCGAGGCCGTAGGCGAGCGCGGCCGCGGTGGGCTCGTTGATGATGCGCAGGACGTTGAGGCCCGCGATCTCGCCGGCCTCCTTGGTGGCCTGACGCTCGGCGTCGTTGAAGTACGCGGGGACGGTGATGACGGCATCCGTGACGTCCTCGCCGAGGTACTGCTCGGCGTCGCGCTTGAGCTTCTGGAGGATACGCGCCGAGATCTCCTGCGGCGTGTACTTCTTGCCGTCGATCTCCTTCTTCCAGTCCGTGCCCATGTGGCGCTTGACGGACGAGATGGTGCGATCGACGTTGGTGACGGCCTGGCGCTTCGCGGTCTCGCCGACGAGCACCTCCCCGTCCTTGGTGAAGGCGACGACCGACGGGGTCGTCCGGAAGCCCTCTGCGTTCGCGATGACGGCGGGCTCGCCGCCCTCGAGGACGGAGACCACGGAGTTGGTGGTACCGAGGTCGATACCGACTGCTCGAGCCATGTGTGTACTGCTCCTTGATAGCGTTGATCGGCTCGCGGGATTGAGCCGGGACCTGTCAAGTTTGCATCGCCCGCTCGAGGTTGTCAAGAAAGTTGAGTCGGGCTGACTCAACTCCGCGTCAGCGGTCCCGGAAGTAGCGGAGCAGTTGATGCTCGCGGATGGTGGCGACGCCCGCGCCGACGCCGGTGATTCCGCCCGCGAGGGAGGCGAGGGCGACCCGCGCGCCGACCGTGAGCAGCGCCATCCGGTCGCCGTAGGCCTCGGGGGCTACGGCGAGAGCCGTGAGGCCGAGGGTCAGGAGCAGGGCGGGCGCGAGCCAGCACAGCGCCTGCGCGTGGACAATCGCCGCGATATCTCGACGGCGCGCCCCGGCGTGGAGGTCGGAGGCGAGCGCGAGGCGACGCAGCCTGACCGACACCACACCGAGCGCGGCGAGCGCGACGAAGGCGACAGCCGGCACTGCGGACGTGATGCGCGCCTCGAGCTGCGCGGTCCCGTCGAAGCCGCTGCCGAGGCTCGTGTTCAGCTGCCCGAGCCGAGGTGCCTCGTGACCCTGCTCGGCCGTCGCCATCAGCAGACCGCGCACGACGTCGGAGGGAGGCCACGCGAGTACCCAGCACTCGTCGAAGGGGGCTCGTCCGGTCGTCTCGAGGAACACCGACCACCCGAGTCCGGCGCGCGACCCCTCGGCCTGGGGCGGCACGATGCCGCCGACCCACAACGGACCCTCGGCCGTCGAGACCCTGTCGCCCTCGCGTGCACCGATCGCCTCGGCCACCTCGCCCGCCACGGCGGTACCGGGCGCGGATGCGTCGAGCACGCCGCCGAAACCGGGGGTCGTCTCGTAGACGGTGATGGGAGCATGCGGAAGGGCGTCGGCCGACAACCCCTCTGGGCGCTGTCGACTCGCCCCGGCCGCGACGACGCCGTCGATCGCGCCGAGCGCGCGGCACGCATCGCCGTCGATGCGGCCCTCGGCGGTGAGGATCAGGGTCGCGGCTCCGGACGCACGGAAGTCGCGCGCCTCCGCCACGAGTGCGCGGATCGCGAGGACGTCGACGAGGGAGAGCCCGCCCGCGATGAGGGCCGCGAGCAGCGCGAAGGTGACGACCCGCGCGGCGCCGGATGCCACATCCGCCGCGACCTCGCGCGCGATCGCCGCGAGCTTCACGCGACCTCCGCCGTGACGCCACGGCGGGCGAGGTCGAGGTGGTCGGTGCAGGCCTCGCGCGTCGCGGGGTCGTGGGTGGCGACGACGACGATCGCGCCGCGTCCGGCGAGTTCGCCGATCACCGCGTTGACGGTGCTGGCGGATGCGGGGTCGAGCTGCGCGGTCGGCTCGTCGACGAGCAGGAGCGCCGGCTCAACCGCCGCCGCGCGGGCGAGCATGAGTCGCTGCGACTCGCCGCCCGAGAGGGCTCGAAACGGGGTCAGGGCGCGGTGGCCGAGCCCGAACCTGTCGAGCAGCTCCGCAGCGGCCGCGTCGGCCTCGGCCACGTCGGCGCCGCGGGCGACGAAGGGGTATGCGACGAGGTCGCGTGCGGTGCGCCGAGGGGAGCCGTGCGGATTCTGGAACACCCAAGCGGTGCGCCCCGCGAATTCGCGCACAACCTCCCCCGCGGCAGGTGGTGTCCAGCCGGCGAGGATGCCGAGCAACGTGCTCTTGCCCGATCCGGATGGGCCGGTGAGCGCATACACACGTCCCTCCTCGAACTGCGTCGAGAGCTCACGAAAGAGCCACGGCCCGTCGCCGAAACGGTGACCGACCGCGTGGAGAGTCACCGGCACGGCGGCCCGTCCGTCGGGGCCGGCGCGAGCACCACGCGGGGTGCGGCGTCCGCGTCCGTGAAGGTCACGAACGAGCGGCCGAGCTGCGAACCGACGACGGTCAGCGCGACGGGCTTCCCGTCGGCGAGCACGCATCCGGATCCGCCGTCCAGCGCGTAGATCGCCGCGGGAGGCACCGCGGCAACCTCGACGGGTTCGGCGAGCGCAACCACCGCCTGCACCTCGAACCGGGTGGCGCCCTCGGCGAGCGCACCGCGGTAGGCGCCGCTCGCCGCGACGACGGATGCCGCCTTCGCGGGCAGGGATCCGTCGGCACCGAGAGGCAGTGTCTCGTCCCCGATGCGAAGTACACGATCGCCGTCGACCGCTCCCCCGAGCAGTTCGAGCTCGTCGAGTGCGGGAAGTCGGCGGGCGAACGCGACGGGTTCGTCGGGAGCGAGCGAGGCTCCCGTGAAGGTCGCACATCGCGCGAGTTCGGTGGACGCCCGCGGCAACCACACCACGCGCCCGAGCTCGATCGTCGACATCGATCCGGGCGGATCGCCGAGGAGCTTCTCGACCGCGGTGATGGTCGCGTTCGAGAGCACCTCGCCCTGACCCGCCCGAACCTTGAGCCGTGCAAGCTCCTTCTGCAGTGCCGCCACATCCGCTCCGCGGTCGCCGACGCGGAGGTCGCGCCAGAGGGGCGTGCGGGTGGCGACGGCGAGCACTGCGCGGCCGTCGACCCGGAACACGCGGGATCCGGATGCCCACACCGTGCCCGGCGCACAGTCGAAGCTCGTGACGCGACCACTGCCTGTGATCGCGAGCGGCAGCTCCGGGGCGACTTCGCCCGTGAGGCTCACCGTGCGCTCGTCCGAGAACAGCTCTGCCCCCACCGGAACCTCGACCGAGGTGGCCGCGGGTGCGAGCGTGGCCGGCGTCGCGCTGCCCACGGCCATCGCCGCCGTCGCGCCCACCGCGAGGCAGCTCCACGCGAGCAGGGCGATCAGCCCGACGAGCGTCGGCTTCGAGATGGTCATTCGGCGTCCTCCAGGAGGTCGAGCGGGTCGTTGTAGCACTCTCTGTACGCTTCCCTGCCCCCGACGGGATCGAGGTACGGCACGGACTCAGGTGAGGGCTCGTCGCGGCGGAAGTCGTCGACCGTGTAGCCGGGAGGCACCACCTCGCGATCGACCAGGCACTCGACGATCAGCTCGTCGAAGTCCAGCCCCTCGGGGTTGGTGAGGACGGAGTTGCGGATCCTGCTGATCGGCACCTCACCCGACTCGAGCTCGCAGCCGGCGAAGATCTCCTGCATCTCATCGCCGTCATGACCAGACGGGCCGACTCCGTACCCGCCCTCCGGTTCGAAACCGAGGAACTCCACCCCGTTGCGAGCGAAGCACGCGTCGATGCGCGTCGTCACCTCCGCCCACTCCTGGTCGGAGATCACCTCGTCGGCCAGCACGGCGCGCACGAAGTCCGAGTCCGTCTCCTGCCAGGCCTCGATGAACTCGGCCGCGTGCGGGCCGGCGAACTCGGGCATGGGTGCGGTGGCACCGGCGGTGCCCTCTCCGCTGGCTGGGACGAATCCGCCACTCGAGCAGCCCGCGAGGGCGACCGCCACAAGGGCGACCGCCGCGGACATCGCGATCCTGAACCTGTTCTCGATCATCGGTTCTGCGGCCGGATCAGTACGCGTACCACCATGCCTTGTTGCCGCCATAGCTCGTCGCCCTCTCGATCTCTGCCGTCTTGCCGGCGGGAGCGTCCTTCGACCGGTACTGGGTGCCGTTGTGCACCTGCACGGTCGAGCGGTGCTTCTTCGACGGGTGGTAGTAGTTCGAATACACGTAGACGGTGTTGGCCGGCTCGTAGACGCCGTACGACCACTTGCCCCCGCCCACGTACTCCGTGGTGGCGTGCGCGGCGACCGCGCCGCCTGCGACCAGACCAGCGGCGACGATCGCGGCGATCCCCGCCCGAATGCGACCTCTCATGGCAGACCTCGTTCTCTCCGCGCCCCCACGAGCGCTGCGTGACGCCACGGTGACACGCCAAGCCCGCACTTAAGCGCGTTCTGTGGCAAATTAAGTGCGCCAGATAGCCCACTTACGTGGCCGAGCGACTCCCGCACACCACGATCGGTGATCACGTCCCCTGCTGTTCACCGTTGCGCAGTAGCGTTTCCCGCATGAGTGACCCGACCGGCAACGAAGCCGCGCGCGCGGCGTCCACACCCACACCGCCCGCCGCCGCCAACACCGGTGCGATCGCCGCGATGGGACTCGACCTGCAGGAGGGGCGCACCATCCCCCGCAAGCAGGTGTTCTCGTGGGCACTGTGGGACTGGGCGACGCAGCCCTTCAACACGGTGATCCTGACGTTCGTCTTCTCGGTGTACCTGACGAGCGACTACTTCCTCCCCGCTGGCGTCGAGCCGGATGCGAGCGGCGAGAACGCGCTCCTCACCTCCGGCCTCGGCTGGGCCGTCGGCGCCGCCGGGCTGCTCATCGCGCTGCTCGCCCCCGTGCTGGGTCAGCGTGCGGACGCCAGCGGTCGGCGCAAGCTGTGGCTCGCGTGGTCGACCGCGGTGCTCATCGTCACGACCGCACTCCTGTTCTTCATCGAGGCGGACTACGCCTTCTTCTGGTGGGGCGCCGCCCTCATCGGCTTCGGATCGGTCGTGAGCGAGATCGCGGGCGTCAACTACAACGCGATGCTCGTGCAGGTCTCCACCCCGAAGTCGGTCGGCCGCATCTCGGGCCTCGGATGGGGCTTCGGATACCTCGGCGGCATCGTCGCGCTCACGATCGTGATCGTCATGGACCAGGCCGACTGGTTCGGGCTGCCCACCGATGCGGGCCTCAACATCCGCGTCGTCGCGCTGGGTTGCGCGGTGTGGATGGTGATCTTCTCGATCCCGATCCTTCTCAACGTGCCCGAGGCGCCGCCCGCCGCCGGGCGCCCGCGGGTCGGGTTCTTCGCCAGCTACGGGGTGCTGGTGCGCGACATCGCGCGCCTGTATCGCGAGGCGCGTCCGACGTTCTGGTTCCTGCTCGCGAGCGCCGTGTTCCGCGACGGGCTCGCGGGAGTCTTCACCTTCGGGGCGATCATCGCGGCGACGGTGTTCGGCTTCGACCCGACGATGGTGATCCTGTTCGGTGTCGCCGCGAACCTCGTCGCCGGGGTGTCGACGATCATCGCGGGGCGCTTCGACGACCGGTTCGGGCCGCGCGCCGTGATCCTCACCTCGCTCGGGGGGCTCGTCGTGGCCGGACTCGTGGTGTTCATCGCCCGCGACGCCGGCGACGTGATCTTCTGGGTGTTCGGACTCGTCCTCTGCATGTTCGTGGGGCCGGCCCAGGCCGCCAGCCGCTCATTCCTCGCGCGCGTCACCCCCGCCGGTCGCGAGGGCGAGATCTTCGGCCTCTACGCCACGACCGGTCGAGCGGCGAGCTTCCTCTCGCCGTTGGCGTGGTCGGGGGCGATCGCCCTCTTCGGCTCGACCGCGTGGGGCATCCTCGGCATCGTGCTGATCCTGCTGGTCGGCTTCATGCTGATGCTGCTGGTCCCCCGCCAGTCCGCCTCCTGACCCTGCCCGCGTCCGTCTCGGTTGCCGCACCCGCCGTCGCCTCGGTCCCTGTCAGAAATGCAGGAGATTCTCCGGCCGAAGACCGGCGGTTCAGCCCCCAGCGGGGCCCTCACCCAACATCTCCTGCATTTCTCAACCTGAGCGCGTACGGGAGGTCAGCATCGTCGCGCGCCTCCCACCGCTCGGCATCTCCGGCGGCTGGGCCCCGAACGCTTGTCAGAAATGCAGGAGATCTTCCCCGCCGGAGCTGTAGATGGGTGCCGGCTGGTGTCACCGGAAGGAACTCCTGCATTTCTGAAACGGAAGTCGCGGAGAGCGGGGGCGAGCCAGGGCGCGCGGGGCGGGGTGCAGCGAAGGGGGCGAAGCTGGCCGCCGCGGCAGCCAGCCCGCCTGAGACCAGCGGCAGGGTCAGCGGAGGGGGACGGCGACGTCCGATCCGCCCTCACGGGTGAGGCGGGCGCCCATCTGCACGACCGACGGCTGGGCGATGAAGCCACCCGCCATCAGCGCCTGACCCTTGGCGAAACCAGGGACGCGCTCGAGCAGTGACGGCGGCGCGAAGCCGAACACGTCACCCAACTCGGCGAGGTCGCGGGGCGCGTTCATGCGCATGAGGGTGAGGTTGTCGCACTGGGTGAGCACGTTGGGGTGCACCTTCGACGGGCGCTGCGTCGAGATCAGCAGCCACAGCCCGTACTTGCGCCCCTCGGCGGCGATCTGCACGATCCGCTCGGTGAGCGCCTCCGCGAGCGGTGTGTCGGGGACGGGCGGGCACAGGTTGTGGGCCTCGTCGATCACGAGCAGGCGGGGGCGTCGCTCTTCGCGCTTCTCCCACAGGTGGTCGAGCACCGCGAGCGCCGCCGCACGCAGCTCGTCCGCGACGGCGAACCCGCCGAGGTCGAGCACGGTCGCATCCGGTTCGTCGTCGATCTCGTCGGTCGCGGCGCGGCCACCCCACGCCCACAGCGGCCAGTCGAGCACGCCGAGATTGTCGAGCCGGAGCGCCAGGTCACGCATCACGGGGTCGTCGCCGGCGCGCAGCTGGGCCACGACCTCACCCATCGACTTCGGGTCGCCGGGCGTATCCCAGTGCAGGCTCGCGTTGTACTCGGCGCGGTCGTGGAGCGGATCGATGCGCAGCGCTGCGGCACGGGCGCGGCGGTCCATATCCACGAAGCGCACGTGCAGCGAGTCGCCCTCCGCGTCACCCGAGCGGAACACTCGGATGTCCCGCTCGGCGAAAGCCTTCGCCACCTCCGCGGGCGCATCGTCGCGCACCTGACCGAGGTGCACGAAGTCGGAGTTCGGGTCGAACACGACGATCGGCAGGCGGGTCGCGAGCAGCAGCTGCTCGAGCGCCACCCCGAGCGCATAGGTCTTGCCGGATCCGGACTGACCGCACCAGAAGGTGTGTCGGTTGAAACGGTCGGCGAGCAACTCGGCCGCGACCCCGTCCTCGGCGTCGACCAGAGTTCCGACGGGCAGTTCGGGAGTCATGCGCAAGATCCTAGGGGGCCGGGGTTGCGCCGAGGAACGCCCAGGCGATGAGCACCATCGTCACCAGGAAGCCGGTGACGTAGTTGATCCAGAGGAACCGGCGCCAGCCGCGATTGGCGGATTCCGCATCCGCGTCGGCAACCGACCACCAGGGCGCGACGTTCGCGGCATACGGCAGCGCGAGCGCGGCGGCGAGCTGACCGGGCCACGGGGCGAGCAGGAGCAGCGCGCCCGCCGCGAGGTAGAGCACGAGGCTCAGGCGAACGGTCGCCCGGGCACCGATCACGGTGGCGACCGAGCCGATGCCGGCCTCGCGGTCGGCCAGCACGTCCTGCACCGCGCCGAAGGCGTGCGATGCCATGCCCCAGAGGAAGAACGCCGCGATCACGGCGAGGAGCTGCGGTGTCCAGGCGACGTCGGCGATCGCGAGACCGACGATCGCGGGGCTCACGAAGTGCGTGCTCGAGGTGACCGAGTCGAGGAACGGGCGCTCCTTGAACCTCAGCACCGGTGCCGAGTACGCCACGACCGCGGCGAGGCTCACCGCGAGCCAGACGGTACCCGACCACCACCCCACGATCGCGAGGTAGACGACGAACGGCACGCACGAGACGATCGCCGCGACGATCGTGGCGCGATGGTAGCTCGGCCGCAGCAGCGCCCCCTCCACTCCGCCTTTGCGCGGATTCCGGAGGTCGGACTCGTAGTCGAACACGTCGTTGATGCCGTACATCAGCAGGTTGTACGGGATGAGGAAGAAGATCGTGCCGACCACGAGCGTCGCGTCCAGTTGACCCGCGGCGAGCACGTAGGCGGCGGCGAACGGGTAGGCGGTGTTCACCCAGCTGACGGGTCGGCTCGCGACGAACAGCGCGCGGATCACGAGGCGGCCCCCTCGTCCCGATCCCGGCCCGGGCCCGGACCCCCCGGCGCGAGCAGGGCCCACACCGTCGGCAGCAGCACGGCCGCGGCGACCGTGTACGCGAAGTCCTCGACCGGCGCGACGCCGATGCGGATGCCGGAGATCTCGCCGGGGTCGTATCCGACGATCCCGACCGCCACGAGGACGTTGTCGAACACCGCCGTGAGCACGAGCAGCACCGCGAGCGTGAGCCCCACCCAGCGCCA
Organism: Homoserinibacter sp. GY 40078; assembly: GCF_008017545.1. Classification (GTDB taxonomy): domain Bacteria; phylum Actinomycetota; class Actinomycetes; order Actinomycetales; family Microbacteriaceae; genus Homoserinibacter. Next base: position 690,952 of record NZ_VRTZ01000001.1, on the reverse strand, counting down.
GCGCGGGGCACGGCGCACGAGCACGGCCACGAGGGCCAGCAGGGCGACCGCGCCGAGGAACACGGCGTTCACGACGAGATAGGTCATCGCGCCACCTCCCGGCGCGTGCGGACGGCGCCGACGATCCGCGGCAGCCCGGTTACGAGGTTCATCGTCAGGTAGCAGAGCAGGGTGAGGAAGAAGAGCTCCTCGAGCGGCAGCTCGGGCGCGAGCTCGACCCCGATGAGCAACTCGGGGGCGCCGCGGAAGAAGATGCCCGCCCCGATGCCCACCGCATCCCAGGCGAGAAAGAAGGCAACGCCCACGACGAGCACGACTGCGGCCCGCAGCGGCGCCACCGCGAAGAAGAGCCGGAACCGCAGGTCGAGCACGACCATGCCGCCGATCGAGACGACGAGCGCCAGCAGGTAGAGCCAGTTCACGACTCCGCCCCGGCACGGTCGGGTTCGGGCAGCGGACCCGCGCTCGTGTCACCGCGCAGTCGCTTCACGACGAGTTCGGCGCTGATGAGGCACATCGGCAGGCCGATGCCCGGGATCGTCGATCCGCCTGCGTAGAGCAGACCCTCGACGCGGCGGCTCGCGTTGCGGCCGCGGAAGAAGGCCGACTGGCGCAAGGTGTGCGCCGGCCCGAGGGCGGTTCCGCGCCAGGAGTTCAGGTCGTCGCGGAAGTCCGCCGGCGCGATCGTGCGGCGCACGACGATGCGTTCGGCGAGGTCGTGCGCGCCGGTCCAGTCGGCGATCTGGGCGATCACACGATCCGCGAGCGCCTCGACCGCGGCATCGCCATCGCCATCCACGTTGCCGTGCCCGAGACGGGGGTCGGCGGGCAGCGGCACGAGCACGAACAGGTTGGTGTCGCCGGAGGGCGCGACGGATGCGTCGAGTCCGCTCGGCGCGCACACGTAGAGCGAGGGGGTGGCGGGCACCCGCTGTTCGTCGCCGAAGATCGCGTCGAAGTTCTGCTCCCAGTCGCGCGCGAAGAGGAGCGTGTGGTGCGCGAGCTCGGGCACCTCACCCCGCACGCCGAGCAGCAGCAGCAGGGCGCTCGGCCCGGGGGTGCGGCGCTCCCAATACGACTCCGGGTACGTGCGGTCGACCGGATGCTGCAGCAGCACGGTCTCGGTGTGGTGCAGGTCGGCCGCCGAGACGACGAGGTCGGCGGGCAGGAACTCGCCGTCGGCGAGCTCGACGCCCACAGCGCGACCCTCCTGCACCCGGATCGCGGTGACCTCGGCGTCCGTGCGCAGCTGCGCGCCACCCGATCGCGCCACCCGCTCCATAGCGGCGATCACCTGGGTGAAACCGCCCATCGGATACCGCACCCCGTCGACGAGGTCGAGGTGGCTCATGAGCGAGTACATGCTCGGCGCGAGCGACGGTGACGCCCCGAGGAACACCGCGGGGTAGCCGAGCACCTGCCGCAGACGCGGGTCGCGCACCGTACGGCCCGCCAGGCGGTCGAGCGGTTCGAGAAGCAGGCGACCGAGGCGCCCGCCGCGCCGGAGCACGCGCCCCGAGAACACGGGACCGAACCGCTGGAAGGTGGAGTACAGGAAGTGCGCGAGGGCCAGTTCGTAGATCTCCTGTGCGCGATCCAGGTATCCACGCATCCGCTCGCCGGACCCGGGCTCCACCCGCTCGAAGAGGGCGAGGTTCTCGTCACGGCTCGCGGCGATGTCGAGCGGCTCCTCGACGCCCTCGGCGTAGACGCGGTAGCCCGGGTCGAGGGTGACGAGCTCGTACTGCTCGGTCGCGGTCGTTCCGCACAGGCGGAAGAAGTGCTCGAACACCTCGGGCATGAGGTACCACGAGGGTCCCGTGTCGAAGCGGAAGCCGTCGTGCTCCCACGAGCCCGCACGGCCTCCGAGCGCCTCGTTCTTCTCGAGCAACAGCACCTCATGGCCTTCGCGGGAGAGCAGCGCGGCGGTTGCGAGGCCCGCGATGCCTCCGCCGATGACGATCGTGCGGGTCACGGTCTCCCCCTCTTCGGCATACCGCGGCGCACCACCACGCCCGCGGCGATCCGCAGCTTCACCGGATCCGGCACGCGGATGCGCGTGCTGAGCAGTTCGTTCGCCGGCGTGCGGCGGATGCGTGCGTTCAGCTCGGCGAAGAGGCCTTCGGCGAGCGCCACCGCGCGGCGGGAGCCGACGGGCAGCAGCGGCAGGGTCGCGCGTGCGGCGGCGAGGTCGTCATCGATGTCGTCCACGAGCCGCAGCTTGACCGCCTCGTCGAAGCTCTGCGCGTCGACCCCGGGGAAGTAGCTGCGCCCGAGCTGGAACGCATCCGCCGCGAGGTCGCGGAGGAAGTTCACCTTCTGGAACGCCGCGCCGAGGGCGCAGGCGCCGCGCTCGAGCCGGGCGAGCTCGTCGGCGCTGCGGGGGTGATCGATGAGGAACACCCGCAGACACATGAGGCCCACGACCTCCGCCGAACCGTACACGTAGCGAGCGAAGCTCTCGGGGTCGTGCTCGACCTCGTGCAGGTCGGCGCGCATCGAGGCGAAGAACGGGCGGGTGAGCTCGGCCCCGAAGCCCGCACGACGGGCGACCGTGGCGAAGGCGTGCACGACGAGGTTCGCCGAGTAGCCCTCCACCAGGGCCCGCTCGGTCTCGGCCTCGAACGCGTCGAGGAGCCGCCCCGCCGCCGCGGTGTCGAGCCCCGCCTCCGTGGCGCCCCCGTCGACGATCTCGTCGGCCACCCGCACGAGCGCGTAGACCTCTTCGATCGCGCGGCGGCAGCTTTCGTCGAGCAGACGCGACGCGAGCCCGAACGAGGTGGAGTAGCGGCGGATCACGAGGGCGGATGCCTCGCTCGCGACGCTGTCGTAGAGCCCGAGCCGCGCGATGGCGGCTCCCTTCTCCCCCGTGTGCTTCATCGGCCGCGCCGGAGCACCGCGTCGGCCACCGGGTGCAGTTCGGCGCGCAGCGCAGCCCCCACGTGGGGCTCGACGAGTCGGGCGAGTGCGCGGTTGGCGTAGTAGCGGGCGAGGCCGTCGGCGAACGAACGCGCTCCGGACTCCTCCAGGTGCGCGCGAAGCAGCGCGGCACCGTCCTCGTCGAGGCAGGGGTCGCCGAAGAGGTGCTCCACCTCGCTCCAGCCAGGCGCGGAGGTGGCGTATGCGATGAGCACGGTGCGCTTGCCCTCGCGCAGGTCGCCGAGCGTCGACTTGCCGGTCTCCGGAGTGCCGAAGACCCCGAGCACGTCGTCCACGAGCTGGTAGGCGGTGCCGATGTCGCGGCCGAAGTCGGCGAGCGTCGCAACGAGCTCGTCGCCGGCTCCCGCGAGGATCGCCCCGGCCTGCAGCGGGCACTCGAACGAGTAGACCGCTGTCTTCAGGCGCTCCATCACGAGGATGTCGTCCACCCGCGGGACCTCGGGAACCCACGAGAAGTCGACGTCGATGAGCTCGCCGGCGGCGCTCGCGAACAGCGCCTCATCCATCACCTCGTGCAGCCGGGCTCGGGTGTCGAGGTCGGCCCCCGAACGCTCGATGAGGCGGAACGCGCCGGTGAGCGCGAGGTCGCCCGCGATGACGGCGGCGCTCAGACCACGGTGCTCGGCAGCCTCCTCGCTCGCGCCCCGCGACCGCGCGAGGTCACGGGCGGCACCGGAGATGTTGGGTGCGCCCCGGCGCACGAAGTCGCCGTCGATGACGTCGTCGTGCACGATGAGCGCCGTGTGCAGCAGCTCGAATGCGGCGCCCACGTTCGCCGCCGCGTCGAGGTCGCGCCCGCCGAGAGCCGAGTAGGCGGCCATCACCATCCGCGGGCGGAACCGCTTGCCGCCGGTGGTCGCGGCCTCGATCTGATCCCAGAGTTCGACGTACTCGCGGCCGTGCGGCTCCGCGCGCTTCTTGGCTAGGCTGAAAAAACGCCCCAGCACGGCGTCCACTTGGGCTCCCCGCGTCGCAGCGGAGGAGGCCAGTTCGGCCGCATCCATCTAGGCAGGCTACCGGCTCATGTCGCTCCCAGGTACTCCCGAAGCCACGGAGCTCGTGCTGCTGCTCGGCGACGACGGCAAGCCCGTCGGCACTGCTCCGAAGGCCACCGTGCACACGGCAGACACCCCTCTGCACTTCGCCTTCTCGTGTCACGTCTACAGCCCGCAGGGTCGGATGCTGATCACGCGCCGCGCCCTCACGAAGGAGACCTTCGCCGGCGTCTGGACCAACGCGTTCTGCGGGCATCCCACCCCGGGCGAGACCGCGATCGCCGCTCTCACGCGCCGCGCAGGCGAGGAACTCGGCGTTCCCGTGCGCGATGTCGAGATCGTGCTGCCGCACTTCCGCTACCGCGCGGTCGACTCGAACGGCATCGTCGAGAACGAGATCTGCCCCGTGTTCCGTGCGATCGTCGACACCGACCCGCAGCCGTCGCGCGACGAGGTGTCGGAGTGGGTGTGGGCCGATCCGAGCTCGGTGCGGATGGCGGTCGCCGCCGCTCCGTTCGCGTTCAGCCCGTGGCTCGCGCTGCAGCTGGCCGCCTGGCCCTCCTGAGCGCGATCCGCGTTACTCCCCGGGAGCGCCCGCGGTCGTCGCCGTGACGTCGGTGCGGTGGAAGTTCTGCCACGAGCGCGAGGCGGTCGGCCCGCGCTGGCCCTGGTAGCGGTTCGCGTAGGCGCCCGATCCGTAGGCGTTGATCACCGGGGAGCTCGTGCGGAAGAAGCAGAGCTGGCCGATCTTCATGCCCGGCCACAGCTTGATGGGCAGCGTGGCGACGTTCGAGAGCTCGAGGGTGACGTGCCCCGAGAAGCCGGGGTCGACGAATCCGGCGGTCGAGTGCGTGAGGAGTCCGAGACGCCCGAGCGAGCTCTTGCCCTCCAGCCGCGCCGCGACGTCGTCGGGCAGCGTGACGAGTTCGTAAGTCGACCCGAGCACGAACTCGCCGGGGTGCAGGATGAACGGCTCGCCCGGCTTCGTCTCGATGAGGCGCGTGAGCTCCGGCTGCTCTTCGGCGGGATCGATGAAGGGGTACTTGTGGTTGTCGAAGAGCCGGAAGTAGCGGTCGAGGCGCACGTCGATGCTCGACGGCTGGATCATGTCGCGGTCGAGCGGTTCGAGCCCGATCCGGCCGGCGTCGAGTTCGGCGGTGATGTCGCGATCGCTCAGCAGCATGCGACGAGCGTATCGGGCGCTACGGGTGAGACGCCCAGCCCGCATCCCGCAGCCGGGCGAACGCGTCGAGAAGCAGATCGAGGGTGAACTCGAACTCGTCCTGCTCATCGCACGCGCCGGACGGGTTGCGCGTCGCGGTATCGAGGGCGATCGCCGTGATGTGGGGGTATCGCTCGCTCATCACGCGGAGCGTCGCCTCCTGCTCGGCGGGCGTGGGGGGCGTGCGCGGCGGCTCCTCGAAGGCTTCCGGGCTGAAGCCCCAGATGCGGTGGCCGAGCGCGTGCATGGCGTGATGGGTGAGGTCGACCGAGTAGCCGGCGGCGAGGAAGGCGCCCGCGACATCGTCCATGTGCGCGAGCACGGCGGGTGTGCGACGGGTGCGGGTCTCGATGGCGCGGCGCATCCACGGATGCTCGACGAGCGCCCGGCGTGCGGCGAGGATGCGTGATCTCACGGCATCCGCGCCGGTGAGCGCGGGATCGGTGGCCGCGTACGCGGTGACGACGGTGTCGACCATGCCGTCGATCAGGTCGTCCTTGTCGGCGACGTGCTTGTACAGCGCCATCGGCACGACGCCGAGTCCGGCGGCGAGTCCCCGCATGCTGATCGCGTCGAGGCCTTCGTGGTCGGCGAGATCCACGGCGGCCGCGAGCACGCGGTCGCGGTCGAGGGGGATCCGCTGGGTCCCGGCCGTGGTCGTCACCTCGCCATCTTGACAGGTGTACAGCGTACACCATAGGTTCTGATCGACCGGTGTACGCCGTACACCTAGCTCCCGGAAAGGACTCCCGTGATCCCGCACCGCCGCCTCTCGCTCGCCGCCGGCCTCCTCTACCTCGCCACCTTCGCCACCTCTATCCCGGCGGCCCTGCTCAACGCGCCGCTGCTCGCGGGGGCGGCGGAGCCCTCTGCCTTTGCGGCCCAATGGTCGGCGGTGCTCGAGGTGCTGCTCGCCGTCTCGTGCATCGGAACGGCGGTCGTGTTGGCACCCGTCGTGCGACGCGTGAGCGAACCGGCCGCTCTCGGATTCGTCGCCTCGCGCACGCTCGAGGCCGGGATCATCGCGGTCGGCGTGATCGCCGTGCTCACCCTCTCGGGGATGCGCGCGACCGGCACGGATGCCGCCGACCCCCTCGCACAGGCGCTCGTTGGCGTGCACACCTGGTCGTTCCTCATCGGCCCGGGGTTCCTGCCCGCGATCAACGCGCTCTGCCTCGCGCCCGCGCTTCTACGCGGCCGCCTTGTGCCGCGCGCCATCCCGCTCATCGGCATCATCGGCATCCCGCTGCTCGCCACCTCCGCAGGGGCGACCCTCTTCGGCGTCTTCGGCCAGACCTCGCCGCTCGCGGCAGTGGCCGCCCTACCGATCACCATCTGGGAGCTGTCGCTCGGGCTGTGGCTCGCGATCCGCGGCTTCCGGCGCGACGCCGTCGAGCGCCTCCTATAAGCTCTACCGGTAGCCGTTCGCGGCTGCGGGGCTGTAGTTCAATGGCAGAACTTCTGCTTCCCAAGCAGACAGCGCGGGTTCGATTCCCGTCAGCCCCTCCGTCGATTCTTCTCCGGCTCCGTTTGTCGCCGCCAAGCCGATGCGGTGTGACGGCTTACTTGAGTGTCCACTTGGCCCCTTTCCTGGGCTAGGGTGGGCATGTTCCCGAGATCCGTCCCTCGACTCAAGGTCTCAACTCATGCCACGGCTCTGGAACATCTCTGCCTGCTCGCTTCTCGCTCTCGGGCTCGTCGCGGCCTCCGTCTCACCCGCCCATGCGGCGGGTGCACCCGACTACGAGGAGGCGGTGAGCTTCGCCCCGCCCGACGGCAAGAACGCTGGGTACGCGATCGATCTCGCCGGCGATGTCGCCGCCTCGACCCGCGTGCGCGGCACCTCGGTCGACGTCATGGAACACGTGGGCCCGGGGCGCGACGACTGGCTCACCACGACGATCACCGCACCCGTCACGGGCAAGGGCTTCGGCACCGCTCTGACCCTCGACGACGACGGGGATCGGCTCTTCGTCGGCTCGCCGCAGGGGGCCACGGTGCATGTCTACGAGCGTGCGGCAGCCGGGAAGTGGCCGCTCACGGCAACCCTCACCCCGCCGGATATCGCCCAGACGAGCGAGTTCAAGAACTTCGGTGAGGCTCTCGCGTACGACGACGAGCGGCTGGTGATCGGCGTACCGAACGCGGATGTCAACGGACGTTTCGCGGCAGGTTTCGCGTTCGTCGTCGATCTCTCCTCGGGCGAATGGGACGCGCTCATCCCGCCGGAGCCGATCGTCAGCAGCATCACCGGGCAATCGGTGGCCATCGACGGCGACCGCGTCGCCGTGAGCGCCGTGCAGAACCGGTTCAACGGCGGCGTGCAGATCGGCGGCGTCTACCTCTGGGACCTCGCCTCCGGCGACGACCCGCTCTTCACCTCGCAGCCCGACACCGACCCGAAGGTGTGCCTCACCTCCGGCAGCGGCGGGCCCGCGTTCGGCATGTCGCTCGAGTTCGAAGGCGAGCTGCTCTACGTCGGCTCGCCGATCGAGATCGACTACGCCGCGGATCAGCCGGAAGTCGGCTGCACGATCGCCGAGGTCGAGGCCGGCAGGACCACCCAAGGAGCGGTCTACGTGCTCGACGCCCAGCTGCAGCAGGTGGGCGCCAAGATCGTCCCCGCCACCAAGACCCTCTCGTTCGGATACTCGATCGAGATCGAGGGCGGCACTCTGTTCATCTCCGGAAAGGACCTCGCCACGGGAGAGGGTGAAGTGCAGCTCGCCGAGCTGTCGACGATCGACACGACCTCCGCGGGCGACGAGAACAACCGCATGACTTTCCCGCACGCTCAGACGCTGCGAACCGCGGACGCGACGAGCGCCCCGGGCCTCGGGCAGCAGATCTACGGTCAGGGCATCCACGCGAGCGGCGATCGAGTGCTCGTCAACGCGTCCCGCACCGTGGGAGCCGCGCATCTCTTCGCCCCGGCCGTGATTCCGGCCGCCGCGAGCATCGACGCGCACGAGATCGAATACGGCCAGTCGGCCGAACTGACGGCGCGGCTCACCCCCGGCACCGTCGATCTCGCCGGTGGCTCGGCGACCTTCTCTGTCGACGGAGACAAGCTGCCGGGGGCGCCGATCGGTTCGGATGCGACGCTGGTCCGCGCACCCGCCCCGGCCCTACTGCCGGTGGGTGAGTACGCGATCCACGTCACGAACCTGCGCGACCGGCTGGACCGCGACGTCGAGGCGACCAGCACGGCGTCCATACTCACCGTCGTCGCGGCACCCACACGGGTGCGGGTCGACGACACCGCCGCGGGCGACTCGCTCAGCGGCACCGTGAGCGGCGCACACGGAACCGTCCCCACCGGCGAGGTGACGATCGACGTGGATGGCGAGCCCGTCGGCACAGCGGCACTCGACGACGGCCGCTTCACGTGGGACGTGCCCGAAACGCTGCGCGCGCGGGACGACGTGGCGTTCGCGATCCGGTACACCGGCGATCGCAACCACCTGGCATCCGCCGCCGACATAACCGGGAACGACACCGCGCCGTCGCCCGATCGGACGCCGGCCGACCCCGCAACGCCGCTCACGCCCGCGGGCGACACCGACCTCGCCGCAAGCGGTGCAGAGATCTCGATGGGGCTCGCCGTCGCCAGTGCTCTGCTCCTCGTCGGAGGTGTGCTCGCCGCGCGCGCGATCGCGCGCCGCCGACAGGAGCGCGACGCCTGAGCTCCCGCCTCGAGAAACCGGCCCCGTCCGCGCCCATCACCCGGCGCGGGCGGGGCCGACCTCTCCCCACGACCCCTCTGGTGCCGAGCCTCGCTCAGTCCTAATGTGAGCGGCAGAGCGCCCTCTACGACGCCCGGCACCACTCCTCGCATCACCCCCGAACACACGGCACGCGACGGAAGGGAACCACCATGTCGGAAACACCCACGATCGTCCTCGTTCACGGAGCCTGGGCCGACGCGTCCAGCTGGAACGCGATTGTCCCGCCCCTACACGACGAGGGCTACACCGTCCTCGCCCCGGCCAACGAGCTGCGCTCGGTCGACTCCGACTCCGCCTACGTCGCGTCGTTCCTGGCGCAGCGCACCAGCGGACCCGTCGTTCTCGTCGGCCACTCCTACGGAGGCGTCGTCATCACGAACGCCGGACACGCGGGCGACGTGCGCGCACTCGTCTACGTCGACGCGTTCATCCCCGACGAAGGCGACACCGTCGCCGGAATCCTCGACGGATCGAGCTCGGCACTCGCCGTCGCCGACCCGACCACCGTGTTCGACATCGCGGGCTACCCCGGCGCGCCAGAAGGTGCCGCCGACGCGTACCTCAAGCCCGCGACCGTCCACAACGCGTTCGCGCAAGACCTCCCGGAGTCGGACCGGACGCTGATCGCCGCGACGCAGCGACCCATCTCGTTCGTCGCGAACGTCTCGCCATCAGGGCCGCCTGCATGGAAGAGCATCCCGAGTTGGGCGGTGCTCGGCACCGACGACCTCGTGATCCCGATCGACGTCCAGCGCCGAATGGCCGAGCGGGCGGGCGCCACCATCAGCGAGGTGGCGGGGTCACACGTCTCGATGGTGTCGCATCCGGAGGCCACCCTCGCTGCGATCCACGCGGCGATCGCCTCGATCGGCTGAGTCGGCTCAGCGGGCGCCGACGGCGGCGCGCAACACGCTCGATCGGGATGCCGCTCGGGCGGGACGCCACCGTCGGCCCTCGAGCCGCGCCGCGCGCAACTCCGCCGCCGGGTTGGTCTCGACCTCGGCGATACGCACGAGAGCGTTCGCGAGATGCGCGGCACCCGCACGGCGCGCGGCATGGTCGTCGGCGATGAGTTCCAGCAGCAGGCGGGTCGTGCGGCGCAGCTCTCGCGGGGCGCGCAGGCCCGGAAGGCACGCGGCGTTCAGGTCGGCGAGGCGCACCGCGAGCGCATGCCGGCCGACAAGATGCGCGCGCTCGTGCTCGATCACGGCACCGAGCTGGGCGGGCGAAAGCAGCCGCTGCAACCCCGCGGACACCACGATGGCCCGCGACCGGCCCGGCACGGCGCACGCGAACGGCCGATCGATCGACGACACGATCAGCTCTGTGCGCCCTTCCGTGGCGAGCACCTCGTGCGGTGCCGCCAGTACCGCGTCGCGCTCCGACTCCTGCATATCGACGAGCAGCTCATGACGCGAGGCGACGAGCGCGGCAAGCGCGCCCACCACGAGCAGAGCCGTCCACCCGGCGACCGTCGCCACGATCCCCTCGGTCCCGGCCGTCGCCCCGGAGGCACCGGCCGCGCCGACCGCCACGAGCACCGACACCACGACGCTCGCGACGAGTGCCGCCACCCCCGCAAGCAGCGCGGCATGCCATGCCGCGAGCGCCAGCCGCGGGAAGCGCACCTGCCAGTGACCGAGGGTCAGCAGACGCGGAGCGAGCCAGACCGTCGCAACGGTCAGGCCCACGAGCGCCAGCGCGATGATCACCTCAGCGCTTCCCCCGTCGGGTCAGGGCGTCGCGAAGGAAAGCCACATCGTCGTCTGCGAGGTCGCCCGCGAACTGCAGCAGCGCCGCACGGCGGTCGACGCCGACCAGCGCACCGCGCATCAGTTCGCTCGCGTTCTCGACCTCGCTGAGGGCGGCCTGGAAGCGCACCCGGCGGGGCGACTCCGCGAAGCGCAGCACCTCGCCCTTCTCGACCAGCCGCTCGAGAGCGGTCAGCACGGTCGTGAGCGCGGGGCGGATGCCGGGCACCGCATCCTGGATTTCCGCGGCACTCGCCGGGGCCTCGTGGCTGCGCAGCACGCGCAGGATCTCACCCTCGAGCTCGCCCTTCGCGCGCGTCCGGATGCCGGCCATGAGTACCTCCTGGGGGTCGATTCTACGGAATGTCGAATGTGGGGTCAGGGGACGGTCGTCTCGACCAGCAGCGTCCGTTGGTCGAAGGTCGTGAGCCGGACGCCCACGGTGATCCGCCACTCGCCCGGGTAGGGGGTGCGCGCCTCGGCACGGAACTCGCCCGGCACACCCGTCGGTTCCGCCTCGACGGTGAACGGTCCGAGATCCTCGCTCGGGAGCCGGGAGTTCACGGTCGGCGGCTCGACAGGCTCGATCGGCGCACCGTCGTCATCGACGAGCGTGAACACGAGCACCGTGATGTCGTCGCCCTGCAGCGCCTCCCCCGACAGTTCGACTCCATCCGCCGACGCCGCGACCTCCGACGACGCGGGCGTGGCCGCCGCACTCCCGCCGCGCACCGCATCCGGACTCTGGCTCGTGAGGAACCCGGTCGCGGCGAGCACGACGAGCACCACGGCCGCCTCGCGCAGCAGCTGGGCGCGCATGAGGCGCCACGCGGCCGCCGCCGTGGGGCGGGCGCGGACGACCGGCACCAGACGGACGCGATTCCAGCCCGCGACGCCGAGCGCGATCGCCACCACGCCGAGCTTCATGAGGAGGAGGAGCCCGTAGACCGTCTCGACGAGGGGGGCCCAACCTCCGAGGATCGCCACGGCCATGACGGTTCCCGACACGATCAGCGCGCCGACCGCGACGGCGGCGTATCCCGAAAAGCGCGCGACGACCTGCGCCGTCGAGACCGCGTCCGCGGCGGATCGGTCGCGCTCCGATCTGGACGCCTGGATCAAGAAGAGCAGCATGCCGATGATCCCGCCGAACCACACCGCGCCCGCCGCGAGGTGCACGAGGTCGCTCACGACCACGAGCGCGCGCGGCTCGGTCGTGGCGCTGTGCCCGAGGAGCACCGGAGCGACGAGGGCGAGCAGCGAGACCGTGAGTGGCACGATCGCGCGCGGGCGACCGACCGTGACCACGACGAGCACCGCCGAGACCACGAGCAGCGCGGCACTGACGAGGCTCTGCCAGGTGAGTTCCGCGGCGACCGTCACGACAGCCCCCGCGACGGCGGCGAGCGCGGCGCCCGAGAGCACGACGACGCGCGACGCGCGCGTGCCGATCCGCCGACGAAGGGCCGCCGCCTCGAAGAACAGCAGGCCCGACACGAGCAGCGCTGCCGCGTATTGCAGGGCGGATGCGGTGCCGAGCACGGCGGTGCGCACCGTCGCAGCTCCGCCCACATCCGGCACGACGGGTCCGGCTCCAGGCGGAGGGTCGCCGACGCTGAACGAGATGGTGCCGGCGATCGGGTGGCTGTCGACCGAGACGACTTCCCACGCGATCACGTACCGGGCGTCGTCGGCGAGCTCGGGCAGTTCGACCGTCACGACGCCGTCGCGCGAGGTCGTCACGAGCGGCACGGGGTCGGCCGCGACGCGGAACAGGCGGATGCCACCCGCGGCGACCGTGACGTCTTCGCTGAAGCGCAGGGTCGCCTCGACGGGCGCGACCTCGAGGGCGGCGCCGTCCTCCGGGTCGGAGCCCAGGAAGTCGGCATGGGCCGATGCGGGTGCCGCCGGCAGCAGGACCGCGAGCAGACACGCCGAGATGGCGAGCAGGAGTCGCCCTGCTCGCCATCTCGAGACGCGTATGCCGGAGGTCACGCCGCGGGACGCCTCCGCAGCAGGGCGACGAGGGCGACTACCAGACCGAGTGCCCCGACCGCGAGACCCGCAATGCCGACCGCGAGGGCGGGCGAGGAGTCGGATACCTCGTCGGCGTGCTCGCCCTCCGCGTGCTCGGTCTCGGCGGCGTCGCCGTGTCCGTGCTCGTCGTCGACCGCCTCCGTGACCTCCAACGCCGGCGCGGGGCTCGCGAGCTCCTCGTCGTCCTGTCCGTCGGCGGGGATCTCGATCCAGTCGTTCGACCCCTCCTCGCACTGCTGCACGGTCGGGAAGTAGAGCGTCTCGCCGGCGGCGTCCTCGGGCAGCTGCAGCGAGACGTCGAACGAGACCCGGAATCCCTCGGGGAACGGAGTGTCGGCGGTGTAGACGATCTGGCTGACGCGCTCGGTGAGCTCGTTGCCGTGACTGTCGGTGATGGGGGTGTCGAGTGTCTCCATGACCTTCTCGACCTTCCATCCGGCCAGGATCTCGGGGCTCGCGGCGTTGATGCCGTCCGGCAGGTCGATGGTGAACGATGTCGTGGGCGAACCGTCGCAGCTGTGTCCGGAGGCGAAGGTGAGCACGGTGTACGAGCCAGCGGCTGTGCTGGTGGCCTCGACGGTCGTGTGGGCGAACGCCGCCGGGGCGGCCAGCAGCGTGAGCGCGGCAGCGCCCAGAACGGCGGCACCGGATGCGGCGGCGAAGCGGGACTTCGTCATGCGGGGCAGGATCCTCTCGGTCGCGGGGCGGGACCCCGTAGTTCTACATTCAGTAGAGTACTGCATCGGCGGTCACGCAAACGCCATCGCCAGGGTCATCGCACCCATACCGATACCCATCGCGGCGGTGGAGACGTCGTCGGAGACGTGCAACGCCGTACGCGGCGGACGACGCACAAGGCACACCGCCGCATCCGCCACCGCGACCGCCACCCCCGCGTAGAGCCCCGCGGCACCCAGCGCGCCGGTCGCGGCGAGCGCCGCCGGAAGGGTCACATGCTGGCCCGCCGTGCCAGGCGCGACCATCCAGACCATGGCGAGCATCATGAGCGCGTGATAGCCGAGCATCCACGGCGGATGCTCGGCGATACCCGTGCCTCCGCGCAGCAAGGAGCGCACCCAGATCGCCGCGCAGTAGAGCGCCCCGATCGAGAACACGAGCACCTGCGGGAGAGTCGGCACCGACAGCGCCCAAGCCATCGCGATCATGGCGAGCGACATCAGGATGTGCAGGCCGTGCATGACCCGCTCGATGAGGCGGCGGTCAATGATCGTCAGCACGACCGAGTAGACGCCGGTCGCCCCGAAGATCACGGTGAACACCCAGGCCACGGCGGGATCGTGGAGCATCGAGCCTCCGCCTCCCGAACGCCGTCTCTACTGAACGTAGAAGAAGCTACCATCCAGCGGGCGCCTCGACTACCGGATGTAGAATTAGGGGTCGCGCCGGAACCCGCGGCGCCACCCGTGAGGAGACCCCAATGCCCACGATCGAACGCCACGTCGACGGGATGAGCTGCAGCCACTGCCGTGCCGCCGTCGCCGGTGCGATTCAGGGTGTACCGGGCGTGACCGGCGTGAGCGTCGACCTCCTCACCGAGACCGCGTCGATCGACTTCGAGGGCGTGCTGGACGAGGCGGCCGTCTCCGCCGCCGTCGACGACGCGGGCTACAGCATCCGCCCGTGACGACCACCGAGCTGCCCGCCTACGACCACGCCACCGGCCGCAGACCGGTGGCCGTTCCGCTGACGGTCGGCATCGCCGCCGCCGTCATCGCTCTGGGCGTCCCCCTCGCGACCGTCGTCGCGCTCGGCACCACCCCCTACGACGCGATCTTCCGCGGATACCCGGGACTCGAGATCTCCGTGCTCTCCACCGGCCTGCGCGTCGTGGTCGAGCTCGCCTCGATGCTCACCATCGGCAGCCTCGTCGCGCTGCTGTTCCTACTCGCCCGCCCGCGTCCCTCCCGACTCCCCCTCGCCGCCGAGCCGGAATGGCGCATCGCCCGTATCTCCTCGCTCGTCTGGGCGCTCACGGCCACCGTGCTCGTCGCCGTCGACGCGGCGGATGCGAACGGTCAGCCGCTCGCGCGACTCCTCGAGCCCGGCGGTCTCGGCTTCCTCGTGGAGGCCGCTTACCTGCCGCAGGCATGGATCATCACGGCGGCGGCCGGGTTCCTGGCGTTCGGCGTGATCGCGTTCGCCTCGCGCTGGCGCACGCTGCTCATCGCCCTCTGGGCGTCGGCCATCGCCCTGCTCGCACCCATCGTGGTCGGGCAGATCCTCGTCGGCCCGGGCCACGACTTCGGGTCGGATGCCGGCGTGCTGCTGGCCGTCTCGGGGACCGTCGCGTATGGGGTCGCGGTCGTGCTGGCGATCCGTCGCGCGACCGGTCGCCTGCTCCGACCCGAGACGCTCGGGCGCGCGGGTGCGGTGCTCGCGGTCGCCTTCCCGCTCATCATCGCGTCGGAACTCGTGCTCGCCGGCTTCAAGCTCGTGGGCGGCGAATTCGCGGCGACTCCGACGGGGCTGCTGATCGCGCTCCGCCTCGCGGTCGACGTGGTGGCGGGCGGGATCGCCGCAGCGTGCGCCGTCGCGTGGCGCCGTGGCCGCCTCACCGACCGCCGGATCGGCCGGGCGCTTGCCGCGGGCGCTGTGCTGGCATCCGCGTTCGTGGCGCTGACCGTGGTGATGACGCGCATCCCGCCGCCGCAGTACTTCGTGCCCACGAGCATCAGCCAGGTCTTCCTGGGGTTCGAGCTACCGGACGCCCCGAGCTTCGCGACGCTCGTCGGCGGCTGGCGTCTCAACATCCTGTTCGCGGTCATCGCGACCGCGGGGATCACGGTCTACCTGGTCGCCCTCCGGTCGGCTCGGGGCAAGGGCGTGCGCTGGCCCCTCGGTCGCACGATCTCGTGGGTGCTCGGATGGATCGTCGTGGTCGTGGCGACGAGCTCCGGATTCGGCATGTACTCGGGCTCCGATTTCGGGGTCCACATGATCGTGCACATGGGGCTCAACATGCTCGCCCCGGTGCTGCTCTCGCTCGGCGGTGTCGTGACTCTGTTGCTGCGGGCCACGACCCCGCGCCGTGCGCCGGCGGCCGACGGCATGCACGAGTGGATCGTGCGGGTCATGCACTGGCCGCTGCTGCGCGTGCTCACCAATCCGCTCGTCGTGTTCGTGCTCTTCATCGGCTCGTACTACGGCCTGTACTTCTCCTCGATCTTCGAGGACGCCGTGCGGTACCACTGGGCGCACCAGCTCATGAACCTGCACTTCCTGATCGTCGGGTACCTCTTCTACTGGCTCGTGATCGGCGTCGACCGGCCCCCGCGTCCGCTCCCGCCGCTCGGCAAGCTCGGCCTCGTGCTCGCCGCGATGCCGTTCCATGCCTTCTTCGGCATCGCCCTCATGACCGCCACGACGCCGATCGCCGAGAACTACTACCTCTCGCTCGACCAGCCGTGGGCCGACGACCTGATGGCGTCGCAGTATCTGGGCGGCGGCGTCGCGTGGGCGGGCGGCGAGCTGCCGCTGCTGATCGTCGTCATCGCGCTCGGCATCCAGTGGGCCCGGCAGGATCAGCGGGAGGCCACGCGCACCGACCGCCACCTCGATCGTGGACTCGACGACGAGTTCGACGCCTACAACGACATGCTCGCCAAGCTCGCGGAACGCCGCGGCGCCGCGGGCGTGGGAAGCGCCCCGGGAGGCGAACGGTGACCGTCGAGCTCGACATCGGAGGCATGACCTGCGCCGCCTGCGCGGGTCGCGTGGAGCGCGCCCTCAACCGGGTGGAGGGCGTCTCGGCCACGGTGAACTACGCCACCGAGCGCGCCACGGTGGTGGGGCTCGACCCCGAGCACACTCCGGAGGCACTCGCCGCCGTCTCGAAGGCGGGCTACGAGGCGCGCGTGCGCACCGGCCCGGACGACACCTGGACCCGCCGCGCGCAAGAGAACCGGATCGTCTCGCTGCGGCGTCGACTCATCACGTCGACGCTGCTGACGATCCCCCTCATGGACCTCACGCTCATGCTCGCGCTCGTGCCCGGACTGCGGTTCCCGGGCTGGGAGTGGCTGTGCGTGCTGCTCGCGGTGCCCGTCGTCACGTGGGCGGCGTGGCCGTTCCACCGCGCCACGCTGCGCAACCTGCGGCACGGCAGCGTCAGCATGGACACCCTGGTCTCGCTCGGCATCGTCGCGTCCTTCGGCTGGGCTGTCGCGACGATCATCATGGGCAGCGAGAGCGGGTACTGGATCGGATTCGGTCCCACCCCCGCCGGAGCGAACGCGATCTACCTCGACGTCGCCGGCGGCATGACGACCTTCCAGCTCGCGGGGCGCTACTTCGAGACCCGCGCCCGGCGCCGCGCCGGCGACGTGCTGGATGCGCTCGCGGCGCTCGCGCCCACGACCGCGCGCGTGCTGCGCGACGGCCGTGAGGTCGAGATCCCGGTGGAAGAGCTGCGCGCGGGAGACCTCGTCGTCGTCCTCCCCGGCGAGACCGCCCCCGCCGACGGCGAGATCCGAGAGGGATACGCCGCGGTCGACACGAGCGCCGTGACGGGCGAGCCCGTCCCCCGTGCGCTCGGCCCGGGCGACGCCGTCGTCGGTGGCAGCATCAGCACCGACGGCCGTCTCGTGGTCGAGGCGACCGCGGTCGGCGCCCACACGCAGCTCGCCCAGATGGCCGCGATCGCGGAGCGCGCGCAGGCCTCGAAGGCGGGGGTTCAGCGCCTCGTCGATCGCGTGGTCACCTGGTTCGTGCCGGCCGTCATCGTCGCGGCCGTGCTCGTCATGGCGGGGTGGATGCTGGGCGGCGCCGATCCGGCCCACGCGTTCGGCGTCGGTATCGCCGTGCTGATCATCGCCTGCCCGTGCGCGCTCGGACTCGCGACCCCGACCGCGCTCATGGTCGGCGTGGGCCGCGGCGCCCGCCTCGGCATCCTCATCAAGGGACAGGATGCGCTCGAGGCTTCCGGCGGGGTCGACACGGTCGTGCTCGACAAGACCGGCACCCTCACAACCGGCCGCATGAGCGTGGAGCGCTCGATCGTGGTCGGCGCGTTCGCCGAGCACCGCGTGCTCGCGGCGGCCGCGGCGGTGGAATCCGGATCAACCCACCCGATCGCCGAGGCCGTGCGGGCCGCTGCATCCGAACTGGTCGCCGACCTGCCGCAGGCGGACGACTTCCGCACCCTTCCGGGGCTCGGCGCAGCCGCCCGCGTCGAGGGCGACGAGGTCATGGTCGGGAACCTCCGAGCGATGGCCGAGCACGGCGCAGAGCTGTCCGACGAGATCCGGGCGACGGTCGACGAGATCGCGGCGGATGGCGCGACGCCCGTGCTCGTCGCGGTCGGCGGCGAGGTGGCCGGCGTGCTCGCCGTGCGCGACTCGGTGCGCCCGAGTGCCCGGCGCGGCGTCGAGGCACTGCGCTCCCTCGGCCTGCGCACCGTGCTGCTGACCGGCGACGACCCGCGAGCGGCCCGCCGGGTGGCGGCCGAGCTCGGGATCGACGAGATCCACGCCGAGGTGCTCCCCGCCGAGAAGGCCGACGTCGTGCAGGCACTCAAGGATTCGGGGCGCACCGTGGCGATGGTGGGTGACGGCATCAATGACGCCGCGGCGCTCGCCTCCGCGGACCTCGGGATCGCGCTCGTCTCGGGCACCGAAGTCGCCATGCGCTCGGCCGACATCATCATCGTGCGCGACGACCTCATCGCGGTCGCCCAGGCGATCGAGCTCTCGCGGCGCACGCTGCGCACCATCCGCGGCAATCTCATCTGGGCGTTCGGCTACAACGTGGCCGCCATTCCGATCGCGGCGGCCGGACTGCTGAACCCGCTCATCGCGGCGGCGGCGATGTCGCTGTCGTCGGTGCTCGTCGTGTGGAACAGTCTGCGCCTCGGTCGAGCGAGCGGCATCCCTACCCGGTGACCGAGCTCGACGCGGTCGTCGTGGGTGCGGGCCCGAACGGGCTCGTCGCGGCGGCTGCGCTCGCCGAGGCCGGCATGTCGGTGCTCGTGCTCGAGGCGGCGGACGTTCCGGGCGGTGCGCTCCGCACCGAAGAGGTCACGCTGCCCGGCTTCCGGCACGACATCGGCGCGACCGTGCTGCCACTCGCCGCCGGGTCGCCCGCCTTCCGCGCGATCGGGCTCGACCGGGAGGGACTGCGGTTCGCCCATCCGGAGACGCCACTCGGCCATGTGCATGCGGGCGGCGCGACGCTGCTGCATCGCTCGGCCGCACAGACCGCGGAGGAGCTGGGGCGTGACGGACGCGCCTGGCTGCGCGGGCCGGGATGGCTCGGCGCGCACTGGGAACGCGTCGCCGCATCGGTGCTCGACCCCACCGCGATGCCGCCCCACGCCCTGCGCGAGCTGCTCGCGGTCGGGCTGCACGGCTCCGCTCCGGCCACTTTCACAAACCGCCTCGTGTTCCGCGACGAGCCGACTCGTGCGCTCTTCGCCGGCCTCGCGGCCCACTCGACCCTGCCGCTCGGGGCCCCGCTGACCTCCGTGTTCGGGGTGTTCCTGGCGGCGCTCGCCCACGGGGTGGGTTGGCCGGTCGCGGTCGGCGGATCGCAGTCGGTCGCGGATGCGCTCGTCACGCACATCCGCAGTCTCGGCGGCGAGGTGCGCACCGGTCACCGCGTGCGTTCGCTCGACGAGCTGCCCGAGGCGCGAGCCGTGCTGCTCGACCTCACGCCCCGCCAGATCGTCCAGATTGCGGGCGACACACTGCCCTCCGGCTTCCGTCGGCGCCTCGACCGGTGGCGCTACGCCCCCGGCGTGTTCAAGGTCGACTGGGCGCTCGACGCACCCGTCCCCTGGCGCGACGAACGCCTTGCAGGCGTCGGTACGGTCCATCTCGGCGCGTCATCGCGCTCCATCGCGGAGTCGGAACGCCGAGTCGCCCGGGGCGGGCACCCCGACGATCCCTTCGTGATCGCCGTGCAGGCGACCGCCGCCGACCCCACGCGCGCACCCGCCGGCCGGCACACCCTGTGGGCGTACTGCCACGTGCCGAACGGTTCGAGCCACGACATGACGGATGCGATCGAGTCGCGCATCGAGGCCGCCGCCCCCGGATTCCGCGAGCGCGTGCTCGCCCGTCACGTCATGCCGCCTGCCGCGCTCGAGGCGTGGAACGCCAACCTCGTCGGAGGCGACATCGGCGGCGGTTCGGCCGACTGGCGGCAGATGCTGTCGCGCCCCCGCATCTCGCTCGCGCCGTGGCGCCTGCCGATCCCGGGCGTCTACGTGTGCTCGTCGTCGGCGCTGCCCGCGGGCGGATCCCACGGGATGGGCGGATGGAACGTGGCCCGCACCGTGCTCGCGGATCTCGGCTGACGCCGGGTCAGAACGGCCAGACGAGCGGTACGAGCAGCACGGCCACGGCGAGGAAGAGCGCCATGAGCGGAAGCCCGAGCTTCCAGTAGTCGCCGAACCGCAGCCCCGCGGGATCCTTCACCATGAAGTTCGCGGGTGTCGCGACGGGCGTGAGGAACGCAGCCGCGCACACCACGCCGACGCCCATGAGGAACGGCAGCGGCGAGAGCCCGAGCGTCGTCGCGACCGAGACCGAGATCGGCGCGAGGATCAGCACGGTCGCCGTGTTCGAGATCAGCTGCCCGAAGATCAGCGCCACCACACACAGGGCGAGCAGCACCACCGTGGGGCCGGCGGAGCCGAGGGCATCCACGAGCGCCGTCGCGATGGTCGCCGCCGTGCCCGTTTCGGTGATCGCCGTCGACATCGGGATCATTCCGGCGACCAGCAGGATCGTCGACCAGCTGATCGCCCGGTGCGCGCGAGTGACCGGCACGACGCCGGTCAGCACCATCGCGATCGCCGCGAGCAGACCCGTGACGGCGGGCGGCAGAAGACCTGTCGCGAGCAGCACGACCATCGCCGCGAGGATCGCGATCGCCACCCCAGCGCGCCAGCCGAGCGGCGCCGCCTGCCGACGCACTGCATCCGGCGCGTCGACCACGAGCACGTCGGGATCGACGACGTTGCGGTCGAGCGCATCCCACGATCCCTGCAGCAGCAGCACGTCGCCCGCGCGAAGCACCACCTCGCCCGCGGGCAGCTGCTCGCCTCCCCGCGAGACGGCCACGATCACGAGCTCGCCGCTGTCGGTGACCATCCCCGGAAAGACGCGCTCGCCGATGAGACCCGACCGCGGGGCCACGAGTACCTCCGCGACGCCCGCCTCGCGGTCGACCTCGGCGCTCGCCGCGGCCGGGTACTCGCGCAACAGCACGCTCGGATGTTCGGTCAGGTCGCGCGACATCGTCGCCGGGCTCCGCGCGGGGATGAGTCGTCGCCCGAACAGCGCCGCGATGAGGATGCTGCCCACGAGCAGCGGTGCGCCGACGATCGTGAACTCGAAGAATCCGAAGCCGTGGCCCGCGGCATCCGCCGCGAACTCCGAGACGATCACGTTGACGGGGCTCCCCGTGAGCGTGAGCAGTGCACCCGCATGCGCGCCGAAGGCGAGGGGGAGCAGCAGGAGTGCGGGCGGCACCTCGATGCGGCGTGCGATGACGACGACCACGGGCAGCAGCGCGGCGACCGCGCCATTCGGCGTGATGAGTGCCGAGAGGAGCGCGACGACGAGCATGACGAACACGGTCAGCACGACCGGGTTGCCACCGCCGCGTCGGACGAGCAGCCGGCCCGTCCAGGCGGTGAGCCCGGAGGCGTCGAGGCCCTCCGCCACGACGAACAGCGCCGCGATGAGCACCACCGAGGGATCGGCGAAGCCCGCGAACGCCTGCGGCAGCTCAAGGATGCCGGTCGCCGCGAGTGCGAGAGCGACCCCGAGCGCCACGATCCCGGTCGGAATACGGCCCGAGATGAAGGCCAGCACGGCGAGTCCGAGGATCACGAGCGTTGTCGCGGATTCGGACATGCCCCTGACGTTATCGGAGGTGTTCCGTTGTAGCCATACGTGCGACAGACTGAGCCTCACCACGCGGTCAGAGGTTGACGACGCGGTGTTTCGCATAAGGAGCACGGAGTGACCACCACCACCCAGAAGACGTCCTGGCTGCCGCTCGTGATCGTCGTATTGACGCAGATCCAGGCGTCGTTCGCGGTCAACGCCCTGACCGTGTCGATGGCAGGCATCACCACCGACCTCGGCATCGCGGCGACGAGCGTCGGAACGGCGATCACCGCGGGGACCTTCTCGATGGCGGCGTTCATCCTGCTCGGGGCCAAGGTCGGAGCGCGCTTCGGCAGCAAGGGCGTGTTCCAGATCGCTCTCGTGATCCACGGCCTCGCCATGCTCGGGATCGCCCTCGCCCCCAACGGCACGGTGCTGTTCGTCTCGCAGGCGGCCTCCGGGTCGGTCATCGCGCTCATCGCGCCCGCCCTCACCGTGTTCATCGCCACGAACTACCGCGGCAGCCAGCAGGGGGTGGCGATCGGCCTGCTCGCCGCCGCGATCCCCGCCGCGGGAGTGCTCGCGCTGCTCGTGGCGGGCTCGTTCGCGACGACGATCGGATGGCGCTGGTCATTCGCGATGATGGTCGGACTCGCGGTGGTCAACCTGCTGCTGAGCTTCACGCTCAAGAAGGTGCCGTCGCAGCCGCTGCTGCAGATCGACTGGACCGGTGCGGTCATCGCCGCGGTGTCGATCATCCTCCTGAGCTTCGGGTGCTCGGGCCTCGAGCCGTGGGGCCTCGTGATGGCCACGGACGGCGCCCCGTTCTCGATCCTCGGGCTCTCCCCCGCACCGGTGCTCGTGGTGCTCGGCCTCGTCGGCGGTCAGGTGTTCTTCGTCTGGATCCGCAGGCGCCAGGAGGCGAAGCGCGCCCGCATCTTCGACCTGCGGGTGCTGCGCTCGAACCGCGAGCTCATGATCACGGCCTGCATGGCGATCATGCTGTTCGTCGGCACCGCCGCGAACTTCGTCATCCCCCTCTACATGCAGGTGGTGCAGGGGCTCACGGGCATCGAGACGAGCTTCTCGATCATCCCGTACACGCTCTCGATCTTCCTCGCCTCGACGTTCATCGCGACCCTCTACGGGCGCTTCCGCCCCCGGCACATCGGCACGGCGGGCTTCGTGGTCGTGGCCGGAGCGCTGACGCTGCTGGCGTTCAGCATCCAGAACTCGTGGGGGCAGGCGCTCATCGTCGTCGGGCTCATCCTGCTCGGCCTCGGGCAGGGCTCCATCGTCGCGCTCGTGTTCAACACGCTCCTGTCGCGCGCCCCCAAGGAGCTCGCGGGCGACGTCGGCGCCTGGCGCGGCCTCGTGCACAACCTGTCGGGCTCCGTCGGCATCGCCGTGATCAGCGTCTTCGCGGTGAGCGTGCTCGGCGGGCTCGTCGTCTCGAAGGTCGACGAGAGCCCCGTGCTCACCCCGGCGGTCGTCGAGCAGGTGAACCTCGACAACATCAACTTCATCACCAACGACCAGCTCGAGCAGACGCTCGCCGACACCGGTGCAAGCGGCGAGGAGCTCGCCGAGGCGGTGCGGATCAACGAGGAGGCGCGCCTGCGTGCGCTGCAGCTGTCGCTGCTCGCCCTCGCGGTGCTCGCGCTGCTGGCGATCGTGCCTGCGACGCGCATGCCCGACAAGGGCATGGACGAACTGCCCGAGCAGGTGGAGCCGGACGATCCGGATGCGATCCTCGAACCCGAGGAGGTGGAGGTCTGATGGTCGCTCGCTCGCCCGGAGAACTGCTGACCCCCGGATTCACGGCGGTCCCCTCGGTCGCGTGGATCGATGCGCTCGAAGTCTCGTCGAGCACCCCCGACGACACGGAGGCGATCGGCATCACGGTCGCTTCGTCGGGCGATGTCGCGGAGGGGCTCGGCTTCGATCGCGCCGCCCTCACGCGCGCCGGCTTCGGCGCCCGACCCGGTCAGACCCTCGTGATCCCCACCGCATCCGGGCCCGCGCTCGTCGCCGTAGGGATCGGCGACCCGGAGGCGCTCACACCCGACGCGCTCCGCGACATCGCGGCCGCGTTCGCCCGGGCGACGGCTTCGCTGCGGCGTGTGTCGCTCGAACTCACGACGAGCGGGCCCGTGGACGACGCCGCGGCGGGCCAGGCCCTCGCCGAGGGTGTGGTGCTCGCGCGCTACCGCTACCGTCCGCTCAAGACCACGACCGCCGAGCCGCCGCTCGATGCGGTCAGCATCACCGTCGAGGGGGCCGACCCCGCCGCCCTCGCCGCGGGCGTCGCGCGTGCGCGAGCGACGGTGCATGCCGCCTCCGTGGCGCGCGACCTCGCCAACACCCCGCCCGGTCACCTCACCGCATCCGACATCGGGCGGGTCGCGGTAGAACTCGGCGCGCGATTCGGCTTCGAGGTCGAGCTCTTCGGGCGCGAGCAGCTCCTCGAGCTGCGCTGCGGCGGCATCCTCGGCGTGAACGCCGGCAGCGAGGAGGAGCCGGTGATGGTGCGCCTGCGCCATGCCGGCCGCGAGGGCGGCCGACGACTCGCCCTCGTGGGCAAGGGCCTCACCTACGACTCGGGCGGCATCTCGTTGAAGCCCTCGGATCCGATGCATCTGCTCATGAAGATGGACATGGGTGGCGCAGGTGCGATCCTGGGGGCCTTCACGGCGCTCGACGAGCTGGGGTCGGCATCCGAGACCACCGCCTGGCTC
The DNA here is from genome assembly GCF_008017545.1 of Homoserinibacter sp. GY 40078. Lineage (GTDB taxonomy): Bacteria > Actinomycetota > Actinomycetes > Actinomycetales > Microbacteriaceae > Homoserinibacter. The sequence goes on along the minus strand of NZ_VRTZ01000001.1, from coordinate 666,683 downwards.
ATGTGCACCGACAACATGCCCTCCGGATCCGCCTACAAGCTGGGCGACGTGCTCACGGCACGCGACGGCACGACCGTCGAGGTGAAGAACACGGATGCCGAGGGGCGCCTCGCGATGATGGATGCGCTCGTGCTCGCGAGCGAGTGGGAACCGGATGCGATCGTCGACATCGCGACGCTCACGGGAGCGTCGCTCATGGCGCTCGGCACCCGCACCGCCGCGCTGTTCGGCAACGACGACGCGCTGCTCGCAGCCGTCGAGTCGGCATCCGCGACGACGGGCGAGTCGGCGTGGAGGCTGCCGCTCGAGCGTGCCTATCGCTCACAGCTCGACTCGGCGGTGGCCGACATCTCGAACCTCGGCGGCCCCTATGCGGGAGCCACCACGGCAGCGCTGTTCCTCGAACACTTCGTGGATGGGCGCCCGTGGGCGCACCTCGACATCGCCGGCACCATGCAGTCGCCGGTCGACGACGCGTGGCGCTCGGCGGGTGCCACCGGATATGGGGCACGCCTACTGGCGCAGCTCGCCGTCGACTTCTCGAGCTGAGCGTGGGGCCGCGGGGCGTGGTCTAGCGTGGACGCGTGAGCGTCTTCTCCCCCGAGGTGGTCCAGGCGGTGCTGTCGCACATGAACGACGACCACACCGACGACAATCTGCTCATCGTGCGCGCCTTCGCAGGCATCGAGCCCACGACGGCCACGATGGTCGATCTCGATCACCGGGGCGGAACCTGGAGCTACACGACCACGGGTGTGCCCGGCGAGCTGCGGATCCCGTGGTCGCGTGAGCTGAGCCTGCGCCCCGAGATTCGCGCCGAGATCGTCCTCCTCTACGACGAGGCGTGCGACCGCCTCGGCGTCGAGCCGCGACCGCACTCCTGAACGGCGATGTCGCCGAATCGCATCGCCGCCCTCGCCACGGGCTCGATCTTCGTCCTCGTGGGCGGCGCGGGGATCGCGGTGTCGGCGACCGCGGGGATCGAGGCGAACACCGGAGCCGTGCTGCTCTGGCAGCTGAGCACGAACGTGCTGCTCGGCTCCCTTCATCTCGTGCTGGGGCTCGTCCTGCTCTTCGCGGCTTGGCGGGGCGACCGCCTCGCTCGCACGGCGAACGTCGTGGCCGGGGGCCTGCTCCTCGGCATCGGCTTCTTCGGGTTGTTCGCGGTCGGCACTCCGGCCAACCTCATCGCCCTCAACGGTGCCGACAATGTGCTGCACTTCGCCGCATCCACGGCACTTCTCGCGACGGGGCTCGGCGCGGCACGCGCGACAGAGCGCTGAGCGGACCACTCACCGGATCAGGCCGCGGGGGTTCCACCGACCTTCAGTCAGGCATAAGCTAAGGGAACCCTTACCTAGAGGAGTCCCCGTGTCTGTCATCCCCTTCTCGCAGGCGCTGCGCGAGCGCACCTGGTCGAGCCACTCCGACAGTGAGGGCGCCGGGTTCATGACCGATCTGATGAAGGGCGAGGGCACGCGCGACGACTACATCGCGCTCGTCGCCCAGCATTACTTCATCTACGCGGCGCTCGAAGCAGCGGAGACGGTGTTCGCGGGCGACGCCGTGGTGGAGCACTTCGCGACCCCTCGACTCACGCGCCTGCCCGCGCTCGAAGCCGATCTGGAGTTCCTGCTCGGCGACGACTGGCGCGAGCAGATCACGCCGCTCCCCACGACCGTCGCCTACGTCGACCGCATCCGTCATGTCGCCGCCGAACGGTGGGCGGGCGGATTCGTCGCGCACCACTACACGCGGTACCTCGGCGACCTCTCGGGCGGCCAGTTCATCCGCAAGGTCATGCAGCGCCACTTCGGATTCGAGACCAACGGCGTCGGCTTCTACCTCTTCGACGAGATCGCGAGCCCGCAGGAGTTCAAGGAGACCTACCGCGACGAACTCGACCGGGTCGCCTGGGACGACGCGGAGCGCGAGCGGGTGATCGACGAGGTGCTGCTCGCCTACCGCTTCAACACCGAGCTCTTCGAGGACCTCGCGCGGGCGAAGACGGCCGCCTGAGCGAAGCAGCGTCTAGGTGTACTCGGTCAGATCGTTGGTGACAGTGGAGTGAGGAGAAGGCCTCCATTCGAGTGGTGTCTACGTCACTCGAAGGAAGGCCTTCTCTATGTCTCACGTTAGGGCGCGGCTGGCTCCGGCTGGTCGACTGATCTTGGTTGAGCGTGTCCTGTCGGGGCGTCCGGTTTCGCATGTCGCGAAGGAGATGGGTGTCTCGCGGCAGTGCGCGCATCGCTGGGTTTCCCGGTTCCGGAGACTCGGCGCCGCGGGACTGGTTGATCGCTCCTCGCGGCATCGCGCGCACCCGGCCACGACCTCCCCGGCGGTCACGGCCCGGCTGCTCAAGTTGCGCCGGAGCGAGCGGCTCGGTCGGGACGAGCTGGCTCGGCGGGTCGGGGTGAGCCCGTCGACCGCGTCGCGGATCATCGCCCGGGCCGGGCTGCCGGCCCTGCGCGAGCTCGACCCGGTCACCGGGATCCGCATCCGGGCCTCGCGCCGCACGAACCGCCGCTATGAGCGGGAGACGCCCGGAGAGCTGATCCATATCGACGTGAAGAAACTCGGCCGGATCCCGGACAGCGGCGGCTGGCGCCTTGACGGCCCGGCCGTGATCAACCACAACCGCACTCATGAGAAGCGCAAGGCCCGGATCGGGTTCGACTACGTCCATGTCGCCGTCGACGATCACTCGCGGCTCGCCTTCGCCCGCATCCTGCCGAACGAGCAAGGTCCGACCTGCGCGGCGTTCCTCGCCGAGGCGGCCGCGTTCTTCGCCGACCATGGCATCACGGTCCGGGAAGTCATGACCGACAACGCGATGAACTACCGCCTCTCCCGAGACTTTCGCGAGGTCCTGAACGCCCTCGGCGCGAAACACCGGCTGACCCGGCCGCACTCGCCATGGCAGAACGGCAAAGCCGAACGCTTCAACCGCACGCTCCAAGAAGGCTGGGCCTACCACCAGCCCTTCACCTCGAACCAGGACCGCGCCGACGCACTCGAACCCTGGCTGCAGCACTACAACTACGCTCGACCACACACCGCCTGCGGAGGCCAACCCCCGATCAGCCGAGTGTCACCAACGAAGTGACCGAGTACATCTAGGCCTTGACGGCCGGGATGGGCCGCGCGCCCGACATGAATCGGCGCACGTTCTCGTCGACGATGATGTCGCTCGGGCGCAGCGGCCGCGTCAGATACAGGCCGTCGAGCGCCGTGAGCCGGCTGAGCGCCACGTAGGTCTGGCCGGGGGCGAAACTGCGCGGACCGAGGTCGACGATCGCGCGGTCGTAACTCGACCCCTGCGACTTGTGGATCGTCACCGCCCAGGCGAGCCGCAACGGGAACTGCGTGAACTCGGCGACGACATCCTTGGTGAGCTGCTTCGTCACCGGCGAATAGCTGTAGCGGTAGCGCTCCCAGGTGACCGGGCTCACCTCGTGCCACTCCCCGTCGACCTCGACGGTCACGTTGTCGGCGATGCGGATGACCTCGCCGAGCGTGCCGTTGACCCAGCGACCCTCGCCTCCGGCGTCGTTGCGCAGGAACATCACCCGAGCTCCGACCTTCAACTCGAGCCGCTCGTCGGCGGGGAACGTGCGACCGCCGAAGTCGCCGTTCACATCCGCGACCGCCGACTTGGTGCGCCCGGGGAGGCGCGCGAGGGCCGTCTGGTTGATCCGGGTGACGGATGCGTTGGTCGTCGCCAACGTGATGGTGCCGTCATCCGGCGCGGGACGCGCGCCCACCGTGTTCAACCGTCCCGCCATCTCGGCGGTCACCATGCCGTGCCGCACGGCGTTGAGCAGCTGCTTGAACTCGAGCTCGTGCTGCCTGTGGATCGTGCCGAGCTCGTAGATCACGAGGTCGGCCTCCTGCCAGACGAGCGCGTCGAAGAACCACATCGAGCGGTAGCGGTCGGCGAAGTAAGCACGCTCGTCGCCGTCGCCCGGCACGGGTGCGAGTTGGAACGGATCTCCGAAGAGCACCACCTGTACGCCGCCGAACGGTTCGTTCGGCTTCTGCCGCGCCTGCCGGAGGCTGCGGTCCATCGCGTCGAGCAGGTCGGCATTGACCATCGACACCTCGTCGACCACGAGCGTCTCGATCGCGTTCAGCAGCTTCTTGAGCTCGGCCGACTGCTCGATCTCGTGATCGGCGATGACGCCGATCGGCAGCCGGAACAGGGAGTGGATGGTCTGCCCGCCCACGTTGAGCGCCGCGACGCCGGTCGGTGCGCACACCACGAGCTGCTTCGAGGTGTTCCAGGCGAGGTACTCCAACAGCGTCGACTTGCCGGTGCCCGCACGACCCGTCACGAAGATGTGCTCGCGCGTCGTCTCGATCGCCTCGAAGACCGCCCGCTGTTCGGGGGCGAGGTCGGAGCGCGGCACCTCGACAGGCTAGCCCAGCACACCGGGGGCGTCCGGGCGGGCACGGCAGAATGTGCAGCATGCGGATTGTCGTCGGCTGGGTGGGTGCGATCGCGCTCGTCGGCGCGACGATCGTCGGCGGGATCGCGATCGCCAACGCGACCGTGTTCTCAGCATCCGCGTTCGTCGACGACTACCTGGATGCCCTGGCCCTCGGCCACGTGGATGAGGTGCTCGCGCTCCCTGGCGTGTCCGTCGCGTCCGGCGCCGACCGCACCCTGCTCGACCCGGATGCGCTCGGTGAGACGACGTTCGCAGTTGTCGGCGACACCGAGATCGGCGGCACCCATCGGGTCGATGTGGCGGATGCGAGCGGCGATATCTCGACGACCTTCGTCATCGAGCGGGTCGGCACGCGCTTCGGGTTCTTCCCCGAGTGGGGGTTCGCCCGCAGCCCTGTCTCCCCGCTGACGGTCGAGGCGACGGGCGACCGCCGCGTGACGGTCGGCGAGGTGTGGATCGACCTCCCCTCGAGCGGCAGCGCCACCTTCGCCGTGCTGAGCCCGGCGTCGTATCGACTCGCGCACACCTCCACGTTCCTGACGGCGGATCCCGTGGATGCGGTCGCGCTCGGCGGCGAGCTCACCGCGCGGATCGACGTGGTGCCGTCGGATGCGTTCGAGACCGCGGCGCAGGAGGGGCTCGAGGCGAACCTCTCCAGTTGCGTCTCACAGGAGGTGCTGTTCCCCACCGGCTGCCCGTTCGGCTACGCGATCGAGAACCGCGTGGTGTCGCCTCCGCTCTGGACCATCTCCGAGATGCCGGCGGCCCGCCTCGCACCCTCCGATCAGCTCGGCGTATGGGCGATCCCGGCGACCACGGGCGTCGCCCACCTCTCGGTCGAAGTGCAGTCGCTGTTCGACGGGAGCGTCTCGACACTCGAGAAGGATGTCGAGTTCGAAGCGAGCTACCTCGTGGCGTTCGACGACGCCACCGTCGTGCTCGAACCCACGCCCTGACCGGCCCGGGTCAGCGGCCGCGGCGCGCGAGCAGCTCGTCGTAGGCGCTCGGGGTCTCCGGGCGCGAGGCTCGAGGCGCCCGCGGTCGCGGTGCCTCGCCGCGCGTCCGCACGGCCCGGGCGAGGGAGACCGCCGCCAACACCAGGAGCGGTGCGCCGAGAATCACGAGCGCGATGCCCGCGCCGAACCGCTGGTCGTCGACCGCCGTCCACCCCCAGGTGCGGCCCATCGCCGCGAACCACTCCGGATGCAGCAGGCCGTCCCCGACGATCAGCGGCACGAGGACGCCCACCGCGATGCCGAGGGCGAGCAGGGCGGCGAGTGCCGCCACGAGCCGGCGGCGACGAGGCCCGGGGGCGCGAAGGCTCACGCACAGCAGCAGGCCCGATCCGACGAGCGATGTTGTGGACACCATCCACATCGCCGGATTCGCCGCCGCGGGCAGAAGGAGATCGGTTCGGACCGCGAGCACGAGCACCCCTCCCCATACGGTGGCCGCCACAAGCGGATGCGTGAGGAACCGCATCGCTCGGGACCGCGGGGCGCTCGTGGGCGGCGACGCGACGACGAGCAGGGCGGGCACGAGCAGCGCGAGCAGCGCGAGCTGGACGAGTCGCGCCGAGACGAGGGTCGTCGCGTACACGCCCGGAGCACCACTCGTCGCCCACACGAGCAGCGCGAGTGCGGCGACGCCGCAGACCAGACGGAAACTCGGCCCGCGGTGAACGCCGCGGCGGATCCCGCCGCCGAGCAGCAGCGCCGCCGTCGCCAGCCCGAACACCTCGAACTGCCACGACGTCAGAAGGTCGAGCACTGCGGGTGCCGGAGGGAGCGGTCGCCCGGTCAGGTACTCGGCGGGTGTCACGCCGTCGCGGTCGCGCGCGGGCAGCTCGGGGGCCAGGAGCGCGAGCAGCGCCGGGCTCGCGCCTACCCAGATTCCGAGGACGGCCGCGGCGAGAGCGGCGCGCACACCGTGCCACCTGACGCCTGCGATGCCGATGAGACCGCCCGCGACCGCGGGGGCGATCATCCAGAAGGTGATCACGACGATCTCGTGGTGTGCTGTTCCGGGCTCCGACGAGGCGGCGGCGAGCGGAAGCAGGCCCGCACACACCACCGCGGCGAGGATGCGCGACCCCCCGGGGCCGCGGACCAGCACCGACGCGATCGTGGCGGCGACGCCCACGAGCGCAGTGATCGCCCAGGCTCGTCCCAGCGGATCGCCGAGGAGGAAGGAGACCGGGTCCAGATCGGATGCGGCGTCGCCGGCCTCGTGCGCCGCCAGAACGTCCGCCGCCGCGCTGCCGAACGCTGTCGCGGCCCCCGCGAGAGCCGCGAGCGTCATCGCCGCGGCGGAGCCCGCCGAGAGCAGGCGGCTCCCTGCCGTGTCCGCATCCGACGCGGTCGTCGTCAGGAGGAGGGCGGCGATGCAGCTACCCGCCGCGAGCTGCACGAGCAGCGCGGGGATCGCGGGGCCGAGCTCGGCGGGATCTCCCCACACGACGAGCGCGATGCCCCCGGCCGCCACGGCGGCGATAACGAGAACCGCGGGTACCATGACCCGCTCGAAGCGCCGCACGGAGTCCAGCTTAAACAGGAAGGGCGCCGGCATCGCAGCCAGCGCCCTTCTCGCAGTCGAAGCCTTACTTGACGGCAGCCTTGAGCTTGCTGCCCGCCGAGACCTTGACGCCGTTCGACGCGGCGATCTGGATGGTCTCACCGGTCGCGGGGTTGCGGCCCGCGCGAGCGGCACGGTGGGTCTTCTCGAAGGAGAGCCAGCCGGGGATGCTGACCTTCGTGCCGCCGCCGACCTGCGAGGCGACGACGGAGAAGAACGCGTCGACGACCTTGCCGACGGTCGCCTGGCTCTCGCCGGTCTCGGCGGCGATGGCCGCGACGAGGTCGCTCTTGTTGAGGGTGTCAGCCATGGGTGTCCTCCTCGGACGGTCTTACTGATTGTCGGTGCAGCTCCCGAGGGTGCTGCGGGGTGCGGCCCCGAGGCTGTCTACCCCTGAACCGTGGTCGAAACTACCAGGGATCCCCGACATTCCGGGCTTTTCCGGGGCGGTGTCGCTCATCCTCTGGTTGAGGGTTGGGCGATCCGATCAAGACCCCGGGTGCTCCACGAGACACGACGAGGGGGCGCCGGCACGTGGCCGACGCCCCCTCGGACGTGTGATGCGGTCTGCTTACCAGCTCGACTTGGTGACACCGGGCAGCTCGCCCCGGTGCGCCATGTCGCGGAAGCGGACACGCGAGATGCCGTACTCCGACAGCACACCGCGGGGGCGGCCGTCGATCGCGTCGCGGCCGCGCACGCGGATGGGCGACGCGTCACGGGGCAGCTTCTGGAGGCCGACGCGGGCGGCCTCACGCTGCTCGTCGGTGGAGTTGGGGTCGACGAGCGCCTTCTTCAGCTCGGCACGCTTCGCGGCGTAGCGCTCGACGATGACCTTCCGCTGCTCGTTCTTGGCGATCTTGCTCTTCTTGGCCATGTCTTAGCGCTCCTCGCGGAACTCGACGTGCTTGCGCACGATGGGGTCGTACTTCTTGAGCACGAGACGGTCGGGGTCGTTCCGGCGGTTCTTGCGGGTCACGTAGGTGTACCCGGTGCCGGCGGTCGAGCGGAGCTTGATGATGGGACGGACGTCCTGAGCCTTCTTGGCCATCTCAGATCTTCTCCCCTCGCGCGATGAGGTCGGCGACGACGGCCTCGATACCGCGCGCATCGATCACCTTGATGCCCTTGGCGGACAGCGTGAGAGTCACGGTGCGCTTGAGGGACGGGACGTAGTACTTCTTCTTCTGCACGTTCGGGTCGAAGCGGCGCTTCGTCCGGCGGTGCGAGTGCGAGATGTTGTGTCCGAAGCCGGGAGTGGCTCCGGTCACCTGGCACACAGCTGCCATGGTTTCTTTCCTTTGCGGCTACCGTGGGGCGAACGCCCCACCCAAGGTCACTTGTCGGCGCACCAGATCGAGATGATCCCGGACCGGAATCCGAGAATCGCGACGGCGCACAAGGAAGCGCATTGCTGCGCAACCCTCCGATGCTACCCGAGCCCCGCAATATCCGCCACCCGCGGGCGCGGAGCGGATCAGCGCGCGGATGCCGCCGCGGTGCACTCCGGGCAGAGTCCGAACACGTCGACCACGTGCTCCGGGGCCGTGAAGCCGTTCTGCGCGGCGACCTGGCGCGCCCACGCCTCCACCGGATCCGCGGAGATCTCGACGGTGCGCCCGCAGTTGCGGCAGATCAGGTGGTGGTGGTGACTCCCGGGCGTGCAGGCGCGGTAGAGGCTCTCACCCTCTTGCTGCAGCGAGTCGGCCTCGCCCTCGGAGGCGAGATCGGCGAGCGCCCGGTACACGGTGGCGAGCCCCACCTCCGAGCCGGTGCCGCGCAGGGACGCGTGCAGCGCCTGCGCCGAGACGAACCCCTCGGTGCGCCCGAGCGCATCCCGCACCGCCTCGCGCTGCCAGGTGTTCCGCTTCATCGTCACACCGCCCTTTCCGACGCCACCAGGGTACGTCGGTCGCGCACCCGCCGACCAGCGAGGCGGCATACGAGATAGATGACGAACGAGATGGTGGTCACGTACGGGCTGATCGGCACGCTCGACCCGAGCGCGAGCATGATTCCGCCCACGAGCGAGGTCACCGCGAACAGCATCGACAGCACCGGCACCCACAGTTGCGAGCTCGAGATCCGCAGGGCGGCAGCGGCGGGGGTCACGAGGATCGACAGCACGAGCAGGGCTCCGACGATCTGGATGCTCGCCGCGACAGCGAGCCCCAGCAGCAGCATGAAGGCGATCGAGATGCCGCGCACCGGAACGCCGCGCGCGGCCGCCACTTCGGCATCGAGGCTCGCGAAGGTCAGCGGGCGCCACATCACGAGGAGCCCGATCACGACGATCGCCGAGACGATCGCGAGCGCCGACAACCGCGGGTCGTCCACCGCGACGATCTGCCCGGTCAGCAGGCCGAACTTCGTGGTCGCGCGCCCCGGATACAGCGCGAGGCACAGAATCCCGAGCCCCAGGCCGAAGGGCATCAGCACCGCGGTGATCGAATTGCGTTCTCGAGCGCGCGAGCCGAGCAGGCCGATCAGCAGCGCCGCGACGAGCGAGCCCAGGATCGAGCCCTCCACGACTCCGATGCCGAGCAGGAGCCCCGCGGCGGCGCCCGCGAACGAGAGCTCGCTGATGCCGTGCACGGCGAATGCGAGATCGCGCGTCATGACGAAGACGCCGATGAGGCCACCCGCGATGCCGAGCACGGCCCCCGCGAGGATCGAGTTGTGCAGGAGCGCGAGGAGCTCCCCGTAGTCGCGGAAGTCGAAGAGAGCGCTCCACCAGTCGCTCATGCGTCCACCTCGAGCTCGTGCTCGTGGTGTGTGTGGTCGGGTGCACCCACGATCACGACCCGGCCACGGGTGCGGACGACGTCGACCTCGGCCTGGTACAGCTCGCTCAGCACCTCGCTGCGCAGCACCTCGTCGGGCGTGCCGATGCGGAACCGCCCGCCCGCGAGGTAGAGCACGCGGTCGACCATGCCGAGGATGGGGTTCACGTCGTGAGTGACGAACATCACGCCGAATCCGCGCTCGCGTCGGTGCCGATCGATGAGCTCGCTCACGACCCGCTGCGCCCGGAGGTCGAGCGAGGCGAGCGGCTCGTCGCACAGCATCAGCAGCGGATCGCCCGCGAGCGCCTGCGCCACCCGCAGCCGCTGCTGTTCGCCGCCCGAGAGGAGCGCGACCGGTGCGTTGGCGTAGTGGCTTCCGCCGACGGATGCGAGGAGCACGTCGATGCGCGCGCGGCGCTCGCGCCCCGGGAGCGGGAGCCCCCAACGGTGTCCGTCGACGCCCAGCCCGACGAGGTCGCGACCGCGGATGCGCAGGGCCGGATCCTGACCGCGCTGCTGCGGGATGTATCCGATGCGGCGGTCCCCGCGCCGTGCAGGCCGCCCGTCGACGAGGATGCCGCCGTCGCTCAGGCGGTGCTCGCCGAGGATCGCGCGCAGCAGGCTCGTCTTCCCCGATCCGTTCGCGCCGAGCACGGCGACGAACTCACCGGGCGCGACGTCGAGGTCGAGGTCGGTCCACAGGGTGCGCGCGCCGAGAGCGAGGCGCGCGCCGCGCACGCTGAGCACCGGATCCGTCACCCGCACACCCTACCTGAGAACCGTTCTCAGCGCAGCGCAGCGCGCGCCCGGCCGATCCGGGACTCGCCTCAGTCGAGCAGGAGCGCCGGCTCCTCGAGCACGCTCGCGACATCCGCCGTGAACCGGCTCGCGACATCCCCGTCGACCACGCGGTGGTCGAAGCTCGCCCCCACGGTCGTGACGTACGCGGGGCGCACCTCGCCGTCGACGACCCACGGCTTCTGCTTGATCGCGCCGAGCGCGACGATCGCCACCTCGCCCGGGTTCAGGATCGGCGTGCCGGTGTCCATCCCGAACGAGCCGAGGTTCGTGATCGTGATGGTGCCGCCCGACATCGCGGCCGGCTGGGTCTTGCCCTCCCGAGCGGTCAGGGTCAGCTGCTCGAGGGACTGCGCGAGCTCCAGCATGCTGAGATCCTGCGCGTCCTTCACGTTGGGCACGATGAGTCCGCGCGGGGTCGCCGCCGCGATCCCGAGGTTCACGTAGTGGCGGATGATGATCTCCTCATCCGTCCACGACGAGTTGACCGTCGGGTTGCGGCGCACGGCCCAGATGATCGCCTTCGCCATCACGAGCAGCGGGCTCACCCGCACTCCGGCGAAGTCAGGCGACGACTTGAGGCGCTTGACGTACTCCATGGTCCGCGTGGCGTTCACGTCGGTGAACACCGAGACGTGCGGCGCCGTGAACGCGGAGGCGACCATCGCCTGAGCTGTCGCCTTGCGCACACCCTTCACGGGCACGCGCTCCTCGCGCTCCGACGGCCACGCCGGCGTCTGGATGTTGCGGAACACGCTCGCCTGCTCGGCCTGGCGGATGACGTCTTCGCGCAGCACCTCGCCACCGGGTCCCGTCGCCGAGACCTGCTGCAGGTCGACCCCGAGATCCTTCGCGAGCTTGCGGATCGGCGGCTTCGCGAGCACAGGAGTCGCGGATTCGCGGCTGGGGCGCGGGGCCGTCCGTGCGGGCGCGGGTGCCGCGGCGTCGGCCTCCGCCGTCGCGACCGCGGGTCCCGGACGGCGACGGCGGCTCGCGGAGTGCCCGCCCTTCGAGCCGTACCCGACGAGCACCGCACCGGAGCCCTCGTCGTCGGACTGCGGGGCGTGAGAGAGGTCGGAGACCGCTCCGAGCCCCTCGGAGTCGTTCGCCGGCGCCTGCAGCTCGATGGAACCGCCGGAGGAATCGACCCGGATGATCGGGCTGCCGACCTCGACGGTCGCGCCCTCCTCCGCGAGCAGTTCGGTCACGGTGCCCGCGAAAGGACTCGGGAGCTCGACGAGCGACTTCGCCGTCTCGATCTCGACGAGTACCTGGTTCACCTGGACGGAGTCGCCCGGCTGCACCTTCCACGAGACGATCTCGGCCTCGGTGAGACCTTCGCCGACGTCGGGCAGCGGGAATTCTGCATGGGCCACGCGAGGCTCCTCACGGATCGGGGTCAGTAGGCGAGTGAACGGTCGACCGCTTCGAGGATCCGGTCGACGTCGGGGAGGTAGTCGCCCTCGAGCTTCGCGGGCGGGAAGGGCGTGTCGAACCCGGAGACCCGCAGTACGGGCGCTTCGAGCGAATAGAAGGCGCGCTCGGCGATCGTCGCCGCGATCTCGGAGCCGACCGACACATTGCCGGGCGCCTCCTGCGCGATCACGAGATGTCCGGTCTTCTGCACCGACTCCAGGATCGGGCCGTAGTCGATCGGCGAGATCGAGCGCAGGTCGATGACCTCGACGCTCGTGCCCTCCGACTCGGCCACGTCGGCGACCTGCATCAGTTGCGCGAGCATCGCGCCGTGACCGACGAGCGTCACCTGCGATCCGGTGCGGACCACGCGGCTCTGGTGCATCGGCACGGGAACGCCGTCGTCGGCCACCTCTCCCTTGTGCCAGTAGCGGCTCTTCGGTTCGAAGAACAGCACGGGGTCGTTGGAGGCGATCGCCTGCTGGATCATCCAGAACGCGTCGTTGGAGGTCGCGGGGCTCACGACCCGCAGGCCCGCCGTGTGCGCGAAGTACGTCTCCGGGCTCTCCTGGTGGTGCTCGACGGCTCCGATGTGACCGCCGTAGGGCACCCGGATCACCACGGGGAACGACTGCGAGCCCTCGTGCCGGTAGGTGAGCTTCGCCAGCTGCGACGTGATCTGGTCGAAGCCGGGGAAGATGAACCCCTCGAACTGGATCTCGCAGACGGGGCGGTAACCGCGCATCGCGAGGCCGATCGCCGTGCCGACGATGCCCGACTCGGCGAGAGGCGTGTCGAGCACGCGGTTCTCGCCGAACTCGGTCTTCAGCCCCTCGGTCACGCGGAACACGCCGCCGAGAGTGCCGATGTCCTCGCCCATCAGGATCACGCGGTCGTCGTCAGCCATCGCCCGGCGGAGGCCCTCGTTGATGGCCTTCGACATCGGAAGCATCCGCTCGGTCATGCGTCGCCTCCTTCGAAGCCCGCCTCGTACGCCGCGTACCACGCGGCCTGCTGCTCCACGAGCGGATGCGGGTCGGTGTAGACGTTGCTGAACACCTTCGACGACGTCGGGGGCTCGAGTTCAGACGTCCGGCGACGGACGTCGGCCGCGAGATCCTCGGCCTCGGTCGCGACGTCCTGGAAGAACTCCTCGCCCTCGCCGCGTGCGCGCAGGTAGGCCTCGAACCGACTGATCGGGTCGCGCTCGCTCCAGAAGCGCATCTCCTCGTCCTCGCGGTACTTCGTCGGATCGTCGCTCGAAGTGTGCGCGCCCATCCGGTAGGTCAGCGCCTCGATAAAGCAGGGACCTGCGCCCGAGCGCGCGGCCTCGAGCCCGGCGGCGGTCACGGCGTAGCTCGCGAGCACGTCGTTGCCGTCGATCTGCACCGAGGGGATGCCGAAGCCGGTGGAGCGCAGGTAGAGCGGGCTGCGCGACTGCCGCTCGACCGGCACCGAGATCGCCCAGTGGTTGTTCTGGAGGAAGAAGACCTGGGGGGTGCGGTAGCTCGACGCGAAGACGAACGACTCGCTGACGTCCCCCTGGCTCGTGGCGCCGTCGCCGAAGTACACGAGCACCGCGGTGTCCGTCGTGGGGTCGCCGGTGCCGCTCTTGCCGTCGAGCGCCACGCCCATCGCGTACCCGGTCGCATGCAGCGTCTGCGACCCGATCACAAGGGTGAAGAGGTGGAAGTTGCCGGTCTCGGCGGGAACCCATCCGCCGTGGGAGTTGCCGCGGAGCATCTCGATGATCTTCATGAGGTCGAGACCGCGGATGCGGCCCACGACGTGCTCGCGGTACGAGGGGAAGATGTGGTCCTGGGGGCGAGCGGCGTACGCGGAGCCGACCTGGGCGGCCTCCTGGCCGAGGCTCGGAATCCACAGACCCAGCTGACCCTGGCGCTGCAGGTTGCCCGCCTCGATGTCGAATCGACGCATCACGACCATCTGCCGGTGGAAGTCGCGCAGCCGCTCATCGTCGAGAGCGGCCAGGTGCGGCAGATACGGTGCCGTCGCGTCGTTCTCGACGAGAGCCCCCTGCGGCGAGAGCAACTGGATCGTCGCCTCGGTGTAAGACATAGGGACAACCCTAGCCCGGGCGTATTCCCCAGAACTCAGAGGGTCTGCACAATGCGTTCCGTGGCTCGTAGGAGCTGATCCACAGACTCCTCCTCGCCGACGGTGACGCGGATGCCCTCCGGGGCGAACACGCGCGCGACGATCCCGTGCTCCTCGAGCACCGTCGCGGCGGCGGCAGTCGCCTGGCCGGTCGGCAACCAGACGAAGTTGCCTTGGGGCTCGGGGATGGTCCAGCCCTGGGCGCGAAGCGCGTCGCGGATGCGCTCCCGACGCTCCACGAGCTCCGCGACCTGCGCCCGGTAGTCGTCCTCGTGGTCGAGCGCGGCGAGGGCGGCCCGCTGCGCGGGCTCGGTGACCGAGAGCGCGATCGCCGTGCTGCGTGCAGCGTCGAGCACGTAGGAAGGGCCGGCGGCGTAGCCGACGCGCAGCCCCGCGAGTCCGTACGCCTTCGAGAAGGTGCGCAGCACCACGAGGTTCGGGTACCGCTCGAGCAGCGGCAGCCCGTCGACCGCGGCCGGGTCGGTCACGAACTCGCGGTAGGCCTCGTCGAGGACGACGAGCACGGTCTGCGGAACGCGTTCCATGAACGCCTCGAACTCGGATGCGGTGACGACGGCGCTCGTCGGGTTGTTGGGGGTGCAGACGAGGATGAGCCGAGTGCGGTCGGTGACGGCATCGGCCATCGCGAGCAGGTCGTGCGATCCGTCGGGGCGGCCGGGGACGGTCACGCTCGTCGCTCCCGTGACCGTCACGATGCCCGGGTAGGCCTCGAACGAGCGCCAGGCGTAGAGGATCTCGTCGCCCGGGCCCGAGGTCGCCTGGGCGAGCTGGTGAAGGATCGAGACGGACCCCGCTCCGACGTGGACCTCGTCGACCGTGACGCCGAGGCGCTCGGCAAGGCGCACCCGCAGGGCGGTCGCCGCGCCGTCGGGGTAGCGGCCGATCGTCGACTCGGCGATCGCGGCGGTGACCTCGGGCAGCGTCGGGAACGGGCTCTCGTTGGAGGAGAGCTTGAAGGCCTCGCGCGGAGCGGCTCGCCCCTGTCGGTACGGCTCGAGGGCGGCGATCTCGGGGCGGAGGGTCACGGGCATGTCGACAGCCTAAAGCGGCGGACGTGGCGGATGCGGCGGGCCGCTGGGATGATGCTGGCATGCGATTCCTGCTGCGCACCCTCATCAACGCATTCGCCCTCTGGCTCTCGGTGTTCATCCTCACGCCCCACGTGGAGATGAACTCCTGGGACGCCGCGGCGGATGCGGCCGCGGCCGACCAGTCCACCATCTCGTGGCCGCTCGTGTGGACGTACCTGCTGGTCGCGCTCATCTTCGGCATCGTGAACGGCATCGTCGGCACGGTGATCCGCATCGTCGCGTTCCCGCTGTACATCCTGACCCTCGGTCTCATCTCGCTCATCGTGAACGGGCTGCTGTATCTGCTGGTCGCCTGGATCTCGACGCTCATCGGATTCGGCCTGTCGGTCGAGGGGTTCTGGTGGGGTGTCCTCGGCGCGCTCGTGCTCGGCGTGATCGCCTGGCTCATCGGGATCATCTTCCGGCCGCTGACGAAGCGCCGGTGATCCGCTCGGCTCGGTAACCCGAGACGGTCACGCTCGAGCCCTCGCGGCGCACGCGGTCCTGAACGAACTCGTCGAGGGCGTCGAGCTCCGCCCGCACGCTCGGCGACCTCGCGGCATCGATGAGCCGCGCCGTCTGGGCATAGTTCTCGCGCTGGTGGGCGGGCACCGGAAGCCCGGCGGGAATCTCGGCACCCGCAGAGAAGGCACGACGCTCGACGATCGTGCGGTCGTTCTCCGCCGGCGGCCCCCCGACCGCCACGACGAGGTCATCCGTGTGCTGCACCGAGAGACCCCGGATTCCCTCGGGAAGCGCGACCCCGCCGCCCGGATCGCCGAAGGTCTCGAGGCCGACGGCGTTCCACCGACCTGACGCGGCGATCCGGTCGGCAACGAGCGCACCCTGCGAGTAGCCCACGAACACCACCTCGGAGCGCGCGTCGATCCCGGCATCTCGCATGGCGAGTTCGGTCGCGCGGAGCGACCCCGCAGGGAGCCCCGCCACACCCGCGAGGTTGCTTGTGAGGTCCCACGGGTCGCCGTCGGCGATCGGCGAGAAGGTGCGGGTCGGTGCGACGTAGACGACGAAGCGGTCGGGGACGCCGGGCGCTGCATACCTCTCGATGCGGACGTGCTCGTCGTCCGGGATGCGGGCGAGGCGATCCTCGGCGCTACGGGGCGCACCGCCTCCGCGCGAAGTAGCGCGCTCGACACGTACGGGGGTCTCGGCGAAGACGCCTGCCCCCGCCCCCATGGACATCACCGCCGCTGCGCTCGTGTCGACACCGAGGATCCCGAGACCCCGCTCGCCGAGGAGCATCCGGAGCGGCGCGGGCATCCCCGCGAGGGCCAGCGCGGCATCGTCCGAGTTGGAGACCACCCGCCGCACGAGTGCGCAGAACTCAGGGCTCGTCACGAGCTCCGGGTGATCGAGCAGGTACTGACCGGCCGCCTCCTGCTTGCGGTCGGCGTCTCCGGAGGCCGTCACCCACGCGTACCAGGCGCCGAGGGCGGCCCACGGGAGCACGGCCACGAGGCCCGCCGCGACGAGGCCCGCGGTCCACGCGGACGCCGCATCCTGCGCGGTCGATGCGGCGCGCTCCGCTGACGCGTATCCGGCCTCCGCGACGATCACCGCGGCGCGCAGGCGACGCGCCTCGTCCGCCGACGCGACGGCGACCTCCGCGGCCCGCTCGATCGGTCGGCGGAGTGCCTGGCCCGGGCCGTCGAGCGCGAGGATCGCGAGGCGATGGCCGGCGATGTCGAGGGCGTCGGCGAGCGAGGAGAGCTCCGGGAGGTGCGCGAGCAGCGCATCGGTCGCGACCATGACCTCCCCGGCGCCCCGCACCACGAGATGCGAATCGGCGCCGGCCGGATCAGAGGACATGCTGCAGCTCGGCCCACGCGAGCCGCTCGACCTCGACGACTCGGTGCGCGGCTTCACCGAGACCGCACGCGAGACGCTCGACCGCGGCGCGGTACGACTCGTACGCGGGCCCGCGCCACGCCTCCGGACCGACACGGGGAACGCGGGCGGCGCGCGCCGACAGCTCGACCGCGATGGCGTGCAGCTCGGCCACACGACCGCGCAGCCGCTCGATCTCGATCGGGGGGACGTCGGACACGTGGCTCCTCCTGTCTGTGGCTTTCACGGAGAAGCCAGCCTCCCGCCGATCCCGCGCGCGCTCGCGATCGATCGCCCGATCTGACGAGGGCATCGCGAATCCGCGGGTGTGGAGGAGCGGCGGAGCGGCCACAATGGGCGCATGAGCTTCGACGCATCGGGCACGGATCCGGTCGTCTTCCGCATCTGTTTCGTCTGCACCGGCAACATCTGCCGCTCCCCGATGGCGGAGGCGATCTTCCGCAGCATCGTCACGGCCGGCGGCTACGGCAACAGCGTGCGGGTCACCTCCGCAGCCACGGGCGACTGGCACGTCGGCGAGCGCGCCGACCCGCGCACGATCGCCGCACTCGAATCTCACGGATACGACGGCCGCGCGCACCGCGCCCGCCAGTTCGATCCGGCCTGGTTCCCCGACCTCGACCTCGTCGTCGCCTTCGACCGAGGGCACGAGCGGGTGCTGCGCGAGTGGGCGCCGACCGAAGCGGATCAGAGCAAAGTGCAGCTCCTGATGAGCTTCGACCCGGAATCATCAGGCACGATGGATGTGCCGGACCCGTACTATTCGGACGCTGCGATGTTCGACACGGTGCTCGGGGTCATCGAGCGCGCAGGACGCGCGCTCTTCCGGCAGCTCGAACCCGCGATCCGACAGGGAGTCTCATGAGTCCGCTTCCCCCGCAGCCGATCAGCCCGCTCGACGGGCGCTACCGCGCGGCGGTCGAGGGCCTGGGAGAGTTCCTCTCCGAAGCCGGCCTCAACAAGGCGCGGGTGCACGTCGAGGTCGAGTGGCTGCTCTTCCTCGCGGAGCGCGGCATGTTCGGCGCCGAGGTGCCGAGTGCCGAGCAGGCACGGGCGTTGCGCAGCTGGGCGGCCGAGTTCGGCCAGGCCGAGATCGATGAACTCGCGACCGTCGAGGCCACCACCCGCCACGACGTGAAGGCGGTCGAATACCTCGTGCGCCGACAGCTCGCCGACCTGGGCCTCACGCCGCTCGCCGAGCTCACGCACTTCGCCTGCACGAGCGAGGACATCAACAACCTCTCCTACGGGATCACCCTGCGCGCCGCCCTCCACGAGGTGTGGCTGCCCCGTCTGCGCGGCGTCATCGAGGCTCTGCGCGCTCTCGCCATCGCCCAGCGCGACCAGCCGATGCTCGCGCACACGCACGGTCAGCCGGCGACTCCCACCACCTTCGGCAAGGAGATCGCCGTCGTGGTGCACCGTCTGCAGCGGCAGCTCACGCGCATCGAGGCGGTCGAGTTCCCCGGAAAGTTCTCCGGAGCAACCGGCACCTTCTCGGCGCACGTCTCCGCCGATCCGGACGCCGACTGGCCGACCCTCTCGCGCGAGTTCGTGACCGGCCTCGGGCTCACCTGGAATCCGCTGACCACCCAGATCGAGTCGCACGACGGCCAGGCGGAGCTGTTCGGTCGCATCAGCCACGCGAACCGCATCCTCCACAACCTCGCAACCGACGTGTGGACCTACATCTCGATGGGATAC
Organism: Homoserinibacter sp. GY 40078; assembly: GCF_008017545.1. Lineage (GTDB taxonomy): Bacteria > Actinomycetota > Actinomycetes > Actinomycetales > Microbacteriaceae > Homoserinibacter. The sequence continues at coordinate 647,876 of NZ_VRTZ01000001.1, read as the reverse complement.
CTCACGCAGATCCCGCAGGCGGGGGCGACGGGGTCGTCGACGATGCCCCACAAGATCAACCCGATCCGCTTCGAGAACGCCGAGGCGAACCTCGAGCTCTCGAGCGCGCTGCTCGACTCGCTCGCCTCGACCCTCGTCACGAGCCGCCTGCAGCGCGACCTCACCGACTCCACCACCCAGCGCAACATCGGCGTGGCCCTCGGCCACTCGGTGCTCGCGCTCGACAACCTCACCCGGGGGCTCGGTGAGATCGCCGTGAATCCGACAGCGCTCGCCGACGACCTCGACGGCAACTGGGAGGTGCTCGGTGAGGCGATCCAGACCGTGATCCGCGCGGAGGTCACCGCGGGTCGCTCGTCGATCGCCGACCCGTACGCGCTGCTCAAGGAGCTCACGCGCGGCAAGCGTGCGACGCAAGCCGACCTCGCTGCGTTCATCGAGGGGCTCGACATCGGCGACGACGCGAAGCAGCGACTGCTCGCGCTCACGCCAGCGAACTACACGGGACTCGCCTCCGCTCTCGTCGACTACCTCGACAGCTGAGCAGGCACCGCCAGGTCGGCGGGAAGGGACGGAACTGCGCGATCAGTGCCCGTGAGGATCACGGTGCACCGACCCCGCGCCGCCTGAGGGCGCGTCGGGATCGACCGGATCAACGCGGTCCTGCTCGTACGACGGATTCGCCGCGATCAGCAGCATGGCGAGAATCACGAGCGACGCGATGAACGCGACGGCGGCCATGATGAGCGCGAGACCCCACTCCCGTGTGCCCATGAAGACGAACACCCCGACGAAGACGCCGAAGATTCCCGCCAGGACGAGCAGCTCCACGGGCCGCAGGCGCTCTCGCCAGCTCGGGGTGCGGGGGGCGGGAGTGTCGTTCATCGCGTCCTCGGTCATGCTTCCGCCTTCTGGGGTGCGGTCCGCGGCGAGCGGAGGCTGATCGTCGCGATAGCGAGTTGCACGCCGACGAGTACGGCCCATGCGCCGAGCAGACCCACGAGCATCACATCGGCCGTGACGACACCCGAGATCACCCGGTCGCCGTCTTCCACGCTGTAGTCCTCGGCGAAGCCGCTCGGCACGAGGAGGAACACCAGACCGAGGGCGAGCGTGAGCGCACCCGTGAGGAGCCAGTCGCGGGCTGCGGCGCGGACGCGACGGAACCGTAGACCGTTCACGGTCTCGAGAGCGCCCGTGACGAGCGCCCATCCGCTCACGATCAGCACGACGTATCCGTGCTCGGCGCTGGGCACAAGCAGCGCGGCGATGCCCGCCACGGCGGTCACGATGCCCTGGGTGAGCACGGGTCCGCGGATGGCACGGTCGGCGCGAAGTCCGCTCGCGAGGAGCACGGCGGCCGTGAACACGGCGAAGATCCCGAAAGCGAGGAGGCCGAAGGAGGCCGTGTGATCCTGGCTGAAGGTGATCACGAGGCCGAGCACGAGAGCGGGGACAGCGCGAGCGAGCGGGGCGACCCAGTTGTCCGGTGCTCCGAGGGCAGGCGAAGCATCGGTGGGCACCCGCCCATCCTACGTCGCGGTGACCAGGGGGCCACCGGGTCAGTCGAGGTCGTCCACCGCGGCGTCGACGTTGTCGTGCCGGAACGCGAACCCGTCGGCGGCGAGCGCCGCAGGTATCACTCGCTGATCGGCGAGCAGCAACTCGCGTCCGGCCGTTCCGAGGGCGGCCGTGATCGCGAACGCGGGCGCCGGAAGCCAGTACGGCCGGTGCTCGTGGTGCGCCACCGCGCGGATGACCTCGCCCGCAGTGGCGGCGTGCGGCCCGACGATGTTGACCGGGCCGTCGAGCTCCGAGTCGATGAGGTGCACGAGGGCTGCCGCCTCGTCGTGGAGGCTGACCCACGGCCAGTGCTGCCGGCCGCTGCCGAGGGGGCCTGCGAGACCGAACCGGGCCAGCGTCCGCACGGGCGCGGTGGCGCCCTCCGGGCCGATGACGAGTCCGGTGCGTGCGAGCACGACGCGAGTGGCCTCGGGTGCGGCACGCGCCGCGCCCTCCCAGGCCCGCACGACCTCCGCGAGGAACCCGCCGCCGGGGGCCGACGCCTCGGTGAGCTGCTCGCCCGGCCGCGATCCGTAGACGCCGACGGCCGAGGCGCTCACGAGAACCGCAACGGGCTCGCCGATGCGCGCCCTCTCGTGCAGCGCACCCGTGATTGCCGTGGTCGCACTCACGCGCGAGTGGAGGATCTCGGTGCGGTACGCGCGCGTCCAGGGAAGCTTCGCGAGGCTCGCCCCCGACAGATTGATCACGGCATCCGCGCCCGCAAGCGCCTGAGGATCGAGGTACCCGGATGCCGGATCCCAGCCGATCTCGTCGGCGCCCGCCGGGGTCCGACGCACGAGCGTGACGACGCGGTCGCCGCGGTCACGGAGGCGCTCGGCGAGCGCCCGTCCGATCATCCCCGAGCCGCCGCCGATGACGATGAGCATGCGATCACGCTACGTCAGCGGCGCGACGGCCGTCACCCCTTGACAGCGTCGACGGGAGTCGCGAGCCCGTCGATCACCTCGGCCCCCGGTAGCTGTGCGAGCACGGCACCCGGGAGGGCGATCTTGGCCGCGCGGATGCCGGCCCCGACGATCGCATCCGGTACGTCGACCACGCGCCGGTCGACGAGGATGCGCCACCCCTCGGGCAGTCCGAGCGGAGTGATGCCGCCGTACTCCATGCCGGTGAGCACGACGGCTTCGTCCATCGGCGCGAAGCTCGCCTTCCGCGCATCGAGCAGGCGGCGGACCGTGCCGTTCACATCGGCGCGGGTGGTGGCGAGCACGACGCATGCGGCGTAGCTCGTGGTCTCCCCGCGCCGTCCCTGCACGATGATGCAGTTCGCGGAGGCCTGCGGTGCGACACCGTAGGCGGCGCAGAATGCCGCGGTGTCGGCGAGTTCGCCGTCGATCGCGGCAACGCGGATGGCTGCGGCGAGCGCCGGGTCGAGCGCCGCGAGCGCGGAGCGCACCGGATCGGCGAGCAGCTCGGGAGCGGTGAGGGCGGGGCGCAGGTCGAGCGTCGAGGTCATCGCTCCCACGCTATCCGAGCATCGGCGCGGCCAGTCGGCCAGGGGGCGGCGCGGATCAGACGGGCGCCATGTCGGCGAAGCGCGAGAAGGCGCCCTGGAACGCGACCGTCACCGTGCCGGTCGGCCCGTTGCGGTGCTTCGCGATGATGAGGTCGGCCTCACCGGGGCGCGAGCTCTCTTTCTCATAGGCGCTCTCGCGATGCAGGAGAACCACCATGTCGGCGTCCTGCTCGAGCGATCCGGACTCACGGAGGTCTGAGAGGGCCGGCTTCTTGTCGACCCGCTGCTCCGGACCACGGTTCAGCTGCGACAGGGCGATCACCGGCACCTGCAGCTCCTTCGCGAGAAGCTTCAGCGCACGAGAGAACTCCGACACCTCCTGCTGGCGGCTCTCGACGCGCTTTCCCGAGGTCATGAGCTGCAGGTAGTCGATGACGACGAGCTTGAGCCCGGCGCGCTGCTTGAGCCGACGGCACTTCGCGCGGATCTCGACGAGGGTCATGTTGGGGCTGTCGTCGATGTACAGCGGTGCATCGGCGATGCGACCACGAGTGGAGGCGAGGAGAGTCCAGTCGTCGGAACGCACGTCGCCCTTGCGCAGCTTCTGCAGGAAGATGCTCGACTCTGCGGAGAGCAGGCGCATCGCGATCTCGCTGCGCCCCATCTCGAGCGAGAAGAAGATCGTCGGCAGGCCGTTGCCGATCGCCGCCGCGCGTGCGAAATCGAGAGCGAGCGTGGACTTTCCGAGCGCGGGACGCGCGGCGATGAGGATCAGCTGCCCCGGGTGCAGGCCGTTCGTCATGCCGTCGAGCTCGGCGAAGCCGGTGGGAACGCCCACCATCTGGCCGTCGCGGCCGCTCGCGTGCTCGATCTCCTCGGTGGCCGCCTCGATCGCCTGGAGCAGCGGCACGTAGTCCTCGGCATCCGCGCCACCCGCCACGCCGTAGATCTCGGCTTGCGCGTTGTTGACGAGGTCGGTGACCTCACCCTCGCTCGCGTAGCCCATCTGCACGATGCGGGTACCGGCCTCGACGAGACGGCGCAGCACCGCCTTCTCGGCGACGATCGAGGCGTAGTAGCCGGCGTTCGCGGCGGTGGGCACGACGCCGGTGAGCGTGTGGAGGTACTCGGGGCCGCCCGCGCGTTGCAGCGTGCCGGACTTCGTGAGCTCGTCGGTGACGGCGATCACATCGGTCGGCTCGCCGTGGGAGTAGAGCGTGAGGATCGCGTCGAAGATCACCTCGTGCTTGGGGATGTAGAAATCGACCCCACGCACCGTCTCGATGACGTCGGCCACGGCGTCCTTGCTGAGCAGCATTCCGCCGATGGCGCTCTGCTCGGCGAGGAGGTCGTGCGGAGGCGTCCGCTCACCCTGCCAGCCGTCGCGCGGCGCATCCGATTCCGGCGCCAGACCGAGATGGGCGATCGACACGGTGCTCCCTTCCGAGGTCGAAACTACGTGCCGCATCCGACATCGTGAGCAGGCTCACCGCGCTGCCGCGATCTGTTGTGTGGCGGTCGGGTGGCCCCTCCCCCGGAGGCACCGGATGCCAAGCTAGGCACCCCCCGAAGCAGGTTCAAACCCACCTGTGGATAACTATGTGGAATGTCGGCGGGAAACGCCGGAGGCGATGTGGGGAATCTGTGGAAGGCTCGGTGGAGAACTTCTTCAAGATTCGCCCCAACCGCCTTGTGATCAGGGATTTTCCCGCTCACACCCTGTGTGTAGAAACATGTCTACAGTTGGGGTTGAAGCTTGCCGTACCCCCCGAACGAGTGTGGACAAATCTCTTGACACCGGCTTCGAAAAACCAGTAACGGCGCACCCCCGAAGGGGCACGCCGTTACCTGGAATTCGGGCCTACTTGGCCGCGACGACCTCCAGCTGGAGGACGGCGACGACGTCCTGGCGCAGGCGAGCAGTCGCCTCGAAGCGGCCGGTCGACTTCACCGGGGTGGAGAGCTCGACGGTCTGCTTGTCGAGCGACCCGAGGCCTGCGGCCTCGACAGCCGCGACGACATCCGCCGGCTTGACCGATCCGAACAGACGACCCTCGCGGCCGGCCTTCACGCTGAGGCGCACGGGCGCCTCCTCGAGCTTGGCCTTCAGCGCCTGGGCGTCCTCGAGGGTGGCGAGCTCGCGGGCCGCACGAGCGGCCTTGATCTGCTCGACCTGCTTCTCGCCGCCGCGCGTCCACGCGACAGCGAACCCCTGCGGGATCAGGTAGTTGCGGGCGTAGCCGTTCTTGACGTCGACGACGTCGCCGGCCGAACCGAGTCCGGTCACCTCTGAGGTGAGGATGAGCTTCGACATGTCGGCCTCCTTAACGGCCCGAGCCCGCGTACGGGAGGAGCGCCATCTCACGCGCGTTCTTCACGGCGCGGGCGATGAGGCGCTGCTCCTGCACGGAGACACCGGTGATGCGGCGGGCGCGGATCTTGCCGCGCTCCGAGATGAACTTGCGCAGGGTGGCGACATCCTTGTAGTCGATGACGCCGACCTTGATCGACTTCGCGGGGGCGGCGTTCTTTCCGCCCTTGCCCCGCTTGCGGCGGTCCTGACCGCCGCTGCTCTTTCCAGCCATAGCTGATTTCCTTCTGGGTTCTTAGGTTCCGGCCCGGGGGCTCAGAACGGGGTCTCGTCGGAGTAGGTGCCGGGGGCGTTCCACACGTCGTTGGAGTCGGAGGGGCCAGAGGCCGCCCACGGCTCTTCTGCGACGGCGCTCTGCGAGCGCCCGCCTCCACCGCCGCCGGAGGTGCGAGTCACCTGGGCGGTCGCGTACCGGAGGCTCGGGCCGATCTCATCGACCTCGAGCTCGATCGCGGTGCGCTTGTTGCCGTCGCGGTCGTCGTAGGAGCGCTGCTTGAGTCGGCCGGTCGCGATGACGCGGCTGCCCTTCGTCAGCGAGCCGGCGACGTGCTCCGCGAACTCACGCCAGCAGGACGCGCGGAGGAACAGGGCCTCGCCGTCCTTCCAGTCGTTCGTCGCGCGATCGAAGGTGCGCGGCGTCGACGCGATCGTAAAGTTCGCGACCGCGAGTCCGGACTGCGTGTAGCGCAGCTCCGGGTCCGCCGTGAGGTTGCCCACGACCGTGATGATCGTTTCGCCGGCCATGAGCTACTCGGCGTCCTTGGCGGTCGGCTTGGCAGCCGGCTTCGCGGCGGCGCGCGCAGCCTTCTTCTCCTCGGCGGCGGCGTGCGCGGCGACGCGCGCCACGGCCTCCTCCGCGCGCAGCACCTTGGTGCGCAGCACGGCCTCGGAAAGCTTCAGCTGGCGGTCGAGCTCCTGGGTGGCGGCGCTCGTCGCGGTGAAGTTCACGACGGCGTAGATGCCCTCGGACTTCTTCTTGATCTCGTACGCCAGGCGGCGACGACCCCAGATGTCGACGTTCTCGATGGTGCCACCGTCGCCGGTGATCACGCCGAGGAACTTGTCCAGGCTGGGTGCGACGGTACGCTCATCGATCTCGGGATCGAGAATTACCATCAACTCGTACTGATGCGTCATTGACCCACCTCCTCTGGTCTGGAACGGCTGCAGGACTTCTGCAGCAGGAGGGTTGAATGCATCTGCCCGCGGCGCGTGAGCGCCTGGGCAACCTGCACATCCTACACGGAGTCGCGATCCGCCCACCAGGAGCGCAGGCGCGCCTCCGCATCGGAGGCGTCGAGCGGGCCCTCGTCGAGACGCAGCTCCAGCAAGAACCGGTATGCCTCGCCCACCGCGGGCCCTGGCCGGATGCCGAGGATCGCCATGATCTGCTCGCCGTCGAGGTCGGGCCGGATCGCGGCCAGCTCCTCCTCTTCGGCGAGCGTCGCGATCCGATCCTCCAGTCCGTCGTACGCGCGCTGCAGGCGGGTCGCCTTGCGCTGGTTGCGCGTCGTCACGTCCGCGCGCGACAGGATGTGCAGGCGCTCGAGCTGCTCGCCCGCGTCGCGCACGTACCGACGCACGGCGGCGTCCGTCCACGAGGTGTCGGCGTAACCGAAGAAGCGCAAGTGGAGCCGGACCAGCTGCGCGACCGCCTTGATCGTCTCGCCGTCGACCCGCAGCTCGCGCAACCGCTTGGTGGCGAGCTTCGCCCCGAGAACGTCGTGGTGGTGGAAGGTGACCGCACCGCCCGGCTCGATCTTGCGCGTCGCAGGCTTGCCGATGTCGTGCAGAAGCGCCGCGTAGCGGAGCACGAGGTCGGGAGCGTGGCCCCGCGACGCCTCGAGTGCGATCGCCTGCTCCAGCACCGTGAGGCTGTGCTCGTAGACGTCCTTGTGGTGCGCGTGCTCGTCGATCTCGAGGCGGAGCGCCGGAAGCTCGGGCAGTACGAGCTCCGCGAGGCCCGTGTCGACCAGCACACGGAGGCCGGGCACGGGGTTCGCGGTGAGCAGCATCTTTCCGAGCTCATCGCCGATCCGCTCCGCCGAGACGATGCCGATGCGATCGGCCATCGCCCCGATGGCCGCCGTCGCCGCCTCGTCGAGCGTGAACCCCAGCTGCGCCGTGAACCTCGCGCCCCGCAGCATCCGCAGCGGATCGTCGCCGAACGACACCTCCGGCTCGATGGGCGTGCGCAGGCGCTTCCCGAGCAGATCCTCGAGCCCGCCCGAAGGATCGACGAGCACCTTCGCGGGAAGCCGCAGCGCCATCGCGTTGACGGTGAAGTCGCGCCGCAGCAGGTCGCCCTCGAGGCTGTCGCCGAACGCGACGACGGGCTTGCGGGTGGTGCCGTCGTAGGCGTCCGAGCGATAGGTCGTGATC
>NZ_VRTZ01000001.1:0-640034 GCF_008017545.1 Homoserinibacter sp. GY 40078 | reverse complement strand
AGAGGATCTCGTCCGGAGTCGCGGAGGTCGCGAAGTCGAGATCGTGCGCCTCGCGACCGAGGAACGCATCGCGAACCGGCCCACCGACGAGAGCGAGCTCGTGACCCGCTCCCTCGAACCGCGCGGCGAGCGCGCGGATGCGGTCCGAATCGGCGAGCGCGTGGAGGCGCTCGACGGCGGCGGCGACGGGTTGCATAGCCGTCGAGTCTAGACTTCAGAGCATGTCGGCCGTGTCGTCAGGAGAAGCTGCGCTGTGCCGGTGACGACCCGACGCGTCCGCCGCGCGCTGCTGTCGGCGACCCTCGCCGCCGCCGTCGCGAGCGCCGTCGCGGCCCCGGCCTGGGCGGCATCGCCGGGCGACGAGGGTAGCTCGACGACCCCCACGAGCACGGGCGCCGTCTCGCCGGGCAGCGGACCTCTCTCGGTGTCGGTGCTCATGCCGGTGATCGTCCCGCCGACGACGACCGGCCTCATCCCCGCCGACGACCTCGAGCGCTACACCGACGACTTCGGGCTGCTCACCCGGCAGTTGGACGCGGTGATCGGCACGCCGGCCACGATCGGCGTCGATCCCATGATCCTCGTCTCGATCCGGGTGCTCGGTACCTCGGCACCGGAGTCCGCTCTGCAGTGGTTGCAACGACTCGAGTCGGTGCCCAACGAGGTCTTCACCCTCGCCTACGCGGACGCGGACATCATCTCGGCTGTGCGCACGTCCACACTCGCTGACGTGACGCCGAGCGGATTCGACTTCGCGCTGGATCCCGGTGACTTCGTGCCCGCCGAAACCCCCGAGCCCACCGAGCCCACCGACGAACCGAGCGACGAACCGAGCGACGGCACGACACCCGCCGCCAACGATCCGAGCAGCACCCCGACCCCGAGCGACGATCCCGGTGCGGATCAGAACACAGACGCCGACGGCAATCCCATCTACCCCACCACCGAGCAGCTGCTCGCCTGGACGAGCACGCTGCCCAGCATCGCCTGGCCGGGCGACGAGATGGTCGCCGCACGCGACCTCGACGCTCTCGCCGACGCGGGCTACGCCGACGTCGTGGTCACCTCGTCCGCGGTCGGCGACCCCGATGCGCCCCTTGTCACGCTCGACGGGATCGACGGCATCGTCGTCGACGGAGCGATCTCGCAGCTGCTCCGCACGGCAGCGGACACGCTCACCCTCGCCGACCGCACCGATGCCCTCACCGAGTTGCAATCGGCGCTGGCGTCGGCACGGCGCGCGTCTCCCGGGCGCGGGATCGTGCTGAGCCTCGCCCGCGAGTGGCCTTACGCCACGTCGTCGCTTCCGGAGGCTCTCGCCGCGATCGAGAGCTCGGATGACGCCCAGCTCGTGCCGCTCGCCGACATCCTCGACACGACCGCCGTGAGTGCGACGCTGCAGGACAGCTCCGACGACAGCGACCGCGAAGCGGTGTTCACCGAGCTGGCTTCCGACGCAGACGCCGAGACGACCTTCTCGAGCGTGCTCTCCGACCCCTCCGCGCTGCTGGATCCGCGTCGGCTGGAGCGGATCGCGCTCTACTCGGTCGGATGGAGCGCGAACGACGAGGAGTGGGCGGATGCGGTCGCCGAGTTCCGCGACCGATCTGCCGACATCGTGTCGTCGGTCCGCATCGAGCAGGGCAGCGACGTGCTCCAACTGGCGCGGAGCTCCGGCTTCCGGGTGTCGGTGAGCAACTCCCTCGACCTCCCGGTGACGGTCACGGTGAGCATCGACCCGCAGGGCCCGCTCCTGCAGTCCGACGGCCCCGTCGACCTCACCGTCGAACCGGGCGCGACGGCCACGGCCAACTTCCCGGTCGAGGCAGTCGCCAACGGTGAGGTGCTCGTGCTCACCGCCGTGAGCAGCCCCACGGGAGTGCCCCTCGACTCCGGATTCGCGCGAGTGACCGTGCGGGCGGAGTGGGAGAACATCGGCACCGCGCTCGTCATCGGCTTCATCGCGCTCGTGTTCGGCGGCGGAATCGTGCGGCTCGTCGTCGTTCGCCGCAGGGCCGCCGCGGAGGGCCGGACGGATGACTGAGCAGGGCCTCGACGACGGCTCAATCCGCCGCGCGAGTACCACCATCGCGGCGGGAACGATCGTCTCGAGGGCGCTCGGCTTTCTGAACGTCGCCGTGCTCGCGTGGGTGCTCGGCCAGCAGAATCCCGGCGTCAACGCGTTCGCACTCGCCAACACCCTGCCGTCGAACATCTTCGCGCTGGTCGCCGGCGGCCTCACCAGCGCGGTGCTCGTTCCGCAGATCGTGCGCGCCGCCTCCCACTCCGACGGCGGCCAAGCGTTCGTGAACCGTCTGCTGACGCTGGGGATCACCCTGTGTCTCGGGATCGGCGTCGTCGTGACGATCGCCGCGCCGGTGATCGTGCCGTTCTACACGTCGCAGGGCAATCAGACGGCGCTCGGCGACGACGGCGTCGCCCTCGCGATCGCGTTCGGGTACTGGTGCCTCCCGCAGGTCTTCTTCTACGCCGTCTACGCGCTGCTCGGCGAGGCGCTCAACGCCCGCAAGGTCTTCGGTCCGTACACCTGGGCGCCCGTCGCGAACAACGTCGTGCTGATCTCGTCGCTACTGGCCTTCGCGGCGGTCTTCGGCACCGACCCGGCCCACCGCGATCCTGCGTCCTGGACGCCGCAGATGATCGCCCTGCTCGGCGGTGGCGCGACGCTCGGCATCGCGATGCAGACCGCGGTGCTGATGCTGTTCTGGCGCCGCACGGGGCTGACGTTCCGCCCCGACTTCCATTGGCGCGGTGTCGGTCTCGGCAGCGCGGGCAAGTCGGCCGGGTGGATGTTCGGCATGATCGTCGTCACCCAGCTCACGATCGTGGTGCAGACGCGGGTCGCGACTCTGGCCGGTCCACTCGACCCGTCCGTGCAGGTGCTCAACACCACGTGGCTGCTGTTCATGCTTCCGCACTCGATCCTCGCGCTCTCGATCGCGACCCCGTACTTCACGCGGATGAGCGCCCATGTGCACGCAGGCGAGATCGGTCTGCTGCGCGAAGACCTGTCGAGCTCGCTGCGCGTCATCCTCATGCTCGTCACCGGCGGCGGGGCGGCGATCGCCGCGGCCGCGATCCCGTTCGGCGCGTTCTTCGGCGGGAGGCCCGAGGAGGTCGTGGGGATCAGCTCGGTGCTGATCGCTTACCTCGTGGGCTTGCTTCCGTTCTCGGCGATGTTCGTGCTGCAGCGCGGGTTCTTCGCGCTCGGAGACACCCGCACGCCCTTCCTCATCAAGGTGCTGCAGGGGGTGACCGTGACTGTGGCGCTCCTGGGCGTCGCGCTCCTCGCTCCCGCTCCGCTCGTCGCGGTGGGCGTCGCGCTCGCCACGTCGATCGCGAGCACCGTGCAAGCGATCGTGCTCGCCGTCGTTCTCGCCCGGCGTCTCGAGGGGATTGACTCGCGCCGAGTCGTGCAGCGCACGGCCGTCTTCCTCGCCGCCGCGGTGGTGGCGATCACCGCGGGCGTGGGCGTGCTGGCGCTCCTCGGCGGGTTCTCGGGGGGCTTCGCGGTCGCGTCCACCGGCGGCGCCTTCGTCTCGATCGTGGTCGTGGGCGGATGTGCCCTCGCCGTGTACGGCGCCGTGCTCGTCGCGGTACGGGTGCCGGAGCTGCGCGCGGGGCTGGCGCCACTCCGCCGGATTCTTCGCCGACGCTGACCCCTCACGCGACGCGCCGCGTCTCTGAGGGCGGGAATTGCCGCCGCCTAGGATGTGTTGTACCTCGCGACCCACACGAAGGAAGCCCGAGATGCGTCAGCTCATCATCATCGGATCCGGTCCTGCCGGATACACGGCCGCGATCTATGCCGCACGCGCGAACCTGCAGCCGCTGCTCATCGCGAGCTCGGTCGAGTTCGGTGGCGAGCTCATGAAGACGACCGAGGTCGACAACTTCCCCGGCTTCCCCGAGGGCATCATGGGCCCGGACCTCATGACCCGCATGCAGCAGCAGGCCGAGAGGTTCGGCACCGAGATCGTCTACGACGACGTCACCGAGCTCGAGCTCACGGGCGACGTCAAGCGCGTCACCCTCGGCAGCGGCGAGGTGCACGAGGCGCGGGCGGTCATCTACGCGACGGGCTCCGCCTACCGCAAGCTCGGGCTACCCGACGAGGAGCGCCTCTCGGGTTACGGGGTCTCGTGGTGCGCGACGTGCGACGGCGCGTTCTTCCGCCAGAAGAAGGTGGCCGTCATCGGCGGAGGCGACTCGGCGCTCGAGGAGGCCACGTTCCTCACCCGCTTCGCCGACACCGTGTACCTCATCCACCGCCGCGACAGCTTCCGGGCCTCCGCGGCGATGCAGGATCGCGCCTTCGCCGACCCGAAGATCGAGGTCATCTGGAACAACGAGGTGAAGCACATCTACGGCGACGAGAAGGTCACCGGAATCGGCGTCGTCGACACGGTCGATGGCACGGAGACCACTCTGGACGTGCAGGGCATGTTCGTCGCGATCGGCGCCGACCCCCGCACCCACCTCGTGCACGGCCAGCTCGACCTCGCGCCCGAAGGCACGATCGCCGTCGACGGACGCAGCTCGCGCACGAACCTTCCGGGCGTCTTCGCCGCGGGCGATGTGATCGACCCGACCTACAAGCAGGCCGCAACGGCCGCCGGATCCGGTGTGGTCGCGGCGCTCGACGCGGAGCACTACCTCGCCGGGCTGGAGGACGCCGAGAAGGCTGCCGCCGTCCCGGCCTCCGTCTGATACCGACGCCCTCGCGTCACGAAAGGATGAACATGTCCACCAAGGAAGTCACCGACGCCTCGTTCGCCGACGACGTTCTCGCCTCCGACAAGCCGATCATGGTCGACTTCTGGGCCGAGTGGTGCGGCCCGTGTCGCGCGGTCTCGCCGATCCTCGACAAGATCGCCGAGGAGCACGCCGAGAAGCTCTCGATCGTGAAGCTCAACGTCGACGACAACCCGGAGACCGCCATGAAGTACGGCATCACGTCGATCCCGGCGATGTACGTCTTCAAGGACGGAGAGGTCGTGAAGCGGGTCATCGGTGCGAAGCCCAAGCCGGCTCTCGAGGCGGACCTCGCGGACTTCATCGGATAGCCGATCTTCGATTCGCGGCCCTCGCACCCCGTCGGTGCGGGGGCCGTCGACGTTTCGCGGCTACCCTGGAGGGCACTGATCGAACGGATACGTCATGCATGACTCCCAGGGCACCAACCTCGATCCGTGGTACGGCCACTACGCCGATCGCACGGCCGGACTCTCCGCGTCCGAGGTTCGAGCTCTCTTCGCCGTCGCGAGTCGACCCGAGGTGGTCTCGCTCGCGGGCGGCATGCCGTACGTCTCCGCGCTCCCGAAGGAGCTCGTCGAGACGGCCGCCGTGCGTGCCGTGGGGGAGCATGGCGCGGTCGCCCTCCAGTACGGCTCCGGCCAGGGCGTGCCGAGTCTGCGCGAGCACATCCTCGAGGTGATGGCGCTCGAGGGCATCCGCGGATCCGTCGACGACGTCGTGGTGACCACCGGCTCGCAGCACGCGCTCGAGCTGCTCGCGAAGCTGTTCCTCGATCCGGGCGACGTCGTGATCGCCGAAGGCCCGAGCTATGTCACCGCGATCACGGTCTTCCGCTCGTTCCAGGGCGAGGTCGTGCACGTTCCGATGGACGACGAGGGCATGAACCCCCAGGCGCTGCGCGAGACGATCGAGCGTGTGCGCGCCGAGGGCAAGCGGATCAAGTTCCTCTACACGATCCCGAGCTTCCAGAACCCGACCGGCGTGACGCTCACCTGGCAGCGGCGGGTCGAGATCCTGGAGATCGCGCGGTCTGCGGGCGTTCTCGTTCTCGAAGACAACCCCTACGGGTTGCTTTACTTCGATCAGGCGCCTCCGCCCGCGATGCGATCCATCGACGACGAGGGCGTGGTCTACTTGGGCACCTTCTCGAAGACGCTTGCGCCCGGCCTGCGGGTCGGGTGGGCGATCGCTCCGCACGCGATCCGCGAGAAGCTCGTGCTCGCGAACGAGGCGGCTGTGCTCTCGCCATCGTCCTTCTCGCAGATCGTGATCTCGGAGTACATGGCCACCGCCGACTGGCGACGCCAGATCGATACATTCCGCGGGGTGTACCGCGAGCGACGGGATGCGATGCTCGGTGCACTACAGGACTACCTGCCCTCGCTTCGCTGGACGGTGCCCTCGGGCGGCTTCTACGTGTGGCTGACGATGCCCGAGCACCTCGACTCGAAGGCGATGCTGCCGCGGGCCGTCAAGGAGCTCGTCGCCTACACCCCGGGAACGGCGTTCTACGCGGATGGCGGCGGCCGTCGCAACATGCGGCTCTCGTTCTGCTATCCCGAGCCCGACTTCATCCGCGAGGGCATCCGCCGCCTGTCGACGGTGATCAACGGCGAGCTGGCACTCCTCGGCGAGTTCTCGCAGACCGCTCCCCTGCCCGTGCAGTCCATCGAGCGCGACGTCCTGCCGCCGTTCGCCGGCTGATCCGGAGGTTCACGTGAACGCATCACCCGCCCACATCGTCGTGCTCGCCGGGGGCATCTCCCACGAGCGCGACGTGTCGCTTCGATCCGGCCGCCGTGTCGCCGATGCGCTCACCGGCTACGGGGTCGACGTGGAACTGCTCGATCCCGACGCCACCCTCCTCGCCTACCTGCGCGAGCGCCGCCCCGACGCGGTCTGGCCGGCGCTGCACGGTGCGAGCGGCGAAGACGGAGCCCTCCGCGGGCTGCTGGAGTTCCTCGGGATCCCGTACGTCGGGTCGCGATCAGGTGCCGCGCGCCTCGCCTGGGACAAGCCGACGGCGAAGGTCGTCGTGGAGCGCGCAGGCGTGCAGACCCCCCGCTCGATCAGTCTTCCGCGGGACGCGTTCCGCGAGCTGGGAGCGGACGCCGTGTTCGAGGCGATCGCAGACGAACTCCCCGTGCCGCTCGTCGTGAAGCCGGCGCGCGGCGGATCGGCGCAGGGCGTGACGATCGTGGATGACCGTGCCGACCTCCCCCGCGCGATGGTCGACGCCTACACCTACGGCGACGTGGCCCTCGTCGAGCAGTGCATCCGGGGCACCGAGATCGCCATCGGCGTCATCGACACGGGAGACGGGCCTGTGGCGCTGCCCACCGTCGAGATCGAGCCGGTGTCGGGTGTGTACAGCTTCGAGGCGCGCTACAACGCCGGCGAGACCCGCTTCTTCGCGCCCGCACGGCTTTCGGATGACGTGATCGCACGGGCCAGCGCGAGTGCGATCGACGCCCACCGCGCTCTGGGGCTTCGCCACATCTCGCGCGTGGACATGATGGTCGACGGATCGGGCACCCCGTGGTTCCTCGAGGCGAACGTTCTGCCGGGGCTCACCGAGACCTCGCTGCTGCCTCAGGCGCTCGAGGCAGCCGGGCACGATCTCGGATGGGTGTACGCCGCTCTCGCCGACGACGCGCGCCGGAATCCCTGACCTGACCAGGGGTTTTTTACTGGCCGAAGGGATCCTGTCCCAGCTCGCTGAGGATGCGGTTGAGGTCGCTGACCGTCGCGAAATCAATCACGATCGTGCCCTTGCTCGCCCCGAGTGCGATCTTGACGCGCGTGTTGAGACGGTCTCCCAGCTGCTCGGCGACCTCGTCGAGGTGGCTCTGCCGCTTCCCCGCCGCGGGGCGCGCGCGCTTGGCCGGCTTGCCGGTGACGACGCCTGCTGCCGCCTCCGCCGCCCGCACCGAGAGGTCCTCGTTCACGATCTTGTCCGCGAGGCGCTCCATGCCGTCCTCAGTGGAGACGGAGAGGATCGCGCGTGCGTGCCCGGCGCTCAGTACTCCTGCGGCAACGCGGCGCTGCACGGTAGCGGGCAGCTTGAGGAGGCGGAGGGTGTTGGTGATCTGCGGGCGCGACCGACCGATCCGCTCGGCGAGCTGCTCCTGAGTGATCCCGAAGTCCTCGAGGAGCTGCTTGTAGGCCGAGGCCTCCTCAAGCGGATTCAGCTCCGCGCGGTGGAGGTTCTCGAGCAACGCGTCGCGCAGCATGGCGTCGTCGTCGGTGTTGCGCACGATGGCGGGAATGGCCTCGAGGCCGGCGGCCTTCGACGCCCGGAGGCGCCGCTCCCCCATGATCAACTCGTACGCGGGTTCGCCCTCCTGTGCGCCGGGCCGCGGTCGGACCACGACGGGCTGCAGCACCCCGAACTCGCGCACCGAGACGATGAGCTCGTCGAGCTCCACCTGCCGGAACTCGTGTCGTGGCTGCTGCGGATTGGGGACGATGTCGCTCGGCGCCAGGTGCGCGAGACGCGCTCCCGGGACGGCGACGAGATCCGTCTCTCCAGCGTCAGCCGTCGGTGGGGTGGGGCTCGGGAAGAAGACGTCGACGGGGCGTTCCGCGGTATCGCCGGAGGTGGGGATCAGGGCACCGATGCCCCGGCCGAGTCCGGTCCGCTTGGGAGCCGCCATCAGTTGTCCTCCTGCTTCTTCACGCCGCGTCGGGCGATCTCGCCCGCGGCCTCACGGTACGACAGCGACCCCGGCGAGTTGAGGTCGTAGCTGATCACGCTCTGGCCGTAGCTGGGGGCCTCGGAGATGCGTACCGATCGGGGAATGACGGTCTCCAGCACCTCGTTCGGGAAGTGCTCGCGAACCTCCTCGACAACCTGATGAGCGAGGTTGGTGCGGGAGTCGTACATCGTCAGCAGGATGGTCGAGACGGCGAGCTCAGGGTTGAGGTGACGCTCGATGAGGCTGATGTTGTTGAGCAGCTGCGACAGGCCTTCCAGCGCGTAGTACTCGCACTGGATGGGGATGAGGACCTCGCGTGCCGCGACGAACGCGTTGATGGTGAGGAGACCCAGCGACGGCGGGCAGTCGATGAAGACGTAGTGGGGCGGGGTAGGGCTCTGCTCGATGTAGGTCGCCAGCGCCGCGCGCAGCCGTTGCTCGCGAGCCACGACCGAGACGAGCTCGATCTCCGCCCCCGCGAGATGAATCGTCGCCGGAATGCAGTCGAGGCCCTCGAACTCCGGGCTTGCCTGAACGACCTCAGCCATCGGGACGTCGTTGATCATGACGTCGTAGACCGACGGGGTCTCGGACCGGTGCTCGACGCCCAAGGCGGTCGATGCATTGCCTTGTGGATCGAGGTCGATCACCAGCACCCGCGCTCCAGCCTGTGCGAGCGCGGCAGCCAGGTTCACAGCGGTCGTCGTCTTCCCGACGCCGCCCTTCTGGTTCGCGACTGTGAATACTCGCGTCTGTTCGGGGAGCGGGAAGTCTGCGGCGGCGAGTGCCATGCGGCGGCGCGTGATCTCGGCGACCTCGCGTCCGAGGGGGGTCGACGCATCGAACGGGCTGGGGATGGTCACGTCTCCCTTTCGGTGTTTCACGTGAAACATCGCGGCCCGGGGCGGCCGCGACTCTCCACTGTAATCCACGACTTCGCTCTCCCGGCATGTCGATCTTCACGCAGGGGAGGACCGCCCGGCGATGTGCGAGCTACCCGTCCGCGGAGGGAACGTGGAGGCCCCGGAGCTCGTGGTTACGGCTCCCGTGGAGAGCGACGTCGACGAAGGGGCTCACGCTCCTTAACCTTCCGCGTGCCGACCCCCCTGCGATGTTTCACGTGAAACATCCGGCGGCGGAAGGGATCCCGTACCACGCGCGGTCGATGGGTCAGGCGCCACTCTCCGGGACCGCTCTCCGGGACCACCCCTCGCGACCACTCCCCTGACGGACGTCGCCCCGAGTGGGTCGCCGCCGAGTGCGGGTGGCGTGAGTTCGCGCCCCGCCGATCGGTCGATCACCACCGTGGGTTCGGTTCAGCGATGAGAGTTTCACGTGAAACATCTGCGCGCCCACATCCGCGCACGCCTTCGGTTTCGTCGATCGGCGCGAGACCTGAGCTCACGGGTTGGCACGTCCGCGGGTGCCTTCGTCTTCAGCGGCGACGGGCGGCCTCGCCCGCCGCGCCTGCCCGTCATCGACGGTCGCATCAGGTCGGCGCGGTCGCTCTCCCCTCCGCCGGCGCAGCGTCGAGGCTTCTTGATCGGACACCCGAACCGTGGTCAGGGGCGCTCCTCATGGATCGCCCCAGCCTCATCAGACGACAGCCAGGCTGAGCCGCGGGCGCTCGCCCTGTGCTTCCACGCTCGATGTTTCACGTGAAACATCGACGGGGCAAAGAGCCCTGCCGTCCACCCAACGGCTACGACTCGACTCGAATCAGGATCGCGTCGCGCGGACCACGCGGGTCGGCTCGCTCACGACACCCTCGCCCAGCACTTCCACCCGCACATCTGTCAGCCCGAACCGACGGATCGCCTTCGCCGCCGCATCGACCTCCGTCGCGGCACGCTCGCCCTTGAGGAGCACGAGCTCTCCCCCGGGTCGCACCAGCGGCGCCGTGATCGGGATGAGCTTCGACAACGCCGACACCGCCCGGGCGGTGACCTGGTCGAGCTGCACCGCCGGGCGATAATCCTCCGCCCGACTCCGGACAACCTCGACGTTCGAAAGACCGAGTGCCTCCGCCTCTTCGCGCAGCCAGTCGGTTCGACGTTCCATCGGCTCGATGAGCACCAGATCCACGTCGGGGCGAACGATCGCCACCACCAGGCCCGGGAGGCCGGCACCGCTTCCGACGTCACCCACTCGACCGGAGAGCAATGGAGCAACAAGCGCCGAGTTCAGCACATGACGCGTCCACAGACGCGGCAGCTCGAGCGGACCGATCAGCCCGCGGGTCTCTCCTTCACGTGCGAGATCAGCAACGAACTGTCGACCCAGCTCGATCCGGTCGCCGAACAGATCCTGAGCCTCGCGCGGCTCGAGCTCGAGCTCACTCACTCCGGCCCCGATGTTTCACGTGAAACATTCAGCGGGGGGTGATGACCGTGTGCCGGTCCCGGCCCTCGCCCTCCGACTCGGAGTGGAATCCACGCTCGCTGACGATGTCATGCACGAGCTTGCGCTCGTAGCTCGTCATCGGCGGGAGGGACGCCGACGCGGCGCCCTCACCGATCCGCTGGATCGCGTGGTCGACGAGTCGTGCCAACTCATCCGCGCGGGCATCGCGGGAGCCACCGATGTCGAGGATGAGGCGCGAGAAGCGGCCGGTCTTCGCCTGGACCGCGAGGCGCGTGAGCTCCTGCAGCGCCGTGACGGTGTCGGGCCGCGAGAGCAGACGAAGGTCGCCCTCCCCCTCGGCCGAGATCGAGATGTACGCCCGGCCCGCACGCGTCGCGATATCGATGTCGCCATCCATATCGGCGATGTCGAGCAGCTCCTCGATGTAGTCCGCGGCGATGTCGCCCTCGTCCACCAACTCCTGCTCGGTGGCAGGCGCCTGCTCGGTGGATCCCTCGAACGTGGTGACGTCGATCACTTCTTCATCGGTCATCGTCGCGACCCTCCCTGCTTCTTCGCTCGGTTCTTACCGACCGGCTGCTGACGTTGCGTCGTGGCCGGCTTCGCCGGCTCCTCCGACGCGGTCTCGGCGAGGGAGTCAGCGTCGACCGCGATGCGGTTTCGGTTCCTCTTGGCGAGGCGCGCCTCGCGTGCGAGCGCCGCCTCCGATCCCGGAGTCGGCATGTTCCGGATCACAAGGAACTGCTGCACCATCGTCCAGATGTTGGAGGTGAGCCAGTAGAACATCACGCCGATGGGGAAGGCGAGACCGGAGAAGAGGAAGACGACAGGAAGGATGTAGAGCAGGATGCGCTGCTGCCGGTACATCGGGCTGTTCTTCATCTCGGGCGTCTGGTTCTTCGCCATGATCTGAAGCTGCGTGTAGAACTGCGAGGCGGTCATCACGACGATCATCACGATCGCGATGACCGCGACGGCGACGTTCCCGTAGTTGAACGCGTCGACCAGGCTGTACTTCAGCGGCGCGACACCGAAGAGCGTCGCGTTCGTGTACTGATCCGCGAGCTCCTGGGTCAGGAGCCCGACGCCCGCCTTGTCCTGGCGTGCCTCATTCAGCACCGAGAACAGGCTGAAGAAGATCGGCATCTGCACGAGCAGAGGAAGACACGACGCCAACGGGTTGGTCCCCGCGCGCTGGTAGAGCGCCATGGTCTCGCGCTGCATCGCCTCGCGCGAGAACTGGTCCTTCTTGCCGCGGTACTTGTCCTGGATCTTCTTCAGCTCGGGCGCGACCTCGAGCATCTTGCGCTGACTCTTGATCTGGCGCACGAAGATCGGAATGAGCGCGGCCCGAACGATGAGCACGAGCCCCACGATCGACAGGACCCACGTGAGTCCCGCCGCAGGGTCGAGGCCCAGTGCGGTGAAGAGCCAGTGGAATCCCACCAGGATGGCCTCGATCACCCATTTGATCGGCCAGAGGATTGTGCCAAAGAAGTCCATGCGGCGGTTTCAGCCCTTTCCGTGTCCCGCGGCGACGAAGCCGAATCGGGTGAGGTGATAGTGGTCGTGGTGTCGACGCGACTCGGGGACGTCGTCGATGCCGCCGCGCGCCCAGGGGTGGCACCGCATGATCCGCCAGGATCCGAGTGCGATGCCCTTCACCGCACCGTGTTGCTGAATGGCGCCCATGGCGTATGCGGAGCAGCTGGGGTAGTACCGGCAGACATCTCCATAGAGAGGGGAGATCACCGCACGGTAGCCGCGAAGGATGGCCACGCAGATGTTGCGCGGGAGGAGAAGGAGGAAGGAGCCGACCGACGTCATCGTGTCAGCGCCGGATCGAGGATCGCGTGCATGTCGGCCGCGAGACTATTCCAGCCTCGCTGGGCGGATCCGGGGAGGGCCCGGATCACGACGTCCGAACCGGTCCCACCGGCGTCGACGATTGAGCGTGCGACGGCACGCATGCGACGACGGACGAGGTTGCGCTCCACCGCATTGCCCACCGCCTTCGAGACGATGAACCCGAAGCGGGCAGGATCCGAACGGTCTCGCTCGATCCGGTAGATGAGCGCGCTGGCGCAGGAGGCGCGACGACCGCGGCGAACGATCGCACGGAAGTCCGAGGGCTTGACCACTCGGTTCGCCCTGGCCAGCACGTCGCCGACTACGCGGAGAGCTCGGTGCGTCCCTTACGACGGCGCGCGGCGAGGATCGCGCGACCGGCACGGGTACGCATACGCAGACGGAAGCCGTGCTTCTTGGCACGACGCCGGTTGTTCGGCTGGAAGGTTCGCTTGCTCATGGTGATATCTCCTGGTCCCGGTGTACGGCGCGACCGGGAAAGAACGGGGACGGTCTCGAACGACCGACAACCTGTTAAAAATAGGCCCTTGACCCCAAACGGTCAAACCCTGCTGCACCTTACCCGGCGAGTCTCCACATCCGCCGAAAGACACTTGTCCACAGGCGGCTGTCCACAACTAAGGTGGTCGTCAGCCTCTCGCAGGGGCCTACTACTGCATTCGACGGCGTCATTCCCGTCCAGCCCTGTGGACAGAGCTGTGAAGAAAACCGAGACCGGAGGATGATGAGCGAGCACGACGACCCCACCACCACGCTGTGGGGGTCTATCCGCTCTCGCCTCTCGTCCGACGCGCGCATCACGCCGCAGCTGCACGGATTCATCAATCTGGTCGAGCCGAAGGGCGTTCTCGCCGGCACCATCTACCTTGAGGTGCCGAACGAGCTGACGCGCGGCATGCTCGAGCAGCGCATCCGCGTCCCCCTGCTCGAGGCACTCGCCGACCTCGACACCGAGGTGGTCAGTTTCGCGATCGTCGTGAACCCCGAGATCCAGCCCGTGCTGCAGCCCGTTCAAGACGAGCCGGAGGAAGCATCGGGTCCGGTGGAGCAGGTCAACCCCGTCATCGAGCTCGGCCGTCGCAGCGACTCCCGCCTGAACCCCAAGTACAACTTCGACAACTTCGTGATCGGCGGATCCAATCGATTCGCCCATGCCGCAGCCGTCGCTGTCGCCGAGGCACCGGCCAAGGCGTACAACCCGCTCTTCATCTACGGAGACTCCGGTCTCGGTAAGACCCACCTTCTTCACGCCATCGGCCACTACGCCGAGAGCCTCTACCCCGGCATCCGGGTGCGCTACGTGAGCTCCGAAGAATTCACGAACGACTTCATCAACTCGATCGCGAACAACCGCGCGTCGGTCTTCCAGTCCCGCTACCGCGAGATCGACATCCTGCTCATCGACGACATCCAGTTCCTGCAGGGCAAGGACTCCACCCAGGAGGCCTTCTTCCACACCTTCAACACCCTTCACGACCACAACAAGCAGGTCGTGATCACGAGCGACGTCGCGCCCAAGCACCTCACCGGCTTCGAGGACCGGATGCGGTCGCGGTTCGAATGGGGTCTCATCACCGACGTACAGGCACCCGACCTCGAGACGCGCATTGCGATCCTCCGCAAGAAGGCGCAGTCGGAACGCCTGCAGGTTCCCGACGACATCCTCGAATACATGGCGACGAAGGTCTCGAGCAACATCCGTGAGCTCGAGGGAACGCTCATCCGCGTCACCGCGTTCGCGAACCTCAACAAGACGCCGGTCGACCTGCAACTGGTGCAGACCGTCTTGAAGGATCTCATCACCCTCGATGACGACAACGTGATCTCGCCGGTCGACATCATCAATCACACCGCCGACTACTTCAAGCTCACCGTCGACGACCTCTACGGCTCATCGCGATCGCAAGCGGTGGCGACCGCTCGACAGATCGCCATGTATCTGTGCCGCGAGATGACGAGCCTCTCGCTCCCCAAGATCGGGCAGCTCTTCGGCAACCGCGACCACACCACGGTGATGTACGCGAACAAGAAGATCAGCGAGCTCATGAAAGAGCGGCGCTCCATCTACAACCAGGTCACCGAGCTCACGGCGCGGATCAAGCAGGACCAGCGCTACCGCCCCTGATCCTCCGCCGTCACCGCATGTGCACTGCTGTTCCCGAACCTGGGAAGACGCCGTATCGCGCGTGCACAGACTGTGGACTACATGTGGATAACTTCCGGATATCCCACCCCGAGGTTGTGAGACTCGCCCGGGACTCATGTGGACAACAGAATGACACGAATCCTGAACCCCTCCGTCTCTCCGCAATCCATCCGCAGCCGGCCCACATCTTCCACTCGTGTAGTTCCCTGATGTCAGTTGGCTCCTCGATACTTGTCCACAGTTCCCACAGGCGTTAAGACGATTACCTTGTCATTCCTCTTCTGCGCAGTCCGATAACCGAGACCGGCGGAGTCCGTGCCAAGATCGTTGGACACACACCCCGTGCGGTTCCTTCTCGACCAGACAGGAGTGACGCGTGAAGTTCCAGGTGAATCGCGACGTCTTCAGCGAGGCGGTGTCGTTCGCGGTGAAGCTCCTTCCCCAGCGCACGACGCAGCCGATTCTCAGTGGCGTCCTCCTCGACGCCACCGATGGCGCTCTCACGTTGTCCTCATTCGACTACGAAGTCTCGAGCCGCACCGAGATCGCGGCCGAGGTCGACGAGCCCGGCACGTCGCTGGTCTCCGGACGACTGCTGGCCGACATCGCGAGCCGGCTTCCGAATGCACCCGTGGTCTTCGACACTCAGGACGGCAAGATCCTCGTGAGCTGCGGCTCCGCACGGTTCACGCTGCTGAGCATGCCGGTGGAGGAGTACCCGACACTTCCTCACGTCGAGCAGCAGACGGGTGTTCTCCCCGCCGAAGAGTTCTCGGCGGCCGTGAGCCAGGTCGCCGTCGCCGCATCGCGAGACGACGTCACTCCCGTGATCACCGGTGTTCAACTCGAGGTGGGCGACAACAGCCTCTCGCTCGTGGCCACCGACCGCTACCGAGTGGCCGTGCGTGAGATCGATTGGGATTCGGGGTCGTCCTCGGCCGCAGGAACGACGGCACTCATCCCCGCCCGGACCCTGTCAGAGGTCGGCAAGACCTTCGCGCACAGTGGAACGATCGGCGTCTCGATCATCCACAACGACGACCGCGAGCTCATCGCCTTCCGCGCAGACAAGAAGACGGTCACCTCGTTGCTCATCAAGGGCAACTTCCCGCCCGTCAAGCGACTCTTCCCCGAATCCGTGGACAACTACGCGGTGCTCAACACGGCTGAGCTGATCGAGGCGACTCGGCGCGTGTCGCTCGTTCTCGAACGCGAAGCAGCACTGCGCTTCTCGTTCTCGATCGACGGGCTCACCCTCGAGGCCGCCGGCTCGGAGCAGGCACAAGCGTCCGAGACGATCGATGCGCATCTCGTCGGCGACGACATGGTGGTGTCTCTGAAGCCGTCGTTCCTGCTCGATGGGCTCGGCGCCGTTCACTCGGAGTTCGTCAGGATCTCGTTCACCAAGACCGAAAATCCCAACAAGCCGGGCCCCGTGCTGATCACGAGCCAGTCGTCGCGTGAGCAGCCCGGATCCGACTCGTACAAGTACCTGCTGCAGCCGAACCTGCTGCTTCGCTGATCGACCGGTCGAACGCGACCGAGAGAAGGACTCATGCACATCGGACTTGTCGGCCTCGGCCGGATGGGGAACAACATGCGTACGCGGTTGCGTGCCGCCGGCATTGAAGTCACCGGGTACGACCCCAATCCCGCAGTATCGGATGTCGCCGACCTGGCTTCGCTCGCTGAGGCGCTACCGGCTCCGCGAATCGTGTGGGTCATGGTGCCGTCGGGGCCGATCACATCCGGAGTCATCTCCGACCTCGGCAATGTCTTGGCCGAGGGCGACCTCGTCATCGACGGAGGCAACTCCAAGTTCACCGACGATGCTGCCCACGCTGCCCAACTCGCCGAGAAGGGCATCCACTACGCCGACTGCGGTGTGTCGGGTGGAATCTGGGGAGCCGAGAACGGCTACGGGCTCATGGCCGGCGGAGACGCCGCCGACATCGAACGAGCGATGCCGGTATTCGATGCCCTCCGACCCGAGGGGCCGCGGGAAGAAGGCTTCGTACACGCCGGGGCTGTCGGCGCGGGTCACTACGCGAAGATGGTGCACAACGGCATCGAATACGCGCTCATGCAGGCATGGGCCGAGGGGTACGAACTTCTCGAAGCCAAGGACGAGCTGATCCACGATGTTCCGGGCGTCTTCAAGGCGTGGCAACGTGGAACGGTGGTTCGCAGCTGGCTGCTTGAGCTCCTCGTGAAGGCGCTCGAGGAAGACCCGGAATTCCGCGATATCGAGGGCTACGTCGAGGACTCGGGCGAGGGCCGCTGGACCGTGGAGGAGGCGCTGCACAATGCGGTCCCCGTTCCCACGATTTCCGCGTCCATCTTCGCCCGCTTCGTGTCGCGTCAAGACGACTCGCCATCGATGAAGGCGGTCGCCGCCCTCCGCAAGCAGTTCGGCGGCCACGCGGTCCGCAAAGCCTGACGTCATCCGTGTTCGTCGCGCACCTCGAACTGGCGGACTTCCGGAACTACGCGAACGCATCCGTCGCTCTGGTTCCGGGGCCCAACCTCTTCGTCGGGAGCAACGGACAGGGCAAGACCAACTTGGTCGAGTCGATCACCTACCTTGCGACTCTGGGATCGCATCGGGTGTCGTCGGATCATGCGCTCATCCGGCAGGGAGCCGATGCGGCGATCGTTCGTGCGCGGCTCGAGCACGCTGGACGCCAGGTCCTCGTCGAGCTGCAACTGAATCGGCAAGGGGCGAATCGCGCGCAGGTCAATCGCGCCGCGGTGAAGCCCCGCGATCTGCCGCGGAACGTTCAGGCGGTCCTGTTCGCACCGGAGGATCTGGCGATCGTTCGCGGCGAGCCCTCGGGGCGGCGGCGATTTCTGGATCAGCTCCTCGTCCAGCTCACGCCGCGGATGGCTGGGGTCCTCGCCGACTATGAGCGTGTACTGAAGCAGCGCAACACCCTGTTGAAGTCGGCCCGCGCGGCCCGCGTCGGCGGCTCCGGTCTGGCGACCCTCGATGTGTGGGATGAACGGCTGGTCGATCTCGGCTCCGAGATCATCGAGGCACGAGGTGCGCTCGTGTCGTCGCTCCGACCGTTCGTCGCCGATGCCTATTCCGCCGTCGCCGGCGAGGTCCATGAGGCGGAGCTCGCGAGCGAGCTCTCGATTCTGGGAGCACGCCCGGACGACGACACCGAGGTCGACGCGGAGTCCGTGCGCTCCGAGATCGACGCGGCCGAGGCGGCATCCGCCTTCGCAGAGGCGTTGACACGCAACCGCCGGGCAGAACTGGAGCGGGGTCTGACCCTCGCAGGTCCGCATCGCGACGATCTGCTGCTGCGGTTGAACGGTCTGCCGGCTCGCGGATACGCGAGCCACGGGGAGTCATGGTCGTTCGCGCTCGCCCTCCGGCTGGCGTCGGCAGCGCTCCTGCGCGGCACCTCCCCAGCTGGAGACCCGGTGCTCGTACTAGACGACGTGTTCGCCGAACTCGACGAGGGGCGCAGGCGTCGCCTCGCCGACGCGGTCCGCGACTACGAGCAGGTGCTCATCACCGCCGCCGTGGAGTCGGATGTGCCAGAGCCGCTCGCGGCGCACACGGTCCGGATCCGCGGCGGTCGAGTCCTCGAGGAGGGCGAGTGACCGAAGCGGCCGGAACACCTGAGCCCGAGCACATCGCTGTGTACCGGCGGATCCGGCGCGTGTTCGGCGACCCAGGCTCACGCTCAGGCGACGCGCGCCGCCGCGATCGCGCCGCGCGCGCCGAGACGACCACGCCGTTCGGCGGCGGGCGGGATCCTCGCGGCATCGACGAGGTGCTCACGACCCTCTCCCAGAACATGGGATGGTCGTCCCCTTTGGCGAAGTCGGAGCTGCTGAACGCGTGGCCCGGCCTTGTCGGAGCCGAGGTCGCAGCGCACGCCGAACCCGTTGCTGTGGAAGACGGGCAGTTGACGGTCCGCTGCGACTCGACCGCCTGGGCGCAGCAGCTCCGGACGATGCGCAGCCAGGTGCTCGCGCACATCGCCGAGAAGCACCCCGAGGCGGGCATCGAGTCGGTGCGCTTTATCGGGCCGGACACCCCCTCCTGGAAACGCGGCCCCCGAGCGATTCCAGGGCGCGGTCCGCGCGATACTTACGGTTGAGACGGCAAATCAGGTCGACCTGCTTCAAAAAGGCCGTCAGAACGGCGTTCCGGGCGGCTTCGAAGCAGCCTCTGGGGTAGGATCGAGAGGGTCCATGAGACCCCACCACGGGGGTTCGTGGCCGTGACCGTCAGGAGCCCCGCCCTTCATGAATCCCCCTTCTTCGCGCCCCGCGCCGGATAGTTACGGCGCCGAAGCCATCCAGGTTCTCGAAGGTCTCGAAGCGGTTCGCAAACGCCCCGGAATGTACATCGGGT
The DNA here is from genome assembly GCF_008017545.1 of Homoserinibacter sp. GY 40078. GTDB lineage: Bacteria > Actinomycetota > Actinomycetes > Actinomycetales > Microbacteriaceae > Homoserinibacter. Next base: position 620,803 of record NZ_VRTZ01000001.1, on the reverse strand, counting down.
CGACCGGTCCGCGTGGCCTCCACCACCTCGTCTACGAGATCGTCGACAACGCGGTCGATGAGGCACTCGCGGGGTACTGCGACAACATCATCGTGACGATCCTCGCCGACGGCGGTGTGCGGGTCGTCGACAACGGTCGCGGAATCCCCGTCGACATGCACCCCGTCGAGAAGAAGTCGACCGTCGAGGTCGTCCTCACGATCCTGCACGCGGGCGGCAAGTTCGGCGGCGGTGGGTACGCCGTATCCGGTGGTCTCCACGGCGTCGGCAGCTCGGTCGTCAACGCGCTCTCACACCGGCTCGAGGTCGACGTGCAGCGTCAGGGCTCGCACTGGACCATGTCGTTCCACGACGGAGTCCCGGATGCGCCGCTCGTCGAGGGCACGAAGTCCGACGCGACGGGAACCACGGTGACGTTCTGGCCGAACGGCGAGATCTTCGAGACAGTCGACTTCGACTACGAGACGCTGCGCACGCGCTTCCAGCAGATGGCGTTCCTCAACAAGAGCCTGCGGATCGAGATCGTCGACGAGCGCGAGCTGGACGACGAGGGCACCCCGCGGGGCGAGGTCTTCCTCTACGAGCGCGGGCTCGCCGACTACGTCGAGTACCTCAACTCGACCAAAAAGGCTGAGGTCATCCACCCCGAGATCATCGACTTCTCGGCCGAGGAGGTCTCGGGCGGCGGCGACGTGCCCGAGAAGCGCATCTCGCTCGAAATCGCTATGCAGTGGACGACCGCGTACTCCGAGAGCGTCCACACCTACGCGAACACGATCAACACCCACGAAGGCGGAACCCACGAAGAGGGCTTCCGCGCCGCGCTCACGACACTCGTCAACCGCTACGCGCGCGAGAAGGGCCTGCTCAAGGAGAAGGACGAGAACCTCTCGGGCGACGACGTGCGCGAGGGACTCACCGCGGTCATCTCGGTGAAGCTCAGCGAGCCGCAGTTCGAGGGACAGACCAAGACCAAGCTCGGCAACACGGAGGCGAAGTCCTTCGTGCAGCGCGTGGTCGGCGAGCAGCTCACCGACTGGCTCGACCGCAACCCCGGCCAGGCGAGGGACGTGGTGCGCAAGGCGATCCAGGCGGCCAGCGCCCGGATCGCGGCGCGCAAGGCGCGCGAGCAGACCCGGCGCAAGGGCCTGCTCGAGGGCGGCGGCATGCCCGGAAAGCTGTCGGACTGCTCGAGCAAGGATCCATCGCGGTCCGAGATCTTCCTCGTGGAGGGAGACTCCGCGGGCGGGTCGGCGAAGACCGGCCGCAACCCCGAGACTCAGGCGATCCTGCCCCTCCGCGGCAAGATCCTGAACGTCGAGAAGGCGCGGCTCGACCGCGCGCTCGCCAACGCCGAGATCCAGGCGATGATCACTGCTTTCGGCACCGGTGTCGGCGAGGACTTCGACGGCGAGAAGGCCAGGTATCACAAGATCGTGCTCATGGCCGATGCCGATGTCGACGGCCAGCACATCACGACGCTGCTGCTCACCCTCCTCTTCCGGTACATGCGACCGCTCATCGAGATGGGATACGTCTACCTCGCGCAGCCGCCGCTCTACCGGATCAAGTGGACCAACGCGGATCACGAGTACGTCTACTCCGATCGCGAGCGCGACGCGATGCTCGAGGCGGGCCTCGCCGCGGGCCGCCGCCTGCAGAAGGAGAACGGCGTCCAGCGCTACAAGGGTCTCGGCGAGATGAACCACCAGGAGCTCTGGGACACCACCATGAACCCCGAGACCCGCACCCTTCGCCAGGTCACCCTCGACGACGCGGCCATCGCCGACGGCATCTTCGCCACGCTCATGGGCGACGACGTCGAAGCACGTCGCCACTTCATCCAGACGAACGCCAAAGACGTTCGCTTCCTGGACATCTAAGGACACCCGATGACGGACACCACGAACACGGACGTGCCCCCCGCCGGCGACCGCATCGAGCAGGTTGACCTGCAGCTGGAGATGCAGCGCAGCTACCTCGACTACGCGATGAGCGTCATCGTCGGGCGCGCGCTGCCCGACGTGCGCGACGGCCTGAAGCCCGTGCACCGCCGCGTGATCTACACGATGTACGACGGCGGATACCGACCCGACCGGGCATTCTCGAAGTGCACCCGCGTGATCGGCGACGTGATGGGGCAGTTCCACCCCCACGGCGACAGCTCGGTGTACGACGCGCTCGTGCGACTCGTCCAGCCGTGGTCGCTGCGCTACCCGCTCGCCCTCGGGCAGGGCAACTTCGGCTCCCCCGGCAACGACGGCGCCGCCGCCCACCGGTACACCGAGACCAAGATGGCGCCGCTCGCCATGGAGATGGTCCGCGACATCGACGAGAACACCGTCGACATGCAGGACAACTACGACGGGCGCACCGAGGAGCCGGTCGTGCTGCCGGCACGGTTCCCCAACCTGCTGGTCAACGGATCCGTCGGTATCGCGGTCGGCATGGCCACCAACATCCCGCCGCACAACCTGCGCGAGGTCGCGGATGCTGCGCTCTGGGCGCTCGAGCACCCCGACGCCACGCGCGAGGAGCTGCTCGACGCGATTCTCGCTCGCGTGAAGGGCCCCGACTTCCCCACGGGCGCGCAGATCCTCGGAGTGAAGGGCATCCAGGACGCCTACCGCACGGGTCGCGGTGCGATCACGATGCGCGCCGTCGTCAATGTCGAGGAGCTGCAGGGCCGCACCTGCCTCGTCGTGACCGAGCTGCCCTACCAGGTCAACCCCGACAACCTCGCCGAGAAGATCGCGCTCCTCATCAAGGAGGGCAAGCTCCAGGGCATTGCGGACATCCGCGACGAGACCTCGGGTCGTACCGGACAACGACTCGTGATCATCCTCAAGCGTGACGCGGTCGCGCGCGTGGTGCTCAACAATCTGTACAAGCACACGCAATTGCAGGAGAACTTCGGAGCGAACATGCTGGCGATCGTCGACGGAGTGCCGCGCACGCTGTCGATCGACGCGTTCATCACCTACTGGATCCTGCACCAGATCGAGGTGATCGTCCGGCGCACGCAGTTCCGCCTCGACAAGGCGGAGGCCGACGCCCACATCCAGCGCGGATACGTGAAGGCGCTCGACGCGCTCGACGAGGTCATCGCCCTCATCCGTCGCTCTCCCGATGTCGACGAGGCGCGGCAGGGACTCATCAAGCTCCTCTCGATCGACGAGCTCCAGGCCGACGCGATCCTCGCCCTCCAGCTCCGCCGACTCGCGGCACTCGAACGGAAGAAGATCCAGGATCGTCTCGCCGAGCTCGAGCGTGAGATCGCGGAGTACAAGGAGATCCTCGCGAGCGAGGTGCTGCAGCGCGGCATCGTGACCGAAGAGCTCACCGAGATCTCCGCGAAGTACGGAGACGACCGGCGCACCGAGATCCTGTACGGATTCGACGGCGACATGTCGGTCGAAGACCTCATCCCCGAGGAGGAGATGGTGGTCACGGTCACGCGCGGCGGGTACATCAAGCGCACCCGCAGCGACAACTACCGCAGTCAGCACCGCGGCGGCCGCGGGGTGCGCGGAGCCCAGCTGCGTGCGGATGACGTGGTCGAGCACTTCTTCGTGACCACCACACACCACTGGCTGCTGTTCTTCACCAACGCGGGCCGGGTGTATCGCGCGAAGGCGTACGAGCTGCAGGAGGCCGGCCGCGACGCGAAGGGTCAGCACATCGCGAACCTGCTCGCCCTCCAGCCGGACGAGCAGGTGGCGCAGATCCTCGACATCCGCGACTACGGGGTGGCCCCGTATCTGGCGCTCGCCACCCGCGGCGGATACATCAAGAAGACGGCGCTCACCGAGTACGACACCAACCGCACGGGTGGCATCATCGCCATCAACCTCAACGAGGGCGACGAGGTGGTCTCTGCCCTGCTCGTCGACGAGTCGAGCGACGTGCTGCTCGTCTCGCGCCACGGGCAGTCGCTTCGCTTCACCGCTGACGACAGCTCGCTTCGTCCGATGGGGCGCTCGACGGCCGGTGTGCACGGTATGAAGTTCCGCGACGCGGACACGCTCCTCTCGGCGTCGGTCGTCGCCCGCGGATCCGAGACGGAGCCGGACGACGTCGACCCCGACGCCGAAGTGAACGACGGACCCTTCGTGTTCGTCGTCACGGAAGGCGGATACGCGAAGCGCACGGCGGTGTCGCAGTACCGGGTTCAGGGGCGCAACGGATTCGGCATCCTCGTCGCCAAGATCACCGAATCGCGAGGCGACCTGGCGGGCGCGATGATCGTCGATCGGGACGACGAAGTGCTCGCAGTTCTTGCCAGCGGCAAGGTGATAAGGTCTGCCGTGGCCGAGGTCCCGCCGAAGGGCCGGAACACGATGGGGGTCAAGTTCGTCAATCTCGACGGCGACGACCGGATCATCGCGATCGCTCGCAACAGCGAGCGGAACCTGGCTGTACAGGACTCCGACGCGTCCGACGAGACCGCGGACACCACCCCGGCATCTGACACCGAGAAGGACGAGAACGCATGAGCAGTGTCGCCGAGAAGCTCCAGCGCAAAGAGAGCCGCAGCACCACCGCCAAGCAGGTTCGGCTGAAGCTCGTCTACATCGACTTCTGGTCGGTCGTGAAGTTCAGCTTCCTGGTGTGGCTGTGCCTCGGTGTCGTGCTCGTCGTCGCCTCGACGCTCGTGTGGATCGTGCTGAACTCCACCGGAATCTTCGGGAACATCGACGAGCTGCTGCGCGACATGCTGGGCGACGATCAGTTCACCATCACCGACTCGTTCGGACTCAGCCAGGTGCTGCTGTTCTCGTTCGTGGTGGCGGTGCTCAACACGGTGATCGGCACCATCCTCGGCGCGATCGCAGCACTGCTGTACAACCTCAGCGTTCGGTTCACGGGCGGCATCCTCGTCGGATTCCAGAACAACTGAGCGCTTTTGCCCCACGCTGACGCGTGAGGTACTGTAAGCGAGGCCGTTCTGAGGAACGGCATCTCTCGGGGCTATAGCTCAGGCGGTTAGAGCGCTTCGCTGATAACGAAGAGGTCCCAGGTTCAAGTCCTGGTAGCCCCACGGTGTTTGTCTTGCGCCGCGGCCGTCCGCGGCGCTCGCTCTGCTGGCCACGCGCGAGCGCCCGGCTTCGCGGCGATTGTGGACCGGTCGGCGTAGTCGCAATGCGCTGTCAGGGGAGCAGGATGATCTTGCCGCGGATGGAGTTCGACTCGATCAGTCGGTGAGCCTCGGCCGCCTGATCCATCGGCAGGGTGCGCGCGATCTCGACATCGAAGCGGCCCTCGGCCGCGCGTTCCGCGGCGAGCCGGATCCCCTCCGCGCGCAACTCCCTGAGCTCGGGCGAGAACGGCACGGGGCTGCCCCCGCCCCACGCGAGGATCCCCCACCGCGGCGCGTCGGCTCCCCGTACGATCGTGCCGACGTGCTGCGGGTCGCCTGTCAGCTCGAGCGACGCCTCGATCGCCTCGTCGGTGCCGGCGCCGTCGAAGGCGCGGTCGACGCCCTCGGGGGCGATGTCGCGCACCCGCTCGACGAGACCGGTCCCGTAGACGACGGGGATCGCGCCGAGCTGCCGGAGACGGTCGTGGTTGGCTTCGGACGCCGTGCCGATCACGCGGGCTCCGAGCTCGCGCGCGAACTGCACCGCCGCCTGGCCCACGGAACCGGATGCCGCGTGGATGAGTACCGTCATGCCTGGCTCGACGCCGAGCGAACGAAGGCCCTGGTAGGCGGTTCCTGCTGGAACGCCCAGCCCGGCGGCCTGCGCCCAGCTGAGCGCGGCGGGTTTGCGTGTGAGTCCGGATGCGGGAACGAGGGTGTGGCTCGCGTAGCTGCCGCGTGCTCCGGTGACGATCACCTCGTCGCCGACCGCCCAGCCCTCGACGCCGGTGCCGATCGCCGCGATGACTCCCGCCGCATCCGACCCGACGCCTCGGGGTTCCGTGATGGGCGCGCTCGCCCGCGCACCGGCCCGCAGCTTCGCGTCGATCGGATTGACCCCGGCCGCCTTCACCTCGACGAGAACTTCCCCGTCGCCGGCCTCCGGCACCGGACCATCGACAACCCGAAGCACCTCCGGCCCGCCCAGCTCCTCATAAAGAACCCGCACCACCACCTCCGAATCTCGGCCATAGACATGTCTGTGGCGCGGAAGACACCCGCGCGGCGGTGTCCAACGGCCCCGAGACATGTCTATCGCGAGAGACGGTAGGCTGTCACACCGGAAGGGGCCTTAGCTCAATTGGTAGAGCGCCTGCTTTGCAAGCAGGAGGTCAGGGGTTCGATTCCCCTAGGCTCCACCAGACCAGTTGCCTCACTCGAGCGGACGGAAGAGGTCCGCGCGGAAGCGGTAGGCGTCGCCGCGGTAGGTGTTCACACCGAGCAGCACCGGCTGCCCCTCGAGGGTGTACGCCACCTCGGTGCCGACGAGCACGGGAGCGCCCGCGGCGATCCGCAGAAGCCCGGCGGTGTCGTCATCCGCCGCGACGGCCTGAACGCTGTACGCGGAACGGTGGATGCGGATCCCGCACAGCGTCTCGAGACGCTCGTAAATCGACTGGTCGGTGAGGTCGGTCTCCGCGATCTCGGGTGCCTTGTCGTACGCCACCACCGAGAGGTCGACACAGACCGGGTGGCCATCCATCGCGCGCACCCGCTGGACCTCGATGACAGCCGAGGCGGGTGCGATTCTCAGCCTCTCGGCCTCATCGAGCGTCGCGGTGCGCACCACCTGCATGAGGATCTGCGCGGTCGGCTCGACCCCCCGCGCGCGGGCCATCTCGGTGAACGACAAGAGCGTGCTCGGCGCCTCGCCCAGCACACCGGGAAGCACGAACCATCCGCGCTGCGGCGAGCGTTCCAACACCCCCGTCTCCTCGAGCGCCGTGAGGGCTCGACGGACGGTCACCCGGCTGACCCCGTAGCGGGTCGCCAGCTCGCGTTCGCCCGGCAAGCGGGCGCCCGGAGAGAACACTCCCTGCGCGATCTCGGCTTCGAGCGCGCGGTGAGTGCGGGTGGTGATGGACGTCACGCTCGGATGATACCAGTTGCCCAAAGGACGGGTTCTGGTTCTTTCTTGCCCACAACTGGACTGTCTGGTACTTTTTCGATCAGCCTTAGTCGTCACCCTCGACGACACCGGGAGGCTCCCCTCGATGAAGACCCAAGGAGCAACATGACACAGCAGTCGACCGCACCGCGCACCACCCGGAGGATGATCACCGTCCTGGCGGGCTCTCTCGTCGCCGCATCCGCGCTCGCCGCGTGCGCCCCGGGATCCAGCTCCACCACGAACACCCACACGGGCGAGATCTCCACCGATGTCGCCGCCGCCGGCGACGTGACCATCAAGGTCTCGGACTTCTGGGGCGGCACCGAAGGCGAGTGGATGGATGACCTGATCGCCCGCTTCGAAGACACCTACCCCAACGTCACGATCGAGCGCACCCAGGAGGACTGGGGGCAGCTGACCTCGACGCTGAACCTGCAGCTCGCCGAGAACGACGGCCCCGACATCGCGACGGCCAACAACGGCTGGAGCTCGCTCGGCACGCTCGCCAAGGGCGGTCTCGTCCTGAACCTCGACCCGTACGCTGACGCCTACGGCTGGGACGACGTCATCCCCAGCACCATCGCGCGGCAGAACGAGTTCACGACCGACTTCAGCACCATCGGATCCGGCTCGCTCTTCTCGACCCCGGTCTCGCGGGTGTCGCTGATCGGCATCTACTACAACACCGCGAAGCTCGACGAGCTCGGAATCGACCCGCCCACGACGCTCGACGAGCTGGAGGCCGCGGCCGCGAAGGCCAAGTCGGCTGGCGAGATCCCCTTCGCCTACGGGAGCCAGGACTCGCCGACGGCGCTGCTGCTCGCGCTGCAGGCCCTCTACGGAACGGCCGACGAGATCAACGACTTCACCTACGGCGACACCTCGGTCTCGGCGGATGACATCGGTCTGCTCGAGGCGGCGGAGAAGGCCGAGGAGTGGAACGAGAAGGGCTGGCTGACCCCGGACCACGAGGGCATCGACTACCAGACCGCCGTGGCGAACTTCCTCGACGGCAAGGGCCTCTTCCGCTTCGAGTACACCGGATCGCTCGGCCTCACCGACGAGCAGCAGGGTGACTTCGGTTACATCCAGCTGCCGCAGGTGAGCGGCGACGGGACCGTCGGTGTCGGCGCGGCGCCCGCGGCAATGGTGATCTCCTCGAAGTCGGAGAACCCTGACGTCGCTGCCGCGTTCCTCGACTTCCTGATGTCCGAGGATGCGGCACAGGCCTCCGCCGACCACGGCCTCATCCCGCTGCTCGCCGACGCCGACATCCCGGCCGACGCGGCGACCCTCCAGAGCGAGGCTGCGGGTGCTGCCGCGCTTGGCGAGTCCGACGGGTTCGTGCCGTACTTCGACTGGACGAGCGCCACGATGCTCGACACCCTGACCCAGCAGCTGCAGATGCTGTACGCGGGCCAGACCTCGCCGCAGGATCTCGTCGACGCAGTGCAGGCCGATCGGGACGCGTTCCTCGCGGACCTCGCGCAGTGACGACGGGACGTCGATGACCATGGGAATCCGTCCCGGCGCGGGGGTGACCGGTACTCCGGCCCCCCGCGCCGGGCGGCGACCCGCGACCCGCCGCCGACGCGTGCGGTGGATCGGGCTCGCCTTCGTGGCTCTGCCGCTCGCCGTCTATGCGGTGGTCGTGCTCCTTCCGCTCGCGCAGTCGCTGCAGTACTCGTTCTATGACTGGGACGGCGTCTCGGCCGCGACCTGGGTGGGCCTCGACAATTACATCGAGTTCTTCACCGACCCGGTGCTGCGCTCGACGCTCGGCCATGTGGCCGTGCTCATCTTCTTCTTCGCGCTGCTCCCGATCGTGCTCGGGCTGGTCAGCGCGGCGCTCATCACGCGCGGACGGCAGCGCGGCATGGCGGTCTACCGCTTCATCTTCTTCCTCCCGCAGGTGCTGACGAGCGTCGTGGTCGCGCTCGTGTTCAAGCGCATCTACGGACCGGAGGGCACGCTCAACACCCTGCTGCGCGCCGTCGGACTGGGGGACTTCACACGCAGTTGGCTGGGCGACTTCGACTGGGCACTGCCCTCGCTCGGCCTCATCGGCACCTGGACCACCTTCGGCTTCTGCATGGTGCTGTTCATCGCCGGGGCGTCGTCGATTCCGACCGAGCTGTACGAGGCGGCGCGGATGGACGGCGCCGGCCCGCTCCGGGAGTTCCTCTCGGTGACGCTGCCGGGTCTCCGCGGCCAGGTCGCCATCGCGCTCACCCTCACGGTGACGAGTGCGCTGCGCACCTTCGATCTCGTCTGGGTGACCACGCGCGGCGGTCCAGGAACCGCCACCCTCACCCCGGCGGTGGCCCTCTATCGCGCGGCCTTCCAGAATCCGGACGTCGGGCGAGCGGCCGCGATCGGCATCACGATGGCCGTGATGTGTCTCGTGATCGCCCTGGTGATCTCGCGCGTCTCGGAGCGTGACTCGTGATCGGACGCGCGGAGCGGATCGTTAACTACGCGGTGCTCACGATCCTCGCGATCATCGTGCTCACGCCGGTCGCCACGTTCGTGGCCGCGGCGCTCAGCCCCGACCGGTCGGGCCAGCCGCAGGGCGAACTCGCCTGGGAGAACTTCGTCACCGCATGGACGCAGGCCGGGTTCGGTCAGGCGATGAGCGTCACCCTCACCATCGCGGTGCTCGCGGTCGCGGGCCAGGTGGTGCTCGGGGTGCTCGCGGGCTTCGGCTTCGGAGTGCTTGGGGTCCCCGGCAACCGGTTCCTGTTCCCGCTCGTGCTGCTCGGACTGATGATTTCGACTGAGGCGATCATCGTCCCGCTGTACTACCAGCTGCGGGACTGGGGCCTGACGAACAACATCTTCGGCGTGGTGCTGATCCACATCGGGATGGGGGTTCCGTTCGCCGCGTTCTGGATGCGCGCGGCCTTCCGCACCCAGCCGAAGTCGCTCTTCGAGGCGATGGAACTCGACGGGGCGGGCGCGCTGCGCACGCTGTGGTACCTCGGCATCCCGTTGGCGCGACCCGCGATCGTGACGCTGATGCTGCTCGGCTTCATGTGGACGTGGAACGACTACTTCATCTCGCTGGTGTTCCTGCACGGCGAGAACGTCACGGCGACCGTTGCCCTGGGCGTGTTCCAGGGGAGGTTCGTCACCCAGTTCAACCTGATGGCGGCCGGAGGCCTCATCGTGGCGGCGCCGGTGCTGATCCTCTACGTCATCTTCCAACGCCGATTCATCGCGGGCATGCTCGCCGGCGCCGTGCGCGACTGAACGTCACGCGCGCGACCGCCACCGCCACACAGAAACGAGGTATCTCCATGGCATCAACTCCGCCGATCGTGCTCCCCGACCGCGAGGCGGTCGGCCGTGCCGTCGCCGAGCGCATCGCCGACGGCATCGAGCACGCGATCACGGAGGGGCGTCGCTATCTCTTGGGGTGCCCGACCGGCCGCACGCCGGATCCGGTCTACACCGAGCTGGAGCGCCTGGTGCGGGAGCGGGGCCTCGACCTGAGCGGCGTCGCGATCGTGCTGATGGACGAGTACGTCGTGCCCGATGGTGACGGCCTGGCGCTCGTGGATGCCGACCTCCCGCACAGCTGCGTCGGCTACGCCGAGCGCCGCATCCTCGGACCCCTGACGGCAGCGGCCGAGGCAGGGGGACACCGAGGCCCGCAGCTCTGGCACGCCGACCCCGCCGATCCGGCCGCCTACGACGAGCGCATCCGCGAGGCAGGCGGCGTGGATCTGTTCATCCTCGCCGCCGGCTCCGGCGACGGCCACCTCGCCTTCAACCCGCCGGGCTCGGCGCGCGATTCGATCACGCGGATCGTCGACCTCGCCGAGCAGACGCGGCGCGACAACCTGCTCACCTTCCCGAGCTTCGACTCGCTCGACGACGTGCCGCACCAGGGGATCAGCGTGGGCATCGCCACCATCATCGAACTGTCGAGCGAGGTGGTCATGATCCTCACCGGGGACGAGAAGCGACGTTCGTTCGCGCGCATCCTCGCCGCGGACGCCTACGAACCCGACTGGCCCGCGACCGCGTACGCGGAGGCCGCGCACGGCACACTCATTGCGGATACCGCCGCCGCGGCCGGCTGACCCGAGGCTCGTCCGCACCCCCAGACACCCAGACCACACGAACGGAGACATGACACATGGCTGGCATCAAGATGGTGTACATCGGCGGAGGATCCTCGCGCGGCGCGGGGACCGTCGCCTCATTCCTCGAGCGCGGCGCCGAGTTCGACGGCTCGGAGATCGTGCTCGTCGACCTCGACCCCGATCACCTCGAGATCGTCCGCAGCATCGGGCAGCGCATCGCCGATGCGAAGGGACTCGACGTCACCATCTCGGCGACGACCGACCGGCGGGCGGCGCTGACGGATGCCGACGCCGTGCTGACGAGCTTCCGCCCGGGCGGGTTCGCGGCGCGGGCGCTCGACGAGCGCATCCCGCTCAAGCACGGGGTGATCGGTCAGGAGACCCAGGGGCCGGGCGGCTTCTTCATGGCGCTGCGCTCACTCAACACGATCGCCGACATCACCCAGGAGATCTCCGAGGTGGCGCCCCGCGCGATCATCTTCAACTACACGAACCCGGTCAACATCGTCTCGCAGGCGGTCACCCGATTCACCGACGTCCCGATCTACTCCATGTGCGAGGGACCGATCGTGTTCCCGGCGACCACGCTGCGTGCCGCGGGACTCGACCCCGAGCGCGCGCAGATCACGATGGCCGGCGTGAACCACAACTGCTGGTCGTTCGAGCACCTCTACGACGGCGAGGACGTCATGCCCCTGCTCGAGCGGGCGTGGGAAGAGCGCAAGGACGACCCGACGCTGAGCGTCTTCGAGAAGCGCATGCTGCGCCTCGCGGTGACGATGCAGTCGATCCCGGCCGACTACTTCCAGTACTACTACTACACGGAGGAGATCTTCCGGGAGTTGCAGGGCGCCCCGCGTACGCGGTCCGAGCACATCATGTCGGAGCTGCCGATGTACTGGCAGCACTACACCGAGCAGTCGACGGCACAGGTGCCCGAGCTCGACCCGGCGCGCTCGCGCGGCGGCATCCACGAGCTGGAGCTCGCGATCGACGTGATGAGCGCCTACTACAACGACGCCCCCGCGCGGCTTCCTGTCAACCTGCCGAACACGGGCGGCGCGCTGCCCGGCTTCGATGAGGATGTCGTCGTGGAGATGTGGTGCACGGTGGACGGCACCGGCGTGCACCCGGAGCCGCAGAAGGCGCTCCCGCACTCGGTGCGCGGACTCACCCAGGCGCTCGCGGAGTACCAGTACCTCGCGGCCGAGGCGGCGTGGACCGGCGGTCGCCGCGAGGCGATCGTGGCGCTCGCGGCGAACCCGCTCGTGCCGACGCTCAGCGTCGCGGAGGAGCTCTTCGACGAGATGTCCGCCGCGCACGCCGCGTACCTTCCGGAGCGCCTGGTGCGATGACCGACCTGTTTCTCGCCCTCGACGCCGGCAACAGCAAGACCGTCGCCGTCGTCACCGACGAGCGGGGAGCGGTGCGCGGCCTCGGCCGGGGAGGCCGCGGCGACATCTACAACGCGGCTTCCCCGGATGACGCCGTTGCAGCGGTCTTCGGCGCGGCCGATGCCGCACTCGCGGAGGCGGACGCATCCGGCGCCCGCGTGGTGTGGGCCGCATTCCGGGTCGCGGGCGTGGACTGGCCGGAGGACGAGCGATGGTGGGCGGAACGGATCGCCCAGCGCTACCCGGGGCTCGGCGGATTCAGCGTCAAGAACGACGGCTTCGCGTCGCTGCGCCTCGGATCCCCGGACGGCACGGGCGTCGGGATCACGGTCGGAACCGGACCGGCGATCGCCGCGCGCGCCGCCGACGGCGCGGAGGCCTGCACCGGATGGTGGGTTTTCGACGATCTCGGCGGATTCGGGATCGCCAACCGGGCCTTCGAAGCGGTGTCGCGCGCGTGGATGGGGCTCGGGCCGCAGACCGCCCTCACCGCCGAGCTGCTCGGGCTGTTCGAGGAGGGTGAGGTCTACGACCTCCACCACTCCTTCACCCGGCGGTTCGGGGCGCGCGAGTGGGCGGAGCGCCTGCGCGCGACGCGGAGCGTGCTGCGGCTCGCGGCGGACGGCGATTCGGTCGCGCTTCGGATCGTCGTGGATCAGGCCGACGCGCTCGTCGGATACGCCGAGTGGGTGGCCCGACAGGTGTCGGCCGAGCCGGGAGAGGCCGTGCCGATCGTGCTCAACGGTTCGATCGTCACCTCCGAGACGCCCGTGCTCCGCCTCGCCCTGACCGAGCGCCTCGAGCAACGCTTTCCCGGCTGCCCGATCCGGGTCGCCGCGGCTTCGCCCCTCACCGGGTGCGTGCTCGACGCGCTCGCGGAGGGCGGAGTGCTTCTCTCGGAGGCCGAACGGGATGCGGTCATCGCGACCCGCTATCCGGACGGCTTCCTGGCGACCTGAGCACCTCCGTCGCCCCATCTCGCCCGACTGCTGCCGTCGGGCTCCGATTCACGATTCCCCCGAAAGGCCCCCGCATGACCCCGGACCCCTACATCGATCGCGCCGCCCTGCGCACGCTGCCCCTCGAGGAGAAGGCGGCGCTCGTGTCGGGGGTCGGGCCGTACCACACACACGCGATCCCGGCGATCGGCCTGCCCGCCGCAGAGGTGGGTGACGGCCCGCACGGACTCCGCACCGAGACCGGGGTCGAAATGGTGTGGATCCCGTCGACCGGCTTCCCGACCGGATCGGCGCTCGGCGCCACCTGGGATCGCGGCCTCGTGGGCGAGGTCGCGGCCGCGATCGGCGAGGAGGCCCGCGCGATCGGCGTACAGGTGCTGCTCGGCCCGGGCGTGAACATGAAGCGCACCCCGCTCTGCGGCCGCAACTTCGAGTACTTCTCCGAGGACCCTCTGCTCGCGGGCGAGCTCGCGGGCTCCTACATCTCGGGTGTCCAGTCGACCGGGGTGGGGGCCTGCCTCAAGCACTTCGCCGCCAACAACCAAGAGACCTGGCGCACCGAGGTCTCCGTCGAGGCCGACGAGCGCACGCTCCGCGAGATCTACCTGGAGGCGTTCCGCCGGGCCATCGAGGCGGCGGACCCGTGGAGCGTCATGTGCTCCTACAACCGGATCGGCGGGGTCCACGCGTCGCAGAACTCGTGGCTTCTCACGGAGGTGCTGCGCGAGGACTGGGGCTACCTCGGCGCCGTCGTCTCGGACTGGGACGCGGTGCACGATCCGGTTGCCGCGGTGCGTGCGGGTCTGGACCTCGAGATGCCCGGCACCGACGGACGCAGCGCGGGACTGATCGCCGACGCGGTCCGTGCGGGTGAGCTCGACGAGACCGTATTGGACCGGGCGGCCGAGCGCGTCGTGCGCCTAGTGGAGCGCACGCTCCCGGGCGGGCGGAGCGTGGAGGGCCCCGTGCGCGCCGAGGGCATCGTGCCGGGCGCCGAGCTGACCGACTCGCAGGCGGCGGCGCTCGGGGCGAGTCGGCACCACGAGCTCGCCCGCCGCGCGAGCGTCGCGGCGCACACCCTGCTGAGGAACGAGGGCGGCGCGCTCCCCCTCGATCCCGCATCCGGTCGGCGGCTCGCCGTGATCGGCGGGTTCGCCGAGACGCCGCGGATCCAGGGCGGTGGCTCCTCCGGCGTGCAGCCGATCCAGGTGGACACCCCGCTCAGCGCGATCCGCCGGATCGCCGGAGACGACGTCGCGTTCGCACCCGGATACGCCGTGCCGTCGACCACCTTCTACACCGAAGAGGCGTGGCCGACCGATCTCGACGAGCGGCGGCGGTTGATCGCCGAAGCCGTCGAGGTGGCGCGGGCGGCCGAGACGATGATCGTGTTCGTCGGCCTGCCGCTGTCGGACGAGGTCGAGGCGCTCGATCGCACGACGCTCGCCCTCCCCGAGGTGCAGCTCGAACTGCTCGCGGCGCTCGCCGAGGTCGGAACGCCGATGATCGTGGTCCTCGCCGCCGGCTCGGCGGTCACCATGGATCCGTGGCACGACGCGGCGGATGCGATCCTGCTGACCTGGCTCGGCGGCGAGGCGATGGGCGCAGCAACAGCGGAGGTGCTGTTCGGGATCGCCGAACCGGAGGGGCGTCTCGGCGAGACCTTCCCTCTACGGCTCGCGGACACGCCCGCGTACGGGCGTTTCCCCGGCAAGGACCGGCTGGTGCACTACTCCGAGGGCGTGCTGATCGGCTACCGCTGGTACGACGCGAAGAGGATCGACGTGCGCTATCCGTTCGGGCATGGTCTCTCGTACACGAGCTTCGAGTACTCCGACCCGAGGGTGCGGGCTGCTGCCGACCCGCAGGGCGGGTTCGAGGTCGAGCTGACCATGCGGAACAGCGGATCCCGCCCCGGCTCCGAGGTCGTGCAGCTGTACGTCGGCGAGCTGGAGCCGACAGTCGTCCGGGCACCCCGCGAGCTGCGCGGATTCGAGAAGGTGCGTCTCGCACCGGGAGCGGAGACGCGGGTGGCGATGCGGGTCACGGCGCGCGATCTCGCCTACTTTGACGAGGCGCGGAGCCGATGGACGACCCCGGCGGGCGCGTACCGGATCGACGTCGGGGCGTCGTCGCGCGACCTCCGTGTCTCGGTGTCGGTGTCGCTCGGTGACGAGGGCATCCCGGAGGCGCTCCGCCGTCCGTAGAAGACCCGCCCGCTCACCCCTTCCGCTGCGCGCGGTACTCGGACGGGCTCATCCCGTGGATGCGGCGGAACACCCGCGAGAAGTAGAGCGGATCGTCGTAGCCGAGTCGCCGCGCGACTTCCGCGATCGGGAAGGGACCCGCGTCGAGCAGTTGTCGGGCTCGCGCCATGCGGAGGGCCGTGTGGTGGGCGAGCACTCCCCCGCCCGTCGCTTCGCGCACGAGGGTCGCGAGGCGCGACTCCGACATCCCGACCAACCGCGCGAGGTCGGCCACCTTCACCGAGCTGTCGACGCGCTCGGCGAGGTAGTCGAGCGCCCGCTGCAGCGGGTCGTCGCGCGCGGCGCTCAGGCGATCGGAGGCGATCTGCGTCATGAGCTTGAAGGCGGCGCCGGTCGCGGCGACGAGCCGCACGGGCGACTGGTCGCGGGTGAGTCCCGACAGGATCTCGTCGATGAGCGCCACGCAGCGCTCCGGGCTCCACAGCGAGATGACCGGACGCTCGGCCGTGGCGCCGGTGGCGCCGAAGAGCTCGGGCACATCGTTCCCGCGCAGGTGACACCACCAGATCGTCCATGGCGTGCGGTGGGAAGATCCATAGGCGTGCGGATGCGGGCTCGGGATGAGCGCCACCGATCCCGCGCCGATCCCGTGGCGCACGCCGTCGACCTCGACCCACCCCGATCCATCCACGCACAGGATCACGATGCTCTCCTTGGCACCGTTCGGCCTGCTGAGCGCGTGATGCCCCGCGCGTTCGAACCATCCGACGTCGGTGACGAGCAAACGCCGGGTCACGGGGGCGTTGAGGGCCTCCGCCACCGCGGGTCGCGGGAGGACGCTCACCCGCGGATGGTCGATATCCTCGAACGGTTCCACGAGCCGCGGGAAGAACGGGTAGCCGACTTCTTCTGCCACGAGGGGTGCTCCTTCCGCGGTGGAATCGTCCATATGCCCGCGCGCATATGGTATGCCTCGCCGCGATCGTCAGACCTAACGTCGAAGAGTTCGCGCACCGCGCTCACATTCCATGCAAAGGAGCATCCATGTCTACACGACACTCGATCCTGGGCCGCGTCGCGGTCGTCGGGGTCGCATCCGTCGGTCTGGCGGTGGCCCTCGCAGGCTGCTCGACCGGCGACACCGGGTCGGAGGGGCCCGTCGAGATCACCTTCCAGTCCTGGGTCCCGAACATCGACCAGGCGGTCGACGCGTTCAACGAGTCGCAGGACGACATCCACGTGACCCTCGAGACCATCACGGCCGGACCCGACGGCGGGTACGCCAAGATGCTGTCGGCGGTGGAGGCCGGCAACCCCGCCGACGTCGCGCAGGTCGGCTACACCGATCTCCCCGACTTCCTCGTGGCGGGCGCCCTCGAGGACATCACCTCCTACGTCTCCGACTCGGAGGACCTCTTCACCCCCTGGCAGTGGCAGTCGGGTGTCTTCGACGGCAAGGTCTACGCCGTACCGCAGGCGAGCGGTCCGCTCGTGCAGTTCTACCGCTCGGACATCTTCGAGGAGGCGGGTGTCGCCTACCCCACGACGTGGGACGAGTACTACGAGGCGGCCAAGGCGATCCGGGCCACCGGCTCCGACCGCTACATCACGGCCTTCGCCTTCAACCAGGCGCCGTGGATGGTCGGCCTCGCCCAGCAGGGCGGCGCCAAGTGGTTCGACACCGCGGGTGACTCGTGGCAGGTCGACATCGACGGCCAGGACACGCTCAACGTGTTCGCGTTCTGGCAGAAGCTCATCGACGAGGACCTCGTGAAGGTGGAGGCCGACTTCTCGAGCGAGTGGAACGCCGACCTGCAGAACGGCAACATCGCCACCTGGATCTCCGGATCCTGGGCCGACGCGATCCTGCGCGGCACCGCCCCCGACACCGCGGGCAAGTGGTCCGTCGGGGCCGTTCCCCAGTGGACCGCCGGCGAGAACGCCTCCGCCACCTGGGGCGGTGGCTCGGCGAGCGCCGTGCTGAAGGGATCGAAGCACCCGAAGGAGGCCGCCGAGTTCGCGCTGTACCTGAACTCGAACCCCGACAGCGTCTCGATCCTCACGAGCATCGGCGCCGGTTGGCCGGCGATCTCCGATATCAGCGAGATCGCATCGCTGCAGGACGACCCGACCGTGTTCGACTTCTACGGAGGCCAGAACATCTGGGAGGTCGCAGCCGCATCGGATGCCGCGGTCGACAACTCGTGGCGCTTCCCGCCGCTGTGGTCGACGCTCACCTCGTCGCTGACGGACAACGTCAAGAGCGCGATCGACTCGGGCACCTCGCTGACCGACGCCGTCGCCCAGACCCAGTCCGACATGGTCGACGCGATGACCCAGAAGGGGATCTCGGTCGAGTGACCCTGGCGCGGCGGGGGGCCGAGCCCTCCGCCGCGTCCTCCTCCCGAGGAACAACATGAGCAGCACCACCAGAACCCAGAGCCGCGGCGCGATCGTCCTGTTCGTCGCCCCATTCCTCGTGATGTTCGCCCTCTTCTTCGTCGCGCCGATCGGCTACGCGATCGTCGAGAGTCTCTTCGCGGTCAAGTCGTCGGGACTCGGATTCGGCCCGCCCGAAGAGGTCTTCGTCTTCTTCTCGAACTACGTGACGGCGCTCACGTCGTCGTCGTTCCTCGAGAGCCTCGGACGCCTCGTGCTGTTCTCGCTCATCGAGGTGCCGCTCATGGTGGTCACCGCGGTGGGTCTCGCCCTCCTCGTCGACTCCGCGCACGCCCGGTTCGGGAAGGCATTCCGGGTGATCGCCTTCGCCCCGTACGCCGTGCCGGGCGTGATCGCCGCGATCCTGTGGGGCTTCCTCTACGTGCCCTCGACGAGCCCGATCCTGCAGGTGCTCGGCGGTGTCGGCATCGACATCTCGCCGCTCTCGTCTGACACAGTGCTGTTCGCCATCGCGAACATCGCCCTCTGGACCTTCGCGGGCTACAACATGTACATCCTGCTCGCGTCGCTTTCGTCGATCCCCCGCGAGCTCTTCGAGGCGGCGAAGCTCGACGGCGCCGGCGAGTGGCAGATCACCTGGCAGATCAAGGTGCCACTGCTGCGTCCGTCGATCATCCTCGTCACCGTCTTCACGATCATCGGCACGCTGCAACTGTTCGCCGAACCGCTCGTGCTGCGTCCGCTGACGACGGCGATCAGCTCCGACTTCACGCCCAACCTCGCCGCCTACAACCAGACCTTCGCGCAGGGCAACCCGAACCTCGCCGCAGCGATGGCCGTCATCGTGGCGCTCATCGGGTTCGCGTTCTCGTTCGGCTTCCTCCGCTTCGTGAACCGGAAGGAGAACCGCGCATGGTGAGGCAGCCCGCCGCGGGGCTCGGCGCCCGGATCGTCGTCAACGGCGCCCTCGTGATCAGCGCCCTCTACTTCCTGCTCCCGATCGTCTGGGTGGTGATCGCCGGCACGAAGTCGCCGAGCGACCTCTACAGCTCGTTCGGTCTCTGGTTCTCGGACACCCCGCAGGCCATCGAGAACCTCGGCCGCGTGTTCACCCAGGACGGCGGCATCTTCAGCGTGTGGCTGCTGAACAGCCTCCTCTATGCGGGTGTCGGCGCCCTCGGCGCCACAGTCCTCGCGATCGCGTGCGGATACGGCTTCGCGAAGTACGTCTTCCGCGGGCGCGAGTTCCTGTTCTCGGCCGTGCTCGGCGGCGTGCTCGTCCCGGCGACGATCGTCGCCCTGCCCCTCTACTTCCTCCTCAACCCCCTGGGGATCACCGGGACCGCCTGGTCGGTGCTGCTGCCGAGCCTCGTCAGCCCGTTCGGGGTCTACCTCGCCCGCATCCACGCGAACGCCTCGGTTCCGGACGAGGTCATCGAGGCCGCGCGGATCGACGGCGCCGGCGACGTGCGGATCTTCGGCTCGATCTCGGTGCGGATGATGATGCCCGCGGCGATCACCGTGTTCCTCTTCCAGTTCGTGGCGATCTGGAACAACTTCCTCCTGCCCCTCGTGATGCTCGACAACCAGAAGACCTTCCCGGTCACGCTGGGCCTCACCCTGTGGAACAGCCAGACCCAACGCGATCCGCTGTTCACGCAGCTCGTGATCACGGGATCCGCCGTCTCGGTCGTCGTGCTCGTCGCGCTCATGATCGCGGTGCAGCGGTTCTGGCGGGCCGACCTCTCTGCGGGGGCGACGAAGGGATGACGCACCACGTGAACCGCTCCCTGACGGGGCCCGCGCCGGAGCACCTTCCCGGGCACCTGTCGATCTCGCTGTGGGACTTCTCCTGGTACACCCGCGCGGGCGACGGCGAACCGTACGCCGATCTCGCGGGGGTCACCGCCGAGGCCGCATCACGCGGGTTCACCACGGTGCGCATCTGCGCGGCCCCCCTGCTGCTCTATGGGGAGCTGGGTCTCGACGACCTCGCCGCCGACCTCGAGATCGAGGGGATGGGCGCGCCGAGCCCCGGCGGATTCGTCGGCAGCCGCACCCGCTGGTACGACGTGCCGGGTGGATATCGCGTGAACCTCCGCGAGCGTCTGTTCGAGCTCCTCGCCGCGGTGCGCGCCGCCGGCATGTCGGTGATCCTCTCCAGCTGGGAGTACCAGCAGTCGCCGGCGTTCGCCGCCTCGCCGCGATGGTTCGAGGCGATCGACCAGGTGCCGAACGATCGTCGGTACGCGCTGCTCGCCGACTCGTGGCTGCGGCTCCTCGACGACGTCACGGCCGCCGGCTATCGGGACCTCATCGCGATGGTCGAGATGCACAACGAGGTCGACTTCTCGCTGCTGCCGCCGCTCGCGGAGGGCATGCCCGAGGTGACGCGGCTGGCCGCCGCCCATCCGGACCTGCTCGTGACCGCCAGCTACGGCAAGCCGCCGCACCTGTCGATGTACGAGGTGCCCGAGAGCCTGGGCGCGGGGCAGTTCCACGTCTACTGCTACGGGGTGCTCGACGCGCTGCAGGATGAGCTCGACATCCGCGCCGCGGGCGAGGAGGGATTTCCCAACCCCGCGTTGGCGGAGATGCTGCGCCGCGACGCCCCGCCGCTGTCCGAATACGGACGCGCGGCGGAATGGAAGTATCGCGCGACGGTCGTCTCGGATCGCATGCTCTATGGCTACGACTGGATCGACGTCGAGGCGTGGGACCGCTGGCTTCACGAGCGCGTCGGCGACTACCGCCTCATGATGCGTCGCGAGGTGGAGTCCCGCGTGATCGCCGTCGCGCGTTGGGCGCGCTTCCACCAGGTGCCCGTGGTCATCGGCGAGGGGTGGGTGGGCTACACGCCCCTGCACGGCGACTTCGAGGAGAGCGAGGAGGGGCGCGCGCTCACTGAGCACGGCATCCGCACCGCACTCGCGGAGGGTGTCTGGGGCGTCGTCCTCGGCTCGAACATCGCGCCCCACCATCCGTCCTGGTCGCTCGTCGACTGGCAGCGCGCGATGAATCGCCTCATCGCCGAAGCCTGATCCGTCTCTCGAATCGAAGGTCCTGCGTCATGTCGACCGAGTCAACTCAGCCCGGCTCGAATCCGAGCCTCATCGTGCTGCCCGCACCCGGTGGCGAGCTCGCCGATCGTCTCGCTGCGGGCGGTGCGGTCGCGTGGCGCGAGCCGCTGCGCATCAGCACCTACGAGGCGGGGGAGCCGAGCAGGTACCCGATGTTCCTCGACCACCGGGTGTATCAGGGCTCGAGCGGAAGGGTGTATCCGCTGCCGTTCATCGAGAGCGTCGCCGACGAGCCGCACGCGCGCGACTGGGATGCCGTTCACCTCGAGAACGCCTACGTGCGCGTGGTGGTGCTGCCGGAGCTCGGCGGGCGGATCCACATCGGCTACGACAAGACCACCGGTTACGACTTCTTCTACCGCAACAACGTGATCAAGCCGGCCCTCGTGGGGCTGGCGGGCCCGTGGATCTCGGGCGGCGTGGAATTCAACTGGCCGCAGCACCACCGCCCGGCGACCTACCTGCCGGTGGAGACGGTCATCGAGGAGGACGCCGACGGATCGGTCACCGTCTGGTGCGGCGACCACGACCCGTTCGCGCGCATGTCTGCGCAGCACGGGGTGCGGCTGCGCCCGGAAAGCTCGGTCATCGAGCTCGTCGTTCGCCTGCACAACCGCACGAGCGAGCGGCAGACGTTCCTCTGGTGGGCGAACGTCGCCGCGCGGGTACACGACGACTACCAGTCGTTCTTCCCCGAGGACGTCCGCTACGTCGCCGACCACGCCCGCCGCGCGCTGACGGCATTCCCGACCGCGGATCGCCCGTACTACAACGTGCCCTACCCGGAGCTCGCTGCCGAGCATCCGGGAGCGGACCGCCTCGACTTCTACCGCAACATCCCCGTGCCGACCTCGTACATGATCGTCGACACCCACGACGACTTCTTCGGCGGATACGACCACGCAGCCGGCGCGGGCTTCGTGCACTGGGCCGAGCGGCGGCTGTCGCCCGGCAAGAAGCAGTGGACCTGGGGCGACGCCCCGTTCGGCCACGCCTGGGATGCGCAGCTGACCGACGGCGACGGACCGTACGTCGAGCTCATGGCGGGTGTCTACACCGACAACCAGCCCGACTTCAGCTGGCTGCTGCCCGGCGAGACGAAGGTCTTCTCGCAGTACTGGTATCCGATCCCCGCGATCGGTCCGGCTCACCAGGCGACCCCGGATGCCGCGGTGCACGTGGATCGCAGCGCCGGGGTCCGCGCGCGCGTCGCCGCGACCTCGGTGCAGGCCGGCGCGGTCGTGCGCATCCTCGACGGCGCGAAGGTGCTGGAGTCGCGGACGCTCGATCTCGCGCCCGGCGAAGTCGCCGAGGTGGCGGCGGAGGAAGCGCCCGCGTCACCGAGCCTCGCGGTAGAGGTACGGGATGCACACGGCACCCTTCTCGTGCGGTGGGCGCCCGTCGATGCGAACGACGACGAGCCGTGGATGGCGACCGAACCCGCCGCGCCCTCCGAGATCGCGACCGTCGAGGAGCTCTATCTCACGGGACTGCACCTCACCCAGTACCGCCACCCCACCCGCTCGCCGATGAGCTACTGGTCGGCGGCTCTTGAACGCGACCCGGGCGACGTGCGCACCAACCTCGCGGTCGCCGATCGGGCGTACCGCGCCGGGCGCTACGAGGTGGCGCTCGCCCACGTCGAGCGCGCGATGGAACGCCTCACGCGACGCAATGCGAACCCCGTCGACGCCGAGGGCTTCTATCTCGCCGGTCTGGCGCTCTGCCGCCTGGGGCGGATTGCCGAGGCGGAGGCGGCCTTCGGCAAGGCCGGATGGGACGGCACCTGGGCGCCGGCCGCGGGCCTCGAGCTCGCCCGTTCGCTCGCGCGGCGGCATCGCAACCGTGCCGCGCTCCGTGTGCTCGACACCCTCGACGGCGTGGTCGGATCGGACCCTCGCCGCGCCGCCCTCCGCGCGGTACTGCTCCGTCGGCACGGCGAGCATGATGCAGCCCAGCGGGTGCTTCGGGCGGCGCTCGCGGCCGACCCGCTCGACGCGACCCTCCGGATGCTGGCCGGTCAGGAGGTCGTGGGCTCGGGGCTCCTGCTCGACATCGCGCTCGATCTGCGCGACATGGGCGAGACGGCGGACGCCGTGCGGATGCTCGACGCGGTCGTGGAGGCGGGCGCAGACGGGTCGGGGAACCCTGTGCCGCTCGCGCACTACCTGGTCGCCGAGCTGCTCGACCGGAACGGCGACGCGGATGCGGCGACCGCTCGGCGCGCGGCCGCTCGTGAGGCGGATCGGATGCTCGCCTTCCCCGCCGGCCTCGACGCGCATGACGCTCTCGTCGCGGCGATCGACGCGGAACCGGACGACGCCGTCGCGCACCTGCTGCTCGGTTCCCTGCTCTACGCACACGGACGCCGCGGCGAGGCCCGCGACCTGTGGGAGCGCGCGGTCGCGCTCGGCCTCGAGGACCCGGTGCTCCTGCGCAACGCCGGATTCGCGGCGTACACGGTGACCCACGACGACGACCTCGCCTGGCGCCACTACGAGCAGGCCATCTCGCTCGCCCCGCACGACGCGCGGCTGCTCTTCGAGCTCGACCAGCTCGCGGCGCGAACGGGGCGAAGTGCCGCCGACCGGCTTGAGCGTCTGGATGCGGCTCGCGAGCTGGTGCTCACGCGCGACGACTTCACGATCGAGTACCTCGACCTCCTGATCGCCGAGGGCCGGGCGGCCGAGGCGTTCGAAGTGCTGGCGCGCCGTCCGTTCCATCCGTGGGAGGGGGGCGAGGGCCGCGCGCTCGCCGCGTGGGATGCCGCGCGCGCCGCGCTCGGATTGCCGCAGGTGGACCCGCCGCCCACTCTCGGTGAGACCCGGCCCCGCTTCGCGGCCCCGGCGGCCGTGCGCGACGACGGTACCACCGATTACTTCGCGACGAGCCTTCCCGATCTGCTGCTCTTCACCCGCGAGACGGAGGGTGAGTGACGCCCGCCCGGGGCGTCCTCAGCCGAGCGCTGCGGCGACCGCGTCGCGCAGATCGGTGATCTTCTGCAGCTCGAGCTTCTCGCCCTCGAGGAAGAAGGTCGGCGTGGACGAGACCCCTGCCGCGTCACCGGCTGCGGCGTCGGCCTCCACCCGCGCCCGGGTGTCGGGGTCGGCCACATCGGCGTCGTAGCGATCGAGGTCGAGACCCAGCTGCTCGGCGATCGCCCGGAACGCGGGGGCGGCGTCGTCGAGCTCGGACCACTCGGCCTGCGACGCGTACAGCGCCTCGTGCATCTCGACGAACCGTCCCTGCGCGGCGGCGGCCTCCGCAGCGAGTGCGGCGTCGATCGCGTGCGCGTGCTGCGGGAGCGGGAAATGCCGGTACACGACGGTCACCTGATCGGGGAACTCGGTCTCGAGGGAGGCGACGGCGGGCGCCAGTGCTTGGCACGAGGGGCACTGGTAGTCGCCGAACTCGACGAGTACGAGCGACTCCCCCTCCGCGAGAAAGAGGGGTGCGTCGCCGATGAGCGAGGTGTCGTCGACCGGCGCGGATGCCGGAGAAGAAGCGGGCGTTCGGGTCGCGACGAGCGCGATGATCACGGCGGCGATCGCCACGAGAAGGACGGCCGTGACGATGACGACGGCACGGGTGGAGCGCGAGGTGCGCACAGCGGACATGGGTGACTCCTGTCAGTCGATGGGATGTGTGTTCGGCGAGTCGGGTCGCGAGGCGACCCGGCCGATCAGATCCGGATGACCGACAGGGTGAGCAGGAGGGGCCGCGAGGGAGCCCGCGCGGTCAGGAGCTCTCCGCTGGCCGAGGGCGCCGGCGGATGCGGAAGCCCCGCGACCCGCAGCAGCCACGCCGTCGGACGCAGCAGCGCGAGCATCAGCACGACGAACAGGAGCCCCGCGATCGTCGCGGCGATCCCGCCCGCGGCGTGCTCGGCGTCGACGGCGCCCGCGGATGCCGTCTGCTCCCCGAGCACGCTGAGACAGATCACATCGAAGCTCGTCGTGTCTGTCGGCGGGTCGCAGGTCGCCGTGGTCGCGAGACCTAGCGCGAGCCCGATCGAGGTCACGAGCAGCAGCGCTGCCCGCAGACCACGACCCAGCCCGCGGCGCATGACCTAGAAGTCGTCGTCGGAATCGTCGTCGGACACGTCGACCGCGCCCACATCCGCGAGGTCTTCGATCCACAGATCCTCGTCGGCGCGGAGCGTCTGCCACGCGGCGTAGGCCACGCCCGCGGCAGCGACGACGCCGAGTCCGATGAGGATGAACGTGCCCGGTCCGGGGCCGGTCTTCTTCGCGGGTGCGGGCGAGAACTTCGCCACCGTCTTGCTCCCGGAGCGCGCGGCCGAGCGGACGACGTCGCGGACGCGAGGATCGCGCACCGCCTCGATGACCGCCATCGCGGATCCCACCGCGCCCGACAGGGCCGGGATCACGTCGTTCGCGACCTTGTCCTTGACGGCGGAGCTCGCCGACCTGGCGCCGGCGATGCCGGTGGCGACGACCGGCTGCACGTGCTCGGTGTAGGCCCCCGTCACCCTCGGGGCGACCTCCTCGCGGGCGAGGGCATTCGCCTGGCGGGTGGCCTCACGCAGCACCTGGGTGGCGTGCTCCAGCGCCTCGCGCTGCTCCCCCCAAAGCTCGTCGGCCGAACGCTTGAGCTTCTTGAGCTCCTTCTTGCGCGTGCGGGACAGTGTCATCGCGACCTCCGTGTGCGGCTCGGCGTCCTCCCATCCTGCCACGGTCCCCTTGTGAAACAATGGCCCAATGCCTCTTCCCACCGCTGTCGCCACCATCCACACGAACCACGGCGACATCAAGGTCAATCTGTTCGGCAACCACGCGCCCGTCACGGTCGACAACTTCGTCGGCCTCGCGACCGGCGCGCGCGAGTGGAAGCACCCCGCTTCGGGCGAGGTCTCGACCGCCCCGCTCTACGACGGCGTGATCTTCCACCGCATCATCAAGGACTTCATGCTGCAGGGCGGCGACCCGCTCGGGCAGGGAATCGGCGGCCCCGGCTACCAGTTCGACGACGAGATCCACCCGGAGCTCGCGTTCTCGACCCCGTACCTGCTCGCCATGGCCAACGCCGGCAAGCAGATGGGCCGCGGCACCAACGGCTCGCAGTTCTTCATCACGACCGTGCCGACCCCGTGGTTGACCGGCAAGCACACCATCTTCGGCGAGGTTGCAGACGACGACTCCAAGCGGGTCGTCGACGCGATCGAGCAGGTGCCCACCGACGGCCGTGACAAGCCGCTGGAGGATGTCGTGATCACCGGCGTCGACGTCGAGGTCCTGTGAGCTCACCCCGTTTCGGCGAGCAGGTCGACGAAGATCCTTCGGTCTGCTACCGCCATCCCGACCGTCAGAGCTGGGTGCTGTGCCAGCGCTGCGGACGGACCATCTGCGCGGAGTGCCAGATCCTCGCTCCCGTGGGCGTGCAGTGCCCGGAGTGCGTGCGCGAAGCGGGCGGTTCGGTTCAGTGGAATCCCACGGGCGGCAAGCCCGCGCGCAAGCGCACCTCGAGCCGTCGGCCCCGCCCGGCGGCCCAACCGACCTCGGGTGTCACCGGCCGGATCTCGGAGCTTCTCCGCCCCGGCGGTGAGGCCCCGCCGCTGAGCTGGGTGTTCGCGGGTGTCGCCGTTGTGCTCTGGGTCGTCGGGCTCTTCACCGGCAACTTGCCGGTGGCATATCTGGCGGCGTTCCCCGAAACCGCCTGGCAGATCTGGCGGTTCGCGACCTTCTCGTTCACCTACTTCGCGGCGGCGAGCTTCTCGGGCATCCTGCTGTTCGCGATCAGCCTGTTCTTCTGGATGCTGTTCGCGCCGTCGGTCGAGCGCACGCTGGGTCGCACACGCTTCCTCACGGTCTTCGCGGCTGCAGCGGTGGTGGGAGCATCCGCGCAACTCCTCTTCAACGGATCCGCCGTCGGGCTCGGTGCGGGACTCTTCGGCCTGTTCGGCTCCTACGCGGTGCTGATGTGGTCGTATCCGCCGGCACGCACGCAGGTGCTTGTGATCCTGGCGCTCAACCTGGCAATCAACATCGCGCTCGGGGGAGGCAGCCTGCCGCTCATCCTCGGCGGGCTCCTCGCCGGAGCCGGGGCGACCTATCTGCTCAACTTCTACGAGGACCGCCCGCGCTCGCGGCCGTCGACGCCGTACCTCATCATCGCGGCGGGTGCGGGTTCTCTTGCGGCGATCACGGTGCTCGCCAGCGTGGGCTCGTTCTGACGGTTCTCCACAGCCTCATCCACAGTGTGAAAAGAATCACACGCGTGTAATTCGAGTGAAGCTCAGCGCCACCGGGTGGTCATGAGGAAGCCGATGAACATGATCCCGAATCCGACCAGGATGTTGCCCGCACCGAGCTGCGGAATGGGCAGCGAGTTCTGGCTCACGTAGAAAACGATGATCCAGGCGAGTCCGAGGAGCATGAAGCCGAACATGATCGGCTTGAACCACACGGGGTTCGGTGCCTCCTCGCCCCGCGGGTTCTCCGGAGCGGCCGGCTTCGTACGCGTCTTGGGTCGGGCCATGCGGAGAATCATAGCCTGTGGGCCCGGGAGCTCTGGAGGCGAGGTCCCATCCGCGCCCGTAGAATCGGGGTTATGAGCGCCGGATCCCTGCAGGCGCCGCCGCCGCTGAGACGCCCTCGGCGTCGCCGACGGCGTGTGTCGGTCGTCGGCGTGATCGGCGAGCTGCTGATCACCGCGGGCGTGCTCGTGCTCTTCTTCCTGGCGTGGCAGCTCTGGATCAGCGAGTTCCTGATGGGCGGCGAGCTGACGGCCGAGGCGAGTCAGCAGAGCGAGGAGTGGAACGCGTCGGCCGCACCGACGGATCCGCCGAGTGACGACCCGACCGACGAGCCGAGCGACGACCCGAGCGACGAGCCCGAGCCCGACCCCGACTCCGTCGCCTTCAATCCGCCGGTCACCGCCGCGCCCTCCGACCAGGAGCGCTTCGCGGCGCTCATCGTGCCGCGCTGGGGTACGGACTACTACCGCCAGATCGCCGAGGGAATCAGCACGACGGGCGTGCTCGACCGCGGTCTTCTCGGCCACTATCCGACCACCCAGCTCCCCGGCCAAGAAGGCAACTTCGCGATCGCCGCACACCGCATGGGCCACGGCGGTCTCTTGCATCACATCCACGAGTTGCAGCTGGGCGACCACATCTACGTCGAGACCGCCGAAGGCTGGTACGAGTACAGCTTCCGCAACCTCGAATATGTGCACCCTTCCGGTGTCGGTGTGATCGATCCGGTACCTCAGGACCCGGCAGCCGCGCCCTCCGACCGGTACATCACCCTCACGAGCTGCAACCCGATGTACACCTCCAACGAGCGCATCATCGCCTACGGGATCTTCGACCGCTTCTATCCGCGCGACACGTCGGCCCCCGCGAACGGTGCGCCCGACGAGATCGCCGCGACCGTCAACGGGGAGGCCTGATGTACGGGGCGCTGTGGCGGGCACTGCCCGGACCCTGGTGGGTACGCGTGCTGATCCTCGTGATCCTGTTGGCCGCCGTGGCCGCGGCACTCGTATTCTGGGTGTTTCCGTGGGTCGACCAGTTCGTGACTATTCAGGAGGTGACGGTCGAATGACGCGCATCCTGGTTGTCGACAACTACGACAGCTTCGTCTACACCCTCGGCGGGTACCTTCTGCAGCTGGGCGCCGAGATCGAGGTCGTGCGCAACGACTCCTTCCCGGAGGCTGAGGCGGCGGCGCGGATCGGCGAGTACGACGCCGTGCTGCTCTCGCCCGGTCCCGGCACCCCGGCGGATGCGGGAGTCTCGATCCCCGTGGTGCATGCCGCGCTCGAGGCCGGTTCTCCGCTGCTCGGGGTCTGCCTCGGCCACCAGGCGATCGCCGAGGCGCTCGGCGGGGTGGTGACGCACGCCGAAGAACTCATGCACGGCAAGACCTCGCTCATCCGTCACGACGGGTCCCCGCTCTTCGCCGGCGTGCCGCAGCCCTTCCGCGCGACCCGCTACCACTCGCTGGCGGTGGTGGACGGCACCGTCCCCGACGAGCTCGAAGTGACCGCGCGCACGGAGGGCGGGGTGATCATGGGGCTTCGCCACCGTGAGGCGCCCGTCTTCGGGGTGCAGTTCCACCCGGAGTCGGTGTTGACCGAAGGCGGCTATCAGCTGCTCGGCAACTGGCTCGCGGCTGCGGGGATGCCGGAGGCGCCGGAGCGCGCGGCATCGCTCAGCCCGCTCGTGCGCATCGGCTGACCGCCGCCGCGTCCGATCAGTTGCTGCAGTAGGTCAGGGTGATCGACGAGCGCTGCTCGACGTCGCCCTTGACCGACTGCGACTTGACCGTCTGGCCTGCGCAGCTCGAGTCGGGCGACAGCTTCACCACGAGCTGAAGCGACTGCATCTCGGACTGCGCGCTCGCGATCGGATCGCCCACGACATCCGGCACGGTGACGAGACCGGTCGAGACGATGAGGTTGATCGTCGCGTTCGCCGGCACCGACATCTGACGGGTGTGTGTCGTGTCGTCGTCGCCGACCGTCACGGCGATGACCTGCCCCTTCGGCACGTTCGGGGACCCCTGATTGCGGGTCTCGCCGTAGGAGAGGCCCAGGTCTTCGATGCGTTTGATGGCGTCGGCTTCGCTCTGGTACGTGAGCGCCGGGAGCGTGACGCTCGGGGCTCCGCTCGAGATCACCAGCTCGATCGACTCGCCCGGGCTCACGCGGGCACCGGCGTCGATGCTCATCGAGACGATGACGCCCTCCTCGACGTCGGCGTTCGGTCGCTCCACCTGCGAAACCCGCAGCCCCGCATCCGTGAGCGTCGTCACACCGACCTCGGCCTCCTGGCCGACGACATCGGGAACCACGATCGCCGCGTCGGGGCTCAGGTAGTTACCGGGGGTCAGGCTGAACACCCACACGAGGGCCGCGACGATCACCACGATCATGAGGGCGACGCCGCCCCAGATCCAGGCGACCGGGGGACGGCTCTGCGTGCGTACCGGGCGGTCCTCGTCGTTCGCGAGGCGGCGCAGCGTCGCCTCCGACGCCGCAGTCGAATTCGGGTTCACCCCGAAGAGGGTCGCGTTGAAGTCGTCGGAACCGGGTACCCGGTCGGGCACCTTGCCTCCCGCGGCGATCTCGAGATCCGCCTTGAACTCGGCGGCGCTCTGGAACCGTTCGAAGCGATCCTTCGCGAGTGCGTGCAGAACGACCGCGCTCATCGCGGGAGAGACCGCAGGGGTGATCGCATTGGGCGGGGTCGGAAGCTCGCTCACGTGCTGGTACGCGATTGCCACAGGCGTGTCGGCCCGGAACGGCGCGCGACCGGTGAGCATCTCGTAGAGCACGACGCCGGTCGAGTAGAGGTCGGTGCGGGCGTCGACCGCTTCGCCGCGGGCCTGCTCGGGCGAGAAGTAGCTCGCCGTTCCGAGCACGGCGCTCGTCTGCGCGACGTTCGCGGACGACTCCGACACCGCCCGGGCGATGCCGAAGTCCATGACCTTCACCTGGCCGTTGGGCGTGATCATGACGTTGCCCGGCTTGATGTCGCGGTGCACGACACCCGCACGGTGGGAGTACTCGAGCGCCGTAAGGATGCCGGTCGCGATGCGAGCCGCCTCGTCCGACGGGACCGGACCCTCCGCGATGAGGTCCGAGAGCAGCGTGCCCTCGATGCGCTCCATGACGATGAAGGGCAGCTGCACCTCGTGGCCGTCCGCCGTGCGGATGGTCTCTTCGCCGGCATCGAACACCCGCACGATCGTCGGGTGAGCCATGCGGGCCGCCGCCTGAGCTTCTTGGCGGAAGCGCGTGCGGAACGACGGGTCGGTTGCGAGCGACGGGCGCAGGAGCTTGATCGCCACACGGCGGTTCAGCCGAGTGTCGAGCCCCTCGTGCACCTCCGCCATGCCGCCACGACCGAGGAGTGCACCGATCTCGTATCGGCCGGCCAGCATCTGGACGCCCTCGATCACCCCATCAGTCACGCGGTCAGTCTAACCGCGGGATCATCGGGAGTAATCCGTCTAGGGGTTGATGGGAACCTCGAGCGTCTGGGACTGCGGAGACTCCAGATCGCCCTTGCAGGTGGCGACGTAGCTCACCGCCGCGGTCTGGCCCGGGTCGCCCAGCACGATGTCGATCGACTTGGCTCCCGCGTTGAGATCCGTGGACGAGGCGGTCGCGTTGGTGAGCGTGAAGCGGTATCCGGTGCGTGCGTAGCCCTTGGGGCACCCCTCGTACGACGGGAACTCGATCGAGATGGTGTCGCCCGAGTTGCCGTTCGACGGGTCGGCCGTCGGTGTCGTCGGCTGCGGAAGCGGCGCCATCTCATCCCACACCGTGAGCGTGATCGAGGAGCCCTTGGTGACGTTGCCGACGGGCGTGATGTCCTGAACGGTGCCCACCTGATCCGGCGTCTGAGCAGCGGGACCCGTCACGCGATTGATGGAGAACTCGCCGCCGCTGTCCTCCAGCTTCTGGAGGGCGTCCTCGTAGCTGAGGCCGAGGTAGTCCTCGCGGACGATGCGGACGGTGGTCGCCTCGGTCGGCGTCGCCGACGGGGTGTCGGATGGCGTCTGGCTCGGGGTCGACGGCGGAGGGCTGCTCGGCTCGCCGTCGCCGCCCTGCGGCTGCACCGCGATGACGATGATGATCGCGATGAGCGCGACAGCGAGCAGCGACACGATAGCGATGAGCGGCCACATCCAGGGGCTGCGACGCTTGGTCTCCTCCGTCGCCTCGCCCTCCTCGCCTTCGGCGGTCGGCAGGACGCGCGTCGCCATCATGGTGGCCGAGGTGAGAGCGGCGGCGCCGCCGGCGATCCCGGGAACGGCCGCTGCAGCCCCCGCGATATCGCCGCGGCGGAGTGCCTGCGCGGCACGCGCAAGGTGAGCCGCGGTCGCCGGGCGATCCTCGGGGCGCTTCGCGATGCAGGAGTAGACGAGGTTGCGGACCGGCTCGGAGACCGTGACCGGAAGGTCGGGCGGCGTCTCGTTGATCTGCGCCATGGCGATCGCGACCTGCGACTCGCCCGTGAAGGGGCGGCGCCCGGCGAGAGCCTCGTACGCGACGATGCCGAGCGAGTAGATGTCGGTGGACGGCGACGCCGGATGCCCGCTCGCCTGCTCGGGCGAGAGGTACTGCACCGTGCCCATCACCTGGCCGGTGGCCGTGAGCGGCACCTGGTCGGCGATCCGGGCGATACCGAAGTCGGTGATCTTCACCCGGCCGTCGGGGGTGATCAGGAGGTTGCCGGGCTTGATGTCGCGGTGGACGAGACCCGCGGAGTGGGCAGCCTGCAACGCGGACGCGGTCTGAGCCACGATGTCGAGCACGCGGTCGGTCGAGAGCACGCGCTCGCGCTCGAGAACGGTCGAGAGGGCCTCGCCGGGAACGAGCTCCATCACGAGATACGCCGAGCCGTCTTCCTCGCCGTAGTCGAAGACGTTCGCGATGCCCTCATGGTTGACGAGGGCGGCGTGCCGTGCCTCGGCGCGGAAGCGCTCGAGGAAGCCCGGGTCTCCCAGGTATTCGTCCTTGAGGATCTTGATGGCGACCGTGCGTCCGATGACGAGGTCTGTGGCCTGCCACACCTCGCCCATACCGCCGATCGCGATCCGGCTCGACAGCTGGTATCGCCCCCCGAAGGTGAGGCCGCTCGTGGGTCTCATCTGTTCAGCACCGCCTCCATGACCTTCTTCGCGATCGGAGCCGCGATCCCGTTGCCGGAGCCCGATTGCCCGCGCCCCGCGCCGTCCTCCAGCACCACTGCGACCGCGACCTGCGGGTCGGTGGCAGGGGCGAACCCGGTGAACCAGAGGGTGAACGGATCGTCGTCGCCGTTCTCCGCCGTGCCCGTCTTCCCCGCCACGTCGACCCCCTCGATTCTGGCACCACTCGCCGCCCCCGCGGCCACATTCGAGACCATCAGCTGTGTCATCGTCTCGGCCACATCCGACGTGATCGGCTGGCTGTAGACGGTCGGCTCGAAGTCCTGCAGCACGCTCAGATCGGGTGCCGTGATGCGCTCGACGAGGTTCGGTCGCATCAGTTCGCCGTCGTTCGCGATCGCCGCGGAGACCATCGCCATCTGGAGAGGCTGCGCACGGTTGTCGCCCTGACCGAACGACTGCAGCATGAGCTGGGCTTCGCTCTCGGGCTCCGGGAACACACTCGGCTGGACCTTCATCGGCACGCCGAGCTCCGGATCCTCGAAGCCGAAGGCGCGCGCCTGATCGTGGATCACGTCATAGCCGAGCTCAGCGCCGAGCTCTGCGAAGGGGATGTTGCACGACAGCCGAAGCGCCGTCGCGATCGTGACCTCCGAGCCGCTGCCGCAGGTGCCGCGACTCTGGTTGCTGATCGTGGTCTCGGTGCCGGGGAGCTGGAGGCTCGAGGGGTTCGGCACGGTCGAGTCGGGCGTGTACTCGCCGGTCATGAGCGCGGCGGAGGTCATCACGAGCTTGAACGTGGATCCGGGCGGGTTGAGGTCGCCGCGGATGCTGCGGTTGATGAGCGGTGCGTCGGCATCCGACAGCAGGGCGTCGTAGTTGGCGAGCACCTCGGACTGGCTGTGGCCGGCGAGCAGGTTGGGGTCGTACGACGGCTTCGACACCATCGCGAGGATGCGACCGGAGCTCGGCTCGATCGCCACGATCGCGCCCTTCAGGTCGCCGAGCGCATCCCAGGCTGCCTGCTGCACGACGGGGTCGACGGTCACCTCGACCGCGGCTCCCTTCGGGTGCTGACCGGTGAGGATGGCGTTCAGCTGGTCGAGGAACTGCTCATTGGCCCGACCGCTCAGGTAGTCGTTGAGGCTGCCCTCGATACCTGTGTTCTCGCCGTTGAGCGTGAAGTACCCGGTGACGGGCGCGTACAGCTCGCCTTCGGGGTAGACGCGGAGGTACTTGTACTCGTCTCCGCTCGCCTCGGACATGGCGATCGTCGTGTCGCCCGCGATGATCGGCCCGCGCTCCGCGGAGAAGCTCGCGTACAGGGTGCGGACGTTGCGGCTGTCCGCCTGGAGGCTCTGCTGCTGGACGACCTGGATGACGGTCGTCGACGAGAAGAGGGCGAGGAACATCGCCAGCACGAGGACGCTGACCCGACGCAGCTCCTTGTTCATGCGGGGCTCCCTTCGACGACGACGTGACGCTGGCGGCGGACGGAGTCCGAGAGGCGCAGCAGCAGCCCGACGATGATCCAGTTCGCGACGAGCGATGACCCGCCCGCTGCGAGGAACGGAGTGGTGAGCCCCGTGAGCGGGATCAGGCGGGTCACTCCGCCGATCACGATGAACACCTGCAGGCCCACGACGAACGAGAGACCCACAGCGAGCAGGCGGCCGAAGTCATCCTGCCCGGCGACACCGATGCGGAACCCGCGAGCGACGAAGACGAGGTAGAGCGCGAGGATCGCGAAGAGGCCGATGAGACCGAGCTCCTCGCCGAGGCTCGCGATGATGTAGTCGCTCTCGGCGAGCGGCACGATGTCCGGCCGCCCGCGTCCGAGGCCCGTGCCGACGAGTCCGCCGTCGGCGAGGCCGAAGATGCCCTGCACGAGCTGGTAGCTGCCGCCCAGCCGGTTGTAGACCTCCGGGTTGAAGGCGTCGAGCCAGTTGTGGAAGCGGTCGGCTACGTAGGGCAGCAGGCTGCTGGCCAGCCACGCACCCGCGGCGAACAGCGACAGCCCGATGAGGATCCAGCTGGCGCGGCCGGTGGCGACGTAGAGCATCACGAGGAAGAGCCCGAAGTAGAGCAGCGCCGTGCCGAGGTCGCGCTGCAGCACGATGACGCCCATCGAGAGCACCCAGACCACGAGGATCGGGCCGAGGTCGCGCGCTCGCGGGAAGCGCATCCCGAGGATCGTGCGCCCCACGAGCGAGAGCGAGTCGCGCGCCGTGACAAGGTATCCGGCGAAGAAGATCGCCAGGGCGATCTTCGCGAGCTCACCCGGCTGGAACGAGAAGATGCCGACCCGGATCCAGACGTCCGCGTTCGCGTCCGTCTCACCGATCCCGGGGAGCACGGGCAGCAGGAGCAGGACGATGCCGACGAACATCGCGATGTAGCGGTACCGCTGCAGGACGCGGTGGTTGCGCACGATGAGCAGGCCGGCGATCGCCAACACGATGGCGATGACCGTCCAGACGATCTGACGCACGGCGAACGCATCCCAGCCCGTGTAACCCTCGGCGATGTCGAGGCGGTGGATCATGGCGATGCCGAGGCCGTTGAGGAAGGTCGCGATCGGCACGACGATCGGGTCGGCCTCCTTCGCGACGACGCGCTCGATGACGTGCAGGAGAAGGACGAGGAACGCCGGCACGGCGGAGAGCACGAAGATGCTGCCATCGAGTTCGCCTACCGCCCCGAGCTGCACGAGTGCGACCGCCGCGGCGCCGAGGCCGAGCGCGACGAGGAGCAGCCCCAGTTCGAGGTTGCGCATCCGCGCGGGCTCACGCAGGCGGATGCGGATCGTGCTCGTGAGGGTGGTGGGAGCGCTCGGGCGCGGGGATGCCTCCGGGGTTCCGATCGCCTCGGTCGGGGAGTTGCTCACGTCATCCCCCCGTCACAGCGGCCAGGCGGTCGACGATGTCGTGCGCGTCGCGCAGGCTCTCGGCGCTGATCGTCGCCTCCACCGCCTCGCGCTGATACGACGGCAGCTCGTCGAGGTCGATCGCCGTGGTCTGGTAGACGCTCGAGAGCGAGATCGGCCCGATCGACTGCTGCACGCCCTTGAAGATGGCGACGTTGCCGTCGCTCACACCGACGTAGTAGTGCATCTGGGTCCAGCGGTAGCCGAGGTACCCGGCCAGAACGATCGCGATCGCGGCGAGCGTCACCCCGACGCCCCACATGATGCGGCGGCGGATGGAGCGGCGGCGATCCTCTTCGATCAGCTCGTCGAGGTAGGACTCGCTCTCGGGCTCGAAGTGCGAGTCTTCGGGAGGGGTCGGCTTCAGCGGATGCAGCAGCAGCGTGGGCAGGCGGATCGGCTTGCGCGCCACCTCTTCCTGCGCGAACGAGAGCGGCTGTGCCGCCGAGCCGACGAACACGGGCGCGGACCCGGAGGCGCCGTCGGAGTCATCGACGTCGATGAGCAGCACGGTGACGTTGTCGGGCGCGCCGTGGTCGAGGCTCTCTTTCACGAGGCGGTCGGCGGCACCCTGCGCGGTGCGGATGGTGCGCAGGATCTGCACGACCTTCTCTTCGGAGACGTAGCCCGAGAGTCCGTCGGAGCAGAGCAGCCAGCGGTCGCCCGGCTGGGTGTCGAGGATGCCCGTGTCGATCTCGGGCGAGGCGTCCACATCGCCGAGCACGCGCATCAGCACGGCGCGCCGCGGGTGCACCGCCGCCTCCTCGGGCGTGATGCGCCCGGACTCCACGAGTCGCTGGACGAAGGTGTGGTCGGTGGTGATCTGGGTGAGCTCACCATCACGGAAGAGGTACACGCGCGAGTCGCCGATGTGGGCGAGCGCGAGCTGGTCGCGCACCCGCACGAGGGCCGACACGGTGGTGCCCATGCCGGTGAGTTCGTTGTGCTCGAAGACGGTCTCGGCGAGGAGCCCGTTCGCGGCGATGAGCGCCGACTGGAGCGACATGACGGCGTCTTCGGCGGTGGCGTATTCGCGGTCGGCCTCCGCGATCCGCTGCGCCGCGATGGCGCTCGCGATGTCTCCCCCCGCGTGGCCACCCATGCCGTCCGCCACGACGTAGAGGTGGCGGCCCAGGTATCCGGAGTCCTGGTTGCTCGCCCGGATCTTCCCGACGTGGGAGACGGCCGCGGTCGTGGGGGTGGTCGCCACGCGCTACCGCCGCAACTCGAAGCTCGTCGTGCCGATGGTGACCGTGGAACCCGGTCGCACGGGGGTGGGCAGGGTGACGCGGGTGCCGTCGAGGAACGTGCCGTTGGTGGAGTCGAGGTCTTGGATAACCCACTCCTCGTTCCAGAGCATGAGTCGGGCGTGGTGGGTGGAGGTGTAGTCGTCGCGGATCACGAGGCCGGATTCGCTCGAGCGCCCGATGGTGAGCTGTTCGAGCGGCAGCTCGACCTCCAGGCCCTCCTTGGGCCCCGAGGTGATGACGAGGCGGCGCGGGGTGCCGGCACCTGCGTGGGGAGCTGCGCGGTGCGGCTCGGGGAGCACGGCCACGGGCGGTGCGGGCGGCGGAGGCACGGGCGAGGACGGGTAGGCCTCGGCGGTCGCCGGCTCCGGCATCTTCTTACGCGCCCGGTTACCGAACAGGTCGGAACGGAGGGCGTAGACGATCATGAAGACGAACGCCCACATGAGGATGAGGAACCCGAGCCGCAGCACGAGAAGGGTCAGCTCGCTCACCGCGACCTCCCGTCGGCGACCTGGTTCTGATCCGCGGACTGCGCCAGCACTCGGAACACGATACGGGTCCGGCCGATCTCGATCACCGAGTCGGGCTGCAACACGGCCTTCGTGACCTTCTGACCGTTGAGCTTCGAGCCGTTCGTGGAGCCCAGGTCGGTCACCTGGCCGCGCGTACCGTCCCACAGGATCTCGACGTGCTTGCGGGAGGTGCCGGAGTCGTCGAGGGTGATGTCGGCATCCGACCCGCGACCGATGACGGTGCGGCCCTTCGTGAGCGGATGGCGGGTGCCGCCGATGTCGAGCACGGGCGTCCACACGACAGCGCCCTTGACGTTCTCGGAGTCGATGCGCACGATGCCCTGCGTGAGCGACGGGTCGCGCTCGAGGCGGATCTCGATGCCCCCCGCGAACGAGTAGTGCTGGGCGGTTGCGTGCTGCTGCACGAGCTGCGTGAACTCGTCGATGAGCGCGGGGCCGAGACCGGTCATGCGCTCGTGGTCGCTCGGCGACAGCCGCACCGTGAACCGGTTGGGCACGAGGATGCGCTCGCGCGACACGACCGCCGCCCGGGTGTCGAGCTCGCGGCGCAGGGCCGCGGTGACCTCGAGCGGTTGCAGCCCGCTCTTGAAGGTCTTGGCGAACGCGCCGTTGACGACGCGTTCCAAGCCCTTCTCGAACTCGTCGAGAATCCCCAAGGGTCTCCTCTCGGCAGGCGCCACGGCTTCTCCGGGTGCGTTCGGACTATCCGATGGTAGTCGGCTCACCCGCGTGGAGCCTCAGCCGAGCGGCGATGTCGGCTCCGGCTGTGGATGGATTCGCGGAGCGGAACGGTCGGTGCACCGCCTCGGATTCGGCCCGTTTCGCGCGGGCGCGGCCATGCAGTCGCTCCGTGGTAGTCTCGCTTGGCTGACCCGCTGTGTCGGGTCTGCGCGCGAGTGGCGGAATTGGCAGACGCGCTGGCTTCAGGTGCCAGTGCCCGCAAGGGCGTGGGGGTTCAAGTCCCCCCTCGCGCACCATTGAGTGGTGCTTTTCTGTCTCGTCGAGATTGTTCCGACATCTTGGGGAGTCTCGGACACTTCATCGCCCTTTCGCGGTCGTTCTCCCCTCCCTTCTCTCCCCAGCTGGTTCGAGCGCGTTGAGCCGGATGGATGGGTCAGCAGCCTTCGGGGCGTTGCGCTCCGCGGACCCGCGTGCGATGGTGGATGAAACGAGGGGGGCTCGAATCTATGATCCGCGATTGCCTGACCACGGGGGTGCACAGACCAGTCCGTGACCACCCTCCGGCTGCCACGCGAAATGGAAGGGACGTCAGCGCCCTCAAGAGGATCCGTTGAGCGAGAAAGCCCGCCGATTGCGCTCGCCTGCCGCGCTCGGAGTGGCAATTGCCGCCGGCTTTCTCGCCATCATGGGCGCGGTAGTCGTCGCTGGCGATGCGTACGTCAACCGAGAGGCTGGACACATCTGCGCGCAGGTCTCAGCGGACGAAATCGAGAACGTCGGGGCAGTTCCCGGCAGCCTCGACATCGAAGGCGGCTGGCAGCTCTGGCCCACCGGTATGAAGTGCACGTACCCCGGACTCGGGGGCGGCCGCGTCGCGATCGGACCGCCGCCAGGCTTTTCTGTGATCTTGGTCGCGGCTCTGGCCCTTGGCGGTGTTTCTATCGGTGGTTTCGCCTTGTCCTTCCCTCGCGATCGAACGTCGAAAGGAGACAACGCATGACTCGACTACGAGTAATCGGATCGGCGGCCGCTGCTGCTATCGCGGTGGCTCTCATCTTGCCTTCACCAGTCGCTGCAGACGAGGAAGATCCGGGATTGTCCATGGCACCGGGCCCAGGCGATCCGACGACTGCTCTCATCGCGTTCTCGACTCCCATCACCTTCACCGCGGCGGTCGCCCAAGCCGCGGGGTATAGCGGTGAGGTTCTTGGCATCCGGTACGAGAATCCGGAACTGGTTGGCGAGTACTACTTCGGATCGGGCGTCTCCGCAGCCGCGTTCAACTCCGAGTTCACGGCCGACTACGGAACAGCGCCGGCGGCGGTCGGCCTGATCGTCGCGACGACCGTCCCTGACGACAGTGAATTCGCTGCACGAAGTGCGACCTACCCGACCGCCGACGTGATTGAGGTTGGGGACGACCCCTTCGTTCCTGCGCCGGCAGTATTCAGTAGTGCGATTGAGTCGTTGCGCACTCCCCCGCTCGGCCAGGAGGCGAGTTCGTCAGGGCGAGTCGCGGCAACCAATTACTCGGCGAATCGCGCTCCCTGGATGCCGTCGCAGGCAGAGGTACAGGTGCTCAACTACACCGCGAACAAGGTGACGTTCGTCTCGTCCTACTGGTGGCTTGGTACGCAGACGCCGGCGAACGTGCCGTCGCTCTACGGAGTCGAGTTCGAGGTGAACCTTCGAGATGTCTCGAGCGGCGCACTTGTAGGTAACCGAGGGAGCTGCAAGACGTCAACCGGCATCACCAAGGACGACTACAAGAAGCACCTTGCCGCGGCCAACGAGAACTGGAACTGGAAGGCGATCCGACCCGACGGAGTGACAGTTCCATCGAGCCTCGGCGCGTACGCCGACTACAACGATCTGTTCGACCGCTGCGACACCTCCTCGTTCGCCATCGGACTCCGTTATCCGCACAACATCCAGTACGTCAACGGTGCGTACGGCGTGATCTTCGTCATCGATGCCCCTAAGGGTTACGACGCCACGTCTGAAGTAAGCGCCACCAACCAAGCTGTGAGTAGCTACTACTGCACTACTTTCGGGGCATGGATGGCTCTCACGGACTGCATGGGTGTCGCACTTGGAGACTGGCCGAACACAGCTGGCAACACCTACCAGACCGTGCTGAGTCGCGACCGGCACTGGACCGTTCCCAAGAAGTGCTGGATAACGATGTGGACCGACGCTAACCCCGGCGGTCAGGTGTACGACACCACGGGTGGGTGCTGACAATGAGGGGCGAGGCGCTGGCGGATGGCGGACACGAGCATCGCGCTCGTCGTCACCACCGGCACGCGCGGCTGACGCGCGAGCGGATCTCGGACCCAGCGGTCGCCGCGCGCGCGGCGTAGCGTCGAGGCGCGTGCCGAGAGGCGCGGAGGGGGCGGACGACGTGAGCGGTTGGGATGAGGCGGAGCTGGCATCCGTCGATGCGGGCGACGAGATCGAGGTCAGCTCGGTACGGCCGGACGGCAGTCTTCGCCCGTTCGTGACGATCTGGGGAGTCGCCGCGGGCGGCCACTTCTATGTGCGCTCCGCGTACGGGCCGCGCAACGGCTGGTACCGGCGCGCGCTCGCGAGGGGGAACGGCCGCATCCGCTTCGCCGGCGGTGAGCGCGACGTGACGTTCGCGCAGATCGCCCCCGATGCCCCTGAGCAGGCCGCCATCGATGCGGCGTACCTGAAGAAGTACGCGCGCTACGAGAAGCGGATCCTCGACACGGTGATCGGGCCCGCGATGCACGCGGTGACGCTGCGGGTCGAGCCGCGGGACTGAAGATCACCGGTTCGTGAATGCCTCACATCGGAGGCATTTCGCGGTATGATTGCCCATGCCTCGCATACGAGGCATTTGCCGCCTACATGCCGATGCATCAGATGAGAGGCGCGTGATGGAGAACCCACCGAAGCCGCGTTGGTACCGAGCTCGCGCTCCGAAAGATCTCGGCCGCGCGATCAAGTCGATACGTCGAGCCGCCACCGTCACCCAATTTCAACTCGCCGACGAGACCACGATCTCGCGATCGACCATCCAGCGGCTCGAGCAGGGGGCAGACGTCTCGCTCGCCACGGCGATCACCGTTCTCGGCGAGCTCGGCTACGAGCTGATCGTCGTTCCGCGGGGCGCGGAGCTGGGCGTCGGATGAACGACATCCTCCACCTGTGGCTACGGGGAGAGCACCAGGGCGAACTCGAGCAGCTGAGAAATGGGGCCGTCCGCCTCCGCTACGACGCCGACATATTCGATCGCTACGGGGAAGGCGCTCGGCCGTTGAGCCTGTCGTTGCCGCTCGAGAGGGCCCGCGTCGAAGGCCCAGCGCTCGACGCCTTCCTTGAGGGGCTGCTCCCCGAGGGTCAAGTGCGGGCCGACTTGGACCGCGAGTACCAAGCGCGATCGGCCTTCGACCTCCTCGCACACATCGGTGTCGAATGCGCCGGTGCCGTTCAGTTCACCCGCGACCCGGAACCACCGGGTACGGGTCACCTGATCCCCCTCACCGGCGCCGAAGTCGATGCCCTCGTCGTCGCACTTCCGACTCTCACCCCGCCTGACAATGAACCGCTCACCGCTTCACTTGGGGGCATCCAGGCCAAGGTGCTCCTTACCCGGGACGACGGGCGCTGGGCCTGGCCAACTGACGGCGCGATGTCAACTCACATCGTCAAGCCTCAACCTCTCTCGACCGGCGGCCCGCAGCATCTGGTGCATGCCGAGCACTGGGCGATGACCGTCGCCGCGCGAGCGGGTCTTCCGGCAGCGCGTACAGAGCTCCACGATTTCGACGGGCGAGCCGCGATCGTCGTCGAACGATTCGACCGAAGCGCTGATGGCCGAACCCATCAGGAAGACTTCGCTCAGGCGCTCGGGCTCGCTCCGTCGTCGAAGTACGAGAGCACGCTCCGCGACCAGTCGCGACTGCGTTCGATCGCCGAACTCGGTTCCCAGAATGCCCTCCGTCCCCGTGACTTTCTCGTCGAGCTTCTCGAACAGGTGACCTTCAACGCCACCATCGGAAACGGCGATGCCCACTCGAAGAACTACTCCCTCGCGATCGGCGCCGACGCCAACTACAGCCTCACCCCGCTGTACGACGTCGCCCCCGTCTTCTTCCTCGGCCAGTACCGTCACGCCGGCCACGCCATCGCCGGACAGGTCGACCTTCGGTACATCACCCGCGAGCACCTCGTCCTCGAAGGCCAGAGTTGGGGCATGTCGCCCGCTCGTGCCGCCTCCGTGGTCGACGACGTCATCGACCGAACGGCTGCGGCCATCAGCGAGGTGGGCGCGACAGAGGAGATCGAGGCGCTTCCGGAGCAGGTCCTCGGACGTGTTCGAACCTTCGCGGGCACCCGACCGCGACCGCGCGCTGTGGGATGCGCACAGTAATCGCGCACGGGATGTGGCGGTGCGCCCTGGTCGCGTCGGCGGGGCGTTCCTAGCGTGGGAGGCATCTGTCTGCCGATCCATGCCCGGCGGGCGGAGAGGAGATCGCACGTGACCTCATTCACCGCCGACGCCGCGCTCGCGGCGGAACTCGTGGAGCTCCGCCGTCGGCTGCACGGCCACCCCGAGGTCGGGCTGCACCTGCCGCGCACGCAGGCCGCACTGCTGGAGGCGATCGACGGGCTCGGGCTCGAGATCACCACCGGGCGCGAGCTCACCTCGATCACGGCGGTGCTGCGCGGAGGGCGTCCGGGTCCGGTCGTGCTGCTGCGCTCCGACATGGACGGACTCCCCGTGACTGAGGCGACCGGGCTGCCCTTCGCCTCCGTCGAGGGCACCATGCACGCGTGCGGGCACGACCTCCACATGGCGGGGCTCGTGGGTGCTGCGCGGATGCTCGCCGCCCGCCGCGACGAGCTCCCCGGGACGGTCGTGTTCATGTTCCAGCCGGGTGAGGAAGGGTTCGCCGGTGCGCGGTACATGATCGACGAGGGTGTCCTGGAGGCCGCGGGCGAGGCGCCCGTCGCCGCCTACGCGATCCACGTCGACTGCGTGACTCCGTACGGCACCGCCGTCACCCGGCCCGGTCCGATCATGGCGAGCGCGAGCGCCATGCGCGTGCGCGTCGAGGGCACCGGCGGGCACGCCGCCTACCCGCAGAACGCGATCGACCCCGTGCCGGTCGCCGCGGAGATCGTGCTCGCGGTGCAGGCGTTCGCCGCCCGCCGCATCCCGGCGATCGACCCCGCCGTCATCTCCGTCACCCGACTCGCCTCCGACTCCGCAGCCAGCAACGTGCTCGCCGCGTCCGTCGAGCTGGAGGCGAACATCCGCACGCTCTCGCCCGCCGCGCTCGACCTCATCCGCAGCGAACTGCCTCGACTCGTCACGGCGATCGGCGAAGCGCACGGCTGCACCATGACGGTCGAGTTCATCGACTCCTACCCCGTCACCGTCAACGACCCGACCGAGACCGGGCGCGTGTTCGAGGTGCTCGACGCCCGCTACGGCGACCGCGCCGTGCGGTTGCCGGAGCCGGGGATGGCATCGGAGGACTTCGCCTACGTGCTCGAACGGGTGCCCGGTGCGCTCGTGTTCCTCGGGGTTCAGGCCGACGGCGCGACCGCCCCGATGCACTCACCCGGGGCCATGTTCGACGACAGCCTGCTCGGCGACCACGCCGCCCTGCTCGCCGAGCTCGCGTGGACGCGGCTCGCGGAATCCGCCGCCGAGTAGCCCGGCAACCCGAGCAGCGGATCCCGCGCCGCGCGACGCGTCAGGCGGTCTCGACGAGCGGCAGCGCCTCGACGAGCACGCTCGGCGTGCCGAAGCGGTGCGCCGTGATCGACACGGCCTGCTCGCGCAGGAACGGCAGCAGCTCGACGCGACCCGACTCGGTGACCGGGCCGTCGTAGACCGCGATGTCGGGGCGACCGCCGAGCGAGGTCAGCAGCTCATCCGCGCGTCCACCGATCAGGCGGATGCGGGTATCGCGAAGCCGCGCGGCCTCGCGTACGAACGCCGTCGCGTCCTCCGAGCGCACGTCGACCCCGGCGGCTCGCAGCGCCTCCAGCTCGGACGGCGACAGCACGGCGGCGGTCGAGAGGGTCACCTGCGAGCCGCTCAGCAGGCCCGCGAGTGCGACCCGTGCGACCTCGACGGCATCCGCTCCGGCCTCGGCACGCACCGTCACCGGCAGGGCGCGGTAGCGGAACGCATTGCGCTCGGCGGTGAGGCCGGTCACGTCGCGCACGGTGCC
The DNA here is from genome assembly GCF_008017545.1 of Homoserinibacter sp. GY 40078. Lineage (GTDB taxonomy): Bacteria > Actinomycetota > Actinomycetes > Actinomycetales > Microbacteriaceae > Homoserinibacter. The sequence goes on along the minus strand of NZ_VRTZ01000001.1, from coordinate 576,409 downwards.
GAACTCCGACGACCACGCACGCCGGTCGCTCGCGGCGGCGCGCTGCAGCATCGCCTGGGCCGCGGAGCCCCGTGCGCCGAACACCTCGACGATCCGATCCGCGGCCGGGTCGAGCGCGGGGACCGCCTCGAGCGCGGCCGTGGGGCGCACCGTGCCGAGCCCGAGCAGGTAGTTCGGTCCGCCCGCCTTCGCGCCGGGTCCGACCACCGAGCGCTTCCAGCCGCCGAACGGCTGGCGCTGCACGATCGCTCCCGTGGTGCCGCGGTTGACGTAGAGGTTGCCCGCCTCGACGCGGTCGATCCATCGCGCGATCTCGCCCGCGTCGAGCGAGTGCAGACCCGCGGTCAGGCCGTAGTCGACGGCGTTCTGCAGCTCGAGCGCCTCGTCGAGGGTGCGGGCGTGCATGATGCCGAGCACCGGTCCGAAGTACTCGGTGAGGTGGAACTCCGACCCCGGCAGCACGCCGGACTTGATGCCGGGGCTCCAGATGCGGCCCTCGTCGTCGAGCCGGCGCGGCTCGAGCAGCCAGCTCTCGCCGGGCGCGAGGCGGGTGAGGGCGTCGAGCAGCTTGCCCTCGGCGGGCGCGATGATCGGACCCATCCGATTCGTCGGGTCCGCGGCGTCGCCGACGGGCATCGATCGGACGGCGTCGAGCAGCTGCTCGCGGAACCGTCGCGACTCGGCGACCGACCCGACGAGGATCGCGAGTGACGCCGCCGAGCACTTCTGACCGGCGTGTCCGAACGCGGAGTACGCGACGTCGCGCACGGCGAGGTCGAGATCCGCGGAGGGGGTGACGATGATCGAATTCTTGCCGCTCGTCTCGGCGAGCAGCTTGACGCCGGGGCGGAAGGTGCGGAAGAGCTCGGCGGTCTCGTAGCCGCCGGTGAGGATCACCTGATCCACGCGCTCGTCGGCGATGAGCTCCTCGCCCAGCGCGCCGCTCGAGACCTCGCCGCCGCCCAGCACCACGAACTGCAGCACCTCGCGCGGCACGCCGGCATCCCAGAGCGCCTCGGCGAGCACGGCAGCGGTACGGGCGGTGCGGCGGGCCGGCTTGAAGACGACCGCGGAACCTGAGGCGAGAGCCGCGAGCGTCGATCCCGCCGGGATCGCGAGCGGGAAGTTCCACGGCGGCACGACGAGCGTGACCTGCGCGGGCACGAACTCCGCGCCGTCCAGATCGTCGAGCTCCCGGCCGCGCTCCGCGTAGTAGTGGGCGAAGTCGATCGCCTCCGACACCTCGGGGTCCGACTGGTCGACGGTCTTGCCGCCCTCGGCCGCCATGATCTCGATGAAGGCGTCGCGGCGCTCTTCGAGCAGCTGACCCGCACGGTGCAGGATCGCGGCGCGCGCATCCGCTCCCCGCGACGCCCACCCGGTCGACGCGGCGACCGCGGTCGTCAGCACCCGATCGACGGCGGCGGCATCCGGGACGGCCGAGACGTTCACGGTTCCTGCGCCGAGCGTGGTGCTGCGTGAGCGGTCGAGCGCGGCACGCGCCCAGCCGCGGTTCGCGGCGACCGCGGGGTCGGTGTCGGGGGCGTTGTGGAACCCGGCCTCGACGGCCGCGGGCACCCGCGTGCGGTCCTGCACGCGGTGCGGCGGGGGCACGACGTCGTCGACATCCGCGAGGGAGGCGAGGAACCGGTCGCGCTCGCGGGCGAACAGCTGCTCGGAGCTCGCGAGCTCGAAGACCGCCGACATGAAGTTGTCGGAGCTTGCACCCTCCTCGAGGCGTCGGATGAGGTACGCGATCGCGGAGTCGAAGTCGGAGGCCGCCACGACCGGCGTGTACAGCAGCAGCCCGCCGACGTCGCGGCGCACCGCCTCCGCCTGCGCGGGCGCCATGCCCAGCAGCATCTCGATCTCGATGCCGTCGTCGACACCACGCGTGGTCGCGAGGTGACGCGCGTAGGCGAGGTCGAAGAGGTTGTGGCCGGCGACGCCGAGGCGCACGTCGGCGATGTTCTCCGGTCGGAGGGCGACATCCAGGATGCGCTTGTAGTTGGTGTCGCTGGCCTGCTTGCTGTGCCAGGTGGCGAGGGGCCAGTCGTGGAGCGACGCGTCGACGCGCTCCATCGGCAGGTTGGCGCCCTTCACGAGCCGCACCTTGATGCCGGCTCCGCCCGCCGCGCGCCGGGCGTGCGCCCACTCGCGCAGGCGCAGGTAGGCGCCGAGCGCGTCGGGCAGGTACGCCTGCAGCACGATGCCCGCCTCGAGCCCCCGGAGAGCTTCCTGGTCGAGGATGCGCTGGAATACGGCGATCGTGAGGTCGAGGTCCTTGTACTCCTCCATGTCGAGGTTCACGAACTTCGCCGGGGTCGCCGCGGCGGCCTGCTCGAAGAGCGGTGTGAGCGCCTCGACGATGTCGTCGACGGCCTCGTCGAACGCCCACGGGGAGTGCGGCGCGACGGTCGCCGAGACCTTGATGGAGACGTAGTCCACGTCGTCGCGCGCGAGCAGGCGGCGGGTGCCGTCGAGTCGGCGGCCCGCCTCATGGGCACCGAGCACGGCCTCGCCGAGGAGGTTCACGTTGGGGCGTGCGCCGCGGGCGCGGATGCGGCGGAGCGCACGCCCGAGGCCCGGGTCGTTCGCGTCGATCACGAGGTGGGCGACCATCCCGCGGAGCACCGATCGTGCGATCGGCACGACGATCCCGGGCAGCACGGGCGCGAGCATCCCGCCGATCCGGAGCGCGGTGCGCAGGGGCCAGGCGAGGAAGCGCGGCGGCCGCTTCGCGAGACGCGCGAGGGTGCGCGCCGCGACCCGCGAGTCCTCGGGGCGGATGACGCCGTCGACGAACCCGACTGCGAAGTCGAGGCCCTCGGGGTCGCGCAGCAGGCCCGCGAGGCGCTTCGCGGACGGGTCGACGGGGAGCGTCTCGGCGGTTTCGAGCCACTTGCGCACGCGGGCGACGACGGCGTCGGCGACCGCCTCGTCGTCGGGCGCGGAGGGCGATGCGGACGCGGGGGATGCGGGAGTCATCGAGGTCACGGCGTCAGTATGGAGTCGCAGATCCCGTAAGGTATAGCAACGAATTCTTCGCTATACACGTCAATTCTTCTTAAGGTTTCTCGCGATGCTCGACGTGCGCCGTCTCGCTCTGCTGCGTGAGCTCGCCCTCCGCGGAACGATCGCCGCCGTCGCCGCAGCGATGCATCAGACGCCCTCCGCGGTGTCGCAGCAGCTCGCGCAGCTCGAACGCGAGGCGGGTGTGCCCCTGCTGCGGAAGACCGGCCGGCGGCTGCAGCTGACCCCGCAGGCGGAGATCCTCGTCGGGCGCACGGAGGAGATCCTCACAGCGCTCGAACGCGCCGACACCGAGCTCGCGGCGTCGCTCGAGCAGGCGACCGGCGTGATCCGGGTCGCGATCTTCCAGTCGGTGGCCCTCGCCCTGCTGCCCGCCGCGCTCGACGTGCTCGAGCAGGAGCACCCCGCGCTCACCGCGATCGTGACCCAGCGCGAGCCCGAGACCGCGCTGCACCAGACCTTCGCCCGCGACTTCGACCTCGTCATCGCGGAGGAGTACCCGGGGCACGCCGCCCCGCAGCTCGCCGGACTCGACCGCCGTCCGCTCACGACCGACGCGATCCGGCTGGCGGTTCCCCCGGGCGGCTCGGGCCGGTTCGCGATCCGCGACATCCGCGACGCGTACGCCGCACCCTGGGTGATGGAGCCCCGCGGCGCAGCCTCGCGGCACTGGGCCGAACAGGCCTGCCGCCGCGCGGGGTTCGAGCCCCAGGTGCGCTTCGAGACGGCGGACCTGCAGGCTCACGTGCGACTCATCCAGACCGGTCACGCGGTGGCGCTCCTGCCCGACCTGATCTGGCAGGGCGCCGAGCCGACGGTCGACCTGGTCGGGCTCGAGGGCGAGCCGCGGCGCACGGTGTTCACCTCCACGCGCATCGCCTCCGCCGGCCACCCGGCCGTGGTGGCGTTCCGCGAGGCGCTCGAACGGGCGGCACAGCTGAACCGACGCTGAGCGGCCGGGAGGCTCAGCGTCCGCGCGGCGCGAGCAGGCGCATCCGGCAGGCGAGCTCGGCGGCGAAGCGCTCGTCCGGATCCTCGAGGTCGAGGCCGAGTGTCTGCTCGAGGCGGCGCACCCGGTAGTTGACCGCGTTGGGGTGGAGGTTGAGGTCGGCGGCGGCCCGCACGAGCGAGTTGCGATGCCCGAGGTACGCGGCGAGCGTGCGCACGGCGATGTCGGACTTCTCGGGCCCCAGAGCATCGAGCGGAGCGAGCACGTCGTCGAGCAGTCGGCGGCTGAGGGGGGAGGCGTAGAACTCGAGCAGCACGCGGCGCAGACCCGTGACGTCGGTCGCACGAGCCTCACCGAGTCGCCCGCCCGCGATCGCCGCTTCAGCCGAGATCCGGGCCTCGGCCGCAGATTGCCGCAGGCCCGAGGCGCCAACCTGCGGGGTGCCGAGCCCCAGCGTGTAGACCCATTCGCCCCCCGCGGTCGCCGTCGCGTAGTCGCGGATGCGCTCGCCGACCTCCCGCAGGCGCCGCTGGTGGTCTCCGGCACCGTGCTGCTCGCTCGAGACGAGGATCACGTCGTCGTGGAGGTGCGCCACGTGCCACGCCTCCGAACGTTCGTGCAGCAGCTGCAGAGCGAAGAGTTCGACCGCCGGACCCACCGAGCGCGGTGCGCGCAGTTCCGGATCGCGGCGGTGCGTCGGGCGCAGCCAGCCGACTACGTGCGAGAGCGAGAGCGGGAAGCCGAGGCGCGCGGCCTCGACGCCGAACCCGTCGAGGCGACTCGATTCGGCGTAGATGAGCTCGATGAGCAGGTCGGCGCGCGACTGCGTGGGGGCGAAGCGCTCGCCCAGCTCGTGCTGGAGAGCGCGCGAGACGGCCGCGGCGATCACCGGGAGGGCGACGAGCACGGCGGCATCGGTGTGCTCGGCGACGAGGCGGCCGACGGCGAGCTCACCCACGCAGACCGCATCCGGGTCCATCCAGTTCGCGGTCGGATCCTCGACGATCGACAGCTCCACCCCGAGCGCGCCGGACGCCGCCTCGAGGATCTCGCGCGACCCCGCGCCGCCGCTCGCCGCCGCGGACGCGCGCTCGATCGCGTGCTCGGCCCGGGCGAGCGAGTCCGCCGCCCCGCCCCGGAGGATCCGGTCGATGACGACGGCGAGCTCGGATGCCGTGCCGGTTTCGGACATCAGCACGGGCACCGCCCCGCGCGCCGCCAGCTGCCGTGCCGTCTCGGCGAGCGGGAATTCCCCCGCGAACACGATCCCGGCGAACCGCCGGGCCACCGCCTGCCGAAGAGCGATATCGACCTGGTAGGCCGACGGGCGTCGCCCCTCCGGGGCGGCCACGATGACGAGCGCGCCGACGGTCGCCTCGTCGAGTTCACCGATCGGAGCGATCTCGACGTGCGCGATCAGCGGGCTGTGGTCCGGCCCGGCCACATGGCGGATGCCGATGCGGTCCGCCTGCGCGATCAGCTGTTCGATTCCGCCTTGTTCCACCAGCACAGTATGCGCCGATACCTGGTGCCCTCAGCACATTGAGGTGATCCGACCCCGTCCTTACTGTCGGACTATGCCCCACCGACCCGACGGCACGGATTCCGACATCCGCCTCATCACCCGCGACGACGTCGCCCCGCTCGCGGCGGGTGCAGCGATCTACGGCACCGGCGGAGGCGGCGCGGTGCACACCGTCCAGCTCGCCGTCGAGATCGCGATCGACGAGCACGGGCCGGTGCCGATCATCGGCATCGACGAGCTCGGTCCCGGCGACGCCGCCATCGTCCTCTCGGCCATCGGCGCCCCGTCGGTCGGCATCGAGATGCTCGGCGCCGCCGGCCAGGCCGAACGGATCGTGCGGGAGGTCGAGCGCATGACCGGCACCCGCGTGACCGCGGTCATGGCGGCCGAGATCGGCGGAAGCAACGGTGTGGCCCCGGTGGGCTGGGCCGCGCAGCTGGGCATCGCGGTGCTCGACGCCGACGGCATGGGCCGCGCGTTCCCCGAGGCGACCATGATCTCGATGAACGTCGCCGGCATGCCGAGCGAATGGGCCGTCATGAGCGACGTCGTCGGCAACCTCTCGACCCTTCGCGTCATCAGCATGGCGTGGCTCGAGCGCCACGCCCGCGCCATCACCGTCGCGAGCGGAGGCATCGCACTCGGCGGGCACTACCTCCTCACCCGCGAGACCGCACCCGGCGCCGTCATCGAGGGCACCGTGCGACGCGCGATCGAGGTGGGGCGCGCGCTGCTCGCCTCCCCCGAGCCCGTGACGGCGCTCGCCGAGACCCTCGACGCCGACATCGTCATGCACGGGAAGCTCGTCGATGTCGAACGGCGCACCGAGTCCGGATTCACCCGCGGCTCGGTCACGATCGAGGGCACCGGAAACGACCGCGGCCGGCTCATTCGCGTCGAGGTGCAGAACGAGAACCTCATCGTGCTCGAAGACGGCGAGGTCGTCGCGAGCGTGCCCGACCTCGTCACCATCGTCGACGCCGAGACCGGCGAGGCGATCTCGACCGAACTGCTGCGCTTCGGACAGCGCGTCGCCGTGCTCGCCTGGGCATGCGATCCGCTCTGGCGCACCCCTCGAGGGCTCGAACTCGCCGGCCCCGCCGCGTTCGGCTACGACATCCCCTACGTCCCCTTCGAGCGCACCACGGAGGTCGCACGATGAGCCCGCGCGATCTCTCCATCGGCATCGACGTCGGCGGCACGAACACGGACGCCGTCGCCCTCGACGCCGACGGCCGTGTGCTGGCCTGGACCAAGGAGGCCACGACCTCGGACGTGACGAGCGGCATCCGCGCCGCGCTCGTCGCGGTCCTCTCGCAGCTCGGCGAGCGCCGGGCGAGCGTCTCGCGGGTCATGCTCGGGACGACCCACGCGACCAACGCGATCGTGCGTCGTCGCGACCTCGACCGGGTCGCCGTGATCCGCCTCGGGGCTCCCGCCTCCACCGAGTTCCCGCCGCTGTCCGGCTGGCCGGCAGATCTCCGCGACGCGGTGCTCGCCGGCACGGTGCTCGCGGGCGGCGGGCACCTGGTCGACGGCTTCCCGATCTCCCCGCTCGACACCGACGCGATCCGCCGGTTCCTCGACGGGATCGAGGGGCGCTTCGACGCCGTCGCCGTGTGCGGGATCTTCGCGCCGTCGTTCCCCGAGCAGGAGATCGAAGTGGCGGAGCTCGTGCAGGAGCACGTGGGCGACGTCCCGCTGTCGCTGAGCCACGAGGTCGGCGCCCTCGGCCTTCTCGAGCGTGAGAACGCGACCGTGCTGAACGCCGCTCTCGGTCGGGTCGCGGGCGAGGTGACCCGTGCCCTGCTAACGGTCGTCGCCGAGGAGGGACTCGACGCCGACACCTTCTTCGCCCAGAACGACGGCACGCTCATGGCCGTCGACTACGCGGCGCGCTACCCGGTGCTCACGATCGGCTCGGGACCCGCGAACTCGATCCGTGGCGCCGCGTTCCTCTCCGGCGCGAGCGAGGCGATCATCGTCGACGTCGGCGGAACGACGAGCGACCTCGGCGTGCTCGCGAGCGGGTTCCCGCGCGAGTCCACGCTGCCCCGCGAGATCGGCGGGGTGCGGACCAACTTCCGCATGCCCGACATCCTGAGCCTCGGACTCGGCGGCGGCACGATCGTCGACCCGGCCGCGGGTTCCTTCGGTCACGACTCGGTCGGATACCGCATCGCCGAGGAGGCGCTGCTCTTCGGCGGCAGCGTGCCGACCCTCACGGACGCGCACGCCTCGGTGGCGGGCTCACCCGTCGACGGGCGCGAGCTGCCCTCCCTCACGGCGGCGCACCGCGCCGGCCTCGCGAACGCCCTCGCCATGGCGCACGACCGGATCGAGTCGGCGGTGGAACGGATGTCGCTCGGCCGCGCGAGTCTGCCGCTCGTCGTCGTCGGCGGAGGCGGCTTCCTCGTGCCCGACCGCGTGCTCGGCGCGACGGACGTGCTCCGACCCGCCCAGGGAAACGTCGCCAACGCCGTCGGAGCCGCGATCGCGCTCGCCGGCGGGCGCGCGGACCAGCTCTGCGAGCTTCCGGATCGGGCGGCCGCGATCGAGTCCGCCTCGCGCGCGGCGATCGAGAAGGCCGTGCAGGCGGGCGCCGACCCGCTTCGGGTCGAGGTCGTCGACATCCTCGAGACCCCTATCTCCTACGCCACGCGGCCCACGCTGCGGGTGTCGGTCAAGGCCGCCGGGCCCCTCGCCCGGATCGGCGATGAGACGCAGCACCAGAACCCCCACACCACGAGTCAGAAGGAAGCATCATGATCCGAAAGAAGCTCGCGGCGGTCTCTGCCGTCGCGGCGGCCGCACTCGCGCTGAGCGCGTGTGCCAGCAGTCCTGACAGCGAACCGACCGAGGACTACGTCTCGGGCGGCACCTTCGTGAAGGCGCTCACCGGCGACCCCGGCAGCATCATCCCCTTCAACGCCATCTCGTTCGACACCTGGGAGGTCGTGAGCACGGCCTACGAGGCGCTCGTGTACGTGACCCCGGACGGCGAGTTCACGCCGTGGCTCGCGGAGAGCTGGGAGGAGAGCCCCAACCAGGTCGTCTACACGCTGAAGGACGGCATCACCTGCGCCGACGGCACCGACTTCACCGCCGAGACCGCGGCCAACAACATCAACTACAACGCGAACCCCGACAACGCCACCTTCTACTACGGGGCGACGGTCACCGAGGCGGTCTCCGCGTCGGCGGAGGGCAATGTGCTCACCGTCACGACGTCTGCGAACGACCCGTTCCTGCTCGCCAACACCGGCACGATCCTGCAGGTGTGCCAGGCGGGAATCGACGACCCCGACAGCCTCGCCGACTCCGCCAACGGAACCGGCCTGTTCGAGCTGACCGACATCCAGGCGCAGTCCTCCTACACCTTCGAGAAGCGCGAGGGCTACACCTGGGGTCCCGACGGCGTCACGAGCGAGACGGTCGGCCTGCCCGACGAGATCGAGCTGCGCATCGTGGACGACGAGTCCACGCGTGCGAACCTCCTGCTCGCGGGTGACATCAACGCCGCCTCGATCGTGGGAGCCGACTCTGCACGCGTCGAGTCCGCGGGCCTCGAGTCGACGGGCGTGCGCAACTCCGTCGGCGAGATGCTCTTCAACGAGCACGACGGTCGCGTATTCTCCGACCCGCTCGTGCGGCAGGCGCTCACGCTGGCCCTGGACCGGGCCGAGGTCGGCGCCGTGATCGCGGACGGCAAGGCGCTCGACGCTGTCTCGCTCGTCACGAAGACCCCGCTGCTGTGCGTGGTGGAGCCGGCCGAGTGGCAGCTGCCCGAGACCGACCTCGAGAAGGCGGGCGAGCTGCTCGACGAGGCCGGATGGGAGCTCGGCTCCGACGGTCTGCGTACGAAGGACGGCGAGCCGCTCACGGTGAAGTTCATCTACGACGCGCCGACCGCGACCCACGCTCCCGCCGCGGAGCTCGTGAAGCAGATCTGGGACGAGCTCGGTGTCACGACGGAGCTGAGCGCGAACGACGCCGCGGCGTGGTCCGACCAGCTGTGGAGCACGTTCGACTGGGACACCGGCTGGATCCAGCTCGCCCCGAACAGCCCCGTGCAGCTGTCGACCTTCTTCGGGGCAACCCCTGAAGAGGGCGGGCTGAACTTCATGTTCGTCGACAACCCCGACTACACCGCGAACGCCGACAAGGCGCGGGCGGCGTCGAGCGCAGACGAGGCGTGCGGCTACTGGCGGGCGGCCGAGACGGCGCTCATCGACCGGGTGGACGTGTTCCCGCTCGCCGACAACATCATCCCGACGTACATGAACGGTGCTGTGTTCGAGGCGCCCGCGTACGTGATGCCGACCAGCATCCGGATGCTGGGCTGAGACGATGACGGCCTCCTCGTTCGACACGGCACCGGTCGCCCCGGCGGGGCGCCCGCCCGTACGGCGAGGAGGCCGTCCGTTCACCCTGTCGCCGCGCACATCGTTCCTGCTGCGCAGGCTCGGGCGGATGGCGGTGTCGCTCGGCATCGTCGTGGTCGCGACGTTCGCGATCATCCACCTGGTGCCGGGCGACCCCGTGCGGGCCGTGCTCGGCCCGAGTGCGCCGGCGGAGCTCGTCGCGCGCACCCGGTCTGAACTCGGCCTCGACCAGCCGCTGCTCGTGCAGTTCTGGAACTACGTCGTCGCCCTCGTGCAGGGCGATCTCGGCACCTCGCTGCAGACGCATCGCCCGGTCGCCGACACCCTCGCGCAGCGCGCCCCCGCCACGCTCGTGCTCGCGGGAGTGTCGTTCGTGATCGCGGCTGTCGGCGCTCTGCCGATCGGCCTCGCGACGGCGATCTCGGTCCGCAGCGGACGCCGCCGCTGGCTCGACCTCGCGGCATCCGCCCTCGTGGGCCTGCTCATCGTGGTGCCGAACTTCCTGCTTGCCGTCGGGCTCGTGTGGCTCTTCGCCGTGCAGTGGCACGTTCTGCCGGTGGCGGGGTGGGGCGATCCCGCGCAGCTCGTGCTGCCGGTGCTCGCCCTCGCGATCGGCCCCATGGCGTACCTCGCGCGGATCGTGCACGTCGAGCTGCTCGCCGTTCTCGACGCGACCTACATGACCACGGCCCGGAGCAAGCGCCTGCCCTCGCGCCTCATCTACCTGCGGCACGCGCTGCCCAACATGCTCACCTCGGCCCTCACGATCGGTGGCCTCATGCTCACCGGAATGGTCGCCGGGACCGTGCTGATCGAGACGATCTTCGCCATCCCGGGTCTCGGGACGACGATCGTGTCGTCGATCACAGCGAAGGACTACCCGATGATCCAGGGGGTCGTGCTCGTGTACGCCGCGATGGTGCTCGCGCTCAACCTCATCGTCGATCTCGTGCTCATGTCGATCGACCCCCGATCCTCGCTGGCGGAGGGCTGATGGCCGCCCAGATCTCACCCATGCGGGCTCGACTGGCGAGCCCGGTCGGCGTCACGACCGTGACGGGTCTCGGCGTCGTCCTGCTGCTCGCCGTGTTCGGGCCGATCCTCTGGGGTACCCAGGCCGAGGCGACCTCCGTCGCCGACCGGCTGCTCGGCGCCAGCTGGCAGCATCCCTTCGGAACCGACGAGCTCGGCCGGGACGTCCTCGCGCGCGTGCTCGCCGGCACCCGCACCTCGGTGCTGCTCGCGCTCGGCGCGACAGGGATCGCGGTCGCTCTCGGCATCGTGCTGGGGCTGCTGCCCACGGTGCTGCCGCGCGTGCTGCGGCGGATGCTGACCGGCCTCATCGACATCCTGCTCGCCTTCCCGTGGCTGCTGCTCGCCCTCTTCTTCTCGGCGATCTGGGGAGCGAGCGCCACGGGCGCGATGCTCGCGGTCGGCTTCGCCGGCATCCCCGCGTTCGCCCGTCTCAACTACACGCTCGCCTCCTCGATCATGGGCCGCGACTACGTGCGCGCGGCACGCATCGTCGGCGTCGGGCCGCTCGGCGTGCTCGTGCGGCACGTGCTGCCCAACGCGGCGGGCCCCCTGCTCGTCAACGCGGCGGTGCACGCGAGCGGAGCGCTGCTGTCGTTCGCCGGGCTCTCGTTCCTCGGGCTCGGCGTGCAGAGCCCCGAGTACGACTGGGGGCGTTTGCTGCGCGAAGGCATCGCCCGCATCTACGTCAACCCGATGGCCGCCATCGGCCCCGGGATCGCGATCGTCGTCACGGGTCTTCTGCTGACCCTCGTGAGCGACGTGTTCGCCACCACGCCCCGACGCGGCGCGCTCATCCGGAACGGACTGCGGGGGCTGCGACCCGCTCGCCGCGCCGGATCGATGCGCGCCGCGTCGGCCTCACCCCTCGAGCTCGCGGACGAGGCCGCCGTCGTCTCCTCCGCCAGGGAACTGCGGATCGCGTTCCCCGGCGCCGATGGCGGTGCGGTGGAGCGGGTGCACGGGGTCGACCTCGAGATCGCCCCCGGAGAAGTCGTCGGCATCGTCGGGGAGTCGGGTTCGGGCAAGTCGATCACCGCGATGGCGCTCGCCGGACTCATCGAGCAGCCGGGCGCTGTGACCGCCGACGAGCTGCGCTTCCGCGGCGTCGATCTGCTGGCACCCTCCTCCCCCGTCTCCAAGCGCCAGCTCGGGCTCGAGCTCGCGATGGTCTTCCAGGACCCGCTGACGTCGCTGAACCCGGCCCTCACGATCGGGCGCCAACTCACCGAGGCGGTCGAGGTGCACGAGGGGGTCTCGCGCGCGGAGGCCCGGGAGCGCGCGCGGCAGGCGCTCGCATCCGTCGGCATCCCCGATCCGGAGCGGCGCCTCGGCCAATACCCGCACGAGTTCTCGGGCGGCATGCGTCAGCGGGCGATGATCGCCATGGGGCTCATGGGCAGCCCGCGGCTCATCGTCGCCGACGAGCCGACCACGGCGCTCGACGTGACCGTGCAGCGGCAGGTGCTGCAGAACCTCCGTCGAGCGCAAGCGCTCACGCGCACGGCGGTCCTCTTCATCTCCCACGACATCGCGCTCGTGGCCGGATTCTGCGATCGCGTCCTCGTGATGAAGGACGGCGTCGTGGTCGAGCAGCTCGCCGCCGATCGGCTGCTGGTCGACGCGCAGCATCCCTACACGAAGGCGCTCATCGCGTGCGTGCCCGACATGACCTCGGACCGCACGCGCCCGCTTCCCGTGATCGGCGAGACCGGGGCCGTCAGGAGGGCGTCGTGACCGACTTCCAGATCGAGAACCTCCAGGTGAGGTACGGCAGCGGATCGCACGCCCACCTCGCCGTCGACGACGTGAGTCTGCGCGTCCCCGAGGGGCGCACCCTCGGGCTCGTCGGCGAATCGGGATCGGGCAAGTCGTCGATCGCGGCGGCAGCCGTCGGGCTCGTGCGGCCGTCGAGCGGTGCGATCCGCCTCGACGGCGTCGACGTGAGCGGACGCGGCAGTGCGGCGAGGGCGATGCGCCGACGCATCCAGCTCGTCTTCCAGGATCCGTTCTCGGCGCTTGATCCGCGGATGCCCATCGGGGCGTCGATCGCGGAGGCGACCCGCGCCACCGGACGCCGCTGGTCGCGTGCCGAGAAGGCCGACCGGGTCTCCGAGCTGCTGCAGCGGGTGCACATCGATCCGTCGCGGGCGGGCGAGCTGCCGGGCGCGTTCTCGGGCGGTCAGCGTCAGCGCATCACGATCGCGCGGGCGCTCGCCGGCGAGCCGGAGGTGCTCATCGCCGACGAGATCACCTCGGCGCTCGACGTGTCGGTACAGGGGGTCATCCTCAATCTGCTGCGCGAGCTGCAGGGGGACCTCGGGCTGACCGTCCTCTTCATCTCGCACAATCTCGCGGTCGTGCGCTACGTGAGTCACGAGCTGTGCGTCATGCGGCACGGCCGGGTCGTCGAGACAGGTGAGACGGAGGCGGTGCTCGCGAGCCCCGCCGATCCCTACACCGCTGAGCTTCTGCGCGCCGTGCCGGTGCTCGGCGAGCGGCTCGATCTGGGCGCCACCGCCTGAGGGGTGCCGGCGAGGAGCCCTGAGACCGCCTCCGCGAGCTCGAGGGTCTCGTGCTCGAGCTCGCGCACCCGCGCGCGCATCGCGTCGACGGGGCCGACCATGCAGGCCGCCGCGATCACGGCACCGCTCGCGTCGCGCACCGGCGCCGAGATCGAGAACAGCCCGGCGTCGTCGATCGATGCGAACGAGATGACCCCGTCCCGCTGGACGCGACGCACGCGACCGGCGAACACCTCGATCTCGTGGGGCGTGTGGCGGCTCGGCAACAGCTCGGCGAGGCGGTCGGCGTCGACATCCATCGCGAGCGTCGGGCCACCGTCGGATCCGATGATCGGATGCGGTCGCCCGAGCCAGGGCGCCATCGTGAGGCCGTCCCCCGCCTGCTCCAGCTCCTCCACGAGCGTGAAGCTGCGCATGCCGCGCAGCACCGTGAGGAACGCGCACTCACCGGTCGCGTCCGCCGTCGCGGCGACGAGTTCCGCGCCCAGCCCCCGCATGAGCGGCTCGGCGACGGCACGGTGCCAGGCGTGCACGCCCCAGGAGATCCGGGCATTTCCGCTCGGCTCGACGGCCACGATCCCCGCCCGGCGGGCCGACCCGAGGATGCGATGCGCGCGATCCGCTCCGATTCCCGCGGCCCGCGCGGCGGCGGCGATCGTCCGGGGTTCGGTGGCCAGCACGTCGAGCACCTCCAGCGCTCGGCCGATGCTCGACGCCTCAGTGGTCGGGGGCGCAGGTGAGGTCGGAGTCGGCCCAGGCACCTCCGGCGTGATCAGGGTGCGCTCGAGCTCGCGTCGCGCTGCCGCGAGCGCCCGCCGCGCCCGCGGCACCCCGCCCCGCGCGCGATCGACCAGCAGCCGGACGGCGAGCACGGCGACGCAGTCGCCGTCGGGGCGGAGCACCGGGGCGGCGACCTCCACGACCCGGCCGCGCGTCGACTCCCGCACACCTCCCGCGGGATGCGCGAAGGCGAGCCGGATGGCGGATCCCGGGTCGTCCACCTCCGTGCCGAGGTCGGCGGAGGCGTGGAGCGTCCACGCCGAGCCCACGCTCGCGACGACCCGCATCCGTTCACCGCAGGCGGCGGCGAGCAGCACGGTCTCGCCGGTCTGCTGCGCGGCGAGCGTGAGCGCGAAGCGCGTCGCGCGGGCGTGGGGCGACGCCGCGCGCCCCGAGAGGCGGATGGCCGCGGGTCCCAGGCGGTAGTCGCCGTAGCCGCCCGCCCGTTCGAGCATCCCGCAGCGGTCCAACTCCGCGGCGAGGCGGGATGCGGTGCTGAGCGTCAGGCCGAGTGCGGTCGCGAGCTCCCCGACCCCGAGCGGCGCGAGCGGATCGGGTCGCTCCGCGACGAGACGCACGGCGAGCAACGCTCGTTCCAGTCGATCGGCCATGCCACCCTCGTCTCTGCAATCCTGCGCGCACCTCTTTGCAGTATCCGCGGCGTGACGATCGGGTGAAACGGGCCATCCCTACAGTGATCCCACCGCGAACCCGAACAGGAGCACACCGCATGGAGAACTTCGACGTCGCCGTCGTCGGGATGGGCGCGCTCGGCAGCGCGGCCGCGTACCACCTCGCCCGTCGGGGAGCGAAGGTCGTCGCCTTCGAGCAGTTCGAGCTGGGGCACGTGAAGGGCGCCTCGCACGACACCTCGCGCATCATCCGCACCTCCTACGGCGCCGAGCGGTACGTGCGTCTCGCGCAGTCCGCCTACCGCGATTGGGCCGACCTCGAGGCGGCCACCGGCGAGCGCCTCACGACCATCACGGGCGGCGTCGTCTTCATCCGCACGGGCGGGCCTTATGCGGCAGCCGACTTCGCCGAGGCGCTCACCGCGACCGGCGTACCGCACGAACTGCTCAGCCCGGCCGAGGTGCACGAGCGCTGGCCGCAGTTCCGCATCCCCGAGGGCGTCGAGACCGTCTACACGCCCGACTCCGGCATCGCCCACGCCGCCCGCACGGTCGCCACGCTCCAGATGCACGCACGTGTGCACGGTGCCGACATCCGCGATCGCACGCGCGTCGAGGCGGTCGAACCGGATACCGAGGGCGTCGTCGTGCGCACCTCCCGGGGCACCGTCCGCGCCCGCAAGGTCGTCATCGCCGCCGATGCGTGGACGAACGAGCTGCTCGCACCGCTCGGCGCGGAGATCCCGCTCGTCGTCATGCAGGAGCAGGTCAGCTACTTCAAGCCCGCCGACGCCGAGCCGTACGACCCCGAGCGCTTCCCGGTGTGGATCTGGGAGGACGACCACTGCTTCTACGGCTTCCCGAGCTACGGCGAGCCGACCGTGAAGGCCGCCCGCGATGTCTCGGACAACCTCATGACCCCCGACGAGCGCACCTTCGAGCCGTCCGCCGAGCTGCTCGACGAGCTCCGCGGCTTCATGGGCTCGGTCATCCCCGGGTCGGGCGAGGTGCTGCGCACCGTCACGTGTCAGTACGCCCTCACGCCCGACCGCGAGTTCGTGCTCGGGCCGCTCCCGGAGCATCCGGATGTGCTCCTCGCGCTCGGCGCGGGGCATGCCTTCAAGTTCACCCCGGCGATCGGACGCGTGCTCGCCGAGCTCGCGCTCGACGGCGAGACCTCCGACGACATCTCGGGCTTCGCCGTTCCCGTCGCCGCGGAATAGACCCCGTCCGGGATGCGTGCCGCGCAGCCGGCCGCATCCCGGACGGCCCCCCGCGCGGTGCGGGTCAGGCGGCGCGTCGAGCCGCGCGCAGGATGCCCGCGATGAGCTCGGGCCACAGTTCCCACGGGATGAGGTGCCCCATGCCGGGGTGCACCTGGAGCTCGGCGTCGGGCATCGCGTCGGCGATGTCGAACGCGGCGTACCAGTGCAGGGTGCGATCGTCGCGGCCGTGAAAGACGAACGTCGGCACCGTGACGGAGCGGAGCGCGTCGAGCCGGTCCGTCGCGCGGTAGAGCGCCGACCACTGCCGCACGAAGCCCTCGGGCGCGTAGCCGCGGTCGTACGCGAGCGCGGCCCGTTCACGGTTCCAGTCGAGCCGGGGGTCGTAGATCGTGCCCTCCGCCCACGCGAGTGCGGCGGCATCCGCGAAGCCGACGATCTGCTCCCGGGTGAAGCGCTCCGGCACCTCGATCACGGGGTGCTCGTGCAGCACGTAGCGGTCGCTCTTGTCGGGGATCGTCGAGAGCAGGCCCAGGCTCAGCACGCGGTCCGGATGGTCGATCGCGAACCGCTGCGCCATCATCCCGCCCATGGAGTGCCCCACGACGTGCGCCGCGGCGACACCCAGCTGGTCGAGCACGCGCCCGATGTCGTCGGCCATCTCCTCGAGCCCGTATCCGCCGTCGATGTCCTCCGGACCGCCGAAGCGGTGCGACATGCCGGTGTCGCGGTTGTCGAACCGCACCACGCGGAAGCCCTCCGCGACGAGCAGCGCCACGAACTCCTCCGGCCAGCTGAGCAGCTGCGCCCCACCGCCCGAGATCAAGACGATCGCGGGATGCGCCGGGTCGCCCTCGACCTCGAAGTAGATGCGGATCTCGTCGGTCTCGGTGTACGGCACGATCAGTCCTTCGCGATGGTCGTCGGCGCGGGTGCGGCCTGCACCGTGTAGGGAGTCTGCCCGGTCGGCTCGCCGAACAGGAGCACGAGCTCCGCGGGCGCGTCCGACTCGTTCCTGACGCCGTGCCGCACGCCCTCCGGGACGTACACGGCGTCACCGGGCCCGAGGGTCGCGCTCTCGTCGCCCACGGTCATGACGACCTCGCCCGAGACCACGAGGTAGAGCTCGTGCTGGGTCTCGACCGAGCAGCTGTCCGGGTCGCCCTCGAGGTGATGGTGCTCGCCCTCCGAGGTGCCCGGCTCCAGGTGGTAGAGCATGATCGACGTCGGCAGGGCCGACTGCTCGCGGAAGTACCACTCGATGCCGACCCGACCCTCGCCCCGGTAGAGCGCCCAGTCGTGGTGCTCCTCGCCGCGTCGCTGGATCAGCATCGCGCCCTCGTCAGACCAGCCCGACGGGGCTCATCGTGAACCCGAAGAGATCCTTGGGGTTCTCGGGCTCGGCCACGAGGTCGATGTCGGCCACGAGCTCGGTGCCGGTCACGTCGTCGCGCAGGTAGTGCAGCGCGGAGAAGTCCTCGATCGCGAAGCCGACGGAGTCGAAGAGAGTGATGTCGCCATCCGAGGTGCGGCCGGGCAGCCGCCCCGCGAACACCTCCCACAGCTCGGTCACCTCGAAGTCGGCGGGCTTCGACTGGAGTTCGCCCTCGATGCGGGTCTGCGGTTCGTACTCCACGAACACGCGGGCGCGGTCGAGGATGCTCGGCTCGAGCTCCGTCTTGCCGGGGCAGTCGCCGCCGATCGCATTGAGATGCACACCCGGCCGGACGTCGGCGTCGCGCAGCACGATCGCGTTGGCCTTGTCGGCCGTGCACGTCGTGATGACGTCCGCGTTGCGCGTCGCGTCGGAGGCGTCGGTCGCCACCTCGACCCGGAAGCCCAGCGGCTCGAGGTTCCGGGCGCACTTCTCGATCGCCGCGGGGTCGGTGTCCCACACACGGACGGTGTCGATACCGAGCACCTCGCGGAACGCGATCGCCTGGAACTCCGACTGGCTGCCGGCGCCGATGAGCGCCATCCGTCGCGAGTCGGGGCGGGCGAGGAGCCGCGCGACGGCGGCGGACGTCGCCGCGGTGCGCAGTGCCGTGAGCATCGTCATCTCGGCGACGAACACCGGGTATCCGTTGTGGACGTCGGCGAGCACCCCGAACGCGGTCACCGTCTGGTAGCCGCGCGCCGGGTTGAACGGGTGCCCGTTCACGTACTTGAAGGCGTAGGAGTCGGGGTCGCTGATCGGCATGAGCTCGATCACGCCGAAGGGGGTGTGGCTCGCCACCCGCTCGCGCTTGTCGAACGACTGCCAACGCACGAAGTCGGCCGCCACGCGATCGGCGATGCCGCGGATGATCGGGCCGGTGCCACGGTCGGCGATCCAGCGGGTCAGGTCGCGAACGCCCACGAACTCGGTCATCCTCCGAGCCTGTCACGCACGGCCCACGGTCGACATGGTGGAGACCGCCACGCATCCGGCTCGGAGGTGTGAGCATCACCCGTGCCCGGGCGGGTCAGCGGGCGGGCGCCCGAGCGCGTCACCGCGCCTCGCGCATCCAGCGGGCGAGCGCCGGGTTCGCGTACGGGCCCGACGACTCGAGTTCGCCGAGGATCCGCTCGACCACCTCGGCGGGCTTGTCCTGGCTCATCTTGTCCTTCGCGACGACGCGGGTCACGCGCATCCGGAAGCCGACGGTCCCGTGCACGATGCGCTCGGCGTAGGCGGCGTTCTCGAGCGTGCCGCGCATGCGGAACGGATGCGGGAGCGGGTCTTCGAAGTGGTCGACGAGGCGCTCCAGCACCGCGAGGTTCTGCTCGTCCGAGAGGATCTCGGGGGTGCCGTAGGCGTGGACGGTCGCGAAGTTCCAGGTCGGCACCGCGGGAGAGACCCCGTACCAGGACGGCGAGATGTATCCCGACGGCCCCGAGAACACGACCGCGACCTCCGATTCCCCGAGCCGGTGCAGCCGCTCGTCCGGTCGCCCGACGTGGCTCAGCAGCACGAGATCGTCATCGACCTCGTCGAGCAGGAACGGGTAATGCGAGATCACGACGCCCTCGTCGGTGGCGCTCGCGAGGGTCGCCCAGGGGTGTCGACGGATGAGGTCCTTCACCCGTTGCGGGTCGGTGAGTGCATAGCCGGGGTTCTCGCGCATCACCCCAGCATGCGGTTCTGCCGCGCCGATCGAGACCGGTGGTTCGCACACCCGGACGCCGGGGCTGTGGGTGGACTTCACATACTCCCGCGTTCACCCCCGTGATTAGCCTCGGAGCACCCGTTACACCTCCGCACCACCCTGATCGCAGCCAGAGCCGAGGAGGCCCCTTCAATGACGTCCCCTATTTCTCGCAGCCGGCGACTTGTCGCCGCAGCGGCCGCACTCACCGCGACCGCACTCGTCATCACCGGATGCACGTCCGGCGGAGGCGACGAGGACGCCCCCGACACCCTCTACATCCTGAGTACCGACACGACGATCGGCTGGGACCCCGCCACCAACGTCAACTTCCCGAGCACGTGGAACGGGCTCATCGCCCGTCGTCTCACCACGTGGAAGGTCACCGACTCCGGTGTCGAGGTCGTGCCCGACCTCGCGACCGACACGGGTACGCCGAGCGACGACGGCACGACGTGGACCTACACCCTGAAGGACGACATCTTCTTCGAGGACGGCACGCCCATCACCTCCGCCGACATCAAGTACGGCATCGAGCGCAGCTATTCGCCCGATCTCGCGGGCGGCCTGCACTACCACAACGCCATCATCGTGGGCGGCTCGGAGTACACCGGCCCGTTCGACGGCGCCGAGCTCGAGGGCATCGAGACCCCGGACGACACCACGATCGTCTTCCACCTGACGACCGCCTACGGCGACTGGCCGTGGATCGCGGCGACGAACCCGTTCGCCCCCGTGCCGGTCGGCGAGGGAACCGACCTGGCCGCATACGACGAGGACCCGGTCGCATCCGGTCCGTACCAGATCGACTCCAACGTGGCGGGCTCCGAGACGGTGCTCGTGCGCAACGAGTACTGGAAGCAGGAGACCGACGAGGTCCGCACCGCACAGCCCGACACGATCGTGATCCGGCAGAGCCAGAACCCGTCGACGACGGCGCAGGCGCTCATCTCCGACACGGGCGACGCCGCCACCTCGATCAACGCCTACCCGCTGAGCGCATCCGAGCTCGCGCTCGTGAACGCCGACCCGGCGGCCCAGGAGCGACTCGTCACCTCGGACGGCGGCGTGCTGTACTACGTGGCCCTCAACAACGACAGCGAGGAGCTCTCCAACCCGCTCGTGCGGCAGGCGGTCCACTACGCGACCGACCGCAACGCGATCGTGCTCGCGCAGGGCGGCGACCAGGCCGCCGTCGCGGCCACGACCCTGATCCCTGACGGCATCGCCGGCCACGAGGACTTCGACCTCTACCCGGAGGACGTCGACAAGGCCAAGGAACTGCTCGCCGAGGCGGGCTACCCCGACGGCGTGACGCTGGATCTGTGGGTCGCGAACGAGGACACCGCCGCGGCCGAGGCGCTGCAGCAGGGTCTGGCCCGGGCGGACATCACCGTCAACATCAACCCGCTCGACATCGGTGTGATGTACGGCGACGCGATGGGCGGCAACCCGGACTACGACATGATGCTGACCTACTGGATCGGCGACTACCCGAGCGCGAACGCGTACGTCAGCCTGATGTTCGACTCGTCGTACATCGACGGCGGCTACAACCTGTCGCGCACGAACGACCCGTCGGTCGACACGGCCCTCCACGAGGCGATCGCCGAGACCGATCCGGACACCGCGGCCGCCGACTGGACCGCGATCGACAAGCAGATCATGGGTCTCGGGTCGATGCTGCCGCTGTACCTCACGCGCAACTCCTACCTGGCAGGCAGTGATGTGGAGCCTTTCGCGGTGCCGGCGTACCCGCCGTACCCGGACTTCACCACTCTGAGCCTGGCCGGATGAGCCAGGGGGATCACGCCGAGGCCGTCCTGGCGGTGAGCGCGCTCCGCATCGCGTTCGCCCGTCAGGCCGGCCCGGCGGATCTCGCCCCGCCCGCGGTCGACCTCGTCTCGTTCGAGGTGGAGCGCGGGCGGGTGCTCGCCCTCGTCGGCGAGTCGGGTTCGGGCAAGAGCGCCACGGCGATGTCGATCCTCGGGCTCCTGCCCGGCAGCGCCGAGGTATCCGGAAGTGTCCGGCTCGAGGGCCGGGAGCTGATCGGGGCGGATGCGGCGCACCTGCGTCGGGTACGAGGCGGGCGGATCGGCACGATCTTCCAGGAGCCGATGAGCGCCTTCACCCCCGCCTACCGGATCGGATGGCAGATCGCTGAGGCGATTCGCGCGCATGATCCGCGTCGCCCGCGGGGCCAGGTGCGCGCCCGCACCCTGGAGCTCTTGGCCTCGGTGGGCCTGCGTGACCCCGAGCGCGTCGCCCGTGCGTACCCGCACGAGCTGTCCGGTGGGCAGCTCCAGCGGGCCATGATCGCGATGGCGATCTCGTGCGACCCCGTCGTGCTGATCGCCGACGAGCCGACGACCGCGCTCGACGTGACGGTGCAGGCCGGCATCCTCGAGCTGCTGCGGGGCCTGCGCGCCACGCGCGGCACGGCGATCCTGCTGATCACCCACGACATGGGCGTCGTCGCCGACCTCGCCGACGACGTGGTCGTGATGCGGCGCGGGACGGTCGTGGAGACCGGGCCCGTGCAGCAGATCTTCTCGGCCCCCGCGCACGAGTACACGCGCGAGCTGCTCGCCGCGGTCCCGACGCTCGCCACCCTGCAGACCTCCCAGCGCGACGCCGAGGAGGAGGCCGCACCCCTCGACGAGACGCTCGCGGCCGAGGTGCGCGACGCGGTGATCGCCTACGGACGACGCGGACGCGGCGGAGGTGTCGTCGCGGTGAGCGGCGCGTCGTTCCGCATCCCCCGGGGCCGGACCTTCGGCCTCGTCGGCGAGTCGGGATCCGGCAAATCGACCCTCGGGCGGGCGTTCGCGGGGCTCCTGCCGCTGCGGTCCGGGTCGATCGAGGTCGCCGGCATCGATCTCGCCGCCGCCTCCGCCTCGCGGATGCGCGCCCTCCGCCGATCGCTCGGGTACGTGTTCCAGGATCCTGCCTCGTCGATCAACCCGCGCACCCTCGTGGGCGACGCGGTGACCGAGCCGTTGCGGCTGCACACGAGCGCCTCGTCCGTCGAGCGGAGGGCGCGGGCCGCCGAGCTCCTCGACGCGGTGCACCTGCCCCGCACCACGATCGACCGCTTCCCTCACGAACTCTCGGGGGGCCAGCGGCAGCGCGTCGCCATCGCACGTGCCATCGCCCTGAATCCGACGCTCCTCATCGCCGATGAGCCCACGAGCGCCCTCGACGTGTCGGTGCAGGCGCGGGTGCTCGAGCTGCTCGCGGAGCTGCAGTCGGAGCTCGGGTTCGCGTGCCTCTTCATCAGCCACGACCTCGCGGTCGTGCAGGCGCTCGCGGACGAGGTGGGCGTCATGCGCCGCGGTGAGGTCGTCGAGATCGGTCCGGCGGATCGCGTGCTCACCTCCCCCGAGCACCCGTACACGCGGCGCCTGCTCGCCGCCGCGCCCGTCGCCGATCCGGTCGCGCAGAGCGCCCGGCGCGAGCTCTGGCTCGCGCTCGACGGCGAGGATCCGGAGGTGGCCGCATGACCACGACGACAGCGGTCCGCGACGATCTCGCGGTGCCGACCCGGAAGACCGGCTTCCGCACGCTGCTCGGCAAACTGGCCCGCGATCCGTGGGCGGTGGCGTCGTCCACGACGATCGTGGTCTTCGTGCTCGCGGCCGTCTTCGCCGACCAGCTCACCGGCATCACCGGCAACGACCCCTACACGTATCACCAGGACCTGCTCGATGCGAAGGGGCAGCCCACGGGATGGGGCGGCGGCATCGGCGCCGATCACTGGTTCGGGGTCGAGCCGCTCACGGGCCGCGACCTGTTCGCGATCGTGGTCTACGGCGCGCGCACCTCGCTCTTCATCGGCATCTCCGCCACGGTGCTCTCGGTGCTCATCGGCACGATCGTCGGCATCACGTCGGGCTACTTCGGCGGCTGGTACGACCGCATCGTCAGCCGCGGGGTCGACGTGATGTTCGGCTTCCCGACGCTCGTGTTCCTCATCGCGCTCATGGCGATCATCCCCGCCGACGTGCCGCGTCCGCCGTTCATCGCGCTCGTCATCGGCCTCTTCGGTTGGCCCGGGATCTCGCGCATCGTGCGCGGGCAGGCGCTCGCGCTGCGCGAGCGGAACTTCGTCGTCGCGTCGAAGGCCATGGGTGCCCGCTCGTGGCGGATCGTGCTCGGGCAGGTGCTGCCGAACGTCGGCGCGACGATCATCGTCGTCACCTCGATCATCATCCCCGGCATGATCGCGGCGGAGGCCGCGCTCTCGTTCCTGGGCGTCGGGGTCACCCCGCCGACACCGTCCTGGGGGCGCACCATCGGCGACGCGGTGCTCTGGGTGCGCACGAGCCCCATGTACCTCGTGTTCCCGGGAGCGGCCCTGTTCCTCATCACCCTCGCCTTCAACCTGTTCGGCGACAGCCTGCGCGATGCGCTCGACCCGCGGACGGCCCGACGATGAACTTCCTGCGCTACCTCTCGTTCCGCCTGCTCGGCATCGTGATCGTGCTGCTCATCATCGCGGTCGTCACGTTCGCGCTGTTCTACCTGCTGCCGTCCGACCCCGCACGCCTCGCCTGCGGTCGCCCGTGCACCGACGCGAACCTCGAGAAGGTCCGCGAGTACATGGGCGTCGATCAGCCGTGGTTCGTGCAGCTGGTCGAGTTCCTCAAGGGGATCCTCTTCGGGCGCACCTTC
Source organism: Homoserinibacter sp. GY 40078 (assembly GCF_008017545.1). GTDB lineage: Bacteria > Actinomycetota > Actinomycetes > Actinomycetales > Microbacteriaceae > Homoserinibacter. Next base: position 552,523 of record NZ_VRTZ01000001.1, on the reverse strand, counting down.
GGCTCGACCGTCACGGTCGAATGCGACGCCCCGTGCTTCGGCTATTCCTTCTTGCGCAACGCGAGCGTCACCGACCTGATCGCCGAGCGCTTCCCGGCGACGGCGTCGATCGCCCTCGGCGCGGCGATTCTGTTCCTCGTGACCGGCGTGCTGGGCGGCCTCATCGCCTCGCTCCGCCGCAACTCGGTGATCGACCGGGGCATCATGGTCTTCTCGATCGCGGGGATCTCGACGCCGGTCTACCTCGCCGGCATCCTCGTGATCCTGATCATCGGGTTCACCCTGCGCTGGCTGCCGACGTCCGGGTACGTGCCCTTCGAGGACTCGCCGATCGAGTGGTTCAGCCACCTGATCCTGCCGTGGGTCGCGGTCGCGATCGTGTCGGCGGCGGTCTACGCCCGGCTGACCCGCAGCGAGATGCTCGAGGTGATGAGCCTCGACTACATCCGCACGGCCCGGGCGAAGGGTCTCTCCGAGGGGCGGGTCATCGCGCGGCACGGCCTCCGCACGGCGCTCCTGCCGGTCGTGACCGTCTTCGGTCTCGACCTGGGCGTGCTGCTCGGCGGCGCGGTCATCACCGAGCGGGTGTTCGCGATCCCCGGGATGGGATCGTTGCTGATCGAGGCGGTCGGAGCGGTCGACATCCAATTGATCGTCGGTCTCACGATGTTCGCCGCGTTCCTCGTGGTCACACTGAACCTCGTGATCGACCTCGTCTATGGCCTGCTGGACCCCCGAGTGAGGATGGGCTGATGCTGTTCACCAATGCGACCGTGTTCACGGGAGCGGGGCCCGACTCGCGTGCCTCCGCCTTCCGCGTGGAGGACGGCGTGATCACGTGGGTGGGCGACGCCGCGGATGCCGCGGACGAGGCGGCGATCGACCTCGGCGGGCGCACCGTGCTGCCGGGCCTGCTCGACCTGCACACGCATCCGGCGCTCATGGCCGAGGCGGCGGATGCCGCCGACTGCCTGCCGCCCCGGGTCACCTCGCTCGCGGGGCTGATCGAGGTGCTGCGCGCCCACGGCGCGGAACGCCCCGACGACGCATGGATCGTGGGACGCGGATACGACGACTCCCGCTTCCCTGAGGGGCGCGCACCCACGGCCGCCGACCTCGACGAGGTGTCGGCCGACCGTCCCGTGCTCGTCTGGCGCTGCGACGGGCACTCCGCCGCCTGCAACACCCGCGCGCTGGAGATCGCCGGCATCGATCGCGAGACGCCCGACCCCGAGGGGGCGCGGTTCGAGCGCGACGCCGACGGCCATCCCACGGGCGTGCTGACCGAGCTCGCGGCGGTCGCGGCGGTCGCCGACTGCAGGCCTGAGCCCGATCACGGCGAGCTTGTGCGCCGGGTCGTGGGGCTCGATGAGCACTACCTCTCGCACGGGATCGTGGGTGTCTGCGACCTGCTGTCGAGCGTGATCCGCGAGCCGCTCGCCGTGTTCCGCGACGCGGCCGTCGCCGGATTCCGGCCTCGCGTCGCGCTCTACCCCGGCTGGGACCCCGAGGCGCTGCCGGAGACGCTCGACGACGACGCCCGAACCGGACGCATCCGGATCGCGGGGGTCAAGATCCTCATGGACGGCGCGTTCTCGAACCGCACGGCGTGGGTGCGCGAACCGTACCCGGATTCGGACGGCTGCGGCATCCAGATGATCTCCGACGAGAGCGCGCTCGCCGCGGGAGAGTGGGCTCGCCGCAACGGCGTGCAGCTCGCGGTGCACGCGATGGGCGACCAGGCGCTCGAAAGGGTGATCGAGCTCTTCGGCGACCAGGAGCCCTGGCTCGATGACGTGCCGTCGATCCGCCTCGAGCATGTGACCCTCGTGCCCGACGAGCTGCTCTCCCGCATCGTCGGCGGCCGGATGCGCTTCGGCATCGCGACCCACACCGTGTTCCTGTTCGCGGAGTACGAGGCCTACAAGCTGAACCTCCCCGATGTCTCCGACGGCCGGGCGTACCCGTTGCGGGCGCTCGCCGACACGCCCCTGCCGCTCGCGCTCTCCTCCGACCGTCCCGCGACGGCGTGGAGCGACGCCGACGACGTCTTCCTCTCGGTGCAGGCCGCGGTCGATCGTCGCGCCGCCGATGGCACGGACGTGGGGGCGCCGTCGGCCATCACGGTGGACGAGGCCCTCACGCTGTACACCTCGCGGGCGGCACGACTTGCACCCGTCGGCACCCCCGCGACCATCGCTGCGGGCGCAGCGGCGGACTTCGTGGTGCTGGACGCGGACGTCCTCACGGTTCCCGCGGACGAGATCGCACGGGTGCGCGTCGCCGAGACCTGGCTCGCCGGCGAGAAGGTGTGGGCGGCGGCTCGCTGATCCGCGGCTAGTCGAGCAGCGTGCCCGACCAGGTGGCTCGCCCGCCGACGAGCGTCGCCGCGACCGGCAGCTCGCGCAGGGCGTCGCGCGGGAGTGTCGCCGGGTCGCTCTCGACCACCACGAGGTCGGCCGGATCCCCCACGGCTACCGTCGTGCGGCCGCGGGTCGACGCCGCGAACGCGACCTCGAAGGGGAGGCGCTGCTCCGGATGCCACGCGTCGCGGTCGCCGCGGCTGCGCGAGATGGCGGCCGACATCGAGATCCACGGATCGAGTGGGGCCACCGGAGCGTCCGACCCGAGGCGCAGCTCCGCCCCCGCGGCATGCAGCGACCCGAATGCGAAGGCGCGACCCGTGCGCCCGAGCCAGTGGTGCTCCGCGACGTCGCGGTCGTCCATCGCGTGCTCCGGCTGCACGCTCGCAACCAGCCCGAGGCGCGCGAACCGCGGGAGGTCGCGGTCCGAGATGAGCTGGGCGTGCTCGACGATCCCGCTCATGCCGAGCTCTTCGAAGGCGTCGAGCACCTCCGTCGTGGCGTGGTCGCCGATCGCGTGGACCGCCGCGCCGATCTCTCCGCCGCGGGCGTGGGCCAGCAGGCGGCGCAGCTCCGCCGCCGAAGTGCTGACGACGCCGTACGCGTCGTCCGCGGTCGGCTCGGCTCCCGGGTACGGATCCCAGCACCACGCGGTGCGGGTGTTGAGCGATCCATCGACGACGACCTTGAGCCGCCCCATGCGGATGAGCCCGGAGGGCTCGAGCAGATCGCCCGTGCGGTGGCCAGCGGCGAGGGCCTCATCGAGACGATCGGGCCAGACGGCCACATCGACGCGCAGCTGATCGACGCCCTCCCGAACGCGCTCCCGCCACTCGGCCACGTTGTCGGCGTATTCGTAGTCGACGATCCCCACGACCCCACGTCGGGCGGCCGCCTCGGCCGCGTCGCGGTATGCCGAGATCGGCACTGCGTTCGCGGCCTCGAGTCGTGCGGAGGCTGCGATCCACGGTCCCTCGCGCACCACGCCGCTCGCATCGGGTTCGAGCTCCAGAAGCCGTGCTGCCGGGGTGTTCACCCAGGCGCAGTGCAGGTCGGCGCTCACGAGGGCCACCGGGACCGTCCGCGAGACGTCGTCGATGGCTGCGAGGGTCGGAGACTCGGTCCACAGGCCGTCGCGGAATCCGTAGCCCATGATCAGCTCGCCCGCGTCGAGGTCGGTGCGCCGTGCCAGTTCGGCGCGCAGCCGGTCGAGCACCTCGGCGGGGCTCGTCGTGTCGGCAAGGTCGAGCCGCCGACGCCGGATGACGTGCTGGGTGAAGTGCACGTGCTCATCCCACAGCCCCGGGAGCAGCAGGCGCCCGCCGAGCTCCACGGAGCGTGCCCCGCCCTCGGCGATCCGGCCCCGCGGCGCGATCTCGGCGATCTCGCCGCCGCGCAGCAGTACGTCGCACTCGCCGTCGAGGCGGGGGAGGCGTGCCCCGCGCAGCACGAGATCGGGCACGGTCGCAGGGGTCGTCACCCTGTCACGATACGAGCCATGGGGCGACATCCGTATGTGATGTTCAGCCACCCCCAGGGCATACTCATGTGAGTTCCGCCCTCCCGTCGCGACGGCTGCCGCACGAGACTGGAAGGGCCCGTGCACGACGGAGGACCCCGATGACCCAGGACGACGCCGCCCGGCTCGCCGACGAGGTGGATCGCCTGCGCCGCGAGAACACCCGGCTGCGTCGGCGCGAGCACGAGCTGAGCGCCCTCTTCGCGAGTGCGCGCGAGCTCGCCGAGCTGCGCGACTCGGACGCGGTGCTCGCCCGGCTCGTCCAGCGCGCCCACGAGATGATGGGCGCCGACGTCACGTATCTCTCGGAATTCGATCCCGCATCCCGCGAGCTGCGGGTGCGCGAGACGGCCGGATCGGTGAGCGCCGCATTCCAGCAGCTGCGGGTCCCCGCCGGCGCGGGCCTCGCGAGCGCCGTCGTCGAGAGCCGCGCCGCCCAATGGGTCACGCGCTACGCCGAGTACCCGAGCGACCGGCACGAGGCGGGCATCGACGACGCCGTCTCGGCCGAGGGCCTCGTCTCGATCCTCGGGGTGCCCATGCTGACCGAGGACGAGGTGCTCGGCGTGCTGTTCGTCGCCGACCGAGAGGAGCACGACTTCAGCCCAGAGGAGATCGCCCTGTTCCAGGCGCTCGCCGACCACGCCTCGATCGTGCTGCAGACGGCGCGGACCCTCCGCGACCTGCGGCGGTCGGAGGACGAGACCCGGCAGGCGCTCGACGACCTCACGGGGCACCTCACCGAGCGTGACCGCGCCAACACGGTCCACCAGGAGCTCGTGCACGCCGTCCTCGCGGGCGGCGGGTTCTCGCCCGTCGCAGAGACGCTCTCCACCGCGCTCGGCCGCACGGTCGCGATCGTCGACGCGAGCGGGCGGCTCATCGCGGCGGCGGGCCTGCCGTTGCCCGAGGGCATGGTCGAGCTCGCTCCGTCGACCCTCGCCGCGATCGACGAGAGTCGCGCATCCGCACACTGCGTGGTGGTCTCGGGTGCCTCCGGCGTGCACGGTGTCGCGGCCCTCATGGCGGGCCCCCAGTACTTCGGGACCATGCTGCTCGGCGAGGGGGACTTCGAGCTCGGCGCGGTGGACCGCCGCACGGTCGAGCGTGCCGCCCAGGTCGGAGCGCTGCTCGCGCTTCAGCAGGAGGCGGTCGCCGGTGCCGAGCATCGCACCCAGAGCGAACTCGTGGCCGACCTTCTCGACGCCGTGCCCGAGCGCCGCGCCGATGTCGAGCGCCGGGTGCGTCGCCTCGGCGTCGACCTCGATCGCCTCGACGCGCTCCTGCTCTTCGTGGTCCCCGGGGAGCACCGTGCGAACGCCGCGCGCACCCTCGCCCTGTCGCTCGATCAGCGCGCGCTCGTCGGTGAGTACCGCGGATTCGTGGTCGCCTGCTACGACGGGCAGGCGTTCTCTCCGGATGTCGAGCAGCTGCGAGCCCGCCTCGCTCGCGCCGTCCGGCACCCCGTGCTCGCGGTGGTGCCTCCGCGCTCCCCCGGTGCGCTGCCGGCCGCCGCGTCGCAGGCGCTCCGCACCGCACGGCTGCTCGCGGCGCTCGGCACCGACGGGGTCACCGCGCGCACCGACGACTACCTGCCCTATTCAGCAGTGCTGGACGCCGACGAACGCTCGCTCGCGACCTTCCTCGATGCGACGATCGGCGCCGTTCGGCGCTACGACGAGACCCGCGGCACCGATCTGCTCGGCACTCTGCGGGCGTTCGTGCGCAACAACGCGAGCCCCACCCGCACCGCCCGTGCCCTCAATTTCCACACCAACACCATCCTCCAGCGGCTCGCTCGGCTCGACGCCGTGCTCGGTGAACGGTGGCGCGACGACGAGCAGCTCTTCCGCATCGGTCTCGCGACTCGGCTGGATGAGCTGAGCGAGAGACTGCACGGCGGTTGATTCGCACACGGCATTCGCCCACGCATGGGTCGACCCCCCATACGCGGTCGCTCAGCCCGTTCCTAGGGTGAAGTCGAGGAGGTCGACCGCGAGGCGCGCGGCTCGACCGGCTCGCGATCCCGAAGGAGCACCTGTGCCGATCACCAGCCGCCTGTCGGGACTGCGCGACCTCGATCCGAGCGAGCGCCGTTCGGTCGTGACGCGTGCGGCGGAGCTCGACGAGGCCTCGCTCGACGCCCTCGATCCCGAGCACGGCCTGGGTGTCGAGGCGGCAGACCACCTCATCGAGAACGTCATCGGGATCATCGGCATCCCGGTGGGGGTCGCCACCAACTTCACCATCGACGGCGTGGATCGCCTCGTGCCGATGGCCACCGAGGAGCCGAGCGTCGTGGCGGCCGCGTCGAACGCCGCCCGCATGACCCGCCAGCACGGCGGATTCCGCACCTCCAGCACGGGCAGCATCATGATCGCGCAGATCCAGGTGGTCGACGCGGTCGACCCCGAGGGGGCGCGACTGCGCCTGCTGGAGGCGCGCGACGAGCTCCTGGCATTCGCGGATGCGCAGGACCCGGTGCTCGCCGGTCTCGGCGGAGGCGCCCGCGATCTGGTCGTGAGAACCCTCTCGACCCGCACGGGCGTGCACGTCGTCGCACATCTGCACGTGGACGTCCGCGACGCGATGGGTGCGAACGCCGTGAACACGATGGCCGAGGCCCTCGCCCCCCGCATCGCAGAGCTGGCCGGCGGGCGTTCGCTCCTGCGCATCCTCAGTAACAAGGCCGATCAGCGTCTCGTCCGTGCGCGCGCGGTCTTCGACGCCGAGCTGCTCGGCGGGCCGGATGTCGTGCGCGACATCGTGCACGCGAGCGCCTTCGCCGAAGCTGACCCGTACCGCGCGGCCACCCACAACAAGGGCATCATGAACGGGGTCACCGCGGTCGTGCTCGCCACCGGGAACGACACCCGTGCCGTCGAATCCGGCGCCCACTCCCACGCTGCGCGCGGGGGCGGGTACACGGCGCTGTCGCACTACGAGGTCGGCGCTGATGGCCACCTCGTCGGAACCCTCGAACTGCCCCTCGCCGTGGGTCTCGTGGGCGGAGCCACCCGTGCGCACCCCGCCGCCCAGGCCGCGGTGCGCCTGCTCGGCGTCGCGTCGTCGGGGGAGCTCGCGGCCACGATCGCCGCGGTCGGACTCGCGCAGAACCTCGCCGCGCTGCGGGCGCTCGCCGCCGAAGGGATCCAGCGCGGACACATGACGCTCCACGCCCGCACCATCGCGGCGTCCGCCGGCGCTCTCGGCGACGAGATCACGCGCGTCGCCGAGCGGATCGTCGCCGACCGACGCATCCGCCTCGAGCACGCGCAGGACGTGCTCGCCGAGCTGCGGGGTGCGCGATGAGCGACGCCGAACGCACCCGCCCGGTGTGGCATCCGCGCCCCCAGCCGGTCGCCGACCCGAGCCTGCCGAGCCGCGTGCGCGTGTACGAGGTGGGTCCGCGCGACGGGCTGCAGGCGGAGCCCGAGATCCTGCCCGCCGACGTGAAGATCGAGCTGTGCCGCCGCCTCTACGCGAGCGGCCTCGGCGCGGTCGAGCTCACGAGCTTCGTGCCCGCCCGCTGGATCCCGCAGCTGGCGGATGCCGAGGAGGTCGTCGGCGAGGTCGAGGTGCCGGAGGGCGCGCGCGGCGTGGCCCTCGTGCCCAACGTCCGCGGACTGGAGCGCGCCCTCGCGGCCGGGGTCCGCGAGGTGTCGGTCGTCGTGAGCGCCACCGAGACCTTCGCCCAGGCGAACCTCAACACGACGCTCGCGGGAGCGCTGGATCGCGCACGCGAGGTCATCGCCGCGGCGAGCGTCGAGGGCGTGCCGGTCCGCGGGTACCTGTCGATGTCGTTCGGCGACCCGTGGGAGGGGTCCGTGCCGATCGAGCGGGTCGCGGATCTCGCGGCGGAGCTGCACGGTGCGGGCGCCGGGACGGTCGCGTTGAGCGACACGATCGGCACCGGCACCCCCGGCCACGTGATCGAGGCGGTCGAGCGCACGGTCGCGGCGGGCGTGTCCCGCGAGCGGATCGCCCTGCACCTGCACGACACCTACGGGCAGGCGCTCGGCAACGTCCAGGCGGCGCTGCGCGTCGGGATCACAGAGTTCGACAGCTCGACCGGCGGCCTTGGGCGCTGCCCCTTCGCCAAGGGAGCGACCGGTAACCTCGCAACCGAGGACCTCGTCTGGCTGCTGCACGGGCTCGGTATCGAGACCGGGGTCGACCTCGAGTCCCTCGTGCGGACCTCGCAGTGGATGTCCCGGACCCTCGGCCGCCCGATCGCGTCGCGGGTCGCCACCGCCCTGACCGCCGCCGGGGTCTCCTGAACCGCGCGAACGGAGCCGCACCATGAACCAGCCGACACCGCATCCGCTGCTCGCCGCATCCGCGGGCTCGCTCTCGGGGGTCGTGGTGCTCGACCTCTCGCGCGTGCTCGCCGGGCCCTACGCCGGGTCGATGCTGGCCGACCTGGGCGCCACCGTCGTGAAGATCGAGAACCCCGCCGACCCGGACGTCTCCCGGGGCTTCCCGCCCTACCTGCGCCACGGCGACGAAGAGGTCAGCGGCTACTACGGGCAGTACAACCGCGGCAAGCTGGGCCTCGCGCTCGACCTCGCGAGCGACGAGGGCAAGGCCGTCCTGAAGGATCTCGTCGCGAACGCCGACATGCTCATCGAGAACTTCCGGCCGGGCACGATGGCGAAGCTCGGCGTCTCGTACGAGACGCTCGCCGAGATCAATCCGCGTCTCGTGTATCTCGCGATCTCCGGCTACGGCCAGACCGGATACCGCAGCAGGCGACCCGCGTTCGACAACACCGCTCAGGCCGCGGGCGGGATCTGGTCGATGACGGGATACGCGGATCAGCCGCCCGTCCGGGTGGGCGTGACGATCGGTGACCTGTCGGCGTCGCTGTTCGGCGTGATCGGCGCCCTCGCCGCGCTGCGTCACGCGGAGGCGACCGGCGTGGGGCAGCTCGTCGACGTCGCGCAGGTCGACAGCATCATCGCGATGACCGAGACGGCCGTCGTCGATTACACGGTCGAGGGAAAGATCGCCCGCCCGAACGGCAACGCGCACGCCTGGGTCCGGCCCTACGAGCTCTTCCCCTGCGCCGACGGCCAGGTGTTCTTCGGCGCGTACACCGACAAGCTGTGGCGCGCGAGCTGTGGGCTGTTCGGCACCCCCGAGGTGGCGTCCGACCCCGAGATCGACACGATGCGCAAGCGCTTCGATCCGGAGGTGTACGAGCGTCGGGTGAAGCCGATCGTGCTGGCATGGTTCGCCGACCGCACCCGCGCCGAGCTCGAGGAGCTCGCGGGAGACCTGATCCCGCTCACCGCCGTGCGCGATATCGGCGAGGTCGTCGACGAGCCGGGCACCGCCGAGCGCGAGATGGTCGTCGAGGCCGACTACGGCGAGTTCGGGACGCTCCGGATGTTCGGGCAGCCGATCAAGCTGAGCGCGACCCCGGCGACCCCGGCGCGCCCCGCGAACCGGATGGGCGAGCACGCCGACATCGTGCTCGCCGGCCTTGCGGGCTACGACCAGGAGCGCATCGATGCGCTGCGCGCGGGAGGCGTCGTCTGATGCCGACCCGGCGCGAGACGCTCACCACGGCTCCCGCGAGCGCCTACCGCGGAACCTTCGCCCCGCACGCGGCGGCGCCGGAGGCCGGGGCGGAGCTTCCCGCCGGCTGGGAGGGCCTCTACTTCCCCTTCGATCAGACCCTCGACGAGCTGCGCCCGGATGGCACCCCCGCACGCGACGGGGTGCTGCCCGAGTTCGACCTCCCCCGCCGGATGTACGCCGGCGAGCGCACGGTGTTCCACCAGCCGCTCCGGTACGGACAGCTCGTCGAGCAGCACGCGCGGGCGGGTGAGATCGTCGAGAAGACCGGGCGCTCCGGTCGTCTCGTGTTCGCCGACATCGTGCGCGAGTACCTGGTTGACGGTGTACTCGCGATCGAGAGCACGTGGCACGACGTGTTCCTCGAGGCCTCCGACCCGAACGCCCCCGCCCCGTCTCCGGCGACGGCGCCCGACGGCCCGGCGGACTGGGAGAGCGAGATAGCCGTCGACGCGCGGCAGCTCTTCCGCTTCTCCGCGATCACCCTCAACACGCATCGCATCCACTACGACCGCGTGTGGGCGCGCGAGGTGGAGGGGCTGCCCGACCTGCTCGTCCACGGGCCGCTGCTGCGCATCCTGCTGCTCGACGCGGTCGCGGCGCACGAGCCGGGGTTCGCCCCGCGCGTGCTCGACTACCGCTCGCACGCGCCCGTCCTCGTGGATGCGCCGGTGCGGCTGCGCGGTCGGAGCACCGAGCGCGGTGTCCAGGTGACGGTGGTCGGTCCGGCGGGTGAACTCGTGGCCCGCGGTGTCGTCGAGGGCGAGCGGCCGTGAAGCTCCGCGAGAGCCCCGCGGCGGCGCTCGAGGGCCTGCTGACCGACGGCATGACGATCGCCGTCGGCGGGTTCGGCCTCTCGGGCATCCCGGCCGATCTCATCGACGCCGTGCGCGACGCGGGCGTGACCGAGCTGACCGTCGTCTCGAACAATATGGGCGTCGACGGCAAGGGCCTCGGCATCCTCATCGAGAGCGGACAGGTGGCGCGCGTCGTCTCCAGCTACGTGGGCGAGAACCGCCGCTTCGCGGCCGACTACCTCGAGGGGCGACTGGCCGTCGAGTTCACGCCGCAGGGCACGCTCGCCGAGCGGCTGCGGGCGGGCGGGGCAGGCATCCCCGCGTTCTACACCCGCACCGGCGTCGGCACGGTGGTCGCCGAGGGCAAACCGCACGCCGAGTTCGACGGCGTGCTCTATGTGCAGGAGCGCGCGATCGTCGCCGACCTCGCGCTCGTGCACGCCCACACCGCCGACACCGGCGGCAACCTCGCCTACCGGTACACAGCGCGCAACTTCAACCCGGTGGTCGCGACCGCGGGCCGGGTGACGGTCGCCGAGGCTGAGCATCTCGTCGCGCTCGGCGAGCTGGACCCGGATCGGGTGGTGACGCCCGGCGTGTACGTGCAGCGCCTCGTACGCGGGAGCGGACGACCGAAGGACATCGAGCATCGTACCGTGCGTGCGCGCGGCTGAGTCGAGGAGGACCCATGCCCTGGACGCGTGACGAGATGGCCGCGCTCGCGGCGGCCGAGCTCGCCGACGGCGACTACGTGAACCTGGGGATCGGCATCCCCACGCTCGTCGCCAACCACATCCCCGAGGGGGTGCGGGTGACCCTGCAGAGCGAGAACGGGCTCCTCGGGATGGGCCCGAGCCCGTGGGAGGGCGAGGAGGACGCCGACCTCATCAACGCGGGCAAGCAGACGGTCACGATCCTGCCCGGCGGCAGCGTCTTCGACTCGGCGACGAGCTTCGGCATGATCCGCGGCGGGCACGTCAAGGTCGCGATCCTCGGGGCGATGCAGGTGTCGGGCACGGGCGACCTCGCCAACTGGATGATCCCCGGGAAGATGGTGAAGGGGATGGGCGGGGCGATGGATCTCGTCGCCGGAACCCCGCGCGTGATCGTGCTCACCGAGCACGTCGCGAGGGACGGCTCGCCAAAGCTCGTGGGCAGGTGCACGCTGCCGTTGACGGGTGTGGGCGTCGTCGACCGGATCATCACCGACCTCGCGGCGTTCGATGTGAGCCCCGAGGGACTCGTGCTCACCGAGCTCGCGCCCGGCGTCAGCGTCGCGGGCGTGCGCGCGGTGACGGACGCGGAGATCCGCGTCGCGCTCCGCGAGGCCTGACTCCGCGAGCGCTGACTCCGCGAGTCCTGGCGCCCTACTCCTCGCTGGGGATCGGCTCCGCGGGAAGCTTGCGCACCTTCGCCCGGCGGCGGCGGCGCTCGGGGATCATCGAGCGCATCTCCTCGAGCTTGCCGAAGCACAGCAGCCGGTCGCCCGACTCGAGCAGCTGGCCCTTGCGGGGGTTGGGGATCACGGCCGTGCCGCGGTGCAGGGTGAGCACCGTGATGTCGCGCTCCCAGAGGCCGGATTCGCCGAGCGTCTTGCCCACGAGTTCCGCGTTGGTGTGCACGAGCAGCTCGGCGACGCCGTAGCCGGTCGACACGGAGAGTCGCTGCCGCACGTCGATCTCGGGGAAGGCCACCTGCCCGGCGATGTAGTCGATGATGGCGCCCGCCACGTCGAGCTGGGTCGCCTCCTCGATGCCCTGCAGGCCCGGCGACGAGTTGACCTCCATGACGAGCGGACCGTCGTCGCCCTCCAGCATGTCGACGCCGGCGACCCGCAGACCCATGATCTGCGCTGAGCGGACGGCGGCCTGCGCGTACTCGGGCGAGAGCTCGACGCGCTCCACTGTGCCGCCGCGGTGCACGTTCGAGCGGAACTCGTCACCCCGGGCCCGGCGACGCATCGCCGCGACCACGCGGTCGCCCACGACGAGCGCCCGGATGTCGCGCCCGCGGCTCTCGCTCACGAAGCGCTGGATGAGCACGTTCTGCTTGGTCGACTGCAGCGTCTCGATGATCGCCTCGGCTGTCTTCACCTCGGGGGCGAGGATCACGCCGATGCCCTGCGTGCCCTCGAGCAGCTTGATGACGACGGGCGCACCGCCGACCTGCTCGATCGCCGGTCGCACATCCGCGCGGTTGCGGACGAACGCGGTCGCCGGCATACCGATGTTGTGGCGCGAGAGGATCTGCGTGGCCCGCAGCTTGTCGCGCGCGTTCGAGATGCCGTTCGCCGTATTCGGCGTGTAGACGTCCATCTGCTCGAACTGCCGCACGACCGCGGTGCCGAAGTAGGTGATCGAGGCGCCGATGCGCGGGATGATCGCGTCGTAATCGCTCAGCTGCCGCCCGCGGTACTGCAGGTCGGGTTCGTCGCCCGAGAGGTCGATCGCGAAGCGCAGCGTGTTGAGCACCTTCACGTCGTGGCCGCGTTGTACGGCAGCCGCCCGGAGGCGCTGGGTCGAGTAGGCGCGCGGCGCTCGGGACAGGATCGCGAGTTTCATGGGGGAGGCCCTGCCAAGATGGGTGGGTGAGCGTGACCACTCATTCAAACATCCTCGCGGGGTGGCGGGAATGGGTGCAGTTGCCCGGAATCCAGGTGCCGTGGATCAAGGCGAAGCTCGACACCGGCGCGCAGACCTCGTCGCTCCACGCCTACGACGTCGAAGGCTTCACGCGCGACGGTCAGGACTGGGTGCGCTTCGGGATCCGCCCCTGGCAGATGTCCGATGAGGACGAGGTGATCGCCGAGTGCCCGGTCGTGGATCGCCGCCGCGTCCGCAGCTCGTCGGGCCACGTGCAGGAGCGCGTGGTGGTGAGCATCCGGCTCGTCCTCGTGGGCCAGGAGGTCGACGCGGAGGTCACGCTCAGCAACCGCGATCAGATGGGTTTCCGCATGCTGATCGGCCGCGAGGCGCTCAGCCGAGGGTTCGTGGTCGACTCGAGTCGATCGTTCCTCGGTGATCGCGCCCCGCGGCCGATGCGCCGCCGCAATCGCGGCCAGTAGCGGGCGTCGCCGCAGCGTCGGTCTCGACGCGTCAGTCGGCGAGGATCAGGTAGAGCGCCCGGCGCACCTCGTCGAGCTTCTCGACGGCAGCGGCGCGCTGCTCGTCGGTCGCGGCGTGATGGAACTGCCCGACCACGCCCATGAGCTTGCCGACGCTCTCCTGGAACACGGCCTCCTGCTCGGTGCGCTTCGGTCGCGAGGACTCCCAGGCCCGAGCGAGTTCGTCTTGGTGCTCGGCGACGTACGCCTGCCCCTCGTCGGTGAGCGCGAACTCGGTGCGCTTGCCCTCGCCGGTCGGGGCGATGAGGTCTTCGTCGACGAGCTGCTGCAGCGTCGGGTAGACCGATCCGGGGCTCGGGCGCCAGGCCCCTCCGCTGCGTTCGGCGATGGACTTGATGAGCCCGTATCCGTTCGACGGACCGTCGGAGAGCAGGGAGAGGATGACGGCGCGGATGTCGCCGCGGCTGGCGCGACCGCGCCCTCGCCCGCGGGGCCCGAACCCGGGGCCGTACGGGCCGAATCCGGGGCCGAAGCCCGGACCGAATCCGGGGCCGAATCCGGCGGGTCCGAAGTGGTGCGCGGAGCGGTCGTCGTGGGAGCTGCGGCCCTCGTAGGGGTGCGGCTCGTGGTGGAACCGGGCCTGGTGGCCCAGGTGCCGGAGGTGTGACTTCTTCATGGCGTGCTGCCTTTCATGGGTGGGGGTTGAGGTCTGGATCGCGGATTGTCGCGATACGTCAACGATATATCGCAATATGTCTGGTCCGCAAGGCGGTCCGATTAGTCCCCCGGTTGACATCCATTTGTCAAGCCCTGGCCAACGAGGATTCGTCGGCGTACCGTGACTGCCAATTCGGGAACCATTCACGCTCGACCAGTCGAATGTGGGGGAATCATGGAGCCGGGGGGCGGCGTCGTCATAGACGCCACAGAGGTGAGACGCCGGGGGTGGCGCGCCGCGATCGTGGGCGCCGCGATCCCCGTGGGCGTCGGTCTCCTCGTGCTCTTCGCCCCCGGAGCCGCCCATGCGGACGACGGCGATGGCCTCGTCGGCGGGCTGCTCGACAAGACGACGTCGGTCGTGTCGAAGACGGTCGACACCGTCGTGGAGCCGATCTCGAACGTTCCGGACGTGCCCGTCGTGGGCAAGGTCGTGGATCCCGTGGTCACGAAGATCGTCGATCCGGTCGTGACGGAGGTCGTCGACCCCGTCGTGGACACGGTCGATGAGACCGTCGGCGCAACCGTCGGAACGGTCCCCATCGTGGGCGACCTGCTCGGCGACCACCCGGTGGGCGACATCGTGGACCCGGTGATCGGCACCGTGGACGAGGTCGTCGACACCGTCGTCGGAGCCGTGAGCGACGGCGAAGGCCCTGTGATCGGCGGCCCGGGGATTCTCCCCTGGAGCCCCGCCGACACCGGCCTTCCGAGCGTCGCGGTCGGCGCCGCGAACGCCCCTGAAATCTCTGCTGCCGCCGCCCTCGCCGCCGTGAGCATCGACTACGCGGCGCGGTCGTCGAGCACTTGGGCTGCCGTTGTCCGCACCGCGGGCGACGTTCTCGGCCCGGTGCTCGGCGATTCCGCACCCGTAGCCGTGCTCTCGGCGGCTGGCGGCGCCGGAGCGCTCGCCGGTGCGCTCCTCGGCAGCTTCATGCTTCCCCCGCTTCGTCGGGGATCTCTGCGTCCGGCGGTGTTCCGCGCACCTCCGGCTCCCGTCTACGCAACCGACTCCTCGCCTGACTGATCGGGGACGAGTCCGCCTGCGGCCACCGGCCGTCTGATGCGGACACGTTCCGTCGCGCCCGCCCGGACGCGATGTCGATCACTCAGGCAAGGAGCCGAAGCAATGAACAAGTACGTATCTCGAGGACTGTGGACAGTCCTCGTCACGGGGGGCTTCATGGCCCTCGGTGTCGGCGTGGCTCACGCCGACACGAACGGAGAGGACGGGGTCGCCTCCGGCACTCAGGGCATCGCGGGGATCGAGATCCCCGTCACCCTCGGGGGCAACGCGATCTCCCTCCTCGGAGACGCCGAGTCCGACGGGGCTTCCACAAGCTCGTCGTCCGGTTCGGACGCCCCGAGCGGATCCACGAGCGGCGAGGACTCGACCGCCGGCGGCACCCAGGTGCTCGGCGGCGTGGACCTGCCGGTCAAGCTCGGGGGCAACGCGATCTCGGTGCTCGGCGACGCATCCACCTCGGATTCGTCGACGACGAGCAGCGGGTCGTCGAGCGACTCCGGTGACAGCACCGCCACGACCGACGGTACCGACGGCGTCGCGAGCGGCTCGCAGGTCGACGCGGACGCCGACGCGCCCGTGACGCTCGGCGGCAACGCGATCGCCGTGTTCGGCGACGCGGCCACCTCGGGCGCCTCGACCTCCGGGTCGGGTTCGGGCGAGAGCGCGGACGGCACCGAGGGAACGACCGATGGCAGTGACGGAGTCCTCGGGGGCACTCAGGTGCTCGCGGATCTGGGGGCTCCGGTCGAGCTCGGCGGCAACGCGATCTCGGTGTTCGGCGACGCGTCGACGTCGGATTCCTCGACCTCCGGGTCGGGGACCGGATCCGAGGCTGACGGCACCGACGGCACCACCGACGGCACGGACGGGGTGCTCGGTGGAACGCAGGTGCTCGCGGACGCGGGGGCGCCCGTGACGCTCGGCGGCAACGCCATCTCGGTGCTGGGGGACGCGTCCTCGACGGGCGCGAGCACCGAATCCGGCTCCACCGCGGAAAGCGACCAGGAGGGGTCGACCAGCGGTGAGAGCGGGATCCTCGGCGGCACGCAGCTGCTGGCGGACCTGGGAGTTCCGGTGACGCTCGGCGGCAACGCCATCTCCGTCGTCGGTGACGCCACGACCGGTGGACCCGGCACGGGTGGCACGACCCCGGGCGACCCCGGCGACCCGGGCGACCCGGGCGACCCGGGCGACCCGGGTGACCCCGGCGACCCCGGCACCCCTGGTGACGGCGGTGACGGAGGAGAGGAGCCCGGTGACGGGTTCGGCGTGCTGGGCATCCAGGTCGCGAGCTACGGCCTCTCGCCGCTCGCCGCGACGGGTGCCGAGGGCAGCATGGCGACCCTCGGGCTCGCGCTGCTGCTGATCCTGGCCGGCGCGATGGCGCTCGGTCGGGCGGTCATCGCGCGCCGCCGCTGAGAGAAGCCGGGGCGGAGATCGTGAACCCTGTGATCGCGGCCTCCGCCCCGGCGGACCTCCCCTGCTGCCCGAATCCTGCCCCCCGTTGGCAGGAATCCGGCGAACGCTGACCGGTCGCCGACGGTGCGTGAGCGCCGCGCCGAATAGTGTCGCCCTATGACCCTCAGCGAGACCCCCGTATCGCCCCTCTCCGCGGATGCGCGCGAGGCGGCGATCGCTCATTTCGCCGCCAAATTGCGGTACGAGACCGACCCGTCGGACGTCGCGGCGGCACTCGCCGCGGGCGAGCGCTTCACGCTCGTCGATGTGCGCAACCACGCCTCGTGGCACCAGGGTCGCGCGGTGGGTGCGGTGCACCTCCCGCGGACGGAGGTCGCTGCGCGTGCCCCGCAGGAGATCCCTCTCGACACCCCGGTCGTCGTCTACTGCTGGAGCCCCGGCTGCAACGGCGCCGACAAGGCCGCGCTCGAATTCGCGATGCTCGGATACGAGGTGCGGCTCATGATCGGCGGTTTCGAGTACTGGGCTCGAGAGGGCTTCGACGTGGTCGACGACGCGGGCCCGGTGATCCGTTCGGCCGACCCGCTCGTCATCCCGACCGGATCGACCGACGACTGCGGGTGCTGAGAGGGGCGTCAACCCCCTCGACCGCGGCACCCGCGGCGCGTAGCGTTCGGGAATGAGTCGAGTCGCGGCAGTCGCCCCTGTGCTTCCGGACCACGAGTCGACCCAGGAGGAGATCGCCGCCGAACTCGGCGCGCTGATCACGCCCGATCCGGCCCGCCGGGCTCTGCTCGAGCGGCTGCACGCGGCGAGCGGCATCTCGACCCGCCGAACGGTCCTTCCGCTCGGCGCCTACCGCGACCTCGGCGGATTCGAAGCCGCCAATGACATCTGGATCCGCGAGGGCACGCGGCTCGCGGCGGTCGCGCTCGAGCGAGCACTTGCCGACGCCGGCATCGCCCCCGACGAGCTCGACTTCCTGCTCTTCACCTCGGTCACGGGCATGGCCGCCCCGTCGATCGACGCGCGACTTGTGCCACGGGTGGGACTGCGCTCCGACCTGAGGCGACTGCCGTCCTTCGGGCTCGGATGCGTCGCCGGTGCCGCGGGCCTCGCGCGCGTCGCCGACTACCTCGACGGTCACCCGGATCACGTGGGTGCGCTCGTGTCGGTCGAGCTGTGCTCGCTCACGCTCCAGCGCGACGATCCCTCGATGGGCAACCTCGTCGCCAGCGGCCTGTTCGGCGACGGGGCGGCTGCGGCCGTGCTCGTCGGTGAGGGCCGCGTGGAGCGGATGGCGGCGTCGGTCGGTCGCCCCCGCCCCCGGGTGATCGGCAGCCGCAGCGCTCTCTACCCGAACAGCGAAGGTGCGATCGGATGGGACATCGGCGCGAGCGGCTTCCGCATCGTGCTCACCGCGGAGGTGCCGGTGGCTGTGGAGGCCAACATCGCCGAGGGCGTCGACGCGCTGCTCGGCCAGCACGGGCTAGCGCGGGACGACATCGACCTGTGGATCGCGCATCCGGGCGGACCACGAGTGATCGACGCCTTCGCGCAGGGTCTCCAGCTCCCGGATGCGGTGTTCGCCGCGAGTCGTCGCTCGCTCGCCGAGGTGGGCAACCTGTCGAGTGCCTCGGTGCTGCACCTCCTCGCCGACGTGCTCGATCGACCCGCGGGCACCCGTGCGGTGCTGTTCGCGCTGGGCCCAGGCGTGACGAGCGAGCACGTGCTGCTGGAGTGGTCGTGATCGCCTACACGCTGCTCGTCCTCGCGACCGGCGCGGAGCGTGTCGTCGAACTCGTGATCTCGCGGCGGAACGCGGCCTGGTCCTTCGCGCGCGGGGGCATCGAGTCAGGAAGGGGTCACTTCCCGGCGATGGTGGCCCTCCACACCGGTCTGCTGCTCGCCTGCATCGTCGAGGTGTGGGCGCTCGGGCGCCCGTTCATCCCGGGTCTCGGTTGGCCGATGCTCGCCCTGACGCTCGCGTGCCAGGCGGGGCGTTACTGGGTGATCTGGTCGCTCGGCCATCAGTGGAACACACGCGTGATCGTCGTCCCGGGGCTGCCGCTCTCGACGCGAGGCCCCTACCGCTGGGCATGGCTGCGGCACCCGAACTACGTGATCGTCGCGGTCGAGGGCGTCGCCCTGCCTCTCGTGCACACCGCATGGATCACGGCGCTCACGTTCACGGTGCTCAACGCGGTGCTGCTGCTCGGCTTCCGGATCCCGGCGGAGGAGCGCGCGCTGCAGGATGCGGCCCCGGTCGCCGCCCCTGACCCCGATCCCGACGGGCGCACCCCGTGAGCGATGCGGAGCTCATCGTCGTCGGCGGGGGCCCGGTCGGGCTCGCGACGGCCATCGAAGCACGCCGTGCGGGTATCGACGCCCTCGTGGTCGAACCTCGCGAGGGTGTCATCGACAAGGCGTGCGGCGAGGGGATCATGCCCGGCGCGATCCCGGCCCTCTCGCGACTCGGTGTCGCACGGACACACGGTTCACCGATCGCCGGGATCGACTACCGCGATCCGCGTCGGTCTGTCTCGCACCGATTCGCGGGTGGTCCGGGTCTCGGCATGCGCCGCACGGTGCTTCACGCCGCACTGCTCGAGCGCGCCGCGGAACTCGGCGTGCGCTGGCGGCACGCGCGCGTGACGCGCGTCGATGCGGGCGGAGACCTCGCGACCGTGTGGACCGATGACGACGCGACCGTGCGGGCCGATTGGCTGGTCGCCGCCGACGGCCTGCACTCTCCCGTCGCTCGCTCCGTCGGGCTCGCGCTGCCCGAGCTGCGAGCGCGGCGCAGGTTCGGGCAGCGGCGGCACTTCGGCGTCGCCCCCTGGACTGACCTCGTCGAGGTGTACTGGACCCCCGCGGGCGAGCTCTACGTCACGCCGCTCGCGGGCGAGGTGGGCGTGGCTCTGCTCGCGCCGCGGGGTGTGCGCTTCGCGGATGCTCTCGCGGCATCCGGCGAGCTCGCCGAGCGTCTCGACGGGGCGGACGCGACGAGCGAGTTGCGCGGTGCTGGTCCCTTCCGGCAACGCACGCGCGCGAGGTCGCGGGGGCGGGTGCTGCTCGCGGGAGACGCCTCGGGTTACGTCGACGCCCTCACCGCCGAGGGGTTGCGCATCGGGTTCGATCAGGCACGCCTCGCGGTCGAGGCGATTCGCGCGGGCGATCCGGCTGGATACGAGCGCGCGTGGGCGCACAGCACGCGGGACTTCCGGGTGCTCACCTCGCGGCTCGTGCGGGTGGCGTCATCACCCCTGCGCGGAGCGGTCGTGCCGACGGCGGCGACGCTGCCCGGCCGGTTCGCCGCAGCCGTGGAGCGCATCGCCCGCTGAGCGGGCTCCGGCTCAGAGCCCGAGCTCGACGCGCAGCTGATCGATGTCGTCGACGACAGCGATCGCGCCGTCCGCCTCCGCGGGGTCGCCGTATCCCCAGTTCACGAAGATCGTTCCGATGCCGTGCTCGCGCGCGCCCTCCACGTCGTGGAAGCGATCGCCCACGAGCACCACGCGCGTGAGGTCGGCGCCGTCCGCCGCGAGACGCCGCAGGGCCTCCTCGACGACATCCGCCTTGCTGCTACGCACCTCGTCCTCGGAGGCACCGGTGATCTCGGTGAACGCATCCGTCGCCCCGAGGTCGTCGAGGATCAGGCGCGCCATCGACTCCGGCTTCGACGTCGCGAGCGACAGGGGGATGCCCGCCTCGCGGATCTCGTGCAGCAGATCGACCACTCCGGGGTAGGGGGTCGCGTCGAAGACGCCCTGCGTGCGGTAGCGCTCGCGGTAGATGCCGAGGGCCACCTGTGACTCCTCGGGGTCGAGCCCGGCCCGGTCGCGGAACGAGTCGAGGATCGGGGGCCCGATCCAGTGCACGAGCTCGGCCCGTTCCGGCACCGGCTTGCCGAGCTCTGCGTAGGTGTGCTCGAGCGTCGCGAGGATTCCGGGTGCGGAGTCGACGATCGTGCCGTCGAGGTCGAACAGGATGGCGGTGAAGCGGGAGGTCACGGAGTTCCGATCGTGGTGGGCGGATGCGCGGTCAGAACAGCCGGGAGTGGCCGGTCTCGAGACCGCGCATGGCGTCGTAGTCGAGCACGAGGCAGCGGATGCCGCGGTCTTCGGCGAGGGTGCGGGCCTGCGGTTTGATCTCCTGCGCGGCGAAGACGCCCGCGACCGGAGCGAGCAGCGGGTCGCGGTTCATGAGCTCGAGGTAGCGGGTCAGCTGCTCGACGCCGTCGATATCGCCGCGGCGCTTGATCTCGACGGCGACCGACACGCCCGACGGGTCCTTGGCGAGGATGTCGACCGGCCCGATGGCGGTCATGTACTCCCGCCGCACGAGGGTGTGCCCGTCGCCGAGCAGCTCGATCTGCTCCGCGAGCAAGCGCTGCAGATCGGCCTCCACGCCGTCCTTCTGCAGACCCGGGTCGACGCCGAGGTCATGCGAGGAATCGTGCAGGATCTCGTGGATCGAGATCACGAGCAGATCGGCGGTCTTCGCGTTGGCCACGCGCCAGAGCTCTACGACGCCCGCCTCGGCGCGCTCCTCATCGACCTCGTCGATCGTGAACGTCGTGGGCGGGCTCATCCAGTTGAGCGGCTTGTAGCTGAGCGAGTCCGAGTGCACGAGCACCGAGCCGTCGGCCTTCACGACGAGAAGACGTGTCGCGAGCGGGAGATGCGCGCTCAATCGACCCGCGTAGTCGACGGAACACCGGGCAACGACGAGACGCACTCCCCCAGCGTAATCGCGCCGCGAGAGGCTGGCGACTTTTCCGTATTCTCTGTCTGTCTGTCGGTGGTCGTCACGCGGCGATCGACTTAGCGTCGAGTCGTGCTCCAGAATCACCCGTCGGTTATCTGATGCCGTCCTGCCTGGTAGCGCCCCGGAGTCTGCCCAACGCTGGCGCGGAACGCCTCGACGAAACTGCTCGGACTCGACCATCCGCACAGCACCGCCGTCTCGGCGACCGTGTGCCCATCCCACAGCAGCACGAGCGCGTTCTGAATGCGCAACTGTGTGCGCCACTGGTGAAAGCCCATCCCGAGCTCATCGTGGAACAGCCTGCTCAACGTTCGTGCGCTTGCGCCCACCTCGTGGCCGAGTTCGGTCAGGGTGCGCGCATCGGTCAGGTCGGCCCGAAGGAGCGACGTCACCGCACTCAGCCGATCGTCGCGCGGCTCGGGAAGGTGGGCTGCCTCGGGCGCCGCGTCGACCAGCTCGTCGATGACCACGCGCTCGAGGCGCTCCCGAGCCTCGACGCGGAGGGGTCGGTCGCCGGTGAGCGCGAGCAGCACCTCGCGCAGCAGTGGCGACGCGGCGAACACCGCCGGCTGACTTGGCAGGCTCTCCGCGAGCTCCCTCGGGACCGCCAGGGCGGCGATCTGGGTGCGCGCCGGAGCGCGGTGGGCGTGCGGCCAGCCGGCAGGCGTCCATCCGACGCGGTTCGCCGCGGCCATCCAGGTGCCGATCTCGGTCGTGATCGCGAGCACCCCGGCGATCGGGTAGATCAGCTGGCCGTCGGCGTGCTCGTGCATCGCCTGAGGCTTGCCATCCCACCAGCCGACACCCGTGAGCGGCCAGGGCTCCTCATCGGAGTCCGGCTGGCGACTTATCTGCATTCGAACACGATATTGCGGGCGACCGCACGAACCGGAGGACAGTAATGGGAAGGGCCACCTTCACCAGCAAGACCCACGAATACGACGACGTCTACACGTTCCGCTTCCGCCAACCGGAGGCGAACTATCAGTCCGGGATGTACGTCAACCTCGTCGTCGGGGCTCTCTTCTCCGCCAAGCGGGACTTCTCCTACGCGTCGGCACCGCACGAGGGCGAGTTGGCGTTCGTCGCCCACGTGGACACGGGGAGCGCGTTCAAGCGTCGGCTCTCGGCGCTCGAGCCGGGGGATCCTGTCTGGGTCTACCGCAGGGCCGGGCATGTCCGCCTGCCGGAGACGCCCGCCCGCCCCCTCCAGTTCATCGCGGGCGGAGTCGGCATGGCGCCGTTCCGCTCGCTCATCCTGACGGCGGCCGCCCAGGGCGGGTTCGACCTGAACCTCATCCAGGTGCAGCGCGGCGACGACTTCCTCTATCGCCGCGAGCTCGAGCCGCTGCTCACCCGGTACGCGCCGGTCGCGCCCGAGCAGTTCCTCGCCGAGGTCGCCCGTGCGGCGCGCGAGCGCCCCGAGTCGATCTTCTACGTCTGCGGATCGAGTCGGCTCATCAAGGCTGTCCGCCGCGAGCTCCTCGACGCCGGCATCGACCGACGCCAGCTCATGATCGAGAACTTCTTCTAGAAGTGGAGACCGCGCTCGATCTCGGGTTGCCTCGCGGTCCAGTACGACTCGATCGTGGCCTTGTCCACCGGGAGCCCGGGATCGTCGTCGACGTCATCGAAGTAGCCGAGCCCTTGCATGATGTGGGGTAGCGCGCTGGCGGTCTTGCCGTTCTCGTACTTGCGCCGGTAGAGCACCAGGCCCTCGTCCACGGTGAGGTCGGTCGTGGTCTCGATGACCATGAGGTCGAAGTAGTCGCGGAGGGCGGCGCGGTCGCCGATGACCTTCACCTTGTTGGCGAGGATGTCGGGAAGGCTGTCGATTCGGAGGCCCGCGAACACAGTGGGCTCGTCGAGCCGACTCAGCTGCGTCGCGCGGAGGAACTGCAGCTTGGCCCGCCCGAGAACCCCGTTCACGGTGCCCTCTTCGATGCGGGTTGCGCCGAAGTCGGGGAAGTATTCGGTGAGAAGCGCGGCGAGCGTGTCGGCGTCGAAATCGCGTTCCGCGAAGAAGTCGAGGTCGCGGCTGACCCGGTGTCGCAGATGCACCGCAAGTGCGGTGCCCCCGGAAAGGTAGGCCCAGTCGGGAACGTACGGAACGATCTTGGTCCAGGCGTCGGAGGTCTCGGGCGGCAAGATCTCGGCCAGCATCGCGACCTCGTTGGCGACGAGGGTGACTTCGTGCCTCCCCATGGAGCGGCGCGTGAACGCCGCGAGCTCTCCGCGCGGCCCCCCGGTGTGCGCTGCGCTCACCTGGTCGCGTTCCAGTTCTTCACGACGGAGGTCAGCCGGGGGTCGATACCGCGCCCCGTAGAAGCGAATTCGAGGTCTGCGGCCGGGATGTTGCGCAGCGACCACTGGATGGCCGCGGGATCGTTCGAGGTGAGCATCCGGCGGGCGATGTATGCCCCGTTCCCCTGAACCGTGAGCGCTGTCGGGTCGGAGTTCCAGAACAGGTGGTAGAACCGCCGCGGTACTCGATTCGCAGGCTCCTCGGATCGCTGAGGGAGGCGGACTCGACGAACTCGGGGAGCCAGCTCCTTCCATGAGGGGGCCGTGGGGTCGAGTCGGTACACGTCTTCGTCGCGGGCGGTTCCTCTGACCACGCGCTGCCGGGTCTGCTCGACCACGCCGACCGCAACGAGTTCCCGAAGCCGCCGTGACGCCGTGGTGGGGCTGGTCCCGGCGGCAACGGCCACACGCCGGGCGCTGTGCAGCCCCAGCGGCGCGTGCATCAAGGCCGCCAGTACCCGCACGGCGCCCGACTCCGTGCTCGCCGGTTGCGCGTCCCGGAGCTTTCGGGCCACTGACGCGGGGACGATCCGTGGGCGCCCACGCCCGCTCCGGGGCACGCCCTCGCGGTCGAGAAGCGCGTGCGCAGTCGGAAGCGAAACGCCCAGGTCTCGCGCTAGAGCAGGCACAGAAGTGGCGTCCACCTCTTTATTCTATCGCCGCCCGGGACATGTGCGCGGAGAATTCTCAGCCCGGGCGATCCCGCCCGCCGCGGTCGGTCAGGCGACCGCGCGACGGCGCCGTACGGCCAGAGCCAGCGCGCCCAGCGTGAGCAGCAGCCCGCCGAGGATCGCCATGGTTCCGGACTCGACGCCGGTGTCCGGCAGCTCGTCGACGCTCGACGGGTCGCCGTCGCTCGCGGGGTCGGTGGTCGTCGGAGGCGTGAGCTCGGCCGCGGTCGCCTCGACGGCGCCGAGGTCGATCTCGTCCACCGCGACGCGCGATTCGCCGCGCTGGTCGGTGGCGGGCGCGTCCGTGATGCTCGCCGCGTCACCCGCGTCGACCACGGGGCTGCCGATCTGGGGAAGGTGCGTGAGGGTCGGGCCGCCGTTGTCGGCCAGGTCCCCCAGCTCCGGGTCGACGCCCACGATGTTGCCGGTGCCGCTGGAGAGCGCCGTGGTCGTGTTCGCGTCCGCAGACACCTCGACGAGCGAGTGAGCC
The DNA here is from genome assembly GCF_008017545.1 of Homoserinibacter sp. GY 40078. Taxonomy (GTDB): domain Bacteria; phylum Actinomycetota; class Actinomycetes; order Actinomycetales; family Microbacteriaceae; genus Homoserinibacter. Next base: position 527,799 of record NZ_VRTZ01000001.1, on the reverse strand, counting down.
ACGGTGACGTTCTGGGGGTTGGCGATCAGCAGGTCGGAGGCGTCATGCCCGGCGATGATGCTGTGGTCGATGGTGAGCGAGTCGATGTTGTCCAGCCACACTCCGGGCGCGCTGAACGCGCCGATGTTGTCGACGATCGTCGACAACAGGATCGTGACCTGCTCGCCCTCAGCGGCGCCGTCGATCTCGAGAGCGGCCGGGCCGAAGCTCCCCGTCGTGTTGCCCGAGATCGTCGAGTTCGTGATGCCCACACGTGTGCCCTGATCGATCGACGCGAAGAAGCCGGAGGAGCCGTTGCCCGAGATGGTCGACTCGTCGACATCGAGCGCGGCCGACTCGGTCATGTCGATTTCGACACCGGTGTCGGAGTTGTCGGCGATGGTCGACTGGGCGACCGTGAGGTGCGCCGAGCCGGCGAGGGAGGCCGTGATGCCGTCCCCGCCGCTGCCCGTGATGCTGTATCCGGTGATGTCGACATGTCCAGACAGCTGGGCATCGATGGACAGGCCGGGGTAGTCCGTGTTGTCGGAGATCGTGCCGTTGCTGAGGTCGACGTCCGCGCCTGCCGCGACGGACAGTTCGACTCCGCCCTCGCCATTGCTCGAGGTGGTCAGGTCGTCGATCCCGAGAACCCCGGAGTCCTTCACCTCGAGGACGAGACCCGAGCTCGCGTTGTCGTTCGTGACCAGACCGTCGACCGACAGCTTGCCGCCCTGGCTGACGCCGAAGTAGACCCCCGACGAGTCGGTCGACTCGGAGCCGTCCACGTTCGTCAGGGTGAGCTTGCTGCTGCCCTGGACGTCGGTGTGGACGTTGTCGCCCGCGTTCCCGGTCGCCGTGACGTCGGTGAACTCGACGATGGCTCCTGCTCCGTTGTCGATGTCGATGCCGCGAGCCGTCGCCGAGCCCGTCGTGACGACCGTGTTCGCGTCGAGCGTCGCGGAGTCTGCCGCGTCGAGGTAGAGGTTCGTGCCGGCGTTCTCGGTCGCCGTGATGTTGGTCAGGTCGAGCCCAGTTGCCGCGCGGAGCTTGAGGTGGAGGCCCTCACCGCCGTTCGACGAGAAGGTCGAATTCGTGATGGAGTCGCGCACCGCCGCGGCACCGGCGAGGTCGATCTCGGCCCCGTCGCCGGAGTTCGACGAGAAGTCCGAGTCGCTGATGAGGAGCACGTACGGGGGGTTGCCCGGGGCGAAGCGCAGGCCGTCGTCGGCCGAGTCGTTCACCGTGATGTCATCGAGGGTGAGGTTCGTGTCCGCGGCGTAGATGCCGTCACCGCTCGCCCCGGTGATGCGCAGCCCGCTGATCGAAGGCGTGCCGCTGACCGACTGAACAACGAATGCGTCATGGCCGTTCGCGTCGATCGTGAACTGATCCGCCCCGGGTCCAACGATCTGGACGGTGTCGGTGATGGCGGGTAGATCCGCGGTGAGGGTGACCGTCCCGGTCGCCGTGATGGTAATGGTGTCGAGACCGGGGTTCGCGTTCGCGTCGTTGATCGCGGTGGTGAGCGCCGACTCCGTCGGGCTGCTCACCGAGTAGGTGGCGGCGGAGGCGGGCGCGGCGGTGAGGCCCACGAACGCGAGCCCGAGGGCGATCGATCCGGATGCGGCGAGAAGGCGGCGGGGTGTGGAGGTCACGGGTGGTCCTTCGGCTCGACGATGCGAACGCCGGGGCACGACAGATGACGCCTCCGGCAATGTGCCCCACGAACCTAGAAGCCGGCAGACCCCGGTTTGAGGGGAAACCCGAGCGTCCTACCCCCGTGAGGCGACAAGGTGTACCGTCCCCGGCAGGCCGGGGGACGTGCGCTGACGCGAGATCGGCGTCTAGGAGGCCTCGGCGATCGGAGCCGCGGCGCGCTCGTGCGCGATCACCTCGAGCAGTGTCTCGGCGGCACGCCGATCGGCGGCGGTCACGACGCCGCGTCGTGTGACGCCCACGATGAGCGCGTCCCAGCGGTGGTCGTGCAGGTCGGTGCGCACGATGCCACGGGTGGCGAGCTGAAGCAGTTCATCGAGCTCGTCACGGTCGGGGAGGGGGGTAAGCGAATGTACGGGCGGCATGGGGAGGCCTTTCCGCGGGTCGGGAGGCCCGCGCGGGGAGACGCTCACTGTACGGCCGGGTCTCGACCGTCGGACAGACCCGAGAACGGGTGATGGACAACGCGTCCCACCCCTGGCAAAAGTAAGGACGCCGCTACGCGTCTGCAGCGGCGAGTTGCCCGCAGGCGCCGTCGATCTCCTTGCCGCGGGTGTCGCGCAGCGTCGTGGGGATGCCGGCGGCCTCGAGGCGTCGGATGAACTCGGCCGTCACGTCCGGGTCGGACGAGGTCCACACGGATCCGGGCGTCGGATTCAGCGGGATCGGGTTCACATGCACCCAGCCGCGACCGCGCTCGTTGAGCTTCTCGGCCAGCAGGTCCGCTCGCCAGCCGTGGTCGTTCATGTCCTTGATGAGGGCGTACTCGATCGAGACGCGACGGCCGGTCACCTCGAAGTAGTGGCGGGCGGCGTCGAGCGCCTCGTCGACCTTCCAGCGCGAGTTCACGGGGATGAGCTCGTCGCGGAGGGTGTCGTCTGGGGCGTGGAGGCTGAGGGCGAAGGTCAGCGGGAGGTCTTCGTCGGCGAGCTTGCGGATCGCGGGGGCGAGGCCGACGGACGAGACCGTGATCTGCCGGGCCGACATCCCGAGTCCGGCGGGCTGCGGCGCCACCATCGTGCGCACCGCCTTCATGAGCCGGTTGTAGTTCGCGAGCGGTTCGCCCATGCCCATGAACACGATGTTCGTGACCCGCGGCGCGTCGTGGCCGCCGTCGCGGCGGAGGCCGCCGAGCTCGCCCGCGGCGATCGCGCGGTTCGCCGCGACGACCTGGTCGACGATCTCGGCTGCGGACATGTTGCGGGTGAGCCCCGCCTGGCCCGTGGCGCAGAACGGGCAGTTCATGCCGCATCCCGCCTGGCTCGAGACGCACAGCGTGACGCGACCGGGGTAGCGCATGAGCACCGACTCGACGAGCGCGCCGTCGAAGAGGCGCCAGAGGAACTTGATCGTCTCGCCGCCGTCGGTGCGCAGCCGCCGCACCTCGGTGAGCAACGGCGGGAGCATCGCCTCGACGAGCTCCTGACGACCGGCGGCGGGCAGGTCGGTCATCTGCTCGGGGTCGGTCGTGTAATGGGTGAAGTAGTGGGTGGCGATCTGCTTCGCGCGGAAGGCGGGAAGGCCGAGCTCCTCGACCTTCGCCGCGCGCTCGTCGGGGGTGAGGTCGGCGAGGTGCACGGGCGGCTGGGTGCGTCGAGGGGACGCGAACTGCAGCACCGGTCGGCCGTCGGCCGCGACCTTCTGCGTCCACCCCTCGGTCCGGGGTCGCACCTGCCGCACGTCGCTCATCCGTCGATTCTCGCAGACAGGCCCTGTGACGGCCCCATCCAGCGCGTACCCGCTGCGCGCACCCCGAGGGTGAGGGCGCGGATGCCGTAGAAGCCGACGCAGTATGCGAGCTGGATCGCGAGCACCGCGGCCCCCGCCCCCGCGACCTCCGAGCCCTCGGGCACCTGCGCGGCGAGCCACAGCAGCGGCAGATATACGACCAGGTTCACGAGGCCGGCGAGGGCGAGATAGTGCCCATCGGCGGAACCGATCAGCACCCCGTCGAGCACGAACACCACCGCGGCGAGGGGCATCGTGACCGCGACCACGAGGGCACCGGCAGGCACCGCCGCGATCACCCCGGCGTTTCCGGAGAACACCGCGCCGAGCCACGGCGAGGCGATCGCGAGCACCACCCCGAGGGCCACGCCCGACCCGAGGCCCCACAGCAGGAGCCGCCGGACGAGCGCCCGCACGGCATCCCGATCCCCGGTGCCGAGGTCGTGCCCGACGATCGCCTGGGCCGCGATCGCGAACGCGTCGAGCGCGAGGGCGAGCAGGAACGTCAGCTGGAAGAGCACCTGGGTCGAGGCGAGCGTGACGGTGCCCGCGGATGCCGCGGCAACGGTGGTCGCGACGAGCGCGATCCGGAGGGTCAGGGTGCGCAGCAGCATCCATCCCCCGGCGCGGGCGGCGGAGGCGACGCCGGGCAGGCCGGGCCGCACGGATGCGCCGGTGCGTCGGGCGTGCCGTACCGCGATCGCGAGACAGGCGGCGGCCATGCCCCACTGTGCGGCGACCGTGCCGATCGCCGATCCGGCGATGCCCCACCCGGCGCCGTAGATGAGCGCCGCGTTGAGGAGCGCGTTCGCCCCGAATCCGGCGACCGCGATCACGAGAGGCGTGCGGGTGTCCTGCAGGCCCCGGAGGAGTCCCGTGGCGGCGATCACGACGAGCATCGCGGGGACCCCCGCCGACGAGATCGCGACGTAGAGCGCGGCGAGGCCGGTCACCTCGTTGGAGGCGCCGAAGGCGGCGGAAAGAGGATGCGCGACGAACGGTCCGACGATCGCCAGCGCGACCCCGATGCCGAGGGCGAGCCAGATGCCGTCGATACCCGCCCGTACGGCCGCGGTGCGCTCGCCCGAGCCGAGCAGCCGCGCGACGGCGGGGGTCGTCGCGTAGGCGAGGAAGACGAGCAGGCCGATCGCTGTCTGGATGATCGTGGCGGCCACGCCGAGCGCCGCGAGCTGGTCGACGCCGAGGTGGCCGACGAGCGCCGTGTCGGTCGCGAGGAACAGCGGCTCCGCGATGAGCGCCCCGAGCGCCGGGACCGCGAGCCGCAGGATCCGCCGGTCGACCTCGCGCACGGTTCCACGGTATCCGGGCCAGGCGACAGCCGTGCGGGCGCCGGGGCGGCGGATCAGCGCATCTGCTCGGATGCCGGAGGCTCGGCGGTCGCTGGTGCCCGCGATCCCGAGCCGACCGGCCGCGCCGCGGGGGCCGCGATGGTCGCGACCACGATCAGCACGAACACGATGAGCAACGCGTTCAGCAACCCGATGTGCTCGCCGACGAAGCCGATGAGCGGCGGGCCGATGAGGAACGCGCTGTAGCCGATGGTGGCGACCGCCGAGACGCGCGCCGCCGCTCGCGCGGGGTCGTCGGCCGCCGCCGACATCGCCAGCGGGAACCCGAGCGAGGCCCCGAGCCCCCACAGCACGACCCCCGCGAGCAGCAGCGGCACGATCGGCACGAAGATGACGATCGCGAGGCCGATCGCGGCGGATGCGCCAGTGGCCCAGAGCAGACGCACCCGGCCGTAGCGGTCGACGAGCGGGCCGCCCGCCAGGCGACCGATCGTCATCGCGACGGTGAAGAGGGTGAAGGTCGCGGCGCCCTGGCCGTTGTCGAAGCCGCGGTCGTCGACCATCGCGAGCGCGATCCAGTCGTTCGCGGAGCCTTCGGTGAAGGCCATGCCGAGCACGATGACGCCGAGGAGAAGCGTGCGCGGCTCAAGCCAGATCGCCATGCGCTCGCGGAAGGAGAGCCGCACGACGGCCTGCCCCGACTCGTCGTGGGTCGCGGCCGGCGGGATGAAGCGGGGAACCACAATCGCACCGGCCCCGAGCACGACGGCCATGACGGTGAGGTGGATCGCGGGATCGACGCCTGCGAACGCCGCGGCGGTTCCGATGCCCGTGCCGACGACGCTGCCCGCCGACCACGAGGCGTGGAAGAGCGGCAGCATCGTGCGGCCGATCGCCTTCTCGACGCCCGCGCCCTCGACGTTCATCGCCACGTCGCACACGGCGGTGCCGAATCCGTACACCGCCATGGCGACGACGACCACGCCGAAACTGCCGAGCACCGAGGTGCCGATGCCGATCCCCGCGAGCGCGACCGCGCACATGCCCAGCGTGATGCCGATCACTCGACGGTCGCCGAGCCAGTGCATGAGGTGGCTTGCGAACAGCAGCCCCACGATCGACCCGACCGAGACCGAGAGGATGAGCAGCCCCACCACCGAGGTGCTGAGCTCGAGGTGGTCGCGGATCGCCGGGATGCGGATCGCCCACGTCATGGCGCCGATGCCGTTGAGGGCGAAGGTCGCGAACACGGCGTTGCGCCAGGAGGTGGCGTGGGCGGGGCGTGCGGTTCTGGTGGTCATGCGATCCGGGGTGTCCTCTGGGAGTGGAGCCTATCCGCCGAAGCGGGTCGAATCGATTCGATCGAATCGTTTCGAGTAGGCTAATGCGCGATGTCCGACACCGCAAACACCCGCCCGACGCTCTCGGCCGTCGCCGCGCGCGCAGGCGTGTCGGCCTCCACCGCGTCGCTCGTCTTCAGCGGATCGGGTCCCGTCGCCGAAGCGACCCGGGAGCGAGTGCTCGAAGCCGCGTCGGCCCTCGGCTACGCGGGCCCGAACCCCACCGCCCGCTCCCTGCGTCGCGGTCGCACCGGCATCGTCGGCGTCGTCACCGAGGACCGCCTCGGCGACGCCTTCCGCGACCCCATCAACCTGGCCCTCCTCGACGGCCTGGGCGACGAGCTCGCGGACGAGGGCCTCGGCCTCCTGGTGCTCCCCTGGTCGCCCGGATCGCGCGCCGATCTCGCCGCAGCCCCCATGGACGCTGCGGTGCTCCTCGGCTGCAGCGCCGATCTCGCCGGTTCCGTCGAGCTGCTGCGCCGTCGACGCATCCCGCTCATCGCGATCGAGGCGCCGCCACTCGATGGCGTGGTGCCCATCGACCTCGACAACGCGGATGCCACCCGTCGGGGCGCCGAACTGCTGCGCGAGCTCGGGCATGAGCGTGTCGCGCTGGTCACGCTGCCGCTCGACATCGACCGCCTCCGCGCCCCTCTCACCCCGGAGCGCGAGGCGGAGGCCACCGCCTACACGGCGATGGAGCGGATCCGCGGCGCGCGCGAGGTCTTCCCCGACGCCACGGGCGTCTCGGCCGGAGCCAGCACCGTCGCCGAAGGCTACGTCGCGGGTCGGGCGCTGCTCGACGTGCCCGGTGACCGCCCCACGGCGATTATCGCGCAGAGCGACCTGCTGGCCGTGGGGGCGATTCGAGCGGCCGAGGAGCTCGGCCTCGCCGTCCCCACGGATCTCAGCGTGCTCGGATTCGACGGCGCGCGGCTCGATGGCATCACCTCGCACGTGCTCACGACGCTCGCCCAGCCCGCGGTCGAGAAGGGTCGCGCGGCGGGTCGCGCCGTTCGGGCCTCGCTCGTCGGTGAGATGCCGGCGGGGGTCGCTCTCGGCGCCGAACTGCGCCGCGGCGAGACGGTCGCCCCGCCCCGCGCCTGAGGCGGCGGCTCAGCGGGTCAGCCCGGTCAGCTGCTCAGCCCGCGGATGCGGCCAAGCGGTCGAACGCGGCGTCGAGTTCGGCATCCACCGACCGGCGCGAGCCGTCCGCGAGGTACCACTCGGCGATCTCGCGTGCGCCCTCCTCGAAGGGAGTCGTCGCCACCCAGCCGGGCACGAGGGTCTTGATCCGTGTGTTGTCGAAGAGCACGGAGTGCGCCTTGTCGCCCACGAGGCCGGGACCCATCGCGGGGATCTCGCGGGCGATCGACTCCGACGCGATGTGCACGATCCGTGGCTCCACCCCGAGGGCGCGGCCGAGGGTGCGCGCGATCTCGTCCCAGGTGAGCGACTCGTCGCCCGTGATGTGGACGGGGCTGCCGATCGCGTGCGGATTGCCGAACAGGCCGACGAAGGCGCGTGCGAAGTCCCGCGCGTGGGTGAGCGTCCACCAGCTCGTGCCATCGCCGTGGATCACGATCGGCTTGCCGTCGAGCATCCGCTGCAGCGGCGTCCACCCGCCATCGAGCGGGATGAGCGTCTCATCGTAGGTGTGGGAGGGCCGCACGATCGTCGCCGGGAACCCGGCCTCGCGGTAGGCGGCGACGAGCAGGTCCTCGCTCGCGATCTTGTCGCGTGAGTACTGCCAGAAAGGATTGCGCAGCGGCGTCGACTCGACGATCGGCAGCTGCGCGATGGGCTTCTGGTAGGCGGATGCCGACGAGATGTAGATGTACTGCCCGGTGCGTCCGCCGAAGAGCTCGATATCGGCGGCGACCTGCTCCGGAAGGAACGAGCGGAAGTTCACGACCACGTCGAACTCGCGCTCCCCGACCGCCGCCGCGATCGATGCGGGGTCGCCCGCGTCGCCGATGAGCGTGCGGGCTCCCTCGATGGGCGGGCGCGTGCTCGAGCGGCCCCGGTTGAGCAGGGTGACATCCCACCCGAGCTCCACCGCGCGGCGCGAGACCGAGCCGCTGATGATCCCGTTGCCGCCGATGATCAGGACCGTCCTCGCACCCATGCCGCCGAGTCTACGGACGCCTCGGTCGACGCACCGGCAACGCCGGATCTCGACTACCGCGGGCGCCGGTATCGGCGGTTCTTGCTCTGAGGCGCGGCCGTCGGGACGACGGCGCCCTGATCGATGAGTACTCGCAAGCGCGGCCGGATCGCGTTCGGCGTGCTGTCGATGAACAGCGCGAGATCGTGGATGTCGGCTTCCTCGACGACTTCGAGCATTGCGATGATCTTCTCGTCAAGACTCAGCTCGGCGAATCCCGCAGGCCGCGTCGGCATCCGGGTCATCTCGAACAGCGGTGTCGATCCCCGATCGAGATGATGGGCGAGCAGCGCTCCGGGTCGGTACGGATCGCCGGGCCGCTTCGGGAACGCGAGCCACCCGCCGATGACGAGCCCGCGGAGGGTCTGTTTCGCTTCCTCGGTGTCGACGCCGAGCAGCGCTCGGAGCAATTGGTCGTGGAGGTCGAAGCCCCGATAGACCAGGGCGAGCGCGAGGCGCTCTGGTCGATCGAGTCGGCTCGCTCCGACCTCCTGAAGCCATGGTTCGACGTCCGGGCCGAGGATGCCATGACGGTCGAGCACAACCGTCATCCCGGTGATGGTCGGAAGAAAGCGCGGTGCGAGGAGGCCCGCACGGCCCATCACGCCCGTCATTCGCGGAATCCCCGAGCCCGCATTCTCGCTGACGGTCTCGCTGCGGTCGGGGAAGGGGACCTCCGTGAGCAGGCTCGCGAGCACGCGATTGCGGGACCGCGAGCTGCCGTCGTAGAGGTCGACTTCGCGTCTCCCTCCCCAGATCCCCCCAGGATTGGCGATCTCAACACGGTCGGGATACACCTCGATGCGCACCTGGTCGCCGGTCGCGTATTCGCTGTAGTCACGGTGCGCGAGCGCGTTGACGATCGCTTCACGGAGGGCATCGACGGGGATCTCCGGTTCGTCCGCTGCACCTGCACCGCGTGAGACCCGCCGCGTCTGCAAGTTCTTCAGGGTCGCGCTCACCGCGTCGTCGACCATCAACGGAATCGAACCCTCGATGATGCGGCGGTCGAGCATTCGCACGTCGCCTCGCACGTCGGCTTTGTCGTGACCGGGATATGCGGCAAAGCTGATCATCAGCTGGGGGAGGAAGTGCTGAGGGTAGCGACCGAACGACATGAGCCCCGCGAGCGTCGGTGTTGACCGATCAGCTGAGAGGACGTTGTGTCGTGTGAGGATGTCGCGTTCATCAGTGAGGTCGGCGACGGATCGCGGCCGGGTCTCTCGAAGCCTGGTGACGAAGCGCGCAACCTGAGCGGGGTCGAGGTCATCGATCGTGGCGCCGTCTACCGGCCGCAGGTCATCCGTCGGCTGCTGCGCGGAGGTGCTGAGGAGGAATACCGCGTAGGTGCTCATTCGGCGATCGCCGTCGCCGACGCGCTCGAAGCTCCCGCTCTCCTTGCCTTTGCTCGACACGAAACATGGTTTCTGATCAGGCGGAAGCTCGTCGACATCGACCACGACGATCGGCCGGCCGTCGATCGTGTCGATTTCTATGGTTCCCTGCGCCCGGGGGGTGACGGGGCCATCCGGCTCATGCGCGCGGCGCGGGCGGAAACCCTCGGCGACCGCGTCGCGAATCGAGGTGGCGTCGAACCCGGGGGCGGGCGCGAAGTTGGCCCCCTCATCGAGGCCGAGGAGGATCACGCCACCGCCGTCGTTGCTGAAGGCCGAGACCGTCTCCCAGATCGATACGGGGAGTCGGCCGACCGCCGCCTTGGCCTCGACGTGGGTGAGGTCGGTCTTCGCGGCACGAAGGCGCTCGACGACGACCTCAAGGCTCCCTTGGCTGGTCTCCCACATCACTGACTCCTCACTGATGCATCACTATACCCTCAGTGATGCTGGTTGTCGGCCGGCATCCATTCGCGATGTAGATCGACGTCGGTAGTGAGTTCAGTGCCTAGGCTGACATCCATGAACGACCATGCCGCGGCCTCCATCGACGTGACGCATCGCAGTGCATCCGGCATCGCCCTCGACGAGCTCGACCCCAGCATCCGCCCGCAGGACGACCTGTTCCGCCACGTCAACGGAAAGTGGATCGACCGCACCGAGATCCCCTCCGACAAGGCGCGCTACGGGTCCTTCTACCTGCTCGCCGAGGCGGCGGAGCAGGCGGTGCGCGAGATCATCGAGGAGGCGCAGGGCGCCGAGCCCGGCACGGAGGAGCGCACCTTCGGCGACCTCTACGCGAGCTTCATGGACGAGGAGCGCATCGACTCCCTCGGGTGGGAGCCGCTGCGAGCCGACCTGGCGTCGGTCGCCGGACTGCTCGACATCCCGTCGTTCCTGCGTGCGCTGGGCGCCTTCGAGCGCACCGGCGTCGGCGGGTTCTTCGCCGCCTTCGTCGACAACGACCCCGGCGACCCGGAGCGCTACCTCGTGTTCCTCGAGCAGGCGGGGCTCGGGCTTCCCGACGAGTCGTACTATCGCGAAGAGAAGTTCGCGGGCATCCGCGAGGCGTACCTGGCCTTCCTCGAGCGGATGCTGACCCTCGCCGGGTTCGACGAGGCCCCCGCCCGCGCGGCCCGGGTGCTCGAGCTGGAGACGGCGATCGCCTCGCACCACTGGGACAACGTGCGCACGCGCGACAGCCAGGCCACCTACAACCCGATGACCTGGACCGAGACGGCCGCCCTCGGGGCTGACGCGCCGCTCGGCGTGTGGCTCGAGGGGCTCGACGTGCCCGCCGGGGCGTTCGAGGCGGTCGTCGTCCGCGAGCCGAGCTTCGTGACGGGACTCGCGGGCCTCCTCACCGAGAACCGCCTGGAGGCCTGGCGTGACTGGCTCCGATTCCAGCTGATCCGCTCGGTCGCGCCCTACCTGCACTCGGAGGTCGTCGCCGCCAACTTCGACTTCTACGGCAAGACCCTCACCGGAACCCCCGAGCTGCGTGCCCGCTGGAAGCGCGGGGTCTCGCTCGTCGAGGGCGCGATGGGTGAGGCGGTCGGTCGTATCTACGTCGAGCGTCACTTCAGCCCGGCCGCGAAGACCGCTATGGATGAACTCGTCGCGAACCTCGTCGAGGCGTACCGCGGCTCGATCGCCGAGCTCGACTGGATGACCGACGAGACCCGCGCGCGTGCCCTCGACAAGCTCGAGAAGTTCACCCCCAAGATCGGCTACCCCGTGAAGTGGCGCGACTACTCCGCGCTCTCCGTCGACGCATCCGACCTGATCGGCAACGTGCGGGCGACCGCCGCCTTCGAGTTCGCGCGCGAGCTCGGCAAGATCGGTCGTCCCATCGACCGCGACGAGTGGTTCATGACGCCGCAGACGATCAACGCGTACTACAACCCGGGATTCAATGAAATCGTCTTCCCGGCGGCGATCCTGCAGTTCCCGTTCTTCGACGAGACCCGCGACGCGGCCGCGAACTACGGGGCGATCGGCGCGGTCATCGGGCACGAGATCGGGCACGGCTTCGACGACCAGGGGTCGCGCTTCGATGGCGACGGCAGGCTCACCGACTGGTGGACCGCCGACGACCGCGCGGCGTTCGAAGAGCGCACCTCGAAGCTCATCGCCCAGTACGACGCCCTCGAGCCTGCGCAACTGACCGGCCACCACGTCAACGGGGCGCTCACGATCGGCGAGAACATCGGCGACCTGGGCGGGCTCGGCATCGCATGGAAGGCCTACCTGCTCTCGCTCGGCGGAGAGGAGCCGCCCGTGGTCGACGGCCTCACCGGCGCGGAACGGTTCTTCCTCAGCTGGGCGCAGGCATGGCAGATCAAGGTGCGCGATGAAGAGGCGCTGAGGCTTCTGTCGATCGACCCGCACTCCCCCAACGAGTTCCGCTGCAACCAGATCGTGCGCAACATCGACGTCTTCCACGAGGCGTTCGGCGTGAGCGCGGACGACGCGCTGTGGCTCGCTCCCGACGACCGGGTGGCCATTTGGTAGACGCCCCCCTCCTGCGCGACCGCCGCGCGCGCGTGCCTCAGGTGCGCGTGCCGCGGCATCGTGCCGAGCACCCGGAGCCGAGCTTCGGGGGCGCGTTCACCGCGTTGGGCGAGTTGGCGTACGGCGGAGCGCAGGTGTCGGCATCCGTCATCGACCTCGACACCGGGGCACGCGTGCTGTCGATCGACGACCGGATCGTGCTGCCGACCGCGTCCGTCGGGAAGATCCTGCTGCTCATCGAGGTCTCCGCTCGGCTGAGCGCGAACGAGAACCCGGTGCTCGAGACGCTCGACAAGACGCCGCGGGACGCCGTGGGCGATTCGGGGCTGTGGCGGCACCTGCAGGCGCGGTCGCTTCCGCTCTCCGACCTTGCAACCCTCGTCGGCGCCACGAGTGACAACCTCGCGACGAACGTGCTGCTGCGAGAGGTGGGTCTCGATGCGGTGCGACACCGCACCGAGCAGCTGGGCCTCCTGCGGACGGCCCTCATCGACCTCGTGCGCGACACCCGCGGCCCCGACGACGCCCCGCAGCTGTCGGTCGGATCGACCGCGGAGCTGTCGTGGCTCTTCGCGGCGCTCGCCCGCGGCCAAGTGGTGGACTCGCTGACCTCATCTCGGGTGCTCGGATGGCTCTCTCTCAACACCGACCTCTCGATGGTGGCGAGCGCGTTCGGCGTCGACCCGCTCTCGCATCGCGGAGTGGATCACGGCCTCCAGCTCGTCAACAAAACGGGCACCGACGAGGGCGTGCGGTCGGAGGCGGGCATCCTTCGCGGGCCCCGTCGCGGGGTCGCGTACGCCGTCTCCGTGCAGTTCGCCGACACCTCGATCGCGGCGCGACTCCGGGTGCTGGACGCGTTGCGGATGGTCGGTCTCGATCTGCTGGAGTACGTGCACTGAGCGGTCGGCGCGTTCTACCCCCGTTCGGCAACCAACCGGTGTTCGGCCTTGCCTCGTCGGCGTGGCGGGCCCTAGGTTGAGGATCGCACCGCTATAGCCCGTCCCCACGGGCCTCCCGAAGCCGTGCGACCCGAACACCCCGAAATACCCGAACACCCCCGAATATCCCCCCACATCCCGATCTGCTCTCATCGAGCGCACCCCCACCGGTTCCCTCCGGCGCGCTCGAGGGTGGGTCCTTGCCCGTGCGCTGCCATACGCGCGGGTCCCCCTGCAAGGACTGTTCATCGTGCTCAAAAAGTCAGTGGCGACGCTCGTCGCCTTCCTCCTCGCCCTCGGGCTCTCGATCGCCGCGTTGTCCCCGTCGTACGCCGACGACGCGACGCCGACGGAGCCCGTCGCCACCGAATCGCCCTCGTCCGAACCTCAGGAAGAGCCGGCGGCCGACGAGTCGCCCGCTCCCGCCGAGGAGGACGCCGGCGACGAGGCTCCGCCCGCGCAGACCTCGTCTGCCGCGCGCTCCGCATCGGCGGCCACCTCGTACCCGACCACCCCTCCTGCGCAGGTCGATCCGATCCCGACGGATCCCACCTGTGAGAGCGACGGCAGCATCCTGCTGCCGGACGTGGCCGGTGTCACCTGGTACGTCAACGGCACCGTGACGGCGGCCGGCACGGTCCCCGCCGCGGCCGGAGACAACATCGTGGTGAAGGCCGAGGCCGCCAGCGATGGCGTCATTCCGGGCGCGACCCGTGACTCCCGCACCGGCAAGTGGACCCGCACCTGGACGTTCTCGATGCCGTTCGTCGAGTGCGAGCCCGAGCTGACGGGCGAGATCTCGGCGATCTGCCTCAACGACGCCCCGTACATCCACTACAGCGTCACGCTCATCGACCCTGATCACCTCTCGACGAGTGACCAGGCGGTGCTGACCCTCGCCGCGGGCAGCGACAGCTTCACCTACTCCCCCGCTCTCGGGACGATCACCGACGGCACCACCCTCGAGGGCGACCTGCTGTGGCCCGGCGCGAGCGTGGATCCGATCACCGGTGAGGCCAACGGCTGGCCGGGCTGGGAGTACGCGGGCGGCGTGTGGCAGGAGACCACCGGCAACTACGCCTGGTCGCGTGACGGCGTGACGGCGACGATCGCGGTCAACCCCGAGCTCGTGGCATCGCTCGAGTACCCGCCCGGCAACCCCGACTGCTACCCCGGCCCGCAGGAGGTGACCCCGACGCTCACGACCGTCGAGACCGACTGCGACGCCGTCGGCACCTACACGCTCGACGACATCGAGGGCATCCAGTGGTGGGTCGACGGTGTTCCGGTCGACCCGGACACCTACCCGGGAAGCATCTCGGCGACGGCCCACGTGACCGCCACCGCGACGGGGCCGTACGTGCTCGATCCCGATGCGACGACGAGCTGGGATCTCGACTTCCCCGTGGGCGAGGATTGCCTCGGCCTCGTCGGATCGAGCGCGACGGGCACCTGCGAGGCGGGTTCGCCGTGGATCCACTACCAGGTCGTGCTGACCGATCCGTTCGGTGAGGCCACCAGCCACGACGCGGAGCTCATCATGAGCGACGGCACCAACACCGTCACGATCCCGCTCGGCACGATCGACCCGACCACGCTGAGCCTGTCCGGCGACGTGCTGTGGCCCGGCGCCAGCATCGATCCCGTGACCGGAGAGCCGAACGGCTGGCCCGGATGGGAGCTCGTCGACGGCGAGTGGCAGGAGACCACCGGCAACTACGCCTGGACGCGCAGCATCACCTCCGCCACGATCTCGGTGAACCCGACCATGACGGTGGCGCTCGCCTACCCGACCGCATCGCCCGACTGCCTGCTCGACCCGCCCTCGGGTGAGCTGCCGACCGACGGCCTCTTCCCGACGAGCGCGACGCTCTCGGAGCAGTGCACGACCGACGGCAGCGGGGTGCTCACGCTCGGGCTCGTCGACGGGGTGTCGTTCTTCGAGGACGTCAACTACTTCGTCGACGGCGTGCCGGCCGCGTCCTCCACGGTGTACCTCAGCAAGGGCGTGCACCAGGTGACCGTGACCACCAAGTCCCCGACGGATGGCCTCGACGGCCCGACCGCCTGGCAGATCGTGGTGACCGGCGGGCAGACCTGCGGTCAGCTCGACACCCTTGCCCTGACGGGCGCTCCCACGGGCGGCTGGATCGCCGCCGTGGGTGCGCTGCTCGCGATCGTCGCGGGCGCCGTCCTCGCCCGGAAGCGTCCCCGCACCGAGGCGTAAGTCCCGCGACCCCACCCGCTGCAGGGGCGGGTGGGGTCGCGGTCATCCTGTCACCCCCCGTGCGGGCGAGTGGCGGATCAGGCGGATGCGATCCCGTCGGTCTCGGTCTCGGCGTGCGTCGGAGCGGTCGGCGTGATCCCGTAGACGGCGTCGAGTCCTGC
Organism: Homoserinibacter sp. GY 40078; assembly: GCF_008017545.1. GTDB lineage: Bacteria > Actinomycetota > Actinomycetes > Actinomycetales > Microbacteriaceae > Homoserinibacter. The sequence goes on along the minus strand of NZ_VRTZ01000001.1, from coordinate 512,319 downwards.
CGCGAAATCGTCGATGCGTCCCTCGGATGCGAGCAGGCGTGCGCGTTCCGACGGCCCGTGCACGAGAACGCCCGCGAAGTGCCGCAGCGCCGTCTCGATGCGACCGTCGTCGCCGCGGGTGCGGGCGCGACCGATCTCGGCCTCGAGCACCTCGTCGATGTGCCGGCGCAGCGCGACGATCGCGGGTGCCGCCGTCTCGTCGGCGGTGAACTCGGCGACCGCTCCCCCGACGAGGGCGTGCGCCGAGTCGGCGAGCTCGGGGAGCGGCGCGTGGAGGGCCAGCAGCTCGAGGTCGATCAACTCGACGCCGGGGATCGCGCCGACGGCGGGGTCGACGTTGCGCGGCAGGCCGAGGTCGATGACGAGCAGCGGGCTCCCGCCCGGGATCGCATCCGGAGTCACGGTGTAGCGCGCCGTGCAGGTGATCACGACGTCGACGTCGCGGAGTGCCTCGGTGAGTGTGGTCTCGGGCCGGACGCCGTATTTGGCCGCGAACATCGCGGCACGTCCGGTCGCGGAGTAGACCCGCACGTCCGCGGCGCCGCGCGCTCGTAGGGAGGCGATGGTCGTCGCGGCGTACCGGCCCGTGCCGACGAGCAGCACGCGTGCGCTGCCCCAGTCGGGGATGCGCGCGGATGCGAGGTCGAGCGCGAGCCGGGCGAGCGAACGGTCGGCACCGCTCAGGTCGCCAGCCGAGCGCACGGATCGCGAGGTCCGCGCCGCCTGCTGGAAGAGCCGGTCGAGCGGAGAGCTCACGGTGCCCGCGCGGCGGGCGTCCTGCGCGGCACGCTGCACCTGCCCGGCGATCTCCTCCTCGCCCACGACCATCGACTCGAGACCGGACGTCACCGCGAAGAGGTGCCGCACGGCGGAGTCGCCGGTGTGGGCGTGCGCCGATTCGCGCAACGCCTCTGCATCCTCGGCGGTGAGCTCGGCGAGTGCGCCCACGACGGCCTCCGCGGCGATCGCGTCGGCCGCGGCGAGCGGATCGTCGAGGTCGAGGTACGCCTCGAAGCGGTTGCACGTGGAGAGCACGACCGCGCCGCGCACGAAGTCCAGCTCGGCGAGTCGGGTCGCCGCCTCCGACGCCGGGATACGAGACACCCGATCGAGGAGGGCGAAGTCCGCGTTCGCGTGATTCGCCGTCAGACAGAACAGCACGCGCTCCATGCTAACCGGCACCGGTGCGAGGATGGTCGGGTGCTCTCCCCCCTGCATCCTCTCGTCGACGGCCGAACCACTGACGCGGCGTTCGTGCGCGCCCTGCGCGGCGAGCGTCCCGACCGCACTCCGGTCTGGTTCATGCGGCAGGCGGGTCGTTCGCTGCCCGAGTACCGGGCGGCGCGCGAGGGCACCGAGATGCTCGACGCCTGCCTGCGGCCGGACCTCGCCGCCGAGCTGACGCTCCAGCCCGTGCGTCGGCACGGCGTCGATGCGGCGATCCTGTTCAGCGACATCGTCGTGCCGGTCCTGCTCGCGGGCGTGGACGTGCGGATCGTCCCCGGCCGGGGTCCCGTGATAGACGATCCGATCCGCACCGCGTCCGACGTGCTGCGCCTGCGGCCGGTCGACCCGGAGGCGTTCGCCCCGATCGCGGAGGCGGTGGGGCTGATCGTCGCCGAGCTCGGCAGCACGCCGCTCATCGCGTTCGGCGGCGCGCCGTACACGCTCGCGTCGTATCTCGTCGAGGGCGGCCCGTCGAAGGACCAGTTGCGCGCCCGATCCCTCATGTACGCAGACCCGCACACCTGGGCCGCGCTCCTGAACTGGTGCGCTGATGTGACCGGGGCGTTCATCCGCGCCCAGGTGGAGGCCGGCGCGAGCGCCGCCCAGCTGTTCGACTCGTGGATGGGCTCGCTCTCCCGCCGTGACTATCAGCGGCGGGTCGCGCCGCACTCGGCACGGGCGCTCAGCGCGCTGCGGGGGCTCGATGTGCCGCGCATCCACTTCGGCGTCGGCAGCGGCGAGATGCTCGATCTGCTCCCCGGCCTCGGGGTGGACGCGGTGGGCGTCGACTGGCGGATCCCGCTCGACGAGGCGAGCGCGCGTCTGGGTGGGGGAGTGCCGCTGCAGGGCAACATCGATCCCGCGTTGCTGGCCGCCCCGTGGAGCGTGCTGAGCGCGCACCTCGAGGATGTGCTCGATCGCGGTCTCGCCGCGCCCGCGCACGTCGCGAACCTCGGCCACGGGGTGCCGCCCGAGACCGACCCGGACGTGCTGACCCGCGTCGTGGAGTTCGTGCATGCCCGAGCCTGAGCTGCCCGTTGCGATCGTGGTCGGCGGCGGGATCGCCGGTCTCGTAGCTGCGCGCGAGCTCGTGTTCGCTGGGCGCAGCGTCGTCGTGCTCGAGGAGCGCGACCGCCTCGGCGGACAGGTGGCCAAGCATTCCGTCGCCGGAATGGACCTGGACGCGGGCGCTGAGGCGTTCGCCCGCCGGGGCGAGGAGCTGCCGCGGCTGCTGCGCGCCCTGCACCTCGACGATCAGGTGGTCTCCCCCTCGGGCGCTCCCGCGTGGGTCTATCGGGCGCGCGGTGCGGCGCCGCTTCCCGCCGCGAGCCTGCTGGGCATCCCCGGAGTCCCGCTCGCCCGCGACGTGATCGATGTGATCGGCACCGGTGCGGCGCTGCGTGCCCAGCTCGACAACCTCCTCCCGTCGCTCGTCGCCTCGAAGGCGGAGACGGTCGGCGAGCTCGTCCGTCGGCGGATGGGCGCGCGCGTCGTCGACGAGCTCGTCGCCCCGGTGACCCGTGGCGTGCACTCGCTCAGCCCCGACGAGCTGCCCGTCGATCGCGCGGCCCCCGGCCTGCGAAGCGCTCTCCTGCGGAACGGATCGCTCGCCGCCGCGGTGCGGGCGATGCGCGAGCAGGCCCCCGCCGGCGCGCTCGTCGCAACACTTCGCGGCGGCATGTTCCGGCTCGTGGAGGCGCTCGAGGCCGAGCTCGATCGCTTCGGTGTCGAGGTGCGGACGGGCGTGCGCGTCACCGGATGGGATTCGTCGGGCGTCGAGACGGACGTGGGGGAGCGCATCGAGGGCGAGGTCGTGCTCGCGGCGCCCCTCGGGATCGATGCGCCGCGGACTCGGGTGCAGGTGGCGACGCTCGCCGTCGACGCACCGGAGCTCGCGACGGCTCCCCGGGGCACCGGAGTGCTCGTGGCCGCCGGCGTTCGCGATGTCGCGGCCCGAGCGCTCACCCACGTGACGGCGAAGTGGCCTCACCTGGCCGAGCAGACCTCCCTGCAGATCGTGCGGCTGTCCTACGACGAGGGAGTCGACGTGACCGCCGAGCGCGCACGATCCGACGCGGAGGCCCTGCTGGGGGTTCGGCTCCCGGCGCCCGTCGACTCCGCGATCGTGGTGTGGGAACGCACCGGGCGTCGGTCGGATCCGTCTCATGCCATTGACGGAATGCGTCGGGTGGGGGAGGCTGAATCGGGCACGGGATTGGCATCCGTCGTCACATACGCGCGAACCGTGGCCGGCGCAATCCCCTCGGACGGACCGTCTACCGAGGGTTAAGCTGGGACATGAGCCCCCTGGGAGCCACCAGAACCGCGACAACCTCGCGAGATCGGAGTGCACCGTGAAAGGCAAGATCCTCTTCCTCGCCGGACTCGGCGTCGGGTACGTGCTGGGCACCCGCGCCGGCCGCGAAAGGTACGAGCAGCTGAAGTCGACAGCGTCGCAGCTGTGGAACGCGCCGCTCGTGCAGAAGCGGGTCGACACCGTGCAGGACTTCGTGCGCGACAAGACCCCGGAGGTGGTCGAGTTCGTCGCAGAGGGCGCCAAGAAGGTCGCCGCTCAGGTGTCCGGCCGTACCACGTCGCGCACACAGGGCTCCGGCTCGCGCAGCACGGCGTCGAGTTCGTCGGCTGCCAAGAAGTCCGGGACGACGAAGTCGAGTTCGGGCGGATCGAAGTCCGGGTCGAGCACCGCCAAGAAGTCGTCGAGCACGCGCAAGCCGGCCTCCGGCTCCTCGTCCTGATCGGAGCGGCGTGATGACCGACACCCCCACCGGTCCCGAGACCACCAAGCCGCGCAAGCGCTCGCTCATCGACCTGCTGACCGCACTGCCACAGCAGGTGCAGGAGCTCGTGCAGCGCGAGATCGACCTCGTCAAGGCCGAGCTCATCGCGAAGCTCAAGGCGCTCGGCACGGGCGCTGGATTGCTCGTCGGCGCGCTGGTCGTGCTGCTCTTCTTCATCGGGGTGCTGCTGACCCTCGCGATCATCGGGCTCAGCTACGTCATGCCCGACTGGGCGGCCGCGCTCGTCGTCGCCGGCGTGCTGCTCATCGTCGCGGTCATTCTCGGGCTCGTCGGCTACCGGACGCTCATGCGCGGCATCCCGCCTGTTCCCACCGAGGCCATCGAATCCATCCGGAAAGACATCCACGCCGTCCGCGGCGTGGGGAAGCGAGGCGGATCATGAACGCAACCGCAGACGCCAAGGCGGCAGCCACGAAGGCCCGCCACGACCTGGCCGACACCCTCGATGCTCTCGAGGACAAGCTGAACGTCCCCAAGCGTGCGGGCGAGCTCGGCCGGAAGGCCAAGAGCGCATACGAGAAGAACCCCGTTCCGTGGATCGTGGGCGGCGCCGCCGTCGCGATCATCGCGGTCGGCCTCGTCGCCTGGGCCGTGTTCGGCGGCGACGACTGAGCCGTCCGAACTCGATGCACCGCCGCGATTCGCGGCATTCGCGGGATCGGGGGAGGATGAAGGGGTGACATCCGCTCCCCATGCCTCCTCGTCCCCCGGCTCCGAGGAATCGGGGCCGTCGGGGTTCGCCCTGTGGGCGATCTGGCGACGCGACCCGGCTCGGCCGGACGCACCCGGCATCGAAGGCCTCGCCGAGGCGATCGCCGAGATCGAGTCCACCGGAGTCGTCGTCCGCGGGCTCTACGACGTCTCGGGGCTTCGGGCTGACGCCGACCTCATGGTGTGGCTGCACGGGCCGGTCGCCGAAGACCTCCAGGCAGCGGTCCGCACCCTGCGACGGGTCCCCGCGATCGGCGCACTTCTGCCCACCTGGAACGCGCTCGGCGTTCATCGCGACGCGGAGTTCAGCCGCTCGCACGCACCCTCCTTCCTCCGCGGGCTCCCGCCCAAGGAGTGGGTGACCGTCTACCCGTTCGTGCGCAGCTACGACTGGTACCTGCTGCCCGACGACGAGCGACGCGCGATGCTCGCCGACCACGGACGCAAGGGCTCGGAGTACCCGAGCGTGCAGGCGAACACCGTCGCGAGCTTCGCCCTCGGCGACTACGAGTGGATCCTGGCGCTCGAGGCCGATGAGGTGGTCGAGCTCGTCGATCTCATGCGGCACCTGCGCAAGACGGAGGCGCGCATGCACATCCGCGAAGAGGTGCCGTTCTTCACGGGGCGCCGTATCGGCGTCGACGAGGTGGCGGAGGTGCTCTCGTGACGATCACGAACGGCGAGGCGCCCGGCTACGTGCGCGCGGCGACGCCCGCCGCATCCGCCGGTCCGGAGCACGTCGAGGAGCCCGTCGCCTACGACGCGATCATCCTCGCCGGGTTCGGTGGGCCCGAGGGTCAGGACGACGTCATCCCGTTCCTGCGCAACGTCACCCGGGGCCGCGGCATCCCCGACGAGCGGCTGGAAGAGGTGGCGCACCACTACCGCCACTTCGGTGGCGTGAGCCCGATCAACGAGCAGAACCGTCAGCTGAAGGCCGCGCTCGAGGCGGAGCTCGCCGCGCGCGGCATCGACCTGCCGGTCATCTGGGGCAACCGCAACTGGGATCCGTACCTCGCCGAGGCCGTCCAGGAGGCGCACGACCGCGGGTTCCGCACCCTCATCGGACTCGCGACGAGCGCCTACTCGAGCTTCTCGAGCTGCCGCCAGTACCGCGAGGACTTCGCGAACGCGCTCGAGCAGACGAGCCTCGGCGACGAGCTCCGCATCGACAAGGTGCGCCAGTTCTTCGACCACCCCGGATTCGTCACGCCGTTCGTCGAGGGTGTGCGCGATGCGCTCGCCGAGCTCGCGGACCGCGGAATCACCGGATCCGAGATCCGCGTGCTGTTCGCCACGCACTCGATCCCCACCGCCGATGCCTTGCGCTCGGGGGACCGCACCGTCGACTACGGCGAGGGCGGCGCCTACGCCGCGCAGCACCGGGCGGTCGCCGAGGTCGTGATGCGCGAAGCCGGATCGGACGTCGCGTGGGAGCTCGTCTACCAGTCGCGCTCGGGTCCGCCGACCCAGCCGTGGCTCGAACCGGACGTCAACGACGTCATCGAGGGTCTGCCCGCTGCCGGTGTGAAGGCGGTCGTCGTGGTCCCGCTCGGCTTCGTCTCGGATCACATGGAGGTGCTCTGGGACCTCGACACCGAGGCCACCGAGACCGCCGAGGAGGCGGGGCTCATCGCGATCCGCACGCCCACGCCGGGCACGCATCCGGCGTATGTGCGCGGTCTCGTCGACCTCGTCATGGAGCGCGTCAACGGCACCCCGACCGGCGAGCGCCCGGCGCTCACCGCGTACGGGCCCTGGTTCGACGTGTGCCGACCGGGCTGCTGCGAGAACGTCCGAGCGGGGTTCAAGCCGGCGATCGCGGGGCTCCAGCCGTGAGCCCGCTGCGCCTCGGCACCCGGGGGAGCGCGCTCGCGCTCGCTCAGGCGGGCGCCGTGGCGACCCGGCTGGGGGCCGAGCTGGTCGTGATCGAGAGCGAGGGCGACCGCACGGATGCCCCCCTCGCGGACCTGGGCGGTGCGGGCGTCTTCGCCGCGGCCCTGCGCGAGGCTCTGCTCGCGGGCGAGGTGGATGCCGTCGTCCACTCCTACAAAGACCTCCCGACGGCCCCGCTGCCGGGGCTCACGGTGGCGGCCGTGCCGAAGCGGGCGGATGCGCGCGACGCGCTCTGCGCATCCGGCGGGCACGACCTCGACGGCCTCCCCGAGGGCGCACGGGTCGGCACCGGGTCGCCTCGGCGACGGGCGCAGCTGCTCCAGCGTCGCCCCGATCTCGAGGTGATCGACATCCGCGGCAATGTGGATACGCGCCTCGCCAGGCTCGAGTCCGACGATCCCGACCGCCGTCTGGACGCGGTGGTGCTCGCCTCCGCCGGGCTCGAGCGGCTCGGACGTTCCGAGGCCGCGACCGAGCGCCTGAGCCTGGACTCCTGGCCCACCGCGCCCGCTCAGGGCGCGCTCGCCGTCGAGACGCGCACTGGCGACGAGAAGCGGGTGGCGAAGCTCGAGCACCGACCGAGCAGGCTCGCCGCCGAGGCGGAGCGCGATGTGCTCGCGCGCCTCGAGGCCGGCTGCGCGGCGCCGCTCGGTGTGAGTGCGATCCTCGACGACGGCCTCCTGTTCCTCTCCGCCCGCGTCTACGCCCTCGACGGATCGTCGTACCTCACCGCCTCGCACGCGTTGTACCCGGAGGACTCGCTCCACCCGGGCGCCGAGCTCGCCGAGCGCGTGGCCGACGAGCTCCTCGCGGCAGGCGCCGCCGAGCTCGCACCCCTCGGAGGGAGCAAGTCGTGACCCCCACCACCGCCGTGAAGCCGCTCGCCGGATGGCGGGTGCTGGTGCCGCGCGGCGGCAAATGGGGCGACGGGGTCGCGGCGGCCGTTCGCGGATACGGGGGCGTCCCGGTGATCGCACCGCTCATCAACTTCGCCTCCACCGAAGACCCCACCACCCTCGCCAATGCGCTGCACGAGCTGCAGGACGGCCAGTTCGCGTGGCTCGTCGTGACGAGTGCGACGACGGTCGACGTGCTCGTGAGTCAGCGGGTGAAGGTGCCGGATGCGACGCGCATCGCCGCCGTCGGCGAGACGACCGCGGCCGCGCTTCAGGTCGCCGGGTACCGAGTCGACTTCGTCCCCACCTCCGACAACTCGGCTCGCGGGCTCGTGAAGGAGTGGCCCGACTCGGGAATCCGTGGGCGTGTGCTCATCCCTCAGTCGGACATCGCCGAGCCCACTCTCGTGGCGGGGCTCTCACGGCTGGGCTTCGAGGTGGAGTTCGTGGCTGCCTACCGCACCGTCGGCGTTCCCGCCGCCGAGCCCGTGAAGGCCGACGTGGCATCTGGCCGCATCCGCGCGATCCTCGTGACCTCCGGGTCGGTTGCGCGCCAGGTCTCCGAGCAGCTGGCCCCGCTTCCCGAGCAGACGGTCGTGGCCTGCATCGGGCCGCGCACCGCGTTCGACACGCGCGCGGCCGGACTGCCGGTGCACGTCATCGCCGAGGAGCGCAGCGTCGACTCCCTCCTCTCGGCGCTCGTCGAATACGCGGAGGACGAATGAGCGCGCCCCACATCCGGCCGAGGCGTCTGCGACAGAGCCCGGCATGGCGCCGGCTCGCGCGCGAGACGCTAGTGCATCCGGCGCAGCTCGTGCTGCCCGTGTTCGTCGCGGAGGGCGGCGATGAGCCGCGCCCCATCGCCTCGATGCCCGGCGTCGTGCAGCATTCGCTCGACTCGCTGCGTGCCGAGCTCGTGCGTGCGGCGGAGGCCGGCATCGGGGGAGTGATGCTCTTCGGCGTGCCGGTCGAGAAGGACGCGCGCGGATCGGGCGCGACCGACCCGGACGGCATCCTGAACGTGGCGACACGGGCCGCCGTCGCCGAGGTGGGCGATGCCCTCGTCGTGCAGACGGATCTCTGCCTCGACGAGTTCACCGATCACGGGCACTGCGGTGTCCTCGACTCCGAGGGTCGGGTCGACAACGACGCGAGCCTCGTGAGGTACCGCGAGATGGCGCTCGCCCAGGCGGATGCGGGATCGCAGCTGCTCGGACTCTCGGGGATGATGGACGGCCAGGTCGCCGCGGTGCGCGACGAGCTGGATGCGGCCGGTCGCCACGACGTGCCGATCCTCGCGTACGCGGCCAAGTACGCATCCGCGTTCTACGGGCCGTTCCGCGAGGCGGTGCAGTCGTCGCTGCAGGGCGACCGGCGCAGCTACCAGCTCGACCCCGGCAATCGACGTGAGGGCCTGCGCGAAGTGCAGCTCGACGTGGAGGAGGGCGCCGACGTGGTGATGGTCAAGCCGGCGATGAGCTTCCTCGACGTGCTGGCCGACGCCGCGGATGCTTCTCCCGTGCCGGTGTGGGCGTACCAGGTCAGCGGCGAGTACGCGATGATCACGGCCGCCGCGCAGAACGGCTGGATCGACGGCGACCGGGCGGTCGACGAGTCGCTCCAGAGCATCGTGCGCGCGGGAGCGGACGCGGTGCTCAGCTACTTCGCGCTCGACGCGGCCGAGCGATGGGCGGGGGAGCGCCGATGACCTCCGCGAACGACGCCGCGTACGCGCGGGCGCGCTCGGCGCTGCCCGGCGGCGTGAACTCGCCGGTGCGCGCCTTCGGTTCGGTCGGCGGTACCCCCCGCTTCCTCGTCTCGGCGCGCGGTCCGTACGTGACGGATGCCGACGGCCGCGAGTACGTCGACCTCGTCGCGTCGTGGGGGCCGGCGCTGCTCGGGCACGCGCATCCGGACGTGGTCGCCGCCGTCCAAGAAGCGGCCGCACGGGGGCTCTCGTTCGGGGCGTCGACGCCCGCCGAGACCGAGCTCGCCGAGCTCGTGCGCGACCGCCTCGGCCCCGCGAGCGGCGTGGAGCTGCTGCGGCTCGTCTCCACCGGCACCGAAGCGACGATGACGGCCATCCGCCTCGCCCGCGGCGCCACCGGCCGCGATCTCATCGTGAAGTTCGCCGGCCACTACCACGGCCACTCGGACGGCCTGCTCGCCGAGGCGGGTTCTGGCGTCGCGACGCAAGGGTTGCCCGGTTCGGCGGGAGTTCCCGAGCCGATCGCCGCCCAGACGCTCGTGCTGCCCTACAACGACCTCGATGCGGTGCGCGCCGCGTTCCTCGCGCATCCGGGGCGCATCGCCGCAATAATCACGGAGGCCGCGGGGGCGAACGCGGGAGTGCTCGCCCCCGCCCCAGGGTTCAACGCGGCCCTCGTCGAGGTCGCTCACGCCGAGGGCGCGCTGCTGATCCTCGACGAGGTGCTCACCGGATTCCGTGTGGGCCCGGCCGGATGGTGGGGCCTCGACGGCGACGGCTGGGCGCCCGACCTCTTCACGTTCGGCAAGGTCGTCGGCGGGGGGATGCCGCTCGCGGCGCTCGGCGGACGCCGCGAATTCATGGAGCTGCTCGCACCGCTCGGCCCCGTGTACCAGGCCGGCACGCTGAGCGGGAACCCGCTCGCGGTCGCGGCGGGTCTCACGACGCTCCGCGCCGCGGACGCCGCGGTCTACGCGCGGATCGACGCGGCTGCCGAGCTGGTCGCGACGGCGGTCTCTGAGGCCCTCACCGCGGAAGGAGTCGCCCACGTGATCCCCCGCGCCGGGAGCCTCTTCTCGATCGCGTTCCGCGACGCTCCCGTGCGCGACTACTCCGACGCCCGCGATCAGGAGTCGTGGCGCTACCCGCCGTTCTTCCACGCCCTCCTCGACGCGGGGGTTTCCGCGCCCCCGAGTGTGTTCGAGGCGTGGTTCCTCACGGCCGCCCACGACGAGGCGGCCCTGGCGCGGATCGCGGAGGCGCTCCCGGCGGCCGCCCGAGCCGCTGCCTCGGCCGCGCGCCCGGGAGGGCATGCGTAGCCGATTGGCTTAACAGGTCAGCCATATGGCATGGCCTTCTGAAGGGCGGCGTTCGCCGCCGGGACGGAGATCACATTCATGAAGAAGACCAGCATCCTCGCGGGAGCGATTGCGGCGATCGTGCTCGCCGCGGGCGCCGCCGTTCCCGCTCAGGCATTCAGCGGATCGCGCACGGTCACACTCCCGGGGACGAGCATCAAGCTGCAGGCGAACGCCTGGAGCCCCAACATCCTGTCGGGCGGCCGGATCGATTTCGCGACCTCGTCCAAGACGACCCTCAACGGGAAGTCGAAGAACGTCGAGCAGATCCGCAACACGGCCACCATCGAGGCGCGCGGGATCAACCCCTCCGTCTCCCTCCCGAAGGGCGTCGGCGGAAGCGGCACCGCCAGCAGCAAGTCGATCGCGTGGACCAACAAGAACTCGTGGATCTCCGACCTCAGCGGCACGGCGTCGTACTCGGGGCTCACGATCTCCGTTCACGTCAACTCGTCCGCGTTCGCCCTGCACCAGGGAGTCAAGAAGTACGTCGACGTCTGGTCGTGGTGACCCGAGCATCCATGAGGCGGTGGGCGGCGGCCCTCGCGACACTGACGGCCGCCGCCCTCGTCGTCGGCTGCAGTGGCGAGGTGGATCAGACGCAGCCGACGATGTCGGCGGATGAGGCGCGGGCGTATGTCGCGCAGTTGCGCGCCGCCGATGACCTCGTACACGCGTCGTTGGAGCATCCGCCCGCCGCGTCGCTCGCCGGGCTGAGCGCGATCGCCGTCGCCCAGCGCTACGCCGAGGTCGAGGTCGTCACCATCGACGACACCGACCTCGAGCGTCTCTCTGCGCGCGCCATTGAGGACGCGGTGGCGACATACGCGCAGCTGTGCGAGATCGTGGGCGGCGAGGCCGACCGTGCGGCGCGTGCGTTGCCGACCTCGTCGCGAGGTGCCATCGATTCGCTGAGCTGGGCATCCGTCGGTCGGATCGGAAACGAGAACGAGGCCGCGCTCGCGGCTGACATCGTCGCTGCGATCCGCTGTCGCGACGGGGAATCGGTCGCGGTGCCTCAATCGCTCCGCGAGCAGCTGTGGGACGCGACGAGAGATCACTCGCTGCCGTTCGTCGCGATGCGTGCGCAGGGGGTGATCCCCGCCGACGCCGTGCCGAACCTCTCGGATGACCTCGTCGAGGACATCGCGCAGTCGCTTCGGGAGTCTGGCTGCGACGAATGGGTGCAGGTCTACGCGAACATCGTGCGGAGCGCCGGCCGAGCGGATGATGCGCTTGCGCAGTGCGCCGGTGAGTCGCCCATCGTCTCCGATCCGACGGTACTCAGGTACCTCGCCGCATCCGGGGCGTCCCGGTCGGTCGTCGCGCGCGTCCTCGCGGCCAACGCCGCCTCGATCGAATCGTGGAGCACCGCGCGCGCGACCTTCTCCGAGGTCGGAGATTCGCCGGTGGGGGCAGGCACCCTGGCCTCCGCACGCGACGCGGTCGCACTCCTTGCGGTCACAGGTGCCGGGCAGCCTCCGGAATGGCTTCGCGCGGGCGTGGGAGGCGCGGTCGCGGCCGCGGGTGAGGTGAGCGATGGCCCGCTCACGAGCGACATCGTGTTCCTCTGCGCCCGGTTGACGGGTGTGTGCCCCCGAGACGTGGACTCTGCGGCGAGAGAGCGGGTACGCGCGGCGATGGCCGACCTCGACCTGACACAGGGTGACGACCTCACGACGGCACACATGATCGAGGCAGCCACGGAAGCGGGGATCGAGGTGCCGGACTGCGACGCCTCGGACGTCGACGCATGGTTCGCCGCCGCACCCCTCGCCTTCGCGACACTCGCGGTCGCCGCGGACGGGTGCGCGGAGGCGCTGAATCTCACGGACGACGAATACCTCGCCCGCGGCATCGCCGCGCTGGAGGGTGAGCGGTACGGGTCGGCGCTCGGGTACGTCATGATGCGCAGCCTCGCGAACGACCCGCGACCCGACCCCGACTTCCGCGCCGCGATGGTCGAGGCATTGGACGAGCTCGTCGCCCGCATCGACGCGGCCGAGGGAGACCGGTACGTGGAGCGAGCCCGCCCACTCGCCCTTGAGCTGCTACGCGCTCGCATCGAGAACTGGAGCTGACGATGCTCATCGTCGAACGACTGAATTACGCCTACGACGCAGTCGAACGGGGTGTCCGAGACGTCACGTTCTCGGCTGCCCCCGGGGCCGTCACCGCCCTCGTCGGGCCCTCCGGCGCGGGGAAGTCGACGGTGCTCGCGTGCGTCGCCGGTGTGCTCACGCCGGAATCCGGCGACGTCCGGGTGACGAGCGGGGCGGCAAGCCGGGTCGGTGCGCCGTGCGCCCTCGTCACCCAGAACTGCGTCGTCTTCGAGCGCCTCACCGTGTGGGAGAACGTCGCCCTGGCGTGGGGGAGGCCGACGTCCCGATCACGTGCGCGCGCGATGGGGGTGCTGCACGAGCTCGGCATGCGGGGTCTCGGCGACGAGTTGCCGTCGTCGCTGTCGGGCGGACAACGCCAGCGGGTGGCGATCGCCGCCGCGCTCGCGGGCCGCCCCTCCGTGCTCCTCGCGGACGAGCCGACGGGAAGTCTGGATGCTCTCAGTACGTCGCGCGTGATCGCGAGCCTCCGTGGTGCCGCGGCGGCCGGATCGGTGGTGCTCGTCGCGACCCACGATCGCGCCGTGATCGACACGGCCGATGCCGTCATCGAGATGACAGGAGCACAGCCATGAGGTTCCCCGGCCCGGCCAGCTGGCTCGGGATCTCGATACGCCGCCGTTTCTCGATCGCGCGGTCGCTCGTGCTCACCGTGGCTGGTGCGAGTCTCGTGGTCAGCGCCCTCGTCACGCCCACCGCGGCTCTCGCCGGAAGTGTCGCGGACTCGCTCGGCGGTGAGTCCGCGCTCGCACAGATCGAGGTGGCCGCCGCCGATCTCGCCGCGAGCGGCATCACCTCGGCGCAACTGGATCGGATCCGCGAGATCCCCGGAGTCGCCGACGTTCGAGCCGATGCATCCGTCGGTGTCTACGGCGCGGACGGCGAAACCTGGTCGATGACCCTCCAGGTGCTGAACCCGGCGCTGCTTCCCCCCGACGCGCCTGCCGACCTCGACGCCGCCGTACGCGGCCCCGCGATCGTCGTGCCGACCGCTGTCGGGGGCACCACCCTTGAGGTCAGCCCCGGCGACGAGCTCCGCGTGACCTACTCGCGGCTCGGATCGGATGGTGCGGGCAGGCTCGAGGAGCGCGCGCTCCCCGTCGTCGCCACCTACGCGGCCGACTGGCAGGGCTACGGGCCGGACGCCGCGCTCGCCTCCGAGGCGCTGGTCGTCGAACTCCTCGCCGCGCGCTCCGGGCTCAGTGCGGACGACTTCCTCCGCACGCAGGGAATCCCCGCGGCGACCGTCGTCGCCGACTCCGCGGATGAGGTCTCCGCGATCACCGAATCCATCCGCGACCTAGGGCTCACCGCCGTGCCCGTGCGTGACCGACTCGGCGAGCTCCCCGGCATGTTCGCGATCTTCCCGGCGCTCCTCGCCGTCGTCGGCGCGGCCGTCGGCATCCTGCTGGTTCTGCACCTGAATCGCGCGATCCGCACGGCCGTCGCACGCCGCACCGACGAGTTCGCGCTGCTGCGCATCCGCGGATGGACGAAGGGGCAGGTGACGCGCCTCGTGATCGCCGACGTGGCACTCGGGGCGGCACTCGGCGCTGTCCTCGGGACGATCGCCGGCGTCGGGCCGGGCGCCCTCCTGATCTCCTCGCTCGCGCCGACGCTCGAGCCTCAATGGGATCGCGTCGTCCTCGCCGCGGGCGGGCTGGCGGCCCTCACCGCGCTCATGTGCGCCGCGGCGGCATGGCTGGTCGCCGTGCGCGTGCTGCGGGCCGATCCGTACCTCACGGCGATGTCGCGGGACCGCTGAGCCCCGGACCGCTGAGCGCCCGGCGCCGCTGGGCCGAGGGGCTCAGCTGGCAGGTGCGCTGATGTACTCCGCGAAGGAGATCGAGAGCAGCACGATCGCGACGAGCGGGGCCAGACCCTGCGCGAGTACCGCCCGCAGCATCCCCGGACGCGACAGCAGCAGCACGAGCGAGGCGAGCACCATGCTCGCGCACGCGTAGAGCGCGATCGCGAGGCCGGCCTCGACCAGACCAGACAGCGCGAGCGACACCCCCGCCCCGGCTCCGAACGCGAGGAAGAGGTTGTAGAAGCCCTGGTTGTACGCCATCGTGCGCAGCACCTCGCCCTCTTCGCGAGTGCGCACGCCGAAAGTCCGCTGTGTTCCCTCGGTGCCCCAGCGGATGCTCTCGAGGATCCAGATATAGACGTGGATGCCCGCGGCCAGAGAGGCCACGCCAGCACCGACACCCAGCAGCAAGGGGTCCACGGGTGTCAGTCTCCCACCTCTACGACGAAACGGCCACGATTTCTCCCCGTGAGGATATCCGCGGCGCGCTCGACGACGTCGTTCAGCGGGATCGTCGTCGTGAGCGCATCGAGACGGTCGACGTCGATCCGCCGCTCCAGAAGGTCCCAGACGCGGGCGCGTTCGGCGGCATCCGCTTCGACCGAGTTGATGCCGAGCAGCGCGACCCCGCGGAGGATGAACGGCATCACCGTCGTGTGCAGTTGAGGGTCCTCGACGAGGCCGCACGCGGCGACCGCGCCGCCGTGCCGGGTCTGCGCGAGCAGGGTCGCGAGGGTCGAGCCGCCCACGACATCCACCGCCCCCGCCCACCGGGCCGACTGCAGCGGCCGCCCGGACTGCTGCAACTCCGTGCGGTCGATGATGGTGGACGCGCCGAGCCCGCGGAGGTAGTCGGCACCAGCGGGGTCGCCCGTCGCGGCGGCGACCGTGCGTCCGCCTGCCGAGAGCAGCATCACGGCAACCGAGCCCACGCCGCCCGTCGCGCCGGTGACCAGCACGTCGCCATCCGGGATCCCGCGGTCGTCGAGCGCGAGCACGGACTGCCCCGCGGTGAAGCCGGCGGTGCCGATCGCGGCCGCCCGTCGCATCCCGAGCGCAGCGGGGACGCGGATGAGGAGCTCGCCCGAAACACGCGCCCGGCGGGCGTAACCCCCGTTGCGGGTTTCGCCGAGCCCGGCACCGGTGAGCACCACCTCGTCGCCCGGACGCCACCGGGCGTCGTCGGACTCCGCGACCGTGCCGACGAGGTCGATGCCCGGGATCAAGGGGCTCACGCGGGCCACCCCGCGGTCGCCCCGCAGTGCGAGGGCGTCCTTGTAGTTCAGGCTCGAGAACGCGACATCCACGAGCACGTCGCCTTCGCCCAGTTCCGTCTCGGGAACATCGACGAAACCGGTCGAGACGTCGTCGTCATCGCGGGTCACCTGCACTGCACGAACCATACGCCCCACCCTAGGCGGGTGCGCACGGGGCTCAACCGAAGAGGATCGCCGCCTCGTCGTAGCGCGACTGCGGCACCGTCTTCAGGCGGCCGAGGGCATCCTCGAACGGCACGGTGACGATCTGGGTGCCGCGCAGCGCGACCATCTTGCCCCACTGCTCCTGCAGAACCACGTCGACCACGGCCATGCCGTAGCGGGTCGCGAGCACGCGGTCGTAGGCCGTCGGGGTGCCGCCGCGCTGGATGTGGCCGAGCGTCGTGGCGCGGGTCTCGATGCCGATGCGCGCCTCGATCTCGGGCGCCAGCATGTCGCCGATACCCCCGAGGCGCGGACGCCCGAAGGCGTCGAGGCCGCGCTCGGAGTGCGCGTCGTCCATCGTGTCGAGCTTGAAGCCCTCGGCGACCACGATCAGGGGCGCGCGTCCGCGGGCGCGGGTCGAGTCGACCCATCCGCAGATCTCGTCCATGCTCGTCTTGCGCTCCGGGATGAGGATCGCGTGCGCGCCCGCCGCCATGCCCGAGTGCAGCGCGATCCACCCGACGTGCCGACCCATCACCTCTGCGACCATGCAGCGGCCGTGCGAGTCGCCGGTGGTGCGCAGCCGATCCATCGCCTCGGTCGCGATCTGCACCGCCGTGTCGAAGCCGAAGGTGTAGTCCGTCGCCGAGAGGTCGTTGTCGACCGTCTTCGGCACGCCCACGATCTGCACTCCCTCGTCGGTGAGGCGCTTCGCGGCCGCGAGCGTGCCCTCACCGCCGATCGCGATGACCGCATCCATGCCGGTGTCGCTCATCACCTCTTTCACCCGCTCGACGCCCCCGTACTCGAAGGGGTTCGTGCGCGAGGTGCCGAGGATGGTGCCGCCCTGCTTCGAGATGCCCATGACCTGCGGGCGTCCGAGCGGGTGCAGGTCTGCTTCGACGAGGCCCTTCCACCCGTCCTTGATGCCGACGAACTCGAGGTCGTCGTGCTGGGTGAGGCCCGCGAGCACTGCGCCGCGGATCACCGCGTTCAGGCCGGGGCAGTCGCCGCCACTGGTGAGGATTCCGATCTTCACCCGCTCATCATGGCGCATTTCCGGGGCTGCCTCTCCCGCCGAAGGTCCCGCGAAGGCTACAGTTCGTCAACGAACGGCCATCTCGTCGCCGCAACCACCATTTTCAAGGAGAGTCATGACCGACCCCGTTGACCCCGCCGTCCCGCCCGTCCCGCCGGCGCCCCCGGCTCCGCCGCAGCCGGCCGCCGCGCCCGACACCTACCCGGGCAAGGGCCTCGGCATCGCGGGCCTCATCCTCGCGATCTTCCTGCCCCTGATCGGCCTGATCCTCAGCATCGTGGCCCGCTCGCAGTCGAAGAACGCGGGATACAAGAACACCCCCGCCACCGTCGGCATCGTGATCGGCATTGTGCTGATCGTCATCGGCATCATCGTCAGCATCATCATCGGCGTCGCAAGCGCCGCGATCATCAGCACGACCGACCTCAACTACTGAGCACAGCCCGCCGACGTCTGGGACGTCGCGGGAATCATCGACACCCACAGCTGAGCAGCTGAGCAGCTGACCACCGCTGGCCCGGGCGCTGAGCTCGGGCCAGCGGCGTCTTCTGCCACGACGAAGGAGACCCATGACCCACCCCGACGCCCCCACGCCGGCGGATCCGCCGTCGCCCGCCCCGGCAGGCCCGCCGCCTTACTCCACCGGCGCGCCGGCCTACGTCGCGGCGGAGCCGCCCGCTCACGCCGGGCAGGGGCTCGGACTCGCAGCGCTGATCGTCGGGCTCGTGGGCCTCGTGGTGTGGTTCGTGGCGCCGATCGCCGCGATCATCCTGGGCGGGATCGCGCGCTCCAAGGCGAAGGCGGCGGGGGCGCGCACCGGTACCGGCACCGCGGGGCTGATCATCGGGATCGTGCTCGTCGTGATCCACACGCTGATCGTCGTCGGTTTTGCGCTCTTGCTGGCACAGACCATCCAGACCTGCCAGGAGCTCGGCCCGGGCGTCTGGCACCAGGGCGGCGTCACCTACACCTGCGGCGACGTCCGGTAGCGAGAGTCGCGGGCGTCCGCGTCGGCGCCCGGGGTTAGCCTGACCCCGATGGACGCGATCACCACCCGGTATGCGCCGGCCGAGCCGGTCGCGCTCCGGCTCGTGCTCGCGCCGCTCGTGCAGGGATCGACCGACCCGGTGGCCCGCCGCACGGCCGACGGCTGGTGGCTGACGGCACGGTTCGCATCCGGAACCGCGACGCTGCTGCTGCGCAAACTCGCCGACGCGATCGAGGCGCGCGCGTGGGGCGCCGGAGCCGCGGAGGCGATCGAGGGGGTGCCCGCGCTGCTCGGCGCGGAGGACGACGCATCCGGATTCGACCCCTCGCGGCATCCGCTCGTCGCCCGGCTGCACCACGAGCTCCGCGGCCTGCGTCTGCCGCGCGCGGGCCGCATCCTGCCGTACCTCGTGCCCACGGTGCTCGGGCAGAAGGTCACCGGCATCGAGCAGAGGGCGGCGTGGCGGCAGCTCGTCGTTCGGTACGGCGATCCGGCACCCGGCCCCGCACCCCTCGGCATGCGTGTCGTGCCGAGCGCGGAGGTGTGGCGACGCATCCCGTCGTGGGTGTGGCATCGCGCCGGCGTCGGGCCGCAGAGATCCGACACGCTCATGCGCATCTTCGCGGTGGCCGACTCGCTCGAACGCGGTGCGCGCATGCCCTCGCTCGAGGCGGGGCGGCGCCTCGGAACGATCCCGGGGGTGGGCCCGTGGACGGTCGCCGAGACGCTGCAGCGTTCGCACGGCGACCCCGACCTCGTGAGCGTGGGCGACTTCCACGTCTCCAAGCGCGTGGGGTGGGCCCTCGTCGGCGAGCGCGTCGACGACGACGGCATGCTCGAACTGCTCGAGCCGTGGCGCGGTCACCGGCAGCGGGTGGTGCGGCTCATCGAGGCGGCCGGCATCGGCTACGAACGCCACGGACCGCGGATGGCGATCCCCGCCCATCGCACGCGCTGATCCGCGCGCCGTGTTGTCGGATGCGTACATCGGGAATGCGATCCGCGTCACGGAGTCCTAGCGTTCCCGAGTGGGATTCATCCGACGCTTCTCGCGCCTCGTCTGGCTGAGCACGCGCGCCCCTAAGCTGCCGCCGCTCGACATCTACGACGTCTGCCGCTCACCGCGGCGGGTGCTGCTCGGCGACCTCGACGAGCTGCGCCACATGAACAACGGCGCCTACCTCTCGAACCTCGACCACGCACGGCAGGAGCTCGTGGTGCGGACGGGCCTCTGGAAGCGGATGCGCGACGCGGGCATGTACCCGGTGGTGGGGGCCCAGACGATCGCCTACCGCAAGTCGCTCACCCTCGGTCAGCGGTACGTCATCGAGTCGCGCTTCCTCGGGCTCGACGACCGCGCCGCGTATCTCGAGCAGCGTTTCGTGGTCGATGGGGAGGTGTACGCCCGCGCCTGGGTGCAGGGCCGGTTCCTCTTCGATGCGGGCGGAACCGTGCCGATGGACGAGCTCGCGCGCGTGAGCGGCATGGACCCCGTGTCGCATCCGATCCCCGGATGGCTGCACGAGTGGGCAGCGCAGGTGCGACTTCCGGGCACCCGGCAGCCCGCGCCGAGCAACTGGGAGTGAGCGACTCCGTCCTGGTTGGGCTTCACGAATGAAGTCGATCCGCCTTCCCTGTCGCGCGGTGGCTTCGGCGCTCAACTGTCCGTAGCCCGTGTTACCAATGCTCATGTAGATCTGTTCGATCAGCCACGAGGCTGAGGATCGAATGTCGGGCTCCCACCGCGAGTCCTCATATATTGTCAGCAACGCGAGTCGAGGGGTGGTCAGCATGGTCGTACGCGTGCCCGTCAAGCCAGCCCTGCTGACGTGGGCCGCGGATCGTTCGGGCCTAGAGCGCGACGTCTTGAGCAAGCGATTTCCGAAGCTGGACGTATGGGAATCGGGTGATCTTGATCCGACCTTCAATCAGCTGCAGGACTTCGCGTCTGCTACTCACGCCCCTCTGGGGTTCCTTTTTCTGGACGCCCCGCCCGAAGAGCCATTGCCGATTCCCGATTTCCGCACGATCAAGAACGCATCTCTTCGTCGTGCGAGCCCCGACCTATTGGACACGATCTACCTGTGTCAGATGAGGCAGGACTGGTACCGCGAACATGCCATCGCGGAAGACTATGACCCGGTTCCCTTCGTAGGATCCGTTAGCGTCGGCGATCCAGTGGAGAGGGTCGCGGACGACATTAGGCGCGCAATCCGCTTCGGTCTCGATGAACGATCCAGGTTCTCCAACGGTGAGGCCGCACTTCGAGGCCTCATCGATCTGATCGAAGACACCGGGGTGCTTGTGATGGTCAGTGGGATCGTCGGGAGCAATACTCATCGTGGCTTGGATGTCGACGAATTCAGAGGATTTGCGCTTTCGGACCCAGTTGCACCTCTGATCTTTGTCAACGGGGCCGACACGAAGGCTGCACAGATCTTCACCCTCATTCATGAACTCGTACACGTGTGGTCGGGCGATACGGCGCTGTCTGATGCGCGTATGGCGCAGAACGTGGCCAATGACGATGAACTTTGGGCGAATCAGGTTGCGGCCGAAGTACTTGTGCCACTCGAGAGCATCGCGGCGGACTACACGAATTCCGATGTTGTCGAACTCGAGCGTCTCGCGAAGCGTTATCGGGTGAGCACGCTCGTGGTGCTGAAGCGCATTTACGACGCCGGGTTTTTGTCGTGGAAGGCTTATCGCGAACAATACGACGAGGAACAAGGCCGCATAATGGCGATCGTCGATTCGAGTAGGCAAAGTGGAAGCGGGGGAAACTACTACTACACGCAGCCGATCCGCATCAGCCGCCAATTTGCGCGCGCGGTGATAGTCGATGCCCTTGAAGGTCGCACACTTTATCGGGATGCCTATCATCTGCTGGGGGCGGCGAAGCACGAGACCTTCACCCATCTCGCGGCGGAACTTGGGGTGGCGCCCTGATGTATCTACTGGACGCGAACATCTTCATCCAGTCCAATAGGGCCCATTACGGGCTCGACTTTGTGCCCGGCTTCTGGGACTGGCTTGATCGAGAGCATGAGGCGGGCGTGCTCTGCAGCATCGAGAAGATCGCAGATGAGATCAACGCTGGAACCGACGATCTTACGAAGTGGGCGGCCGGCCGCAAGCCGATGTTCCTGAAAATGGACGGCACGGAGGGCCCGAGCCTCGCGGCCCTGTCGGCGTGGGCGAACTCGGGTGGTGTCGGGTACACGCCAGCTGCCGTCGCGACATTCCTGGCAAGCGGCGACTACCAATTGGTCGCATACGCGCACTCGCACGGCCACACGGTCGTCACCTACGAAACTTCGGCGCCCGAATCGAGGAAGCGTGTCAAGATCCCAGACGCGTGTGCCGCGCTCGACGTCCCGTGGCTTGATCCATTCACAATGCTCCGCCGAGAAGCGGCCCGTTTCGACTTGCGCTGAAAGCGCGGATGACGCCGCGCCGGCCGCCCCGCTCAGCCCAGGCCGAGCTCCGCCAGCACCTCGGAAGCCGTCGCCTCGCCGGAGCGCACCGCGCCCTCCATGTAGCCGCTCCACACCGGTGAGCACTCGGTGCCCGCCCAGTGGATGCGTCCCACCGGCTCGCGCAGCGCGGGGCCGAACGCCGTCCAGGTGCCCGTGGTGAAGTGGGCTCCGTAGCATCCGCGGCTGAACTCCTCGGCGGCCCAGTCCTGTTCGACGTACTCGACCGGATGGCGGGCCTCCTCGCCGAAGTAGCTCACGAGGTTCGCGATCATCGCGTCGCGCCGCTCCTCGCGCGTGCGTCGCGCCCAGTGGCGTCCGTCGTCGCCCTCGAAGAACCCGAGCAGGATGCCGCGGTCGTATCCGGGCGGTGTGTTGTCGAACACGACCTTCACGGGGCCTTCGTCTGACCCAACCTGCCCGTTGAGGCCGGCGTCGCGCCAGAACGGGCGGTCGTAGACGCAGTACGCCTTGATGACCGTGCCGGCGGGGGTGCGCTGCACGAGCTGGTCGCGCCACGAAGGCAGGATCGGCGCATAGTCGATGCGCCCCGCGAGAGTCGGCGGGGTTGCCACAATCACGCGCGCAGCCTCGAACGTGCGCCCGTCGCGGGTCGTGACGACCACGCCGCCCTCCGCGTCTGCCGGGTCGTGCGCGATCGATCGAACCGGGGCGCCGAGCACGACCGCGTCGCCCAGCGCCGCCGCCAGCAGCTCGGCCACGCGCACCGAGCCGCCCGCGATGCGGTCCTGTTGGGCGCCGCGGTCGACGGCCATGAGCGTCTCGATGTCTTGGCCGGAGCGCATGTAGAACGCGGCATGCAGCACCGAAAGGTCGTCGGGGTCGGCCGAGAAGAGCGCCTCGCACGCGATCTGGAAGTACGCGCGCCCGCTCGGGGTGCGCAGGTTGCGCCGGATCCAGGTGCGGAAGGTCTCGCCGTCGAGCCGTTCCGCATCCGGAGCCTCCCACGGGGCGTCCAGAGGGATGCGGTTTGCGAGGGCGGTGAAGCGCGCGAGCCCCTGCGCCAGATCCGCGAGCGCGAACGGGCTGAGGCGGGGCACGGCCCCCTTCTTCTCGCCCATCAGGGAGCTGCGGCCCCCCAGCCGGATCACCGTCTTGCCGGTGTTGTAGGTCGGCACGACGTCGAGCCCGAGTTCGGCGACGAGCTCGTACATGCGGTCTTGGGTGGGGCCGATCCACTGGCCGCCGAGCTCGACCCACTGCCCGTCGCTCAGACGACCGCCCATCGTGCGTCCGCCGACGCGGTCGCGGGCCTCGAGCACCCGCACCGTCGCACCTGCTGCGGTGAGGCTCCGCGCGGCGGCGAGGCCCGCGAGCCCCGCGCCGACCACGATCACATCCGTTCGGCTCATGTCGTCCCGTTTCTCTTCTGAGGTGCCGCGCCCTCGGCGGCGTCGAGGTGTGCCCGCACGAGCGCGGGTACGTCGGTGGTGATCTCGTCGACGCCGGCGGCGAGACAGTCGCGCACACCGTGCTCGTCGTCGACCGTCCACACCCGCATGCGGAGGCCGGCGTCGCCCCACGCGGCGATCCGCTCCGGATGGGCGCGCACGAACTCGAGGTCGGGCCCGACCCAGCCGACCGCGCCGGCGTCGAGCAGCTCGCGCCCCGCCTGGAGCGCTGCGTCCAGCTGGGCTGCGAGGTCGGCGGACCCCGCAGGATCGAGGTCGGGCGGCAGCTCTGCCGTGATGTCTTCCACGCGGATGTCGGCGGTAAGCAGCATGAGGTGCTGCGCGGGCACGACCGGGGAGAGGGCGGCGACGCTGTCGGGGTTGAAGCTCATGAGGCTGACGGTGAGCGATCCGAGGCGCGCCGTCTGCGGATCCCACCGATACTCGCCGAGCACGCGCAGCACTGCCTCCTCGAGCGCCGTGCCCACGGGGTTCGGATGCTTCAGCTCGATCGCGAGCACCAGCTCCCTGCCCGCCGCCGTCAACAGCTCGATGAGATCGCCGAGCGTCAACAGCTGCGTCTCGCGGGGCACATCCGCACCCGCTCGGAAGTCGAGCGTGCGGAGCTCGGCGAGGGTCAGCTCGTGCACGGCACCAGAGCCGTCGCTCGTGCGGTCGACGCTCGCGTCGTGGATGCACACCACCTCGCCGTCGGCCGTCATCCGCACGTCGCACTCGACGCCGTCGGCACCCTCGTCGAGTGCGCGCAGGTAGGCCGCGCGGGTCTGCTCCGGAAGTTCGCTGTGCGATCCGCGGTGCGCGATCACGAGGGGTCGTGTCACCGGGCACCGCCCAGCGGGAACGGGTCGTCCCAGCGCCGATGCCCCACGTGCGCCGCCCAGCTCGTCCAGGCGAGGTATCCGGCGACGCTCGCCATCGCCGCGCCCGTCACGACGACGCCCGTCTGCGGGTCCCACGACTCGCACGCGAGTCCGCCATCCATCGGGGTCTCCACGAAGGCAGCGAGCGGGTCGCCGAGGTCGTCGACTCCGGTGAGGATGCGGTTGCCGAGGTCAAACGACGACGGCGACGCGAAGTGGGGTGCCCCGGCGCCCGGGAACGGTCCCGGGTAGTGATGCGGGTAGCCGCCGATGAGCCAGCGGGAGGTCGCGGCGAGGGCGGATGCGGCATCCGCGCGCTCGGGGTCGTCGACGCCGTCGAGTATGCCGAGGTAGGGCAGCAGGCGGAGTCCGAGAGGCGGCTCGTCGCGCCATTCGGGCTCACCGGCGGCGTCGATGGCCCAGGCCCAGCGCCGCTCGCCGTCGATCTCGTGCACGAAGGCCCGGCGCACTGCCGCGCGCAGGGCACGGGCCCGAGCGGTGTGCGGTGGGCTCTGCTGGAGCCGCCCGACGATGTCGAGAGCGACCGCCACGAGGGCGTTCCCGGTGGCGGTGAACGGATGCGTGACCGGGTCGTCGGTCGGAAGCAGGAACGTTCCCGCGAGGCCGGTTCGGGAGTCCGTCCACTCGCGGAGCTCACGGTCGAGCAGGGCGACGAGCGCGTGCCACTCCGGTGCAGTGAGCACGCTCCGGTCGCCGGTCGCATCGACGTAGCGCCAGACGGCGAGCACGGGGGCTGCGAGCTGGTCGAGCTCGAAGCCCGGGTAGAGGCGCGTGCCCGTCACGTAGAGGGCGTGGTGTGCCACGTGCTCACCGGCCGCGGCGAGGGTCGAGAGAAGGAAACGCCGGGCGCGGGTCGCATCCGCGAGCAACAGCGCCGGGAACGACCACCAGTACGCGTCGCGGCTCCAGAAGGCGCCGCTCACGTAGTAGCGCGGGCTGCGCGAGGTGAGGCCCACCGTGCGACCGGTGTCGACGGTGTCGGCCTGGGCGAAGAAGTGCGAGAAGAACAGATTGGAGCGCAGGCGCGCGTCGAGCGCCGCGTCGCCGGTGCGCGCGGGGGCGGCGTCGAGGTGGGCCCGGGTGGCCGTGTGCAGGGCATCCGCGCCGCGCCGTCGGAGGTGCAGGGCTGTCGCGCTCGCGCCATCCGGCTCGCCCGCGACGCCCACATAGACCTCGAGCTCGAGCCGTTCTCCTGGGTCGAGCACCCCGTCCCGCGCGACCGACCATCCGTGATCGGGCTGCACCGGATCGAAAGCGGCGCCCGGCCCCGGTCGCCATGACACCGCGAGCAGAAGTCGGTCCTCGCCCGCGTACACGACGCGGGCGCCCGTCCAGGTGTCGTCGCGCTCGCGCAGACCGAGCGCGAGCTCCTTCGCGCGGAAGTGCTGAACGACGGTGGAACCCCACTGGCCGCTCCACCGCAGCTCCACCTTTCGCGGTGCAGCGCCCGGGTTCGTCACGGCGATCCGCGCAAGCAGCCCCTGCTCTCCGTCGGGAGCCAGGTAGTCGAGCCGCAGAGCGAGCCCCGAGACGTCGGCCGATGCGGTGGGAATCCAGTCGGACACCCGCTGCCACCCCCACTCGGGTGCGAGCGGTTCGCCATCGACGCGCAGCTCCGGAACGAGCAGCCCCCCACCGGCAGGGGCGATGGCAGCCACGACGCCGCGCTCCGCCTCGCTCACCACGCTGATGCTGCGACAGCGGCCCGCGTCGTCGATCTCGGGCAGGCTCACGAGCAGGTTCCCGGTCGGATGCAGCGACTCGATGTCGTCGACCACCGGTGCGAAGGTCGTGAGCTGCTCGGTCATCGTGCGCCGTCCGCCTCGCCCGCGCTCGAGGTCGCGCCGACGGTCGGCAGCTTCAGCAGGCGCGCCGCGTTGTCGTGGAAGATCAGCGACAGGTCGCTGTCGGGGATCCCGACCTCGGCGACGGCGGCGAACTGGGTGTCGTAATACTTCCGGGCGAGGCCGCGGGGAAACGACGCCGAATCCGACCCGAACAGGATGCGCTCGGGGCCGACGGTCTCGTAGAAGCGGCGGAACAGATCCGCCACGGTGAGCTCGTACGGCATCCACCGGATCCACTCGTTGTTGCCCGAGGTGTCGACGTGCACGTTGCGACACGCCCACGCGAGGTGCAGCAGCTCACGCGGATACCCGCATCCGAAGTGCGGGATCACGAAGGGCACGTAGGTGAAGGCCTTCGCCACGTCGTGAAGGCGCAACGGCGAGATGTTCTCGTGCCACGCGGTGCCGCCGCCCCCGTCGAGCGGCCCGAAGTGCACGAGCACCGGAATGCCGAGCTCCTCCGCCGCCGCCCACACCGGGCGCAGATCGGGGTGGTCGATGGGGCCGCGCAATGCGGGAGCGATGAGCTTGTAGCCGCGCATCCCGTCGTCGACCACTGCGCGGCGCAGCTCGTCGGCGGCGCCCGGCGCGAACGGGTCGTGGTGGGCGAAGCCGACCATCCGCGGGCTTGGCGCCACGATGCGTGCGAGCTGGGCGTTGCCCCCTCCCGTGACGAAGACCACCGCGTCGAGCTGTGCCGACTCGATCTCGGCCTCCCAGCGCGTGCGCTGCACATCCTCGGGCGGCTCGATGTCTTCGGGGAAGGGGAAGCCGTAGGCGGTCCACCACTGCTCCTGGTACCAGCGCCAGTCGTCACGGAGCTTGGCGAGCTTCTCGGCACCGTTCGCGGCCGCGTAGGCGGCGTCCGCGTCGGGCGTGAACTCCTCGGGCACCGGGAAGTGACAGTGGAAGTCGATCACCGGGCGGCCCCAAGCGCTCACGCGGCCGTCGAGCTGCTGGGCGCTCACGAGGTCACCCGAGGTGTCGTCGAGCGCCGCAGGTCGGCGTAGATCGCCGTCTCGACGTAGCCGTTCTCGATCGGCGACCCCGATCCGGGCGCGAGTGCGGCGGTCACCGCCATCAGCTCGTCGCGGTCGCCGTCGGGCACCACCCAGGGCGCCACGGCGAGGAACTCCGCCTTGTCGCCTGCGTATACGGCGTACTCGGCGGGGTCGAGCGGTCCCGGTGCCTGGTCACCGACGAATCGCGTGGGCACGCCCCGATGCTCTCGCGAGGTGATCGACGACTGCCCGTCGAACATCAGGTCGAGCAGGTTGCCGGTCATCATCGGCGTCACGTTGTAGGTGAACCTCACGGTCGGATCGGCCACAGCACGCCAGGTGGAGCCCATCCACTCGAGCGGCTGCCAGGCGCCGCTCGCGACGGGTGCAGCCCACGGGCCCGGGTTGGCGTCCGCCTGGATCATCACGTCGACGCCCAGGGCGTCTTGGGCGGCCGCGTAGCTCACCCGAAGGTCGGCGAACGGATCGAGATCTGCGGGACGATCGCCGAACGGATACCCGTAGGCGAAAGCCGGGAGGCTCGTGGCGAAACCGACGCGGAAGCCCTCCACCTCGACCCAGCCGGCATTGCGCCGCGCCGCGTCGCCGGTGTCCGGGCCCTCCGCGAGCGCGAGCAGCTCGTGTTCCATGTCGGTGAGGGGGATCTTCTCGTTGCGGAAGAGCAGGTTGCGCTCGCCGGAGGGCGCC
This sequence comes from Homoserinibacter sp. GY 40078, assembly GCF_008017545.1. GTDB lineage: Bacteria > Actinomycetota > Actinomycetes > Actinomycetales > Microbacteriaceae > Homoserinibacter. The sequence goes on along the minus strand of NZ_VRTZ01000001.1, from coordinate 484,980 downwards.
TCGGGGTCGACCTCGTGCGGTGCCCAGAGGAAGGTGGCGTTGGCCACCCGGGGCTCGACGGGCACGAACGCGACACCGTCGTTCGACTCCGGATCGCCGAAGGTGGCGACCTCGGCCCGTTCCCGGCTCTCGCGGTAGCGCGGCTGCGCGTTCCCCGCGACGACGTACACGCCGTAGTCGCGCGCGATCTCGGAGAACACGAGCGAGACTGCGCGCACGGAGGTGTCGGTCGCCGCGAGTGGCAGAAGCGCACGCGGATCGATCTCGCCGAAGAGCTGGAGGCACGCCATGATCTGAGGCTGGTAAGCGGCGGCGAGCTCTCCCATTGCCTCGAGCAGCGAGGCGGGAAGTTCGCTCGGCGGGGGCACGGGAGCTGCCGCCCGCTCGCGGAAACTCGCGCCTCGGGCGCCGAGCGCGAGAGCGGGAAGCCCCACCGACTCCGGGAACACGACGAGCGCGGGGCGCCCCTCGACCAGATGCGGAACCACCAGTTCGTCCATCGCCCGGCGCAGGTGCGCGCGCCACGTGGCCAAGTCGACGGTCGCGGTGACGTCGATCCGCAGCTGCACCGCGAAGACACGCAGCTCACCTGCCGGATCGTCGTGGCCGCTGACGGGCCGTCGCCCCGGGCGGGCTGCGGTGAGGAGCTGCTCGTGCATGAGTCCTTCTTCGGGCGTCGACTTCGACGTCGACGGACGCCTGTTGTCCGTCGGCTGGTGGCGTGCTACAACTGACCCACCAAGCAGGTCACAAAGTGTCCTACCGCAGAGCTTAGCCACAGAGGAGCGCACGTGGTCACCGAAAAAACCACTCCCGCAGTGGCGGGAGGGCGCGCCGGAATCTTCGGCTATTCGCTCGGCAACCTCGCGATCATGCTGCCGAGCACGGCCTTCTCGCTGTTCTATTCCTTCTACTACATCGACACCCTGGGGCTGCCGGTGGCGATGTACACCCTCGCCCGCAGCATCTACGTCGTCTGGGATGCCGCCGTGCAGCCGCTCAGTGGCTACCTCTCCGACCGCACCCGCACGCGCTGGGGGCGCCGGCGGCCGTGGATCATCGTCGGCATCCCGTTCTATGCGGGGCTGTTCATCCTGCTCTACAGCGTTCCGGACGGGCTCGTCGACTGGGGCCTGTTCGGGTGGTTCCTCGCGTTCCAGCTGCTGTTCGAGACGTCGATGGCGATCGTCTCGGTGAACTACCTCGCGCTCTACCCCGAGTTGTTCACCGACCCCGCCAAGCGCGCCCGCGTCTCCGTCGTGCAGCAGGCGTTCTACATCGTCGCGTTGCTCGTCGGCACCGCGGTCACGCCGATCCTCTACGACTCCATCGGCTTCTCGGGCATGGCGCTCATCTACGCGATCGCCTTCGTCGTGCTCATGCTCGTGAGCATCCTGCCGATCCGCGAGAACCCGGCCGCCAGCCTCGAAGAGCCGCTCCGCATCCGTCAGGCGTTCACCGTGACGCTGCGCAACGGACCCTTCTGGGTGTTCAACATCTCGTGGATGCTGGCGTCGGCGGTGCTCGGCCTCATCTCGGCGAGCATCGCGTTCTTCGCCAAATACGTGCTCGGCATCGAAGGCGCCATGGTGTCGGTGCTGCTGCTGACGACCTTCGTCGCCGTCATCCCCACGTCGGTGCTGTGGTATTTCGTGGTCAGGCGCTGGGCGCCGCTGCGCAGCTACCAGATCTCGATCGCCGTCTTCGCGCTGAGCGTCCTGCCGATGTTCTTCGCACGTGACCTCGTCTCGGGGCTCGTGGCGGGAGCTGTGCTCGCGGTGGGACTCGGCGGGCACTTCGTGGTGCCGGTCATCCTGCAGGCACAGATCATCGACGTCGACGCGGCCCGCACCGGACGCCGACGCGAGGGCATCTTCACCGCCGTCAGCAACTTCGTGGTCCGCTGCTCAGCGCTCGTGACGGCGGTCGCGTTCCTCATCGCCGGTGGACTGTACGGCTACGTGAGCGGCGAGGAGCCGGGCCAGCACCCCGCCGACGCCTTCATCTTCCTCACCTCGACGGTGCCGCTTGTGCTGCTCATCCTCTCGTTCGGCGTCGCGCTCCTGCTGCGGCCGACGCACGTCGCTCTCCCGGAGGCACCGGAGGGTGGCCCGGATGCCGATCAACCGGATGCCGACCCCACGGCGCTCCCGGTGACGCCCGACCTGCGGTGAACGGGCCCACCGAGGTCACGGCGGGTGCGCCGGGGCTGCTCAAAGCGATCAACATCCGGGCGGTGCTCGAGACGGTCGACCGACACGGACCGCTGACGCGAGCGCAGTTGCGCCGCGCAACGGGGCTCTCGAAGACGGCCATCGCGCAGACGGTTCCGGAACTGCTCGAACGCGGTGTCGTGGTCGACGTGGGGTTCGACGATGAAACCGGGGGACCCGCGGCCGTGCTCTACGCGATCGCCCGCGGTGCTGCCACCGGCGGCGCGCTCGACATCACGCGCGGCACGGTGAGGGCGGCCGTCTTCGACCTCGGCACCGGCGTACGAGGACGCGCCGTCGAGTCTGCTGCCGAGTCCGCGGTCGACATCGCGGATGCCGCGTTCCGAGCGCTCGAACGCGCCGCGACCGACGCCGGGCTCACTGTCGACGGACTCGATCACATCGTCGTGGGGGTGCCGGGCGTCGTGGGGCCTGACGACGTCATCCGTCTCGCTCCGGGCCTTCCCGACGACGGGGCGGGCCTCGCGAGCGCACTGCGGCACCGACTCGGCGACCGGGTGACCCTCGAGAACGACACCAACCTGGCCGCCGTCGCCGAGCTGCGCCTCGGGGCGGCACTCGGCGTCGCCGACTTCGCGTTCCTCTTCGTCGGGGAGAGCGTGGGATCGGGTCTCGTGCTCGATGGCCGACTTCACCGCGGTCGACGGGGCGCCGCGGGCGAGGTGGCCTACCTGCCCGGGCCCGCCGGTGAGACGGACGCGAGCCTCGGGATGGCGAGCGTGCGCAGCGACGCCGAGGCTCTCGGGGCCGAGGCTCCCACCGATCCCGCTGAGCTCTTTCTCCGTGCGCGCATCGACCCGCAACTGGCTGCCGTCGTCGAGCACACCGCCGAACGCGTGGCCAGAGCGACGGCGGCCCTCGGCCTCGTTCTCGACCCCGAACTCGTCGTCCTGGGCGGGTCGATCGGAGCGGGTGATCCGTCGTTCGTCGAGGCAGTGTCGCGCATCCTCGTCCGCGATCACCCGGAGGTCGACGTGGAGATCGTGGCGAGCGATATCGGAACCGATGCGGTACTGCGGGGTGCTGTGGAACTCGGGCGCGACCGCATCCGCGACGCCGTCTTCGCTGCGGCCGCGGCGGGCGGGTCGGACGGCGACTGACGGCGCCGCGGTGTCGAGGCGTCGCGGAAGCTCAGCCCTCCAGCAGCGCCATCGCCGCGTGGAACCCGCCGAGACCCGACACGGCACCGCCACGTCGGCTGCCGGATCCGCACATGAGGATGCGCGGATGGTGCGTCGCCACGCCCCACCGCTCGGCGGACGTGGCGAGCTCGTCATCGTCCTCGGCGAAGGGCCACTCGAGCGGGCCGTGAAAGATGTTGCCGCCCGGCATCCGCAGGCCTTCCTCCAGGTCGCGCGTCGTCGCGGTCTCGATGCACGGCCGACCGTCGGCGTCGGTCCACAACAGCTCGGCGAGCGGCTCCGCCAGCACCGAGTCGAGTGAGCTCAACGCGGCGCGCTGGAGGGTCTCGCGCAGCGTGTCCGGGTCGGCGCCGTCGAAGAGGCGGTCGGGGGTCTGCAACCCGAACACCGTGAGCGTGTGGGCACCGGCGTTCTGCAGCGCGGGCGACAGGATGCTCGGGTCGGTGAGCGAATGGCAGTACGTCTCGAGGGGGAGGGGCGTGGGGATGGCGCCCGCGCTCGCTCGGGTGTGGGCATCCTCGAGCGCCCCGAACGACTCGTTGACGTGGAAGGTTCCCGCGAAGGCGGCGCGGGGGTCGACCGCGTCGTCACGGAGGCGGGGGAGGCGGCGCAGCAGCAGGTTCACCTTCACCTGTGCGCCCTCCGGCCGTGTCGGAGTCTCGCCGAGCAGCCGGGCGAGCTCGGCAGGCGCGACCCCCGAGAGCACGCTGTGGCCGACAAGCTTGCGCTCGTCGTCGCCGACCTGGAACCCGACCTCGCCATCCGGGGTCACGGAGGTGACCTCCGCGCCGGTGATCAGCTCCGCACCCGCCTCGCGCGCAGCTCGGGCGAGGGCGCCGCTCACAGCGCCCATGCCCCCGACGGGCACGTCCCAGTGGCCGGTTCCGCCGCCGATCACGTGGTACAGGAAGCAGCGGTTCGCGGCGAGTGTCTCGTCGATGGTGGGCGCGAACGTTCCGATGAGCGCGTCGGTGAGGACCACGCCGCGCACAGTGTCGTCGGCGAAGCGGCGCGCGATCGTGTCTCCGATCGGGGCCTCCATCACGTCGTGCCAGATGCGGTCGTCGCCCACGGCGCGGCGGGTCTCGGCCCGGGTGAGGAGCGGCCCGGTGATGGTTGGCCAGATCGCCGCCGCGACCCGGGCCGTGTCGTCGCCGAAGTCACGGAATGCGCGGATATCGGCATCCGCTCCGATCGCCGCGAACGACGCATCCGTCGCGGCGGGGTCGTGGGTGTCGACCAGGAGGCCGCGATCGGTGCCCGGCACGGGCGTGTACGAGGAGTAGCGGCGGCGGGCGAGGCGGATGTCGAGCCGCAGGTCGCGGCGGATGCGCTCGGGGAGCAGGCTCACGAGGTAGGAGTAGCGCGAGAGCCGGGCATCGACTCCGGGGAACACCTCCGCCGAGATCGCCGCGCCCCCGGGCTGCGGCCGGCGCTCGAGCACCGTGACGCTGCGCCCCGCGCGAGCCAGGTACGCCGCCGCGACGAGCGCGTTGTGCCCCCCGCCGACGATGACGACGTCGCGCGCCCCCGTCTCCATACCGTGAGAGTACGCACTTCTGCGTGCTCTCACGGTTGAGAGGCCGCAGAAGTGCGTACTCTCACGGGGTCGGGGTCGGGGTCGGGGGCGGGCCCGGGGCCGGGGTCAGGGGGTCGGGGTGGGGATGAGGCGGGCGCCCGCCACCTCGGAGGTCGGCGCCGTGAGTACGCCCGCGAGAGTGGCGGCGAGCTCGGCGGCCGAGATGCCGCCCTCCCCGATCGAGCGGATCGCGACGACCGTCGCCGCGCCGCCGGATGCCGCGAGCACCGGTGCCGCCGAGCCGAGCACGAGGCGCTCCGCCGCGGCCTTGGCCCGCGCGTACGAGCTGTTCGGCTCCTCGCCCGGCACGACCGCCGTCGAGCTGACGAGCACGAGTCGCCCCGCGGATTCCGCCAGAGCGGGCATGAACGCACGGATCGCGGAATCGAGAGTTGTGACGAGCCGGGGGCGCAGCCATGCATCCGCCTCCGGGGTGTCGCCGGGCTTCCAGCCGCCCACGAGGTGCAGCAGTGCATCGACGCGCCCGTGCTGCGCGACGATGTCGGCGGCGAGCGCCTCGGCGGCGGCGGCATCCGTCAGATCCACGACGCGGTGCTCCGCGGCGACCACGTCGGTGAGCCGCCCCTCGTCCGTGCCGAGCGCGATCACCGTGTCGCCGCGCTCGGTCAGCAGCCCGCTCAGCTCGCGTCCCGCCTCGCCCGTCGCACCCGCGACGACGACGATCATCCGGTGATGCCCTTGGTCGACTCGATCACGTCGACCATCTTCCTCCCGAGGGCCTCGTAGAACATCGACAGCGGGAATTCGTCATCGAGGACCTGGTCGGTGTAGCCCTTCGGCGGCCCCGCGAGCACCTCATCCGGCAGGCCGCGGGCCCACACGGATGCCGGATTCGGTGCGAGGGTTCCCCGCACCAGCTCGTAGGCGGCCAGCCAGTGCGCCGTCTTCGGTCGGTCGATCGAGCGCCAGTACAGCTCGTCGATCGCATCCGAGAGCGCGATGACGGCGGCGGGCACCGCATCCCAGTCGAAGGCGAGCTGGGTGTCGGTCCAGTGCAGCACACCGTGCTGGTGCAGCCACGCGAAGAGCAGCTGACCGCCGAGCCCGTCGTAGTTGCGCACCCGCGAACCCGTGAGCGGGAAGCGGAAGATGCGGTCGAAGAGGATCGCGTGCTGCACGTGGAGCGCCCGATCGCGCGTGTGCGCGTCGGCGCTCTCGTCGGCGGCGAGCTTCACGCACTCGCGGAACGCGGTGAGGTCGCACCGCAGCTCCTCGAGCGAGTACAGGAAGTACGGCATCCGCTGCTTGATCATGAACGGATCGAAGGGCAGGTCGCCGCGCATGTGGGAGCGGTCGTGGATGAGGTCCCACATCACGAAGACCTCCTCGGCGAGCGCCTGGTCGTCGAGCAGCCGGCGCTGACCGGGTAGCAGTTCGAGCTTCGTGATCTCGGCCGCCGCGTCGACCACGCGTCGGAAGCGGGCCGCCTCGCGGTCTTGGAAGATCGCGCCCCAGGTGAACGGCGGGATCTCGCGCATCGCGACGGTCTCGGGGAACAGTACCGCCGAGTTGGTGTCGTAGCCCGGGGTGAAGTCGATGAGACGGAGCGATACGAACAGCGCGTTGGTGTATCGCTCCTCGAGTCGCTCGATGAACTCCGGCCAGATGACCTCCGCGATGAGCGCCTCGACGTGACGATCCGGCGATCCGTTCTGCGTGTACATCGGGAACACCACGAGGTGGCGCAGCCCGTCGATGCGGTGCGCGGCGGGGGCGAAGGCGACAAGCGAGTCGAGGAAGTCCGGCACGCCGAAGCCGCCGTCGGCCCATCGACCGAAGTCGCCCGGGAGGGCGTCGAGGTAGGCGGCATCGTGGGGGAACGCGGGGGCCAAGGCGCGGATGCCGGCGACGATGCGCTCGACGTAACCGCGCGCGGCGTCGTGGTCGCCCGCGTCGGGGATCGAGCCGTCCTTCTGCTGCAGCTGCTGGAGGGCGATCGTCGCGTCCTTGAGCTGCCGCCAGGCGGGGCTCTGCTCGGCGGTGGAGGCGTCCTCGACGACCTCCGGTTCTCCGATGACGGACGGGGTGCGGGCGGTCGTGTTCATGGGTGCCTCCTCTCGATCTTTCAGCCTACGAAGGATCGTTGTGCAGAGGGTTGCCGTAAGCGCGGGATCGTTGCGTGAGAGGCGCTCGGACGCAGGAATCACGATCCCAGGGTGGCGAGCGCTACGGAGTTCGCCAGACCACCTCGAAGCGCTCGAAGACGACCTCCAGGTCTTCGCTCCACGTGAATCCGAGGCGTTCGGCGGCGCGCGACCAGTAGCGGCGATGTCCGTCGCGCCACGAATCGAGGGTGCGGTCGTCCTCACCCTCGTCATAGGCGAACGCGGCATCCACGCTCGAGAACGGGCCGATTCGCAGTTCGGTGCTGCGCAGGATCGCCCGCGGCCGACCCGTGGAGTCGCAGGCGACCCAATGGTCACCGATGCGCGGGAGCGGCTCGCCCTCCGCGGCGAACTCGGCGACGAGAGCGGCTGTTGCGCGCTTGGGTCCGTGGAGGACGAGCTCGATGAGCTCGTCGGTGAGGTCCGAGTTGTCGCCGAACTGCTCGACGGCGCCTGGCTCGGCGACATCGGCGAGTTCCGGTCGCGTCTCGGCATACTCGCGCCACACGCGGATGGCGGCGTCGCGGTCGACGGGTGCGTTCTCCATGGTCGACAGGGTACGACCCTCGATACGATCCATCGCGTGGCGGTGACATCGGGGCGGTTCCGCCCGGAGACGTGGATGGCTGTCGTCTTGGTCGTCGGCGGCCTCGCCATCGCTTGCGCTGGCGGCTTCGGCATCGCGGACGCACTCCAGGGCGGACCTCCCGTCGGCCTCATCGTCGGTTCGCTGTTCGGCGCCGGCGGAGTCCTCCTCGCCGTGCGGAGTCTCCTCGTCCGAGTCGAGTTCGACGAGCACCGTGTGCGCATCGTGGGCCATCTTCGATCACGAACGATTCCGCGGGAGCGCGTGATCGAGGTCGATCACGATGTAGCGCTGCCCGTGGCGAAGTGGGTCGACGGGCGCGGCCGAGTCCGCTGGACGATCCTGAGCCCCGTCATGCTCTCTGAGACACGACGACGTTCGGATGCGTGGCGGCGTCGGCACAAGTTCCTGCAGATTCTCGCGACCTGGGCGAGGGGCGACCGCGCGGACGCGAGGGGCCGTGGGGCTGCCGAAGCGACCGCGGACGCGTTGGTGAACGCCCTCGAGTGGTTCGAGGGGCGAGCGCGGGCGCGCGTGATCCTCTCGATCGCGCTCGCCTTGGTGGGTGTCACGCTCTACGGCCTGTTGTGGTGGCTGCTCCTCACCTCCGGGCCGCCGACCACGTACCGCGGGTCGTTCGTGTTTCTGCTTCCGATGCTGTTCGGTGCCGCGGCCCTCGGGGTGTGGCCGCGCCTAGCCAGAGCGGAGCTGGTCGTGTGGCCGGTCATCATCGTGCTCTCCTTTGCTCAGCTCGCGGCCGCCTGGGTGGTCCCGTTGAGCGCGGCGCCGCACCCATAGGCTGATCGGGTGGGTGGGGTGCTGATCGGGTTCGCGATCATCGCCGTGATCATCGGCACCGGGTACCTCATCGGACGCTTCGACATCGTCGGAGAGAACGCCCACCAGGTGCTCAGCCGTCTGGCCTTCTTCGTGCTGTCGCCCGCACTGCTGTTCACGGTGCTCGCCGAGGCCGATCTGCGTTCGCTCTTCTCCGTGCAGCTGCCCGTGGCGGCGGTCGCGGCGCTCGTCCCGATGGTGGCGTTCCTCGTGGTGGCGCTCGGCATCTGGCGCAGGCGCGTGCCCGAAGCGACGATCGGCGCGCTCGCCTCCAGCTACATCAACGCCAACAACATCGGGATTCCGGTCGCGGCATACGTGGTGGGCGATGCGGCCGCATCCGCCCCCGTGATCCTGCTGCAGCTCATCGTGTTCGCCCCGATCGCACTGACCGTGCTCGACGTCACGACCTCCGGGCACGTATCGCTCGGGCGGATTCTCAGCCAGCCGGTGCGCAATCCGCTGATCATCGGGTCGGTGCTCGGTCTCATCGTCGCGCTCACCGGCATCGACCTGCCCGATCCCGTGCTCGCGCCCTTCGAGCTGGTGGGAGCGGCGGCCGTGCCGGTGATCCTGCTCAACTTCGGGATGTCGCTGCACGGCCGGCGCATCCTCGACACCCCGGGTTCCCGGCGGGACGTCGTGCTCGCGGTCGTGCTCAAGCTCATCGGTATGCCGCTCGTGGCATGGGCCGTCGCGAGGTACGGGTTCGGTCTCACCGGGCACGAGCTCTTCGTCGCCGTGGTGCTCGCCGCGCTGCCGAGCGCACAGAACGTCTTCAACTACGCCCAGCGGTATGGGCGCGGCGAGGTGCTGGCGCGGGATGCCGTGCTGCTCACGACGCTGCTCTCGCTGCCGGTCATCGTGGTCGTCGCGGCTGTGCTTTACGCGTAACGCCTAGGCTTCGGCTGCCGCATGCAGTCGCGCGGCGAGCACGCGCAGCTCATCGCGGAGCTGCGGGGGCTCGTCGATCACGAGGGGGCTGCCGAGCCCGGCGATCGCCGCCGCCACCCAATCGAGACGCTCGGCCTGCAGAACGATGCGCCACCAGCCGTCCCCTGCCTCCTCGACCTCGGCAACTCCGGGAGGGAAGCGCCGCAGCACATGTTCGAGCGGTGCCGCGACCCGCACCTCGACGCGGTGGGCGCGCGGCACCGACGCGAGGCTCGCGATGAGGTGCGATCGCGCATCGAACCCGGTGGGGGCCCGAAAGACGGCGTCACGTGTCCGCTGACGGAGCACGCGGTCGATCCGGTACACGCGGGGCGCATCGTCGTCGACCGAAGCCGCCACCAGGTACCAGCGGCGATCATGTGCCACCACGCCATATGGTCGCACGATCCGATCGAGGCGGGTGCCGTCACCCCGTGTGTAGACCAGCTGCACCTCGCGGTGCTCCCGCACGGCGTCGGCGAGATCGAGAACCGTGCGGGTTGCGGCGGGGGTGGTCGGAAGTGCGGATCCCGTCGCGGCCACCGAGGTCAGCAGGGCATCGACCCGCCGTCGCAGGGCAGGCGGCAGGGTGCGCCTGAGTTTGGCGGCGGCGCTCGCGGCCGCGCCGTCGGCGTCGCGCAGGAGCCCCGCCTCCCCCGCGAGCAGCAGGCCGACCACCGTGGTCAGCGCCTCGTCGTCGGTGAAGAGCAGCGACGGCGTGCGATATCCGGGCGTGATCCGATAGCCGCCGCGCCTCCCGCGCACCGACTCCACGGGAACGCCTGCCTCGAGCAGCAACTCGATGTCCCGCCGGATCGTGCGCTCGGCGACGGCGAACCGCTCGCGCAGTTCCGTCACCGGATGCGTTCCACCGGACTGCAGAACTTCGAGCACGGCAAGGGCGCGTGTGGCCTGGTGCATCGCAACCTCGATTCCACATACCGGGCATCAGCTGACCGGTATTGCTCCTAGCCTGCCCGCACGAACCATCGAAAGGAAATGCGCATGCAGTTCGCATCCGTCCGCATCATCACCGACGACGTGCCCCGGCTCGCCGACTTCTACGAGGCGCTCACCGGCCTCACCCCCGAGCGCGTCGGCGAGGTGTTCGCCGTCTTCCGAGCCGACACGGGCACCCTCGCGATCGGGCATGTCGCGACGACGGCGAGCTTCGCGGACGCGATGCCGGCACCGGGCAGCCGAGCTCCGCTTCTCGTCGAATTCCTCGTGGACGACGTCGAGGAGGCGTGCGACCGCGCTCGTCAGCTCGGGGCCGAGGTCGCGCTCGAGCCGACGACCATGCCGTGGGGCAACCGCTCGGCGATCGTGCGCGATCCGGACGGCACGCTCATCAACCTGTTCGCGCCGCCCGCGTCCTGAGGCGCGCTACGCCGAGCGTCGGGCGAGCCAGTCGCGCAGCTGCGCGGTGAACCGCTCCGGATGCTCGACGCTCGGCAGGTGCGCCGCGTCCGGGAAGCGCAGCTCCTCGGCATCCGGGATGCCCGCGAGAAGCACGTCGGCGGCGACCCGGCAGTCGGTCACGTCGTGATCGCCGATGACGACGAGCGTCGGCACCGCCACCTCCCCGAGGCGGTCGATCGCGGGATGCTCGGCAGGCACCGGTGTCCCCGCGAAATCCCAGTGGGCGGCACCGACGTTGAGCTCGATCGCACGCTCGACGAACGCGGGATCCACGTCGTCGACGTCGCGATCTGGCCCGAGATCCCACAACTGGACCTCGATGCGCACGAGGGTGTCCACGTCTTCCGCCGCCTCCGCGGCAGCCATCGCGCGCTCCAGCTCCCGCTCGCTCTCGGTGTAGACGATGTCGTCGTCGGACATCCCGCTCGGAGCGGCGCCGATGAGCACGAGACCCGAAACCCGATCCGGATGGGCGAGAGCAGCGTCGAGCGCGAACCCACCACCGCGCGAGGCGCCCACGACGGTTGCGCGCTCGACTCCGGCGGCGTCGAGCACCGCCACGAGGTCCTCGACCTCCGAATACGGGTTCGCATCGCCGGGTGAGTCGCCGTACCCGCGGGTGTCGTACCGGATCACGCGGTAGTCGCGCGCCAGGTCGTCGAACTGCGGATCCCACATCGCGCGCGTCGCGACGCCCGCGTGCACGAAGAGGACGACGGGCGCATCGTCCGGGCCTGCGACATCGAACGCGAGCGCGGCACCGGATGCGTGGGCGACGGGGGACATGCCCCCAGGCTAGGCGCGTGCCGCCCTGGGCGACAGGGGTCTGTCCGCGTTGACGCGGCTCTGCTGACTTTTGCCATCACCGGAACCGCGATCAGCGGCGGGATGCGGCGATGATGACGCCGAGCACTCCCGACCCGATGATGAGCCACCCGATCCCTCGCACAATCTGCGCACCGGTGTCTGGAATCCCGGCGTCGTCGCTGTAGACGACATCCTGCGTGCCGAAGATGTAAACGCAGCCGACCACCGTCGCGATGATTGCCCAGAGCACTGCGCCCACGAGTACTCGGTTGCCCGCCGCGGTACCGGCCGCGCGATCCGTGCCTGCGGTGTCGGCACGACGCTGCGAGGTGTCGCTGCTCCGGGGCGACGTGCCCGGTGCCGGCTCCGCTTTGCCGACATGCTTCGCGCCGTACTTGACGGTTGCAGCGTCCGGACCGAGGCGGGCCAGGAGCGTCCATCGTTCTCCGTCCCACTGCCGGAAGACCTCCGGGTCGAATGGGTCGGGGTAGAAACCCGCGGGGACTGAGGTGGTCATGGCCGGGACCATACCGCTTGGCTGGGGCGTGTGAACAGGGATTCGGTTCGCGTCCACGCGGATCTACGGACCCTCGCGCCAGTCGGTGGCGGCGAGCACACTGATGCCATGACGACACCCATCACCCCCATCGATCCGCCCGGCATGTTCACGAGTCCCGCCTTCGCCCAAGGCATGGTCGTGCCCGCGGGGCCACTGGTCTTCGTGGGCGGTCAGAACGGCATCGACGCCGACGGCACGCTCGTGGACGGTCTCGGGCCGCAGACCCGGCTGGCGTTGCGCAACCTGAAGGCGGTGCTGGCCGAGGCGGGCACCTCGCCCGAGCACGTCGCCAAGCTGACGATCTTCCTCACCGTCGGCGTCGACGCGAACGAGGCCTACGCCGCCAGCGCGGCCGAGTGGCCGGTGCGCACTGCGGTGACGGTTGTCGCGGTGCCCATGTCGCGACCCGGGGTGCTCGTCGAGATCGAGGCCGTCGCGGCGATCCCAGCCCCCGACCCGGCCTAGAAGATCATCGGACGGTCGTCGTCATCGACCTCCGAGAGATCGAGGTCGACCACCACCGGAACGTGGTCGCTCGGGCCGTCGCCCTTGCGCTCCTCGCGATGGATCGACGCGTCGACCACGCGATCGGCGAAGGTGCGCGATCCGAGCACGAAGTCGATCCGCATGCCCTCGTTGCGGGGGAAGCGCAGCTGCTTGTAGTCCCAGTAGGTGTAGCCCTCGGGACGGATCGGCCGCACCACGTCGGCGAGACCGGCCGCCGCGAACGCCGCGAACGCGGCTCGCTCCGGCGGCGAGATGTGGGTCGAGACGCCCTGCACGAACGTCGGATCGCCGACATCCGAATCCAGCGGCGCGATGTTGAAGTCGCCCATCAGCGCGAGCGGAAGCTCGGGGTCCTGGTCGAGCCAGTCGTGAACGTCGCCCGCGAGCGTCGCGAGCCAGTCGAGCTTGTAGGCGTAGTGCGGGTCGTCGAGCCCGCGCCCGTTCGGAACGTAGAGGCTCCAGAGCCGCAGCCCCTGCACGGTCGCCCCGATCGCCCGCGCCTCGATCGGGAGGTCGGTGCCTTCATGCCCCTTCAGGAATCCGGGCTGGCCGGGGAACCCGACCTCCACATCCTCGATCGCGTGCCGCGCCGCGATCGCCACCCCGTTCCACTGGTTCAACCCGTGCAGCACGACCTCGTAGCCCGCATCCTCGAACGCCGCGAACGGGAACTGCGCCTCCGTGCACTTGATCTCCTGGAAGGCGACGACATCCACGTCTTCCCGCACCATCCAGTCGATGGCGCGGGCGTGCCGCGTGCGGATCGAGTTGATGTTCCAGGTCGCGATGCGCATGGGCCAACGCTAGCGCCAGCGTCCGATCCGGCCGTGCGCACCCTAATCTGGTGTGCGTGACCGACCCCCGCACCCAGCTCATCGAGCACATCACCGACGAGGCCGTCTTCCACGGCGACTTCACGCTCACGAGCGGCAAGAAGGCCAGCTACTACATCGACCTGCGCAAGGTGAGCCTCGACCACCGCGTCGCACCGCTCATCGGACAGGTCATGGTCGACCTCATCGCCGAGGTGCCGGAGGTGGATGCGGTCGGAGGGCTCACGATGGGCGCCGACCCGATCGCCGCGGCCGTCCTGCACCAGGGCGCGGCCCGCGGCCTCGCATACGACGCGTTCGTGGTGCGCAAGGAGCCGAAGGACCACGGTCGCGGCAAGCAGGTCGAGGGTCCCGACCTCGAGGGCAAGCGGGTCATCGTGCTCGAAGACACCTCGACCACCGGCGGCTCGCCGCTCAAGGCGATCGAGGCGCTCGAGAAGGTCGGCGCGCAGGTCGTCGCGGTGGCCGTGGTGGTCGACCGGGCCACCGGCGCGCAGGAGCGCATCGAAGCCGCCGGATACCCGTACCTCGCCGCCATCCGACTGGCCGACCTCGGCCTCGAACCGCAGTAGAGGCGCCGATGAGCCCGCGCGACGGCGACGACGACGAGCAGCAGTCCGGCAGCGACTGGCTCGCCGCGCAGTTCGGGGCGCACGACGAGGACGACGGGAAGGGCGAGCCGACCGAGAGGCGTGGCGCGGCGGCGACGCCGGAGCAGACGACGCCCGCGTCCGAGCGATCCGCGCCGTCTGGGCCGCCCGCACCGTCTGGGCCCCCCGCACCGCAGCAGCCCGCATCCGAGCCGCCCGCGCCCGGCCAGCCCGGCGGATTCGCCTGGGGGCTTCGCCCAAGTGCGAGCACACCGCCGGTCGTGCCGCCGCCCGCGGCCGCCCCTCCGGCCCCGCCTGTGCCGCCGGCAACGCCAGCATCCGCAGAGCCGCCGGCGCTCATCGAACCTTCGGAGCCCCCGCAGCCCCTCACCTTCGCGTGGACGCCGCCACCCGTCGAGCCGCCACCGACCGTCGCCTGGACCCCGCCGGTGGAGCCCGCACTCGAGGGCGCCGAGCCGCCCGGAGCGGCCCCCGAGTCGCCGATGCCGTTCGAGACCGCCCACCTCTCCGAGGTTGCACCGGATGCGGCCGACGCGCCGTCCTGGGATCAGCCCACGCAGGCGATGGCCGCGGTTCCGCCCGAGCCCGAGCCCACCGAGGCGGTGCCGCAGCCCATCGTCACGGGCGAGGCGCTCGCCGAGCTCGCCGCGACCGAGCGGCTGAACGCATCGTCACTTGCCGCGGATCCGAGCACGGCATCCGATCTCGACTCGCTGTTCGGCGAGGACAATTTCCGCGACTACGAGGCGGAGCAACCCCCCGTGCGTGCGGCCCGCTCGCCGCGGGCCGGCCGCTCCGAGAGTGCGCCCACGGGGATCACCCCGGCCCAGAAGGTGCTGCTGGGGGTGGCCGTCGGGGCGGTCGCCATCCTCGCACTCGTGGCGTTGTTCCTCCTCGGCACGAGACTTCCGGCGATCTTCGCGGCGACGCCGACGCCGACACCGACCCCCAGCGACACCCCCACCCCGACTCCGCTTCCGACGGCGCTGCCTGCTGGGCCGGTGGCGCCCGGGCTGTGGGCGTGGGATGAGTTGCTCGGCGGCGAATGCCTCGACCCCTTCGATGACCCCTGGGCCGAGGAGTTCACCGTCGTCGATTGCGGTGAGGCGCATCCGGCGCAGCTCGTCGTGCGCGAGCTCGTGCTGCCGAAGGAGGGATCCGTCGAAGACGATCCGTGGCCCGGCGTCGAGGCGCTGCAGAAGAAGGCCGCGAAGCTCTGCGACGGAGACGAGGTCGACCTCGCCGCGGCGCGCGACTACACCGACCTGCAGATTCAGGGCACCTACCCGGTGACCGAGGAGCAATGGAACGACGGTGAACGGTCGATCTTCTGCTTTGTGAGCCGTTCGTCGGGCGAGCCGCTCAGCGGATCGGTGGCGCCGTCCGCGGAATGACGTCCCGCGACACGGCGCACGGCCTCACGGCAGCAGCTCGTGCACCCCGTGCAGGATCTCGTCCGGACGGAACGGGTAACGCTCGATCTCGGACTGGTCGCTGATGCCCGTCAGCACGAGCACCGTGTGCAGGCCCGCCTCGATGCCCGCCACCACGTCGGTGTCCATCCGGTCGCCGATCATCGCGGTGGTCTCCGAGTGGGCGTTGATCTTGTTCATCGCCGAGCGGAACATCATCGGGTTCGGCTTGCCCACGATGTAGGGGTCCTTGCCGGTGGCCTTCGTGATGAGCGCCGCGATCGCGCCGGTCGCCGGGAGCACGCCATCCGCCGAGGGGCCCGTGGCATCCGGGTTCGTCGCGATGAAGCGGGCGCCGCCGATGATCAGGCGGATGGCCTTGGTGATCGCCTCGAACGAGTAGTTGCGCGTCTCGCCGACGACCACGAAATCCGGGTTCGTCTCGGTCAACACGAAGCCGGCCTCGTGCAGGGCGTTCGTGAGACCCGACTCGCCGATCACGAACGCGGAGCCGTTGGGGATCTGGCTGCGGCAGAACTCGGCCGTCGCGAGCGCGCTGGTCCAGATGCGCTCCTCGGGCACCTCGAGACCGGATGAGCGAAGGCGCGCGGCCAGGTCGCGCGGCGTGAAGATCGAGTTGTTGGTGAGCACCAGGAACGGCGTGCCCGACTCGACCCACTGGTGAATGAGCTCGGGAGCGCCGGGGAGTGCCTTGTTCTCGTGGACGAGCACGCCGTCCATGTCGGTGAGCCAGCTCTCGATGTGCGGGCGGGCGTCGTGACGCGGATTCATGTGCTCAGGGTATCGGCGTCAGCTGTCGACGCCCCGTGGCTCCCACGCATCCGGGTCGTGTCAGGCGGTAAGGAATCGCGCCTCCGGCAGCCGGGATCGCATGACCTCGACGGCATCCGGATTGGCGTCGACGAGCAGGAAGCGCCGGCCGAGGGTGCTCGCCACGGCGCCGGTCGTGCCCGAGCCCGCGAAGAGGTCGAGCACGGCGTCGCCCGGCGCCGTGGAGGCCTGCACGATGCGCCGCAGCACGCCCTCCGGCTTCTGCGTGGGGTAGCCGGTGCGCTCGCGGCCGTTGGTCGTGACGATCGTGTGCCACCAGACATCCGTCGGGAGCTTGCCGCGGGCCGCCTTCTCAGGGGTGACGAGCCCAGGCGCCATATAGGGCTCGCGGTCGACGGCGGCGTTGTCGAAGTAGTACGCGGTGGGGTCCTTCACGTAGACGAGGATCGTGTCGTGCTTGGCGGGCCAGCGGCGGTTCGACTTGCCGCCGTAGTCGTACGCCCAGATCAGCTCGTTGAGGAAGCTCTCGCGTCCGAAGAGCGCGTCGAGCGCCACCTTCGCGTAGTGGGCCTCGCGGTAGTCGAGGTGCAGGTAGAGCGTGCCGCGCCGGTCGAGCAGCCGCCACACCTCGGCCAGGCGCGGCTCGAGGAAGCCCCAGTAGTCCTCGAAGCGGTCGTCGTATCCGTAGAGCGTCTGCACGACGGTGCGGTAGCGCTCGCCGCCGAAGCCCGCGCGGTCGCCTTCGGCGTCGCGCACCGTGCGGATCGCGCGGTGCCGCTGAGTGCGGCCGGTGTTGAAGGGCGGGTCGAGGTAAACGAGGCGGAAACTCTCATCGGGCAGCGCCCGGGCGATTTCGAGGTTGTCGCCGAACACGACCGTGTCCGGGCTCGCGGCATCCCACGAGCCCGGATCCCAGGTCGGGTCGGTGGGCATGGGGCGAGATTAACAGGCCGGATGCCCGCGCCCGGTCAGGCGTCGAGGAGCGCGTCGAGCTTGTCATAGCCCTCGCTCATGCCGCCCTCCATCCCGGCGGCGACCATGCCATCGCGAGCTTCCATGCTCGGATACACGGCGTGGCCGACGAGGCGCGTGCGGCCGCCGCCGACCTCGACGAAGCGCAGCGACTCGATGCTGACGACGTCCGGCACCCGGAGGAACTCGAACGTCTGGATGGCCAACTCGTTCTCGCGGACCGTGTGGAAGGTGCCGCGGAACTCGTAGCGCGTGTCGCCGTCGATGTTCGTCATGCTCCAGCGCCCGCCGCTCGTGAAGTCCCACTCGCCGATCTCGGTGCCGTAGCGGTCGGGCCCCATCCACTGGGCGACGAGCGCAGGGTCGCGGTGGGCGTTGAAGACGGCGCTCACCGGGGCGTCGAACTCGCGCTCGAAGTCGACGTACGGCAGGCCCTCGGGGGCGGTGACCTTCAGGGCGTTGCTCATTTCTCCTTCTCCTTGGTGGCGGTCGTGCCGCCGTCGGCGGATGCGAGGAGGGTGTCGAGGCTGCGGAAGCGGCGCTCGGCGTCGAGGCGGTAGCGGTCGATCCACGCGGTGAGCCGTTCGAGCCGCGCGGGCTCGAGATGCACCGGGCGGCGTTGCGCGTCGCGGGTGCGGCTCACGAGCCCGGCCTGCTCGAGCACCTGGATGTGCTTCGACACCGCCTGGAGGGTGATGTCGAACGGCTCGGCGAGCTCGTTGACCGTGGCCGGCCCCGTGCTGAGGCGGGCGACGATCGTGCGTCGCACCGGGTCGGCGAGGGCGAGGAACGCGCGGTTCAGCTGGTCCTCGGGGTCTCTCTCGTCATCCACTATTCAACTATACCATTGATCAACTGATCTGTTGAGTAAGATAGGCGCGTGTGCGGTATCCGTCAAGCCCCGTACGCTCGGGGCGTGGATGCGGGCGAGTCGGATCGGGCACCGATAGGGGTCGGGCCCTGGCCGGGTGGGCCCGCGGCGTGGCCCTCCGATCCGCGGTACGACCCGGAGCTGCTGGAGCACGGCGACACGCGCAACGTCGTCGACCGGTACCGGTACTGGCGTCTCGACGCGATCGTCGCCGACCTCGATGGGCGCCGGCATCCGTTCCACGTGGCGATCGAGAACTGGCAGCACGACCTCAACATCGGCTCGATCGTGCGCACCGCGAACGCGTTCACGGCGGAGGCCGTGCACATCGTCGGCAACCGGCGCTGGAACCGGCGCGGGGCGATGGTGACCGACCGCTACCAGCACGTGCTGCAGCATCCGACGATCGACGACCTCGTCGCGTGGGCGCGCGAGCGGGGGCTGCCGATCGTGGCGGTCGACAACACGGACGGCGCGGTGCCGGTCGACGAGTTCGCTCTGCCCGAGCGTTGTGTGCTGCTGTTCGGGCAGGAGGGCCCGGGGCTCACGGCGGCGGCGGTCGCGGCCGCGGATGCGCACGTCGAGATCCGCCAGTTCGGATCGACCCGCTCCATCAACGCCGCCGCGGCCGCCGCGATCGTCATGCACGAATGGATCCGCGCCCACGCGGCCCCGCCCTCCCTCCCCTGAGGGGTCGCAAACTGTCCAAGACACGGCGTGTCTGGCGCAGTTTGCGACCCCTCAGGGGAGAGAGCGCCGCGCGGGAGCGCGGGCCGATAGGGTGGGGTGTAATCCCGTCCGCGTCCCGAGGGAGAAGCTATGCCCGCGATCGTGCTCATCGGCGCCCAATGGGGCGATGAAGGCAAGGGCAAGGCGACCGACCTGCTCGGCGATCGCGTCGACTACGTCGTCAAGTTCAACGGCGGCAACAACGCCGGACACACCGTCGTCGTCGGCGACCAGAAGTACGCGCTGCACCTGCTGCCGTCGGGCATCCTCAGCCCGGGCGTGGTGCCCGTGATCGCCAATGGCGTCGTCGTCGACATCGAGGTGCTCTTCGATGAGCTCGAAGCGCTCAGCGCTCGCGGCGTCGACGTCTCCAAGCTCCTCGTCTCGGCCAACGCCCACGTGATCACCGCGTACCACCGCACCATCGACCGCGTCACCGAGCGCTTCCTCGGCAAGCGTCAGATCGGCACCACCGGCCGCGGCATCGGCCCCGCGTACGCCGACAAGATCAACCGCGTCGGCATCCGGATCCAGGACCTCTTCGACGAGAACATCCTGCGTCAGAAGGTCGAAGGCGCCCTCGACCAGAAGAACCACCTGCTGCTGAAGGTCTACAACCGCCGCGCGATCGCGGTCGACGAGGTGGTCGACGACCTGCTCTCGTACGTCGAGCGCCTGCGCCCGATGGTGGCCGACACCGGCCTTGTGCTCAACCAGGCGCTCGACGCCGACAAGACAGTGCTCTTCGAGGGCGGTCAGGCCACCATGCTCGACGTCGACCACGGCACCTACCCGTTCGTCACGAGCTCCAACGCGACGAGCGGCGGCGCCGCCACCGGATCCGGCGTGGCACCCAACCGCTTCGACCGGGTCATCGCGGTCGTGAAGGCCTACACGACCCGCGTCGGTTCCGGCCCGTTCCCCACGGAACTCCTGGCGCGCGAGGGCGAGTGGAGCTACACGGCCGAGGCGGGCGAGTTCCTGCGGAGCGCCGGATTCGAGTTCGGCACGACCACGGGGCGCCCGCGCCGAACCGGCTGGTACGACGCCCCGATCGCCCGGTACGCGGCCCGCGTCAACGGAGTCACCGACTTCGTGCTCACGAAGCTCGACGTTCTCACCGGCCTCGAGCGCATCCCGGTCTGCGTCGCTTACGACGTGGACGGCACGCGCTTCGACGAGGTGCCGGTGAACCAGTCCGACTTCCACCACGCCGCGCCGATCTACGAAGAGCTCCCGGGGTGGAGCGAGGACATCACCGGTGCGCGCAGCTTCGCCGACCTCCCGAAGGCGGCACAGGACTACGTGGTCGCGCTCGAAGAGATGTCCGGATCGCGGATGTCGGCGATCGGCGTCGGCCCCGGCCGCGACGCGATCGTCGTGCGCCACGACCTCATCTAGCGGGGTCATCCGGTCGCTTCCCGCGACGCTCGCCCTGCCTCGATTCAGAAATGCAGGAGATTCTTGCCGCGAACGGGCCTGGATCCCGGATCCGCGGTCAGCGGAGGGCGGATCTCCTGCATTTCGGGGATGAGGGGGCGATGAGCCCGGTGATCCGACGGCGGGTGACATCGGCGCGCGGGAGGGTGCCGCCGACACGGGATGATGGTGGGGTGGATGCGACCCAGCCCGAGCGCGAGCCGCTCGTCGGCCGCTTCGTGCGGCTCGACCCGTTCAGCTATGACGACCTGCCCGGCCTCTGGGCGGCACTCGGCCACCCCGAAGTCTTCGCGGGCGGATACGGCGGCGGACCCGCGGGGCTGCCCGCCGACGAGGCGGCTTTCGCCGAGTGGGCGCCCGGGTACTTCCCGCACGAGCGCGGCAATACCTACGTCGTGCGGCTCATCTCCGGTCCCCATGCGGGCGAAATCGTGGGGGCGTCGAGCCTCGCCGACTTCGACCTCGCCAACCAGACCGCCCACATCGGCTGGACCGCCTACTCGCCCCGGGTGTGGGGCACCCAGGTGAACGTCGAGGCGAAGCTGCTCATGCTGGGCCTCGCGTTCGAGCATGGATTCGGCCGGGTGAAGCTGCAGGCCGACTCGGTGAACTCCCGCTCGCGCGCCGCGATCGAGAAGCTCGGAGCGCGTTTCGAGGGCGTGCACCGCCGCGACCAGCGCCGCCCCGATGGCACGTGGCGCGACACCGCGGTCTTCTCGGTGCTCGCCGAGGAGTGGCCCGAGGTGCGCGCCGGGCTGGAGCGCCGCCTCGAGGACTGGGGCGAGCGTCCCGTGCTCTACCGCTCGATGCCCTCCGCCTGAGCCTCGCCCTCGCCGCCCGCCTCCGCCGCGTCGATTGCACGCGCGGCCGTGAGCGCGGTGAGCGCCGCCGCGGCCGACCACGCCTGGGGGCGACAGGCCGCCGGATACGGGATCGGCCGTGCCGTCTCGCTCGCCGGGTCGCCGGAGTGCAGCTCCGGCATCCGGTAGCCGAACCCTTCGGCCGCCGCCGCGAGCCCGTTCACGAGCGACCCGGCGACGTCGAGGTGCCCCTCGGCGACCAGCCCGCGGATGGCGATGGCCGTGTCGTGCGCCCACACCGATCCGCCGTGGTAGCTGAACGGCCAGTAGCCGGCCGAGTCCGTCGACATCGTGCGCAGGCCGTAGCCCGAGTCGAGCACGGGCGATCCGAGTCGGGCTGCGACGAGGCGCGACTGCTCCGCGTCCAGCAGACCGGTACCGAGCAGGTGCCCGAGGTTCGAGGTGACCGTGTCGACCGGGCGCTTCGCGGCATCGAGGGCGATCGCCGGGTACGGTCCCAGATCGCCCGTGATCGCCGGGTCGGTGATCCAGAACTCCTCGTGGAACCTTTCGCGCAGGCGCGCAGCCCAGGCACGCCATCCGGCGGCGCGATCCTCGGCGGACGCACCCGCCGCATCCGCCCCGCCGAACCGCTCGAGCAGCTCGGCACCCGCGAGGGCCGCCTGGTAGGCGTACGCCTGCACCTCGCAGAGCGCGATCGGTCCCTCGGCCAGACGCCCGTCGCGCCACTGCACGCTGTCGCCCGAGTCCTTCCACCCCTGGTTGGCGAGGCCGTGACCGGAGCGGTCGATGTACTCGAGCAGGCCGTCGCCGTCCGCGTCGCCGTGGTCGCGCATCCACCCGAGGGCTGCCTCGAGCGCGGGCATCAGCTCACGCACCTCCGATTCGGCGAGGCCCGCCTGCCACGCCTCGTGCAGCAGGCACACCCAGAGCGGCGTCGCGTCGACGGTGCCGTAGTAGAGCGGCGGCAGGACGGTGCCGTCGTCGACCACGAGGCTCTGGCGGCGGATCTCGTGCATGATCTTGCCCGGCTCCTCAGCCGTGGCGTCGTCGCGCTGGCCACCCTGCAGCCGCGCGAGCACGTGCAGGGTGTCGCCCGCGAGCCGCACGCCCCACGGCAGCAGCAGGCGGGCGGCCCAGATGGAGTCCCGGCCGAAGAGGGTGAAGAACCAGGGCGCGCCCGCGGCGAGGAATTGCCGCTCGGGGTCCACGGCGAGGGTCATACGCAAGGCGTCGAGGTCGTCGAGCGCGCGCGCCCCCCAGCGCGCGAGGCGCGGGTCGGTGCCGGAGAGGTCGGGGTCGCCCCAGGGGCGCGGCAGGTGGGTGCCGCGCACGGCGCCGCCCGCGTCGGTGAAGCCGATGCGCCATGAGACCGACGCCGATCCGCGTGCGGGCACGGCCAGTTCGGCGGTGAGTCGGATGCGGTGCCCGTCGAGGGCGAGCGCGAACCCCTCCGCGTCGAGTGCGGCGCTCACGCCGTCGCCCGACCAGCTTGCGCGTGCGCCGTCGAGGGTCACCTCGGGTGCCGCACCCGCGGCGACGCCCTGTTTGAGTGCGTCGACGAAGGTGGCGTCCGGTTCGATCAGCACTTCGATGCGGGCGGTGACCGGCTGGTCGTGACGGGTCCGGACGGTGAGCGTCTCGCTCCAGTCCTCCGGCCCCACGCGCCGGTCGATCGCGAGCCGCACGCCCGGATCGGGCGTCGGGTCGTCGAGCTGACGCAGCAGCGCGTGGATCGTCACGTGGTCGGCCGCGTCGACGCTCGTCCCGAGGTGCTCGGCGGTGGCACCGCCGACGCGGACGTCGAGCTCGCGCACCAGCCGCACATCCGAGAACGCGACGCCGTGGATCGGGCGTGCGCCCATCGATCCGTCGGGTGCCGACCACAGCTGGGTCGGGGCGCGGAGCACGACGAGCTCGTCGTGGAGCAGGGGCTGGAGCGGAGGCGTGGTCATGGGACTCCTCGGGAGGGCGGGATTGAGGTCGGTCAGAGAGGTCAGAGGGGGAGGATGACGATGCGGCCGGTATCGACGCGCGCCGCGAGCGGCTCGTCGAGGCTCGCGATCGCGATGGCGATGCGGTCGCCGTCGGGATGGACGGCGCAGTCGTAGCAGCCGACGGGCCCGGCTCCCGGGCCGTCGGGGATCGCGGGAGCTCGATGGATCGACCGGGGACCGTCGGCGCCGATCCTCACGACCTCACCCGCGAAAGCGAGAGCGACATGGACGATGCCGTCCGGTCCGATCGAGAGCCCGTCGGGGCCTGCGCCGGGTGCGAGGGCGACCTCGCGCAGCCGGACCGACGCCTCGGCGTCGAGCACCGACACCCGGTCGGCGAAGGTCTCGGCGACCACGAGGGTTCCGTCGGCGGCGCGCTCGCAGCCGTTCGGGAAGACGAGCTCGGCGGCCGTCTCGGCGCAGGTGCCGTCGGGATCGATGCGCACGAGGCGGGAGGCGCGCGGCGCATCCGTCTCGGGGTCGAATCCGTAGCCGCCGACCCAGGCCGTGCCGTCCGGGTCGACGTGCATGTCGTTCGCCGGGTGCTCCATGAAGGAGCTCAGGTCGGCGTGCGTCGTGACCGTGCCGTCGGATCCGCGGCGCAGCACCCGACGCCCACCCGTGTCGACGACGAGCAGGTCGCCGCCGAGCCCCCCACCGCCCGGCAGCCACCCGATCCCGCCGGGCACCTCCGGTCCGCCGGATGCCTGATCGAGCACCGTCTCGGCAGGCTCACCGGGCGTCCAGCGCATCACGCGACCGCGGAACATGTCGCTGAACCAGAGTGCGCCGTCGCGCCAGCGCAGCGCCTCCGGGAAACCGAGTCCCTCCAGCACCGCGAGCGGGGTCGCATCGATCGTCATGGTGGTCCTAGAAGGTTGTCGTGAGACCGCCGTCGACGGTCACCACCTGGCCGGTCGTGTAGCTGTTCTCGCGCGAGGCGAGGAACGCGACAGCGGGCGCGATCTCCTCGGGCAGCGAGCCTCGACGCAGCGGCAGCCGCCCCGAGTCGAGGTACTGGGCGCGGAACTCGTCGGTGTCGGTCTCGTCGACGCCGTCGGGCAGGAGGCTCATGGGGGTCCGCACGAATCCGGGTGCGACGGCGTTGACGAGCACCCCGTGCGGGGCGAGGTCGAAGGCGGCGGAGCGGGTGGCGGCCTCGAGTCCGGCCTTCGCGACGGCGTAGGCGAGGGCGCTCGGCTGCGCGAAGCGGGCGTGCACGCTCGTGATGTTGACGATGCGCCCGAAGCCCTGCTCCACCATCCCGGGCGCGACGAGCGCGGTGAGCTCGATGGGCGCCTCGAGGTCGATGGCCCAGAGCGCGCGCCAGTCGTCGAGGCCCGAGTCGAGCACGGAGCCCGCCCGCCACACCCCGGCGACGTTGACGAGCACGTCGATGCCGCCGAGTCGTTCGCGTGCCTCGGCGATCGCGGCGGATCGCGCGGCCGGGTCGGCCAGGTCGGCGGCGACGATGCCGTCGGCCGCCGCGCGGTCGATGCCGAGCACGTGATCTCCGCGCGCGGTGAGGTGTGCGGCGATCGCGTGCCCGATGCCGCTCGCGGCTCCCGTCACCACGGTGCGCAGGGTGGTCATGCGGCGTCTCCTTCCTGCCAGCGGACGCGGAGCCGGCAGCTCCAGCGGATGTGCTGCCCCGGAGCGAGTTCGAGGATCCCCACGTCGTGGGCGGTGCCCGCTCCGTGCGGTGTCGTGGTCGGCTCGATGCCGAGCGCGTGCACCTGGCCGTCCCACGGGGGATCGGGGGTGGCTCCGAGCTCCTCCCAGAGGAGCGCGTGGGCGAAGGCGTCGCCCTCCCACGAGACCTCGACCGAGACGTGGTCTCCGCGGATCCCGAGCGATCGCGGCACGGGGACGGTCAGCGCGGCGACACGGGCCGGGGTGCGCTCGTCGACGCTCGCCCACGCCTCATCAGCTT
This sequence comes from Homoserinibacter sp. GY 40078, assembly GCF_008017545.1. GTDB lineage: Bacteria > Actinomycetota > Actinomycetes > Actinomycetales > Microbacteriaceae > Homoserinibacter. The sequence continues at coordinate 459,837 of NZ_VRTZ01000001.1, read as the reverse complement.
CGCCCGGCCAGGCGAGCGCATCGCCCGCGGGGTGGCCGGCGTAGTCGAGCGGCGCGACCCGGGTGCCCTCGGGGGGAACGATCTCGAGCGCACCGGCGAGCACGTCCTGCCCGAGCACGAGGTGCTCGGCGATGGCGACGCGTCGTGGCGTGGGGCCGGCGTTCCACGCCTCGGTTCGCGCTTCGAGGCCGTCCTCGTGGAGCGTCCAGTTGCGGCGCGCCCCGATCCTATCGCCCTCCCACGCGAGCCACGCGCGTGTGCGGTCCTGAGCGAGCACCTGCCACGCGGCCTGCGAGGCGACCCCGTGGAAGCCCTGTGCGATCGCCGCGGAGGTGTCGGCTTGACCCGCGGTGGGGAAGCACAGCTGCCATCCGCCGCGCCACGCACGCACCCAGTCGTCTTCGGTGACGGCGACCGGGCGGGCGCGCTCGGCCTCGCCCGCGACGCGGGTCGTGCTCAGCACGTCATGTCCGCTGACCCGCAGCGAGGCCGCCACGGCGCCCTCCTCAGGAAGGATGCGTGCGGCGCAGCCGCCGCGGGTCAGCTCGATCACGTCGTGTCCGAGCCGGGTCTGCGCTCGTGCTCGCCGCCGAGCGCGGCGATGAGCGAGCTCTTGCCCTCGAGCACGGCGTCGAGCATCGCCTCCGCCGCCTTCTCGCCCTCGCCGCGGTCGATGGCGCGGTAGATCTCGGCGTGGCTCGCGACGTCGTCGACGAGTCCGGCGGGGTCGGCGACCTCCTGCTGGATCGTGAAGGTGAGGTACATGAAGTCGGCGATCACGTTGCCGAACTGCCGCATGAGCACGTTGTGGGTCGCCGCGTACACGGCGAGGTGGAACTCGACATCGGCGTGCGCGTACGCCTCGACCGAGTCGGTGGAGGCGTCCATCGTGCGCAGCGCATCCGCGATCCGGCGCAGGTCGGCCATGCCCGCGCGACCGGCGGCGAGGCGGGCAGCGGCCGGCTCCATCACCTGACGCACCTCGACGAGGTCGCGCATGACGACCTCGCCGAGCCCGACATCGCTGTGCCAGCGCAGGATGTCGGTGTCGAAGACGTTCCAGAGGTCCTGCGGCCGCACGCGCGTGCCGACCTTCTGGCGGATGTCGACGAGCCCCTTCGCGGCGAGCACGCGCATCGCCTCGCGGATGGAGGTGCGGCTGGCCTCGTGCTCCTCCGTCAGCTCCGCTTCGCGGGGCATGAGGTCGCCCGGCCGGTAGCGTCCGCTGATGATCTGCCGGCCGATGGCGTCGATGATCTCGCCCTGGCGGCCTCGCATGGCGTAGCCGGTGCTGCGGTCGGAAACGATCTCGGCCATGAGGAACCTCTCGTGAGCGCGGTACCGCGGGGCGGTTAAGCGGATTTCCTCACGTTAGCCGTCGCCGTCGGGCTCGCGTAGACCGGGGCCCCGTCGATGCGGATCTCCACCTCGCGCAGGTAGGGCCGGATCGCGTCGAGGTCGACGTCGATGCCGAGACCGGGAGCGTCGGGGGCGCGGATCTCGCCATTCGCGTCGAGGGCGAGGTGCTGGACCGAGATGTCGAGGGCGAGCTGCTTGGGCTCGACCGGGAACTCGCAGATGCGGTGATCCGCGAGCCCGGCGAACGGCTGGAGCGAGGCCGAGAGCGCCAGGTGCGAGGTGAAGGTGTGGTTCACGAACGTCACCCCGCGCGCCTGGGCGTGGCGGGCGACCCGCAGGGCCGGCCCGATGCCGCCGATGCGCGCCGTGTCGACCTGCACGAAGCTGATGCCGCCGAAGTCGATGAGGTTCTCCGCCATCTGCGGGGTGTGGGCTCCCTCGCCGCCGGCGATGCCGACGGTCCGGGCGCGGGATGCGAGCGCCGAGTATGCGGCGAACGCGTCAGGGAGGAAGGGCTCTTCGAGCCAGACGGCTCCGGATGCCTCGAGTGCGTCGAGTCGCGCGGCCGCCGCCTCCACGTCTTCGCCCCAGACCTGTCCGGCGTCGACGAGGAGCACGCCGTCGTCGCCGAGGCCTTCGCGCGCCGCGGCCACGTGATCCGCGTCGTCGGCGACAGAGCCCTCGCCGTATCCGCCCCAGCCGAGCTTCACCGCGCGGAAGCCGCGCTCACGGGCGGCGCGGGCGCGCTCGAGGGTGTCCTGTGCGGTCGTGCCGCGGAGCATCGAGGCGTACGGGGTCTTGGGGTGGTTCTCGGTGTAGCCGAGGAGGCGCCACACGGGCTCTTCGCGCATGCGGCCGAGGAGGTCCCACAGGGCGATCTCGATGCCCGACCATGTGTGGGCGGCCTGCAGGAGGTCCATGCTGTTGCGCTCGACGAGCGCGGCGATCCGCGCGATGTCTTCGGGGCCGTCGAGGCGCTCACCGAGCACGCTCGCCGAGACGGGCTGACACACACCGTGCGATCGGGGTGCGACGAACGCGGCGATCGAGGTGAGGGGCGACGCCTCACATTCGCCCCAGCCGATGTATCCGCCGGCGGTGACGCGCACGAGCAGGGCGTCCTGGCTGCCGTCAGCCTCCAAGGTGACGTGCGGCATCGCGGCGTAGAAGAAATCCACGGAGTCGATGTTCATGCTGTGCTGCTGCCTTCGTTGGCGGGACACGATCCCCCGCGCGGACGGTACTTGCGGAGCTGGGTGGTGCGCCCGCATCGGTGATTGGTATGACCTTAGCACGGCTGTGCTCGATCACTATGGACCAATTCAGGGTAGAAATCTGTCGCAAATCGCGCTAGGTATGATCTAATGATGTCGGAACGTGGTGGCGAACAGCCGCCCCGAACTGGAAGCTGAGGGACGGCGATGTCACCGGATTCACGTAGAGAGGCGCAACCGCGCTGCTCCGTGCGCTTCCGGGTCGCGCCTCATGCCTCCCCCACCCTCGTCGGCACACAACCCGATGTGCCGCACCCGCGTGCGACGGCAGGTGAGCGTCATCGCAGACGCTCCACCGAACGTGTGCGCATATCCGCGTCGGCCCGGGTCGACGTCACCCTGAGGAAGGACACACAGCAATGAAGATTCGCAAAGCGGGGGCGATGCTCCTGACGTTCAGCGTCATCGCTGGTCTGAGCGCATGCTCTTCCGGCGACGACACGGACGGCCCGGTCGAGATCGTGGTGTGGGACACCGGACTTCTCGCCAAGAACAACGAGGACGGCTCGGTGGGCGACAACTCGTTCCTCCACGCCGCGGCCGAGAAGTTCGAGGACGAGAACCCCGGCATCACCATCGACATCGTGCAGCAGGGCGGTGACATCAGCGCCAACGCCGCCCAGTTCCAGGCCGCGTCGATCGCGGGTAACGGCCCCGACATCCGCGTGCAGTACGCGGGTGGACCGACGCTCTCGTTCGAGGACTTCTTCGTCGACCTGAGCGACGTCTTCGACCAGGAGACGCTCGACGACATCACCGGCTGGGACACGGTCCGTGCCGGATACGACACCGACGGCGCGATCCTCGCGCTCCCGTACGGCTCCGGCTCGTACTTCACCGTCTTCTACGACAAGGACCGCCTCCGCAACGCCGGCATGGACCCCGACGTGGAGCCCACCTCGTGGGAGGAGATGCTCGAGATCGGCGAGGAGTACACCGCAGCAACCGGCGCCGCTCCGATCTGGTTCGCGAACCTCGAGGGCTACGTCGGCGCCTGGGTCGTGGCGGCTCTCGCCGGCGGCGAGCTCGGCAGCTCGGCCTTCACCGACATGTACCGCGGAGACACGAAGATCGACAGCCCGGAGATGGCGGCGGCCTACCAGACCTATGCCGATCTCTACGCCGACGGTCTCACGAACCCCGACGCCGGTGAGGTCTCCAACGGAGACAACCTGTCGGGCTACCTCGCGGGCGACCAGCTCTACTACTTCTCCGGAATGTGGGACGACGTCGTCGTGACCGAGAACATCAAGGACCCGGGCGTCTTCTTCATCCCGATGCCGGAGGACTCGGCCTACACCTCGGTCGCCGCGGGCGGCCCGAACGTGGCGGTCTCGGTCACCAACTACTCCAAGCACCAGGAGGAGGCCGAGGAGTTCCTGAAGTTCCTCGCGCAGCCCGAGATCCAGGACATGTACGTGGAGATGTACCAGGTCGAGCCGTCGAACAGCCGGTCGGCCGACCCGAGCGTCATCCAGAACCCGCTCCTGCAGGAGCAGGCGGCTGAGCTGCAGAACATCGAGACGTTCGTCTACCCGTTCGACAACGTCATGCCGCAGGCGGTGATCGACCTGTTCTACCGCCTCAACGCGAGCACGTTCCTCGGAACGACGACTCCGGACAGCGCCGTAGAGCAGCTCCAGGCGGCCCTCGACGCGGAGCAGCAGTGACCCTCGTCCACAAAGCGGGCGCGGCGGCCGGTCACCCGGCCGCCGCGCCCCGGCCGCGCAAGTCGGCGATGAAGCGGCGCGAGCGCACCGTCGGGTTCCTCGCGGTGCTCCCCGCGCTCGTCGTCGTCGTCGGCTTCATGCTGTATCCGACCCTCTTCGCGCTCTACATCTCGTTCACGAAGACGAACGGCATCTCGTTCAAGTGGGTGGGCCTCAACAACTACGTGCAGTTGCTGACCGATCCGCTCGTGCACACCGTCTTCATCAACAACCTGAAGTTCCTGGTGTCGATTCCCCTCGTGATCTTCCTCGCGCTGATCGTCTCGGTTCTCATGTTCGAGCGGATCCGCGGGTGGAAGTACTTCCGAGTGATCTTCTTCCTCCCGAACGTGCTCTCCGCCGTCGTCATCGGTGTGATGTTCAAGCAGCTGTTCGGCTACTACGGCGTCGTCAACACGATCGTCGTCGGCCTCGGCGGTGAGCGGATCGAGTTCTTCACGAACGGATCGCTCGCGATCATGGTGATCATCCTGGCCCTCGTGTGGTCCGGATTCGGCTACCAGGCGCTGCTCCTGCTGAGCGGTCTCGAGGCGATCGACCCCGCGGTCTACGAAGCCGCCGCCCTCGACGGCGCCGGATGGTGGAAGCGACTCTGGTACATCACCCTGCCCAACATCCGTCGGGTCCTCGGGTTCGTGTTCATCATCAACGTGCTCTATACCTTCAGCTCGCTCTTCGGGTTCGTGTTCGTCATGACGGCCGGCGGCCCGGGATACGACACGACCACGATCGACTACCTCGTGTATCTCAAGGCGTTCTCGACCTCGAACCTCGGACCGGGTGCCGCGCTCGCCGTGCTCCTGTTCGTGTTCATCGGCATCCTGACCGTCCTGCAGAACCGCGCGTTCCGCATCCAGGAGGACTGACCCGTGACAAGCCTCAATTCGCGCGTCCGCTGGCCGATCTTCCTGCTGCTCGTCCTCATGGCGGCGACGATCATCTACCCGCTGTTCTTCCTCGTGTCGTCGTCGTTGCGCACCAACTCGGACTACCTGAACAATCCGCTCGGGTTGCCCAGTTCGATCAGCTTCGAGAACTTCGTCGTCATCTGGAACACGTACGGCGCCGGCCCGGCCTTCCTCAACAGCCTGTACGTCGTGACGATCGCGATGATCATCACGATCCTGCTGTCGACAAGCGCGGGCTACGCCCTCGCGAAGCTCCCGGTGCCGGGCGCGAAGCTCATCACCGGGTCGTTCGTCTCGGTGATGCTCATCCCGGGACAGGTGCTGATCCTCCCGATCTACCTGATGCTCTCGCGCCTCGGGCTCGTGGGCGACTTCTCGGGCCTGATCGTGGTCTACGTGGCCACGAGCCTGCCGTTCGCCGTGTTCTTCCTGTCGGTGTCGTTCCGCGCGATCCCGGATGAGCTGCTGGAAGCCATCCGGCTCGACGGCGCCGGGTTCTTCCGGACGATCCGGTCGCTCATCCTGCCGGTCGGCGGTTCGAGCATCGCCACTCTCGCGGTGCTGCAGTTCCTCGGCATGTGGAACGAGCTGCTGTACGCGTTCATCCTGCTGCCGGACGACAGCAAGCGACTGCTGACGCCCGCCCTCGCCCAGATCGGCGACCGGTACCTGAACCAGCAGCCGCTCGTCTCGGCGGGCCTGCTGCTGACGGCGTCCGTGCCGATCCTCCTGCTCGTGCTCGCCTCGCGCTACGTGATGCAGGGCCTCGCCGCGGGCGTGAGCCGCTGACCCCCGCCCGCGCGGGTGGCGACGGGCCTCAGGCCTCGAACCACCCGCGCGGATGCTGGGTCGCGTCGATCGGCTCGGTGCGCGTCACGGGGGCGGCCCAGCGCACACCGTTCGCCAGCACCCGGCGGATCGCGGGGTGGTGGTAGACGGGGTATTCCTGGTCGCCGGGCGAGAAGTAGAACACCTTGCCGAGACCGCGGCGCCAGGTCGCGCCGGAGCGGAACACCTCGCCACCCGTGAACGACGAGATGAAGACGAGCTCGTCGGGCGTCGGGATGTCGAAGAACTCGCCGTACATCTCCTGCTGGTCGATGACGATCGGGTCGGGAACGCCCTCGGCGATCGGATGCGTGGGGGCCACGGTCCACACCAGTTCGCGGTCGCCGTCGTTGCGCCACCGCAGCGAGCAGGTCGTGCCCATGAGCTTGCGGAAGATCTTCGAGTAGTGCGCCGAGTGCAGCACGAGCAGCCCCATGCCGCCGAGCACGGCGTCGTACACGCGTTGTACGACGGCGTCGTCGACTCCCGGGTGGTCCTCGTGGCCCCACCACAGCATCACGTCGGTCGTGTCGACCACCTCGGCGGGGAGCCCGTGCTCGGGCTGATCCATCGTCGCGATCCGCACCTCGACCTCACTGCCGAGCAGCTCCTCGAGGCCTGCGGCGATCGCGCCGTGCATGCCGTCGGGGTAGAGCTCGACCGTGCGCGAGCCGGCGCGCGTCTCGTGGATGTTCTCGTTCCAGACGGTCACGCGCAGCGGCGCGGAGGCGGTCACAGCACGACCTCCCGTCCCTCGGCGGCGGAGCGGTAGCAGGCGTCGAGCACCTCGGTGCGGTGCAGTGCGAACTCGCCGTGGTGTCCTGACCAGTCGCCCGAGCGCACGATGTCGACGAACTCGGCGATCACGGTGGGGTGCTCGGAGCCTGCGACGTGGACCTCGGGCGCGATCGTGAGGTTCACACCCGCCTGGTCGCGGTAGATGCGCAGGGTGTCGTCGGTCTTGTAGCGCGGCACGAAAAGGCGGATCCCGGCGTCGACGCCCAGCAGCTCGATCGAGATGTCCTCGTCGTCGACGGTGTGACCCGCCCAGCTGATCTCGAAGGCGACGCTCGAGCCGTCTTCGAGTCGGAGGAGCGCGCTCGCGAGGTCCTCGACCTCGAAGAGGCCGGTGTCGCTCGCCATCTGCTCCTGCCGGTTCATGGCGCCGTACCCGGCGCGGCCGAGCTCGCCGTGGGTGACGGCGCTCACTGCGACGACCCGCGGCTCGCCCATGAGGTAGAGCAGCGAGTCGAGCACGTGGGGCCCGAGGTCGATGAGTGCGCCGCCTCCTGCGAGTGTGGGGCTCGTGAACCACGACCGGAGGCCGGGGATGCCGGCACGGCGCTTCCACGAGGCGCGCGCGTGATAGATACGACCAATACCTTCGGTCTCGATATAGGAGCGAGCGAAGCGCACGTCGGCGCGGCGGCGGTAGTTGAACGCCACCTCGAGCACGCGGTTCGCGCTGCGGGAGGCGTCGACCATCTCGCGCGCCTCGGCTGCGGTGAGCGCGAGGGGCTTCTCGCAGAAGACGTGCTTGCCGGCGCGCAGTGCGGCGAGGCTCACCGGCGCGTGGAGCACGTTCGGGGTGGCGACCGAGACGACGTCCACATCCGGCAGGGCTACGAGGTCCTGCCAGTCCTCCACGAGGTGCGGGATCTGATGGGCGGCGCCGAGGGATGCGAGGCGGTCGGTCTCCTTGCCGGCGAGCGCGACGACCTCGACTCCCGGGATCCCGAGGAACGAGGTCAGGTGCGTCGTGCCGGCGTAGCCGAGCCCGACGACACCGACGCGGAGGGGCTGAGAGGACGAGGGCGACGGATGGGTCACGATGCTTCTCCGATGAAGGACTCGAAATGGCACTCAGCCATTAGGTATGATGAAATAACTCTACCGTGAGGACCCGTCGATGACCAACGCAGCGCTGCGTGCCCGCCCCCAGGATGGTGGCCTCCTCTCCGTCCTGTTCGGCGAGGCTGCGATCAGCACGACCGCCCCGATCACCGTCGACGCGAACCGTCGCACCGTCTCCACGTGGAGCTCGTGCGAGGTCCGCGAGTCGGGCGACACTCTCGAGATCTTCGGCTCCCTCGATGGCGCCCCCCTCGATGCCCGCTGGAGCGCTCGCCGCATCGCGGGCGAGGACGTCTTCGAGTTCTCGCTCGAACTGCGCAACACCTCGTCCGCTCCGGTGTCGGTCACCCGGATGGACCCGCTCGCGCTGCTCGTCGGCGGCGACTGGACGACGCACTCGTACTGGAGCGGCTGGGGCGACGAGTTCCGGCCGCGCACCGGTCGCAGCGCGCACGACCTCGTGCTCGAGAGCCGCGCGGGCCGCAGCTCGCACGGCATGTCGCCGTGGCTCGGACTCGAGCGTGCGGATTCCGCGGTGGTCGTGAGCCCCGCGTGGAGCGGCAACTGGCACATCCACGCGATGTCCGGAGGCAACATCACGGCGGGCATCTCGCCGTGGCAGTTCGAGGTCGTGCTGGCACCCGGCGAAGCCGTTGACGCGCCGAGCGTCGTGGTGGCCGTCGCATCCGACCTCGACGAGGCGGGCCTCGCCATCCAGCGCGCAGCCGGCGCGGACTGGATGCCGCGCACCGCCTTCACCGACAGCGTCCCCGTCGAGTGGAACCACTGGTGGCCCTACGAAGACCAGGAGGTCACCGAGCAGGTCATCTTCGACAACGCGCGGATCGCCGCGGACCTCGGCATCGCGGTCGCCACGGTCGACGCGGGCTGGTTCGGTGCCGCCGAAGCGGACACCTCCTGGAGCCAGCAGCGCGGCGACTGGACGCGCATCAACACCGCGCGCTTCCCCTCGGGTCTCGTCGCGCTCGGCGACGGCATCCGGGCGGCGGGCGCCCTGCCCGGCATCTGGATCGAGGCCGAGGCGGTCGGCTACGCCTCGCAGCTGCGCCGCGAGCATCCGGAGATCATGGCGCACGCGGTCGACGGCCGCCGCCCCGACCCCTCCTACGGCGTCATGACCGAGTCGCTCGACCCCGACGACCCGACGTTCCTCGGCTACGTGTGCCTCGGATCCCCGGCGGGCCGTGAGCACGTGCTCGGGTCGATGTCGTGGCTCGTCCAGCAGGTGGGCGCCCGGTGGATCAAGCTCGACTTCAACGTCGACCCGGATGCCGGCTGCACCCGCACCGACCACGGCCACGGCGCGGGCGACGGCCTGTTCCGCCACTACGAGGGCCTCTATGAAGTGCTGCAGCAGTTCCGCGAGCGCCACCCGGAGGTGCTGCTCGAGTCGTGCTCGTCGGGCGGGCTCCGCTTCGACCTCGGCATCGCGCGCCAGGTGCACGGCAGCTTCTTGAGCGACCCCGACTACACCGAGCACCACCTCGAAGTGCTGTGGGGCGCTGCGCGCTTCATGCCGCCCGCGGGGATCCTGCACTGGTCGTGGTCGCAGTGGCGCGGCGACTTCCCCGGCAATCAGAAGGACTGGGCAAGCGTCGAGGTGCCCGAGTTCGACCGGATGCTGCGCGCCGCGATGCTGCACCGCTTCGGTGTGAGCCTGCGCCTGACCGAGCTGCGGCCGGAGCTCGCGGATCGGCTGCGGGAGCACGTGCGCCTGTTCCGCGAGGTGGTCACGCCGTTCGTGCGGGACGGCGTGCTGCGGCCGCTCACCGCTCCGCCGGAGCGGGGCGGCTTCGGCGAGCGCGTGCCCGTCGCCCAGCTCGATGCGGGCGCGCGGCACCTCATCGCTGCCTTCGACCTCGATGACGGCGCTGCCGTGCACGTCGCCCCTCGCGGCCTCGACCCGGAGGTGAGCTATCGAGTGACCGACCTCGCCACCGGTGCCGAGCGCGTCGCCGCGGGATCCGAGCTCGCTGCGGGGTGGACCCTGAGCGACGGCACCGATCCCGCCACCCGTTCCTGGCTGCTGCTCGTCGAGCCGGCCGCCTGATCCGGAAGGACACCATGCACGACGATCGCGAGCTCGTCGAGGCGCGCCTCGACCGGTTCCTGCGCGACCATCTGCGTCCCGCGCTCTACCGCGATGCGCGTCCGCTGCAGGCGACCGCCTGGCAGGTGCCGCGGGAGCCGGTGCCCTTCGCCGAGGCATCCACGCAGGTGTTCACCCCGGTTCCGCTCGGCTGGAAGTGGGGGCGGGCGTGGTCGACGGTGTGGCTGCGGATCACCGGCGAGCTGCCTCGCGAGTGGATCGACTCCCCCCAGCCCGGCACGCGCGCCGAGATCCTCATCGACTTCGGCTACAACCGCTCGCGCAGCGGCTTCCAGGCCGAGGGGCTCGCCTATCGCCCGGATGGCACCCTCATCAAGTCGATCGCGCCGATGAACTCGTACCTGCCGTGGTCTGCCGCCGACGGCCCGATCGACGTGTTCGTGGAGGCCGCCGCCAACCCGGATGTCGCGGGCGACTACGACTTCGACCCGACGCCGTACGGCGAGTGGGACACCGCGCCCGACGAGCCGCTCTACGAGCTCAAGCAGCTCGAGGTGGCGCTCATCGACGAGACCGTCTGGGAGCTGCTACAAGACGTCTGGACCCTCCGCGGCCTCATGCTCGAGCTGCCGGTCACCTCGTCGCGGCGGCATGAGCTGTTGCGCGCTCTCGAGTCGATGCTCGACGTGCTCGATCCGGACGACATCCCCGGCACGGCCCAGGCCGCACGCGACGCCCTCGCCGACGTCGCCGCGCGACCCGCGCATGCCTCCGCGCACCGCGTGGTCGCGACCGGGCACGCCCACATCGACTCCGCGTGGCTCTGGCCGCTGCGCGAGACGGTGCGCAAGTGTGCACGCACCTTCACCAACGTGATGGCGCTCATGGACGAGCACCCGGACTTCGTGTTCGCGTGCTCATCGGCGCAGCAGTACCAATGGATGAAGGAGTACCACCCGCAGGTATTCGAGCGGATCCGCGAGAAGGTCGCCGCGGGGCAGTTCGTGCCCGTCGGCGGCATGTGGGTCGAGTCCGACACCAACATGCCCGGCTCCGAGGCGATGGCCCGGCAGTTCATCGCCGGCAAGCGCTTCTTCCTCGAGGAGTTCGGGGTGGACTGCGAGGAGGCCTGGCTGCCCGACTCGTTCGGCTACTCGGGCGCGCTTCCGCAGATCGTCGCCGCGGCGGGCGAGCGCTGGTTCCTCACCCAGAAGATCTCGTGGAACCAGACCAACAAGATGCCGCACCACACCTTCCGCTGGGAGGGCATCGACGGCACGCGCGTGTTCACGCACTTCCCGCCGGTCGACTCGTACAACTGCGAGATCTCGGCGGCCGAGCTCGCCCACGCGGAGGCGAACTTCAGCGAGAAGGGACGCGCGACCGTGTCGCTCGCGCCGTTCGGCTGGGGCGACGGCGGCGGCGGCCCGACCCGCGAGATGATCGCGGCCGCGCACCGCACCGCCGACCTCGAAGGGTCGCCCGCCGTGCGCATCGGCACGCCGCGCTCGTTCTTCGAGGAGGCGGAGGCCGAGTACCCCGACGCCCCCGTCTGGAACGGCGAGATGTACCTCGAACTGCACCGCGGGGTGTTCACCTCGCAGCTGCGCACCAAGCAGGGCAACCGCCGCAACGAGGCGCTGTTGCGCGAGGCCGAGCTGTGGGCGGCCACCGCATCCGTGCGCACCGGCTTCGCGTATCCGCAGGACGAGCTCGACCGGGCTTGGCAGACGGTGCTGCTGCTGCAGTTCCACGACATCCTGCCGGGTTCGGCGATCGCGTGGGTTCATCGCGAGGCCGAGCGCCGTCATGCCGAGGTGAGTGCAGTACTCGAGCGCATCATCGCGGAGGCGCTCTCGGCGCTCGCCGGTGACGGCGACGACGAGCTCGTCGTGAACGCCTCGCCCTTCGCCCGCGGAGGCGTGCCGCCGCTCGCCGCCGCCCCCTCCGCATCCGCAGCCCCCCTTGGGGAGGATGACGCGCCGCCCCCGACCGAGTCCCAGCTCGCCGGCGGCGTGTCGTCCTCCCGAAGCACCATCGGGGACGTGCTCGACAACGGCATCGTGCGCGCGGTGATCGACGACCACGGCCACCTCGTGTCGCTCGTCGCTCATGCCGACGGCCGCGAGGCGATCCCCGCCGGGGAGCCCGCCAACGTGCTGCGCCTGCACCGCGACCTGCCGAACCTCTGGGACGCCTGGGACCTCGACGCCCACTACCGGCGCACCGTCACCGAGCTGACCGAGGTCGCCGAGCGGCGCATCGAGCACGCCGACGACGGATCGGTCGCCGTCGTGACGGTGCGTGTACTGGGTGCCGAGCGGGAGCAGCCCTCGACCATCACCCAGCGCCTCGTGTTGCGCCCGGGCGCCGACGCGATCGAGATCGAGAACCTCGTCGACTGGCACGAGCGCGAGAAGATCCTGAAGCTCGCCGTGCCGCTCGATGTGCACGCGGATCGCATCGCGGCCGAGACGCAGTTCGGCCACATCTTCCGCTCCACGCACGTGAACACCAGCTGGGATGCCGCACGCTTCGAGGCCTGCCAGCACCGCTTCGTGCACATCGCGGAGCCCGGATACGGGGTCGCGATCGCGAACGACTCCACCTACGGCTACGACACCGGCCGCCACACCCGCGCCGACGGGGGAACGACGACCACCGTCCGCTTCTCGCTGCTGCGGGCGCCGCTGTTCCCTGATCCGGAGTCGGATCAGGGCGAGCACATGATGCGCTTCCGCATCCGGCCGGGTGCCGCGATCGGCGACGCCGTCGCCCTCGGGTTCGACCTGCAGAACGCGCCGCGCCGCATCTGGGGCACCGCGTTCGCGCCGCTCGTGACGTCGAGCGATCCGGCGGTCGTCGTGCAGACGGTGAAGCTTGCGGAGGACGGCAGCGGCGACGTGGTCGTGCGGCTCTACGAGTCGCGCGGCGGGCGGGCGCGTACGCGCATCCGTCTCGATGCGGCCGCCCGAAGCGTCGAGCTCACCGACCTGCTCGAGCGTCCGCTGCCAGAGCAGGAGGGCATCGCCGGTTCGACCGCTGAGGTCGAGCTTCCCTTCCGGCCGTTCCAGCTGCGCACGCTGCGCTTCCGGATGCCGCGATGACCCCGCGCCCGCAGCCGCTCGACGATCTCGGGGCGCCGCTCGGCCTGCTGCCGACCGCTCCGACGATGACGACGAGCGCCCGCGTGATCGAGCTGAGCGGCCACGGCGGACCGCACGAGTGGCGGTTCCGGTGGTCCGCGACCCCGGTCGACGACGGCTTCGAGCGGCCCGACTACGACGACTCGGCGTGGGGCGGCGTGCTCGTGCCGGCGAGCTTCGTGATGCCCGCACTCGACGGGGTGATCGGCGCCCCACACGGCGCGCCCGCCTACACGAACGTGAGGTACCCGTTCCCGCTGGATGTGCCGCATCCGCCGGATGCGAACCCCGCGGGCGACTACCGTCTCCGGTTCGCGCTCGACGAGGTGCCCCCGCGCGCGGAGTTGCGCTTCGACGGCATCGAGGGCGCCGGGACGGTGTGGCTCAACGGGGTGCTGATCGGCTCGACCCGCGGCAGCCGCCTGCCGTCGTCGTTCGATGTCTCGGGGGCCCTCGCCGCCGACAACGTGCTCGCGGTGCGCGTGCACACCTTCTCTGCTGCGTCGTACCTCGAGGATCAGGACGAGTGGTGGGCGCCGGGGATCATCCGCGCCGTCACGCTGCGTGAACGACCATCGGACGGCGTGGACGCCGTGCGGGTGCGGGCCGATTGGGTGGATGGCGTGGCCCTGCTGCGTGTCGAGATCGACACCGCCGCCACGGATGTGGTCGTGTGGCTGCCGGAGCTCGGCATCCAGGTCACGCCGGGAGTGGACACCCCGCTGCCCGGCGCAGCACCCTGGTCGGCCGAGTCGCCGTGCCTGTGGCGTCTGCGCGTCGGAACCCCGGGCGAGACGGTGGAGCTGCGCATCGGGTTCCGCACGATCGAGATCGTCGACGGCGTCTTCCGGGTGAATGGCGCCCCCGTGCGATTCCGTGGGGTGAACCGGCACGAGCACCATCCGCGATTCGGGCGGCACGTTCCCGCCGAGGTGTTGCGCGAGGAGCTGCTGCTCATGAAGCGCAGCAACGTGAACGCGATCCGCACTTCGCACTACCCGCCGGATCCGGCGATGCTCGCGCTCGCCGACGAGCTCGGCTTCTGGGTGATCGACGAGTGCGACTTCGAGACCCACGGCTTCGGCGATGCCGCGTGGCGGGGGAACCCCACGGACGATCCGAGGTGGGAGTCGGCGCTCCGGCACCGGGCCGCCCGGATGGTCGAGCGCGACCGGAACCATCCGTCGATCGTGCTCTGGTCGCTCGGGAACGAGGCGGGCGTCGGCCGGAACCTCGCGGCGATGGCCGACGAGATCCGCGGGCGCGACGACACCCGACCGCTGCACTACGAGGGCGACCAGAGCTCGGCGGATGTCGACGTGTGGTCGCGCATGTACGCGAGCCACGACGAGATGGAACTCATCGCGCGCCGCGCGGAGCCCCCGCTCGACGACCCCGCCCTCGATGCGCGGCGCCGCGCGATGCCGTTCGTGCAGTGCGAGTACGCCCACGCGATGGGCACCGGCCCCGGCGGACTCACGGAGTACCAGGACATTTTCGACTCGTCCGATCGGATGATGGGCGGGTTCATCTGGGAGTGGCTCGAGCACGGCATCGAGGCGACGCTCGACGGCATGCCGGCGACGGCATATGGCGGTGACTTCGGCGAGCCGGTGCACGACGGCAACTTCGTGATCGATGGGCTCGTCGCCGCCGACCGCACCCCGCGGGCCCAGCTCGCCGACCTCGCGCAGGTGTTCGCGCCGGTGGCGATCTCGATGGGAGAGACGCTTGTCGTCCGCTCGCGCCTCGACCACACGGATACCGCGCACCTCGTGCTCCGATGGCGGATCGAGAGCGGCGCGAGGGTGATCGCGACCGGCGAGCTGCCCGCCGATCCGATCCCACCGCGCGGCGCGGTCGAGCTCGATTGGCCGGTGGCCGTCGCGTCCGCTCTGGCGGAGCCGGGGAACGTGGTCGTGGTCGAGGCGGTCGACGCCCACCAGCGCCCGTGGGCGGATGCGGGCGCGGTGGTCGCACGGGTCGCCCGGTCGACGGTCGATGCCCCGACGGCTCGCCCCGCCGCCCTGTCCGTGCCCGACGGCACGCTCGACCTCGACGCGCTCCAGCTTGATCCGCGCACCGGAGCGGTAACCGCCATCGGCGGTGTCGAGGTGCAGGACTGGCGCCTCGAGCTCTGGCGCGCCCCGACCGACAACGACCGCGGCGTCCCGTGGGATCTGCCGGAGCTGGCACCGGCTGCGGACCGCTGGGCCGCGCTCGGTCTCGACCGGCTGGTCTCGCGGCTCGTCGGCATCGAGCGCGAGCCGGGCCGAGTGGTCGTGCGTACCCGGGTGGGTGCCGCAGCCACCGACGCCGCAGTCGACATGACGTGCACGTGGACCGCGGCCGAGGGCGGGCTCCGGCTCGACCTCGCGCTCGATCCGATCGATGGGGTGCCCGCCGAGTGGGCGCGTGCCGGGATCTCGTTCGCCCTTCCCGCCGCTCCCGATCGGATGGCGTGGCAGGGTCGCGGCCCTGGCCCCGCCTACCCCGACACCGGCCAGGCGGCCGTGCCCGGGTGGTTCGAGGCGAGCGTCGACGAGCTGCAGGAGTGCACCGTCCGCCCCCAGGAGGCGGGGGCGCGTGCCGAGGTGGCGTGGCTGCGGCTCGACTCGGCATCCGCTGGCCCGGCATCCGCCGCGCTCGAGGTGACGGCCGACCCCGCCGTGGCGGTCACTGTGCGCCCCTGGTCGACCGAGCACCTCGCGGCGGTCGAGCACGACCACCTGCTCCGCACGGACGGTCGCACCCACGTGGTGCTCGACCTCGCCCAGGAGGGCGTCGGCACGGCCGCGTGCGGGCCGGGCCCGTTGCCTGCGTATCGACTTCCGGCACGAGCGTTGCGTGGGGCGTTCACCTTCCGCACCGACCGGGCCCGCGAATCATGACAGAGAGAAGGAACCCCATGAGCACACGCACCGCACTCGTCACGGGAGGCGCCAGCGGACTGGGCGCGGCGACGGCCGAGCGGCTGCGAGCCGAGGGGCTCCGCGTGGTGACGATCGACCTCGCGCCCGGGGCCGACCATGCCGTCGACGTGACCGATGACGCTGCACTCGCGGCGCTCGTCGCCGAGCTCGGGGGAGTGGACGTGCTCGTCAACTCGGCGGGCGTGGTCGGGCCGAACAAGCCGCTCCTCGAGACCACGGCGGAGGAGTGGAACCGCACTCTCGCGGTGAATGTATTGGGAACCGTCGCGACGATCCGCGCGGTCGCTCCCGGGATGGTGGAGCGCGGCTGGGGCCGCATCGTGAACATCGCGAGCATGGCGGGGAAGGACGGCAATCCGAACCTCTCCGCCTACAGCGCCAGCAAGGCCGCGGTGATCGCCCTCACGAAGTCCGTCGGCAAGGAGCTCGCCACGAGCGGCGTGCTCGTCAACGCCATCGCCCCCGCCGTGATCGCGACCCCCATGAACGCCACCACGGCTCCCGAGGTGCTCGAGCACATCACGAGCCTCATCCCGATGAAGCGGGTGGGGAAGCCGGAGGAGGTCGCCGAGCTGATCGCGTGGCTCACGAGCGATGCGGTGAGCTTCTCGACGGGCGCCGTATACGACATCAGCGGCGGACGCGCCACCTACTGACGGCCGCGGCCGGGAACGGAGACAACAGATGAAGCTCATGCGCGTGGGTGAGGCGGGGCACGAGGTGCCTGTCGTGCGGGTCGGAGACGACCTCGTGGTCGACGTGTCGGAGGTGACGCCCGACTTCGACGAGGCGTTCTTCGGCGGCGGCGGCCTGGCGCGGCTCGCATCCGCGGTGCCGCAGCTCGTCGCGGAGGGCCGCGCGGAGCCGCTGGGTGGGCGCCGCATCGGTGCGCCGATCGCGCGGCCGCACCAGATCCTCTGCATCGGCCTCAACTACTCCGACCACGCCGCGGAGTCGGGCATGGCCGTGCCCGATGAGCCGATCCTCTTCACGAAGAGCCCCAACACGCTCGTCGGCCCCGACGACGACGTCATCATGCCGCGTGGAGCCACGAAGCTCGACTGGGAGGTGGAGCTCGGCATCGTGATCGGGAGCCGCACCAGCTACCTGCCGGATGTCGACGCCGCCCGCGACGCGATCGCCGGCTACGTGCTCGTGAACGACGTGAGCGAGCGGGCGTTCCAGCTGGAGCGCTCGGGGCAGTGGGCGAAGGGCAAGTCGGCCGAGACGTTCAACCCGGCGGGTCCGTGGCTGGCGACCCCCGACGAGCTCGACGACGTGCTCGCGCTCGGCATGAGCCTCGACGTGAACGGGGTGCGCCGCCAGACGGGCACGACCGCCACGATGGTCTTCGACCCGTTCACGATCGTGCACTACCTCAGCCAGTTCATGGTGCTGGAGCCCGGCGACCTCATCAACACGGGAACCCCGCCCGGGGTGGCGATGGGCATCACCCCGCCGCCGTGGCTGCAGGTGGGCGACGTGATGGAGCTCGCGATCGACGGCCTCGGCACGCAGCGGCAGCAGGTGGCGCCGCCGCGCTGACGCGGAGGGGGCTGGTGGAGGTAGCACCAGGCGTGCGAACATGAGCGCACCTTGGAGACGGAATGGAGCCCGGCATGAGGATCACGTCGATGTGGGGCAAGGTCACTTTCGTTTTCGCGTGGATCGTCGTCGGCCTGTTCCTCTTGGCGATGGGTGCGAGCACCGAGTCGGCCGCCGTGGTCGTCCTTCCCTACGTGAACCTGTGGATCTTCACGCTGGTGGGGGTCCGCGTGTTCCGCGGCAGGGGCGAGGCGATCGCACCGCCGAGGGCATGGTGGAGGACCGCTGCCACCGCGCGGGCAAGCTTGATCTTCGGCAGTGTGCTCGGGCTGCTGGCGCTCATCCTGGTGGTCGGGCTCGTTGCGCAGCCGTCTGATTTCTCTACCCTGAGCACGGTTCTCGCCCTGAGCTACCTGGTGCCCGTCGCTGCACTCTTCATCCACGCCGGTCTGCGCCTTCGCGCGGCACCGCCTCCACCGATCACCGCAGACCTGAACAGGCGGCACTCGCGAACCGTCTTCCGGTGAGTTCGGCGCGCCGCGGCGTGGTTCGCGCCGTCGCGCGGGCCCGGTCCGGCTGATCCGCTGCAGAAATGCAGGAGATTCTTGCGAGCACCCGCCGGTTTCCCATGTCTGTCGTTGATCGGCCGAGGAAGTTCCTGCATTTCTCGCGTGAGACGCACGCGGATCGTGTCGCCGGTTATCGGATCTTGACCGAATGTCTAGATCGAGGGCGATAGGTTTTGCGGGAGGAAGCGAATATTCCTCCTGAGGGGCGGCGATGCGACGAGTACACGACGAAGGTCGCCGCATTGAGCGGTATCGCATGACCGGGGATTCGGCGTGATCCCTGAAGGGCTGCCCCAGGTTCTCTTCTTCCTTGGGCTCGCCTGTTTGGCGGCGTCCGCCATCCAATTCGCCCTCACTCCGCTCATGGGCCTGCGGATGGCGGCGAACGTGAGATGGGCGTGCCCGCGCCACGCCTCGTGGTGGACGAAAGAGCGCGCCGAGCGGATGTCGAAGATCGGTGCGGTGTGCTTCGCGGCTCTCGGTCTGGTGCTTCTGGCGGCCGGGGGAGTTCTCTTCGTGCTGAACGGAGCCCGGTGGTGAGCTCTGCGAGCGAAGGCCACGTGACGGAGTTCGCGACGAGGGTCCTGGCCGTCAGAGGTCGGCGATGATTCGGGCGTACGTGTGGATGATCGTGGGCGGCGTGGCGGCGGCAGTCGCCGCGCCATTTCTCCCTCTGACCGGATGGGACCGATTCGACACGTTCGTGCGTGCTCTCGGGCCGATCATCGCGGGATCCGGGGTGCTGCTCGTCGCGATGTCGGTGCCGACGCTCGTCGGGCTCCGGTCGTTGCGCAAGGCAGAACCGGGGCTGCTCCTGCTGGTGTGCAAGGGCACGCGAGGGCTCAATGACGGGATCGCGAGAAGCCGCCATGCGTCTGACTTCGACAGGCCCCGGATACGGGGGGACTTCTTCCTCGGAGCAGACAGCTCGGGTCTGCGGATGTGGTCGGGGGTGCGCCTGATGGGGTCGATAGCGGCGGAGGACATCCTGTCGATGGGCATCGGCACTGTTCAGCTTGTGCGCCGAGAACTTTGCCTCCGGATGGAGGTCGCGGCCCGCGAAGGGCGCCCCTCGGTGCTCGAGATACCCATCGGCCGCGATGGTTGGGAGACTTGGGCGATATCGAAGCGGCCTGAGCTGGAGGCTCGGATCGAACAACTCCGGGCCGCGTTGCAGAACCACCGACCACAGGTGAATCAGGAGGAAGCGTGACAGACGGCGGAGAGACGGATGGGGATCTGCGGGCCCGGCGGGGGTACTGGATCGCCACGGTGGTGGCTCTCGTGGCGGCGTTCCTTACGGTGATTCCTACGTTCGCGTTCATGTTCTCTCGCCCCTATATCTCGATACCCGCGGGCGTGATCTGGCTGACGGCGATGCTGTCGGTGTGGCTCATCGATCGCCACATGGCTCGCCGGGGGCTCGCCTCGTTGTGGCAGGGCAACCGTCCGCGCTGGCCGAAGTGACAAGTCGAGTCATGCGTCGGGGCGCCAAGCTCGCGGGCATCGTGCTGGTCCTCGCGCTGTCGGTGGCCGCCGGCGTGATCGGTGCGGTGTGGTCGTGGGTGTTCCTGCCGCGGGTGGTGGATCCATCCGTCGTGCGCGCGTGGACGGAGATGGGTCGTCCGAACCCCGGGCTGATCTTCATGGCCGAGGTGCTGGCGCGCGTGGCGTTGGCAGCGATCGTGATCGCATTGGTGATCGTGATCCGATCTCGATTGGTCGGGTGGCACCTCTTCTGGGCCTCACTCGCGTGGGCCTCGGCGGCGGGTGTTGTGGCGGCCGTGGCCACCACCTTCCCGGGCCTGCTCGTGATGGCCTACGTGGATCGGGTCGTTCCCGACTTCTCGCTTGGCCCGGTATCCGCGGAATATGACGCCGCGAATGCGCTGCGGCTGGCGTGGGGGCCCGCCCTCTTCGCGCTAGGAGTCGTGTCGACCGTCATCGCGGTGGTTATCGGTCGTGGGGATGTCAACCGCGAAGAGGTGCGTGCGCAACAGCGGGGGACCGGGGGTCGGCCGTGACCGTAGTATCTGTGGTCGACTCGGTGGATGAGAGCTTCGTCTACCTCACTGATGACGACCTGTGGCCGGCCGTGCGGTGGCGCATATTGGGACCAGATGCAGTTCTCGAGTGCGAGTTGGTGGATCGCGAGCGCGGTGTCCCCCTGGAGTACGTGAATCTGCCGTGGCTCAATGAGGCGATGCCGATTGCGGACGCTCGAGCGTACGAGGTACTGGAGCCGTTGTTACGGGATTGTGGTCATTGGGTGCGGATCGACGTGCGGGGGCGCACGGATCAATTCCATGGGTTCGTTTCGACTCGCCGTCTTGATGCGGTCGATGATCGGTCCGAGATTTCTCGCCTGAAGGCGACCGGGAAGCTGATGAACATCCGGCGGCTGGTTCTGAAGGACGAGATGGTCGCTGGTGTGAATGCGTTCACGTTGTCGATCTGGCCGTGGGGTCCGATCTACTTCTCTCAGGACGTTGTCGATGCGGTCAAGGGTGCCGGTCTGACGGGGTGGACGTGGTCGATCGTCTGGTCGAACGAGTCCGGCTACGAGGCCGTCGAACAGCGTCTGTTCGGCTGGTGAGGCGCCGACCATGAAGCGGATGGACATGATCGCGTACCCATCGGGGTGCCGCTTCTGCGCCTCGTCTGCGGTGCCGGTGGGCCGAGCGAAGGGACCGCGACAATGATTGCGAAGGCGCGCTGGTCAGGGTCTCGCGGATCCCGGGTTCGACGCGCGTCGGCGCTTCTGGCGATGGTCATAGCGGGCGCAGCGCTGCTCTCCGGATGCGGGCCCGACGATTCGCCACGCGCCCGACTTCTGGATGGGCAGACGATGTTCGCGCTGTGCGAGCGGATCG
Source organism: Homoserinibacter sp. GY 40078 (assembly GCF_008017545.1). GTDB lineage: Bacteria > Actinomycetota > Actinomycetes > Actinomycetales > Microbacteriaceae > Homoserinibacter. The sequence continues at coordinate 438,747 of NZ_VRTZ01000001.1, read as the reverse complement.
ACGCGGCAGCGATCGAGGTCCGGGTCGGGCCGGGAGGGAAGGACCCTCTCGATTACCCACCCATCTGGAAGGTCGAGGGGGAGCACGTGTTCGAGGTGGGAGACACCATCGTCGTCGGGCAGGTGCCCGACGACATGGAGGAGGTTCAGCCGGTCGGCGAGTTCGATCCCGCCCGAGACGGGCTCGATGTGACCGTGCTTCCCTCCGATCGCGGAGGCAACGCCCAGGAGAGCTGGTGGGGTCCTGGTGCAGTGCAGGAATCCGAGTGGACCAGCGGCCTCCCCGACGATCCGTGCCAGTAGGCGGAGAGGGGCTTTGTGCTTCCATCGAGCCTCCGGAACCCATATTGTTTGAGCAGGCCTCACCTGTGTTGAAGGGTGGCCGAAACCATCGAGGGAGTCGTCGTGAGCATCGTTGATCTGTCCGCAGGGACGACTATCGGTGTTCGCGGGGGGCGCGTTCATTGAGGTGGCTGAAGGTCGTAGGTGCGCTCCCGTTGATCGTCTGTGTCGTCTCGTGTGCACCCGCCTCAGGCCAACAATCTGAATATGCGCATCCGGTTGTCATGGCGGCTGTCACAGACAACCGCGTGGAGTCGGCGGCTCTCGAGATCTGCGAGAAGGCCTCCTCTCCTGGCGGCTTCGTTGCGGCCTTCGAGAGCACGGCAGGTGAGGTTCGCGAGATCGCGTCGGCACCTCCCGGCGGAAGCCCGCGCGATCTGAGTGGGCTGCCGGCGGACGACGCGGCCACCGTCAGCGTCTGCATATCGGGAGGGAACTCGCTGTTCCAGGCTGTGTGGTTGACAGAGACCGAAACCGGAGTCGTAGCGATCTTCGATGACGCGGGACAGCTGGCAGAGATCTAAGACGGCAGGCGCGAGTAAGGAGCAGGGGAGATCAATAGGTGAAGAGAGACGACATCCAGCTGCCGTGGTCGCGCACCGGGTGGTGGGCCGATGAGATTCACAAAGAAGAGGACACCGACGTGTATCGGGCCGTCGATGGTGCCGACGGGCGTATTCGTGCCCGAATGCCACGGCATCGCCCGGGAGCAGTCATCGCTGTAGGGACGAACAACCCATATCTGAATCTTCCGATCGTTGCCGGGTCGGTTTGGCTCTGCGTGTTCCTGGTGGGCAAGATTCCGGAGCTCGTCTGGGTATGGGTGCCCGTTGTCGTTTTCTTCGGACTGATTTCCCTGTTCATTCTGGTGATGTCCGTGATCCGGATACCGGTGTGGCACCGTGCCAGGAAGATTGCGCGGGAGCACATCGCCGAGCACGGCGGGGAATTCCCGAAAGACCTTCGCTGGTTCATGTGAGCTGCTCGACCCGAGGGAAGGTGACCGCATGCCGTTGGCTGTTGCGTTGATGTTGGCCGGATCGGTTTTCGCGCTGACAGGGTCCGCATCGATCCTGTGGCGCTTCGTGCAGGATCGGCGGGGCCGCCGGCCAGGTGAGTGGAGAGCCGCACCATACTCGGCGGTGGTGTGGATTTCGGTCTTCGGGCTCATCGCGCTGGTTCAGGGGGTGGTCGTGGCGGCTCAGGGCAGCCCGGTCGGATGGTTCGGGCTCGTGGGGGCGTTGGGTGCGGCGGTCCTCTTCGGAGTGCCGGCGGCTCTCATGATCATCAGCTCATGGCCCAGCGCGATGCGGTGGGCCATGGAACACGACACCGTCTATCCGCCGTGGCGGCTCTGCGTCGGGTCGCTCGTTCTCAGCTTCGCCCTGATGGGATCCGTGTCGTTGGTCATCGCGACGTTCGTGTATTGGACGTAGCGGTGGACCGGCCCACTTGTTCGACGAGACAGATGTGCTCATCGGGACCGGAGTAGGTATGGGATACGCGGGTGCGCTCGTTGGGGCGAGTGCGTTCATGGTGATGAGCGCCGCAAGCCTTGTGTGGCGGTTTCTCGAAGTGCGTGCCGGGGATCGGAGACACCGTTCGCTGAGGGCTCCTTCTTACGCGGTGGGGGCAGTTCTGCCTCTGTTTGGCGTGGGCCTGGTCGCCGTGGCGCTTGCCTATGGTGAAGGCTTGCCCGTTTGGCTATGGGCCGTCGTTGGTGCGTCTGTGGGGCTGGCCCTTGCAACGCCCGGGGCGATCATCGTCGCGACGTTCTGGCCGCTGGTTGTCGACTGGGGCGAGACCAGAGCGGCGATCAACCCGCCGTGGCGCGTGACCTTCGGGTGCGCCCTCATCGTGCTTGGCGTCTGCAGTTGCGTCTTCGTCCCGCTGACGGCGGCACTCTTCGAGAGGTCGGCGTAGCAAATGAACTGGCCCCCGCTCGAGAAGCGCAGGCATGGTTGGTGGGAAGCAACATTCATGGGAGGGAAGACACTTTCCCATCCGCCGTGGGGCGCGGCCGAGGTTCAGCCGGTCGAGTGTTCGCAAGCCAGTGGGGGATGTAGATGACGAAAGGTTGGATCAACGCGGAGGAGGCTGCGGCGGCGCGGGCGGAGCATTATGCGCTGGTCACCGAGCCGATGCGTGCGGACCTGGCCCGGATTGGGGTCGAGGTTGAGCGGCTGAGCGAAGTGGATCCGGCCAATGCCGAAGCGATGCGGATCATTCGCGACAGGTACGCCGACGTGCAGTCCGATTTGGAGGCGGCGATGGATGCGACCTACCTTTTCGGGGATGCTCGCGCACAGCCTGCGGGGGGCCGTTGGTTGGTCTATGAGGGGTTTCCGTTGTTGGAGCGAATCCTTCCCCCGCCGGATCTTGACGCGGCAGTGCTTCTTGACATGCGCTACTTCATCGGTGATGCGTTGCGTCGCAATCGGGATCCGGAACTGTTCGATGGATTGCATGAGATCGCCCGGCGTAGCGAACTGGGGTTAGTTCGTGTTGGTTATGTCTCAGCCCTCGCGAGTCACAAGTCGCGCGCCCAGGAGCTGGTACCTGTGATGACGGAGTTGCTTGATGACGACGAGATGTGGCCCACGACTGCGCTGGCTGTCGCGCGTCTGCGCTTGACGGAGCTTCGCCCACGGATTCAGCAGCGTGTGGAAGAAGCTCCCGGCTGGAAACGGTCCTACGGCAAGCGGGCACTGAAGTCCCTCGACCGCCCACCTCGAACGTGACGCCCGGGATCCTGAGCATGGCGCTCGTCGGTGATGATCTCCCTCGTCCAGAGGTCGGCGTGGTGAGTCGTCGTCGCGTGGAAGGAGTCTGACTTGGCCAAGCTGTGGGGAAGGAAGACATTCATGGTTCGAGTGAGCGCGAACTTCGCCGTGGATTTGCACGACGTTGAGGCCGTGCCCGAAGGCGTCATCCGACGCCCAAGGTGGCCCGCGGGTCGACACGCTCTCTCGACTCGGGTTGTCGGGCTTGAGGACGAGTCTGGTGAGCAGCTGGTCGATTGGTTCGAAGAGACCCTCCGGAATCAACTGCTGTACCCGGACGGCCGTGTCGGCGCCAGCCCCTGTCCACCCGAGAACTGAACCGGAGGGTCCGGAGCATGAGTGCATCGTCCGAATCGCCCAGCACCGCCACGGCACCCACGCGAGTCATGTGGCAGATTCTGGACACCCTCTGGCGGACGGTAGCTGTGCTCGCCGTTGGTTTCGTCGTCGTCTTCGTCGGCGACATCGACATCGCAATCCGTGTGGGGACCTTCGGGCATCGAACTGCCGGCGTTCAGCCGGGGGTATTCACCGCGCTCATTCAGTCGGCGGTCGTCGTCCCGATCGTCGTTGTCGCGTGGCCGACCACGGTCGTGCGAATGGCAATCGCTCTGCTGGGGGTTGTGGCGGCGGCATGGCTGACGCTCGACTTGCGAACCGACGGCACGTTCGGCGTCGGCCCGGGCGAGTGGGCGCTCCTGGTTGCACAGAGTGGACTGCTGCTCGCCATGCTGTTCGTGTACTGCCTATGGATGCGCCGGGCCGACTCGTCGCCCGGCTCCGTCGCATCGGTGCTGGGGCTCGCACTCGGCGGAGCCGTTGCCGCCTTGATCACTCACGCCTGGTTCGGCTTCGTGTTGTTCGGGTTCGCGACGCTTCTCGCATTCGTCCGCCCAAGTTCGCCATGGCGGAAGGTTCTGCGCACCTATGCTTGGGCGCTTCTGGTCGCGATACCGCTCGCCGGACTGCTCGTACTGACGGCCGCGCGCTGAGCTTGAGCGCGGCGACCAGTACGATAAACAGAACGGTTCTCAGCTTTCACCGAGAATCGGGGCCGGTGCTCCAGGTCGGCGTAATCAGCTCTATGTCAAACAGAGGAGATATCTGAATGGCCGATGAGACCTCCGAGCCCACCGAGCCCACCCCCTGGACGCGCTACCAGAAGACCATCGCCGTCCTCGTGGTTGGTTTGTTCATCTCGTGTGGAATCACGAGTTTCATCGGCACCATCTTGTTTTGGATCGGGTCGGCGCTCAGCGCTGTGCTCATCGTCATCTTGGTGATCGTCGTGCGGCGTCACGAGAAGAACAAGCGCGGCGACGTGTCTTCGGACCGCGCCGAAAACGCGGAGCGACATGACTGACACGGAGGCGAAGAACACCCGCCCGTACTGGGCGGCCACCATCGTCCTGCTCGTGATCATCGCGGTTGGGTTCGTCGTGATGGGCACGTTCTGGTTCTCGCGGCCGGTCGTCGGAGTCCCTGCGGGCATTGTGGGTGCTCTCGGCTTGGGTGCGTTGTGGTTCGTCGACCGTCGCATGGTTCGACGCGGTCTGGGCACCTTCTGGTATCGAGGACTTCACCGTCGACCCCAGAAATAGGCGGGGCAGCCCCGAGGCTATGTGGCGCAGTTGGCGGATCGAGGGGATCGCGGGGTTGGTTTCATGAACTGGTACAGGAATCGCCTCTGGCGGTGGAATCGGTACTCGATCCTGGGGGTGATCGTTGGCGGCGCGTTGTGCGTAGGTGTGATTTTCGCCTCGGCGACCGGTTTGGTTGGCGGGACGTGGTGGGGGGTCGTGACAGGCGCTGCGGTCGGGCTCGGCGTCATGATTCTCGGCCGCATCGGCAATACGGATCCGCCCGAGCCGTCAGACGCGGAGAGCTCTCATGGGCGAACCGAGGAGTGAGTCGTCGGCGGGAGCGTATCCCCTGTCCAGGAAGACGCTAATCACATGTGGTCTCGAATACGCGGAACGGGCAGGGCCGCGCGGGTAGTGGCTACTGCCAGCCTGATCGTCGTGGCGGTCAGCGTCGTCGGCAACTTTCCGAGCCTTGACGGCGTTAATGCGTCGCTTGCATGCGTGTTTCTCGCGGTAGCGGTCGCGGCCTTCATTCGCTCCATCTTCATCGGGGTGAAGGTAGGTGAGGCCGGTGTGCGACTGGTGTCCTGGTTTCAAACGCGGACGTTCAGATGGTCCGAGCTGAGGCGCAGTGACGCGGTTCCCTATTACGGATTGTGGAGCAAGGGAGCAGAGACGAGGCTTATCTCGATGATTCAAGTGACTCTGGCCAACAACGTTGCACTAAAGGTATACGGGACGATGGGGGCACCTCGGGCAACAATTCGGCGCGCAAAGATCCTGAACGACATGATTGCGGAGAGGATCGAGCAACTGCCGTGAACGTGTGTGACCAGTGGTCCGAATCGGAATACAGCACGGGGTAGCCGAACATATGGACACAGCAAGCAACCAATCTCCGTCGACTCCTGAGGTACATGTAGCAGTGGTAAAGCCGGTTCTCAGCGGCGTCATCGTCGCTGTTTCAACAGTTGTCGTCGAGCTGCTGCTTACGGTCATTCCATGGATTGGCGACCCGCCGCCCGCGTGGGGATTCCCCGTAGGGCTCACGCTGACTGTTGTTGTCTTCGTAGCGCTGGGGATGGGGATAGTTGGGGGAACTGCAGTCGCGGTTGCACTTGCGGTTGCGTGGCTCCGTCGGGGAATAGCGCCCGCTGCAGCCGTGGTGTTTTTTGTGTGCCTGGCGGTTGCGATCGCCGCTCTTCTCCTTCTCGACCTCGACGTTTGGCCGGGCGCATTCGTTCGTGCTGGCGGTATTTGCCTGATGTTCCTTCTCGCCTCATTGCTGCTTCAGCGCCCCCCGCGTAGGCGGGAGCTCAGGGCGGCTGAACACAGTCCCAACTCTGAAAAGTAGAAACTGTGTCCGCACGTCTGCCCGCTACTGTCGTCGTCGTTCCTGGCACCGTGTACAACCCCGGCACAGTTGCCCCCATGGCGTAAGGAGCACAGCAATGTCAGTGATGGTTCGACTGAGCGCGCACTTCGGTGTGGACCTGTACGACGTTGAGGCCGTGCCCGAAGGGTTCATCCGGCGCCCCAGGTGGTCCCTCTGGAGACACGGTCTATCGACTCGGGTTGTCGGGCTTGAGGACGAGTCTGGTGAGGAGCTGGTCGATCGGTTCGAAGAGACCCTCCGGAATCAACTGCACTTCTTCGAGAAGAATGCGGATGTGAGGAGGTTCCTTGATGAGGGGCGAGGTTTCCTGTTCGTAAGCGTGTCATTCGAGGACCGGCCAGGAACCTTGCGCATGCCCAGCGATTTTTTAGCAGGTTGGGGCGCGCTGGGCGGCAATGTCATAGTCGAGATCGTCTAGCGCATGCTCAGCGACCTCGAGGCGAGGTGCCCTCTGCATCCAGCCACCCCCTACACCCCCACCCACTCCCCCGAGCCCGCTGACGCGAGTACCGCATCCGTGATCCGCGCGGCGCGCTCGCCGTCGGCGAAGAGTGGCAGCCCGTCGGGGGTGTCTCCGTTGACGGCGGCGGCGACGTCACAGACGAATGCCGTGAAGGCGTCCTGGTAGCCGAGGGGGTGGCCGGCGGGGAGCACGGAGAGGCGTGCGGCATCCGGTGAGAGCGCGGCGGGGTCGCGGGGTTGCAGCACGGACCCCTCGCGGCGTCCGATCCACAGCAGCTCGGGGTTCTCCTGCTCGAACCGCAGCGACTCCGCCGATCCGTGCAGTTCGAGCACGAGCCCGTTCTTGCGCCCCGGCGCCACCTGCGACACCAGCAGGCTCGCCACCGCGCCGCCCTCCAGCTGCGCGAGCACCCCGACGAGGTCTTCGGTGGTGACGGCACCCGAGGTGGGGCGCTCCCCGATCACGGTGCGGGTGATCGCCTGCAGCCGCGCGATGCGGTCGCCGGTGGTGAACTCCAGCAGGTCGCACAGGTGCGAGCCGATGTCTCCGAACGCGCGCGACGCGCCTCCCGCGGCCGGGTCGACCCGCCAGTTGTCGTCGTCGGATCCGAGCAGCCAGTCCTGCAGGTAGGCGCCCTGCACGCTCGCGATCGTGCCCGTCGCACCGGATGCCACCCGCGCCCGCATCTCGCGCGCCATCGGGTGGAAGCGGTATACGAACGGCACCGCCGCGACGAGCCCCGACGCATCCGCCCGCTGCACGAGGTCGGCCGCGTCGGCCACGTTCGTCGCGAGCGGCTTCTCGCACACCACGTGCTTTCCGGCGGCGAGTGCCGCGGAGGCGAGCTCGTGGTGGCTCGCGTTCGGGGTGAGCACGTGCACGATCGACACGCGGTCGTCGGCGAGCGCGGCCGCCGCATCCGGATAGGCGGTGTCGATGCCGAGGCGGGCCGCCGCGGCCGTCGACCGCACGGGTGTCGACGCCGCGATCCCCACGACCGTCAGGCCCGCCGCTCGCGCCGCGCGGGCGTGCACCTCGCCCATGAACCCCGCCCCGATGAGGGCGACACCGGGCCGATGGGTCATGCGATGGTCCTCTCCGCCGGATCCCAATCCTCCGGCAGCGCTGCCGGCACCTCGACGGTACTCGCGATGTCGATGAGGCGACCGTCGGTCTCCGCCGAGTCCTGCAATGCGACCATCACATCGAGCACGTGGAACGCGAACGCACCGGATGCGCGCTCCGGCCGACCCGCGCGAATCGCCCGCGCCAGCTCCACGACCCCCGCACCACGCGAGAAGGTCGACCCGACCGCCGGATGCGGCTCCGCATCCGCCGCCGTCTGGTGTCCGTCCCGCCACAGCTGCAGGTCGCCGTCGAAGTTGTTCGGGTCGGGCAGCACGAGCGTGCCCTCCGTGCCGGTGACCTCGACGACCCCCACATAGGGCTTGCTGCTCTGGAACGAGAACACGCTCTCGGCGCTCGTGCCGTTCGCGAAGTCGAGGAGGCCCGCGACGTGTGTCGGCACCTCCACCGGGAACTCCTGCCCCGCCTTCGGCCCCGACCCGATCGTGCGGGTGAGGCGCGCCCGCGACCCGCGGGCCGTCACCCGCGACACCGGGCCGAGCAGTTGCACGAGCGTCGAGAGGTAGTACGGCCCCATGTCGAACAGCGGCCCGCCGCCGCGGGCGTAGAGGAACTCGGGGCTCGGATGCCACGACTCCGGCCCCGACACCTGGAACAGGGTGAGGGCGGTGAGCGGCTCGCCGATCGCGCCCGCGTCGATGAGGCGCCGCGCGGTCTGCACCCCGGCCCCCAGCACGGTGTCCGGTGCGCACGCCACCCGCAGCCCGGCGCGCTCCGCCGCGGCGAGCAGCTCGCGCCCGCCGTCGCGGTCGAGGGCGAACGGCTTCTCGCTCCAGATGTGCTTGCCGGCTGCAAGGATCTCGAGCCCCACCGACACGTGCGCGGCGGGGATCGTGAGGTTCAGCACGATCTCGATGTCGTCGCGCGCCAGCAGCTCGGCCACCGTGCCGGATGCGGGCACGCCGAACTCGGCGGCGCGGGCTGCCGCGCGGTCCACGTCGAGGTCGGCCACCATCTTCACGCTCACGTCGGCGGCCTGCGTGAGGTTCGCGAGGTATTGGGTGCTGATGACGCCCGCGCCGATCACGCCGACGCCGACCGGCCCGCTCACGCCTCGACCCCCAGCTCCGTCACGAACTCGACGCCCGCGGCGAGGCCGTCGAAGAGGTCTCCCGCATACTCGTCGAACTCGAGCACCGGTCGCGCGTTCGGCGCGGCGGCGAGGATCTCGCGGATCGGCAGCTCACCCTGGCCTGCCGGCTGCTGCTGTGAGGTGTCGCTGGTCACCGGTCCGTCTTTCACGTGGATCGCCGCCACCCGCTCGCCGAGCCGTTCGAGCAGCGCTACCGGATCGGCCCCGCCGACCGCCGCCCAATAGGTGTCGAGTTCGAGCGCCACGTCATCCGGCAGCAGATCGGCGAACACCTCGATCGCGTGCGCGCCGTCGATGCGGATCTCGGTCTCCCAGTGGTGGTTGTGGTACCCGACGCGCATGCCGTGATCGGCCGCTCGGCGCGCCGCCTCCGCCAGCTCGGATGCCACCGCCGCGATCGCGTCGCGGTCGCCCCAGCGCTCGGGCATGACCGCCGGTTCGATGAGGATCTCGACGCCGAGAGCGGATGCCGCCGCCAACGCCGCATCGAGGTCCGCCTCACCGACGAGGCTTGCGTGGCTCGTCGGGGCAGCGAGGCCGTGCGCGGCGAGTGCGGGTTCGAGCACGGGAGCGAATGCGGGGAGGTCGTACGGCTCGACGTTGCGGAAGCCGAGCTGGGCGAGCCGCGCGAGGGTGCCGTCGGCATCCGCGGCGATCGCGTCGCGCACCGTATACAGCTGTACGGACAGGGACGGACGGGGCATCAGGTCTCCAGAGGATTCGCCGCAGGGCACTCGTCGGCGGCCCTGCCGCTTTCATCATACCAATGGGGCTCCGGGCCGACGATGCGCACCCGAGCCGCTCTCCAAGCCTCCGCACACCTCCGCGTAACACAGAATTCACACCCGGCGGTCACATGTGATCATTGGGCGTGATCTAATGAGAGACAACAGCGTTTACTCTCATTCAACCAGCGCCACCCCGATCGCTAGGAGCCCGCGTGAGCCCCTCCCGCCTTGCCGACCTTGCCGCAGCAGACGGCGTCCGCTTCATCCTCGCCACGTTCGTCGACATGAACGGCAAGCCGTGCGCCAAGCTCGTGCCGGTCGAAGCCGCCGCCGAGCTGGAGGCGGGTGAACTCGGTTTCGCCGGCTTCGCCGCCGGCGCCATCGGCCAGCGCCCCGAAGACCCCGACATCCTCGCGGTGCCCGACCTCGACAGCTACACCCCGCTCGGCTTCATCCGCCCCGGCCTCGCCCTCGTGCACTGCGACCCGCACGTGAACGGCGAGCCCTGGCCCTACGCCCCGCGGGTGATCCTCAAGAAGGTGCTCGCCGACCTCGCTGCGCAGAAGCTCGAGGCGAAGGTCGGTGCCGAGGTGGAGTACTTCCTCGTGCACCGCCACGAGGACGGCACGCTGCACCCGGCCGACGCCCGCGACACCTCCGGCCAGCCCTGCTACGACGCCCGCGGCGTCACCCGGATGTACGAGCACCTCACCGGGGTCTCCGAGGCGATGAACTCCCTCGGCTGGGGCAACTACGCCAACGACCACGAAGACGGCAACGGCCAGTTCGAGCAGAACTTCGCCTACGCCGACGCCCTCACGACCGCCGACCGCGTCGTCACCCTCCGCTACATGATCTCGATGCTCGCCGAGAGCCGCGGCATGACCGCGACCTTCATGCCGAAGCCCTTCACCGACCGCACCGGCACCGGCATGCACCTGCACATGTCGCTGTGGCGCGGAGACGAGCCGCTCTTCCCCGGCACCGACGACGCGCACGGCCTCGGGCTCTCCTCCCTCGCCTACGGATTCGTCGGCGGCGTGCTCGGCCACGCGCCCGCGCTGCTCTCGTTCATCGCGCCGACGGTCAACTCCTACAAGCGCCGCGGCGCGACGAGCACCGCCTCCGGTGCCACCTGGTCGCCCACCCGCGCCAGCTACGGCGGCAACGATCGCACCCACCTCATCCGCGTCCCCGACGGCAACCGCATCGAGCTACGCGGCACCGACGGTTCCGCGAACCCGTACCTCGCGATCGCCGCGACCCTCGCCGCCGGTCTCGACGGCATCGGCCGCGGCGTGCAGCCCGGACCCCCGAGCCGCCCCGGCACCTTCCCCGAGGGCGCCGCCACCCTGCCGCCCACGCTGCTGCACGCGGTGGAGGCGCTGCGATCCGACGAGCTGCTGCTCACCGCGCTCGGCGGCGACGGCACCATCGGCCGCTACTACGCCGACGTCAAGGAGGACGAGTTCCTCCGCTGGCACAACACGGTCACCCCCTGGGAGATCGACACCTACCTGACGGCCGTCTGACCCGGCCGGGACGAGAGAGGAACACCATGTGCGGAATCGCCGCGCTTCAGATCAAAGACCCCGCGCTGCGTGACCGGCTCGGCGACCTCCTGCACGGGATGCTGTGCGAGGTCGTCGACCGCGGACCCGACTCGGCAGGCATCTCCGTCTACGACGACGAGACGCTCACCGCATCCGGATCCGCGACCGTCAGCCTGCTGGGGGTGACCGTCACCCCCGACGAGCTGCACGCCGCGACCGCCGCCGAGCTGCCCGCGGGCACCGAGCTCACCGTGCGCGGCATGGGAGACACGACGCTCGTCAACGCCGACGTGCCCGTGGCCGACCTCGTGCACGCCCTGCGCAAGGCCGCCCCGGATGCGCGCCAGATCGGTCGCGGCACCCACGTCGCGACCCTCAAGGGCGTCGGCAACCCGGTCGAGCTCGCCGACGAGTTCGGTCTCGTCTCCCGCTCCGGCACCCAGGGCGTCTCGCACACGCGGATGGCGACGGAGTCGGCGGTGACCGCATCCGGATCCCACCCCTTCACCGTCGACGACGACCTGTGCCTCGTTCACAACGGCTCGTTCTCGAACCACGCCACGATCCGCCGCACCCTGCGGGCGCAGGGCGTGGAGTTCGACTCCGACAACGACTCCGAGGTGGCCGCGCGCTACCTCGCCGTGCGCCTGCGCGCGGGCGACGACCTCGAGACGGCGCTCGAGCACCTCAAGGAGGAGTTCGATGGCTTCTACACGCTCGTCGTCACCACCAAGGACGGCCTCGCCGTCGTGCGCGACCCCATCGCCTGCAAGCCGGCCGTGATCGCGGAGACCGACCAGTGGGTCGCGATGGCATCCGAGTACCGCGCACTCGCGGGCCTGCCCGGCATCGAGAACGCCCGGCTCTTCGAGCCGGCCCCCGGAAAGGTCTACACGTGGGCACTGTGACCGAGATCGTCATCGACCTCGCCGCCACCGGCGTGCGCACGCTCAACGCGGCGCTTCATGAGGCGGCCGATGGCGAGAGCTTCCAGGTGCTGCACCCGCAGGGCGCGCACAACGTCGCCGTCGGCATCACCCGCGAGGTGAGCGTCGAGGTCGACGGCCACGTCGGATACTTCGCCGCCGGGATGCACCAGCGCGGCGACGTGACCATCAACGGCAACGCCGGCCCCGGCGTCGCCGAGAACATGATGTCGGGCCGCGTGCACGTGACCGGCGACGTCTCGCAGTCCGCCGGCGCCACAGCAGTCGGCGGACTGCTTGTCGTCGACGGCTCCACCGGCGCCCGCTGCGGCATCGCGCTGCGCGGAGCGGACATCGTGGTCGGCGGCGACGTCGGCCACGTGACCGGATTCATGGCGCAGGCGGGGCGCATCGTCATCTGCGGCGACGCGGGCGATGCCCTCGGCGACTCCATCTACGAGGCCCGCATCTACGTGCGCGGCAGCGTCGCCTCCCTCGGCGCCGACTGCATCGAGAAGCCCATGCGACCCGAGCACCTCACCGAGCTCGCCGAGCTGCTCGCCGCAGCCGGTCGCACCGAGAGCCCCGACGAGTTCCGGCGCTACGGATCGGCCCGCAAGCTCTACCACTTCGACCACGACAACGAGTACTAGACATGTCTGAGAACCCCGCGCTCCGCGCCTCCGCGACCTTCGACCGCGCCACGATCGCCGAGATCCAGCGCGCCGCCGAGACCGGCATCTACCGCATCCGCGGATGGGGCGCCAAGCGCCCGCTGCCGCACTTCGACGACCTGCTCTTCCTCGGGGCGAGCATGTCGCGCTACCCGCTCGAGGGCTACCGCGAGCGCTGCGACACCGACGTGAAGCTCGGCGGGCGCCACGGAGCCGTGCCGGTGCACCTCGAGATCCCCATCACCATCGCGGGCATGAGCTTCGGCGCCCTGTCGGCGAACGCGAAGGAGGCCCTCGGACGCGGCGCCACCATCGCCGGCACCTCCACGACCACGGGCGACGGCGGCATGACCCCCGAGGAGCGCGAGCACTCGGAGCGCCTGGTGTACCAGTACCTGCCCTCGCGCTACGGCATGAACCCCGACGACCTCCGCCGCGCCGACGCGATCGAGATCGTGCTCGGCCAGGGCGCGAAGCCCGGCGGCGGCGGACTGCTGCTCGGCCAGAAGATCAGCGAGCGGGTCGCCGCGATGCGCACCCTGCCCCAGGGCATCGACCAGCGTTCGCCCTCGCGGCATCCGGACTGGACCGGCCCCGACGACCTGACCATCAAGATCGCCGAACTGCGCGAGGTGACCGACGGGCGCATCCCGATCTTCGTGAAGATCGGCGCCTCCCGCCCCTACTACGACACCTCCCTCGCCGTGAAGGCGGGCGCGGATGTCGTGGTGCTCGACGGCATGCAGGGCGGCACCGCCGCCACACAGGACGTCTTCATCGAGAACGTCGGCATCCCCACCCTCGCCGCGATCCCGCAGGCCGTCGAGGCGCTGCAGGAGCTCGGGGTGCACCGCGAGGTGCAGCTCGTCGTCTCGGGCGGGATCCGCACCGGAGCGGATGTGGCGAAGGCGCTCGCGCTCGGCGCGGACGCCGTCTCCATCGGCACCGCCGCGCTCATCGCGCTCGGCGACAACTCCCCCGCGCTCGCCGACGAGTACGCCAAGCTCGGCTCCGCGCCCGGCTACTACGACGACTTCCAGGCGGGCCTCGACCCGGCCGGAATCACCACCCAGGACCCGGAGCTCACCGCCCGGCTCGACCCGGTGGAAGGTGGCCGACGCGTCGCCAACTACCTGCGCGTGCTCGCGATGGAGGCGCAGACCATCGCCCGCGCGTGCGGCAAGTCGCACGTGCTGAACCTCGAGCCGGAGGACCTCGTGGCGCTCACCCTCGAATCCGCCGCGATGGCCCGCGTGCCGCTCGCCGGCACCAGCTGGATTCCGGGGGCCTGACGATGCCTGCCCCGATCGTCGTCGTCGGCGCCGGCCTCGCCGGATCCGCGACCGCCTGGCGTCTCGCCCAGCAAGGCCGGGAGGTCGTGCTCGTCGAGGCGGTGCGCCCCGCGCACGCGGGCGGCAGCTCGCACGGCTCCGCGCGCATCTTCCGCCACGCCTACCCCGACCGCATGTACGCCGAGCTCACGGTGCGGGCGCTCGCCGGGTGGCGCGAACTGGAGGCGGCATCCGGCCGCGGCGTGCTCACCACGACCGGCGGCCTCGACTTCGGTGCGCACCGTCCGGTCGACGAGATGGCCCGCGTGCTCGACGAGGTCGGACTCGAATCCGAGATCCTCGACCCGGATGCGGCGCGCGAGCGCTGGCCGCACCTCGCGTTCGACACCCGCGTGCTCACCCAACCGGACGCCGGGGTCATCGACGCCGAGACGGCGGTGCGTGAGATGACCCGCCTCGCCGTCGAATCTGGCGCGCGGCTCGAGACGGGCTGGCGCCTCGCCTCCGTGGAGGACACCCGTACCGGGCTGCGCCTGGTCTCCACGGACGGCGGGGTGCTCGACGCCTCGGTCGTCGTGGTCGCCGCCGGCGGGTGGCTGCCCGAGCTGCTCGACGCCCTGCCCCTGCCGGATGCGGCGCGCGCGGCGCTGCCGGAGTTCCGCGTGAGCCAGCAGCAGGCGTTCCACTTCCGCTTCCCGGATGCGGCTCCCGCCGACCCGGCCGACTGGCCGATCTTCGTCGACAAGGGCCGCCTCTCGGTCTACAGCCTCCCCGGTGGACGCGACGCCGACTGGGCCGGCTTCAAGATCGCCGAACACGACGGCGGGCACGACACCACGGCATCCGGTCGGGACGGACTGGTCGACCCCGCCGCACGCGAGCGGATCGTCGGCTACGTGCGCGAGCGCCTGCCCGAGATCGACCCGACGCCCTACGCCGAGACGACGTGCCTCTACACCTCCACCCCCTCGGAGGACTTCGTGATCGACCGGGTGGGGCGCATCGTGCTCGCCTCGCCCTGCTCCGGTCACGGGGCGAAGTTCGCGCCGCTGCTCGGCGAGCTGATCGGCGGGCTCGCGACAGGGGACGGCGACGTGCCCGACCGCTTCCGCCTCACCGCGGGGGCGTCCGCCGGCTGAGGCCGCCCGCCTAGGATGGGCGACGATGTCGACGAGGAGCAGAGCCGCGCGCGAGGGTGACCCCGGCCGTTCCGCGGCGACGGATGCCACGGGCGAGGTGCCGCCGCTCGAGACCGTCATCGCGGCACGCGTGCGCGAGTACCGGGTGGCCGCGGGGCTCAACGCCGCCGAGCTCGCCGCGAAATCGGGCATCTCGCGCGCCATGATCTCGCGCATCGAGACGGCCACGACCTCGGCGAGCCTCTCCACGATCGAGCGCCTCGCCGACGCGCTCGCCGTGCCGGTCACCGCCCTCTTCCGCGGTGTCGACACCGAGCGGGAGGCCGCCTTCACCCCGGCGGGCCAGGGCAGCGTGACCGCGCGCAGCGGCACGCGCCTCGGTCACGAGTACCGTCAGCTCGGGCTCCTGAAGGGCATCGACGGCGCGATCGACCCGACGCTCGTGACGCTCACCGAGTCGTCGGCCGTGTTCCCGCTGTTCCAGCACCCCGGAACCGAGTTCTTCTACATGCTCGAGGGCGTGATGGTCTACGCCCACGGCAGCCACAGCTACACGCTGCGGCCGGGCGACTCGCTGCTCATCGACGGCGAGGCGCCCCACGGTCCGCAGGAGCTGATCGAGGTGCCGATCCGCTTCCTCGCGATCGGTCAGCTGCACGCGCGCTGAGCCCCAGCGTCGCGACGAGCCCCACCCCGAGGAACCCGGCGGCCGTGAAGGCCGAGAGCCGCGTCGCCTCGCTGAACGCGGCGCGGGCGGCATCCCCCGCATCCGTCGACTGCGCATCGAGCGACGGGATCGCGGCACCCGCCGAATCGACCACGAGATCGACCACCTGCTGCCGCGCGTCACCCGTGAGCTGATCGGGCAGCCGGTCGTCGAGCTGCGCTCCGAGGGAGGTGAACAGCACCGTGCCGAGGATCGCGATGCCGAGCGCCGACCCCACCTGCCGCGAGGTCGACTGCGTTCCAGACGCCTGGCCGCTCTGCTCCACCGGCACGTCCACGAGCACCACTCCCGTGAGCTGCGCGGTCGCGAGCCCCACCCCGAACCCGTAGACGAGCAGACCCAGCGCGATCTGCCACCACGGGGTGTCGGTGGCGATCACGAGCCCGATGATCACGAGTCCGACGATCTCGGAGGCGAGACCGGCGCGCACGACCCACACCGGCGCGACCTTGCCGGATGACGCTCCCGCGAACCCCGAAGCGATGAACGACCCGCCCGCGAGCGCGAGCAGCACGAACCCTGTCTGGAGCGCGTCGTATCCGAGCACGTTCTGCAGCCACAGCGGCAGCGAGAGGATCACCCCGAACTCGCCGAGCGACACGATGAGCGCAGCGATGTTGCCGTTGCGGAACGACGTCAGCCGGAAGAGCGAGAGGGCGATCATCGTCGATCTGCCCTGGCGCTGGCGGTGCACACCCCAGGCGATGAAGGCGATGAGCGCGGCGAGCGCGAGCGCGAAGGCGAACGGGATCGGCGAGACGCCGAGGGTCCAGAATTCGGGCACGTCGGCGCTCGTCCACCACCCGTAGGTGCGGCCCTCGATGAGGCCGAAGACGAGACTCGTGAAGAGAACCACCGAGAGCAGCGCGCCGACCAGGTCGATGCGTCCCGCATCCGGCGCCTTCGACTCCCGCACCACGATCAGGGCCCCGACGACGATCAGGATGCCGAGCGGCAGATTGATGCCGAACGCCCACCGCCACGAGAAGTAGGTCGTGAGCCAGCCTCCCAGCAGCGGTCCGACCGCCGCCATGCCACCGATCGTGGAGCCCCACACCGCGAACGCGATGCCGCGCTCGCGTCCGGTGAAGGTGGCGTTCAGCAGCGACAGCGTCGCGGGCAGGATCATCGCGCCGCCGAATCCCTGGATGACGCGCGACGCGATGAGCAGCTCACCGCTCGGAGCGAGGGCGGCTGCCACGCTCGCGAGGGCGAAGAGCGTGACGCCGAGGAGCAGCATGCGCCTGCGCCCCACGCGGTCGGCGAGCGTTCCGAACACGAGCAGCAGGCTCGCGAACACGAGCGTGTACGACTCCTGCACCCACTGAACCTCGGTCGAGCTGATGCCGAGGTCGTCGACCACCGACGGGATCGCGACGTTGACGATGGTCGAGTCGACGATGATGAGCGCCACGGCGATCGAGATGACCACGAGGCCGAGCCAGCGGGTGCGGGCGGATTCGACGGGCTGCTCCATGGCGGAACTCCAATTGCTAAGCTTGCTGAGCATTGTCACTGTAGACCCGAGGGAGCCGCATGCGCGACACCATAGACGACTGGCCCACCGGGCGGCTGCTGTCGGTCGCCGCGCGACTCGTGGAGCAGCGGTGGCGCGAGTCGCTCGAGCGGATCGGGCTCAGCCACGCGGGCCTGATCGTGCTGCATCTCGTGGAGCGCGATCCGCTTCCGCTCGGTGAACTGGCCCGCCGTGCGCGTGTGACCGCGCAGACCATGGGACGCACGGTCGAGCACCTGGAGCGGTCCGGCTACGTGCGGCTCGTGGCCGACCCGTCCGACCGGCGGCGCAAGCTCGTCGAGCGCACCGAGGAGGGCGGCCGGGTCTTCGACGGCATCGGGGCGATCGAGGCGACCGTCTTCCCGACCGTGGAGCAGGCAGCCGTGCTGCGGATGTCGTTGCTGCAGATCATCCGGCACGTCGGCGGCGACCCCGAGGCGCCGGGGCCCGATGGCGCCGATGATGGCCCCGCGCGTGCCGAACGAGGCTGACGACGCCCGGCCGCGCATCCGCTGCGACCGGTACTCTCGTGCCATGACTGCGGATGCTGCCGATGACCCGATCGCCGAGCTCGCCGGAATCCGGCAGAGCATCGACAACATCGATGCGGCCCTCATCCACCTGCTGGCCGAGCGCTTCAAGTTCACGCAGCAGGTCGGGCGGCTGAAGGCGGCCAACGGCATGCCGCCGTCGGCGCCCGAGCGCGAGCGCGTGCAGGTGGCGCGGCTGCGGGCGCTCGCCGAGGAGGCGCACCTCGACCCCGAGTTCGCCGAGAAGTGGTTCACCTTCGTGGTGGCCGAGGTCATCCATCACCACGAGCGGCTCGCCGGCGGCGTCGAGTCGTGAGTGACGCCTGGGATCCGCGGAACCTTCCCTCACTCGCCGGCCGCACGGTGGTCGTCACCGGCGGCAACGCGGGCATCGGCTACTTCACGGTCGAGCAGTTGGCGGGTGCGGGTGCGCGGGTCGTGATCGCGGCGCGCTCGGCCGAGAAGGCGGAGCTCGCGATGCGCTCGGTGCGCGAACGGGTGCCGGGTGCCGAGCTCGCGCACGTGCGGCTCGACCTGCTGTCGCTCGACTCGGTGCGCGAGGCCGCTGAGCGGATCGCGGAGTTCCGGCCGCTGCACGCGCTCGTGAACAATGCCGGGCTCGTGATCGCCTCGCGGACGCGCCTGCTCACGGCCGATGGTTTCGAGCAGACCGTCGGCGGCAACTTCTTGGGGCATTTCGCCCTGACGACGCTGCTGTTCCCCGCCCTCGCCCCAGACGGTCGCGTGGTGGGCCTCGGCAGCGACTCGACGCGGATGGTGCGGCTCGACGCCGACGACCTGTGGTCGGATCGCACGTACAAGCCGTTCCGCGCGTACGCGTTCTCGAAGCACGCGGTGCAGGGGTTTCAGCTGGAGCTCGCGCGCCGCCTCACCGCGGCGGGGGACTCGCGGATGTCGTTGCTCGCGCATCCGGGCTGGTCGACGAACGCGTATGCGGCGAAGCGGCCCGGCATCACCGATCGCGACCCGCTCGGGGTTCGTGTGGGCGAGGCGCTCTCCGGATGGGTGGGGCAGGGCAAGGACCACGGCGCCTGGCCGTCGGTGCGTGCGGTGGCCGACCTGGATGCCGTGAACGGCATGTACTTCGGCCCGAGCCGCATGCTGGCCGGCCGCCCGGTGCCGACGACCCCGGTGGCCTCCTCCGCGTCGTCGGCCTTCGGTGCGGCCCTCTGGTCCGACGCCGAGTCCCGAACCGCCACCCGCTTCCCGCTGTAGCCCGGGCCGCGCTAGACATGTCTGCGGCCGCCCAGACACCGCCGCGCGGGTGTCCGACGCGCACTAGAGATGTCTAGCGCGATGACGCGGGCCTGAGTTGGGTGTCGCTGACCCGCGCGTCAACTTGCCCCCAACCATCCCGGAGGGCAACTGGGCACGCGGATGGGGGAACGTTCACCCGAATTAGGCGGGACTTGCAGCCCAGATGTGCCATCAATCCCACCGGGGGGCGCGAACCCGGACATCCTCATCGGAGGGCACGCCTGAGCGACGCTCCCCACGTCGATACCAGACGTGCTGCCCAGATTTCGTCCAGTGACCGTCTTCGACGGCGTACAGCAACTCGCAGTCGCCGTCGATGATCGCGGAAACAACCTCGAGTACGGCTTCGAAGCCCTCATCATCGAGCCCCGCGATCCTCTCGCGATACCCGGGCCCCGCCGTGACAACCACTTCGTCGGGCGTCCACCAGTCGACCGTCACCATCCAGCCCGCCGCTCTCGGCACGAGAAGGAACGACGTGGCTGAGCCATGGAGTGAGCCGAACTCGCCGATCGCCTCGGCGAGCTTCCTCTTCACCTCACGCACCTCCCCACAGTAGGCCCGATGCCAGGCCGAGGGCGACGCCGTCGTCAACGGTGAGTGATCACGGTGGCCAATCGTCCATTGGTTGGGCGACGAAAGCATGATGTGCGGCAAACGCAGAGAGCGCGGTCGCGAGCATTCCGCGGGCTGCGCCGAAGCCAAACGATGGCGCGACGATGCGAGTCCCAAGCTCGGCCCACTCGGGGGCCAAGAGGACTCGCCCCCAGAGTGTCTCCTCGAAAACAGCAGCGACGACGGAAGTCCATTCCGGACGCCCGGCGGCGATGGATGAGATTACCCACGGTCACTAGACCCGCGCCTCCGATTCCGTGCCCGAGCATCGGATAGTCGTTCAAACCCACCGCTGAGAAGGCTCCGGGTGTGATGATGGCCCAGGGGATGGCGGGGGCCCGCGAGGTTGGCGAGCCCCCGCGTCGAGTCAGCATTTGGTGATTGACGCCTGCTGGTATTGCCACTGCGCGGACTTCGACCCGACACCCTTGAAGGTCGCCGATCCCCTTACGGCGGTTCGGTAGGTTCCGACAACGCAACGAGCGTCTCCAGTAGTGATCGTGAACTTCTGCCCCGACTGGAGCTGCGCTGCCGTGCGAGAGTTGCTGGAACCTGCGACGTCGCTCCACTTCCCGCCCGACCGTCTTTGCAGCTTGATGTCCGCCCGCGCGTTGGTCACAACGCCCCCTGTGCAGACCATGGTTGCCTTGCCGTCCATCCAGCCTGGGCTGCCGGAAGATGCATGCGGTGATTGCACAGTGAACTCGCATCTCACGTCGCCTACCGACGCGGCGCATCCTGTCATGGCAACTGATAGTGCGGCCGCCAACATGAGTGCAGCCGTGCATAGTGATCTCATCTCAAACTCCAATGTGGTGATGAGCTCCATAAGGTATTTCGGCGAGGGCGCACTGAGCGCTTGCGCAGCGGGAATTAAGTGCGCGACTGGGTGAAGTGCAGTGCTGGGGGAACGAGAATGCAGTGCTGGAGAGCCATTCAGACTGATACCTACGTGCAAGTGAGCAGACGCTGCAGTGCAGGCGGCAACGCGGTGTTGGCTATGTCACTTCCCGGCGGTTCGTGAGCGCGGGTTCGTGGTCGCCGTCACGGCACCGTTGGCGGGGAATGCTCAGCTCGCTCTCCCATCGACCGCGAGCGCGGGGGGACATCGACGTCCCCCCGGTAAAGCTCATCCCACCTCGCTCGCCTAGGTAAGTGAGTCAGTGCTGATGTGTTCTCGGCACCAAGCGCACCAAATCGAGGGAGGGATGTCGGATGAGGGATGCGCCGGATGAGGTGAAGCGGACGGGGAAACCGACAGGCGGTGGGAGCAACAACTCCCGCCGGGCGTGCTCTTCGCCGCTCCCACGTGCGGGTGCTCCCGCCGCATGGTGGGGCAGGGCGGGGGCGAGCGGGGCCGCGCTAGACATGTCTGCGGCCGCCCAGACACCGCCGCGCGGGTGTCTGACGCGCACTAGACATGTCTAGCGCGGGGAAGACAGCAGCAGCAGTCAGGCGAAGTGGGTGCGCAACGGCTCGCGGAAGGTCTGCGCCAGGTCGTCCACGGCGAGCGTGAACTCGCCCTGCAGCTCGAGGGCCGCGACGGAGTCGGTCACGCCGATGCGCAGCACCGGATAACCGCGTCCCTCGCAGAGGCGGGTGAACTTCACGTCCTCCTCGCGCGGCACCGCGACGAGCACGCGACCCGACGACTCCGAGAACAGCGCCGTCGCGAGATCCACACCGTCGCGCGCGATCAGCTCGTCGAGGAACACCCGCGCGCCGACGCCGAACCGCAGCACGCCCTCCGCGAGCGCGATCGCGAGTCCGCCATCCGCGAGGTCGTGGGCCGCGGCGAGCAGGCCCTCGTGCGCGGCGGCCGCGAGCAGCTCGGCGAGGTTCTTCTCGGCGTCGAGGTCCACAGCGGGCGGCAGGCCGCCCAGGTGCCCGTGCACGACACCGGCCCAGGCCGACCCGTCGAGCTCGAGCGCCGTGGTGCCCAGCAAGTACAGGTTGTCGCCCGCATCCTGCCACCCCGACGGCACCCGCCGCCCGACGTCATCGATGGTGCCGAGAACCGCGACGACCGGCGTCGGGTGGATCGGCACATCACCGGTCTGGTTGTAGAACGACACGTTGCCGCCGGTGACCGGGATACCGAGCTGCAGGCATCCGTCGGCGAGCCCCTCCACGGCGCGCGAGAACTGCCACATCACCTCGGGATTCTCCGGCGACCCGAAGTTCAGGCAGTCCGATACCGCCGCGGGCACAGCGCCGGTCGCCGCGACGTTGCGGTACGCCTCCGCGAGCGCCAGCTGCGCCCCGCGGTACGGGTCGAGGTAGCAGTAGCGGCCGTTCGCGTCCGTCGCGAGCGCGAAGCCGAGCCCCGAGCCCTCGTCGACGCGCACCATGCCGCCGTCGTCCGGATACGACAGCGCCGTGTTGCCGAGCACGTACTTGTCGTACTGCGATGTGACCCAGCTCTTGTCGGCCAGGTTCGCCGAGCCGAGCAGCGTGAGCAGCTGCGCCTCCAGCTCGGCACCGCCCGCTGGCCGCGGCAGGGCGGATGCGGAATCCGCGTTCACGTGATCGATCCACGTCGGGTAGGCGACGGGTCGCTCGTACACGGGCCCGTCAACCGCGACCGTGCGCGGGTCGACGTCGACGATCGTCTCGCCCTTCCAGTCGATGACGAGCCGCCCGGTGCCGGTGACCTCGCCGAGCACGCTCGCCTCGACATCCCACTTTGAGGTCACCGCGAAGAAGCCCTCGAGCTTGTCGGGCGCGACGACCGCCATCATGCGCTCCTGGCTCTCCGACATGAGGATCTCCTCGGCGGTGAGCGTCGGATCGCGCAGCAGCACCTCGTCGAGCACGATGTGCATGCCGCCGTCGCCGTTCGAGGCGAGCTCGGAGGTGGCGCACGAGATGCCTGCGGCGCCGAGATCCTGGATGCCCTCGACCAGGCCGCCGCGGTAGAGCTCGAGGCAGCACTCGATGAGCACCTTCTCCATGAAGGGGTCGCCCACCTGCACGGCGGGACGCTTGCGGCCCGATCCCTCGTCGAACGACTCGGAGGCGAGAATCGACGCCCCGCCGATCCCGTCGCCACCGGTGCGCGCACCGAACAGCACGACCTTGTTGCCGACACCGCGCGCGTTGGCGAGGTGCAGATCTTCGTGCCGCAGCACGCCCACGGCGAGCGCGTTGACGAGCGGGTTCGCCTGGTAGATCGGGTCGAACCACGTCTCGCCACCGATGTTCGGCAGGCCGAGGCAGTTGCCGTAAAACGAGATGCCCGAGACGACGCCCGGCACGACGCGCGCCGTGTCGGGGTGGTCGATCGCGCCGAATCGCAGCGCATCCATCACGGCGACGGGCCGCGCACCCATCGAGATGATGTCGCGCACGATGCCGCCGACGCCCGTCGCGGCGCCCTGGAATGGCTCCACGTACGACGGATGGTTGTGGCTCTCGATCTTGAACGTCACGGCCCAGCCCTCGCCGATGTCGACGACGCCCGCGTTCTCGCCCATGCCCACCATGAGGTTCTTCGTCATCTCGGGGCTGACCTTCTGCCCGAACTGACGCAGCCACACCTTGGAGCTCTTGTAGGAGCAGTGCTCGCTCCACATCACCGAGTACATGGCGAGCTCGCCGCTGGTCGGGCGCCGGCCGAGGATCTCGCGGATGCGCTGGTACTCGTCGGTCTTGAGCCCGAGCGCCGCGTACGGCTGCTCCCTCTCGGGGGTCGCGGCGGCGTTCTCGACGGTGTCGACGACATGCGTCGAGGGGGTGCTCACGGGGGATTGCTCCTCATGACGGGGCGAGCTGATTCGCCACCATCCTACCGGCGCGACCCGCCACATCCGCTCGCCTGGTGCGCCTGCGCAGGCTTCCGGCTTTGCGCATCCGGCTCGGGTGCGCAAGCCTGGATCGATGGAACCCGACATCCTGCTCGACCTTCCTGCCGTGCGATCCTGGCCCGCCTTCGCGGTGGCCGTGGTGCTGGCGGTGGCCGCTGCCGTGCTCGCCGCCGTCGTGGTGCGGGGCGTGATGCGGGTGCTGTCGCGCCGTCGCGGATGGGATCAGACCCGCGTCGGGCGCATCGTGCGGCCGGTGCTGACGCTGATCTCGGTGATCGGTCTGTGGGTCGCGATCGCGGTCACTCTCCCCGAGCGGAAGTGGGAGGATGCCATCGACCACATCGCGTTGATCCTCGTGATCGTTGCGATCGCGTGGCTGATCGCCGGCATCATCGGGTTCGCGGTGGATGCGGTGCGAGCCCGCTACCCGGTCGACGTGGTCGACAACCGGATCGCCCGTCGCATCCGCACGCAGCTCGACATCCTGCACCGACTCGCGTCCGTCGTGCTCGTGATCCTCGCGGCGGGTGCGATCCTGCTGACCTTCCCCGGGGTGCAGGCCCTCGGCGCCAGTGTGCTCGCCTCCGCCGGTCTCGTGAGCGTCATCGCCGGTCTCGCGGCGCAGTCCACGCTCGCGAATGTGTTCGCGGGCATCCAGCTCGCGTTCTCGGATGCGATCCGCGTCGATGACGTGGTGGTCGTCGAGAACGAGTGGGGTCGCATCGAGGAGATGACCCTCAGCTATGTGGTTGTGCGCATCTGGGACGACCGCCGCCTCGTGCTGCCGTCGACGTACTTCACGACGACGCCGTTCACCAACTGGACCCGCAACTCGAGCGCGATCACCGGCACCGTGTTCCTCGATCTGGACTGGACGGTTCCGCTCGACGGCCTCCGTGAGCACTTCACCGCGTTCGTCGCCGAGCGCCCCGAGTGGGATGGTCGCGCCTCGGCCGTCGAGATCACGGATGCGCGAGGCGGGGTCGTGCAGGTGCGTCTGCTGGTCACCGCGGTCGACTCCGGCACGCTCTGGAAGCTGCAGTGCGCCGTGCGCGAGGAGATGGTCATCTGGGCGCAGTCGGTCTCGCCGCTCGCCGTGCCGCGCACGCGCGTGGCGATGATCGAGGATCTGGCCGAGAACTGACGACGCGTGACCGTCTCGGCATGGTCGCGCGCGCACGGTCGATCCAGAATTCCGTCATGAGCATGCGCCCGATCCGCCGACTGGTGATTCTGCACGGGTACACGGCCTCCCCCGCGAGCCACTGGTTCGGCTGGCTGGGCGACGAGCTCGCCGCGGACGGGGTGGTCACCTCGGTGCCCGCGCTTCCCGATTCGGATGCGCCGGATGCCGAGGCGTGGACCGCGGCGGCCGCCGACGCGATCGGCGACGTCGACGGGGGAACGGCGGTCGTCGGGCACAGCCTCGGCACGATCACGGCGATCCGCGCGCTGGGTCGCGTCTTCGCAGATCGGCCGGATGCGCGGCTCGGCGCCCTCGCGCTCGTCGCGTCGTTCGTCGAACCGGTGCCGATCTATCCCGAACTCGATCCGTTCGCCCGCGGGGTTCCGGCGCTCGGCTCGCTCGCGGCGCGCATCGACCGCCGTCTTGTGATGCGCTCGGATGCCGACCCCGAGGTGCCGATCGAGCTCACCGAGCCCGTCGTGCGCGGTCTCGACGCCGAGCTGCAGGTGGTGCCGGGCGCCGGCCACTTCATGGGTTCGGAGGGCGTGGTGACGCTCGAGCCTCTGCGCGACTGGTTGCGCGGCGCGCCCGAGTAGCCGACGGGTCGGGCGAGCCGGGCTGTGCTCCGGATCAGCTCCGCACGCCGAGGCCTGCGGCAGGGAGGATCACCTGGTCGATGTTGGCGATCAGGAACTCACGGTCGACCGGCTGGTGCAGCACGAGCGTGCGGTAGGCGGCGAGCGCGGGGCCGATGATCGAGAGCTGCTCGATATCGACGCTGGACGAGATCTCGCCCCGGTCGATCGCGCGTTGGAACAGGACGCGGTTGATCGCGGCTCGCGGCTCGATGAGGGCGGCGCGCGCCGTGTCGGCGAGTTCCGGATTGCGCACGAGCATCGACGCGATGCCCGCCATGAGCGCGAGCTTGCGCTCGCTGTCGCGGATGGTGGGCGGCTTGATCATGGCGATGAGGTCGCCGCGCAGCGTTCCCGTGTCGGGAAGGTCATCCGGATCGAGATTGCGTCTCTTCATGCACGCGACGGCGTCGATCACGAGGTCGGCCTTGGAGGGCCAGCGTCGGTAGACCGTCGCCTTCCCCGCCTTGGCGCGGGCGGCGACCATGTCGATCGTCATCCCCTCGTAGCCGGACTCGACGAGCTCGTCGAGCGCCGCCTCGAGGATCACCTCGTCGCGCGCCGGGTCGCGGCGGCGCCCCAGCTTCGTCGGCTCTGCGACGTCGGCCTGCGCCATCGCGGGCCCCCTTTCGTCACGGCAGATTACCAAGCGATTAATTCCGGTACCCATGATATCCGAAACTCACGAGTTCCGTATATAGTGCTCGTCATGCCTGAAATCTCTGCCCCGACGAGCGGCCGGCGCCGATGGATCACGCTCGTGGTCGTCGGACTCGCCCAGCTCATGGTCGTTCTCGACGCGACCGTCGTGAACATCGCCCTCCCCGCCGCCCAAGCCGACCTCGGCTTCTCCGACGGCAACCGCCAATGGGTGATCACCGCCTACTCCCTCGCCTTCGGCAGCCTGCTGCTGCTCGGCGGACGCCTCTCCGACCTCATCGGGCGCAAGCTCACCTTCCTCATCGGTCTCGTCGGCTTCGCCGCGGCATCCGCACTCGGCGGCGCGGCGAACTCCTTCGAGCTGCTCATCGCCGCCCGGGCGCTGCAGGGTGCCTTCGGCGCGCTGCTGGCCCCGACCGCGCTCGCCGTCCTCACGACGACCTTCGTCATCCCGCGGGAGCGCGCTCGCGCGTTCGGTGTGTTCGGCGCGATCGCCGGAGCCGGCGGTGCCGTCGGTCTTCTCCTCGGTGGCTTCCTCACGGAGTCGCTCGACTGGCGCTGGAACCTCTACATCAACGTCTTCATCGCGGTGGTGGCGTTCGTCGGTGCGCTCCTCTTCGTGCCCTCGGTCGAGCGGATCGGGCCGCGCCCGAAGCTCGACCTGCCGGGCACGGTCCTCGTGTCGGGCGCGCTCTTCGGCATCGTCTACGGCTTCTCGAACGCCGAGACGGAAGGCTGGGACTCCCCGCTCACGTGGGGCGTGCTCGCCGCGGCCGTGGTGCTCCTCGCCGGATTCGTGCTGTGGCAGCGCCGCGCCTCGCATCCCCTCCTGCCGCTGTCGATCGTGCTCGACCGCAACCGCGCGGCCGCCTACAGCTCGGTGCTCATCGCGGGCGCGGGGATGTTCGGCATCTTCCTGTTCGTGACCTACTTCATGCAGGTCACGCTGGGCTACTCGCCGATCCAGACCGGGCTCGCGTTCCTGCCGATGATCGGAATGCTCGTGCTTGCCGCGCAGCTCGGCACCAACCTGCTGGTGCCGCGCTTCGGCCCGAAGGTCATGGTGCCCACCGGCATGACTCTCGGCGTCGTGGGGATGATCCTGCTGACCCGCCTCGACGCGGGCAGCACGTACGCACCCGACATCCTGGTGCCGCTCATGGTGCTCGGCACGGCGATGGGCACGATCATGCCCGCCTCGATGCAGACGGCGACTCTCGGGGTCGACCGCACCTTCGCGGGTGTCGCATCCGCGCTCGTGAACACGAGCCAGCAGGTCGGCGGTTCGATCGGCACGGCCCTGCTCAACACGCTCGCGGCGACCGCGGCGGCGGACTACATCGCCGCCCACGCCCCCGTGACGGCAGAGGTCGCCGGGGATGCGGCGATCCACAGCTACGCGACCGCGTACTGGTGGGGCGCCGGGTTCTTCGCGCTCGGTGCCGTGGTGTCGGTGCTGGTGTTCCGGCGCAAGGGCCAGGGCCTCTCGCTCGCGAACGCGCACCAGGATCCGGCGGCAGAGCCCGTGCACCTCGGCTGACGCCGGCGGAACTCGGCTGAGGCGCCCCTCCGCCGAGCGCCCCCTCGTGTCCCCGTGAGAGTACGCACTTTTGCGTGCTCTCACGGGTGACGGTACGCAGAAGTGCGTACTCTCACGGAGCCGAGAGAGCGACGCAAACGTCGCGAGGGGTGGGGCGGCGTGGGACGGGGCGGGTCAGACGCGGGCGAGCACAGCCTCGACGGCCGACTGGAAGAACGTCAGGCCGTCGACGCCCGAGCGCATCGCCTCCGGCATATCGGGTCCGAACCCGGGCTCGGTCGCGTGCTCCGGATGCGGCATGAGGCCCACCACATTGCCAAGCTCATTCGTGAGGCCCGCGATGTCGCGCAGCGAGCCGTTGGGGTTCACGTCGAGGTAGCGGAACGCGACGAGGCCCTCCCCTTCGAGCCGGTCGAGGGTCTCCTCGGTGGCGATGTATCCGCCCTCGCCGTTCTTCAAGGGGATGACGATTTCGTCGCCCTCGGTGAAGCCCGAGGTCCACGCGGTCGACGCGTTCTCGACACGCAGGCGCTGGTCGCGGCACACGAAGTCGCCGTGGTCGTTGCGGATGAGGCCACCGGGTAGCAGCTGCGACTCGACGAGGATCTGGAATCCGTTGCAGATGCCGAGCACCGGCATGCCCTTGTTCGCGGCGTCGATCACTTCGGACATGATCGGCGAGTGCGCGGCGATCGCCCCGCAGCGCAGGTAGTCGCCGTAGCTGAACCCGCCGGGCAGCACGATCGCGTCGACGCCCTGCAGATCGTGGTCGCCGTGCCAGAGAGCAACCGGCTCACCCCCGCCGAGGCGGACAGCGCGCTGCGCGTCGCGATCGTCGAGCGATCCGGGGAAGGTGACGACGCCGATCCGTGCAGGCATCAGGCGACCTTGACCGCGACGACGTCTTCGATGACCTGGTTCGAGAGGAACTCTTCGGCGAGGCGCTGCGCTTCGGCGAGCACGGCATCCGTGACCTCGCCCTCGACCGTCAACTCGAAGCGCTTGCCGATGCGCACGGCGCTGAAGGCGCTGTGTCCCTGCTTGGCGAGAGCGCCCGCGGTCGCCTTGCCTGCGGGGTCGAGCAGCTCGGGCTTCGGCATGACCTCGACGACGATGGTGGGCACGGATCGACTCCCGGAGTTCGAGGGGCGGGGAACGCCTTCAGTCTACGGCCAGCACCAGGTCGGCGCGGTCGGCGCCCGCGCGGATGAGTGCGGCGTTGGTCTCGTCGGGCCCGGTCGCCCAGGCGCGGGCCGCGTCGGGCGTCTTGCCGTGCGCGACGTGCCGCGCGATGAGGCGCTCGAGGCGGATGCGTGGGTCGAGCCGCACGAACGCGACGAGATCCAGCAGCGCTCGCGCCTGCTCCCAGCCGTCGCGGTCGTGGAGCAGGTAGTTGCCCTCGACGACCACGATCCTGTGTGCGGGGGTGATGCGGATCGCGGCGGGCACGGGCTCCTCGATGTCGCGGTCGAAGGACGGCGCCGCCACCTCGTCGCTGTCGTCTCGGATGGCGCCGAGCACGCGCACGAACGCGGCCACGTCGAAGGTGTCGGGGGCGCCCATCCGGTCACGACGCCCCAGCTCGACGAGCCGGCGCTGGGGGAGGTGGAATCCGTCCATCGGGAGCACGACGGACTCCGACCCGAGGATCGCGGCGAGCTCGGCGGCGAGGGTGGACTTGCCGGCACCCGGTTCCCCCGCGATCCCCACCACGACCCGCTGGCCATCCGACGCCCGCTCGCGCACTCGCCGGGCGAGTTCGTCGAGGTCGACGGTCGCGGGTGCCGTGCTCAGCTGGATCGCCCCGGATCCGCGAGCTCGTCGAGGCCGCGCGGCCAGGCGTCGTCGATCGCCCAGCGGGCCCAATCCGCGTATCCGGATGCCGAGGGGTGGAACCGATCACGTGCAAAGAACTCGGGGCCGTACGGCGGTGGTAGCTGCTCGGTGATCATCCAGCGCGGGTCGCGCGCCACGACGAGCGCCGCGGCGCGTTCGAGGTTGCGCGAGTGGCGGTACAGCGTGCCGCGGAGGGGTTCGGGCAACAGCTCGAATCGGGTGAAGATCGGCAGGTTCGAGACGAGGATGCGCGCGTGCGGGTGCCGGTCGCTGAGGGTCTCGAGCAGGGTGCGCAGGTCGCGGGCGAACGCGCGCGCCGAGCGGGCGTGGATCGCGTCGTTGGCGCCGAGGCTGACGAACACGAAGTCGGCGGGTCGGGCGAGCGCGTCGGTGAGGTGCCGCTCGAGGAACTCCCCGGTGTCGGCGCCGTTCTCGGCCACGGCTCGCCAGAGGATCCCACGTCCCGTGCGGGCGTGAAGCTCTTGGGCGAGTGATCCGACGAGCGCTTCGTCCTGGGTGGCCGCTCCCGTGCCCGCGGCGGTCGAGTCGCCGATAACGAGCAGCCGCAGCGGATCCGTGCCCTCGATCGCGCCCTCCCATGGCAGCTCGGCGTCGGGCATGCGCTCCACCTCGCGGTCGAGGCGGCGCTTCTGCGCGAGGATCCGGGGGCCGTGCAGCACGAGGAACGCCCGGCTGGCGCGCAGCATCCGCGGATGCAGGGGGTCGTTCACGGTGCGAGTGTAAGCGTCTGTCTACCCTTGGCGGCTCACGCGGTGAGGCGTGTGAGCAGTTCGCGGTAGCGTGCGGCGGTGCGCTCGACGATTTCGACGGGCAGGGTGGGCGGGATGCCTGATCCGTCCCAGTTGGCGGAGAGCCAGTTGCGCACGATCTGCTTGTCGAAGCTGTCGAGGCGGTCGGCGCCGCCGGCGGCATAGAGCGAAGCGTCCCAGTAGCGGCTCGAGTCGGAGGTGAGCACCTCGTCGGCGAGGGTGATCTCCCCGGACTCCGGGTCGCGCCCGAACTCGAACTTCGTGTCGGCGAGGATCACGCCGCGCGACTCCGCGATCACGGACGCCGTGTCGAACACGGCGAGGCTCATCGTGCGCAGGGCCGCCGCATCCGCCTCGCCGACGAGCTCGACGGTGCGCTCGAACGTGATGTTCTCGTCGTGCTCGCCCATCGGCGCCTTGTAGGCGGGCGTGTAGATCGGGTCCGGGAGCCGGTCGCCGTTCCCGAGCCCGGCGGGGAGCGGGATGCCGCACACAGTCTGAGCGGCCTGGTACTCGGCCCAGCCAGACCCCACGAGGTATCCGCGCACGACGCACTCGATGGGGAACATGTCGAGCCGCTTCACGAGCATTGCGCGTTCGGCGATGTCGTCCGGCAGCGGCGCGGCGAGGGCGCCGAGCCCACCACGCGTCGGCTCGACGAGGTGGTTCGGCACGCCGGCCAACTGGGCGAACCACCAGAGGCTGAGCCGCGTGAGCAGAGCACCCTTGCCCGGGATGCCGGGATCGAGCACGTGGTCGAAGGCGCTGACACGGTCGGATGCGACGACGAGCGCGCGCCCGGGTTCATCATCCGAGAGGTACAGGTCGCGCACCTTGCCCGAGTACTCGTGGCGCCATCCGGCCGCTTCGAGGCGCGGATCGGCGGATCCGATCGGCGGGGTCATCGGACGACCCGCTCCGCGATGTCGTGGCGGAAGTGTCCGCCCTCGAGGCCGATCTTCGCGAGCGCGTCGTACGCGGCCGTCCGCGCGGATGCGAAGCCGTCACCGCGCGCGACCACGCCGAGCACGCGGCCGCCGGTGGCGAGGTAGCGGCCCTCGGACACCGCGGTGGATGCGTGCGCGATCGTGACGCCGGGCACGCTCGCCGCCTCGTCGAGCCCGGTGATCTCGCGACCGGTCGCGGGGTTCTCGGGGTAGCCCTCGCTGGCGAGCACCACGACGACCGCTGACTCGTCGGAGAACGTGGGGTAGGGGAGCCGGCCGAGCCCACCGGTCGCCGCGGCGAGGAGGAGCTCAGAGAGCGGGGTCGTGAGGCGCGGCAGCACGACCTGGGTCTCAGGGTCGCCGAAGCGGGCGTTGAACTCGATGACTCGAACCGCGGAATCGCCCGGCTGCCCCTCGTCGGCGACGATGAGGCCGCAATAGAGCAGTCCGATGAACGGGGTGCCCTCTGCTTCGAGAGTACGGACGGTGGGGAGCGCGATCGTGTCGAGGACCTCGTCGACGAAGGCGGCCTCCGAACCCCACCGCGCACTGAGCCAGGGCAGGGGGGAGTATGCGCCCATGCCGCCCGTGTTCGGGCCCTGGTCGCCGTCGTAGGCGCGCTTGTAGTCCTGCGCGGGGCTGAGGGGCACGACGTCGCGGCCATCGGAGAGGAAGAACAGCGACACCTCCTGCCCGGTGAGGAACTCCTCCACGAGCACCGTGCCGTACTGCAGGTAGTACTCGGCGTGGGAGATGGCCGCGTCGCGATCCTCGGTTACGAGCACGCCCTTGCCGGCGGCGAGGCCGTCGGCCTTGACCACGTGCGGGGCGCCCAGGTCGTCGAGGGCGGCGACGAGCTCGTCGAGGGTGGTGGCGCGGATGGCGCGGCCGGTGGGGACGCCGGCGGTGTCCATGATCCGCTTCGCGAACGCCTTCGAGCCTTCGATCGCGGCGGCCGACTTGCCTGGGCCGAAGACGGGTATTCCCGCCGCGCGCACCACATCGGCGACGCCCGCCACGAGCGGGGCCTCGGGCCCGATGACGACGAGCTCGATGCCGTTGTCGGTCGCGTAGTCGGCGACGATGCGACCGTTGGACGGGTCGAGGCTCACCGTCTCGACCTGCGCGGCGATGCCGGCGTTGCCCGGTGCGGCGGTGATCTCGTGCCCGGCGTGCTCGGCCAGGAGTGCTTCGACGATGGCGTGCTCACGGGCACCGGATCCGAGGACGAGGATCTTCACTCGGACAGGCTACCCGGGCGCGCTAGCGTCGATGTATGGCGGTGAGGCGGCGTATCGATCCGACCGCGGGTCGCGCGGCTGTGGAGGAGTGGATGCGCGGCGTCGGTGATCGGACCGTTGTCGCGACGGCGGTGCGTTATCTGCTCGAGCAATTGGCGACGGATCACGAGGGCAACGCCGTCGAGGTGCGGGTGCCGCCCTTCGGTGCGACCCAGGCTGTCCCTGGCCCGCGTCACACCCGCGGGACCCCGCCCAACGTCGTTGAGATGGATCCGGAGACATGGCTCTGCCTCGCGACCGGCTCTCTGTCGTGGGCGGATGCGCTGGCCGCAGCGCGCGTGGCCGCCTCCGGCACTCGCGCCGACCTCTCCCCCTACCTCCCGCTCCCCTGGTCCTGACGCCGGCTACTTCGCGCCATAGACATGTCTACGACGCGTCGGACACCGCCGCGCGGGTGTCTTCTAGGCAATAGCCATGTCTATGGCGTCCAGCCCAGACAGACGACAGCTGGGCAGGGGGTACCCAGGGAGGTGGGGGAGAATGGGGGCGTGGATGGTGAGCAGACCGGGCCGGACGCGAGCGGGATCGCACCGGGGGTGCACCAGGTCAGCGTGCGTCGGGCGCCGCGACTCGGCGTGTTCCTCATCGCCGGGGCGCTGTTCGGCGCGCTCGTGACGCTCATCCTCACGAGCCTCTACCCCGCGGACCCGCAGGTCGGGTTCGCCGCGACCTACGCGTACTTCCTCGTCTACGGCATCCCGTTCGGAGTGCTGATCGGAGCGCTGCTCGGGCTCATCCTCGACCGACGTAGCGAGCGCCGCCGCCGCACCGTCACGGTCGAGCGCGAGCACATCGACTGACCGCACTCTCCCCGAGCGCGGCCCCCTCGGCTCCGTGAGAGTACGCACTTCTGCGTACTCCGACGTGTGAGAGCACGCAGAAGTGCGTACTCTCACGGGACCGAGGGCTTCGCCCCGGGGCAGCGCCCGCGTCAGCTGAGCTGGTTGCGCTCGACCCACTCGAGGTACTCGGGGGTCACGGTGCCGGTGACGTACTCGCCCGTGAAGCAGCTCATCTCGAGGTCGGTGATGGGGGAGCCTTCGAGGATCGCGGACTTCATGTCCTCGACCTCCTGGTAGATCAGGTAGTCGGCTCCGAGCGCCGTCGCGATCTCGGGGATCTTGCGACCCGATGCGATCAGCTCGGCGCGCGTGGGCATGTTGATGCCATACACGTGCGGATACCGCACCGGAGGCGCGGCCGAGGTGAAGGTCACCGAGTTGGCGCCCGCCGCCCGCGCCATGTCGACGATCTCGCGCGAGGTCGTGCCGCGCACGATCGAGTCGTCGACGATGAGCACGTTCTTGCCGGCGAACTCGCTCGACATGGCGTTGAGCTTCTGCTTGACGCTCTTCTTGCGGTGCTCCTGCCCGGGCATGATGAACGTCCGGCCGACGTAGCGGTTCTTGTAGAAGCCCTCGCGGTACTCGATGCCGAGCTTGCGCGCCACCTGCATCGCCGCGGGCCGCGCCGAGTCCGGGATCGGCATCACGACATCGATCGCCCCCGACGGCGTGTACCGGGCGATCGTGTCCGCCAGCCGGTCGCCGAGTCGCAGGCGCGCGTCGTAGACCGAGATGCCGTTCATGATCGAGTCGGGCCGCGCGAGGTAGACGTACTCGAACGAGCACGGGATGAGCCGCGGGTCCTTCGCGCACTGGCGCGAGTACAGCTCGCCGCTGCGGGTCACGTAGATGGCCTCACCGGGAGCGACGTCGCGCACGACCTCGTATCCGCCCGATTCGAGCACGAGCGACTCGCTCGCCACGATCCATTCGGTGCCGACGAGCCCTTCGCTGCGGCGCCCGAGGATGAGCGGGCGGATGCCGAACGGATCCCGGAACGCGAGCAGGCCCTGGCCCGCGATGAGCGCGATCGCCGCATACGACCCCTCGACGCGCTCGTGGAGCGTCTCGATCGCGTCGAAGACCTGGTCGGGGTCGAGGTCGGTGCCGCGGATCTGCGACTGCAGCTCGTTGGCCAGCACGTTCACGAGCAACTCGGTGTCGGAGTTCGTGTTGAGGTGCCGCCGGTCGGTGTGGAAGAGCTCTTCGGTGAGCTCGCGCGTGTTGGTGAGGTTGCCGTTGTGCACGAGCACGATGCCGTAGGGCGCGTTCACGTAGAACGGCTGCGCCTCCTGCTCCTTCGACGCGTCACCGCGCGTCGCGTAGCGCACGTGTCCGAGGCCCATGGTTCCGAGGAGGCTGCGCATGTCGCGGGTGCGGTACGCCTCACGCACCTGGCCCTTGGCCTTCTGCATGTGGATGATCGACCCCTCCGAGGTCGCGATGCCGGTGGAATCCTGGCCGCGGTGCTGGAGGAGGGAGAGGCTGTCGTAGACCTGCTGGTTGACGGGGCTCGATGAGACGATGCCGACGATGCCGCACATTCTGCGGGCTGCTCCTGTGAGTCGTGGGGCGCGCACCGGATGAGGTACGCCTCATCCTCGCACACCGACCCGGATGCCGCCCGTGCGTCGACGAGCGCCGGGTACGCTGGGCGGGTGACGCAACGCTCCTCCGCCCCCGCGAAGTCCGGTCACGGCGACACCAGTTACGCGGCGGCCGGAGTCGATACGGCGGCGGGCGACCGCGCCGTGGAGCTCATGAAGGCGTCCGTCGCGCGTACGCACGGGCCCGAGGTATTGGGTGGTGTGGGCGGCTTCGCCGGCCTCTTCGATGCAACCGCCCTGACCGGTTACAGGCGCCCATTGCTCGCGACGAGCACCGACGGCGTCGGAACGAAGATCGCGCTGGCGCTCGCCGTCGACAAGCACGACACCATCGGCCAGGACCTCGTCGCGATGGTCGTCGATGACATCGTGGTGGTCGGCGCGAAGCCTCTGTTCATGACCGACTACATCGCCACCGGCAAGGTGCATCCGGAGCGGATCGCCACCCTCGTCGCGGGCGTCGCGCGCGCGTGCGAGGCCACCGGAACCGCGCTCGTCGGCGGCGAGACCGCCGAGCACCCGGGCCTCATGGCTCCCGACGACTACGACATCGCGGGTGCCGCGGTGGGCGTGGTCGAGGCGGATGCGGTGCTCGGCCCGGATCGCGTCGAGCACGGCGACGTCGTGATCGCGATCGCGTCATCCGGTCTGCACTCGAACGGCTTCTCGCTCGTGCGGCACATTCTCGACCAGCGCGGACTCGGCTACACCGACCACGCGGATGAGCTGGGCGGCATCGTCGGCGAGGTGCTGCTGGAGCCGACGCGGCTCTACACGGCGCCGCTGCTGCGCGTGATCGACGAACTGCCGGGCGCGATCCACGCGCTCAGCCACGTGACGGGGGGCGGCATCGCCGCGAACCTGGCGCGCGTACTCCCGAAGGGGGCATGGGTGGAGCTCGACCGCTCCACCTGGAGCCCCCAGCCCGTCTTCCGCACGCTCGCCGAGTGGGGCGCGCTCGCGCTCGGCGACACGGAGTCCACGTGGAACCTCGGCGTGGGCTTCTTCGCGGTCGTGTCGCCGGATGCGGCGAGCTCGGTCACCCGCGCGCTCGAGGCCGCGGGCCTGCCCGCCTGGGTCGCCGGCCGCGTCTCCACCGCATCCCACGACCTCGACGGATTCGAGCAGGGTGCGAAGGGCGTCGACGGAGGAGCCGTGCGGCTCGTCTCCGACTACGCGAACTGACGCTCTGAGCGCGCGCGCTGCCGCGTCGTCCTTCGGCGCGTCGTCCTGACGGATGGGTCCGACGCGTCAGGCGGTCTTGGCGTCGCCCTCGTCGAGCTCGTCGTCTTCGTCGTCACCGTAGGTGTCGGTGTACTCCGGCCACTTCTCGAGGTCTTCTTCGAGGCGGGGGTTACCGCCGAGTTCGCGCTCGAGCGCGCCGTAGTTCGTGTCCGGGCTGAAGTACTTCAGCTCCCGGGCGACCTTGGTGTGCTTTGCCTTCTGACGGCCGCGCCCCATGCGTGACCCCCTCGTTTCAGATGCCGGTATAGACAGTAAAAGACTGCCGGGGAGTCTATCACGCGACCGCTTTCCGCCCTGTTGGCACAAGGCCACGGCATCCTCGACATCCGCTGCGAATCAGCCTGTTCGTTCGTCACCTCGCCCGGGTAACGTGGGGCGGGTGACCCCGCGCCCGACCGACACCTCCGCGGTCATCGTCGGCGCCGGTCAGGCAGGCCTTTCGGTGGCCTACTACCTGCGCAGGCTCGGCCTGGAGGCGGGTAATGACTTCGTGTTGCTCGACCGCGGTCCTGCCGCGGGCGGCGCGTGGCAGTTCCGCTGGGAGGCGCTGCGTCTCGGTCTCGCGCACCGGGTGAACGATCTTCCGGGCATGGACGAGCTGGGGCTCAGCTTCGACACCGCCGATCGGGCGGCCCCCGCCCGCGATGTGGTGGGCGAGTACTACCGCCGCTATGAGGAGCACTACGGGCTGAAGGTCGTGCGCCCTGCCGACGTCACCCGGGTCCGCGCGACCCTCGACGGCTTCGAGGTGACGTTCGATGACGAGTACGGCGATCAGACGTTCTCCACCCAGGTCGTCGTCAATGCGACGGGCACCTGGGGGGCGCCGTTCGTGCCGTGGTACCCGGGTCGCGACGATTTCGAGGGCGCCCAGGTGCATACGGCGGAGTACCGGAGCGCCGAGGATTTCCGTGATCAGGATGTCGTCGTCGTGGGCGGCGGCACGAGCGCGATCGGATTCCTGCTCGAGCTCGAGGGGATCGCCCGCAACCTCACGTGGGTTGCCCGACGTCCGGTGGAGTTCCTCGAGACGCAGGAGCTGAACATCGAGGGCGGGACGCGCGCGGTGGCTCTCCAGGATGCCGCGGCACGCGAGGGCCGGGCCCTGCCGTCGATCGTGTCGACCACGGGGGTGCCGCGCACGCGTCGCATCCAGGCCGCCGTGGATCGCGGGCTGCTCGTCG
This sequence comes from Homoserinibacter sp. GY 40078, assembly GCF_008017545.1. GTDB lineage: Bacteria > Actinomycetota > Actinomycetes > Actinomycetales > Microbacteriaceae > Homoserinibacter. The sequence goes on along the minus strand of NZ_VRTZ01000001.1, from coordinate 401,402 downwards.
CCCGGCCAATGTTCTCGCGGATCGAGCCGGACGGCGTCCGCTGGGACGACGGTTCGTTCGCGCACGCGGATGCCATCATCTGGGCGACCGGCTTCCGTCCCGAGCTGCGGCATCTCGCGCCGCTGAAGCTGCGCGAGCAGAAGGGCGGGGTGACCGTCATGGGCGGCGCCGCGTACCGCAACGCGGGAGTCTTCTTCGCCGGCTACGGCCCGAGCGCCTCGACGATCGGCGCGAACCGTGCGGGCCGCACCATCGCGCGGCAGGTGGTCGCGGCGCTCAGCGCTCTCGGCTACTGAACAGCCGCGGCGACGATCGCCCACCCGGCGGCAGCCGCACCGATGCCGAGCACGAGGTTCGTGCCGACGCTGATCGCCGCCGCCCGCATCCGCCCCTCGAGGGCGAGCTGGATGGTCTCGGTGCTGAAGGTAGAGAACGTCGTGAGGCCCCCGCAGAGCCCGGAGAGCACGATGTAGCGGGCATCCGCGCCCCAGACGCCCGACTGGGACAGCCCCAGCACGATCCCGCCGATGAGCGATCCGGCGACGTTCACAATGAGCACGGCCCACGGCAGTCGTGCGGGCCGACCCGCAAACATGCGGGCGACGAGGTGCCGCACGAGCGCTCCGACGGCTCCCGCCGCGACCGCAGCGATCACGACCGCGATGCTCATTCGTCCACCTCGGGTGCCATCGGGGTCATCCCGCGCGCCCCGACGCGGATGCCGGCCCAGGCCGCGGAGAGTCCCGCGACGATCGTCACCACGAGGTAGGCGACCGCGATGCCCCACTCCCCGGCGTCTGCGAGCGAGACGAGCGAGACGGCGAGAGCAGAGAACGTGGTGAACGAGCCGAGCAGGCCCGCGCCGAGCCCCGCGCGCAGCGCGTCGGATGCCGTGGGCCACACCCGCGCCACGAGTGCCCCGAGCACGAAGGCACCCACGACGTTCACGACGAGCGTCGACACCGGGAAGGCGTCATCCGCGTGAGGCAGCAGCGCATCCACGCCGAGACGCAATCCGGTGCCGATCAGGCCGCCGAGCAGTACCGCGAGATACGTCATCCCTCAGCGTCCCCGCGGACCGCGGTGCGCGGGCGCGGCGGGCGGCTTGGGTGCGCGGACGGGGGGACGCACGGGCTCGCCGCGGCGATCCTGGCCGGGGAGGGGGCGTGAGCGGCGCCCGTAGACGAGGTCGGAGGAGTCGAGCAGCCACGGCACGAGCGCGACGACGACCCCGTGTACGAGCAGCAGCTTGTGCCGGATGCGCCGCGCCTTGTGATTGTGGAGCAGGTTCTCCCACCAGTGCCCCACGACGTACTCGGGCAGGTAGACGGTCACGACCTCGGAGCCGTGTTCGGCCCGGTGCTGCTTGATGTACTTGATGAGCGGATGCGAGATGTCGCGGTAGGGCGAGGCCACGATCGTGAGCGGCACCTTGATGTTGTGGGCGGCCCACTGCCTTTCGAGCTCCTCGCTCGCGTCGTCGTCGATGGATGCGTGGATGGCCTCGATCGACTCGTGCCGGGCGGCGATCGCGTAGTCGAGCGCCTTGAGCACCGGCTTCGACATGCGACCGACGAGCACGATCGCGTGGTCGCCCGAGGCGCCGAACATCGTCGTCGCGTCCGGAGCCACCTCGCGGTCGACATCGCGGTAGTAGCGGTTCACGCCGATCATCAGCACGATCAGGATCGCCATCACCACGAAGACGATCCAGGCTCCGTGGACGAACTTCGTGATCGTCACGATCACGAGAACGCTCGCCGTCATCGCGGCGCCGAGCCCGTTGATCGCGAGGCCTCTGCTCGCGGCACCGCGACGCTCAGTTCCGTTGCGGATTCCGCGGATCCAGTGGCGCACCATGCCGGTCTGGCCGAGCGTGAACGAGATGAACACGCCGATGATGTACAGCTGGATGAGCGTCGTCACGTTGGCCTGCGACCCGATCAGCAGCACGACCGCCACGGCCGAGAGTGCCAGGACGCCGTTCGAGTAGATGAGGCGGTCGCCGCGCGTCGCGAGCGCCTTCGGGGCGTAGCCGTCGCGCGCGAGCACCGAGCCGAGCAGCGGGAACCCGTTGAAGGCCGTGTTCGCCGCGAGCAGCAGCACGGCTGCGGTCGCCGCCTGGATGATGAAGAACGCGATCGAGTTGTTGCCGAAGGTCGCGGCTGCGACCTGCGCGATGAGGCTGCGCTGAGGCTGGGTCTCGCAGTCCGTGAATCCGACCAGGTCGCAGGCGTTCTCGGCGTAGTGCACCCCGGTGATGAGCGCGACGAGGGTGAGGCCCGAGAACAGGAGGATCGCGATCGACCCCATCGCCACGAGCGTGCGCTGAGCGTTCCGGATCTTGGGGCGGCGGAATGCGGGCACGCCGTTCGAGATGGCCTCGACGCCGGTGAGCGCCGCGCATCCGCTCGCGAAAGCGCGCAGGATGAGGAGCACGAACGCCGCCTGGGTGAGGGAGGTCTCGTCGACCGTCCAGGACGCGCTCTCGGCGACCGGGGCGTCACCGGCCGCGGTGCGCACGAGCGCGGTGATGATCATGACGGCGATCGAGCCGATGAAGAGGTACGTCGGGACCGCGAACGCCTTCGACGCCTCGCGTACACCGCGGAGGTTGATCGCGGCGAGTACCACGACGAATCCGACGGCGATCTCGATGCGGAACGGGTTCAGCTCGGGGATCGCCGAGATGATGTTGTCGACACCGGAGGCGACGGAGACCGCAACCGTGAGGATGTAGTCGACGAGCAGCGCCGCCGCGACCACGACGCCCGCCTTCTCGCCGAGGTTCTTCGACGCGACCTCGTAGTCGCCTCCGCCCGAGGGGTAGGCCTTGATGAGTTGCCGGTACGACGCGACGACCACGAGCAGCAGGAGCACGACGGCCGCCGCGACCGGAGGGGCGAAGCTCAGGAACGACAGCCCGCCGATGAGCAGGATCATCAGCAGCTCCTGCGGGGCGTACGCCACGGAGGAGAGCGGGTCGCTCGCGAAGATCGGCAACGCCAGGTGCTTCGGCAGCAGCTGTCCGTCGAGTTTCTCAGTGGGAAGCGGTTCGCCGATCAGCCAGCGCTTCGGCGATCGGGGAGCGTCCTCGGACGCTGCCGCGGCCTCATCAGTCACGGCGGGAAAGCATACGCCTGCCGTGGCTCGCGTCAACTCCGGCGCGACGGGACCATGTTCCCTGAGTGAACGGCGTCTGGCGCTCCTATGATCGTGCGGTGACGAACGGACGACCGAGGCGCCGATGGCCGTGGATCGCGGGGGCGATCGCGGTGCTGCTGCTGATCCCGGTGGCGATCCTCGGGGTCCCGATCCTGCTGCATCACGACGGCGGTGCGGCGAACCAGGAGCAGAGCGCTGAGGAGTGGCCGACGACGGTCGCGGCCACGGGTGACGACGGCCGTGAGCGGGAGCTCTCTGTTGTTTCCCCCGACCCGGGGGGAATCGTCGACACGTCGTCGCTCGCCGAGAGTGACCGGATCGTCGTGAGCGGCACCGGGTACGACGCGGGTCAGGGCATCTATGTGGCGATCTGCGCCATTCCCGACGACCCCGCGACACGTCCGGGTCCGTGCCTCGGCGGCGTTCCGGATCAGGAGGCGCAGGACGACGCGGAGGGCGAGATCCAGTGGGCGCCCTCGAACTGGATCAACGACGAATGGGGCTGGAAGCTGTTCGGTGCGCGGCCCTACGACGATGCGGCGACCGGCACCTTCACCGCGTACATCGAGGTCGTCGATCCCGTCGGGGAGAACCTCGACTGCACGCAGCAGGCGTGCGCGATCTTCACGCGCAATGACCACACGGCGCTCGGCGACCGCGTTCAGGATCTGGCGATCCCGGTCGGCTTCGTCGGCTGACCGCCGACGCGGGATCCGGTGCGGCTGGCTCGCCGTTCAGTTGCGCAGGGCGGCGGTCAGCTCGCGCAGCACCTGGTTCAGACGGTCGGTGAGCAGCTCGACCGTGTCGGCGGCGAGCGTGCCGCGGGCGACCTGCGCGCGCAGTTCCGAGCGGATGTCGGCGCGGAACGTCGTGAGCGCCGCCTCGGCCTCGTGCAGGAGGCGCCGCGACTCGGTGCGCGGGTCCTGATCCGGATGCGGTGTCGTCGCCCCGACGCGTGCGTCGTTCGCCGCGGCGGCGAGGTCGGCGCGCAGGGTGCGCATCGCATCCTGAACCGAGCTGCGCACTTCGTCCGCCAGGCGCCGGACCTGGTCGGTCACATCCGTCTCGATCGCGTCGAGTTCCTCGCGGCGTGCGGCGAGCTCCGCCCGCCCCGCGTCGGTGATGGCGTAGACGGTGCGGCGCCCGTCGGACTCCTTGGTGACGAGCCCCTCTTCCTGCAGCTTCGCGAGCCGCGGGTAGATCGTGCCGGCGCTCGGCACGTAGGTGCCGCCGAACCGGTCACCGAGGGCCTGGATGAGCTCGTAACCGTGCTGCGGCTGCTCGTCGAGCAGGCTCAGCAGGTAGAGGCGCAGGTGGCCGTGTGCGAAGACGGGCGGCGTCATGCGGTCACCGAGTGCAGGACGTTGATGTCGCCGGAGACCGTGTTGACACGCACGTCCGTCCAGTGCCCGTCGAGCACGCCGTGCCGATCCGTGTACCGTCCGCGGACACCGCTGATCGTCTTGTCGCCCAGCTGGAGGCGGCCGCTGACGGTGTGCACGGTGTACGCAGCGGGGGCGTCGGCCTCGAGACGCGCAGTCACCGAGCCCGAGACGGTGTTCACTCGAACCGCATCCGGGATGCCGGTGGCGTCGAGCATGACGGCGCTCGAGACCCCGTCGACCTCGAGCCGCGACACCTCGCCCGAGACGATCACCTCGCCCGAGACGGTGTTGATGCCCACGTCACCCGTGTGGTCGCGCACGGTGATCTCGCCGCCGACCGAGTTGATGCGGAGCTTCCCCGTGAGCCCGTCGGCGGCAATGTCGCCGGAGACCGTGTTGAGGTCGGCATCGGCGGTGAGCCCCGAGACGAGCGCTTCGGCCGAGACCACGCCGAGGGTGAGCGCGGTCGAGCGGGGCACGACGATGCTCAGTTCGGCACGGATCCGGGCGCCGAAGTTCTTGAACACCTCGATCCAGTTGTCCCAGCGCAGCTGGGGGTGGTCGATCTCGAGCCGGTCGCCGTCGACCCGCACGAGCAGGTCGCGGCCGACGACGTTGCGGATCTCGACGCGCACGGTCGGCTCGTCGTGCGCCACGATGTCGATGGATCCGCCGACGATGCCCACCTTCAGACGACGGATGTTCTCGAGGTCGATGACCTTCGGGCCGTCGACCAACCACTTCTCCTGAGCCATTGCTCGGCCCCTTCCTGAGTCTCGACACGCGATATATCGCGTGTTTCGAGAGACACGATATATCGCGTCTCGTCATCACGCAATACCGAATCCCCCGGCGCCGTAGACATGTCTATGGCCCCACAGACACCGGCGCGCGGGTGTCTAGGAGGTCGTAGACATGTCTATGGCGCCAGCACGCACGGGCGTTAGGGGATGAGGAGGGGGTCCGTCGGCACCCGGCCGTAGCCGTCGCGGGCCGTCACCACGATGGTGGCGACGGCAGCCCATGCGGCGAGGGAACCGAGGGAGAGGAGCACGATCATGCGGTCACCTCCTCTCCGCTGGAACTCTCGGCCACAGCGGGCCGTGAGACTGGCGTCGGCACCCGCAACAGAGGGAGGGTGACGCCCACCATCGGTCCGATGAGCAGCGCGAAGGCGAGGGTGCCGATGCCCACCTGGCCGCCGAGCAGCCACCCGATCGTCAGCACGGTCACCTCGATGCCCGTGCGCACGACCCAGATCGGCCACCCGGTTCGCGTGTGCAGGCCGGTCATGAGGCCGTCGCGCGGGCCCGGTCCGAGTCGCGCGCCGATATACAGACCGGATGCGATCGCGAGCAGCGCGAGCCCGCCCGCGAACAGCAGCCCCTGAGCGAGCGGCTCATGCTGCTGGGGCAGTGCATCCAGGGTGAGCTGGGCACTCGGGCCGATCAGGAGCACGTTGAGGACGGTTCCCACGCCGGGCCGCTGGCGGAGCGGGATCCACAGCAGCAGCACGGCCCCGCCGATGAGGTTGGTGACGAGCCCGAACGGCAGCCCGGTCTGCGCCGAAACACCCTGAGTGAGGACGTCCCACGGGGACACTCCGATGCCGGCGCGCACCATCATCGCGATGGCGACGCCATAGAGGAACAGCCCGACGAGCAGTTGCGCGATGCGTCGGGTCCAGATGAGACGTGGGGTCACGTCGAGCAGTCCACTCCCGAATTGGCCCTTGATCAAGGGTCCAATACGGCTAAACTGGCCGGATGAACACCCTGTCTGCTCGGGCATTGGCCTTGCTTATGGTGGATTGGCGCGGGTCCAGTGCGCCCGCGTATCTCGCGCTCGCCGACCGCATCCGGCTTCTCGTGCTCGATGGCCGTATCCCGCTCGGCACGCGCCTCCCGGCCGAGCGAGAGCTCGCTGCGCACTTGGGCCTCAGCCGCACCACGGTCTCCGCCGCCTATGCCGAACTGCGCGAGTCCGGATACCTCGAGAGCGTCCGCGGGTCCGGCAGCACCGCTCGACTGCCGCACGACGCCTCGATCGACATCGACCTCCTTGCGGACGCGCCTCTCGACTTCTCGAAGGCGTCGCTGCCGGCGCTGCCCGCCGTCGCGCACGCCGCCCAGGCCGCGGTCGAGCGGCTACCCGGGTTCCTCGCCGAGAGCGGGTTCGATGCGTTCGGCCTGCTCGTGCTCCGCCGCGCGATCGCCGACCGGTACACGGAGCGCGGGCTCCCGACCGAACCCGACGAGATCATGGTCACGGTCGGGGCCCAAGCGGCGATCCACCTCGTCGCCCGCACCCTTCTCGCCCGAGGCGATCGGGCTCTCGTCGAATCGCCCGGATACCCGCACGGATTCGACGCGCTGAAGGCGGCCGGGGCGCGCCTCGTGCCCGTCTCGGTCACGACGGAGGAGGGGTGGGATCTCGCCGGCCTCGAGCAGGCGTTCCCCCGCACGAGCCCCACGCTCGCGTACCTGATGCCCGAGTTCCAGAACCCGACGGGCCGCTCGATGGATGCCGCCACCCGTGAGCGCGTCGCGGAGCTCGCTGCGCGCGAGGGCACGACCCTCGTCATCGACGAGACCATGACGGGCCTCGGCCTCGACGGGCAACCGCGGCCCGCGCCCTTCCCGGCGGGACGCGGCGTCGTGATCATCGGATCCGTCGGCAAGTCGATCTGGGGCGGCCTGCGGGTGGGCTGGATCCGTGCCGAGCGCGACTTGATCCAGCGCTTCGCCCGTGCGCGCTTCGCGAGCGACCTCGGCACGCCGGTGCTCGAGCAGCTCATCGTTGCCGAGCTCGTGCCCGAGTACGAGCAGATCCTCGCGGGGCGGCGCGCCTACCTGCGGCAAGGGCGAGACCACCTGGCGGCGCGCATCCGCAGCACGCTGCCCGAGTGGCGGATGCCTCACGTCGAGGGCGGCATCGTCGCGTGGGTGGGCCTCGGTGCTCCCGTCAGCTCTCAGCTCGCGCTTGCCGCGCGCGCCGAGGGCCTCGTGATCGGCGCGGGTCCGCGGTTCGGGCTCGACGGAGTGTTCGAACGCTTCCTGCGCATCCCGTTCGGGCTGCCGATCGATCAGATCGATCGCGGAGTCGACGCCCTCGCCGAGGCATGGACGAATGTCACGCGCCACGCCCTGCGTCTCGACGACACCGACCTCGCTCACGTCGTGTAGCCAAGAGGCCGACCACGGGGGCTAACCCCCAGATTGCTGAGTCCGGGTTTCAGGCAACCGAACCCCATGGGATAGTGGCTGCCAGTGCACGGCGGCGTGCGCCTACTCCCGCCGCGACTGCGGCATCCACAGCAACCGGGGGAACCGTGTCTCTGCTTTCGGTCTTCAGCCTGCGTAACCGCGCACTCATCGCCCTGCTCACGGTGGTCGTCGCGCTCTTCGGCGGCTATGCGCTCACCGCGCTGAAGCTCGAGCTGTTCCCCTCGCTCACGCTGCCGAACGTGACGATCATCGCCACCTACCCGGGTGCGAGCCCCGATGTCGTCGAGTCGGATGTCTCGACGCCGGTGGAGTCGGCGATCCAGGGCATCGAGGGGCTCGAGTCGACCTCGGCGACCTCGTCGGCCGGTCTCTCAACGGTGCAGGCGTCGTTCTCGTACGGGACCGACCTCACGCGCGCCGAGCAGAAGGTCGAGCTCGCCGTCGGGCGGATCGAATCGCAGCTGCCGGACAGCGTCGACCCGCAGGTGGTCACGTTCTCGATCGGCGACTTCCCGGTCATCCAGCTCGCGGTCACGAGCGACCTCTCGACCGCGGACCTCGCCGGTCGGCTCGAGAACCTCACCGTCACCTCCCTCGAGCAGATCGACGGTGTGAGCTCCGCCACCCTCTACGGTGTGACCGGCCAGCGCATCACGATCACCCCCGACCTCGACGAACTCGCCGCCGCAGGACTCACCACCCAGTCGATCCGCGACGCGCTTCAGGCGAACGGTCGCCTGCTCGCTGCCGGTGAGATCGACGAGGACGACAAGACCCTCACCGTGCAGGCGGGCGACCGCATCGGATCCGTCGACGAGATCGAGAAGCTTCCGCTCATCGGCGGGGCGCCGTCGACCACGATCGGCGACGTCTCCAAGGTGGAGATCACCGAGAACCCCGTCACCGGCATCTCGCGAGTCAACGGCGAGCCCTCGCTCACCGTCGCGATCACCAAGACCCCAGCCGGTAACACGGTCGACGTCTCGCGCGACGTGACCGCCCAGCTCGACGACCTCGCCGCGGAGGTGGGAGGCAACACCGCCTTCACGGTCGTGTTCGACCAGGCGCCGTTCATCGAGAGTTCGATCGAGTCACTCGCCACCGAGGGGCTGCTCGGCCTCGGCTTCGCGGTGCTCGTGATCTTCGTGTTCCTCCTGTCGGTGCGCTCGACCCTCGTCGCCGCGATCTCGATCCCCGTGTCGGTGCTCATCACCTTCGTCTCGATGCTCGCCGTGGGATACACGCTCAACGTGCTGACCCTCGGCGCGCTGACGATCGCCATCGGCCGCGTCGTCGACGACTCGATCGTCGTGATCGAGAACATCAAGCGCCATATGGGACTCGGGGAAGACAAACGCACCGCCGTGCTCGGGGGTGTGAAGGAGGTCGCGGTCGCGATCACCGCCTCCACCGTGACGACCGTCGCCGTGTTCCTGCCGATCGCTCTCGTCGGCGACATCACGGGCGAGCTCTTCCGCCCGTTCGCGCTCACCGTGACCATCGCGCTCGCGGCGTCGCTGTTCGTGGCGCTCACGATCGTGCCCGTGCTGGCCTACTGGTTCCTCAAGGAGAAGCCGCGCCACGAGCACGACGCGACCCTCGCCGATCCGGAGCACCCGGCCGACGAGCTCGAGCATCCGACCCCGCTCCAGCGCGGCTACCTCCCGATCGTGCGTTGGACCGTCAAGCGACCCGCCGTCACGATCGTCGCGGCGGCGCTCGTGCTGCTCGGGACGCTCGCACTCGTGCCCTACGTTCCCACCAACTTCGTCGGCGACTCCGGTCAGAACACCTTGAGCATCAGCCAGAGCCTTCCGGCGGGTGCGAGCCTCGAGGCGAAGGACGCTGCCGCTAAGGAGCTCGAGACCGCCCTCGGCGAGGTCGACGGGATCGAGACGGTGCAGGTCTCCGTCGGATCCAGCGGTGGCACGAGCGGCGCACTCGCCGCGGTGTTCGGCGGCAGCGGATCCACCACGTTCTCGATCACCACTGACGAGTCGGCCGACCAGGAGAAGCTGCGCGCCGACGTTCAGGATGTGATCGACGGTCTCGACCCCGACACGGTCGGCACGGTCTCGGTCAGCTCTGGATCCGGCGGCGGCGGCTTCTCGAACGACATCGCGATCGAGATCACCGCCCCCGACTCCGACACCCTGGCGACCGCGGCGGATGACGTGCTCGCCGCGATGAAGGACCTCGACGTCACCCAGCAGGCCGAGTCGAACCTCTCCGAGACTCAGCCGTTCATCGAGATCCGCGTGAACCGTGCCGATGCTGCCGAGTACGGCCTCAGCGAGTCGGCGATCGGTGGCATCGTCGCCGAGGCGATGCTCCCCTCGGCCATCTCGTCGGCCGAGATCGATGGCAACACCCTGTCGATCTACATCGACAACCCGAACGCGCCGACGACCATCGACGAGCTCCGCGACTTCGAGATCCCGACGCCGGTCGGGCCGGTCGAGCTGTCGGAGCTCGCGAAGATCTCGGAGGTCGACGGGCCCGCCTCGATCTCCACCGAGCGCGGCGTGCGCACCGCGACGGTCTCGGTGACCCCGTCGACGGCCGATGTGGGCACGGCATCCGCTGAGGTGCAGGCGGCGCTCGACGAGCTCGACCTGCCGGATGGCGTCACCGCCGAGCTCGGAGGCGTGACCTCCGACCAGCAGGAGTCCTTCTCCCAGCTCGGGCTCGCGCTGCTGGCGGCGATCCTCATCGTCTACACGGTGATGGTGGCCACCTTCCGCAGCCTCCGCCAGCCGCTGCTGCTGCTCGTTTCGGTGCCCTTCGCGGCGACCGGCGCGATCCTTCTCCAGCTCGCCTCGGGCATCCCGCTCGGTGTCGCGTCGATCATCGGTCTGCTCATGCTCATCGGCATCGTCGTGACGAACGCGATCGTGCTCGTCGACCTGGTGAACCAGTACCGCGGTCGCGGGATGCGGGTGGATGAGGCGATCGTGCACGGTGCGAGCCGACGACTCCGGCCGATCCTCATGACGGCGCTGGCCACGATCTTCGCCCTCATCCCGATGGCTATCGGTCTCACCGGCCACGGCGGCTTCATCTCGCAGCCGCTCGCGATCGTGGTGATCGGCGGTCTGATCTCGTCGACGGTGCTGACCCTCGTCGTGCTGCCCTCGCTCTACTCGCTCGTCGAGGGAGCCAAGGAGCGTCGGGAGGCACGTCGCGCGGCGAAGGCCCAGCGGGTCGAGCCGGTGGCCTCCTCCGCGGAGTGACCGATCAGCCCTCGGCGGCCGCGTCCGCTCCATCTGTCGCCGGGGCGACCGGGAGTTCGCGCGGCGCGAGAGTGCGTGCGTAGAAGTCGAGTACGCGCGTCTTGAGATCCGCGTCGATCATCGCGATCGAGTGCAGGGTGCCGGTGACGGTGATGAAGGTCGTGTCGACGCCAGCATCGCGCAGACCACGGACGAAGAGCTCCGCCTGCTCCAGCGGGATCATCTCGTCGGTCGAGTGCGCCACGAAGAACGGCGGATCGCTCGGGTCGATCCAGGTGTTCGGCGACGCGGTGACCGCAGCGGGGCAGTCGTCGGCATCCGCGCATCCGAGGTACTCCAGCTGCACCGGCGCGAAGTCGTCGGTGACGGCGACGCCCGTCAGATCGATCGGCCCCGACAGCTCCGCGACCGCGGCGACGCGCGCTCCCGTGGTGAGGTCGCCGCTGCCGAGCGTGCCGAGGAGCGACACCAGGTTCCCTCCCGCCGAGCCGCCGAAGGCGCCGATGCGCGTGGGGTCGACCCCGAACCGCGTCACCTGCGCGTCGCTGCGGATCCATTCGACCGCGCGGATCATATCGTCGATCGCCGCCGGATACGGATCGCGGGGCGCGAGCCGGTAGTCCACATTGAACGTCGGGTATCCGGCCTTCGCGAGCCACTGGCACACCGCGCGCCAGGCGATGTTGTTCTTCGAGCCGCGGGCCCAGCTGCCGCCGTGCACGACGACGATCGCGGGGCGGGCGGCGTCGGTCAGAGGGTCGAAGTCGGGCGGCACGCAAGCGTCGAGCACGAGCGGGGTTCCATCTGCGGCGCCGTAGACGAGGTCCTCGACGACCGGCACGCTCGGATCCGTCGCGAGTTCGGGGTTCGTGGAGACCACCACACCCTCCACCTGCGTCGACTCGTCGCCGCGCGGTGCGCACGCCGACAAGGCAAGCGCCACGAGCACCGTGAGCCCGAGGGCGGCTCTCGTCGGGTGGGCGGCGCGCATGATCGGACTACCGTAACCCCGGGGACGCGCCCGAAGATTCTCGGCGGATCCTCGGGTGGAGCGGCTATGCTCGTGCGGTCGGCTCTCGACGATCCGCGGCATGTGCCGCGTGAAGCACTGTGTACGTCGGTCGGGCCGGATCGTCAGCGCATCCGTTGACGAGGACTCCACGAGGAGAACGGCCCCGGTCGCAGTCGGTCCGGGTATCTGCCGCGCGTGTGCGCGGTCTTCACTCACCATCAGACCCCGGAGACATCCATGCCGAAGAACACCCCTGCGCCCAAGGGCGCCAAGAAGCCCGCGGGCGCGCGCGGCACCGCGAAGAGCGCCCACACCAAGAAGAAGCTCGGCGGCCCGAGCGCGAAGCACCGCGGGTACACCCCCGATGCCGAGGCGCGCGGTGGCAAGAAGCCGCGCTGGAGCGCCGAGGAGCGCACCGCTAAGGGCCGCGCCGCAGACCGCCCCCGTGGCACGCGCGACGACCGCAACGCCGAGGACGGCCGCCCCAACTGGGAGCCGCGCGGCAAGGCGGCGCGTGCGACCGTCGAGCGCGCTCCGGCCGAGCGTCGCCGCGACCACGGCGGCGACAGCCGCCCGCGCTACGACCGCGCTGAGCGCCCCGCTCGCGACGAGCGTGGTGAGCGCCCCGAGCGCCGATACGACCGTGACGACCGCGCCGCGCGTTACGACCGCAGCGACCGTCCGGCCCGTGCCGACCGCGATGAGCGCCCCGCCCGGTATGACCGTGATGAGCGCCCGGCGCGTTTCGACCGCGCCACGCGCTCCGATCGCCCCACCCGCAATGACCGTGACGACCGTCCGGCCCGCTACGACCGCTCCGAGCGTCCCGCTCGTGCGCACGGCGACCGTCCGCACCGCCTCGCAGGAGACCGCCCCCACCGCAGTTCCTACGTTCGGGAGGACGACACGCGGCGCGGAGGCCGCTACGACGCGCGCACGGATCGAACGGATCGGTTCGACCGCGGCGAGCGCGCCGAGCGGCGTCCGATCGCCGAGGATGTCGTGCTCGAGCGCCTCGAAGCGCAGGCCGTCGAGGCGGCGGAGGTCGCCGGCACCTTCGCCGACCTCGGACTCGGGCAGAACATCGTGCGCGCGCTCGCGGAGCTCGGAGCCGAGACTCCGTTCCCGATCCAGTCCGCCACGATCCCGGATGCCCTCGCCGGGCGCGACGTGCTCGGCCGCGGCCGCACCGGATCCGGCAAGACCATCGCCTTCGGCGCCCCGATCGTCGAGCGCCTCATGCAGCTGCAGGCGGGCGAGCAGAAGCGCCGCCAGCCGGGTCGCGCTCCGCGGGCCCTGATCCTCGCGCCCACACGTGAGCTCGCCCTGCAGATCGACCGCACCGTTCAGCCGATCGCGCGCAGCGTGGGCCTGTTCACCACCCAGATCTACGGTGGTGTGCCGTTCGCACGCCAGCTCGGCGCGCTCGACCGCGGGGTCGACATCGTGATCGGCACTCCGGGCCGCGTGCAGGATCTCGCCAACCGCGGCAAGCTCGACCTCTCGAACGTGCAGGTCGCCGTGCTCGACGAGGCCGACCACATGTGCGAGCTGGGCTTCGCCGAGGTCGTGACCGAGATCCTCGATCAGGTCGACGGCGACGCGCAGAAGCTGCTCTTCTCGGCCACGCTCGACACGGGCGTCGCCGACATCGTGGAGCGCTACCTGCAGGATCCCGCCGTCTACGAGGTCGCCGGTGAGGACCAGGCGAGCTCGACCATCGAGCACCGCGTGCTGCTGCTGGATCAGCGCGACAAGCAGGACGTGCTCGTGGAGCTCGCGGCCGGCCCCGGCAAGAAGCTCGTGTTCGCGCGCACCCGCGCGTTCGCGGAGCAGCTCGCCGACCTGCTCGACGACCACGGCATCCGGTCCGAGCCGATCCACGGCGATCTCACCCAGTCGCGTCGTGAGCGCGCCATCGAGAAGTTCGCGAACGGCCGCGTCAGCGTGCTCGTCGCGACGGATGTCGCCGCCCGCGGCATCCACGTGGACGACGTGACCCTCGTGATCCAGGCGGATGCGCCCGACGAGTACAAGGCGTACCTGCACCGCTCGGGCCGCACCGGCCGTGCGGGCAAGACGGGCACCGTCGTCACGCTCGTGCCGCGCAACCGCCGTCGTCGCACGGAGGACCTCCTCAAGCGCGCCGAGATCGTCGCCGAGTGGACCCCGGTCGCCCCGGGCGACGCTCTCATCGAAGAGCTCGCGGGCCGGTAATGTCCGCGGTGCGCCGGGAGGCTAGGCCACCCGGCGCACCGCGACCCGGCGCCGCCCGCTGGTCGCCCACGACCCGGCGGCTATCACGAGGGGAACGCCGCCCGCGACGAGCGCGAGCTGCAGCCACGGCGGCGCGAACTCCGTGAGCGGGCCGCTCGTCACGGGTGCCCCCGTCGCGTGCGCTACCCACGTCGCAACTGCGAGCGCGAGCACCGGCAGCAAGCCGATCGCGGCGCCGAGCAGGGATCCGATCCCCGATATCACGATCGCCTGCCAGAACGCCACGGAGCGGCGGAGCGACGGAGGCGCGCCGATCGCGTCGAGCACCTCGTCGTCCCGTCGCGCGTCTGCGCGAGCAAGCCCGATCGCGATGGAGGCCGCCCCGAACGCGATGATCGCCGTGAGCCCGAGCAGCGCCCAGGCGAACGTGGCGCCGTATGCGCCGGGGCCGTTCTCGTAGTACGACCACGCCCCCGGAGCCAGCGTCTGCAGCGCGAGGTTCATGGCCTGCGACTGCTGGTCGCTGGGGGCCGCGTCCAGCCGCGCGAGCACCCGGATCGGCCCGTAGTCGATCCCCAGACGGTCGGCGGTCGCGGGTGCGAGGACCACCCCGACGGTCAGCTGGAACCCTGGATCCTCGTACATCGCCGGCACCTCCACCTGCGAGAGGGGCGTCGACCGCTGGTCCGGGAGGTAGGTGCTCATCGCAACCTGTTGAGCGCTCCACGTGTCGATCGTGAGCTCGTCGTCGGAGACGTACTGCGGATACAGCGCCACCGCGCCGCCCTGCTCGAGCATCCGCACAGCGGCGTCAGTCGGGCGGTGGCCGAGGAGCGCGGCGAGGTCGTCGGAGTCTCCGACGAGCAGGTGCGCGTCGCCTGTCCCCGTCAGGTAGTTGGGGCATGGGGTCACCGCGTTGGAGAACGGCAACGCGGGGCTGCCGCAGTCCGGATCCAGCCGCGCATACGGGAACACGAACTCCCGTTCGGATCCGTCACCGTCTGGCCAGACCTCCGGGTCCGGCACCCCCTCGATCACGGTGATCTCCTGCGGATCGTAGATGCCGCCGAGCGCATCCACGGTCGTGTGCACCTGGTCCTCGGTCGCGGGGTGCGGACCGTCCTCGTCGCGAGGGGCGATGTTCGCGATGAGGGTTCCCCGGGGGGCCGAGTAGAGATAGCCCGCATCGGTCGCCACCTGGTTCGACGAGACGAAGGTCATCGCGAATGACGCCACGAACACCGTGCTCATCACCGCGGCGACTGCGGGCACGGATCGCGAGTGGTTGCGGCTCGCGTCGCGGCTCGCCAGCCGTGCGCCCTCTCCGACCCGCGAGAAGGGCCGAGCGAGGAGCGCGAGGAGCGCGGGGGTGGCGAGCACGAGGCCGAGCTGGGTGGCGATCGCGCCGATCACGAGAACGGTGATTGCGACGACGGCGAGGTCGTTGTTGTACGCCGGCCAGTAGCTGAGCACCGCGAGGAGGCCGCCCACGGCGAGTCCGGCGAAACCCGCCAGCGCGATCACTGCTCCGGCGACGGCGCGTCGGGGCCGTGCGGGCCGCGGCCGGCGGGCTCCGCGCAAAGCCTGCACCACATCGATCCGGCGTGCGCCGACCGCGGCCGAGAGCGCGGCGATCCACCCCGCAAGCGTCGCGACGAGCAGCACCGTCGTCAGGACGAACACGTTCGGGTGGAATCCGGGGAGCGTCGTCGCATTGCCGTCGTCGCTGATCCGCAGGAACACCCAGCCGCCGCCCATGCCGAGAGCGACCCCCAGGAGTCCGCCGATGGCGCCGAGCACGATGCCGCCGGCCGAGACGATGCGTGCGATGAGGCCCGGTTCTCCCCCGACGCTCGCGATCGTCGCGAGTGCGCGCTGGTCGGCCCGCATCCCGACCACGAAGGCCGCGCCGGCGAGGAGGCACACCTGGAAGAGCGCGAACGACCCGAACATCAGGAACAGGGGGAGGAAGCTGACGATCGTGCCGAGCTCCGGCGACTCGGTCCACGGACGATCCTTGCCGACCGTGTAGTCGGCGGGTGCGCGCGGATGCTCGACCACCTCCCGCGAGTAGACCACCATCCCCGAGCGGTTGAGTTCGCGCACGGCATCCCAGTCGAGCGGGAGATCGGCCACGTAGTAGCTGGAGATCGACGGATCGGGGGCGTTGGCCGTGATCGTGCCGGTGCGGGCGAAGACGACGACGCTCGAGTCATAGCGCGCGAGGTCCTCGATGATCCCCACCACCATCAGCTCGCGGTCGCGGGGCTCGGTGACGTGCAGGGTGCCTCCGAGCCCGACGCCGAGCCGCTCGACCGCGGACCGGTTGACGGCGACCTCGTCTCGGCCGCGCGGCTCGCGCCCCTCGGCCAGGTGGTAGCGGCCGTCGAGCGCGGGGTCGCCGGCATCCCCCTCGACGATCGTCACCCCCGCGATGCCCGCCTCGGTGCGGACCGTGGCCGCCGATTCGGTGATCGTGAGCAGCCGGGTGCCCCGCGGGAGCACGTCTGCGGGATCGAGAAAGGGGTCGTTCTCGTCGAAGCCGGTCGCCATCCCGTTCGCGTCGGTGTCGCGCATGTAGCTCCAGGCCTCCGTGGGCGCCTGGTCGAGCGTGGGGTCGGGCGGCGACACCACCGAGACGAGCGCCTCGGTCTGCCCCAGCGTGTAGGTGAGACGCTCGTCGGTGGTCGGCACGGAGCTCGTGACCACGACGCCGGCGCCCGCGAGTCCCGCGGTCGGCAGAGCCACAAGAGCCACGATGAGGGCACTGCGACCCGGGTGCCGGCGTGCGGTGCGTGCCGCGATGCGTGCGGCGATCCGACCGCGGTGGCGCGATTTCGTGGGGAGCCCGTCGGCCCGCGTCCTCATGCGTGCCGCCCCACCATCGTCTCGACCCCGCGGTAGGCGGACTCGTCGACGATGCGGCCGTCGCGGATGAAGACGATGCGATCGGCCCAGGCTGCATGCCGGGCGTCGTGGGTGACGAGGATCGCCGCCGCGCCGTGATCCACGCGTCCGCGGAGCATCCGGAGCACGACCTCGCCCGTCGTGGAGTCGAGCGCACCGGTCGGCTCGTCGGCGAGGATGAGCGACCGGCCGCCGACCACCGCGCGCGCGATCGCGACGCGCTGCTGCTGTCCGCCGGAGAGGTCGTCGGGGAAGCGGTCGGCCTGCTCGGCGAGCTCGACCGTCGAGAGCGCGTCCCGGGCGGCGCGATGCGCCTTCGAGGTCTTCCATCCGTCGAGTTCGAGCGGGAGGGAGACGTTCTCGATCGCGGTGAGCGCGGGGACCAGGTTGAAATCCTGGAACACGAACCCGAGGTGGCGGCGGCGCAGGGCGGCGAGCTGCCCGGGCTTCAGGCTGCTGAGCCACTGCCCGTCGACGATGACCTCGCCCGAGGTGGGCCGCACGAGGCCCCCCGCGACGGTGAGCAGGCTCGACTTCCCCGACCCGGATGCTCCCATCACGGCGACGAGTTCGCCCCGCCGGATCTCGAGGTCGATCCCCGAGAGGGCGGTGACGGAGGTCGACCCCTGGCCGTACTGCAGCGAGACGCCGTCGAGGCGCAGCACGGGTGCGGCGGTCATCGTGCCGCCTCCGTCGACTCGGACGCGGGGCGCTCGGCGGGGCGGGGGTGGGCGGCGTCGCCGGGGTCCGGGTCGCGTCCGTCGCGGATCCGCGTGAGACGCCCCTCCACGTGGTCGAGCCAGCGGCTCTCCGCTTCGAGCTGGAAGATCATCGACTCGAGCACGAGCTCCCAGGCGAGGTCGCCTCGGTCGTCCGTGCGCTTGAGTCGGGTGAGATCCTGCAGCGCACCGAGGGTCGCCGACCGCTGCGTCTGGATGAGCGCCGTGATGTCGAGGCCCGGGATCGTCACGGCGAGTGCGAGCTTGATCGCCAGCTCGTCGCGCGTGGCGCCCTCCCGGATGACCGGCCGGGTGAGCCACGTGTGCGCGGCGTCGCGCCCCGCCGCCGTGATCTCGTAGAGAACCTGCACTTCGTCGGTGCTCGCTCCCCGCCGCACGAGGCCGTCGCGCTCGAGGCGGTCGAGGGTGGTGTACACCTGTCCGATGTTGAGCGGCCAGGTACCGCCCGTACGTCGCTCGAACTCGGATCGCAGCTGGTACCCGTAATTGGGCCCCAGCGAGAGGACCGAGAGAAGACCCTGCCGAACGCTCATGTCGCTCCTTGTGTGGTGGATGTGCGTGCTGAGTATATGCATACCGAGTATGCAGTCCGCGCAGCATCAGGGGAAACCCTGAACTCCGCCCGCGCATGAGCCCCACATGAACTCTTCGTGACATGACGAATCGGCCCTTGCGCAATGTCGGTGGCCCGGGTGAGGGTGTAAGTGGCCCCCGAACGGGGGGTAACCCGACCACGCTGTCCACCCCGAACAACGGAGAACCGCCGGTCATGTCAATTCCAGATTCCCGCGACGCCGCGCCCCGCCCCGCGCGTCGAACCCTCGCCGCCATCGCGGCGGCTGCCGTCGCAGCCCTCGGGCTCGCATCCCTGAGCGCCACGCCCGCGCTCGCCGCCGACACCACCCACACGATCGCCGAGGTACAGGGCACCGGCGCCGCCACCCCGCTCTCGGGTCAGACCGTCACGGTCGAAGGCGTCGTCACCGGCTACTACGCCGCCCCGTCGAACTACCGGGGTCTGTATTTGCAGACCGCCGAATCCGGAGGCGACGACGACGCCACCCCGGGCGCGAGCGATGGGATCTTCGTCTACTTCAACCAGCTGTATCCCGATGTCGAGATCGGCGATCTCGTACGGGTCACCGGCACCGCGGGCGAGTACCAGGGCCAGACCCAGCTCACCGCCACGAGCGCGTCGGCGTACGAGTTGATCACCGCTGACGTCGGCCTTCCTGAGGTCACGCCGCTGCCCGACACGGTGGTGGGCGACGACCGCGAGGCGCTCGAGGGCATGCTCGTCGAGACCACGGGCGACTACCGCCTCGCCTCCACACACGAGCTCTACAACTTCGGCTCCCTCTGGCTCTCCGCCGGAGGCGAGCTGGTGAAGTCGACCGAGACCACCGACGCCGGGCCCGCGGCGGATGCGATCGCCGCGTCGAACCTCGCGCGGCGCCTCGTGGTCGACGACGGCTACTCGATCCGCGTCGACAACAGCCAGCACGTCGGCGACCAGCCCTACCTCACCGCCGACACGGTGGTCCGCAACGGAGACCGCTTCGTGGCACCCGAGGAGGCGATGATCCTCGGGTACGGCTTCGACGCCTGGCGGCTGCAGCCGCAGATCCCGCTCACGGACGCCTCAGACGCGAGCTACAAGCCCACGTTCGAGACGCTCAACCCGCGCCCAGAGTCGGCTCCCGAGGTGGGCGGCGACGTCCAGTTCGGCAGCTTCAACGTCTTCAACTACTTCACGACCTTCGGGGGCGACGCGCGCGGCGCGGACGACGCCGAGGAGTTCGCGGAGCAGAAGGCCAAGGTCGTCGCGGCGATCAACGGACTCGGTGCCGACGTGATCGCGCTCGAGGAGATCGAGAACTCCGCGGTACTGGGCGAAGAGACGGACGAGGCGCTCGCCGATCTCGTCGACGGACTCAACGCGGATGCCGGTGCCGGAACGTGGGACTACGTGCGCTCGCCGGATGCGATCACCGAGGCGGGCAACGACGTCATCACGACGGCGATCATCTTCAAGCCTGCGCTCGCGACCCCCGTGGGCGACAGCTTCGCCGACACCGACGCCGTGTGGGACATCGCCCGGAAGCCCGTCGCACAGACCTTCGACATCGGCGACGAGCGACTCGTGACCGTCGTGGCGAACCACTTCAAGTCGAAGAGCCCGCCGTCCGGCAACACGGCCCCGGAGCCCGCGGACGGGCAGGGCTTCTTCAACTCAGAGCGCACCGCCCAGGCGGAGCGGCTCGTGGAGTTCGTGGACGGCATCGCCGACGACCCCGAGAAGAGCCCGGACGTCATCCTGCTCGGCGACTTCAACGCCTACGGCCAGGAGGATCCCGCCCAGGTGCTGACCGCCGCCGGGTTCACCGACCTGGTTCCGACGAAGGCCGAGGGCCAGTACACCTACACCTTCAACGGCGAACTCGGCTCGCTCGACCACGCCTTCGTGTCGTCGTCGCTCGCCGCATCGGTGACCGGCGTCGGGGTCTGGGGTATCAACTCGGCCGAATGGAGCGACCGCGGGTACGCCTTCGGGGCGACCGACGGCGAGAGCCCGTTCCGTTCGAGCGATCACGACCCTGTGATCGTCGGTGTGACCTCCGCCGCTCCCCCGGTCACGATCGACCTGCTGAGCATCAACGACTTCCATGGTCGGCTCGAGGCCACGTCGACGACGGCGGGCGCCGCGGTGCTCGGAGGCATGGTGCGCTCGTACGAGGAGCAGAACCCCAACACGCTGTTCGTGGGCGCCGGCGACCTGATCGGTGCGTCGACCTTCACGTCGTTCATCCAGAACGACGAGCCCACGATCGACGCGTTCAACGAAATCGGGCTCGACGCGAGCTCCTTCGGCAACCACGAGTTCGACAAGGGGCGCGCTGACGTGGATGATCGCATCCTCGAGCACGCCGACTGGCCCTACCTCGCGGCGAACCTCTACGACACCACGACGGGCGAGCCCGCGTACCAGGAGTACGAGCTGCGGGAGTTCGACGGGGTCACGATCGGATTCATCGGTGCCGTGACAGAAGACCTTCCGACGCTCGTCAGCCCGGCGGGCATCTCGACCCTCGACGTGCGCGAGGTGGTCCCCGAGGTGAACCGGGTGGCCGACCAGCTCTCCGACGGCGACGAGAGCAACGGCGAGGCCGATGTGCTCGTGCTGCTCGTGCACGAGGGCGCGGCGACGACCGACATTTCGAGCGCGACCGACGACTCCAAGTTCGGGCGCATCGTGAACGGGGCCGACCCCGAGATCGACATGATCATCTCGGGGCACACGCACCTTGCATACGACCACGATGTGCCGATCCCGGGCACGGACCGCACGCGACCCGTCATCTCGGCCGGCCAGTACGGCGCCATGTACGGCCACTCGACGATCGTCGTCGATCCCGCCACCGACGAGGTGACGATCGACACCGAGATCCTCGACCTGATCGGGGCGTTCGAGCCCGACCCGGCGGTGGCCCAGATCGTGCAGGATGCGGTCGACGTCGCCCAGGAGCTCGGCTCGGTCTCGCTCGGCGAGATCACCGAGGACATCCGCCGGGCGGTGCAGTCCACCGGATCCGAGAACCGCGGAGGGGAGTCGACGCTCGGCAACCTCATCGCCGACGCGCAGCTCGCGGCGACCGCCGACCTCGACACCGAGGTGGCTCTCATGAACCCGGGTGGCATCCGCGCCGACCTCGTCTACGCGAGCAGCGGCGCAGGTGACCCGGATGGCAATGTCACCTACGCCGAGGCGGCGGGCATCCAGCCGTTCGCCAACACCCTCGTCACGATGAACCTGACCGGCGACCAGCTGGCGCAGGTGCTCGAGGAGCAGTGGCAGCCCGAGGGGGCACCGCGGCCGTTCCTGAAGCTCGGGCTGTCGGAGGGGCTCAGCTACGTGTACGACCCCGCCGCACCGGCCGGGGAGCACATCAC
This sequence comes from Homoserinibacter sp. GY 40078, assembly GCF_008017545.1. Taxonomy (GTDB): domain Bacteria; phylum Actinomycetota; class Actinomycetes; order Actinomycetales; family Microbacteriaceae; genus Homoserinibacter. Next base: position 379,565 of record NZ_VRTZ01000001.1, on the reverse strand, counting down.
CTCGATCACGCTGAACGGCGAGCAGGTGACCGGCGACCAGGTGATCCGGATCGTCACGAACTCGTTCCTCGCTTCGGGCGGTGACAACTTCACGACGCTCGCCGAGGGGACGGATCGGGCCGACTCGGGCCGTATCGACCTCGACGCGTTCGTGGACTACATCGGCGAGAACTCGCCGGTGGCGCCGCCCACCGAACAGCGGTCCGTTGGCGCGACACTGTCGGCTCCCGCCGACGGCGAGGCCTACCTGCCCGGCGAAGAGGTCACGGCCGAGCTGTCGTCTCTGCTGTTCAGCGCGGTCGGCGACGTGGACGGCGACGCGACCGTGAGCCTCGACGGCACCGTACTCGGCACCGCGCCGGTGGACTTCGCGATCGTCGACACGCTCGACGAGCAGGGGACCTCGACGGTGACCTTCACGATTCCGGACGGCACGCCCGAAGGCGTCGCCGTGCTCGAGATCGGCGGCCCCGGCGGCACCCTCGTCGAGCTGCCGATCACGTTCGGGGCCGGTGAGGAGCAGGAGCCTGTCGCCACGCGTACGAGCGGGTCCGCGCCGTTCCTCGTGTGGCGTGGTACGCCGGTCGACTACAAGGTCACGGTGCGCACCGAAGACGGCTCACCCGCCGTCGGAACGCTCGTGATCCGCGATGGTCTCAAGATCGTCGCGCAGGTGGATCTCACCGCCGCCGACGCAGGCCACACGCGGGTGCAGCTCGGAAAGTTGTCCCGGGGTCTGCACGTGCTGACCGCGCAGTTCTCGGGCGACGGATTCGAGCGTTCGCTCAGTTGGCCGTCGCTCGTGCTGGTGCTGTAGAACCGCCCGCAGAGAGTGTGACGACCCCCGTACATGAAGGTGCGGGGGTCGTCGCCCCCCGACGACAACCCCCGCTCCGGACTTCTTCCCCCAAAGATTGGTCCGGGTACCTGGCGATGACGTTAGTGATCGCTGAGAGCTGGCCGCATGACCCAGAAGGGGGGACACCCGGACGGGGGTGACCTCTCCACCGATCGCGCCGGATCGGCCGCGCCCGTCGCAGGCGGCAGGTACCGTGGGCGCATGCCCTCCGCCCCCGATGTGCTGCACCGTGTCTTCGGCTACGCCGAGTTCCGCGGCGACCAGGCGGAGATCATCGATCAGGTCGTCGGCGGGGGCGATGCGGTCGTCCTGATGCCCACCGGCGGCGGCAAATCCCTGTGTTACCAGATCCCCGCACTCGTGCGGGAGGGCACCGGCGTCGTCATCTCTCCGCTCATCGCCCTCATGCAGGATCAGGTTGACGCGCTGGAGGCTCTCGGCGTGCGGGCTGCGTTCCTCAACTCCACCCAAGACCCCGACGCCCGCCGTCTCGTCGAGCAGCAGCTGCTCGCCGGTGAGGTCGATCTGCTGTACCTCGCCCCCGAGCGCTTGCGCCTCGACGCGACGCTGTCACTGCTCGACCGCGCCCCCCTCGCCCTCTTCGCCATCGACGAAGCCCACTGTGTCTCGCAATGGGGCCACGACTTCCGTCCCGACTACCTCGGTCTCTCCGTGCTCCACGAGCGCTGGCCCGACGTTCCCCGCATCGCACTCACGGCGACCGCCACCGACGCGACACGTCGGGAGATCGTCGAGAGGCTCCAACTCCGCGATGCGCGACAGTTCGTGTCGAGCTTCGACCGACCCAACATCCAGTACCGCATCGAGCCGAAGAACCAGCCGCTCGCGCAGCTGCTGCAGCTGTTGCGAACCGAGCATGCGGGCGACGCCGGCATCGTCTACTGCCTGTCGCGGGCCTCCGTCGAGAAGACAGCCGATGCGCTCGTCGCGGAAGGCATTTCGGCCCTCCCGTATCACGCCGGACTCGACGCATCCGTCCGTGCACGCAACCAGTCGCGGTTCCTCCGCGAGGACGGCATCGTGATGGTCGCGACGATCGCCTTCGGCATGGGGATCGACAAGCCCGACGTGCGTTTCGTCGCGCACCTCGACCTCCCGAAGTCGGTCGAGGGGTACTACCAGGAGACCGGTCGCGCCGGGCGCGACGGCCTCCCGTCGACCGCCTGGCTCGCCTACGGCCTTCAAGACGTTGTGCAGCAGCGCCGCATGATCCAGGAGTCCGAGGGCGACGCCGCGCACAAGCGCCGCACATCACAGCACCTCGACGCGATGCTCGCCCTCTGCGAGACGGTCGAGTGCCGACGGGTGCAACTCCTCGCCTACTTCGGGCAGGCCGCCGAACCGTGCGGCAACTGCGACACCTGCCTCGCCCCGCCCGAGGCCTGGGACGGTACCGTTCCTGCGCAGAAACTGCTCTCGACCATCGTGCGACTCCAGCGCGAGCGCAACCAGCGGTTCGGCGCGGGGCACCTCATCGACATCCTGCTCGGACGTGACACCGACCGCGTCCGGCAGCAGCGGCACGACGAGCTGCGCACCTACGGGATCGGCACCGAGCTCGGCGAGCAGGAGTGGCGCGGGGTGGTGCGTCAGTTGCTGGCGCAGGGGCTGCTCGCGGTGAACTCCGACGGATACGGAACGCTCGTGATCACCGAGAGCTCCGCATCCGTGCTCGACGGTTCACGCCAGGTGATGCTGCGACGTGAGCCCGAGCGCGTCGCGAAGCGCGCCAAGCGCACCGCAGGTGCCGAGCTTCCGGAAACGGCCCGGCCCCTCTTCGAGCGCCTCCGCGCCTGGCGCGCCGACGTCGCCCGCGAGCAGGGGGTGCCCGCCTACATCGTCTTCGGCGACGCGACACTTCGGGGCATCGCTCTGACCGAGCCGACGACGCTCGAAGAGCTCGGCACGATCTCCGGGGTCGGCGAGAAGAAGCTCGACGCCTACGGCGAGGCCGTTCTCGCGGTCGTGGCAGAGCACGCGCCGCAGCCCGTCGGCGCCGACCCCGCCGAGCCGCGGTAACCCACTCCTCGCGTCCGTCCTCGCGCCCCCGGACCACTCCTCCGCGCCCTCTGCCCTGCCCCGATCCGCCCCACCCTGCCCCGATCCGCCCCACCCTGCCCCCGTTCAGAAATGCAGGAGACCTGGCTCGTTGGCCCCGTTGCTTCCTGGATTGCGGCCCGCGGCAGCAAGAATCTCCTGCATTTCTGACAGCGCGAGCCGGAGGCAGCGCCGCGCAGAGGGGGTCGCAGCAGGGCGCCGGGCGGCGCCCGCGGTCAAGGCGGGGTGCCGCTACGCGTCGGGCGCGGCGTACACGCGCCGGCCGCCCACGAACGTCTGCAGCACCCGAGTCGCACCGATCTGATCGGCGGGCCCGTCGAACGGGTCGCGGTCGAGCACCACCAGGTCGGCGAGCTTGCCCGTCTCGATCGTCCCCGTGTCCGCCTCGCGGTGATTTACCCACGCGCTGCCGGCCGTGTAGGCGGTCAGCGAGGTCGCGAGGTCGATGCCCTGTTCCGGATGGAACGGCGGATACTCGCCGTCTTCGTGACCGGGGGCGGCCGTCCGGTTCACGGCGGTATGGATCGCCGCGAGAGGGTCTGGAGTCGACACCGACCAGTCGCTTCCCGCAGCGAGCACCGCCCCGGCGCGCTGCAGGTCGCCGAAGGGGTACTGCCACGCCGAGCGCTGCTCCCCGAGGAACGGGATGGTCAGGTCGATCATCTGCGGCTCGAGCGTCGCCCAGTAGGACTGCATGTTCGCCGCCACCCCGAGCTCGCGGAAGCGCGGCACGTCATCCGGATGGATCACCTGGATATGGGCGATGTGGGGACGGTTGTCGAGGCGGCCGTTCGCGGCGATGGCGTGCTCCACCGCGTCGAGGCACTGCCGCACCGCGCGGTCGCCGATCGCATGGAAGTGCACCTGGAAGCCGAGCGCGTCGAGGCGGGGCACCGCCTCGTTGAGGATCTCGGGCGGCACGAACGAGATGCCCGAATTGTCGGTCGGGTGGCCGTGACCGTCGTGGTACGGATCGATCATCGCGGCCGTGAAGTTCTCGGCGACGCCGTCCTGCATGATCTTCACGCTCGTCGCGCGGAAGTTCGCGCTCCGGTACCGCTCGCGACGCTCGACGAGCGAGTCGATCTGCTCGAGTCCGGCGGTGCGATCCCACCACAGCGCCCCGACCACACGCCCGGTGAGCAGACCCTCCGCATCGGCTCGCAGGTAGGTCGCGCCGGCGTCGCGCAGGTCCGCATATCCGCCGATGATGGCGTCCTGCCACGAGGTGATGCCGAACGAATGCAGGTAGGACTGACCGCGCAGCAACCCCGCGAGCATGCCGTCGTCATCGACGGGCGGGATGAGGCGATCGACGAGACTCATCGCGCCCTCGTGCAGGGTGCCGCTCGGTGCGCCGTGGGCGTCTCTCTCGATGCGGCCGTCCGCGGGATCGGGGGTCGACGCGTCGATGCCGGCCAGCTCCAGCGCGCGCGAGTTCACCCACGCGCCGTGGCCGTCGCGGTTCGGGAGGAACACCGGCCGGTCGCGCACTACCTCGTCGAGGAGTGCTGCTGTCGGTGTGCCGCCGGGGAATGCCGACATCGACCACCCGCCGCCGGTGATCCATTCCTCATCGGGATGCGCCGCCGCGTACTCGGCCACGATCGCGACGTATTCGGCAGCCGTGCGGCCCTCGTTCAGGTCGCAGCTGAGTAGCTCCAGCCCTCCGGAGACCGGATGGACGTGGGCGTCCTGAAACCCGGGCACGAGCATCCGCCCCGCCAGGTCGATGACCTCGGTGCCGGCGCCGACCAGTTCGCGCGCCTCCGCCCCGAGGGCGACGATGCGCCCCGCGCGCACGGCGACCGCGTCGGTGCGGGAGCGCACAGTCGTGGCAGTGAAGACGGGCCCCCCGAGGAAGACCAGCTCGGCGTCGGACATCTGACCTCCGGTGCTATCCGCCCGCCATGGTGCGGGCGATCTGGGCGGACGAGTCGCCTGCGCGCCGCAGCACGAGAGCGACCACGGCGAGTGCCGCGAGTGTGATGAGCAGCATGACGGTCGACACCGCGGCGATCTCCGGGCGCAGCCCACCGCGCAGCGCACTCAGTACGTACACCGGCCACGGCGTCGACCCCGACACCTGCACGAACGAGGAGACGATCGTGTTGTCGAGCGAGAACGTGAAGCTGAGCAGCAGGCCCGCGAGCACGGCGGGCATCGCGAGCGGGAGGGTCACCCGCCGGAAGGTGCGCAACGGCGAGGCGTAGAGATCGGCGGACGCCTCTTCGAGGTTCGCGGGCAATCCGACGAGGCGCGCCCGCACGATGTAGCTGACGACGGCGACCGAGAACAGCGAGTGGCCGATCACGAGTCGCACCGTGCCGTCGTTGAACATCGACAGGCCGAGGTCCTGGCCGAGGAAGACGAGCCACGGCAGCAGCGAGATCGCGTCGACGATCTCGGGCGTGACGGACACGAGGATGAGCAGCCCCATGAACCAGGCGGCCCAGCGTCCCGGTCGGCGCGCCAGCGCGATCCCCGCGAGCGTGCCGAGGAGCGTGGCCAGCAGCGCCGCGATGAAGCCTGTGCGCAACGACACCATGACCGCATCCGAGAGCACGTGCTTGCTGAACAGCGCGGCGAAGCTGTCGAGCCCGAACGCCTCGAAGCTCGAAAGCAGCCGCCCGGTGTTGAACGAGTAGATGACGATCACGATGATCGGCGCGAACAGGAACACGAGCACGAGTACGCCCCACACCGTGAGCAGCCTGTCGATGACGGGCTTGCGGAGGCGGTGGATGACGGGAGGGGCGTCGGTCGTCGAGGACGTGCTCACTGCGTCACCCCTGAATCCAGCCGCACCCGGTAGGAGCGCCGCAGCGGCCAGGAGACGAGCCACAGAGCGGCCCCGACCGCGGCGGCCGATAGCACGATGATGACGATCAGGGTGATCGCCATGGCCGACCCCAGGGCCCAGTTCTGCGCGGTTTGGAACTGCGCGGCCACGAGCTGACCCACCATGTTGCCCTTCGCTCCGCCGAGCACGGTCGCCGTGATGTAGTCGCCCATCAGCGGGATGTAGACGAGCAGCACCCCGACCACGATGCCAGGGCGCGCGAGCGGCAAGGTCACTCGCCAGAGCGTGCGGAAGCGCCCGGCACCCAGGTCGCGGGATGCCTCCCGCAGGGGCTCGCCGACCCGATCGAAGGCGACGTACAGGGGCAGGATCATCAGCGGAAGGTAGTTGTAGACCACGCCGAGGAGAACGGCGCCCCGGGTGTAGAGGATGTCGAACGCGGGCAGGCCGAGCGTCTGCGCCGCCTGCGACAGCCAGCCTTCGGGCGAGAGGATCACCTGCCACCCGATCGTGCGGACGAGGAAGTTCGTCCAGAACGGCACCAGTACGAGTGCGAGCAGCAGCCCTCGCCACGATGGGGGAGCTTTGACGGCCATCCAGTACGCCATCGGGGCCCCGATCAGGAAGCACAGGGCGGTGCCGGTGAGCGCGATGTTCATCGTCGCCACGAATGTGTCGAAGAAGGTCGGCGTGAGCACCTCGAGGTACCGGTCGAACGAGAGCCGATCGGTCGCGTGGGTCCCGAAGAGCCCGGGCTTGTATCCGAAGCTGTACCAGAACACGACGGCGACGGGGGCGATGAAGAACACCGCCAGCCACACCCACGCGGGGAGCGCGAGTGCGAGTCCCGGCAGCCGCAGCCTACGCACCCGCGGCGGCCTTCAACTTGTTCCAGATCTCGACGTTGCGCTCCTGCGCCTCGTTGATCTCGCCGTCCTGCATGGTGGCCAGCTGCTCGGGGGTGAAGAACACGAGGTCGAGCATCTCGAGCCCTGCTTCACGCGCCTGCGCCTCCACATCCTTGGCCCCGGTGTGGTACCCGATGTAGTCGAGCTGCGCGACCGCGAACTCCGGGTCGAGTACGAAGTTCAGGAAGGCGTGGGCCGCCTCGGGGTGCGGCGCGGATGCCGAGATGGCCCAGTTGTCCATCCACAGCTCCGTCGCGGGGGCACCGAGCACCCACTTCCAGCGGTCGGGCTCGGGCGAGTTCATGATCCCCAGTCGAGCGTCGCCGTTCCACGCCTGCATGAGCGCGTGGGTCGCCTGCGGGATCGCCGCTCCGCCCGGGTACGAATCGAAGGCCGCCAGATGCGGTGCCAGGTTCTCGATGAGGTACGCCTCGGCGGCGTCGATGTCGGCGGCGTCAGTCGTGTCCCAGTCGATGCCGTTCGCCCAGTAGTAGATCCCGGTGATCTCCACCGGGTCGTCGAGCACGCTCGTTCGGCCGCTGGCCTCGTTCTGGGCGGCATCGAGGAAGTCGTTCCAGGTGGTGAGCTCCCGGTCGATCACGGTCGTGTCGTACACGAAGCCGGTCGTGCCCCAGGCCTTGCAGATCGAGTAGGCGTTCTCCGGATCCCAGTCACGCGCCAGGTAGGCGGGGTCGACGTATTCGATGTTCGGGATCAGGTCGCGGTTCAGCGGCATCAGCAGGCCGTTTTCGATGAGCTGGGGGATGTAGACCCCGGTCGGGACGATGATGTCGTACCCGGACGTGCCCTTGGCGGCCACGAGCTTCGCGATCATCTCCTCGTTCGAGCCGTAGGAATCGAGGGTGATCTTCGGCCCGAGGTCGGTGGTGAACTGCTCGAGCACCTCGGGGGCGTCGTAGTCGCCCCAGGTGTAGATCGACAACGCGTTTTCGAGCGCACCCCCCGTGGCCCCGGGAAGCGGAGTGCCGTCTGGGGAGGTGCACGCGGCGAGCACCATCGTCGTCCCCGCGCCGGCGGCGAGGGCGAAGAACCCGCGACGTGAGAGCTCTCGGCGCACGATCGGGGCGGCGGCCTTGCTGGTCAGGATTCGGACGTCGTGCGATGAGCTCATGGGGTTCCTCTCGGTCAGGGGTGTGCGGGGTGGTCCTGTTCGTCGGAGTGGATCGTGGGAGGGGGCATGTACCCGCTCGTGTCTGTGGTGGCGGTGCCGCGGGCGAAGACCTGCACCGACTCGGGCCGCCAGCTCGCCCACACGCGCTGCCCGACCGTCAGATCGGGCGAGTGGGGCGCGGGGCGCCGCGACAGCAGCGCGGTGGATTCGTCGAGCTGCACGAGGAACTGCCGCATCTCGCCGAGGTGGGCGACGCCGATCACCTCGCCCTCGGCGCGGTTGACGGCGGCGGAGGGCGGATCGATTCCGAGCTCGACGAACTCGGGTCGCACCGCAGCGCGCGCGGGCTGACCGGCCGCCACGGCGGTGATGCCGTCTGTGGGGCGAAGGACCGCGCTCGGGGCCTCGACGGCGCCGCCGTCGGCGGTGACCGTCCCATCGAAGAAGTTCTGCTTGCCGACGAACGCCGCGACATAGGCGGATACGGGGCGCTGGTACACGGTCTGCGCGTCGGCGAGCTGCTCGATCCGACCGTCGCGCATCACGGCGATCCGGTCGCTCATCGACAGCGCCTCGTCTTGATCGTGGGTGACGAACACGAAGGTGATGCCGAGCTGCGACTGCAGGAGCTTCAGCTCCAGCTGCATCTCTTCGCGGAGCTGACGGTCGAGAGCGCCGAGCGGCTCATCGAGCAGCAGCACTGCCGGGCGGTTCACGAGCGCACGCGCGAGCGCCACCCGTTGCTGCTGGCCGCCCGAGAGCTGGGTGGGCTTGCGGTCGGCGAACCCGCGCATCTGCACCATGTCGAGCGCCTGCGAGACGCGCTCCCGCAACTCCGCTCGCGGGGTCCGGCGCTGTTGCAGTCCGTAGGCGACGTTCTCGGCGACGGTCATGTGGGGGAACAGCGCGTAGGCCTGGAACACCGTATTGACGTCGCGGCGGTACGGCGGAGTCCCGAGGACGCTTCGACCCGAGATGAGGATGTCGCCCGCATCCGGGTGCTCGAATCCGGCGATCATCCGCAGTGTCGTGGTCTTGCCGCACCCCGAGGGGCCGAGGAGCGAGAGGAACTCTCCCGGGCGGATCTCGAGCGTCAGGTCGTCGACCGCGGTCTGCGCGCCGTAGTGCTTCGTCACCCGGTGCAGCTCCACCGCACCGGTCGTCGTCTCGGTGGTCGCGCCGGGCATGCGGTCATTCAAGCGTGATCGCGTGGCAAACTCAACAATTCGATGCGGATTCCGTCGCCAATTGAGGAGATGGCACGTGGATCCGCCGCGAATGCGCCCGCTCAGGCGTCGGGGGCGTCGTCTGCCTTCTTCGGTGCCGAGCGGCGCGGCGCCGGCTTCGGTGCGTCGCCCGAGCCGATGGCACCGCCCGCGATCCCACCGAGGAGTGCCGAGAGGTCGAGGCCGGTGAGGTTCTTCACGACCGTCGGGATCTCGCTGGCGACGTCGGTAACCGTCTTCGTGACCGCCGACGCGCCTTCGTTCGAGATCACCGTCAGCTGCCCGATCGACGAGAGCGGCTCGGCGACGGCACGGGTGATCTCGGGCAGGCGCCCGATGATCTCCTGCGCGAGCGCCGCCTCGCCGTACTTCTTGAGCGCCTCGGCCTTGGCGTCGATCGCGCGGGCCTCGGCGAGACCCTCGGCGGCGATCGCGGCACCACGCGCCTCACCCTCGGCCTGGATACCGGCGGCCAGCGCCACCTGCTTGTCTCGTTCGGCGTTACCCGCGAGCCGAACGGCCTCGGCAGCAGCCTCGGCGTCCTGCACGGCGGCCACCTTGTTCGCTTCGGCGATGCGGGTGCGCTTGTAGGCGTCCGCCTCGGTCGCGGCGTTCGCCGCGTCGCGCTCGGCCTGAGCCGCCTGCACCGTGGCGTAGGCGTCAGCCTCCGCGGGCTTGCGGATCGTGATGTCGAGTCGCTCCTGCTCCACACGCGCCTGCTCGGCGAGAGCCTGACGCTGCTCGGCGGCGACGATGCGGTCCTGCTCGGCGGTGGCGAGCTGGCCCGCCGCGTTCGCCTCTGCGTTCGCGCGGTCCGTCTCGGCCTTGATCGCTGCCTGCTTGAGGCTGAGCGCCTTCTGCCGTTCCGCGATCTGCTCGGCCGCCTCGATGCGGGCGAACTCCGAGGCACGCATCGTCTCGGCTTCGCGCACCTCGGCGTTCTGGCGGGCGAGTGCCGCCTCCGCGCGGCCGAGGTCGGCGAGGTAGCTCGTACCCGGCGTCGAGATGTCGGAGATGTTGAGCAAGTCGACCTGCAGACCCTGCTCGGCGAGGTCGGCCTTGGTCGCCTCGACCACGGCCTCGGAGAGCGCGTTGCGGTTGGAGATGATCTCCTGGATCGGCATGTTGCCGATGATCGAACGGAGCGAGCCCTCGAGCGACTGCTGGATGATCTGCGTGAGCGAGTTCTGCTGCGACAGGAAGCGCTGAGCGGCTCGACGCACTCCCTCGGCGGTCCCGGAGACCTTGAAGTTCACCGACGCCTGGATCGCCAGCTTGATGAAGTTCTTGTCGACACCCTCGACGACGATGCCGATCTGGCGCTGTTCGAGCGACACGAGGAAGCCCTGCTGCAGGATCGGCCAGATGAACACACGGCCGCCGATGACGACCCGCTGGCCGGAATCCGGCTCCTCGAGGCGGCGCCCCGCGCCCCGCCCGACGATCACCATGGCGGAGTTCGGCGGCACCCGCTTGATGCGCCCGGCGACGAACGCGAAGACCGCGAGGGCGACGATGACGAGCGCAATGATGGCGAAGACGGTGATGTTGTCGGAGAAGAAGTTCACAGCCGGATCTCTCGTGGTGGTGGTGGTCGGGGTCAGTCGTCAGTCGTCAGTCGTCAGTCGTCGGCACGGCGCGCTCGACGCGCACACGCGAGCCCTGCAGCTCGATCACGCGGATGCGCGTGTCGCGCGGGATGGTCTCGTCGGCGAAGGCGAGGCGCGTCTCGATCTCGTGGGGGCCGTCGAGGCTGACCTCACCCGAGGTGGTCGTGACCGTGGAGCGGGTCACCCCGTAGAGGCCGACGGGGGAGCTGGGTGTGCCGTCTTCGCTGCGTCGGAGGCTGCGGATGAGCAGCTGCACCCCGATGAGCACCGCGATGCCGATGATCGCCGAGATGAGGTAGGCCGACCAGATAGGCAGGCCGTTCGAGACGACGATCGCGCCGGATGCCCCGAATACGACGAGCGCGCTGCCCACGGCGGTGCCCGAGATGGCGCCGTCGAGGAAGTCGAGGATCTCGTCGAAGATCAGCGACACGAGCAGCATCAGGAGCCCGATTCCGCCGACGATGAGGAAGGGGAGCATGCTGCGAGTCTAGGGTGAGGTCTTCTCGCGCGGGGAGGACGATTCACATTCCACCGCAGGCATGGCTCGGTGGGACGCTGGAGGGTGTGCGCTTTCTCGCCCGACTCGTCCTCGCGCCGCTCGCCCGCCTGATCTTCCGTCCCCGGGTCGTGGGGCGCCGCAACGTGCCCCGACGCGGGGGCGTGCTGCTCGCCAGCAACCACCTCGCGTTCATCGACAGCATCGTCATCACGCTCGTCGCGCGGCGCTCGGTGTCGTTCATGGCGAAGTCCGCATACTTCACGGGCCGCGGCCCGGCGGGGCGACTGCAACGCGGGTTCTTCCGCGGCGTGGGTGCCGTGCCCGTCGAGCGCGGCGCGGGGTCCGCAGCGCAGGACGCCCTCGACGCCGGACTGCGGGTGCTGCAGGAGGGGGAGGCGTTCTCGATCTACCCCGAGGGCACCCGCTCCCGCGACGGACGTCTGTACCGCGGGCGTACCGGGGTCGCGTGGCTCGCGCTGACCGCGGGGGTACCGGTCGTCCCGGTCGCCCTCGTGGGCACCGACCGGATGCAGCCGGGCGGCGCCGGCCCCATCCGGTTCGCCCGCGTGACAGTGCGATTCGGCGAGCCGATCGACCTCTCGGTGTACGGCCCGGCGACCTCGGGGCGGGCCCGACGCGAGGCGACGGATGCCGTGATGGCGGCGATCCAGCGAATGTCCGGGCAGGAGGCCGCGGGCGTCTACAACGAGCCGCCCGCGACGACCGTGCGCGAGCGGGTCGGTCGGCTTCTGCACCGCGAACGACGCTGACGGTGACCCCGCGAGCGCCGCGATTGGGGGAACCCGACAACCCGCATCGCCCCGCGCGGCGGGGTTTTCGTACCCGGTGACGAGACTTCCGCCACCGGCTGCGCACCGACCTACCGTGGATGGATTCCCCAACGCATCCATGGAGGAACGCGATGACGCGCACTCAAACCGGACCCGACGTCGAGGCGGAGCTGCCCGACGACGTGAGCACGCCCCGTGGCGCCGCGACCGAGTCGGCGGCGCTCGCGGTCGACACCGCCTGGCTCGGTGAGTATCTGCTCGGACGCTGGGCCGACGACCGGCGCGAATCCCGCAGGCTCGCGTCTCGGTCGGAGTTCCACTTCGTCGGCGATCTCTCGCTCGAGGAGCATCGCGCCCGCGTGCTCGGTCAGCTGCACCGACTCGTCGAGGAGAAGGCCGTGCATCGGGCTTTCCCCACCCGCTTCGGCGGCAGCGACGACCACGGTGGCAACATCGCCGCCTTCGAGGAGCTCGTGCTCGCCGACCCCTCGCTGCAGATCAAGTCGGGTGTGCAGTGGGGCCTGTTCGCCGCGGCGATCCTGCACCTCGGCACGACCGAGCATCACGAGCGCTTCCTGCCGGATGCGATGAGCCTCGCGGTGCCCGGCGCCTTCGCAATGACGGAGACGGGGCACGGATCCGACGTCGCCTCGATCGGCACGACCGCCACCTACGACCCCGCTGCGGAGGAGTGGGTGATCCACACTCCGTTCCGCGCGGCGTGGAAGGACTACCTCGGTAATGCGGCGCTCCACGGCCGTGCCGCGGTCGTGTTCGCGCAGCTCATCACGGGCGGCGTGAACTACGGCGTTCACGCGTTCTACGTGCCCATCCGCGACGAGTCGGGCGCGTTCGTGAGCGGCGTCGGCGGCGAGGACGACGGGCTCAAGGGCGGCCTCAACGGCATCGACAACGGCCGCCTGCACTTCGACCACGTGCGGGTTCCGCGCACCAACCTGCTCAACCGCTACGGCGACGTGGCCGCGGACGGCAGCTACACGTCTCCCATCGAGAGCCCCGGGCGGCGTTTCTTCACGATGCTCGGCACCCTCGTACAGGGGCGGGTGTCGCTCGACGGCGCCTCGACGATCGCCGCGAAGCTCGCGCTCCACATCGCGATCAGGTATGGCACCCAGCGGCGGCAGTTCACCGGCGGCACGCGCGACGAGGAGGTGCTGCTCGACTACCAGCGTCACCAGCGTCGGCTCCTTCCCCGACTCGCGCAGACGTACGCCATGTCGTTCGCGCACGAAGAGTTCCTCGACCTGTTCGACCAGGTGTTCTCGGGCACGAACGACACCCCGAGCTCGCGTGAGGATCTCGAGACGATCGCCGCGGCGCTCAAGCCGCTCTCCACCTGGGGCGCGCTCGACATCCTGCAAGAGGCCCGCGAAGCCTGCGGAGGCGCAGGCTTCCTCGCCGAGAACCGTTTGACCCAACTGCGCGCCGACCTCGACATCTACGCGACCTTCGAGGGCGACAACAATGTGCTCCTGCAGCTCGTCGCCAAGCGCCTGCTCAGCGACTACGCCCGCAAGTTCCGCGGGGCGGACTTCGGCGCGATGGCTCAGTACGTGGCGGGACAGGTGGGTGAGGCGGCGGTCAACCGCAGCGGCCTGCGTCAGCTCGGGCAGAGCATCGCCGACTTCGGATCCACGGCACGATCCGTCGGCTTCGTGCGCGATGAGGCGTCGCAGCGTCAGCTCTTGACCGACCGCGTGCACACCGCGGTCGCGGAGATCGCCGGCAAGCTTCGCCCGGCGTCGAAGCTCGCTCCCGTCGACGCGGCAGCGCTCGTCAACCGCCACCAGAACGACCTGATCCAGACCGCTCGCGCGCATGCTGAACTGCTCCAGTGGGAGGCGTTCACGCGGGCGCTCGCGCGGGTTCCTGAGGGCGACACGAAGCAGGTGCTCACCTGGCTGCGCGATCTGTTCGGCCTGGGGCTCATCGAGAAGGACGCCGCGTGGTACCTCGTGCACGGGCGCCTCTCGGGGCAGCGCGCCGCGGCGATCACCGCCTACATCGACGACCGTCTGCTGCCGCGCGTCCGGGAGCACGCGCTCGAGCTGGTGGCCGCGTTCGGGTTCACGCCCGAACTCGTGCGGGCCCCGATCGCGTCGGGCGCGGAAGCCGAGCGTCAGGATGAGGCGCGCGCCTACTACGAGCACCTGCGGGCATCCGGCGAGGCGCCCACCGACGAGAAGAAGGCACGCGCCGCCCGCAGTTGAGCCCCGCCCGCCCCGCCCGGGCTACCGAGATCAGCGGCTGAGCAGCGGCTGGTACTCGGGGTGGTGCTCGATGTACGAGGCGATGAAGGGGCAGAGCGCGACGACGCGCGTGCCCTCCTCCGCAGCGACCGCGTCGAGCGCCGACTTGGCCAGCAGCGAGCCGAGCCCGCGTTCCTGGATCTCGGGGTCGACCTCGGTGTGCGTGAAGATAATCACTCCGGGTTCGCGGCGGTACAGCGCTTTGCCGATCTGCTCGCCATCGCGCTCGAGGACGAAGCGATGGCGCTCGGGGATGTCGACGACGCGATCAGTCATCCCCCGACGCTAACGGGTCACTCGGTCCCGCGCTCGATGACGCGGGTCGGCATCACGGTGATGATCGGCACGGCGTGGCCCGCGATCCGTTGCAGCAGCACATCGACCATCCGTCGGCCGAGCTCCACGGTCGGCTGTTCGACGGTCGTGAGCGGGGGGCTCGACGACTGCGCGGCGTAGTCGTTGTCGAAGGTGACGAGCCCGAGGTCGCGCGGCACGATGCGTCCGGTACCGCGGAGCACGTTGAGCGCACCGGATGCCATGAGCGAGCTGGCGACGAACAGGCCGTCGATCGCGGGGTCGCGTTCGAGGAGCCGCCGCATCGCGGCTTCGCCGCCTGCCGGGCTGAAGTCGCCGTGCTCGATGAGGTCGGTCGGCATGCCCGCCTCCTCCAGCGCGCGGCGCCAGCCCTCCGCGCGGTCGAGGCCCGCAGACATGTCTGCGGGGCCCGCGATGGTCGCGATCCGGCGACGCCCCCTCGCCACCAGACGATGCGTCGCATCCGAGGCGGCGGCGACGTTGTCGACGTCCACGTAGTACGCGTCCGACCCCTCGGCGCTCATCGGCCGTCCACCGAAGACCACCGGGATCGACTTCGCCAACTGCACGTAGGAGCGGTCGTCGGAGTGGTGCGAGAGCACGAGCGCCCCGTCGACGTTGCCCGCCTGCAGGTATCGGCGGGTCTTCTCGGCGTCCTTCTCGGCGGCGATGAGAAGGCTCAGCGTGTAGTCGGTGTCAGCCAGGTACATCGCGATGCCCTGCACGACGGTGGCGAAGAACGGGTCGGCGAAGAACCGCGCCGTGTTCTCCGGGATCACGAGGGCGATCGACTGCGTCCGTCGGCTCGCGAGGATCCGCGCGGCGCGGTTGGGAACGTAGCCGAGGTCCTCGATCGCGCGATGCACGGCCTCGACCGCGGCCGGGGCCACCTTCGGCGACCCGTTGACGACCCGCGAGACAGTGGAGCGGGATACACCCGCGACGGCCGCCACACGCTCAAGCGTCGGGGGGCCGCCAGGAGGTTCGGGTGCCATGGGCGTTCATCCTATGGGGTGGGGATGCGCGACCCCGCGGCGACCGCGGCGAGCGCATGCCCGGAGTCCTTGATGATCCGCTCCTGGGTTTCGTAGTCGACGTAGACGACGCCGAAGCGCTTCTCGTAGCCCCACGCCCACTCGAAGTTGTCGAGCAGCGACCACGCGAAGTAGCCACGAACGTCGGCCCCTTCCGTGATGGCGGCGGCGACCGCCTCCAGGTGCCGCTCGAGATACCCGACCCGATCGCCGTCGTGCACGCCGCCGTCGGCGTCGACGACATCCGGCCACGCGGACCCGTTCTCGGTGATGTAGAGCGGCGGCAGTTCGGGGTACTGGCGCGTGAGGCGCAGCAGCAGCTCGCGCAGCCCGTCGGGGTGGATCTCCCAGCCCATGGCGGTGCGCGGCAAGCCGCGGCTGGGAGAGGTCACGAACTCCGATCCGATGAACCACGACGAGGTGGTCTTGTCGGTCGGCGCCAGCCCCGGCGGGGTGTCGGGCGGCAGCGGATGCCCGGAGACGTTGTCGTCGTGGTAGTGGTTGACGCCCAGGAAGTCGATCGGCTGGGAGATCGTCCACAGGTCGCCGTCGCGCACGATGTCCTCGAACCCGTGCCCCGCGATGTCGCTGAGGAAATCGCTCGGGTAGGCGCCTCGGAGGATCGGCTCGAGGAACGAGCGGTTCCAGAGCGCGTCGATGCGTCGGGCGGCGTCGAGATCGACCGGGTCGCTCGGGTCGGCGGGCACGGCGTTGGTGAGGTTCAGGGTGATGCCCAGCTCTGCGGCACCGCGGGAGCGGAGCTCCTGCACTGCGAGACCGTGCGCGAGGTGCTGGTGGTGCAGCGCGGCGAGTCCGGCGCGCGGCTCCTGGCGCCCCGGGGCGTGCTCGCCCCCTGCGTAGCCGATGAGCGAGGAGCACAGCGGCTCGTTGAACGTCGTCCACCGTTCGACTCGATCGCCGAGGGCGTCGTGTACCGCGACCGCGTACTCGAGGAAGCGCTCGGCCGTGTCGCGGGAGGCCCATCCGCCCTTCTCCTCGACCGCCTGGGGGAGATCCCAGTGGTAGAGGGTGAGCCAGGGCAGCACGCCGTTCGCGAGCAGCTCGTCGACGAGACGGCTGTAGAAGTCGAGCCCGGCCGCGTTCACGGGGCCGTCGCCCGGTTTCACCCGGGCCCAGCTCACCGAGAAGCGGTAGGAGTCGAGCCCGAGACCGGCGATGAGGTGCACGTCCTCGGGCATGCGGTGGTAGTGGTCCACCGCGACCTCCGGCGTATCGCCACGCGCGACGTTCCCCGGCACCCTCGCGAAGGCGTCCCAGATGGAGTCGAGCTTGCCGTCTTCGTGGGCGGCGCCCTCGACCTGGGCGGCGGCGGTGGCTGCACCCCAGATGAAGCCCTCCGGCCAGCGGAAGCCCTCGGGCAGAGCGAGCGTCATCAGCCCTTCACCGCCCCGGCCATGATGCCCTGCACGAGCTGGCGCCCCGCGACGATGAACAGCAGCAGGAGCGGGATCGTGGCGAGCACCGCGCCTGCGAGCACGACCGTGTAGTTGACGTACTTCGCGGACTGCAGCTGGCTGAGCGCCACCTGAAGCGTCGGGTTGGATCCTGCGACGATGAGCGGCCACAGGTAGTCGGTCCACGCGGTCATGAAGGTGAACAGACCGAGGATCGCCATCGCCGGACGCGCGGCGGGGACGCCCACATGCCAGAACGTGCGGATCATCGAGGCGCCGTCCATGCGCGCCGCCTCGATGAGCTCGTCGGGGATCACGTCGACCAGGTACTGCCGCATGAAGAACACGCCGAACGCGGTGACGAGCGTCGGCACGATGATCGCGCCGAGCGTGCCCGTCCAGCCGAACTCCTTCATGAGGATGAAGAGAGGGATGATCCCGAGCTGGGTGGGGATTGCGAGCGTCAGGATCACGAACAGCATGAGGCCGTTGCGCCCGCGGAAGCGCAGCTTCGCGAACGCGTACCCGGCGAGGGTTGAGAAGAACAGCACCGAGACGGTGATCGCGGTGGAGACGATCACGCTGTTGGCGAGCGCCTTCCAGAAGTCGATCGTGGCGAACACCTCGGCCGCGTTCTCGAAGAAGCGGCCTCCGGGCAGCAGCGGCGGGTACGAGAGGGTCAGCACCGTCGTGTCGCTCGATCCGGCGACGAACGACCACCACAGCGGGTAGGCGCTGCCCACGAACCATGCGCTCAGCAGCCCGTAGGTGAGGAAGCCGGGTCGGCCTCCGCGGATGCCGCGACGGCGTCGGGGCGCGGGTGCGGCGGCGGGACGGGTGAGGGCGGTCATGGCAGGCGCTCCAGGTGGTTCTCGGCGGCTGTCGGGGCGGCCGTCTCGGCACGGTGTCGTTCGAGCCGGCGCGCGGTCCGTCGCTTCGCGGCTTTGGTCTCGTTGGAGGCGATCCCTCGCGAGAGTGCGTAGTTGACGAGTCCGATGAGGACGATGATCACGAGCAGGATGAAGGCGATTGCGGCAGCCCGCCCGAAGCGGTCCTGGTTGAACGCCATGTTCCAGATGTAGAGAGTGGTCGTCTCGAACTGGTGGTAGGCGCCGCCCGGGGTAGCGGTGGTCGCATCGAAGAGCTTCGGCTCGGTGAAGATCTGCAGCCCGCCGATCGTCGCGGTGATCACCACGAAGATGAAGGTCGGGCGGATGCTCGGAAGCGTGATCGACATGAACCGGCGAACGCGTCCCGCGCCGTCGAGCGCCGCGGATTCGTAGAGGTCCGTCGGCACCGCCTGCATCGCGGCGAGCAGGATGAGGGTGTTGTAGCCGGTCCAGCGCCAGTTGACCATCGTGGCGATGGCGACGTGACCGGCGAGCGTGTCGTGCTTCCAGAGGATCGGGTCGATGCCGATCGATGCGAGCAGGTTGTTCACGAGCCCGTAGTCCTCGGAGAAGATGCTCGAGAAGATGAGCGCGACCGCGGCGGGCGTCACCACATAGGGCAGCAGGACGCTCAGCCGCCAGAAGGTCTTCGCCCGCAGGTTCTGGTCGAGCACCGCCGCGATGAACGTCGCGGCGATGAGCTGAGGGATCGCCGACAGCAGGAAGATGCTGAAGGTGTTGAAGAGCGAGTTCCAGAACCAGGGGTCGGCGAGCTCGGTGGCGTAGTTCTCGAATCCGACCCACTCACGCGGGCCCGAGAGCAGGTCCCAGTCATTGAGCGACACGACGAACGTGTAGAGCAGCGGGAACAGTCCCACGAGCCCGAACAGGATGAAGAACGGCGCCACATAGATGTAGGGCGAGTACTTCACATCCGCTCGGCTCAGCCGCTGACGCAGGGTGAGGGTGGTGCGGGGGGACGCCGGGCGGGCGTCAGTCATCGGATCCTCCGATCCTTCCGAGGCGAGGCCCCTCGGATGCAGTGCCTCCGAGGGGCCTCGCGGGGTGGGGATGGTCAGCCGATGAGCTGCTTCAGCGTCTCGATCGCCTGGTTCCAGGTGGTCTCGCCATCGGCTTCGCCCGCGTCGAGTGCGGTACGCGATGGGCCGAAGACCTGCTCCTGGATGAGGGCGTCATCCGGGCCCTTGAACTGGGCCACGACACCCTCGGCACGGGATCCGAGGATCTCGCCGATGGGGGCGTCGTTGAAGAACGCCGTGAGGTCGCTCTCACCGGTCACGCCCGGGTCGGTCTGCGCCGCGATGACGCTCGGGAAGGTGCCCGCGGCCTGGAACGACGCGACCTGCTGCTGCGTGTCGGTCAGCCATGCGGCGAGCTCGGCCGCCTCCTTCGGGTGCTCCGAGGTGGTCGGGACGGTGAGGAACGAACCACCCCAGTTGGCTGCGCCGCCGGGGAAGACGTCGGCGAAGTCCCATCCGCTGGAGGCGTCGCCGCCGGCGGCCTCGGTGTTGCCCTTCACGACGCCGAGCATCCAGCCCGGGCAGACGAAGGTGGCGAAGGTGCCGTCAATGAAGGCCTGACCCTTACCCCAGTCCCACTGGGCCTGGTTGGCCGAGAGGCCCGCCTGCTGGGCGTCGGCGAGCTGGAGCCAGAAGCTCTTCAGTGTGTCGTTGCCCTCGACGTTGAGCGAGCCGTCCTTCTTGTAGTAGCCCTCGTCCTGCTGGTTCACGAACGCGTTCCAGAGGAAGCCCGACTGGTCGTAGAAGGCCTTGCCGGTTGCGGCCTGGTACTCCTTGCCGACCTCGAAGAACTTGTCCCAGGTGGCGCTGTCGCCGCCGAAGAGCTCGGCGACCGAGTCGCGGTCGCTCGGCAGTCCGGCCGCCTCGAAGAGCTTGCCGTTGTAGCACAGACCCTCGGGGCCGATGTCGGTGCCGTATCCGATGATGCGGCCGTCGGGGTCGGTGGCCTGCTCGACCTTCCAGTCGACCCAGCGGTCCTTGATGTCGTCGGCGCCGTAGTCGCGAAGGTCGGTGAAGGTGTCCGACACCTCCATGACGGAGCCGAGCCAGCCCTCTTCGACGGCCTGGACGTCGGGCAGGCCGCCGGAGGCCTGCTTCGTCTTCCAGTCGGTGAGAGCGTTGCCGCCCGTGTCGATGTTGGTGGCTTCGATGGTGATGTTCGGGTGGTCGGCCTCGTACTGCTCGTACAGGCCGTCGAGACCCATGGTCCCGAAGGTGGTGACGGTGAGGGTGATCTCCTCGTCTCCGGAGGATCCGTTGTCGCCGCCCGAGCACCCCGTGAGGGCGAGAGCGAGCACAGCGGTTCCGGAGAGAGCAGCAGTGGCGGTGCGGCGTGAGAGCTTCACGTTCACTCCTTTGTGTGCGTGGATAAGGGGAATAGATCCTGTGTGAGAGCGCTCCCTCGGGTTGCGTGGGAGCGCTCCCACAGAATCGGGGACAGGATATGCAGGTCTGTGAGGCGATGTCAAGAGAGCGCTCCCACGGCTGTGCGTCGGCGTCACACAGCACCGGATGACGGGCCCCGCCGCCGTATGCCAGGTGCCCTCGGAGGGGCCGGAGGTATCATTCCGCGGTGAGCGTGCTGGAGAACCCCCCTCGTCCGACGCCCGAACCCCTCGTTCGTCCGCGGGACCGCCGCCGCGCCCAACTGCGCAGGCGACGTATCGTCGCGCTCATCATCGCCGCCGCTGTCGTCGTCGGAATCGTGCTGGTGGCGGTGCTCGTGCCGCCCGCCATCGCCCGCGCGGTCGCCGTCTCGCGCTACGACACCGCCGCGGCGAAGGTCGCCGAGCTTCGGCAGGGTCTCGACGATGCGTTCGCCGCTGCCGGGGTGGACGGCGGACCCGCCGCATCCGTCGCGCAGGTCGACGCCGTGCTCGCCGGAGGCAGCCCGCTCGTGACGAGCGACGCGGCCGACGCGCTGCGTGCCGCCGCCGACGACGCGAGCGCTGCCGTCGCGGGCGACGACGCGGCGCTTCTCACCCGACCGGCGCTCGACACCGCCACCGCATCCGTCGCCGACCTCGACGCAGAGTCGGCCGTGCTCGAATCCGGTCTCGCCTCGCTCACGGCGACCGTCGCCGCGGCACCCGACCAGGTGGCCGCCGCGGCCGCAGAGCTCCAGACCGCGTGGAGCGACTTCCGCGCCTCGCTCCAGGCGGAAGGCGCGTCGCTGCTCAGCGACTACGCCGACGCCGAGAAGAGCACCGAGGACGCCTTCGCAACGGCCCTCGCCACGGTGCAGGACGCATCCGCGGGCGACCTCCCCGCCGCTCTCGACGCCGCGACGGCCGCGTCGCAGGTGATGATCGCCGACGCCGAGGACTACCGCGCGAAGGTCGTCGAGTCCGCGACCGGCGCGCAGCCGACCGGCGGCGATGTGTCGGCGCAACTCGAGTACCTCAACACGTACTGGAAGGACTACAACCTCGCCGACTGGGGCGACTACAACGCCTACGGCGGCGACTGCGTGAACTTCACCAGCCAGGGCCTCATCGCGCGCGGCTGGAAGATGGACGGCACCTGGAGCTCACCCGGCGCGAACGGGTTCGCCAGCAAGGCGTGGATCTCGACCACCGCCATGGAGGCGTACCTGAAGTCGCTCGGGTTCGTGTCGCACGGCGCCGACGACCTCGACCGGGTGCGCCCCGGAGACGTGGGCATCTTCGACTGGGGCGAGACGGGCTCGGGCGTCGACCACACCATGACGGTCTCGAAGGTCGAGTACACCGCCGACGGCCCGATCGTGTACTTCGTGAGTCACAACGAGGACGGCGACGCGCGCGAGTTGCAGCACGTGCTGTACGAGCAGCACACCGACTCGACGGTGCGCATCTACTCGATCGCGTAGCGCGATCGGATACGGGGTGCGCGCTCAGCCGAGCGCGGTGTCCACGATCCGCTTCGCCTCAGCCTGCACTTCGGCGAGGTGCTCCGGGCCGCGGAACGACTCCGCGTAGATCTTGTAGACGTTCTCGGTGCCGGATGGGCGCGCCGCGAACCAGGCGTGTTCGCTTGTGACCTTCACGCCGCCGATCGCCGCACCGTTGCCGGGAGCGTGACTGAGCTTCGCCGTGATCGGGTCGCCGGCGAGAGCATCCGCCGTGATGTCGTCGCCCGACAACTTGCCGAGCCGTGCCTTCTGCTCGGGGGTCGCGGCGGCGTCCACCCGGGCGTAGGCCGGATCGCCGAACTCCTCGGTGAGTTCGCGGTACAGCTGCGACGGGCTCTTGCCGGTGACCGCGCGGATCTCGGCGGCCAGCAGGGCGAGAAGGATGCCGTCCTTGTCGGTCGTCCAGGCTTTGCCGTCGAGCGTGAGGAAGCTCGCGCCGGCGCTCTCCTCGCCGCCGAACCCGACCGATCCGTCGACGAGCCCCGGCACGAACCACTTGAAGCCGACGGGGACCTCCCAGAGGCGCCGGCCGAGCGACCCCGCGACACGGTCGATCATCGAACTCGAGACGAGCGTCTTGCCGATCGCGGCGTCCGTGCGCCACCCGGGTCGGTTGCCGTAGAGGTAGCGGATCGCGACGGCGAGGTAGTGGTTCGGGTTCATGAGCCCGCCGTCGGGGGTGACGATGCCATGGCGATCGGCGTCGGCGTCGTTGCCGGTGAGGATCGCGTAGTCGCCCGCGCGCGCCACGACCGAGGCCATCGCCGAGGGGGACGACGGATCCATGCGGATCTTCTCGTCCCAGTCGAGCGTCATGAACGCCCAGGCCGGGTCGACGAGCGGGTTCACGACGTCGAGGTCGAGCCCGTAGCGTTCGCCGATGAGCTTCCAATAGCCGACGCTCGCGCCTCCGAGCGGGTCGGCGCCGAGCTTCAGGCCCGAGCGCGCGATCGCATCCATGTCGAGCACGTTCCGCAGGTCGTCGACGTACTCGCCGCGGAAGTCGTATCCGTCGACACCGCTCGGCTCCGAGAAACGCACATCGCGGTTGCCGTCTTCGATGATCGCGTTCGCGCGGCTCGCGATCCAGCCCGTGGCATCCGAGTCGGCGGGGCCGCCGTGCGGGGGGTTGTACTTGAAGCCGCCGTCGCGGGGCGGGTTGTGGCTCGGCGTGATGACGATGCCGTCGGCCTGCGGGCGACCCGCGTTCTCGGTGTTGTAGCGGATGATCGCGCGGCTGAGCGCCGGGGTCGGCACGTAGTCGTCGAACGAATCGGCGATCGCGTGGACGCCGTTCGCCTCGAGCACGCCGAGCGCGGTGGTCTGGGCGGGGGCGGAGAGGCCGTGCGTGTCGGCGCCGATGAAGAGGGGCCCGGTGATGCCCTGCGCCGCACGGTACTCGACGATCGCCTGCGTGATCGCGGCGATGTGCGTCTCTGTGAAGGCTCCGTCGAGGCTCGACCCGCGGTGGCCGCTCGTGCCGAAGACCACACGCTGCGCCGGGTCGCTCATGTCGGGCGTGCGCTGGTAGTACGCCTCCACGAGCTCCTTCACGTCGATGAGATCGGATGCCTGCGCCGGAGTTCCTGCCCGTGTCTGCATCCCTCTATCTTGATCCCCCGTCCCCTATCCCGCGAGATGTCCGTTTCTGACCGTCTCGCGCGCGAGACGGTCAGAAACGGACATCTCGCCAGATGGGGGACGGGCACCCGAGCCCCGATAGGCTCGCGGGGTGTACAGCTACCTGGGGCCGGCCGGAACCTTCACCTGGGTCGCGCTCGCCCAGGTCCCCGAGGCCGCCGGCGCCGAGTGGCACAGCGTCAACAACGTGGGCGAAGCGCTCGACGATGTCGTGAGCGGCCGCAGCGTCGCCGCGATGATCGCCATCGAGAACAGCGTCGAGGGTGGCGTGAGCGCTACCCAGGATGCGCTCGCCAAGATCCCCGGTCTGCGGATCATCGGCGAGTATCTCGTTCCCGTGAACTTCCAGCTCGTCGCGCGACCCGGCACCCGCCTCGAGGATGTGAAGGTCGTTTCCGCGCATCCCGTCGCCTACGCCCAGTGCCACCTGTGGCTCGATGCGACCCTCCCGAGCCACGGGCACATCCCCTCGACCTCGAACGTGGCGGCGCCCGCCGAGCTCCTCGAGTCGGACATCGCGGATGCTGCGATCGCGCCTCCCGGCATCACCCTGCACTACCCGCTCGATGTGCTCGCGGAAGACATCGCCGATAACCCGGACGCGGTCACACGCTTCGTGCTCGTCGCGCAGTCGACGGCCATCCCGCCGCGCACCGGTGCGGACAAGACGAGCGTCATCGTCGAGCTGCCCACCGACCAGCCGGGCGCGCTCGTCGAGATGCTTGAGCAGTTCGCGACCCGAGGGGTGAACCTCAGCCTTCTCGAGTCGCGTCCCATCGGCGACGCCCTCGGCCGCTACCGCTTCATCGTCGACCTCGACGGTCACGTGCACGACGAGCGCGTCGCGGATGCACTGCTCGGCCTCAAGCGGTTCAGCCCCAACGTGCAGTTCCTGGGTTCGTACCCGCGCGCCGACAAGCAGACCGTCGAGGTGACGAGCCGGTACGACGACCAGGTGTTCATCGACGCCCGCGACTGGCTGCGCGACATCCTGAGCGGCGCGCCGCTCGACTAGCCGGCTCCCGACCCGCCGAGCGAACTCACGCACTGCTCGAGTGCGTGTGTCAGGGCGACGCGGTCGAATGCGGTGAGGCCGGCGAGCATCCGCTGCTCGACGCGGTCGACGAGCTCCTGGGCGCGGTCGAGTGCCTCGTCGCCGGCGGCCGTGAGCACGGTCGGCAGCGCGCGCCCGCTGTCGGGCTGTTCGGGTCGCCGCACGATGCCGCGGTCGGCCAGCTGCCGCAGCATCGTGTTCATCGACTGGCGGGTGACGAAGGTGCGCCGCGCCAGGGTCGCCGCGGAGATGCCGGGCTCGCGGCGGAGGTGATGCAGGCAGGAGTACTGCGACACGGTGAGCCCGAGCGGTTTGAGGGCCTCCTCCATCCTCAGGTGGAGGAGGGATTGCGCCTGCTTCAGCACGTAGCCCACCTGGGCATCGCTCTTGACCATGTCAGCATCCTGACATACCTTGGATGTCAGGAAACTGACATTAAGGAATCGCCATGAGCATCACCGGTCCCGACTTCATCGCCCTCCAGGTACGCGACCTCGACGCGGCCGCGGCCTTCTACGAGGAGGTCGTCGGCCTCACCCGCGCCCCGTTCTCGCCCCCTCACGCCGTCGTCTTCGATACCCGACCGACCTTCGCGGTGCGCGACCCCGCCCCCGGCGTCGACCTCGAGGCCGGTCCGCTCGGTCTCGGAGTCGCGCTCTGGCTGCACGATCCGGATGCGGCGGCGCTGCACGCAACCCTCGCGGCCGCGGACGTGAAGATCCTGCAGGAGCCCTTCGAAGGGCCGTTCGGCACCACGTTCGTCTTCCAGGACCGCGACGGCTACGCCGTGACGGTGCACAGCCGCACCACGGAGGGCTGACTCCGACGCCTCGGGGCCTGTGGTCGGCTATGACGCGGCGGGCATCCGCACGACGAGCGCCGCCGGATCCACGTGCGACCGGAATCCGGTGATCAGGCCGAACTCGTCGCCGTCGAGCTCGAACTCCTCCGGGCGGTCGAGTGCGATGTCGAAGCGGCGCCCCCGCAGGTAGCGCATCGCGCGCACCGGCCGACTGCGCAGGCCCAGGAGCTTCCGCCCCATCTGGCTGCGCCGCAGCACGCCGTTCTCCCACACGATCCCGACCCACACGCGCGCCCAGCCGGTGAAACCCTCGGGCCGCAGGGTCACGATGTCCAGCAGGCCATCATCGAGCTCGGCGTCGGGCAGAAGAAGGATGTTGCCGGGCAGCGAGCCGCAGTTGCCGACGAGCACGGTGTGGGCGCGGGTCACACGCTCGGCGCCCGAGTCGAGGGTGTACCGCACGCGCAGCACCTGCTTGTCGACGAGCGAGCGCGCGATCGCGTCGACGTACGCCAGCCAACCCACGCGCTTCTTGAGCTCGGGGTTGGTCTTGGCGATCATCTTCGCGTCGAGCCCGAGCCCCGCCATCACGAGGAACACGTACTCCTCCGTCTCGTCGCTGTCGGGGCGATCGATCTCGACCACTCCCACATCGATCGCCGAGTCGTATCCGGTGAACGCGTGCCCGACGGAGACGTCGAGGTGGTTCGCGTTGAGGTCGAGCCCGAGGTTGCGGGCGAGCAGGTTGCCGGTGCCGGACGGCAGCAGCGAGATCGCGACGCCCGTGCCGCGCAGGGACTGGCCCACCGCGCGGACGGTGCCATCGCCTCCAGCGGCGACCACCACATCCACGCCTTCCGCGACGGCCTGCGCGGTCTGGCCATAGCCCGGGTCGTCTTCGCTCGTCTCGAGCCACAGGCTCTTCGCCCAGCCGGCAGAGCTCTCGGCGGCGGCGACTGCGGCCCGCAGCTTCGCCAGGTCGACCTTGATCGGGTTGTAGACGATCGCGGCGCGCTTGGGTGAGCCGGAGGCCGCGGGGGTCATGGCTACACGCTAGGCCATGAGCTGTCGGCGCGGCAGGCTCTTAGACTTGAGGCGTGATCGACCCTGTGCTGCTGCGTGAGACGCCCGATGCCGTGAGAGCCTCGCAGGAGAGCCGGGGCGCATCCGCGGCCGTGGTCGACGAGGCGATCGAGGCCGACACGGCCCGCCGTTCCGCCATCTCGGCGTTCGAGTCGCTGCGCGCCGAGCAGAACGCGTTCGGCAAGCAGGTGGCGAAAGCGCCGAAGGAGGAGAAGGCGGCGCTCGTCGCCCAGGCGCAGGACCTCGCGGCGCGCGTGAAGGAAGCCCAGCGCACCGCCTCCGAAGCCGAGGCGCGCTTCACGGAGGTCGCCGGTGCGATCCCCAACATCGTGCTCGACGGTGTGCCCGCTGGCGGGGAGGACGACTTCGTCACCCTCCGCGAGGTGGGCGAGCGCCCGACGTTCGACTTCGAGGCGCGCGACCACCTGGAACTCGGCGAACTGCTCGACGCGATCGACATGGAGCGCGGTGCGAAGGTGTCGGGGGCGCGGTTCTACTTCTTGAAGGGCGTCGGCGCCCGGCTCGAGCTCGCGCTGCTGCAGCTCGGCCTGCAGCGGGCGGTCGAGGCGGGGTTCATCCCGCTCATCACCCCGACGCTCGTGCGGCCGGACATCATGGCCGGCACCGGGTTCCTCGGCGCGCACGCCGACGAGATCTACCACCTTCCCGACGACGACCTCTACCTCACGGGCACGAGCGAGGTGGCGCTCGCCGGGTACCACAAGGACGAGATCCTCGACCTCGCGGGCGGCCCGATGCGTTACGCCGGATGGTCGACCTGCTACCGGCGCGAGGCCGGCAGCCACGGCAAGGACACCCGCGGCATCATCCGCGTGCACCAGTTCCAGAAGCTCGAGATGTTCAGCTACGTCGACCCGGCGGACGCCGAGGCCGAGCACGAGAAGCTGCTCGCCATGCAGGAGGGGATGCTGCAGAGCCTCGGCCTCTCGTACCGCGTGATCGACACCGCCGCGGGCGACCTCGGCACGAGCGCGGCGCGCAAGTTCGACGTGGAGGCGTGGGTTCCCACGCAGGGCGCCTACCGCGAGCTCACCTCGACGAGCAATTGCACGACCTTCCAGGCGCGCCGCCTCGACATCCGGCACCGCGGCGCCGACGGACGCACGACCCCCGTCGCGACGCTCAACGGGACGCTCGCGACCACCCGCTGGATCGTGGCGCTGCTCGAGACGCATCAGCAGGCCGACGGATCGGTGCTCGTGCCGGAGCCGCTGCGACCCTTCCTGGGGCTCGACGTGCTGGAGCCTGTGAAGTGACCGCCGCCGCCTCGAACGAGCGCTGGCTCGTCGGTCTCGACATCGACGGCACGGTGCTCCACGAGGACGGCACACTCGATCCGCGGGTCGTGGCGGAGGTCAAGCGCGTGCGCGACCTGGGGCACGAGGTCATGCCCGCCACCGGCCGCTCGGTGTCGATGACGCTTCCCGTGATCGACCGGCTCGGCATCTCTCCCGCCTTCGCCGTGTGCGCGAACGGCGCGATCGTGATGCGCAGAGATGCGGAGGCGCCGGTCGGGTACCTGCGCGACCGGGTCGAGACGTTCGACCCCCGCGAGGTGCTGACGACCATCCGCAGCCACCTGAGCGGCGCGAGCTTCGCCGTGGAGGACGCCGAGGGGCTCTTCCGGTTCACGGGAGATTTCCCTGAAGGCGCGCTCGCCGCCGGTCGGCGTCAGGTGGACTTCGAGGAACTGCTCGCCGCGCCCGCCACGCGCGTCGTCGTCCTTTCGCCCGGGCACGCCATCGAGGACTTCCTCGAGGTGGTGGAGCGGATGGGCCTGCACAAGGTGAGCTACAACGTGGGCTGGACGGCGTGGCTCGACATCGCGCCCGACGGAGTCAACAAGGGCACCGGTATGGAATATGTGCGCGAGCGGCTCGGCATCCGCCGCGACCACGTGCTCGTCATCGGCGACGGGCGCAATGACATCGACATGTTCGAGTGGGCGGCCGAGGGCGGCGGCGTCGCGCTCGCAATGGGGCAGTCTCCGGAGGAGGTGCGTGCGGTCGCCACCGGTGTGACCGGCACGGATGTCGACGGGGGAGTCGCCAGCGCCCTCGCACGGTATTTCCAGGGTTAGCGGCCTCCGCTCCCTTACACTCAGATTCGGTCAACCGAGGAGGGCTGTCCGAGCGGCCGATGGAGCCGGTCTTGAAAACCGGTGGGCAGAGATGTCTCGTGGGTTCGAATCCCACGCCCTCCGCTGCATGTCGTTTCGTGCTGTCGAGTGAAAGAGGTGTCTGTGTCTGAGGAGGAGCTCCGCCGCGACCGATCGCGTGCCGCGCGCGCCCCCCGCGCCACAGGCATCGCTCGCCACGGGCGCCTGCCGCGGTCGAACGCCTGGAAGACGGCGTTCGGCGTGATCGGCAGCGCGCTCGCTGTGGCGCTCGTCGCGACCACCTCGGTCGCGGCGATCGCGGTGCACCAGTTCAGCTCCGAGCTCGGAGAGAATGCCGTCGTCATCAACGAGACGTCCGTGCCGATCCCCGAGATCGGGGCGTACGAGGGCGGATTCAACATGCTCGTCGTCGGGTCGGACGCCTACTACGACCGCGACAGCACCCTCAACGACGTGAACATACTCATCCACGTCTCGGCGGATCAGACGAGCGCGACCGCGGTCAGCATCCCGCGCGACCTCGTCGTTCCCTTCCCGCCCTGCACGAACCCGGAGACGGGCACCTCCACGAGCGCTGCATCCGGCCTCCCGATCAACAACGCGCTCTCGTACGGCGGACTCAAGTGCGTGGTCGACGTGGTCGAACTGCTCACGGGTCTCGAGATCCAATACGCGGGGATGATCGGGTTCGGCGGCGTCATCGCCATGTCGGATGCGGTCGGTGGCGTCGAGGTGTGTGTCGCCTCCGACATCGACGACTCGTACGTGGGGCTGCACTTGAAGGCGGGTTACCGCACTCTGAAGGGTGCGACCGCGCTGAAGTTCCTCCGCTCGCGCCACGGTGTGGGCGACGGCTCCGACCTCACCCGCATCAGCTCCCAGCAGGTGTACCTGTCGGCGCTGCTACGCAAACTGAAGTCGGATGACACCCTCACCGACGTGGGCAAGCTGATCTCGCTTACCCAGGCGGCGGCGAAGAACATGAGCCTGTCGGAGGAGCTCACCCAGCCGGCGACGATCATCGCCATGGCGAAGGCGCTCAACAACATCCCGATGGATCGCATCACCTTCGTGCAGTACCCGGGCACGACCGGCGTGGGCGGTATCTACACGGGCAAGGTCGCTCCGATTCAGGCCACGGCCGACGCGCTCTTCGCGGCGATCAAGGCCGACAAGGCGGTCGGCGTCGAGGAGGCCGGAGACGGCCGTGGCTCCGTAGCCGACCCGAACGCGACTCCGGAGCCCAGCGAGACGCCGTCCTCCGACCCCTCCGCAAGCGCCGACCCGTCCGCGTCCCCGACGAAGACGTCGGAGGCTTCGGAACTGGTGACGATCCCCAACCTGCGGGGCCAGACGGCCGCCGATCAGACCTGCACGATCGGCAACTGAGCAGGCCTCCGAGCTGTCCGATCGGCCCGCCTCGTGTGGGTATGATGGGCAGGCATCACCAGGAGACGTCGCATAGTCCGGTCGAGTGCACCACCCTGCTAAGGTGGAGTCCCCTCCGGGGGACCGAGGGTTCAAATCCCTCCGTCTCCGCTCGTCAAAAGCCCAAACGGATCATTCCGGTCGCGTGGAACGCGCGGTGTAGTGGATCCGCCAACTGGACGGGCTGGCACTGGGCTCGATCGTGGCAGTCTGCGCTCGGGTGAATGAAACTGTGAGTTGTTACCGATGCCGGACCTTGCAAAGGGCTTAGGCGCGCTTGTCGGTCGGCTGGGGCCCCGCCGGGCGTTCCCGACGTGCACTCGCCCCGGAGGAATGTCATTGACTCAACCATGTAAACGTAAGCTAAGCTGAGTGCTTAGTCGTCCGGGGGCATCCCCGGTTTGTTACCCGGGGAGTCGACCCCGGTTTGTTGCAGATGCCCGGCGGAATCGCCGGGCATCTTTCGCAGATGCGACGGCTCGTTGCCCGTCAGGAACCCAGTAGCGTTCGCGAGAACCGCCTCGCGCGTTCGCTTGTCGAGTCGCCCCAGCGTCTTGTAAACATAGCGCTGTTGGGTGCTGAAGAGACGATGGGTCTGAACGACGCTTGCTCGCTCGAGTCCGAGGCGGTCCCACTCGATGAGCACGACCGACCCAGCGTCTTCGAAACGGGCATCAGAACTCGACACGCTCGCGACTAGCAGGATTGCATCGGGTGACGACCAGTTCTCGCTGGCCAACGCAACCGCCGGGCGCGGCTTGGCGTCAACGCCGCTAGTCAACGGAAACGCGACGATGATCAGGTCGCCGACGCTGAGTGAGCGTGAGTCGTTCATGGATATTCAGGCGCAGCGTCGAATAGGGTCGTAAAATCGGTGGTCACGAACTTCCAGAGTGTGCCAGAGTCGCCAAACACGATCACCGGAGTTTCATCCGCACGTTCTTTCCGAACTTCGTGCACGCGCATGACTGCGACTTTCCCCATGCGATAGAGCGAATAGCTCGGCACGACCGACAGTCTGCGAATACTTACACCCCTAATGAGTTCGTGCTTCCCTCCGTCTTCGGTCAGCACTACCTGTTCGTTGGCGGCTGCGGTATCTGGGAAATGGCCCTCTTGAGTCTCAGGTGGGTACTTCGCTCGAAGCGACTTCACGCTGTCCAGTGTTGTCGCTATTACGCGCGCAACGCCCTCGGTAGTCGGGTACTCGAAGCGGGTGAGCAGCTGGTCAAGTAGGGGTTGGTCGTCAGGGGAAGGGATGAGCACTCGAACGCGCCCTCCCGTACGTAAAAGCTCGAGGAGTTCGGTCCAGTGATTCTCCAGCCATCGCTGGGCGCTAACAAACATGATGTCAACGTCGCGCGAGGCCTTGATTGCTGTGGCGAAGCCGTCGATGTATTCCGAAGTGCCGCTCAGGAAGTCCTTGATGTCCGCTCTTGCAGCTCCTTCGCGGATGTCGACGGCGGAGAGCACCTCCTCTGTGAGTCTTCGGCGAAGAAATACCTCAAGGGCGATCGACAGCGCAGCAACCGCTATCAAACCGGTACCGAACGCGAGCAGAACCTCGTTCCAGTGAAAGTCGGTGCTGAGTAAGACGAAGAGGCTTCCGGCAGCTAGTGCTCCGAGGATGAGCGCCACCATGGCGATATTGGTGCGCAGAATCGCCAAGGCGTGGCGGAGCGACATCGATCGCTTCGAACCTGCATCGACCACGTTTTCCCTTCCATCGCCGCAGCACGGGGCGCTCCATCATATTGGGTCGGCGCCTCAGCAGGTATCCCGCGACATTGGAGCTTCGAATGCAAATTGCTGGAGTTTTGCTTGCCATCCGCACAACGGGGCTGCATATTAGGAATTAGATAGATGTGGCAGGTCGCATTGCGAAGCGCACTCTTGAGGGTCGAAGCTAGAGTGCCCCGCGAGGATCCGGGCGATCGCTGTGTTGGATTGGCGTTGTCTCTCGCCCTTTCCATCGCCAGTGGCACGCTAGATCGAGATCAGCTCGATCCTCTGAGTCGCGGAGCACGGCCTGACGACCGGCGGCAAGCGGACGATCTTGTCATGCAGGACCTACGGCCGCACGGCTGCGGCATTCGACGGCCGAACGTCCTATCGCCCTGTCGCACCTTGGGGGCGAGCAGATCGGCGGTTGATATGGCTCAGAGCAACTCGGAAGCCTGTGGCGCTACTACCAGGAGCAGTCCGCGCAAGCCAGACAGCACGAGAATTTTCGGGCGACCGCGTCACCACGCTTAGCAGGAGTGCGGCTGAGGCGTCCGACGTTCCCGCCGGGATCGTCCTAGTGTTCCTCAGCGTGGCGGGCACCCTGCTGAGCCTCAAGCCATCCATCCGTGGAGCTCGGTCGAGCCTTGACGAGCGGTAGCGCCTGACATGCGAAATGCCGACCACTGGTCAAGGGTCCGCCTCCACCGCTAAGTTCACGACATGGTCGCTTTCCAGACAGTGGTGAGCGGCGCTGGAATATCGAGATCCTGGCCATCCGAGCTGCCCGACGGCGACCAACTGGCGGCTTTGGCGTGGCGGCTGGTGGCGGATCGCGCGGAGGCGCTCTATCCCCGACTCGGTGCCGTTATCGGCGAGGCGGAGCGGCGCATCGCGAGCAGTGCTGACGGGCTACGACTCGAGCAGTTGATGGCAGTGATGGCCCGTGACGTCCCGCTGGATGTCCTGGCGGGCGTGTACGGAGTGATGGATGATGCGCTGCCGAACACCGACCATCGGACTCTGGTGTCGGCCGGGCGCGTTGATCACTTCACGTTGAACATGGATTCGCTCCTGGAGCGGGCCGCAGAAGGTGCGGGCTCGATCATCTCGCTGGTGCACCTGCATGGCATCCACTTCGATCCGAGTTCGATCATCACCACCATCGAGCAATACCTGGACGGACTTCCCGAGCCGCTCAGCTCCGCGCTGGCGGAGGCGCTAACCGGGCGGGAGGTTCTCGTCGTCGGGTACAGCGGACGGGACCGAGATGTGCTGCCGATGTTTCTCCGGTATCCCCCTGCGCGGCTCACATGGCTCGTTCATCGCCGCGATGGCGAACCAGAGATGGACCGCGACCATGACGAGGACCTCGAGCCCGAGGCCGCCGAGATGTTGGCCCGGTTACGCGAGCGAATTGGGCCCGGGCGCGTGACGACACCCCGCGCTACGCTCAGCGAGATGCTGGAACCGCCTCGTGCGGCGTCGACCCATCGCGGCGAGGAGGAGCGGCGGGGCGGGCGTGCCCTAACCGCGTGGAGTCTTCCGGGTTCCGCTTTGGAGAGGATCTCGAGCGTCGACCCTTCCTGCATCCTGATGGCCGTCGGAGCCGTGATGCTCGAAGTCGGGATGTACTCGGAAGCGCTCGGCCCTCTTCGGCGAGCACGGCCCCGACCAGCAGATGCGCGGATCCGTCGGCGCAAACAGATCGGACGAGCACTCGCAAAGACGGGCCAGCCTCGGCGCGCTCTTTGGAGCTTCATGGCCCCGATACCGAGGGTCTCACCGGTGAGGCAGGTGATGTCGATGCTCACCGAGGTCGCGAATGTTGCAACCGCTGCAGGCCTCCCTGCGCGCGCGATCTCGCTTGATCGAATGATTGTGGACTCTGCGGAGCCCTTGCGGCGTGCTGCGCTGTTGGCGCGCAGTCGGAGAGGTCAGCGGATGAACCTCCAAGGTCACTTCGGGGCTGCGCTCGCCGAGTTCGATCAGATCATCGACGCCGAGGACGCCGATCGTCTGGCCGGTCTGTCCCAGATTGTCGATGCACTCACATGGGCTGCGGATGTGGAGAAGGTCCGAGGAAACTATGCGGCTGCTCTGGACCGTATCCGCCGGGCCGAACTGGAGGTCCCGTACTCAAATCGTTCTCAGCGTGCGTGGGTGGCGTGGAAGAGAGCGGAGATCAGGATGTTGTCCGGTCTCGACCCGCGTCAAGCCGAGGAAGAGCTGGTCGACGCGGCCGCTCTCGCCAAGAGCTCGGGCGACCGCGCGGCGGAGTACTGGGCGACGGTCACTCTCGCTGGGGTGCGGGGCGCCGATCCCGAGACTGGTCTCCGCACGCTTCGCCAGGCCGAGGCGCTTCAGCCGAGCCCGCGTGCAGATGCGCGGGTCTATCTGCTGCTCCAGCGTGCTGAGATAGCAAGGGCGAGCGGCGCGCTTGAGGATGCGGCACGTGATCTCTTGCGGGCGCGCGGCATCATCTCGAATCGGAGCCGTCTCCCGACCGGATATGCCAGTGCGTCTCGAGTGATTGACCTCATCGAAGCAAAGATCGCCTTCGCCCGCGCGGACCCCGGGGCTGTTGCGTCGCTTGCGAACGCTGCGGCAGCTTTCGATGCCCTGGAGATGCATGGCGCTGCGTCCCACACACGAATATGTCACGCGGAGGCTGCAGGAGTCAGTATCAGTGACGCCGAACTCGGCTCATGGGCGGAACGGGGCTGGCGACTCGAGGCAGAACTGGCTCGTCACCCGTCACCCACTGCGGCGTTGTGGCAGCTCATTCTCTGACCCGCGTCGCGCGTTCCAGCAGCGTCAGCACGTGCTCGAACGGCTTGCCGGATGCGCGGGTCATGCCGAGCTCGCAGGTGCGGTTCGCCGAGACGTAGGCGGCGTAGTCGCGCTCGGCCAGCTCGGCCGCCTCCGGCGCGGTCGCCGATGCGGTGAGCTCCGGGTGCAGCAGGCCGCGGTCGCCGGCGAAGGCGCAGCACCCCCACGCGTCGGGAACCACGACATCCGGGGAGAGGGCGCGCGCGATGCCGACGAGGGCGTCCGTGGTGCCGAGAGCGGTCGTCGAGCAGGTGGGGTGCACGGCGACCGACTCGACCGCGCGGGTCACCGTGAGGTGCCCGAGCAGCTCGTCGCGCACGAACTCGGTCGAGTCGATGAAGCGCAGCCCCGCGTACTCGCTCCCCGCAGCGGCGGCGATCGTCGCCATCGTCTCGAGGCCTTCGGTGCAGGATGCGGCGTCGCACACGATCGGCAGCTCGCCGCCCCGGCTCGCCTCCCAGAGCGCGGGCAGCACGCGCTCGCTCATCGACTGGTATCCGCCGGTGAAGCCCTTCGACTTCCACGGGGTGCCGCAGCAGAGGCTGCCGATCCCGTCGGGGATCACCACCTCGACTCCGGCGCGCGCCGCGAGTCGCAGGAAGGCATCCGCCGATCCGAGCGGGCGCTCGTCGCCGTCACCCCCGGGCTCGGGGCCGAACATCGTGCCGATGCACGCGGCGAAGAACACCGCCTGCGCCGCAGGCACGGGGCCGGTCGCGCGTGGCCGCGGCTGCCCTCCGCGCGGCAGGCCCGAGTCGTAGCGGGGCACGGTGTCGGCACCGAGAACGGCGCGGGCGGCGTCCGTCACTCCCGTGACGAGCGGCGCGGGGAGCACATCGGCGATCGTGAGGGCGATGCCGCCCGCTCGTGTCGTCGCACCCCACGCGCGCGCCGCCGCGCCCCACACGGCGGCAGGGACCGCGGCTCGGTTCTCAGCGCGCAGGCGCCGCACGAGATCGCCGGTGTTGATGTCGACCGGGCACGCGACCGCGCACATGCCGTCGACGGCGCAGGTCTGCACCCCGTCGTAGTCGTAGTCGGCGCGCAGCGCGGCGGCGAGGCGATCGTCGCCGTCCGCCTCCGCGATCGCGATGTCGCGCCGAAGCCCGATGCGCTGCCGCGGCGTGAGGGTGAGATCCCGGCTCGGGCAGCTCGGCTCGCAGTAGCCGCACTCGACGCAGCGGTCGACCTCCGACTCCACCCGAGGCAGTCGCTTCAGGTGCTGCAGGTACGAATCCGGGTCGTCGCTGATGATCACCCCGGGGTTGAGAATGCCCTGCGGATCGAACAGCGCCTTGATCTCGCACATGATCGCGTAGAGCTCGTCGCCGTACTGCCGGTGCACGAACGGCGCCATGACCCGGCCGGTGCCGTGCTCGGCCTTGAGCGACCCGCCCACCCCGAGCACGAGCTCCACGAGTGCGTCGGTGAACGCGCGGTAGCGCTCGACCCCGTCGGCCTCCGTGAAGCGCTCGGTGAGCATGAAGTGCAGGTTGCCGTCCTTGGCGTGGCCGAAGATCACCGAGTCTTCGTATCCGTGCTCGTCGAAGAGCGCGACGAGGTGCTCGCAGGTCTCGCGGAGGCGATCCACGGGCACGACGATGTCTTCGAGCAGTGCTGTCGAACCCGAGGGGCGGGCGCCGGCGATGGCGGGGTAGAGGCCCTTGCGCACGCGCCAGAGCGCGGCGCGCTCGGCGGCATCCCGCGTCATCCGCGGCGCGCCCGCGAGGTCGAAGGATGCGAGCAGCACGGCGACCTCGGCCTCGCGCGCGGCGAGGGCATCCGGGTCGGTGGCGTGCAGCTCGACGAGCAGCGCCGTGTGTGCCGCGACCGAGAGCCCCGCGATCGCCTCCGGCACGTCGGCGAGTCCCTGGGCCACGGCGAGCGAGCGCGCATCCATGAGCTCGACCGTGGCGAAGCCGGCCTCCACGAGCGCCGGGATCGCCTCGGTCGCCCGGTCGAGGTCGGGGAACACGAGCAGCCCGGTCGAGATCGACGGCATCACCTCGACGGTCGCGAACGTCGCCTCCGCGACGAACGCGAGCGTGCCCTCGCTGCCCACGATGAGGTGGCTCAGGATGTCGATCGGCCGGTCGAAGTCGAGCAGTGAGTTCACCCCGTAGCCCATCGTGTTCTTCATCGAGAACTGCTGCCGCACGCGCGCGACCGCCTCGGGCGAGTCGAGGAGGCGACGTCGCAGAGCCGTGAGCCCCGCATGCAGGGCTGGCGCGGATGCCGCGAGCCGTTCATCCGCGTCGCTCGCGCCCGTGTCGAGCACTGTGCCGTCGGGCAGCACGACGATCATCGATTCGAGGGTGCGGTAGCTGTTCTGCGTGATGCCGCACGCCATGCCGCTCGAGTTGTCGGCGATGACTCCGCCGATCGTGCAGGCGATCTCGCTCGCCGGATCGGGGCCGAGTTTGCGGCCGTGGCGCGAGAGCCGCGCGTTCACCTGCCGCACGGTCGCGCCCGGCTGCACCCGTACCCGCGCCCCTGCGTCGAGCACCTCGATCCCGCGGAAGTGCTTTCGGGTGTCGACGAGGATGCCGTCGGAAACGCCCTGCCCAGAGAGGCTCGTGCCGCCCGAGCGGAACGCGATCGGTCGCCCCGCCGCGGTCGCTGCCGCCATGATCCGCCGCAGCTCATCGGTGTCGCGCGGGGTGGCGATCGCCTCGGGGATGAGCGAGTAGTGGGATGCGTCGTGCGCCATCGCGTAGCGCTCGATGGTGCGCCCGGTGACCTCGACGCCGTCGAGGAGCACGGGGTCGAGCGGGGTGGCGACGGTGGCGGGACTCATCGTGCTCCTTCGCAGATTGTCCGACAAGTCTACTGAACTGACGGCAACTATCCTGATGGCCGGGAGGGCTGCGCGATGGCGATTCAGGTGACCGGCGTGGTGGACGCGGTGGCGAACGAACTGCGCGCCGCCGTGTTCGACGGCGAGCTGGCGCCCGGCTCCCTCGTGACGGAGGCGTGGGCAGCCGAGCGCTTCGAGGTCGCCCGGTCGAGCGCCAAGGCGGCCATCGAGAAGCTCGTGGCCGAGGGGCTGCTGCAGCGCACCCCGCACCGCAGCGCGCGGGTCCGGCCGCTCGATGAGGCATCCGTGCGCGACATCTACCGCACGCGTCGACGCATCGAGGCGGAGGCGCTGCGCGAGCTCGCAGCCGAGCGACGGGTACCGAGCGCCGCGCGCGAGGCGAACGACGAGATCGCCCGGCACCTCGGCGGATCGTCGATCGACATCGTCGACCCCGACATGCGCTTTCACACCGAGATGGTCGACGCGATCGGCAGCGAGCGCACCTCGCGGGCGTACCACGCGCTCGTCGCCGAGGTGCGGATGTGCATGGCGCAGGTGCAGGGGCGGCGGCTGATCCCCGTGGATCAGATCCTCGACGAGCACCGACGGATCGTGGAACTCGTCGCGGCAGGGGACGGCGAGGGTGCGGTTGCCCTGCTCGCCGAGCACCTGGGGCGTGCGGAAGAGCGCCTCGCCGCTGCGATCTCCTAGCCGCTAGGTCGCTGGCCGGATCAGATCGGTCCGGCTCACCCCTGACCTGGCGGGCAGAGGCCCGCCGATCCCGTCAGCGAGTGGATGGCCTCCGTGGGCGCGGCGGAGCTGATCGCGATCTGCGCGGCATCGGCAGCCCAGGCGGCGACGTCGTCAGGGTCGGCGGAGCCGACGTATCCGACAGCGATGCCGCTTCCCTCGACCGTGGGGCCGGCCTTGACGATGGTGAACCCCACCTCGTCGCCCTGGTCGTACTTCGCCCGGAAGAGTCGAGTGACAGCGTCCGTCATCTCAGCGAGGCTGTACCGGGCCGGGTGGATCTCGACGTCGAAGCGGCTCGGCACCTCTGCCAGGTAGTCGGCGATACGCGAGCCGGGCTCGCCGACCCAGTACACGTCGATCGTGCCGGTGGTGATGCCGACCCTCATGCCCGCGAATCCGTCTCCGGCCTCCGTTGGCGAGCCCTCTGCCCCCACGAGATCACTGAGCCCGTCCGCGATCTGCTCGAGCGTCGGCTCGTCCGGCGGCACGTCGTCAGGGTCGGTGCTCGTGGGCGCGTGGTCGCCCGCGGCAGGCGGCGTTCCCGTCGCGCCGTACGCGGCCACCGCGCCACCGACTCCCGCGGCGGCCCCCACGAGCAGCAGGGCGGCGGCACCGAGAAGACGCACGGCGGGGGATCGTCGATCGGTGGCGATGTGGCCGATCAACGCGCCGCGGATCGCCTCCGCGCGCGACGGAGTGAAGTCGTCGTCCATCAGGTGCCTCCTTCGGGCGTAGGCCGGGTCTCGCTGAGACGTCGTACGCGATGTCGGAATCTCGACAGCCGCATCTTCGCGGCCGACTCGCTGAGACCGAGCGCCGACGCCGCCTCGCGCACCGTGAAACCCTCGAGCGCGGTCATCGACACGAGGTCCGCGTCGGTGCGGGAGGCGGCCGCAAGGGCGGACCGGATGTCCGCCGAACGATCGTCGACCTCGTGGCGCTCGGCGGGGTCGGTCGCGGGCTCCGGCGCCGGAAGGCTACTGAGGAGACGCTCGTACCGGCGACGTGATCGACTCGCGTTCCTTGCGACGTTCCGCGCGGTGACGATGAGCCACGGCAGCAGCGATCCGTCCACGAATCGGGTCGACGCCCGGCGCCGCCACAGCTCCAAGAACGTCGCCGCGGTGAGGTCTTCGGCGTCCGCGCGATCGAGGCCCGTCGAGCGTAGGTGCCGGAAGACCCGAATGTGATGACGGTCCCAGATCACGCCGAAGGCGCGGGCGTCTCCTCGAAGCACCTGCGCCCACACGTCGCGATCGTCGTTCTCCACTACTGAAGAATGTCCGAATCCCCGGGATCGGTCACGTCCCGATCGGGTGGGTCGTAGCCGCCTCAGCCCAGGGCGTCGACGAGTCCCTGGCGTCGCTGCGGCATCGCGCGTGACGTGGTGTCCCACACCTGCGTGATCCGGTCGGTGTCGAACCGCGGCCACCCGGGGTCACCCGTGCGGATGAAGCGCACCCAGGCGGCGTGCATCTCGCGGGCGAGGTCGGCGGGGGCATCGGTGCCACCGAGCGCGACCGCATCGTCGGTGTCGAGTGCATCGAACACGAACCCGAGTTCGACCGCGTGGGCGGCGCGCAGGTCGCGCACCGGGCTCTGCCAGGCGAACTCGTACACGTAGGTCGGAGTGCGGCGGGTTCGCGCCAGGCGGGTCGCGGGCGCGCGAACCAGCTTCTCGCCGAGCAGCTGGCCCAGCACCTCGCCGGGGTTCGCGTCGGGGAACGCGGCGCGGGCCTCTCTCGCCGCCCGCGCGGAGATGCGGAGGGCCAGGCGCCCCGCCACGGCGGTGAGTCCGCGGATCTTCTCCAGCGACTCCGGCCGGAACCAGATCCGGTATTCGTCGGTGTTCGTGCCGATGAGGATCGGATGCGGAAAGTCCACGAGCGCGTCCCGCGGAGCCTGCGGCAACGTCGCGGGGTCGAGTGCGAGCGAGAACGACGCCGTCGAGCCCGAGAGGAGGGAACCCCCTCGGTTGAGCTCGGCGCGCGCGCGGATCAGGTCCTGCGGCGGGACGGCGCTGAAGGCCTCGCGGGTCGGACGGATTCCAAGATGCTGGGCGATCGCGGCCGATGCGCGCCCGGCGCGCTTCGGGGGATCCGCGTCGAGCGGGCCGGATTCGATGATCGCGCCGACGATGAGTTCGCGTGAGTCGGGGCGCGAGGCGAGCGCCGCCACCAGCAGCCCACCCGCGGATTCGCCCATGAGCGTGATGTGCGACCGATCGCCCCCGAACGCCGCGACCTCCCGGTGCACCCACTCGAGTGCGAGAGCCGCGTCGAGGAGGCCGAGGTTGAGCGGGGAGCCCTCGAGCACGCTGAAGCCTTCGATGCCGAGGCGGTAGTTCGCCGAGACGAACACGATGCCTTCGCGCGCGAAGGTCGACCCGTCGTATCCGGACTGCGCGGAGGAGCCCCGTTCGAGAGCACCGCCGTGCAGCCACAGCACGACGGGTGCATTCGCCGCGTCGGCCGGGGCCCACACATTGACGGTGAGGATGTCGTCGCCCTCGATCACGACAGAGTTCAACAGCTCGGCGATGTCGCCGCCGTAGGGCGGCTGCGGAGCCGTCGCTCCGAATCGCGTCGCGTCTCGCACACCCTCCCAGGCGTCGGCAGGCTCGGGTGCGGCGAACCGTCGCTCATCGAACGGCGGCTTCGCGTACGGGATCCCGAGGAACCTCCGGATGCCGTCGCGCTCGCGTCCGGCGAGTGCGCCGGTCGTCACGCGTGCCTCCGCCGCCCGGTCGGTGTCGTCCCCTGTGTGCGATGTCACGCACCGAGCCTAGGGGGGCCGGCTTGCCGCGGCCTGTGGGGGCGGGCGATGGCCGCCGCGCTCCGAGGAGTCGGGATGCGCTCTACGGCATGAAGGTGCCGCCGTTGGCATGGAGCACCTGACCGGTCACGTACGCGAAGGCATCCGACGCGAGCAGCGCGATGAGCTGCCCCATCTCGTCGGCGGTGCCCATGCGTCCCGCCGGGATCTTCTCGGCGAGCGCCTGAAGCGTTTCCGGGGAGTTCGCCTCCCGAGGTTGCGCGGTGTCGGTGAGGCCCGGGGCGAGCGCGTTCACCCGGATGCCGTGGGGGGCGAGCTCGAGCGCCATCGTGCGAGTGAGCGCGTCGACGCCCGCCTTGCTCGCCGCGTAGTGGGCGCCGAGGGGCTGGCCGCGCACGGCCGATGACGAGAGGTTGACGATCGAGCCGCCCTCGCCTCCGGCGATCATGGCGCGCGCTGCCGCCTGCCCGACGAATGCCGCGGACCTGAGGTTGACGGCCAGCACGCGGTCCCAGAGCTCGTCGTCGATGTCGAGGAAGGCGCGCCGCGGGAAGACACCTGCGTTGTTCACCAGGATGTCGAGCCGACCCCAAGCGTCGACGCAGCTCTCGACGATCTCCGAGGCTGTCGGCACCCGAGCGAGGTCTCCGGCGATCACGAACGCGACGCCTCCGCGAGCACGGATCTCCTCGGCGACGCGGATGCCCTCGGGCTCGTCGAGCACATTGAGTGCGACTCGCGCCCCCGCGTCGGCGAGAGCGATCGCCGTCGCTCGGCCGATGCCCTGTTGGGCTCCGGTGACAAGGGCGGTTCGCCCCTCGAGCGGCGGTGCGATGTGCCGGGGTGATGGGGCAGAAGGGCTCACATTCGTTCCGATCATTTGTTACAGCTGGGAAAACTTCGGCCAAAAGACTTGCTGTGCAAACGTTCTTTCAATCTACTTGTGAAAGAACGTTTGCACGGGAGGTCAAGTGAAGTTGGCAATGGTGGCCACGGGGGGCACGATCGCGTCGCGCAGCGACGGACGTGGCGCACTCGTGCCGGTGATCCGGGGAGCTGAACTGCTCGCCGGGGTGCCGCTCGCACCCACGACCACGGTCGAAGTGGTGGACCTCGAACCGGTTCCGAGCTACGCCACGACCCTCCCCGCGATGCTCGCCGTGGTCGATCGCATTCGCGGTCTGCTCGACTCCGGATGCGATGGCGTGGTCGTCACCCACGGCACGGACACTCTGGAGGAGATGGCCTTCCTGACCGCCATGCTGCTGCCTCGCGATGCGGCGGTCGCGCTGACCGGAGCCCAGCGTCCCGCGAGCGAGACCGACACCGACGCCACGCGCAACCTCAAGGATGCCTTCGCCGTCGCGTGCAGCTCCGTGCCCGTCTCGGTGGTGATGGGCGGCCTCGCGATCGCCGGAGCAGAGGCCCGCAAGGTGCACAGCTCCGCGATCGACGCCTTCTCGGGAGGCCCTGCCGGCGCGCTCGCGCTCATCGACGATGGCGAGGTCATCCGCCTCTCGAGCCCCCTTCGCGGCGCGGTGTTCGCCGGGACCTCCGACATCGCGATGCCGCGGGTCGACATTGTGAAGGTCGGCGCCGGGTCGAGCTTCGAGCATGTGGAGGCCTCGATGGCCGCCGGTGCCCGAGGCATCGTCCTCGAGGCGATGGGTCGCGGGAACCTGGGCGACGGGGCCGTCGAGGCGGTCCGCGACGCCGTCGCCGCAGGAGTCACCGTGCTCCTCACCTCGCGAACGGGCGCTGGCGTCGTGCGCCCCGCCTACGGGCTCGGGGGTGGAGCCGATCTCGCCGCGGCGGGCGCGATCTTCGCGGGAGACCTCACCACCTCGCGTGCACGGGTCGCCTTGTCGCTCGCTCTCGGGTCGCCCGGTCTCGGGTCGCCCGCCGAGATCATCGAGCGCGTCTGGAGGGGCGCATGACCGCCGCATCGGCCATGGTGATCCGGGAGTGGGGTGGACCCGAGGTGCTCCGGATGGAGGCCGTCGAGATCCCGGACCCGGCACCGGGCCAGGTGCTGCTCAAGGTGCTCGCGGCATCCGTGAACCACCTCGAGCTCGAGATCCGCGCGGGTGTCTCGCGCATGCCGATCTCGCTTCCGCACGTGCCGGGTCGGGAGGTCGTCGCCGAGATCGCGGCCGTCGGAGACCCGGAATCGCCCTGGGAGCCAGGATCGCGTGTCGTGCTCCTCCCGCATGTTCCCTGCGGGGCCTGCGCCAACTGTCTGAGCGGCGCCGCCAACATCTGTCTGAACGGATGGATGCCCGGCATCCATGCCTGGGGTGGTCACGCCGAGTACATGCTCGCCCCCGAGCGGGGCCTGCTCGCAGCTCCCGATCTCCCGGTCGAACTCGTCGCCGCCCTCCCGATCTCGTTCGGCACCGCGTGGCGCGCGCTTCACGCGACCGCGCAGGTACGAAGCGGGGAGTGGGTCGCTGTCGCCGGAGCGAGCGGCGGACTCGGGCACGCCTGCTTGCAGGTGGCTGCGCTTGCCGGCGCCCGCCCGATCGCGCTGGTCCGCGACCCGAACAAGGCCGACTTCGTTCGTGCCTGCGGGGCGGTGGAGGTGCTCGTCACGAGCGAGACCGACTGGCCGGAGCGCCTCGTTGCCCTCACCGACGGGGGCGTGGACGTCTTCATCGATCATGTGGGCGGGTCGAGTCTCGAGGGCGGCGTCGCGGCTCTCGCCGATCGCGGTCGCCTCGTCGTCGCCGGCGGGCACGGTGGGGAGTTCCCCGCGCTCGACGTGGTGCAGGTCTTCCGGCGAGAGCTGCGGCTGCTGGGGGTGCGCAGCCAGCGCCCCGACGACGTGCGCGCCGTGCTCGATCTCGCGGTCGCCGGTCGGTTGACGCCGAACATCGCCGAGGTCCTCCCCCTTCGTGAACTCGCACGCGCGCATGAGCTGATCGAGAGCCGGTCGGTGACGGGAAAGGTGGTGGTGCGGCCGTGACGGACGCGGTGGAGAAGGCAGGCGGTCCCACGCGGGACTTCACGGGCTACGGTCCGCAACCCCCGAAGGTCGAGTGGCCGGG
Organism: Homoserinibacter sp. GY 40078; assembly: GCF_008017545.1. Taxonomy (GTDB): domain Bacteria; phylum Actinomycetota; class Actinomycetes; order Actinomycetales; family Microbacteriaceae; genus Homoserinibacter. The sequence continues at coordinate 335,721 of NZ_VRTZ01000001.1, read as the reverse complement.
CGGCGCGCGCGTGGCGGTGAGCCTGTGCATGAACTACGAGGAGGGCGCCGAGCGCAGCATCCTCGACGGGGATCCGCGCAACGAGTGGGTCGGAGAGATCGGCTACGTCCCGGAGGATCAGACGGCGCGCGACCTGTCCCAGGAATCGGTGTACGAGTACGGCAGCCGCGCGGGCATCTGGCGCCTGATGCGCCTGTTCGAGAAGACGGGCACCCCTGTCACGTTCTACGCGGCCGCTCAGGCCCTGCAGCGAAACCCCGAGCTGGCCCGGGCGATCGTCCCCGCGGGCCACGAGGTCTGCGGGCACGGACTGCGCTGGATCGAGCCGACCTCGCTGACACGCGAGCAGGAGCGCGAGCAGATCGCGGAGGCCGTGCGCATCATCGAGGCCACGACCGGATCCCGGCCCGTCGGCTGGTACTCGCGCTACGCGCCGTCGGTCAACACGCGGGAACTCCTCGTCGAGCACGGCGGGTTCCTCTACGACTCGGACGCCTACAACGACGATCTGCCGTACTGGGTGGAGGTGACGGGCACCCGCCATCTCGTCGTCCCCTACACCCATACCTACAACGACGGACGGTTCGCCTTCACGCCGGGCTACAGCGAGCCCGGCGACTTCTTCGAGAACTGCCGTCGGGGCATCCAATACCTGATCGAGGAGGGTGAGACCCACCCGAAGATGATCTCGATCGGTCTCCACGCGCGCCTCGTCGGGCAGGCGGGCCGCGCGTCGGCGCTCGCCGATCTCATCGACTGGTGCAACTCGACCGGTGCCGTCTGGTTCGCCCGACGCAGTGACATCGCAGAGCACTGGTCGTCTCTCCATTCCGACGCCCCGACCCTGGGAGGTGGTTCCTGATGCGCGTCGATATCGACGGGATCAGCAAGTCGTACACGGATCCTGCGGGCAACCCGCTGCACGTCGTGGGCGGGCTCACCGCCTCGATCGAACAGGGGGAGTTCGTCTGCATCATCGGGCCGAGCGGCTGCGGGAAGTCGACGCTCCTCGGCATGCTCGGTGGCCTCCTGCCACCGGACGAGGGCGCGATCCGGTTCTCGGGCACCCGCACCGCGACCGGCGAGATGACCTCGATCGTGTGGCAGGACCACGCACTCATCCCCTGGCGCTCGATCATCGACAACGTCGCCTTCGGGCTCGAACTGCGCGGCATGGGCCGACGGGAGCGCAAGGAGATCGCACAGAGCCACCTCGAGACGATGGGCATCGGCGCGTTCGCGAACGCCCGACCCCAGCAGCTCTCGGGCGGCATGAGGCAGCGAGCGGGCATCGCCCGAGCGCTCGCGAGCGATCCCGAGGTGCTGCTCATGGACGAGCCGTTCGCGGCCGTCGACGCTCAGACGCGCACCCTCCTGCAGGAGGAGCTCCTCGCCGTGTGGGAGAGGCACCGCAAGACGGTCGTGTTCATCACGCACGGCATCGAGGAGGCGCTTCTGCTCGCGGATCGCGTGCTCGTCCTCAGCGGCCGCCCGACGCACGTCGTCGAGGACCTCCGGGTGCCGTTCCCCCGACCGCGCACGGCCGACATCGCCCAGACCCCGGAATTCGGCGAACTCAAGCAGCACCTCTGGGAGCGACTCCGCGACGCGACTCGTGCCGCGGAGTGGGCCGAGGTGGAAGGAGCAGGATCATGAGCGTCTCGACCTCCACGTCGACCGTCGTCGAATACACCCCCGATCGGCGAGCGCAGCGCGGTCCCGGCCGTGTGTTCCAGGCGCTGTCGAGCCCGTGGGGCAGCCTCGTGCCCGTCGTCGTCCTGCTCGCACTGTGGCAACTGGGGTCGGTGGTCGGCTGGATCGACAAGACCTTCTTCCCGCCGCCGGTCGACTGCTTCACAGCGCTCGTCAACCTGATCACCCACGGAGACCTGCTGGTCAACATCGGCATCACGATTCAGCGGGTGCTGTTCGGATTCGCGCTCGGCGTCGTCCCTGCGGTCGTCGTCGGCATCACGATGGGTCTGTTGCCGTGGGCGCGGGTCGTGGTCGACCCGATCATCTCGATCCTCTACCCCATCCCCGCTGTCGCCCTGCTGCCGCTCCTGCTCGTGATCTTCGGTACCGGCAGCACTCCGATCGTCGTGCTGGCAGGGATCATCTCGTTCTTCCCGACCGCCGTGAACTCCATGGCAGGCGTGCTGCAGAACGACCGGCGTCTCACGCAGATGGCGCGCAACCTCGGATCTTCTCGGGGGCAACTGCTCGGGAAGGTCGTTCTTCCCGGGGCGCTGCCCTCCATTTTTGCCGGCATCCGTCTCTCGGCCGGACTCGCCCTGCTCGGTGTCATCGCGGGCGAGTTCCTGGCCGGTTCCGACGGGATCGGCTCACTCACGTGGCAGTACTGGCAGGTGTATCAGATCACCAACATGTACGCGACGCTCGCCGTGATCGCGGCGATGGGCTTCACCTTGACCACCGTGACGCTGCGCATCCAGCGGCGTTACTTCAACTGGACGGAAGGAAATTCATGAGATTCACCAAAACGCTCGCTGCACTTACCGTCGCGGGAGTTCTTGTCACCACGGCGGCGTGTGCCTCAGACACATCGCCGAGCGCTGAGTCGGGCGGCGTCGACCAGGTGACTGTCAACGCCCTCAAGATCGTCGGCATGGGGCCGGTGTTCATCGCGGAGGACAAGGGCTTCTTCGCGGAACAGAACATCGAGAACACCTACACCGACGCCGACATCTACGCGCAGATGGCCGTGCAGAGCCAAGGCAACCTCGACGTCAACATCCCGGGTCTCGGCGGGGCGTTCTTCAACGCCATCAATCAGGACCTGAAGCTCGCCGCCGTCGCCGACCGCAATCAGTACACGTGTACGGCCGACAGCATGCTCGTCGTGCGTTCCGACCTCTACGACTCGGGCGTCGACTCGGTGGCCGACCTCAAGGGCAAGAACGTCGCGATCCTTGCGCGCGGCTCGTCGACCGAGTACTGGCTGAGCGTCGCACTCGCCAAGGAGGGCCTGACGATCGACGACCTCGGTGCGCTCACCACGCTCGGGTTCCCCGACATCGCCAACGCACTGAAGACCGGCGCGGTCGACGCGGGCTTCCTCGCGCAGCCCATCGGATACGGTGTGCTCGCCGACGGGACGGCCAAGCGCCTGCTCGCGACCTACGAGATCGTCCCCGACGAGGAGCAGGGTCTCGTGACCATGTCGACCTCGTTCATCGAGGACCGTCCGGACGTCGCCAAGCGCTGGATGATCGCCTGGCTCCAGGGTGTCCGGTACTACCTCGACCCGGCCAACCGCGACGAGGTGGTGGACATCATCGCCGAGCACACGGGTGTGGATGCGTCGACCATCGACGCCCTCTACGGCACCGACCAGTGGCCGTACATGAACCCGAACGGCGAGGTGGACACCGAGACGGCGATGAACGAGGACGGCGCGTGGCTCGTGGACAACGGCATCGTGGAGTCGCTGCCCGAGGTCGACGCGTGGTACGACGACTCGGTCGTCACGGCGGCGCTCGCCGAGATCGGCGAGGTCGACAACACCCGTGACTGCGCCGATGTGACCAAGCTGGACGTCGGATGATCGGAACGACCAACAAGGTCGTCACCGCTCTGAAGGGGGGTGAGGTTGCCCTGGGCAGCCTCACCCTCCTCCAGGAGCCCGCGGTGGGCGAGATCCTCGGGCGCTGCGGGTACGACTTCCTCATCATCGACACCGAGCACGCGGCTGCCGACGAGCAGACCGTGCTCGCCATGGTCCGGGCAGCTCAGGCGGCCTCGGTGACGCCGCTCGTGCGGCTGCGGAACGCGGACCACAAGCAGATCCTCTGGGCGCTCGACACGGGCGCCGGAGGCATCGTCATTCCGACCGTCGAATCGGGCGATGCAGCGCGGGCCTTGGTCGAGGCGTCGTTCTACCCGCCCCGAGGCAAGCGAACGGTGTGCTCGGCGACCCGTGCAGCGGGTCACGGCACGGCGCGTGGCGACTTCTCGGAGTACCTCGATTGGGCCGCGGAGAACGTGGTGACGATCGCTCTCGTCGAGACGGTGCGCGGCATGGAGGCGCTCGACGACATCCTCGCGTCGGGCATCGACGTCGTGATGCTCGGGCGGGCCGACCTGTCGCTCGACATGGGGTTGGGCTATGCGCCGTGGCACCCGGATGTGATGGCCGCATCCGAGAAGGTCGTCGAGCGGGCTCTCGCCGCCGGGGTCGTGCCGGGGGTCCTCGCCTATTCGCCCGAGGAGGCCCGTTCGTGGATCGCCAAGGGTGTGCGCTTCGTGGCGTACTCGCAGCCCGAGATGATCCTGAGCGATACCTATCGCAGTGCGATCGAGGCGATCCGGGGAGACCGCGGATGACGTTGCTCGTGACCGGTGGTGCGAACGGGATCGGGGCAGCTGTTCGGGAGCGCGCGGCGGCCCGGGGCGAGCGCGTGATCAGCCTCGATCTCGAGGACGGTGTCGACGCATCCGACCCCGCCTCGGTGAAGGCCTTCCTCGACACGATGCCCGTGCCGGACCGCGTGGCGCACATCGCGGGCGTCGTCGGTCGGGGAGGTGTCGACGAGATCGATCTCGACGAGTGGAACCGGGTCATCCGGCTCAATCTGACGAGTGCGTACGTGGTGATGCACGAGGTCCTCCCCAAAATGGCGGCCGCAGGAGGCGGGTCGATCGTCCTGATGAGCAGCCTCAACGCGCGAGATGGCGGGACGACCATGTCGGGTGCGGCCTACGCTGCGGCGAAGGCCGGCGTCCTCGGCCTCATGCGTCATATCGCGGTGCAGTGGGGGGCGCAGGGCATCCGGGCGAACGCGATCGCGCCGGGGCCCGTCCGCACGCGGGTCCATGATCGGTTGACGCCGGAGCAGCGGGACGGCATCCTCGCGAAGATGGCGTACCCACGGGTCGCCGAACCTGAGGAAATTGCCGATATGATCCTGTTCCTGCTCTCGGATGTGTGCGCAGCCGTGACGGGGACGACGTTCGACGTCAACGGAGGCAGCCATCTCAACTGACGGGGAGTCCGCATGGCTCGGGTGACGCTACGCGATGTCGCCGCCGCGAGCGGTGTGCATTTGTCGACCGTGTCGCGGGTGATCCGTGGCGACACCACTCGTATCCGACCCGAGACGGTCGCTCGCGTGTGGAAGCATGCGGGCTCGCTCGGGTATCGGACCGACCTCTGGGCGGCGAGCCTGCGGAGCGGCCGGACGAACATCATCGGGATGCTGGTTCCGCGCATCACCGATGTCGTGTTGGCCACCGTGTTCGAGTCGCTCGAAGAGGAAGCCGCTCGCAACGACTACCTCGTGCTCGTCGCGAGCACGTGGGATGCGAGCGACAAGCGCCGTGCCGCCCTCGAGCGCTTCGTCGCCCGTCGGGTCGACGGCGTCGTGATCGCAGATGCGCAGGTGTCCGACTCCGATGTGCAGGAGATCGCGGACCGCGGCCTCCCGGTGCTGCTCGTCAGCCGCCGCACGGGCGAGCTGCCCTTCGTCAACGGCGACGACCGCGGTGGTGGAGCTCAGGCCGGCGAGCATCTCGCTCAGCTCGGGGCGCGGGATGTCGTCGTGATCGGTGGACCCGATTACGCGAGCACGTCACGTGATCGGGCCGGCGGGTTCGTCGACGCGTTCCGTCGGGCCGCCCCGGACGGCGAGGTCCGGGTGATCCCTGCGGGCTTCGATGTGGAGAGCGGATCCCGTGTCATGCAGGGGCTGGTGGAGGACGGCCGCCCCGATGGTGTTTTCGTCGTCAACGACTTCGCCGCGATCGGCGCGATGTCGACGATGGTGAATGCCGGTATCCGGCCCGGGCGCGACATCGCGGTGGTCGGATACAACGACATCCCCATCAGTTCGCGCCTGGCCACCCCCCTCAGCTCGGTGCGCGCAGACCTGCCCGCAATGGGGCGGGCGGCGTTTCACGCCATCCGGCAGCTCATCGACGGGCAGGCCGTGGAGAGCACCTTCGTCGCGACAGAGCTCGTCGTCCGGGAATCCAGCGCGGCGTTCGTCGCCCCTGTTGCAGGCTGAGCCGGCTACCGCGCCCAGGCGTGCTCCAGCGCGTCCGCCGCGGCCACCTCGAGATCCGGGATCACGCCGACGCCCTCCCAGGAGCGTCCCGTTCGCGGGCTCACCGTGTGGGCGACGGGAACGTGCACGGCCCACTCGGCGTCGAGGCGGCGCGCCTCGCGGGGGTTCGCCCCGCCGCGCGTCCGCTCTCCGATGACGCGCGCCCGCCCGAGGTCCTGCAGCACGAAGGCGAGCTCCTCGCCGCCCGAGAAGGTCGTCGGCGAGACGAGCACCGCGATCGGGCAGGTCGGTGGCAGACGCCGCGGGTGCTCCCACGGGGTCGTCCACGACTGGACGGTGAAGGTGCGGCCGACGATGTCGACCAGATGCTCCGGTTCCTCGCCGAGGAGCCCACCGCAGAGCACGGCGACCGCTTCGGGCGCGCCGCCACGACATCCGCGGAGGTCGACCACGAGGCGGTCCGCTCCCGCGACCAGCGCGATCGCCGCACGCAGCTCGGCACCGGAGTCGGCGGGGTGGCACAGGATCTCGCCGATGCGCAGCACGGTGTCGGTCGTGCGCCGGTCGATCCCGGCGATGCCGCCCGCCGTGGCGAGAGAGAGCCGTCGCCATGTCGCGCGCTCCGCCTCCGGGTCGTCGGACGCCACGGGCTCGTGGACGAGCCGCAGGTGCAGATCGCCGGTGCGCTCGTGCAGCCACGAGGTCACGGCGGCCGCGAGGTCGTCGCCCTGCTCGCTGAACGGCGTCGACCCGAGATCGGCGATCAGCGGGGCGATGCGCTCCGGCTCGAAGGTCAGCTCGAGGATGGCGAGGCGGGCGGTCTCGAGGAGCTCGCGGGTCGATGTCGTCATAGGGCCGAACGTAGAAGGGGGCTTGACCAAGCGTCAAAATCCCTTGACGCTTAGATCATGGACGCGCCCCCGATCGATGTCGACTCACCCCGGCAGGCCAAGGCGCTCGCGCATCCGATGCGCATGCAACTGCTTATGGAGCTTCCTGACGAGGGCGCCACGATCAGCGGTCTCGCCCAGTCGATGCAGACCAACAAGGGCAACGTCGCCCACCACCTCCGGGTGCTGCAGGAGGCCGGGCTGGTGCGCGTCGGGCGCACTCGCACGGTGCGCGGTGGCACCGAGCGTTACTTCGTCCGCACGATCCGGCGGATGCGGACGTCCGGCGGCGAGCAGGGGCAGCAGATCATCGCCACCCTGAGCGTGGCTGCCGCCGAGATGGCGGCCGACCGCCGCGATCCGCTTGTGCACCTCCGGCAGCTCCGCCTGAGTGCGTCGCAGGCCGAGGCTCTCTCGGCTCACCTGGAGCACATGGTCGACGGCCTGGAGCCTGCGCCGGCCGGGGCTCCGGATCACGGGGTGCTCGTCGCCGTGTACCGCCGCCCGCCGACCGTGGGGCCTGCCGTCGGCGGAGGCGCCCCGTAGGGTGGAGCGGGGCCGCAGCGCCCCGAAGGCCTCTCCGGCGCTCCGCCGCGCCGGATCCGCACCTCCGGTCCGCACCAGGGCCCGACTCCCGAGGAGGCGACCCGTGGCGGTCACCACACCCGCACGCCCGCGCGACGACGGCTACCGCGCCGACCCGTCGGTGCTCACCGCTCTGCGCTCGCCGCGCCTGCTCACCCGCGAGGTGCTCGCCGGCCTCGTGGTGGCGCTCGCGCTCATCCCGGAGGCGATCTCGTTCTCGATCATCGCCGGGGTCGACCCGCGCGTCGGCCTGTTCTCGTCGTTCGTGATGGCGGTCGCCATCGCGTTCGTCGGCGGCCGGCCCGCGATGATCAGCGCGGCGACCGGGGCGATCGCGCTCGTCGTCGCACCGATCGCCCGCGAGTACGGCCTCGACTACCTGATCGCGACGGTGATCCTCGCGGGTCTCATCCAGGTGCTGCTCGGGGTGCTGGGCGTCGCCCGCCTCATGCGGTTCATCCCGCGCAGCGTCATGGTCGGCTTCGTGAACTCGCTCGCGATCCTGATCTTCTCGGCGCAGCTGCCGCACCTCATCGGGGTGCCGTGGCTCGTGTACCCGCTCGTGGCCGTCGGCATCGTCATCCTGGTGCTGATGCCGCGGATCACGAAGGCGATCCCCGCGCCGCTCGTGGCGATCGTGCTGCTCACCGGCGCGGTCGTCGTGTTCTCGGTCAGCGTGCCGACGGTCGGCGACCAGGGTGAGCTGCCTCGGAGCCTGCCCGAGCTGTTCATCCCGAACGTGCCGATCACCTGGGAGACGCTGACGATCATCGGGCCGTTCGCGCTCGCGATGGCGGTCGTGGGGCTCCTCGAGTCGCTCATGACCGCGAAGCTCGTCGACGACATCACCGACACCCGCTCGCGCAAGTCGCGCGAAGCGTGGGGGCAGGGCGTCGCCAACGTGCTCTCGGGTCTGTTCGGCGGCATGGGCGGATGCGCCATGATCGGCCAGACGATGATCAACGTGAAGGCTTCCGGCGCCCGCACGCGCATCTCGACGTTCCTCGCGGGGGTGTTCCTGCTCATCCTCGTGGTGGTGCTCGGCGACGTGGTCGCGATCATCCCGATGGCGGCACTCGTGGCGGTCATGGTCATGGTGTCGGTGGCGACATTCGACTGGCACAGCATCCGCCCGTCGACGCTCCGCCGGATGCCGAAGAGCGAGACGATCGTGATGGTCGCCACCGTCGCCGTCGTGGTCGCCACCCACAACCTCGCGATCGGCGTGATCGTGGGTGTGATCGTGGCGATGGTGCTGTTCGCCCGACGTGTCGCCCACTTCGCCACGGTGACCCGCGAGGATGCCCCCGACGACCAGGTGCCGACCGCGCACTACCGGGTCGACGGCGAGCTCTTCTTCGCATCGAGCAACGACCTCACCACGCAGTTCGACTACGCGGGCGACCCGGAGCGGGTGGTGATCGACATGTCGCGCTCGCACATCTGGGACGCCTCGACCGTCGCCGCCCTCGACGCGATCGTCACCAAGTACGAGAAGCACGGCACACGGGTCGTGCTCGAGGGGATGAACGAGGCGACCACCGAGTTCCACACCCGGCTGAGCGGACGACTCGGCGACGGGGTTTGAGCCGCTGCGCCCGACTCAGAACCCGTAGAACGCGAAGGGGTTCAGGATCTGGCGCCCCCAGAGGTGGTCGCGGTCGATCCGGCTCATCTCCGCGAAATCGACTGCCGAATCCCAGCTTGTCCGGATCGCATCGACGATGCGCTCCACACGAGCGCGGGCATCGCGTGCCTCCAGGCCGTAGACCCGGGCGCACCCGACGAGCGCGGCGAACTGCGACACCTTGACGACGCCGTCGTGGTCGAATGCCATCGCCTGCGTTGCCATCTCCCCGCTCCGGTTGCCGGGCGCGAGGTCGTATGCGGGGGTGAGGGCGAGTGCGCCGCCGTCCCAGAAGGCGGCGTGGTTGCGCGCGTGATCGTCGCTGTTTCCGATCGCGATGTTGAAGGCGATCCTCTCGAACACCTCGGGTCCCGGGTCGATGAAACCGCTGCCGCCGAGCGTGCGGAAGCGGTCGAGGATGCCCGGATATGTGGCGTAGCGTGCGAGGTTCTCGTCCAGTTCGACCATGGTCAGTCCCGACACGACATGACGTCGGCCGCCGTCGCCCGTGCGGTCGAATCGTCGCACGAGGAGCGCGTCGCGGCCCGCGATGCGCTCCACGCGGATCTCCGGCACGCGGATGCCCGCGGACCCCGCCAGGTGCATGCACGCGGCTTCTGCGCGCACCACGGAGAAGACGGTGTCGCTCTGTGCCGACAGCTTGACGATCCACTCGAAGCCATCGTCATCCCGGGCGAGCACCTTCGGGCGGGCGCCTCCGATCGTCGTGCCGTGTTCGAGCGCGGCGGCGGCAGCCGAGTCGATAGGGAGCCCGTCCGCGAGGCGCGACGCGGCGTCGACGAGTTCGGGGAGCGCAGCAGTGTCGGCGCGGGGCACGTACTCGCGGGGGCTGGCCTGGAAGTCGAGCGCGCCGAACCGGTTGCTGCCCGAGAGCAGCAGGTACCCCAGTTCGTCGATGTCCCCGTCCGAGATGCGGTGGGTGTAGTGGATCACATTGCGTCCCCAGGCGTCGGGGCTCGCGTCGCGGAGTGCGCCCGGCAGCGTCAGCCCGTCGATCGGCTCGATGGTTCCGGCACCCAGCGGAAGCTCGGGCGCGTAGAGGCTGATCGCGTTGGAGCGCTCGCGGTAGCTCTCGGCATACGCGAAAGCGATGCGGCCATCGTCCATGGTGCGTGCGATGCCGGCGACGACCGGGCTGGTGTCGCCGGGGAGCCAGGTCCAGACGTACACCTCACCTGGGCGCAGTTCAGAAACGGTCATCGAGTTGCTCGTCTCGGTGCCGCACGCGCTCGGGGAGGAGGGCCAACGTGGAGGCCCCTTCGCGTCGCAGTCGCGCGAGTTCGGCGCGACTCTCGGTGTTGAAGAGGGGGACGCCTACGAGGAATGCCACCTGGAACACGGTTCCGATCGACGTGCCCGGCGCACCTGTCTCGATCGCGCGGATGGTCGGCGGGGACGACAGTGCCCGGTCGGCGAGCTCCCCGACCGTCCAGCTTCGTTCGATGCGGGCGACACGGATCTGCTGGCCGAGCACGACGAGCGCATCGCGTGCGACCGGGGACATCACGATCTCTCTCTTGGGCACAGTGCATTATATACTTTCTATTATTCAATTTACCAGATGCTTTGTTTTCCCCTTCTCCAGCCGGATAGCATCGTGCGCATGCCCGACCGCTCCGTTGCGCGCATCGTGATCGCCCCCGACGGATTCAAGGGCACCGCCACCGCAGCCGACGCGGCCGAGGCCCTCGCCGCCGGCTGGCGCGAGAGGCGCCCCGGCGACGAGATCGTGCTGCGCCCGATGGCCGACGGCGGCGAGGGGACGGTGGCGGCGTTCGCGGCGGCCGTGCCCGGATCGACGCGGATGCCGGTGCAGGTGACGGGACCCGACGGTGCGGTCGTCGAGGCGTCCTGGCTGCTGCTGCCCCCGAGCGGCGGCGCACCGGGAGGCACTGGTGTGGTCGAGCTCGCGTCGACGTCGGGCATCGAACTGCTCGGCGACCGGCGGCTGCCGTGGGATGCCCACACGCGCGGATTCGGGGCGACGATCGCGGCGGCGCTCGATCACGGTGTGGACGCGCTCGTACTCGGCATCGGGTCGAGCGCGTCGACCGATGGGGGTGCGGGGATGCTCGCCGAGCTCGGGGCCGTCATCGCCGGCGCATCCGGCGCTCCCGTCGCGGATGGCGCGCGGGGCCTCGCCGACATCCGCGAGGTGCGGCTCGAGGGGCTCCGCCCGGTGCCGCGCGGGGGCGTGACAGTGCTCACGGATGTGCGCAATCCGCTCGTCGGCGCCACCGGAGCCGCCGCGGTCTACGGCCCTCAGAAGGGCCTCGGCCCCGACGAGATCGCGGAGGTCGATGCGGCGCTCGCCGCCTATGCGGGTCTGTTGCCTGCCGACCCCGAGACTCCTGGAGCGGGCGCAGCCGGGGGTGTGGGCTTCGCGCTCCTCGCGTGGGGTGCGCGGCTCGTCCCGGGGGCCGACGCGGTCGCCGATCTTGTGGGGCTCGTCGGGGCGCTCGCCGACGCGGATGCGGTGATCACCGGCGAGGGTTCCTTCGACGCGCAGACCGCGTCGGGCAAGGTGCCGTCGCTCGTGGCGACCGCCGCGCACGCTGCGGGCGCCCGGGCGATCCTCGTCGCGGGGCGGATCGCGGGCGGCGCCGATGCCTCAGGGTTCGTTCGGGCCGTGTCGCTCGCCGAGCTCGCGGGGAGTCCGGAAGCCGCGATGGGCGACCCGCTGCGCTGGCTGCGGGAAGCAGGACGGTCGCTCGCGGCCGATAGTTGACATTCGTCAACGACCGGCATATGGTTGACATCTATCAACCATTGACGTGAGTCAATCATCTGCGCGGACGCCGCACCGCGCCGCACGCTCCAGAAAGAACGTCATCCGTATGTCCGCATCCGCCCCCGCGCCCGCAATGAGCCGTCGCCGTGTGCTCGAGTCCCTCTCCGGGCTTTTGCTCGGCATGTTCGTCTCGATGCTCGCCAGCACGGTCGTCTCGACCTCGCTGCCGACGATCATCCACGACCTCGACGGCGACCAGACCGCCTTCACCTGGGTGGTCACGGCCACGCTCCTCACCACGGCGATCTCGACGCCCGTCTGGGGCAAGCTCGCCGACCTCATGAACCGCAAGCTGCTGTTCCAGATCGCCGTCGCGATCTTCGTGCTCGCGACAGCCGCCGCGGGGTTCTCGCAGAACACCGACACGCTCATCGCCTTCCGCGCGGTGCAGGGACTCGGCGCCGGCGGCCTGGCCGCACTCAGCCAGGTCATCATGGCCGACATCATCAGCCCGCGTGAACGCGGTCGCTACATGGGTCTCTTCGGTGCCGTCATGGCGGTCGCCACCGTCGGCGGTCCGCTGCTCGGCGGCGTCATCACCGACGCCTGGGGATGGCGCTGGAACTTCTACGTCGCGCTCCCCTTCGCGATCGCCGCGCTCGTCCTCGTGCAGCGCACCCTGCACCTCCCCGCGCGCCCGAAGGGCACCGCGACGATCGACTATCTCGGCATCGTGCTGCTCTCCACCGCCGTCTCGCTGCTGCTGATCTGGGTGACCCTCGCGGGCAGCTCCTTCGACTGGTGGAGCATCACGACCCTGCTCATGGTGGGCGGCGCGGTCGTCGCCACGGTGGCGTTCATCGTCGTCGAGCTGCGCACGCGCGAGCCGCTCATCCCGCTGTCGCTGTTCCGTGACCGCACCTTCACGCTCGCCGTGATCGCATCGATCGCGACCGGCATCGCGATGTTCGGGGCATCCGTGTTCCTCAGCCAGTACATGCAGCTCGCACGCGGTGCCACGCCCACCGAGGCCGGCATCATGACGATCCCCATGATCGCGGGGCTCCTCATCGCCTCCGTCGGTGGTGGTGCGCTCATCACCCGCACCGGACGATGGAAGCCGTTCGTCGTGCTGGGCGGCGCCCTGTTGATCGCGGGCTCGTACCTGTTGTCGACGATCCACTACGACACCGACTTCTCGCTGGTCTCGCTGTACATGGTGCTATTGGGTGCCGGCGTCGGTCTGACCATGCAGAACCTCGTGCTCGTCGTGCAGAACTCCACCGACCCGAGCCGCATCGGTGTCGCGAGCTCCGGAGTCACCTTCTTCCGCAGCCTCGGCGGCACCATCGGTGTCTCGGTGATGGGGGCGGCGCTCGCTGCGCGCGTGACGGATCTTGTGACCGAGCGCACCGACGACATCACGGCGGCGCTCCAGAGCCTCGGCGCCGACGCCCCGACGTGGGCCGCGCAGCTGCAGTCCGGAGCGCTTCCGAAGGTGTCGGAGATGCCCGAGGCGCTGCGGGTGGTCTTCGAGGACATCTACGCCAACGGCATCTCGCACTCCTTCCTCTTCGCGGTGCCGTTCGCAGTGCTGAGTCTCATCGCGATCGTGTTCCTGCCCAACAAGCCCCTCACCCGCATGACCACCTCCGAGCGGATCAGTGCCTCGGAGGCGGACCTCGCGACGGTGTCGGTTCCCGAGGGCATGGAGGTGCTCACGGCGACGGGCAGCATCCGTGTCGTCGAGGGTACGAAGAGCGCCGACGGCGATGCGGGGCAGAGCCGCTAGGTTCGGATCGCCATGACCGACGAGACAGCAGGATCCCGCGAAGCCGCGATGCGGAACCTCGAGGGTGCGTTCGGCGAGCTGATGACCGAGTTCCGTCGGGCGTACGCCCAGGCCGCCGAGCGCGTGAGCCCCGGGATGCTGCCCGGCACCTTCCGGGTGCTCGCGACGATCCATCGGCACGGCTCGGTCACCGTGTCAGGGCTCGCGGAGCGCCTCATCTCCGACAAGGGTCAGGTGAGCCGCACGGTGTCGGAACTCGAAGACCTCGGCCTCGTGATCCGCACGCCCGACCCGAACGACGGACGCATCAAGCTCATCGAGATCACTGACGAGGGGGCGGCTCGACTCGAGAGCGCCCGGATTCCGCACAACGGTCGGCTCGCTGAGGTGCTCGACGACTGGCCCGTGGAGACCATCGAGCGTCTGGCGGGGCTGCTGCATGCGCTCGCGGTGGGGGAGACGCCGGCGAGCTGACGTGCCCGCGCGACGTGGTCGCCGCGACCGGCATACTCGACTGCGTGAGCGGCGATGGTGTGGCGGCGGAGTCGGCAGCGCCCGAGTTGCTGGCGGTCGGCGAGACGATGGCGATGGTCGCTCCCCTCACGGGTGATCGTCTGGCGGATGCGGCTGCGTTCCGTCTCGACGTCGGCGGGGCCGAATCGAACGTGGCCGCCCACGTCGCCCGCCTCGGCCATCGCGCGGCCTGGTTCAGTCGGCTCGGCACCGATCCGCTCGGCGATCGCGTCCTCGCGCAGCTCGCCTCGCGCGGGGTCGACGTGTCGTCCGTGGAACGCGACCCGCACCACCCCACGGGGCTCTACCTGAAGGATCCGGGCCACGGGGTGCACTACTACCGGGCCGGGTCCGCCGCGTCGCACCTCGGCGCGGCCGATGCCGACCGGGTGAGCCTCGGCGGCATCCGCGTGCTGCACGTGAGCGGTATCACGGCGGCGATCTCGCCGAGCGCATCCGCGTTCCTTGATCGGCTGATCGACCGCGCGGGCGAGCTGGGCGTCGAGGTGAGCCTCGACGTGAACTACCGGCCCGCACTGTGGGACGTGGCGACCGCCGCACCGCGGCTGCGCGAGCTCGCGGCCCGCGCGACGATCGCGTTCGTCGGGCGCGACGAAGCCGAGACCCTGTGGGGCACGGCGACCGCCGACGACGTGCGCGGACTGCTCCCGGAGCCCCCCGAGCTTGTCGTGAAGGACGGCGATGTGGGCGCCACGCTCTTCGGGGCAGGCGGTTCGGTGTTCGTGCCGAGCGCCCGGATCGACGTGCTCGAGGCGGTGGGAGCGGGAGACGCCTTCGCCGGCGGGTACCTCGCGGCCCACCTCGACGGCGCGGATGCGGAGGCCCGGCTGAGTACCGGGCACGCGAGCGCCGCGCTCGTACTGACGACCACGGGCGACCTGCCCGACGAGGGGAACGACTGATGGACTTCGAGACGCTCTTTCAGCGTTCGCCCGTGATGGCGATTCTGCGCGGTATGGGGCCCGAGCGCTCGGCGGCGCTCGCCTCCACCGCCTGGGATCTCGGCATCGACTCGGTCGAGGTGCCGCTCCAGACCTCCGACGACGAGCGCTCGCTCGCCGAGGTGTGCCGCCTCGGCGCCCAACGCGGCACGAGCGTCGGCGCGGGCACGATCATCACGCCCGAGCAGGTGAAGCTCGCGAAGAGCCTCGGAGCGCAGTACCTCGTGTCTCCCGGTCTCGATCCGCGCGTGGTCGAGGCCGCTCACGCCGAAGGCCTGCCGATCCTGCCCGGCGTCGCCACCCCGAGCGACGTGCAACTGGCCGTGGCGCTGGGGCTCTCCTGGCTGAAGGCCTTCCCGGCGGCGTGGCTCGGCACCGAATGGTTCCGCCACATCCGCGGGCCGTTCCCGCAGGTGCGGTTCGTCGCGACGGGCGGGATCGACGCCTCCAACGCGATCGACTACCTGGATGCGGGCGCGCGCGTCGTCGCCGTCGGCTCCGCCCTGGAGGACCCGGCGCAGCTCGAAGCCCTCGCGACGGTGATCGGGTCGCGCGCTCGCTGACGGGCGCTAGGGTCGGGTGGAGGTCCTCCGAGGCGGGGATTGCTCGAACGTTCCCGGGATGGAGAAGTGATGAATCCGCTGATTCCCGGACCCGGGGACGTCGTCATGACGGTGCTGGCGATCGCCGCGTTCGTGGTGAGCTGTGTCGCGATAGTGTCGCTCAGTCGGACTCGGCAGCTGCCCGCCCGGCGGGTGCTGCTCTGGGCGCTCGTCATCCTCCTGCTGCCGGTGCTGGGCGCGGTCGCGTGGCTGGTGTCGAACGACCGGACGTCGCGGCAACACGGCGCCACCTGAGGCGCGTCAGGGTTCGAGCAGGATCGTCAGGATCTCGAAGGGGCTGAGGGTAAGGGCGGTCAGGTCCGCGGGGCCGGATGGGCGCTCCAGCAGATCGGTGAGCCGGGCGGTGGTGTGCGGGATGCGGGTCGTGAGGGCCGCGGTGGTCTTCCGGCCGAGCGACTCGTAGAGCCGCACCACGACGCCGTCTCCCGACTCCGCGCGCTTGACCGTCTCGATCACGACGCCCGGGTCGGAGGTCGACGCGAGGCTGTCGAAGCGCGCCCCGCCTCCGCCGCGCAGCGGGTTGTTGAGCCGGTACCCGTCGCGGATGACGGCGCCGAGGTCGCCGGGTTCGAAGGGCCGGAACGCGTAGGTGAACGCGTGGCTGCCGCGATCCGCGGTCGGATCGGGGAACCGGGGCGAGCGCAGCAGCGCGAGCGACACGAGTCCGTTCTTCGCGCGGTGGCCGTACTTGCTGTCGTTGAGCACGGCGAACCCCGCCTCGGCATCCGACACCGCGATCCACTTGTGCGCCGCGATCTCGAACTGCGCCCGCTCGGTGTCGTCCCGCTCGGTCGTCGGCCGGGCGATGTGGCCGAACTGGATGTCGCACAGCGCCTCATCGCCCATGTGCGCGGGCCGGAAGTGGGCGCGCAGCATCCGGTGGCGGGTGCGCCACTCGACCCGCGTCTCGAAGCGCACGAGCGGCGAGCCCGCTTCGAGCACGATCCGCTGCTCCACCTCCACGCCGGGTGCGGTGAGACGATGGGTGCGGACGGCGAGCGGGCCGTCGAGCTGCACCTCCGTGTGCACGAGACGCAGCTGGCGGCCGCGGCGCCGGGTGTAGCGCGCGTCGATGTCCCACGCGTCGAACGGCCACTGCCGCGGATCCCGGTGCAGCACGAGGCGGTTGAGGCCCGCCCCCGCGTGCTCGCGTCCTTCGGCGTCGACGCACGAGACGATCACGCCGTCGTCGTCGAACCGCAGCGTGAGGATGCCGTTCGAGAGGGTCGACGGGGTGTGCGCCAGCCCGAACGGCCCCGACGCCTCGCTGAGTTCGCCCGCTGAGTAGGGGGCGAGCGTCGCCCGATGCCAGCGGTCGCCCACCCGCACGTGCTCGTCGCGGGGGAACGAGGTGAGATTCATCGCGGTGGGACGGGTGCCGTGGGGGAGCGCGCCGGTGAGGTCTGCCGAGACCTCGCCGAGCCGTGCCTGGATGCGGGCGTGCGCCTCACGGGCCTCGCGGCTCACGCGCTCGGTGGACGAGCCGGGCAGAATGTCGTGGAACTGGTTCAGCAGCAGCTCCCGCCATACGGGTTCCAGCTCGGCGCGGGTGTCGCGTCCCGCAGCGACCGACAGCGCCTCGGCGTCGTGCAGCATCCGCTCCGACACCCGGTTGCCGCGCTTGATCGCGGCCTGGGTCGTGTAGGTGCCCTGGTGGGTCTCGAGGTACAGCTCACCCTCATGGGTGTGGCGGATGTCCCGCGTCTCCAGCTCGCGGAAGAACGAGGCCGCCGTGCTGTACTCCACCCGCGGCAGCCCGCGCAGATTCCGCTCGCGGCGCGTGACCTCGTGGTGGATCTCGCCGGGCCCGCCGCCGCCGTCGCCCGATCCGTAGACGAGCAGGGCGGTTCCGAGCTCGCGCTCCGGATACAGCGCGAGCCCCCGCAGCAGGCCGTCGGCCGCGCCGCGCGAGTTGTACTCGCCCTCCGGCGGCATGTGCACGAGCACCTCGGATCCGTCGATCCCGCGCCAGCGGAAGCTGCGGTGCGGGAACACGGTGACCTTGTTCCACGAGAGCTTGATGGTCATGAAGCGGTCCATGCCGCAGCCCCGGAGGATCTGCGGCAGGTTGCCGCTGTAGCCGAAGGTGTCGGGCAGCCAGCACATCCGCAGCTGCTCGTCGTCGAGGCCGAACTCCTCGCGAAGGAACCGCCTGCCCACGACCGCCTGGCGCACGAGCGATTCGCCGCCCGGCAGGTTGGTGTCGGGTTCCACCCAGAACGTCCCCTGCAGCTCGAGGCGGCCCTCGGCAACCGCGCGCCGCATCCGGTCGAAGAGCGCGGGCTGCTGCTCCTTCATCCAGGCGAGCTGCTGCACCTGGCTCGTGCCGTAAACGTATCCGGGGCGACGATCGATCGCGTTGAGCTGCCGCGTGTAGGTGCGGGCGGCCTTGCGGCGGGTCTCGCGAAGCGGCCACAGCCACGCCATGTCGAGGTGGCCGTGGCCCACGGCCCGGTAGACGAAGTCGGATGCGCTGGGCTCGGCGAGCGGCCCCGCGAGCGCCGCGCGGGCGGCGGCCGTGTCGCCCGAGCGGAATGCCCGCCAGGCCGCGTCGAGCGCCCCGGTGAGTTCGCGGGCGAGGGCGTCATCGTCAGTTGAACCCGCGAGCACCGCGAGGGTGAGGTAGTCGTAGTAGAGGGCGTGGTGCTCGGCGTCGCGGATCGCCAGGTGTGCTCCGTGGAACACGCCCCGGCCGACCGGAAGGATGATGAATCCGTTGTAGGCGACGTCGGCGTAGAGCTCGATCCGCGTGCCGGCGGCCAGCGGATCGCCGACCTCGCGGAAGCGTCCGCCCGCGTGCGGCAGGTCCGCCTGTTGGAACACGGTGCTCACCGCATCCACCGGCTCGCCGCCCGGATCGACCACGAGCCCCTCCCCGCGGATGCCGAGCATCACGACCGCTCCGTCGGCGCCCGCGGGCACCTCTCCCGTGATCCGCAGCCACGCGGATTCGAGGGTGCGTCCGAAGGTCGCGCCCCGGCGGATGGGCGTGAACGCGGTTCGGTCGAGCTCGGCGAACGGGATGGGCTCGGCGGAACGCACGACCTCCGCCTCGAGCTGCGCGACCGCGCCGTAGACATGTCTGCGGATGGCGCGCAGTCGACGGTAGTGGGTCGGCTGATCCACGCGGATGCCGAGCAGGAAACTCGCGAAGCCGGGCACGGTTCCCCCTTCCGAGCGCGCCCCGAGTCTAGCCAGGCGCGCTGCCCTCGACCGCGGATATGGTTCCCTCGTGAGCAGTTCGCGGCGGGGGTCGACGGGTCGGGTGACGATCAACGACATCGCCGAGCGCGCGGGCGTCTCGATCGGCGCCGTGTCGTTTGCTCTCAATGGGCGCAAGGGAGTCTCCGAGTCGACCCGTGCCCGCATCCTGATGGTCGCCGACGAACTCGGATGGGCGCCCTCGAACGCGGCTCGCTCGCTCGCCGAGGCGAGAACCGAGACCTTCGGGCTGGTGCTGGCGCGCGACCCGCGCAACCTCGGCGTCGAGTCGTTCTACATGGAGTTCTTCGCGGGCCTCGAGGTCGAGCTCTCGCGCAGGGGCTACAGCCTGCTGCTGCAGGTGGTCGCATCGCCCGCCGACGCGCTCGCAACGCTCCACAAGTGGCATCGCACGCGCCGCGTGGATGGCGTCATCCTCACCGACCTCACGGTCGGCGACGCCTGTGCGGCGTTCGTGCGCGAGTCGGGGATGCCCGCGGTCGTCGTCGGCGACCCGAGCGTCGCGCAGGGCCTCACGTGCGTGTGGACCGACGACGACTCCTCGATGAGGGAGGCCGTGCGTCATCTCGCCGAGCTGGGGCATCGCCGGATCGCGCGTGTGTCGGGTCTCGGCGGGCTGGCGCACACCAGCATCCGCGACAACGCCTTCGCCGACGAGACCCAGGCGCTCGGCATCTCGGGCGTCATGTTGCGCACCGACTACACGCCTATCGAGGGGGAGCGCGCGACGCGTGCCGCGCTCGGAGCGCCCGAGCCGCCGACGGCGATCATCTACGACAACGACGTCATGGCCGTCGCCGGCCTCACCGTGGCGATGGAGCTCGGGGTCGATGTGCCCTCGGATGTATCGATCATCGCGTGGGATGACTCGGTGCTGTGCGAGCATACGTTTCCGAAGCTGACGGCTCTCAGTCACGACGTCGTGGAGTTCGGCTCGCACGCGGCGCGACGCCTCTTCGACGTCGTGGAAGGCGGCTCTCCGGGATCCTTCCTGGATTCGACGCCGCGGCTCGTGGTGCGAGGTTCGACAAAATCTCCAAGATAAAGCGCTTTACTTAAAGCGCTTTAGTTCGTACGGTGTTCCCAACCCCATCGGAGTGGTACATAGCTGCGCCGGGCACCAGGGGTCCCAATACAAAGGAGTATTCGCATGTCACGACGCACAGCCTTCGGGCTCGTCGCGGGCGCGGCGACGGCGGCAATTCTGCTGACGTCCTGCGCCAGCGGTGGAGGAACCGATTCGAGCAGCAACTCGATCGACGGCGACGTCACCGGCGAGGTCACGTTCGTCACCTGGCGAACCGACCTCATCCAGGACGGCACCTTCGATGAGTACGCGGCCGCGTTCCACGAGAAGTACCCGGATGCCACGGTGAAGTTCGAAGGCATCACCGACTACGAGGGAGAGCTGAAGACCCGGCTCTCGACCACCAACTACGGCGACGTGCTCGGACTGCCCAACAGCGTTCAGCCCGACCAGTTCGCCGACTTCTTCGAGCCGCTCGGCCAGACCGACGACCTCGCCGACACCTACCGGTTCCTCTCGGCGAAGAGCTACGAGGGCGTCCAGTACGGACTCGCGCTCGGCGGCAACGCCAACGGTCTCGTCTACAACACCCAGGTGTTCGCGGACGCCGGGGTGACCGAGGTTCCGGCCACCGAGGATGCCTTCCTCGACGCGCTCGCTGCCATCAAGGCCAACACCGACGCGATCCCGCTGTACACGAACTACAAGGACGGCTGGCCGCTCAGCCAGTGGTCGGGCAACATCGGCGCGATCACGGGCGACGCGGACGCGCAGAACGCCATGACCGGCAACGACGCTCCGTGGACCGAGGGCACCGACATCTACGCGATCGACTCGCTGATCTATGACGCGGTGCACGACGGCTACACCGAAGAGGACCCGCTCACCACGAACTGGGAGCAGTCGAAGGTCGACTTCGCCACCGGCAAGATCGGCGTGATGGCACTCGGATCGTGGGCCATCTCGCAGATGCAGGGAGCCGCCACCGACAACGGGGTCGACCCGAGCGTCGTCGGCTACATGACCTTCCCCGCCACCACCTCGGACGGCACGCAGTACGCGGTCGTCGGCGGTGACTACAACCTGGCCATCAACAAGCACTCGAAGGTGAAGGCGGCCGCCAAGGCGTGGATCGACTTCCTCCTCGAGGACTCCGGGTTCACCGCCACGCAGGGCATGGTCTCGGCGCTGCTCGCCGACCCGCTCCCCGACAACCTGGCAGGGCTCACCGACAACGGCGTTGAGCTGCTCGAACTGAACCCCGCGCCTTCCGGCGAGGAGTCGTTGTTCGGCAACATCGCCGACACGGCCCAGATCGACATCTGGGGCAACATCTACCGGCAGAAGCTTGTCGACATCGCCCGCGGCGCAGCCGACGGCGACAAGGACTCGTACTTCGCCGAGCTCAACTCGCGCTGGGCCGACGCCCGCGCACAGCAGGGCTGATGGTCGCCATCACCCAGAGCACCCCGCGCGCGCCTCGGCGCCGCGGCCGGCGGGGATCCCACTCCGGGGTCCCCGCCGGGCGGGGGGTCTTCGCTCGACTGACTCCCTACCTGTTCCTCCTCGTGGCCGTCGGTCTGCTCCTGTTGCTGACCTACCTCCCGGCCGCGAACATGCTGTGGTACTCCCTCACCGACTGGGACGGTCTCGATCTCGAGAAGAACTTCGTCGGGATCGACAACTACGTGCAGGTGTTCACCAACCCGCAGATCTTCGGGGTCTTCGGGGTGAGCCTGTACTACTTCGCGGGCTCCTTCGTGCAGATGGCGATCGCCCTGTACTTCGCGGCTCTGCTCAGCTACCGCACCCGGTTCTCGAACTTCTTCCGCGGGGTCCTGTTCTTCCCGTACCTCATCAACGGTGTGGCGATCGGGTTCGTCTTCCTCTACCTCTTCCAGCCGGGCGGCACTCTCGACACGGTGCTCGCGTGGGTCGGGCTCTCGGACCCGCCGCAGTGGCTCGGCGACCCCGACATCGCGAACTACTCCCTCGCGGCGACGAGCGTCTGGCGCTACACCGGTCTCAACTTCGTACTGTTCCTCGGGGCGATCCAGTCGATCCCGGGTGAGCTCTACGAGGCGGCCGAGATCGACGGAGCCAACCGCTGGCAGCAGTTCTGGGCGCTCACGTTCCCGGGCATCCGCCGGATCATCGGGCTCTCGTTCATCCTCGCGATCGCCGGAAGCCTCTCGGTCTTCGAGATCCCGTTCATCATGACGGGCGGTGCGAACGGCACCTCGACCTTCGTGATCCAGACACTGCAGACCGCCTTCAGCTTCCGTCAGGTCGGGCTCGCCTCGGCGATGGCCATCGTGCTGCTGGCGATCGTGCTCGTCGTCACCTTCATCCAACGCAAGATCTTCCCCGACGAGAAAGTCGAGCTGTCATGAGCACCGCGCTCTCGCGTAGTCGGGTCGGCTCGGCCGCCTCGACCACGGTCAAGTACGTGTCGCTCGTCGTGGCGGTCGTGATCACCCTCGTGCCGCTCTCGGTGCTGGTGCTCGCGAGCTTCAAGACCTCGACCGAGTTCGGCCAGACGGGTCCCTTCGACCTGCCCGCCAGCTGGTTCAACTTCGACAACTACGTCGAGGCGTTCCAGAAGGGCGGGATGGTCGAGGGCTTCATCAACACGAGCATCATCCTGTTGTTCTCGCTCGCCGGCACGATCGTGATCGGAACGATGGCCGCGTACGCCATCGACCGCTTCAACTTCCGCGGGAAGCCGCTCATCGTCGGTCTGTTCCTCGTGGCGACGCTCATCCCCGGCGTCACGAGCCAGGTGGCCACGTTCCAGATCATCAACGGACTCGGCCTCTACAACTCGATGGCGGCGCTCATCCTCCTGTTCATGGGCACCGACATCATCTCGATCTACATCTTCATCCAGTTCATGCAGTCGATCCCGACCTCGCTCGACGAGGCCGCGATGATCGACGGCGCCAACCGCTGGACCATCTACTGGCGGGTGATCCTGCCGCTGCTGCGGCCGGCGATCGCCACCGTCGTCATCGTGAAGGGAATCGCGATCTACAACGAGTTCTACCTGCCGTTCCTGTATTGGCCGTCGCAGGGCACCATCTCGACCTCGCTGTTCCGCTTCAAGGGTCCGTTCGGCGCGCACTGGGAGATCATCGCCGCGGGCACCGTGCTCGTGATCATCCCGACGCTCATCGCGTTCGTGTTCCTCCAGCGCTTCATCTACCGTGGCCTCGTTCAGGGGGCCGTGAAGTGATCGCACGTGACTTGCACGAGGGGTGGACTGTGCGTGCCGCATCCGGGCCCGCGCCTGCCTCCGTCGCGGATCGGGAGATCCCGGCCGTCGTGCCCGGGGTCGTGCACCAGGCGCTCCTCGATGCCGAGCTGATCCCCGACCCCTATCTCGACGACAACGAGTCGGCGCTCGCCTGGATCGGGCTCGTCGACTGGAGCTACCGGGTGCGGGTGGTGCCGACGGCGGAGGAGCTCGCGGCCGAACGGCTCGAGCTGGCCTTCGACGGCCTCGACACCGTCGCCGAGGTGCGCCTCGACGGGCGGGTCGTGGCGGCGGTCGCCAACCAGCATCGCCGTCACCGGGTTGACGTGACCGGACTGATCGGTGCGGATGGCGCCGAGCTCGAGGTCGCGTTCCGCAGCCCCGTCCGCTACGCCGACGCGCAGAGCATGACGCTCGGACCGCGGCCGAGGCCCTACCCCGTTCCCTTCGAGGCGATCCGCAAGTCGGCGTGCTCCTTCGGCTGGGACTGGGGGATCGCCACCGCGACCAGCGGAGTGTGGCGGTCGGTGCGGCTCGAGGCGTGGTCGACGGCGCGTCTTGCCGAGACCCGCGTTGCCGCGATCGCGGAGGGTGCCGGCGGATCCGTCGAGGTCGCCGCGGTGCTCGATGTCGCCGCTCCGCACGAGCTGTCGCTCGAGCTCGAGGTCGGCGGCACGACGCACGAGGTGATCATCCCGGCGGGTGCCGACCGCGCGACCGTGCGGGTCGAGCTCGACGAGGTCGAGCGTTGGTGGCCCGTGGGCTACGGAGAGCAGCCTCTGTCGGACGTCCTGGTGAGACTTCGCGACGGCGACACGGTGCTCGACGAGACGCAGCGCCGGGTCGGGTTCCGCACGGTCCGGTGGGACACCGAGCCGGATGCTGACGGCTCGCCGTTCCAGCTCATCGTGAACGACCAGCCGGTGTGGGTGAAGGGCGTCAACTGGATCCCCGACGACGCGCTGTTCCCCCGGGTCGACCGCGTGCGGTACGCGCGACGGCTGACGCAGGCGCGCGACGCGGGCGTCAACCTCGTGCGGGTGTGGGGCGGCGGCATCTTCGAGGACGACACGTTCTACGACCTCGCGGACGAGCTCGGGCTGCTCACCTGGCAGGACTTCCTGATGGCGTGCGCCGCCTACCCGGAGGAGGAGCCGATCCGATCCGAGATCGTGGCGGAGGCGCGCGACAACGTGGTGCGCCTCGCGCATCACGCCTCCCTCGTGCTCCTCACCGGCAACAACGAGAACCTCTGGGGCTACGAGGACTGGGGCTGGAAGACCCGCCTCGACGGGGCCACCTGGGGCGCCTACTACTACTACGAGGCGTTCCCCGAGATCATCGCGGAGCTCGCCTCGCACGTGCCGTATTCGCCGGGAAGCCCGTTCAGCCCCGATGAGGGTCTGCACCCCAACGACGAGACGAGCGGCACGACTCACCTCTGGGAGCAGTGGAACCGCGAACCGTGGACGAACTACCTCGAGCACGCGCCGCGGTTCGTCGCCGAGTTCGGATGGCAGGGGCCGCCGGCGTGGTCCACGCTCACGCGCTCGCTCTCCGACGATCCGCTCACGCCGGAATCCCCGGGGATGCTCGTGCACCAGAAGGCGATCGACGGCAACCAGAAGCTCGTCGACGGTCTCCTGCCGCACTACCGCGTGCCGCGTACCACCGAGGACTGGCACTGGGCGATGCAGCTCAACCAGGCGAACGCGGTCGGCTTTGCGCTCGACCACTTCCGCTCGCATGCGCCCCGCACCTCCGGTGCGATCGTCTGGCAGTTGAACGACTGCTGGCCGGTGACCTCGTGGGCGGCGATCGACGGTGACGGTCGGGCGAAGCCGTTGCGGCACGCGCTCGCGGCGGCCTTCGCACCGCGAGTGCTCTCGATCCAGCCGCGCGAATCCGGTCTCGTCGCGGTGATCGGCAACGACACCGCCGAGGCGTGGACGGGTGAGCTGATCCTCGCCCGCCGCGGCTTCGACGGCGCGGTTCTCGCGGAGGTACACGAGGCGGTGGAGGTCCCGCCGCGTGCGAGCCTCTCCGTGTCGGTGCCGCCCGCGGTGGCGGATCCCGAGGACCCGACGGCCGAGCTGCTGACCGCGACGCTGGGGGGTGTGCGCGGGGTGCGCTTCCTGCTGCCCGCCCGAGCCACCGCGCTCCCCGAGCCCGTTGCGCGGGTGAGCGTCGCCGCCGACGGCGACTCCCTCGCGGTGACCGTCGTCGCCGAGACGCTGCTGCGCGACCTCACGTTGCTCGTCGACCGGGTGAGCCCGGACGCCGAGGTCGATGCCGGGCTCGTGACCCTGCTGCCCGGCGAGAGCGCGACGTTCCACGTGCGGGGTGCCGCGGGTGCCGACGCGGAGGCGTTCGCCGACCCGCGCGTGCTGCGCACCGCGAACCAGCTCGTCGCGGGCGTCGCCCCGTGACCGCGTTCGACGCGCAGCGCTTCCGGGGTGACCCCGTCTGCGGGATGACGTGGGGCTGGGTCGGCACGCGAGGAACGTGGGCCACGCCGGAGGCCGAGGAGTCGATGCGCCTGATGGCAGACCACGGCGTCACGTGGACGGCCCTCGCCTACGCCGCCTTGCAGGAGCACATCATCTCGACCGAGATCCGCTCCGACCTCGCCCCGACAGTCGGTGACGACGAGATCGTGGGCGCCATCCGACGCGCGCACGACCTCGGGCTTACCGTCTGCCTGAAGCCCGTGGTGAACGTGGCCGACGGCACGTGGCGTGCGCACATCGGATTCTTCGACGAGGACGTTCCGGGCGAGCCGAGCTGGGGCGAGTGGTTCGCCTCGTACCGCCGGTTCATCCTGCATGCGGCGCAGATCGCCGAGCAGGAGGGCTGCGCGATGCTCTGCGTCGGATGCGAGATGGTGCGTGCCGACGCGCAGGAGGACCACTGGCGTGCCCTGATCGCGGATGTTCGCGAGATCTACACGGGGCTCGTCACCTACAACTGCGACAAGTACCAGGAGGATCGCGTCCGCTGGTGGGACGCGGTGGACGTCATCAGCTCGAGCGGCTACTACCCGATCGATTCGTGGGAGCGCGAGCTCGATCGCATCGAGCGGGTCGTCGCGACGTCGGGCAAGCCCTTCTTCTTCATGGAGGCGGGGTGCCCCTCGCGTGACGGCTCGCCCGCGCGGCCCAACGACTGGTCGCTCCCCGGCGGCCCCTCGGTGACCGAGCAGCTGCGGTACTTCGAGGAGATGTTCCGCGCCGTGCGTGCCCGGCCGTGGGTGCGCGGGCTCATGCTCTGGGACTGGCCGGCCCACCTGTACCCTGAGCAGGCTGCCGCTCAGAACGACGACTATTGTCCCTACGGGAAACCGGCCGGCACGTTCATGGCCGAGCAGTATCGCGAATGGAGCAGGGAGAGCCATTGATGACCACCGCCGCATCCGTCGTCCTCGCGCTGGATGCGGGCCAGACCGGCATCAAGGCACGTCTCGTCTCGCCGGGCGGCACGGAGGAGCGCCTGTTCCCCGGCGTGCGCACCGATGAGCTGCTGCTGCCGCAGCTCGCCGCCGCCGCACGCGACGTTGCCGCGGGGCGCGCGATCGGCACTCTCGCCGTCGGCACCTCCGGCCTCACGAGCGCCGAGTTCGATGCGACCGCGCTGCGGCACCTGCTCGCGGCGGAGGCGCCGCAACGTGTGCTGCTCGCGCACGACTCCATCACCTCCTACCTCGGCACCCTCGGCGACGCCCACGGCGTCGTGGTCGCGGCCGGCACGGGCGTGGTGACCCTCGCGGTGGGCCCTGCCGGAAGCGCGCGCGTCGACGGCTGGGGCTACATCATGGGCGACGCGGGGAGCGGCTACTGGATCGGTCGCGAGGCGCTCGACGCGGTGATGCGCGCACATGACGGGCGCGGGCCCGAGACCTCGCTCACCTCCGTGGTGCGCGACCGCTGGCCCGACCTCGAAGACGCCTACGTGCAGCTGCAGAGCGACCCCGCGAAGGTGAGCATCGTCGCCTGGTTCGCGGAGGCGGTGGCCGCGCACGCCGAGCACGACGAGGTCGCCGCGGGCATCTGCCGGGCAGCCGCCCAGGAGCTCGGCCTCGCGGCCATCACGGCGTTGCGTCGGGCGATGGGCGGGCAGCCGGTGGCCGAGCCGCTCGTGAGCGCGATCGGGGGCGTATTCCGTGGGCAACATGTACGGGAGGCCTTCGAGGAGACCGTGCGTGCGGTGCACCCCGGGCTCCGGATGGAGGCTCCGCACGGCACCGGCCTCGATGGCGCGGTCGCGCTCGCCGGGCTCCCCGCCGAACACCCTCTCGCGGCGCTCGCGTCGGTGTCGATCGCCCCCGAGGTGTGACACTGGTCGGATGCGCATCGCACTGACCGGAGCAAACGGCAAGCTGGGCAGCGTCGTCGAGGAGGAGCTGACCGCGGCCGGCCACGACGTCATCGCCCTCGACATCGTGGGGGCCCGACGCGAGGGCTTCACCCGCATCGACCTCACCGACTACGGCTCGGTGGCGGATGCGCTCGCCGGGATCGACGAGCGGCACCGCGGTCTCGACGGGGTCGTGCATCTCGGGGCGGTGCCGGCGCCGGGTCTCGAGACCGACGTCGCCACCTTCCACAACAACATGCTCGGCACCTTCCACGTGATGCAGGCGGCCCGCCGCGCCGGCATCCGGCGGATCGTCACCGCGTCGAGCGAGACGGTGCTCGGGCTGCCGTTCGATGTGCCGCCGCCGTACGCGCCGGTCGACGAGGAATACGACACGCGCCCCGAGAGCATGTATTCGCTCACGAAGCACCTCGAAGAGGAGCTGGGGCGCAAGCTCGTGCGGTGGGATCCGCAGCTCTCGATCACCGCGCTGCGGTTCTCGAACGTGATGGTGCCGGATGACTACGCCGGGTTCGAGGCGTTCCAGAGCGACCCGGCGTCGCGCAAGTGGAACCTGTGGGGCTACATCGACGCCCGCGACGGCGCCCAGGCGATCGACCTCGCGCTGCGGGGTGCGGCGCCCGGGTTCGACCGGTTCATCATCGCGGCGGCCGACACCGTGATGGAGCGTTCGAGCGCGTCGCTCATGCAGGAGTTCTTCCCCGAGGTCGCGGTGCGGCGCTCGCTCGGCGAGCACGAGACGCTGCTGTCGATCGACCGTGCCCGGGCCGTGCTCGGCTACGACCCGAAGCACAGCTGGCGCGACTGAGCGGGCGGGAGCTGCGCCTCCGGGCTGGCGCGCCGCTCAGCCGCCGTGGGCGGTGAGCTGCAGCCCGATCACGGCGAGGCCGAGCAGGGCTTCGCCTCCGAGAGCCACGAGACGCTGCCACCAGGTGAGGGGCAGGTGCCGCACGGCCACCCATCCGCTGAGCACGAGGGATGCGATGAGCGCGATCATCGCGGCGGTCAGCGCGGTCTCGACCGGCCAGAGTCCGATCGCCGAGACGCCGAGGAACACGAACGTGAGGAAGACGCTCGTGATCGCGCCGAAGCTCGACACGAGGACGACCCGCACCTCGTGTGCCGTCGGGCCGCGCTCGTGCACGACGATGTGCGAGGTGAGGTCGGCGACGAAGACCGCGAGCACGGTGCCGAGCACCGTCACCGCGAGGGTCACGAAAGCTTCCTGCACTTCGGAGCCGTGGGCGCGGAGCGAGAGCACCACCGCGAGCGCCACGAACGTCACGTAGATGCGCTCCTTGAGTCGCGCCGCCCGGATCTCGCGGGTGTCGAGGGAGTTCTCATCCGTCATGCCGCCACCTCCGAAGCGGACGCTGCCTCATCTTCGGGGTCCGTGTCAATCCCCTCGCGAGACATTGTGGTCGTCGCCAGGATCAATGGTGTGGAGGTGGCGATGCACACGGATGAGGGGTCCGGTTTCGAGGGGGCGCGAAGTGCCGATATCTTCGGCGACTTCGGCATGCGGTGGTCGGAGTTCGGCGAGTACGAGGTGCCGTTCGATCCGTTCGCGGCGCTGGACGGCGACTGAGCTCAGGGAGGACGACCTCCGGATTTCGGGTGTCCGGAGGTCGTCTGTCGCCCTGATATAGTCGTCAGGTTGACTTCTTGTCGACCGCGCGCCCGTAGCTCAACGGATAGAGCATCTGACTACGGATCAGAAGGTTGGGGGTTCGAATCCCTCCGGGCGCACACTGCGATGAATCGGGACATAAGTCTCGGCTGGGCCGCGAGATGTCTCTTCTTCGAGAAGCCGCAGGCCATCGGTCGGCGGCTTTCTTTTGCTGTGTTGCGATGCCGCAGCTCTATGGCGCCGGTTCCACCGGTCGAGCCCGCCGTCACGGTAGCGGCGACGAGCCGATGAACCTGACGCGTGGGGAGTCACAGCTACTTCGCCGCTTCCGCCGTGGACGGCTACCCCGAGACGACCTTCAATACGATCACATCATGCTTCGACACCCGGCCGAGTGTGATCCATGTCCCGACTCATGAGCGGCGCATCACTCGCGACCTGGGTCCCGCGCCCAGACGCCTCCGGGCGCACTATGTGGGCCCTGATCGGGCGACTGGTTGGTCAGGCCTCTTAGGTCCCGAGGCGCTCATGTTCAATCCCGGACTTCTGGCGTCCCGGGTTGTCGGCACCCGCGCCGGGGCTAATCGTGCGAGGTGAGGATGCGTCTGCGCGGGGCCGTCAGGTACGGACCAACGAGGCTCTGGACCGCCGATTCGAGACCCGCTCGAGAGTTGGACGCGAACGATGCGCACCATCGCCTTGACGAAAGCCTCGGGTCTTTCTCATCTACCGGATGAATAGATCTGGCCAGGTGGGGGCCGAGTTTCAGTACCGCGGCCGAGCGGCTGCCCCCAACTTCTCCCAACGGCGCAAGTCTCGAATAAGCCAAAGCGGCCTGGCGGAAGTGCCGACTTTGAGCGGGTCGAGTTTCCGGATACCGGGAAATGTGAGACGCCGGTAACGTGCTCTTCATGGAAGCAAGCGATCTTGAGTACGCCGCCCTCAAAGTGCTCCTGAAACCAATCGAGGAGCGAACAGGACTCGGAGAGTCCGCAGCATTTCTCAACTGGTTCCTCCGGAATGTCTACCGGCTCGAAGACACCGAGGCCCGCGACGCCATTTGCGATCACGGGAACGATAAGGGCATCGACGGGATCTTCATTGACCACAATAACGAGGAAATTCACTTCTTCCAGTCGAAGATCAAGCAGGCCCCCAACGGCAAAGTGGGGGATGTCGGACCCAAAAACTTCATAGCGTCCGTTCAGCAGTTCGATCAGGTCGACAAGGTAGCTTCCCTGCTCGCAGGCAACGCCGATGTCGACCTCAAGCGACTCGTTGTTCGCACCGGTGTGGCTGAGATGGTCAGCAACGGTTACGCGTTGGTTGGCATCTACGTGACGAATGAATCCAACAACGCAGACTCAATCGAGTACGCCAACATCACCCCCGCCCTGCGCATCTTTGATCGAGCCGAGATCGCTTCCAAAGTGATCGACATCGACGCGACCGAGGGTCAGAAGCAGTCGTTCACCTTCGACACCTCGTACGTCGCACCGATGGCAATGCAATCCGGCGCCGGTAAAAGTGCGACCTCAATGTATGTGTTCCCTGCCCGCGCCCTTCAGCTGGTCCACATGGACGGCATCTCGGACGGCACGCTGTTCCGCGCCAACGTGCGATACACGCTTGGGAACACAGCCGTGAACAAGTCGATCAGGCAGTCGATCGCGGAGAAGTCCTCGCACGGCGACTTTGTGCTCTTCCACAACGGAATCATCATCCTTTGCGCCGAGGTTGACGACTCCGTTGTCGGCGAACTGACCATCAAAAACTACTCGGTTGTCAACGGCGCTCAAAGCCTCACGAGCTTCTACGCAACCAAGGCCAAACTGACGGATGACCTTCGAGTGATAGTTCGAGTCATCATGGTGCAGGACGAAGAGCTCGCGAAGACCATCACGCACAACAGCAACAACCAGAACGCGATCAGACCGCGTGACCTCCGCTCCAACCACGCGATCATGCTTCGACTTCAGAAGGAAATGGACTCGGCACCGGGAAGCCACTTCTTCGAGATCAAGCGAGGCGAGGTAGCGCCTCCAGGCACCACGGTGATCACCAACGATGAGGTCGGAAGGGCGCTTCTTGCCTTTGATCTGAAGGAACCTTGGCTCGCCCACCAGGTCTACAAAGTCTTCGACGAGAAGTATGCGGACATCTTCGGCCGTCCGGAAGTTACGGCCAGTCGGGTCGTTTTCGTCCATCGACTGGTCCAGACTGTCGATGCTGCCCTCCCGGGCCTCAAAAACAAGCCCATGGGCTCCTATACGCTGACGCGATACTTCGTCCTCTACGTCTTGGCGCGAATCCTCCGCGCGAACGAGGCGACCAAACAGTACGTTGCTGCCCCCTCGCTCCTCACGGAGGCGCAAATGGCCGACTTCCTGACGAAGTGTGGGGAGATCCTGAAAACCGTCGTTGTCGATCTCAGTTACGAAGCGTCTGAAGGGGAGTTCGATTACAAGTCGATCTTGAAGAGCCCCAACCAATCGACTGACCTTGCCGGGCGGGTCCTCGCGAGCTACGAGAAAGACGTCGCGCGTGGTAAGGCCGAATCGTTCAACGGATGGGACCCGTCGTAGAGCGGACCTGCCGAGACGACGCGGCGACACTTCAAGCTTGAGCAGGCTGGCCACCTGCATGGATGTTGGGAGGTCTCGCCTAGTCGGCGCCCGGCCGGGGCTTGGCGCTGGAGGAAGTCGGAGATCGCTATGCGCGCATGTTGACGTCTGCGAGTACTTCCGAGAACGGAGGGGCAATATTCAGACTCCCTTGATCCGCAGACTCGTCGATCGCAGCCGCGATCTCCTTGGCTGGCGAGCCCGGGGTCTCCGAACTGGAGTTGAGTGTCGACCGAGCCTGGCGATGTGGATCTACGCAGCGCCCGAGATGGCAGTGCGCTTGAAGAAGGCGTCCAACCGATCGGTCAAGGGCATTCGTCCGTCCAAAAAAGTCATCCGCATGCGTCGCGCAACATTCACCAACACGACGAGGGCGCCCAGTCTTGCGGTCGCCGCTATCACCGCCGTCAACAACGGCGGGATCTTGTTGACACTCAAATGTCTCCTGCTGTCGTTGCCCGGATACGACGCCTGGTTTCGCGCGCAGGGTCATACGGCTGGATCGCAGCCAATCTCGATGGGGTCTGCCGACGGCGAACGGCCGCCGGTTCCACGGCATAGGGGCCAACTACGCGGTGAACCGGCATCCGGGAGCGCACTGTGAGATGACTAGCCGCCCACTAGACCGGGTGGTCGCTCGCTGCCATGATGACTGCACCGTGTCCGAGGGACGATCAGGAGCAGAGTTGCCCGCAGAAATGCCCTACATGCCCTCTGTCGTAAACGTGGGCAGCATTCTCGAGAAGATCAAGGGGGCCGGTACCCCTCCGAAGTTCACGCACGACTTCTTGAAGAGCACGCTCGGCTTCAGCTCCTCAAACGATCGCGCCATGATCAAAGTACTGCGAACCCTCGGGTTTATCTCGGCAGACTCCACTCCGACGCAGCGCTATAACGACTTCAAGGGAGAGCACGGAGGCCAAGTGCTTGCTGTGGGACTCCGCGAGGGTTGGGCCGACCTGTTCATGGCTGACCAGAAGGTCAACGAGAAGTCAGTATCTCAGGTCGGAGCAATCGTCAAGAGCGTCACTGGAGCGGGTGACGCGGTAGCAAAGAAGACAGCCTCAACGTTTAAGGCGTTAAGCGACAAAGCAGACTGGACCGCGGCCGCCGACGCGGCGGCCTCCGCTGAGAATTCGATTGACCCACTGGGGGACCAGCGACGAGGGGATGGCCCTGGCGCTGAATTCCGCGCGGACGACGTGGCGGGTTCCGGCCTCCTGCGACTTCATCACGACATCCATATTCACCTCCCGCCGAGCTCAGACGTTGCGGTGTATCGCGCGATCTTCCAGGCGCTCAAAGCGGAGTTGATGTGAGCGACGTCTCGTCCCTTCGCGAGTGGCTCTTCAAGGGGCTAACGGTCGAGGCAGCGCTCAACGACCTTGAATCGGACGGGATTGCCGTTAGGGCTTCGACCGATCCGCACGCCCTTCAGCGTGTCATGCCGTTGGAGGACTTTTCTGCTGACCTTCGCGCGTCAGCCATGAAGGCTCTTCCTGCGTATCTTGCCTTCCACGTTTTCGAGAACTCGGCTCGCGAGGTGGTGAGCGAACGCCTCGCCGAAAAGCTGGGACCCGAGTGGTGGGATCAAGCAGCGAGCATCAAGTTGAAGGGTAAAGTCGAAGGGCGCCAAAAGAGTGAAGGACGCGACAGGTGGCATATGCGAAGAGGTGCCACCGAGATCTATTACACAGACTTCGGAGACTTGGCCTCGCTGATTCAGAACAACTGGGAGCACTTCGAGGACCTGTTTCCAGACATCAACTGGGTTGTAAGCCGGTTTGACGAGTTGGAGAAGAGCCGAAACATCGTCGCTCACAACAATCTGCTTGAAGCGCACGAGGTCGGTCGCATCACCCTGTACTTGCGCGACTGGGTTCGCCAGGTCGGCTAGACATATTCCGCAGTCACACGCGCGCGAGCGCTGAAACGGGCACGGTACGCGGTTAACTGGATGCGCTCAGGCCAACAGAAGTTCGCGCCCATCATTGCTGGCCAGAGTTGCTGGTACGCCGCCGCGGCCGCGTCGCTAGCCCATACGTGCATTGCGTTGCTACGCCGATTCCAAGTTGGCCGACGGATGAGCGGATGCCCGCTCTTCCGCCGGACTACCCAGTCCACAGCGCATACCAAACGTCGCCGTCCGGTGCGGTGACACGCTCGATGGGTAGCTACAGCAGGGCGGTCTACTATCAACTTGGCCTTGGCGCGATGGCTGTCCCAGGACATCAGAGAGCTTGCGCTCGATCGGATGATGCCCTTCGGATTAGTTGCTCGGTAGGGCGAAATCAACGCGACTCGCATTTGCTCACGTGCGAGGCGCGATCTCCCGCAGGTGGTCGACAACCGGCGTGAGCAGCTCCGCGAGGCGTGCTGAGCCTCCGTCGGGGAGGTGGTCGAGCACGAGCCGGCGGATCTCGGCAAGGTGCCCGGGGACTGCGGCCGCGAATGCGGCGCGGCCCTCGGACGTGAGGGCGACGTAGCGGTTGCTGCCGTTGCGGGTGCGGGTCACGAGGCCACGATTCTCCAGTCGGGTGACGGTGTGCGAGAGCCGCGAGAGGGATCCGAACGTGACGGCGCTGAGCTCGAGCATCGTGCGGGTGCGGTCGGGGGCGCGCGTGAGCATGAGCAGCACGGCGTACTCGAATCGGCCCAGGTTGGCGTCGCGCTTGAGCTGCTGGTCCAGGAGGCCGGGGAGGTACTCCACGAGCGCGAGCAGGTTCATCCATGCGTCGTTCTCGTCGGGGTCCAGCCGGGCGTGAGTGGTCATGGGATAGATCGTCCCATCTCCAACTTGACGGTTCAAGTAGATGAGGCGTATGGTCAACTTGAATGATCAAGTAGATCGCTCGGGGATCGAGCGGAGAAGAAGGTGTCATCGTGAAGAAGCTGGGCTTCCTGTCGTTCGGGTATTGGAGCTCCGGAGCGGGCTCGCAGGTGCGTTCCGCGAAGGATTCGCTCGTCCAGTCGGTCGAGCTCGCGGTCGCCGCTGAAGAGATCGGGATCGACGGGGCGTACTTCCGAATCCACCACTACGCCGACCAGCAGATGTCGCCGTTCCCGCTGCTGTCGACGATCGCCGCGAAGACGACGCGTCTCGAGTTCGGGACCGGCGTCATCGACATGCGCTACGAGAACCCGCTCTACCTCGCGGAGGAGGCGGCCGAGCTCGACCTGCTCTCCGGAGAACGACTGCAGTTGGGGGTGAGCCGCGGTTCACCCGAGCACGCCGACCGCGGCTACCGCTACTTCGGGCATGTTCCCCGAGAGGACCAGACCGACGCCGAGATGGCCCGCGAGCACACCGACCTGTTCCTGCGCGCGATCGAGGGTGAACCCATCGCCGACCCGAACCCGATGTTCGGCCGATCCGGGAAGCTTCCCATCACCCCGCAGTCCGCAACCCTCCGCGAGCGGGTGTGGTGGGGAGCCGGCAACCTCGACACCGCCGTGTGGGCCGCGAGCCAGGGTCTGCAGCTGATGAGCTCCACCCTGATCATGGACGAGAAGGGCCTGCCGTTCGACGAGCTGCAGCTCGAGCAGATCGAGGGCTTCCGGGCCGCATGGCGGGATGCCGGATGGTCGTGGGCGCCGCAGGTGTCGGTGTCGCGGAGCATCACCCCGATCGTCGACGACCTCTCGGCGGCCGTGTTCGGTCACAACCGCGGACGCGAGGGCGTCGGCCAGATCGAGGGCATCACGTCGCGATTCGGACCGCAGTTCGCCGGACCGCCCGAGCAACTCGTCGACCAGCTGCGCGCCGATGTCGCGCTCCAGGCGGCCGACATGGTGCTGCTGACCGTCCCCAACCAGCTCGGTGTGGAGTTCAACGCCCGCCAGCTGGAGGCGGTTCGCGCGATCGGCGACGAGCTCGGGTGGAGCGCCCCCGCGGTCGCGTCCGGCAGCGTCTGAGCAGACTGCGGGCCGCGTCTCCCCTGTTGCGCAACTGAGTGCCGGGTTGGGCTGCCGTCGCCTGCTGGATGAGCTCGTCGCGGGGTAGCGGGTACGAACTGCTTATGCGAGGCGCTTCGAGTCGAAGGGCTTGACGTAGTCCTTGCGCAGCTTTCTGGCCGATTCGAAAAAGAAGAGATCGGACCTTGTGAGCACCCCGTCTTCGTCTTTGGCTCGGAGCAACTCGAGCGTGCACGCAAGGTCGGCGGCTTGAAATAGTCGGTAGTCGGCCGGCTGCATCCGCCTGAACTCAACCTGTAGGAAGTAGGCGTTCATCACCGTATTCAGGATCCGCGTTATCTCGGCCTGGCCGTTGTCGTAGTACACGACGACTTCGTCGAACGCGCGAAAGTACTCGGTTCGGTCCTGCAGGAAAGTACCTATGCCCCGGGCGATCGCGCCCTCGAGCGAGAACCGCTGCGGATGGTCACGCCGTTTGAGAGTAAGTGAGTAGTAGAGGATCGGCGCGCGTCGAACGAAGGCGTGCATTCGCGTGAAGGCGCCCTTGCGTTGCTCCCACGCCATGTAGCGGTACTCGGCTTCACCTCGGATTGCCGCGCCGCTGTGGACTGCGTGCCCCTCAAGTCCGATCTCGCGTAGTTGCCGGTCGAGGGTTTGGAGGTGGGGGTCGAGCGGGTGGTGCTGTTCGTGGACGACGAATGCAAGAACGTAGTAGCCGTCAGCGGAATCACCGAAGTCCCCGGACTCATCCACGAAGATGCTGAGAGTCGACACGCGTTCCTCTGCCGAAAAACAAGATGGCGGGGGACTTCCCCCGCCATGATGTGGGCCCGGGTCATGAAGACCAGCCGAATTTCATGTTACTCCACCACGGCCTCCGACGCCCGGGTCGGTCGCTTCGCGATCCCTCGGGTGGGAGCGGGCCCTCAGAACGCGGTGCGCTTCTGCAGCACGCCGCGCGCCTGGCGGATGTGCTCGTAGTCCCACTGGATTTCGCGGGACTTCGCGATCCAGCGGCGCAGCGCCTCCACGTCGACCTCCGACACGTCGGTGTAGCGCGCCTCGGCCGCCTGGAACGAGCCCTCCGCCCGGAGCCCGGGCTCATCGAACGACTGCCCACTCCAGAACATGAGGCGCATCGCATCCTTCAGGCGGTGGTAGCCGACGATCGGGTTCCCGTCGAGAAACCAGACCGGATGCCCGTGCCACACCCTGTTGGCCGCCTCCGGAAGCCCGCGGTCGATCTCGGCGGAGAGCAGTTCGGCGATCTCGACCGACACCCAGGCGCGCGGCGTATGGTGACTGCATCGTCGAGAGGATTCCGACATGCGTGCGTCAGCTTCGAACGGGTTCGACATCTGGGAGACCCTGGACGGCCTCCGCGAGACCGTCGCGTCGGCGGTCGGGCGTCGCGGCGGGCCGGGCGATATCCGCTCCGCGATCCTCGTGGAGCTGCTTGCGGGGCCGCTGAGCGGTTACGAGGTGATCCGGGCCATCGAGGCCCGCACCTCGGGGGTGTTGTCGCCCGGCGCCGGCACCGTGTACCCGACGCTGCAACTGCTGGTCGACGAGGGGCTCGTCGAGGCGACGCAAGCCGGCGAGCGCAAGGTGTACTCGCTCACGGACGCCGGGCGTGAGGCGGCGGAGGCCGTCGACGCGCCTGACGAGGCCGAGTCTGGGCGGGCGCGTGCCGAGCGCGGACTGGCTCTGCCGAAGGCGGGGATGAAGCTCGCCCAGGCCGCGTCGCAGGTGGCGCAGCACGGCACCGCCGAGCAGAACGAGCGCGCCGTCGCGATCGTCGACGAGGCGCGCCGCAAGCTCTACGCCATCCTCGCCGAGGACTGACCGCATGCCGCAGCCCGGCGTATCCGCGCCGCTGCGCGCCCGCTACCGCCGCATCATGCGGTTCGCCGCGCGCGCGTTCGTGCAGGCGTGGTGGTTCGAGTTCGTGCTGCCGCGCATCGGCCTCCGCCGGTTCGCGGCGCGCGGCCAGACCGCCCGACTCCAGCGGCTGGCGCGACGCTTTCACGACCTCGCCGTCGACCTCGGCGGGCTCATGATCAAGATGGGCCAGTTCATGTCGTCCCGCCTCGACGTGCTCCCGCCCGAGATCACGAGCGAACTCGAAGGGCTGCAAGACGAGGTCGCCGCGGAGCCGTTCGACCGCATCCGTGCGCAAGCGGAGGCCGAGCTCGGCATCCCGCTCGATCTCGCGTTCGCGGTGTTCGATCCGGAGCCCATCGCCGCCGCCTCGCTCGGTCAAGCGCACCGGGCTCGCCTGTCGCCGGCGATCGCCGGTGAGGTCGGGTTCGCGGATGTGGTGGTCAAGGTGCAGAGGCCCGGCATCGAGGAGATCGTCGCCGTCGACCTCGCGGCGCTGCGCCGAGTGGGGCGCTGGCTCACCCGTGTGCGGCTCGTCTCCTCTCGGGTGGATGCGCCCGCGCTCGTCGAGGAGTTCGCCGCCACGAGCCTCGCCGAGATCGACTACCTCCACGAGGCGGGCAACGCCGAGCGCTTCGCCGCGGACTTCGCGGGCGATTCCCGCATCCGCATCCCGGTCGTGGTGTGGGAGCGCACCTCGTTGCGGGTGCTCACGCTCTCGGACGTCACCGCGATCAAGATCACGGACGTCCCCGCGCTGGAGGCTGCGGGCATCGACCCGGCCGCCGTCGCCCAGGAACTCGCCCGCGCGACGTTCCAGCAGATCTTCGTGACGGGGTTCTTCCACGCCGACCCGCACCCGGGCAATATCTTCGTCACGCCCGGGAAGGCGGCGGGCGACCCGTGGCGCCTCACCTACGTCGACTTCGGGATGATGGGCGAGATCTCGGACTCGCTGCGCGCGGGCTTGCGCGACTTCATCCTCGCCGTCGTCGCCCGCGACGGGCGTGCCCTCATCGCCGCGCTGGAGCGGCTCGGCGTGCTGCTGCCGGGAGCCGACACCGAAGAGCTCGAGCGCGCCATGACGGCCTCGTTCGACCGCTTCGGCGGAATGGGTGTCGCCGAGCTGCGCGACCTCGACCCGCGCGAGCTGGAGGCCTTCGCGCGCCAGTTCGGCGACACCATCCGCTCGCTGCCGTTCCAGCTGCCCGAGAACTTCCTGTTGCTGATCCGCACCATCTCGCTTATCTCGGGCGTGACGAGCGCGCTCAACCGCGAGTTCAACATGTGGGATGCGGTCGACCCGTTCGCGCGATCCGTGCTGAGCAACTCGACCCGCGACGTGCGCGAGCTCGGCCGCCGTGCCGTCGGCTACGCCACCACTATGGCGCGCCTGCCGCAGCGGTTCGACGAGCTCGTCACCCGTATCGACCGCGGGCAGCTCGCCGTCCGAGCGCCGGGGGTGGAGCGGCGCCTGTCGTCGCTTGAGCGCCTGCTCGGCCGCCTCGTCTCGGCGGTCGTCTTCGCGGCGATGCTCTTCAGCGGAGTGCTGCTGGTGCGCTCGGATGAGGTGTGGGGCTGGACCCTCATGGCGGCCTCCGTCGTGCCGCTGATCCACGTCGCGCTCACGATGCGCCGCCGCTAGCATTTGTTGTCGTCTCGAACGAACTAGGCTGGTGCGGTCAACCGCTCTCTCGACGAGGAGAAGACCCATGTCGACACCCGCACCGCTTCGCGTCGCCCTCATCGGCACCGCATTCATGGGCCGCGCGCACTCACAGGCCTGGCGGGTGGCCCCGCGCATGTTCGAGCTGCCGCGTGAGCCCGAGATGGCGGTCATCGTCGGCCGCGACCCGGAGCGCACCGAAGCCACAGCCCGACAGCAGGGATGGCGGGAGGCGGTGACGGATTGGCGTGATGTCGTCGAGCGCGACGACATCGACGTGATCGACATCTGCACCCCTGGCGACAGCCACGCCGAGATCGCCCTCGCCGCGCTCGCCGCGGGCAAGCACGTGCTCTGCGAGAAGCCGCTCGCCAACACGGTCGCCGAAGCGGAGCTGATGGCCGCGGCGGCACGTGACGCGGCGGAACTCGGCGTGCTCGCGATGTGCGGATTCAGCTACCGACGCACCCCCGCGATCGCGCTCATGCAGCGGATCGTCGCCGAGGGTCGGCTGGGCGAGATCCGCCACGTGCGAGCTCAGTACCTGCAGGACTGGATCAGCGATCCGGACGCCCCGCTCACCTGGCGGCTCGACAAGGAGAAGGCGGGATCGGGCGCGCTCGGCGACATCGGCGCCCACATCATCGACACCTCGCAGTGGGTGAGCGCGTCGGTCATCACGGCGGTCTCGGCGCAGCTGCGCACCTTCGTCCCCACGCGTCCCGTGCTCGGCGAGAGCTCAGGACTCGGCGGGCGAGGCGTGGAGGATCAGCCGCGCGGTCCGGTCACCGTCGACGACGCCGCGGCCTGGACCGCCACCTTCGACAACGGCGCCCTCGGCGTCTTCGAGGCGACCCGCATGGCGCTCGGCCGCCTGAACGCGAACCGCGTCGAGATCAACGGATCCACCGGGTCGATCGCGTTCGACTTCGAGCGCATGAACGAGCTGGAGTTCTACGACGCCGCCGACGAGGCGGGTCTGCAGGGGTTCCGCCGCATCCAGGTGACCGAGCCCGAGCATCCCTATCTCGATGCATGGTGGCCGGCGGGGCACGGCCTCGGCTACGAGCACACCTTCGTGCACGAGGTGGTGGACCTCGTGCGGGGGATCGCCGCGGGAGGCGGAACGCATCCGACGTTCGACGACGCCGCGCAGGTGCAGCGCGTGCTCGCCGCGGTCGAGGCGAGCGCCGGCGACGAGAGCCGTCTCACCCAGGTGGAGGCCGCCCGATGAGCGAGCGGAAGGCGCTCGTCGTCCGCGGGGGATGGGACGGCCACCAGCCCGTCGAGGCGACCGAGCTGTTCATCCCCTTCCTCGAGGAGAACGGCTTCGCGGTGCGGGTCGAGGAGTCCAACGAGATCTACGCCGATGAGGCGGTCATGGACGAGACGGACCTCGTGCTCCAGCTCGTGACGATGTCGACCATCTCGCCGGAGGCGCTCGCGGGACTCCGCCGCGCCATCGAGCAGGGCGGCACCGGCATGGCCGGATGGCACGGCGGCATCGCCGACTCGTACCGCAACAGCGAGGCGTACTTGCAGCTGATCGGGGGCCAGTTCGCAGTGCATCCCTCGAAGGCGCCCGACCAGCTGCACGGCGAGCAGGCCGACAACTACCTGCCGTACACGGTCGAGCTCACCGAGCTCGGTCGCAGCCACGAGATCATGGCGGGTATCGACGACTTCGATCTCGTGACCGAGCAGTACTGGGTGCTGCACGACGACCTCAACGACGTGCTCGCGACGACCACCCACCCCGTGCAGCCGTACCATCCGTGGCACCGGCCGATCACTTCGCCCGCGATCTGGACCCGGATGTGGGGCGCGGGCCGCGTCTTCGTCTCGACGCCGGGGCACCGGGTCGAGATCCTCGAGGATCCGAACGTGAACTCGATCATCCGCCGGGGGCTGCTGTGGGCCGCGCGCGACGGGAGGGATGCCGCGTGAGTGGCTCGGGTCGCGTCGGCGTCGGCATCATCGGCGCGGGCGTCATCAGCGAGCAGTACCTGACCTGGATGACGACCTTCCCCGACCTCGACGTGCGCTTCGTCGCCGACCTCGCGCTCGATCGCGCGCGGGCGCAGGCCGAGAAGTGGGGCGTCGCCGGATTCGGCACGGTGGAGCAGCTGCTCGCCGACGACGCGATCGAGATCGTCGTGAACCTCACGGTGCCCGCCGCGCATGTGCCGGTCGGGCTGCAGATCCTCGACGCGGGCAAGCATGTCTGGGCCGAGAAGCCGTTCGCGCTCGATCGCGAAGGTGGCAGGAGGCTGCTCGACCGGGCCGCGGAGCTCGAACTGCGGATCGCGAGCGCACCGGACACCGTGCTCGGCCGCGGCATCCAGACCGCACTCCGCGCGATCGATGCGGGCCGGATCGGAAGGCCCGTCTCGGCGCGCGCGGTGTTCCGCAGCCCCGGTCACGAGACGTGGCATCCGAACCCGGACTTCTACTACCAGCCGGGCGGCGGCCCGCTGCTCGACATGGGTCCGTACTTCCTCACGGCCCTCGTGCAGGCGCTCGGGGCGGTGACCCGCGTGCAGGCCACGGCGACGCGCGCTCGTGCTGAGCGCGTCATCGGGTCGGGGCCGCGCCAGGGCACCGTGCTGACGGTCGAGGTCGACACCCAGATCTCGGGCCTGCTCGAGTTCGCCGGAGGGGCGACCGCGACGGTCGAGTTCAGCTTCGACAGCGCCCTGCCGTACGCACCGGTGCTCGAGGTGCTCGGCGACGCGGGTGCGATGCTCCTCCCCGACCCGAACGGCTTCGACGGCGACACCGAGGTGTTCCCGTGGGGCGGCGAGCCCGTCACACTGCCGGTGGCGGCGAATCCGGGGCGTGGCACCGGCGTGCTCGAGCTGGCGCGGGCGATCCGCGCGGATCGGCCCGAGCGGGCGTCCGGCGCCCTCGCCTTCCATGTGCAGGACGTCATGCTCTCGCTCGGCGAGGCCGCCGCGTCCCGCACGGCGGTCGAGGTGCAGAGCACGATCGAGCAGGCGCCGCTCATGTCCGAGGACTGGGACCCCACCGCCGCCACTCTGTAGCCTCGAACGCACGACGAAGGGGGCGAGCATGAGCGGATGGCGGGTGTTCCTGGCCAGGCTGGTGCGCAGGATCTGGTTCCGCGCATCCGTCTTCACCGTGGCGGCGGTCGCGCTCGCACTGGTCGCCGGGTTCCTCGGCCCGTGGCTGCCCGACGCCCTCGCGTTCGACATCGGGCAGGACTCGGTCGCCTCGATCCTGCAGATCCTCGCCAGCTCCATGCTCGCGGTCACGACGTTCTCGCTGACCGCGATGGTCGCGGCGTACTCCTCCGCGGCGACCATTGCGACCCCGCGTGCGACCCAGCTGCTCGTCGAGGACCGCACCTCGCAGAACGCCCTTTCGAGCTTCCTCGGCTCGTTCGTGTTCGCGATCGTCGCGATCGTCGCGCTCTCCACCGACTACTACGGCGAGCGCGGTCGCACGGTGCTCTACCTCGGCACGCTCGCGGTCATCGCCGCGGTCGTGGTCACGCTGCTGCGCTGGATCTC
This sequence comes from Homoserinibacter sp. GY 40078, assembly GCF_008017545.1. Lineage (GTDB taxonomy): Bacteria > Actinomycetota > Actinomycetes > Actinomycetales > Microbacteriaceae > Homoserinibacter. Next base: position 292,823 of record NZ_VRTZ01000001.1, on the reverse strand, counting down.
GCACCTCGGCTCGTTCGGACGGATGGCCGATGTCATCGAGCGCGTGGAGGAGGCGGCGACGACGGCGATCCGCGACCACGCCGCACATCCGCACCTCGGGGCGTCGCCGCCGGTGCCCGTGCCGAGTTCCGCGCGACCGGTGGTCTCCACGGCGACCGGCTACGTCACGCACGTCGAGATCTCGGACCTCATCCACCTGTGCGAGACGAAGGATCTCGTGGTCCACGTGCAGGTGCTCCCGGGTTCGGGAGCCGACCGCGACACGGTACTCGCGCACGTCGAGGGGGATGCCGACGACTCCGTGCTCGACGCGGTCCGCGGGACCTTCCGCATCGAGGCGACTCGCACCTACGAGCAAGACCCGAGGCTCGGGCTGATCGCGCTGTCCGAGATCGGCAGCCGCGCGCTGTCTCCCGCCGTGAACGATCCGGGCACCGCGATTCAGATCCTCGCGGCACTCGACCGTGTGCTCACCGCGATGCTCACGGCCGGCGGGCCAGAGGAGCCGCGGACCGAACGGGTTCGTGCTCCCGCGCCCGAGTTCTCCGACCTCATCGAGGATGCCTTCCGGCCGATCTCGCGCGACGGGGCCCGCCTCGTGGAGGTCGGACTGCGGCTGCAGCGGACTCTCGGGGCGCTCGTGGCGGTCGCCGATCCGGCGCGGTCGCGCACGTTGCGCGCGGCCTCGGCCTCGGCACTCTCCCGCGCCGAGCGTGCGCTCGACGACCCGGAGGACCTCCGTCAGCTGCGGCGGGCCGCGAAGCGCGCCGCAGAACGACGCCTGCCGCGGGGCTGAGTCTCAGCCCTGGGCGCGGCGGGGCCCGGAGCGGCGGCGCGAACGCTGGCTGGAGCTTGCGCCCGCGCCGGCGGTGGAACGCTCCTGTGTCGTCCGAGTCTGCGAATCGGAGCGCGGGGCGCCCGAGCGGGTTGCAGACGAGTACTGCCCGCCGGAGCGCTGACCGGAAGAACGCTGGCCGGACGAACGCTGCCCCCCGGAACGCTGCCCGGCGCTTGCGCCCTGACCGGAGCGCGCACGCTGGCCGCCCTGGCGCGGCTGACCGCCTCCCGAACGCCCGGCGCTCGTGGCGCGAGGTGCCGGTGCGACGCGGGGTGCGACCTCGCCGACGAGCGCCGTGAGCGCGGGGGCGCCGACCGCGGTGGGCGTGGGAACCGCCGAGATGTTGGCCTTCCGCAGCAGGGCCGCGACGTCCGAGCGCTGCTCGGGCAGGCTGAGCGTCACGACGGCGCCGGTGCTGCCGCCGCGCGCGGTGCGACCCGAGCGGTGCAGGTACGCCTTGTGCTCGGCCGGCGGGTCGACGTGCACCACGAGCTCGACCTCGTCGACGTGCACGCCGCGCGCCGCGATGTCGGTCGCGACGAGCACCCGGATCTCGCCGCTCGCGAAGCGGGCGAGGTTGCGCTCGCGCTGACCCTGGCTGAGGTTGCCGTGCAGGTCGGCGGCGGGGATCCCCGCCTCCGTCAGGGTGCGGGCCCAGCGCTTGGCGACGTGCTTGGTGCGCGTGAAGAGGATGCGTCGGCCGCTTCCCGAGGCGAGCGCCTCGACGACGGCACGCTTCGCGGTCGCATCGGCGACCTCGAACACGTGGTGCTCCATCGCCTCGACGGGGATGTCGGGCGCCTCGGCGCCGTGGTGCACCGGCTGGTGGAGGAAGCGCTTCGCGAGGCGGTCGACCCCGCTGTCGAGCGTGGCGCTGAACAGCATCCGCTGACCGCGGTCGGGGGTCGCCGCGAGGATGCGCGTGACACCCGGAAGGAACCCGAGGTCGGCCATGTGGTCGGCCTCGTCGAGCACGGTGATCTCCACATCGTCGAGGCGGATGTGGCCCTGGCCCATCAGGTCTTTGAGGCGGCCGGGGCAGGCGACGACGATGTCGACGCCCGCGCGCAGCGCCTGAACCTGCTTCTGCATGGAGACCCCGCCGAACACGGTCGTGGTCGTGAGCCCGTAGGCGGCCGCGAGTGGCTTCAGGGTCGCGTCGATCTGCGACGCGAGCTCGCGCGTCGGTGCGAGCACGAGTCCCAGAGGACGCGCGCTCCGACGCGGGGAGGAGGAGGTGCGGCTGCCGAGGCGCGCCACGAGCGGGAGCCCGAACGCGAGGGTCTTGCCGGATCCGGTGCGCCCGCGTCCGAGGACGTCGCGCCCCGCGAGGGTATCGGGCAGGGTTTCGGCCTGAATCGGGAAGGGAGAAGTGATCCCCTGGCGCCCGAGCACGTCGAGGAGGGGGAAGGGCACGCCGAGCGTGCCGAAATCGGTGGTCATGATGCTGCTTTCTGCGGCCGTGCGTGCACAGCCGTATGTACGTGGGCGAATCGTGCCGAGTGGCACGTCCGTTCGCCGGAGAGAGTCTCAACCACCGTCGGGGACGGGGGAGAAGAAGCGTTCTACGACGCGGGCGACGCGAGCAATGCGTACGCCGGTGACGAGGTTAGCACGGGCGACTGATCAGAGGTCGACTCACAGGTTCACCGGGGGCGCGACGACTACTCTTGCCGGAAGCGATCGGCAGTTGCCTTTGGCTTCACGCCCGGCTTTCCCGCCGCCGATCGATCGGACTGATCATGTCGTCCATCCCCGCGTTGCCCGTATCCGGGCGCATCCGCACCACACGGCCCCGCGCCGCCGGTGCCGGCGATTCCACCAGCACCTTCACCGCGCTGTCGCGCACCGTCCGCGAGGCGGGCCTGCTGCGCCGCGCGCGGTGGTTCTACGCACTGCTCGGGGGCGGCCTGCTGCTCGCACTCGGGGGTGCGATCGCGGGCTTCGTGCTGCTCGGCGAGAGCTGGTTCCAGCTGCTCATCGCGGCCGCCCTCGGCATCATCTTCACGCAGGCCGCCTTCATCTCGCACGAGGCCTCGCACCGTCAGGTTCTCGCCTCGGGTCCTGCCAACGACCGCCTCGGCCGACTGGTCGGCGTGCTCGGCGTCGGTATGAGCTACCAGTGGTGGATGACGAAGCACACCCGCCACCACGCGAACCCGAACCAGGTGGGTCGCGACCCCGACATCGAGGTCGACGTCGTCGCGTTCACCCCGGAGTCGGCGGCCGAGCAGCGCGGTCTGCTGGCGTCCATCACGCGCCGCCAGGGCTGGCTGTTCTACCCGCTGCTCCTGCTCGAAGGCCTGAACCTGCACATGCACTCGGTGCGGTCGCTGCTCGAGCGCCGCAAGGTCGACGGCCGGTGGACCGAACTCGGACTGCTCGCGCTGCGCTTCGGCGTGCTCTACGGGGCCGTCTTCTGGCTGCTGCCGCTCGGCATGGCGTTCGCCTTCGTGGGCGTGCAGCTCGCGGTGTTCGGCGTGTACATGGGCACCTCGTTCGCGGTGAACCACACCGGGATGCCGATCATCGGCCGCGACGAGCGCCTCGACTTCTTCGCCAAGCAGGTGCGCACGTCGCGCAACATCGGCGGCGGATTCTGGGCGAGCGCGCTGCTCGGCGGCCTCAACTACCAGGTGGAGCACCACCTCTTCCCCAACATGGCGCGGCCGTTCCTCGCATCGGCCCGCACCCTCGTGCGCGAGCACAGCCGCGTGCACGATGTGCCCTACACCGAGACCTCGCTCGTGCGAGCCCACATCGCGGTCGTGCGCCATATGCACACGGTCGGTCTCGCCGCGCGCGATCCGTTCGTCTGCCCGGTCATCGCGGGCTACCGCCGAGGCTGAGCGGCCGGTCCCACGGCCGAACTGTGGGGCGCTCGGTCAGGCCCCGTCGCCCCAGCGCTCCGGGGGCACGACGTACCAGTTGGCGCCGTCGTCGGTCGAGCGGACGACTCGGGAGGTCTCTTCCGGGTCGAGCATGACGAATCCGATCGCCAGTGACTTCGCCATGCGCTGCACCTTGTCGCCGGGCACATGGAGGCCCCAGAGCACCCCTGAGTCCTCGGGCGGTACCTCGCCGCGGGCCTTCGCCCCGAACCATCCGCCCATGCTGCCGAGGGTACCCGTTACTCCCCGCGGCGGCGGATGGCGCGCACCATGAGCTGAACGGCAGAGGCGAGGACGAGCACCCCGAACAGGATGGTCGCCGGTCGCGGCGGCAGCCAGAAGGCGATGGCGACACCGGCGAGGCTCGCGAGAGTCGCCGAGACCCCGACGATGATGCCGTCGAGGGGGCGCACGAGCCGTGCCCGCGTGTTCCTGATCGACCCCGAGAGAGCGGCGGGGATCACGGCCACCAGCGACGTGCCCTTCGCGGCGAGGTCGCTCATCCCGAAGACCGCGATGAGCGCGGGAACCACGATGACGCCGCCGCCGATGCCGAACAGCCCGGAGGCGATCCCCATCGCGATCCCGAGCAGCACCAGCCCGACACCGGACCCGACGGTCAGTTCGAAGCCGTTCGTGCGGTGAGGTTCGGGTCCGACGAGCAGGTACAGCGCGACGAGCACGAGGAACACGGCGAACATCCAGCGCAGCCAGCCGATCGGCAGGGTCCGGAGCAGGCGTGTGCCGATGAGCGATCCGCCGACGCCCCCGACGGCCACGAGCAGGGCGGGGATCAGTGCGATCTGGCCATGAACGAGGTAGCCGATGGATCCCGCGATCGCGGTCGGAACGATCGCGACGAGCGAGGTGGCGGCCGCGTGACGCTGATCGAGTCCGACGAGCCAGATGAGCAGCGGGACCATGACGACCCCGCCCCCGACACCGAACGAACCGGAGAGCAACCCGCCCACGAGGCCCACGACGACGAGGGCGAGGGCGCGAGGCACTTCACGACCCTACTCGCCTCACGCGGCTCTCCCGCGGCGAGTCGGGGTGACCCTAGGCTGTTCGCGTGAGCGCCGTCGCCACCGCCCCTTTGGTCACGCGTCGAGGGGAGCCCGTCGCATCGCTCTGGCCGCTCGATCCCACGGTCGTGCACCTGAATCACGGATCCTTCGGGGCCGCCCCTCGGGAGACGGTCGCGTCGCGGGCGCGACTTCTCGACGAAGTCGAGGCGAATCCGCTGCGGTGGCATCTCGGAGTCGGGCCGCGGCGCGAGGCCGCACGCCGCACGGTCGCCTCCTTCGTGGGGGCCCCGGCCGAACGGCTGGCGTTCGTGCCGACGGCGAGCGCCGGAACGACCGCGGTGCTCAGGGAGCTCGTCGTCGGCGAGGTGGTCGTGACCGATCACGCCTACGGCGCGCTCGCGAAGCATGTCGTGCTGCAGGCCCGACGCGCCGGTGCGCAGGTCACGACGGTACACGTGCCGCTCGCGGCAGACGCGTCGATCACATCCGCCGCGATCCTCGAGGCGGTGGGGCCGCGCACACGTCTCGTGGTGCTCGATCAGGTGACGTCGGCGACGGCTCGCGCGATGCCGGTGGAGGAGGTCGTGGCCGGCGCGCACGCGCACGGCGCCGCCGTCCTGGTGGACGCGGCCCACGCGCCGGGGATGCTCGTCGAGCCGGCGGCCACTCAGGCGGATGCCTGGATCGGCAACCTCCACAAGTGGGCATGCGGGGTGCGGGGAGCCGCGGTCGCCGTGCTCGGAGACGAGGCCGCGGGTCGGGTGCGCCCGCCGATCGAGTCATGGGCGGGTGACGAGCCGTATCCGGCGTCGTTCGAGGAACAGGGCACCGCGGACGCGACCGCCTATCTCGCCTCCGCTGCGGGCATCGAGTGGATCGAGGAGCGGATCGGGTGGGATCGCATCCGTGCCCACCAGGCCGCCCTCGTCGACTACGGCCGCGAGCTCGTGGCCGAGGCGTTCGGCGCTCTGACCGGGGAGGATCACGCGGTGCGGGTCGGGATGCCCTCTCCGGCGATGGCGCTCGTCGCACTCCCTCGGGGGCTCGCGCGGCGTCCCGAGAACGCCGCGCGGCTTCGTCAGCGCATCGCCGATGAGCTCGGCTTCGAGACGCAGATCGCCTCGTGGGGCGGCGAGGCGCGGCTGCGACTGTCGGCGCACGCGTACACCGTGGCCGCCGATCTGGAGCGCTTCGCGGAGAGTGCCGTTCCCGAGCTCGTGCGATGGGGGCGCTCGATGGCGGATGTTTGACGCCTCCTCGCGCTCAACGTATAGTCATCGCACGAGCAGTTGCGAAATCGATTGTTCACATTTCGAACCCTGCACATCACAGGCCCGCACAGGGCGTCTCAATGAGGAGATGGGAAGTACGTGTTCACACAACGCAATCGGAATGGCCTGAAGGTCGCCGCGATCCTGGCCGGCTCCGCCGCGGCGCTCTCCCTCGCGGGATGCGCATCCGGTGACACCGGAGACAGCGACGAACCGATCGAGCTCCGCATGACCTGGTGGGGCGACGACAGCCGCCACGAGGTCACCAACGCGGCACTCGACCGCTTCGAGGAACTGAACCCCGGGATCACCGTCGTCCGCGACTTCAGCGGCTTCGACGGCTACCTCGACAAGATCACCACCCAGTACACCGGCGGCAACTCGCCGGACGTCATCCAGCTCTACAACGAGGTGCTCGTCGAGTTCGCCTCGCGCGGCCAGCTCGTCGACCTCGGCGAGCAGGTCGACGCCGGCAACCTCTCGCTCGACGGATGGCCCGAGGACCTGCTCGAGGTCAGCACGATCGACGGTGCGCTGAGCGCCCTGCCGTTCGGGCTCTCGACGCACGGCTTCATCTTCGACAACACCGCGCTCGAAGATCTCGGCGTCGAGCCGCTCACCGAGGGATACACCTGGGATGACCTGGCCGACTTCGCCGCCGACGTGAGCGAGGCGTCCGACGGCTCGCTCGCCGGGGTCACCGATCTCTCCGGCGGCTACCAGGTCTTCGAGGTCTGGGCGAAGCAGCACGGCGAGGAGTTCCTCGACGCGGACGGCATCGGCTTCAGCGCGAGCACTCTCGAGAGCTTCTGGGATTACTGGGCCGAGCTGCGCGAGAGCGGCGGCGCGACCGCGCCGGACGTGACCTCGGAGTACCAGGCCACGCCGTACGACGCGGTCATCGCCGGTGTCGCAGCCTCGACGTTCCTCTTCACCAACCAGTACGACGGAGTGCAGGAGCGCACTCCCAACGTGCTCTCGCTCGAGCGGATGCCCGGCGAGGCGGGGCAGCCCGGACAGTACCTGCGCACCGCGATGAACCTCACGGTCTCGGCCCAGTCCGAGCACCCGGAGGCGGCAGCCAAGCTCGTCGACTTCCTCGTGAACAACGAGGAGGCGAACAGCATCCTCGGCCTCAACCGCGGATTCCCGGCCAACGCGAACGTCATCGATGCGGCGTCTGAGGGCGCGAACGAGAACGTCCAGCGCGCGATCGCGATCTTCGAGTCGGTGCGCGAGCACGGCTCGCCCGCCCCGGTCCCGGCGCCCGCCGGCTCGGGAACGGTGAACGCGCTCTTCCAGGAGGTGGCGCAGCAGGTGCAGTTCGGCCAGCTGTCGGTGGCCGACGCGGTCGAGCAGTTCATGTCGCAGGCCGCCTCCGAGCTCGGCTGAGACCGGACGGGATGATCACACGCTCATGACTGCGCTCACCGATTCGATCGACGCGGAGACGTCGTCGCCGGAGCGCGCGGACGAGCGCCGCGGGCGGGGGCCCGACCCCCGCCCGCGGAAGCCCGCGTCGCTGCGCCGGGCGATCCTCGCCGAGAAGATCGCGCCCTACACCTTCCTGGCGCCGTGGCTGATCGGCTTCTTCGTCATCACGCTCGGGCCGATGCTGGTCTCGCTGTACCTGTCGTTCACCGACTTCAGCATGCTGGCGCCGCCCGAGTGGGTCGGGGTCGACAACTACGTGAAGCTCTTCACGAACGACCCGAAGTACCTCGACTCGGTGCGCGTCACGCTCATCTACGTCCTGGTCTCGGTGCCGCTGCAGCTGGCGTTCGCGCTGCTCGTGGCGCTCGTGCTCAACCGCGGGCTCCGGGGCCTCTCGCTCTACCGCTCCATCTACTACCTGCCCTCGCTCATCGGGGCGAGCGTCGCGATCGCGGTGCTGTGGCGCCAGATGTTCGGCTCGAACGGCCTCATCAATCAGGTGCTCGACTTCTTCGGCATCCAGGGCATGAGCTGGATCGGCAACCCCGAGACCGCGCTCGGCACGCTCATCATCCTGAACGTGTGGACGTTCGGCTCGCCGATGGTGATCTTCCTCGCGGCGCTCCGGCAGATCCCCGAGTACCTCTACGAGGCGGCGGCGGTCGACGGCATCTCCCGCGTCGGCGCGTTCCGGCACATCACGTTGCCGATGCTGAGCCCCGTGGTGCTGTTCAACCTCATCCTGCAGATGATCGGCGCCTTCCAGGCGTTCACCCCCGCCTTCGTCGTCTCCGGCGGCACGGGCGGGCCGGTCAACTCGACTCTCTTCTACACGCTGTACCTCTACCAGCGCGGCTTCACGGGATTCCAGATGGGCTACGCGAGCGCGATGGCCTGGATCCTGTTCCTCGGCATCGCGCTGGTCACGGCGTTCAACTTCTGGTTCTCGAAGTACTGGGTGCACTATGACGACTGAGACATTCGACCAGAAGACCGTCGCGATGAGCGTCGGTCGAAAGAAGAGCCGCGTGCGCGACGGCTTCTCGCACGCCCTGCTCATCGCGTTCGGGTTCGTGATGCTCTACCCGGTGATCTGGATGCTGGGCGCCTCGTTCAAGGACAGCGCGCACATCTTCTCCGAGGTGTCGCCCATCCCGAACCCCGTGATCCTCGACAACTACGCCCGCGGATGGGAGGGTGCGGGAGTCGGCTTCGGCACCTTCATCCTCAACTCGACGATCGTCGCCGGGCTCTCGGTGATCGGCAATCTCGTCGCGTGCGTGCTCGCCGGGTACGCGTTCGCCCGCCTTCGCTTCCGCGGGCGCAAGCTGTTCTTCGCCTGCATGATGGCCACGCTCATGCTGCCGCACCACGTGCTGCTGATCCCCCAGTACATGCTCTTCGCGGGGCTCGACTGGGTGAACACCTTCCTGCCGCTCGTGGTGCCGAAGTTCCTCGCGGTCGACGCCTTCTTCGTGTTCCTGATGGTCCAGTTCCTGCGGGGCATTCCCACGGAGCTCGATCAGGCGGCGAAGATCGACGGCGCCGGGCCGTGGAAGACGTTCTGGTTCGTGATCCTGCCGCTCTTGAAGCCGGCGCTCGCCACGACGGCGATCTTCACGTTCATCTGGACCTGGAACGACTTCCTGAGCCCGATGATCTACCTGCAGGATCCGCGCAGCTACACGGTCCCGCTCGGGCTCAACTCGTTCCTCGACGCGAGCGGCGACAGCGCCTGGGGCGCGATGTTCGCGATGGCCGTCATCTCGCTGGGCCCGCTGTTCGGCTTCTTCCTCGTCGGGCAGAAGTACCTCACCACTGGCATCGCCACGACCGGATTGAAAGGCTGATCCCCCTCCATGTCGAAACGAGCACGCATCGCCGTCATCGGCGCGGGCGGCATCGGCGCCGCTGCTCACCTCCCCGCCATCGAGGCGCTGCACGACGAGGTGGAGCTCGTCGCGATCGTCGACCCGGATGAGGGCCGTCGCACGGCGGCAGGGGAGCGGTTCGGATGCGAGGCGCTGTACGCCGACGCGACGACGATGCTCGCCGAGGTCTCACCCGACATCGCCGTCGTCGCGACCCCGCCGCACCTGCACGAGCCGCTCGCGATCGAGGCGATGCGGGCGGGTGCGTGGGTGTATTGCGAGAAGCCGCTCACCGGATCGCTCGCATCCGCCGATCGCATCGCCGCAGCGGAGGCCGAGACCGGGCGCTGGTGCGTGACGGTGTCGCAGTTCCGATACTCCGGTGGCTCGCGCCAGGTCGAGCGGGGGCTTCGCGACGGGCGATGGGGCCGTCCCCTGCTCGGCATCTCGCACACCAACTGGTTCCGCGGACCCGAGTACTGGGATGCCCCCTGGCGCGGCAAGTTCGCGACCGAGTTCGGCGGGTCCACGACAACGCAGGCGTACCACGCGGTCGACCTGCTGCTGTGGCTCATGGGTGGCGACTGGGCGAGCGTCGGCGGGGTCGCGGAGACGATCTCGCGCCCTATCGAGGTGGAGGACGCGAGTGTCGCGAGCGTGCGGTTCGCAAGCGGAGCGATCGCGAGCGTCGTGTCGACCGTGCTGAGTCACGATCCCGTGACGCGTCTCGAGGTCGTCGCCGAGAAGGCGTCCGTGAGGCTCGAGACGCTGTATCTGCCGCTGCTGGCCGAGTGGACGGTCCGCACGATCGGCGAGGGTGACGCGGCGGTCGTCGTGGACGACTGGGCCGAGGACGAGCCTGAGATGCTCGTGAACGCGCACCGAGCGCAATTGGCCGAGCTGGTCGCCGCGTGGCGGGCTGACGTGCGGCCGCAGCTGACCACGGAGGAGTCGCGGGCGACACTCGAGTTCCTCACCGCGCTCTACAAGTCGTCGGCCGAGGGCCGGGTCATCGCCCGGGGCGAGATCGGACCGGGCGACCCGTTCTACGAGGCGCTCGACGCCGCGGGTCCGACACGGGCGGAGGCGCGACGTGGCTGAGCTGCGCATCGTCGACGCCGGCGGTGAGGAACGTGAGCTGCGGATCGACGGGCGGCCTCTCGCCCGGCTCGCGATCGGTACCGGGATCGGCCCGGTCGATACCCCGAAGCCGCACATCCATCCGCTTCGCACTCCGGGCGGCGTGGTCGTCACCGGTTTCGCCCCCGAGGATCACACCTGGCATCACGGGCTTCAGTTCGCAATGCCACGAGTGGATGCCGACAACCTGTGGGGCGGCGGCACCTACTTCAGCCCCGAGGAGGGCTACCGGGTCGTCGATGATCAGGGCGAGATCCGGCACATCGGCTGGGTGGACGAATCGTCGGACGGCCCCGAGGCGCGGATCGCGGAGTCGCTGCGATGGCGCGGGCACGACGGGCAGGCGCTGCTCGACGAGCATCGCCGCTGGCGGTTCCGCACCGTCGTCGTCGACCGGACGGATGTGCTGGTGATCGATTTCGCCACGACGCTCCGCAGCGCCACGGGTGCCGAGGTGGCGCTCGCGACGCCTGCGCAGCGCGGACGCCCGGACGGTGGATACGGTGGCCTGTTCCTCCGGCTCGGCGAGGGGTTCGCCGCTGAGGCGCTCGACGGCGACGGTGTGGACCTCACGGAGTCGGGCGGCGGATCGCGCACGATGATCGTTCACGGGGTCACGGGTGACGGCGAGGCGGTCACGCTCGGTCTCGCGTTCGGCGACGAGCCGGCCGCGGGCGATCACCGCTGGCTGCATCGCTTCGACCCCTTCTCCGCGATCGGCTGGGCGGTGGCCTACGAGCACGGGCTGACCGTTCCGGCGACCGGCGGGCTGGAATTCGAGCACCGACTGGTCGTGGCCGACGGCCACCTCGACCCGGCGGCGGTGCGCGCCCTGCTGTAGCGGATGGCTAGCGGTGGGTGGGCGCTGCGCTCGAACCGCGGGCCAAGAGCTCCGGTTTCGGTTCGTGCAGAACGACGTCCTCGAGCTCGGCGCCGTCGAGGTGGTCGAGGAGCATCGTCGCGGCACGTTCGCCCGCCTCGACCATCGGCATGCGCACCGTGGTGAGCTCGGGCGCCGTGTATGAGGCGATCCAGGCGTCGTGGATCGACACGATCGAGAGGTCGTCGGGAACACGGACCCCGGCGGCCGCGCAGGCGTGGAGTGCACCGACCGCGGCGTTGAGGCTCGCGACGACGATCGCGGTCGGCCGCTCGTCGAGCCCCAGGATGCGCGACATGGCGAGGTGACCCGCGGGCGCCTCCCAGCCTCCCGACTGGGTCCACTCGGGATGCGACGGCTCGCCCGCCATGAGCTCGGTGAACGCCTCGAGACGTCGCGCGGCGGCGTCGTGGTGGGCGGCACCCGCGATGAAGCCGATGCCGGTGTGGCCGAGCTCCCGCAGGTGCTCGACGGCGATCCTCACGGCCGCGGGATCGTCGAGCACGACGGACCCCGGCCGCCCCGAGAGGCGCGAGTTGAACAGCACGGTGGGGACGGGGATGTCGAGCGCCGCCTGGAGGGAGGCGTCGTCGTAGTCCTCCGCACGCTGAAGGATGACCCCGTCGACGCGTCCGTTGCCGATCAGTCGTGAGAGCGCCTGGGCGGAGCGGTCGGAGGCGTTCAGCTGGCCGAGCAGCACGGCGGTGTGCCGCTGCTGGCAGGCCTCCTGGATGCCGGAGTGGAGCCCGCCGAAGATCGCGTTGTTGACTTCGGGCACGACGAGCGCGATCGCACCCGATCGCGACAGGCGCAGCGCCCGCGCGCGGTGATCGGGCTGGTAGCCGAGCTCGGTCGCGGCGGCGACGATACGCGCCCGGGTGTCGGCGCTGATGCGCGCGTGGGCGTCGTCGGTGAGGGCACGCGACGCGACCGACACCGAGACTCCGGCTCGTGCCGCGACATCCTTCAACCTCACCATCTCGACCACACGACCTCCGACTACAGCGAGCTCCCGGCGAGACGCATCGAACGACGGAGTTCGGCGACATCGATGTCGCGCAGGTCACGATCCGAGGTGAGCGACAGGATAGCGGCGCGGGCGGCCGCGTGGCCATATTCGAAGCACTGTGCGGTCACGCGCGCGGAGGCGAGCGCCTCGTGCTCCGCACCGAGGCATCGGCCTGCGACGATCACGTCGTCGAGGGTGTCGGGCACGAGGCTGCCGTAGGGCACCTCGTACCAGTCGTCGAGCAGCCAGTGCAGTTTGGGGCGCTCGCCGTCGTGCAGCTCGATCGGCCACGGCGAGCGCACGATCGCATCGTCCCGCTTGCGGCAGGCGACCACGTCGTCGTTCGTGAGGGGCACCTCGGCCACGATACTGCGGGTTTGGCGGATGCCCGCCTCCACGCCCGTGTCGACGACGTAGGCGTCCGCGCATCCGGGGAGCGTCTCGGCCAGAAAGCGGGCGTAGGAACGTACCTGACGGCGCCCGTCGATCTCGGCGATCGTGAAGTCCTCCGGGTCGATCACGTTGAGCACGCGGCCGTCGGCGGCGGCGAGTCGCGTGGCATTGACGAGCAGCTCGGCGGGGCGGGTGGTGCGGAAGATCCACACCTTCTCGCGGGGCAGGTCCGCGCCGCTGCCCCGCGCCTCGTGGATCGCGTCGGTGACCCACGGCGGGCAGATCGTGTCGTCGCCGTAGGAGTCCCAGAACGCGTCCGTGTCGACCCCGCCGAGGCGGAAGAACATCGTGGGGTTCTGGATGCGGCCCCCATCGCCGAAGAAGTAGTCGCCTCCCGCCCGTGCGACCACCGCAGCATCGCCGGATGCGTCGATCGTTCGGCGTGCATGCACGGCCACCCGGCCAGCGTTCGACTCGAGGATCACCCCGCGTACTCGTGATCCGTCCATCACCGTGGTGCTCACAACGGCGTGGTACATCACCCGGACCCCCGCGGAAGTCAGGAGCGCGTCGGCGGTCTCGCGCCACATGAGCGGATCGTGGGCGACCGTCCAGGTCTTGCCGTAGCGCTGCGGAGTCGTGAGTCCGCCGCGGGCATCGAGGGCGCTCCGGAATCGCTCGGTGAACCCTGCGACCACCTGGGTGGGCCCGTCGCCCGCGTCGTCGGTGGCGAGGTAGAGCCCGCAGATCGTGCCGGACATGCCCGCCACGGCGGCACCCCCGGCGAAGCCGTAGCGCTCGACGGCGAGAACGCTCAGACCCTCCTCCGCGGCGACGGTGGCGGCCGCGACTCCGGCCGCGCCGAGACCGACCACCAGCACATCGACCTCTGCCAGCACGGGAACGCCGTGGTCAGGCGGCACGGATGCCTCCACGCGCCAGGTATCGAGGTGCGGCGAGGTGTGGGCGGGCAGCGGCATGGGTTCCTCAGCTTCCGGTGAAGCGCGGCGGGCGCTTGGCGATGAACGCGGCGACGCCCTCCGCGCCGTCGCGGGTCTCGAAGAGGTCGAGCAGCTCGCGGGTCTCGTGTTCGGCCGCCTCGGTCGGCCAGCGTCGCCGCGCATCGCCGCGGATCGCGCGGGTCGCCGCGGCGAGGGCGAGTGGGGCGCGAGCGAGGAGGTCGTCGGCGATCCGGTCGAGCTCGCTGCCGAGTTGCGCAGGCGGCACCGCAGTAGCGGCGATGCCCCAGTCCACGGCTTCGACGGCGCCGATCAGCTCGGCCGTCAGCACGAGGCGTCGAGCTCGCGGCCCGCCGATCGCAGCGGTCAGGCGCTGCGTGCCGCCCCATCCGGGGATGAGACCGAGGCGCGTCTCGGGTAAGCCGAATCGCGCGCGATCCGAGGCGATCACGAGGTCGCACGAGAGGGCGAGCTCGAACCCGCCGCCGAGGCACGGCCCGTCGACCGCTGCGACGGTGACCGCATCGAGGGTCTCGATCGCGCGGCAGAGGTCGCGGGCTCGCCGCGTGAACTCCTCGAGCTCGTCGCGTCGTCCGCGCGGTTCCGCGTAGGAGGTGATGTCCGCCCCGGCGCAGAATGCGTCTCCCGTGCCCGCGATGGTGACGACCCGCGTTCCGTCGGTCCGGGCGCGGTCGATCTCGTACACGAGCGCGTCGAGCATCGTCGGCGAGACCGCGTTGCGCGCCCGCGGGCGGTTGAGCACGAGCGAGAGGCGTCCGCCCGCGCGGTGGACGAGCAGCTCGTCGTCGGCCATCTAGCCGACCGCTCCGGTGGTGTAGAGCCTCTCTCGGGTGGCGTCGTCGTAGCCGAGCTCGGCGAGCACATCGGTCGTGTGCTGTCCGAGTTCGGGCGGGGCAGTGCGGATGCCGGGTCGCACGCCGTCGTACATCACCGGGTGCTTGAGCGTCCGGATGGTGCCCGCGCGCTCGTGCTCGTAGGCGTCGAAGGAGTCGTTGTGGAGCACCTGCGGGTCGACCATGACGTCGTCGTAGTCCTGCACGGGGGCGAACCACATCCGGTGGGCGGTGAAGTGCTCGCCCCACTCCGCGCTCGTGCGGTCGCCCATGTGCTCGGCGACCCTGTCGTTCACGGAGTCGCGCTCGGTGTAGCGATCCGCGGGGTCGACGGTCGCGAACCACGGATCGTCGAAGACCCGCTCGAGCGCGTCGAGCGCCGTCAGCGAGATGCAGAGGAAGCCGTCGGCGGTGGCGAAGACCCCGTACGGCGCCGTGTAGAAGGGTGACGAGACGCCGCTCGACGAACGACTCGAGCCGAACCCGTTGAGGGCGTAGGCGAGAGGCTCGATCTGCAGGTCGAGTGCGGCGTTCAGCAGGTTCGACTCGACGAGGCCGCCGCGGCCCGTGCGCTCGCGCCCGTGCAGGGCCGCGAGGATCCCGAAGGCGCCGAGCACGGCTGCGTGCTGGTCGACGACGCAGGCGCCGACCGGCGTCGGCGGGTCGCCGGCACGCCCGGTCGCCATCGCGAGGCCGGAGAGCGCCTGGATGAGCACGTCCTGCCCCGGGCGGTCACGGTAGGGGCCGTCGGAGCCGTAGCCCGAGAGGGATGCGTAGACGAGCCGCGGGTTCCGCTCGGCAAGCACGTCGTACCCGAGCCCGAGCTTGTCCATCGTCCCCGGGCGGAAGCTCTCGATGAGCACGTCGGCCTCGGCGAGCAGCGCGCGCACCACCTCCACGCCGTCCGGGCTCTTGAGGTCGACGACGATGCTGCGCACATTGCGGTTGCCGAGCGCGAAGAACGGCGAGACTCCCTCGACGAACCGGTCGGGGCCCGTCCAGGTCCTCTCGAACGCACCGCCCCTCGGCTCGACCTTGACGACGTCCGCACCGAGGTCGGCCAGCAGCTGGCTCGCCGACGGTCCCTGCAGGAAGTGGGTGAAGCTGACGACGCGGATGCCGTCGAGCATGCCCGCCATCAGAACACCCCATCGCGGATCTGGAACTTGCTGGGCTTGCCGTAGAGGGGCATCTCGTTCTCCACCCAGTCGGCGACCCAGTCGACCATCCGCTCCACCGGCACGACGGGGTTGCCGAGTTCGGCGGCCGCGCGGTCGCAGTTCACGAGCAGGGCGAGGTCGCTCTCCTCGCCCTCGAAGACCGGCTCGATGCCCCAGCGTTCGCCGAACGACTCGGCAATGCGGCGGACCGACACGTTCTCGGGGCCCCCGATGTTGATCGCGCTGGCCGGGGTCTCGACACGAGTGAGCAAGCGGGCGAAGTGGTTGATCGCATCCCCCTGCCACTGGATGTTGACGTTGCCCGTCGCGAGGGGGATCGGGGTGCGGGTCCGTACCCATCCGGCGATCTCCTGGAGCACCCCGTAGCGCATGTCGATCGCGTAGACGAAGCGCACGATGCGGCCGGGCGTGCCGTGCACGCGCGAGAGGTACTGGAAGGTCCGCTCGCGTCCGACGACCGAGTTGGCGTACTCGCCGCTGCGAGCGAGCGGCGGTGTGTCCTCGGTGGCGCCGCCGCGGCGCGGATCCGTCCACGGGTAGACGTGGATGGTCGAGAGCGCCACGATCCGCGAGGCGCGGAACGCCTCGCCCACGTACGACGGCACGAGTGTGTTCATCGCCCACAGGAAGTCCTCGCGACCGCGGAAGTCGAACTTGAGGCCCGCCATGTAGATCACGTTCGGCAGCTTCGGCAACGCCTCCACCTGCTCGCGGTCGAGCAGGTCGGCGGTGATCGCCTCGACCCCCGCCTCCTCGAGGCGTTCGCGCACCCCCTCCTCGGTGAAGCGCGCGACTCCGACGACGCGCTTGTCCGGGGCGGCGCGCTTCAGCATCCGGGCGAGGCCCACGCCCATCTTGCCGGCGACGCCGAGCACGATGATGTCGCCGTCGAGCGTCGCGAGTTCGCGCACCGTCTCGGGAGTCGGGCGCGACATGAACTCGTCGAGCTCGTCGAGCGTCGCGAAGCGCTCCGGGAGGGTGTCGAAGGTGAGCAGGTCAGTGGATGTCATGGTGTCCTGTCTGGTGCGGCGAAGGTGGTCAGGCGAGCCAGCGCTCGAGGCCGGCGGCCACGAACTCGTCGTCGGTGAGGTCGGGGTGCTCGCGGATCACACGGTCGATCTCGTCGAGCTGGCCGGGCGACAGCGTCTCGTCGGGGTCGAGGCACCAGGTGCCGGCGAACAGCCCCTGGCGCCGAAGCACTTCGTGGCATCCCGGGATGCACCCTGCGAAGGCGTTGCGGGCGTCGTAGACGGCCCCGTTCGCGTCGGTCACGGCGGAGTCGAGCGCGAGGAGGTCGGCGGGCACCGCGGCATCGTCGGGCACTGCCCGGATGCGGGCGAACTGCTCGACGGCGCGCTTCGTCCAGACGCTCCAGTGCCCGAGCAGCCCGCCGCGGATGCGCACCGTCACCTGCTCGCCGTCCCGGGGGATGCGGAAGGGTTGCAGCAGGTCGAGCACGATGTGGTCGTCGTTGCCGGTGTAGAGGGTGATCCGCTCCTCGGCCCGCGCGTCGACCACGCCCCCCACGATGTCGAGGGTGCGGTAGCGGTCGAAGGGTGCGAGCTTGATTCCGACGACGCTCGGGAGCGACGCGAGTTCGCGCCAGAAGGCACGGGAGAGGTGAAAGCCGCCGACCTCGGGCAGGAGCGCGAAGCCCATGACGGGCATGACCTCGCCGACGGCGCTCACGTGCGCGACGATGTCGGACTCGGGCCGGCCCCGCCAGGCGGCGACGTTCACGAGGGCGGAGGTGTATCCGAGCCCCGCGGCGGTCTCGGCTTCGTCGATCGCCTGGGCCGTGTCTCCCGTCACGCCCGCGACGAGCGCGACGGGGCGCGCGGTCCACGCTCGGGTCGTCTCTGCGGCGAGGCGCAGCACGTCGGCGTACATGCCGGCCGCGCGGATGCCGAACTGAGTGGTGTGCACACCGACGGCGATGCCGCCGACCCCGGCGTCGAGGTAGTAGCGGGTGAGCGCGCGTTGGCGCCGCTCGTCGATGCGGAGATCCTCGGTCAACGAGAGCACGTGTGCCGGGATCACGGTGCCGCTACGGAGCACGTCGAGCGGAGTCTCCGGGGTGGTAGTCGTCATCGACATGCCCTTTCGTCCTGGCTATCGAACCAGATCACGATCGAATGCGCAACCGATTGTGCATCAATGGAAACGTGGGACCGATGCGTGGTGCGTCGGCCTCAGGCGAGCGCGGCGGCGGTGCTCGGGGTGAGGGGTGTGAGCGACGCGGGCTCAGGGAGCGGGGTCAGCCCGAACGGGGCATCGACGATCGAGCCGATCGCGAGTGCGCCGCCCGCGATCAGCAGCCGCGGCGCCCCCGTCTCGGTGCTGAACGCGTCCGGATGGGCGCGCACGGTGCGATCGGCGAGGGTCGGGTCGATCGGGGCGAAGCGGGCGAAGTACAGGTGGCCGTTCCGCTCGATGTGCGAGAGCCCCATTGCCGATGCAACCGCCAGATCCTGCGCGACGGTGA
This sequence comes from Homoserinibacter sp. GY 40078, assembly GCF_008017545.1. Taxonomy (GTDB): domain Bacteria; phylum Actinomycetota; class Actinomycetes; order Actinomycetales; family Microbacteriaceae; genus Homoserinibacter. The sequence goes on along the minus strand of NZ_VRTZ01000001.1, from coordinate 274,589 downwards.
GCGGCGGGATGGTGCTCAGATCCTCGGCCGTGAGCACCGCCGGTCGCCCCGGGCGGTCGCGATGCGCCACGAGCGCCGCGTTCGCGAGCCCCCGGAACACGCCCTTGCATCCCTTATAGGTGCCGCCCGCGTACCCGAGGTCCATCGCTCGGCGCACCGTGTCCATCCGGTCGTCGGACTCGTCGATGATCACCGGCGCCAGCGAGCCGACCTCCGTGAGGGCCGCCTCGGCCTCCTCGCCGAGCGCGACGTCACGGTACATCGGCTGCTCCACGGCGTCGAGGCGCGCCCGGAGCGCATCCGCGACGGGGCTCGAGAAGAGCCCGCGCATCCAGCTGCTCAGGTGCTCGGCGGTGCGCATCGACTCGTTGCCGTCGATCGTGAACCGAGGGTCGACGCCCAGCCGGTCGCACAGCTCGAGCAGCCCCGCGACGCGGGCGAGGTCGGCCTCCACGTCGCCCACCGTCTTGAGCTTGAAGCGGGTGACGCCCCAGGTGCGGATCGCCGACTCCACGCTCACCGGCAGACCGTCGCCCGGGTCGTCCACGACCTCGGCATCGGTGAGCGGGTCGGCGAGGCCCACCGTGTGGCGCACCGCGATCCGCCGCACCCGATGCGCCCGGAACGGGGGCGCGCCCGCGAGCTCGGGGTGGATCTCGGCCGCGGAGAATCCGAGTACACCGCGGTCGAGCGCATCGGCGAACGCGATCCCACCACTGCGGCAGACGGCGTCGATCACGGCGCGCTCCACGAGCGCGACTCCGAGCCCGGCGACGAGCCCCGACACCTGTGCCGCCTCGGCCCAGACCTCCTGATCGCGGTCGAGCTCGCGGACGAGAGCGAAGGCGTGCGCCGCCTCCCGACCGCGCACCGAGTCCACGGCGGCGAGAATCGAGCGCGACAGGATCGCCACCTCGTCGGCGAACGGCAGCGCGGCGTCCTTCACGAACCACTTCGGCGGCAGATGCTCGCTCGCCCAGCCGTCGGCCGATCCTGTCTCGGTCTCGATCCGCACACGCACGAGCACGTGGGGAGCACGGGTCATCTCGGCGATCCCATAGCGGAACGGGATGCGCGTCTCGACGCCCATCACGCTCGCAGACGCGTCGGCGACCTTCAGCATGGTGCGGGCTCCTTCCGCTCGTCCCCGAGCGTAGACAGGTGGGCGGATGCGGGGCTCGTCATGGGCGCCCGTACCGTGCGAGCGCGGCGGCCAGCACACTGAACCCCTCGACCAACTGGCCCTCGTAGCCGCTGGGTGTGCCGTCGGCCATCCGCCAGTCGCGTCCGCTGCCGACCCCGCCGAACGAGCTGTCGTCGGCGATCGTCGCGCAGAGTTCGACCAGCACGCGCTCGGCGTCATGGTGCATGCCGCAGCGGTCGAACGCCTCGACGAGCACCCGTGCTCCGTGGTGGGAGTAGCCGCCCTGCTGGTAGCTGCCCATCGGCAACCCGAACACGACGCCTCCGATGTCGTCCTCCGGGATCCGTGTCAGGTTCAGCGGGATCCCGTTCCGCAGGTCGTCGAGCCCGGTGGCGTCCCAGGCGTCGCGGAGGGCGGTCATGATCTCGCGGGCGCGGTCCACGGGTACGGCGTCGCTCGCGCAGGCCTGCGCCACCACGAGCGAGAAGCCGTGGTCGTGCAGGGCCCCGTCGGCGGACCGCCACCCGCCGATGAGCCCCGTGGCGGGGTTGAAGAAGGTCGGCAGGTAGGCCGAGATGAGGGCGTCGCGTGCATGCGCGATCCGGTCGGCGCGTTCGTGCTCTCCGTGGCGGCGAAGCAGCGGCTCCCACTCGGTCCACACCACGCACAGCACGGCGTTCGCCCAGGCGTCCTTCCATCCGAACGAGATCACGTCGGCCCACGCCGTGCTCCACTGGTGCTCGCCCGCGACGCCACGACGGATGGTCGACTCGACCAGACCGTCGCCATCGACGTCGCGCGCAAGCATCTCGTCGAGTTCGCGCAGCACGCGCTCGCGGTTGCGGTCGAACCACGCGTCGTCCTCCGACGCGGCGAGGTACCGCCCCATCGCCAGCAGGGTGTTCCCCGCCATGTGCACGTACTCGTCCTCCAGGCGGTGCGCACCGTGCGAGGTGGCGCCGGAGCCGTAGCTGGGGGCGCCGTCGAGCCAGCGCTGCAGCGAATCCCCGACCCAGGCGAGCGGACGCAGCCCCTCGCGCTGGTCGAGCTCGCGCGCGATCGATGAGACATCGGCGAGCGAGGTCGTGCAGTGCATGGACGCGCCGTTGTTGGAGTAGGTGGCCGTGTCGGCCCGGAACGGCAGTGCGGTGAGGGTGTGGCGTTCGAGCGCGCGGCGAACCGCATCCGGCGTCTCCGGTGCGAGCCGGGCGAGGGTCGGTGTCGCGACGCGAAGCGTCACCTCGGCGCGGTGCACGCCGGCGGGCAGCAGGTAGTCGCCGAACCCTGTGGGTTGCTCGCCGAGCTTCAGCTCGAGCGTGTTGGTGTCGAGGGGGCGCACGGAGTCGCTGCGCCAGAGCACACCGTCCCCTCCGCTCAGCTCGAACGTGCCGTACCGCGGGTGGTGCCAGGTGACCGGGCCCGCGAGCAAGCCGGTCTCGCCGGTGAACGTCGGATCGCCGAGGGCGCACGAGGGAGTGATGCGGTTGTCGAGCGCGATGTGCCACGCCGAGCTCTGCCACGCGCGTCGGTCGACGGCTCCGTGCCGTTCGGCGGCCAGTTCGATGCGGTCGGCATGCACCGTGAACTCGAGCACGTAGCGCTGGTGCGCGCCCGGGATCTCGAGGTCGTATCGCACGGTCGACCCGCGAACCTCCGTGCGGCCCCGGTACCCACGGTGCAGGAACCCCATCGGCAGGGCCCCGTCGGTGCCGGCGAATCGCGGACCCTGGGTGAGGTACTCGGCGTTCTGGTCACGCAGCACGGGATAGACCCCGGAGGGGTAGACGCCCGATCTCACGATGTCCATTGAGCGGGGCAGCTGCAGGAGGTTGGTCTCGACGCGTCCGTCGCCGTTCTGGTCGACCGAGAGGTGTGACCAGGCCGGGCTCTTCAGCCGGAAGCCCACCGCGAGGTGGTCGCTGCGGAACACGACATCGGTGGCGCCGACCGTCGCGACCACCCCGGGCGAAGCGCCCGTCGGGTCCACTTCGCCGACGTCGAGCCACCCGTCGGGACCGGGCGTCCAGCTGCGGTCCAGATCGCCGCTGAGCTCCAGCCCGGCGGATGCGAGGTTCCAGCCGGGCCACCAGCCGTCGGTGGCAGCGCGGCGCACTTCGGCGACGAGGGAGGTTCCGACGAGCCCTCCGAGGTCGAGCCGCGCGCCGCCGTCGTCGAGCTCGCCGGCGCTCGTGCGGATCCGGGCGACCTCACTCCAGCCGTCGCGCTCTCCGCGCGAGACCACGACATCGAGGGCGGCGTCGCGCTCCTGGCCGCTCGCGCACTTGTGGTAGCCGGGGCCCCATCCGAGGTGGAGGCCGCGGAACGTGGCAGGCGTGCTCGTGAAGATCGCGCGCTGGTGGACGATGCGACGGGCCGGGGCGGTCGTCTCATCCCGCAGTGGCGCCGTCCAGAGCGAGCGCGTCGCGAGCCGTACCGCGGCGGCGGGCTCGGACTCCCATTCGGGCGTCGCGAGCGGGTGACGGAACAGATTCGCCATGGATCCCCTTCGATCATGCAAAATCGATTGCGCAGTCGATGATACGGGGATTCGGCGCGTTGTCCAGGGGCTCGTCCCGTACGACGAGAGATTCCGGCATGCGCCGCGCCGAGCGAGCGCGTACTCCCGTCCGCCCGGCTGCGCGAACGTCGCGAACACGCAAATCAGGTACCCGCCGCACTTAATCTCGGCCGGATCGCGCTTGCGTGCTCGCTCGGGGCGTTCGGATGGTCGGGGCCGAATCGAAGGAGGGGCAGCGTGGAACATCGACTGGACGAGGTGCGCACGGAGGTGTTACGGCGCAATCCGGGTGAACCCGAGTTTCATCAGGCCGTCACCGAGGTGTTCGCCTCGCTCGCGCCGGTGGTCGCCGAGCATCCGCACTACCTCGAGGCCGGGGTGATCGAGCGCATCTGCGAGCCGGAGCGGCAGATCATCTTCCGGGTGCCGTGGACGGACGACGCGGGGCGGGTGCGCATCAACCGCGGATTCCGTGTGCAGTTCAACTCGGCGCTCGGCCCGTACAAGGGCGGCCTTCGCTTCCACCCCGCCGTCTCCCTCGGCACGGTGAAGTTCCTCGGCTTCGAGCAGATCTTCAAGAACGCCCTCACGGGCATGCCGCTCGGCGGTGCGAAGGGCGGCAGCGACTTCGACCCGAAGGGACGCTCGGATGCGGAGGTGATGCGGTTCTGCCAGTCGTTCATGACCGAGGCGCACCGCTACATCGGCGAGCACACCGATGTGCCGGCGGGCGACATCGGCGTCGGCCGACGCGAGATCGGCTACCTGTTCGGGCAGTACACGCGCATCGTCGACCGCCACGAGTCCGGAGCGATCACGGGCAAGGGGCTCAGCTGGGGCGGCTCGCTCGTGCGGAATGAGGCGACCGGCTACGGGCTCGTCTACTTCGTGCGGCGGATGCTCGAGCGGCACGGGCGTGATCTCGACGGCGCCCGAGTGCTCGTCTCCGGCAGCGGCAACGTGGCGATCGCGGCGGCGGAGCGCGTGGCCTCGCTCGGGGCGATCGTCGTGGGAATGTCCGACAGCACGGGGGCCCTCGCGACGCCGGATGGCATCGACATCACCCGTGTCCGCGAGCTGAAGGAGGAGCGCCGGACGACCCTCACCGGATACGACGTGCCGGGTGCGCGGTTCGTGTCCGGCGCCACGGCGTGGGAGCTGGCGCGCGAGCTGCGCGTGGATGTCGCGCTACCGTGCGCGACGCAGAACGAGCTCGATGCGGATGCCGCCCGCCTGCTCGTCACCGCAGGCACGACAGTCGTCGCCGAGGGCGCGAACATGCCGTGCACTCCGGAGGCTGTTCGTCTGCTCCGCGAGGCGGGCGTGCTGTTCGCCCCCGGCAAGGCGGCGAACGCGGGCGGCGTCGCCACCTCGGCGCTCGAGATGCAGCAGAACGCCTCGCGCGATTCGTGGAGCTTCGAGCACACCGACTCGCGCCTCGCCGAGATCATGGACGACATCCACGACCGCTGCCTCGAGACCTCGATCGCGTACGGTGCCGCCGGGGACTACGCACTGGGAGCGAACATCGCGGGCTTCACGCGGGTCGCAGATGCGATGCTCGCGCTCGGGGTGATCTGAACGCGGAGCGCGGGTCGTCGTCAGGCGGCGGCGACGCCGCGCTTCTCGAGCGAGTCCTCGACGATCGTCAGCCCCTCGAGCCCCGGGAGCTTCGCGATGTGCGAGTCGACGTCGCGCACGAGCTTGCGGCCCTCGGCGCCCCCGAAGAGATGGTTCATCACGTGGGTGACCTCGGCGTCATCCTGCACCCCGGAGCCCACTGGACCCCAGAAGCGCGACAGCGCGAACCGCGCGAGCTTCTGCGCCTTCTTCGAGTCCTTCAGGCGGTCGCGAGCCTGCGAGGCGTAGAAGGCTACGTGGCGGGTCTCCTGGCGGGCGATCCGCTTCAGCAGCTCCGCGAGCACCGGGTGCCCCTCGAGCTCGGCCATGCGCAGGTAGGCGGCGTTCGCCGACCATTCGTTGGCCGCGCCCCACGCCATGTGCACGGCGACGAAGTCGTTGCCGACGAGCCCGCCCATGACCGACTGCTTGATCGGGTCGAGGCGGTCCTTCCAGCCGAGCTTCAGGCGCGTCGCCTTCAGCTGGTCGAAGTCGACCGTGATGCCGTGCTTCGCGAGCACCGCGGCGAGAGCCTCGCCGTGCCAGAACTCCTCGCGATTCCACATCGTCATGAAGGCGCCCACCTCGGGCTCCTTGTGCGAGGGCGTCGTCAGCAGATCACGCAGGTAGCAGACCGTGTGGTACTCGATGTCGCACATGTACCGCAGCGTGCGCAGGCTCTCGGGCGGCAGTGGATCCGTGTCGAAGGTGTCGAAGTCGAGGTCGCCCCACGCGACCGCATCCGAGTTCGCCGTGTACTTGTCGATGTCGAATGCCATATGTGACCGGGCGGCGTCAGCGCGTGCCGTCCGCTCCTTCCTCACGGGTTGCGGGTGCGGTGCCTCTCGTCATCAAAGCACGATTGGCTGAACGGGACCCGCTCTTCCAGGTGTCGATCCGCCAACGTCTGCGTCCGGCCTCGCGGGCCAGCCGGCTGTCGGGGTTCACCGCGTGCGGGTGTCCGAGCAGTTCGAGCCACACGAGGTCGGCGTGGCTGTCGCCGTAGCCGTAGGAGGCGCCGAGGTCGTATCCGCCGCGGTCGGCGTATTGCCGCAGCCAGTTGGCGCGGGCTTCATCCACGAGCGGAGGCCGGGAGAGGTAGCCCGTCAGCTGGCCGTCCTTCACGTGCATCTCGCTCGCGACCACCTCGTCGAAGGCAGCCGCGACGGGTTCGGTGAGGGTGCCGATCGATCCGGTCACGAGCACCGTCCGGTGGCCTGCCGCACGGTGAGCCGCGGCCCGTTCGAGGGCGGCCGTCGCGGTGTGGCCGAGCATGGTGTCCGCGTATCCGCCCCCGACGATGCGCGAGAGGCGGTCGGCGGTCATGCCCTCGTAGCGGCGCAGGAACGTGCGGATGAACTCGCCCCGGTCGCGGCGCTCGGCCCGCAGGTAGCCGGGCAGCTGGGCGAGGATCGAGGCGACGGATGCGGGCCACGCCGCCCAGCCGAAACCGGAGGAGCGCACCCACAGGTACTGCTCGACGAGGTTCGTGTCGACCACGGTGCCCTCGAGGTCGAAGACGGCCACCACATCCGTGCGCTCGGGCAGTTGCTTGGCCGGGCGACCCTCGGTGCTGGTGGCCTCGGGGCGGCGCGAGAATGCGCGCGTGAGGGTCGTGATCGCGGGGAAGTGCACCTTCTGCAGGTAGTCCTCCCAGTCGATCGCGGTCACGTCGAATCCACGATCCGCACGCACCTTCGCCGGGAGCGCCGCATGGAGCGCGCGGGCATTGGTGTCGTCGAAGATGATCTCGGTCTGCACGTAGGCCCGGTACAGCTCAGAGAAGTTCTCGAGCGTCTCCAGGTCGCTGCGCTTCGTGCCGAGCTCGGCGAGCTGCGCGCGTGTCTTCGTGGTGGAGGGCAGACGGGTGAGCCACCGCTCGCGGCGCTCCAGACGTGCCCGCGACCGGCGCAGCGCCCGCTCCACCTTGCGTCCACCCGGGAACCGCCAGGTCGGCACGCGCACGTGCCCGTCGCCCGGGGTCGGCATGGGGTTCGCCGTGAAGTACTCGTTGACGTTCTCGAACATCCGATGGAACGGGAGCGGGTTCGAGGCACCGGATGCGATGTGGAAGTACTCGGGCTCGCTCTTCGGCGGGTTCGCGGCGGCGGCGAGGATCGCGTTGACGACATGGTCGACGGGGATGATGTCGAGCACGCTGTCGGGGAGCCCCGGGAACTCCGGCAGCAGGCCGCGACCGTAGGCGAGGATGAGCGGATCGGCGACCTTGAACCCGTCGATCCATCCCGGGAACGGGTGCTGCAGCGCCGACTCGATGATCGCGGGGCGCACCACCGAGAGCGATCCGCCGGTTCCGGCCCACAGCTCCTCGGCCGCTCGCTCGGCGAACGCCTTCGTGAGCGTGTAGACGTCGGTCCAGCCGAGCGACTCGGCGCGTGTGCGTCCGGCGTCGACGAGCGTGCGCGTGACCCAGTCGATGCGCGCCTGCTCGCTTGCACGGGCGACGGCCTGCGGGCCCTCCTTGCCGTGCACGGCGCGCGCGCGATCCATGAACTCGCGCAGCTGCGCGGGCTGACGCGAATGCAGCTCGACGCGCTCCCGGGCCGACTTCGCGGCCGCGTACTCGGCGCGCCAATCGATCTCGTGGCCGAGCCGCGCCTCCGGCACGACGCCCTTGCGCAGGCCGCCCACGTAGCAGGTCGACACGTGCACGACGTGCGGCGTCGATCCGGATGCGCGCAGCGCCTCGTAGAGCCCGATCGCCCCGCCCACGTTGGTGTCGAACGCCTGGTCGATGGGCGGGTCGAACGACACGGTCGAGGCCGAGTGGATCACGACGTCGATGTCGTCGGGAAGCGGGGGCACCGATCCGAGTCCGCCTTCGACGACGCGGATGCGCTCGCGCACCGCCGCCTCCACCCCCTCGTCGCCGACGGCTTCCCGCCACGAGCGGAAGACGGGCTTGCGCAGCAGGGTGCGCACGCGATCCTCCCCGGCGGCAGAGCCCTTTGTGCGCACGAGCAGCGTCACCCGGGTTCCGGGGTGGGTCGACAGCAGGCGCTCGAGCACGGCCTGCCCGACGAACCCGGTGCCGCCCGTGAGGAAGACGTGGGCGTCGCCGAGGTCGGTCTTCGCGCGCTTCGGGGTCACGGGACGAGCCTCGCCGTGACGGTGGCACCGGATGCGGCTCCGAGACCCGGCAGGGCGGCGAGACGCTCGCCGATCCGGGCGGCCGCGGCGCGGCCCTCCGCGTCGCCGAACACGAAGCTCTCGAAGAAGCTGCGGTCGGCTGCGGGGATCTCGACCGCGCCGATCGGCCACGCGGCCTGGCCGATCGCCTTCCGCGCGAGCTTCACGGCGCGAGCCGACTGCGCGAGCCGGCGCTCCGCCTCCTCCGCGAGGAAGGTCACGTGGCGGTCCTTGAGACCCACGAGCCGATCCGCAAGCCCGGAGAGCACCGAGGCGGCGCTACCGAGTCTGCGGTAGGCGACCTGGCTGATCCACTCGTCGACGAGTCCCGTCGTCATGTGCGCCGCGACGAGCTGCGTTCCGGCGATATTGCCCGCGATCGCCCGCAGGATCGGACCCCGACGCTCGGCGCGTTCGGCACCGGTGCGCCGCAGCGGGCCGCTGAGCGGAGCCGGATCGGCATCGACCGCCTCGAGAACGGCGTCGAGCGCGTCGGCGATCCAGAACTTCTCGAACGCCCACGTGGTGAGGAACGCCGTGACGCGGGCGTCCTTGTGGGTGGCGGTGACGAGCAGGTTGCGCATCCGGTTGAGGGTCGCGCGTTCGAGGTCGCGGAGCACGCGGATCAGGTGCACCACGTCGTCACCGAGACCCGACGAGGCGATCGCCGCCTGGTCGACCTCGGCGCGGTGGCTGGCCTGGGCCGTCCGCGCGAACTCCCGCACGTCGAACGGGGCGGTATCCGTCGCTTCTGGCGGGGTCATCGGGGTGGTGAGCCTTCCTGATCGGGCACGCGCAGGCGGGAGGCGCGCCCCGGATGACCGTATCGTAAGCCACATGCCCATCGCTCTCGTCACCGGCGGAACAGCCGGCATCGGCGCCGCCTTCGCCCGCGCTCTCGCCGCCCGTGGGTACGACCTCGTGCTCGTGGCGCGCACGTCCTCGCGTCTGGAGGAGTTCGGAGCCGGTCTGCGATCGGATGGGTGCGAGGTCGAGCTGATCACCGCCGACCTCGGCGACCCCGCCGACGTCGACCGCGTGGCCGCGCGCCTTGCCGACACCGCGCGCCCCATCGACCTGCTCGTGAACAATGCCGGCTACGGCATGAAGTCGCGCATCTCGGATCCGGATATCGCCGAGGCAGACGACGCCATCGCGGTGATGATGCGTGCGCCCCTCGTGCTCTCCGCGGCGGTCGTGCCCGGGATGCGCGAGCGTGGTACCGGCGCGATCGTGAACGTCGCGAGCATCGCCGGGTACCTCTCGATGGGGCTCTACTCGGCGATCAAGGCGTGGATGCGGGTCTACAGCGAGAGCCTCTCCAACGCGCTGCAGGGCACAGGCGTGACGGTGACGGCGCTGCTACCCGGATGGGTGCACACCGAGTTCCACGACCGTGCCGAGATCCGCAAGTCCTCGATCCCCTCGTGGCTCTGGCTCGACGCGAACGACTTGGTGGCGTCGTGCCTGCGGGATGTGGACCGCGGTCGCGCGATCTCGGTGCCGAGCGTGCGGTACCGCTTCCTCGGGTGGTGGCTGCGCCACCTACCCCCGCGCACCATCCGCTGGGTCTCCCGCAAGATCTCGAGCTCCCGCCACCGCGACTGACGCGCGCCGCGTCTCGCGCCCCGCCGCTCCGGAGGTCGTCCCCGCCGAACAGCGGCGGTACGTCGCCCGCACGGCATGCGTCGGGACTAGCCTGAATCCATGGTGGACAGCAGCGCAGCCCCTCAGCGTCGCCGCGACCGATTCACCTCGAAGACGCAGGCCGCCGCGCGGTTCGTCGCACAGCGGGGAATCCTGAAGCCCGTGGCATGGTCGACCGTCAAGGTCACGGTCGTCGGAGCCCGCGAGCTTCGGGACGTGCCGAAGGCGTTCGTGGTGGTGGCGAACCACTCCAGCCATCTCGACGCACCTCTCATCCTGGGTGCGTTGCCGCGGCGCCTCGCGCGGTATCTCGCCGCGGGTGCCGCCGCCGACTACTTCTTCGATGTGTGGTGGCGGCGCGGACTCACCGCCCTCTTCTTCAACGCGTTCCCCGTCGATCGCAGCGGGTCGAACCCCCGCAGCATCTCCGCCCGGAGCCTCCTCGACCGCGGCGTACCGCTGCTCGTCTTCCCCGAGGGCACGCGTTCGCGCACGGGACGGATGGGGCGCTTCAAGCCCGGTGCCGCCGCCCTCGCCATCGCATCCGCGGTTCCCTGCCTGCCGGTCGCGCTCGTGGGGGCCGGCATCGCGCACCCTCGCGGCAGCAGCTGGCCGAAGCCCGGTCGCCTGCCCGTCGGCGTCGTCTTCGGAGCGCCGATGATGGCCACGGCGGGGGAGACGGCGGCCGAGTTCACCGAGCGTCTCCGAGCCGAGATCGTGCGGCTGCACGACACCTATGCACCCCGTATTCTGAGCCCGTCGCGCGGCTCCGCGCCCGTGGCCGCCGACCCGTCGCCCGAAGGAGAGACACCGTGACCGCTGTCGAGCACATGAAGTGGTGGGGATGGGGCGTGGAGGGCGTCGGCTTCCACCACGAGGACAAGCCCGCGTTCGCCCCGTTCGTGCTGAACGCCGTCGGCCTCGACCTCTCCACGGCGACGCGTGCCGAGCAGCCGGTCTTTGACGAGCTCAACCTCGCACCGAGCGCTGCGCGCGCCGAGTTCACGGCGGCGCTCGCCGGGATCGTCGGCGAGGACCACGTGTCGACCGACGACATGGATCGCGTGGTGCACACCTACGGCAAGAGCCTGCGCGATCTCGTGCGCATCCGCTCCAACCTCATCGCGCGTGCTGTCGACGTGGTCGTCTACCCTGCCGACGAGGCGGAGGTGCAGAAGGTCGTCGACGCGGCCGTCGCCGAGGATGCCGTGCTCATCCCGTTCGGCGGGGGCAGCAACATCGCGGGCAGCCTCGAGCCGCACGCCGACGAGACCCGCACCGTGGTCTCGCTCGATATGGGCCGCATGAACCGCGTGCTCGACATCGACGTCGAGTCGGGTCTCGCGCGCATCGGGGCGGGCGCGCTCGGACCGCATCTCGAGGAGCAGCTCGCCGCGGAGGGCTGGACGATCGGCCACTTCCCCGACAGCTTCACCCACTCGACGATCGGCGGCTGGGCGGCGACGCGCTCCTCCGGCATGCAGTCGGACAAGTACGGCGACATCGCGCAGATCGTCCGCGGCCTGCGCGTGGTGCGCCCCTCGCACGACGACCGCGACGGTGTGCTCGTGATCCCGGCGATCCCGTCGGCATCGACCGGGCCGAGCGTCCGCGAGATGATCGTCGGCTCCGAGGGCCGCCTCGGCGTCATCACGGAGGTCACGGCCCAGGTGCACCGCGTGGCCGAGGTGCGCGAGATCCAGGCCTACTTCTTCCCCAACTGGTCGGCGGGCCTCGCGGCCATGCAGGCGATCTCGGAGTCGGATGCGAGCCCGATCATCACGCGCGTCTCCGACTCGCGCGAGACTGGCTTCTCGATGGCGACGAGCAAGGAGCGCCACGGCATCGACGCGCTGCTCGCTGAGCGAGTTCTGCCGACGCTCATGCGTCGCAAGGGCTGGAACCTCGAGGACATCTGCCTCTCGTTCATCGGATTCGAGGGCGGCGCCGACCACGTCAAGCGGCAGAAGAAGCTCGTGGGCGCGATCGTGAAGGCGCACGGCGGCATGGGTGTCGGCACCGGGCCGGGCGTGCTCTACGACCAGAAGAAGTTCGACACCCCGTACCTGCGCGACTTCCTGCTCGACATGGGTGCCGCGGGCGACGTGTCGGAGACGGCCGCGCCGTGGTCGAAGCTCGCGGGGCTCTACGACGGTGTCGTCACCGCCGCGAACCGCGCCTACGACGAGATCGGCGCAAAGGGGTGGATCATGTGCCACCTCTCGCACTCGTATCACTCGGGGGCGTGCCTCTACTTCACCTTCGCGTTCGTCTTCGGTGACGACCCGATCGGCGAGTACGACGTCGTGAAGTCGGCGATCCAGCAGGCGTTCGTCGACAACGGCGGCACGATCTCGCACCACCACGGCGTGGGGCTCGAGCACTCCCCGTGGATCGAGCAGGACATCTCGGCCGAGGGCGTCGCGGTGATGCGCGGACTGTTCCAGGCCGTCGATCCGGGCGCGAACTTCAACCCCGGCAAGGTGGTTCCGGTCGACCGCGTGCGCGTCGACGGATGAGCGAACTGCACGTCGCTCCCGAGGTCGCCGCAGCGCTCGAGGAGCAGCGCCCCGTGGTGGCGCTCGAGTCCACGATCATCAGCCACGGCCTTCCGCGCCCGCGCAACCATGAGGCGGCGATCGAGTTCGAGGAGATCCTGCGCGAGCGTGGAGTGACTCCCGCGACGGTGGCGGTGCTCGACGGCGTGCCGCATGTCGGCCTGGATGCCGAGGGGGTGCGCCGCATCGCCGAGGAGGATCTCGCCAAGGCATCCGTGCGCGACCTGCCGATCCTCGCCGCACTCGGCCGATCGGGCGCGACGACCGTCGCCGCGACGGCGCACCTCGCGTCGCTCGCCGGGGTGCGCGTGTTCGCCACCGGCGGGCTCGGCGGGGTGCATCGCGGGGCGTCCGAGACGTTCGACGAGTCGGCCGATCTGCCGATCCTCGCCGAGACCCCGATCACGGTCGTCAGCGCCGGGGTCAAGAGCGTGCTCGACATCGCCGCGACGCTCGAGCGCCTCGAGACCCTCTCCGTGCCGGTCATCGGATACGGCACGAGCGCGTTCCCCGCGTTCTGGCTGCGGGAATCCGGATACGAGCTCGACTGGAAGGTCGACACCGCCGATGAGGTGGCCGCGGTGATGGCCGCGCGCGATGCGCTCGGCTCGCGCACCGGGATCGTGCTCGCGAATCCGGTCCCCGCCGAGCAGCAGTGGGATCCGGCCGAGCATGACCGCGTGCTCGAGTCCGCGTTCGCAGCGGCGGATGCGGCGGGGGTGCGCGGCAAAGCGGTGACCCCGTTCCTGCTGGGCTACATCGTCGACGCGTCGGGCGGGCGCAGCCTCGAGGTGAACCTCGACCTCGCCCGCAACAACGTGCGAGTCGCGGCCGAGGTCGCGACAGCCTGGTCGCGCATCTCGTCGCGATGACGTCCCGGCGGATCGTCCTGGTCGGCGACGTCATCAACGACATCGTCGCCGTGCCGCGGATCCCGGTGCGCCCCGACACCGACACGCCCGCCAGCATCCGGCCGCGGCCCGGTGGCTCCGCGGCGAACTCGGCGGCGTGGCTCGGCTCGCTGGGGGCCGATGTCGCCTTCGTCGGAGCCGTCGGCGCGCACGACGCCGCGATCCACGAGCGCATCTTCCGCGAGGCCGGGGTCGAGCCGCACCTGCAGGTGGAGGATGGCATCCCGACCGGCACGATCATCATCGTGGTCGACGGGGAGGTGCGGTCGATGCTCACCGAGCGTGGGGCGAACGCCGCGTTGCGACTCGACGCCATCCCGGCGGCTCTGCTCGACGACACGGCGGTGCTGCACGTGAGCGGCTACTCGATCCTGGATGGCTTCGGGGCCGACACGACGCGCGAACTGTTCGCGACAGCCGCCGCCGCGGGCGTGCAGGTGTCGGTCAATCCGGCCTCGACCGGGTACCTCTCCGACTTCGGGGTGGATTCCTTCCTCGACGCGGTGGCGGGCGCCACGTTGCTCTTCCCGAACCTCGCGGAGGCGCGGCTGCTCTCGGGCGAGCACGAACCGGAGGCCGCGGCGCGGGCGCTCGCGACGAGGCATCCGGTGGTGGCGATGACTCTCGGGTCGGAGGGCGTGATGGTCGCGGCAGACGGCGGCGCACCGGTTCGGGTGCCCGCGCCGGTCGCGCGGATGGTCGACCCGACGGGTGCGGGCGACGCCTTCACGGCGGGGTTCCTCGACGCGTGGGTGCGGGGCGCGACCGCCGTCGAGGCGGCCGAAGCGGGCGTGCAGGTCGCGGCACGCGCGGTCATGGTGATCGGCGGGCGCCCGCCCATCTGAGCGTTGTGCCGAGTGGTCAGCGGCGCGAGATCGTCTCGTAGGCCGCGAGGGCCCGCGCCCGTGTCTCGCCGAGGTCGACGATCGGATCCGGGTAGGCGTCCGTGCCGAGCTCCGGGATCCACCGCGCGAGATACGCGCCGTCGGGGTCGAACCTCGCCGCCTGCCGCTCGGGATTGAAGATGCGGAAGTAGGGTGCGGCGTCCTGGCCGCTCCCCGCGACCCACTGCCAGTTCCCGGGGTTCGAGGCCTCGTCGGCGTCGACGAGGGTGTCCCAGAACCACTGCTCGCCGACGCGCCAGTCGATCAGCAGGTTCTTCACGAGGAAGCTCGCGGCGCTCATCCGCACCCGGTTGTGCATGACGCCGGTGTCCCACAGTTCTCGCATCCCCGCATCGACGAGCGGGATGCCGGTGCGTCCGCGGCGCCAGGCGTCGAGTTCGGCCTCGTCGGGCGCCTCCCACGGGAAGGCGTCGAACGCGGGGCGGAGGTTGCGGGCGGCGAGCTCGGGCTGATGGAAGAGCGTGTGGCGGAAGAATTCGCGCCATCCGAGCTCGCGCAGGAAGCCGTCGGCATGGTCGCTTCGGGCGCCGCGGATGCGATGCCACACCTGCACGGGCGACACCTCGCCCCAGCGCAGTCGGGGGCTGAGCCGCGAGGTCGCGTCGACGGCGGGGAGGTCGCGGTCGCCGTAGTCGTCGAGCACCTCGGCGGCGAACTCGTCGAGACGGGCGCGGGCCGCCTCCTCGCCCGGGGTCCAGACGCGACGCAGCCCGCCCGCCCAGTCGGGATGCGTCGGCAGGAGCCCCCAGTCGTCGAGATCATCGCTATCGGGGGTGTTCGCGCGGGCGGCGACGGCGTCCGGAATCCCGATCGCGGGCCGCACCTCGTGACCCCGCAGCCCGTTCCAGAACGGCGTGAACACCTTGTACGGCGTGCCGGAGCCGGTGCGCACGTCCTGCGGCTCGGCAAGCACGTCGCCCGGGAAGGAGTGCACCTCGAGGCCGGATTCGCGGAGCGTGCGCTTGAGGTCCGCGTCGATCCGGCGTGCGGGAGAGTACCGGCGGTTCCAGGTGACGGCACCGGCTCCCGTCTCGGCGACCACCTCCGGCACGACGCGCCGCGCCTCTCCGCGCCGGAGGACGAGCGGGATCCCGAGCGCCGCGAGAGCGTCGCGGTGAGCGACGAGCGAGTGGTGCAGCCACCATCGCGCCGCGGCGCCCGGAGCGCGGATGCCGTCGCCCGTCTCGTCGAGCACGTACAGCGCGACGACGGGGCGTCCGCGGGAGACGGCCGCATCGAGCGCGGGGTGGTCGGCGACGCGCAGGTCGTCGCGGAACCAGACGAGCGTCGGCTTCTCAGCCACGCGCCTCTCCTGGAGCCCCGTCGCGGAGCTTCGTGGTGAGCTCGATGAGCTGTCGTTGCTCGTCACGGCTGAGGGGTGCCATCCGCTCGATGATCGAGCGCCCGTGCTGTGCGCCGACGCGGCGGAAGACCTCGGCACCGCGCTCGCTGAGTTCGACGATCGTGCCGCGGGCGTCGCTGGGGTCACGGCGCTTCGTGACGAGCCCGCGGGCGGCGAGGCGGTCGAGCAGGCGGCTCACCGACGGCTGGGTGAGCAGCAGGTGGGCGTTGAGATCGCGGATGCGCAGGGCCCGTTCCGGCTGCCGGTAGAGGTTGAAGAGCACGTCGTACTCGGTGAACGAGACCTCGTCATCGGGGAACTCGGCCCGGAGTCGGCGCAGCACGTTCACCTGCGCGCGGTACAGGGATTCCCACGCGTCGATCGCATCCGAGCGTTCGCTCACGGTTCTCACTCTACGGACTGGCTCTGACCTGGGCGGGGCCGTCAGATGGGCCCACGCCGAACGTGATTGAGGGCCGGCCGCAGAGGCGAGCGGCCGACCCTCTCCCTTGCACCAAGAGTGTCCTGCAATCACATTCCGCTTCATCCGCCACAGCAAACGGATCAAGCACTTGAAATGTATAACGGGAAGGTAACGCTGTCTAGTTATCTCTTCGTTATTTTTTCTGCGAGTTCACCCGGGGGAGTCTCGGAGCGGGGTGAACGGCCCGTTCGCGCGTATGGTTCGGCCCACCCGGGTGAATTCTGGAGCCGAATTCGGCTGGGCGATCGGATCGAGGCGACCGCCCGAGTCCGAGAGGCGGGCAGCAGCCCGGGCGTGTCGCAGCCGTCGAGCGCGCACTGCACGATGAGCTCGCGGATGCCAGACTCGAGGGCATGCCTCGCGTCCTCGTCCGCCGTCCATCACCTCGCCTCGCAGAGGGTGAGCTCACTCACCTCGAACGCCAGAGCGTCGACCCGGATCTCGCGCTCGCGCAGTGGAGCGGCTACGTAGCCGCGCTCGCGGCCCGTGGGTGGGACGTCGAAGAGGTCGAGCCGGCCGACGAGCACGCCGACGGTGTCTTCGTCGAGGATGCCGTCGTGTCGTTCGGGCATCTTGCCGTGCTCACCTCGCCCGGCACCGACAGCCGTCGCGGCGAGGTCGCCACCGTGGAGCCTGTGATCGAGCGGCTCGGTTACGACATCCGGCGGATCGAACTGCCCGGCACGCTCGATGGTGGCGATGTGCTGAAGGTCGGATCGACGGTCTATGTCGGCCGCGGTGGACGGACGAACGCGGAGGGCATCCGGCAGCTTTCTCAGTTCGTCGCGCCGCTCGGGTTCCGGGTCGTGACGGTGCCCGTGTCGCGGGTGCTGCACCTGAAGTCCGGCGTCACCGCGCTGCCCGACGGCACGGTCATCGGCTACGAGCCACTCGTCGACGACCCGACGGTCTACCCCGAGTTCCTGGCGGTTCCCGAGGAGCACGGTACCGCGGTCGTCGTGCTCGACGAGAACTCGGTGCTGATGTCGGCGGATGCGCCTCGCACGGCCGAGCTGCTCGCCGCGCGCGGGCTCGAGGTCGTCACCGTCCCCATCTCGGAGTTCGAGAAGCTCGAGGGCTGCGTGACCTGCCTCTCGGTGCGTCTGCGCGACTGACCGCGCCGCGGCGCTCGCCTCCGCGGCGGTCTCGGTTCCGTGAGAGTACGCACTTCTGCGTGCTCTCACGGCTGAAGGTACGCAGAAGTGCGTACTCTCACGGAGCCGAGAGCTCGCGGAAGCGAGAGCTCGGGAAACGGAGAGCCGTGGATCAGAAGACGTCGGGGGAGGGCGTCGAGGCCCAGCGGATGGTGACGTCGGCGTGCCGATCGAACCGGTATCCGGATCCGCGCACCGTGCGCACGATGTCCTCGTAGGCGCCGAGCTTCGAGCGCAGGCGCCGCACGTGCACGTCGATCGTGCGCTCGTTCGGCGCCTCCTCGTCGCCCGCATCCGCCCACAGCGTCGCGATGATCTCGGCCCGCTCGATCGTCCGGCCCTCGCGGAGCACGAGGAACTGCAGCAGCTCGAACTCCTTGTAGGTCAGCGGCGCCGTCTCGCCGTCGAGCTGCACGCGCTTGCGCGAGATGTCGATCACGACACCGCCCTTGGGCTCCGGCGCCTCGACGGGCGGCGCGGCCTGGCGGTGCTTGGCGAGCGCGGCGGGATCCTGCAGCGCGAGACGCACGACCTCGACGTCGCGCCCGCCCGCACCCTGCGGCGCGAGCGCCACGGCGGCGTACGTCTCGGCGTCGGGCGCGAGCTCGGCGACCGTGCGCTTGAGGGCTTCCACGAGAAGCGGCAGCGAGATGCCGGCCTCGGCGGCCTTCAGCTCGTCGACCCCCACGTAGAGGGCGAAGCCGCGCGCCTCGGTGCCTTCCGGCACGGCGCGGATGCGCGGGCGCTCAGCGGGCTCGGCGGGCGCCGGAACCGCGCGAGGGGCGGGATAGGGGCGGGCCTGGGGGCGGAGGGTGTCAAGGGTGGCGAGAGACATGTCGTCGAATCCTTCAGAGGTGGCGGCCGCATCGGCGGCGGGCCGGGAAGTGTCGTGGCGGGAGGCGTCGTCCGGATCGGAACCGGGCGTCGGGGAGTTCACCATGTGGGTCAACTCGGGCTGTGAGGCGGCCTTACGCGCACATTCGACAACACATGACCGCACGCGCCGACATCATCATGTCGGCGTTCCCGAAGGCCTCGAAGGAGGTCGTGGGGCGCACGTGAACGGTCATGCGTGCAAGTTTGAAGCAGTGTTACGCCGCGTGTCAATCGGACGACGCGGCGACGTAACACAACGAAAGGTGGGCGACCCGCTCAGACGAGGCCGTACAGCCGATCGCCCGCGTCGCCGAGGCCGGGCACGATGTAGCCGTGCTCGTTGAGCTTCTCGTCGAGCGCACCGACCACGATCGTCACCTCGCGCCCCTCGGTGGCCTTCCGCACGGCCTCGATCCCCTCGGGCGCCGCGATCAGGCACACGGCCGTCACATCGACGGCTCCGCGGGCGAAGAGGAAGTCGATCGCCGCCCCGAGTGACCCGCCCGTGGCGAGCATCGGGTCGAGGATGAAGCACTGCCGGTTCGAGAGGTCGTCGGGCAGGCGCTCGGCGTAGGTCGTCGGCTGCAGCGTCTCCTCGTCGCGCACCATTCCGAGGAAGCCGACCTCGGCGGTCGGGACGAGCTTCACCATGCCCTCGAGCATCCCGAGCCCGGCCCGCAGGATCGGCACCACGAGCGGCTTGGGCTCGGCGATCGAGAGTCCGGATGCGGCCGCGACGGGCGTCTGCACGGTCACCTCGGTGGTGCGCACATTGCGGGTGGCCTCGTACGCGAGCAGCGTCACGAGCTCCTCCGCGAGCGCCCGGAAGATCGGCGACGGGGTGCGCTCGTCGCGCAGAACCGTGAGCTTGTGGGTGATGAGCGGATGGTCGGCGACGTGCACTCGCATAGGCTCAATCTATGCCCTCGGGAGCGGATGCGGAGGCGATGCGGCTGGCGCTCGCGGAGGCGCAGCTCGCCCTCTCGACGGGCGACGTGCCGGTCGGGGCGGTGGTGCTCGATCGTGACGGCACCGTGCTCGCGGTCGGCCGCAACGAGCGCGAGGCGCACGGCGATCCGACGGCCCATGCAGAGGTTGTCGCGATCCGGCGCGCGGCGGAGGTTCGCGGTTCCTGGCGGCTCGACGGGGCGACGCTCGTCGTGACGCTCGAGCCGTGCGTGATGTGCGCCGGCGCGATCCTCGCCGCCCGCATCCCGCGCGTGGTGTTCGGGGCGTGGGACGAGAAGGCGGGTGCCTCCGGCAGCGTCCACGACCTGCTTCGCGATCGGCGGCTGCCCTACCGGGCCGAGGTGGTGGCCGGCGTGCTGGAGGCGGAGTGCGCGGAGCTGCTCACGGCCTTCTTCGCGTCCGCGCGGCCGACCGAGCTCTAGGCGTCGGGCACGGCGTAGTGCCGCAGTCGCGGATCGAGATCGTCGCGGTCGGCGGGATCGACGACGAGCCCCGCGAGGTCGTCGAGCGAGAGCACCGGATGCTGCGCGCGGGCGCCGAGCTTCTCGCTGCTCACGACCAGGTAGGTCTCGCGGCTCGCGGCGGCGAGGGCCCGCTTCACGGCGGCGTCGTCCGGGTCGTCCGTGGTGACCCCGTGATCCGGATGGACCCCGGACGCGCCGAGCAGCAACCGGTCGGCCCCGATCCGCGAGATGGCTTCGAGCGCGAGCGCTCCACCGGAGACCATCGAGTGCCGCCCGAGCTCGCCGCCGAGGAGGACCACACGCGCATCGCTGTGTTCCGCGGCGGCGATCGCAACGTGGGGGCTCGGGGTCGCGATGGTCAGCCGGGCGCCTCGGGGCAGGATGCGGGCGATGGCCATGCTGGTCGTTCCGGCGTCGAGCGCGATGGTCATGCCCGGTTCGATGAGGACGAGCGCGGCCCGCGCGACTCTCGCCTTGCTCGCCGGCTCGACCTCGCCGCGCTCCGCGAAGGGAACCTCGGCCGCATCCATCGGCAGGGCGCCCCCGTACACGCGCCGGGCGAGCCCTGCCTCGGCGAGCTCGCGCAGATCGCGGCGGATCGAATCCTCCGAGATGCCGAGATCGGCGGCGACGGTCTTGGCGACGACCCGCCCGTCGCGGCGCAGCAATTCGAGCAGGTGCGTCTTGCGCTGCTCAGACAGCATCCACGTTCCTTCCGAGAGTTGCACGATCGTGCACGGTTAACGATACACTCCCTCGCATGAAACCCCAGCTCATCCTGATCGCAGGTCCGTACCGATCCGGCACCGGCGGCGATCCCGACCTCATCGCGCGCAATCTCGCGCGCCTCGAAGCTGCATCCGCCCCCATCTTCGAGCGCGGTCACGTGCCCATGATCGGCGAGTGGGTCGCTCTACCCGTGATGCGTGAACTCGGCGACGCCCCCGCCGACGCCGACGTCATGTACGAGACGGCGAGGCGACTCCTCCAGCACTGCGACGCCGTGTTGCGGCTCCCGGGGGAGTCGGTGGGAGCCGACGAGGACGTACGGATCGCACGCGAACTCGGACTGCCCGTCTACGCGGATCCGGATCAGATCCCGGTGCTCGCGTAGCGCGCGAAGCCGCCGGGGTCAGCTCCGGCTCAGTGCCAGAAGACGGCGACGAGCACGTTCACGATGGCGAGTCCGCCGGCGCTGTGGAACCACGGCTTCACCCGGCCGCCGCGACGCTGAGCCACCACCGCGGCGATCGCCGCCGCGAGCACGAGGATCGCGATGATGAGCTTCGTCGTGATCTTCAGCATGTTGAGGTCGTGGTCGCCCGCCTCCGCGAGACCCACGAGCGCGATCCCGGTGACGAGCTGCGTGATCGCGCCGCCGAGGATCAGGCCGGTGCGGAAGCCCTCGTTCGCCCGCATCTGCACGAGGAACGTGCCCACGATCGCGGCGAGTCCGAAGATGTGCAGCGCCAGCAGCGCGCTGTGCAGGATGTCCATGGTGGTGCTCCTCCCGCAGACTCAGTCCGCGCTCTTGATCACGATCGCATCGGTCGAGGGGTTCTCGCCGCGCGGCACGTAGATGTCAGGCTCCAGGTAGATCACCCGCGCGGCGGGCACCGCGGCGCGCACATCCGCTTCGATCGCGTCGATCGCGGCGGCGACCTCCACCGCGCGAGTCGCCTTCGGCACCGCGATCTTCGCCGCGACGAGCAGCTCGTCCGGGCCGAGGTACAGGGTCTTCATGTGGATGACGGCCTCCACCTGCGGGTGACCGTTGAACGCCGCGAGGATCTTCTGCGTGTCGCTCGGCGTCGCGCCCTCGCCGACGAGCAGGCTCTTCGTCTCGACGCCGAGGATGATCGCCACGATGATCAGCAGCACGCCGATCGCGATCGTGCCGATGCCGTCCCACAGATTGTCGCCGGTCGCGATCGTGAGTCCGACGCCCGCGAGCGCGAACACGAGACCCGTCAGCGCCGCGACGTCTTCGAGCAGCACGACGGGCAGCTCCGGCTGCTTCGCCCGGCGCACGAACTGGATCCAGCTCTGCGTGCCGCGGGTGTGGTTCGACTCGCGCACGGCCGTGCGCAGGGAGAGCGACTCGAGCACGATCGCGATCGCCAGCACCAGGATCGGCAGCCAGGCGTTCTCGAGCGGATGCGGGTGGGTGAGCTTCTCGATGCCCTCGTAGAGCGAGAACACGCCGCCAACCGAGAACAGGATGATCGACACCACGAAGGCGTAGACGTAGCGCTCGCGTCCGTAGCCGAACGGGTGCTCGGCATCCGCCTGCTTGCGGGCCTGTCGCCCTCCGAGCAGGAGCAGCAGTTGGTTGCCCGAGTCTGCGACGGAGTGCACCCCCTCGGCGAGCATCGAACTCGACCCCGAGAAGGCCCAGGCGATGAACTTGGTGACCGCGATCCCGAGATTCGCAAGGAATGCGGCGATGATCGCCTTCGTACCGCCCGACGCGCTCATGGGTCGATTCTAGGATGAGGGGCATGCCGACCCTTCCTCCCCTCGCCGTCCTGGGGGCGGGCTCCATGGCAGGTGCGATCCTCCGGGGCCTGCTGGCTTCGGGCCTCGACCCCGCATCCGTGGTTGTCACGACCCGCGGCGCGTCGTCCGCCGAGCACTGGCGCGCCGAGGGCGTGCGTGCCCTCGCGCTCGACGACGATCCGGAGGCGAACAGCCGTGCGGTCGACGGGGCCGGCGTGGTGCTCCTCGGGGTCAAGCCGGCGATGGTGCTCGGCACTCTGCGCGAGGTGGCGGACGCCCTCGAGCCCGGTGCCGTGGTCGTGAGTGTCGCCGCGGGCGTGACGACGGCATCGATGGAGTCCGTGGTGGCGAATCCCGTGGTGCGCACGATGCCGAACACTCCCGCTCTCGTGCGGCGCGCCGTCACGGGCGTCGCCGCGGGGTCGACCGCGGGCGAGGCGGAGCTCGCGATCGCCCGGGAGCTGTTCACGGCGGTCGGCGCGGTGGTCGAGGTTCCGGAAGAGCAGATCGACGCCCTCTCGGCGATCTCGGGTTCGGGGCCCGCGACCTTCTACTTCCTCGTCGAGCGCCTCACCGAGACGGCGGAGCGACTCGGGTTCGATCCCTCGGATGCACGATTGCTAGCCGAGCAGACCCTCATCGGATCGGCGCTCCTCCTCGAGTCGACGGGCGACGAGCCCCGTGAACTGCGACGCCGGGTCACGAGCCCGAAGGGCACGACAGAGCGGCTCATCGGGGTCCTCGAGGAGGCGGAGCTCACCGAGCTGTTCGAGCGCGCGGCCCAGGCGGCGATCGCCCGGGCGAAGGAACTCGCCGCCGGCTGAGCTGTCGCGACGATCGGCCGCCGCCGGCTACGACTGCAGAGCCGCGAACCGCTCCAGGTCGGTCGTCGAGCCGGACGCGATGATCAGGTCGTGGTTCGAGATGACCGTCTCGGGCGTGGCGTAGGTGAAGTCCTTGCCGGGACTCTTCACGCCGACGACTGTGACGCCGAAGCGCTGGCGCACGTGCGACTCCCCGAGGCTCAGGCCCCGGATGGGCTTCGGCGGGTACATCTTCACGATCGCGAAGCCGTCGTCGAACTCGATGAAGTCGATCATGCGGCCGGACACGAGGTGCGCCACGCGCTCGCCCGCCTCCGCCTCCGGGTAGATCACGTGGTTCGCGCCGATGCGGCTGAGGATCTTGCCGTGCGACTGGCTGACGGCCTTCGCCCAGATCTGCGGGATCTTGAGGTCGACGAGGTTCGCCGTGATGAGCACGCTCGACTCGACCGACGACCCCACCGCGACCACCGCGATCTGGAAGTCCTCCGCGCCGATCTGACGCAGGGCGTCGATCGATCGTGCGTCCACCTGCACGGCGTGAGTGACCCGCTCGGACCACTTCTGCACGAGGGCGATGTCCTCGTCGACGGCGAGCACCTCGCGGTCGAGGCGCTGCAGCTGCCCCGCGGTGGCGGCCCCGAATCGGCCGAGGCCGATCACGAGGACCGGGGCGTCGTGAGCGATCTTCTCAACCAACGATGTGCCTTCCCTCGGGGCGGGCCCGGATCCGCCGGGTCGTCTGTCTCGCGGTCGTCGCGCGCACCGCGTGCGAAAGTCACTGTACCCATCCCCCGTGGTACTCCCGTGGTCGGCTGGCTAGTCTGTGGGGATGGCCGACATCTTCGACGTCCTCGCGGATGGCACTCGCCGCGAGATCCTGCGACAACTGCTCGAGACCCGCGGCGAACTCGCGGTCGGCGACCTGGTGAGCGAGCTCGGTGTCGCCCAGCCGACGGTGTCGAAGCATCTCAAGGTGCTGCGCGAGCACGGATTGGTGGGCGTGCGCGAAGAAGGCCAGCACCGCTACTACCACCTCGACGCGAGCCCGCTCGAAGAGATCGAGGTGTGGCTCGAGCCCTTCACCGACTTCACGGTCGCGACGGATGAGAACGGCGCGACGACCGTCTACGCCGCCTGGGCCGGGGCCGAGGTCGGCGATCGGATCGGGCGCACGGCTGCGCAGACCGCCAACGCCGCGCGGGTGGCCTTCGAAACCGCTCAAGAGAAGATCGAGGGTGCGCGGCAGCGTGTCACCGAGCGTCTGCCCAAGCTGCGCAAGGGCGAGCGCTAGACGCGCATCGCGTGGCGTCCTCTGCGGTTGACGCTCGCCGTCGTCCGCTGCCGCGGTCGGCTAGCTTCATCCGATGATCGTCGATTTCTTCATCGCGGGTGACCACGAGGCCGGAAAGGCTCTGGTTCACGACATCCTCGCCGAACACGGATTCGCCGTCGAAGCCGTGGCACCGGACGGGAGTTGGACCATCGGCCGCGGGAGCACCACCGTCACGGTCCTGCTCGGCGCGATGGCGGGGAAGAAGCAGCGCTTGGTCTACACGGTCTCCTTCTTCTCGCACGAGGGCAATCTCGTCGCGCGGATCGCCCAGCAATCCGGCGCGGGGATGATGGGCGGTGCGATCGGGATGTCCCGTTCGCGGTCCGTGCTCACCTCGCTCGCGACCGCGATGCAGACCCGGCTCACGGAGTCGCAGCTGTTCTTGGGGACTGTCACCGCCTGACGCATCGTCCAGGCGGCGGGTCCTGGCCGAAGGCCATCACCCGCCCTAGACAGCGGCATCCCTCGCCCAATAGCCTGTGCCAGTGCACTCCCGTCACAGGAGTCACACGAGTCACAACCACCACACGGGCCGGGAAGGCGGAAGCATGGCGCAGGATCTGTCTGACGTCCGCTTCCTCACCGTCCAAGAGGTCGCCGACATGATGCGCGTATCGACGATGACCGTCTACCGTCTTGTGCACGCGGGCGAATTGCCGGCGGTGCGCTTCGGACGTTCGTACCGCATCCCCGAGTCGGCGGTCGCCGGAGTCGTGGGCCTCGCGGGCGGGGGCGCCCAGGTCGGCTGAGCGCCGTCGGCGCCTTTGGTAGACTCTCCCGGTTAGGCTTCCCGCGGTTCGTCCAGGACCCGGAGTCGGTCCGACGACGAACGAGTGAGGTGAACATGGGTTCCGTCATCAAGAAGCGCCGCAAGCGCATGGCGAAGAAGAAGCACCGCAAGCTTCTCCGCAAGACGCGTCACCAGCGTCGCAACAAGAAGTAGGACTGCACCGCAGTTCATTCCGCAAGCCCCGGGCCTCAGGTCCGGGGCTTCGTCGTTGCGGTGATCGTCGTTGCGGGCTGCGCAGCCGGGCTCGGGGCGATCAGTCGCGTCGGCCGCGCCCCACCGGCTTGGCCTCGCGCCGCACCCGCTTCTGCTGGGCCTTGATCGACGCGTGGTCGAGCCGCATCGTCGGCCAGCCCTTCTCGGCGGCGTACCGCGCGAGCCCGGCATCAGGGTTCACGGCGACGCGGTTGCCTACCAGCTCGAGCAGGGGGATGTCATTGCGGCTGTCGGAGTACGCCCACGATGCGGCGAGGTCGGCGCCGATGCTCTCGGCGAGCTCGCGCGCCGCGACGGCCTTGTGCTCGGCGTGCAGCACGGACCCCACGAGGCGTCCTGTATACACGCCGTCGACTGCTTCGACGCGGGTGCCGAGCGCGCCCGTCAGCCCCAGCTTGCGCGCGATCAGCTCGCCCACCTCTACCGGTGTCGCCGAGACGACCCACACCTGATGGCCCTTCGCGATGTGCTCGTGCGCGAGGGCGACCGTCTCGGGCCACAGCCTGGGCTTGATGCGGTGGTCCCAGATGTTCTCGGCCAGCGCGCGGATCTGATTCTCGGTGTGCCCAGCCACGAGCCCCAGCGCCCGCTCGCGCGCGGAGCCCATGTGCTCGTGGTTCTCGCCGACCTTGATGAACCGTCGCTGGTGCCACGCGAAGAGGGCGATGTCCCGCCATCCGATGATGCCGTGCGACCACGCCTCGCGTCCGACGTGGAACACGCTCGTGCCGCGCATGAGCGTGTTGTCGACGTCGAAGAACGCGACGACCGGTCGCTCGCTCGGGGTCGCGGGATGTTCCTCGGGCATGACCCCCATAGTCTAGGTGCGTGCCCGATCCGCGCCTGACTCTTCTCGGAAAGCCCGGATGCCACCTGTGCGACGATGCGCGCGCGATCGTCTCCGAGGTGGCGGCCGAGCGCGGGCTCGAGGTCGAGGAGCGCAACATCCTCGAGGACGAGCGCCTGCTCGCCCAGTACGCCGAGGAGATCCCCGTGCTGCTCATCGACGACCGCGTGCACACCATCTGGCGCGTCGATCCGGATCGGCTCCGGCGCGCCCTCGACGCCCGGGAGGCGACCTCGTGATCCGCCACATCGTCAGCTGGAAGCTCGCCGCGACCGATGCGGAGGCACGGGCTGCCGACGCGGCCGGCATCCGCGACCGCCTGGAAGGGCTTCGCGGACTGGTCCCTGCGCTCCGGCTCGATGTGGGCATCGACCTGGGGGCCACCGACGGCAACTGGGACGTGGTGCTCGACTCGGACTTCGCCACCGAAGAGGATCTCGCCGCGTATCAGGTGCACCCAGCGCACGTGGAGGCCGCCGCCTTCATCCGCTCGGTCGTCGCGTCGCGCAGCTGCGTCGACTACCGAGCCTGATCGCGGACTCCTGCGGGCGCCCGCTGAGGTTCGCGCTGGGGTCGGCGCTGACCCTCTGGTGGGGGGAGACGATCGGGTCTAGTCTCTCGACATCCCTTCCCCCCGAGGAGACCCACAGATGCGTTTCCAAGTCGTTCGCAGCAACAACCCCACACAGCCGTTCTTCTGGCGCATCGTGTCCGAGAGCGGCCAGACGGTTGCCGTGAGCGGCAACTACGTCGCGAAGGCCTCCGCGGTCGCCATGGTCGAGGCCGTGATGCGCTCCATCCCGCGGGCAACCCTCGAGGACCTCACCGTGCTGCAGGAGCCCTCCTACCGCGAAACCGCCTGACCCGCCGTTCTCGGCTCCGTGAGAGTACGCACTTCTGCGTGCTCTCACGCGTCGCGGTACGCAGAAGTGCGTACTCTCACGGGGGCGCGGGAGCGCGGTCGCGCTACGGCAGCAGGCGGTTCGGCCCGCGGAAGAGGTAGGTCACTTCGCGGATCGACGGCTGGTGCAGCATCAGCATCGTGACGCGGTTGAGGCCCATGCCGAATCCGCCGTGCGGGGGCACGCCGTAGCGGAAGAAGTCGAGGTAGAAGCCGAGCTCCTCCGGGTCGAGACCCTTCTCGCGGGCCTGCTCGACCAGCACATCGACCCGGTGCTCGCGCTGGGCGCCGGTCGAGATCTCGGTGCCGTTGAAGAGCAGGTCGTAGCTCTTCGTGAGGCTCGGGTCGCCCTCGTGGCGCATGTGGTAGAACGGCCGGATGCCGCTCGCGTAGTCGGTGACGAACACGAACTCGTGCCCGTACTGCTCCTTCACGTACTCCGAGAGGCGGCGCTCGCCCTCCGGGTCCAGGTCGCCATCCGTGCGGGGCACGGTGTAGCCGCGCGACTCGAGGATCGTGTGGGCCTCGGTGAGCGGGATCCGCGGGAACGGCGTGGCGGGGACGACGATCTCGACGCCGAACGTGGCCTCGATCTCGGCGCCGTGCTTCTCCTTCACGGCGGTGAGGCCGGCGACGAGCAGCTGCTCGTGCATGGCCATGACGTCCTCGTGGGAGTCGACCCAGCTGATCTCCGCGTCGACCGAGATGAACTCGGTGGCGTGACGTGACGTGAACGACGGGTCGGCCCGGAACGCCGGCGCCACCTCGAACACCTTGCCGAACCCTGCCGGCTGTGCCATCTGCTTGAAGAACTGCGGGCTCTGCGCGAGGTAGGCCTTGGTCTCGAAGTAGCCGACCTCGAAGAGCTCCGCCCGACTCTCCGACGCGGATGCCATGAGCTTCGGCGTGTGGATCTCGATGAAGTCGTTCTCGACCCACCACGTGCGCAGCGCGTGGAGGAAGGTGGTCTGAACCCGGAAGACGAGGTTCTGCTCGGGGCGGCGCAGGTCGAGGAAACGCCAGTCGAGGCGCTTGTCGATGGACGAGTCATCCGCGATGGGCAGGTCGAGCGCGGCCGCCGCCACCTCGATGTCGCCGATCTTCACCTCGAGTCCGCCGAGCTTGACCCGCTCGTCGTGCTTGAGTTCGCCGGTGACGGTGAGGAACGTGCCGTGGGTGAGGGCGGAGATCGCTGTGGCAATCGGGTCGCTGCCCGGCTCCTCCACGTCGGTGCGGGGGTGCACCAGCTGCACGGCCCCGGTCTCGTCACGCAGGATGACGAACTGCACCTTCTTCTGATCGCGAACCGTCTCCACCCATCCGGAGACGCTGACGGGGCCGTCCGCTTCGGCGGCGAGGTTCTTGACGAGGGTGCGTGAGGTCACGGGGGTCGAGTCTAGTCGCCGCCTGCGGCCCCCTTCCGTCTCCTGAGGGGTCGCAAACTGCGCGAAACACGCCGTGTCTCCAGCAGTTTGCGACCCCTCGGGGGGAGGGCGGCGCGCGCGAGCGCGCTCCGTAGAATGGGCGGATGCCGGCCGACCTCGTCCATCTCGTGCGCCACGGAGAGGTCCACAACCCCGAACGCGTGCTCTACGGGCGGCTCCCCGGCTACGGGCTCTCCGAGCTCGGACACAAGATGGCTGCGCTCGCCGCCGCCTCGCTCGACGGCCACCCGATCACCTCCCTCGCCGCGAGCCCGCTGCAGCGCACCCAGGAGTCGGCAGCCCCCTGGGCCGCGCGCTTCGGGCTCGAGCCGCGCCTCGACGACCGCCTCATCGAGCCGGCCAACCGCTTCGAGGGAACCAACGTGCGCAAGGGGCTCCGCGATCCGCGCAACTGGCCCTACCTCGTCGGGCCGTGGCGCCCCACCTGGGGCGAGGCGTTCACGTCCATCCGTCGCCGGATGCTCGCAGCCGTCGCGCAGGCGTACGCCGAGACGGACGGCGGCGAGGCCGTCCTGGTGAGCCACCAGCTGCCGATCTGGATGGTCGCGCGCACGGTCGCCCGCAAGCCGCTCGCACACGATCCGCGCACCCGGCGCTGCACGCTCTCGAGCATCACGACCCTCGCCTGGGATGGCGCGGCCTTCATCGAGGTGGACTATCAGGAACCTGCGGCAGAGTTGCTCGCGCAGTCCATCGATCTGGGAGCCGTGTGAACGCCCGCACCACAGCCCGCCGTCTCGGCGTGCGCTTCGTCGCACCGCTTGCCCTCGCCGGGCTGCTGCTCGCCGGATGCACCGCCGAATCCGGGCACCTGGCTGAACAGTACGAGCAGGGCACCGGGGGCGGATACATCTCCGGCGACGGCAGGCTCGTCACGATCGCCCCGGCCGACCGGGAGCCCGCGGTCGTGTTCGGCGGCACGCTCGACTCGGGTGAGCCGATCAGCTCCGACGAGCTCGTGGGTCGGGTCGTGGTCGTGAACTTCTGGTACGCCAGTTGCCCGCCATGCCGCGAGGAGGCACCCGACCTCGAGAAGCTGCACCAGCAGTTCTCGGACGACGACGTGACGCTGCTCGGCGTCAACGTGAGCGACGACGCCGGCACGGCCCTCGCGTTCGCCGAGGAGCACGGGGTCACCTATCCGTCGATCATCGATGTCGCCGATAACGGCGTGCAGCTCGCCTTCGCGGGCGGCGCCTACGCCCCGAACTCGGTTCCCACGACTCTGATCCTCGATCGCGAAGGGCGTGTGGCGGCACGCTACAGCGGCCTCATCGACAGCCCCAGCGTCGTAGCCGACATCATCGACGACCTCCTCGCCGAGACGGACTGACCGTGAACCCGGGCGACATCGTCGTGAACGGCGGGCTGTGGCTCGCCGTGCCGATCGCGCTCGCCGCGGGCCTGCTCTCGTTCCTCTCCCCGTGCGTGCTGCCGCTCGTGCCGGGCTACCTGGGATACGTCTCGGGCGTCACGAGCGGTCGTGCCCGCACTCGCTCGCGGATGGCGGCCGGCGCCGCCCTGTTCGTCGCCGGGTTCTCGGCGGTGTTCCTCGCCGTATTCGTGCTCGCAGGCACGGCGGGGCGCTTCCTGCTGCAGTACGGCGACCTCCTGATGCGTCTCGGCGGCATCATCATCATCGTCCTGGGGCTCGCCTTCATCGGGCAGGTGACGATCCTGCAGCGCCAGGTGAAGCCGTCGTGGCGTCCGCAGACGGGTCTCGTGGGCGCGCCTCTGCTCGGCGTCGTCTTCGCACTCGGATGGACGCCCTGCATCAGCCCGACCCTGACCGCGGTCGGATTCCTCGCCGGTTACGGCGGCGACCCGTGGCGGGCCGTGCTCATCGGGCTCGCCTATTGCGCGGGCCTCGGCATCCCGTTCCTTCTCGTGGCGCTCGGCTTCGGCTGGGTCGGGACGAGCCTCGGATGGGTGCGTCGCCACATCCGCGCCATCAACATCGCGGGCGGCGTGCTGCTCGTCGTGATCGGGGCGCTCATGGTGACCGGCCTGTGGAGCGCGCTCATGTCGCAGTTGGGGGCGGTGATCGGTGGCTTCAGCACCCCGCTCTGACCGCACCGCCGCGAAGTCCACCGACCCGCTGCGTCCCGCGGACCACATCGATCAGCCCGTGCCCGAGCCGGGCTCGGGCGTCGCGCAACCGAAGCTCGGCCTGGTCGGCTACCTGCGCTTCTTCTGGCGGCAGCTCACGAGCATGCGCACGGCGCTCGTGCTGCTGCTCCTCCTCGCGCTCGCCGCCGTGCCGGGATCGCTCGTGCCGCAGCGCAGCTCCGACCCGAACGGCGTGCTGCAGTACAAGGCAGAGAACCCCGATTCGTTCAAGATCCTCGACGCGCTCGGGGTGTTCTCGACGTTCAGCTCGCCCTGGTTCTCGGCGATCTATCTGCTGCTGTTCGTCTCGCTGGTCGGCTGCATCCTTCCGCGCACCAAGCACCACCTCGAAGCCATGCGCGCACGGCCCCCGAAGACCCCCGTGCGGCTGTCCCGTCTCGTCGGCCACACCGAGGTCCGAAGCGGCGCGGATGTCGAGGCCGCCGTCGACGAGGCCCGCGCAGCGCTGCGGTCGGCCGGCTACCGCGTCGAGCCCTACCCCGTGCCGGGCGGCGACTCCATCTCGGCCGAGCGGGGCTACCTGCGCGAGACCGGCAACCTCGTCTTCCATGCGGCGCTCGTCGGCGTGCTCGTCACGGTCGGGGTCGGTGGCGGCTTCGGATACAACGGGCAGAAGGTGATCGTGCAGGACACCGCCTTCACCAACTCGTTGGCCGGGTACGACTCGTTCAATCCGGGACGGTTCTTCACCGAGCAGGCTCTCGAGCCGTTCTCGGTGCGGCTCGACGACTTCGACGGGCACTACGAACTCAACCCGGCGACGGGCGTGTACCAGCCCGTCGACTACACGGCGCACCTCTCCGTCCGCACGCCGGGAACCGACTGGACGGATGCCGACCTCAAGGTCAACGAGCCGTTCGAGATCGGCGGGACCAAGGCGTACCTGCTCGGGAACGGCTACGCGCCGGTCGTGACGGTGCGCGACACCTCGGGAGCGGTCGCCTACACGGGTCCGGTCGCGTTCCTGCCGCTCGACGGCAACCTCATGAGCCGCGGGGTGATCAAGGTGCCCGATGGCCTCGACGAGCAACTCGGCTTCATGGGCTTCTTCTACCCGGACCCGCTCGAGCTGACCGACGGCACCTTCACCTCGCTCTCGCCGTACGCGGGCGACGCCAGCCTGCTGAGCCTCAACGTCTACACCGGCGACCTCGGCCTCGACGCGGGTGTGAGCGTCAACGCCTACACGCTCGATGTCGACGAGCTCGAGCAGATCGCAGGTCCGCAGGCGGACACGGAGTCGATCAAGCTCGTGCAGGGTCAGACCGCGGAGCTGCCGAACGGGCTCGGGACGATCGAGTTCACGGGGCTCAAGCGTTTCGCGAGCGTCGAGTTCCACCACGACCCGACGGAGGGCTGGGTGCTGGTGTTCGCGCTGCTGATCCTCGGAGGGCTGTTGCTCAGCCTCTTCGTGCCGAGACGTCGGATGTGGGTGAAGGCGGTCGCCGACGGCGACGGCACGCGCATCGAGTATGCGGGACTCGCCCGCGGCGAGGATCCGACGCTGGCGGCAGCCGTCGCCGATCTCGCCCGGCGCCATCAGGAGAGGCTCGAACGTAGGATGAACCCGTGACCCCCACGACGATCGCCGCCTACTCGCTGCTCGCCGTCTACTCGGCGGCAGCGGTCTACGTGATCGCCTTCATCGTGTCGGTGGTCGATCTGGCCCGCCGCTCGAGTGAGGTGCTCGCCGCCCAGCCGCTGGCCGCATCCGCGGGTTCCGTGTCGGCCGCGGGGGCATCCGCCTCCAGCGGCACGACCGTCGCCGCGCCCCCGCGCCCCCCGGCCGCCGCGTCGGCGACGGCGGTCGCGAGTCCGGCCAGCCGCCTGCAGCGGGTCGCGTTCGCCCTCACCGTGCTCGGGTTCGTCATCCATGTGGCGGCGATCGTGCTGCGGGGCGTCGCCGCGTCCCGGGCCCCGTGGGCGAACATGTTCGAGTTCGCCCTCACCGGCACCGCGGTCATCGTCGGCGTCTACCTGCTCGTGAGCATCTGGCGCGACGTGCGCTACCTCAGCGCCTACATCACGGGTCTCGTGACCCTGTTGCTCATGCTGGCGACGATGAACGTCTACGTCGACATCGTTCCGCTGCCCCCTGCGCTGCAGTCGGCGTGGCTCGTCGTGCATGTGTTCGTCGCGATCCTCGGCACCGGGTTCTTCGCCCTCGGGGCCGGGCTCTCGATCGCCCAGCTGCTGCAGGCGAGGCGTGAGGCAGGATCATCGTCGCTGCGCTTCCTCGGCGGGTTCCCCGGATCGGAGACCCTCGAGAACCTCGCGTACCGGGTCAACGTGATCGGCTTCGCCTTCTGGACCTTCACCCTCATCGCCGGCGCCATCTGGGCCGAGCATGCCTGGGGCCGCTACTGGGGCTGGGACACCAAGGAGGTGTGGACGTTCATCATCTGGGTCGTCTACGCTGGCTACATCCACGCCCGCGCGACCCGCGGATGGCGTGGCTCACGCTCCGCGTGGCTCGCGATCGTCGGCTTCACCGCCGTGCTCTTCAACTTCACGATCGTGAACCTCTTCTTCAAGGGGTTCCACGCCTACTCCGGGCTCTGAGCAGGGCGCTGGGCGCACTGCCCAGGAGGATCGCGGCGACGTAGACCGTGGCCGGGGCGATCAGGATCGGCGACAGCCGTTCCAGCGTGAGCGCGAACGACGCCACGAGCACGGAGGTCGCTGCAAGGATCGCTGCGCCGCGACGGATCCCGGGGCGCGCGGCGGGGATGAGCGCGGGAGCGATGAGCAGCACCGCGGCGAACACGAACACCGCGATCCCACCAGCCGGGAGCTCGAGCATCGAGATCGCCGCCCACCATGACCACGCGAGTGCCGCCGCCGCGGCTATGAGGGCGGAGAGGATCCGCGGCCTCGTCGCCTCCCAGGTCGTGCTCACCAGGTGAAGGAAGAGGGCCACAGCGATCGACAGGATCTGGATCGCCACCGTGCCGACGATGAGGAGTTCGCCGGGTCGCCCGATCGGGTCGTCGCGATCCGGCGAGGCGAGCCAGACCAGAATCGGCAGCCAGAGCGCGAGGGCGGCAAGAGAGAACACCGCCGACGTGATGATCGGAGGTCGCGTGGCGCCTGGGTCGCTCGCGCGTTCACAGCCAGTCATTGCTGAAACAGCCATCGTAGAAGCTCAAATCCGAGGGATCATAAGGGGCCCCCATGGGAACCGGTACCTCTTGGTAGTTGCCGTTGAACCATGACAGCGGATGTGCCCACCCTGCGTACATGCGTGCGCATCCCGGGAAGGTGAAGTCATTCGAGGCGTTGATAACAGTTGCCGACTGGCGCCCATATGGAAAGTCGATCAGTTCATTCAGGCCCATGCAGTGGGTAAGCCAATCGCGCGCCGTGTTGGGAGGGCAGTCATCGTGTACCGCTTGGAAGGAGGCGGAGTATGTGGACGACGGGCGGTACATATTGCGGGCGGAGCTGACCGAGTAGATGTACTCCGCCCCCGCGACCAGGAGCGAGGGGTACCTTATTCCCAGCTCGTGGGTAGTTGTCTGGCAGTCATCGAACTCCCGATTCACGTCTTGATAGGGCATGGCATCCGACGGCACATTTGTCGACCACTCTGCGTACACAGGGTTCAGCCACCAACCTGGCGTGAAAGTGGGTGAGCCGGCGCCACCGCACAGCGAGTAGTTGTACATAGCTGAACCAAACTCAAATCCCCAGTTCTGCGAGTCAGGCCAGTAAGCCGTGTGACTTCCTCCCGTCCAGATGATCGACTGAGTCAAGACCGCTCGCTTCGCCGTCTGAAGGCACTCCCCAGCAACCAACTGGACACAGCGATTGATGTTGAAGCCCTCAGCCCTGTATGTGAAGGGGAAATATGCGTCCCAGTCGTTTTGGCTGAGCCAGCCGGGCCACCCGTTGGTTACGTGAGGCACGTACCCTCCCCAGTTCGTGAATCGTGCGCCTCCGACCGGCGGAAGGTCGATTGACGCGGTTGAGGGCGTTGCCGTCGTGCGCGCCGTGCTGCTGCCTCTATGAAGTTCGACTGAAGTCGCCCCGATCATGATGGCCCCTTCATGAAGACTCGTGGGGGCGGCCACTAGCGCCCCAGCAATGGGAGGAACTTCAGCGTCTACGTCAAGGAACAATTGCTGTGCCCGCGACTCCAGAGTCTCCGCCGTGTCGCCATCTACGACCATCAGCTGCCCAACCCCTTCTTCACCTTCGAAGATGACGGTTCGCAACTCGACGCCCACAACTGAGGCTGCTTCCTTCAGCTGGCTCATGGAGAGGTCGGTGGCATCGGGGATATCCAGTCTGTACACGACCTCCTCTTCACTGGCTGCCCCGTGTTGAAAAGCCAGCGACTCGATCAGCGGTTCGTGCGAGGTGATCGCCGGTTGGCCCGTGACGGCCAGGACTGCTGCGCCAAATGTGACCGATGCGCGAGAAATGAACCGGTTCAACCCGAGTCCCCCCAATTGCTAATGGCTTCGCTGCAACAATGGCAGCGTCCAATGCGAACTACATCGGGTGACGAACGTATTCGCGGAATGTTCACCTTCGAGGCGTGCCCACGGGTCGCGAACTCGCGCCCCCACGTCAGAGGTGCGCGTGCGCGCGGCGCAGGCGATCGCGCCACCAGGCGACGCGCTCGGGGGGTGCCGCGTGCGCGGCGAGCAGTGCGAGATCCGGCTCGACGGGGCGCACCTCGATATGGCCTCCGGCGGGCGTGAGCGGATCGCCGGTCACGTCCGCCGCGAGGAGCGCCGCCGTTCCGAGCCCGCAGTCGACGTCGAGCTCGGGGAGCGCGGCGGCGAGGCGCGCGCCCATCGCGAGCCCCACCGAGGTGTCGATCGCGCTCGAGACGACGGCGGGCAGCCCCGCCTCCGCCACGATCCGCAGCGCGCGCGTCACGCCGCCGAGCGGCTGCACCTTTACGACGAGCAGGTCCGCCGCACCGGCCCGCGCCACGGCGAGCGGGTCGTCGGCCTTCCGCACGCTCTCGTCCGCGGCGATCGGCAGCTGCCAGTCGTGGAGCCGTTCCCGCAACTCGGCGAGTTCCGGGACGGTCGCGCACGGCTGCTCCAGGTACTCCAGGTCGAAGGGGGCGAGGGCGTGCGCGGCGTGCTCGGCCTGATCCACGTTCCATCCGCCGTTCGCGTCCAGTCGGATGCGCCCCTCGGGTCCGAGGATGCGTCGCACCTCGCGCACCCGGGCCACATCGTCGGCGAGGGTTTCCCCGGCGTCGGCGACCTTGATCTTCACAGTGCGGGTGCCGTCGAAGCGAGCGAGCACCTCCGCGATCCTCTCCATGGGGACCGCCGGTAGGGTCGCGTTCACCGGGATGCGCTCCCGCAGCACCGGTGCCGGGTCACCCCATCCGGCGTCGATCGCCGCAGCTAGCCACGAAGCCGCCTCGGCGTCGCCGTACTCGACGAAGGGCGAGAACTCGGCCCACCCGCGCGGCCCGTGCACGAGCATCGCCTCGCGTTCGGTCAGGCCGCGGAAGCGCGCGGCGAGCGGAAGACGCACCACGTGCGCTCCGTCGAGCAGCTCCTCCACATCGGGCACCACGCCCCCATTGTCGCGGAGAGGCGCCCGGTCGCGCGAAGGCCGGGGCCTAGGGTGAGAGGGTGAGCGACGGTCTGGACATCTTCGAGGCGCGCTCCGGCGGGCAGGTCCCGGCGGAGGACGCCATCGACGAGGAGCCCTCCCCGGCATCCCGACCCCGTTGGCCCGGCGCGCTCGCCGGGGCCATCGCGATCCTCATGGTGTTCACCTGGGCCATCGCTCTCGCGTTCCTCGCCCAGGGTTTCGTCGAGGTCGGCATCGGCCTCTCCGTCTCGGCCGTGCTGCTGAGCATCCTCGCCGTGATGGCCGGGATCGCCGCCGTCGTCGGCCGATGGGGGCGCGGCTGGGGCATCGCCGCGATCGTCGTCGGCGTGATCCTCAACCCCGTCGTCGTGCTGGGCGGCCTGAGCTGGCTGGGGGCGATGTGACCGTCTCGGAGCTCTTCGACCCCGAGGTCTGGCGCGAGGTTCCCGGATTCGAGGGGCTGGGCGATGTCACCTACCACCTCGACGAGTCGGGCAGCGTCGCGCGCGTCGCCTTCAACCGACCCGAGGTGCGCAACGCGTTCCGTCCGCAGACGGTCGACGAGCTCGCCCGCGCGCTCGACGACGCCCGCCAGAACCCCCGTGTCGGCGTCGTGCTGCTGACGGGCAACGGCCCGAGCCCGAAGGACGGCGGATGGGCGTTCAGCTCCGGCGGCGACCAGCGCATCCGCGGGCGCGCCGGCTACGAGTACCGCGAGGGTGAGGCGCCCGGTGCCGGACGCCTGCACATCCTCGAGGTGCAGCGTCTCATCCGCTTCATGCCGAAGGTCGTCATCGCGCTCGTCCCCGGCTGGGCGGCGGGTGGCGGGCATTCGCTGCACGTCGTCTGCGACCTGACGATCGCCAGCCGAGAGCACGCCCGCTTCAAGCAGACCGACGCGGATGTCGGCTCGTTCGACGCGGGGTACGGCAGTGCGTACTTCGCGCGGCAGGTCGGCCAGAAGTTCGCTCGCGAGGTGTTCTTCCTCGCGGAGGAGTACGACGCCGACCGCGCCTACGAGATGGGGGCGGTGAACGCCGTCGTGCCGCATGCGGAGCTCGAGACCACCGGCCTCGCGTGGGCCCGCACGATCCTCGGCAAGAGCCCCACCGCGATCCGCATGCTCAAGTTCGCGATGAACGCCGTCGACGACGGGATGGTCGGGCAGCAGGTCTTCGCGGGCGAGGCGACACGGCTCGCCTACGGCACCGACGAGGCTGCCGAGGGTCGCGACGCGTTCCTCGAGAAGCGTGATCCCGACTGGTCGGCCTACCCCTGGCACTTCTAGCCCGATGAGACCGCTCGCGCGCGTCGCCGCGTCCGCGGGGCCGGATGCGGTGCTCGCGGCGCTTCGCTCGGCGCTCGCAGGGGGACCGGCACTCTTCGTCGCGTCCAGTGCTGCAGGGTCGGATCCCACTCCGCTGCCCGCCGAGGTGCCGCGCTATGTGGGGCTCGTGGTGGAGACCAGCGGATCGACCGGACGCCCGAAGCGCGTCGTGCTCCCCGCGGATGCGGTGCTCGCCTCCGCGGCCGCGAGCGAGTCGGCGCTCGGCGGACCGGCGCAGTGGGTGCTCGCGCTTCCCGTGCACTACATCGCCGGGCTCAACGTGCTCGCTCGATCACTCAGCGCGGGCAGCGATCCTGTCGCGGTCGCCCCCGGACCCTTCGTACCGGAGGCGTTCGTGGACGCCGCGTCGCGCCTCACCCCCGACCTCGCCCACGCGACCGCCCTCGTGCCGGCCCAGCTGGCGACGCTGCTCGACCACGACGCCGCCCGCGCGACCCTCGCCCGATTCCAGGCCGTGCTCGTGGGCGGGCAGGCCACGCCCGCGCCGCTCGTGGACCGGGCGCGTGGGGCGGGCATCCGCGTCGTCCGCAGCTACGGCTCGAGCGAGACGAGCGGCGGGTGCGTGTACGACGGGCGACCCATCGGCACGACACGGGTGCGGGTCGTCGACGGTGAGGTGCGGCTCGCCGGACCCGTGCTCGCCGACGGCTACCTCGGAGACCCCGCGCTGACCGATGACCGCTTCGTGGACGACGACGGACAGCGCTGGTTCCGCACCGCCGACGCGGGGGAGTGGGACGGCGAGACGCTGCGCGTGCTCGGCCGGCTCGACGACGTGCTCGTGTCGGGCGGTGTGAAGGTGGCGCTCTCGGCGATCGAGGAGGAACTGCGTCGGCACCCCGGATTCGATCGGGTCGCCGTCGTCGCGGTTCCGGATGCGCGGTGGGGCCAGCGCCCCGTCGCGGTGGC
The DNA here is from genome assembly GCF_008017545.1 of Homoserinibacter sp. GY 40078. Classification (GTDB taxonomy): domain Bacteria; phylum Actinomycetota; class Actinomycetes; order Actinomycetales; family Microbacteriaceae; genus Homoserinibacter. Next base: position 236,034 of record NZ_VRTZ01000001.1, on the reverse strand, counting down.
CGCGGGCGATGAGGTGGACGACGACGTGGCTGTGGCCTCCGTGGGTGAGCGGCTGGGGCCGGCCGCGCGGCCGGAGCGGATCGTGCGGGTCGTGGACCTGCCTCACCTCCCCTCGGGCAAGCTCGATCGTCGCGCGCTCGCACAGCTCGCAGGCGGGGAGCTGGCAGGAGGTCACGGAGAAGCTCAGTAGGCTTCCTCCGTGGCGAAGCAGCAGCGATTCGATCCGGCGGCCCTTGATCGTGCGAAGGGACGTGCGACATCCCGGGGTGCATCCGGCAAGCAGCCCTCCAAGAAGGGCCGTGGCCGCAGCGGCCGGCCCGGAGGGAGGCCGCCGGCAGAGGCACAGCCCGCGACGCTCGGCACCTGGATCCAGGCGGCCCGTCCGCAGACCCTTGCGCTCGCGATCGGGCCCGTCGTGCTCGGAACGGGTGCCGCCGCCGTCTCGATGACGGTCTGGTACGACCACTGGGTTCGGGCGTTGCTGTGCCTCGCGGTTGCGGGGCTCCTGCAGATCGGCGTGAACTACGCCAACGACTACTCGGATGGGGTGCGCGGCACGGACCAGCACCGTGTCGGCCCCGCGCGTCTCGTCGGATCCGGGCGCGCGAACCCGCGTCACGTGCTCATCGTCGCGCTCGTGTTCTTCGGCCTCGCGGCGCTCGCGGGCCTCGCCCTCGTGGTGCTCACCCAGATCTGGTGGCTGCTCGCGGTGGGCGTCGTCGCGATCGCGGCCGCGTGGTTCTACACCGGTGGCCGACGGCCCTACGGTTACGCGGCGCTCGGCGAGCTGTCGGCGTTCCTCTTCTTCGGCGTGGTCGCCGTCGTCGGCACGACGCTCGTGCAGGTCGGAATGGACGAGGTCGGCATCGAGGCGTGGCTCGGCGGCGTCGCCGCCGGATTCTTCGCGGCGGCGGTGCTGCACGTCAACAACCTGCGCGACCGCGCCCAGGATGCCCTCGCCGGTAAGCGCACGGTGGCCGTGCGGGTCGGCGACCTCGGCTCGCGCATCCTCTACGCGGTGCTCATGGCGGCACCGTTCGGCGTCCTCGCGTTCTTCGTGCTGTTCTACGCGAACGCGCCGTTCGTATACTTCGCGCTGCTCGCGGGAGTGCCGGCGGTGCTGATCGTCATGACCGCGCGGACGTCGCGTGAACTCGTCACCGCGCTCCGGCTCACGCTGCTGACCGCGCTCGCCTTCGAGGTCGGCCTAGCCGCGGCGCTCGCCTTCTGAGTCGTCGGTCGCGCCCGTCGCGTCCGTCTCATCCGTCCCGTCCGCGGGATCGGCAGGGGCCTCGGGCTCCGACTCGAGGAGCGCGTCCTCGGCGTCCTCGTCGATGCCGCGCACCTCATCCGAGCCGTCGCGGTCGCCCCGTCGGGTGCGGCTCTCGGCGATCTCGGCGGCCATGCGCGCCCGCAGCGGTGCGAAGAAGATGTACGAGATCGTGAGCCCGACGATGGCCGCCACCGCGGCGGAGATCACGATGTGCACCTGCAGGAGCATCAGCACCGCGAACGACCCCGCGAAGAGGGCGATTCGGATGAGGGAATAGAGGATCCAGGCGGGCACGCGGCAATTCTAGGCGCCGGGCATCCGCACGGCCTGGCCGCCTACAATCGGGACATGGCCGCTCTGCTGCGCTACCTGCCGTTCATCCTGACGCTGGTGCTGCTGGTCTCTGCGATCGTCGACCTCATCCGCATCGACCCATCTCGCGTGCGGTCCCTCCCCAAAGGGCTGTGGGCCGTGATCATCATCGCGATCGCCATCATCGGGCCGATCCTGTGGTTCACCCTCGGGCGCGAGCGGCTCGAGCAGCGCAATCACGGTCGCTACCGCCCAGCGCCGAGTGCGCCGGACGACGACCCGGCGTTCCTCCAGCGTCTCGCGCAGGAGAAGGCGCGGGAAGAGCGCATCCGCGATCTCGAGAAGCGGCTGTCGGAGCTCGACGGCGACACCGACGGCGACACCCCGAAGTCCCCCCGGTGAGCGCGCCCGCCGACGCCCCGGCGAGCGTCTACGCGACCGCTCTCTTGGCGGGTCTCGTGCGCCGCGGCGTGACCGACCTGGTGGTGTGTCCCGGGTCCCGGTCGCAGGCGCTCGCACTCGCCGCAGCGCGGTTCGAGCAGGCGGGCCTTCTGACGCTGCACGTGCGCATCGACGAGCGCTCCGCGGGGTTCCTCGCGCTGGGGCTCGCCGTCGAGACGGGAGTGCCGGCGGTCGTCGTGACCACGTCGGGTACCGCCGTCGGCAACCTCCACCCGGCCGTGCTCGAAGCGGCACACGCCGGGGTGCCCCTGCTCATCGTGAGCGCTGACCGTCCGGAGGAGCTGCGTGGCGTGGGGGCGAACCAGACCACCCGCCAGGCGGGCATCTTCGGCGACGTCGCGCCGCACTCGTGGGACGTCCCGGCGCCGACCGGCGACGCCGGTGAGGAGGACGCAGCGGATGCGCTCGCGGCGGAGGTGCTCGACGGCATCCGAGGTCCGCGCCACGTGAACCTCGCGTTCCGTGAGCCGCTCTCGTCGGCGGTGCGGTTGCCCGATCTGGAGCCGGGCGAGTGGGATCCCGCGACTCCGTCGCAGGCTGAGGTGCTGGAGCTCGAACCCCGACCCGGCACGGTCGTCGTGGCGGGAGCCGACGCGGGAGAGGATGCCGAGCGCATCGCCCGCGAGCTCGGGGCACCGCTCCTCGCCGAGGTGTCGAGCGGCGCCCGCTTCGGACCACAACTGGTGCCCGCGTACCGCGAGCTGCTCGGAGCCGCCGGATTCGGCGACCGGGTCGAGCGTGTGGTCGTGTTCGGGCATCCGACCCTCAGCCGTGAGGTGCCGGCGCTCATCGAGCGGCGCGGTGTGGAGACGATCGTCGTGCGGGGGCGGGGCCTCGACGCCTACAACCCGGGACGCCGCGCGGCCCGCATCGTGGACGCGGTGGTCGTCACCGGCCAGGGCGACGAGCCCGATCCGTCGTGGGCGAGGCGATGGGTGCACGCGTCGCGTCAGCTGCTCGACGAGGACGAGGGGTCGGTCTCGTCGATCGGCACCGACTACGCGGAGCGCGCGGCCTTCGCGCGCGAGCAGCTCCAGCGGATGCGCGCGCCCGTCTCGCGCCGCCGCCTCGTCGAGGCCGTGTGGAACGCGAGCTGGCCGCACGACCGGCTCGTCGTGGGAGCCTCCCGCCTCATCCGCGAGCTCGATCGCGTCGCTCCCGGCAAGCGCATCCGCGTACACGCGAACCGCGGCCTCGCGGGCATCGACGGTACCATCGCGACCGCGACGGGCATCGGCATCGCGGCCCAGCGCGACGAGACCCGGCCCGGCATCACGCGCGTTCTGCTCGGCGATCTGGCGCTGCTGCACGACGTGGGGTCGCTGCTCGGCGGGGCCGGCGAGCCATGGCCGCGGCTGCAGCTCATCGTCGGCAACGACCATGGCGGCACGATCTTCGACGGACTCGAGGTCGCCCGATCCGCGGACCCGGCACTCGCCGACCGCGTGCTGCTCACCCCGCAGGATGTCGACCTCGCGGCCCTCGCGTCGGCGTACGGATGGGAGCACCGCCTGGTCACCGAGGTGGGGCAGCTCGACGGCGCCCTCACCCCCTCCCCGGGGCGGACGATCGTCGAGGTCGCCCTCTCGCGCTGACCTGCCACTACCGTGGCTCCATGAGTCTCGCTGATGAGTTGCGTGCGGGGCCCGGGTTCCGGCTCGTCGACGTCGACCCCGGATCCACCCCCGGGTTCTCGGGTGGCAAGCGGGAGGGCGAGGAGTCCCTCGTGGAGGGACGGCCCGAGCTCGAGCGGCGGCAGGAGTTGCTCTTCGCCAACGCCGAGCACGACCCGCGCAGCGTGCTGCTCGTACTGCAGGGCATGGACACCTCGGGAAAGGGCGGAATCGTGCGGCACGTCGTCGGCACGGTCGGCGCCCAGGGGGCCCACGTGCATGCGTTCAAGCGGCCGACTCCCGAAGAGCTGGCGCACGACTTCCTGTGGCGCGTGGAGCGAGAGCTTCCACGCCCTGGCATCATCGGGGTGTTCGACCGCTCCCACTACGAGGACGTGCTGATCGGGCGGGTGCGTGCGCTCGCCGACGCCGCCGAGATCGAGCGTCGCTACGGCGCGATCGTCGACTTTGAGCAGCGTCTCGTCGCCTCGGGCACGCTCGTCGTCAAGTGCATGCTGCACATCTCGCGCGCGGAGCAGGGCAGCAGGCTGGCCGAGCGACTGGAGCGCCCCGACAAGTACTGGAAGTTCGAGCCCGGCGACCTGGCCGAGCGGGCGCTGTGGGACGACTATCAGGATGCCTACCAGGTGGCGATCGAGCGCACCTCCACTGACGAGGCTCCGTGGTTCGTCGTGCCCGCGGACCGCAAGTGGTACTCGCGGCTCGCCGTGGCCGAGATCCTGACGGATGCGTTGCGCTCGCTCGGCCAGGACTGGCCGCCACCCGATTTCGACGTCGCCGCGCAGCAGGCGGCGCTGCGCGCGAGCGGCTGAGGCGACCCGTCAGCCGAACGCTTCGGCCACCGGGCGGAACTTGAGCGCGGTCTCGTCGAACTCGACATCCGGGTCGGACGGGGCGAGGATGCCCGCGCCGGCGAAGGCGCGTATGCCGCCCTCGGCATCCACTTCGGCCGAGCGCAGCGACACGGCCCACTTGCCGTCACCGTTCGCATCCACCCAGCCGACCGGCCCGCCGTAGCGGCCGCGATCGAGGGGCTCGAGCTCGCGGATGGTCTCGAGCGCCGCTGCCGTGGGCGTTCCTGCGACGGCCGCGGTCGGGTGCAGCGCCGCCGCCAGATCGAGAGCCGACGATCCGTCGCTCAAAGTGCCCTCGATGTTGGTCGCGAGGTGCCACAGGTTCGGCAGCTTGAGCGCGAACGGGTACTCGCTCGCGGCGACCCCCCGGCCGTCGGCCCCGCGCGCGTGCGGGCCGAGGGCGGCGAGCACGCTCTGCACCGCGTATCGGTGCTCGTCGACGTCCTTCGTGGAGGTTGCGAGGGCGACCGCCGCCGCATGGTCGCTCTCGGCGTCCGCGCCTCGCGCGATGCTGCCGGCGAGCACACGTGCCGACACCTGGCCGTGGTTGACCCGCACGAGCGTCTCGGGGCTCGAGCCGATATGGCCGTCGACCGCGAATGTCCACGTGTCGGGGTAGCCGAGGGCGAGATCGACCAGCACGCGGCGGATGTCGCCTCCGGCGGGGACGTGGCCCACGAGATCGCGGGCGAGCACGACCTTGCGCAACGGCCCCGTGCGGATGCGGGCGACGGCATCCGTGACCATCTTGCGGTAGCGCTCGCGGTCGACCGTGCCCGGCTGAAGCGAGATGCGGAACTCGGCGCCGAGCGGGATCGCCTCCGGCTCCCGGGGAGCGGACGGGGTGCCGGCGATCGAGATCTGCGTGACCCAGCTGACGCCGTCGCGCCGACCCACGATCGTCTGCGGCACGATGAGGACGCTCTCGAACTCGGACTCCGCCGAGAACGTGAAGGCGCCGAAGGCGAGCAGGCCGGTTCCCGATATCCCGACCTGGTCGACCACAGTCGCGGCCTGCGCGATCCGGCGCCACGTCTCGGCGGCCTGAGCGATGCGGTCGGGCCCGCGGAAGGTCAACCGCAGGGTCTCGCCGAGTCCGGCAACTCCCTCGCCGCGTCGCATGAACAGCAGCGGGGACACCGGATCGAGCAGCGGCAACAGGGAAGTCACCGGGTCGACCACGCGCGTGAGGGAGGTCAGCACGGGCAGCTCGCCCACGGGATCGGTCACCCCACCAGCCTAAGCCGGGCGGGGGACGGGCAGCGGGGCCCAACGGCCCGGCCCCTCGGCATACGGCCCGGATAGGATGGCCCGTGGTGAACAGGGCGGATATGGACAAAAGGCCGGAGGACGTCTCCGGCATGTTCAGCGACGTCGCGCGCGGGTACGACCGCACCAACGACATCCTCTCGGTCGGCAATTCGGTGCTCTGGCGCATTGCGACGGTCAAGGCGATCGCCCCCGAGCCGGGTGAGCGCATCCTCGACATCGCGGCCGGTACCGGCACGTCATCCGCGGCCATCGCGAAGTCCGGTGCGCGGGTCATCGCAGCCGATTTCTCGCCCGGCATGATCGCCGAAGGGCGCCGTCGCCAGCCCGACATCGAGTTCGTCGAGGCCGACGCCGAGAAGCTCCCGTTCGGCGACGAGGAGTTCGACGCCGTCACCATCAGTTTCGGGCTGCGCAACATCGCCCATCCGCTCACCGCGCTCGCCGAGATGTATCGCGTGCTGAAGCCCGGCGGGCGCCTCGTGGTGTGCGAGTTCTCGCACCCCGGCAACCCCGTCATGCGGCTCGGCTACGACGCGTGGATGAAGCTCGGCATGCCCGTCGTCGCGAAGCTCGCGAGCACCAACCCCGACGCCTACCGGTACCTCATGGAATCCATCGAGCAGTGGCCGGATCAGCAGGAGCTGAGCCGCTGGATCCGCGGCGCCGGGTTCACCCGAGTCGCCTACCGCAACCTCACGGGGGGCGTCGTCGCCCTGCACCGGGGGCGCAAGCCGGCCGATGCGGCCACCCGCGCCTCCGCCGCCCGCCGTCGCGCTCCGCGCACGACCACCTGACACCACAGATCGGCCCATCGTGACCCCGACCAACTCGCTCGCTCGACGCCGGACTCTCGGCGCCTCGCTGGGACTCGGCGACGCGCTCTTCGCCTCGGGCGAGGAACGCGGCTTCGCCCGCGCTATCGAGGCGGGACTCGAACGGGTCGAGGCGGGGCTCGCCGAGCAGCTGGCGTTCGCCGATGACATCGCGGATGCCACGAGCCGCTACCTCATGGACGCCGGCGGCAAGCGGGTGCGCCCCGTGCTCGCCCTGCTGACCGCCCAGCTCGGTGAGGGCATCACCGACGAGGTGGTGCGCGCTGCACAGGCGGTCGAGATCACCCATGTGGCCTCGCTCTACCACGACGACGTCATGGACGACGCTCAGGTCCGGCGGGGAGTGCCGAGCGCGCAGACCGTGTGGGGCAACTCGGTCGCGATCCTCACGGGCGACCTCCTGTTCGCGCGTGCCTCGAAGCTCATCGCGACGCTCGGCGAGCGCGCCCTGACTCTGCAGGCGAACGTGTTCGAACGCCTCTGCCTCGGGCAGCTGCACGAGACGGTCGGGCCCCGCCCCGACGAGGATCCGATCGAGCACTACCTGCAGGTGCTCTCGGACAAGACCGGCTCGCTCATCTCGTGCGCGGCGGTCGTGGGCGTCGTGTTCTCGCACGCCGACGAGGCCTACCAGCCGGCCGTCGAGGAGTTCGGTGAGCGGATCGGCGTCGCGTTCCAACTGATCGACGACGTCATCGATCTCTCGACGGCCATCGAGGAGACCGGCAAGCAGGCGGGAACCGATCTGCGAGCGGGCGTGCCCACGTTGCCGCTGCTCTACCTGCGCCGCGAGGCCGAGACCGATGCCGCGGCCGCAGCACTCGTGGAGCGCCTGGAAGAGGGCGCCGCCGCCGATGACCCGGCCGTGTTCGCCGCCGCGGTCGCCGAGCTACGCGACCACCCCGTCACCGCGGCCACGCTCGCGGAAGCGAACCGCTGGTCGGATGCCGCGGTTGCTGCTCTCGCACCTCTGCCGCAGGGACCGGTCAAGAAGTCCCTCACCCGTTTCGCCCAGGCGATCGTCGAGCGCTCCAGCTAGCTGCGGCTCGACGCATCGCCGCGCCCCCCGGCGCACACGAAAGGACCCACTCCCGCATGAAGCTCCGCCTCGCCATCGTGGGCGCCGGCCCCGCCGGTGTCTACGCCGCCGACATCCTGCTGAAGCACGAGCGCTCGTTCGACGTCTCGATCGACCTGTTCGAGCAGCTGCCCGCGCCGTATGGCCTCGTCCGCTACGGTGTCGCGCCCGATCACCCGCGCATCAAGGGCATCATCACGGCCCTGCGCGAAGTGCTCGACCGGGGCGACATCCGCATCTTCGGCAATGTGCTGTACGGGCGTGACATCACCCTCGACGACCTCAAGCACCACTATCACGCGGTCATCTTCGCGACCGGTGCCGTGCGCGACGCATCGCTCGACATCCCCGGGATCGACCTCCCCGGCAGCTACGGCGCCGCGGAGTTCGTGAGCTGGTACGACGGGCACCCGGACTTCCCCCGCACCTGGCCGCTCGAGGCAGAGTCGGTGGCGGTCGTCGGCAACGGAAACGTCGCGCTCGACGTAGCGCGCATCCTGGCGAAGCATCCGGAGGATCTGCTTCCCACCGAGATCCCCGCGAACGTCTACGAGGGGCTGCAGGCGTCACCGGTGACCGACGTGCACGTGTTCGGCCGCCGCGGACCGATGCAGGTGAAGTTCACCCCGCTCGAGCTGCGCGAGCTCGGCGAGCTGCGCGACGTCGACATGATCGTCTACGACGAGGACTTCGACTACGACGAGGCCTCACGCCGCGCGATCGAGTCGAACAAGCAGGTGCTGGTGATCGATCGCGTGCTCGGCCAGTGGCGTCAGCGCGAGGTGGGGGCCGCGTCGCGGCGACTGCATCTGCACTTCTATGCGAAGCCGCTCGAGGTGCTCGGCGACGAGAACGGCGTGACCGCGTTTCGGTACGAGCGCACTGAGCCGGATGGCGAGGGCGGCGTGCGCGGCACGGGAGAGATCCGCGAGGTGCCGGTGCAGGCCGTGTACCGGGCGATCGGCTACTTCGGCTCGCCGTTGCCGGGCATCCCGTTCGACAAGAAGCACGGCGTGATCCCCAACCACGAGGGCCAGGCGCTCGACAAGGACAACAACATCGTGCCGGGCGTGTACGCGACCGGATGGATCAAGCGTGGGCCCGTGGGTCTCATCGGGCACACCAAGTCGGATGCGATGGAGACCATCTCGCACCTCGTGAAGGATCAGGCGAGCTGGTGGAGCCCGGCGGAGCCCGACGAGGACGCCGTGGTGCGGCTACTCGATGAGCGAGGTGTCGAGTACACGGACCTCGAAGGTTGGCACCGCCTCGACGCCCACGAGATCGCGCTCGGCGAGCCCGAGGGTCGCGCCCGCATCAAGGTCGTCCCCCGCGACGACATGGTCCGCGTCTCCCGCCCCTGACCCGCCCCGCCCCGCCCCATCCCGCGAGATGTCCATATCTGCACATCTCGCGGGCCGAAACCCGCACTTTTCGACATCTCGCGGGGTTATTGGAGGCCGGCGGTGAGGCGCATCAGGTTGTCGAGGGTCTGGGTGCCGAATGAGCGTCTCTGCCATTCCTCGAGAGTCAGCTCGCGGCTGACGGCACGGTAGGAGTCCTCCACCTCGCGCAGCCCGGCGAGGAACGACCCGCCGTGCACCATGACCGAGATCTCGAGGTCGAGGGTGAACGAGCGCATGTCCATATTGCTCGATCCGATGATCGCGACCTCGTCGTCGAAGGTCATGTGCTTCGCGTGCAGGATCGTCGGCGCGGGGAAGAGGTAGATCTTCACCCCCGCCTTCAGCAGAGCCTCGTAGTAGCTGCGCTGCGCGTGGTACACCATGAACTGGTCGCCGATCTCGGAGACGAACAGCTCGACGTGCAACCCCGACTGCGCGGCGGTCGTCACGGCGTAGAGCATCGAGTCGTCGGGCACGAAGTAGGGGCTCACGAGCACGATGCGCCGTTGCGCGTTGTAGACGAGCGAGTTGAACAGGCGCAGGTTGTTCTCAACCGAGAACCCGGGACCGCTCGGCACCACCTGGCAGTCGATATCGCCGTCGCCCATGGTGCGCACCGGTGCGGACTCCCGCACGAGCAGTTCGTCGGTCTCGGAGTACCAGTCGGTCACGAACACGGCGTCGATCCCGGCGACAACCGGCCCCTCGAACCTCGCCCAATAGTCCTTCCAGTGCAGCCCGCGCTTGTGGTTCTTCTTGCGCTGGTACGGCGTCTCGATGACGTTGAGGGATCCGGTGAAGGCGATCTCGCCGTCGATGACCACGAGCTTGCGGTGGTTGCGCAGGTCGGGTCGCTGGAACTTCCGCTTGAACGGCTGCAGCGGCAGCATCAGGTGCCACTCGATCCCGGCCTCGGTGAGGAACTTCTTCGTCCGGCGGTATCCGGGGTACTGGAAGTTGCCGAGATGGTCGAGCAGCACCCGCACCTTCACCCCGCGGGCGCGGACCTCGGCGAGCGCTTCGAAGAACGGTCGCGTGGTCTCGTCCAGCGAGAGGATGTAGAACTCGACGTGCACGACCCGCTTCGCCTGACGGATCTCGTCGACCATGGCATCGAGCGACTCCTGGTTGTCCGACCACATCCGCGCCGTGTTGCCGCCGACGAGCGGCATCGAGCCGAGTGTGCGGTTCAGTTCGACGAGCGGTTCCAGCCACTCCGGCCAGCTCGGGTCCTTGCGCACGAGGTCGATGCCCTCGGTCGTCTCGAGGATGTACTCGTTGATCTCGCGCTGCTTCCGGCGGCGACCCTTCGGCAGCCGCGCGCTGCCGAACATCAGGAAGAACAGGATGCCGAAGTAGGGGATGAAGAAGATCGCGAGCAGCCAGGCGGTCGCCGTCTGCGGGCGGCGGTTGCGGGGCACGACGATGAGCGCCGTGATGCGCACCCCCAGGTCGATCAGCAGCAGCCCGACGAGCGTCGCGAGCGAAAGCCAGGCGATGAGCTGTTCGTCCACGGGATCAGTCTGTCGTGTCGGAGTGCGCCGCGCCATGATGGAGCGTCCGGTGGGGTCGAGCCGCCGTCGCAGGTCGGCGTTAGCATCCGAGAGTGAACCAGAATCGCTTCTTCGAGCTCATCGATCAGGCCCGCGACGGGCGCTCACCGCAGGATCCGTCCGCGGACGCGGGAGCCCTGGGCGGGGTGCTGGAAGATCTTTCGGACGACGAGCTCATCTCGTTCCGCGCCGAGTACCGGCGGCAGCTGGTGCGCCTGGGCACCTGGGACGTCTGGGCCGCCGGCTTCGTGGCGCAGGGCGGCATGGGCGACGACTCGTTCCACTATTTCCGGTCGTGGTTGATCGGCAAGGGAGCGGATGCGGTCGAGCAGGCCGCCCGTGACCCGCACGGGCTCGTCGCCTACTTCGACACCACCGAACTGGAGAACGAGGAGCTCGAATACGTGGTGCTCGACCTGCTGGAGGAGCGCGAGCTCGAGTTCTCGGACGACGGGCCCGATCCGGATGCGGAGCCGGAAGGTCAGCCGTTCGAGGAGGACGAGGCGTATTCGCGCTACCCGGCGATCGCCGCCTGGGCCGAGATGAACCTCTAGCGGAAGTTCACGAACTGCAGGGCGACATCGAGGTCCTTGCCCTTCAGCAGCGCGATGGTCGCCTGCAGGTCGTCGCGGCTCTTCGACTGCACGCGCAGCTCGTCGCCCTGGATCTGCGACTTGATCGACTTCGGCGCCTCGTCGCGGATGATCTTCGAGATCTTCTTCGCGTCGTCGGAGCTGATGCCTTCCTTCATGCGCGCCTCGATGCGGTACTCCTTGCCGGAGGCGAAGGGGTCGCCCGCGTCGAGCGAGCGCAACGAGATGCTGCGCTTGATGAGCTTCTGCTCGAACACGTCGAGCACCGCCTTCACGCGATCCTCGGAGGCCGCCTTCATGAGGATCTTCTCGCCCGAGAACTCGATCGACGCGCCCACGTTCTTGAAGTCGTAGCGCTGCGCGATCTCCTTCTGGGCCTGGCTGAGGGCGTTCTGCACCTCCATCGTGTCGACCTTGCTGACGATGTCGAAAGAGGAATCTGCCATGTGGCCATGGTAGGTCTGACTGATGCGTGCCGTCCTGCGTCCTCTCGCGATCGTCGCCGCTGTGGTGGCGGGGCTCGCGGTCGTCGTGGTCGCGATCGCGGTCTTCCTTGCGCCGCGCGCGGGAGGGGGTGGCATCTTCTCCGAACCGGAGCCGCTGCCCAGCTGGGCGCCGCCGGCCGAGCCGCCGGTTGCGGCGGATCCGCGATCCGGTCCCGGGATCACAGGGCTCGCGGATGCCGAGTGGGTGGCCGAGGTGGCGGCGGTGACGGGCATCCCCGAGGTCGCGCTCGCCGCGTACGCGGGGGCCGCGATCGCGAAGGCCCGCGAGATGCCCGAGTGCGGGCTCGGGTGGGAGACCCTCGCCGGTATCGGTGCGACCGAATCCGACCACGGGCGGCATGACGGCTCGAGTCTCGACGAGGGCGGCACGGCCGTCCCGCCGATCTTCGGCGTCGCGCTCGACGGCGAGGGCGTAGCGCTCGTGCCCGACAGCGACGACGGCGAGATCGACGGCGACCCGGACGCGGATCGCGCCGTGGGTCCCATGCAGCTAATCCCGGAGGCGTGGCGCAACTGGCACGTCGATGGTGGCGGGGACGGCGTGGAGGATCCGCAGAACGTGTTCGACGCGGCGCTCTCAGCCGCGAACTATCTCTGCCGGGCGAGCACCGCGTTCGACACGGAGGACGGCTGGCGCGCGGGCATCCGCTCGTACAACGCGCCGGAGGTGTACCTCGGCACGGTCGCGCAGTACGCGATCCGCTACACGGAGGACGCCGCGGAAGCGTTGGCGTCGCCGTCGAGCTAACCGCGGGGCGCCGCGGTGCTCGATCGCACCACGAGCTCGTGCGGCAGCTCGGTGTTGAGGCTGCGGGACGTGCGCGGGTCGGGGTGCAACTCGTCCATGAGCACCTGCACCGCCATCCGCCCCTGGAGCGCCGGGAACTGCGCGATCGTCGTGAGGCCGAAGAACCCGGCCAGCTCGTGGTCGTCGATGCCGATCACCGAGACGTCGCCGGGCACGTCGAGTCCCAGGTCGCGCGCGGCGAGGATCGCGCCGATCGCCATCTCGTCGGATGCCGCGAAGATCGCCGTCGGTCGCGCGGTGGGGTCGGCGAGCAGCTGGGTCGCGGCGCGGTGTCCGCCGGGGATCGTGAAGTCGGCGGCGTGGAACCGGCTCTCCGCCGGGTCGAGGCCGGCGGCGCGCATCGCGGTCTCGTATCCGTGGCGGCGATGGGTGGGCAGGTGGAAGTCCATCTCGAGGGCGTCACCGCCGATGTGGGCGATGGCGGTGTGCCCGAGAGAGAGCAGGTGCTCGGTGGCGATGCGGCCGAGTTGCTCATCGTCGAGGCTGAGGGTGCGCACGCCGGCGAGCGGGCCGCCGACCCCGACGATGGGCTTGTCGAGGGCGATGAGCCGCTCCACCTCGGCGGGCGTGAGCTCGAGCGAGATCGCGATGACCGCATCGACCCGCTTGCGCAGCAGGAAGTGCTCGAACACGAGCCGACGTTCGTCGGCGCTGCCGCCGAGGTTGTACAGGGTGAGGTCGTAGCCCTGCTCGAGGAGCGCCGATTCCGCCCCCTCGATCACGGCGCTGTAGAACCAGCGATTGAGGAACGGGATCACGACGCCGACGTTGCGGGTGCGGCCGGTGGCGAGGCCGGATGCGCTCGATGAGACGACGTATCCGAGCTGCGTCGCGGCTGCCTGGACTCGCTCCCGGGTGGCCGCCGAGACGGCGCCTCGGCCGGACAGTGCCCGAGAGACGGTCGCCGCGGAAACACCCGCGAGCCGTGCCACCTCGTGGATGCCGGCCACGCGTCCTCCTGCGCTGGATGTTGCCCGCAGTCTACCGAGCGTGCTTCCGCGCGGAGCGGGCTGTGGTCTCGGGGACGCTCCGGACCTTGTATTCTTGTGTGGCGCATCCGGTCGGTGACTACACCGGCCGGGCGCGCACATGGCGAGTTACCCAAGCGGCCAAAGGGATCTGACTGTAAATCAGCCGGCGTAGCCTTCGGGGGTTCGAATCCCTCACTCGCCACACGCGGAAGCCCCCGGAATCGGACTGATTCACGGGGGCTTCGTCGTTTCGTGGGGCGCGGAGGTCTACGCCTCGACGAGCTCTGCGGCCGATCCCGTGGGATCGAATACCACGAATGTATCAATATTGACGCAACCGTCTCAAATTTGAGACAATACCGCCATGCTCCTCACCGCACCGGGCGCCGACCTCCTAGGGTCAACTGAGGCCGCGATCCTGCGCACACTGGCACGCCTCGCCGACCCGACCAGCGGGAGGCAGATTGCCAAGCTGTCTGGCGGCGCGAGCCCCTCGTCGACCCACCGGTACCTCCGTCGGCTCGGAGAGATCGGCCTCGTGACGGCGACCGAGACCTCACATGCCACGTTGTTCGGGCTGAACCGTCGCCACGTCTACTGGGGGCCCCTCGAAAGTCTGCTGGCCTCACGCGTCGCCTTCGAGAAGGAGATCGTCGACGTCGCTCGGGACGAGTTCGACGAATCTGTGCGGGTCGCGGTGTTCGGCTCGGTCGCGACATCGACCGCGGGCCCCGACAGCGACCTTGACGTGCTTCTGGTTCTTGATGACTCCGTTCGCATCGACGATCGGCTGCGCGGCGCGTCAGCCATCGCGGACCGGATCGAGGAGATCACGGGCAACGAGGGGCAAGTGATTGACGTCACCGAAACCGAGCTTCGTGATCTCGCCGCTCGCGGGTCGGCGTTGGTGCAGGAGTGGGAGGAGCACGCACGCCCCATCGATGGTCTCGGGCCGATTCCGGTGCTCCGGTCGCTGCCATGAATCCCAGGGACGCATCGCTCGCTGAGATGTCGATCGGAGAGGCCTACGCTCCTGCCCCCACGAGCCGCGCGACGTACGGCGTCGCCGGCGCGGCGCGGAGTTCGGCGAGCGTCGCCGCCTGCGTGACCCGTCCGCCTTCGAGCACGAGCGCGCGACCCGCGAGTGCCTCGGCGTCGGCGAGGTCGTGCGTCACCAGGACCGTCGGGCCGTCGAATCCCCGCAGGTGCTCGGCGAGCTCCGCGCGGGCGTCGGCGCGGGCCTCCACGTCGAGCGCCGACATCGGCTCGTCGAGCAGGAGCGCATCCGGCTCGGATGCGAGCGCACGCGCGAGCGCCACTCGCTGCGCCTGACCACCGGAGAGCTCCCGGGGACGGGCGTCCGCCAGCGCCTCGAGCGAGAAGCGCTCGATCCATTCCTGGGCGCGCATGCGCCCCCGCCGCCGGCTGCGCGAGCCGACCCAGGCCGCGAACGCCACATTGTCGCGCACCGAGAGGTGCGGGAACAGCTGCAGATCCTGGAACACCACACCCACCCGCCTCCGCGCCGGGTCGACATGTACTCGGGCCGCCGTATCGTCCAGCACCCGGCCTCCGAGCACCACGCGCCCGGGGGTGGGGGCGAGCAGACCCGAGAGCACGGCGATCGCGGTCGACTTCCCGGCCCCGTTCGGCCCCAGGAGGGCGACGGTCTCACCGCGCGCCACCTCAACGGCGAGCTCCAGTCGGAAGCCGGGCCGCTCGAGCGTCAGCCTCGCCTCGAGCCCGTTCATCGCGTGATCCCCGGCGCCCAGCGATCGCGCAGCACCAGCAGCACCAGCACGGAAACCGCGAGGAGCACGACGGCGAGGGCCATCGCATCCCCCGGCTCCGATTGCAAGGCCAGATAGCTCGCGATCGGCAGCGTGCGGGTGACGCCCGGCAGCGAGCCGGCGAAGGTGATCGTCGCGCCGAACTCGCCGAGCGCGCGAGTGAAGCAGAGGATCGCGCCCGCCGCGATCGCCGGGCCCACCGTCGGCACGGTCACGAGCGCGAAGGTCTGCATCCGGCTCGCTCCGAGCGTCGCCGCCGCCTGCTCGATGCGCCGATCGAGTCCGCGCAGCGCGCCCTCCACCGCGAACACGAGGAACGGCAGAGCCACGAAGGTCTGGGCGATGACGACCGCGGGGGTCGTGAACGGGAGGCCGACGCCGAGCGCCGCCAGTGCGGGCCCCAGCACGCCGCTCCGCCCGAAGAGCATGAGCAGGGCGATCCCGCCGATGACCGGTGGCAGCACGAGCGGGACGGTCACGGCCGTGCGCAGCAGGCGGCGCGGCAGGGTGCGCCAGGTGTCGGCGTGCGCGAGCACGACCGCGAGCGGCACGCCCAGCACCACGCACACGAGAGTCGAGATCGAGGCGGTGAGGAACGACAGTCCGAGGGCCTCGAGCACGGGGCCGCTCGCGAGGAGCCCCGGCAGCTCGGGCCACGGCACACGCACGAGGAGCGCAACAAGCGGCAGCACGAGCACGCCGACGCCGATCGCGGCGACCGCCACGAGCAGCGCGCTGGGACGCGGCCGCCGGTCAGGGCTCGCCGAAGCCAGCATCCGCCAGCACCTCCCGCCCCATTTCACCCGTCACGAACGCGATCCAAGCCGCCGCGCCGCGCGGGTTCGGGCCGCCGTCGACGGCGGTGATGAGGTAGCGGTTCCGCACCTCGTCCGCCCCGTCGATCGCGAGCTCCTCTACCTCGCCACCGGCGGCGCGACCGTCGGTCACGTAGACGAGTCCCGCATCCGCCTCATCGAGCGTCACCTTGGTGAGCACGGCCTTCACGTCCTGTTCGAGCGTGTCGGGCGCCGCCGCCACCCCCGCGAGGTCGAGCAACCTGACCGCCGCCGCCCCGCACGGCACCGCCGGATCGCACAGCGCCACCACGAGTTCGTCGCGCGCGAGATCGTCGATCCCGTTCACATCCCCCGGGTTGCCCACCGGCACCACGAGCTCGAGCGTGTTGCTCGCGAACGGAGTGGGATCGGCGGCGAGCCCCGCCTCGTCGACCGTCGACATGGTCGCCTCATCGGCGGATGCGAACACATCCGCGGGCGCACCCGCGACGATCTGCTGGGCGAGCCCCGAGCTGCCCCCATACGAGAGCATGATGTGCGACCCCGGATGGCTGCGCTCGAACTCCGCGGCGAGCGCGTCGAAGCTCTCGGTCAGGGACGCCGCGGCGAGCACCGTGATCGTGCCGAGCCCCTCCTGATCCGCATCCGGAGTCGCTCCGCCGCATGCGCTCAGGAGCGCGCTCGCCCCGATCGCCATCGCGGCGACGCGCAGCAACCGCTTCACGCTCCGCCGCCCGGCAGCTGCACGCTCACGCTCGTGGCCTTCACGACCGCGGAGGCGAGCATGCCCGGCTCGAGAGCCAGCTCGTCGGCCGCCTCCCGGGTCATGAGCGACACCACCCGGAACGGCCCCGCCTGGATGTCGACCTGCGCCATGACGCCGTCGCGCTGCACGCGCGTGATGAGCCCGGTGAAGCGGTTGCGCGACGACATCGCCGTGCCCGGGAACTCCGCACCCCGTCGCGCCTCCGCGGCCAGCTCCTCCGCGAGCTGGGCCAGCTCTATGCCGTCGATCGTCTGCCGACCCCCGGGAGGCGTCGTGATCGAGAGCCGCCCGGCCTCTGCCCACCGCCGCACCGTGTCGTCGCTCACCCCGAGAAGGCTCGCCGCCTCACGCACGCTGAACCCGCTCATCGCCGCATCCGCGTTCTCATGGCGCGATGCTAGCCGCATCTGCGGCCTTCTCGACAGGTGGAACAATCTGAGAATGGATCTGGCGACCTCGCCCCGCTACGCCCGCCAGCGCATCCTGCCCGGCTTCGGCACCGAGGGCCAACGGCGTCTCGCGGATGCCCGGGTGGTCGTGATCGGCGCGGGCGGGCTCGGCAGCGCCGTGCTGCCCGCGCTCGCAGCTGCCGGTGTCGGCACCCTCGTCGTGGTCGACCCCGACGTCGTCGACGAGACGAACCTGCACCGCCAGACCCTGCACGGTCCGGGCGACGTCGGTCGCGCGAAGGTCGAGTCCGCTGCCGAGCGTCTCGCCGAGATCGCGCCCGAGCTACGCGTCGTGCAGGTGGCACTGGTGTTCGACGCGCGATCAGCAGCGGAGATCGTGGCGGGTGCCGACGTGCTCGTGGATGCCTCCGACAACGCCGCCGCCCGCTTCGCCGCCGACGACGCGGCCACCGCCGCGGGCATCCCCCTCGTGTGGGGATCCGCGCTGCGCTTCTCGGGCCAGGCGGGGGTCGTGTGGGGCGCGCACGGCGTGGACTACCGCGACCTCTTCCCCGAGCCGACGGACGATCCGGACACCTGCGAGGTTGCGGGCGTGCTGCCCACGGTGTGCACCACCATCGGCGGTCTCATGGCCACCGAGGTGCTGAAGCTCCTGACCGGCGTCGGCACACCGCTCGTCGGATCGGTGATCGATGTCGATGCGCTGACCGGCGCGATGCGACGGCTCGACTTCGCCCGTGATCCGGATCGTGACACGAGCGGGCCGCCGACGCGCCCTGCCGCCCCGCAAGCTGCCCCGCAGGCCGCGACGCCCGCGCCAGACGCGGATGCGGGCATCGAGCCGGACGAGCTCGCCGCAGTGCTGCGATCCGACACCCCGCCCCTCCTGCTCGACGTGCGCGAACCGTGGGAGGTCGAGGCGGCAGCGCTGCCCGGCGCCACGGTGATCCCCCTCGGCGAGCTGCCGGCTCGGATCGCCGAACTCGACCCCGGGCTCCCCACGGTCGTGTACTGCCACCACGGGGTGCGCTCGGCTCGTGCGCTCGACCTGTTGCGGCAGGCGGGCTTCGCCGACGCGCGGCACCTGCGCGGGGGGATCGACTCCTGGAGCCGGGCGGTCGACCCGTCCGTGCCGCGATACTGAACTCCATGCAGCGGATCCCCGTCGAGGACTACGCGGCGCGGATCGCGGCGCTCGTGGAGCCGGTGCTGCGGCGCCCCAGCGAGACGGTCGCGCTCGATCACGCGCTCGACCGGGTTCTCGCAGCGGATGTGCGCACTCCGATCGATCTGCCGCCCTTCCGCAACTCGCAGATGGACGGCTACGCCGTCCGCGCCGCCGACCTCGCCGATGCGCCCGCGGAGCTCGCGGTCGCGGGCGCGGTACCTGCCGGAGTCGCCGCGCCGTCGCTGCCCGCCGGGGTCGCGATGAAGGTGATGACCGGTGCCCCGCTGCCCGACGGGGCCGACGCCGTCGTGCCGGTGGAGGCCGTGGAGCAGACGGACGGGCGCGTGCGGTTCGCTGCCTCCGTGCCGCTCGGGGCATATGTGCGGGAGGCGGGCAGCGACTTGCCGAGCGGTGGCCTGCTGCTCAGCGCGGGCGTCCTTCTCCAGGCGCGGCATCTCGGCGCGCTCGCGGCGGCCGGGGTGCGCGACGTGCCTGTGCGCGAACGCATCCGTGTGGCCGTCATCAGCACGGGACGCGAGCTCGTCGAGCCGGGGGAGTCGCTCGCCGACGGCCAGATCCCCGACGCGAACGGTGTCGCGCTCGCCGCGGCTGTGCGTGCGGACGGCGCACAGCTCGTGGCGGTCGAGCGGGTCGGCGATGACCCCCGCGCCCTGCAGGATGCGGTCGCGCGAGTCCGCGAGGCGGGCGCCGAGCTCGTGGTCACGAGTGGTGGCATCTCGATGGGTGACTACGAGCCGGTGCGTGCGCTGCTGGAGACCGTGGGCGGCACGGTCGGCACCGTCGAGATGCAGCCGGGCGGTCCGCAAGCGCACGGCGCGGTCGACGGGATGCCCGTGGTCGCCTTCCCCGGCAACCCCGTGAGCGCCCAGATCAGCTTCGCGCTCTTCCTCTCCCCGGCGCTGCGAGAGGCGGCGGCGCTTCCGCCGCGGGTCCGCGACACGGCACGACTGTCGGCGCCGATCTCGGTGCCCCCGGGTCGGCGCCGGTTCCTCCGCGCCCGCCGCACCGACGAGGGAGTCGAGCCGGTCGGCGGGGTCGGCTCGCACCTCGCGGCCGCGCTGGCGGCGGCCGACGTGCTCCTCGACATCCCCGCGACGGTCGGCGACCTGCCCGCGGGTGCGCGGGTGGATACCGTGGCCCTATGAGCGAGCTCACCCACCTCGACGACGACGGTCGCGCCCGCATGATCGACGTGGGGGCGAAGGCCGTCACGCGTCGCGTCGCCCGCGCCGCCGGCGAGATCGTCACCACACCCGAGGTGATCGGACTCATCCGCGGCGACGGACTGCCGAAGGCCGACGTTCTCGTCACCGCTCGGCTCGCGGGCATCGCCGGCGCGAAGCGCACGAGCGAACTCATCCCGCTCGCCCACCTGCTGCCGCTCGACCAGGTCACGGTCGACTTCGAGCTCGCCGATGATCGGGTGCTCATCGAGGCGTCGGCGACGGTGACCGCGCGCACGGGAGTCGAGATGGAGGCGCTGACGGCGGTCGCGATCGCCGGTCTCACGCTCCACGACATGATCAAGGCCGTCGATCCGGCGGCGGTGCTCGGCTGGATCCGGTTGCTCGAGAAGTCGGGCGGTCGGCACGGTCACTGGGAGCGGGAGGGTGGCTCGACGTCCCCGCATGCGGATGCACACGCCCACCCCCACGCCGCCGACGCACCTCCCCGCTCGGCCGCCGTGATCGTCGCATCCACCTCCGCTGCCGCCGGGACGCGCGCCGACACCACGGGCCCCGCGCTCGTCACATGGCTCGGCGGCCTCGGCTACCGCGTCGACGCGCCGCTCGTCGTGGCCGACGCCGAGATCGAGGGCGCATTGCGTACGGCCCTCGCCGACGCTCCCGACCTCGTGGTCACGACCGGCGGTACGGGCGTGCACCCCGACGACCGAACCCCCGAGGCGACCCGCGCCGTACTCGACCGCGAGCTGCCGGGCATCGCCGAGGCGATCCGTGCGGCGGGCCGGGCGACCGCTCCGGGCGCAGCTCTCAGCCGGGCGCTCGCGGGCATCGCGGGGAGCAGCATCGTCGTGAACCTGCCCGGATCACCCGGCGCCGTGCGTGATGGCATCGCCGCGCTGGAGCCGCTGCTCGCGCATCTGCACCACCAGCTCGCCGGAGGCGGCCATGACTGAGTCGCGTGTGTTCGCCCGGGTCAGCGACGATCCGCCGGATCGCGCGGCACTCGAGGCGTTCGTCACGACGGATGCCGATGGCGCGGTGGTCGTGTTCGAGGGTGTCGTGCGCAATCACGACCACGGCGCATCCGTGCGCGGTCTCGACTACCGTGCGCATCCGGATGCCGAGCGCTTCCTCGCCCAGACGTGCGCGGAGGTCTCGGCCGACACCGGCCTGCGGGTGGCCGCCTGGCATCGTGTCGGCGAGCTCGCCGTGGGCGATGTCGCCCTCGTCGCCGTCGTCGCCGCGCCCCACCGCGCCGAGGCCTTCGCGGCCTGCGGACGGCTCGTCGACCGCATCAAGGAGTCGACGCCGATCTGGAAGCGCCAGCACCTGGCCGAGGGCACGAGCGAATGGCTGGGCCTGTAGCGGCCCCGGCTGCTACCCGCCGGTGAACGGCGGCAGCACGTCGAGTCGCGCGCCGAGCGGCCGGCCGGTGTCGCGCACGACGATGCCGTCCGACAGCAGCGACCCTTTCTCGATGATGCGCGCCATCGCGGGGCCGTAGCGCTCGGCGACGAGCGTCGCGAGCGCGCCGACCGTTGCGGCATCCGTCTCCACCCGTTCGGTGTCGCGTCCGGCGGCCTCGGCCGCGGCGGCGAAGTAGCGCAGCTCGACCTCAGCCACCGATCGCCCCCATCGAGCGCTCCGGTCGCACGAACGAGGCGTCGTCGATGCCGTGCCCCGCGCGCTTGCCCCACATGGCAGCGCGCCACCGGTCGGCGATCTCGTGGTCGTCGGCACCTCCGCGCAGCATCCCGCGCAGGTCGGTCTCGTCGTCGCCGAACAGGCACGAGCGCACGGTCCCCTCCGCCGTGATGCGGGTGCGGTCGCACGCCTCGCAGAAGTCGCGCGTCACCGACGCGATCACCCCGACCGTCGCGGGCCCGCCATCCACGAGCCACTCCTCGGCGGGCGCGGACGGATCCTCGCGGCCGATCGGCTCGAGACGGAAGCGCTCCGAGAGCCGCAGCAGCAGCTCGTCGGCGGTGACCATGGTCGTCCGCGCCCATTCGCCATCGGCATCCAGTGGCATCTGCTCGATGAAGCGCAGCCGAAGCCCGCGCGCCACGGCGAACGCGAGCAGCTCGGATGCGTCGTCGAGGGTCTCGCGCATGAGCACGGCGTTAAGCTTCACCGGCCCGAGACCGGCGTCGAGCGCCGCATCGATCCCCGCGATGACGGCGGGCAGCCGATCGCGTCGGGTGAGGCTCGTGAAGTGGGCACGGTCGACGGTGTCGAGCGACACGTTCACCCGGCCGAGTCCGGCATCCCGGAGGGCGGTGGCGCGGCGGTCGAGGCCGATGCCGTTGGTCGTCATCGCGAGCGGGACCTCGGGAGCTGCCGCACGTGAGCGTGCCACGATCTCGACGAGATCACCCCGGGTGAGTGGCTCGCCCCCTGTGAAGCGCACCTCGCGGATGCCGAGCATCCGGGCCCCGATGCCCACGAGTCGCGCGATCTCGCCGGCGCCAAGCAGCTCGGGTCGGGGGATGACCGGCAGCCCCTCGGCAGGCATGCAGTAGGTGCAGCGCAGCGAGCAGCGCTCCGTGATCGACACCCTGAGGTCGCGCGCCACGCGGCCGAAGCGATCGATCAGCTCGTCGGTGCGGGGACGACCCTCGACGGACGGCGACGCAGCGGATCGGCGCATCTCCGGGAGCCCGAGCGCCACGCGCGTCATGCTCGCCAGCCTAGGGCGTGACAGCGGGGCGTCGCCGTCGATATCGTGAGCTTCGACGAGAGGGTGATGCCATGTCGTTCATCACGCGAGGATTCACCGGCCGTGGTCGCGAGCGGGACCCGCGGCTCCCTCCCGGGCAGACTCTCGTCGAGGACTGGCCGGTGCTCTCGGCGGGTCCGACGCCCGACATCGACACGGCGGACTGGGAGTTCGTGGTGGTCACCGAGAACGGGCGGCACACCTGGACGTGGGACGAGATGCAGGCGCTCGGCGTTGAGGACGTCACCGTCGACATCCACTGCGTCACGCACTGGTCGAAGCTCGAGATGCCCTGGCGGGGCGTGCCGCTCGACAAGGTGTTCGAGAACGTCGAGACGACCCACGACTACGTGATGGCGCATAGCTACGGCGGCTACACGACGAACGTTCCGCTCGACGAGCTGCTCGACGGGCAGGCGTGGATCGCGATCGAGGCGGACGGCGAGCCGCTGAGCCCCGAGCACGGCGGCCCCGCCCGGCTGCTCGTGCCGCATCTGTACTTCTGGAAGAGCGCCAAGTGGATCCGCGGCCTCGTCACGATGCCGAGCGACGACCCCGGATTCTGGGAGCAGAACGGCTACCACCTGCACGGCGACCCGTGGCAGGAGGAGCGCTACTGGTGACCCGACGCCCCACCGGATGGCATGCGGCGAAGGTGACGGCGTTGCACCCCGAGACGGCGTCGGCGCGGCGCATCGAGCTGGAGGTGCCGACCTGGCCGGGCAATGATCCGGGGGCCCACCTCGACATCCGCCTCACCGCCCCCGATGGCTACCAGGCGAGTCGTTCGTACTCGATCGCGTCGTCGGGCGAAGGGACCCGCGTCGTCCTCGCGGTCGACGAGGTGCCGAATGGCGAGGTCTCGCCCTTCCTCGTCGAGGATCTGCTCGTCGACGACATGCTCGAGGTGCACGGACCTCTCGGCTCGTACTTCATCTGGTCGCCCGACTCCGAGGAGCGGCCCGTGCAGCTGATCGCCGGTGGATCGGGGGTCGTGCCGCTCTTCGCGATGGCCGAGGCCCACGCTCTCGCGGGTGACGCCTCCGGGTTCCGGATGCTGTACTCCGTGCGCACTCCGGCCGACCGCTTCTTCGCATCCGACCTCGAGGGGTTCGCCGCGCACGGCAGCTTGCAGCTCGACTACGTCTACACCCGGCAGACGCCTGCGGGGTGGGCCGTGCCGCCCGGGCGCATCACCCGCGAGGTGCTCGAGGCGGCGGCGTGGCCCGCGGAGGTCCGGCCCATCGTCTACGTGTGCGGGCCGACGCCGTTCGTCGAGACCGTCGCCGGCTGGCTGACGGAGCTCGGGCACGACCCGCGTGCCGTTCTCACCGAGAGGTTCGGAGGGGGGTGACCATGCACCTCGACGGAAACGCTGTCGCCGGCGCCCTCGCGGATGCCTTCGGTCGCGACGTCACCTCGGCCGAGGCGTCGTGCGGAAGTTGCGGGGCGCGTCAGGCCGTGGCATCGGCGTCGGCCTACGTCTCGGCGATGGGCTGGGTGCTGCGATGCGTGCACTGCGACGCGGTGCTGGCGGTGCTCATCGAGACCGAGGGTCACGTGCGCATGTCGATGGCGGGGGTCTCGTCGCTCGACATGCCGGTCGCCGGCGGCGGAGCGTAGGCGGCCGGCCCGCTCGGGGCCGACCGCCAGGCGCTCAGCCCTCCTGCGTGCCGCGGCGGCGACGTGCGACGGCGATGCCGCCCACGATCAGCAGCAGGATCGCCACCACGGCGAGCCCGGTGACCTCCGCGCCGGTCGCGGCGATGACCCCGCCGGTGCCGTCTCCGCCGGTGCCGGTGCCCTCCCCGTCGTCGCCCGGGTCGGCCGGTGCGGCCGCGACCTGGAACGCGGCCCAGGTGGCGACCTGACCGTCGTCGTCGTACCCGACGAGGTGGTGCTCGCCTGCGGGGAGAGCCGTCGGGAAGACGAGGGAGATCGCGCCGCCGGGTGCGGACGCCTTCGCTCCGATCACCTGGGGTGCCGAGTAGACCACCCAGTTCAGCTCCACACCGGCGAGGTCCTCCGGCACGGTGGCGCTGATCGAGCGGTGGTCGCCGCCGACGCCACGGATGTCGAGCGTCTCGGTCTCCGGGTCGAGGACGTCCTCGAGTGACACGGGCACGACCGTGACGACGCGTTCGGCGTGCGCCTCGTTCCCGGCCTCGTCGGTCACCGAGTAGCGCAGCACGTGGCGCCCGACAGTGCCGAGCTCGTCGGCGCCGGTCACCTGGATCTTCGAGGTGACGTCGCCGTCGACCGCATCGCGTGCCGAGACCCCGGCGAGTGCGTCGAACGCGGAGCCGACGAAGATCACGGACGCGTCGGGCACCGTCAGCACGGGAGCTGCCGTGTCGGGGTCCTCGGGCTCCTCCGGCTCCTCGGCCTCACCGGTGGTGAAGTCCCACAGCTCGGAGGTCGTGGTGAACCCGTCCGAGTCGGTCGCGCTGACGTACCAACTGGACCGCACCTCCGGGGTGAGCTCTCCGGCCGGTGCCGACACGCGCGTGCCGGATTGCACGTCGTCGAACGACGCGATGACCTCGCCTCCGCGGGCGGACACCCCGACGTAGTCGGTCGACACCCAGCGCTCGGGTGCTTCCAGCGTCATCGGGAGC
This sequence comes from Homoserinibacter sp. GY 40078, assembly GCF_008017545.1. GTDB lineage: Bacteria > Actinomycetota > Actinomycetes > Actinomycetales > Microbacteriaceae > Homoserinibacter. Next base: position 211,003 of record NZ_VRTZ01000001.1, on the reverse strand, counting down.
GTGAAGTTCTCGATCGCGTCGTCCTTCCAGTAGCTACCGGACCGCGTCGGCGAGAACGTGCGGTTGCTGAACGTCTGGTGCTCCGCGTCGAACGTGATGGTGCGCATCCAGCCGTCACCACCGTTCGGAGCCGACTGGTAGTCGGCCATCACCTCGATCACCTGACGGCCGTTGACCTGCTTGACGTTCAGCTCGACATCGACGTGGCCGCTCAGCACGGCATCGACGTTCGGGTTGGGTGCCACGATCCGGTCGAAGATCACCGGTCCGGGGTAGGTGTAGCCGCCGCCGTCCGCGAGGTACTGGTGCGTGACCACGATGACGTTGTCGTCCGGGTGCGAGCGGATGACGTCGTTCGCCCAGTCGATGTCCGCCTCGTCGAGCAGCCAGTCGAGGTACACGACGAGGTAGTCGGCTGCGGGGGTCGAGAGGACGTCGAAGTGCTGCACGTTGTCGTCGTATCCGCCGCCATACCAGGGCTTGTCGGCGTAGCGGTCCTCACCGAAGAAGCTCTTGTAGTTCGCGTATCCGCCGTCGGCGTCCACGTCGTGGTTGCCGGGGAGGATTCCGTAGGGGAATCCGGCGTCATCCCACAGCTTCTGCTGGGCGGAGGCGAACTCCCATTCCGACAGCAGGCGGTTGTTGACGATGTCGCCGGTGTGCACGCCGTATCCGATGCCGTCGGACTCGCGGTGATCGAGCACCCACTTCACCTGCTTCTCGTAGGTGGGCGAGCCGTCCTGGGCGTAGAACTGCGTGTCGCTGATCCACGCCCAGACCGCGGCGTCGTCGTCCTCGGCGATGACCGTGGCGGCCACGTCCTGCACGAGGAGCTGTGCGGTGCCGTCGCGCACGGCGTCGGCGATCGACACGTCGCCCGAGAGCGTCAGATCCGCGCCCGTGCCGGAGTCGACCAGCTGCCACGACTGCGTCCGGTGGTTCCACACCGAGAGGGCGGCGCGCTCGGTCGCGGGGACCGATCCCGACCACTCCGCGGTGAAGACCTCCGTGTCGAGGTCATCCGGCACCGCGATCTCGTACTGCTGGAACGGGTACGCCGCGTCTCCGGTGGTCGTCACCTCGTCGCCGTCCCGCACTGCGAGCGAGGCGGTGTCGTCCGCGTCCAGTTCGGATCCCGCGGAGAGGGAAGGCACCGCCGTGAGCGAAGAGCCCTGCGTGGCCCCGATGGCGCCGGAGGCGAAGTCGCCCCGGTAGCCCCAGCGCATCGATACGTCGAGCGAGTCGGAGCTCGGGTCGGCGACCGTGGCGCTCAGCACCGTGTCGGCGGGGCTCTGGTCGAGCGCGCCCGCCACAGGCGAGGGGCCCGTCGGCAGGAGTGGGTAGTTGCCCGTCGTGGTGAACGTCACCGTGCGTGTGGAGGCGTTCCCGAGCGAGTCGACCGCGGTGGCGGTGAAGGTGTGGGCGCCGTCACGCAGGTCATCGGCGGTCACGCGCTGCCCGTTCTCGACCGGCTCGCCGTCGATCGCGAAGGAGGTCTCGGCCACGTCGTGCGAGTCGGAGGCCGTGGCGTCGACCACGAACGACGACTTCGCGTAGTCCGCGCCCTCGAGCGGTGCGCCGAGCTGAATCGCCGGCCCGGAGTTGTCGAGGGTGACCGTCGCCGAATCCGTGCTGTATCCGTCGTCGCGCGACGCGACCACCGTGTGCAGGCCGTCGTCGAGCACGGTCGTGTCCCAGTCGTGCTGGTACACGTACTCCCACTCCTCCGGGATCGTGAAGGTGAAGTCGCGGTACTTGGTCGTGTTCGAGTAGCTGAGGCTCTCGGTGGCCGAATGGGCGGTATCCGTGAGCGCGCGACCGCCACCGAACTCGAGTCGCGAGTTGCGCGTCGAGAACACGTCGACAGGCGATCCGTCGACGCTGAGGTTCGCGCCGGCGCGGATGCGGATCACGTTGGTGCCCGACTGGAGCTCGTCCCAGGGGATCGTCACCCGCACCGTCTTCCATCCGTGGGCGGCCTCGGGAACCCCGAGCACGCGGTAGAGCCGACCGTTGACCCAGATGCTGTTCATCATCGCGTCGGGCTGGAATCCGTCGCCCTCGAAGGTGAAGACCGGGTCGACCACACGGTGTCGCCGCTCGAGGGTCAGCTCCTGACCGTCGACGGTGAGGCTCGGGGCCACGTCGGTGGTGACAGTGAGCTGCCGCACCCCGTTGACGAGGCTGCCGTCCGCGAGGTCGAGCTGCACGGGCTCGTGGTTGTCGACGAACACCGAGATGCTGGTGCTGCGCGACCCGTCGGCCGAGGTGGCGGTCAGCTCGTGCGTGCCGTACTCGGCCGTCGTGGTGTCCCAGGTGAAGGTCGAGCTGCCCGACTTCAGGTTCTCGGAGGGGATCTCCACGTCCCACGTCCAGCTGCGCACGTTCGTGCCGTTGTCGCCGATGTTGGCGATCGCCGTCGGCGACATGCGCGGATCCGTTCCGGTGGTGCCGTCGAAGTACTCCAGGCGGAGGTTCCGGATGTTGAAGTCGTCGTTGCGTCCGTCGGTCGCGGGGTCGTTCATCATGTCGGTACTGCCGGTGTAGAACTGGATCTTGTTCGCTCCGGGGTGGAGCGCGGCCGCGGGTACGAGGAACCGTCCCGTGGCGTAGTTGTTGTACGCCGTCGCGGGGACGATCTTCCAGTTGTCGTTGATCACGATCGTGTTCTTGGTGGTCGCCAGGTAGCCGTGCGCTTCGAAGGCGATGTAGGTGCGGGCGGTCGGTGCGACCTCCTGCTCCTCGCCGTCGACCGAGATGGTGACGGGCTGGTCCGCGCGTGCGTCGGTAGCGGTGATCGTGCGGGTGCCGGAGAGCGTGCTGCCGTTCGGGATCGAGAACGTGATCCCCGAGTCCTCCGGCTCCTCCGGCGCGGTCCCGGGGTCGGCCGGGATGGCCACGCCGTCCTCGGTTACGAACTTCCAGCCGCTGTCGTACTTCGTGATCGTGAAGGCGTCGAGGGTTCCGCCGACCGCGACGTCGGTCGTCGACTGGTCGTCCTTCGCCGCCACGATCGACTCGTAGCGCAGCGTGTTGCCGTCGACGGTGATGCCCTGGAAGGTCGAGGTGTGCGCTGCGGCGGTCACCTGGGTCGCGCCGTTCTGCGTCCACACGTTGTCGTCGGCGGGCTGGACCTCGTAGTACTTCGGCCCGGACATCGAGACGGCGTAGACGGGTCCGGTGGTCACGCCGGGGGTGGACGTCGCGTCGGAGTCGACGAACCCGCGGGCGTAGCTATGGTCGTGGCCCATGAGCACGAGGTCGATGTCGCGGCTCTGGAAGACCGGGAGCCACGCCGCACGGAGGTCGGCCTCGTCGCGGCCCACGGCGGTGGAGAACACCGGCTGGTGGAACACGGCGACCGCCCAGCGGTTCGGGTTCGTCTCGAGGATGTGGTCGAGCCACTCGGCCTGCATCTGCATCCACAGCTGCTTCGGGTCGGGGCAGTCGGTCGAGCACGGCGGGAGGTCGTCGGGCGTGTAGAGGTCGGCGGCTTCGTTGCGCGAGGCGTTGAGCGCGATGAATCGCACACCCTGGTAGTCGGTGTAGTACACCGTCTCGCGCAGCGACTCCGCGATCTGCTCCTCGTAGGCCGCCTTCTGGATCTCCGCCTCGCTCGCGGCCTCGGCGTCATCCGGGGTGGGCCCGTTCAGCGGGTACTCGAAGTTCGACTTCCACTTCGTGAGGAAGGTGTCGCCGACGTACTCGTGGTTGCCCGGCGCGGCGATGACGTTGCCGGTCTGGGTGCGGCCGTCCATCGCGTCGAACCACTCGGTCCACTCGCTGTCGTTGCGGGATGCGTCGATGAGGTCGCCCGCGTTGACGGTGCCGATCGCGTCGGGGTACTTCGCGTAGGCGGCGTCGACCACCGGCGCCCACTTCTCGGTCAGCTCGTTCTGCGCGTCGCCGAAGTAGATGAACGTGAACGGGTCGTCGGCGTCGCCCGCGGTGCGGAACTCGTAGGTGCTGCTCTGGCCGTCATCGGAGCCCACGTAGTACTCGTAGCGTGTGTCGGGCGTGAGGTCGGTCACGGTCGCGGAGTGCGTGCGGGTCGCGACGCCTCCGCTCGAGATCGGCGCGTTGGCGTAGGCGTCGACGACGCGCCAGTCGCCCTCCGATCCGGCCTCGCGGATGTGCACCTCGCCCGCAGTCGTCGCGGATCCGGTGCGCCAGGTGATCGACTGCGCCGTGGACGCGTCGGCCGCGGGGGTCAGCACGACCCGCTCGGGGGCCGGTGCCCATGACCCAACGCGAACGGTGGTGCTCACGGAACGGGTGCCGTCGGCCGAGGTCGCGGTGATGACGTGCTCGCCGGCATCCGCCTGGTCGGTGTTCCAGGAGTAGCTCGACTTCGCGACCACCCGGCTCTCGGGGATCTGGAACGTCCAGGTGTTGCTGAGCTTGGCGACCGAGCTGCTGTCGCCCATGTCCACGGCGACGTTGGTGCCGTAGGCCGGGTCGGTGATCGTGGTCCCGTCGGGGAACTTCACTCCCACGTTCCTCACGCGGAAGTCGTCGTTGGCGCCCGCGGCCGGGTCGTGGACCATCGTCGTGCTGCCGGTGCGCAGCTCGATCGTGTTGGTGCCCGCGACGAGTGCGCCCGCCGGGATGGACCAGGTCGCCGACGCCCAATCCCAGTAGCGGGTGAGCGGCGTGATGGTCTTCGAGCCGTTGATCACCCAGGTGTTGAGTGTGTTCGACTCCCACCCGTGCGCCTGGAAGACGAGGTTCGCGATCGGCGCGGCGACCGCGTCGCGCTCGACTCCGTCGATGCTGATCGTGAGCGGCGCACCCGAGCGGGAGTCGGTGGCCGTCAGGTCGACGGTGCCCACCAGGAGCTGGCCGTTGTCGACGGAGAGCGTGATTCCCGCGTCGGTGGTGGCGGCGAGCGCAGGCGGAGCCGAGACGCCCGCCACGAGGAGGAGGGCGAGCCCCGCGGCGGCCGCAGCCCGGGGACGGCGCCCGATGAAGGAGGGCAGCAGTGAACGTAGGCGCGCAGGGGCGGAAGGCATGGGGGTTCCTCGCAGGCAGGGGTGGTCGTGCCGTCGCGAGCGAATCTCAACGTCGGCCGACTGAGGCAAGCCGCCGCCGGTGACCCGTTGGGGGTGATCGTCTGGACGCCCCCGGACGCCCCGGTTAACTGTCGGTGCGCAGCGCGGGAACGCTCAGGTTTCGAGGGGGCCGAGGTCGGCGTCGGCCACGAAGCGCACGACGGGGACGGGGGCGCCGTCCAGCTCGAGGATGGTCAGCTCGTTCGTGCCTGCGTGCAGCACGGGCCCGGGCACGTAGAGCGTCCGCTGCGGAGGGCGCGACCAGTACCGGCCGAGGCAGAAGCCGTTCACCCAGGCGATGCCCTTGCCCCATCCGGTCGTGTCGAGGAAGCGGTCGGAGATCGCGTCCACCTCGAAGCGCGCATGGGCGAGAGTCAGACCTGCGATCGCGCCCCCCGCGGCCGCCGTGCCTTGCGCCGCGGAGCGGGCCACCCTGCCCAGGTCGGTCTCCGAGAGCGCCCGGGTCGACCAGCCTTCCACGGCGACGCCGTCGATGCGCACGCCTCCGATGAGGCCCTTGTCCTCGCCGATCCGGGGACCGTAGTTGACGCGGCCCATGCTCTCCACCACGAGAACGAGCTCGCGCTCGACGGGTGGCAGGGCCCACGTCGTCTGCGCCCACTCGCGTGAGAGCACGCCGACGCACTGCCCGTCGACGATGATCTGCACTCGATCGCGCACCTCGCCCACGGTGAGGATGCCCCCCTCGGGCAGGGTCAGTCGCGTCGAGTGCACGAGGATCGCGGCGTCGTGACGCAGCTCGCCGAAGCTCGGCAGGGCGCGCGTCGCGTACGCGGGCTGCGCATCCACTGCATCGAGGAACCGCAGGCGCCCGGTGAGCGGCACCTCGTCCACGGGCGCCGGATCGGCGTCCTCCGGCACCTCGTCGGGTACCTCGCCGTGCTTCGCGAGCACGGCCCGATACGCCCAGTACTTCTCCGTCGGCCGTCCCGCCTCGTCCAGGGGCGCGTCGTAGTCGTAGCTCGTGACGATCGGCTTGAAGACCCCGCGGTCGTTCGCTCCGCTCGTGAGGCCGAAGTTCGTGCCGCCGTGGAACATGTAGAGGTTCACGGACGCTCCGAGCGAGAGCAGCTCGTCGAGGTCGGCGGCCGAATCGGCGGCCGAGGTCGTGTGGTGGTAGTCGCCCCACGAGTCGAACCAGCCGTCCCAGTACTCGGACGACATAAGGGGTCCGGTGGTCTGGTGCGCCCGAAGGGTCGCCATCCGTTCCCGCGAGCGCGAGCCGAACGAGGCGGTCATGTGCAGCTCGGGGATCGACCCTTTCGCCAGGTCGCGGGGCTGGTCGACGGTCGTGAGGGGCACCTCGATGCCACCCGCCCGCATCCGGTCCATCAGGAACCGCAGGTAGTCGCCGTCGTCGCCGTAGGCGCCGTACTCGTTCTCGACCTGCATGAGGATTACCGGGCCACCCTGGTCGATCTGCAGCGGTCGCACGATCTCGTCGACCCGGTCGAGGTAGGTACCGACCGCATCGAGGTAGCGCTGCTCGCCACGCCGCACTCCGACCCCCGGATCGGTGAACAGCCAGGTCGGGAGTCCGCCGTTGTCGAACTCGGCGCAGATGTACGGACCCGGTCGCACGATGGCGTACATGCCTTCATCCGCGACCGTCCGCAGGAAGCGGGCGAGGTCGAGGCGGCCGGAGGTGTCCCAGCTGCCGGGTTCGGGGGAGTGCAGGTTCCACGCCACGTAGGTCTCGATCGTGTTGAGCCCCATGAGGCGCGCCTTGCGGATGCGGTCGGCCCAGTGATCCGGATGCACGCGGAAGTAGTGGATCGCGCCCGACAGCACGCGGAACGGCTCGCCATCGAGCAGGAAGTCGTGCTCGCCGATCTCGAAGTGGCTCATGCGACGCCGGTCCCCTGCACGGCGCGGGCGGCGGTGCTCGCCGTGTGCGGGTCGAGCAGCGCGAGATACACCGACGCGGTCCAGGTCATGCTCAGATCGCGGAGCCCTTCGCCGGTCACCGCGTCGAAATTCTCGGCCATCCCGCTCATCGCGCAGGTGTCGAGGAAGCGCTCGCCGAGTTCGGCTGCGAGCTCGGTTCGGCCGCCGCGGCGCAGCCCGTCGATGAGCAGCATCATGGTCGGCGCCCATACCGGCCCGCGCCAGTACCCGTCCGCCTCGTAGTACGGACTCGTCGTGGGCTCGGTCGCGATGCCCCGCTCGGTGAGGTAGTCGCCCGTCAGCAGCCGGTCGACCATGCTCGCGAACACCTCGGAGGGGAGGCGGTCGCCGAGCGTCAGCGGCATGAGGGTCAGCAGGCTGTCGGAGGCGATGTCGTCTCCCGTTCGGGTGCTCCGCGCCACGAATCGGTCGCCGCGCCAGAACGTGCGGATGAGCAGCTCGATCGTGTCGTCGGCGCGTCCCCTCCAGTGCTGCGCCCCCGCGGGGAGGCCGAGCCGCTCAGCCATCCGCGCGAGGGCATCCATCTGCGTTGCGAGGAAGGCGAGCAGGTCGGGGCTCTGCACGGGCACGCCGGTCGCGAACACCGTCGAGTTGTCCCACCCGGAGTCGTTGCCGTGGTTGTACGACGGGATCCCGTCGCCTCGGTAGTCGCGTGCCGCGAACCACCAGTCCGTCCAGCGCGAGATCGCCGGGTAGAGCTCGCTCAGCGCCTCGTCGCTCAGGCCGTCGCGGTCCATGAGATACGCCACGGCCCAGCCGTGCACCGGCGGCTTCACGAAGTTCGGCTGCGCGCCCGCGTCGTTCACGAAGTCCGGGATGCCTCCGCTCGGGTCCTGGTGGTCGAAGAGCGTGAGCAGCTGATCGGCGGCGGCCGCCGGGTCGTGCCACAGCGCGATCGCGTTGAAGCAGTGGTCCCACGCCCACACGTTGTTCATGTGGTTCTTCGACATGAGCATCGTCTCGCGGCGGAGCGCCCCGCCTGCGGGCACGAGCGCCGCCCAGGCGACGTAGGCGGCGAGGCGGGCTCCCGGCTCGCGCGCATCGTCGACACGCTCGGGCACGTGGACGGCGGCCCAGGCCGCGAACTCGGCGTCGCTCTCGCGGGCGAACACGTCGACGTTCGCCTCCTCGACGGGGGGTGGGGTGGTCGTGTACTCGTCGATCGTCAGGGCGACCGGAGAGGCCGACGCGTCGACGATCAGGCGCGCGGAGCTGTCCTTGAGCCCGTCCCACCCGGCCTCGAGCCGGACCGCGCCGGGCGCCCCGCTCGCGACGATGCGGTAGTTGCGTCGTGCTCCGCTCGCGACGAAGACCCACGAACCGGGGCGCTCCTCGAGCACGACGTCGTACTGCGACGACACCTGGAACTCGAGCGTCGCCTCGCCACCGCTCACCCGGATAGCGGCGCGTCCCTGGCCGGCGAGCGCCAGTTCGAGGCGCGCGCCGTCCGCGCCGAGCGTCAGCCGCCCGGGGGTCGACGCGATCGTCGGGGTGGCTGTGCCGCCGACCGTGAGCTGCACGAGTTCGCGTCGGGCGGCGTCGCCGTGGACGGTGCGCAGGTAGGCGCCGTCACCGAGACGCGAGACCGCGAGGTACGAGCCGCGACGGCTGAACGGGGTGCGCCGCAGGTCGATGTCGAGGGCGGTCATGCGGCGCCCTCGACGGCGAGGGTGATGCTCTCGCCGGCGGCGAGCCGCACGATGCCATCCGTGGCGCCGTCGACGACGCGCGCGCCGGGGGCGAGGCTCGAAACGTCCAGGCGGAAGGAGCGCGCCGTGTCGGCTAGGTTCTCGAGGGTGAACGACCCCGGCGCCGAGGTGTAGCGCAGCTGGTATGCCTGCTGCTCGAGCAGGACCGTACCGTGCTCGGCGAGCCGCGGGGCGACGAGCAGGTCGGCGTCGAGGCTCGCGCGCACCCCGAGGTACTCGGCCATCAGCACCCAGGTGAAGACGCACGGGTACTCGTAGTAGTGGGCGGCTCCGTGCCAGTTCGGGCCGTCTGTGTAGTACACGTGGTGCATGTCGTAGCGCTCGCCCATGACGTAGTCGTCGGTGGCGCCCTCGGCGGCCACGCGCTGCAGCTGATCGTCGAGCATCCGGCCGTCTCCGCGCGACGACCAGAAGGCCGCGTCCCAGCACCAGTAGCGTCCCGCGGCGCACAGGTCGTACGGGCCGCCGTCGCCGATCTCCGCGTCGGTGTAGTCGGCGATGCGCGCCGAGAGGAACGTCGGGAAGCGCTGGAACTCCGGCAGCTCGCGCTGCACGAGACGCTCGACGGCGTCGCGCTGGTCGTCGGTGGCTGCCCCCACGAGCACGGGGAGGATGTTGGCGAGCAGGTGGATGTGGTCGTGCACACGGCCCGAGCGGTCCACCCAGTCGACGTAGCGCTGCGCGTCGGGGTCCCACCATCCGTGCGGCAGGGGCTCCGCGAGGGACGCCGACATCTGCGCGGCGAGCGCCCGATAGCGCGCGGCGGTCTGGTCGCGGCCGATGAGCCGCTCGAGCTCGGCGAGGAGCTCGAAGGAGCGGATCGCGAGGGCCTGCGCCATCGTCTCGCGGCCGTCCTTGATCACCTGGTCCTCGTAGTAGACGTCGCCCCAGAGGCGCCCGTGGCCGTCGATGTGCAGCTCGATACCCGACGCGGCGCCCTCGATGTCGTCGATGTTGTCGCGCAACCAACCGAGGTCCCTCGTGCCGGCGACGTACAGCCAGATCGACTCGAGCACCTCGATGTTGCCGGTGACGAGGAACATGACGGCGTTCTCGGTGCCGTCGGCGCTGTTGCGGCGCACGTGGTACTCGCGGTCCCCGTCGGGCTGCACGGCGCACGGGTCACGCCAGAGCTGGGCGGGGTCTTCGCGCATCATGCGCAGCTGCAGTTCGATCATGCGTCGCACGACATCGCGATCGACGGCGGAGCCGGCGGCGAGGCGCCCCTTGATCTGGAACTCGTGATCCACGTCCGGGTAGGTGCCTTGGTACTTGTCGGCGAGGGTGCTGACGACGTAGCCCGACGAGTCGGCATAGTCGGCGGCAGTGGTCCGCTCGACGATCGAGGGCACCATCGTGTCCCAGTAGAAACCGGCGAGCGCGTCGGCGAGCGCGCCGCCCCCCGGGATGTCGAAGGCGAAGCGACCGCCGTCGAGGTCGGCGTGGGGGCGCCTCGCGTGCGCGGTGATCCGCGCCTCGGCGGAGGCGATGACCGTCCACCCCGCCGCCTCGACGCGCGCCGTGAGCACCCCATCGGTCTCGATGAGCCATGCCTGGTCGTCGGCTCCCGTGGGGAGGACCCAGCAGCGATCGGATCCGGTGAGGTCCGTGTGGGTCGGGTCGCTCGGCAGCACGAACCACTCGGCGGACCCGTCGAGCATCACGACGCGCCCCTCCGGGAACCGCAGCTCGAGTGGCTCGGTCCCACGCGCGCGTGCGTTCCATGCACCCTCCGCCGTGGGGCTCAGCTGCGCGGTGGTCTGGGGTGGCTGTGCCGACATGCGGGCGCTACTTCCTTGTACCTCGGGAACGGCTCTGCGTCCGTTCTCTCATGAATCACGTGGCGATCGGTGCTTGTCATCGCTCCGACCCCTCGGTTACAGTATGCAAACTTGCAATGACATTTTGCAAGCAAAGAGTAACCTGTATTCTGGGTCGGCCGACGGTCGGATCCGGAGAGATCAGAGAGGATCTGGGAACGATGACGTACCCTCACACAGCACGCAGCCGCGCGCGCCGGATCGGCGCGGTCGTCGCCGGCGCAGCGGTCTTCGCGGGAGCACTGACAGCCTGCAGCCCCGAATCATCCGACGACGGGCCCGTGACCATCACCGTCTGGACCTGGGACCAGCCCGGGCAGGGCCTCGAGGCCGCCATCCCGGCCTTCGAGGATGCCCACCCCGACATCACCGTCAAGGTCGAGAACGTCGGCAACCCGGCGATCTGGGACAAGATCACCACCGGCATGGCCGCCGGTGGCTCGGGTCTCGCCGACATCATGAACATCGGCGTCGACTACATGGGCAACTACATCGAGACCTTCCCCGACGGTTTCGCGAACCTCAGCGAGATGGGCGCGGACGACCTCGAGTCCGACTTCCCCGCCACCCTGTGGGGCAGTGCGCAGGACACCTCGGGCAACGTCTACGGCATCCCCTACGAGGTGAACACGAACGTGGTCTTCTACCGTGAGGACCTCTTCGAGGAGGCCGGCATCGACATGGACTCGATCGCCACCTGGGACCAGCTGCTCGATGCGGGCGTCACCCTCAAGGAGAAGACGGGCAGCTACCTGTTCGCCATGGACAAGGCCGCGTCGGAGTCCGACTCCGCGAACCTGTGGCAGATCCTCGCGCGCCTGCAGGGCACCTTCTTCTTCAACAAGGACGGCGACATCGCCCTGAGCGACACCGGCAGCGTCGCGGCTCTCGACTTCCTGAAGCGGGCCAACGACGCCGGCATCGTCGCCGACATCCCCGGAGGCTGGGACAACCTCATGACGCAGGTGAAGGGCGAGGCGAACGTCGCCCTGCTCGCATCCGCGTCGTGGATGGCGGGGGTCTTCCCCGACAACGCGCCCGACCTCGCGGGCAAGTGGGCCGTGCGTCGTCCGCCGGCCATGGTCGAGGGTGGCTACACCGCGGCCTCGGCAGGTGGCACGTTCCTCTCGATCGCCGAGTCGAGCGCGCACAAGGACGCCGCGTGGGAGTTCGTGAAGTTCTCGATGGCGACCCTCGAAGGTCAGGAGCTCGTCTACGAGGGTGCGGGTCTCTTCCCGAGCTACAGCCCGATGTGGAGCACCGACGCGTTCACCGCACCGAACGACTACTTCGACGGTGAGCTCGTGAACCAGCTGTTCGTCGAGGCGCTCAGCGAGGACACCCCGCCGGACTACTACACCTCCGACTACGCGAAGGCGCTCAAGGCGTACACCGACGCGCAGACCCAGGTGCTGCTGAGCGGCGCCGACCCGCAGGAGGCGCTCGACGCGGCAGCCGACCTGCTCGCGCAGCAGACCGGCCGCGACATCGCGAGCTGATCGCAACGACACGGATGCGGGCGCAGCGACGACTGCGCCCGCATCCGGGCGATGACGAGGAGATCATGAGCACCACCATCCGGCCCGCGGCCGTGCCCCGGCGACGACGCAGGATCTCGCGCTGGGCGACGCCGTTCGCGTTCCTCGCGCCCGTCCTGCTGCTGTTCCTGTCGTTCAAGGCGTACCCGGTCCTCTACGCGCTCTACCTGAGCTTCACCACCAATGAGGCGGGCCAGCAGCTCTTCGTGGGGTTCGACAACTACATCCGCCTCGCATCCGATCCGCTGTTCCGGATCGCCCTCGGCAACACCGTGCTGATCCTCGTGGTGCAGGTGCCGATCATGCTCGTCACCGCCGTGTTCCTTGCGGTCGCGTTCAACTCGCGGCTCCTGCGGGGACGCACCGTCTTCCGGGTCGCGTACTTCATCCCCATCGTCATGGGGCTCGTGGCGTACGGCATCCTCTTCTCCGCCCTGTTGAAGTACGACGACGGCCTCGTGAACTTCGCGCTCTCGAGCATCGGCCTGCCGAAGGTGCCGTGGCTCGCCGACCCGTTCTGGGCGAAGATGGCGATCGTGCTCGCGCTCAGCTGGCACTACGTCGGCAACAACGCGGTCATCTACCTTGCGCAGCTGCAGGCGATCCCGACGGAGCTCTACGAGGCGGCCGCGGTCGACGGCGCGAGCCGCTGGCAGCAGTTCCGCAACGTGACCCTCCCGGGCCTGCGTCCCGCGCTCGTGCTCACCATCGTGCTCTCGACGATCGGCACGCTCCAGCTGTTCGACGAGCCGTACGTGCTCACGAACGGCGGGCCCAACAACGCGACGCTGACGATCGGCATGTACCTGTACCAGAACGCCTTCCAGTACTTCGACTTCGGATACGCCTCGGCGATCGGCTACGCGCTGACCCTCATCGTCGCGCTCGTCTCCGTGATCCAGATGCTCATCCTGAGGAGGCGCGCATCATGACCGCGCAGCTGACGACCCCCCGCCGCGCGTCGGCCCGGCGCACCTCGCAGCACCGTCGTCGTGAGGCGACCCGCAGCGGGTTCCTCACCGTCTTCGTCGCGCTCGGCGCGCTCGTAATGATCGTCCCGTTCCTCTGGCTGATCGTGGCGACCACGTATCCGACGAGCGAGATCTTCACGGTGCCCCCGCACGTGTGGTTCGGCGACTACTTCTGGCAGAACCTGACGACCCTGTTCCAGAGCCGGGGATTCGGCGATGCGCTGCGCAACTCGCTCGTCGTCGCGACCGTCACGACGGTGATCGCGGTGTTCATCTGCTCGGCGGCCGGCTACGCGTTCGCCAAGTTCACCTTCCCCGGACGGAACGTGATCTTCGTCGTCATCATCGCCTCGCTCGCCCTGCCGTCGCAGGTCACGCTGGTGCCGCTCTTCCAGATGATGGTCGAGCTCGGCTGGCTCAACACCTACCCGTCCCTGATCCTGCCGAACCTGGCGGTGCCGTTCGGCATCTTCCTCATGCGGCAGTCGATGTCGTCGGTTCCCGACGAGCTCATCCAGGCGGCGCGCGTCGACGGCGCGGGAGAGTTCCGCACGTTCCTGCAGATCGTGCTGCCGACCGTGCGCCCGGCTCTCGCCGCGTGCTCGATCTTCCTGTTCCTCGGGCAATGGAACGACTTCGTCTATCCGCTCGTCGTGCTCCGCACCCAGGATGCATACACCGTGCCCGTCGCGCTCGCATCGCTGCAGGGGGTCAGCTCCACCGACTACGGCGCGCTCCTCACCGGCACGCTCGTCTCGATCACGCCGGTGCTCATCCTGTTCCTCTTCCTGCAGCGGCACTTCGTCGCAGGTCTGCTGGCCGGGTCGGTCAAGCAGTAGAGCGGGTAGGGTCTGCTTCGGAGAGACGCACGATGACGCAAGATCAGCCCGGCGATGAGGTGAAGCGCCGCACGCGCGCGCCTCAGGGATCGTCGAGCCTCGCGGAGATCGCGGAGATCGCGGAGGTCAGCGAGGCGACCGTGAGTCGCGTGCTCAACCGCAAGTACGGAGTCTCGGCGGCGACCCGGCAGGCGGTCGAGGACGCCCTGCGCAAGGTCGGTTACGAGCGGCCGATGAGCAACGAACTCGTCGTGCTGCTCACTCCCAACCTCACGAACCCGATCTTCGCGCGCCAGGCCGAGCGGATCGAGAATGTGCTGAGCCCGTACGGGCTGAAGACGATCATCTGCCCCGTCTACCCCGGAACGGTGCAGGAGCGCGACTACGTGACAGCGCTCATGGACTCGGGGGTCGCCGCGATCGTGTTCCTCTCCTCGAGCAACACGATCCGGAACGCCGACCACCGGGTCGTGCAGCTCATCGCCTCGCGCGGCATCCCCTACGTGAGCATCAACGGAGGGTTCCCCGACGCGGAGTCGCCGGTGGTGTCGACGGATGACTGGCGGGCGGCCGAGCTGGCGGTCGCGCACCTCTACGACCTCGGTCACCGCCGCATCGGACTGCTCGCCGGCCCCGTCGGGAACATCCCCGCCGACCGGCGTGTGGAGGGCTTCGTGGAGGCGCTCGAGGCGCGCGGTGTGGATGCCGAAGACCTCGTGGTGAGGAATCACTTCAACATCGAGGGCGGCCAGCAGGCGGCCGCGACGCTGCTCGCATCCGGCGTGACGGCGATGGTGGCCTCCAGCGACGAGATGGCTCTCGGGGCGTACCGGGCGGTCGAGCGGGCGGGCCTGACCGTTCCCGGTCACGTGTCGATCATCGGCTACGACGACTCACCGCTGCTCGACTACACGGCGCCGCCCCTAACCACCGTGCGCCAGCCGGTCGAGCGCATCGCCGAGCACGTCGGACGCCTGACCACCTCTCTCATCGCCAAGCGTGAAGTGGCCGATGCTGAGATCCTCGTCGAGCCCGAGATTCGCCTCCGCGGGTCCACCGCTCCCGTGCGCCCCTCCACCTGATCGATGAGCCGTCTTCCCGCCGACTCCCACGTGCACAGCGAGTGGTCGTGGGATGCCGGTTCGTTGCCGGACGCGGCGGGCACGATGGTGCGCACCTGCGAGCAGGCGATGCGCATCGGGCTCCCGGCGCTCGTGTTCACCGAGCATCTGGATCTCGAGGACACCTGGCGAGTGGACGACGGCGATCTGGGACCGTACGCGCAGAAGCACGTCGACCAGGACGGCTTCGTGCGGGTTCCGCCGTTCGACGTCGCGGGGTACCTCGACGCGATCGAGAGGTGCCGGAGCGCGTTCCCCGAGCTGCGAATCCTCACCGGGGTCGAGTACGGGCAACCGCACCTCTGGGATGAGCAGGCCGCGGAGCTGCTGTCGAGCGGCGTCATCGACCGCGTGAACGGCTCGCTGCACATGCTGCCCTTCGGCGACACGCGCACCGAGCCCACGACGCTCTACCGGCACCGCCAGGCGGACGAGGTGATGTGGGCGTATCTGGAGGAGATCCCGCGGATGGTCGCGGGATCCGACTCGTTCGCCGTCTTCACCCATATCGACTACGCCGTGCGATCGTGGCCCGCGGAACGGGTCGGCCCGTTCGATCCGCGCCGATTCGAGGAGGGCTTCCGCGGGGCGATGCGTGCGCTCGCGGCGTCCGGCCGTGCGCTCGAGATGAACACGCGGAGGCTGTGGCCCTGGATCCCGTCGTGGTGGGCCGAAGAGGGTGGCCGCGCGGTGACGTTCGGCAGCGACGCCCACCAACCGGAGCGGCTGGCGGCGAACTTCCCGGAGGCTGTGGCGATGGTGGAGTCGTTCGGCTTCGCCGAAGGCTCGCGTCCCGAGGACCCGTGGACGCGGTGAGCACTGACGCTGCGGCATAGGTCGGTACGCTCACAGGGTGACGTCGGCCCTCCCCTCTTGGCGCGCCATCTCAGCCGAGGCGATGGTGCCGGTCCTCATGGGTGCCGCGATCATCCTCTTCGGAATCGTCGAACTGGCGGAGGGAGCCGTGCGCACACCGGAGACGCATCCGGCTCTCGTGGCGGCCACACCGATCGCGGCGGCGGTCTCTGCGATCGCGGGCGTGGTCGCAGCTGTACGTCGACCTGCGAACCGCATGGGGTTCCTCCTGCTCGGGGGCGGATTCGCCCTCCTGCTGTCCGGCCTCGATCTCTTCAGCGCCCCCCTCCTGGTCGCGATCGGCGCACTCGGGGGCGCACTCGTTCTACCGGTGGTGATCCACGCGCTGCACGCGTTCCCCACCGGGTCCCTTCGTGGCGCGTGCAGCCCGATCACCGTCACCTGTGCGTGGATCACGGGCACGGTCCTGCAGGTACCGGTCTTCATCTTCGGCGCCTCCTCGCCGCTCGCGACGAGCCCCGATCCGGTCGCCTTCGCCGTCGCGACGACGGTGCAACAGCTTGCCTGGGTCGGTGTGATCGTCGCGACCGCCGTGCTGCTCTTCAACCGACTGCGCCTCGCCTCGGCGGTGCGCCGACGCGTCCTCGCTCCGCTCTATGTCTACGGAGTGGCGGCACTCGGCCTCGCGCTTCTCGTGGGTGTGATTCCGGATGCCGACCCGGTGTACGTGGAGGTCGTGCAGCTCATCCTCATCGCCGGGGTGCCGATCGAGTTCCTCGTCGCGCTCGCCCGTGGCGGATTCGAGAGCACGGGGCGGCTGGAAGCTCTGAGCTACCGGGTTGCGGCCTCGGACGATGCCCGACGTGACCTCGGAAGCGCGCTGCGTGCCGTGCTCGGGGACCCCAGCGCCGAGATCGTCTACTGGTCGGACGCTGCAGGCGGATATGTCGATGCATCCGGTGCGGCGCTGGTCGACGACCCGCGTCTGGCGCTCGCAGGTGCGGAGGTCGACGGCAGGCGGGTCGGGGCCGTACGGTACGACACGCGCATCGTGGGCGAGCACGAGCTGGCCATGTCGGCGGCGGGTGTGCTCGGGTTCGCCATCGAACGGGAGAGGTTGGCGGCCGATCTGCGTGCCAGTCGCGACGGCTTGCGCGCGTCACGGCGGCGCCTCGTCGGTGCGGCGGAGGACGAACGCCGTCGGATCGCCGCCGACCTGCACGACGGCCTCCAGTCCCGGCTCGTCATGATCGCGCTTGCCGCGAGCGAGGCGGAACGGACCGGGGATGCCGCCGCACTGCGGGGGCTCCGCAGCGGAGTCGACCAGGCGATCGCGGATCTTCGCGCGTTCGTGCACGCGGTGATGCCGGCCGCGCTCACCGAGCGCGGGGTGTCGAGCGCCATCCGCGAGCTCGTCGACGAGATCGCGATGCCGGTCGAGCTGGAACTCGAGCTCGGACCCGGCCGGCTCGCCCCCGAGGTCGAGTCGGCCGCCTACATGGTCGTCGCCGAGGGCATCAGCAACGTCATCAAGCATGCGGCCGCCTCGCGCATCCGGATCAGCGCGGAGGATCGTGGCGACGGCATCCGCGTCTGCGTCGATGACGACGGACTCGGTGGCGCCGCACTCGTCGTCGGCTCCGGGCTCGGACGCTTGCGCGACCGGGTCGAAGCGGTCGGGGGTCGGCTCGAGGTCGAGCCTCGAACGGGCGGGGGCACACGTCTCGTCGCCGACCTGCCGCGCGACGCGGGCGACGAACTCGGATGACGCGCGTCGTCATCGCCGAAGACGAGACCCTGCTGCTCGAGGGGTTGCAGCTCATCGTCGCGCGCGCGGGGTTCGAGGTGGTGGCCGCGGTCGCCGACGCCGACGCCCTCATCGACGCCACCCGAGCGAATGAGGTCGACCTCGTCATCACCGACATCCGCATGCCGCCGACGAAGACCGACGACGGCCTCCGCGCCCTCCGCCGGGTCCTCGCCGATCGTCCGGGAACCGCTGCCGTGGTGCTGTCTCAGCATGTCGCGCGGGAGTACGCGCTTGAACTGATGGGCCTTGCGGATGCCGGGGTGGGCTACCTCCTCAAGCACCGGATCGCCGACGTCGACGAGTTCATCGCGGCGCTGGAGCGCGTGGTCGCGGGGGAGACGGTCATGGACCACGACCTGGTCCAGTCCGTGATGAGCTCGGGTCGAGCCGTGCGTCGCCTGGAGGTGCTCACCGAGCGGCAGCACGAGGTGCTCGCGCTCATGGCCGAAGGGCGCAGCAACGTCGCGATCGCCGAGCTGCTGCACATCACCGAGAAGGCCGTCGTGCGTCACGTCTCGAACCTCTACGACGCGCTGGATCTCGCGGTCGCCGCCGACAGCCACCGGCGCGTTCAGGCCGTGATCGAGTTCCTCGGCGCTCCCGCCGGGTAGTCCCACCGCGCGCACATCGGACGGTCCGAGAGGGGACCCAGGTCCATTGCCCGCCGCCCGTCGAACGGATTGCCTGGGATGGGCGCGTCTTGTCTCGGCGCGCCGCGATTCGATTCTGAGGAGACCTCCCGGTGGCCCCTTCCCGTTCCCGACACTTCGCGCTGTCCGCGCTCTCTGCACTGGCCCTCGCGGCGCCTCTCGCGCTGATCGCAGGTGCGCCCGCATCGGCTGCAGGCCCGACGCTCGTCGTCAACGCCTCGACCACCTCGGCCGTCCCGCAGCCCGGTGAGCTCGGGTGGGCCATCGAGCAGGCGAACGCAGTGACCGGGGCTGCCACGATTGACATTCAGGTGGACGACATCCTCCTCGGTGCCGACCTTCCCACGATCACCGACGGCGTCGAGATCCGCGGCAACGGGGTCACGATCGACGGAGACGGATGGTTCCGCACCGGGTTCTTCTTCCAAGACGCGGGCGGTGCGCTGCGCGACGCCACCCTCACCGGGATCAGCGGGTCGCCGCTCGCGGTGTCACTCGCCGCCGGACAGTCCTTCGCGCTCGAGAACGTCGATGCCGCCACCCCCAGCGCTCCCGCGGTGTCGCTCTACGTCGTACCCGGGTCGGAGGTGCTGGTCGACGGCGGACGGTTCCACGACTCGAGCGTGGGCATTTCGGTCAGTGGTGACGGAGGGTCTGTCGAGATCGAGGACGCATCGATCTCTGACTCGACCTCAGCCGGGCTCTCCATCGACAACACCTTCGGTGCGCTCTCGGTCGTCGTGAGAGACACCACGATCGAGGGTTCGGGTGCCCACGCAGTGTCTGGCTCGCTGTACGACACGTCATCGCTTGAGCTCGTGGATTCGCGGGTATCGGATGCCGACGGATGGGGACTGCGCCTCGATGCCTTCTCCGGCAGCACCGTCTCGGTGATTCGGACAACGCTCGCGGATAACTCGTACGGGGGCATCAGCGGCTTCGGCAACGCCTTCGAGCTCGTCGACTCGGCGATCTCCGGGGGCACCATCGCGGGGATCGAGATGGATTCCGTCGCGCTCACCCTCACGCGGAGTACCGTGTCGGGGATCGAAGGCCCCGGCGTGCAGACGCAGGTCGCGGAGCGACTCGAGGTCGTGAACTCGACCCTCTCGGGCAACAGCGGCAGCGGCATCAATGCGTTCGTCGGCACCACCGCCCGGGTGTCGGTGGAGCACTCGACGGTCACGGCGAACGATGGGGTGGGGATCCTCGTCGACGGAGACGCTGGTGGCGACGACGAGCTGCGGATCTCGCACAGCATCGTGGCGGGCAACGCACTCGGCGGCGGCGGCGCAGCCGATATCTACGTGTCGGACACCGACACAGCGGTCGCCTGGAGTGTGATCGGCAGCTCCCGCATCATCGGTGCCGCGATCGACGGCGATCCGGCGTCGTGGGGAGTTGCCGACCCGGGTCTCGAGCCGCTCGCCGACAACGGCGGGCCGACGCTCACGCACGCTCTGGCAGACGGGTCTCCCGCGATCGACGCCGGCGACCCCGCGATCGTGTCCGCTCCGAGCACCGACCAGCGCGGTGGGCTCTACCTCCGGGTCTACGACGGCGTGATCGATATCGGAGCGGTCGAGATGCAACCGACTCCCGTCACGCCTGCGGAACCGGCGGACCCCTCCGACGGCGGCGACGCTGCGCCCGCCGAGCTGGCGGACACCGGCGCCGACCCCGTGCTCGTCGCGGGCGTCATCACGGCGCTGCTCCTCGTGGGTGCGGTGCTGGTGAGCGTTCGCCGCCGCCCGCGCCGATCGTAGAGCCGCCGCCGCTCATCCGGCCGTGGGAGGCTGGAGGGTATGAGCCGCGAACTCCTCACCCTCGCCCGTGCGATCGCCGTCGAGGCGGGGGAGCTCGCGGCGGCGCGACGCCGCGAGGGGGTCGAGGTCGCGGCGACGAAGTCGAGCATCGTCGACGTGGTCACGGCCGCCGACCGCGAGGTGGAGGAACTGGTGCGTGCGCGCATCGCGGGAGCACGCCCGAACGACGCGATCCTCGGCGAAGAGGGCGGCTCCACCGGCGGATCGAGCGGCATCACCTGGGTGGTCGATCCGATCGACGGCACCGTCAACTACCTCTACGGCATCCCGCACTACGCCGTGAGCGTCGCCGTCGTGGAGGGAGATCCCGATCCGCTCAGCTGGACCGCGCTCGCGGGCGCGGTCTTCAACCCGGCGACCGGCGAGCTCTTCACCGCCTCCCGGGGCGGCGGCGCGTTCCTGGTCGATCGGCCGCTGCGGGTCGCGGATCCGGTGCCGCTGGAGCAGGCGCTCGTCGCCACCGGCTTCGCCTACGACTCGGCCATGCGGGCCCGCCAGGGTGCCGTGGTCGCGGGTCTCGTCCCGCGGGTGCGCGACATCCGCCGTGCGGGCACAGCCTCGCTCGACATCGCCTCCGTCGCCGCGGGGCGCCTGAACGCCTACTACGAGCGCACGCTCAACCCGTGGGATCACGGCGCGGGCGCCCTGATCGCCGAGGAGGCGGGAGCCGTGGTGAAGGGCCTCGGTGTCGACCGCCCGAGCCGCGAGTTCTTCCTCGCGGGGCACCCGGATGTGGTCGGCCCGCTCGAGGAGCTTCTGGTCGAGCTGGGGGCGTGACCCATCGTGGGGTGTGGTCGCCCCCCTCACGGTTCGATACGATTGGATGGAATCCGCGTCCATCCGGCGTGCTGCCGGAACCGATCCGCCCGTCGTGGGGTCGTCAGGAGGAGCCAGTGAGCGATCTCTCACACGCTGCCTCCCTGCCCACCCGGCATCCGGACTCGTGAGCGCGAGCGACCTCGATTCGCTTCCCCCGGCGACCACTCGACGCGAGCTCCGTGAACGTGAGCGCGCCGCCGCGGCGCAGGCGCAGGCACAGGCACAGGCACACCCGGCTCCGCCGAGCGCGCCGCCGCTCGTGCCCCCGTTGCCGGCCGAGCTCCCACCGACTCCCGCCGCGCTCGCTCCTCCGGTGAGCGAACCCCGGCCCCGAAGCCGCGCCGCGCAGCACCGGCGGCGACCCCTCGGGGCGCGCCTGCTCTCGGCGGGGGCGCTGTTCGTCGTCGGCGCCTTCCTCGTGGGTGTGTCGCTCCCCGCGAACGTGCTCGCGGATTCCGTCGTAGCGGCGGCCGCCGATGCGCCGCTCGCAGCGAAGACGACGGTGCCGGGCCAGGAGGTCGAGGTGGCGGAGGACGTCCTCACCGACGCGTCCGAGGTCACGCGCGACAGCTTCGACGTGAAGTCGTGGGCTCAGCAGCTGCAGGAGGAGTACGGCAGCCAGGGCAACTACCTCTACAGCGTCACGAACGGAGGATCGGTTCGTTGGCCGTTCCCCTACTTCGTGCCGATCTCGTCAGGATTCGGCTATCGTCCCGCGCCGTGCAGCGGATGCTCCACGGAGCACAACGCGATCGACCTGACGCCAGGAGCGGGGGCGCCGATCTTCGCCATCGCCTCCGGTGTCGTGATCCGCCGTGAGCCGCACGGTGGCAGCTGGGGCAACAACCTCACCATCGAGCACCAGATCGACGGCCACGTCGTGACGTCGAGCTACGCGCACATGCAGTGGGACTCGTCGCCGATCGAGCTGGGCCAGAAGGTCGAGGTCGGTGACTTCCTTGGGCTCGTCGGGGCGACCGGCCAGGCCACCGGCGCGCACCTTCACCTCGAGATCAAGGTCGACGGCGAGTACGTTGACCCCTACATCTGGCTCAAGGCGCACGCCGGCTGAGTCGCCCGTGCGGCGCTCAGGCCCGGGTTCAGGCGTCCAGCAGCCAGACCGTCGTGTCGGCAGGCAGCTCGCCCTCCGACACGGGTCCACTCGCGACGATGACGCGCCCAACAGGCATCGGCACCGGGGCGGACCCGGTGTTGGCCACCACGGTCACCTCGCCGTTGCGGAAAGCGAGCACCGCCTCGTCGGATGACGGCAGCCAGCTGAGTTCGCCGTCGCCGAGGGCGTGCTCGCGGCGGGCGGTGAGGGCGCTGCGGTAGAGCTCGAGGGTCGAGCCCGGAACACCGGCCTGTGCGTCGCGGGCGTAGTCGGCCCAGCCGTCGGGCTGCGGTAGCCAGCTGCTTCCCGTGGGGCTGAAGCCCGTCGCCGGTGCGCTCGCCTCCCACGGGATCGGCACGCGGCACCCGTCGCGTCCGTACATCTTCCCCGCCGTCCGGAAGAAGCTCGGGTCCTGCCGAGCAGAGTCGGGCAGATCGATGACCTCCGGCAGGCCGAGCTCCTCGCCCTGGTACAGGTACGAGGATCCGGGCAGGGCGAGCATGAACGAGGTCGCGGCGCGCGCCCGTCGCAGACCGAGCACTGCGTCCGGGTGCAGCGTCGACGCGGGCCCGAGGCCCTGCCCCTGGGGCGGCGGCGGGGTGAGGGCGAGGCGGGTCGCGTGCCGGATCACATCGTGGTTCGACAGCACCCAGGTGCTCGGCGCACCGACCGATCCGAACGCGGCGAGCGACTCGTCGACCACGCTGCGCAGCCGGTCGGCCGCCCACGGGGTCTCGAGGTAGCTGAAGTTGAAAGTCTGGTGCATCTCGTCGGGGCGCACCCACTTCGCGAGCTTCGTGAGCGGCTCCACCCACGCCTCACCGGCGAGGATGCGGTCGGGTCCGTACGCGGCGAGCACCTCGTGCCAGTCGCGGTAGATCGGATGCACGCCCTCTTGGGCCCAGTACGGCACGTCGGCTTCGTCGCCGCCCATGCTGCCGCTGTCCTCCGGCGGCGTGTAGTCGGGCAGGCCGGCCGCCTTCGCGAGCCCGTGGGCCACGTCGACGCGGAATCCGTCCACTCCGCGGTCGAGCCAGAACCGCAGGACCCCGCGGAAGAGTTCCTGCACCTCGTTGTTGGTCCAGTCGAAGTCGGGCTGGGAGCTGTCGAAGATATGGAGGTACCACTGGCCGGGCGTACCGTCGGCCTCGGTGACGCGGGTCCAGGCGCGTCCGCCGAAGACCGACTCCCAGTTGTTCGGCGGCAGCTCGCCGTTCTCGCCCAG
Source organism: Homoserinibacter sp. GY 40078 (assembly GCF_008017545.1). Classification (GTDB taxonomy): domain Bacteria; phylum Actinomycetota; class Actinomycetes; order Actinomycetales; family Microbacteriaceae; genus Homoserinibacter. The sequence continues at coordinate 187,765 of NZ_VRTZ01000001.1, read as the reverse complement.
GCCGTCGCGGAAGATGTAGCGGGCGCGCTGGGTGGAGCCGGGAGGGGCCGCGAGGGCTGCCCGGAACCAGGCGTGCGCGATCGAGGAGTGGTTGGGTACGAGGTCGACGATGACCCGCATCCCGAGATCGTGCGCATTCGCGAGCATCGCGTCGAAGTCCGCGAGTGTGCCGAACAGCGGGTCGACGTCGCAGTAGTCGGCCACGTCGTACCCGGCGTCCGCCTGCGGCGAGGTGAAGAAGGGCGAGAGCCACACGGCGTCGACGCCGAGTTCGGCGAGAGCGGGGAGGCGTCGCGTGATCCCAGGCAGGTCGCCGACCCCGTCGCCGCTCGCGTCAGCGAAGGAGCGCGGGTAGATCTGGTAGATGACGGCAGAGCGCCACCAGTCGTCGCGTGCCATCGCGCCTCGGGTCGTGGTGTTCATGGTGCTCCATCCTGCGATCGGGGGCGGTCCCCCCTTCGTAAGCGTTTGCATGGTCGGATGTCAATTCGCGTCCGCCGTGTCATCGGGCGGAAACGGGCGAGCGCTAGGGTGCCCGCATGACGCGCGCTCCGGGTCCCTCGTCTCCGGCAGGCCTGCCGCACCACGACGGCTCGCCCCTCTACGTCTCCACCGAGGAGCCCGTCCTGGGCGAACCGGTGCGGGTGCGCCTGCGGGTGCCGCGCGGCTTCGCGGAGCTGCGGGTGGTGCGGGTGCGCTCCAACCCGGACCGCGAGCCGCGCTACTCCGACGCCCGGGTCGTGCACTCGACCGACGCGGACGTGTGGTGGGAGGCGGAGGTCGTGGTCGAGAACCCGGTGCACGGGTACCGCTGGCTCATGGAGGATGTCGACGCGAACACGTGGTGGCTCACCTCCAAGGGGCTGTCGACGATCGAGACGCGTGACATCGACGACTTCCGGCTGGTGACTTTCCCGCCTCCGCCGGCCTGGGCGCGCGAGATGGTGATGTACCAGGTGTTCCCCGATCGCTTCGCGCGGTCGGCGGCGGCTGACGACCGTGAGCCGCCGGAGTGGGCGGAGCCGGCCGTGTGGGGCGACCCGGTAATCCACCAGGGCCCGGGAACGGGAACCCAGTTCTACGGCGGCGACCTCGATGGGGTGCGCGAGCATCTCGATCACCTCGTCGATCTGGGCGTCAACCTGCTGTACCTCACGCCCGTCTTCCCGGCGCGGTCGAACCACCGCTATGACGCGCTGTCGTTCGACCACGTCGATCCGCTCCTGGGCGGTGACGAGGCTCTCGTGCGCCTCGTCGAGGCGGCGCATGAGCGCGGTATCCGGGTGATCGGCGACCTCACCACGAACCATTCGGGCGACGCCCACGAGTGGTTTCGTGCCGCGTTCGGCAACCCGGAGGCCGAGGAGAGCGGCTTCTACCTCTGGCTGGACGAGGGGCAGTCGGAGTACGTGTCGTGGCTCGGCTTCTCGAGCCTGCCGAAGTTCAACTGGAACTCCTCCGAGCTTCGGGCGCGCTTCATCGAGGGTGAGCGCTCGGTCGTGGCCCGGTATCTGCAGCCGCCGTTCTCGTTCGACGGGTGGCGCATCGACGTGGCCAACATGACGGGGCGCTTCCGGGACGAGGATCTGAACGAGGCGGTGCGCACCACGATCCGCCGCACGATGATCGAGGTCAATGCCGACACTCTGCTCGTCGGCGAGTCGACGAACGATGCCTCGGGAGGCGACTTCACGGGCGATGCCTGGCACGGCGCGATGACCTACGCCAACTTCACCCGCCCGCTGTGGAACTGGCTCTCGGTACCCGGCTCGCCGGCCGGTGGCGGGCTCGGCATGACGCTCGCCCGCACGACCGACTATTCCGGGTTGGACTTCTACGCGGCGCATCGTGAGTTCGCGGCGGCCTTCCCGTGGCGCACCCGGCTGCACACGATGAACGCGCTCGACACCCACGACACTCCGCGGTTCCTCACCTCGGCACGACCGGGCGTGCTGCCGGTCGCGGCGGGTCTCGCGCTCACCTTGCCCGGGATCCCCGTGATCTGGGCGGGGGATGAGTTCGGTCTCACGGCGGCGGACGGCGAGGAGGCGCGCACGCCGATCCCGTGGGATCGGGTGGACGACTCAGCGGAGACGATCGACCTGTTCCGGCGGCTCGTCGCGCTGCGTCGCGCGCATCCCGCGCTCACGGCGGGAGGGATCCGGTGGCTGCACGCGTCGGAGGAGGCGGTGGCCTTCGTGCGCGAGTCGCGGGAGGAGTGCGTGCTCGTGGTGGCTGCTCGCGATGCGTGCGAGGTGGACCTCGCGGGCGAGCTTCCGGATGACGCGGAACTCATCGAAGGATTCGCGTCGGCGGATGCGGGCGTCGTCCGCGTGTCGGGGCCTGCGTTCCTCGCCTGGCGTCTGCCCGGGGTGGTGCTGCCCTCGTTCTGAGGCAGCTCCACCCCGGTGCGTCGGCCGGCGCTATCTGCGCGTCGTCAGAGCGTCGCCGCGAACGGGTCGAAGCCTCCGGGAAGGAGCGGCACCGGCGCGACGGTGCTCCCGACGGAGACGAACTCGCCCCGCGCCGCCGACTCTTCCGCTGACAGCATGACGTCGAGCACGTGGTACCCGAGCTCGCCGCTCGCGACGTGCGGGCGCCCCTCGGCGATGGACCGCACCATGTCGAGAGCCCCCAGCCCGCGGCCGGTCTCGATGCCGTCCTCCGGCAGCTCGATCCATTCCTGGTCGAGCGGTCCGCCGTCGCCCGCCGCGGTGAGGGGCCTCGCCAGGGCGATGCGGCCGGTGAAGCGGTTCGGATCCGGGATGACGAGGGTGCCCTCGGTGCCGTGGATCTCGACCACGCCCATCCGCGCGAGCGGGGAGTCGAAGCTCAGCATGCTCTGCGCCTGCTGCCCGCCCTCGAAGGCGAGCAGCAGCGACATGGTCGACGGCACCTCGACCGGGAACGTCGTTCCTGCGATCGGCCCCACCTTGACCGTCCGCTCTTCCTGTCCGCGCAGGCCCAGCGCCGCCACGCGGTCCACCGGCCCGAAGAGGCCGACGAGCGCGCTCAGATAGTACGGGCCCATGTCGAGGAGCGGCCCGGCCCCCTTCGCGAACAGGAATGCCGGGTTCGGGTGGAAGAGCTCCGGTCCCTGCCACTGCATCGCGGTCTGTGCGAAGAGCGGGGTGCCGATGTCGCCGCGCGCGATGATGCGCCTGGCGGTCTGGAATCCGGGTCCGAGCAGCGTGTCGGGGGCGACGCCGACGCGCAGGCCCGCCGCCTCGGCATCGCGCAGGAGCGCCGCCGTGCTGTCCCGGTCGAGCCCCAGGGGCTTCTCGGTCCACACGTGCTTCCCCGCCGCGATGGCGCGCGACGAGATCTCGGCGTGGGCGGCGGGGATGGTCAGGTTCACCACGAGCTGCACCGCGGGGTCGGCGAGCACGTCGTCGGCGCTGCCGGAGCGCGGCACGCCATGCTTCTCGGCCTGCGCCTTCGCGCGCTCCGTGTCGAGGTCGCCGACGATCACCACGTCGATGTCGGGGAACGACCCCAGGTTCTCGAGATAGGTGTCGCTGATGACACCTGCGCCGACGATGCCGACGCCCGCCGGCCCGGTCACGCGACGAACCCCCCGTCGCGGAGGAACGCGAGGCTCGCGGCGATGTCGTCGAAGACGTCGCCGGGGGCGTGGTCGTACTCGATCACGGCGTACTGCACGGCGGATGCGGCGGTCAGCGCTGCGGCGAGCGGCACGTCGCCGGTGCCTGCGTGCCGCTGGTCGAGGCTCTCCGAGCCGAACGGCTCTGCACCGGGGGCCCAGGGGTTGCTCGCGGGCACGACGCCGTCCTTCACGTGGGCGGCGATCATGCGCGAGCCGAGTCGCTCTACGAGTGCGGGAACGTCCTGATCGCCCGCAAGGGCCCAGAACAGATCGAGTTCGATCTGGACGCGGTCGTCGAGGTCGGCCACGAAGGTCTCGAAGGCCGTGCGGCCGTCGAACTCGGCCACGAACTCCTGGGCGTGGTTGTGGTAACCGACCGCGATGCCGTAGCCCGCGGCGAGCTCCGCGATGCGGTTGAGGCGCTCCGCGGATGCGGCGACGTCGTCGGCGGTGAGCCAGCGCTCGGGGGCGAGGTAGGGGTCGAAAACCGTCGTCATGCCGATGGCGGCCGCCGCGTCGAGCACGACCTCGGGCGCGGGGGTGGGGATCGCGCCGTCGGGTGTCCACAACTCGTCGGAGAGAAGCGGAGCGTGACCGGTGGGGGCGGCGAGTCCGCTCGCATCGAGCGCGGCGCGGATCTCGGCGGGGCGCCGTACGAAGTCGAACGCTTCGACATGACGCAGCCCCAACGCGGCGAGCCGATCGAGTGAGCCGTGCATGTCGGCGGTGAATTCTGCCGCCAATGTGTAGAGCTGGATAGAGGCGAGAGGGCGGGTCACGCGTGCCTGCTTTCGTACATCGTCTTTGATTCGGAACGCATCGAGCGGATGCGTCGCAGCGACCATACCAGACTTACCTCCGGTTGGATGTTTTTGGTGACGGGTACTGTGAGGGCATGACGAGCGGTGACCCGGCCGTGATCGGTCGGCGTGGTTCCTATGCCAAGGGGGTCGCGCGGCGGCAGGAGATCCTCGATCGCGCGATCGAGGTGTTCCGGGAGCGAGGTGCCGACGGCACGTCGCTGCGCCGGATCGCGGAGGCGATCGGCGTATCCCACGCGGCGCTTCTGCACTACTTCGAGTCGCGCGAGCAGCTGTTGGTCGCGGTGTACGACCACGCGGAGCGCGTGCGCGATCGTGAACCGGCGCCGGAGAATACCGGCGCCGTCGAACTCATGGTCGCCGCTGCGACGCGCAATGTGACGGTGCCGGGATTCGTGGAGCTGTACTCGATGCTCGTCGCCGCCGCGCTCGAGGCGGACAGCGAGCATGGGCGCGCGTATTTCACGGCCCGATTCGAGCGGGTCCGCGGCGAGTTCGCGGAGCGCCTGCGCGCACAGCAGGCGGAGGGAACGGTCCGGGCCGATGTCGACCCAGACCAGATCGCCGCGATCATCGTGGCCGCATCCGACGGTCTGCAGATCCAGTGGCTTCTCGATCCGTCCGTCGAACTCGAGCGCACGCTGGCGTCCCTCGCCGTCCTGCTCCGTCCGTGACGCGAGCGTCGGCGCGGCTCGTCATCTCACCCCCTTGATCGGGATGATCACGATGGCGCCGAGCAGCGCGACTCCTCCTGCGGCGAGGAGCATCGCGAGGTAGTTCGTGTTGTCGTCGACTCCGAGGCCCAGGAACACGAGTGCGAGAGGTGCGGCGATCGACTGCGGCAAGGCGTTGGCGATGTTGAGCACGCCGAGGTCCTTCCCGGGGCGCTCGGGATCGGGGAGCACGTCGACGATCAGCGCCTGGTCGACGGCGATGTACATGCCCCACGCGAACCCGAGCACGACCTCGGCCGCGTAGAAGTGCCCCACGTCGTTCGCGAAGCCGAGCATGACGAGCCCGACGCCGAAGAGGGCGGTCGACCCTCCGACGAATACCTTGCGCCGTCGGACGCGATCGGAGAGCCATCCGGATACCGACGAGCTCGCGAGCAACGCGAGCGTATAGAGGAGCACACCGAAGGCGACCGCCTCCGTGGCCGCGGCGAGCTCAAGCCCCAGGTGCTGCTGCATATAGAGCAGCCGGAAGGTCGTGAACATGTAGCTGCCCAGGATGATGAGGAAACGCGACCACCACGCGAGCCCGTAGTCGCGGTGCACGAGGGGATTGGTCCAGAACGAGCGGAGCAGCAGACCGATCCGCATGGGCTCGGGCGCGTGGCCGGGTGCCTCGTCGCGAAGCACGATCGCGTAGACCGCCACGAGCGCGATCGCGAGCACGCCCGGCGCGATGAACAGGACGGGCAGATCGTCGACGAGGAGCACGGCGAGGTAGGTGCCGGCGAGAATCGCCACGTTCTGGGCGACGGCGATCACGCTCGCCCCACGACCGCGTTGAAGGGCGGGCACCTCGTCGGCGAAGCTCGCGACGAGGGCTGCGAGTGTGGCGTTCGCGGCGACCTGGCACAGCAGCCAGGCGAACGTCAGGGCCAGTTGATCCTGCGCGAGCGCGACCCACACGAGTCCGAGGGTGAAGACCGCGACGCCGCCGAGGAGCCATGGTCGGCGGCGCCCCCATCGCGTCCGCGTGCGGTCGGACAGCGCGCCGGCGAGCGGATTGGCGACGAGCGCACCGAGCGCTCCGAGGGGCAGCACGGCCCCGATCACCGCCGCCGGATCGTCGGGCGAGAGCTCCTGTGCCTTGAGTTGCAGGCTCACCATGACGGGCGAGAGCAGGGCGGCGAATAGCCCGAACTGCGCGAGGAACAGTCCGACGAAGTAGCGGATGGGTGCGGTGGGTGGTTCCGCGGTTGCGACGGGATCGCGGGTGGGGTCTGCAGACATCGACATGCACGCCTCCTTGCGTGAAAAGTGACCACTGGTGGGTTTCATGCATCGTAATGAGGCGAGCGCGTGACGGCAAGCCGAATGGGTACAAATGTGCGCCGATCGTCGCGGCGATGCCATGTGCAGGAGGAGAGGTCGCGAGACGGGCCCCACGTGCGGAGCGCGTGCCTCGGGATGGTAGGCTCGTTCGGTGCTGCGGCGCGTCCGCAGCCTGCCCCGATAGCTCAGTGGTAGAGCACTTCCATGGTAAGGAAGGGGTCGTCAGTTCAATCCTGACTCGGGGCTCTGTTCGCCGGAGCGGGGCTCCACCCCCGTCTCGGCGGACTCCCGGCGGGGTAGCTCAGGTGGTTAGAGCACACGGCTCATAATCGTGGTGTCGCGGGTTCGAGTCCCGCCCTCGCTACAACTCCGACGACGTCCGCTCCTGCGGGGCACCTGTCGTCCTGACGCATGACGCCCGACGTTCCATCGCGGCTCGCTTACGTGTTCGCCGAAAACACGGCAATTGGGCCTTCCGCGCACGCAATTCGAGCGGATCCGGGCTTGCGTGTGCGCTCCGAGCGCTGAACTGAACACGCATCCGCTCGTCGGCGCCACCACCACCTACGTGCGTCGTCGACGGATGCGGCACCCGGCGGCCGGTGTATCGGGAACCGCCGAGTCCGCGGGGTGCCGGTCGCAAGACCGATGCGGGTCCGGAGCAGCAGTGGGTGCTCCGGACCCGTTCCCGCACCCGCTGCGTGTCGTCGATTCGCGCCTCAGTGTCGTGCCCTCTGCACGCAATCGCGACCGCGTTGCACGGCAATCCACGTCCCCACGCACGGCAGTGCGCCCGATCTCGCGTCTCAGTGCGCCGCATCGAGCGCAGGATGCTCCCGGGCGTCCGCGAGCGCCCGAAGGGGGAGTGCATCGTGATGACGAGACGACCCGCGGGCCCCGCCCGCGCGATCGCCTATTGGGCCGCCGTCGACGACGACGGCGACCCGCTTCGGAGGCTGGGCCGTCGCACCCGCGAGGCCGTGCGCAGAATGGCGCACGCTCGGGTCGGTGAGCCGCGATCCCTACGCCGAACGGGGGCCTTCCGTGCCGACCGGCGTGCGGAGTAGCGTGACGGGAATCCGCCCGTGAGGAAGAGGCCGCCGGTGATTGTCGGACGGGAAAGCAGCTTGGCAATCGCCGAGGGACTCGTCGGTCGTGGTGCGAGCATCGACGTGGTCGGTGGGCGGTTCAGCGGACGCAGCGCCTTCATGTCTGGGCTGCAGCGGCGCCTCGTCGCCGCCGGATGGAAAGTCGTCCAGGTCAGGGGCATCGCCTCCCTCCGGCAGCACCCCCTCGCGGCGATGCATCTCGCCGATATCGGTGGCGCGACCGACGGCCGTGGGTCGTCACTCATCGCATCGACCACCGACGCCCTTCGCGAGGCGACGCGCGAGCCGCGCTCCGTGCTGTTCCTCGACGACTGGGATGACCTCGACGAGTCGTCGTGGGGCGTCGCAGAGGCGGTGCGGCGCACGACGGGACTCCCGATCGTGCTGAGCCGACTCCTCGGGCTGCGCGCCCGGCACACGCCGAGCGGCCTGCCCGCGTCGACGCTCGAGCCCTCCTACGTGATCGAGATGGCGCCGCTTCGCTTCGAGGACCTCGAGCAGGTGGTGGCCGCGCACATCGGCAGCGCCGTCGAGGTCGGCACCATGAGCCGCATCTTCGCCAAGTCGGGCGGGATCATCGGGCTCGCCATCGCCCTCGTGGACGCGGCCGTGCGCGAGGGGCGGATGGTGCAGACGCCCTTCGGCTGGTCCGCCGTACGCGATCTCTGGAGTCCGGGTCTGCGCGGCGTGGTCGAGGGGCACCTGGAGAACCTCGGAGACGACGCACGTGATGCGCTCGAAATCATCGCGCTCGTGGGGCTCGCCGACGTCGAGACGGTCCGCAAGCTCATCAGCTGGGAGACCCTCGAGCTGCTGGAAGAGCGGGCGATGGTGCGGCTCAGCCCCTCGGGAACCCGCCAGCTCGTCTCGGTCGTGCCACCGCTTCTCGTGGAGTTCTTCCGGCACCAGCCGCTCGCGGCGCGGCGCATCCGTCTCACCGAGCTGATCCTCGCGCGACTCGGATCCGACAGCCCTGTCACCTTCGTCGTCGCGGATCTCGAGCCGCCGTTGACCGACATGGCCGAGCGCGATGCCCTGTTCGTGCGGCTGCTGCGGGAACGCGCCCGGACCCGTCGTATCGTCGCGCGCGCCGAATGGAAGGAGAACCCGAAGCCCCGAGCAGCCGCCGCCTACCTGACGGCCCTTCTGCAATCCGGCGAGGGGCGCGACGAGGTCGAGGAGGTTCTCGCGGGCACGGACCTGCGGGCGGGGGATGCCGCCGGCCGCGCCGAGCTTGTGGCCCTGCGCGCCGAGTGGCGTGCGTATGCGGCCGGCGACCTCGACGGCGCACTCGCGGAGCTGGCGGAGGCGAGCGCGGAGCTCAAGGAGTGGAGCAGCGCGCTGGATGCGACCGCGATGCGTCTCGAGGTGATGCTGCGCGGAGTGCCCGACGACTTCGCCGCGCGCCTCGAGGTCGACGAGGTGCTGCCCGCAGCCTCCGCGGTGCCTCTGCGAGAGGCCCAGTTGCTCGTGCTCGTCACGCTCGGCCGTTTCGCGGATGCTCGCCGCGTCTTCGAGTCGATCGGCGAGGAGTACACGGCGAGCGCCGCGTCCCGCGCCAATCAGCTCTTCGGGTGGGTGCTTCTCGGCGAGGGTCGCGCCGAGGAGGCCCTCCGGTGGGCGGAGCGCGGATTCGACGAATCGCACGGACTTCTCGACCCGGACGGCGTGCTCGGCCACGGCCTCGTGCTCGCGCTCGGTCATACCTTCTCGGGCGATTACGAGCGCGCGCAACGGGTGTTGGACACCCTGTTCGCGGTCGGCCACATCTCCCCTCTGCTCATGCACACGCAACTGGCGCTGCTCGCAATCGGATCGGTGATCGCGTACCGGGAGGGCAACATCGCGATCGCCGAGCGCTTCCTCGCCGAGCTCGACGACCTCCCCGTGAACCTCGGGCCTCTGCCCGGTCAGGCCGCCGCGTGGCCGCGTGCTCAGCACTCGGCGTTCCACGGCAGCCCACGCCGCGCGGCCTCCGAGCTCTGGACCGCGGGCGAGAGGTTCTGGGCGAGTGGGTATCGGTTCTCGTCGCTGCTCCTGCTGCTCACGAGCGCCGAGATCGAGGTGAGTTCCGAGCAGTTGGAGCTCATCCGCGAGCGGGTGGGGCAGGTCGATGGCGAGTTCCTCCGGTCGATGGCGATCTTCCTCGAGGCGCGGGAGTCCGGCGACCCGGCGGAGCTCATCGCGGCGTCTGGTCGCCTGGCCGGCGCCGGGCGCCCCGGACTCGCGTTGAACGCGCTGACGCGTGCGGAGGAGATCGCGCTCGAGGCTGAGGACGCGGATGCGGGTGCCGCTGTTCAGGCGGCGCAGAGCGCGCTGTTCGAGCGACTCGGGTCGCGCACGATCGACACGACGAGGTTCTTGGCAGCGGCGGTGACGTTGACCGACCGCGAACGCGAGATCGCCGAGCTCGTGGGGCGCGGATTCAGCAACCCTGACATCGCCACGCGGCTCGTTCTGTCGGTGCGCACGGTCGAGAGCCACTTGCATCGGATCCTCCGCAAGAGCAACCTCGCGAACCGGTCCGAGCTCATCGACTACATGAGCAACGCCGACCAATAGGCCTTGCGTGCTCCCAGATCTGGGTTAAGTGCATGCGCTTCTGCACGTAATTCGCGCCGCGATGCACTTAAGAGTGCGTGAACCGCGTCTGCGTGTGACGCGATCTGTGAGGGGATCACTGCGGCGCATTCCTCGTCGGTGCCGACGCGCCCTAATGCACCGGACCCCAACTGAAAGGACCTTCGCGTGACCGCGATCGACACCCCCTCAACCCCGAAGCGCACCGGCCGTAAGCGTGCAGTCCTGGCTGCGGGCGCCCTGCTCGGAGTCGGCGGCCTTCTCACGGCTGCTACCTGGATGGACTACGGTCTGCTCAACCTGAACGGTTCGGGCGGATTCGGTGGCTCGGAGACGGCCTTCGACCTCGCTTTCTCCAGCGGCCAGGAGAACACCATCGCCGATGTCGCCAACTGGAGCGATGCCAACCCGACCGCGGAGGACATCGTCCCGCTCGCCGGCGCCGACGCCCTCGTGCCGGGTGGCGCGCCGGTCTACGTCCGCATTCCGGTGAAGAACGCCTCGGAGAAGCTTGACGCCGACGCCGCCTGGATCACGCTCGAGAACGCCACCGCCGCCGATAGCGACCCGGCGCAGAAGGCCAAGAACGACGCCTATGCGAAGCTCATCCGGTTCTCGGTCGCCGAGACCGACGACGCGCTCGCGGCGGGTGGTCTCAGCTACGGCAGCGACCTGAGCTTCAGCGGAACGAAGACCTCGAAGCACAACCTGACCCCGCTCGCCGCGGGTGAGGGCAACGTCATCGTCGTCAAGGTGTGGCTCGACGCCGGTGCGACCCAGGCCGACGCGGACGCCGCGAACGGCGGCGGCGTCTCCGTGCAGGCCCGCATCGACGGCCAGACCGTCTAGTCACTCGAGTCGGCGGCTCGTGTGCCAAACACGGGCCGCCGACCTCTCCGCCGTGTCACACGGCAATCCACCCGCAGGGAGCCTTACGTGTCTCGCCAAACGGGTGCAGTGCGCGCCCGTTGACACGCAAATCACGCGTCTGAACACGTAGCTCGCCGCAAACGCGTCTGCAGTGCCGGATCGCCCCGGCAGTCTGGAATCGCCCCCACCGTCGGACCTGGCGCCGCCCCCGCGGCCCGTCCGTACCTCGTCGACAGATCGGATCCGTCATGGTCTCCTTGCGCACCCGCAACCTGCGAATCGCGGCAGGCATCGTCGCCGTCGCCGGGGTCGTCGCGATCGCGGCCGTCCCCTCCGCGATCGCCGGTTTCCGTGACACGACCTACATCGTCGGCACCTACGCGACGGACACCCCGCCGCTCATGCCGGTTCGGCAGGATCAGTCCGGCGCATCGGTCCTCTACCTCTCGTCGACCGGCGAGCTCTACCTCGGCGGCAAGCGCACGTGGGGCGACGGCGCCGGCAACCAGTCGGTCGCGGCCGATTCGAAGCCCACGAAGGTCTCCTTCCCCGCGGGCACCGTGATCGTCGATGCCATGGGTACCACCAACGACTTCTCCACGATCACGTGGACCAACTGCACCGCCTTCGCGGCGCTCGACTCCCAGGGGCGCGTGTGGACGTGGGGTTCGGTGCTCCCCTGCCATGCCGCCGGTTCCCACTACATCGGCAGAGGCGCGCTCACGGGGAACGCGCCCTACTCGCCGGGCATCGTGCAGACCGAGGCCGGAGCCTCGCTGCCCCGGATCATCGACCTCGAGATCATCGAGAACCAATTCCTCGCGCTCGACGAGCAGGGCCGAATGTGGGCGTGGGGCCACGAGTACCAGAACCTGCCCCTGTCCACCGTCGCGAAGTACCCGACGGTCGCGAATACGGTGGCCGTGTTGCCCGGCGCGGGTGTGTGCACCGGAGCCAACGACGGCGGCACCGTGACCTGGCACAGCATCTGGGGCGGCACCAATGGTGCGGCCGCTGTCGCCACGAACGGGCTCATCTACACCTGGGGATACGACAACGCCGGCGTCAACGCCATTCAGGTCGAGCAGCGCTGCCCGTTGCTCAACGAGCCCGCGAACCGCGCACTTTTCGACGCGTATCCGCAGCTCTACCGTGACGCGCAGGGACGAACCTACGACGAGTCGGTGCTTCTCACCGAGACAGATCGAACGGCGCGCTACCAGTCGATCGTGACGCACATGAAGGGCCGCGACCTCGCCGTATGCGCGAAGCCGGTCGCCAAGCCCGAGCTCGTCGACACCTCGGGATGCCCGGTCCGCCAGTTCGGCTTCTCCGCCCGGGCTCCCCGGATGCTCCTCGCGGACCACGACCTCTACACGTGGCGGGTCGCGACGGAGACCGTTTCGGGCGCCCCTCTCCTCGGCCGGACCTCCACGAGCACCGATTACCGGGTCGCGGGAAGCGGATACCGGCCGGCGGTTGCCCTCCGCGGTGTCGACCATGTGGTCGCCGGCATCGGCAGTTTGAAGGCACTCATGCTCGACGGCACGGTCATGGCATGGGGTCGCAACCCCTACTGCGAGGCGGTGAGCGCCCCCACCGGTGTCGCGGACTGCTCCAAGACCGGCGCGACGGACGTGCTCCTTCCGCAGAAGGTCAACAACGTCCCGACCGACATCGTGCGGCTCTATGCCGGCGTCTGCTCCACGTGGGCTGAGAGCGCCAACGGCAAGGTCTGGGCATGGGGCGCGGGTCGGGTCATCGGGCACGACTTCGTCACCTGCTACGACTACGCCGCCGTCGCGGTCACCCGCATCACCGACTTCCGCACTCGGACACCCGACAACATCTTCGGCACGCCGGTCACGACTCCGACGAGCAGAACCCTTCGCGTTCGCTGATTCGGACCCGAGGAAGGACGACACATGACTATCACCACGGGCATCCGCGGTCGCCTCGCCGCGGCGAGCGGCGTCCTCGTCACGCTCGGCTGGGGCGTCGCGGGAGCGGCAATGGTCGGCGTCATCGTCGGCAACGCCGACTTCCATCCCGCATCGGTGCCGTTCGACATCCGCGTGACTGGCGCCGAGGCCGACCGTCTCTCCGCCGACGCCGTGTGGGCGCAGGGCAACCCCGTCGGCGTCGACGTGGAGGTCGCGGATGGCGACGCCGGGCTCGCGCCCGGTTCCCGCCGCACGTACGCGATCGGCGTCCAGAACGCGAGCAGCGAGGCATCCGCCGCCATCACGATGACGATCGTCGACCCCGATTCGGCCGACATCGATCTCTTCGATGCCATCGAGTTCACCGTCGAATGCGATGGACGCACACTGCTCGACGGTGTCGCGGGCAGCGACCTCGCGGGCAGCGTGCCCCTCGGTGTGCTCGCCGCCTCAGAGCACGCTGAGCTCACGGTCACGCTCGCTCTGCCGCAATCGGTCGACAACCGCTACAACGGCGCGTACACGCGCGTCTCCATCGAGATGCGGGGGGAGAACCGATGAGCAGGCACCGCTCATCCGCGCCCCGGACCATCTTCCGCATCCCTCGGGCCGTTCCGTCACTCGTGCTCCTCGTGGGTGGTGGCGTCCTTCTGGCGTCCTCTGCCGGACTCACGAGCGCTGCATTCGTCGAGACGATACGAGTGCAGGGCACGCAGTCCGGACACATCGACGTGGCCCAGGGCCCGGCCGCGTCCGACGACTACTCTGACCCGTCCGCGCCGAAGGTGTTCACGAACGTGCCCGAACGACGCACGTTGCGCGCGCTGGTCAACGAGCCGACCGTCGAGCCGTCGCTCGATGGCGCCGCGATTCTCTACCTCGACCTTCAGGCACGACCGGGCTCGGCAACGGCCGACGCATGGCTGACCCTTGAGAACCCGGGTGTGCCCTCTGTCGTATGGGACTCCCTTCGGGTCAGTGTCTACGCCGACGCGAGGCAGGTGATGGCCGGGGGCATCCCGATCAGCCCCGTTGAGATCGCGGATCTCAATGGTGGGCGTGGTGCCCACCTCGGACGACTCCCGGAGGACGGGAAGCCCATCTATCTGACGATACTTCTCTGGTTCGCACACGACGCACCCCCGGAGGCGTACCGACAGGGCGCGTTCAATATCCGCGCCGCGGTCTCGGGCGAGACGATCACCGGCGAGCGGTTCACCGTGGAGGGCGACTTCTCATGAACGCGTCGAGCCGAATCACCTTCACCGTCGCTCTCGTGGCGATCCTCGGGCTCGGAGCCGCGCCTGCGCGGGCACTCGCCCCGGCCGTCGAGGTGTCCTCGACCCGCGCCCAGCTCGCGAGTCCGGTTCCCGGACACGCTCGCGAGTGGGCGTTCACCGTGACCAACACGAGTGGAAGCGCCGCTCGCGTGGCGTTCGAGGTCAGCGACGCGACGGGGGCGCTGCTGGCGGGCCCGCACCCCGCTGAGGTGACGTTCACCATCGACGGTGTGCCCATCGTTCGCGGCGGTCACGACATCGCCGATTCGGGATCGACGAGCCTCGGAATCCTCGCTCCCGGAGAGACGGTGCGTGTGACCGGCAGGCTTGCGCTCCCGCTCGAGGCGGACGATCGCTACCGCGACGCCACAGCATCCGTCGAGTGGCGCGTGAGCGCCCAGACCGCGGATCCGGCTGGCACGGCATCCAGTGACGGACTCGCCGCATCGGGAGTCGCCCTGGGGGCCGCCGCCGTCGGGGTACCGCTGGTCGCGGCCGGTCTTCTGCTCTGGTTCCTGGCGGCACGTCGCCGTCGCGACGGCGAGACAGAGGAGCGAGCATGAACGCCTCCGACGTCCCCACCCGTGACCACATCCGTCGCGAGCGCCGCAGCCGCCGACGCCGCCAGCGGATCGCGGCCGTATCCAGCGCTCTCGGTGCTGTCGCGATCCTCGCGTCAGCAGGCGGAGTCCTCACCACATCCGCGGCTCTCATCGACTCCGGCACCCTGCGCATGCAGCTGCATTCGGAGTTCTCCGTCGGCGTGATCGAAACGGACGGCCACACGGTCATCCGACCCGACACGCGCATCGACGGATCCTTTCCCACCGCCCGCCTCATTCCCGGAGGAACATCCGACATGACCATTACGGTCTTCAACAACTCACCCAAGATTCCCGCCGCTCTCGAGATCGTCCCGACGATCACGAGCGACGTGCCCGAGCTGCTGCGTGTCTCCGCGCGCTGGACCGATGCAGACGGCAGCGACGTGCTGTTCGGCGATCCCGACCACCCCGACCGCGGTATCCCAATCGCGGACCTCGCGACCACCGAGGTAGCGCTCGATCCTCGCGGCTCGGCGGGCCTGGCCGACGGAGCCGAATGGGCGGGTCCGGCGGCCTCCCGGGGAACCCTCACGCTCACCCTGCACATGCTCGACAATGCCGCGTCGCGGACTCACCGATCCGGGACGACAACGACGGATCTCGTGATCACGGCGGTGGCCCGATGACGCACGTGATGCCCCGTGAGATGCGACGCGGACTCGTCGCACGATCCGTGCGCCCTCGCCGAGCGGCATCGGCGGTCCGCGCCCCGCGCCGTGCCGACGCCGACCACACTCCGCGGCAGGGTACGGGTGGGTGGGCGAGCGTCGTCTCGATCCTCCGTTCCGCGGTGCTGTGGATCGCCGCGGCGATCGGCGCGGCCTGCCTCGTGCTGTTCCTCGCGGCGACCCTCTTCGGCATCCGTCCGCAGATCGTCATCTCGGGCTCCATGGAGCCTCAGATTCCCACCGGCGCGCTCGTGCTCACGACCGACGTCGCCGCGGGCGAACTGCAGGTCGGCGACGTGGTCACGGTGCCCCAGCCCGGCGGGGGCGGCCTCGTGACCCACCGGATCGTCGACATGGAGCCGGTGGACGGCGCGATGCGGCTGACCCTTCGCGGCGATGCCAACGCCTCCGCAGACCCCGATCCCTACGATGTGGCGCACGCGGGCCGCGTCATCGGAGTGGTGCCGGGCCTCGGGCTCCTGGCGATGATGCTCCGCACACCGTTCGGCATCGCAGGCATCGTGATCTTCGGCGTGGCAGTGCTGCTCGCGTTCTCGGTCGACATCCGTCGCCGTGGACGCCGGCGACGCTGACGTGTCGGCCTCCGTGCACTGAAACCGGCCCAAAATCGGGTGCAGTGCGACCCCCGAACACTCAAGTTCGGGGGTCTCTGCACGTAAGCGGGTCGAAATCCGGCTGAGGTGTGCCGCCGAACGACTGAAATGGATCTCGGATACGGACGGGGGTCCGGATCCATTCCCCTCCCGCCGCCCGGCCTGCATCCGCCGGGCGGCGGCCCATCGCCGCGACGTCGGGTGTCGCGGCGATCCGGGTGTGGCGGGCTGCAGCTGCCCGCCACACCCACTCGGAACACCGGGCCGCTAGGAGCGTGCCGACAGGAGACAGACGATGGCCACCCTCGAGCAGCACCTCACCTTCGACGGGGACTGCGAGACCGCCATCGAGACCTACGTCGCCGCATTCGACGCCAACATCCTCACGCTGCTCCGCTATCGCGACGCTCAAGCCCTCCACCCCGCGCGTCTCGCCGACCACATCGCCCGCGCCGAGCTCGAAGTGTTCGGTGCGCGACTGGTGCTCGGCGACTCGCCGGGAGCCCACCCCCGAGGTGCTGAGGCGACGACGGGCATCGTCCTCCTGCTGCCCGAGCCGGCCAGGCGTCAGGCGGTCGCGGTGCTCGCAGAAGAGCATGGGCGGGTCCTGGTGGCGGAGCCGCGGACCGACCACACCGCCACGCTCGAGGTGATCGACGCGTTCGGCGTCCTCTGGCACCTCGGCGTCCGCGGGCTGCAGGCCGCCTGACCGATCGCGCCCGTGGTCAGCTGAAGGGCAGCTCGGCGAAGACGCCCACCATCGCGGTGGAGGCCCAGATCATCGATCCGATGAACTGCAGGATCGTGAGGCCGACGTTGACCCACAGCGGTGCCCCCGAGGTGCGGCTCACGCGCCGCAGCACGACATGTCGCCCGATGAGATAGACGAGCACCCAGGGGATGAATGCGAACGCCCAATGGAAGGGGCGCACGACGCCGACCGAGATCAGGTGGCGGTAGTCCGCGCGTGCGCTGAGCACCGTCGCGACGTAGCCCACCGCCTGCAACGCGTACGCGACGATCATGTAGGTCACGAAGATCGACATCGAATTGCCGATCCCTGTGGGATATCCGGTCACCGGATCCGGGAAGAAGCCGGCCATGTATCCCTGGACGTCGAACAGGAAGAAGGCGGGCGTCGTCGCAACGAGCATCGCGAGCGACACCACCCAGATGGCCACCGTGTCGATGCGCGTGCCCTCAGGCAACGGCACGGGCTCGGCCGCCGGGGCCGCGCCGGTGGGCAGGGAGACGTGCTCCGTCCACGCGCGGCCATCCCACCAGCGGTGCCCACCGGATCCGTCCGGGTACCACCCCGGTGCCGCCGCAGATGTCGTGTTCTCGCTCATGCGCAACCTCCCGCCCCAGGATATGCGCACAGCCGAGGGACGCTCGAAATGTCGGTGGCTCATGGTTCCATGAACAGGAATCGGCGACACGCCGAACCACAACATGTAGGGGAATGACAATCGTGGAATTCCCGTTATATAGTGAGTACCCACCGGGGCTCGCCCCGGAAAACCACCTGTACAGACTTCAAGGGAGAGTGCCATGAACGACGTCGACACCGTCGGTGGCTACGCGGTTCCGGTCGACCCGATGGACGACCTGTACTGCGAGTCCTGCCAGTAAGGCAGAACCCACCAGACCCCCCGGAACCCCGGTGCCCCTGCGGCGCCGGGGTTCCTTGTTGTTCGGGGTTCCCCCGCCCGCCCCTCCCACCACCGGGCCTCGGTAGGCTCGTCGGGTGAGCGTCAACCCCGAACTCCAGGGCCGGAGCTTCCCGCCGACGGCCCCCTACCTCGTGGGCCGCGAGAAGGTGCGCGAGTTCGCGCGCGCCGTGTTCGCGACGAGCCCCCTCCACCACGACCCGGACGCGGCGGAAGCTGCCGGCTATCCGGACGTCGTCGCACCGCCGACCTTCGCCGTCGTCGTGCAGGAGCACGCCCTCGCACAGCTGCTGGCCGACCCGGATGCGGGCATCGACTTCAGCCGCGTGGTCCACGGTGATCAGCGATTCTCTTTCACGCGTCCGATCGTCGCGGGCGACGAGCTGACCGCCGTCTTGACCGTCACGAGCGTGAAGACCCTCGGCGGGCACTCGATGGTGACCGCCGATGCGCTCGTCGCAGATGCGGGCGGCGAGCACGTGGTGACCGCCACCTCCACCCTCGTCGTGCGAGGTGACGAATGACCGCCCCGCAGCTCTCCGCGCTCACCGTCGGCGATGTCGTCGCCGAGGCCGAGTTCCTCCTCACGCGCGACTCGCTTGTGCGGTACGCCGGCGCATCCGGCGACTTCAACCCCATCCACTACCGCGACGACGTCGCCGCGCAGGTGGGCCTGCCGGGCGTGCTCGCGCACGGCATGCTCACCATGGGCCTCGCCGTGCAGCCCGTCGTCGACTTGCTGGGCGACGCCGGTCGCGTGCTCGACTACCAGGTGCGGTTCACGCGTCCGGTGATCGTGGATCCGACCGACGGGGCGACCGTCGCGGTCGTCGCGAAGGTGGGGCGCCTCGACGAGGCAGGAGCTCGCATCGACCTGACCGTCACCTTCCAGGGCGACACCGTGCTCGGCAAGGCCCAGGTGGTCGTGCGCCTGGACGGCTGACCGTGCCCGACCTCGCCGCGCACACCACGCTCCGCGTCGGCGGACCCGCCGAGAAGATCCTCGAGCCCGCCACCCGAGAGCTGTTGGTTGAGGCCACGCGCGACGCGTGGGCGAGCGGCGACGAGGTGCTCGTGCTCGGCGGCGGCTCGAACGTCGTGATCGCCGACGAAGGATTCGATGGCACCGTGATCCGGGTCGTCACGCGCGGCATCGACGTGTCCATCGACGCGGATGGCCACCACGCGCGCGTGCGTGCGGCCGCGGGAGAGAACTGGGACGCCTTCGTCGCAGCCACGGTCGACGCCGGTCTCTCGGGGATCGAGGCGCTGAGCGGCATCCCCGGCACGGTCGGCGCCGCTCCCGTGCAGAACATCGGCGCCTACGGGCAGGAGCTCGGCGAGCGCCTCGTGGGCATCGACTTCCTCGACTACCTCACGGGCGACGTGGTCCGTCTCGACGCGCGCGAGCTCGGCCTCGGCTACCGCACGAGCGAGCTGAAGCGCGGTCGTGCGGGCGTCGTGCTAGCGGTCGAGGTGGACCTCGATGCCGGCGGATGGTCGGGCCCCGTCGCATACGCACAGCTGGCGTCCGCGCTCGGGGTCGAGCTCGGCGAACGGGTCCCCGTCGCCGACGCGCGCCGGGCCGTGCTCGCATTGCGCGCCTCGAAGGGGATGGTGCTGAATCCCGACGACCCCGACTCGGTGAGCGCCGGGTCGTTCTTCACCAATCCGATCGTCTCGGAGTCGTTCGCCCGCGCGCTGCCCGCCGAAGCGCCACGGTATCCGGTGGAGCCCGCCGAAGACGACCGCGTGATCGCGCCCGGCGAGGCCGTCCCTCCGCTCCCGTCGGCCGAGTACCAGGTGAAGCTGTCGGCGGCGTGGCTCATCGAGCGCGCGGGGATCACCCGTGGATTCGCCCTACCGGGGTCGGGCGCCGCGATCTCGTCGAAGCACACGCTCGCGATCGTGAACCGAGGCGGGGCGACCGCGCACGACGTCATGCAGCTCGCGGGCTATGTGCAGACCCGCGTACTCGCCGAGTTCGGCGTGCGGCTGCATCCGGAGCCCGTGCTGGTGGGAATCGAACTGTGAGTCGGGTCGTCGTGCTCGGCAGCGCGAACATGGACCTGGTCGTGCGCCAGCCACGCCTCCCGCGACTGGGCGAGACGATGTTCGGCAGCTCGTTCCGCACGGTGCCCGGGGGCAAGGGCCTCAACCAGGCCATCGCCGCGGCGCGGGCCGGGGCGGAGGTCGCGTTCCTCGGGGCCGTCGGCGCCGACGCATTTGGCCGCGAGCTCCGCGCGACGCTCGATGCCGACGGCATCGACGTGTCGGGAATCGCGACCGTCGACGCGCCGACCGGCACCGCGCATATCTCGGTGGTCGACGGAGGCGAGAACGCGATCGTCGTCGTGCCCGACGCGAACGGGGTGCGGCTGGCGCTCGACGAGGCCGCCCTCTCCATCATCCGTGCGGCCGCATATCTCATGGTGCAGTTCGAGCGGCCGATGCCGCTCGTCGCGGAAGCCGTCGCCGTCGCCCGCGCCGCGGGGGTGACGACCGTCGTCACGCCCGCACCCGCGCAGCCGCTTCCGGAGGGCTTCCTCGACGACGTGGACATCCTCGTGCCGAACGCGCAGGAGGCGCGAGAGCTCGCTGGGGTCGACGACGAGGCCGAGGCGGCGCGCGCCCTCAGCACGCGCGCGGGGCTCGTCGTCGTCACCCGGGGATCGCAGGGAGCGCTCGTCGCTCGTGGCGGAGAGGTCGTCGCCGAGGTTCCCGCGCACGCCGTGACCCCCGTCGACACGACCGGCGCGGGCGACACCTTCACGGGCGTGCTCGTCGCGCGGCTCGCGGCTGGCTCCACCGAGCCCGACGCACTGCGCGCCGCATCGGTGGCCGCCGCGATCGCGACGACCCGCGAGGGAGCCTCCCCGTCGATGCCGAGCTGGGGCGAGGTCTCGCCTTTGCTCTGAAGGCTGCGCCGCCGCAGTTCAGAGCAGCCGTAGCTCCATCGCCCGCGTGACCGCGCGGGTGCGGTCGCTCACCTCGAGCTTCGCGAACGCGTGCAGCAGGTGGGTCTTCACCGTCGCCTCGCCGAGGTGGATGCGCTCGCCGATCTCGCGGTTCGAGAGTCCCGCCGCAACCAGCTGCAGCACCTCCCGCTCGCGCGCGCTCAACACGACGGCGGGCTGCTCGGGCGCCCGGGTGCGGGCGACCAGCATCCGGCTCACGCTCGGCGCGAGTGCCACCTCGCCCGCCGCGACCGCGCGGACCCCGGCGAGCAGTTCCTCCTCCGGGGCGGCCTTCAGCAGGTATCCGCTCGCGCCGGCCGCGATCGCCGCGAGGATCGCGTCGTCCGATTCGTAGGTCGTGAGGATCAGCACCCGCACCCCAGGATGCGCGGCGAGGATGCGCGCGGTCGCCTCGTCGCCGTCGATGCCCGGCATCCGGAGATCCATGACCACGATGTCGGGGTGGGTCGACGGAACGAGCGCGAGTGCTTCCTCGCCTCCCGCGGCGGTCCCCACGATCTCGATGTCGGGGGCCGCATCGAGCAGGGCCACGATTCCCGCTCGCACCACGGGGTGGTCATCCACCACGAGCAGCCGGATCATCCGGCTGCCCCGATCCGGATCGTCGCGGTGAGCGCCGTCCGGCCAGCCGCACTCGAGTGCTCGAGGGTCCCGTCGGCGAGCGCCAGCCGCTCGCGCAGACCCGACAGCCCGAATCCGGGCACCCAGTCGTCGGGGAAGCCGCGCCCGTCGTCCGAGACGACGAGGGTCGCCGCATCCGCCCGGGTGCGCACCTCCACGTGTGCGTGCGACGCGCCCGAGTGCTTGCGGATGTTCGCGAGGGCCTCCTGGGCGCACCGCAGCAGCACGACCTCCGCGTCGCGTTCGAGGGGTGTGCCGATGGCTGCGTCCACCTCGACCCGGATCTGCGTCTCGCGCTCGAAGCGCGCGGCGAGCCGCGAGAGGGCCTCCGAGAGCCCGCCCTGCGTGAGCTCGACGGGGGCCGACGCGGCGACCAGGGCGCGGGTCTCGGCGAGCGCGTCCCGAGCGCCCGTCTCGATGAGCTCGAGTGTGTCGTCGTCGAGGGCGCCGCTCGCGTGCGACCGCCGCGCGCGCTGGGCGAGCAGCACGAGACCCGTGAGCGACTGGGCGACCGTGTCGTGGACCTCGCGGGCGAGCCGTGCGCGCTCGGAGGTGATCCCCGCGTCCCTGTGAAGCGCCGCGAGCTCGCTCTGGGCGGCGGTCAGCTCGTCGAGCAGTCGCGCCTTCTCGTCGCCGAGGGCCGCGATCCGGGTGATCCAGAGCCCCATGATCACGGCGAAACCGAAGCTCAACGTCTGGGTCAGCGCTGTTTGCGCGAGCGCCGTGCCATCCGTTCCGAGGCTCACGACGAATCCCGCGCCCGCCGCGAGTGCGACTCCGCCGCTGCCGATGATCGCCTGGCGGATTCCGCACGACGCGGTCCAGACGATCGGATACGCGATGGCCTGGGTGATCGCCAGAACCGGTTCCACGGCAGTGAGGGCGCCCGCGTAGAGCGCCGTCGCCGCGATGAGGGTGATCGCCGCCGCATTGCCCTCGCGCACTCGCGTGCGGGTCAGCAGGAAGACGAGGGCGTACCCCGCCCCGACTCCCGCGGCGACGGTGATCGCGGTGGGCGGCGCAGCGAGAAGCACCAGCAGGAGCACCGGGCCGACGGTCGCTCCGCCGAGCACGGCGAACCACCACCGCGATGTCACCATTCAGCCATCCTTGCGGATCCAGCGGAACGTGGCGCGGGTCGCGATGAGCCCTACGACGAGCCAGATGCCGCACGCGATCGCGATGCCGGCGAGGTTCCACTCGCCGCCCTGCTCGAGCGCGGAATAGCTCTCGGGCAGGAACACCGCGCGCATGCCGTGGGCGAGCCACGCGAGCGGGAAGAGGTTCGCGACGTTCTGCAGCCACTCGGGGAGCGCCGAGAACTGGATGTAGACACCCGAGATGAACTGCAGCACGAGCACGATGGGGATGATGACGGCGGATGCGCTCTTGCCCGAGCGCGGCACCCCCGAGAGTCCGATGCCGAGGATCGAACAGGTCGTCACCCCGAGCAGGAACACCCACGCGAAGGTGAGCCACCGCTCCGGCTCGGTGGGCAGCGGCACGCCGAATACGACGAGTGCGACCGTGATGAGGAGTGCCGCCTGGAGGACGGCCGTCACGAGCACCTGACCGATCTTGCCGATGAAGTAGCTGACCGGTGAGAGGGGAGACCCCGCGAGCCGCTTGAGCGTGCCGTCGCCCTTCTCCACGGCGATGTCGATCGCCATGTTCTGCAGGCCCGAGAGCAGCACGCCGGCCGCCAGCATCGCGGGGAGGTAGTACTGCGCCGCCGTGACCGGGTCGCCGTCCGGTGTCTGCCCGAAGTCGCTGTCGCTGAACGCGACCGAGAAGATCGTGAGCATCAGCAGCGGGAACAGGAAGGTGAAGAACACCGTGTCGCCCTGCCGGAAGTAGGAGCGGATCTCGTACCCGGCGCGGGAGATGCCGAGCCGCAGGGTGCGGTCGGGGGCGGGTCGGGTGATGGTGGCGCTCATCGCGCGCTCCCTTCGTTCATGGGGATCGCGTCGGTCTCGCCGACGAGGTCCAGGTAGATGTCTTCGAGGCTCGGACGGATGACCTCGAGGCGCTCCGGCTCTCCCGCGGCGGCGAGCCGTGCGACGAGGGCGCCGGGTTCGCGTGTGCGCTCCTCGTGGAGCACGCCGTCTCGGATCCAGCGCACGATCGGCACTCGCGCATCCGCGCCGCCGAGCTCGTCGATCGGGCCCATCGCGACGAGCTCGCCATGGGCGATGATGCCGCCGCGATCGGCGAGCTGCTGCGCCTCGTCGAGGTAGTGGGTGGTGAGCAGGATGCTCGTGCCCTCGTCGCGCAGCGCGCGGATGAGACCCCAGAACTGGCGGCGCGCCTCCGGGTCGAAGCCCGTCGTCGGCTCGTCGAGGAACAGCAGTTCGGGCCGCCCGATGATGCCGAGCGCGACATCGACGCGGCGCTTCTGACCACCCGAGAGCTTCGAGATCCGGGTGCCCGCCTTCTCGGTGAGGCCGACGGCCGCGATCACCTCGTCGACATCCCGCGGATCCGGGTAGTAACCCGCGAAGTGCCGCAGCTGCTCGCGCACCGTCGCGGTGCCGGACTCGCCGGTCGACTGCAGGACGATCCCGAGTCGCGCCTTCCAGGCGAGGCCGCCGTGTTGCGGGTCGGCGCCGAGCACGCTGACCTCACCACCCGTGCGGTCGCGGTATCCCTCGAGGATCTCGATGGTCGTGGACTTGCCGGCGCCGTTGGGCCCGAGCAGGGCGAAGGTCTCTCCGCGCCGGATGTCGAAGTCGATGCCGCGCACCGCCTCCAGGCCCTTGTAGGTCTTGCGGAGGCCGCGTACCTCGACAACGTTCTCGCTGATCATGAGTCCACCCTCGCCCCCGGCGGTGCCGCGCGCCACTGCCGGTCGGTGGGGCGGGCATCCACCGAACGGTGGACGCGCGGATCAGTTCGGGACGCGGTTCGAGGGCTGCAGCCGGCGAAGCACCGCGGCGAGGGCGATGAGCGTGATGATCCCGCCGACGACGATGACTGCGATCACGCTCCAGCCGAGCGGGTCGAGACCGACGAGGGCGTCGAGCGTGGCGGCCCGACGGTCGCGTGAGGTCGCGATCCAGAGCGTCGTCGCGCCCACGGCGACGAGCACGAGGCCCCAGAGCAGCGCACCCACCCGGATCCGCGGGCGCAACGCGGGTGCGTCGGCGGTGGGCGAGGCGGCGGATGAGGCGGATGCCTCGTGCTCCGGGCCCGAGGTGAGGGGGCCGTCGATCGGGGTGGTGGTCGCGTCGGTTCCGTCGCTCTCCGACGCGCGGGTCTCACGGTGGTGGGTCACGGGGTCACTCCTTCGGTGGCGGTGCCGGACGTGATCGATTCGGGGTCGAGGAATCGGACCTCGCCGTCGCTGTTCGATTGCCTCAGCTGGTCGGGCAGGGGGTCGAGGGTGGCGAAGCCATCCGGATCGTCGCTGAGATCCACGGCCAGCGTGGTCCAGGGGCCGCCCCACAGGCGCAGCACGAGATCCGGCTCCCCCTCACCGACCTGGAGGTCGAGTCTGTCGTTCACTCCGTAGCTCGCGGTGCGGTAGTCCCCGCCGGAGGATTGGCCGACCCATACGCGGCCGTTCGAGTCCGCCGCGGAGTACTCGATCCGCACCACGGCATCCGGACTCACGGTCACGTGTACGGTACCCGCGTACTGCCACAGGTCGACCGTCGTTCCCGTCTCGTTGCCGGTCATGTACAGCTCGGTGTTGCCGGCCAGCTGCCAGTAGTTGCCGTCGTGATTGGTGTCGACCGCGAAGTACGACCCGAGCGGCAGGCCGGCCCGGTCGGTGGGGATGACGAGAGCGACCAGCAAGCCGAATACGGACAGCAGGGAGAAGAATCCGAGGGCGCCGCTGCGGCGACGCGCCAGGGCGACGATCACGGTGCCCGCGCCCAGCACGAGGACGAGCACGGATGCGCCGATCGCCCACTCGGCCCCGCGGGTGCCGGCGGAGGTCGACGCACCAAGGGCGGCGGCCGCGGAGGCGAGCAGGCCGATCCCCAGCACGAGGAACACGACCCCGGCGCTCGCGCGGGGTCGGGTGAGTCGCCGGATGCGCGCTCGTTCACGTGCGGCCTCCGCGGCCTCAACGGCGCGCGCGTGCGCCTCGGCCTGGCGACGTTCGCGATCGGTGCGGCGCTGATCGGCCGCCCACACCGCCCGCTGGCGTTGCCACTCGTCTTGGCTGCGCTTCCACGCCGCGAGCTCGTCCGCGTCGGCATCCGCGGGGGGCGCGGGCGGTTCGCCCGGCTCTGCGAGGGATTCGGTGGCGGGTTGGGCGACGGGGGTGGCGTCGGTCGCGACCGCGGCGGGTGCGGTCGCGACCGCGACCGACGCGGTTTCGGAGTCGACGACTGCGGCGGCTTCGGAGCGCGCTGTGTCGCCGGCGGGGAGGGTGGGGATCGTGTCGGGACGGTCGTCTGTCGTCGCAGGGGTCGTGCCCACGTCGTGTGAGGCGCGCCGCGCCAGCCAGACGACGAGGAGCACGGCACCGACGAGCAGGACGCCCGTCCAGACGGTGCGTCCGATCGCGCCACCCCATCCGAGGTCCGACCAGTAGAGGGCACCGGTGTACCAGAAGCCCTGCGTGACCGGGAGGAACGACACCAGGAAGACGGCGGCGATGCCCGGGATCGCCCGCGTGACCCGGCCGTGGCCGAGCTCTTGGGCGTGGATGGTGCCTCCCGCGTCGGGCAGCAGCAGCCAGGCGATCGCGTAGACGAGCGCAATCGGCGCGCCGACGACCCCCAGCACGATCGCGACTCCCCGCACGATGAGCGGGTCGATCCCGATCGCATCGGCGAGCCCCGCGCACACGCCGCCGAGCCATCCCGAACGCCGGGAGAGGCCGAGGCTGCGGATCCAGGTGAAGAAGCCCGCCTCCGAGGGAGCAGGGTTCGGGGGAGTCGCGGTGGTGGTCGCGCCGGGGGTGCCGGATGCGTCGGCGCCGTCAGCTGCGTCATGCGGTGTGGTGGTCGATGCCATGACTCGATCGTCGCGTTGCCGCGGGTCCTCCCTCTATGGGGTGAACCCCTGATCGTCCCCTGATCCGGGGGATGGGGGCCTTCGCGCCGGCGCCGCCCGTGCTTGGATCGTCGCATGACCGCGACCCACGCTCGCCCCCCGCTCCTGCGGCCGCGCGACGTCGTGCTCGCGGGGGTGGCGGCTGCGCTCGCGAACCATCTGCGGATCCCGCTTCCGCTCATCCGCGCCGTGCTGGCGGGCGGCACGGTCGTCGCGATCCTGCTGGGGCTCGCGCAAGCCCTCCGGCTGTCGGGCCCGAACGGGGCGTTCGCGTGGTCGGCGTTCGCGCTCCTCTACCTCTTTCTCTGGGCGCTCGTGCCGCGGCAACCGGCCACGCCTGACGCCCCCGCCACCCGGACCGTTCCGGTGGCCGTCGTGCTCCTCGGGGGTGCGACGCTCCTCATCGGCCTTCTGCCGGTCACGTGGGGCTTCGGCACCCCGCTCCCGTTTGGCGCGGTCGAAGCTGCGGTGCTCGCCTCGGGTGCGGTCGTGTGGGGAGCGGCGGCGGATGTCCGCGATCCGCGGTGGGCGTCGTCCGTGCCGGTCGTGCGCGCGGTTGCGGCCGGCTTGCTGCTGCTCCTCGCGGTCATCTTGATGGGTGCCGCATTCATCGCCGGGCGGCCGCCGGTTGCGGTCTTCGCGGTCGTGCTCGCCCTGCTCGGCGGCGCTGCCCTCGTGGTGCCCTTGGTCGCGACCCGGTGGGCGGCCCGCAGTGCCGAACGCGCCGCGCATGCCCGCGACGAGCAACGCGCAGAGATCGCGGCGCACCTGCACGACTCGGTGCTGCAGACGCTCGCGATCATCCAGAACCGCGCGGGGGCCGGATCCGAGGTCGCCCGCATCGCGAGAGCGCAGGAGCGTGAGCTGCGCGACTGGCTCTTCGCAGGCACGGATCCGTTCGGCGCCGACCTTGCGACCGAGCTGCGCACGTTCGCGCGTGAGCTGGAGCTCGAGCACGCGGCGCGAATCGAGGTGGTCACCGTGGGCGACGTCGGGGCGATCGAGTCGGCGGCGCTCGCGGGGGCCGCGCGCGAGGCGCTCGTGAACGCGGCCCGGCACGCCGGGGGAGACGTCACGGTGTACGCGGAGGCGACGCCCGAGCAGGTGGAGGTGTTCGTGCGCGACCGCGGCGAGGGGTTCGAGGTCGATGCCGTGCCGGCGGGGCGCCTGGGCATCCGCGAGTCGATCCGGGGGCGGATGACGCGCGCCGGTGGGTCCGCGGTGGTCTCCTCGGGGTCGGACGGTACCGAGGTGCAGTTGCGGCTCCCGCGGCCGGTCGTGGGGGGCGGTGCGTCGTGATCCGGGTGCTCATCGTCGACGACCACTCGATCTTCCGCACCGGTCTTCGCACCGATCTCGGTGGCGAGCTCGATGTCGTGGGTGAGGCGGGCGATGTGGACGCCGCGGTCGCGGCGATCGCCGAGCTGCGCCCCGAGGTGGTGCTGCTCGATGTGCACTTGCCGGGCGGAGGCGGCGGCGGGGGTGCGGAGGTCGTTCGGCGATCGGCTGCGCTGTTGGGCGAGGTGAGGTTCCTGGCTCTGTCGGTGTCGGACTCCGCCGAGGACGTCGTGGGGGTCATCCGCGCGGGTGCTCGCGGGTACATCACCAAGGCGAGCTCGGGGGCCGATGTCGCGGCCGCGGTCGCTACGGTCGCCGCGGGAGATGCCGTCTTCTCGCCCCGTCTCGCCGGGTTCGTCCTCGACGCCTTCGGGACCGCCGCGGGTGCGCCCGCGGTTGCTGTGGCGGATGACGAGCTCGATCGGCTCTCGGCGCGCGAGCAGGAGGTGATGCGCTTGATTGCCCGCGGCTACGCGTACAAGGAGGTCGCGTCGCACCTCTATATCTCGATCAAGACAGTCGAGACCCACGTCTCGGCGGTGCTCCGGAAGCTGCAGCTCTCGTCTCGCCACGAGCTGACCGCGTGGGCGCTGGAGCGCCGCCTCCTCTGACCCGGTCGAGGGCTCCGCCCTCTCCCAGGAGGGGTCGCAAACCGCTCGAATCGCGGCGTGTCTCGCGCACTTTGCGTCCCCTCATCGCGAGGTGCGGGCGCGCGGCCCGAGGATGCGACGCGCCCTCGCCACGAGCAGCTCCGGCTCACGGAGGTCGTCCGCGTTGACGAACGCGATCCTCCATCCGAGGGACTCCAGCTCGGCGACCCGCGTCATGTCATCCCGCCACTGGTGCGCATCGCGGTGATGGTCGCCCTGGTACTCGAAGCCGACCATCTCCACCGGGAACGCGATGTCGATCCGCCGACCGCGAGATCCGGGCACGGCGACCTTCAGGTTCGTCCGGAAGCCGCGGACCCCCGCGCGGACGAACAGCAACCGTAGCTCTGTCTCGGCGGGGCTTTCGGATCCCGGGTCCAGCAGGGAGAACGCCTCGTGCAAGAGCGCCCGTGTGCGCGGGGCGGGATGCCGTTCCAATACGGCACGAAGACGCGCGGCGCTGCTGATGCCATTCGACCTCCCGACGAGGTGGTCACCGGCAATGACGAGTTCATCGAGCGTGAGCTGCGCACCGCTCTCGCACCATGAGCGCTCCGGGGAGCTGATCCGCAACCCCTCGTGCGGGATCACCTCGCCGGCTGCGGGGACCACGACGAACTTGTGTCCGGCAACGCCGCGTGATCGCGGTCCGCGGCGGGGGTTGGGCACGGCTACGTGCAGGGTCGGGTCGTCGCGGATGCGCATCGGCAGGGGAAGGTCGTGCAGAAGTGCCGCGGTGACGGCGCAGAAGAATTCGTCGTCGGCCATCCGGGTCGCATAACTCTGGCATCGCTCGAGCAGCGTGAGTGCGGGAAACCGTTCGCGCACGCCGTGGAAGGGACGCGCGAGGTCGCCGCCGCGGAGTCGACCGTATCCGACGCCGTCCGCTTGGGCTGCGGAGGTGGTGAACGAGCGGTCGAGCGAATCGGGGAGGGGCGTGGGGTTCCGCATGCGTCGACGCTCGCGCGTTCGCGATCCGCGCGAGGCGGGCTCCGGCCGACCCGTGGATGAATCCCGACAGTCCGCCCCTGTGGCCGACTCGACGCGCCCTCGGGAGGGGACGCAAAGTGCGCGAGACACGCCGCGATTCGAGCGGTTTGCGACCCCTCAGGGGGAAAGAGGGGGGAGGAGGGGGAGGAGGACGAGGGCGGCGAGGGTGAGCATCACCGCGCCGATCAGGGTGTCGAGGATGCGCCATGCGCGGGGGCGCGCGAAGACCGGGGCGAGAGCGCGGGCGCCGAAGCCGAGCAGCGTGAACCAGATCCCGCTCGCGAGCACCATTCCCGCGCCGAACAGCCAGCGCGCATCGCCGTGGCTGTTGGCGAGCGATCCGAGGATCGCGATGTCGAGATACACGTGCGGGTTGAGCCACGTGACGGCGAGCGTGGTCCCCACCGCCGCCGCGAGGGTGCGCCCCGATCCGCCACCGTCGCCCGTCACCACGAGCGACTGCCCCTGCGGGGCGAACGCGCGCCGCAGCGCCATGCTCCCGTACACGGTGAGGAACAGCGCCCCGCCGATCCGCACCGCTGGCAGCACCCACGGCACCTGCTCGATCACCGCCCCCGTCCCGGCGATCGCGGCCCCGATGAGCACGGCGTCCGACAGCGCGCAGATCGCGACGATCACGAGCACGTGCTCGCGCCGGATGCCCTGGCGCAGCACGAACACGTTCTGCGCCCCGATGGCGACGATCATCGAGAAGCCGATGCCGAGCCCGGCGAGGGCCGCGGCGAGGGCGGCGGATGCGGTCACACTTCGACGCTAAGCACACCGCACGCATCAATCCAGCTCAACATTCTTATGAACCATTAGCATCACTTCAGATGAATCTGGATCGCGACCAGCTCGCCACCCTGCGCGCCGTCATCGACGCGGGCACCTTCGACGCTGCGGCCAGCGCCCTCGGCATCACCCCCTCGGCGGTGAGCCAGCGCATCAAGGCGCTCGAGCGCCGGATCGGCCGCGTCCTCGTGGCGCGCAGCAAGCCCGTCGTCGCGACGGAGGCGGGGGAGGTGCTCGTGCGCCTCGCACGCGAGACCGCGCTGCTTGAGCAGGATGCGTCGGCCGAGCTCCGCCTCGACGATCACGCCACCGCCTTCGCCACGGTCCCTCTCGCGGTCAACGCCGACTCCCTCGCCGACTGGTTCCTCCCCGCCGTGGCTCCCGTGCTCGTCGAGCGCCGGATCGTCGTCGACATCCACCGGGAGGACCAGGACCGCACCGCCCGCCTCCTCGCCTCCGGGCGGGTGATGGCGGCCGTGACCTCGCAGCGGGAGCCGGTCGCCGGCTGCATCTCCACCCCGCTCGGGTCGATGGTCTATCGCGCCGCGGCGACCCCCGAGTTCGTCCGGCGCTGGTTTCCCGACGGGGCGGATGCCGCATCCCTCGCGCTGGCACCGCTCGTCGACTTCGATCACGATGACGAACTGCAGACCCGCTTCCTGCGCACCGCGTCGCGGCGCGCGCTCGACCCGCCCCGGCACTTCATCTCAGGATCGGGCGACTTCCTCCAGGCGATCAGTCTCGGGCTGGGGTGGGGGATGCTCCTCACCTCGCAGTTGGATCGAGCGGCGCCCGGCAGCTTCGTCGAGCTCGATCCTCACGGCCCCGGGGTGTCGGTTCCGCTGTACTGGCAGCAGTGGGATCTGCGTTCGCCGCTGCTCGACGCGGTGGCGGATGCCGTGATCTCGACCGCTCGCGTCGCCCTCGGCGGCCGCTGACAGCGCGGCAGCACGGATGCCGTACACTTGACCGGGTTGCCTGCTCAGCCAAGCTTCGTCATGCCCGCAGGGCGGCGGAGGTGGTAGGCAGGCGACATAGGGCGGTGGCTCAATTGGTAGAGCAGCGGTCTCCAAAACCGCAGGTTGCAGGTTCGAGTCCTGTCCGCCCTGCAAGTCCGGCGCACGCCGTGCGCAGGATCGCAGGCCGAAAGGGTTGAGAGTGGCACGCAAGGTGATCGACGAGCCCAGCGAGGAAATCGTCGCCGATGCCAAGCGCGAGCGCGCGGAGCGACGGAATCCGTTCTCTCGCATCGCTCTCTTCATCCGCCAGGTCATCGCCGAGCTGAGGAAGGTCGTCACGCCGACCCGCCGTGAGCTGTTCAGCTTCACCGGCGTCGTGCTCGTGTTCGTGCTCATCATGATGGGCCTCGTCTACGGTCTCGACTTCCTGTTCGGCCTCCTCGTGAGCTGGGCGTTCGGCGACGGAAGCATCCGTTAGCCGAGCGGCCGCCCCGACAAGGAAAGAAATCACTGTGAGCAACGAAGAGCGCGACATCGATCTCGCGACGGCCGCCGAGCAGTCCTCGGAAGACGACGAGGCCCAGGAGGGCAACGTCCTCGCCGACGAGGAGCAGGCGGTCGAGTCCGCCGAGCACCGTGCGGTGCACCTGGTCGACGACGACGACGTCGAGGGGGGTCTGCAGGACGCCCTCGACGCGTTGGAGGCGGCTGCCGATCCGGAGGCCGATGCGGTCGTCGACGAGGCGCTCGAGGTCGACTCCGCGGATGAGGCCGATGCCGCTGCGGAAGCGACGACGGATGAGGAGGGCGACGACGAGGACGAGGAGTCCGAGGTCGACCCGTATGAGGAGTTCCGGATGGAGCTCCGCATTAAGCCGGGCAAGTGGTACGTCATCCACTCGTACGCCGGGTTCGAGAAGCGCGTGAAGCAGAACATCGAGTCCCGCCGCACCTCGATGGCCATGGAGGACTACGTCTTCGAGGTCCAGGTGCCCATGGAGGACGTCGTCGAGATCAAGAACGGCCAGCGCAAGCTCGTGAACCGTGTGCGCATCCCGGGCTACGTGCTCGTGCGCATGGATCTGAACGAGGACTCGTGGTCGGTCGTGCGTCACACGCCGGGTGTCACGGGCTTCGTCGGCAACTCGCACAACCCGACGCCGCTCCGCTTCGAGGAGGCCTTCAACATGCTGAAGAGCCTCGTGCAGGTCGTGGAGGCCCCGGCGAAGGGTCAGGCCGCGAGCAAGGGCGGCAAGGCTGCCCCGCGCGTCATCCCGGCCGAGATCGACTTCGAGGTCGGCGAGACCATCACGATCAAGGAGGGCTCGTTCGCGGGCCTTCCCGGCACGATCTCCGAGATCAAGCCGGAGTCGGGCAAGCTCACCGTGCTCGTCTCGCTCTTCGAGCGCGAGACGCCGGTCGAGCTCAGCTTCGATCAGGTCACCAAGCTCTGACGTCGCGCGGTTCCGCCGCGCATACGAAGGCCGGGCCCGCGGGTCCGGCCTTCGGCGTCTCCGGTGGGCTGTCGCGTGTCGCGGTCTAGTGCTTGTTGCCGGTGGCCAGCAGCACGCCGCCGAGGCCGATCATCATGACTCCGCCGGTGGCGCGCAGCCGTGCGATGCGGCCGGGGGAGGTCGCGAACCAGGCGCGTGCGCTTCCGGCGGCGAGCGCCCAGCACGAGTCGCAGATGAGGGCGAGCACCACGAACACGATGCCCAGCTCCGCGAGCTGAAGCGGGATGGCGCCTGCCGAGTAGTCGACGAACTGAGGCAGCACGGCCACGAAGAAGGCGATCGTCTTCGGGTTGGTGACCCCGACGACGAAGCCTTCGCCGAGCAGTCGCCAGGCGCTCCGGGGGCGACCGGCGTCCTGTTCGACGACCTCCTTGCGGTGCCGGATCGCCTGCACGCCGAGGTAGACGAGGTAGGCGGCGCCCACGATCTTGATGGCGGTGAAGATCACCACCGACTGGGCGACGAGCGCGCCGACACCGAGGGCGACGAGCGTCAGGAGCGGCAGCATCCCGAGTGCGTTCCCGACGACGCTGAGGACGCCGGCGATCCGGCCGTAGGCGATCGAGCGCCCGATCACGAAGAGGATGCTCGGCCCCGGCATGAGGATCAGCAGGATGGCCGCGATCGTGAACGCGCCGAGGGATGCTGCCGGGACCATGAGCAGATCGTAGTGCGCCCGTCCGATGCTGCAGCCGCCGCAAGGTGTACCACCTGTCTCACAGTGGTACACTCGCCGCATGCCCACGCAGCGACCTCGCTACCAGATCACCGAGACGGACGAGGTGGCGCACGCGTTGGAGGCGGCCGAGCGGCGGTGGCCAGGGGAGCCGAGATCGCGCCTCATCGTGCGTCTCGTGACCTGGAACGGCGACGAGGTCGCCGAGGTGAACGATGCGGATGCCGAACGTCGACGCGACGCGGTCCGGTTGCTCGCCGGCTCGTTCCGCGGCCTCTTCCCCGAGGGCCATCGCCAGGGGCTCCGCGACGAGTGGCCGGCGTGATCGTCCTCGACGCCAGCGTGATGATCGCGCTGCTCGACGGCGCGGATGCGCACGCTGCCGCCGCCCGGGAGTTCTTCGCCTCGCACGCGTCCACGCGGCTGACAGCCCATCGACTGACGGTCGCCGAGACCCTGGTTCAGGCCGCCCGCGCCGACCGCGGGCAGGAGGTTGCGACGGCGCTGACGTCGATGGGGGTCGAGCACCTCGACACCCTCGACGACCCGCTCGCCCTCGCCGAGGTGCGCGCGGCATCCGGGCTCCGCATGCCGGACTGCTGCGTGCTGCTCTCAGCGGTGCGCGAGCGCGCTTCGCTCGCGACGTTCGACGACCGTCTCGCCGAGGCCGCGCTCGCGGTCGGCGTGCCCGTCGTGCGTGTCTGACGGCGCGCCCCGCGCGCCCCGCGCCCCTCCTGGCCCGCCCTCGCGCCCGGGCGCGCTTTCGCGTATCATGTTCAGGTTGCCCTGGCGTCTTCGTGCGCCCGCGACCGTCCACCGCATCCGGCCGGATGGCGGGAGAGTG
The DNA here is from genome assembly GCF_008017545.1 of Homoserinibacter sp. GY 40078. Lineage (GTDB taxonomy): Bacteria > Actinomycetota > Actinomycetes > Actinomycetales > Microbacteriaceae > Homoserinibacter. The sequence goes on along the minus strand of NZ_VRTZ01000001.1, from coordinate 153,620 downwards.
AGGCGAGAGCCTCGTTCGACAGAGAGAAAGAGAACATGGCACCGAAGAAGAAGGTGACCGGCCTGATCAAGCTCCAGATCAACGCCGGCGCCGCCAACCCGGCCCCGCCCATCGGCCCGGCCCTGGGTCAGCACGGCGTGAACATCATGGAGTTCTGCAAGGCGTACAACGCCGCGACCGAGAACCAGCGCGGCAACGTCATCCCGGTCGAGATCACCGTGTACGAGGACCGCTCGTTCACGTTCATCCTGAAGACCCCGCCCGCCGCCGAGCTCATCAAGAAGGCTGCCGGCGTGCAGAAGGGCTCCGCCACCCCGCACACGGTCAAGGTCGCGAAGATCACCCGCGAGCAGGTCCGCGCCATCGCTGAGCAGAAGCAGTCCGACCTCAACGCGAACGACATCGACGCTGCGGAGAAGATCATCGCCGGCACCGCCCGGTCGATGGGGATCACGGTGGAGGCGTAATCATGGCTCAGAAGTCCAAGGCATACCGCGCCGCCGTCGAGAAGATCGGCACCGACAAGTTCTACGGTCCCGACGAGGCTGTCGCCGTCGTCAAGGAGACCGGCTCGAAGAAGTTCGACTCCACCGTCGAGGTCGCGCTGAAGCTCGGCGTCGACCCGCGCAAGGCGGACCAGATGGTGCGCGGCACCGTCATCCTCCCGCACGGCACCGGTAAGACGGCGCGCGTGCTCGTCTTCGCGACCGGCCCCGCCGCCGAGGCGGCCATCGCCGCGGGCGCGGACGAGGTCGGCGGCGCCGAGCTCATCGAGAAGGTCGCGGGCGGCTACACCGACTTCGACTCGGCCGTCTCGACCCCGGAGCTCATGGGCCAGGTGGGTCGCCTCGGTAAGGTCCTCGGACCCCGCGGCCTCATGCCGAACCCCAAGACCGGCACCGTGACGCCGGATGTGGCGAAGGCCGTGTCCGACATCAAGGGCGGCAAGATCGAGTTCCGCGTCGACAAGCACGCCAACGTGCACTTCGTCATCGGCAAGGCCGGCTTCAGCGCCGACCAGCTGCGCGAGAACTTCACCGCCGCGCTCGACGAGATCCAGCGTGCGAAGCCGTCCAGCTCGAAGGGCCGCTACATCCAGAAGGGGTCGCTCTCGACCACCTTCGGCCCGGGCGTCCCGCTCGACGTCTCGGCGCTCTAACAACATTCGCAGCGGCATCCGCTGCACCCGAAGGGCCGGTCGCTCCTGTGCGACCGGCCCTTCGTCGTTCCCGGCCTCGCACGAGGTCGCGCTCCTTTCATCGGATGAATAGGCTCGAGTCGACGCCGACGAGCCCGCGATCGAAGGAGATCCCCGCATGAGCACCCACCCCGTCACCCTCTTCACCGGTCAGTGGGCAGACCTCACGCTCGACGAGGTCGCGGGTCACGCGGCGTCGTGGGGGTATGACGGACTGGAGATCGCCTGCTCCGGAGAGCACCTCGACGTGAAGCGCATCGTGGAGGACGACGCGTACCTCGCCGAGCGCCGCGCGATCCTCGATCGGCACGGACTCCAGGTGTGGGCGATCTCGCACCACCTCGCCGGGCAGGCCGTCTGCGACGACCCCATCGACTTCCGGCACCAGGCGATCCTCTCGAGCCGGGTGTGGGGTGACGGTGATGCCGAAGGTGTGCGGCAGCGCGCCGCGGAGGAGCTGAAGCTCACCGCGCGTGCGGCCAGGCGACTCGGCGTCGACACGGTCGTCGGGTTCACGGGATCGAAGATCTGGCCGTACGTGGCGATGTTCCCGCCCGTGCCGGCCCCCGTGATCGACGACGGGTACCAGGACTTCGCGGACCGGTGGAACCCGATCCTCGACGTGTTCGACGGCGAGGGCGTACGGTTCGCGCACGAGGTGCACCCGTCCGAGATCGCCTACGACTACTGGTCGAGTGTGCGCTCGCTGGAGGTGATCGAGCATCGGGAGGCGTTCGGGTTCAACTGGGACCCGAGCCACATGATGTGGCAGAACATCGACCCGGTCGCCTTCATCACCGACTTCGCGGATCGGATCTATCACGTCGACTGCAAGGACACCCGCCTGCGGCGCCCGAACGGCCGGTACGGGGTGCTCGGCTCGCACCTGCCGTGGGGTGATCCGCGGCGTGGGTGGGATTTCGTCTCGACCGGTCACGGGGACGTGCCGTGGGAGGACTCGTTCCGTGCGTTGCGTTCGATCGGCTACGAGGGTCCGATCTCGGTCGAGTGGGAAGACGCCGGCATGGACCGCCTGCACGGTGCCGCCGAGGCGGTGGGGTTCGTCCGCTCCCTGCTCTGGGCCACCCCGGAAGCGTCCTTCGACGCCGCCTTCAGCAACCAGTCGTGAGGTAGCCCGCAGCCGGGGTCAGGAGTCGAAGCCCAGCCCCAGCGCGTCGAGGGTGCGCAGCAGGGCGTTGCGACGGCCCTCGCGGTGGTCGGCGCGATCCAGGGACCATCGCGTCGCTTGAATGCCGATCGATGCCGCCGGCTCGGGCGGGAACGGCACGGGGCGGCGGCGCACCATCTCGAGTTCGGTGCGCTCGGTCGGGTGCCCGTCGAGAAGGTCGAGCATGGTGTCCGCCGCGAAGCGGGTCGCCCCGACGCCGAGCCCGGTGTAGCCCGCGGCGTACGCGAGCCGGCCGCCGCGGGCCGTGCCGAAGAAGGCGCAGAACCGCGTGCTCGTGTCGATCGCGCCCGCCCAGCGGTGGGTGAAGCGCAGGCCCTCGAGCTGCGGGTAGAGCGTCAGGAAGTGCGAGGCGAGCCGCGCGAAGCTCTCCGGGCGGTCCTCGTGGTGGGCGCGCACGCGTCCGCCGTAGTGGTAGACGGCGTCGTAGCCGCCGAACAGGATGCGGTCGTCGGCGGTGCGCCGCGAGTAGTGGAACTGGTTGGCGAGGTCGCCGATCCCCTGGCGCCGCTCCCATCCGATCGAGCGCAGCTGGGTCGCGTCGAGCGGCTCGGTCATGAGCACGTAGTCGTAGACCGGCACCGTGAGGAGCCGGGTGCGCTTCAGAAGCGAGGGGAAGACGCTCGTGCCGAGGGCCACCCGTGCGGCCTGCACGCGGCCCCGATCCGTGGCGATCTCGAGGCTGCTCGCACCGCCCGCTTCGATCCGGCGCACGGGCGATTCCTCGAAGATCTCCACTCCGAGCTCCGCCGCGGCGCGGGCGAGCTCGCGTGCGAGTCGGCCCGGGTGGACCAACGCGACGTCGCGGGTGCGCCACGTGGCGCCGAGGTAGCTCGGCGAGTGAATCTCGGCCTGGGTCTCGGCCGCATCGAGACGGACGACCGTGCCGTCGCCGACTCCGGGAGGATCGCCCTCCAGCCACGCGAGCTGGTGCGGCTCGAGGGCGACGTCGAGCTCGCCCGTGCGCTCCCACTCCACATCGAGCCCGAGCGAGCGGATCGTCTCCTCGATGCCGTCCAGGTTCTCGCGCCCCAGCCGCTCGAGCGTGGCGTACTCCTCGGGCCAGCGTCGGCGGCCGTTCTCTTCGCCGTGCGTGATGCTGGCATCGACGAAGCCGCCGTTGCGGGTGGACTGCGCCCATCCGATCCGCTTCGCCTCGATGAGGACGACCCGCCGACCAGGGTCGCGCTGCTTCGCCCGAAGCGCCGTCCACAAACCCGTGAAGCCGCCGCCTACCACCGCGAGGTCGGCCGTGTACGAGCCCTCCAGCTGCGGATGCGTGGGCCTCGGCCCCAGCTCGTCGTTCCAGAACACCGACTGCCGGGCTCCGGCGAGAGATCGCTCGACGGCTGCGCCGTCCGGAGGGTAGCGCTCGAAGACGGTCTCGTTGTGCGGGCTCATCACCGCCATTCAAGTCGCCCCCGGTACCCCGGCGCTAGGGTGATCCGGTGTCGACCGTACGTGACGCCCTCCCCGCGGATGTCGCGGCCCTCGCCCGCCTCGCGGCGGTCACCTTCCCCCTCGCGTGCCCCCCGCACACGACGGACGAGTCGAAGGCCGCATTCATCGCGACCCACTTGAGCGAGACCTCCTTCGCCGGTTACGTTGCCGATCCCGCGCGAGACGTGCTCGTCGCCGACCAGGACGGCGAACTCGCCGGATACGTGATGCTCGTCGCGGGCGACCCGGCGGATGCCGACGTGGCAGCCGCCGTGCGCATCCGCCCGACCGTCGAGCTCAGCAAGTGCTACGTGCATCCGGACAGCCACGGCGGGGGCGTCGCGAGCGAGCTGATGGGGGCCGCCCTCGAGCGCGCATCCGCTCGCTCCGCCTCCGGGATCTGGCTGGGCGTCAATCAGCTGAACGCGCGCGCCCAGCGCTTCTACGGCAAGCACGGCTTCACCCGGGTCGGGGTGAAGCGCTTCCTCGTGGGCGAGAGCTACGAGGACGACTTCGTGTACGAGCGAGCGCTGTAGAACGTCCGGGATCCGTCGGGGGCGATCAGCCCTCGGCGACCGTCAGCACGATCTTGCCGCGGGTGCGTCCCGTCTCGATGAGCCGGTGCGCCTCGGGCGCCTCGGCGAGCGGCAAGACGGTGTCGACGTACACACGCACATCGCGCGACTCGATCAGGCGCGTCACGATCGCGAGCGTCGCGGCGTCAGGTGCCACCCGGAACCCGGTCGCGCGTGCGCCGAGCTCGGCGGCCTCCGCGGCCATCGTCGGGAACGAGCCGGTCGGCCCGTTCACATAGATGCCCCCCGGCCGCACCAGCCTCAGCGACCGCGAACCGGTCTCGGCGCTCGTGTTGCCGATCAAGTCGATCACCGCGTCGACCTCCCCGACCGCGTCCTCGAAGGGGCCTGCGGTGTAGTCGACGACCTCGGCGGCCCCGAGCTCGTGCAGGAAGTCCGTGTTGCGGGCGGATGCGGTCGCCACCACGTGCGCCCCGAAGTACGCCGCGAGCTGCACCGCGAAGTGTCCCACGCCGCCCGCGCCGGCGTGGATCAGCATCCGCTGCCCCTCATGCGCCTTCGCCGTCTCGACGACCATGCCCCACGCGGTGAGGGCCGCGAGCGGCACGCCGGCGGCCTCCACGTGCGACAGCGACGGCGGTTTCTTCGCCACGCTGAGCGCCGTGACGGTGAGGTACTCGGCGTACGCGCCGCTCATCCGCGGCACCATGCCCATCCCGTAGACCTCGGTCCCGGGTTGCAGCGGATGCGACTCGTAGGGCGCCTCGACCACGATCCCGGAGAAGTCGTTGCCGAGCACGACCGGGGTGTGCTCCACTCCCGACCACGCCCCGCGGCCCGCCCGCGTTTTCGCGTCGATCGGGTTGACCCCCGCCGCGACCACCTTCACGAGCAGCTCCGCGTTCACCCGGACCGGCGTCTCCACCTCCGTCAGGGCGAGGACCTCGGGTCCGCCCGGCTCCGTGAAGGTCACGGCCCGCATCGTCGTCATTTCACCGGCCTTTCCGCCTCGGGATTCATTCAACGGGCGACATGAGTCACGGGTGTTACGCCCGTGTCACCGTGCTGATAACTTCACGGGATGCGCGCGCTGTTCGTCTGGGTGCGCACGGGGGGAGCTCTCGCGGCAGCCGTTGCCGTGATCGCTCAGCTCGTGCACGCGATCGAGTACTGGACCGAGACGGGCGTGCGCGACCTCTCCGTCTCGATCACCAACTACTTCTCGTACTTCACGGTGCAGTCGAACATCGCGGCCTCCGTCGTGCTCGCGGTCGGTGCCATCCGCCTCGCACGGGCGACGCCCGAGTACGTCGACTCCCGTGCGTTCGCCGTCGCGCGCGTCTGCGTCACGAGCTACATCCTCACCACCGGCATCGTCTACAACGTGCTGCTGCGCCCGCTCGACACGGCGCATCCGGTCACCCTGCGATGGGCCGACGAGATCATGCATGTCGTGGTGCCGCTCATCCTGTTGGCCGACATCGTGCTCGCCCCGGGTCGAAGGCGGGTCGGATGGTCGGCGGTCGGCATCGTGATCGTCTATCCGATCGCGTGGGCGGTCTACACCCTCGTGCGTGCGCCCTTCACCTACAGCGACGCGCAGCATCGCAACGGGTGGTATCCGTATCCGTTCCTCGACCCGACCACGGGAACGGGGTCGCTCGTCTCGGTGCTGACCTACATCGTCGCGATCGCGGCCCTCATCGTGCTGGTCTCGGTGGCGGTGCTCTCGCTCATCCGTCGCCATTCGGCCGGGCGCGCGGGCTAGCGGCGCATCGCCGCCAGCAGCTGGTCGGCGAGGTGCACGAGACGGTGGATCTCGTTGTCGTCGCGATCCACCCAGCGGGTCTCGGGCACGCCGCTCACCGGCACGAAGTCGTCGTGCTGCTCCCAGACGACGAGCGTGCGCTCGGCCCCCAGCACGTACTGCTGCCACCAGATCTGCCGGAGGTAGTGCCGTGGAATCGATCGCCACGCGCTGCGGGTGGTCTTGATCTCGCACAACTCGAGGACCCCGTCGCGTTCGCGGAGGCCGTCGGGTGTGGCGAGGTGCTCGCGCACGCCGTCCGCGTGGAAGAGCGCGGTGTTCCCGCGCATCCCCGCGTGGTGCCGAGCCACCCAACGCCCGATCTCGGGCTCGCGCTCGCGGCCGTGGCGGGTGAACGCGTTTCCGCTGAAGCCGGTGCCGAGCAGCTTCTCGATCGCGACCTGTCGCACGGCCTTCTCGCCCGTCAGTCGGGCGACATCCGTCGCGGTGACCCCGCGGGCGCGCGCCCGCATCCAGGCGACCCGGTCGGTGCCGTCCGTCACCATGCGCTGCGCGTACGGCACCGGTGCCGGATCGAACAGCGCGAGGGTGGGTTGCACCGGGCCATCGTCGCACGGACCTGCGACCCGGAGGCGGTCCCGCGCCGCGCGGCTGACCCGGGCCATGGAGGATGTGAAGCCCCGTCATAGGAATCTCCCAGGAGCGTGCGCAGAATCGGGAGGGTGACCGATAGCGCCGCCTCCACCGCACTCACCCGACCCGACGGAACACCCGTCCGTGCGCTCGTCGTCGACGACGAAGCGTCACTCGGCGAGCTCATCCAGATGGCGCTGCGTTATGAGGGGTGGCAGGTCGAGACGGCTACCGACGGCGCTACGGCCCTCTCGAAGGCGCGCACGTTCCATCCCGATGTGATCGTGCTCGACATCATGATGCCCGGCCTCGACGGCCTCGAGGTGCTGCGCCGCCTTCGGGCGTCGGGCGACGACGTGGCGGTCCTCTTCCTCACCGCGAAGGATGCCGTGAGCGATCGCGTCGTCGGTCTCACGGCGGGTGGAGACGACTACGTCACGAAACCGTTCAGCCTCGAGGAGGTCGTGGCGCGCCTGCGCTCCCTGCTGCGTCGCACCGGCCGCGCCGTCAACGGATACACCGATCCCGTGCTGCGCGTGGGCGACCTGACGCTCGACGAGGAGAGCTACGAGGTGGCTCGCGCCGGGCGACCGATCGAGCTCACCGCGAAGGAGTTCGAGCTGCTGCGCTACCTCATGCGCAACCCGCGCCGTGTGGTCAGCAAGATGCAGATCCTCGACCGGGTGTGGAGCTACGACTTCGAAGGACGCTCGAGCATCGTCGAGATCTATATCTCTTACCTGCGCAAGAAGATCGAATCCGACGGTGCACCGATGATCCACACCGTGCGCGGCGTCGGATACCTGATCAAGCCCGCGACATGAGCGAGACCGCTCTGCCGACCCGGGCGCCCTGGTCGATCCGCCGCCGACTCGTCGTCGGGGTGGTCGCGCTCGTCGCGGTCGTGAGCGTGCTCATCGGAACGGTGAGCGTGCTCGCGCTCCGGCAGAGCCTCTTGCAGCGACTCGATGCGCAGGTGCAGGAGGTCATGCATGCCGTCACCTCGGGCCCGGGCGCGGGCCAGCTGCCGGGAGGCCCCGAGGCGCTCGGCGGAGGGCTCGTGATCGCGATCTCCGCAGACGGGGAGCTGCAGGGTGTCGTCGTCCGCGGGCCCGGCGATGCCGAAGAGCTCACGGATGCCCAGCTCGAGGAGGTGCTCGCAGCCCCGAGCACGGGCATCTCGACCGTCGAGCTCTCGGATCTCGGCAGCTACCGGGTCCAGGTGCGCACCGCCCAGACCGGCGAAGTGGTGGCCGTGGGCCTGTCGATGTCCGAGGTCGACACGACCACGCGGACGCTTCTCGTGATCTTCGGGCTCGTGACGCTCGCCGCACTCGGAGCTGCCGCGCTCGTCGCGATCGGTGTGGTCCGGGTCGCACTGCGGCCCCTCGGACGCGTGACCGAGACGGCGACGCGGGTCAGCGGCCTGCAACTCGCGTCCGGCGATGTCGCCATCACCGAGCGGGTGCCGGACGCGGAGGCCGACCCGCGCACCGAGGTGGGGCAGGTGGGCGCCGCACTCAACAAGCTGCTGCACCACGTGGAGAGCGCGCTCGTCTCACGCCAGGAGTCGGAGGAGAAGGTGCGACGCTTCGTCGCCGATGCGAGCCACGAGCTGCGCACCCCGCTCGCCTCGATCCGTGGATACGCCGAGCTCACGCGACGCATCGATGACGACCTCCCGGAGGATGCCATCCGCTCCCTCGACCGCATCGAGTCGGAGTCGATCCGGATGACCGGACTCGTGGAGGATCTCCTCGAACTCGCCCGGCTCGACGAGGGGCAGGGCCTCGTGCTCGGCGAGGTCGATCTCGTGCGGATCGTGACGGATGCCGTCGGCGACGCGTACGTCTCGGCGCCCGATCACGACTGGGAGGTCGACGCCCCCGAACCGCCGCTCACGGTGGAAGGGGATTCCGCTCGCCTGCATCAGGTGGTGGTGAACCTCCTCGCGAACGCGCAGCGCCACACCCCCGAGGGCACGAGCGTGCGGGTGAGTCTCGCGGACCGCGGCGAGATCGTCGAGATGACGGTCGCCGACGACGGACCCGGAATCGACCCGGAGCTGCAGCCGCGGCTCTTCGAGCGCTTCGCCCGCGGTGACACCTCGCGCTCGCGCGCAACCGGGAGCACGGGCCTCGGACTCGCGATCGTCGCGGCGGTCGTCGAGGCGCACCGCGGCACCATCGAGGTGCAATCCACGCCCGGTGACACCCGGTTCGTCGTACGGCTGCCCAAGCGCCGTGGCGCAGAGGCCGAGGAGGCGCCCGGGCTGGCAGACTGACGCCCATGCGTTCCGCCCCCCGCGCATTCGCCGTCGTCATGCTCGCCGGAGCCCTCGTGCTCCCTGCCGCGGGTGCCGCGACGGCGTCCGAGGGGTCGGTGCCGGCCGAGGTTCGCGCCTATGTGAAGGGCGGCGGACTGGCCGACCGCCTCGAGGACATCTACGGCGAAGGGGCGGACGGCGAGGGCATCCCGTTCGACGACACCACGACGCCCGGGCCCATCTCGCGCGTCTTCCACTGGACCGATGAGCGCGTGGCGGGCGACCTCTCGGGTCCCGCGACACGGCTCGTGAACGAGTGGGCGGTTCCCGTCTCACTCGGTGAAGAGCCCGTGGGGGTCGCGATCGTCTGGATCAACACCGAGACGGATGTGGCGGAGCTCGCCGAGTTCGAGCCGGATGCGGATGCGGCCGTCGCGCTCGCGGACGTACCCGAGGAGTCGAGGCTCGTGCGCGACCTCGGAGCCGGGGCGTGGTTCGCGCTCGAGGACGACGTGCTCACCCCGCTCGTGGCGGGCAGCTCGGGTGTGACGGGGCCGACGCCGGTCGACGAGGTCGCGCTCATCTCCCCGGACGCCGAAGCGCCACCCGAGCCCGAGGATCCGACTGCCGCGTTCATCGTCGCGATCGGCGCCGTGGTCGTGTTGCTCGCGATCGTCGTGGTGTCGCTGCTGCTCCCGGGGCGTACCCGCAGAACGCCGGATGCGGACCGCACCGACGCCCTGTGATACCCTTCTGAAGCCGAAGACCGCCGGTCGTCGTCTGCTCGCATGCGAGCGGGTGACCGAAATCCTCGCATGAGGAGCCCGCGCAGGCGTGTGAAGTGACCCGGTTCCGGGACTGCTCCGTGCGCATGCGCCGGAGCTTTTTTCATGCGGGGGCGGGTCCGCCCCTCGGGGTGGCTGGGGTCATCGGCGCGTACATCCACTTTCGAGAAGGAGCGCCATGGCGAACAAGGAAACCACGGTCGCCGAGCTGTCGGAGCTTTTCCGCAGCTCGAACGCGGTCGTGCTCACCGAGTACCGCGGCCTCACCGTCGCCCAGCTCAAGGAGCTGCGGTCGGCGATCCGTGAGAACGCGAATTACGCCGTGGTGAAGAACACGCTGACCAAGATCGCAGCGAAGGAGGCCGGGGTCACCGGCCTCGACGAGCACCTCGTCGGCCCTTCCGCGATCGCATTCGTGCACGGCGACACCGTCGCCGTCGCGAAGGCTCTGCGTGACTTCACCAAGGCCAACCCTCTGCTCGTGGTCAAGGGCGGGTACTTCGACGGTGCCCCTCTGACCGCCGCCGAGGTGGGCAAGCTCGCTGACCTCGAGTCCCGGGAGGTGCTGCTGGCGAAGCTGGCCGGTGCCTTCAAGGCCTCGCTGTTCGGAGCTGCCTACCTGTTCAACGCGCCGCTCGCCCAGACCGCCCGTGTGGTCGACGCGCTGCGTCAGAAGCAGGAATCCGCGAGCTAACGCTCGCACCCAGACACCCCCGGCGCATCCGTGCCGGAGTGACGATCCCGGGGCGCGAGCCCCACAGCTAAGGAGATAAGAAATGGCCAAGCTCAGCACCGACGAGCTGCTCGAGGCGTTCAAGGAGCTGTCGCTCATCGAGCTGTCCGAGTTCGTGAAGAAGTTCGAGGAGACCTTCGAGGTCACCGCCGCCGCTCCGGTCGCCGTCGCGGCCGCGCCGGCCGCCGGTGGTGCCGGTGGCGCCGCCGAGGAGGTCGAGGAGAAGGACTCGTTCGACGTCGTCCTCGAGGCCGCCGGCGACAAGAAGATCCAGGTCATCAAGGAGGTCCGCGCGCTCACGAGCCTCGGCCTCGGCGAGGCCAAGGCGCTCGTCGACGGTGCCCCCAGCACCGTCCTCGAGGGTGCCAACAAGGAGACCGCCGACAAGGCGAAGGCGCAGCTCGAAGAGGCCGGCGCCACGGTCGTTCTCAAGTAACGACACCTCGCATCACGCTCGAAGGGCGTCGCTCCCCACGCCGGGGGCGGCGCCCTTCCGCGTTCCCGAATCGTGATCAGCGGGCGCGTTTCGACTGTTGCCTCCTCGTCGGGACTCGCATAGCGTGAGGATTGGAAGCGGTTCCCATCGTTGCGCCATTTCCTAGCTGTCGGGGCGTGGGAGCGCTGCCACCTTGCACCATCCGCACCCCCGGACCGCCACCCGCGGGTAGGGGCTCAATGAGGAGGAACTATGCGTTCACGGGTGAACCGGCGTGTTCTCGCCGGAGTCGCAGCGGTCGGAATCGGAGCCCTCGCGCTCGCCGGCTGCACGGGCGACATCTCTGAAGAAGGGTCGGGCGATGTCGATTGCGCGCCCTACGAGGTCTATGGAACCGACGAGGGCAAGACCGTCACGATTGGCGGCACGATCCTCGACCTCGAGGCCGACCGCCTCGATCAGTCGTGGAGCGATTTCGAGAGCTGCACGGGAATCGACATCAAGTACCAGGGCTCGAGTGAGTTCGAGGCGCAGATCGCGGTGCTCGCCGAGGGTGGCAACGCGCCCGACATCGGCATCGTCCCGCAGCCCGGCCTCCTCGCCCGGCTTGCCGCCGGCGGCTGGCTCATCCCGGCGTCGCAGGGCGTCGAGGACAACGTCGACAAGTGGTGGTCCGCGGACTGGAAGCAGTACGGCACTTACGACGGAACCTTCTACTCCGCGCCGCTCATGGCCTCCATCAAGGGCTACGTGTGGTACTCGCCGAGCGACTTCTCCGACAACGGCTACGAGGTGCCGACGACGCTCGATGAACTCATGACGCTTTCGAAGAAGATCGCAGCCGACAGCGGGCACAAGCCCTGGTGTGTCGGCCTCGAGTCGGGTGAGGCCACCGGCTGGCCGGGCACCGACTGGATCGAGGACTTCGTGCTGCGCCAGTCCGGTCCCGACGTCTACGACCAGTGGGTGACCCACGAGATCCCGTTCAACGACCCGCAGATCGTCGAGGCGTTCGACGCGGTCGGCGACTACCTCAAGAACGAGGACATGGTCAACGGCGGCATCGGCGATGTCTCCACCCAGATTAGCGAGGCCTTCCAGACGGCAGGCCTGCCGATCCTCGACGGCGAGTGCTCGCTGCACCACCAGGCCTCGTTCTACGAGACGTTCTGGAACCCGGACGGCGGCGACGCCAACACCGTGGCTCCCGACGGCACCGTGTGGGCCTTCCTGCTGCCGCCCGTCAATGCCGACGATCCGCAGGCTGTCACAGGCGGTGGCGAGTTCCCGGTCGCGTTCCGTGACGCCCCCGAGGTCGAGACGGTGCGCACCTTCCTCTCGAGCGACACCTGGGCCAACAACCGCGTCAGCCTCGGCGGCGTGATCTCGGCAAACAAGGGAGTCGACCCGAACAACGCCTCGAGCGAGCTGCTGAAGCAGTCGATCGAGATCCTCCAGGGCGACACGACGTTCCGCTTCGACGGGTCGGACCTCATGCCCGGTGCCGTCGGCGCCGACTCCTTCTGGAAGGGCATCGTCGCCTGGGTGAGCGGACAGTCCACGCAGGACACCGTGGACGCGATCGAGTCCAGCTGGCCTTCCAGCTGATCCCCGACACCCACCGGATCGGGGGCGGGGCTGGTCACGGCCCCGCCCCCGCTCTAGTCTCGAAGCAGGGCCCGACCCTGCACCACCTCTTCGACGGCGAAGAAAGGCGCGTGATGCGATGACCACCGCGGATCTCCTCGGAAAGATCCTCCAAGTCGCGATAGGGCTGGCGGTCTTCGCCGCCATCGTCGGACTGCTGATCTTCTTCATCGATCGAGCCCCCAAGAAGGGGCGCGATTACTGGCAGCTCGTCGGCTTCCTGGCGCCGGCGCTCATCCTTCTCGCCGTCGGGCTCATCTACCCGGCGGTGCGCACCACCTCGCTCGCGTTCCTCGACAAGAGCGGCAACTTCTCGCTCGAGAACTTCGTCTGGACCTTCACCCAGCCGGCCGCGATCCGCACCCTCATCAACACGGTCATCTGGGTGCTGCTGGTTCCGACCATCTCGACGGTGCTCGGACTCGCCTACGCGATCTTCATCGACAAGTCGCGGGGCGAGCGGTACTTCAAGGCGCTGGTGTTCATGCCGATGGCGATCTCGTTCGTCGGCGCCGGCATCATCTGGAAGTTCGTCTACGAGTACAAGTCGTCGGGGAGGGAGCAGATCGGACTCCTCAACGCCATCGTCGTCGCCGCGGGAGGTGATCCGGTGCAGTGGCTGCAGACGGATCCGATCAACACCTTCCTGCTGATCGTCGTGATGATCTGGATCCAGACCGGGTTCGCCATGGTCGTCCTCTCGGCGGCCATCAAGGGCATCCCCACCGAGCAGGTGGAGGCCGCGCAGCTAGATGGCACCAACGCCTGGCAGAGGTTCATGAACGTGACCGTGCCCGGCATCCGCACCTCGCTCGTGGTCGTCTTGACGACGATCTCGATCGCGACGCTCAAGGTCTTCGACATCGTCCGCACCATGACCGCCGGAAACTTCAACACCTCGGTCATCGCGAACGAGATGTACACGCAGGCGTTCCGGGCGTCCGAGATCGGACGCGGATCGGCGCTCGCGGTGATCCTGTTCATCCTCGTGCTGCCGATCGTCATCTACAACATCAACGTCCTTCGGAAGCAGAGGGAGATCCGATGAGTTCCGTCGCCCCCGCAGACCTGCCCATCAAGGATGGGGAGGGAGAGATCGAGGTCGCCGTCGAAGGCCAGACGGGCAAGACCGGTCGCGTCAAGCGTCGACTGACGTCGCGCGGCGCGACGATCGCCGCTCTCGTGATCGCCGTGCTCTGGACGATCCCCACCTTCGGCATCTTCGTCTCGTCATTCCGGCCCGCGGAGCTCATCCAGGACACCGGATGGTGGACGGTCTTCCAGAACCCCGGGTTCACCTTCGACAACTACGCGGACGTGCTGCTCTCGCCGTCGCAGTCGTCCCCGCAGCTCGGGTCGTACTTCGTCAACTCGCTCGCGATCGCGATCCCGGCCACGATCTTCCCGCTCGTCTTCGCGTCGATGGCCGCGTACGCCTTCGCGTGGGTGAAGTTCAAGGGTGCGAACACGCTGTTCATCCTCGTGTTCGCGCTGCAGATCGTGCCGCTGCAGATGGCGCTCGTGCCGCTGCTCCAGACCTTCTCGGTGGTGCTCCGCCCCGGCCAGGAGTGGATCCACGACATCATCCCGATCATCCCGGTGCAGAACTACCTGCCGATCTGGATCGCGCACACGATCTTCGCCCTTCCGTTGGCGATCTTCCTGCTGCACAACTTCATCTCGGAGATCCCCACGGACGTCATCGAGGCGGCCCGAGTCGATGGCGCGAGCCACAGCCAGATCTTCTTCCGTATCGTGCTGCCGCTCGCCGTCCCCGCGCTCGCGTCGTTCGCGATCTTCCAGTTCCTGTGGGTGTGGAACGATCTGCTCGTCGCCCTCATCTTCTCGGGCGGCACGCAGGACGCGGCACCACTCACCCAGAGGCTGGCCGAGCTGGTCGGATCGCGAGGGCAGGAGTGGCACCGCCTCACCGCGGGCGCGTTCGTGTCGCTCGTCGTGCCGCTCATCGTGTTCTTCGCGCTGCAGCGGTACTTCGTGCGCGGCCTGCTGGCGGGTTCGACGAAGGGGTAGGCCCGCCAGCCCGCGTCATCCGCAGTGCCTAGGCTCGTGTCGTGAGCATGGGTGGCGGGCCTCGGGGCATGGGGCGGATCGGCAACCGCGACGCCGAGGTGCAGCGGGCCGAGAACGCCACCGCGCCCCGCATCCCGAACCTCTACCGGCGTATCGGCGAGCTGTTCGGGCCGTTCCGTGCGCAGCTGCTGCTCACCATCGTGCTCGTGCTCGCATCGGCGGGGCTCGGGGTGCTGCCGCCGCTGCTCACCCAGCGCGCGTTCGACGACGGGCTCTTCCCGCCATCCGGAACGCCCGACGTGCCCGTGCTCATGTGGCTCGTCGGCGCGATGGTGGCGCTGTGGGTCTTGTCGGCCGCGCTCGGCGTGTGGCAGACGTACCTCACGGCTCGCGTCGGCAACTCGGTGATGGGGGCGTTGCGGGTGCGGCTCTTCGGGCACCTGCAGGCGATGGAGCTCGGGTTCTTCACGCGCACGAAGACGGGCGTCATCCAATCGCGGCTGCAGAACGACGTGGGCGGCGTCGCGAGCGTGCTCAACAACACGGTGTCGAGCGTCGTCGGGAACACGGTGACGGTCATCGCGGCGCTCGTGGCGATGCTGCTGCTCAGCTGGCAGCTGACGGTCGTCGCGGTGCTGCTGCTGCCGGTGCTCGTGCTCGCGCAGCGCCGCGTGGGTCAGGTGCGGGCGCGGATCGCGACGCAGACGCAGGAGTCGCTGTCGGAGATGACCGCGATCACCCAGGAGACGCTGTCGGTCTCGGGCATCCTCCTCGCGAAGACCTTCAACCGCCAGCCGACGGAGGTGGCGCGCTACTCGGCCGAGAACGATCGACAGGTCGTCCTGCAGGTGAGGCAGCAGATGAGCGGTCAGTGGTTCTTCGCGATCGTCGGGGTGTTCATGTCGGTGGTGCCCGCGGTCGTCTACCTCGTGGCGGCGTGGCTGATCCTGCGGGATGTGCCGGTCACGGCCGGCACGATCGTCGCCTTCACGACCGTGCAGGCGCGGCTCATGTTCCCCCTCATGGGGCTGCTGCGTGTCGCCCTCGACCTGCAGACCTCGCGTGCGCTCTTCGCGCGCATCTTCGAGTACCTCGACCTCGTGCCGAGCATCACGGATGCGGCCGACGCGCGCGATGTCGATCCGGATCGGGTCGGCGAGGTGGAGTTCCGCGATGTGACCTTCCGGTATCCGGACGCCCCCGCGGACGCGCCCGGCACCCTGCAGGACGTCTCGTTCCGCATCGAGCGGGGGCAGTACGTGGCGTTCGTCGGCCCGTCGGGGGCGGGGAAGACGACGGTGTCGTACCTGGTGCCCCGGCTCTACGAGGCGAGCGAGGGTTCGGTGCGGTTCGCGGGCGCGGATGTGCGAGAGCTGCGGCATCCGTCGCTCATCGACCACATCGGCGTCGTCAGCCAGGAGACCTACCTCTTCCATGCGACCATCGCCGAGAACCTCCGCTACGCGAAGCCGGATGCGACGGATGCGGAGCTCGAGGCGGCCGCCCGCTCCGCGAACATCCACGACACGATCGTGTCGTTCCCGGACGGATACGACACCGTCGTGGGGGAGCGCGGCTACCGGCTCTCGGGGGGCGAGAAGCAACGCGTGGCGATCGCGCGGGTGCTGCTGAAGGATCCGCCGGTGCTGATCCTCGACGAGGCGACGAGCGCGCTCGACACCGTGTCGGAGCGGATCGTGCAGGCGGCCCTCGACGAGGCGTCGCGGGGCCGCACGACGATCGCGATCGCCCACCGGTTGTCGACCGTGGTGGATGCCGACGTCATCCATGTGGTCCGGGCCGGACGGATCGTGGAGTCCGGCACGCACGCCGAACTGCTCGGCCGCGACGGAGAGTACGCGACGCTGTTCGCGCAGCAGCTAACGGGCGCGTAGACCAGGGCGGTTCGGTCGGGCGGTTCGGTCAGCCGAGGAGGTGCTCGATGAGCACCTGGATGCCGATCCCGATGAGCACGAGACCGCCGACGACCTCGGCGGGCCGGCGGAATCGCACGCCCACGCGGTGCCCGATCAGCACGGCGGCGAACGAGATCGCGAACGTCGTGACTCCGATGACGGTGATGGCCCACCAGATCGACACGTCGAGGAAGGCGAGGGAGACACCGACGGCGAGCGCGTCGATGCTCGTCGCGAGGGCGAGCACAACGATCTCGCGCACGGTCAGGCGACCGCGGGAGTTCGCGCGCTCCTCGTGATCCGGATGCACGGCCTCCCAGATCATCTTCCCGCCGACGATCACGAGCAGCCCGAAGACGATCCAGTGATCGAACGGCGAGATCAGCTCTGCGAAGGCGCCCCCCAAGAACCAGCCGATGAGGGGCATCAGCGCCTGCGAGATCCCGAACGCCCCGGCCAGGAGCAGCCCGCTCGCGACGACGCGCGTGCGCAGCTGCAGACCCTTGCCGAGCGCGACGGCGAAGGCATCCGCAGACACTCCGACGGCGAGCAGGAGCAGGGTCAGGAACGACATACGGTCTCTTTCGGGTCGAGCAGGGCCGGGGAACACCCTCCCAAGCCGGATCGCCGCCAGGCAAGGCGAGCGCTCGGATTGACAGCATTTCGGGCCCCCGAACCCGGGTGCGGTGGCTGACGCGGTGAGCGCGGGCGCAGTCTCTGCGACGCGGCGGGAGCAACGTCCCCCGCCGGGTGCGTGCTGCGCCGCCCGGCCGGGCGTTTGCCCCCGCCGTCTGCCCCATCCGGCCCCCGGTAACACACGCAGACCCGCGGGTAGGCTCGTCCCCATGAAATACGCCGAGACGGTGCTCGATCTGGTGGGCGACACACCGCTCGTGAAGCTCAACCGCGTGACCGACGGCATCCAGGCGACGGTGCTCGTGAAGGTCGAGTACGTGAACCCGGGCGGCAGCTCGAAGGACCGCATCGCTCAGCGGATCATCGACGCGGCCGAACGCGAGGGCAAGCTGAAGCCCGGTGGCACGATCGTCGAGCCAACCTCCGGCAACACCGGCATCGGCCTCGCGCTCGTCGCGCAGCAGCGCGGCTACCGGTGCGTCTTCGTCTGCCCCGACAAGGTGTCGGAAGACAAGATCAACACCCTCAAGGCGTATGGCGCCGAGGTCGTCGTCTGCCCGACCTCCGTCGCGCCCGAGAGCCCCGAGTCGTACTACTCCGTCTCCGACCGGCTCTCGAAGGAGATCCCCGGCGCCTTCAAGCCCGACCAGTACTCCAACCCGAACGGCCCGCTCAGCCACTACGAGACCACGGGTCCCGAGATCTGGCGCGACACCGACGGCAAGGTCACCCACTACGTGGCGGGGGTCGGTACCGGCGGCACCATCTCGGGCGCCGGCAAGTACCTCAAAGAGCAGAACCCCGCGATCCGCGTCATCGGCGCCGACCCGGAGGGCTCGGTGTACTCGGGCGGATCCGGGCGCCCCTACCTCGTCGAGGGCGTGGGCGAGGACTTCTGGCCGACCGCGTACGACCCGAGCCTCGTCGACGAGATCATCGCGTCGAGCGATGCCGAGTCGTTCGAGATGACCCGCCGCCTCGCGCGCGAGGAGGGGCTGCTCGTCGGCGGCTCCTCGGGGCTTGCCGTGGCATCCGGGTTGAAGGCTGCGCGCGCCCTCGGACCCGACGACGTCATGGTGATCCTGCTGCCGGACGGAGGCCGTGGATACCTCGGCAAGATCTTCAACGACCGGTGGATGCGCGCGCACGGATTCCTCCCCGCCGAGGAGGAGCGCACCGTCGCCGATCTCGTCGCCACGAAGTCGCCCGAGCTCCAGGGCCTCGCGCACGTGCGGAGGGATGCCACGGTCCGCGACGCGATCGATGCGCTGCGCCGGCTCGACGTCTCGCAGCTGCTCGTGCTCGCGGCCGAGCCGCCCGTCGTGATGGGCGAGGTCGTCGGGGCGATCGACGAGCGCGTGCTCATCGACGCCATTGCCTCGGGCCGCGCAGCGATGACCGACGCGGTCGACGCGCTCGTCGTGCCCGCGTTCCCCCTCATCGGTATCACCGACTCCATCGCGGCCGCGCGCGACGCCCTCACGAGCGCGGATGCGCTGCTCGTCACCGACCTCGGCAAGCCCGTCGCCGTGGTCACCCGGCACGATCTGCTCGCCGTACTCGCCGAGTAGTCAGCTCGCCGCCGACCCGCCCACCCGATCCATCCCAGGAAGCACCCATGAGTCTCGACCAGCCCTTCGACACCGTCGACTTCGCTACCCGCGCCATCCGCGCCGGGCAGGCGTTCGACCCGACCACCGGTTCCGTCATCCCGCCCGTGTACCTCTCGACGACCTTCGTGCAGGACGGCATCGGCGGATTCCGCAACGGCTACGAGTACGCGCGCGGCGGCAACCCGACGCGCACCTCGCTCGAGGAGCAGCTCGCAGCGCTCGAGGGCGGCGATCGCGCGTTCAGCTTCGCCTCCGGCCTCGCCGCGGAAGACGCCCTGCTGCGCTCGCTGCTGCAGCCGGGCGACCACGTGCTCATGGGCAACGACGTGTACGGAGGCACGCACCGGCTCGTGAACCGCATCCACGTGCCGTGGGGCATCGGCCTCGACACCGTGGAGATGGGCGACCTCGACGCGGTCCGCGCGGCCCTCACCCCGGCCACGCGCGTCGTGTGGCTCGAGACACCGTCGAACCCGCTCATGAAGATCACCGACATCGCAGCGGTCGCCGCAATCGCGCACGCGGCCGGTGCTCTCGTCGTAGTCGACAACACCTTCGCGACGCCCTACCTGCAGCAGCCGCTCGCGCTCGGCGCGGATGTCGTGGTGCACTCGACCACCAAGTACCTCGGCGGGCACTCGGACGTACTCGGCGGCGCGGTGGTCCTCGACGAGGGCATCGACGTGCGGGGCGAGGATCTGGCCGAGCGCGTCGCGTTCCAGCAGTTCGGGGCCGGGGCCGTGTCCGGCCCGATGGACGCGTGGCTCACGACCCGCGGCATCAAGACCCTGCACGTGCGGATGGATCGGCACTCCGCGAACGCGCAGGCGATCGCCGAGCGGCTGGTCGGGCATCCGAAGCTCGCTCGGGTCTACTACCCCGGGCTGCCGGATCACCCGGGGCACGAGCTCGCCGCGCGCCAGATGCGCTCATTCGGCGGGATGCTCTCGCTCGAACTCCACGACGGTGCCGCCGCGCGACGCTTCGCGGAGTCGACCACGCTCTTCCAGCTCGCGGAGTCGCTCGGCGGGGTGGAGTCGCTCGTGTGCTACCCCTCCGAGATGACCCACGCATCCGTGCGGGGCACGGCGCTCGAGGTGTCGCCCGCGATCGTGCGGCTCTCGGTCGGGATCGAGGGCGTCGACGACCTCGTCGGCGACGTGCTCGGAACTCTCGACCGCATCTGACGCGTCCCGCCTCCGGGCGATCGTGTCGGGCGCCGCGGCGGAAAAGCGACACACGATGGCGGAAAATCGCTGGAACGTGTAGTTCTGCCAATCCACCATGGAGACATGACGAACCAGACCGCCGAACGCGCGGGGACCGAGCCCGTGCACGGCACCGGCCGGGTCGGATTGCCCACGGCATCCGCGATGTACATCGCGGCGGTCCTCGGCACCGGGATCCTCGGGCTACCGGGGCTCGGCGTCGAAGCGGCCGGGCCCGCATCGATCCTCGCGGTCTTCGTGGTCCTCGTGCTCTCGATTCCCCTTGCCGCAACCTTCGCCGCGCTCGCCGGACGCTATCCCGACGGCGGCGGTGTCGCCACCTTCGTCCGGCTCGCGCTCGGAGAGACCGCGGCCCGGGCCGTCGGCTACTGGTTCCTCTTCGGGGTGGCATTCGGGGCGCCGGTCGTCGCATCGCTCGGAGGTGGCTACCTCACCGCGGTGCTCGGCCTCGACGCGGGATGGTCGGGCGTGATCGCGATCGGGTTCCTCGTCACCGCGCTCGTGCTGTCGCTCTTCGGCCTCAAGGTGTCGGGCGGCGTGCAACTCGCTCTCTCGGCACTGCTCGTCGTGCTGGTCGTGATCGTCGTCGCCTCCGCCGCGCCCGCCGTCGATCCCGCCAACTTCACCCCGTTCCTCCCGAACGGCTGGTCGGGAGTCGGGCTGGCGATCAGCCTCTTCGTCTGGGCCTTCGCCGGGGGCGAGGCGATCACGCACATCGCCCACGAGTTCCGCAATCCGCGGCGCACGATCCTCGGCGCGACGATCATCGCCCTCGCTGTCGTGGGCGCTGCCTACCTCGCGCTGCAGGTCGTGACGGCCGGGGCACTCGGTGGCGCGGGCACGAGTGGCGATGCGCCGCTGCTTGATCTCGTGGCCGTCGGTCTCCCGGCGATCGGGCCCGCGCTCGTCGCGGGGGTCGCGACCATCGTCGTGCTCGGCGTTCTCAACGCGTACATGCCCGCGTTCGCGAACCTGGCCGCCTCGCTCGCACGCGACCGCGACCTGCCGCGGTGGTTCGCCCCCGGGGCCGCGGGAGGCGCAGTTCCGCGTCGAGCCATCGCGCTTGTCTCGGTCATCACGCTCGGCTACTCGGCCGTCTTCATCGGCGCGGGGCTCGATCTCGAGGTGTTCATCCTCATCCACACGAGCTCCATGGTCGCGCTGTACTTCGCGGGCATGATCGCCGCCACCCGCCTCCTCGAGCGCTGGAGCGCGGGGTGGTGGATGGCGGTCGTGTCCGTGGTGCTGACCGTGGGGCTGCTCATCCTCGCGGGCGCGAACCTGCTCATCCCGGCACTGCTCACCGTCGTCGCCGTCCTGGTGACCGTCATCCGGAGGATCCGTGAACGCTCCTGACCCGCGTCGCATCGTCGACCTCAGCCACCCCATCCGTGCCGGACTCGTGACCTACCCGGGGCTTCCCGCGCCCGTGATCGCGCCGCACCTCACCCGTGCCGACTCGCGCGCGCACTACGAGGAGGGCACCGAGTTCGCGATGGACCTCATCACGCTCATCGGCAACACGGGCACCTACCTCGACAGCCCGTACCACCGCTTCGCCGATGGGCCTGACCTCGCAGGTCTCGACCTCGCGAGCCTCGTCGACCTCCCCGCCGAGGTGATCGACGCGCGCGGGCTCGGCACGCGCGGAGTGCCCGCGGCGGCGTTTGAGGGCCGGCAGCTGCGCGGCGCTGCAGTGCTCATCCTCACCGGATGGGATCAGCACTTCGGCACACCCGGGTATGGAGTGGACGCGCCGTTCCTCGCCCCGGATGGGGTGGCGTACCTGATCGAGCAGGGGGCGGCCCTCGTGGGAATCGACTCGCTCAACATCGATGAGGTGGTGCCGGGTGGCCCGCGGCCGGCGCACACCGGGCTGCTCGCGGCCGGGATCCACGTGGTCGAGCACCTGACGCGCCTCGGCGAGCTGCCGCGGTCGGGTGCGCGCTTCACCGCTGCTCCTCCCGCGATCGAGGGCTTCGGGACCTTCCCCGTGCGGGCGTTCGCGACGGTCGCCCGCGCCTGACGCGCGTCTATGCTCGCCGTGTGAGGCGGGCGATCGGTGCGGGCGCGGCGGCGGCGGTGATCGCCGGGACTCTGATCGCATGCACTCCGCAGCCGTCCGGGCCGCCGGTCGCGGTGCTGTTCCCCGGATCCGCCGACGACGCGTGGGGCGCGAGCGCTGCGGTGCTCGAGCAGGAGCTCGCCGCGGACGGCCACGCCGTCGAGGTGCGGTTCGCCGGCGACGACATCCCCGGACAGCTGGGGCAGCTGCGCGAGGCGCTCGCGGGCGAGCCCGCTGCTGTCGTCATCGCCCCCGTGGACGCCACCGCGATCGCGGCTGTGCTGACGCCCGATCTCGTGGGGGAGGCGGCGATCATCGCCTACGACGACCTCGTGCTCGACTCGGGAGAAGTGGACTACTACGCAACGTTCGATCACCGCGGCGCGGGTCGGATGCGGGGCGAGGCGTTCGTCGCGGCACTCGGGCTGGACGAGCTGGCTGGTGCGGGGGCTGGCTCTGGCTCGGGCGCAGAGTCGGCCGTCGCGGTGGAATTGCTCGCCGGGTCCGGTGACGATCGCGTCGCGCAGGAGGAGTTCGAGGGGGCGCTCGAGGTGCTGCAGCCGTACCTCGACAGCGGCGTGCTGGCCGTGCCATCCGGGCGGATCGGGTTCGAGCAGGCGGCAGTTCTGCGCGCGAGTCCGACCACGGCAGCGAAGCGGGTGACCGAGCTTCTGGACGACGGGGTCGCGCTCGCGGGTGTTCTTGCGCCGACCGACGAGATGGCTCGCGCCGTGGGCGAGGTGGTCTCGGGGGCCGGGCTCGTGGTGGCTCGGCCCGGCGGTGGCGCGGAGTGGACGGCGAGCCCCGTGCCGTCCGCGCCGTCGACGGACGGGCCGTCTCCGGTCCCCGGCGAGCCACCGCCACCGGATGAGACAGCGCAGCCCGATGCGGGGGACGCGGGAGCGGCGGATGCCGGAGACATGTCTCCGACCATCGTCGTGACCGGCGGCGGGGCGACCCTCGACGGTGCGCGGGCCGTGGCCGCGGGCACCCTCACGGCGACCGTCTACGAAGACCCGAGAGAGCTTGCGCGCACGGTGGCCAGCATGGTCCGTGAGGTCGTCGACGGTTCGGAACCGACCGTCACTCGAGGGGCGACGACCGACAACGGGATGCGCGAGGTGCCCACGCGGTTGCTCGAGCCGATGCTCATCGCCACGCGGGAGGACGCCTCAGCGCTACTCGGGTGACTTGAGTGCGGGTGCTCAGGCGACGGCGCGCGCCGCGTACTGCTCGCGGATGAGCGGCACCGTGGCGGCATCCGGGCTGGCCAGGGTGGACGGCGTCCACTCCGGGCGCTCGCCGGTTACCGCCCATGCCGCCTGAACGGTCGCGCCGAGTGCGACGTACTCGCCCGGCTCCGGTACCTCGACGGGCGCATCGAAAACTTCGGCCGCGATCCGCGAGACCGCGGGGTTCGCCGCCGCACCGCCCACGAGCAGCACCCGTCGGGCCTCGACGCCGAGGCGCCGGACCGCGTCGAGACCGTCGGCGAGGCCGCACAGCATCCCCTCGATCGCGGCGCGGGCGAGGTTCTCGCGCGTCGTCGCGGCGAGAGTCATGCCGAACAGGGTCGCGGTCGCATCGGGGAGGTTCGGGGTGCGCTCGCCCTCGAAGTAGGGCTGCAGCACGAGCCCGCCGGATCCGGGCTGCGCGTCGAGCGCGAGCTCGCCGAGGCCGGCGTGGTCGACTCCGAGCAGCACGGCGATGCGGTCGAGCACGCGTGCCGCGTTGAGGGTCGCGACGAGCGGGAGGAATGCTCCCGATGCATCCGCGAATCCGGCGACGGTGCCGGTGTGATCCGTGGTCGGCTGCCCGGTCACCGCGAAGACGGTGCCGCTGGTGCCGATCGACACGATCACGTCGCCGGGGCGTGCGCCGAGCCCGAGCGCGGCTGCCGCGTTGTCTCCCGCACCGGGGCCGACAATGATGCCGGCCGGGATCCCGGGCTGAGCGACGGTCTCGCCGATGCTCTCGCCCGGTCCGGCCAATCGCGGAACGATCGGGTCGTGGCCGAGGGCGGCGATGAGGATCTCGCGCTCGTAGTCGCCGGTCGTGGGGTTCCAGTAGCTCGTGCCAGATGCGTCGGAGCGGTCGGTGGTGAGGGCCGCGAGGTCGGGGCCGAGGGGGCTCTCGTCGGCAGGGCCGTAGCCGCGTAGCCGCCAGCTGAGCCAGTCGTGGGGGAGGGCGACGGCGGCGACGCGTGCCGCGTTCTCGGGTTCCGCGTCGCGCAGCCAGCGGAGCTTGGTTGCCGTGAACGAGGCGACCGGTACGGATCCGGTGCGGGCGGCGAGGCCTTCGGCGCCGAACTCGGCGATCAGGTCGCGGGCGGCGGCCGCGGAACGGGTGTCGTTCCAGAGGAGGGCGTCGCGGATGACGCGACCGTCGGCGTCGAGCACCACCATGCCATGCTGCTGGCCCCCGACGGAGATCGCGGCGACGTCGTCGAGGCCACCCGCATCCGCGATGGCGGCGAGCAGCGCCTCCCACCATGCGGCGGGCGGTACCTCGGTGCCGTCCGGATGCGAGGCGCGTCCGCTGCGGACGATCGCCCCGGTCTGGGCGTCGCGGACGACCACCTTGCAGCTCTGCGTCGACGAGTCGACTCCCGCCACGAGCATCATGCGCCCCTCATCTCCGTTCGTTTATTGAGGGGACGCAAAGTGCTCGAAACACGCCGTGTCTCGAGCACTTTGCGACCCCTCGGGTGGGTGGGGTGGGTGGGTCAGCGGGCACCGAGCAGGTGCTCGGTGGCGAGCTGCTGCAGACGGACGAAACCGAAGCCCTTCGCGCCCAGGTACGAATCCGGGTCGAAGTCCTCCCAGGCCGAACGGTCTGCGACGAGATCGGCCACGGTCTCACCCGAGCCCAGGGTCGGCACCGACAGCTCGGGCACGCGAGCGGCCTCGAGCGCCTCCTGCACCTCCGGGTCGGCGCGGAACGCCGCGGCGCGCTCCTTGAGCAGCAGGTAGGTGCGCATGTTCGCCGCCGCCGAATCCCAGACGCCCGTCTCGTCTTCGGTGCGCGAGGGCTTGTAGTCGAAGTGCCGCGGGCCCTCGTAGGCGGGGCCGCCGTTCGCGCCGCCGTTCTCGAGCAGGTCGACGAGGGCGAACGCGTTGTGCAGGTCACCGTGACCGAAGACGAGGTCCTGGTCGTACTTGATGCCGCGCTGGCCGTTCAGGTCGATGTGGAAAAGCTTGCCGTGGAACAGCGCCTGGGCGATGCCGGCGGCGAAGTTGAGACCGGCCATCTGCTCGTGCCCGACCTCGGGGTTGAGGCCGACGAGCTCCGGGTGCTCGAGCTCGTTGATGAAGGCGAGCGCGTGACCGACGGTCGGCAGCAGGATGTCGCCCCGGGGCTCGTTCGGCTTCGGCTCGATCGCGAAGCGGATGTCGTATCCCTTGTCGAGCACGTACTGCCCGAGGAAGTCGACGGCCTCCTTGTAGCGGGACAGCGCCGCGCGCACGTCCTTCGCCGAGTCGTACTCGGCGCCTTCGCGCCCGCCCCACATGACGAACGTCTTCGCACCGAGTTCGGCCGCGAGGTCGAGCTGGCGCAGCACCTTGCGCAGGGCGTAGCGGCGAACCGCACGGTCGTTGGAGGTGAAGCCACCGTCTTTGAAGACCGGCGGGGAGAACAGGTTGGTGGTGGCCATCGGGATGATGAGGCCGGTCGCCTCGAGCGCGCCCTTCAGGCGGTCGATCTGCTTCTGACGCTCAGCATCGGTCGAACCGAACGCGAAGAGGTCGTCGTCGTGGAAGGTGAGGCCGTAGGCCCCGAGTTCGGCGAGCTTCTCGACGGCATGCACCACGTCGAGAGGCTTGCGGGTGGGGCCACCGAACGGGTCGGTGCCGTTGTAACCGATCGTCCAGAGTCCGAAGCTGAACTTGTCGTCACGGGTGGGGGTGGGCGCGGTCATATCGGCTCCTGAGCTCCTCGTCGAGAAATGTTGCGAGTTCAAACATATACCATGAGAATCGACACCACCACCCCCGTGAGGGGTTCCGATAGTTTCGCGAAATCGCCGTAGACTGACGCGGTTGAAAGGGGACCGATGCCTCGCACCGCATCCGCCGATCGCGTCCGCCTCGTCGAGGTCGCGGAGGCGGCGGGCGTCTCGCTCGCAACCGTCTCGAAGGTCCTCAACGGGCGCCCCGACGTCTCCCCGACGACCCGGGCACGGGTGGAGGGGCTCCTCGCCGAGCAGGGGTACCTCCGGCGAAAGGCTGCGCCCCCGGCCACCGGCCTCGTCGAGCTCGTGTTCCACGAACTCGAGGCGGCGTGGTCGATGGAGATCATCCGCGGAGTCGAGAACGTCGCGGCATCCCACGGGATGAGCGTCGTGCTCACCGAGAGCGGCAGTCGCCACTCGCCCGGCCCGGACTGGATCGAGGGCGTGCTGCGTCGACGTCCCGTCGGCGTGGTTCTGGTCTTCTCCGACCTGCTCGCCGAGTACCGCGACGTGCTGCGCGCTCGTGCGATCCCGTTCGTGATCATCGACCCCGCGGGCGACCCCACACCCGATGTGCCCTCGGTGGGGTCGGCCAACTGGTCCGGCGGCCTCATGGCCACCCGCCACCTCATCGAACTCGGGCACACGCGCATCGCGGCGATCACCGGCCCCGACGACATGATGTGCTCGCACGCCCGCATCGACGGCTTCCGCTCGGCGATGACGTCGGCGGGTCTCACCATCTCACCTGACTGGATCCGCTTCGGTGACTTTCACACGGCAGGCGGATACGAGCACGGCCGGGCGCTGCTCACGGGCGATGACCGACCCACCGCGATCTTCGCCGGATCCGACCTCCAGGCGCTCGGCGTGCTCGAGGCGGTGCGCGAATTGGGGCTCCGTGTCCCGGAGGACCTCTCGATCGTCGGCTACGACGACATCCCGCTGGCGAAGTGGGTGAGCCCGCGCCTCACGACCATCCGGCAACCCCTTCGCCGGATGGCGGAGGAGGCGACGCAGCTCGTGCTGCGGATGGCGGAGGCACCCCTCGAGACGGTGCCGCGCATGGACCTCGCCACGAACCTCGTGGTGCGCGAGAGCACGGCTCCCGCCGCCTGAGCGGCACGGACGGCAGCGTCAGGGCTCAGCCGCGCTCGACGCGGACCTCCGCGTGCAGGGGGCGGGTGTGGTCGACCACGCGCGTCGTGCCCGTGAGCTCCACCGGGTGCGCGTGCACGATGTCGCCGGACGAGCGCCCGACCCCGAGCACCAGCGCGCCGGGCTCGACGATGCGCCGCCCGTCGACACCCGTGAACGAGGCGAGCTCGGACGGCACACGGAAGCGCACGGTCGCTGCCGACCCCGGATCGAGGTCCACACGCGCGTAGGAGATGAGCCGCTGCACGGGCCGCACGACGGTCGCGACCGGGTCGTGCAGGTACAGCTGCACGACGTCGGATCCCGCGCGATCGCCGCTGTTGCGGATCGTGACGTGAACGTCGACGGTGTCCGAGAACGACGGGGCGGACACCTCGTGCCCGCTCCATTCGAAGCTCGTGTACGACAGGCCGTGGCCGAACGGATACGCGGGGCTCGGGTCGATGTTCGACACCGTGCTCCTCCGGGCGAGCGGTGCCGCGAGGTAGGTCGACGGCTGGGCTCCGACGGTCGCGGGCACGCTCACGGGCAGGCGGCCTCCGGGGTTCACCCGCCCGCTCAACGCACCCGCGACCACCCGGGTCCCCTCCTCGCCGAGGAAGAAGGCTTCGAGGATCGCCCCCGCCGTGGTCGGTGCGTCGCCGAGCGCGTACGGTCGGCCGGCGAGCAGCGTCACGACGGCGGGCGTTCCGGATGCGAGCACCGCATCGAGCAGATCCTGCTGGGCGCCGGGGAGCGCGAGCGACTCCACATCGCATCCCTCGCCCGAGGTGCCGCGGCCGAAGAGGCCGGCGCGGTCGCCCAGGGCGACGATCACGACATCCGCGTCGCGGGCGATCGCGACTGCCGAGGGGATCTCGTCGGTCTCGCCGCCGTCGATCGTCGTCCCGCGCACGTAGTCGATCTCGGCGTCCGGGAACTCGGCCCGCAGCGAGGCGAGCAGGGTGGGCAGGTCGATCCCGATCGGGATCTCCGGATGCTTGACGCCCACGTGCGCGGGGAACGAGTAGCACCCGAGCACCGCGTACGGGTCGTCGGCGGTCGGCCCGACCACGGCGATCCGCCGCGGCGCATCGAGCGGCAGGATGCCGTCGTTGCGGAGCAGCACGAGGGCGCGCTCCGCGACGCGGGCCGCGAGGGCGCGGCTCTCCGCGGTGTCGAGGTCGATGCGACCGCGGAGCTCGCCCGCGTCACCCCGCAGGCCCTTGAGGGCGGACGGGACGGCCGACCAGTCGGCATCCAGCAGTCCCAGCTGGAGCTTCTGATGCAGCACGCGGCGTAGCGCACGGTCGATGAACGCCTCGTCGAGGCGCCCTTCGCGCACCTCCCGCGCGAGCGGCTCGCCGTATCCGCGGAGCGTCGGCAGTTCGACGTCGATGCCCGCGGTGAGCGCCACGCGTGCCGCCGCGCCCCAGTCGTCCTGGGCGGCGACGCCGTGCAGCGCCGCGAGGAACCCGACCGCGAAGTAGTCCGCCACCACGGTGCCGTCGAATCCCCAGGTCTCGCGCAGGAGGTCGGTGAGGAGGCTCGCGTCCGCCGCCGTCGGGATGCCGTCGATGTCGGTGTAGGCGTTCATGACCGAGCGCACGCCGCTCTCGCGCAGCGCCATCTCGAAGGGTGGCAGGAGCACGTCCGCGAGCTCCCGCGGGCCGACCGAGACGGGCGCCAGGTTGCGGCCCGCCTTCGATGCCGAGTAGCCGACGAAGTGCTTGAGCGTCGCGACGACGCCCGCCTGTTCGAGGCCCTGCACGTAGGCGGTGGCGATGGTGCCGACGAGGTACGGGTCTTCGCCGATCGTCTCCTCCACGCGTCCCCAGCGGGCGTCGCGCACCACGTCGAGCACGGGCGCGAGTCCCTGGTGAACCCCGACGGAGCGCATGTCGCGTCCGATCCGGCCGGCCATCTCGCGCACGAGGTCCGGGTCGAAGCTCGCACCCCAGGCGAGCGGCACGGGGTACGCGGTCGCACCCCACGTCGCGAACCCGGCGAGGCACTCCTCGTGCGCGATCGCGGGGATGCCGAACCGGCTGGAGGCCACGATCCGCTCCTGCGTGCGCTGCAGCGAGAGAGCGCCGAGCGCCGGATCGACCGGGGCAGTACCGAACGGTCGGGTGAGCTGTCCGAGCCCCGCGGGGAGCAGCTCGTCGAGGTCGATCTCCTGGCTCATCTCGTTCTGGTTCGGCGCGACCTCGCCCCCGGAGGCGTCGGCACCGACCCAGACCCCGTAGAGCTGGGCGAGCTTCTCGTCGAGGGTCATCGCGGCGACGAGCGCCTCCACCCGTTCGTGAGGGCTGCGGCCCGCGTCGTTCCAGGGCAACGACGCGGAGGACTCAGGAGAGACGGGAACGCGGATCGACATCGTCAGCCCTTCACCGCCCCGGTCAGGCCGCTCACGATGCGGCGCTGCGCGAGGGTGAAGAACACGAGCGCCGGGATCATCGAGATCGTCGTGAACGCCATGACCTTGGCGGTGTCGGACGAGTACTGCGTCGCGAACGCCTGGGTGCCGAGCGGCAGAGTGGCGCTCGACGGGTCGCCGAGGATCAGCAGCGGCAGCAGGTACGCGTTCCAGCTGGCGACGAACGCGAGGACACCGACCGTCACGAGCCCGGGGCCCGCGAGCGGCAGCACGATCCGCCAGAAGAAGCCGAAGCGACCCGCTCCATCGATCGTTGCGGCATCCTCGAGCTCCACCGGGATCGCCCGAAGGAACGGCACGAGGATGATGATCGTCGTCGGCAGCGCGAAGGCCACCTGCGGGATGATGATGCCGCCCAGCTCGCCGAGCAGTCCGAGCCCCTTGATCATCGTGAACAGGGGCACCACCGCGACCGTGAGCGGGAAGAGCAGCCCCGCGGTGAAGAGCGTGAACAGCGCGTCGCGTCCCCGGAAGCTGTACCGGGCGATCACGAAGGCCGCCATGACGCCCAGGAGGATCACACCCGCGGTGGTGACGAACGCGGTGATGGTCGAGTTCGTCAACTGCACCCAGAAGTTCGACGACACGAGCACCGACACGTAGTTGTCGATGACCCACGGGTCGGGCCAGGCGCTCGGGTCGGCGTTGATCTGGCCGGTGGTGCGGAATCCGCCGAGGATCAGGTAGACGACCGGCGCGATCGTCACAGCGACGCAGACGAGCGCCACGAAGTAGACGAACGGCGAGCCCCAGTCGATCCGTCGTGGCGCCGGAGTTCGGCTGATGGTGGTCATGTCAGGCCCCCCGGGTGACGGATCCGGCGAAGTCGCGCCGCAGCACGAATCGCTGGTAGACGAGTGCGAAGACGAGCGAGATGAGGAAGAGGATCACCGCGACGGCCGATCCGAACCCGAGCTGTGAGCGCTGGAAGCCGTACTGCATCATGTAGGTCGCCATGGTGACGGTCGCGTTGACGGGGCCGCCGCCGGTGAGCACCCACACCATGTCGAACAGCTGGAGCGATCCGATCATCGACAGGAACGCCCAGATGCGGATGGTGGGGCCGAGCAGCGGAAGGGTGATGTAGCGCTGGATGCTCCACCAGCTCGCGCCGTCGATCGCGGCCGCTTCGAACAACTCGTCTGGCACACCCTGGAGGCCCGCGAGCATGAGGAGGATCGCGAAGCCGAGATACTTCCAGCTGAGCACGAAGAAGAGGGTCCAGAACACGACGTTCTGGTCGGCGAGCCAGAGCTGGGTGACTCCACCGAGTCCGACCGATTCGAGCAGGGCGTCGAGCGGACCGCTCGGCTGCAGGATGAGCTTGAACGCGAGCGCGGCGACGACTTCGCTCAGCACGTAGGGCACGAAGATCAGCGTGCGTACGAGCGCGCGCCCCTTGAGGGGGCGGTTGAGCAGCAGCGCGATACCGATCGCGACGGGCCCCTGGATGAGCAGCGACAGTGCGACGATCGCCAGGTTGTTGCCGATGGCCTTGAGGAACGTGGGGTCGCTGAGCGCACGGACGTAGTTGTCGATGCCGATGAAGCGATCGAGCGGACCAAGACCGTTCCAGTTGAAGAAGGAGTAGACCGCCGCGAGACCGACGGGCACGATCACGAAGGTCACGTAGACGATGAGCGCCGGGGCCGCGAAGCCCCAGATCATGGCGACGGACTTCCAGTTGACGCGCCTCTGTCGCGGGCGGGGGCGGGCCGGGTCCGCGAGGGTGGTCGCGGACCCGGCCGTCATGGTGGTGCTGAACGACATCGCTACAGGGTCGCCGCCGCGTCCTGCATGGCCTTCACGATGTCTTCGGGCGTGCCCTGGCCGCCGAAGAGAGCGACGATGCCGTCGTTCATGGCACCGCCGACCGTCGGACCGTAGGCCGTGTCGAGCCACAGCTGCACGTAGCTGGCCGACTGGAGTCCCTCGAGGACCTGCTGAAGGTTCGGGTCGGTGATGCTGGATGCCGCGGCGGGCAGCACCGGGATGCCGGCGCCGATCTCGCCGAAGCGGCTCTGCACGTCCTCCGACTCGATGTACTCGAGCAGTTCGACGCATTCGTCAGGTGCCCACTGCGCGCATGCGAAGCCGTCGCCGCCGCCGAGGGCGGCCGTCGGGTCACCCGCGGTGCCGTCGATGCCCGGGAAGTTGAACCAGCCGAGGAACTCCGGCGGGGTTGCGTCGTCCTGGCCGGCGTCGTCCTTCAGGATGCCGCCCATGACACCGGGGTTCCAGTGACCCATGAGCTCCATCGCCGCCTTGCCGGTGGCGAGCATGCCCGCCGAGGAGCCCGCACCCTGCTGGGCGGAGGTGGCGAGGAAGCCGTCCTGGAACGGCTCGGAGTCGATGAACTCCTGGAGGAGCTCACCTGCCTCGACGAAGCACGGGTCGTCGAAGACGAGCTGCGACTGCGCCTCCTTGAGGGTGTCGGGCGAGCACGACTTCAGGGCGAAGTTGTACCAGTAGTGCGCTGCCGGCCACTTGTCGCCCGCGCCGACCGCGATGGGGGTGATCCCCGCGGCCTTCAGCTTGTCGATGGCGGTGTAGAGCTCGTCGAGAGTGGTGGGAGGGGCGTCGATGCCCGCCTCGGCGAACAGGTCGGTGTTGTACCAGAAGCCTTCGATGCCGTATTGGAACGGGAGGCCGTAGGTCTTTCCGTCCACCTGCCAGCCGGACACGACGGGACCGACCGCTTCGATCGTGTCCGCGGCGGCGTCGGAGATGTCCTTCACGTAGCCGGCGGCGACCTGGTCCTTGATCTCACCGCCACCCCACGCCTGGAAGAGGTCGACGCCGCCGCCGGAGCGGAGGGCGTTGGGGATGAGCGTGCGCTGCAGTTCTTCGTTCTGGTACCCCTCGACCTTCACGGTGACGCCGGGGTGGTCGGCCTCGAACTCTGACGCGACATCCGCCCAGAGGCTCTTCAGCGGGTCGGAGGTGGAGTTGTGCCACCACGTGATGGTGACGTCTCCGCCGGAGCTCTCGCCTCCGCCGCTCTGACAGGCGGTGAGACCGCCGATGGCCAGGGCGCTCGCGGCGGCGAGGGCTCCGACCCGTGTGATCCGGGCTCTGTTCATCATCGAACACCTCTCAAAAGTTTCGACTTCTGCGTCGAAAGTGATTGGGATGGCCCGATCATACGCAGGGCGCAGAAATGGGGTCAAGCGCAACAAATAACGGTCAGGCGGCGGTTCCGCGGATCGGACTAGCGCTATCGTGTGCGAGGTGGATGCACTGGGGGACACCGTCGACTCCGTCCGGCGGCGCAATCTCTCGACCGTCCTCGAACTCGTGCATCGCGGCGGAGACCCGTCGCGGGCCGATCTCACGGCGCGCACCGGGCTCAACCGCTCCACGATCGGGGCGCTCGTCGCCGAACTCGTGGAACTCGGGCTCGTGGTCGAGACCGACCCCTCCGCCACGAATCGAGTCGGACGCCCGTCGCGGCGGGTGCTCGCCGACCCGCGGCCGGCCGTGATCGCGGTGAACCCCGAGATCGACGCCGTGACCGTCGGCGTCGTCGGGCTGGGCGCCGACGTGACCCACCGCATCCGTCACGAGCTCGACCACGTGGCGTCGCCCGAGGAGGCGGCGCGCATCGTCGGCGACCTCGTCGACCGGCTCCGTGCAGGTCCCGCGGCCGATCGCCGCATCCTGGGCGTGGGGCTCGCTGTGCCGGGACTCGTGCGCGCGGCGGACGGTGTGGTGCGCTGGGCGCCGCACCTCGGATGGCGTGACAGCCCGTTCGCCCGGCTCGTGGAGAACATCGTCGGGCTTCCCACCGTCGCCGACAACGACGCGACGCTCGGTGCGCTCGCCGAGCGGCTGTTCGGGGTCGGACGCGGGGTCGACCACCTCGTGTACCTCAACGGCGGCGCGAGCGGCATCGGCGGTGGCGTCGTCATCGACGGCAGGCCCTATCGCGGTGCGTGGGGATACGCGGGTGAGTTCGGGCACAACCGCCCGCGCCTCGACGATCCGGCGCACCGGGCGACCGTCGGCGGCACGCTCGAAGAGGAGGTGAGCCGTGCGCGACTGCTCGAGCTCCTCGGCAGGCGCACGCTCGACGAGCCGGAGTTCCAGGCCGCCGTGCTCGCCTCCGACGACCCGGCGCTCCATGCGGAGCTGGCTCGTCAGCAGATCGTGCTCGGCGGCGCGCTCGGCAACGCGATCAACGTCCTCGGCCCCGAACTCGTCGTGCTCGGCGGCTTCCTCGCGACGCTCCATGCCTGGGATGCGGAAGCGCTCGATGCCGCCGTCGCCGCGCGCACCCTGCCGATCGCCTGGGAGGGCACCCGGATTCAGGCCGCGGGACTCGCCCGCGACCGGCTGCTGATCGGCGCCGCCGAACTCGCCTTCGGCCCCGTACTTCGCGATCCGGCGAGCGTCGCAGGGCGCTAGCGACCCGGCGAACCCGACGTGCCGCTCAGGCGCCCGGCATCCCGAATCGCTCGTCGAGCCACTCCACCTGGCGCTGCCAGTGGTGCATCGCGCCGCCCTCGTGTCCGTTGTAGGTGTAGACGGTGAGCTCGCGATCCTCGGAGGCGAGCGCGTGGTACGCCGCGAACACGCCCGACGGCAGCACGACCTCGTCCATGAGTCCCACCGAGAAGAGCGCGGGCGCGGTGATCCGCCGCGCGAGGATCGCTCCGTCGATGTGCGAGAGGGTGTGCAGCACCGCGTCGTAAGCGTCGCGATGCACCGAGAGGAACCGCGTTATCTCGGTGAACGGGGCCGACGGTGTGCGCACGATCGCGCGCGGGAAATCGCAGAGGAAGGGGACGTCGGGCATCACCGCGCGCACTCCCGTCGCGAGGGCCGCCGCCGCGATCGCGACGCCGCCGCCCTGGCTCGTGCCGGTCACCGCGATGCGCTCGGCATCCAATCCGGGGATCTCGGAGACGGTATCGATGAGTCGCACCGCATCCGTGAAGAGCCGCCGGTAGTAGTAGGTCTCGGGGTTGAGGATGCCGCGGGTCATGAACCCGGGGGCGGAAGGGTCCGAGCCGTGCGGGTCGGGGGTCTCGCCGATGCTCCACCCGCCGCCCTGACCACGCGTGTCCATCAGGATGTGTGCGTAGCCGGCGGACGCCCACGCGAGCTTCTCGCCCGGGAGGCCGCGCCCGCCGCCGTATCCGACGAACTCCACGACCACCGGATGCGGACCTGCATCGCGCGGGCGCGTGAGCCACGCACGGACCGGCTCTCCACCGAAGCCGCTGAAGGTGAGGTCGACGAGCTCGAGCGCTCGCACGGGCCGTTCCACCGGAACCAGCCGCGGGGCTG
The DNA here is from genome assembly GCF_008017545.1 of Homoserinibacter sp. GY 40078. GTDB lineage: Bacteria > Actinomycetota > Actinomycetes > Actinomycetales > Microbacteriaceae > Homoserinibacter. The sequence continues at coordinate 118,681 of NZ_VRTZ01000001.1, read as the reverse complement.
CGCCAGCCGCTCGCGCCTCGCTGAGGGTGCGCTCCCAGAATCCGTCGAGGTCGGCGGGTTCGGCAAGCTGCGGTCGGTATGCGTGGAGCTCATCGAGGTCGAGGTCGGTGAAGGTCACGGCCATGCAGGGTCTCCGTTCGGGGCTGACGCATTGAAAAACATAGCGGGCGGAGAGTTCGGGAGAAGGACGCCGGGATCGGGGCGTGGCAACGAGGGGGACGGATGCGAGGATTAGTTTCATGATTTGACAAAATGGTTGCGACTGGCGATCCTGATCTCGCTCACATGAGCGATGTCCGCGCGCGCGGCTACGACGGGGTAGCGATGTCCCTCACCGTCGACGACGGGCCGGTGCAGGATGGGATGTGCACGAGAAGAAGGTGGAGATCGCATGGTGACCACGGGTTCCCCCGACTACCGCGACGGCGGGCTGGAGTTCGGTCCCGATTTCGTGATCGGCTCGGCGACCGCGTCCTACCAGATCGAAGGCGCGGCACGTGAAGACGGCCGCGGACCGTCGATCTGGGACACCTTCAGCCACACCCCGGGCCGTGTGTGGAACGGCGACACGGGCGACGTCGCCGATGATCACTACCACCGGTGGGAGTCCGACCTCGACCTGATGGCCGACCTCGGCCTGCAGAGCTACCGCTTCTCGATCGCATGGCCGCGCATCCAGGCCACCGGATCCGGAGCGGCCAACCCGCGCGGGATCGAGTTCTACAGCCGACTCGTCGACGGCCTCCTCGCCCGTGGCATCCGGCCCATCGCGACGCTCTACCACTGGGATCTGCCGCAGGCTCTCGAAGACCGCGGCGGCTGGACCGACCGTGACACCGCCTACCGTTTCGCCGAGTACGCGTCACGCGTGACCGAGGCTCTCGGCGATCGCGTGCACACCTGGACCACGCTCAACGAGCCGTGGTGCTCGGCCTACCTCGGCTACGGATCCGGTGCCCACGCCCCCGGCCGCACCGACGGCGCAGCGGCGCTCACGGCGGTGCACCACCTGAACCTCGCGCACGGCCTCGCCGTGCAAGAGGTGCGGCGGGCCGCGAGCAACGACCCCGACCTCTCGGTCACGCACAACTTCCATGTCATCCGCGGTGACGACGACACCTCACCCGAGGCGAAGCGTCGCATCGATGCGCTCGCCAACCGGGCCTTCATCCATCCGATGCTCCGGGGCGAATACCCCGCCGACCTCCTGGAGGACACGGCCGGAGTCACCGACTGGTCGTTCGTGCGCGACGGCGACCTCGCCGAGATCAACCAGCCGCTCGACGTGCTCGGCGTCAACTACTACTCGACCGTCACCGTGCGGATGTGGGACGGCGCGAGCCCGCGTGAGAACAACGACGGGCACAAGGACGTCGGCGGGTCTCCGTGGCCCGGCAGCACCGATGTGGAGTTCCTGCCGCAGGCGGGTCCGTACACCGAGATGGGCTGGAACATCGCGCCCGACGGCCTGGAGGAGCTCCTCCTGTCGCTGCGCGACCAGTTCCCTGACCAGCCGCTCATGATCACCGAGAACGGCGCCGCGTTCCCCGACAAGGTCCGGATGACCGAGTCGGGTCCGCGCGTCCACGACGCGGATCGCATCGACTACCTGAACCGTCACTTCACGGCCGCCCACCGGGCTCTCGCGCAGGGTGTCAACCTGCGCGGCTATCAGGTGTGGTCGCTCATGGACAACTTCGAGTGGGGCTACGGGTACTCGAAGCGGTTCGGCATCATCCGGGTCGACTACGAAACCCAGGAGCGCATCCTGAAGGACTCGGCCTACTGGCTTCAGGAACTCATCGCGACGCGTCGCACACCGGAGCTCTGACCACCGCCGTCTCGCGCCATCGCCTCCCGGCGCGGTCGGTGAAACGTCACATAGACTGAGCCTCCTTCCCCACCTTCTTTCCTCAGGAGCACTGTGTCTGTCGTCGTGCATCCGGGCGACGCGCTCACGCGCTCACAGCGCCTCAGCTACGTGCTCGTACTGGGTGCGCTCACAGCGCTCGGGCCCTTCACGATCGACCTCTACCTCCCTGCCCTGCCGATGCTCGAGCAGGAGCTCGACGTGTCGACGTCGGCGGTGCAGCTGACCCTCACGGCGACGATGGTCGGTTTCGCGGTGGGTCAGCTGCTGGTCGGCCCCCTGTCGGATCAGATCGGGCGCCGGATGCCGCTGATCGCCTCGACGATCCTCCACGTCGTCGCGTGCCTCGGCGCCGTGGTCGCGCCGGACCTCTTCTGGCTCGCCGTCGCGCGCATCCTGCAGGGCGTCGGTGCGGCGGCCGGCGGTGTCGTCGCGATGGCGATGGTGCGCGATCTTTTCGGCGGATATCCGCTCGTACGGATGCTGAGCCGACTCGCGCTCGTCAGCGGTCTTGCACCGGTTCTCGCGCCCGTCATCGGCTCCCAGCTGCTCCTGTTCGTCGACTGGCGCGGGCTCTTCGCCTTCCTCGCGGTGTACGGGCTGCTCGTGATCGTGGCGACGACGCTCTGGGTGCGAGAGACGCTCCCGCCCGAGGCGCGATCGGCGCGCGGGCATTCGACGGTGGGGCAGCGCTACGGAGCGCTCGTGCGCGACCGCATCTATGTCGGCGCCGTGATCATCGCGGGAGCGAACTTCTCGGCACTCTTCGCGTACCTCTCGAGCTCGTCGTTCCTGTTCCAGGAGGTCTACGCGCTGAGCCCGCAGGAATACGGCTTCCTCTTCGGCATCAACTCGATCGGCGTCGTCGCCGGAGTGCAGATCTCGAGCCGCCTGCAGAAGATCGTCGGACCGCAGTGGATCGTCGCGGGCGCTACGGTGCTGCAGCTCGTGTCAGCCGTCGCGATCATCACCCTCGACCTCTCGGGGGCGGGGTTCTTCGGCATCGTCGTGCCGTTGTGGTTCTTCATCCTCGGCTGCGGGTTCAACTTCCCCGCGATCACCGCGCTTGCGCTCGTGCGGCACGGTCACGAGGCGGGTACGGCGGCGTCGCTGCTCGGGGCCGCCAACTTCGGCGTCGCCGGCATCGTCTCGCCGATCGTCGGGCTCTTCTCCATCGCGAACGCCGTGCCGATGGCGAGCGTCATGGCCATCTCGGTCTCGATCGCGATCGCAGTGCTGTGGCTCGTCGTGCGTCCTCGGCGAGTGCCCGCGCTCGAGGCCTGAACGGGGGCGGACCTCGCGCGTGCCTGCGCGTCCAGCGGATAGCGTGGACGGATGGAGCACGCCGCACCCCGCACGCGTCGACCGCTCCTGCTGGCCGGGGGCATCGCGATCCTGCTCACGATCGGGCTCGGCCTCCTCGTCGCGCTGCGGTCGAGCACGCCGTCCCTCATCGACGAGGAGTGGATGGAGGAGGTGCTCGAGAATCGCGGGTATCTGGCTGAGCTGATCTCGCGCATCTTCGATGTGCTGGGCGGTGGCTGGTTCGCAGTGATCGTGGTGCCGATCGGCGTCTCGGTCGCGTTCGTGTTCGCCCGTCGTCCGAGGTCGGCGCTCGTGTTCCTCGTCGCCTCCGCGTCGGCGGCGGCGCTTGCGCAGCTCATGAAGGTGGTGTTCGGTCGGGCCCGGCCGCAGGAGATCCTCGTGCCCCTCGACAACGGGGCGTTCCCATCCGGTCACGTGACGAACGCCGCCGTCATCGCGACCTGTCTCGGGCTGCTGCTGTGGCGCACCTGGGTGTGGGTGCTCGGTTCGGTCTACGTCGTCGCGATGGCCGTCAGCCGCACCTACCTCGGCGCCCACTGGCTCACCGACACGATCGGCGGCGCGCTCCTCGGAGCGGGAGTAGCCCTGATCACCTGGACCCTCCTCACTCCCCTCTCTCGTTCCGACCCATAGACATGTCTATGACGCGTCGGACACCGCCGCGCGGGTGTCTTTCGCGTGCCAGACATGTCTACGGCGGGGTAGCGAGACGAGCTAGCCTCGGGGCATGAGAATCCTCCTCGTGGGAGCGGGCGGTGTCGGCGACGCGATCGCCAAGATCGCCGCCCGTCGCGACTTCTTCGAGACCCTCGTGGTGAGCGACTACGACATCGCCCGCGCGGAGCGCACCATCGCCTGGATCGAGGCGAAGCACGGACGCCAGGGCGCACGCTTCGTTGCGAGCCGGATCGACGCATCCGACCCGGAGTCGGTCGCCGCCGTCGCGCGCGAACACGGCGCCACCCACGTCATGAACGCGGTCGAGCCGAAGTTCGTGCCGACGATCTTCGCGGGCGCGCTCGCGGCGGGCGCCGACTACCTCGACATGGCGATGAGCCTCTCGGAGCCCCACCCCGAGAACCCCTACAGCGAAACCGGCGTCAAGCTCGGCGACGACCAGTTCGCGCAGTCGCCCGACTGGGAGCGCGCGGGCCGACTCGCGCTCGTCGGCATGGGCGTCGAGCCGGGGCTCTCCGACGTGTTCGCCCGCTACGCATCCGACGTCCTCTTCTCGGAGATCGACGAGCTCGGCACGCGAGACGGCGCGAACCTGGTCGTGCGTGACGAGACCGGGGCCGAGATCTTCGCGCCGTCCTTCTCGATCTGGACGACGATCGAGGAATGCCTCAACCCGCCGGTCGTGTGGGAGCGCGACCGCGGCTGGTACACGACCGAGCCGTTCTCGGAGCCGGAGGTGTTCGACTTCCCCGAGGGCATCGGCCCCGTCGAGTGCGTGAACGTCGAGCACGAAGAGGTGCTGCTCATGCCCCGCGTGCTCGACGCCAAGCGGGTGACCTTCAAGTACGGTCTCGGAGACGAGTTCATCGGTGTTCTGAAGACGCTCAACCTGCTCGGGCTCGACAAGACGACACCCCTCCGCGTGCGCAGCGCCGCAGGCCCCGTCGAAGTCGCCCCACGTGACGTGGTCGCGGCCGCGCTGCCCGATCCCGCGACGATCGGACCGCGGATGACGGGCAAGACCTGCGCCGGCGTGTGGGTCACCGGCACTGGCCCCGACGGCGCGCACCGCGAGGTGTACCTGTACCACGTGAGCGACAACGAGTGGACGATGGCCGAGTACGAGAGCCAGTGCGTCGTCTGGCAGACGGCGCTCAACCCGGTCATCGCGATGGAGCTGCTCGCGCGCGGCGACTGGTCGGGGGTCGGGGTGCACGGACCCGAGGCGTTCCCCGCGGAGCCGTTCCTCGAGCTGATGGCCGCGCCCGAATCCGAGGGCGGGTACGGGCAGCCGTGGGGGCTCGACGACCGCACGCCGGTCTGAGCGCCACGTGAACACCGGATTGCGTCCGTATCAGCCAGGTGATCTGGGGCGCCTGCGCGAGATCTGCGTGCTCACCGGCGCGTCAGGCGGCGACGCCACGGGACGCTGGTCGACCGATGACCTGCTGCCGGATCTGTTCCTTGAGCCGTACGTCACGTACGCCCCCGAGTGGGCGTGGGTGGTCGATGAGGGCGATGGTCCGGTCGGATACGTCGTCGCGGTGCCGGGCACGCGGCGGTTCGTCGACTGGTGGCGCAGGCGCTGGACGCCCTGGTTCGCCGAACGCTATCCGGTGCCGAGCGAGCCCTTCTCGGAGGAGGAGCGCCTCGTGCTCCGCGGCTACGAGCCGGAGGTTCTGCTCGTACCCGAAGTGGACGACTATCCGGCGCACCTCCACATCGACCTGCTGCCGTCGGCGCAGGGACGCGGCCTGGGGCGCGCCCTCATCGAGAATCTGCTGATCACCTCTCTCGCCAAGGCGGGCGTTCCCGGCGTGCACCTCACGATGGACCCGACGAACCTCGCGGCGCGCTCGTTCTACGAGGCAGTCGGATTCGACGAGCTACCGTCGGGCGCACTCGGCCGGTGGATCGCTCGCCGCTGACCCCGCGTCGACATCGGCGTCAGAGGAACCGCACGGGCAGACCGAGCTCGACCATCACGAACGTCGTGAGCGCGAATCCGGCGAGGACCGCGGCGGTCACGAGGGTGATCTGCAGCCAACGGCGGTCCTCGAACCAGTACGCGGACCTCGGGTAGGTGCGGTAGAAGTCCGAGATCGGGATCGGATCCGGTACCACCTCGAGCGGAGCGGGCACCGCCGCGGCGAGGCGCACGAGATCCTCGGCGTGCCAGAAACTGCCGCGCATCCGGAACAGGCGCTTGCCTTCGGCGTCGACGACGAGCAGCTGGGTCACGGGATCCGGCGCGGCGCCGACGTAGGTGGGGACGAAGAGCACGCGGGCGATGCGCTCGTAGGGCACACGCACGACCGGGCTGAAGATGCCGTTGCCGATGAGCTCGGTGCCGGTCGCCTCCGAGTGCACACGCAGCTGGCGCCACAGGAGGGCGAGGCCGATCGTGACCACGATCGCGTGGGCGATGACGACCAACTCGACCCCCCGGCGAGGGATCGCGAACCAGTACATGACTCCGAAGATGGGGCTCGTGAGCAGCAGGATCGCCGCGAGCGAGTTGCTGAGCACCGAGAACTTGGGACGCACCCGGACTCGGGCGCGCGCGTCCGCAACCGTGGGCCCCCTCACGCGAACATGCTATTGCCGCGCGAGACCGCCCCGCGCCCCCCGGTGTGGGGCCGAATGCGTCGACTTGTGGGGTTCCCCGATCGGCCGTAGTATTAAATCGATTTAAGACCTCAATGGAGAGCTTGTGGATCCAACACCTCACCCGACGCGGGCGCCCCGGCGGCGGCGATTCCCCTGGTACGCCTACCTCGCACTGCTCCCTGCGGGAGTGGTGCTCGGCGTCTTCCAGTACTACCCCGCGCTGAGCGGGATGTACTTCTCGTTCTTCGACTGGAACCCCGCGGGGCAATCCGACTTCGTCGGTTTCGACAACTATCTCCGGATGCTCGACGACGACCTCTGGTGGAGGTCGTTCCGCAACCTCGGCATCATCTTCGCCTTCAGCATCGTGGCCTGGGTGATCCCGCTCTTCGCAGCAGAGGTCGTCACCTCGTTCCGCTCCGACCGCGCCCAGTTCGCGTATCGCACGCTGTTGATCCTGCCGATGGCCTTCCCCGGCATCGTCACCGCGCTCATCTGGGCGTTCATGTATCAGCCCAACCGGGGTGTCATCAACGAGGCTCTTCGAGCTCTCGGACTCGGGGATCTTGCTCAGAACTGGGTAGGGGACCCCGACCTCGCGATGCTGTCACTGCTGCTGATCGGATTCCCCTTCATCGCGGGACTGCCGTTCCTGATCTTCTACACCTCGCTGCGAAATGTGCCGCGAGAGGTATACGAAGCTGCGCAACTGGACGGAGTGGGGCGACTTCGCCGCGTGGTCTCGATCGACCTGCCCCTCATGCTCACCCAGCTGAAGCTCCTGGTGTTCCTCGCGGTGGTGGGGACTGTGCAGTACGGCTTCGTGGCCTACGTGGTCACCGGCGGCGGGCCCGACAACGCGACGCTCGTGCCGCTCCTGCGCATGTTCAGCGTGGCGTTCCAGGCGCAGGACTGGGGCTATGCGGCGGCCCTGTCGACCATGCTCTTTGCGGTCACGCTCGTGCTCAGTTGCGTGATCGTGTTCGTCCGCCGGGGTTCGCCCGGTTCCGTTGATGTGAGGGGAATGTGATGGCGGTTCTCGAGGCGACGGCGGTGAAGAGCCCGTCTGGAACGCGCGCCCGCGGGCAGGCCCGTCCTCCGCGGCTGCGCGGATCCCGGCCGCAGTGGGGCCTTCATATCGCCGCCGTCGTGCTTGTGCTCGTTGGCCTCGGTCCGTACATCTTCATGCTGACGACCTCCTTCAAGGACAATCAGCAATTCGCGGAGAGCTACTGGCTTCCGGCGTTCCCGTTGCGGTTCGAGAACTTCGCCACGGCATGGACTCAGATCAGCCCGTATCTCCTGGCCTCCGTGATCGTCGCGGCCGGGTCGATCGTGGCGATCGTCGCGATCTCGCTGGTGACAGGCTTCGTGCTCGCGAGATATCGCTTCGTCGGTCGCACGTTCTTCTTCACGATGGTTGCCGCACTGATGATGATCCCCGGGATCGCCAGTCTCATCCCGCTGTTCGTCATGGTGAAGGACATGGGTCTCATCAATACCTACCTGGTGCTGATGATCCCGCACATCTCCGGGGGCATCGTCCTGGGGACCATCCTCATGAAGACGTTCATCGAAGGGATTCCCCAGACGCTGTTCGACGCTGCGCAACTCGACGGCGCCGGAGGCGTGCGGATCTTCGCCTCGATCATGCTCCCGTTGTCGCTGCCCGTCGTCGGGACGGTCGGGCTCATCACCGTGAACGGTGTCTGGAATGACTTCTTCTGGCCGCTGTTGACGATCACCCAGAACGAACTTCGGACGGCGTCGGTCGGGCTCCTTTTCTTCCAGAGTCAATCCGGCACGAACTACGGGCCGATGTTCGCCGGCTACCTGCTGGCCAGCATCCCGCTCGTGCTGCTCTTCACCTTCTTGTCCAAATACTTCCTGGCCGGAGTCCAAGGAGGGCTCCCCGGGTCGCACTGAGAACCACCTTCGAAACCACAGAGAGGAATCACCATTCCATGAATCGCACACGCACAGCGACGACGAGCATCGCGCTCGCGGCAGCATCCGTTCTGGTGCTGTCGGCGTGCTCGACCGGAGACGGATCCGACGGCGTCGTCGAGATCACGATCGCCGGCCCCAACCAGTGGAACTCCGAGACGACGACGTTCGGGGCAGGCTGGGATCAACTGATCGCGGACTTCGAAGAGGCAAACCCTGACATCCGGGTGAAGACCAACGTGCTCCCCGGGGCGGACTGGTCCCAGACCCTCTCGACTCAGCTCTCGGCCGGGACCGCCCCCGAACTGATCTTCAACCAGGCGCCGCACAGCCCCGACCAGATCGTCCCTCTCGACGAGTACCTCGACGAGCCGAATCCCTACGTTGACGGCGTGGACCGGTGGATCGACACGTTCAATCAGGACTACTTCGGCGAGAGCGCGACGCGAGCGAGGAACGCGGCAGGGAACTTCGAGTGGATCCCGTTCAATCTCGTGATCGCCGGCATGTACTACAACGCGGATGCCTTCGAGGACGCGGGCGTCGACCCGTCATTCGACAGTGTCGGCGATCTGATCGAGGCCTGCGGGAAGCTCGAGGCCGCAGGATACGACGGCATCGCCGCGGACCGTGGTCCGCTCACGTCGACCTGGATCTTCAACGCGATCAGCTCTGCGCTGATGGACAAGTACAAGGATGAGCTCAACCAGTTCGATGCGGAGGGCAACCCCGGCACGGCGGCTGAGGTGACGCAGAAGAGCCTCGCAAAGGCGTACCTCACGGGCGAGCTCGACCCGACGACCACCCCCGAGTTCGGCGAGAGCCTGCGGCTCATGAAGGAGGTGTACGACGCCTGCATGACTCCGAACTGGTCAGGCATCAACACCGGTGGTGCCTTCCACGGCGCTGAGGACTTCCTCAGCGGTCGGGCGGCGATCGCCTGGGGGTCGAACTTCTCGGCGCCCGCACTGGACGAGGTGGACTGGGAGTGGGGCACCTTCGGGTTCCCGAACGTCTCCGTAGAGGACTCGTCGTACGCCGACGGCACCCCGTCTCGATTCGGGGCGGCGCCCGGCGGTACGAGCTACATGATCCCATCGACCACGACGGGGGCGAAGCTCGAGGCCGCGGTCCGCTTCATGCAGTTCATCACCTCGCCGAACGCTCAGGGATGGCTCGACTCCTCGGGCGGCATCCCCTCGACCAACGACACGGTCGCCGCGCCGGGCCTCGAGGGGCTCACCTCGGGCGACTGGGCCGCGACTCCGGTCGTGAAGGACCTCGGGATCAGCTCCAAGGCGAAGGGCGGCCTTCCCGACTTCAGTGGCTACCTGCTGGGCACCAAGCGCATCGACGAGGAGTTGGAGGAGCTGAAGGCCGACTTCATCCTCTGGGCGCAGGAGCTCGCGGCCGACGGCGGCTGGACCGAGGGCTGGGCCAGCAGCTGACACAGGAGCGCAGGCGGGGGCGGGGCCATTCGGCTCCCGCCCCTTCCGGCGTCTGACGACGACCCTCAATGCGAGATGAGAGAGTATGCGACCCGCCATCCTGATCGACACCGACTTCCAGATGGACGTCGACGACGTCGGCGCCCTCGCCCTCGCCCATGCGCTGCATGACGCGGGGATGCTCGACCTCCTTGCGGTCGCGGTCGACACGTCGAGCCCGTTGGGGCCGCTCGCCGTCGACATCGTGAACCGGGCTTGCGGGCATCGCCTCGTGATCGGAGTGCGCCCCGCTGTCGACGAGCCGATCCCGTCCCCCGAATATGCTCATGGCCTGGTACAGCGCTTCGGGGCTGCGAAGGACGCGCCGCTCGAGTCGGCGCTCGGACTGTATCGGCGCATGCTCGCATCCGCCGTGCCCGGCTCGGTGACGATCGTCTCGATCGGCTTCTACGGCAACCTCGTCGAGCTGATCGACAGTCCCCCTGACGGCCACTCGGATCTCTACGGTCGCGCGCTCATCGAGCGGGCGGTCGCCGAGACGATCGTCATGGGAGGCATCTACCCGGAGGGGCGCGAGTTCAACTTCCTCGGCGACATCGAGCTCACCCGTCGATTCCTGTCCGAGTGGCCCCTTCCGATCCGATTCGTCGGATTCGAAACCGCTCACGGCGTCATCACGGGGGCCGAGTTGTCGAGTTCGCGCGGAGTGGATGACCCGGTCGCCGTGGCCTATTCCGCCTACAACGGCGGCGAAAGGGGGCGAGACAGCTGGGATCCGCTCACCGTGCTCGTCGCGGCGGATCCGTCGAGGTTCGCCTGGAGTGACACCGGAGTCGTGCAGATCGATGCGGAGGGGGTCGACCGATTCGACGAGGTGCCGGGCGGACCGCACCGGATCCTTCTGCCGCTGGCTTCTCCCGATGACATCGCGGCAGAGATCGACGGATACCTCCGGACCGAGCCGAAAGCGGTGGAGTACCGTTGCGATTCGTGAAGGACGTCAAGCTGAGCGAGGTGGCTCGCCTCGCCGGAGTGTCGCCCGGTACCGTCTCGAACGCATTCAACCGGCCGAGCGTCGTCGCGCCCGAGACCCTCGAGCGCGTGATGGCCGCCGTGGCGGCGCTCAACTACGTCCCGAACGGGGCCGCGCGTCAGCTTCGCGTGGGAACCAACAGCACGATCGGCATCCTGCTTCACGATCTGAAGAACCCCTTCTTTGCCGATCTCGGCGAGGGTGCCGAGATGCGGGCCGCCGAGCACGGCTTCTCGACCCTCATCGCCACCAGCAACGGATCGGGCGAGAAGCAGCGCGACTATCTGGCTCTCTTCGAAGAGCAGCGTGTGCACGGGGTGCTGCTGCAGCCGAACGACTTCCCCGCCGCGGCGCTCGATCAGTTGAGGTCCCGCGGCATCCCCGTCGTCCTCCTCGACCCCGCGCCCGATGGATCTGACGTCACCTCCGTATCCGGTGACGACCTCGAAGGCGGCAGGATGGCTGCCCGGCATCTCATAGAGTGCGGGCGCCGCCGGGTGGCGATGGTGTCCGGCCCGCTCGAGGAGCGCGCGTTCGCGGAGCGCTGGGAGGGCGCGCGCGAGGAGTTTGAGCGCGCCGGCGTGGAGGTCCTGCCTATGCCGTCGGACGCGACCATCCAGGCCGGCCGGGCGGCTGGCGAGTCGATCATCGCCGACGGGGGATTCGATGCCGTCTTCGCGGGCAACGACATACTGGCTCTGGGTGTCTTGCACGCACTGCGTGTGGCCGAGATCGAGGTGCCCGATCGAGTTGCTGTGCTCGGGTACGACGACATCGAGATATCGCGTGCGGCGATCGTGCCGCTCAGCTCGATGCGCCAACCCGCCGGCGAGATGGGGCGCGTCGCCGTTCAGATGCTTTTCGACCAGATCGAAGGCCGGGAACCCGAGCAGACGCGCGTCGTGTTCACACCGAAGCTGGTCGCCCGAAGCTCGACCGTGGGGTGAGCGGCTGCGTGCGCGGCCGCCCACCACACGCGTCTCACGAGGCGTCGAGCCGGATGTCGTCGACGAAGAACTTCGAGACCCACGGGGTTGTCGAACCCACCGCGCGGAATCCGATCTCGATCGAGGTCACCTCGCTGCGGCTGGTCCAGCCGCTGAGGTCGAGTTCGATCGTCTGCCACGAGCCTCCCGGCGAGAGCACTGTTGTGGAGCGTGTCGTCGCGTCGGCCGCGTGCACGATCACTCGCGCCTCGTAGTCGGTGGCTCCGGGCGCGCCGCCCCAGTGGTCGAGATCCACCCGCAACACTTCGTGCTGCGAGAAGTCGACCTCCCGTTCGAAGCTGCGGACCACGCTGCGCCAGGTCTCGCCGGTCACGGCGGATGACTCGGCGGAGAGGAGGCGTGCTCCATCGGCCGCGTTCGGAACCGATGCGCTCGCGTCGCCGAAGCGCGATACGGCGGACGCAGTGCCCGTGCCGGCGACCCATCCCTCTTCGCCGGTTTCGAACCCGCCGAGAGCCACCGACTCGTCGACCAGTCCGGTCGGGAACGGATCGTGCGCCTTGTAGGCGGCGATGTATCCCTCCATGTAGTCGAGGTAGCGGTCGCCGAGGGGCCCCGACGAGGGCTCGATGTCTCGGCTGTATTCGTCAGTGAAGTTGTCGACGAACCTCGTGTTCCCGTATTCGTCCTCGAATCGCTGTGCGATCCACTCGTTCCACCAGGTGAGGGTGACGATCTTGGGCCGTACGTCGAACGCGCGCTGCCATTCTGTCGCGAAGGTGATGCCTCCGCGTCTCGGGGTCGCGGTGAGCGGATGCGACATGTAGCTCTCCTGGAAAGCCGTCGCGACGCTGAGCTGCTCGGGGTCGGCGCCGTTCATCGCCACCGATTGCGGGTAGGGCTGAAGGAAGGACCACTCGCCTGCCGCGAGGCTGGGCTGGAGGCCCCACATCCGTCGCTGGGTGAAGTCGGCGTCGAGCGCGGTCGGTGTCGTATCGGTGCCGAGCATGAGCGGCTTGCCGTCCCACTCCACGAACAGCTCGTCATAGGTGCCCGGTGTGTAGAACTCGTCGCGGATACCCTTGCCGGCGAATCCCGGATCTGCTTCCGCCGGGCTCGTGCGGTTCCAGAACACGACGTGAGGAGTGTCGATACCCTCGTGCCTCATGGTGAGCATCTCGTCGAGCAGAACGGCGACCGGGTCGAGGAAGATGTCCTCGTAGTAGGCCGTCGGCCAGGTGCTGTTGGCGTTGGAGTTATCGATGATGATGAAGTCGACTCCGGCGGCCTCGAGCTGGGTCATGTGTCTGCGGATGACGTCGCGATCGTCGGACCGGTAGTAGCCGCCATCTGGTTCCGACCAGTAGTGGAACGCGCCGAGCGGTCCCCAGGCTGGGGCGGTCTGCGTCGCATTGGCGGTCGCGAAGATGTCGCTGATGTCGGGCGGCGCGGGCGTTCCGGTCTCTGGGATCACCGGATCGAACCAGACGGAGTAGAGGATCGATACGAGATCATCGCGATCGGTGATGTCGAGCGGTTCGGACTCGATGCACGCGTTGGCGGCCGTTCCCACCGCGCCGGTGGCGGTCGTGGCGAGGGCGAGTGCGACCGCGGCTCGTGCAAGCGGGGGAGTGAGGCGTCGTCGGCTCATTCCATTTCCTTCCAGTAATGTGGATGCTGCTTTAAATCGATTTAACCAAACCGGTCCGATTCTGTCGAGGGAGACTCCATGCTGACCGCCTACGCCCTGTCCGTCGAAGTGGAGGAGACGTCCGCTCGCGGATCGCTCACCCGTTTCGCGTGGCGGCTCCGCGCCGATGAGCCTGCAGAGGATCAGGGCGCGATGCGGATCCGGATCGAGCGCGTGGATGGTGATCGCACGCCGCTCGTCGTCGACACGGGGTGGCGCGACGATCGTGAGGTGCTCTTCCGCGAGACCCTTCCGCTCGAATCGAGTTCGAGGTATCGGGTGCGCCTCGAGGTGCGCGGCGTCGACGGGCGCCTGGGTACAGGTGACGAGACCGACTTCGTGACCGGATATCTCGACCCGTCCCAGTGGAGGGCCCAGTGGATCGGTCGTGACCCCGAGCCGGGCGGCGCAGCAGCACCGGTCGCGGCACCGCGCGACTTCGGTCGCAGCTGGCAGACCATGTATTCGCCGGCCCCGCTCCAGTTGCGGCACTCGTTCCAACTCGACCGGCTGCCCGTTCGAGCGGTCTTGCACTGCACCGCGCGTGGCATCCATCTGAGCTATCTCAACGGAGAACGTGTCGGGGATCGGGAACTCGCGCCCGGCTGGACCGACTACGCCACGCGGATCGAGAGCGACTCCTTCGATGTCACCGACCGTCTCGTGATCGGTGAGAACGTCGTCGCGGCGCTCGTCGCCGACGGGTGGTGGGCCGGATACGTAGGGTTCGACACGCGCCGTCACGCGAAGCTCTACGGTGACGCGCCTCAGTACCTCGCCCAGCTGGAGCTCCTGATGCCGGACGGCTCGCGCCGGATCGTCGTGAGCTCCGAGGAGTGGTTCGAACGACCGGGCCATGTCGCGATGGCCGACCTGTTGATGGGGGAGTACCACGATGTGGCCCTTGAGACCCCCGGCTGGACGGCGCCCGGATTCGACAGCCGTGACTGGCGCCCTGTCGCCGTCGCCGACACCGAGCTCGGCCCCGTCGTTCCCGCCTCGGGGCCACCGATCCGGGTGATCGATCGGCTCGCCGCCACGTCGGTCACCTCCGTCGGGGAGACCACTGTCGTCGACTTCGGCCAGAACCTCGTCGGGCGTGTGCGGCTGACGCTGAAGGATCAGCGTCCGGGGGCGCTGGTGCGCATCCGCCACGGCGAGATGCTTGACGGCGAGTCGGTGTACACCGCCAACCTGCGCAGCGCGGAGGCGACGGATGCGATCGCGCTCGACGACCGGGGCGCCGCCGTGTTCGAGCCGCAACTCACGATTCACGGTTTCCGGTATGTGGCCATCGAGGGGCTGACGGGACGTCTCGACCCAGAGGACATCGCGGCGATCGTGGTCGGGAGCGACCTGCCCGACACCGGGACCTTCGCCTGTTCGTCGCCCCTCCTCAACCAGCTCTACGAGAACATCCGGTGGGGGCAGCGGGGCAATTTCGTGGGCATCCCCACCGACTGCCCGCAGCGCGACGAGCGCCTGGGTTGGACTGCCGACACCCAGGTGTTCGCCCCGACGGCCTTGTTCAACAGCGACGCCCGATCGTTTCTCGAACGCTGGCTCGTCGATCTGCGCTCCGCTCAGGATGCCGACGGAGCCGTGCCCGACGTCGTCCCGGTGCCTCCCGGCTCGGCAGGCCTGGAGCGCGGCGCGCCCGCCTGGGGTGACGCCGCCGTGCTCGTTCCGTGGGCGATCTACCGCGCAACCGGTGACCGTCGAGTGCTCGAACGGTCGTTCGACAGCATGCTCCGCTGGAACGACTACTGTCACGAGCGAGCTCTCGACGGAGTGTGGGATCGCGCGCGGGGTAACGACTACGGCGACTGGCTCTCGGTCGATGCCGAAACCTCGAAGGCGCTCGTCGCCACCGCGTACCTCGCGCACACCACGCGGATCGTCGCCGAGACCGCCGCCATCGTCGGGCACACCGAGTTGGCCGAGCAGATGACCAATCGCACCGAGAAGGTCGTCCGGGGGTTCCGGGCGGCGTTCCTGAGCGAGGACGGGCTTCTCGAGCCGACCCAGACGGCGTGCCTGATGACTCTCGCGTGGAGACTCGCCGAAGCGGACGCGGCGGCGCAGGTCGAGCGACAGCTCGTGGCGGATCTCGAGGCGCGCGGTCGTCGGCTCACGACCGGCTTCCTCGGAGTGAGCCTGCTGTGCCCAGTGCTCGCCGACATCGGACGACTCGACCTGGCGTACGCGCTCCTGCTGCAGGAGGAGTACCCGTCGTGGGGCTACTCGATCCGTCATGGCGCGACCACCATCTGGGAGCGCTGGGACGGCTGGACCGAGGATCGCGGGTTCCAGACGATCGCGATGAACTCGTTCAACCACTACTCCCTCGGATCCGTCGGCGAATGGCTGTACCGGGGCGTGGCCGGCATCGACCAGGCTCCGGGTGATGCCGGATTCCACGATGTGATCCTGCGGCCGCTGATCGCGCCGGATCTGGAGCGCGCGGCCGCCTCGTTCGAGGCGCCGCGAGGGCGGATCAGCTCGTCGTGGCGTCTCGACGGCGAGGGCTATGCCGTCGACGTGGAGCTGCCTCCGGGGGTCCGCGGACGGGTCGAGCTTCCCGGCGTCAGCCATGACGTGGGGTCGGGTGCCTACTCGTTCCGGGTGCCCCTGCAGGCGGTGCTCGGGGGACTGCGGTGAGCGTCGTCGTGGTCGGGAGTGCGCACCTGGACCACGTCGTCCGGGTCGAGCGCCGACCGGAGCCGGGTGAGACGGTATTCGGCGCCTCGTTCGACACGAGCCCCGGCGGCAAGGGGCTGAACCAGGCGGTGGCGGTCGCCCGAGCCGGGGCAGCGGTCGGCTTCATCGGAGTGGTCGGCGACGATCCGCCGGGCGCGGAGCTCCGTGAGGTGCTTCAAACGCGCGCGGTCAACGTCTCGCGGCTCGTGACTGCGGCGGGCGCCACCGGGACGGCCCACATCACCGTCACGAGCGATGGTGAGAACTCGATCGTTGTCGTCCCCGGTGTCAATGCCGCGATCGACCATCTCGACGAGGCGGATCGGCAGGCGATCTCCTCCGCACGCGTGCTCATGCTGCAGCTGGAGCGGCCGATCGGCCTTGTGGCCGAATGCCTCGCGTGGGCTCGGCGGGTCGGAGTCATGACGGTACTGACGCCCGCCCCCGTGCGTGCCCTCGACGAGGAGCTGCTCGCGCATGTTGACGTGCTCGTGCTCAACGCGATCGAGGCGCGGGCGCTGACCGGACTCACGGATGCGGTCGAGGCGACCAGGAAGCTTGCTCAGTTGGTCGGCACGGTGATCGTGACGCTCGGTGCCGAGGGGGCTCGTGTCGTCGACTCGTCCCGCGAACAGCACGTGCAGGCACCTCGGGTCGAGGCGATCGACACCACGGGCGCGGGGGACGCATTCACCGGGTGGCTCGCGGCGGGGCTCGCCCGCGGCGACGATCTCATCCGCGCGGTCGACCTCGCCGTCGAGGCCGCCGCTCTTTCGGTGACGCGTCCGGGTGCCGCAGAGTCCGTTCCGGACCGCAACGAGGTCGCCCGGTGGATGCAGGCGCGCCGGTAGGCGGGCGCCGAACAGGCGAACCCCCGCGATCGGAGGTCGCCCGAGGCGCCGGGGTCGAGCCCCGAGCAACATCACATCGGCGGAGGATGGGGGATTCGAACCCCCGAGGGTTTTCACCCAACACGCTTTCCAAGCGTGCGCCATAGGCCACTAGGCGAATCCTCCTGACGAGGACCCCCCGCGCACCCGCCAGAGCCCGGTTACCCTTGCTGCGTTTCCGCCCTGGGGGAGTTGGCCTGGATGGCGCCACGCGGGGAGCCGCGGACAGTCTACCGGTATCCGCAGGGCCCGGGCCCCCGTCGGTCGTGGCGACTACTCTTGACCCGTGGTCACCGCCCTCTACCGTCGATATCGCCCGGAGACCTTCGCCGAGCTGATCGGGCAGAGCCAGGTGACCGATCCGCTGCGCACCGCGCTGCGCACCGACCGCGTCAATCACGCCTACCTCTTCTCGGGGCCCCGCGGATGCGGAAAGACCACGAGCGCGCGGATCCTCGCCCGGTGCCTCAACTGCGCCGAGGGGCCCACCGACACCCCGTGCGGCGTGTGCCCCAGCTGCGTCGAGCTGTCGCGCGAGGGCGGTGGATCGCTCGACGTCGTCGAGATCGATGCCGCGAGCCACAACGGCGTCGACGACGCCCGCGACCTGCGTGAGCGCGCCGTCTTCGCGCCGGCGCGCGACCGCTACAAGATCTTCATCCTCGACGAGGCGCACATGGTGACGCCCCAAGGATTCAACGCGCTGCTCAAGATCGTCGAGGAGCCGCCGGAGCACGTGAAGTTCATCTTCGCGACGACCGAGCCCGAGAAGGTCATCGGCACGATCCGCTCGCGCACCCACCACTATCCGTTCCGGCTCGTGCCGCCGGCGCAGATGCTCGACTACGTGCAGCAGCTGTGCGCGTCGGAGGGCATCGAGGTCGAGGGTGGCGTGCTGCCGCTCGTCGTCCGGGCGGGCGGTGGCTCGGTGCGCGACACGCTCTCGCTGCTCGACCAGCTGATCGCCGGATCCGAGGGTTCGACGATCGCCTACGAGCGGGCCGTCGCCCTGCTCGGCTACACGCACGGCGCCCTGCTCGACGAGATCGTCGACGCGCTGGGGTCGCGGGATGCGCAGGCCGTGTTCGCGGGGGTCGACCGCGTGATCCAGACGGGTCAGGATCCGCGCCGCTTCGTCGAGGATCTGCTCGAGCGCATGCGCGACCTCATCGTGGTCGCGGCGACGCGGGATCACGCGGCCGCCGTGCTGCGCGGCGTCCCCGCCGACGAGATCGAGCGGATGCAGCACCAGGCCTCCTCATACGGCGCCGCCGAACTCTCGCGCGCCGCCGATGTCGTGAACGACGCTCTCAGCGAGATGACCGGCGCGACCTCGCCTCGACTCCACCTCGAACTCATGGCCGCCCGCCTGCTCGTGCCCTCCGCCGACGACACCCAGCGGGGTGCGCTTGCGCGCGTCGAGCGGCTCGAGCGACGCATCGGCATCGAGGGTTCGGATTCGGTCATCGGTTCGGTCGCCCCGCCGCCCGCCCGTGAGTCGGCGCCTGCTCGGCCGCCTGCTGCAGCCGCGCCTGCGGCATCCGCTGCTGCGGCATCCGCTGCTGCTCCCGAGGCGCCCGCGCCCGCGCAGGGGTCGGAGCCTGTCGAACCCGTGGTGTCGCCCGAGCCCGCGGCGGCGGCCGCTGAGGCACCCGAGCCCGAGGATCCGCCCGCCGCGAAGCAGGCGCCCGCCCCGCAGGAACCCGCTGCCGCCGAGGAGCCCGCGCCCGCAACCGAGCCCGCGCCCCCAGCCGAGCCCGCGACCGAGGAGCCGAGGCCCACCGCCGTGACTCCTGGCGCTCCGGTCACTCTGCAGCAGCTGCGCGACGCATGGCCCGAGATCCTCGAGGGTGTGCAGGAGATCAAGCGCGGATCGTGGATGGTGGTCTACACCTCCACGCCGCGCGCGTTCGAGGGCGATGTGCTCACCCTCTCGTTCCAGAGCGATGGCGATGTGCAGAACTTCCGCCAGGCGCAGGGCTCCGGTGACAGCGTCAGCGAGCACCTGCGACGCGCGATCCTCGCGGTGCTCGGGGTGCGCGTGAAGTTCATCGCCCGCGTCGAGGGCGCGGCGCAGGCTCCCGGTGCCCCCGCCGCCACGCCCGCACCCGCGTCTCGTCGTGCCGCCGACCCGCCCGCGAGTGCGGCTCCCGCATCCGCGTCGATCGGGTGGAATGTCACCCCGATCCCCGGCGCTGCTCCCGCCTCCGACGATGTCCCCCCGCCCGACGACGCGGACGCTCCGCCCGCAGACGACGAGCCTGAACCACCGGCCGACGAGACCACTTCTGCCCCCGCCGAGTCATCCACATCGCGTCGACCTTCGGCGGCGTCGGCTACGCCCCCGGCGCCCGCTGCGGCGAGCCGCAACCCGAACCGTCCCGGCCGCTACGGCGAGGCGGTGGTGCGCGAGGTGCTCAAGGCGAGCTTCCTGCAGGAGGAGCAGCTGAACCCGCGTGACCGTCCGGTGCGCCTGGTCGAGGAGCCGGCCCCGACCGACGCCAGGAACGAGAGCTGATGTACGAGGGAATCGTCCAGGACCTCATCGACGAACTCGGCAGGCTGCCCGGCATCGGGCCGAAGTCCGCGCAGCGGATCGCGTTCCACATCCTGCAGACCGAGAGCTTCGACACCACCCGGCTCGCCGAGATCCTCACCGTCGTGCGCGACAAGGTCAAGTTCTGCCAGATCTGCGGCAACGTGTCGGAGCAGGAGACGTGTGCCATCTGTCGCGACCCGCGTCGCAACGGTGCCGTCATCTGCGTGGTGGAGGAGGCGAAGGATGTCGTCGCCATCGAACGCACCCGCGAGTTCCGCGGGCTGTATCACGTGCTCGGCGGCGCCATCAGCCCCATCGACGGCATCGGCCCCGACGATCTGCGCATCGCGCAGCTGCTCCAGCGGCTCGCGAGCACCGAGGTCACCGAGGTCATCATCGCCACCGACCCGAACCTCGAGGGCGAGGCGACCGCGACCTACCTCACTCGGCTGCTGATCCAGCCGGGGCTGCGGGTCACGCGCCTCGCGTCCGGCTTGCCGGTCGGAGGTGACCTCGAGTACGCCGACGAGGTCACCCTCGGACGGGCCTTCGAGGGGCGCCGGGTCGT
The DNA here is from genome assembly GCF_008017545.1 of Homoserinibacter sp. GY 40078. GTDB lineage: Bacteria > Actinomycetota > Actinomycetes > Actinomycetales > Microbacteriaceae > Homoserinibacter. The sequence continues at coordinate 98,435 of NZ_VRTZ01000001.1, read as the reverse complement.
CGAGTAGCGCCCGGTGCGTGCGTAACCGGGAATGGACGCCTCGGTAGGATGACGTCGTTCCCTTCCCCTGGAGTGCCTTTCCCGTGACCCTCATCGTCCAGAAGTACGGCGGATCGAGCGTCGCCGACGCCGAGAGCATCAAGCGGGTCGCGAAGCGCATCGTCGAGACCCGCAAGGCGGGCAACGAGGTGGTCGTTGCGGTGTCCGCGATGGGCGACACGACCGACGAGCTCATCGACCTCGCCAACCAGGTCTCGCCGATCCCCGACCCGCGCGAACTCGACATGCTGCTCACCACCGGTGAGCGCATCTCCATGGCTCTGCTGGCGATGGCGATCCGCGACATGGGCTTCGAGGCCCGTTCCTACACCGGCAGCCAGGCGGGCATGATCACGGATGCGCGGCACGGCTCCGCCCGCATCGTCGACGTGACCCCGGGCCGCGTCCGCGAGGCGCTCGACGCGGGAGCGATCGCGATCGTCGCCGGATTCCAGGGCTTCAACCGCGACAGCCGCGACATCACGACCCTCGGTCGGGGCGGCTCGGACACGACGGCGGTGGCGCTCGCTGCCGCGCTCGGCGCCGATGTCTGCGAGATCTACACCGACGTCGACGGCGTTTTCACCGCCGATCCGCGGATCGTGCCGAAGGCCCGCAAGCTCGATCGCGTGACGAGCGAAGAGATGCTCGAACTCGCGGCTGCGGGGGCGAAGGTGCTCTATATCCGCGCCGTGGAATACGCGCGCCGTCACGGGGTGACGCTGCACGTTCGATCGTCGTTCAACAACAACGAAGGCACCTGGGTTGTGAACCCGGTGGAGGGAGAGACCGTGGAAGAGCCCATCATCACCGGGGTCGCGGGAGATCTCAGCGAGGCGAAGATCACCGTCGTGGGTGTGCCCGACGTTCCCGGCAAGGCGGCCGAGATCTTCACGATCGTCGCGAAGACGGGCGCCAACATCGACATGATCGTGCAGAACGTCTCGGCGGCCGCCACCGGCCTCACCGACATCTCGTTCACCCTCCCGAAGGCGGATGGCGAGAAGGTGCTGGCGGCCCTGCGGGTCGCCCAACCGGATGCCGGGTTCGCCTCGCTTCAGTACGACGACCAGATCGGCAAGCTCGCCGTCGTCGGCGCAGGCATGCGCACGAGCGCGGGTGTCTCGGCGGCTCTGTTCCGTTCGCTGTCGGAGGCGGGCATCAACATCGAGATGATCTCGACCTCCGAGATCCGCATCTCGGTCGTCACTCGTGCCGACACGCTCCCGCAGGCGATGCGCGTGGTGCATGCCGCGTTCGGTCTCGACGGCGACGCCGACGCCGTGGTCTACGCAGGAACCGGACGCTAAGAGCGAAGGCCATTTCTGGCCTTCGCGCGTCCGGTTCCCGCGGCCGTCTCGGCCGCGGTGGACGCTAAGAGCGAAGGCCATTTCTGGCCTTCGCGCGTCCGGTTCCCGTGGCCGTCTCGGCCGCGGTGGACGCTAAGAGCGAAGGCCATTTCTGGCCTTCGCGCGTCCGGTTCCCGTGGCCGTCTCGGCCGCGGTGGGTGTTGCGCGGTTCCCCCGTCCGTATGGGCCTCGGTGGACGCGCCCGTACAACGCGCCCGTCCGACTGGGCCCGGCTCAGAGGCGGCGGCGCGGCTCGTCGGAGTTCATGCCGCGGATGGTGCGTGCGGTCGTGCCGTTGTTGGTCCCGATCTTCACGTCATCGCCGCGCATGTCGTCGACCGCGATCGCCGTCTCGCGCTCGAAGCTGTGGCTCTTGTTCGTGTTGCGGTACGACATCCACACCGCCCAGTAGAAGACGGACGCGCCGACGGGTCCGAGAGCGAGCAGCGCGAGGACCCAGTCGGAGTCTGCGGACGCGAGCACGTGCACGGCGATCACCACGCGCTCGCCGCGACGATGGGTATCGCGATGGCCTCGAGCACGGCTCCGACGACGAGCGCCGCGACCACCAGCTTCGGCACGTTGACCGGGATGCTTCCCATGGTCTCTCCTGTGCGGCCGTTGACCGCGATGTAGTGCAGGAAGGCGCTGCCGTCGGACTTCTTCTCGTAGTAGGAGTACAGCCACACGGGGAGCAGCACGGCCACCCAGCGGGTGCCTTTCACATCCAGCTGCTCGCTCTCCCAACGGATGCCGCGGTCGTATCCGGGTGCCGCATCCGTCGCGGTCTGACGCGCGATGCTGAGGAGCTGGTGCCGCACGGTGGGCATGACCCCGGCGATGTCGAGGTCGCGCTTCTCGGAGGTGAAGTCGCCCATGTAGCGCGCGTCGTAGGCGACCGCGTTCTTCGTGTCGAACGGGAGGATCGTGTTGATCACGTTGTTCGTGTTGCGCGACGTGTCGAGGTCGGCCCGGGCGGACGACGACTCGACGGTCAGGTCGTCGACTGTGAAGTCGAAGCTGCGGGTCACGCGGTAGACGTCGGCGTCGTAGTAGGTGGTCTTGTTGTTGTCGGGGCCGCGTTGGTAGGTGCGGGTCTTGATCTCGCCCTGGCCCGCGATGTCGGCGTGCAGGTTGCCGTCGACGAGCAGGTACGGCATGTAGACACCGACCACGTTCTCGGGCACGAACTCTTCGCGGAAGCGCTTGAGGGCGAACATGCGCCGCCGCGATGCGAACCCGCGGATGAGCTCGACCGCCTGCGGATGCGTGACCGTGAACGGAAGCAGCGCGTCGGGGACCGCGCCGTTCGGGATCTGCGTGTTCTGCGAGAGCACCTGACGGCACCAGTGGCAGCGGGCTTGCAGGCTGCGGCCGGTGTCGATGACCACCTCGGCGCCGCATCCCTGGCATTTGAGGGTCACCATGGTCGAGGCTGCGGCCTCGATGTCGGCGACGCCGGTCGTCGTCACGGTTCCGACGATCTCATCCAGTGGCACGTCGAACGCGGCGCCCGCGTCGAAGGCGCCCGGCTCCCACTCGTAGCGGCAGAACGCGCACTGCAGCTTGTGAGTGCCGACCACCGGGCCGATCTCCGTTGCGCCGCACCTCGGGCAGCGGTCGAGACCGTCGCGCTTGTCATTGCCGGTGTCGACCGGCTCCTGGATGTCGCTCATCGTCGCGTCCGTCAGGCGCCGAGCACCCGCGCCTTCAGGGCGTCGTAGTCGTCTTGCGTGATGAGCCCGGCGTCGAGCATCTGCTTGGCCTGGGTGAGCTTCGCCATCGGGTCGTCGGCCGGCGCGGCCGCGGGCGCCGGAGCGGGAGCGGGAGCGGGTGGCGGCGCAACAGGCTGCTGGAGGCCTCCGAGTCCGGTTGTCCCGGCTGCCATGCCGAGCCCGACGAGGCCCGCGGCGCCGCCCGACTCGCCCGCGCTCTCGAATCCCTGCGCCACCGAGGCCTGCAGGTTCGAGTTGCCGCGTGCGCCGCTGAGCGCATCCGCCCGCTTGACCTTCGAGAGCAGCTCGGTCGTGTCGGCGTCGTACTCGATCGAGATGATCGCGGTCGAGACGATCTCGAGCCCGCGGTTCGCCTTCCAGGAGTAGCCGTCCTCGACGGCCGCCGCGAGGCTCTTCGCGAAGCCGAGCGAGTCGGACTGGATCTGCGTGATCCGCCCCTTCGCCGGGTCGTTCGTGTACTTCGAGAACGCGGGGGCGAGGGCCGAGACGACCTCGTTGAAGAGCTGCGTCGCGGCGTCGTTGTTCATGTCGGTGAAGTCGAAGACCTGCCCGCCGCCGAAGTAGCTCGCGGGCACGAAGTTCTTCACGAACAGGATCGGGTCGACGATGCGCAGCGTGTAGGTGCCGCGGGTGAGCGCGCCCACCTGAGTTCCGAGCCAGGCGTCGTCCCAGTAGATCTCGCTCTGGGTGCCGAAGCGGTTGTTCGGCAGTTCCTTGAGGTTCACGTAGAACGCGGCCTGCTGCGATCCGGGGATACCGCCGCGCTTGAAGCGCTCCCAGGTCTGGGTGATGAGCGGCGAGACGATGCCGTTGCCGGCGAGCAGCGATTTGCTGTTCACGTCGTCGGACTGCCAGATGTAGCCGCCGGCCTCGGTGACGAGTCCGGTGATCTCGCCGTCCTGCATCGTGAGGAGGCCATACCCCTCGGGCACGACGATCTTCGAGCCGTTGGTGATGATGTTGTCCGAGCCCTTGGTGTTGGAGCCGCGGCCCGCGTTGGTCTCCTGCTTCACTGCGGGGAACAGCGCCGCGGTCGGCTGCACCGACGGGATCGAGTAGAAGTCGATCCACTGGTCGGCGAAGGTCCCGCCGAGCGCTCCGACGAATGCCGTGATGAAGCCCATGTCGCTCTCCTTCGGGTGGCTGTGCCCACACAGTATCGCCCGGTGGTGTCATCCGTCTCTCCCCGGTTTCGCCGTCCGTCCATGCCGGAAACGCTCGGATCGCGCCGGTACGATGGCGGGATGAGCAGCAGCGGTATCCGTCTCGGCGTTGTCGGCGCCACCGGCCAGGTGGGCGCGGTCGTGCGCCGCCTCCTCGTCGAGCGCGACTTCCCGATCTCCGAGATCCGGTTCTTCGCGTCGGAGCGCAGCGCCGGCACGACGCTCCCGTTCCGCGGAGAGGACATCGTGGTCGAGGACGCCGCGACGGCCGACCCGACGGGGTTGGATGTGGCGATCTTCTCGGCGGGCGCCACGATGTCGCGCGTGCAGGCGCCGCGGTTCGCGGCCGCGGGCGTGCTCGTCATCGACAACTCGAGCGCGTGGCGTATGGACCCCGAGGTCCCGCTCGTCGTCTCCGAGGTGAACCCGCACGCTCTCGACGAGGCCGTGAAGGGCATCGTCGCGAACCCCAACTGCACGACCATGGCCGCGATGCCGGTGCTGAAGGTGCTCGACGCGGAGGCGGGTCTCGAGCGTCTCGTGGTCTCCACGTACCAGGCGGTGTCGGGTGCGGGGCTCGCGGGCGGCGAGGAGCTGCTCGAGCAGGCGGCCGCGGCGGTCGCACAGAACGCCATCGGCCTCGTACACGACGGCCACGCGGTCGAGCTGCCGGAGCCGGTGAAGTTCCCGCGCAACATCGCGTTCAACGTGGTGCCGCAGGCGGGCTCGTTCGTCGACGACGGGCTGGGCGAGACCGACGAGGAGAAGAAGCTCCGCAACGAGAGCCGCAAGATCCTCGAGCTGCCGGAGCTGCTCGTCTCGGGCACGTGCGTGCGCGTCCCGGTGTTCACGGGTCACTCGCTCTCGATCAACGCGACCTTCCGCGACGCCCTGACCCCCGCCCGCGCCACCGAGCTCCTGGCGGATGCGCCGGGTGTCCAGCTGTCCGAGGTGCCCAACCCGCTCGAGGCGGCGGGCGCCGATCCGAGCTTCGTGGGGCGGATCCGGCAGGATCAGTCGGTGCCGGAGGGCAAGGGCCTCGCGCTGTTCATCTCGAACGACAACCTGCGCAAGGGTGCGGCTCTCAACGCCGTGCAGCTCGCCGAGATCGTCGCGGCGAAGCTGAGCGCCTCGGTCGCCTGACGTTCAGCGGGTCGCCGCGATGTCCTGGTGGGCGAGGCGGCGGAGCGCTGCGATGACGGGCTCGTGCGCGGCGGTGCCGAGCACCGCGTAGGCGATCGCCGCATCGGGATCCTCCGGGATGCCGTCCATGTCGTACTGCGCGATGCCGCGGATGTGCGGGGCGTACGCCCGCAGGCGCGCCTCGTCGAGCGGCACCCCGACGGCCTCGGCGGCGGCGATCGCGTTCTCGAGTTGACGCACGGCCGGGTAGCCGGGGTCGCACATCCAGCCGAGCGCGCCGAGCGCCGCGCGCGCCCGCGGATAGTCGTCTTGCTCGGGCACCTCGGGCGGCAGATGAGAGAGGGCGCGTCCGAACGCGTCGAACAGAGACGGGCCGGGGTCGTCGACGACGGCGAGCACGCCGCGGGTCTGCTGCACGCTGAGGCCCACGGTCTCGGTGAGGGCGCGAATGACGCGCACCCGTCGCACATGGCTCTCGTCGTAGTCCGCTCGGGTCTGAGAGAGGGGAGTGCCCGCGGGGAGCAGGCCTTCGCGCAGGTAGAACTTGAGCGTCGGGACGGGTGTGTCGGTCGCGGCCGAGAGCTGTGACATCAGCATGGCGCCCCCTTGCATTGGGTAGTGCAACTATCTAACATTGGATACCATGACAATCCAACCATGGACCGCCGTCCTCCTGGGGGCGCTGCTCCTCTCCCTCATCACCGTCGAGTCCGGCGGCTGGTTCCTCACTCGCGTGGTGCGCGGGTCGGTGCCGGCCAACGCTCTGCAGACGAGCTTCTTCCGCGCCGGCCACGCCCACGCGGCCGTCCTGCTGCTGTTGAGCCTCGCCGTGATCCCCCTGCTCGACACCGCGGAACTGCCCCTCGCGATTGATCTGATCGCACGGTTCGGCATCCCGACGGCGGCGCTGCTCATGCCCGCCGGGTTCTTTCTCTCGGTGCTGGGGCGCGACCCGCAGCGACCGGGCCGGGCGATCGCCGTGCTCTGGATCGGCGCGGCGAGCCTCACGCTCGGGCTGGCCGCCGCGGGCGTCGGACTCATCGGGGCGGGCGTCTCGCAGTTCGGCTAGGACCTCCGGCCCGCTGACCCGCGGGGCGCCCGGTTAGGATGGAGGCCGTGTCCGAACCCGTCGACGTCGTCCTCATCGGCGGCGGGGTGATGAGCGCGACCCTCGGCTCGCTGTTGCAGCAGCTCGAACCGGAGTGGTCGATCACCATCCTCGAAGCCCTGCCGAGCATCGCCCAAGAGAGCTCCAACCCGTGGAACAACGCGGGCACCGGGCACTCCGCACTCTGCGAGCTGAACTACTCGCCCGAGAAGAACGGCGTCATCGACATCACCAACGCGGTGAAGGTCAACGAGCAGTTCCAGGTGTCGCGGCAGTACTGGTCGCACCTCGTGCAGGAGGGGCTGCTGCCGGAGCCCGACAAGTTCATCAACCCCGTGCCGCACCTGAGCTTCGTGTGGGGCGCCGACAACGTCGAGTACCTCCGCAAGCGCTACGAGGCGCTCAAGGACCACCCGCTCTTCCCGGGAATCGAGTTCACGGAGGATGCGCGCGTCATCCGCTCGTGGGCGCCGTTGCTCATCCCCGGCCGGTCGAAGAAGCAGCCGATCGCGGCGACCCGCATCGTGGGCGGCTCGGACGTCGACTTCGGATCCCTCACCACCCACCTCGTCGAGGGTCTCGTCGAGCGCGGAGCCACCCTGCGCACCGAGCGCCGCGTGACGGGCCTCAAGCGCTTGGCGGACGGCACCTGGCGAGTCCGCGGACGGCACACCGTGGGCAACACGCCGTTCGAACTGCATGCGCGATTCGTCTTCGTCGGCGCGGGCGGCGCGGCCCTCGGTCTCCTGCAGAAGTCGGGCATCCGCGAGATCCGCGGATACGGCGGGTTCCCGATCAGCGGGCAGTTCCTCCGCACCGACGACCCCGAGATCGTCGCGAGGCACCAGGGCAAGGTGTACGGCAAGGCGGCCGTCGGCTCGCCTCCGATGTCGGTGCCGCACCTCGACACCCGCGTGGTCGACGGGCAGGCGAGCCTGCTGTTCGGACCGTATGCGGGGTTCTCGCCCAAGTTCCTGAAGTCGGGCACGTGGTTCGACCTGTTCGGGTCGATCCGGTGGCACAACCTCGGCACGATGATCGCGGCGGGCGTCAAGAACCTCGACCTCGTCTGGTACCTCGTGACCGAGCTGCTCGCGAGCAGGCGAGCCCAGCACGAGGTGCTCCAGCAGTTCGCGCCGACCGCCGAGCAGGGTGACTGGTACCGGATCACCGCCGGCCAGCGTGTGCAGATCATGAAGCGCGGCTCGGACGGCAAGGCCGTCATCCAGTTCGGCACCGAGGTCGTCTCGGGCGCGGATGGCACGATCGCCGGGCTGCTCGGGGCGTCGCCCGGTGCGTCGACCGCCGTGCCGATCATGCTCGACGTTCTCGCCACGTGCTTCCCCGACCGCATGGCGGCGTGGACGCCTGAGCTCGGCCGCATGATCCCGTCCTACGGAACCAAGCTGTCGGATTCGCCCCAGGCGGCGGCGACGGAGCTCGCGGAGACCGCGAAGGTGCTCGGCCTCTCCGTCTGACCTCCGCGCGCCCGGCGATCAGTGCGGTTCGAGCGTCGCGATGATTCGCGTGAGGCCCCAGTTCCATGCCTCGTCGATATCGCCGCCCATCCGGAGCGAGCCCGCGAGCTCCATGGTGATGAACCCGTTGGCCCACGCAGTGACGAGGCGGGCGCCGTCGAGCGCATGCTCGTCGCCGGTCAGCTCGCGGACCGCATCCAGCAGCGGCGTCACGCTGCGGGCGAGGGCCGCCGGTTCGCCGCGGGGTGCGCCGTGCGCTCCGAAGAGGAGCGCGTAGCCGACCGGTCGCTCGTGTGCGAAGCGACGCAGGCCGTCGGCCTGGGTACGGATGCGCGTGCGAGGGTCGGGGTCGTCGAGCGTGGCGTCCAACTGCGACGCGAGCGCGTCGATCGTCGATGCGACGACGAGGGCGAGGAGCTCGTTGCGGTCGCGCACGCGCTTGTACAGCGAGGGTGCGCGCACGCCCACTCGTGTGGCGACCGCTTGCATGGTGAGGTCGTCGATGCCGAGCTGCTCCACCAGGTCGCGCGCCGCGGTCACGATCTGGTCGAGCGTCGTCTTCTCGGGTGCCGGCATCGGATCTCCTTGACTCATCGTCGATGGCTAATTATCGTAGCCTTCATGGAACTCGCCCCGCAGCTGCGCCGCATCGGCAACGACCTCGTCGCTGTCCATCTCATCCTGACCGACGAGGGGATCACCGTCATCGACACGGGGTTGCCCGGGCATTACCGCGATCTCCGCCGTGAACTCGAGGCGATCGGGAGGTCGCTTTCGGATATCCGCGGCGTGGTCTTGACCCACGGCGACAGCGACCACACGGGATTCGCCGAGCGCCTGCGCGCCGAGCTCGGCATCCCCGTCTACGTCGGCGCGGACGACGCCGGTCGCGCGATGGGCGAGAAGCCGCCGTCGCCGCCGAAGGACCGCCGGCGCCTCGGTCCCGTGCTGCGCTTCTTCGCGTACGCGATCAGCAAGGGCGGCGTGTCGATGCCCAAGGTGGCCCAGGTGGAGTCGGTCAGCGATGGGGATGTGCTCCCGCTGCCGGGTGATCCGGTCATCATCGGGATGCCGGGGCACTCGCCGGGCAGCGTCGCGATCCACGTGCCCGCCGTTCGCGCGGTGTTCGTGGGCGACGCGCTCACCACGCGCAGCGTGCTCACCGGGGTCGAGGGACCGCAACCCGCGCCGTTCACGGATGACTGGAGCGCCGCGTCGCGGTCGATCGAACGCCTCGTGGGGCTCGACGTCGACTGGGTGATCCCGGGGCATGGAGCGCCCTGGGTGGGAGGGGTCAGTGCCCTCGTCGCCGCGTACCGGGCCGCCGAGAGCGCGTGACCGTCTGACCGCTTGACAGTCACTCGAACACATGTTCGAATGACTCGATGAGGTGGAGCGGGCAGGAGCTGAGCGTCGAGAGCGGCGACGCGCTGCCCGGCCTGGCCCGGCTCGACAATCTCGTCCGTACCGTGCGCACACCCGAGTTCGCAGGGCTCACCTTCCACGAGGTGCTCGCGAAGTCCGCGCTCAATCACGTCCCGGGCGCCGCCTCCGCGCTGCCGTTCGGATGGACGATCAACCCGTACCGGGGCTGCTCCCACCAGTGCGTCTTCTGCTTCGCCCGCAACACCCACACCTACCTCGACCTCGATGCGGGTGCCGACTTCGACAGTCAGATCATTGTGAAGGTGAATGTGGTCGAGGTGCTCGAGCGCGAGCTCGCCCGACCCAGCTGGCAGCATCCGAACGTCGCGCTCGGCACCAATACCGACCCGTACCAGCGGGCCGAGGGGCGGTACCGGCTCATGCCCGGGATCATCGCGGCGCTCGCCGCGTCGGGCACGCCGTTCAGCATCCTGACCAAAGGCACCTTGCTGCGCCGCGACATCCCGCTCCTGCGGGCTGCGGCCGAGCGGGTGCCCGTCGAGACGGCCATGTCGATCACCGTCTTCTCGGACGAGGAGCTGCAGCGCTCGATCGAGCCCGGCGCCCCGAGCACCGCGGCTCGGCTCGCCACCGTACGCGCCGTGCGTGAGGCCGGCCTCCCATGCTCCGTCTTCCTCATGCCTGTGCTCCCGCACCTCACGGATTCCCGTGAGCAGCTCGACGACGCCCTCTCGCGGATCGCCGAGGCCGGGGCTACGAGCGTCGTCTACGGCGCGCTGCACCTGCGGCCGGGCGCGCGCGAGTGGTTCGCGGCGTGGCTGCGCCGCACCCATCCTGACCTCGTCGACCGCTATCGGCAGCTGTATGGGTCGGGGTCCTACGCGGCGAAGGGCTATCGCCGCGAGCTCGGGGCCCGCATCCGCCCGTTGCTGCGCCGCTACCAGCGCGAGCGCCCTCGCCTCGACCCCGGTACCGGCGTACCGTCTGCTCTGCCGAGGAGTTCAGGCGTCGCCGAACTCGCCTCCGAGCTCAGCCCCCGTGCCGCCGCAGCCCTCCAGCCGACGCTCTTCTGAGCGTGTCGGAGCGGGGCCGACGAGCCGGGCGGATGTGCGAGGTAGGCTCGAAGTCATGGCTTCCACTCTCAGCGCGGCTCCCGCGCGTACCGAGACGGGGAGCACCGTAGTGCGGCTTGCGATTCTCGACGACCACGAGGTGCTCCTCGACACCCTCGCGAGCTGGATCGAGCGCAACGCACCCGACTTCGACCTCGTGCTGGCTGCGTCGAACTGGCTCGACCTCGTCCAGAGTCCCGCGTTCCCCACCGACCTCGTGTTCATCGACCTCCAGCTCAAGGAGCCGATTTCGATCGAGGCGCGCGTGCGCACCTGTCGCGCTGCCGGCGCCAAGGTCATCGTGCTGTCGAGCCTCGACACCCGTGAGGCGCGCGAGCGTGCCTCTGCAGCCGGTGCCGCCGACTTCCTGTCCAAGTCGCTCCCGATGACGGCGGTCATGGCTGCCGCGCGTCGCGTCATGGGGATCGATCAACTCGGCGAGGAGTCCACCGAGACGCGCGAGACTGTCGCTCCGCTCGAGCAGCTGCGTCCGAAGCTGAGCCCCGGCGAGGAGGAGGCGTTCAAGCTCTACGTCTCCGGCCACAGCACCATCGCCGTCGCGCAGCGCATGAACGTGCAGTACGAGACTGCCAAGACCTACCTGCGTCGCGTGCGCGAGAAGTACGCCAAGGTGGGGCGCCCCGCGGGCAAGAAGGCTGAACTCATCCGCCGCGCTGCAGAGGACGGATATCTCGAGTAGTGGCGAAGCTCTACTTCCGCTACGGGGCGATGAACTCGGGCAAGAGCACCGCCCTGCTGCAGGCTGCCTTCAACTATGAAGAGCGCGGCCACGAGGTGCTGCTGGCCAAGCCCGAGATCGACTCGAAGGGCGACAACGCGATCGTGTCGCGTCTCGGCGTCGTGCGTCAGGTCGACTTCACGGTCGGTGCGGCCGAGGACCTCCTCGACCGCTTCCAGCGCGAACGCGCGCGTGCCGTGCAGCAGCGTGGACGCGACATCAGCTGCCTCCTGCTCGACGAGGCTCAATTCCTGAGCGAGGGGCAGGTCGACGACCTGCTGCGCATCGCCATCCAGCTCGACATCCCGGTGCTCGCGTACGGCATCCGCACCGACTTCCAAACGGTCGCGTTCCCCGGCAGCCGCCGACTGCTCGAGATCGCCCACTCGCTCGAAGAACTCAAGACGATCTGCCGATGCGGACGCAAGGCGGTGTTCAACGGGCGGCGGGTCGGCGACCGCTTCGTCTTCGACGGCGACCAGGTCGCGATCGACGCGTCGCTCGCATCCGGCGGGGTCGAGGTGGCCTACGAGTCGCTCTGCGGCGCCTGCTACCTGGAGGAGTCGGGCGGGGTGCTGAATCGCGGATGGCGGCCCAAGCTCGAGTTCAGCTACGGCGAGGAACCGGACGCCGACTTCACGTGATCCGCATGCCGTCGGCATCGGGTACGATTGACAGGTTGCCACCAGCAACACCGGGGTATGGCGCAGCTTGGTAGCGCGCGTCGTTCGGGACGACGAGGCCGCAGGTTCAAATCCTGTTACCCCGACCATCACGCAGAGGGTCGCCTTCGGGCGGCCCTTCGTGCATCCGGTGCGAACAGCGCGCCGCCTAGACTCGGACCATGCCCACCCGCTTCTCCGGTCTTCTCGACGCCCTGCCGGAGGGGATGCTCCTCTCGGCCGGTGGCGATGTGGAGGTCACGGCTCCTCCCGTCGAGCGGGCGGATGAGGTGCAGCCCGGCGGAGTCTTCATCGCTCGGCAGGGCAAGGTCGTCGACGGGCGCACGCTCGCTGTCGAAGCCGTCGCGCGAGGCGCCGTCGCCGTCGTCGGCGACGCCGAGCACATCGACGTCGGCGTGCCGTACGCGCGCGTCACCGACGCGCAGCAGGCGATCGGATACCTCGCCGCGTCTTGGTGGGGACTCCCCACCAAGAAGATCGAGATCACCGGCATCACGGGAACGAACGGCAAGACCACCACGACCATGTTGCTGCGCGGCGTGGTCGACGCCGCCACCGGGGGACCGGTGGGGCTCATCTCCACGATCGGCGTCGAGTACGGCACCGGCTTCATCCCCGTGGGAGTCCACATCACGACGCCGGGCGCACCGCAGGTGCAGGAGATGCTCGGAAGCATGGTCGACGCGGGCTTCCCCGAAGCGCTCGTCGAGATGTCGAGCCAAGGGCTCGAACAGGGCCGACTGAACGGCATCGGGATCGACGCGGGAGTCTTCACGAACCTCACCCACGAGCACCTCGACCACCACGGCACCTTCGAGGCTTACCGTGCCGCCAAGGGCATCCTCTTCGAGCGTGTCGGGGCGATGGGCGGCATCACGGTGATCAACGCCGACGACCCCTCGGGCTCGTGGTTCCGCGACGCGTCCCGCGGCGCGACGGTCATCGAGTACGGGGTGAACGCGGGCGACGTGCGACCCGAGCAGCTCGAGGTGACCCCCGGCGGGATCCGCATGACCGTCGACGGCGACGAATACCGCACCGCGCTCACCGGCACCTTCAACGTCTCCAATGCCCTCGCCGCGATCGCCTACGGTCGCGCGCGAGGCTGGTCGCCCGAGGTCGTGCAGCGCGGACTCGACGCGACGACGGCTGTGGACGGGCGGATGCAGACGATCGACGAGGGGCAGCCCTTCACGGCGCTCGTCGACTTCGCCCATACCCCCGACGCCTACGAGCAGCTGTTCCCGTCGTTGCGCCGGATGCTGGCCCCCGGCGGGCGCCTCATCGCCGTCTTCGGCTGCGCGGGACTCCGCGACCGCGACAAGCGCGAGACGATGCCCGCCATCGCGGCGAAGTACACGGACCTCATGGTGCTGACCGCGAGCGACCCGCGCACGGAGCCGGTGGACGAGATCCTCGACACCATGCAGGCGGCGGCGATCCGTTCGGGTGCCCGCCTCGGCGAGAACCTGCTCCGGATCCCGGATCGCGGCACCGCGATCCTCACGGCCGTGCAGGCGGCCCAGCCGGGCGACGTCGTCGTCGCGTGCGGCAAGGGTCACAAGCAGAGCATGTCGATCGGCGGCACCGAGTACCCCTGGGACGACCGCATCGCCCTGCGGTACGCGCTGCACGGGGTCGCCATGGGCGGGCTCCCCACATCGCCCGCGGGTGCGCCGACCGTGGAAGACGCGCGCCGCAGCTGACGAGGCGCAGCTGACGAGGCGGCGGGCGGCTAGAGGCTGACCGGAGTCAGCGTCATCACGATCGCCTCCGGCGGGCACGCGAACCGCACCGGTGCGTAGATCGACGTGCCGAGCCCCGCCGACACCTCGAGGAACGCGCTCTGCGCTCCCGTGCGCCAGACGCTCAGGCCCTGGGCCTGGGCCGGCGGGATGTCGCAGTTCGTGACGAGAGCCGGGCGCCCCGGGATCCGCACCTGGCCGCCGTGGGTGTGACCGGCGAAGATCAGGTCGGCGCCCTGGGAGACGAACGCATCCAGCACGCGACGGTACGGCGCGTGAGTCGCGGCGATCGTGAGCACCTGGCGCCGCTCGTCCGTCGACCACTCGACGTTCTCGCGCAACTCCTCGACCGCGCCCGGCAGCTCGCCGAGGCGATCCCATCCCTTGTGCGCGTCACCCGTGCCGAAGAGCTCCAGTCGAGTGCCCTTCACCTCCACCGCACGCACCGCGTTGTTCAGGTCGAACCATCCGAGCTCATCCACCAGATACGCGTTGAGCGCAGCCGTGTCGAGATCCGGGGAGCGCTTCGTGCGCCGAGCCTTGTCGCGCGGAGCGAAGTATCCGAACGGGTTCTTGAACTCCGGGCCGAAGTAGTCGTTCGAGCCGTGCACGAACAACCCTGCGGCGCCGGCGAACGGCTCGAGCGCACGACGGATGCCGTCGATCCCGTCCGCGTGGCCCAGATTGTCGCCCGTGTCGATCACGAGGTCCGGCTCATACACGGCGAGCGAGCGGACGAAATCCTGCTTCGCCCGCTGCCACGGTGCCATGTGCAGATCGCTCAAGTGCAGGATCGTGATCGGACGCGCATCCGGTTCGAGCACCGGCAGCGTCTCGTGGCGCACCGTGAAGCGGTTGCGCTCCACCGCGACGCCCCAAGCGAGCGTCGCGGCGCCCGCGGCGGCGACGGCACCGAGGGTGCCGCCGATCGCGCCCGCGGAGCGGCTCACGGCCCGTCGCAAGAGAGCTGTCGGACGGTCAGCGTGACCTTCTTCTTCGGATTCATCATCGTTCCGGCCGCCGGATCCTGCGCCACGACCGTGCCGATCGACCCCGGATCGGCATCCGGATCGGCGACCTCACACGCCTGCGAGAAGTTCGCGAACCCTTGGCTGCGGAGAGCAGACTTCGCACCCTCGTAGTCGTAGCCCATGTTCGATACATCCGGGAGGGCAACCGCGAGCCCGTTGCTCACATACACCTTCACGCCGCTGCCCTTCGGCACCGATGCGCCCGATCCCGGCTCCGTCTTCACGACCGTGCCTGCAGGCTCGTCGGAATCCACCGACCCTGCGTCGACATACGAGAGCTTGGCGAGCTCGATCGCGGCCTTCGCCTGCTCGGCCGTCATGCCCACGAGGTTGTCGGGGACGATCACCGGAGTACCCGAGAGCAGCGAGGAATCAGCGCCGGGGAACGCGTGCCCCGGATACTTCGAGTCGATCGCCAGCGCGATCGGCTTGAAGATGTAGTGGCGCAGCGAACCGCCGTAGTTGCCGTTGATCGAGATCGCACGGAGGCTCTGGTCGCCGACGATGTTGCCGACCCACACCGTGGTCGACACTTCGGTCGACGAACCCGACATCCAGGTGTTCTGCGCCTTGTTCGCGGTACCGGTCTTGCCGATGTAGGGGGTTCCGTCGTTCGGGTTGGACGCGCTACCCGTACCGGAGGTCATCACCATCCCCATCGCGTACGCGGCCGTATTCGCCACGGCGGGCGATGCGAGCGTGGGGTTGCACTCCTGCTCCTGGCCACCCAGCTCCGTGCCGTCGACGGCGGTGATCTGGTCGATGATGATCGCCTTGCAGAAGGTGCCCTGGTTAGCGATGCCCGCATATGCCGCGGCGGTCGTCATCGGGACGAAGTTGTTCTCACACCCACCGAGGGAACACGCGGGGCGTGTCGCGATGTCCGACCCATCCGCTGCGCCATCCGCGCGGTGCATGCCGAACGAGCGCGCCATCTCGCGGATGTCGCACTGGTCGAGCTCGGCCGCCATCTGGGTGAACACCGAGTTCACGGATGCCGCCGTACCTCGGGCAGCCGTGTACAGGCCGCGCTCACCCGAGTCGTTCTTGTAGGTGTAGTCAGGCCCAGTCCACGGCCCGTTGCAGGAATCCTGGAACGACGACATCGGCATGCTCAGGATGCTCGCGTTGAACGTCTCGTTGATACCGTGCCCCGCCGCAAGGAAGGTCAGCAGCGTGAACGGCTTATACGTCGAACCCGGCTGGTAGCCCTTCGAGGCGCCATGAGCCTCATCGGCCGAGAAATTCACAGCCGTCGTCGTCAGCTTGTCACCGTCGCCGGTGTCGTCGAACGTCTTGTTCTGCGCCATGATCAGGATCCGTCCGGTCCCGACCTGCACGCTCGTCACGGCCGCACCCAGCTGCATGCTGGTCACGTTCGCCGGAGCGTACTGCTTCGCCACATCCGTCGCCGTCTTCTGCAGCCACGGGTCGATCGACAGGACGACCGTGAGCCCGCCCTCCTTCCAGCGAGCGAGCTGCTCCTCCTTCGTCGCGCCGAGCGAAGGAACCTCGCCGTTGAGGATCGTCTTCAGAGCGAAATCGCACGGGTAGCGGTATTCCACCGGTGCCGACGTGCAGCCACTGCGAGGGGTGTTCTGGCTCACCGTCGTGTCATCGACGGGGGTCTCCTTCGCCTCCGTGTACTGCTCGTCCGTCAAGTGGCCCTGCTCGTGCATCCACCACAGGATGAGATCGCGGCGCTCCTTGTTGCGCTCGAAGTTCTCCGGATTGTTGAGCCCGTTCCTGCTCGGGTTCTGCACGATCGCGATCAGGCTCGCCGCCTGCGCGGGAGTCACATCCGCCGCCGAGGTACCGAAGTAGCGCTGCGCGCCCGCCTCGACCCCATAAGTCGTGCCGCCCATCAGCACGATGTTGAGGTACCCCTGAAGGATCTCGTCCTTCGTGTACTTCTTCTCCAGACCGATCGCGAGCTTCATCTCCTTGAGCTTGCGGTTCAGGTCCGGATACGTCGCCGCGCGGATCGCCGCGTCGTAGTCGTCCTGGGTGAACTCGTCCGAGATCGGCGTGTTCACCGCACGCAACACGAGGATGTTGCGCACCAGCTGCATCGACAGAGTCGAGGCGCCACCCGAATCGCTCTCACCGCTCAACTGCCCGATCGCCGCACGCACGAGCGACGGCAGATCGACGCCACCGTGCTCATAGAAACGGCGATCCTCACCATCGATCGCCGCCCACTTGAGGTCCTCGTCGATGCTGTCGAGCGACACCTCCTCGCGGTTCTGGTTGAAGACATCCGCGATCTTGATCTCGTTGCCCTTGGCGCCGAGCGCCACGAACGTGTTCCGCTGCTGCTGCTGCGCGATCTCGATGTAATCGGGCATCTCCTGGAACACGGTCGTCGAGTTCGTCGCGGTGATGCCGGTGACAGCGATCGCAGGGGCGACCATGACAGCCACCAGAAGACCGGCGATCGCGCTGAAGCCGAAGAGGCCGAGGCCTGCGCCGAGCAGACTTCTAGCCGTGGTTCGTTGAGCGGGCATAGGGTCAGGGTACGGGATCGCCCCTCCTCGATAGCTGAACGGAAGCCCGAAAAGTGCCCACCTGGGAATACCTGACGACACCCCTCCTGATCCACAACACCACCGCCATCCTGAATAATTGGGGATCCCAAGGCTGGGAGCTCGTCCAAATCGTCACCGGACCGGAAGGTGGGCTCGTGGCATACATGAAGCGACCCATCGAAGGAGAGAACGCGTGAGCGTTGCCGACCGAATCGCCGAACTCGGACTCGCACTGCCCCCCGTCGTCCCGCCCGTCGCGGCCTACGTGCCCGCCGTCGTCACCGGGAACCTCGTCTACACCTCGGGGCAGCTGCCGATGATCGGCGGAGTACTCCCCGCCGTCGGCAAAGTCGGCCGCGAAGTCTCCGCCGAAGAGGCGAAGCAGTTCGCCCAGGTCTGTGCGCTCAACGCCCTCGCGGCCGCCGAGAACGTCATCGGCTCACTCGACCGCGTCACCCGCGTCGTCAAGGTCGTCGGATTCGTCGCATCCGCCCCCGACTTCACCGGCCAGCCCGGCGTCATCAACGGCGCATCCGAGCTCCTCGGCGAGGTGTTCGGCGACGCAGGCGTACACGCCCGCTCGGCCGTCGGCGTCGCAGTGCTGCCGCTGGATGCGCCGGTGGAAGTGGAGCTGGTGCTCCAGTTCGCCTGACGCACGGGGCGCAGAGCGGGGTGGGATCGCGAGAGCGTCGCGTACCCGCGCGTGCCTTCGGCGCGCGCCCGCCAGGCCCGGTGCCTGCGACGCTCTCGCGATCCCACCCCGCACCGCTCGGCGGAGGCGGACTCGGGGGATGGGGCGAGGGGTCAGTCCTCGGGGGCTGTGCCGGTTCGCAGCTTGTCGCTGATGATCTGCATCACGGAGGTGTCGGCGAGCGTCGTCGTGTCGCCGACGGCGCGGCCCTCGGCCACGTCGCGCAGCAGGCGGCGCATGATCTTGCCGGATCGCGTCTTCGGCAGCTCGGTCACGATGAACACCTGACGCGGTCGGGCGATCGCGCCGATCGCCTGCGCCACGTGGGCGCGCAGCAGCTGGGAGAACTCGTCGTCGCTGTGCTCCTCGCGGTGCGACTGCTTCACGATGACGAACGCGACGACCGCCTGCCCCGTCGTCTCATCGGAGGCGCCCACCACGGCCGCCTCGGCGACCATCGGGTTGCCGACGAGAGCCGACTCGATCTCGGTCGTCGAAAGCCGGTGACCTGAGACGTTCATCACATCGTCGATGCGGCCGAGCAGCCAGATGTCGCCGTCCTCATCGACGTGGGCGCCGTCTCCGGCGAAATAGCGCCATCCGGACTGCGAGAACTTCTCCCAGTACGTCTCGACGAACCGCTCCGGGTCACCCCAGATGCCGCGCAGCATCGACGGCCACGGCTCGCGCACCGTGAGGAGACCGCCGTTCGGCGGGTCCACGCGGGACCCGTCGTCGGCGAGGATGTCGATCGTGATGCCAGGTTGCGGCACCTGCGCGCTCCCGGGCTTCAGCGTGGTGACCCCGGGCAGCGCGGAGATCATGATCGCCCCCGTCTCGGTCTGCCACCAGGTGTCCACGATCGGAGCCGTGCCGCCGCCGATCACGTCGCGGTACCAGACCCACGCCTCCGGGTTGATCGGCTCTCCGACCGATCCGAGCAGCCGCAGGCTCGTGAGGTCGAACTTCTGCGGGATCTGGCGCCCCAGCTTCATGAAGGAGCGGATCGCGGTGGGCGCCGTGTAGAGGATCGTCACCTTGTACTTCTCGATCAGCTCCCACCAGCGGCCCGGGTGCGGAGTGTCGGGGGTGCCCTCGTAGAGCAGCTGGGTGGCGCCGTTCGCGAGCGGACCGTAGACGACGTAGCTGTGTCCGGTGATCCATCCGACGTCGGCGGTGCACCAGTAGACGTCGGTTTCGGGGTGCAGGTCGAAGACATCGTGGTGGGTGGCCGCCGCCTGGGTGAGGTAGCCGCCCGAGGTGTGCAGGATGCCCTTGGGCTTCCCGGTGGTGCCGGAGGTGTAGAGGATGAAGAGGGGGTTCTCGGCCTCGAACGCCTGGGCCTCGTGGTCGTAGTCGGCGCTCGTCATCGCGTCGTCCCACCAGATGTCACGACCCTCGACGAAGTCGACCTCGTTGCCCCCGCGCTTGACGACGAGCACATGCTCGACGCTCGATGCGCCCTCCACTGCCTGGTCGACGGTGGGCTTCAGTGGGAACACCTTGCCCTTGCGATAACCGCCGTCTGCGGTGATGACGAGCTTCGCATTGGCGTCGTCGATGCGAGCCCGGAGCGACTCGGCGCTGAACCCGCCGAACACGACGGAGTGCACCGCACCGAGGCGCGCGACGGCGAGCATCGCGATGACCGCCTCCGGAACAACCGGGAGGTAGATCGCCACCCGGTCGCCCTGCCGGATGCCGAGGGCGGCGAGCGCGTTCGCGGCGCGCTTCACCTCGGCGGTGAGCTCGGCGTACGTGAGCGTCCGGCTGTCGCCCGGCTCGCCCTCCCAGTGGATGGCGACGCGGTCGCCGTTGCCGGCGAACACGTGGCGGTCGAGGCAGTTGTAGGCCACATTGATCCGCCCGTCGGCGAACCACTTCGCGAACGGCGGGTTGGACCAGTCGAGGACCGTCTGGAAGGGGGTGTGCCAGTGCAGCTCGCGGGCGCGCTCCGCCCAGTACCCGAGGCGGTCGGCCGCGGCGCGTTCGTACACCTCCGGTCCGGCGACGCGGGTCGCGGTGAACTCGGGGGACGGGGCGAAGCGCCGGGTCTCGGTGAGCAGGCTGTCGATCGAGGTCATGGACGTCATCATCCTTGTGTCGATTCGCGACCGTGCCTGGTAGTCGCGCGGAGGTTTTCCGGGGAACCCCACGATCCTATCCACAGCGCGCGGCGCGGTGTCGGCCCGCGCCGGATGCGTCCAGAAGACAACTCCGGACGCGCGCGTTGCGTAACCTCGGGGTACCCCGTTGCGGTGTCCTCCATTTGGAGTACACTGACCCCACCGAGCATTAAACCTCTCGGACTACGCAGCGCGGTCGATTCCCCCCAATCAAGCGTTGCTTGCGGCGGCGCCCATCCCCCCCAAATGGGCGCCGCCCCTCCGTTTAACAGGGGTTTTTGGGGCATTCGTACCGTTCAACCGGTGAACCACTGGGGTGCGCCGCCGTCCGTTCCTCCACAGTTTCGGGCGCCGCCTGCTTGTACCCCGAAATGCCGCTTGTCACCCGAAATGAGGTGGCGCGCGTTCGAAGCTGGCGGGATGGTTCACCCGCCTCCCGCGGCCTTCGGTCCGCTCGCCGCATTCCTCGTCGATGACGATGTCACGGACGTCTTCGTCAACCCCGACGGCGGGGTGTGGGTCGACCGTGGAGGCGGGGCTCGCAGCGAGCCCGCCGTGCGCATCCCTCCGGGTGAGGCGCGCGAGCTCGCGGTGCGTCTGGTCGCTCTCGGGGGACGTCACCTCGACGAGGCGACTCCGTGCGCCGACGTGCGCATCGGCGACGGCATCAGGGTGCATGGCGTCCTGCCTCCCGTGTCACCCGACGCCACGGTGCTCTCCATCCGCATTCCCCGGCGCCGCCGCGTGGGGCTCGACCAGCTGGAGGCGGCGGGGGCGTTCGGCAGGATCCCGCGGGCGTCGGTCGAGCGACTCGCCGCAGACCGAGCGAACCTTCTCGTCACGGGAGCCGGTGGCTCCGGCAAGACGACGTTGCTCAGCGCATTGCTCGGCGCGGCGCCCGCTCACGAGCGGATCGTGATCGTCGAGGACGTGGGAGAGCTCCGGGTGCCGCACCCCCACGTGATCCGGCTCGAGGCGCGTCAGCCCAACCTCGAGGGTCGGGGTGGAATCGGCCTCGACCGCTTGGTGCGAGAAGCGCTGCGGATGCGTCCCGACAGGCTCGTGGTGGGCGAGGTGCGCGGGGCGGAGCTCCGCGAGCTGCTCATCGCCCTCAATACGGGCCATGACGGGGGAGCAGGCACCCTGCACGCGAATTCGCTCGCCGATGTGCCGGCGCGGCTCGAAGCGCTGGGGGCGCTCGCGGGGTGGCCCGCGCCCGTGCTCGCGCGGCAGGCGGTCAGCGCGCTCGATGCGGTCGTGCATCTCGAGCGGCTCACCGACGGCACGCGACGTGTCGCCGAACTCGGTCGGCTGCGGCTGTCGGCGCGCGGAGAGCTCGAGGCGGAGGCGATGTGAGGGGCCGGCCGACGACGGCGACCGAGCCCGAGCAACTCGAACAGGCCGCCGAGGGAGCGCGTCGTCTCGCCGTCCTCTTGGGGGCGGGTCTCGATCCGCTCTCCGCGGTGAAGGCGCTTGCCTCCAGCGTGCATCCGCTCGCCGTTGCAGCGGGCTGCGAGAGCCCGAACGATGTACCGGATGCGATCCGCGTCGCTCTCGACGGGCAACCTGGGGCCCTCCGCACCGCGTGGCGGCTGCTGTCGGTGCAGTGGGAGCTCGCCATGGTGTCCGGTGCGCCTGTCGCTGACGCCCTCGCCAGAACCGCTGATGCGTTGTCGGCGCTCGCCGACGCGGGCCGTCAGGCGGATGCGGCACTCGCCGGGCCGCTCGCCACCGCGCGGATCGTCGCCCTGCTGCCGCTCGCGGGTGTCATGCTCGGCCTCGCCATCGGTGCCGACCCGTTCGGCGTCCTGCTGGGGACGGTGCCAGGAGCGCTCGCAGGACTTGCGGGCGCCGCCCTGCTGGCCGCCGGACGCCGCTGGAACCGCCGACTGGTCGAGGCGGCCCGCCAGGTCGAGCCGCTCGCGGGGATGGGGGCGGAGCTGCTCGCGGCCGCACTCGGCGGAGGCGTCCCGCCTGCTCGCGCCGTGGAGCTGGCGGAAGCGGCTGCGCACCGCGGCGGACTCGAGCTGAGCGCCCAGCTCGAAGCCGCGCGGGAGGTCCTCGACTTCGCCGTCCGAACCGGCGTGCCGGCCGCGGAGCTGCTGCGCGCCGAGGCGGTTCGGGTGAGGCGCACCGAGCTCGCGGATGCACTCCGCCGTGCTGCGCTCCTCGGATCGCGTCTGCTGGCGCCGCTCGGGCTGTGCTTCCTGCCGGCGTTCGTGCTGCTGGGCGTGGTGCCGCTCGTGGTGGGCATTCTGCGCGATGCGCTGTCCGCGTTCTGAGGCGCGCCGTCGCCGACACACGGAGCGGGCTCCGCCCCGGCCCAAGCCGGAGACGGAGCCCGCCCGTACTGAGGAACTACTGGTCGGCGTCCACTCGGCGACGCATGCCGCGCAGCACGAGGAGGAGGCCACCGCCGGCGAGCAGCATCACGCTGAACGCCACCCAGCCGATGACCTGGCCCGCGTTGACACCGGTACCCGCCAGGGATCCGTCTCCAGCCGGAGCCGCGGTCCCGCCGCCCGAGCCGCTACCCGAGCCGCCGGATCCGCTGCCCGAGCCGCCGCCGGTCGGAGCGCTCGGGTCGACCACTGCGAACGCGGTCGTGCCCACGGTGCCCGAGCCGTAGCCGGTCGCGACGAAGGTGTGCGATCCGAACTCCGCGTCGGCCGGGATCGTCACGGTGAACGAGACCGTACCGTCGGTGCTCACCACCGATCCGAGAGCGACGGGTTCGGAGTGCATCTCGAGCGAGACCGACTCACCGGCACGGAACCCGGAACCGGTGACCGTCACGGTGTCGCCACGCTTCGGCTTGGACGTGCTCGCGGTGAGCTTCTTGTCCTTCCCGAGCGCTTCCTCACAGGGGTCGCCCTGCACACCGACCTCCGGTAGCGCCGTGGCGCCGCCGGTCACCCCGTCGTCCTCGCGGATCGTCAGGTTGGCGAATGCGCCCGCACCCATCACCGCGTTCGAAGTGTTGGTGACGCTGACGGTGTAGACGGAGGACGCCGCTGTCGACGTCGTGCTGTTGCCCTGCGTCGGCACGTCGACTGCCTTGCAGACCTCGCCGGGGGCGAAGGTCACAGGCTGCATCGCGACGCCCACGGACCCGGAGGTCGAACCCAGCACGCTCACGTACCCGGTGATCGGCTTGCTGTCGGCGCGGTTGAGGTACACCGCGACCTGGCCGGTTCCGGGGGCGTTGCCCTCCTCGAGGATGGTCGGCGCGACGTTCACCGTGGTGCGGGTCTGCACGACGGCGGTGCCGAGGCTCGGGGTGTCGAAGGCGAGGTCGGAGAGGTAGACCCCGCCGTTCCCCGTCCCGTCGGCCCCGATGGCCGCCTTGATACGGATCTCACGCACATCGGTCAGGTCGATGCCGGTCATGTCGGCCGTCGGGATCGTGAGCTGCTGCAGCACGATCTTGTCGAGCCGCGAGTCGCCACCCGGCATCCGGTTCACCGCGAGCGGGTTGATCTCCGACGCCGCCACGCTGAACGTGTGGTTGTGACCGTCGACCACCTCGATCGTGAAGTCAGTGCCGGCCGTCACACTCTCATCCGGTGCCGTCTTGAGCGTCAGCTGGCTGCGTCCGGAGACGTCCCGCATCGTGCTCGGCACACCGATCAGCAGCTGGCCGGTGCTGACATTCGTCGGCACGGCCGAGGTCCACAGCAGTCGCGTGACCGGGTACTCCGGCACGTTCGTGGCGAGGGTAGCCGGCGTCCAGTGCGGAACCTGCGACGATCCCTTGGTCTCCGTGCAGTAGGGCAGCGACTGAGCGACCGTGCGGCCGTTCATGTTCGTGCAGATCTTGGCGCTCGCGTCTCCGGAGGTGCGGATGAGCGAGCTGTTCTGCTCGAAGCTGGTCACGAGCGACGTGGCCGACGTCGGCTGGGACGCCATGATGCGCACGTCCGCGTATTCGGTCGAGCTTGTCGAGGGCTTGATCGATCCGTCGAACAGCGGCTGGAACTCCGTCTCGCCGCCCACGGTCAGGCGGAAGAACGCCGTCATGTACGACACACCCACCTGGTACTGCTGCGCGGCGGTCAGACGCGTCGGGCTGCTCGTGTGACAGGTGGAGGGAGTCGGCAGGCCGTTGCTGTCGCGCCAGTCGTCGCTCGTCGCCGCCGGGTAGAGGCCAGGCGTCCACACGGTGTTGAAGAAGTTGTGGTCGGCACCCATCACCCACACCGCGGAGCGGAGCACGTCGTCTCCGAACGCGTGGCGCGAGTCGTCGATCATGTGCTGACCCTGCTGGTTCGACACGTCGCCGTCGCAGTAGGGCAGGAAGACCGCCGTGGGAACGTCGGGCAGCGTCATGCGACCGAAGTCGACCGGCGCGAGCGGCAGCACCGACACGATGCCGAACGGCTTCGCGAGGCCCTGGTTGAGCGTCGCCGCCGAGACGACACCTTCGCCACCACGGGAGTGACCCATGATGCCGATGTTGGTGAGGTCGAAGCGTCCCTTGAGCGACGCCGCGGTCACGCCCGACGGAGCCGCCGGCTGGTCCGTGCGCGTCGTCGCGAGGGTGAGAGCTTCATCGAGGGTGCGCGTCACGGTCACCGGCTCCGCGTCGCCCACCGGCCACGCGATGTCGTCGAACGCGACCGGCTTGCCGGCGTTGGCGTTCTTCAGCCAGCTGAGGGTGTCGAGGATGAGCTGTCCGCGCGCCTGCGCTCCGCGGTCGAGCGCGAGCTGGTTGTCGTTCGAGTTGATCGAGTTGGCGGCGATCGAGACGACGTTGAAGCCGTGCGACGCGAGCGCGCGTGCCGTTCCCTCGTATCCGAGGTAGGAGCGGATGTTCATCTGCGTCGGGCCACAGGGCCAGCGCAGCGGGTTCGATCCGGATCCCGAGCACGAGGTGTGGCGTCCGTGCAGGAGCACGATCGTCGGGCGCTCGCCGGACGCGCTCGTGAGGTAGAGCTTTCCGGTCATCTCGCCGCGGATGTCGCCGATCGCGGCGAGGGCGACGGCGCGGTCGCCGAAGTCGTACTCGGCTTCGGTCACCGCGTACTCACCGGTGTCGGCCGGGTCTGCTGCGGCCGCCGCGGGCGCCGTGAGCGGTGCGAGCTGACGCAGGAGCGTGCGGGTGTCGGGGGCGGAGTCGGCGTCGTCGGCCGAGCCCTCGAGGTCCTGCACGTCGGCGCCCGACGACCAGCCGGTCTCGACGTCGCGGGCCGAGGTGACGCGCGGGTCGTTGGTGGTGAGGGTCAGCGACAGGCCGTCGCTCGACTCGGTCGCGAGACCGAGCGGGACGCCGTCGACGATGATCGTCGGCGCGTCATCGACCATCGGCAGCGGCTCGTCGAGGTCGTAGGTGACGAGGTAACCACCGGGCGAGGTGGTCACAGACCAGTCATCGCCCTGAGCGACCACCCCGTCGTCCGCCGCGGATGCGGGGATGGCGGTGAATACGGATGCGCCGAGGGCGCAGAGGAGGACGGCAGACGCCGACCGCCTCAATCGAAATGTGGACACACTTCTCCTGAGTGAGGAATGGATGAGGTGGTGAGCCCTGCGTCGACGTCGCCATTCGCAACCCTGCGGCGGCGTCCCCGCCGTTGGGTCTCGGGCTGAACGTATCCAGCGCCATCTAGGGAGCATTGAGACCTTGTCAACCGAAGACCTCAGCGAAACAGGGTGTTTACACAGCTGAGATTTAGGGGAAACCGGGGGAACGTCGAGGCGCTCATGTGCGGTCTCCGAGGAGGGTCACGAGTCCTCCACTGGTTGCGGGAGTGGCTCGTCCTCCCCTGAGCTCCTCCGAGCGCCGCCGCAGGGTGCGCCCACGTCGGAGCATGGAGTCGCCGTGCCCCGATAAATGGAGGAGCTTCCATGCAGACCCACGTCTCGAATGGTGCCGCCCGCCGCGCGCGTACCCCTATCAGCACGCGTCTTCGTCGCGACGACGGCGCCGCGACAGCCGAATATGCGATCACGATCATCGTCCCCGTCTCCCGAGTTTCCCGGCATTCGAGTTCCAACTGGACGCGCCTTACGCGGCCTGATGAAAGCCCCCTCGTCAGCGCCCGCTGCCGAGGTCACCCACTGAAAGGAACCCATCATGACCAGCAGTTTTGCGGAAGCTCTCGCCACCGCTCGACGGGCCCACGAGGCAAATCCCTCGCCTCATGCGACGCCCCCGGGCTACGCCGCCGCACATGCCAAGTACCGCTCCGCAATCCGCGAAGCAGTGAAGTTCAACGACGCGAACTGGACGGAGGAAGCCATCAACCGGGAGCGGCAGAAGCGGGTGCAGGCGGCCCGCGCTGAGTTGAAGCAGGCGCTCGATACCCAGGCTGAAACCCTCGCCGATCCCGCATCTGCGCAACGGGAGGCGTTCGATCAGATCGCCGCCACGGATGCCGATTCGGTGGCCGTCGCCCGCAACGAGTGGGGCAAGGTTCGGGCCATGCTCGACGCCGGGCGGAACCTATCGCACATCATCGACAACGCCGACCGTCGACGCCTCTCCGCGATCCTCGACCATCTCGATTCGGACCTCGTCGCCGAGACGGACGACCCCAGCGGCGTCACCGCCGAGGTGTCGCAGGCCGTGCTGGTCCGCCTCGCCGGGCTCGGCGATGAGAAGGCGAAGGCGGCAGTCGCGGCGCAGGAGTCTGTCCGCTATGACAGCGCATGGCGTCAGGTGATCGAGCAGACAGTGAGCGGGCAGCAGGTTTCCGTCGGTGCCCGGACCGCGCTGTACGGGGCGAACATCGATGAGTACCGCGCGGCGTTCGATGATGACGACCCGGAGGCCGCGGAGGTCGCCCAGACCGTCGAGCAGCTCGACAAGCTCCCGCCGGTGGAGGCGCAGTCGTGACCGCTCCACCGTGGACATCCAAAGAGGACGAGACACTCCGGCGTCTCCACTCCGAGGGTGCCTCGCTGCATTCCATCGCGAAGTCGTTGGGGCGGTCGAACGCTGCCGTCTCACGTCGGGCGAAGGTCCTGGAGGTGAGTTTCGACCGCTCTAAGACCGAGGCAGCTACGCATGCCGCGGTGGCCGACGCGAAAGCTCGGCAGATGGTCCTGGAGCAAGACCTCCTGGGCGACGTCGAGCAGGTGCGACTCAAGCTGTCGGAGGTCCAGACCATGCGGGACTTCCAGGCGTTCGGGCAGGGGCTCGACGCGACGGTGCGGGCCTACGCGAACTTCAAGCGCACCATCCCGGACGACGGCGGTGCGGGAGAGGCTCGCGGGATTGTCGGCAAGATCTTGTTCGCTTTGGAGATAACCATCCTCCACGAGGGTGACAGCCCTCTGCTGAACCCCGTCGGCTACGCCAACCCCGCCACCGGAAAGGTCGAGGTGGCGCACACTTACGGGGAGGCGTGGAATCTCCACCAGGAGCAGATACGGTCGCTCGCCCTGAAAGGAAAGGCACGATGACCGGGGAACTGATCGAGTTCCCCCGCGGCTACAAGGTCGGCAGGGAGGAAGTGCTGGACTGGACGCAGTGCATGTCGATCACCCGGGAGCGTCGGGAGGACGGCTCGGAGTTCTGCATCTGCTGGATCGGGACCTTCGCGCTCGTCACTACGGATGGCGGTGGATGGCAGCCGGACGAGGGGGCGGCGCTCGGAGTCGACCCGGACGGTGGCACCCGGATCGATGGTGAGTGGCGGGACCAGTTGGGGGAGCTGCCCGACGAGACCCAACAGGAGCGCCCACGGTGGCCGATGTTCACGGCTCTTGAGCTTGGGCAGCGGATCGCGGAGGCGGCCACGATGGTACTCCCGGCGGTGGATTACGCGTTCGAGATTGGGGGCTCTTTCGAACACCTTGAGCGCACGGTTCGCACACTCGACGCGGATCCGGAGTTCTCGGGCGAGTTGGCGCAGATGTTTGGAGTCGCTCTCCAGATGCTGTGGCTGGCCGAGGAGTCCAGGCGTCGCCAGGGCTGAGCGCGACCGGGAGGTCGTGCGAGGGGGCCGGGGCGGGATGCTCCGGCCCTCAGCCATGTCTGAGGCTGCCTCTACAGTCCTGCCATGGACATTGATTGGTGGTCGTTGATCATGCAGGGGGTCGGCGCTGCCGTCGACACCTACGTCAAGGCGTTCCAGATGAACCCTTGGCCGTGGCTCGCGATTGGTGGCCTGGCGCTCGGGCTGCTGCTGCTACCCGCTACGAGGCGTCGTCGCCGCCGGTACTGAGCCGGGCGCGTCTCTCCTCGATGCGTCGTGGGGTCTCCGTGACCACGAGAGGGCCCCCGGTCCTCGCCGCCCGCCCAGGCGCTCTCAGGTCACGGGAGGGCCGCGGGGTAGCCTCACCGCATGGAGGACGACTACCTCGCCGACCTGGGCGCGCCGAACTGCTCGCGCTGCCTGATCCCGATGGAACTCGGCGAGCGGCGATGGGAATGCCCAGAGTGCGGGCTCGTGAAGGTCAGCTAGCGCCTAGAAGGTCGTGTCGGTTTGGCCATTGAAATGCATCTGGCCCCGCTGAATCGCGACGTCCCAAAGCACTGCGCCGACGTCCTCCGATGGCTCGGGGAGGTCGGAGAGGATCCGTCCCTCGCTCGGGTCGACGTACTCAAACTTCTGCGCGCCCACCTTCACCCAAGCCTCCACGAACTCGACCCCACCAGTAGTAACGAAGCAGTCAGGGCTGACCATTTCGCCGACGGGGTCGCCAGAGAGGATTGTCAAGCTATCGCCTTCCCTTGCCGCCACTGCTTCTCTCAGTGCGACTTGAAGATTACGGAAGAGGGCCGCTGCTGAGAACTGCTTCGAGAGCCAGCCGTAACCCGCTCGCACCATCACCTTCTGCAGGCGTTGTACGGCCTCCACCGGCGATGTCTCGTGGTCCCACGTGATCGCGTAGGCGCGTGCGTAACTCCGCCGAAGCTCCATATCTTTTGGCACAAACGCGAGATCGAGGCTGCCGGGATTATTGCCGAAGACGTTCCAACCTGAGGTATAGAGAACCCTCACGAGGGGGGCCCCGAAAGTCTCTCCCGCTCGCACGATAAGTGAGTGCGTGGCACCGCCCATGCCTTGATCCAACCGTTGGATCGCCTCGATCTCGGCTGCCGCCGCGAGGGCTTTCAAGATGCTCTCGCGGGAGACCTCCTCACCGATTGAGTCGAAAGTCTCGGCCTGTTCGGTCGCCTTCTGACTACGACGCTCGGCGACCTGCTTGTCGATCTCAGTGATACGAGTCGACAAGTCCGCGCGAGCCGTCTGCGCTTCCTGTGTGGCGATGTTGGCCGCTTCGGTCGCCAGCCGAGCAGCATCGGTGGCTTGCTGTGCCACGTTCACAACCTCTGCGCGTTCGCGTCGAGCTTCTCGGACGATGGACCGCTCGAACCAGAACACGACGGCGGCGAGGAGCAGTGTGTGCTTCCAACGCTAACGAGCAGTCCGGACCAGAACCCGCCGAGGTCACCGTCCTTGTCGCTAGCGACGATGAGCCACGCGAAGAACAGTGACGCGACGCCCGCCATCGCAAAGAGGACAAGGAGGCCCCATCGGATTCGAGTCGGTGGTGGCTCAACCGGACCGTCGGGCGTCGTCATGGCAGAAAAGCTAGCAGCGAGCTTCTTTCGAGAGTGCTAATCCTCCTCGGGGATTTCGCCTCTCTCGACCGCCTTGAAGTACTCCTCCGCCTCCTCCATGAAACTTGTGAAGTCGAATGAGCCGAGCCCTTGCCAATCAATGTGAACGACCCATGGCATCACCGGCTGGAACGGCTTGGTGAACTTCTCGACGTGTACCTCGAATCCGACGCTGTGAGTACCGCTGAACGGTAGGTAAGCCGTCATGGCTGCCGGGCCGACCGTACCTGCGCCCGCGCCAGTCGTCATGCGGAGCGCCGTGCTTCGGTTGACCCGAGCAAGAAGTCGGGCCACGTCCTTCGGTTTGGAGTTGACACCGACTACGCGAAGAACCTCCTGCTTCTCGGACTCTCGGATCCTCAGACCGCCGCTCCCGCCAGCGAAGTGGGTGATTTCTCGGATCACCTTTACCTGGTAGGGGAACTCGACCGAGCCATTCGGGTACCGATACGGCCCCGTCTGAAACACCGCCATCTGCGTTCCGGTTCCGCTCAAATCGCGATCAATGACCACTCCGACGATGTAGAGGGGAAAGCGCTCCTTCATCCTCACCTCACGATTGAGCCTGTCAAGAAGTCGACGGAGCGCTTCCTCGTTCGTCTGCCATTGTCGGTCGAACGTGGCGGCGATCCATTTCGGAACTGAGATACCGTCGATCTCTGCGCGCCCGAAGAATGAGAACACAATTTCCCCATTCGCGGTCGAAAGTCGCATGATCTTAGACCTCTCGGCATCGACAACCGTTCCTGCACTGGTTATCCGAGTGTCCGCACAAATCCATGCACCACGGGCAGGATCAGCCGCAATCTGCACCAAGGTCATACGCGCAATTTAGTGCCGTTCGAGAACTTATGGGCCCCATAAACCTCGTGTTCCCGTGGCCGGGTAGCCAGCCCGGAAGGAACACACCATGGCCCTCGACCTCGGCGACCTCGTCGGTCGCCTCGTCCTCGAAGACGAATACACGCCCAAGCTCGACCGAGCCGACGACAAGACCCAACGCTTCACAAGCAGCGCAGGCTCCATGTTCGTCAAGTTCGGCGGCGTCCTCGCAGGCGTGTTCGCCTCCGTCCAGATCGGCCAATGGGTATCCGACGGTATCGGGTACGCCTCCGACCTCAACGAGACCCTGAACAAGTCGTCCGCGATCTTCGGCACCCAGGCGGGTTCCATGGAGAAGTGGTCATCCACCGCGGCCACCTCCCTCGGCCTCTCCCAAGCCGCAGCGCTCAACGCCGCCGCCTCCTTCGGCGACATGTTCACCCAGATCGGTTTCACCGGTGACGCCGCCGCGAACATGGCCAAGGAAGTCGTCCAGGCGTCCGCCGACCTCGGCTCCTTCTCCAACCTCGACACCGCCGATGTAGCCGACCGACTGTCCGCCGCTTTCCGCGGCGAGTACGACGCCCTCCAAGCCGTCATCCCCAACATCAACGCCGCCCGGGTCGAATCCGAAGCGCTCGCCATGACCGGTAAGAAGGTGGCCGCCGAACTCACCGCACAGGAGCGGGCCGCTGCCGTGCTCGCAATCGTCCACCAGGACGGGGCCCGCGCGATGGGCGACTTCGCCAAGACCTCGGATGGCTTCGCGAACCAGCAGAAGATCGTCGCCGCCCAGATGGAGGAGGTTGGCGGGAAGGTCGGGGAGCTGCTGCTCCCGGCGCTCAACGCCCTGCAGGGGATCCTGCTGGACTACGTCATCCCCGGGCTCGAGGCGGTGGTCGGGTTCATCTCCGAGAACGTCTCCTGGCTCGGGCCCCTCGCCGCGGGCATCGGCATCGTCGTTGGTGTCATCGGCGCGTGGACCGCCGTGCAGTGGCTTCTCAACGCGGCCATGACTGCCAACCCCATTGGCGTGGTGATCGTCGCCATCGGCCTCCTGATCGGCGCGATCATCCTGTTGGTCCAAAATTGGGACACCGTCATCGCGTGGATCGGCGACACCTGGGAGGGGTTCGTCGGATGGCTGACGGACAGTCTCGCGGGGCTCGCCTCCTGGTGGGAGGACGTGTGGTCCGGCATCACCGGGTTCTTCGAGGATCTGTGGAAGGGCTACGTCCAGTGGGTCATCTCGACGACCCTCGGCTTCATCAACTGGTGGAACGGGCTGTGGAGGGGTATCGCATCGTTCTTCTCGGAGCTGTGGAACGGGATCGTCGGGTTCATCACGGACGCTTGGGACAACGTCATCGGCTGGCTCGGCGGCGTCCCCCAGATGCTCCTGAACGTGTTCGCGGGGGCGGCCCTGTGGCTGTTCGAGGTCGGCCAGGACATCATCGGCGGGCTGTGGAGGGGTCTCGAAGACATCTGGAACGGCCTGATCGGCTGGATTGGCGACATCGGCCAGACCATCGCCGATACCTTCGCCGACGTACTGGGCATCCACTCGCCGTCGCTGGTGTTTCGCGGGTTCGGCGTCAACATCATGGATGGTCTGGCGATCGGTCTCGAAGATGGCCGGTCTACGGTGGACAACCAGTTCGGCTCGATGTTGGATCCGCTGCTGCGCGGCCCTGCCAGCTCCAGCTCGACAGTGAACCACACGGTCGGCCCGACCTACGTGGTGAACCTGGAGAACAACCGGGCTCAGATGGATGAGGAAGCGCTTTACGCCGCACTCGGCGGTCCCCGACTCGCGGCGTAGTTTCCGCGGGGCAGGTCGGGCCTCCTCGGAAGCCGGGACTACTTCTTCGCGCGCGGGAGCGTGGTGTCCACCAGGTTGATGCCGGTGGAACTGAGCTTGAGGTCGTCGGCCTTGCCCGAGCTGAGATAGGTCGCCTTCACGGCCTGCGATGCAGCATTCGCGACGTCGGTGGGCAGTGCCCAGCCGACGTTGCGGTAGCAGGAGACAACCTGGGCCACCGTCGCCTCGCCAACCTGCGCGACTTCGCGCAGCCAGTAGACGGCGACCGCGTACCGCTCGTTGTTGTTGCTCGGGCTCTTGGTGGCGGCGAAATCCTTGAAGGAGGTCTTGCCCTCCGGGAACAGGTTGAGGTCCCGGTCCTGCGTGATCGCCGTCTTGGTGGCCGAGGAACTCCGAGCCCGCTTCTGGGACGCGGGAGGAGCTTCGCCGCCTTCAGAGGGGACCCGAACCTCCGGTGCGGGCGATGTCGCCGGGACGTCTCCGAGCAGGTACCGGAACGCCTCCGCCTGCAGGGCCTTCGAGGGCAGGCCGCCGATCACCTCGGCTGCCTTTCGAACTCGCTCGACCCGGAGGTCGAAGTCGGACTCGCTCATGTGTTGCTCCTTTCGGTCGGGTTACTAGCTGTGCAGATTGATAAGCGTCTCGGCCTCTTTGATGCCCGGGGGCAGGAGCCGCAGGACCTTGGTGGTCTCGTCGTAATCGAGCAGGCGGGTCGTGTGCATCGGTCGCAGTACGTTCTTGCGGAGGGTGCGGACGTCCTTGTGTTCCAGCCACGCGACGAGTTCGGCCTCGGTCGCCTCGGTCACGCTGGAGAGAAGTAGAAGGACCTGCTGCTTCCAGGTGAGACCGGTCTTGAGTACGCGGCGCTTGTCATCCCACGTGTGGACGAGCGCGACATTCCGCTCGACGAGCGCCTCGACGATCTCGGCTGCCTCATCGGTCGTGAGCCCGTGAAGGAGCCGAACGAGTTCCGCCATGAGCCACTTGCTCATGTAGAGGACGGCGGTGGCATCCATCTGGTTCGGGTCGACGTCGCCTCCGGCGTGGCCGACGCCGCGGTTGTTCCGAATCTCATACAGCGCGACGATCATCCGGGGGATCTGAATGCGAGGCGATCGGTTGGCAGTCGGGTAGGTCTGCTCGAACGCCTTGCAGGCCGCGGGCATGTTCTGGGGCTTGCTGGCTCTCGCCGCAAAGGTGCCGCTCATGTAGCCATCGACGATCGTGTAGACGGCCTCGCACAGCTTTCCTCCGTTCAGCTCCGACGGCTCCCAGCGGCCCTCGGCGAAGTTGGTCACGATCTCGGCGTAGGCGTCGAGGAGATCCTTCGCGAGGGTCGCCGGGAGCGCGGCGAACGCGGTCTTCGGGTCAGTCAGCATTGCCGTTCAGCATCGCCTCGACCGCCTTCACACCCGCGGCGGTGAGCTTGTAGGTCTTACGGGCCTGGCGACTCTTGCCGGTCTTCGAGGTCTGCATGACCAGCACGGGCTTCTGGTTCTCGGCAGTCGCGAGCGCGTCCGTGATGTTCGTGATGCCGATGCCGAGGTTCTTCAGCGCGGTGTTGAGGGTGTACGACTGCCAGCCCGTTTTGCCCTCGACTACCTGGAACCAGTAAGCCGCGAGCAGTGCCTTCTGGGTGTTGGTCTTGGCGATGCCGCTCTCGAACAGCTCATCAATCGAGCTGTAGCTCGGCTTGTCACCGCCCGCACCGCTCCCGCGTGAGTCGTCGAGTTCTTCGGCAGCGCCGCGCGCCCCGGTGTTTGCGAACTTGAGGTCAGCGAGTCCGTACCGGTCGGCGGCCCAGCGCAGCACGCGAACCTGCTGCTCCGGTTCCAGCGGGTTGAGCGCCCCCGCGACTGCTGACATCGCGGCGATTTCCGAGTCGATCCCTTCGTCAACCATGGTCACTCCTTCCGGGTCGTTAGACCATACTGCGACAACAGTGACACTCCGCCGCCGATAAGTCAAGCGATAAATGAACCTATTCTTGATGGCAACGTGCGTGCTTCTGGCCCCCTCCTGGCACAATGGGAACTGATGCCGTTTTGACCAGGGATTTTGCGGGGGAAGCACGGCGAGCGCCTGCGTCCATCTGGCGCATGTGGTTCGAATATGTATCGCCGTGTTGACAGCCGTATGTCAATAAAGCCACTTCCGCTCGGCCCAAACTGCGTGATCCGATGGTTGTGGCGCTGGATTGGTTCCCGGTTCCCCACTTCGGTTGGACTACACGCACGACCCCCTCGAAGGAGTAGATCGAGGGGGTCGTTGCGTATGGCCGGCCTTGACTGCGAGTCAAGCTCGACACGCCCGGGCCCTCCCGGAGCTTGTGCGTAGATGAACGGCTGGTGTTCGCTAGCTGGGTAGTCCAACTAAAAATCGTCCTCGCCATGTCGGGATGACGTGTTGCTAGCCCGGGTCCGACCCTGAGCGATTTGAAACGGAAATCGCGGGCGGCGAAGTACGCCAGCCACAGCAACACACCGACGCAGATGAACCATTGGCAGGTTCACATCAGGGCACGGGAAGCACTACACGCGTAGTGGCTGGAGATGCACGTAAGACCCAATCTGGGCGGTGCCGAGGTCGCGTGGGTGCGGAATGGAACCCCCGTGCTCTCGCGAGCCGATCTTGAACTGACCCCTGCACCTCTCCCAGAGGACGACCTCGAACGCCTCTTGGCGTTGCTGTTCGGGGACGACGAACCCTCCGACGAGGAGGCCGCCGCCTGATGGTCCGATACCAACCACAGGACGAGCCCCCCGCGAGCTCGATGCTCGACCTGGCACTCGCATACGTCGGGGCGGGTTACTCCGTCCACCCGCTCAAGCCCAATGGCAAAGAACCACTCACTCGCCACGGCTTCAAGGACGCCACCCGCGACCCCGAACAGATCCGCCGGTGGTGGACGGCCCGGCCCGACGCCAACATCGGCATCTCGTGCGGGCCATCGGGCATCATCGTCGCCGACCTCGACGTGAAGAACGGCGGCACCGGACCTGCCAACTGGGCGGGCCTCGTCGCCGACGTCGAGCACGAACCCGGCTTCGCCTGCGTCACCCCGACTGGCGGCACCCACCTCATCTGGCGTGGGACCGGGGTGGCCAGCAGTAACGGCCAGGTCGCCGAGTCGGTCGACATCAAGGCCGAGGGTGGCTACATCGTCGCGCCGGGCTCCAGCATCGGCGGCCAGCAGTACCGGACGGCCACGGGAGAGTCCCTCCCGCGAATCGAGGAGCTGCCCGTGGCCTCCGAGGCCCTGCGCGCTGCCGCGACTTCACGAGGAGCCCGCGAGCGCGAAGCCCCACAGGGGACGGTGACACCCGGCGGCAACCGCACCACCCTCGGGGACCTTCTCGGCAACCCACCCGAACGCGGCGACGGGCGCACCAACGACTGGCTGCGCGACGTGGCGGGGCACTACGCCTACCTGCACCGGGGCCACTACGACGCCTACATCCGCGCCTGCAAGTCGGCGATGGAGCTGGTCGATGTGGACTACGAGGACTTCGGCAAGACCACCCGCTCGGTCTGGAAGGCCGACCTCAGGAACCACTCCGAGGCGCTGGTCGCGGCATCACACGAGGCGGACGTGGCCAAGGCCGTCGAGCGGATGCTCGTGCAGTACGAAGCTCGGCGCGCGTTCAATCACCGGCTAGGTGAACTGGACCCCGCCGAACCGTTCGACGCCGGACCGCTCGCGAACTACCTCGGCGAGGCCGACGCAACCCGCTACCGGGCAGAAGGGCTCATCCTCCTCGGCGGATCGACCATCGTCTCGGCCAAGCGCAAGACCGGCAAGACAACCTTCGTGGTGAACCTCGCCCACTCGCTGCTCACAGGCGAACCCTTCCTCGAGTCCTTCAAGGTGGAACCGGTTGGGGGCCGGGTGGCCGTCCTCAACTACGAGGTGACCGGCGGGCAGTTCGCCCACTGGGCGACCCGGGCGGACGTGCCGGGCGACCGGATGATCTTGGTGAACCTCCGCGGTCGTCGGAACCCGCTGGCTCACACCGCCGACCGCCAAGCCCTCGCCGAGTACCTCCGCGAGCAGCAAGTCGAGTTCCTGATCGTGGACCCGTTCAGCCGTGCCTTCACCGGCGCGAACCAGAACGACGTCTCCGAGGTGGGGACCTTCCTCACCGACCTCGACCTGTTCACCCGCTCCGAGGTGGGAGCCACCGACCTCCTGCTCACTGTGCACACCGGCTGGAACGGCGAGCGGTCCCGCGGCTCGTCCGGCCTGGAGGACTGGCCCGACTCGATCATCCGCCTGACCACCCGCGAGGACGACGAGACCGGCCCCCGGTTCCTCTCGGCGATGGGCCGCGACGTGGAGGTCGCCGAGGACCAGCTCGAATTGGACCCGGCCACCTCCCGGTTGCGCCTCACCGGCTCGGGTTCCCGGAAGTCCGCCGCCCAGACCGGCAGAGTCAGCGCGCTCGCTGGACCAATCCTCCAGCTCGTCGGCCAACACCCCGGTGTGAAATCGCGCGAGCTGCAAGGGCTCCTCCGTGAGGCCGGGGCGTCATTCCGCAAGGGCGACGACTCCCGCGCCCTCCAGGCGCTCGTGGACAGCGGCGAGGTCATCCGCCGGGCGGTCCGAAACGCCCAGCTGCACTACCTCCCGCAAGACGCCCCGCAACCGCTCGAAGGGGGGTCGTTCTGATGCTCTCCGAACGAACTGCCCCGCAATTGCCCCGCCTGGACTGCCCCGGAACTGCCCCGGGCTCTCTGCCCCGTCACGACAGGATTGCCCCGCTGTGCCCCGCTGTGCCCCGGCATACGCCCCGCGAACTGCCCCGCCCTCCTAAAAGGGGCGGGGCGTACGGGGCAATTCATGAGACCCCCCCCAAGAGGACGGGCGGATGTTCCATCCCTTGCACGCGTGAAGGACCACTCCCGAGGAGGGACCAGCAATGACTGATCAGACCTTGCCCGAATGGATTCGGGTTCATGCGGCGGAGGTGAGGCAGTGGCCCCGCATCGCGACTGCCAACGACCCCGGTTGCGATGTCGAGTTGTGCGACCGCGATCGATTCGCTGCCGGGCTCTGCAAGGCCCACTACATGCGGGCCAAGCGAGCGCATCGCGCCGAACTCAAGAACGGAGCCGAGCGATGAACATTCGCCAGTGGATCGAGTATCGCCGGGCATGGCGCGAGTTCGAGGAGGTGGTTCAGGAGCGGCGACGCGAATCGAACGCACAGATCGAGATAGCCCTCGCCGAGTTGGAGTCCGACCCCAGCAGCGAGCACTTTGCCAAAGCCGCACGGCTGGTCAGCAACCGACTCGGGTTCGACGAGCAGGTGTCGCGAGTCGTCCACCTCGACCCGGAGCGGTTCTGCATCGAAGTACGGGAGGTGACCCGATGGAACCCTTCGAGCTGACATCCGAGGAGGAACGCAACGCCATCAGGATCCTCCAGGACATGACCCGCACGGTGCTCCAGATCGACACCTTCAAGGGCACCGGCGAGGTCGAACACCTCACCTTCGACATCGGACGCCTGATTCTCAACGTCCAGGCATGGGCGATCAGTCGGCAGGAGGTGACCCTCGACCTGTCCGAGCTGAACGAGGGCGAGCGCGCCGGATACCGACTCGCCCAACGGCACGTGCTGCACGTCCTGATGCGGACGGCGGTGTGGCCGCACTACGGGATGCCGCTCTACGCCGACGCCGACCCAGACGGTGCTGCTCCATGAGCGATGCACTGACTTCCCACGAGCCCCAGCGTCCCCGTCTGGGTTTCGCTGCTGACGCCAGCCGCGGGGCCGCGCTCGCTGACCTCCACGACGCAATCGGGGTCGAGTTGCAGCGCGGACGCCCGGTGCCGTGTGTCGAGGATCCCGAGGGGGGCTGGACGTCTGGCGGCTCGCGGGCCAGGGATCGGGCAGCTGACCGGTGC
The DNA here is from genome assembly GCF_008017545.1 of Homoserinibacter sp. GY 40078. GTDB lineage: Bacteria > Actinomycetota > Actinomycetes > Actinomycetales > Microbacteriaceae > Homoserinibacter. Next base: position 60,251 of record NZ_VRTZ01000001.1, on the reverse strand, counting down.
CTCGATTGTGCGGCCTTCCTCGCCTGCGACCAGTACGTCACGAAATACCCGGAGCGGTCGGGCGTCTGGGCCGGGCGCGGCTACTCCGACTACGCCCAGCCAACTCGAGACCTCGACCGATCTGAACGAGTTGCGACACGTCCGGACGACACGCGAACTTATGCACCGAACCCGGCGCGTGTTTTGATCGCGGAGAAGGCAAAACAGCCTTTGACCAGGATATTTACCACCCCGAAGGAGCCAACCGTGACCAAGATCAACACACCCGAGCCCGGCACCTGCAAGTGCGGATGCGGCGAACAAGTCAAGCGCGACTACCGCCCCGGCCACGACGCCCGCCACGTCTCCCAACTCACGCGAGCCGTCCGCGAGGGCGCTATCGAGAAGCGCGTCGCCCTCCGCCTCCTCCCCACCGAGTCCCTCCGCGAGAAGCTCACCCGCACACTGGCGACGAAGGTCGCGTGATGGCTGCAACTAAGCGCTGCCCGAAGTGCGGCGAGACGCTGCCGGTGGACTCATTCGGTTGGCGCGACGGCGCGCACACAGCACGCCAGAGCTGGTGCCGGAGCTGCCTCAGCCGGGCCAGCCAGCGTGCCCGAAACCGCCAGGGCCGCGACGGGCGCGAACACCTCCGCAACCACTACGACGCCGCCCTGACCATCTGCGGCAAGAGCGCCGAGGCGGCCAACGTCGCCTCTCACTTCTTCGACCAGGAGCCCACGACCACTCTCCCCGCCTGCGCCTCCTGCGCCCGGCTCGATGAGGAGGCATGCATTCAGGCCGACGCCGCCCAGCGAGCCCCCCGTGGCCCGTTCGACTCGAACCCATACCGCTCGACTTACCTCGCCACGGTCGAGCGCCTCCGAGAGGAGCAGCCCGCATGAACATCAAGACCCCGACCAAGACAATCCGAGCCGCCATCTACGCCCGAGTCTCCACCGAGGAGCAAGTGGACGGCACCTCGCTCGATGAGCAGGTGCGACTCTGCCGCGAGGAAGCAACCCGCCGCGGATGGGTGGTGACCGCCGAGTACGTCGACGCCGGTATCTCCGGGACAGACCGCAACCGGCCCCGCTGGCGCGCACTCCTCGCCGCCGCCCAGCAGCGCGAGGTTGACGCGGTGATCGTTCTCAAGCTCGACCGCTTTGCTCGCAACGCAGGTGCCATCATCACCGAGACCGACCGGTTCATTGAACTCGGCATCGGATTCGTGGTCGTCGACCAGGCCATCGACATGAGCACCCCCGCGGGCCGCATGATGCGAACCGTGCTCTCGGGAGTCGCCGAGATGGAGCGCGACCTGATCGTCGGACGGACCGTTGCCGGGCAGCGCGCCAAGGCCCTCAACGGAGGCTGGCCCGGTGGCGAACCTCACTACGGCTGGGAGCTGGTCGGCAAGGGCCGCGATGCCCGACCCGCCCCGTCCGAGCCCGAACGCGAGGTGATCCAGCTCGTTCGCAAACTCCTCACCCGGAAGCGCCTCAATGCCCAACAGGTGGCCGACCACCTCAACGGGCTCGGGATCAAGCCGAGGCACGCCAGCCGATGGAATCCCGATGTCCTTCGGCGGATGATCACGAGTCCGACGCTCCACACCGGCAAGACCTGGTGGGGTGCGCCCGAGTCCGGATCGCTCTACAAGCGCACCCACCACACGCGCCTTGATCGCGACGGCAAGCCGGTCCACGGCGACCCCATCGAGCTGACCCTGCCGGAGCCGCCACTGACTCGGGACCAGCATCGGGCCGCGGTTCGTGCAGTGGCTCGCCGGTCCACCCGCGGCCTGACATCCGCCCCCAAGACCCAGCTCTTGTCCACCCGGCTGGTGGGCGCATGCGGCAAGCACTACATCGGGGTCAGCCTCGCCGGGAAGGACTTCGACGTCTATCGCTGCTCGGGCCGGAAGCACATCAACGGCGAAAACAAGTGCAAGTGCAAGCAGGTCCGCGCCGACGCGCTCGACGGGCGGGTGTGGTCCGAGGTGGCCACCCTCCTCGGCAGTCCGGACCGACTGGAGGCGATGGCTCGCCTGTGGCTGGAGGTTCCGGAGGACGCGGATCTTGCCGATGTCGGGCCGATCCTCGCGCGGCTTGACCAGGAGATTGAGCGGAAGCGCCGCGCGCTCAGCCGGTCGCTGGACGACAAGTACGAGGCCGACGACCCCACCGAACACGATGAGCGGATCGCCCGATTCCGCGCGGAGTTGTCAGAATTGCAGGAACGCCGGGCCGGATACTTCGCGATGCAGTCGACGGCGGCCGAGAAGCGCGAGCGGCTGACCGACCTGGTCGCACTGGCGGAGCGTGCCCGTCACCGCTTGGACGCCCTCCCGTCGTCCGCCCGTCGGGAGATTGTGGAGATGCTCGACATTCGCGTGAGCATGGTCGGCGAGGTGGTGATGCGTCTCCCCGAGCGCGTATCGGAGCCCGAGCACGTCCGGATCACCGGAATCATCGACCCGCGGCTGTTTGGGGACGGCTCTGCCGACAACCGGGGCGAGGACGTCGGTCCCCCTCCGGGCTTCCCGACCTCGAGAAACCCTTCGCATGGGGACGATGGCCGCGGTCGGGTTCGCGGGGCTGCTCGTGGTGATCATGAAGTCGGGTGAGGTTCAGCAGATCCTCACCGATCTGGTGCGTGGTGCGCTCTCGCTCGGCGGTTGACGATCGCGGCTCGACGGCCGCGGAGTTCGCGGTGGCGCTGCCCGCGGTGATCCTCGTGCTCGGGGCCTGCCTCGGTGCGCTCGGGGTGGTCTCTCAGCAATTGCGGTTGCAGGACGCGGCCGCCGACGCCGCGCGGGGGCTCGGTCGCGGGGAGACGGAGTCCGTGGTCGCCGAGCGGGTGCAGGCCGCACTGGCGGGAGCGTCGATCGCTCGTCACGAAGACGGCGAGCTCGTCTGCGTGCGGCTCTCCGCACCGGCCGCAGGACCGGCCGCGATCGCAGGGCTGCGTCTCGTGGCGTCGTCGTGCGCGCTCGATGGCGGCCGGTGAGTGCGCCCGTGAGACGCGACGACGGCGCGGGTGGTGTCCTCGCGCTCGCGATCGTCGGAGCGATCCTGTCGGTCACCCTCGCGGCCCTCGCGCTCGGGTCGGCCCTCGTCGCGCGGCAGAAGGCGGTCTCCGCGGCGGATGCGGCGGCGCTCGCCGCGGGGGACGTTCTCTTGGGGGTCGTGCCGGGCGATGCATGCGCGGTCGCCGCGGACGTGGCCGCCGCTCATTCCCTCGACCTCGCATCGTGCCGTCTCGAGGGCCTCGAGGCGATCGTCACCATCCGCCTCACGGTTCTCGGGCTCCCGGTCGCCGTCGTCTCCCGCGCAGGCCCGCCCGGCTGAGAGCTGTCCGCAGGCTGCGCGTCGGCCGTGAGCCGGGCTCGGACTCTATGTGTATGGTGTGCACCGGATAGGAAGGACCCGCAGTGCCTACAAAGAAGCTCGTGATCGTCGAGTCGCCGGCAAAGGCGCGCACGATCGCGCAGTACCTCGGCGACGGATACGAGGTTCAGGCGTCCGTGGGTCACATCCGCGACCTCATCGACACGAAAGACCTGCCGCCGGAGCTCAAGAAGGGCAGCCTCGGCAAGTTCTCCGTCGACGTCGACAACGGCTTCGAGCCCTACTACGTGGTGACCGACACGAAGAAGAAGACGGTCGCCGAGCTCAAGCGCGCGCTCAAGGATGTCGACGAGCTCTACCTCGCAACGGATGAAGACCGCGAGGGCGAGGCCATCGCGTGGCACCTTCTCGAAGTGCTGAAGCCGAAGGTGCCCGTGAAGCGCATGGTCTTCCACGAGATCACCAAGGAGGCGATCCAGCGCGCCGAGCAGAACACGCGCGAGATCGACACCGCACTCGTCGACGCGCAGGAGACGCGCCGGATCCTCGACCGCCTCTACGGCTTCGAGATCTCCCCGGTGCTCTGGCGTAAGGTCGGCCCAGGTCTCTCCGCCGGTCGCGTGCAGTCCGCTGCGACGCGCCTCGTCGTCGACCGGGAGCGCGAGCGTCTGGCGTTCGTCTCGGCCTCCTATTGGGACCTCGTCGCCGACTTCACGCCCGAAGGTGCGGATGCGCCCTTCTCGGCGAAGCTCGCACGCCTCGAGGGAAAGCGCATCGCCCAGGGTGGCGACTACAACGACCGGGGCGAGCTGAAGGCCGACGTCGCGCCGCTCGACGAGCGTGCCGCCGACATCCTCGCCGACGCGCTCCGGTCGCCCGAGGCCACGTTCGCCGTCCGCTCGCTCGAGACGAAGCCGTACTCGCGGCGACCCGCCGCTCCGTTCACCACGTCGACCCTCCAGCAGGAGGCGTCGCGCAAACTGCGCTTCTCGGCGCGCACGACGATGAGCCTCGCCCAGTCGCTGTACGAGAACGGGTACATCACCTATATGCGTACCGACTCGACGACGCTCTCGCAGCAGGCGATCGAGGCGGCCCGGCGCCAGGCGACCACGCTCTACGGCGCCGACTCGATCCCCGAGAAGCCGCGCGTCTACGCCTCCAAGTCGAAGAACGCGCAGGAGGCCCACGAGGCGATCCGCCCCTCCGGCGACGTCTTCCGTACCCCCTCCGAGCTCAGCTCCTCGCTGCGCGGCGACGAGTTCAAGCTCTACGACCTCATCTGGAAGCGCACCGTCGCCTCTCAGATGGCGGACGCCAAGGGGCAGACCGCGACCGTGACGATCGCTGCGGATGGCGGCGAGGGCGCCCACGCCGAGTTCACCGCGTCGGGCACCGTCATCACCTTCCGCGGGTACCAGGCGGCCTATGAAGAAGGTCGCGACGAGGTGCGCAACTCCGCCGACGAGGCGTCCGCGAAACTGCCTCCCCTCGAGGAGGGGCAGGCGCTCGCTCTCGCCGAGCTCGAGGCAAAGGGCCACGAGACGACGCCCCCGCCGCGCTACACCGAGGCGAGCCTCGTGAAGGCGCTCGAAGAGCTCGGCATCGGTCGGCCCTCCACCTACGCCTCGATCATCTCCACGATCATCGACCGCGGCTACGTCACACCGCGCGGCCAAGCTCTCGTGCCGAACTGGATCGCGTTCAGCGTCGTCCGTCTGCTCGAAGACCACTTCAGCGACCTCGTCGAATACGACTTCACCGCCGAGATGGAGGACGACCTCGACCGCATCGCCAACGGCGACGCCGACCGCGTGGACTGGCTCAACCAGTTCTACTTCGGTGGCGGCGACCACCCCGGGCTCCGCGAGGTCGTCGACACTCTCGGCGACATCGACGCTCGCGCGATCAACTCGATCCCGATCTCGGAGGGCATCACCCTTCGCGTCGGAAAGTACGGCCCCTACCTCGACGTCGTGCAGGAAGGCTCGGAGACGACTCGCAAGGTCAACATCCCCAACGGCCTCGCGCCCGACGAACTCACCCCCGAGAAGGCCCGCGAACTCGTCGACGCTCCCGTCGCCACCGACCGCGTGCTCGGCGAGAACCCCGCGACCGGCAAGCAGATCGTCGTGAAGGACGGCCGTTTCGGCCCGTACGTCACCGAGCTGGAACCCGAGCCGCCCGCCGCCGAACCGACGGTCGACCCCGCGACCGGCGAGGTCATCGAGCCGCCCAAGCCGAAGAAGGGCACCAAGAAGGCTGCAGCGGCGAAGCCCCGCACCGCGTCGCTCTTCGCCTCGATGGACCCCGCGACGGTCGACCTCGAGACCGCGCTCAAGCTCCTCGACCTGCCCCGCACGGTCGGCGCCGACCCCGAATCCGGCGACCCCATCACGGCACAGAACGGCCGCTACGGTCCCTACCTCAAGAAGGGCACCGACTCCCGATCGCTCGAGAACGAGGAGCAGATCTTCACGATCGAGCTTCCCGCCGCGCTCGAGATCTTCGCCCAGCCGAAGTACGGCGCGCGCCGCGCGTCGAGCGCGCTCAAAGAGTTCGACGCCGACCCCGTGAGCGGTAAGCCGATCCGCGTGCGCGACGGCCGCTTCGGTCCGTACGTCACCGACGGCGTCACGAACGCGACGATCCCGCGCGGCGAGGAGGTCGAGTCCGTCGACTTCGACCGCGCCGTCCAGCTGCTCGCCGACAAGCGCGCGAAGGGACCGGCGAAGCCGAAGTCGCGCACCGCCGCGAAGCGTCCGGCGGCCAAGAAGCGGGCCTGAGGTGCCCGACGCTCGGGGGCTCTTCCTCACCTTCGAAGGGGGAGACGGCTCCGGCAAGTCCACGCAGTCGGCGTTGCTGACCGAATGGCTCGCCAGCCTCGGACGCCAGGTCGTGCACTCCCGCGAACCCGGCGGCACCGAACTCGGGCTGGAACTGCGCGAGATCATCCTCCACCGTCGTGGGTACATGGCCCCGCGCGCCGAGGCGCTGCTCTACGCTGCCGATCGCGCCCACAACATCGCCACTGTCGTGCGCCCGGCGCTCGCCCGCGGCGACATCGTCATCCAGGACCGCTACCTCGACTCGTCCGTCGCCTACCAGGGCGCAGGCCGTGTGCTCGATCCCGCGGAGGTGCGCGACGTCTCCCTCTGGGCGACCGAGGGGCTGCTGCCCGACCTCACGATCCTGCTCGACCTCGACGTCGCCACCGGCCGCGATCGTCTCGACGACTCCCGCACGCGGTACGACCGACTCGAAGCCGAGGCGGCCGAGTTCCACCACCGCGTCCGCGACGCCTACCTTGCGCTCGCGGCGGCCGAACCGCAGCGATTCCTCGTGCTCGACGCGACCCTGCCCATCGACGAGCTCTCGACCCGCATCCGGGAGCGGGTGTCGGACCTGCTCGCGTAGCCTTCGCATGATGGAAGCGATCTGGGACGAACTCACCGGCCAGGCTGAGGCGATCGGCACCGTGCGCGCCGCCGCGGCCGGCGACGGTCTCGCCCACTCCTGGCTCATCACCGGCCCACCCGGATCCGGGCGATCCACACTCGCCTACGCGTTCGCCACAGAACTGCTCGCCCGCCCCGACGACCTCGCCGCCACAACCGCCCAGGTCGCCGCGCGCACCCACCCCGATCTCGCGGTCCTCACCACCGAAGCGGTCATCATCAAGATCGAGGACGTTCGCCGGCTCGTCGCCGCAAGCCAGTACTCGCCCGCGGTCGGCCGCTACCGCGTCATGATCATCGAAGACGCCGACCGCATGACCGAGCGCACCTCCAACGTGCTGCTCAAGGCGCTCGAAGAACCCCCGGAGCGCACCATCTGGATCCTCTGCGCGCCGAGCGAAGCCGACCTCCTCCCCACCATCCGCTCTCGGGTTCGCACCGTGCGGCTGCGCGTCCCGAGCGTCGATGACGTCGCCGAGCTGATCTCCCGGCGCGACGGGATCAGCCTCCCCGAAGCCACCCGGGCCGCCCGCGAAGCCCAGGCCCACATCGGCATGGCTCACCGCCTCGCCACCGACGAGCTCGCCCGCACCAGGCGCCGCCGCACGATGGAGCTCGCCCTCGGCATCCGCAGCGTCTCCGGCGCCGTGCTGGGAGCTGCCGAGCTGCTGGAGATCGCGGGCCAGGACGCCAAGCACATCACGGAAGAGCGCGACGCCCAGGAGCGCGAGCAGGCGCTCCGATCCCTCGGCGTCGAACCGGGGGGTACCGTTCCGCCCGCATTGCGCGCCCAGATCAAGGCCCTCGAGGAGGAGCAGAAGCGCCGCGCGACCCGGAGCCTCCGCGACGGGATCGACCGCATCCTCGTCGACCTGCTCTCGCTCTACCGCGACATCTTGCTGCAACAGCTGGGGGTCGGTCTCGAGCCCGTGAACCTCGCCATCTACGGCGAGCTGGCCGCCGCCGCCGAACGGGCCACCCCCGCACAGACCCTCGCGACCCTCGACGCGATCTCCGAAGCCCGCACACGCATCGAAGGGAACGTCGCGCCCGCCCTCGCGCTCGAAGCGATGCTCGTCACCGCGATCCGACGCGAGGCATCCGGGGCGCGATGAGGCACACGCACCGAACCCGGCGCACGGGAGCACGCGCCGTCGCGCTCGCCACGATGCTCGCCCTCGCCCTCACCGGCTGCGTCTCGTGGTTCCAGCCGAACCGGGCCCCCACCACCTCGGTGCCGACAGGGGAGGACGTGCCCGCTGCGCTCGCGCCGTACTACCACCAGGTGCTCAGCTGGCGCGGATGCGGCGACGGCATGCAATGCACGAGCGTCACCGCACCGCTCGACTGGAGCAACCCCGAGGGCGACACCCTCGAGCTCGCCCTCATCCGCCAGTACGCGACCGGCGGCTCGCCGCGCGGCTCGCTGCTCGTGAACCCCGGCGGGCCGGGTGGCTCGGGCGTCGACTTCATCCGCGACTCCGTCGACTTCGCGACGAGCGAGCGACTGCAACGCGAGTACACGATCGTGGGCTTCGACCCGCGCGGAGTCGGCGCGTCGACGGCGGTGACGTGCGGTGACGACGCCGTTCTCGACGACTACATCTACGGCGTCGTCCCCGAAGAACGGGGTTCTGACGCCTGGTTCGACGAGACCGAACGCCGCAACGCCGAGTTCGGCGCCGAATGCCTCGCCGACACGGGCGAGCTCCTCGGGCTCGTCGACACCCGATCCGCGGCACGCGACCTCGACCTCATCCGCGCCGCGCTCGGCGACGAGACTCTCACCTACCTCGGCTACTCCTACGGCACCTACCTCGGGGCCGTCTACGCAGAGCTCTTCCCGGACCGCGCCGGTCGGCTCGTGCTCGATGGCGCGATCGACCCATCCGCAGACGAGAGCGAGTTCACGCTCGCGCAGGCCCAGGGCTTCGAGGGTGCGCTCCGCGCCTACCTCGCGGACTGCGTCGACCGCAGCGACTGCCCCTTCACCGGCACCGTCGACGAGGCCGAGACCCGGGTCGCCGCGATCATGCGCGCGCTCGACGCCAACCCGCTCCCCGCTCCTGACGGCCGCGTGCTCGGTTCGAGCACCATGTTCACCGCGATCATCCTGCCGCTCTACAACCGCGACAACTGGGACTACCTCGATCAGCTCTTCACCGACGTCGAAGCGAACGGGACCGAGGTCGCCTTCTTCCTCGCCGACGCCTACAACGACCGCGAAAGCGACGGCAGCTACACCACCAACACGACCCAGGCGTTCCTCGCGATCAACTGCCTCGACATGCCCTCCGACCCGGATCGCGACCACATGCGCGCCGAGGCGGAAGAGCTCGCCGCTGCCGCCCCCGTGTTCGGGCCGTGGATGAGCTACGGCGGCGCCTTCTGCCCGCAGTGGCCCTTCTCGGCGGAGCGACCCCGTGAGGCGATCACGGCACCCGGCTCGCCCGACATCCTCGTCGTGGGAACCACGGGCGATCCCGCGACTCCGTACCGGTGGGCCGAGGCCCTCGCCTCCCAGCTCGAGAACGGTCACCTCGTGACGTATGACGGCGAAGGGCACACCGCCTACGGATCGAGCACCTGCGTGACCGACACGGTGGACGACTTCTTCGTGGACGGCGACGTGCCCGCAAGCGATCCGCTCTGCTGAGCCGCGTCCGCCGGTCCCGCCGTCTGGTCGGAGTCGCCGATGTTATCGACTATGCTCGGAGGCTGTGCATCGGCTCGTCCGGTCACGCCGCCTTAGCTCAGTCGGCAGAGCGATTCACTCGTAATGAATAGGTCGAGGGTTCGATTCCCTCAGGCGGCTCCACTCCATTCACATCCTGCCTTCAACCGGTTGTCGACGTGCCTGAGCTCGACTTGTCATCGCTCGTCCCGCGCGGTGTGCGGCCCTTTCGCCCGGCGAAACGTCCATGAGCTTCCCGGGACCGTAGCAAGAGACGGTGGTGCGCTGACAGGTATACCTGTCATAATCTGCCACATGTGGCATGAATACCTGTCGAGACGCTAGGAAAGGTAGGCGCGCGTGGTTCAGCGACGCAGCCCTCGGCGCGAACGTCAGCAGCGCGAACTGGGGGAGAACATCCGACGTTGGCGGATCGTGAACGGAATGTCGGCGGCCGAACTCGCGGACAGGGCGGCAGTGACGCGGGATACGCTGCGCGCCATCGAATCGGCCACGGGCGCTCCCCGCCTCGACTCCTTTCTGGCGATCCTGACGGCTCTTGGCATCGCCGATACGGTGATCGCCGCAACCGACCCGTACAGGAGCGACGCAGCACGCGCGCGAATCGACGAGATCCTTCGTCGGGGCGGAACACTGTGAATGCCACGACCCAGGTCGCCGTCTGGCTTGACGGACTCGAACCGGACCCGGTTCGTGTTGGCATGCTCCGTCCCTCGTTCCAAGGTGGCCGAACACTCGCGTCTACCGCGTTCCAGTACGACACCGACTTTCTGGCGCGAGCCGACCGGTACGAGCTCTCGCCCGATCTGCCGCTGGTGTCATCCATCCAATACGCACCGGAGGGGCAGGCGCTCTTCGGAGCTTTCGCGGATGCCGCTCCGGACGACTGGGGCGAGAGGATCATCGAAGCCCACCACGCCAGTCGCGCGAGACGTGACTCGTCGCTTCCCCGGGCGATCGGCAAGTTCGACTTCCTCATCGGGGTGGCCGATCAGACCCGCATGGGTGCTCTGCGGTTGCAGGCCGCGGAAGGTGGCGACTGGCTATCGAGCGATGCCGGGGTCGCGAACCTCCACGACCTCGCACGAATCCTCGAGGCGGCCGGTCGCTACGAAACCGGCGAAGCGACCGACGAGGATGTCGCGTATCTCAATGACGTCGCCACCTCGCCCGGTGGCGCTCGGCCGAAGGCGAACGTCGTGGCGCCCAACGGCCGACTCGCCATCGCCAAGCTTCCCCACTCCAAGGACGGCAACTCCGACGTCGAAGGCTGGGAAGCGCTGGCGCTCACCCTCGCCGGGAACGCTGGACTACGCACCCCCGCGTGGTCGCTGGAGCGAGTGGGACGCGAAAAAAGCGTTCTCATCTCCGAGCGGTTCGACCGAGCTGAGAAGAACGTTCGTGTCGGGTACATCTCCGCACGCACCGCACTCGGGCTCGGGATCTATGACGGCGATCGAACGACCTACGAAGAGTTCACCGACACGCTCGCAGAGCTCAGCGTGAACCCTCGAGTCGATCTGCATGAGATGTTCGGCCGAGTCGCACTCAACGTGCTCATCCGCAACGTCGACGACCATTGGCGCAATCACGGGTTCCTACGCGCCGGAAACGGGTGGCGCCTGGCGCCCGTGTTCGACCTCAACCCGGTTCCTCGCAGACGTGGTGGTGCCATCTTTGCGCGTCCGATCAGCCGCGAGGACGACCCCCGCGATCGGGACCTGCGCGTGCTCCTGAAGATCGCGGACAGCTTCCAGCTCTCACAAGACGCTGCCTACGCGGTCCTGCATCGAGTAGCCGATGCCGTTGCAGGGTGGCCGCGTGTCGCCGACGATCTCGGAATTGCTCAGGCGCAACGCGACGCCATGGCCGACGCCTTCGACGTCGCCCAGCTCGACTACGTCCGGGCGCTGCCGGGCGGCAGCATGCCCGGGGCCTGAACGTCACGGGCGTCGGCGACCGCCGCTCGCATGCCGGGCGTCGCGCGCAGCTCGCCGCTGCATCCGACGGTCAGCACGTCCACGTCGAACCACTCGGTCACGGAGTCGAGGGTCGCCTCGCCGCCCGCGATGATCGCCGTCGCGAGCACATCCGCCGTGACGATGTCGTCGGCCGCCACCGTCGCCTGCGTGAACACGGGAGCGGGCACATCGTGGCGTCGCCAGATGTGATCGCCGCGCTCGGCGCTGCCGCTCGTCGCGAGAGCGCGTCGCCCGGCGGAGGGGCGGATGGTGGCGAGCAGCCGATCGCGGTCGGTCGGGTCGACGACGCCCAGGCGCGGCCTCATGCCCGCGGCCCACAGCAGATCTCCACCCACGCCGAGCAGCCACTCGCCGGTGGCGTCGTCGAGCACGTCGGCGGCGTCTTCCATGGCGGTCGCCTTCACGATGCCCGAGAGGTCGAGCACGCCATCCGGGCGGTGCGGCGTGAACGCGTGCCCGGTGAGGGAGCGCCACGTGATCGCTCGCTCGTACGCTTCGCGCATCGGCACCGACGCATCGACCAGGTCGAGCTCGCCGTGCGCGATGCGCGACAGCTCCGAGTCGTCCCGGTAGAGCGAGAAGCGCGCATCCGCACGGGCGAGCACGGCCGCGACGCGCGCCGCGAGCTCGTCATCCGCGGCATCCATCGACAGCGATGCCTCGGTGCCCATCGTGCTCCAGTGGAGGTTCACGCTCAGCTCGCCTGATCGAGCGCCGACTGCAGCGAGCTGAGGTACGCCTGGCTCGTGTACGTGGCGCCGCCCACCATCTGCACGGATGCGGACTGGGCCGACAGCACCTCCTCGCGCAGGATGGGCGCGGCGCGGTTGCTGATCTGCACCGAGCGGCCGTCGTGGTCGGTCAGCTGCAACGCGGCGACGTCGGTGATCTGCCCGCCCGAGATCGTCACCTGCACCTGCACGTTGCCGAAGCGGGTCGAGACGGACGAGCCCGTGTACGTGCCGTCGGCGTATCCGGACGAGGAGCTGGTCGTGCCCGTCGAGCTGGATGAGCCGGTCGAGCCGGATGAGCCGGACGAGCCGGATGAGCCGGACGAGGACGACGAGGTCTGGTCGGAGTTCGTCGTCGAACCGCTGGACGAGCCGCTCGAACCCGTCGCACTCGTCGCGTCCGTCGCACCGGTCGCACTCGTCGCGTCCACGGCGGTCGCCGCCTGGCCCACCTCGTATCCGACCCCGAGCACGGTGAACGCGGCCAGGGCGCTCCCGAGGATCGCGCGCGTCCTCACCAGTCGAACCTCTCCGTGTGGATGCGGTCCTCATGCACGCCGGCCGCTCGGGCCGCCGCCACAACCTCGTCGGTCCACGCCTGCGGACCGCACACGTAGAGGTCGGAGCGGTCGAGCTCGGGGAAGACGCTCTCGAGCGTCACGCCGCGTGCCGCATCCTCCGCCGACATCCAGCCGCCGCCGGCGGGGCGGGGCCCCGTCGAGCGATACAGCTGCACCCCACGGCGGGCCGCGAGTTCGCGCAGCTCCGGCACGAGGAAGCCCTCCTCGCCCTGCGAGTTGCGCACGAGCACCGTCGCCTCACCCGGGGCGAGATCGCCGGATTCGAGCAGCGCCCGCACCGGCGTGACGCCGATCCCGGCCGCGACGATCGCGAGACGGGGCGAGGTGCGCGCGGCATCCGTGAACAGCCCGAACGGTCCCGAGAAGATCACCCGCGTGCCGGGACGCACGGAGGTGATCCGCTGGGTGCCGGAGCCGAGCACGCGCACCGTGATTCGGGCGTGCGTGCCGGTCGGCTCGGCCGAGAGCGAGATCGGGTGCGCGTGCCACCAGGTGCGGCGCGACCACAGGCGCCAGTAGAAGTACTGCCCGCCGCTCGCCCCGAGCAGGTCGAGCCGCCGGCCGCGCAGGTAGAGCGAGGCCACATCCGGCGCGATCCACTCGACGCGCTCCACCCGTAGGTCGTGCCGGAGTGACCGAATCAGCGGCTGTGCGATGCGGAACACCACGATTGCGCCGATCGCGACCACGTAGAGCGCGATCCAGTAGGCGCGCTGTGGCGTTCCGTCAGCCAGGACGCCGCCGACGCTCAGCTGATGCGGGATCGCCGTGAGAACGGCCGCGTAGCTCAGCAGGTGGATGCCGTACCAGAACTCGTACGGCAGCTTGCGGCGCACCGCGACCAGGGAGGTCACGACCACGGCGACGAACAGGCCGATCGAGAGGAACGCGAGAGGCATGTCCGGCAGCTCCCAGAGCTGCACCAGCTGGGCGCCGAGATCGATGCCTGCGGTCATTGCGTACCCGACGAGCAGCAGCGCTCCGTGCGCGAGGAGCAGGTAGAGCGCGGGCTTCCCGAGCCGCCGGTGCACCGCCATCGCCCGGTCGTGCCCGATCGTGCGGTCGAGTGCGGGGATACGCGCCGCCAGTACGAGCATCGCGAGCACGAAGTCCGAGCCGACGAGACCCGCAAGGATGCCGAGACCCGTGACGGCGCCCCCGGCGGTCGCCCAGTCGGCGAGTCCGCCGGTGGCGAGGTAGAGAGCCGCCGCGACTGCGCCCGATGCCCAGAAGGCGATGACGAGGAGGTCGGCGAGGAACCGGCGCCTGCGGAGGCGTCGGAGCCGGTCCTCGCCGACGGTCGGTACCGACCGCCGAGTACCCGCGGCCTCTGCGGGGGCCGTGCGGGGGAGTGTCGCGGTCATGTCTGCTCCTGGGTCCGAGTCGGTTCGACCGTTCCAGGATTCGCGCGATCCCTATGCCCCGGATGTGAGCGGGCCACCCGCCGGATGAGAGTTCTCACAGACCGGCATCCGCAGCTCGACCCGCAGTCCGGGGCCGGTGTTGCGGGCGGTCGCCGAGCCGCCCGCCGCTTCGGCCACCGCCCGCACGAGGGCGAGACCGAGTCCCGCGCCTCCCGCGAGCCTGCTGCGGGCGTCGTCCGGGCGGCTGAAGCGCTCGAAGGCCCGGGCCAGGAAGTCCTCGGGCATCCCGGGGCCGTCGTCCTGCACGGAGATGACGATCACCTCGCCCTCGCGGCGCGCATCGACGACGACGCTTCCTCGGCGATCCGTGGCGGTCAGCGCATTGGCGAGGAGGTTGTCGAGCGCGCGTCCGAGCGAGGCGCGATCCGAGCGCACCGCGTCCTCCGCTCGGAGATCGACCGTGAACCAGATGTCGGCGTCCGGGGCGAGAGTACGAGCCCGGTCCGCCGCCTCGGCGATCTCCGCGGCGATCTCATCCGACGATGCGGTGCGCTCCTCGTCGTGCTGCTCCAGGCGGGTGAGTGCCAGCAGGTTCGTGGCCAGGTCGCCGAGTCGCACTGCGGCCCGTTGTGCCTCGGCGATCTCGGCACGCAGGGTCTCCGCGTCGCCACCGCCGTCGTGTGCGAGTTCGAGGCGAGTGCGGATCGCGGCGACGGGCGTGCGGAGCTCGTGCGCCGCATCCGAGACCATCCGCCGCTCCCGAGCCGTCGCCTCCCGGGTGCGGGCGATGAACCCGTTGAGCGTGACGGCGAGTTCGGCGAGTTCATCGCGCGCGGGACCCACCGGCAGCTCGCCGTCCCCTTCGACCGAGAGCTGCGCCGCGGCGCGACGCATCCGCTCGACCGGGACCAGCGCGGCGCGCGTCAGGAGCCACGAGACCAGCCCGAGCACGCCCAGCAGCACCGCCCCGCCGATGTACAGCGCGTGTTCGAGCCCCTCGAGGGCGAGCCGCGTCGCTTCTTCGCTGCGCGCCGCCCATAGCGTCCACGTCCCGCCGGAGGTCTCGACGGCCTGACCGACGACCGTGTACGGCACGCCGTCGTCGTCCTCGTGCCGCACCTCGTCGTCGGCCTCGCGGTGCTCCACCGCCTCGTGGACCTCGTGCGGCAGGGTATCGACCACAGCGCGCCCGGACGGATCGACCACCCGCACGAGCACGCCCTCGCTCGGCTCGTCGACTTCGCCCCCGTCGTTGGCTTCGAGTTCGCTCACGATCGGCGCGAGATCCGCCCGCGCGAGCGACGCGTCGACGTCGGTGAGCATCGCGGCCACCTGCGCCCGCACCAGGAACACACCGCCGGCGATGAGCACGAGCGCCGCCAGCACGGTGCCGAGGACGAGCCGCACCCGGATCGGCAGGCGCCTCACGGCGTGCGCTCCTCGAGGCGGTACCCGGCCCCGCGGACGGTCACGATCTCGACGCCCGCGCGCTCGGCGTCGATCTTGCGTCGGAGGTAGCGCACGTACTGATCGACGACGTTCGGATCGATGTGGCGGCTCGTGCCCCACACCTCCTCGAGGATCTCCTCACGCCCCACGACCTCGCCGAGGCGACTCGCGAAGAACCGTGCCAGGGCGAACTCGCGGGCGCTGAGCGGCACGGGCTCGTCGGCGACCCGCGCGCGGAGCGTCGCGCCGTCGAGCGCCAGCCGTGCGACCTCGAGCACGACCTTGGGCCCCGTCGCCTCCCGGCGCACGAGGGCGCGGATGCGAGCGCTCAGCTCGGCGAACGCGAACGGCTTCACGAGGTAGTCGTCGGCGCCCGAGTCGAGCCCCTCCACGCGATCCTCCACCGCGTCCCGCGCCGTCAGCAGCAGCACCGGGAGCCGCGACCCACGCACTCGCAGCTGGCGGCAGAACTCGAATCCGTCGAGGCCCGGCAGCATCACATCGACTGCGGCCGCGGAGAATCCGCCGGTCACCGCCTCCATGAGACCCGTCGTGCCATCGCGCGCGACGACCACGTCGTATCCTTCCGCGCGCAGCCCCTCCTCGAGGAGGCCCGACATCTCGGGGTCGTCCTCGACGACGAGCACACGCGGCATCACACCACTCCGGCCGAGCCCAGCAGCCAGCCGACCGCGAAGGTCGCGGTCAGCGCCAACGTGCCGCCCACCACGTTGCGGATCACCGGGCGCACGGGGTTCGCGCCTCCCAGCCGACCGCTCACGGCACCCGTCGCCGCGAGCGCCACGAGCACGGCGGCGAACGTGAGCGGGATCCGTACCGACTCGGGCAGAAGCATGATCGTGAGGAACGGCAGGAGCGCCCCGACGGTGAACGAGGCGGCCGAGGCCCACGCGGCGGTCCACGGGTTGGCGACGTCGTCGGGGTCGAGGTGCAGCTCCGCGTCGAGGTGCGCCGCGAGCGCGTCGTGCGCCGTCAGCTCCCGGGCGACCGCGGCCGCGGTTTCGTCGCTCAGTCCCTTCGCGGCATACAGCGCGGCCAGCTCGGCGAGCTCCGCGTCGGGGTCGTCGCGCAACTCTGCCGACTCCTTCGCGATGAGCGCCTCGGTGGTGTCGGTCGAGCTGCGCACCGACACGTACTCCCCCAGGGCCATCGAGATCGCCCCGCCGAGGAGGCCCGCGGCACCGGCCGAGAGGATCGCGGCGGGGGAGGGGGTCGCGGATGCCACCCCGACGACGATCGCGGCGACCGAGACGATCCCGTCGTTCGCGCCGAGCACCCCCGCGCGCAGCCAGTTGAGCCGGCTGGCGAGGCCGCCGGCGTGCGGCTCATCGGGGTGCATCTCGACCGTCATGTCGACATCGAATCACCCGCGGCCCGCGCGCACCAGAGAGGTTCGGCTGGCCTGACCCCGCTAGCTGGGTGTCCCCTGTGCGGGGGGTTCAGCCGTGCGGCCCTGACGCGTAGCCTTATCGACACGGTGTCGCCTGTAGGGGGGAGGCGCCGCCCGGAGCCGCAGGGGGTCTCCGGTGTTGATCTTGAATCGGGGGGTTCAAGAGTGTTGAAGCGTTCTCTCGCCGTCGGCGCGGTCTTCGGGTCCGTGCTGGCGCTCACCTTGCCGTTCGTCGGCGGTGCGGGCCCCTCGCTCGCGCAGTCGGCGGTCGCTCAGGGGACGGATGCCTTGCCTGTGGCGGCGTCGTCGACGTATGCCTCGAGCGGCAGGGTCGGCGATACGTCTGCCGCGGCGGCGATCGTGACGATCGGAGCGTCGACGACCTCCGCTGCGTCGACGGTGCCGGCGTCGAGTTCGAGTTCGTCCGCGAAGGATGTCGAGCACCTGGCTCAGAAGCCCGTTCCGAAGCCCCAGCCGAAGTCGGTGAGCGTCCCCGGCACGTCGACGAGTTCGTCGACCTCGGCGCGGCAGGCAGCTCACACGGCGGCGGGGACCTCGTGCCCCGCGAACGTCGGGGGCTCCACAGCCGGTGCACCCGGCCGGACCTCCTCGGGTGGCGTCGGTGGCACGACGTCCGCCGACCTCGCGGCGTTCGCGAAGACTTTCAACGCCATCCGCGTCGCCAACTGCCTGGACCCCATCCCGCTGCGCAACATCCGCTACGACTCGTGCCTCGAGGCCCGGCTGTTCTGGATCGCGGAGGACCCGAGCCCGGACGTGACCTCAGCATGGGGTCACAACGGCACCAAGCGCTCGGACGGCGTCCCCGCGGTCGGATGCGACGGCAACCTCGCGGGTGGCAGCGGCAACACCGGATCGACGGTGGCGACCAAGTGGTGGAACTCGGCCGCGCACCAGAAGTCGCTCTACCGCCCGAGCTACAGCGGCAGCACCTCGGGCGTCGTGATCTGCTTCGCCATGGTCCACGGGGGCCTGCCGAACGACGGCTACAGTTTCACGCGCGCGGCGGCGCGATGGGGCGGCTGCTGAGCGCATCCGAGGCCTCCCGCGGGGCGGCTCTCGCTACGCTGTCGGGATGACCGAACGACTGCGCTGGGGCATCCTCGGCACCGGCGGGATCGCCCGCATGTTCACGTCCGACCTGCTCCTCACCGGCCACGACGTCGTCGCCGTGGGGTCGCGCACCCGCGAGTCCGCCGAGGAGTTCGCGGCGGCTCACGGCATCGCCCGTGCCCACGGCAGCTATGAGGAGCTCGTGGCCGATCCGGAGGTCGACGCGATCTACGTCGCGACCCCGCATCCGTATCACGCGGCGAATGCGACGCTCGCGCTGCAGCACGGGAAGCACGTCCTCGTCGAGAAGCCCTTCACGATCAACGAGGCCGAGGCGCGCTCGGTCGTCGAGCTCGCCGCGGCGTCCGGTCTCGTGGTGCTCGAGGCGATGTGGACCAGGTGGCTGCCGCACATGCTCCGCGTGCGCGAGATCCTCGCGAGCGGTGCGCTCGGCGAGGTGCGGGCGCTCATCGCCGACCACGACCAGAAGATCTCGACCGATCCCGAGGGCCGGCTCCAGAACCCGGCACTCGGTGGGGGAGCGCTTCTCGACCTCGGGATCTACCCCGTCTCCTTCGCGTGGGACGTCTTCGGCGCGCCCGCGGTCGTGCACGCAATCGCGTCCTCGACGCCCACTGGGGTTGACCGTCAGACCGCGATCCTCTTCGGGTACCCCGGAGGTGAGCAGGCGGTCATCCACACCCAGCTCGATGCGCGAGGACCGTCCACAGCGGTGATCGTGGGCACCGAGGCGCGGATCGAGATCGACGAGGTCTGGTACGCCCCCACTTCGTTCTCGCTCGTCTCATCCGACGGCACGGTGCTCGAACGCTACGAGTCGTCGGTCGAGGGGCGCGGTATGCAGTTCCAGGCGGACGAGCTGGAGCGCCTCGTCGCCGCCGGTGCCTCCGGGGGCGAGATCCTGCCCCCTGAGGAGACCGTCGCGATCATGGCGACGCTCGACGAGATCCGTCGGCAGATCGGCCTCGTGTACCCCTCCGAGCGCGGCTGAGCGGCGTCCTCGTTCCGGGGTGCGCCGATATCATGATCCGATGAGCGACGAGCAACCGACATCGCGTCGCGCTGCCCGCGAGCGGGCCGGAGCGGCGGCGGCCCCCGCGGAGCCCGGCGGTTCGGGCGGGTTCCTCGCGATGGTGCGACGTCACCCGCTCGCCTGGATTGTGTCGGCCGGCGCTGTCGTGTTCGTGCTGCTCGGAACCGGATCGGTTTTCGCCGGCGTCGCGTGGGCGTCGCGTCCCGCCACGGCGGCCACGCCCACCCCGAGCGACACTCCCACCGAGGAGGCGCCGCGGCCGGTCGCCGACTCGGTCGCCGACCCGGCGCGGGTTCGTACTTGCTCTGTCGCGAGCGTCGCCAGCGCCAGCAGCATCGCCACGCTCTACGGATCGGTGATTCGCCAGGACACGGGCAAGGCCCTGTTCGCGCGCCACGCGGCCGACCCCGCGCCCCCGGCATCGGTGCTCAAGCTCTTCACCGCGTCGGCGGCGATCGCCGCGCTCGGCGGCGACTACCGCATCACCACGAGCGTCTACGAGGGATCCGCTCCCGGCACCATCGTGCTCGTCGGGCGCGGCGACGCCACGCTCTCGCAGCTGCCCGAGGGAAGCGAGAGCGTCTACGCGGGCGCGCCGAAGCTGCAGACGCTCGCCGAGGAGACCGTCGCGGCGTACCAGGCGAGGTATCCGGGCGTACCGATCACGCAAGTGGTTCTCGACGCGACCTATTGGGACGAGTCGGACTCGTGGCTGCCGAGCTGGCGTGAGGACCAGCGCACGCAGGGCTATCAGTCGGCCGCGACCGCGCTGCAGGTCGACGGCGACCGGGCCGACCCCCGAGCGGCGGTGAGTCCCCGGTCGACGGATCCGATCGGGCGCGCCGGGCAGAAGTTCCTCGACGCGCTCCGCGCCGCTGATCCGGGCGGAGTGGTCGACGCCGCTGTCGCGACCTCGCGCGGCAAGGCCGTCGGCAGCACCGTGCTGTCGGAGGTGCAGTCGCAGCCGGTCAGCACCCTCGTGCGGCAGATGCTGATCCCGAGTGATAACGCGCTCGGCGAGATGCTCGCCCGGATCGTCTCCGTGAAGACCGGTCAGGGCGGAAGCGCCGCGTCGCTGCAGACGGCCGTCCTCAGCCAGCTCTCGCAGTGGGGTGTCCCGCTCGCGGACACCACGATCGTCGACGGCTCCGGACTCTCGCCCCAGAACGCCGTTCCCGCGAAGTCGTTCTCAACGCTGATGCGCGCGATCGCCGACGGCACCGACGGGCTCTCCGCGGTGCGCGACGGCCTCTCGAAGGCAGGGGAGTCGGGCACGCTCGCCGGACGGTTCACGGGAGACAACGCGGCGTCACGCGGGCACGTGGTCGCCAAGTCGGGCATGATCCGGGGCTCGTACACGCTCTCGGGGATCATCGATGCGGCCGACGGCACCACCCTCGTCTTCACCTTCTACGCGGCACGCGACGGAGTCGACAGCAGTGCCCGGGAGGGACTCGACGCACTCACGACCGCCGTGTACCGATGCGGCGACAACCTGTCGAACAAGTGACCACGTGACGGAGGAACCATGGCTCGCGCGCTTCTCGTGATCGACGTCCAGAACGACTTCACCGAAGGTGGCGCCCTCGGGGTCGACGGCGGAGCTGCCGTCGCCGAGGGGATCACCCGATTCCTGCAGGAGAACCCCGGTCGCTACGACCTCGTGGTGGCGTCCCGCGACTGGCATCACGGCGACGACGACAACGGCGGGCACTTCGCCACCGGGGAGGATCCCGACTACGTCACCACCTGGCCGCGGCACTGCGTCGGCGGCACCCCCGGAGCCGAATACCATCCGGCGCTCGACACCTCGCTCATCGACATGCACGTGCGAAAGGGCCAGGGGGTCCCCGCCTACTCGATCTTCGAGGGCACGACCGACGACGGGCTCGCCTTCACGGAGGCGCTCGACAGGCTCGGGGTGACGGAGGTCGACGTGGTGGGCATCGCGACCGACTACTGCGTCCGCGCATCCGCGCTCGACGCTCTCGGCGCGGGCCGTGAGGTGACAGTGCTCGACGACCTCGTGGCTGCCGTCAACCCGGTGAGCGGCGCCGCAGCGCTTGTGGAAGTCGAGGACGCGGGCGGCCGCGTCCGATCGTCCCGATGAATGCGACCGAGCGGTCGGCCCAGGTGGAGCCCGATCGGCGCCCAGGCGGCGCGGCCCGTGTGCTCCGCGTTCTGCTGCCTGCCGCGCTCATCCTGATCTGGGTGGCCGCGGGAGGTGTCGGCGGACCCTACTTCGGCAAGATCGGGGAGGTCTCCTCGAACGACCAGGCGAGCTACCTTCCGGCGTCGGCGGACGCCACGAAGGTCTCGGCGCTCATCCCCGAGTTCGCCGGCGCCGACGCGGTGCCCGCGGTCGTCGTCCTGGCGCGCGACGGTGGGCTGACCGACGACGACCTCGCCTACGCGAACGAGCTGCAGGCCGAGCTGTCCGAGCTCGACGGAGTGACCGATCCGAGTCCCGCGATCCCGTCCGACGACGGCGCTGCGGTGCAGATCTTCGCCCCGGTCGACTCCGACGCCGAGCTCGACGAGGTCGTCACCGCGATGCGTGGGCTGCTCGGGGATGCGCCGTCGGGCCTCCAGACCGCCGTCACCGGACCGGCCGGGTTCAGCGCCGACCTCGTCGACGCGTTCAGCGGCATCGACGGGCTGCTGCTGATCGTCGCGCTCGCGGCGGTGTTCGTGATCCTGCTCGTGGTCTACCGCTCGCCACTGCTGCCCATCCTCGTCCTGGGCACCGCGGTGTTCTCGCTCTCGGCGGCGATCCTCGCGGTGTGGTGGCTGGCGTACGCGGGAGTCGTACAGATCAACGGGCAGGTGCAGGGAATCCTGTTCATCCTCGTAATCGGCGCCGCGACCGACTACTCCTTGCTCTACGTCGCCCGGTACCGCGAGGCGCTGCGTCGACACACCCGTCGGTGGGATGCGACCTGGGACGCGCTGCGCGGGTCGGCGGAGCCGATTCTCGCGTCCGGCGGAACGGTCATCGTCGGGCTCCTCTGCCTGCTCTTCAGCGACCTGAACTCGAACAAGGCGCTGGGGCCGGTCGGCGCCCTCGGCATCGTCTTCGCGCTTCTCGGGGCGCTCACCCTGCTTCCCGCGCTGCTGCTCGCCACCGGTCGCGCGGCGTTCTGGCCGTTCCGCCCGAAGACGGGCGACGTGGAGCGTGAGCCTCGTCTGTGGGCGGGCGTCGCCGGGCTCGTCCGGCGCCGTGCCCGCGTGGTGTGGATCGTCTCGACGCTCGCGCTCGCGGTGGCGGCCCTCGGGCTCACCCAACTGCAGGCCGACGGCGTCGCGCAGTCGGAACTGATCCTCGGCCCCTCGGAGGCGCGCGACGGGCAGGAGCTGCTCGGTGAGCACTTCACTGGCGGGTCGGGCAGCCCGGCGGTCATCGTCGGGCCGGAATCCGCGCTCGACGAGCTCGCGGATGCCGCGCTCGCGGTCGACGGGGTCGACTCGGTGGTCGCGGTCGCTCAGGACTCGCCGACCGGCACGATCCCGATCGGGGTGGATGCGCCTGCGTTCCCTGGCGCGGATGCCGAACCCACGGTCATCGACGGCCAAGTGATGCTGCAGGCGACACTCGCGGACGCTGCCGACTCGACGGAGGCGGAGGACACCGTGCTCGCGCTGCGGGAGGCGGTCGCCGAGGTCGACGCCGACGCGATCGTCGGCGGCGTCACGGCCACGGCGATCGACACCGACCGCACGTCGATCCACGATCGCAGCATCATCATCCCGATCGTTCTGGGCGTCATCCTCCTGATCCTCATGCTGCTGCTCCGTGCGGTCATCGCGCCGCTGCTGCTGATCGGCAGTGTCATCGTGTCGTTCGCGGCAGCGCTCGGGGTCTCGGCGCTCGTCTTCGACCACCTGTTCGGTTTCCCGGGCGCCGACCCCGCTGTGCCGCTCTATGCGTTCGTCTTCCTCGTGGCGCTGGGGGTCGACTACAACATCTTCCTGATGACGCGTGTCCGCGAAGAGAGTGCGCGGCTCGGCACCCGCGAGGGGATTCTTCGCGGCCTCGTGGTGACGGGGTCCGTGATCACGAGTGCAGGTGTGGTGCTCGCCGCCACGTTTGCGGCGCTCGGAGTGATCCCCATTCTGTTCCTCGCGCAGATCGCCTTCATCGTGGCGTTCGGCGTGCTTCTCGACACCCTGCTCGTGCGCTCGCTGCTCGTGCCGGCTGTCGCCTACGACATCGGCCGCCGGATCTGGTGGCCGTCCCGACTGTCACGATCTGATGAGCGCGGCACTGCCGCAAAAGAGATGAGGAGCGCATGATCTCGGAGGCCGAACTGCTGGCGAAGGTGCCGGCGAAGCTGTACATCGGCGGCGAGTGGGTCGACGGCACGTCGGGCCGGTCGATCGAGGTGCACGATCCGGCCACGGGAGAGGTGCTGACCACGATCGCGGACGCCTCGCCCGCGGACGGCACGGCCGCGCTCGACGCCGCCGTGGCCGCATCCGCGTCGTGGGCGGCGACCCCCTCGCGCGTTCGGGGCGAGCTGCTGCGGAAGGCGTGGGAGCTGCTCATGGAGCGGGCGGACGAGTTCGCGCTGCTGATGACCCTCGAGATGGGCAAGCCGCTGGCCGAGGCGCGTGGCGAGGTGACGTACGGCGGAGAGTTCCTGCGCTGGTTCGGCGAGGAGGCCCCGCGGATCGCGGGCCGCTACGGCCCGAACCCGGAGGGCACCGGCCGGATGATCGTGACCCAGCGTCCTGTGGGCCCCTGCTTCTTCATCACCCCGTGGAACTTCCCGCTCGCGATGGCGACCCGCAAGATCGCCCCGGCGCTCGCTGCCGGATGCACCGTCGTGATCAAGCCCGCGGAGCTCACCCCTCTCACCACGCTGTACTTTGTGAAGCTTCTGGAAGAGGTCGGGGTTCCCGCGGGTGTCGTGAACGTGATCACCACCTCGACGTCGGGTGAGGTGTCCGAGCCCATCATCCGCGACCCGCGGCTGCGGAAGCTGTCGTTCACCGGATCGACCCCGGTGGGGCGGCGACTGCTCGAGCAGGCGGCGCAGGGCGTGCTCCGGACGTCGATGGAGCTCGGCGGCAACGCGCCGTTCATCGTCTTCGAGGATGCCGACCTCGATGCGGCGGTGGATGCGGCGATGCTGGCGAAGTTCCGCAACATCGGCGAGGCATGTACGGCGGCCAACCGCTTCCTCGTGCACGCCGATGTCGCCGAGGAGTTCACGCGCCGGATCACCGAGCGGGTCGCTGCGATGCGGGTGGGTCGTGGCACCGAGGATGGCGTGGCGATCGGGCCGCTCATCGACGGGAAGGCCGTCGGCAAGGCGGATGCGCTCGTCTCCGACGCGGTCGCGCGCGGGGCTCGGGTGACCACGGGTGGTGCGCCCGTCGAGCGGGCGGGCACCTTCTACGCGCCGACTGTGCTCGCGGATGTCGCGGCGGGATCCGACATCCTGCGCGAGGAGATCTTCGGTCCGGTGCTCGCGATCGCGACGTTCACCGATGAGGCGGATGCGGTGCGGCGCGCGAACGACACGGAGTACGGGCTCGTCTCGTATGTGTTCACGCGCGATCTGGCGCGCGGACAGCGGATGATCGACCAGCTCGAGACCGGGATGATGGGCCTCAACGTCGGCGTCGTCTCGAACGCGGCCGCCCCATTCGGCGGCGTCAAGCAGTCGGGCCTCGGTCGCGAGGGCGGTCTGGAGGGCATCCACGAGTACCTGGACACCAAGTACACCCTGACCCCCCTCTAATCGCTATCTCTCTCTCGGCCATAGACATGTCTATGACGTGAGAGACACCCGCGCGGCGGTGTCCGGCGCGCGCGAGACATGTCTAGCGCGAGCTAGACAAGCAGTTGGTGCTTCGCGAGGTCGCGGTAGAGCGGCGTGGATGCCACGAGCTCGGAGTGCGTGCCGACGCCGGCGACTCGGCCGTGGTCGAGCACCACGATCGCGTCGGAGTCGACCACCGTCGACAGGCGGTGTGCGATCACGAGCAGCGTGCGATGCTCCGCCACCGCGTCGATCGCCTCCCGCAGCAGCTGCTCGTTGACCCCGTCGAGCGACGCGGTCGCCTCGTCGAGCAGCAGGATCGGCGGGGCCGCCAGGAGCGCACGCGCGATCGCGAGCCGCTGCCGCTCACCACCGGAGAGCATCACGCCGTCCTCGCCGACCGCGGAATCGAGCCCCGCAGGATTCCGCTCCAGCACCTCCCCGAGATTCACCGCCCGGAGCACCGCGATGCACTCGGCATCCGTCGCGTCGGGGCGTCCGAGCGTGAGGTTGTCGCGGATGCTGCCCGCGAGGACGGGCGCGTCCTGCTCGACATACCCGATCCGGCCGCGCAGTTCCTCCCGGCCGAGGGAGCGCACATCGGCACCGTCGACTCGCACGACGCCCGCGGTCGCGTCGTAGAACCGTTCGATGAGCGCCAGGATCGTCGACTTGCCCGCGCCCGACGGGCCGACGAGCGCAACACGCGATCCCCGCGGCACCCCGAACGACACCCCGTGCAGCACCTCGCGATCGGCGGGCGCCACCGCCTCCTCGCCGAGCTCCGAGGCGACGACCTTCTCGCTCTCGGACTTGTGCGCCGCCTCGGGGTACGAGAACCGCACGTCCTCGAAGCGGATGGCGTCGTCCGTCTCGACCGACGGTGCCGACTCGATGTCGGCGTCGTGCTCGTCTTCCGACGGGATCCGCATGATCTCCTGAATGCGTCCGAGCGCGCCGAGCGCCTGGTTCACCGAGGTGACCGCACCGAACGCCTGCCCGAGCGGCATGATCATCAGGAAGAGGAAGAGGATGAACGCGACGAGGCTCGCGATCGTGATCGCCCCGGACGCGACGCGGTATCCGCCGAGCCCCAGCACGACGAGGAACGAGACGTTCATCGCGATGGATGCGACCGGCACGACGAGCGCGGACACCTTCGCGACGCGGATGCCGGCCCCCCACGCGGCCTTGGCCTCGCGTTCGATGGCCTCCGACTCGCGATCCGTGGCGTTCGCCGCACGCACCGTGCGGATCGCGGCGATCGCCCGCTGCACGCCGGCCGCGACATCGCCGACCTTCTCCTGCTGCTCGCGGCTCGCGACGCGGATGCGACCGGAGAGTCCCGTGACCACGCCGATCGCGACGGCGATCACGAGCACGGTGGTGCCGAGCAGGATCGGGTCGATGATGGCCATGCCGATGATCGCTCCGATGAAGACGACGGCTCCTCCGAGCGCGTCGACGAGTCCTTGCGTGAGCACCGCGTAGAGCAGCGTCGTGTCGGAGCCGACGCGCGACACGAGGTCCCCCGTGCGGCGCATGTCGAACTCGCGGATGGGGAGGCGCAGCATGCGACGGATGAGCGCGCGCCGCGACGAGTAGACGACGCTCGTGCCGGCGCGCTGGAGCAGGTAGTGCTGAACCGCCGTGACGATGCCGTTGCCGATGACGAGCGCGACGAGTAGCCACGCGAGCGACCCGAGCGGATCGCCCGCCTCGACGATGCCGATCACCTGGCTGACGAGCGCCGGTTGCGCGAGGGAGAGCGCGGCGCTCACGAGGCTGAGCGCGATCGCCAAGGCGAGGAGTCCGCGATGCTCGGTGAGGTAGGGGAGCAGCTCTCGGAACGACGCGCGGGGGCCCGTGTCGGAAGCGCGGCGGAAGGGATTGCGGCGCGCGGGCGCGTCAGTGCTCGTCATGTGTGGTGTTCCTCAGGGGTGGGGGCGTCAGGCGCGCCCGTACTTCTTGTGGACGGCCTGCTTGGTGACGCCCAGGCACAGCGCGATGAGCTGCCAGGAGGCGTTCGCGTTGCGGGCACGGCGGACGACGGTCGCTTCGTGGCGATCGAGCTCGCGGCGCATCTGGGCGACGGCGCGCAACGCGACGAGGGGATCGGGCGATCCGGCGTCGCCGGCGAGCGTTCGCAGGGCTCCGTCATCCACGTCGTCAACCCTAATTGACGCCCGACGCTCCGTCAACCGTGGTTGACCCGGCATAGACATGTCTCCGGACACGAAGACACCGCCGCGCGGGTGTCCAGGGCGGCGTAGACATGTCTAGCGCGACGGATTACGAGCGGACTCGGGCCAGGATCCGGGCGGTCGCCAGTACGGCCTCCGCCGCCTCGGCGCCCTTGTCCTCCTTCGACCCCGGGAGACCCGCGCGATCGAGCCCCTGGTGCACGTCGTCGAGCGTGAGCACCCCGAAGCCCACGGGCTTCCCGGTGTCGAGCGCGACCCGCGTCAGGCCATCCGTCGCGGCGTTCGCGACGAAGTCGAAGTGCGGCGTGCCTCCGCGGATGATCACACCCAGCGCAACAACGCCATCGGCACCCGCCTCGAGCACAGCCTTCGCCACCACGGGCAGCTCGAAGCTCCCCGGCACCCGCACCACCTCGACCGTCGCCCCGGCCGCCGCGAGCACGCGCAGCGCGCCGGCGATCAGACCCTCGGTGATCTCCTCATGCCAGGTCCCGGCGACCACGGCGATCCGCAGCCCCGCCCCATCGGTGTCCAGCTCCGGTCGGCCGTCGCCGCTCATTCGTCTCCTCCAGTTGTTGCACTTGCAGTGAGGCGCTGCACGAGCGCCTCGTGGTCGGGCAGCGCGTGCCCCATGCGGTCGCGCTTCGCGTCGAGGTAGCCCTCGTTCTCGCGCCGGACGCCGACGACGAGCGGCTCGAGGGTCTCCACCGAGACCCCTCGCTCCTCGAGCTGACGCGCCTTCTCCGGATTGTTGCTGAGCAGGCGCACGGTGTCGAGGCCGAGATCCTTGAGGATGGCGACCGCGGCTCCATAGTCGCGGGCATCCGCGGGCAGACCGAGCGCGAGGTTCGCATCGAGGGTGTCGAAACCCTCTTCCTGCAGCCGGTAGGCCCGCAGCTTGTTGATGAGTCCGATCCCGCGGCCTTCATGCCCGCGCAGGTATACGACCACGCCGCCTTCATCCTGGATGCGGTCAAGCGCCGCGTCGAGCTGCGGTCCGCACTCGCACTTCAACGAGCCGAATGCTTCCCCGGTGAGGCACTCCGAGTGAACCCGGACGAGTGCGCCGTCGCGCGGCTCGCCCGCGATCCATGCGACATGATCGGCTCCCGTCGAACGGTCGCGGTAGGCCCGCACACGGAACGGTCCATGCGTGGTGGGTACGTTCGTCTCGACCTCGAAGCTCACCCGCTGGAACTCGGGGATCTCGATCTGCGCGGTGGGGTCCGCCTCGCAGCGGCGCTCCTCCATGAAGCGGATGAGCCCCTCGATCGTGATGACCGGCACGTTCTCGCGCTCGCCGAGGCGGATGAGGTTCGGCAAGCGCATCATCTCGCCGTCCTCGTCGACGATCTCCGCGATCGCGGCGACCGGCGTGAGCCCCGCGAGCTTCATGAGATCGACGGCGGCCTCGGTATGGCCGTCGCGCTCGCGCACTCCGCCCTCCACGGCGCGAAGGGGCAGGACGTGGCCCGGCCGGTGCAGGCTCGCGGGCGTCGACGAAGGGTCGGCGAGTACGCGAAGGGTGTGGGCGCGATCGGATGCTGAGATGCCGGTGGAGTACCGGTCGGCGGCGTCGACGGACACCGTGTAGGCGGTTCCGCGCGGGTCCTGGTTGTCGCTGACCATCGGCGGGAGGTCGAGACGGTCGGCGATCTCGTTCGTCATCGGGGCGCAGATGAAGCCGGACGAGTTCCGGACCGCCCAGGCGATCCACTCCTGACTCGCGGTCTCTGCGGCGAGGATGACGTCGCCCTCGTTCTCGCGGCCCTCGTCGTCGGCGACGATCACGGGTCGTCCGGCGCGCAGGGCGTGCAGGGCTGTGGGGATGTCGGCGAGGCTCATCGTGTCGCCCCTTCCTTCTGAGGGGTCGCAAACTGCTGCGAACCCGGCGTGTCTTGCGCACTTTGCGACCCCTCACGGAAGGCGAGAAGCCGTTCCGCGTGGCGGGCGAGTATGTCGGTCTCGACGTTCACCCGATCCCCGGGCACGAGCGCGCCGAGCGTCGTCGCCGTGAGCGTCTCGGGAATGAGCGACACCTCGAACCACTGCCCGGCCTCTACGGCATCCGACACCGCGCTCACCGTGAGCGACGTGCCGTCGAGGGCGATTGATCCCTTGCGCGCCACGAGCGGAGCGAGTTCAGGGTGCAGTGCGAAGCGCAGCACGCGCCACGCGCTGCCCTCCTCCACGGAGAGAAGCTCCGCAGTGCCATCCACATGCCCTTGGACGATGTGCCCCCCGAGCCGATCCCCGAGGGCCGCCGCGCGCTCGATATCCACCTGATCCCCGATGCGCCGCTCTCCGAGGGTCGTGACTGCGAGCGACTCGGCCATCACATCCGCGGTGAACCAGTCGGCGCCCTGATCCACCACCGTCAGGCACACACCCGAAACGGAGATCGACGCGCCGTGCGTCGCATCCGAGACGGCGATCGGCGCGCGCACGGTCAGCCGCGCGGCGCCCTCCGTGCGCTCGATCGCGAGCACCTCACCGAGTTCTTCGATGATTCCTGTGAACATGTCAGCTCCCTTCCGGGGCATGGTGTGTGGGACGTGCCATGACGAGCAGATCTTCGCCGAGCTGCTCGATGCTCGTGATCGCGAGGCGTCGCGCCTCGGCGATGGTCGTGATGCCGAGGTCGCCGACCGCGAGCCGCGTGCCTCCCAGCAGCGCGGGCGCGAGATACACGGCGAATTCATCCGCGAGCCCGGAGGCGATCACGGCGGAGGCCAGCGTCGGCCCGCCCTCGACGTACACCCGCCGGATGCCGCGGGCGTCGAGCGCCGTCAACACCGCGGCGATGTCGCGCGTACCGGTCTCGAGAAGCCCCGCCGGATGCCGATGCAGCGCGGCCGTCGCCGGCACCGCCGTCTCGCCGACGACCACGGGCAGCGGCTGGTGCGGGAGCAGCTCGCCGCCATCCCCGCGCGCAGTGAGCGATGGGTCATCGGCGAGCACCGTGCCCGTGCCGACCAGGATCGCGTCGGATGCCGCCCGCTGCTCGTGCACCCGCTGGCGCGCGGCAGTCCCGGTGATCCACTGACTCGTGCCGTCGTCTGCCGCGGCGCGCCCGTCCAGGGTCGACGCCCACTTCACGGTCACCCACGGCCGATGACGCCCGACAGCGGTCAGCCAGATGTGCAGGAACGCGCTCACCTCGGCCGCCAGGACCCCAGCGATCACGTCGACACCGGCGTCTCGCAGACGCGCGGCGCCTCCACCAGACGCATGTCCGGGGTCCGTCGCCGCGTACACGACGCGCGTCACGCCCGCCGCAATCAGGGCCTCACTGCATGGACCGGTTCGCCCCGTGTGATTGCACGGCTCGAGTGTGACGACGGCCGTCAGACCACGCGCGTCGGAGACCTTCGAGAGCGCGTCGACCTCCGCATGCGGGGTGCCCGCTCCGCGGTGCCACCCTTCGGCGACGATCGCACCCGTTGCATCGACGAGCACGCACCCGACCTGCGGGTTCCCGCCCGTGACGGGACCGCGCGCAGCCAACTCGAGGGCGCGCCGCATGGGGGCCTCGTAGGCCACCGTGTCGTCCATCGCGTCCTCCGGATCTTGGTTCCGGGGGCGCTGGGTAGTGCGCTCGCCAGCGGAGAGCCAAGCTCCCGCTGACGCGTGCTTCCTTCCATCCGGACTATCACCGTCGGTTCCGGAATTCCACCGGATCGGCTCCGCCTCGAAGGAGACGGAGTTCGCGGACTATCACCGCCGGTGCGGATTTTCACCGCCCCCGGAGCACGTGCTTCGTTCAGATGCTACAACGCGAACCTCGGCCCGCTATTCCCGCCCCATCCCGCGAGATGTCCTTTTTGGCACATCTCGCACCCCGAGATGTGCCAAAAAGGACATCTCGGCGGATTGGGGGAGGGTGTAGGGGAGGGGGCGCCCTGGGTCAGGAGAGGAGCGCGGGGAGCGAGCCGAGGGAGCGGATGACCGAGACGCCCTCGGCGGCTGCCTCCTCGAGCTCCGCCGAGGACGCCTGGCCGAGACGGTCGATCCATATCCCCGTGAGACCGGCCCGGGCCGCGCCGGTCGCATCCGTGTGCAGCCGGTCGCCGACGTAGCAGGCCTCCGAGGGCTGCCCCCCGAAGTGCGCGGCGGCGAGTTCGAAGATCCGCCGATCGGGCTTCGCCACCCCGACCTCGCCGCTCGCGATCACATCGCCGAGCGGAATGAGCGCGTCGAGCCCTGTGCCTCGGATCTTCGCGGATTGAAAGCCCAGCTCACCGTTCGTGATGATCCCGAAGCGTCGCGGCGCGAGGGCGGTCAGACACGGTGCGACATCGTCATGCAGCGCCCACGTGCGCCGGTACTGCGCGAGGTAGCTCTCGAACCACGCCTCTGCCGCGTGGTCGTCGAGCTCGATGCCGTACGGCGCCACGAAGCCTCGGGCACGCGCACGTCGCTGCTCCACGAAGTCCACCTCGCCCGCGAGATAGCGGTGGTAGTGCTCCTCCTCGAGGGCGTTCCACCGCGCGAACTCCGCCGCCCGCTCACCCCGAGCGAGCTCGCCGCCGAGCGCCGCCCGGTGCGCATGGATGCCGGCCTCCACCGACTCGCGGTGGGCGAACAGGGTGTCATCGAGGTCGAAGAGCACCACACGCACTCCGCTCACAGCGGCCACCCCGGATGCGGCGATCCGTCGTCGGCTCGCAGCCGGACCCCGTGCCATCCCA
Organism: Homoserinibacter sp. GY 40078; assembly: GCF_008017545.1. Lineage (GTDB taxonomy): Bacteria > Actinomycetota > Actinomycetes > Actinomycetales > Microbacteriaceae > Homoserinibacter. The sequence goes on along the minus strand of NZ_VRTZ01000001.1, from coordinate 28,457 downwards.
TCGGGCGGGTGCCGTCGCGGAACTCGACCTCCACCGGTCGGACTCCGGTGTAGCGGAAGCCGGCGGCCCGAGCCACTCGCGCGGAGGCGACGTTGCCTGCCACCGCCTCCCAACCGATCCGATCGACCTCAGGAGAGGTGGTGAACACCCAGCTCACGACCGCGCGCAACGCCTCGCTCATGTAGCCGCGGCCCCGGGAGGGCGCACCCATCCAGAAGCCGACATCTCCGCGGCTCGGCCGCCAGGCGATGTTGCCGAGTTGCGGGCCGTCGTCGCGCTCCCGGATCGCCCAGGACAACCCTTCACCCGACTCCCAGCCGGCAGGCGCCACCTCGCCCAGATACGTCTGCGCGTCCGCCAAGGTGTACGGCCACGGCAACGTCGCGAGCATCGTCCCCATCACAGGTTCCTGCAGGAGGCGGGTCGAGCTCTCCGCATCGGCGAGCGTCGGCATCGTCAGCACGAGACGTTCGGTGCGGATGACGACCGGCTCCATCAGCGTCGTGGCAGGAAGCCGACCCGCTCGTACACGCGCGCAAGCGTGGACTCGGCGATCGCGTCGGCGCGCTCCGCGTTCCCGGTCAGGACGCGGTCGAGCTCCGCAGGGTCGGCGAGCAACTCGAGCGCCCGCGCCCGCACCGGCTCGAACTCGGCAACCACCGCATCCGCCACCGCGCCCTTCAGGTCGCCGTAGCCGCGCCCCGCGAACTCGTGCTCGAGCGACTCGATCGACGTGCCCCCGAGCACCGACAGCAGCGTCAGCAGGTTCGACACCCCCGGCTTCGCCTCAGGGTCGTAGTGCACCGAGCCGTCGTTGTCGGTGACCGCCGACTTGATCTTCTTCACGAGTCGCTTCGGCTCGTCGAGCAGCCACAGGATGCCGTTCTCCGACTCACCAGACTTCGACATCTTGCCGGTGGGGTTCTGCAGGTCGTAGATCTTCGCGGTCTCCTTGAGGATCGACACCTCGGGCACCACGAAGGTGTCGCCGAATCGGGTGTTGAACCGTTGCGCGAGGTCGCGTGTGAGCTCGATGTGCTGACGCTGGTCCTCGCCGACCGGCACGATCTCGGCGTCGAAGAGCAGCACGTCGGCTGCCTGCAGGATCGGATAGGTGAAGAGGCCCACGGATGCCGCGTCCGTGCCCTGCTTCGCCGCCTTGTCTTTGAACTGCGTCATGCGGCTCGCCTCGCCGAACCCGGTGATGGTGTTCAGCACCCACGCCAGTTGGGCGTGCGCGGGAACCTGCGACTGCACGTAGAGCGTCGACGCCGAGGGGTCGATGCCTGCTGCGATGTACTGCGCGGCGGTCCGCCGGGTCTTCTCGCGAAGGGTCGCCGGATCCTGGGGCACGGTGATCGCGTGCAGGTCGACGACGCAGAACACTGCGTCGTAGTCGGTCTGCAGCTGCTTCCACTGCAGGAGCGCCCCGATGTAGTTGCCCGCGTGGAGCGAGTCGGCGGAGGGCTGCATGCCGGAGAACAGGCGGGGCTTGGTCATGTAGGTGCTTTCGTGATGCGGGCTTGGTGTGCGGGGATACGCCTGCGTGGCAGGCTATCCAACTTCGCGCGCGGTCAGAGCTGGTAGTCGACGACGACGGGAGCGTGGTCCGACCATCGCGCGTCGTAGGCGTCCGCGCGATCCACCGTGTACGACACCGCCTTCTCGGCGAGCGGTGCCGTGGCGAGGTGGTAGTCGATGCGCCAGCCCGTGTCGGTGTCGAACGCCTTGCCACGCTGCGACCACCACGTGTACGGGCCCGGCACCTCACCGGCGGAGCGCCGACCGACGTCGACCCACCCCAACCCGGCACCCGCGTTGTAGCCTTCCTCGCCTTCGGCGCCCAGGAAGCGGTCGAAGTACGCGCGTTCCTCGGGGAGGAAGCCCGCCCGCTTCACGTTGCCCTTCCAGTTCTTGATGTCGAGCGTTCGATGCCCGACGTTGAGGTCGCCCACGACGAGCGCGAGCGGATTGTGCTCCGCGAGCTTCGGCAGGCGTTCGGCCATGGCGTCGAGGAAGCGGTACTTCTCCACTTGCTTGGGGGTGTCGGCCTCGCCCGAGTTCACGTAGCACGAGACGACGGTCACGATGGTGCCGTCGATGTCGTAGTCGGCTTCGAGCCAGCGGCCGGCGGAGTCGAAGTCGTCCGGTCCGAAGGTCACGCGGTGGATCTCGGCCTTGCGCCGGCTGGCGATCGCCACGCCTGCGCGCCCCTTCGCGGTGGCCGCGTCGTGCAGGACGTCCCACTCATCCCCGAGCAGCGCGACGAGGTCGTCGGTCTCCGCCCGGACCTCCTGCAGAGCGAGGATGTCGATGCCGCGGGGCGCGAGCCACTCGCCCATCCCCTTGCGGAAAGCGGCACGGACGCCGTTGACGTTGACGGAGGCGATGCGTACGGGGCGAGGCACCTTCGAAAGTGTAGTCAGCGCCTCCGACGCCCGAAGATCCGGCCGAGAAGGCCGCGGGGGCGCTCCGCCTCGAGCTCGGCCCGCACCTCTTCGCGGATCTCCTTGCGCCGCTCCTCCTCGGCTTCGCGGCGTTCAGCCGCCAGCTGCGCGTCGAGCGGCACCCCCGCATCCCGCATCGAGACAAAGATCCAGCACGCGGCGATGAGGATCACCTGGCACACGAGCGTGAACCAGATGAGGAGGCCGATGATCACCGCGAAGGATGCCAGCAGCGGGTTGGACGTGGCGCCGCCCAGCAGCGAGTTGCCGAGGAACTTGAGGACGGCGAGACCGAACGCCCCGATCAGGGCTCCCTGCGCGAGGTAGCGCATCGGAATCTTGACTCCCGCGAGCACCCGGTACAGCGCGCCGAGCACGACGGTGTCGAGCGCGAACATCAGCACGATCGACAGCGCCCGGGTCGAGACGCTCGACCACACGCTCTCCTGGATGCCGAACCACCCCAGGACGCCGTCGAGCGCCTGCGACGAGAGCACGTTCAGGGCGGCCGAGAGGAGCAGCAGGGCACCGAATCCGATCGCGAGACCGAGGTCCTTGAGCTTCAAGAGCACCGGATTCATGCGGGGCGCCGGGAGCTCGCCCAACTCCCGTACCGCGTCGCGAGCGGATGCCAACCAGCCGAGGGCGGTGAAGAAGAGACCGACGAGTGCCACGGCTCCGGTCCAGGTCAGCACGCTCGTGTCGATGAGCAGTGCCGGGTCGATAGCGCCGCCCTCGCCCGTGTCGATGAGGCCGGGGACGGCATCCGCGATGATCCCGAGGATGGCATCCTGGAGCGCCGGCCGGCCCGCCACGACGATTCCGAACACCGAGAACGCCACCCAGATCGCCGCGAAGACGGCGAAGATCGCCTGGTTCGATAGGCCGGCGGCGAGCAGCGGGCCACGCTGCTGCCCGTAGGTCGTGAACACCCGCACGGGCTTCCACTGGATGACCCAGGCGATGATCGCCTTGACGCGATCGACGAGCCCCGGCTTGTCGTCGGACTCGTCCTCGGTATCCGTGGTGGCCGACGACGTCATGCTCTCCACGCTATCCGCACGAGGCGAATGCGCGAGAGGCTTGACACTACTTCTTCGGGACGTCGGGCTTGCCGCGGAGAACCGCCTGCTTGACCTCGGCGATGGCCTTGGTCACCTCGATTCCGCGGGGGCACGCCTCGGTGCAGTTGAAGGTCGTGCGGCACCGCCACACGCCCTCCTTGTCGTTGAGGATGTCGAGCCGGACCTTCGCGGCCTCGTCGCGCGAGTCGAAGATGAAGCGGTGTGCGTTGACGATGGCAGCGGGCCCGAAGTACTGGCCGTCGGTCCAGAACACGGGGCAGCTCGACGTGCACGCCGCGCACAGGATGCACTTCGTGGTGTCGTCGAAGCGCTCCCGCTGGGCGACCGACTGGATGCGCTCCTTCTCGGGCTTGCCGCTCGCGACGAGGAACGGCTGGATCTCGCGGTAAGAGGCGAAGAACGGCTCCATGTCGACGATGAGGTCCTTCTCGAGCGGAAGGCCCTTGATCGCCTCGACGTAGATCGGCTTCGTGATGTCGAGGTCCTTGATGAGGGTCTTGCACGCGAGCCGGTTGCGGCCGTTGATGCGCATCGCATCGGATCCGCAGATGCCGTGGGCGCACGAGCGTCGGAAGGTGAGCGAGCCGTCCTGCTCCCACTTGATCTTGTGCAGCGCATCGAGCACGCGGTCGGTCGCGAAGAGCTCGACGTCGAAGTCCTGCCAGTACGGCTCGGAGTCCTTCTCGGGGTCGAACCGACGGACGATGAGCGTCACCGTGAACGCCTGGACGGGCGCGGCGGCCCCATCCGCGGGTGCGTTGTCGACAGCCTCGAGGACGGCGGCCATCAGTACTTCCTCTCCATCGGCTGGTAGTTGGTCACCACGACCGGCTTCCAGTCGAGCGTGATGTGGTCGGATGCATCGGCGGAATGCGGGTCGCCGGTGAGGTAGGCCATGGTGTGCTTCATGTACTTCTCGTCGTCGCGCTTGGGGTAGTCGTCGCGCATGTGACCGCCGCGGCTCTCCTGGCGGTTCTTCGCCGAGTAGACGACGACCTCGGCGAGGTCGAGCAGGAACCCGAGCTCGATCGCCTCGAGCAGGTCGGTGTTGAACCGGTGGCCCTTGTCCTGGATCGAGACGTTCTGGTACCGCTGCCGCAGAGTGTGGATGGTCTCGGTGACCTTCTCGAGCGACTCGTCCGTGCGGAAGACCTGCGCGTTGCGGTCCATCTCCTCCTGAAGCTCCTTGCGAAGGGCCGCGATCCGCTCGGTGCCGGCGGAGCCGCGGAGGCTCTCGACCATCTCGCGGACGCCCTGGGCGGGGTCGAGGGGGAGAGGAGTGAAGTCGACGGTCGCCGCGTAGTCGACGGCGTTGGTGCCGGCGCGCTTGCCGAACACGTTGATGTCGAGGAGCGAGTTCGTGCCGAGACGGTTCGACCCGTGCACCGAGACGCACGCGCACTCGCCCGCGGCATAGAGACCGGGCACGACGGTGTCGTTGTCGCGCAGGACCTCGGCCTTCACGTTCGTGGGGATCCCGCCCATCGCGTAGTGCGCGGTCGGCATCACCGGCACCGGCTCGTGCACGGGATCGACGCCGAGGTAGGTGCGCGCGAACTCCGTGATGTCGGGGAGCTTCGTCTCGAGCACCTCGGCACCGAGGTGGGTGCAGTCCAGCAGCACGTAGTCCTTGTGGGGGCCGGCGCCGCGGCCCTCCGCCACCTCCTGCACCATGCAGCGCGAGACGATGTCGCGCGGCGCGAGGTCCTTGATGGTGGGTGCGTAGCGCTCCATGAAGCGTTCGCCGGATGCGTTCCGCAGGATCGCGCCTTCGCCGCGGGCGCCTTCCGTGAGGAGGATCCCGAGGCCAGCCAGGCCGGTCGGGTGGAACTGGAAGAACTCCATGTCCTCGAGCGGGAGGCGCTTGCGCCAGATGATGCCCACGCCGTCGCCGGTGAGGGTGTGCGCGTTCGAGGTGGTCTTGTAGATCTTGCCGAAGCCGCCCGTTGCGAAGACGATCGACTTCGCCTGGAAGACGTGCAGCTCGCCGGTCGCCAACTCGTAGGCCACGACCGCGGAGGGCTGCTCGACCCCGTCGACCTCGGTCATCACGATGTCGAGCGCGTAGTACTCGTTGAAGAAGTTGACCCCGAGCTTGACGCAGTTCTGGAACAGCGTCTGCAGGATCATGTGACCCGTGCGGTCGGCCGCGTAACAGGCGCGACGGACCGGCGCCTTGCCGTGGTCGCGCGTGTGGCCGCCGAAGCGGCGCTGGTCGATGCGGCCCTCAGGGGTGCGGTTGAAGGGCAGCCCCATGTTCTCGAGGTCGAGGACGGCGTCGATCGCCTCCTTCGCGAGGATCTCGGCCGCGTCCTGGTCGACGAGGTAGTCGCCGCCCTTGACGGTGTCGAAGGTGTGCCACTCCCACGAGTCCTCTTCGACGTTGGCAAGCGCCGCCGCCATGCCGCCTTGGGCCGCACCCGTGTGGGAGCGGGTTGGGTAGAGCTTCGTGATGACGGCGGTGTTGGCGCGCGGAGCGGCCTCGATGGCCGCACGCATGCCAGCGCCCCCGGCTCCGACGATGACGACGTCGTGGCGGTGGTAGTGGACTCCGTCGATGACGTCGCCGTCGGCGAACTCGAGGTGCTCGGTCACGTTCTCCCTCACTCCTGCGCCGTGCACGCGGCGATCAGGTCAGCGTTCTCGGTCGGCGCGAGGCACGGGTCGAACGTCGTGAGCACGAGCGTGCCGAGCACGAGGAGCACGACGGTCGAGATGCCGAGCGACCAGAGAAGGACGGTACGGAATCGGCCGTGCGCATAGTCGTTCACGAGCGTGCGCATGCCGTTCGCACCATGGATCAGTGCCAGCCACAGCAGGAGGACGTCCCAGACGATCCACACCGGGTTGGCGAGCTTGCCGGCCACGAACGCCCAGTCGAGAGCGCTGACGTTGCCCGGGAAGATCAGGTTGTAGAAGAGGTGGCCGAAGATCAGCACCACGAGCAGGACGCCCGAGAGGCGCATGTAGATCCAGCCCCACTTCTCGAGGTTGATGCGCTTGCGGCGGTGGCTCACATGCGGTGTGCGCGGGGCCTCGATCCCGGTGGCGGTCATCAGTGGCCTCCGAACACGGTCATGAGATGGCGGGGGACGAATCCGATCAACAGCACGACCCACAATCCGATGGCCACCCAGAACATGACGCGCTGCGCACGGGGGCCCCAGGAGAAGAGGTCGATGCAGATGATCCGGAGGCCGTTGAGGGCGTGGAGGCCGATCGCTGCGACGAGCGCCGTCTCGCCGATGCCCATGATGGGCGTCTTGTAGGTGCCGATGACCGCGTCATACGCTTCCGGGCTGATCCGGATGAGCGACGTGTCGAGGATGTGCACGAGCAGGAAGAAGAAGATCGCGGTGCCGGTGATGCGGTGCAGCACCCACGACCACATTCCCTCGCGTCCGCGGTAGAGCGTGCCCGCGGGCAGCTTCCGCTTCGTGGGGGCGGGAAGGGATGCCGCCGATGACTCAGGTGCAGTGGCCTGGCTCGTCACGGCGTTACTCCTTGAGATTTTCGCTCGTCGTCGGAACGACTTCCAGTGTATGCCCGGGTGGAAGGGCACGCAGGTCAGGCTGTCCTCACCTGACGCCCGGGCCACCCATCCGTCCACAACCGCGACCCGTCCGGTAGGTCGGTTCGCCCGGCATCCCTAGGCTGTCGGCATGTCTTCTGCGACGGACCGGTTCTACGGCATCATCCCCGCGGGCGGAGTCGGATCGCGGCTCTGGCCGCTGTCTCGGGCAGACGCCCCGAAGTTCCTCCACGACCTGACCGGGTCCGGTCGCACGCTGCTGCGGGGCACCTGGGAGCGCCTCGTGCCTCTCGCCGGTCCTGAACGGATCATGGTGGTCACCGGGCGCGCTCATCGCGCCGCTGTCGAAGCTCAGATTCCCGAGCTCCACGACCGCGACATCGTGCTCGAGGCGGCGCCGCGCGACTCCACCGTCGCGATCGGTCTGGCCGCGGCGATCCTGCACCGTCGGGAACCGGATGTGATCGTCGGATCCTTCGCGGCCGATCACGTCATCTCGGACGAGAGCGCGTTCCGGGCCGCGGTCGTGGAGGCGATCGAGGCCGCCGACGCGGGCTACATCGCCACCATCGGCATCCAACCGGACGAGCCGGCCATCGGCTTCGGCTATATCCGCTGCGGCGCGAAGCTCGACATCCAGGGGGCGCCGTCGGCGCTGACCGTGCAGAGCTTCGTCGAAAAGCCTGACCTGCCGACCGCGCAGGCGTATCTGGCGGATGGCGGCTACCTCTGGAACGGCGGCATGTTCATCGCGCGCGCCGACCGACTGCTCGAGGCGATCGGCGAGTTCGACCCGGAGCTGCGCGCTCAGCTCGAGGAACTCGCCGCCGCGTGGGATGACCCCGCGAGCCGCGGGCCCGCGGTCGACCGGCTCTGGCCCGTGCTGCGGAAGATCGCGATCGACTACGCGGTCGCGGAACCCGCCGCCGCGGCAGGTCGCCTCGCGGTCGTCCCGGGGCGCTTCGGATGGGACGACGTGGGCGACTTCGCGTCAGTCGCGAAGCTGAAGTCGGGCGGGCGCCCGAGCGACCTCTCCATCATCGGCGAGCATGCGCGCGTGCTCGCCGATGCATCGAGCGGCATCGTCGTGAGCCAGAGCGAGCGGATCATCTCGCTCATCGGCGTCCACGACATCGTCGTGGTCGACACCCCCGACGCCCTGCTCGTGACGACCACCGCCAACGCCCAGCGGGTCAAGAGCGTCGTCGACGCGCTGAAGCTCTCCGGCAGGGACGACGTGCTGTGACCGCAGTACCCCTCGTCATCGACACCGATACGGCACAGGACGACTGCGTCGCATTGCTCGCGGGCCTCCTCGACCCTGCAGCCGATCTGCGCGCGATCACGATGGTCGCCGGGAACGTCGGATTCGACCAGCAGGTGCGCAACGCTCACCTGACTCTCGCCGCCGCCGGACGGCTCGGGGAGGTGCCGATCCACCTCGGCTGCCGCCGACCGCTCGTGCGCGAATGGGTGTCGGCCGAGAACGTGCACGGTGATGGCTCGGGTGGCCTCGCCCTCGCGGGCGACGAACCAGGGGTATCGGAGGAGCACGCTGTCGATGCCCTCATCCGCCTGGCAGCGGATGCGCCCGGTGAGCTCCAGATCGTGTGCATCGGCCCGTTGACCAACATCGCCACCGCGCTCGTGAAGGATCCGGACTTCGTCCGCAACGTCGGCTCCCTCTGGATCATGGGCGGATCCAACAACGGCCGCGGCAACATCACCGCGGCCGCCGAGTACAACTTCTACGTCGACCCGGAGGCCGCGAAGGCGGTCTTCTCGGCAGGTTTCACGATCACGGTCGTGCCGTGGGATCCGCTGACGCTTCGTGACGCCGTCTTCGGCCGCGAGCGGCTCGCGCAGATCGCCGAGGTCGATACCCCGCTCGCGCGATTCTTCACCCGGATCGTTTCAGCCACCCTCGCGTTCGACGAGTCGGTGGGCATCCCGGGGTCGACGCACCCCGACTCGCTGACCGCGGCCGTGCTGCTGCATCCCGAGCTCGTGTTGGCGGCGGGCGACTACGCGGTGGACATCGAGACCGGATCCGAGCTGACGCGCGGCTACTCCGCGATGTCGTGGGGTGTGCACGGCCTGACGCCGAATGCGCGGGTGATCGAGCGGATCGATTCCGATGCGTTCTTCGCCTACATTTCGGGCATGCTCGCCTGCTCAATCACCCCGAGTCGCGAGATCGCGGGCCTGGAGCGGGCCTGATCATTTCGTGAACGTTTCGCGTCCGTCGCGAGTTCGTAACTGTTCGGGCGCAAACGTCGGCAGTGTTTCCGGAGTGGCCGTCACAGGACGTAACGTGATCACACCCGGCACCCCGGGTCACTTGTCATGGGAGGACATCTGTGAACACCATCACCCGCAAGCGGGTCCTGGGCGGAGCCGCGCTCGTCGGCGTCGCCGGCCTGCTGCTCTCCGCCTGCGCTGCCGCTCCGGAGGACGACACCGACGCGCCTGAGAGCGTCGACTACCTTGCCTGCGCCGTTTCGGACGAGGGCAGCTGGAACGACAAGTCCTTCAACCAGGCCGCCTACGAGGGCCTGACGAAGGCCAAGGACGAGCTGGGCGTCGAGATCGCCGACGCCGAGTCCAACAGCGAAGAGGACTTCGAGCCCAACTTGACCGCCATGGTCGACGCGGGCTGCGACGTGACCTTCGCCGTCGGCTTCAACTTCTCGATCAACGACGTCATCTTCAACTTCGCGGACGCCAACGCGGACTCGAAGTTCGTGTGGATCGACGGCTGGAACCAGGGTCAGACGAACCTCAAGCCGATCGCCTACTCGATGAACCAGTCGAGCTTCCTCGCCGGCTACCTCGCTGCGGCGTACTCGGAGAGCAAGGTCATCGGAACCTACGGCGGCATGCAGATCGACGCCGTCACCGACTTCATGACTGGGTACTACAACGGTGCCAAGTACTACGAGGTGCAGACGGGCACGCCCGTCGAGGTGCTCGGCTGGGACCCGGCCGCCGCCACCGGTGACTTCGTGGGCGACTTCGCCAACACCGGTCTCGCCAAGTCGATCTCGCAGGGCCAGCTCGCCGCTGGGGCCGACGTGATCTTCCCGGTCGCGGGCAGCCTCTTCACGGCGACCGCCGAGGCCATCCGCGAGGGCGGCACCTCGGCCGTGTTCCTCGGTGTCGACAAGGACATCGCGGTGACCCAGCCCGAGCTCGCCGACCTGGTGCTCACCTCGGTCGAGAAGCGCATGACGCAGGCTGTGTTCGACGTCATCGAGGACCTCTCCTCGGGTGGCGAGTTCACGACCGACGCCTACGTCGGGACGCTCGAGAACGATGGCACCGCGCTGTCCGACTTCGGCGACTTCGACTCGAAGGTGTCGGATGACATCAAGGCGGCGCTCGACGAGATCAAGGCGGGCATCATCGACGGGTCCATCGACCCGCTGACGACGCCCAGCGCCTAAGTCCTACGCCGTTCCAACGGCGCGCCGGGGTGGCTTCGAGCCACCCCGGCGCTGCCGTTTCCGTCGCCCTTCCGGCAGGATGGAATTCACCATGAAACTCGAGCTCCGCGGGATCACGAAGCGCTTCGGATCTCTGGTCGCCAATGACGGCATCGACCTGGTGGTCGAACCGGGACAGATCCACGCCCTCCTCGGTGAGAACGGCGCCGGCAAGTCGACCCTCATGAATGTCCTCTTCGGGCTCTATCAGCCCGACGCCGGTGAGATCCTCCTGGATGACGCCCCTCGCCACTTCACCGGACCCGGGCAGGCGATGTCGGCGGGCATCGGCATGGTGCATCAGCACTTCATGCTCATCCCGGTGTTCACCGTCGCCGAGAACGTCATGCTCGGCCACGAGCCATCGAAGGCGGGCGTGATCGATCTCGGCGAGGCACGCCGTCGCGTTCGCGAGATCTCCGACCGCTTCGGATTCGACCTCGATCCGGATGCGCTTGTCGAGGACCTCCCCGTCGGCGTGCAGCAACGCGTCGAGATCGTGAAGGCGCTCTCGCGGGAGGCGCAGGTGCTCGTGCTCGACGAGCCCACCGCCGTGCTCACCCCGCAAGAGACCGACGAACTGATGTCGACCATGCGGGCCCTCGCCGATGCGGGCACCTCGATCGTGTTCATTACCCACAAGCTGCGCGAGGTGAAGGCCGTCGCCGACACCATCACCGTCATCCGGCTCGGGAAGGTGGTCGGGCAGGCGCTGCCCACCGCATCCACCGACGAGCTCGCCTCGCTCATGGTCGGCCGCGATGTCGAGCTGACCGTCGCGAAGAACCCGCCGAAGCTCGGCGAGGAGGCCTTCGTCGTCGAAGGGCTCACCCTATTCGGCCCCGGCGGCACGCGCCTGCTCGACGACGTCTCGTTCAGCATCCGCGAAGGCGAAGTGCTCGCGATCGCGGGTGTACAGGGCAACGGTCAGACCGAGCTCACCGAGGCCATCGTCGGTCTGCGCGAGCACGCTCTGGGATCTGTGCGCCTCTACGGCCGCGAGCTGATCGACGCGAGCGTGCGCGACGTGCTCGGATCCGGTGTCGGATTCGTTCCCGAGGACCGCAAGGTCGACGGTCTCGTCGCCGAGTTCTCGGTCGCAGAGAACCTCATGCTCGACCGCAGCGACACTCGCCCGTTCGCCAAGGGTGGCGTGATCGACCTCGCCCACCGCGACCGGTTCGCCGACGACGCGATCGCCGAGTTCGACATCCGCACGCCCGGGCGCACGACCCTCGTGGGCCGGCTCTCGGGCGGAAACCAGCAGAAGGTGGTGCTCGCGCGCGAGCTCGGTCGCGAGCTCAAGCTGCTCGTCGCGTCCCAGCCCACCCGCGGAGTGGACGTCGGATCGATCGAGTTCATCCACGAGCGGATCGTCGAGGTGCGTGACTCCGGTGTGCCCGTGCTCGTGGTCTCGACCGAGCTCGACGAGGTGATCGCTCTCGCCGATCGGATCGCGGTCATGTACCGCGGCGCGATCATCGACATCGTCCCCGCCGACACTCCCCGCGAGCAGCTCGGCCGCCTGATGGCAGGAGTGCACTGACATGACGACGACTGTTCCCGAGACGTCGCCCGCTCCCGATCGGCCCGGGTGGCGCGAGGTCCTACACGACATCGCAGCGGGGAGCGCCATTCGCACCGTGCTCGCGGTCGTGCTCTCGCTCGCCATCGCATCCGTGTTCATCGTGTTCACGAACGAGGGCGTGCAATCCACCCTCGGCTACTTCTTCTCGCGTCCGGGCGACTTCTTCCAGGCGGCGGGCAGCGCTCTCGGCGACGCGTACGCCGCACTGTTCCGGGGCGCGATCTACAACACCCGGGCGGATTCGTTCGCGTCCGGGATCAAGCCGCTCACGGAGTCGCTCCGCTTCGCCGGTCCGCTTATCGCGGCGGGCCTCGGCATCGCCCTCACCTTCCGCTCGGGCCTGTTCAACATCGGTGGCCAGGGTCAGCTGCTCATGGGCGCCATCTGGTCGGCCTGGGCCGCGTTCCAGTTGCACCTGCCGTATGGCATCCACCTGATCGTCGCGATGATCTTCGGATTCGTGGGCGCGGGCCTCTGGGCAGGGATCGCCGGCTTCTTGAAGGCGAAGACCGGTGCGCACGAGGTGATCGTGACGATCATGTTGAACTACATCGCGGTCTCGCTCGCGACGTACCTCATGCGCACGCCCGTGCTGCACGACATGGACTCGGGAAGCAACCCCACCACCCGGCCCCCGGATCCGACGGCGGTGTTCCCGCGGCTCCTCGGAGACGGATACGAGCTGCGCTGGTCGTTCGTGTTGTGCGTCATCGCCGTGGGCGTGTTCTGGTGGCTCATGGAGCGATCCCCGCTCGGCTTCCGTCTGCGGATGGTGGGCCTCAACCCCGACGCCGCTCGCGCCGCGGGCGTGAACGTCTCACGGATGACGATCGTCGCGATGGTGCTCTCGGGCCTCTTCGTCGGCCTGGCGGGCATCAACCAGTCGCTGGGACGCGACGGCAACTTCGCCCCGCAGATCGATGCGGGCATCGGATTCGACGCGATCACGGTCGCGCTGCTCGGGGGGTCCCGCGCGCTCGGCGTGCTCTTCGCGGGGCTCCTGTTCGGCGCCCTCAAGGCCGCCGGGCCGACCATGCAGCTCGCCGACGTGCCGCCCGAGATCCTCGGCGTGATCCAGGGCCTCATCGTGCTCTTCATCGCCGCGCCACCGCTCGTGCGCGCGATCTTCCGCTTCCTGCCGACACCCCGCGAGGTCACGGTCGTCGGAACGGGCCGAAAGCCCGCCCTCGAGCAGAAGGGAGGCGAGTGATGTCCGTCGCCGCCGAGCCCGTGGCCGTCGCCCACGCATCCGCACTCCCGCCGCGCAGCTGGCGCCTGCCGATCATCCTCGCCGTCCTCGCGGTCGTCACCTTCGTGGTGTTCGGCCTCTTCGGCACCGACGAGGAGGTGCGCTTCGCCTGGTCGCGGGCCGCGGATGCGGTGTCGCTCGACCCGTCTCCGGCGTCGCCGCGGGTGATCGGGTTGATCTTCGGCGCCCTCGCGCTGCTCGCATCCGGTTTCGCGCTGTGGTCTGCCTGGAACCGCCGCAAGGTCGGCGTCTGGGTGATGCTGATCGTGGGCATCGCGTTCCTCGTGTCGCTCGTGGCCTGGGTGGGCGCGGGCGGCAGCGTGCCCGTCGTATTCCTCCTCACCGGGGCGATCGGCCTTTCCACGGCGATCGTGTTCGGCGCGCTCGCGGGCGTGATCGGCGAGCGGGCGGGCATCGTCAACATCGCGATCGAGGGGCAGCTGCTCGGCGGCGCCTTCACCTCCGCGATCGTCGCCTCGACGACCGGCAGCTACATCCTCGCGCTTCTCGCGGCGATGGTGACGGGTGCGCTGATCTCGATGGTGCTGGCGGTCTTCTCGATCCGGTACCTCGTCGATCAGGTGATCGTCGGTGTCGTGCTCATCGGGCTCGTCACAGCCATCACGAACTTCTTCTACTCCGCGGCCCTCGCGCCGAACTCGGGTGCGCTCAACAACCCGGGCACGCTCGACCGCATCCGTATTCCGCTGCTCGCGGACATCCCGGTGCTCGGTCCCGTGCTGTTCGACCAGCGGCTCACGACGTACCTGATGTTCGTGCTCGTGCCGCTCACCTGGTTCGTGCTGTTCAAGACCAAGTGGGGTCTGCGCGTGCGGGCGTTGGGTGAGCATCCGCTCGCCGCCGACACGGTCGGCATCAAGGTGAACCGGTGGCGCTTCTGGGCGGTCACGATCGCCGGTCTCGTGGCCGGTCTCGGCGGCGCGTCGCTCACGATCGGATCGGTCGGCGCCTTCGTGCGCGAGATGAGCGCCGGGCAGGGGTTCATCGCGCTCGCGGCGGTGATCCTCGGGCGATGGAATCCGTTCTATGCGGCGCTCGCGGCGCTGCTCTTCGGGTTCGCCAGCAACTTCCGCATCTGGGCGGGGCAGGCGGGCTCCGCGCTGCCGCCGGATCTCATCGCGATGACGCCGTACGTCGTCACGATCCTCGCCGTCGCCCTCGTCGCGGGCCGCGTGGTCGGTCCGAAGGCGGCGGGCAAGCCGTACCTCAAGGAGTGAGCATGAGCGACACCGTGGCCCCCATCGACTGGGAGGCGCTGCACGAGGCCGCCGTCGAGGCGATGGGGCGCGCGTACGCCCCGTATTCGAACTTCCCCGTGGGGGCGGCGGCGCTCGTGGACGACGGCCGGGTGATCTCCGGATGCAACGTCGAGAACGCCTCCTACGGCGTCGGCCTGTGTGCCGAGTGCTCGCTGGTGTCGGGGCTCATGATGTCCGGCGGGGGCAAGCTCGTCGCATTCGCCTGCGTCGACGGGAAGGGTGCGGCCCTCATGCCGTGCGGTCGCTGCCGGCAGCTGCTGTTCGAGCACTCGGCGGACGGGATGCTGCTCGCCACCGTCTCGGGTATCAAGACCATCGACGAGGTTCTCCCGGACGCCTTCGGTCCCCGCCAGCTGCAGGAGTACGGTGCCTGAGGTGGAGCGGTTCGACGCCGTCGATCTCATCCGCGCGAAGCGCGATCGCGGCCGCCTCGACAGCGACCAGATCGCCTGGCTCGTGGAGGCGTACACGCGCGGCTACGTCGCCGACGAGCAGATGTCGGCGCTCGCGATGGCGATCCTGCTGAACGGCATGGACGCCGCGGAGATCCGTGACCTGACTCTCGCGATGGTCGCGAGCGGGGAGCGGCTGGACTTCGCTGGCCTCGGGAAGACGACGAGCGACAAGCACTCCACGGGGGGTGTGGGCGACAAGATCACGCTCCCGCTCGCGCCGCTCGTCGCATCCTTCGGCGTGGCGGTTCCGCAGCTCTCGGGCCGCGGACTCGGGCACACCGGGGGCACTCTCGACAAGCTCGAGTCGATTCCGGGTTGGCGTGCC
Source organism: Homoserinibacter sp. GY 40078 (assembly GCF_008017545.1). Lineage (GTDB taxonomy): Bacteria > Actinomycetota > Actinomycetes > Actinomycetales > Microbacteriaceae > Homoserinibacter. The sequence continues at coordinate 13,011 of NZ_VRTZ01000001.1, read as the reverse complement.
CAGCTCAGCTCCGGGGAGTTCCATCGCCAGCTCGCGGAGGTCGGCGCGGTCGTGTGCGCGGCGAGTGCGGATCTCGCACCCGCCGACCGCAAGCTCTATGCGCTCCGCGACGCGACGGGGACGGTCGAGTCGATCCCGCTCATCGCGTCCTCGATCATGTCGAAGAAGATCGCGGAGGGCACCGCCTCTCTCGTGCTCGACGTGAAGTTCGGGTCCGGCGCCTTCATGCGCGATGCCGAGCGCGCCCGCGAGCTCGCCGAGACGATGGTGCGCCTCGGTCATGACGCGGGGGTCGCCACGCGGGCGCTGCTCACCGACATGAATGTGCCCCTCGGCCTCGCGATCGGCAATGCGAACGAAGTGCGCGAGTCGGTGGAGGTGCTCGCTGGTGGGGGCCCCGCCGATGTGGTCGAGCTGACTGTCGCGCTCGCTCGCGAGATGCTCGATCTCGCCGGACTCCCGGACGCCGACCCGGCTGCCGCGCTCGCGGATGGTCGGGCGATGGATGCGTGGCGCGCGATGATCCAGGCGCAGGGGGGCGACCCGGACGCCGCGCTGCCTGTGGCGCGCGAATCGCACACCGTGCTGGCCGAAGCGGACGGCGTGCTCGCCGAGCAGGATGCTCTCGCATTCGGGATCGCCGCGTGGCGTCTCGGCGCGGGACGTGCGCGCAAGGAGGACCCGGTGGTCCACGCGGCGGGCATCGACCTGCACGCGAAGCCGGGCGACGAGGTCTCGGCGGGGAGTCCGCTCTTCACGCTTCGGGCGGACGACGCGGCGCGCTTCGAGCGGGCGCTCGAGGCACTCGACGGCGCGGTGCGGATCGCCCCCGCCGGTACCGAGCTGCCGCCCCGCCCCCTGGTCGCCGCCCGCATCGCCTGAGCCCGCCGCTCTCCCCGCTGCGGAATCCGCGCAGGCGCAGCTCTCGTCCCCGTGAGAGTACGCACTTCTGCGTACTCTCACGCCTCGAAGCCCGCAGAAGTGCGTACTCTCACGGGGTGAGGGCGCGCCGAAGTGCGGCGAGCAGTCGTGACGGGTCGCGAAGATCGTCGCCCGTCGCCTGGATGACGACCCAGCCCGCGGCGCGCGCATTCGCATACCGGCGGATGTCGTAACGCCACTGTCGCCGATCCGTGCGGTGATGATCCCCCTCGTATTCGAGCATCACCCGCGACTGCGCCCACACGAGATCGGGATGGATCACCTCCGAGCCCACGCGCACCGCCGTGTTGACCGCCGGGCGCGGCAACCGCGCGTGGTGGATCGCGAGCCGGATGCGGCTCTCCGCCGGAGAGTCGGCCCGACTATCGAGGAGCGGCAGCGCCTCATGCAGTCGTCGGGCACCCCGTCGGCCCTCGTATCGGGAGAGCGTCTCGGCCAGCAGCTCGGTCGTCGTGAGCGGGTCACGCACCCACAGGGCGCGATCGCCCGACACCACAAGGTCTCCCTCGGTGGCCCCCATCGCGCCGAGGTCGCACCAGGTGCGCGCCACCGAGGCGAGCGAGCACCACCCACGTGAGGTGATGTCGAGCGGCGAGATGCGCACGTGGTGTGCCCGCACGCCCTGTGCGTCGACGCGCCGGGAGCCGGCGGGCACTGCGACGTGGATCGCGTCGTCAAGCATCCGCTCCGGCAGCGGAAGCTCGTGCAGCCGCGCGGCGGTCGTGCCGTAGAAGAATGCGCGATCCGGCATCCGCGGCGCAAAGGCCCGGACGAGGTGTTCGAATCCGGTGTCACGCCAGCTGCTGCGGACGCCCCAGAAGGGCGCGTCGAGGCGCCGGAGTTGGGATGCGGTCAGGCCCCGCCCGCGACCCTCCGAGACCCGGAAGTAGCTGGTGCTCTCGCTCATCCCCGCGAAGGTACGCACTTCTGCGTACCCCGAGGGTTGGGAGTACGCAGAAGTGCGTACTCTCACGGGGATGAGGGGTCGGGGGAGGAGGGGCGCAGGCGCGGCCGAGAGCGGGCGGGCCACTCAGCTTCAGCGGGGTTTCGCCGGGACGTCCCCGACTACGCTGGGAGTCATGAGCGATGCCGCATCCGCCGTCCACCACGTCGAGGGAATCGACCTGCGGACGCTGCCGAAGGTCTCGCTGCACGACCACCTCGACGGGGGCCTGCGTCCGCAGACGATCATCGATCTCGCGGCGCCGCTCGGCATCGAGCTCCCCGCCTCGGATGCCGACGCACTCGGCGCCTGGTTCTGGGATCAGTGCCAGGCGGGATCGCTCGTCGAGTACCTGAAGACCTTCGACGTCACCCTCTCGGTCATGCAGACCCGCGAGGGGCTCACCCGTGTCGCCCGCGAGTTCGTGGAGGACCTCGCGGCGGACGGCGTGGTGTGGGGCGAGATCCGCTGGGCACCTGAGCAGCACCTCAGCCGCGGTCTCTCGCTCGACGAGGCCGTGGAGGCGGTGCAGGCCGGCCTCGATGAGGGCGTCCGGATCGCGGCCGACGCCGGATCGCCCATCCGTGTGGGCCAGCTCGTGAGCGCCATGCGTCACCTCGACCGCGGCGTCGAGATCGCCGAGCTCGCGCTCCGTCACCGGGATCGCGGTGCCGTCGGATTCGACATCGCCGGCCCGGAGGAGGGCTTCCCGCCCGCGAGGTTCGCCGAGGCGTTCGACCTGCTCGCCCGCGAGTTCTTCCCCGCGACCATTCACGCCGGAGAGGCGGACGGCCTCGAGTCGATCCGCGGCGCGCTCGTGGACGGCCACGCGTTGCGGCTCGGTCACGGGGTGCGGATCGCCGAGGACATCACGATCGAGTCCCAGGACGACGAGGCGAGCTACGTGAGCCTCGGGCGGATCGCGCAGTGGGTGAAGGATCGCGGCATCGCGCTCGAGACGAGCCCGAGCTCGAACCTGCAGACGGGCGCGTCCGCGCAGTGGGGCGAGGGGCTCACCGCTCACCCGTTCGACCTGCTCTACCAGCTGGGCTTCCGCGTCACCGTCAACACCGACAACCGCCTCATGAGCGCCACGAGCCTCACGCGCGAGCTCGGCCTTCTGGTCGACACCTTCGGCTACGACCTCGACGACGTGCTCGCGTTCCAGCTGAACGCCGCCGAGGCGTCGTTCCTCCCGCTCGAGGAGCGCGCCGAGCTGGTCGCGCTGATCGAGGAGGGTTTCGGCGCAGCGTGATGGAGAACACCGCCCTTCCTCCTCTCCCGGATGAGGCCGTTCTGCTTTCGGAGGACGCACGCGACTGGCGAGAGGCCGTCGCGGCCGCCGGCCGGGCCCTCACCGCATCCGGTGCGACCGACGCCGGATATGCGGTCGACATGGTCCGCATGATCGAGGAGCACGGCCCCTACGTCGTGATCGCGCCGGGTCTCGCCCTCGCCCACGCGCGGCCGGGCCCCGCGGTGCACCGCGACGGCATCGCGATCGTGAGCCTGCGCGATCCGGTCGACTTCGGTCATCCCTACAACGATCCCGTGCGGGTCGTGCTCGCGCTCGCCGGCGGGTCGAGCGCCCGTCACCTGCAGCTCGTGGCCGAGATCGCCAACATCTTCAACGACTCGGATGCCGTGGAGCGCCTCGCGGCGGCGACGAGCGCCGACGAGGTGCGCGGCATCCTCGGAGCCTCCGCATGAAGATCCTGACCCTGTGCGGCGCAGGCATCGGCACGAGCGGGATCCTGAAGGTCAACGCGGAGCGCGTGCTCCAGCGCCTCGGGATCACTGCGACCGTCGTGGCGATCGACGCGAGCATGCTCGAGTCCGAGCTCGAGGACGCGCAGGTGGTGCTCACCGGTCCGGAGTTCGTCGAGCGCATCGGGCGGACCTTCGCCGACGTGATCGTGGTGGAGAACTACTTCGACACGGCCGAGCTGCAGCGCAAGCTCGAGGACGCGCTCGGCTGACGCCGTGGCACGTCAGCGCGCGCGGCGCGCCCGCATCCGGACGTAGAGCCCCATCAGTCGGGGCACGACGAGGTACACCGCGAGGGGCACCACGACGACGGTGAGCACCAGGGCGCGCAGCACGGGGTGCCAGTCGAGCGTCACGGGTCCGGTGATCATCATCCCGGCGGCGACGAGCGGGAAGATCGCGATCCAGGTGATCACGGCGCGCACATGGACGGACGGCAGGGCGGGCGGCGTCGCTGCGAGCGGGGTCGGAGCGGCGGGGACGCCGGCGGTCTGGGGGTCGGGAGTGTTCGTGGGGATGGTCATCATGTCTCCAACTGTCTGGTTGGAAATGACCATAACGCACCGCGTTTCCAAATGCAACTGAACAGTTGGAGATAGACTTCCCGCATGGCGTGGGACACCGAGGGCACCAAAGCACGGCTGCTTGACGCCGCCGCCGCAGAGTTCTCGGAACGGGGCCTCGCGGGTGGCCGGGTCGACCGGATCGCGGAGGCCGCCGGAGTCAACAAGGAACGCATCTACTCCTACTTCGGCAACAAGGAGAAGCTCTTCGGCGCGGTTCTGCGCGACCAGCTCGCCCGTGTCATGGACGCGGTACCGATCACGGGCGAGGGACCGGAGGCGATCGTCGACTACGCCGGGAGGGTGCTCGACTACCAGTGCGAGCACCCGGAGCTCGCCCGCCTCATGATGTGGGAGGGGCTCGAACTCGGCGTCGCGATCGACCACGAGGCGCGCGCGGAACGCACCGCCTCGAAGATCGCCGCCATCCGACACGCGGTGCCCGCCCTCACCCAAGAGCAGGCGGCGGAGCTACTGCTCACCATCACGACGCTCGCCGATGGATTCCAGGCGCTGCCGCAGCTCGACCGTCTCTACACCGGCAGCACACGGCGGGATGCCGCCCGGATCGCACGTCGGCGGGAAGCCCTCACCTCGACCGTGCGCGCCGCGCTCCAGGCATTCGACTGAGGCGTCAGCCCAGAAGCTCGCGCATCCCGGTGTCGAGCGTCGCGAGCGCGGCATCCGCCGCAGCCTGACGCTCGGCGGCCGTCCCCTCGCTGCTGTGCGCATCGAGGTAGCACTTCAGCTTCGGCTCGGTGCCCGAGGGCCGCACGATCACGCGACTGCCGTCCGCGAGGTGGATTCGCAGGATGTCGCTCGGGGGAAACGGACCGAAGCCGTCCGAGAAGTCGTCGATGCGCTCCACGCGGATCCCGCCGATCTCGCGCGGGTGCTCCGCCCGCAGGCGCGACATGATCTCGGGGATGCGCGCCAGGTCGCTCACCCGGATCGAGATCTGCCCGGAGGCGAACGCCCCGAAACGCTCGGCGAAGGCAGCCTCGTGGTCGGCGAACGAGCGGCCCTCCGCGGCGAGCTCGGAGAACATCGAGAGCACCTCGACCGCCGCCGAGATGCCGTCCTTGTCGCGCACCTTGACGGGGTCGACGAGGTAGCCGAGGGCCTCCTCGTATCCGTAGGCCAGATCACCCACGCGTGAGATCCACTTGAAGCCCGTGAGGGTCTCGACGAAGTCGAGTCGGAACGCCGTGGCGACGACGCCGAGCGCGGGTGAGCTGACGAGCGAGCACGCGAGTGTGCCGTGCTCGGCACCGCTCTCCTGCAGGCGGCGGGCGGCTCGCCAGCCGAGCAGCCAGCCGATCTCGTTGCCGGAGAGACGCCGCCATCCGCCCGCGCCGTCGGGAACGCCCACGGCGACGCGGTCGGCGTCGGGGTCGTTGGCGATCACGAGATCGGCCCCCGTCTCCGCCGCGGTCTGGAAGGCGAGGTCCATCGCGCCCGGCTCCTCCGGGTTGGGGAAGTCGACCGTGGGGAAGTCGGGGTCGGGATCACGCTGGGCGGCGACGGCGATCGGCTCGCCGAATCCGGCCGCCTCGAACACGCGGCGGGCGGTCTCCCACCCGACGCCATGCATCGCCGAATAGACGAACTTCAGCGGATGCCGGGGCGCGGCTATCTCGGCCGTGCGCCGCACGTAGGCGTCGATGACCGCGTCGTCCGCCACCTCGTAGCCCTCGGAGCGGGGCAACTCGGCGACCGAACCCTCGGCGACCCGCGCGATCTCGGTCTGGATCTCCGCGTCGGCGGGCGGGACGATCTGGGACCCGTGATCGAGTCCGCCCAGATAGACCTTGTAGCCGTTGTCGGCGGCGGGGTTGTGGCTCGCGGTCACCATGACCCCGGCGCTCGTGTCGAGCTCGCGCACGGCGAATGCGAGCACGGGTGTGGGAAGCATCCGCGGGAGCAGGATCGCGCGCACGCCGGCGCCTGCCATGAGCTCGGCCGTGTCCCGTGCGAAGACCTCCGAGTTGCGACGCCCGTCGTAGCCGATCACGACCGAGGGTGTCTCCTCGCGGCCCAGCAGGTACGAGGCGAGCCCTGCAGCAGCCTGACCGACGAGCACGCGGTTCATCCGCAGAGGGCCGGCTCCGAGCTCGCCACGGAGTCCCGCGGTTCCGAACTGCAGGCGTCCGGAGAACCGCGAGGCGAGCTCCGCCCGAGCGTCCGGGTCGCCGGCGTCCACACGGGCGAGCATCGCCTCCAGCTGCGCGCGGGTGACCTCGTCCGGATCCTGCGCGGCCCACGCGCGGGCCGCGGCGATGGGATCGGCGGGCGTCACGGCAGAGCCGCCACGACGCGTGCGAGGAGGTCGCTGATGACGGGCTCCGCCTCCCGCCCCGCCTCGAGCACCTCGGCGTGGCTCAGCGGTTCGGGCGAGATGCCGGCCGCGAGGTTCGTGATCAGCGAGAAGCCGAGCACCTCCATGCCGGCCTGCCGCGCCGCGATCGCCTCGAGCGCGGTCGACATCCCCACGATGTGCCCGCCGATGGCCTTCGCCATCTGCACCTCGGCCGGGGTCTCGTAGTGGGGGCCGCGGAACTGCACGTAGACGCCCTCGTCGAGCTCCGGGCTCACGGAGCGCGCGACGTCCCGCAGACGGGAGGAGTACAAGTCGGTCAGGTCGATGAACGTGGCGCCCTCGAGGGGCGAAGCGGCGGTGAGGTTGATGTGGTCGCTGATGAGTACGGGCGTACCGGGCGTCCAGTGCTCCTTGATGCCGCCCGCGCCGTTGGTGAGCACCATGGTGCGCGCTCCTGCGGCGGCGGCGGTACGCACCGAGTGCACCACGCGGCGGACGCCGTGTCCCTCGTAGAAGTGTGTGCGGGCGCCGATGACGAGCGCGTGGCGGCCGTCCGGGAGGCGGATGCTGCGGAGCGTGCCGACGTGACCGGTGAGCGCGGGCGCCGAGAAGCCGTGGATCTCGGCCGCAGGCACCGTCGCGACCGTCTCTCCGATGAGGTCGGCAGCCTTCGCCCAACCTGAGCCGAGAGTCAGCGCGATGTCGTGGCGGTCGACCCCTGTCGCATCGGCGAGCTGCTCTGCGGCGATGGCCGCGATCGCGAACGGATCGGCGCCCTCTGCGTCGAGGGGGTGAGGCGTCTGCATGCCCTCACTCTATGCGCGACAATTGAGCCATGCCCTACGAGTTCGAGCGGACCCAACGCATCGCCGTCCTCGGTGGCGGACCCGGCGGATACGAGGCGGCCCTGACCGGCGCCCAGCTCGGTGCGGAGGTGACGCTCGTGGAGCGCGCCGGCGTCGGCGGCTCCGCGGTCCTCACCGATGTGGTCCCCTCCAAGTCACTCATCGCGACCGCCGGCGCTGCCACCGACGTGGGCCAGGCGGCCGACCTGGGCGTGCAGTTCTTCGCACGCAACGATCAGGGCCGCGCGGTCCGACCCGAGGTGACCGTCAACCTCGCGGCCGTCAACCAGCGACTGCTGCTGCTCGCACGGCAGCAGTCGGAAGACATGAAGTCGCAGCTCATCAAGGCGGGGGTGCGGATCGTGGCGGGCGATGGCCGGCTCGACGGCCCCAACCGTCTCATCGTCTCGACGGGGTCGGGTAAGAAGCGCGTCGACTTCGACGAGATCGCTGCCGAGACTCTCGTCGTCGCGGTGGGAGCGAGCCCCCGAGTGCTGCCGTCCGCCAAGCCGGACGGCGAGCGCATCCTCACTTGGACGCAGCTCTACGGTCTCGACGAGGTGCCGGAGCACCTCATCGTCGTCGGATCCGGCGTCACCGGTGCCGAGTTCGCCTCCGCCTACCGCGCCCTCGGTGCCGAGGTGACGCTCATCTCGAGCCGCGACCAGGTGCTCCCGGGCGAGGACGCCGACGCCGCGCGCGTCATCGAGAACGTGTTCGTGCGCGGCGGTATGACCGTGCTGTCGAAGTCGCGGATGCAGTCGGTCGAGCGGTCGGGCGATCGCGTCGTGGTGACCCTCGCGGACGGCCGGACGGTCGAGGGCAGTCATTGCCTGCTGGCGGTCGGATCGATCCCCAACACTGCCGGCCTCGGGCTCGAGGAGGCGGGCGTGCAGCTCACCGAGTCGGGGCACATCCGGGTCAACCGGGTGGCGCGCACCTCGATGCCGATGATCTACGCGGCGGGAGACTGCAGCGACTTCCTGCCTCTCGCATCCGTCGCGGCGATGCAGGGGCGCACCGGCGTCTACCACGCGATGGGCGACGCGGTCGTGCCGACCGAGCTGCGCAACGTGACCTCGAACATCTTCACGCACCCCGAGGTCGCCACGGTCGGATGGTCGCAGAAGCAGATCGAGGACGGCATCGCCCAGGGTGAGATCTACAAGCTGCCGCTCGCGTCGAACCCGCGCGCCAAGATGGAGGGCATCAAGGACGGCTTCGTGAAGCTGTTCGCCCGCACGGGCTCGGGCACGGTGATCGGCGGCGTCGTCGTGGCCCCGAAGGCATCGGATCTCGTGCTCCCGATCGCGCTCGCGGTGGAGCACCGACTCACGGTCGATCAGCTCGCGCGCGCCTTCTCGGTGTACCCGTCGCTCTCCGGCGCGGTCACGGATGCGGCGCGCGCCATGCACATCGTCAGCTGATCCACACCTTCCACGGCCGCACGCTCAACAAGAACAGGCGTTCCGCGACCGACGGGTCGGCCTCCACGCGCGCGAGGTAGGCCGCGGCGTGCTCAAGCGGCACCCGGATGACCATCTGCCCCGCGTCGGGCTCGTCGATGAGCGCCCCCGCGGCCACGAGCACACCCTCGTCGGCGAACTCGCGGACGAGCTCCGCGTGCTGGGCGAGCAGCGGATGGGACGTCACCCCCGCTCCGTCCGCGTTGGGTCCGTGAGCGTACGACAGCACGAGCCAGAGATCCTCGGTGGCGAGCTGGGCGTCCGGATCGTTCGCGTGAGCGGCGTAGCGGTCGAGCACGCCGGGCCATCCGATGAGGTAGTCCACGCCCGCCGAATCCGGGTCTTCGTAGCTCTCCCACCCGACATGGATCAGACAGACGAGGGTGAGGTTGTCGGCGACCTCGGTGAAGTTCACCTCGAAGATGCTGTGCTCGGCGTCCTGCCCCGGGTGCCAGGTGAAGCTCACAGTCTGCGGCGGGGCCGCGAACAGCAGGCGCCCCCAGACGTCGCGTGAGCCCGTCGGCGAGCGCTCGACGATCTCATCGCCCTCGAACTCTACGACGCCGTCTCGCCCGAAAATCGAGTGGTTCTCCCGTGGCCACCACGTGCCCGGGCCCGCCGTGAAGACGCGGTACGCGCGTTCGCGGTCCGCTCGAACCAGGATGTGCCGACGGATCGGGGGCAGCATTGTCACCTCCGGTCGACAGCGTTGACATTTCGGTGAGGGTACGCCGAATCGCGGGGGCTGGGCGGCGGCGCGCGGACAGGCGCACCGAAACTTTTCAGTCGGTGAGTGTGAGGAGGAGGTGTCCGGCCGAGACGGTCGATCCGACGGATGCGTCGATCGAACCCACGATGCCGTCCTTGTGCGCGGTGAGCGGCTGCTCCATCTTCATCGCCTCGAGTACCACGACGAGATCACCCTTGACGACCTTGTCGCCCTCGGCGACGGCGACCTTCACGACGGTCGCCTGCATCGGCGCCTTGACGGCATCACCCGTGGCGGACGCGACCGAGCGGCCACCGCCGCGACGGCGCGGAGGAGGGGGAGCCGACACCGATGCGGAGGGCAGGAGCGTGGTGGGCATCGACACCGCGACCCGCTTGCCCTCGACCTCGACGACGACCGAATGACGCTTCTCGGCGGGGCTCGGCTCGGCGAGCACGCCGCCCCACGGCTCGAGCTCTCCGGCGAACTCCGTCTCGATCCAGCGCGTGTAGACGCCGAACGAGCCGCCCTCCGCGGTGAACGCGGGGTCGCGCACGACTTGACGGTGGAACGGGATGACCGTGGGCAGCCCCGCCACTTCGAACTCGTCGAGCGCACGCCGTGCGCGCTCGAGGGCGTCCTCGCGGGTCGCGCCGGTGACGATGAGCTTCGCGAGGAGGGAGTCGAATGCCCCCGAGACGACATCGCCGGTCGTGACGCCCGAGTCGATCCGCACTCCGGGGCCACCGGGGAACCGGATCGCCTGAATCGGACCCGGCGTCGGGAGGAAGCCGCGTCCCGGGTCCTCGCCGTTGATGCGGAACTCGAACGAGTGCCCGTGGGTCTCCGGGTCGGGGTAGTCGATGGTGCCACCCTCGGCGATCCGGAACTGCTCGCGCACCAAGTCGATGCCGGTGACCTCCTCGGACACGGGATGCTCGACCTGCAGTCGCGTGTTCACCTCGAGGAACGACACCGTTCCGTCGAGACCGATGAGGAACTCGCAGGTACCGGCGCCGACGTAGCCCACTTCACGCAGGATCGCCTTGGACGAGGTGTAGAGAAGCTCGCGCTGCTCGTCGGTGATGAAGGGCGCCGGCGCCTCCTCGACGAGCTTCTGGTGGCGTCGTTGCAGGGAGCAGTCGCGAGTCGAGACGACGACCACATTGCCCTCGGCGTCGGCGATGCACTGGGTCTCCACGTGACGCGGCTTGTCGAGGTACTTCTCGACGAAGCACTCGCCGCGCCCGAAAGCAGCGACCGCCTCGCGGGTCGCCGAGTCGAACAGCTCGGGGACCTCTTCGCGCGTGCGCGCCACTTTGAGGCCGCGCCCGCCGCCACCGAAGGCCGCCTTGATCGCGACCGGCAGGCCGTACTCGTCGGCGAAGGCGAGGACCTCGTCCGCCCCGGAAACCGGGTTCAGAGTGCCCGGAGCGAGCGGCGCGCCCACCTTCTCGGCCACGTGGCGCGCCGACACCTTGTCGCCCAGTCGCTCGATCGCGTCGGGGGAGGGGCCGATCCAGATCAGGCCCGCCTCGATGACGGCACGGGCGAAGTCGGCGTTCTCGGCGAGGAAGCCGTATCCCGGGTGCACCGCATCGGCGCCCGAGCGGCGAGCCACCGAGAGGATCTTCTCGACGACCAGATAGGTCTCCTGGCTCGTCGTGCCGTCGAGGGCGTAGGCCTCGTCGGCGAGCACGACGTGGCGTGCACCGCGATCCTGGTCGGCGTAGACGGCGACGGAGGCGATCCCGGAGTCGCGGGCGGCGCGGATGACACGCACCGCGATCTCCCCCCGATTGGCGATCAGGACCTTCGTGATGCGAGCCATAACACCCCAGCCTAGGGCGACGCATGCGGGACACCGTTATGCGGCATCCACAAACACGCGCTCGATCCTTGCATCGAGGTCACAAAGCCCCGGTGCTCAGTGCTCGACGTTCCACAGTGAGGTCCACTCGACGCCGAGCTGTCGCACAAGCGTGCGCAGATACGGCACCCCGAGACCGACGACCGTGTGCGGGTCGCCTTCGATGCGATCGATGAAGCCTGCTCCGCGGCTGTCGATCGTGAACGCGCCCGCCACCTCCAGGGGTTCCCCGGTGGCGATGTAGGCGTCGATCTCGTCGTCGGTGATGTCGGCGGCGAAGTGGACGACGGCGGAGGTCGCGCCTCCGATGGCGCGCCCGATCTGACCGCCCCGCGCATCGATGAGCCAGTGGCCCGAGTGCAGCACTCCGGATCGCCCGCGCTGCGCCCGCCAGCGCTCTCGCGCCGTCTCCGGAAGGTGCGGCTTGCCGTGGATGCGGCCGTCGATCACGAACGCCGAGTCGCCGCCCAGCACGAGTCCGTCGATATCGCCCGCCTCCACCAGGCGCGTGGCCACCGCCTCGGCCTTCGCGCGGGCGAGGAGCGTCACGTAGTCGTCCGGCGCGAGCGGACCCGCCGCCGCTGCGACGGCGTCCTCGTCCACGTGCGACGGCACGGGCGCCGGATCGATCCCGACGGCCCGGAGCGTCGCGAGGCGAGCAGGCGAGGTGGAGGCGAGGTACAGGCGCACGCGCATTCCTTCCCGAGCCCGCGGCCGGGTCGTCCCGCCTATGCTCGGGAGGATGGGTGACATGCGGGGCCGCGAGGTCGAGGTCGAGGCTACCAACATCGCCCACGGAGGCTACGGCGTCGCCCGGCTCGACGGACGGGTCGTGTTCGTCGCCGAGGCCATCCCCGGCGAGCGTGTGCGGGCGCGGATCAGCGACGACCGCAAGGACCGCTTCTGGTGGGCCGACACCGTCGAGGTCCTCGAGCCGAGCCCGTACCGCCGCGCGCACATCTGGGCGGAGGCGGATGTCTCGCGCGCCCCGGAGGACCGACCCGGCGGAGCCGACTTCGGGCACATCGTGCCGGAGCATCAGCGAGCCCTCAAGGCCCACGTGCTCTCCGACTCCCTGCAGCGCATGGCCCGGATCGAGCGCGACGTGGTCGTCGAAGCGCTCGACGGACCGGCCGATGGTGGCGGATGGCGCACGCGCGAGCGGCTCCACGTCGCCTCCGACGGTTCGATCGGCCCCTTCGCGGCGCGCTCCCACCGTGTCATCGAGGTCGAGAGCCTGCCCCTGGGCGTGCCCGAGTTGCGCGAGGTCGCGCCCCTCGGCGAGCGGATGCCGGAGCACGCGAGCGGAACGGTGGAGGTCGTCTCCCCGAGCGTCGGGAGCCCCCGCCTCATCATCGGTACGCAGGCCCCCTCGGTGATCCGCGAGCGGGTGGGCGAGCGGGAGTTCCAGCTGGACGACTCCGGCTTCTGGCAGGTCCACCGGGCCGCGCCGGAGACGCTGACCCGCGCCGTTCAGGAAGCCGTGGATCCGGAGCGCATCGATCCGAAGGCCGCGAACCTCGACCTCTACGGCGGCGTCGGGCTCCTCGCCGCCGCTCTCGGCGAGCTGATGGGTCCGGGGATGC